>NZ_KQ950181.1:713297-743752 GCF_001517975.1 Thermobifida cellulosilytica TB100
CCGCGGGTGCATGCGGCGGGTCTGGTCGAGGAAGTAGCCGCGGCAGGAGTCGATGATCTCGCTCTGTCCGACCAGGTGCTCCAGCGCCGAGCGGTCCGCGCCCTCCCCATGGGTGCCCTGCACCACCTGCGGCAACTGCTGGGGGTCGCCCAACAGCACCAGGTCGCGGGCGGCGGTGGACACCGCCAGGGTGTCGGCCAGCGCGAACTGGCCCGCCTCGTCGATGACGAGCACGTCCAGGGCCGAACGCATCCCGGGGTTGGCGAAGTTCCACGCAGTACCGCCCACCAGGAACCCGCCGTCCTGCTCACCACACCAGCGCACCAGGTCACGGACCTGCCGGGGCTGCTGCCAGGGGGCTTTCGGGTCGGGCCGCTCGGCGGGGCGTTTGGCGCACGGCAGCGCCACGCCGGCCTCCCCGGCGGCGCGCACGGCCGCAGCCATGACGTTCTCCACGGCCTTGTGGCTGGTGGAGCAGACCCCCACGCTCTTGCCGGAGGCGACCAGGTGGGTGATCAGCCGCGCCGCCAGATAGGTCTTGCCCGCCCCCGGCGGCCCCTGCACGGCAAGGTAGGAGCCGTCGAGCGCGTCCACGGCGGCCACCACCGCGGCCACCACGTCACCGCCGAAGTCACGCGGATCAGGCAGGCGGGCGCGGCCGCGCAGGCGGGGCGGGACGCGGCGCAGCACGTCCAGCCCGGCCGAGCACACGCGCTCGGGCAGCGCCGCCACGGTGCGCTCGACCAGCTCCCACAACGCCTCGTCCTTGGGGGCGGCCCGCACCGGCGCGCCGGGCAGCACCGCCACGGGCCGCCGGTCCTGTTCTTCGCCCGCCTCGCACCGCTCCACCACGGTCAGCCGGTGGGCCGTGGCCTCCTCCACCGTGGCCGACACCGCCTCGGCGGCCTGCCCGGCAGGCCCCGGATACAGCAGCCGCACCTGCTCGCCCGCGCTGAAGGGGTGCGGGCGCGACGCATCGGCCGCCAACTCCAGGCGCCGCACCGACGTGCGGCGCCGCCCCTGCGGCGGCACCCACTCCCCGGCGTCCACCCTCAGCGGCACCAGGCAGTCGGTGTCGGCCTCCAACTCCTCCACCGGCGCGGCCAGGTGGCGGAAGAAGTCCCACCACTGCGGCGCCTCCTCACGCCGGTAGTAGCCGACCAGGGCCGCCAGCAGCGCCCGGGCCTGCTGGTCGGGGTCGCGCCGCTCGGCCTCGGCCGCGACACCGGCCAGCAGCGGCCCGGTCAGCTCGCGCATGCGCTCCTCGGCCTCGGCACGGCGGCGCGCGGCCGCTGCGCGCTCGGCGTCGCCCTCCTCGGCGGCCGCGGCCGCGGGACGGGCCGTGACACCGTGCTCGACGCGCAGTCGCTCCAGCCAGTCGCGCAGCCGCGCCGTGGACACGCAGTCGTCGCGGTTGTAGGCGGCGATGTCGGCGAGGATCCGCTCGGCCTCAGCGGTGTCGCCGGCCCGGCGGGCGCCGAGGTGGGCGGCGTAGGCGTCGATGCTGGAGGACGCCGTCACCACCGCCCCCGAGCGGCCCTGCTCCAGGTAGAGCGGCTCCAGGTACTTGATGGAGTAGGACCGCTGCGACACCCGCAGGCTCTTCTTCACCACCGTGTACAGGTCGACCAGGCGGCGCTGCCGCAGCAGCGCGTCGACCTGGGCCTCGCGGGTGCCGAAGGCCGCCGCCAGCGTCTTGAGCCGGTCGGCCTCATAGGAGGCGTAGTGGTAGACGTGCGCGCCGTCGTCGGCGTCGACACGCGCGCACACGAAGTCCACGAAGTCCTCGAAAGCACGCTTCTCCTGGGCGCGGTCGTGCGCCCAAAACGCGTGGAACTGTCCGTCGTCGCAGGTGAACGCGCCGAACAGGTACTCCAGGCCGCGTCCTTCGTGGTAGGGGTAGCCCTCCATGTCGACGAACACGTCACCGGGGGAGGGCTCGGGCAGCATCGCCAGCCCGTCGTCGGCGTAGACGTCGGCCACCACGGTGCCGGTGGGGTTGTCGGGGGTGCGGGTGGCGTCCTGGCGGACCTGCAAGGCGGCCTGTTCACGCAGCCGCGCAAAGGAGTGGCGGGGCAGCAGGGCGGGCCGGTCCTCCTCGCCTGCCCGCGCCAGCGCGTCGATGGTGGTGATGCCGGCATCACGGAGTTTGGCGACCTGGTCGCCGCGGATGCCCGCGACCAGGCTCAGGTGCCGGTCCCGCTCACGCCCCTGGGCGCACCACTGCGCATACCCGCACCGGTCGCAGGCCGCGCACGGCTCGCCCCACAGCGGCTCGGGCAGGCCCGCCCGGGCGGCCAGCCGCTCCAGCAGCCGGCGGCGCACCTGCGGCACCAGCGGCAGGTACTCGGCCACACGCAGGCTGTGGACGCGGCCGTCCCCGGTGAGCAGGTGCATCGACTCCGGCTCGCCCAGCCCGGTGCGGCCCAGCGCCTCGGCGTAGGCGGCCAACTGCAGCACCGCCCCGGGGCGCACGTGGTGGGCGAGTTTGGCGTCCCACGGCTCGTAGCGGGGTTTGCCGCCGCTGTCGCGGCTGTGCCCGGTGGCCGGGTCCACACCGGTGCTGATGAGGAAGTCGGCGCGGCCGTGGAAGGCCACGCCCGGGTACACGGGCTCGTAGAAGACGCCCTGGTAGATGACGGGGACTGCGGCGTGCATGGCCGCGCGGGTGGCCTCGGCGGCCGCGGCCAGGTCGGCGTGGGTGGGGCGGGGGCTGCCGACGGTGACCACACCGTCGCCGAACAGGCTCTTGAGCCGGTGCAGCTCGGCCTGCTCGTGGGCCTGGCCGCCGCGCGCCGCCAAAGGGTCCGGCTCCTCGGGTTCGGGCGCGTTGGGCACGCCGGCGGCCAGGGCGTGCTTGAGGGCGCTGCGGTGCGGGCACTCCATCGCGTCCACCAGATCGGTGGGGGAAAACACCCACCCCGCTGCGGTACGGAACACCGGCCACTCCCGCGAATTCGACGGACTCGCGGGGCATTCTGCCACGGACCGCCGTCACCGGGCGGCGGCCACGGCGGAGTGGCGCCCGCTCCCGGGCGCCACCACCGGTTCAGCTCTCGATGGCGACGTGGCGGGGTTTGGCCTTGGTGCTCTTGGGAGCGATCACGGTGAGCACGCCCTTGTCGAGCCGGGCCTGCACCCCCTCGGCGTTGATCTCGCCGGGCAGCCGGGTGCGGTACTCGAACCGGCCGTAGCGGCGCGTCCTGCGGTGGGCGCGCACCCCCTCCTTCTCCTCCTGCTCGGCATGCCCGGAGATGATCAGCTCGTTGCCGCTGACCTGGATGTCGATGGCGTCCTTGGTCATGCCGGGCACCTCGGCCTCCACGATGAAGGAGTCGTCGTCCTCCGACACGTCAGCCAGGGGCGTCCACAGCGACGAGGCGGCCGCCGGTTCGCCGAACGCCGTCTCCAGCAGCCTCCCCATCCGGTCGTAGAGCTCCTCGAACTCGGGGAACGCACCCCACTGGGCGGGAATCAGCCGTTCCCGGCGGGTCACGGGAAGCGCCATCGCGATCACCTCTCCTGTATCGACGGACTGCGGGCACAGGCACCGGCTGCGCCGTGCCGTGGGTGCGTCTACCAGAAGCCGCAACCGTTACACGCTTTTCCAAACGGTCTTTACCCGCCCCGAGAACCGGCAGGACAACAGCACCGAACCCCAAACGGGCCAGCCGAAACGGGTCAGCCCACGACCCGCCAGGCCACCTGCACCACGCCCTGGCTGGGCGAGGCGATCGCGGAGAACGCCGCGGTGCTCAGGTCCAGGCAGCGCCCCTCCACATAGGGGCCGCGGTCGTTGATGCGCACGGTCACACTGCGCCCGTTGGCGACGTTGGTGACCTCGACCATGGTGTTGAACGGCAGGGTCTTGTGCGCCGCGGTCAACGCCGTCGGATCGAACACCTCCCCCGAGGCGGTGGGCTGCGGCTCGCTGTACATCGACGCCTCGCACTGCCCGCTCTGCCCCGCCGCCTCCCCCGAGGGGGCCGCAGGTGTCTGCTCGGCCTGGGCCGCCTCGGCCTGTGTGGTGCTCGTGGCGGCGGCCACGGCCTCCCGCATCCCCTGCACGGCCTGCTCGCGCTCCTCCTGCCCCAACGGCACGGCCGAGGGCTGCGGCAGCGGCGGCGCCTCGGGCACCACGGTCACCGCGGGCTGCACCGGGCCGCCGTCCAGACCCTGGACCGCGAACGCGGCCGTGGCGGCGCCAGTCAGCACGGCCACAGCCGCGGTGGCAGTGGCCGCAGCACGCGAGCGGAGGGGGAGACGACCCACAGCGGACTTCCTTCACACGAGGCGGCACGAACACGGCACGCCCCCACCGCCGCCCTGCGCGGCGAACAGCGCACCGGGGCCACGCCGCCGTCACGCCGACGGCACCCCGGCCGCACCCCACGGGGCGTCACCAGGCCGTGACCCGCACCCGTGTCTACCCGGCCCCGCCTCGCCCGGTCAAGCACCCCGCCCGCATCACCGGCGGGGCGGCACCGCCACCCGCACCAGGTCGTGGGCCAGCACGATGTCGCCGTCGAAGTGCGCGGCGGCCTGCTCCACGAACCGCCCCTCCTCGCCGCTGCCGTAGCGCTCGGAGATGTGGGTGAGCACCAGGCGCCGCACCCCCGCCCGCGCCGCGATCATCCCGGCCTGCCCCGCGGTCAGGTGCCGGTAGCGGGCGGCCAGACCAGCCTCGGAATCCAAAAAAGTGGCCTCGATCACCAGCAGGTCGGCGTCGGCGGCCAGACGGACCGCGTTGTCGCACACCCCGGTGTCCATGACGAACGCGAACACCTGGCCGCGCCGCACCGTGCTGTAGTCGGCCAGCTCCACCCGCACCCCGTCCCGGTCGACCAGGAAACCCTCGGCCTTGAGCCTGCCCACCGCCGGACCGCGGATCCCACGCGCCTCCAGACGGTCGGCCAGCACGTGCACCCGGTCCGGTTCGACCAGCCGGTAGCCGTAGGTGGGCACCGAGTGCTCCAGCGGCAGCGCAAGGATGCGCAGGTCCTCCTCGCCGCCCACCACCGCCTGCTCCCCGGCCAAGGGCTGGGCCACCACGACGTCGGTGTCGACGAAGCAGGTGGCATACCGCAGCCGCTCCCAGTACACCTGCCCCTGCCCCGGATAGGCCACCCGCACCGGATGGCCCACCCCGTCACGGGCGATGCGCTGCACCACACCGGGCAGGCCCAGGCTGTGGTCGCCGTGGAAGTGGGTGATGCACACGCGGGTGATGTCGTGCGCCGACAGGCCCGCGTACCGCATCTGCCGCTGGGTGCCCTCCCCGGGGTCGAACAGGATGCCGTGGGCATCCCACCGCAGGAAGTACCCGTTGTGGCCGCGCCGCTTGGTGGGCACCGCGCCGGCAGTGCCCAAGACGGTCAGTTCCCGCGCCGACATGCCGCCGATTCTGCCAAACCCCCGACCCGAAATTTTCGGACACACCCCCCGCCCCGCCCCCGCACCCGCACCCCCCGACACGGGTTTCGGACACACACCCCCACCGTTTCCCCAGGTCAAACAGGGCACATTGCGGGCCCGGGCCGCGCGGAGCGAATTTCGGACACCCGGGGGAAAGGTGTCCGCAACCCCCGCACCAGACCGCCGACCCTCCTCACAGACGGCCGGTCCACACCTCCTCGCCGTAGTGGTCGCCACCACTGCGCACCAGCCCCAACGAGCGGGCCACCGCAGCCGAGGCCGTGTTGCGCGCATCGATGTGCGCACTGACGGCCCGCACCCCCCGCCCGCGCAGCCACCCCACCAGGGCACGCGCCGCCTCCACGGCATACCCGCGCCGCTGCCAGGCCGTACCCACCATCCACGAGACCACGGCCCGCAACCCGCCCACGTCCGGACCCACCACGGCCTGCACCATGCCCACCGCCCGCCCGCCGACAACCTCCCGCACCGTCCAGGTGCACCAGGACACCCCCGGCTCATCAGACCCCTCCAACAGCGCGGCACAGCGCTCCCGCCACCCCGCCTCGTCAGGCGCAGCACCCCCCACGAACCGCCACAGCTTCGGATCGGCCAGCGCCCCGGCCAGCTCGGCGGCGTCCTCGACCCGCAGCGGATCAAGACGCAGCCGCTGCGCACGCACCGGCTCAGCCCGCAAACCCCGCATCCGCGACCGACCGCTCATACCCCCAGGGTCACCCCCCAACACCACCACCCCACACCCGCCCCGGCCGCATCCCCCCACCCCGGACCTCCTAAGGTAGGCGGGCATGACCTCCCCGACCCGCGGCCGCACCTGGCCCGCCCTGGCCGCCGCCGGCACCACCACCCTGCTGTGGGCCTCGGCCTTCGTCTCCATCCGCGACGCCGCAGCCTCCTACTCCCCCGGAGCCCTGGCCCTGGGCCGCCTGCTGTCGGGCTCGGCGACCCTGGCCCTCATGCTGGCGGCCACCCGCACCGGCTGGCCGCCGCGCGCCGCCTGGCCGGGCATCGCCTGCTCGGGCGTGCTGTGGTTCGGCGTGTACATGGTGACCCTCAACTGGGGCGAACAACTGGTGGACGCGGGCACCGCCGCCATGGTGGTCAGCCTGGGCCCCGTGCTGATCACCCTGCTCAGCGCCCGCCTGCTGGGCGAAGGACTGCCCCGCCCCCTGCTGTGGGGCACGGCCGTGGCCTTCACCGGCGCACTGACCGTGGGCCTGGCCACCGCCGACACCGACACCGCCTCCGTGGCCGGCGTACTGCTGTGCCTGGCCGCCGCCGCAACCTACGCCCTGGGCGTGGTCAGCCAAAAACCCGCACTACGCCACGCCACCGCCCTCCAGGTCTCGGCGTTCGGCTGCATGGTGGGCGCACTGACCTGCCTGCCCTTCGCCCCGACCCTGGCCCGGGAAGTGGCCCACGCCCCGGCAAGCGCCACCGCGAACATGGTCTACCTGGGCGTGTTCCCCACCGCCGTCGCCTTCACCACGTGGGCCTTCGCACTGGCACGCATGCCCGCCGGACGGCTGGGCGCCACCACCTACCTGGTACCGGTACTGGTGGTGGCACTGTCCTGGCTGGTCCTGGGCGAGGTGCCGCACCCGCTGGCACTGCTGGGCGGAGCACTGTGCCTGGCAGGAGTGGCGCTGTCGCGCCGCCCCTCCACCCCGCCGACCTGAACCCCCGCCCGAGGGAAGGTCAGACCAGAAAGGCGGACACCGCGTGGCGGTACCGCTCCACCACCGCCTCCACCACACCCCGCGCCGCCCCCAGCGGCGCGGCCACCACGTCCGCACCCGACTCCACCACACGGGTGTGAAACAGCCCCGGAGCCAACAGCCACGACGCCACCGCCACCCGCGCATGCCCGGCCGCACGCGCCGCAGCCACCACCTCACCCACCCGCGGGGACGCGGTGGCCGCATAGGCCACCCGCACCGGCACACCCAGCAGCCGCCCCAGCCGACCGGCCACCCCCTCCACCTCCGCCAACGCCCCGGCATCGGAAGACCCCGCAGCAGCCAGCACCACCGCGTCCCCCCTGCGCCACCCCGCCTCCACCAGACGCGAGGCCGCCCCCGCCACCAGACGCCGATCCGCCCCCAACGCCTCCGTCACCACCGCATCAGCCCGCCCCGCCCGCGCCAACTGCGCGGGAATGTCCACCCGCACGTGGTAACCGCTGGACAAGAACGCCGGCACCACCACGACCGGCCCCGCCACCGCACCCGCCACCGCACCCACATCCGGGTCACGCACATCGGCGAACGCCACCCGCACCGGCACCCCCACACACCCGGCCACCCGCTCCACCAGCGCATACGCCACCTCAGTCCCCCGCACGTCACGGGTCCCGTGCACCGCCACCACCAGCGTGGGACCCATCACCCCCGCCACCCCCCAGGGTCCACGGCCAACCGGTAGCCGCGCTTGACCACGGTCTGCACGATCCGGGGATCCCCCAACGCCGACCGCAGCCGCGCCACCGCCGTCTCCACCGCATGCCCCTCCGCGTCCTCCCCCAGACACCGCAGCAGACCACCCCGGTCCACCACCCGCCCCGGACGGCGCGCCAACTCCCGCAACACCCGCATCGGCGCAGGCGACACCGGCCGCAACCGGCCGTCCACACACACCGCCCGCCCCAGGATCCGCAACCGGCGCCCCGCCACACACAACTCCGGACGGCTCTGCGGCAACACCTCGCACAGGTACTTGACCAGCGCGCCGATCCGAGCCCGCGCCGGCCAGCCCACAGGCACCCCCGCCTGCCGCAACGGCCCCGCCGACACCGGCCCCACACACACCGCCGCCGTATCGGCCCGCAACGCCGCCACCAGGCGCTGCTCCTGACCCACCACGCGCGCCCGCTCCAACAACCCGGCCGCCGCCGGAGCACTGGTGAAGGTGACCGCGTCCACACCACCCCCCGCCACCGTCTCGATCAACCGGTCCAACACCGCCACGTTCTCCGGCACCGTCCACCGGTACACGGGCACCTCCACCACCTGCGCCCCCGCCCGCCGCAGCGCAGCACAGAAATCCGGCTGCGGCTCACCGTGCAACTGCACAGCCACCCGCAGCCCCGCCACACCACGCTCCACCAGGTACTCCACCACCTCGGCCGACGACTCCGACGGCGGCGACCACTCCTCGACCAGCCCCGCCGCACGCACCGCCCCCTTGGCCTTGGGACCGCGCGCCAGCACCCGCGCCGACCGCAGCGACCCCAGCAGCGCATCGGCCAGCCCCCACGTCTCACACGCCTCCACCCAGCCGCGAAACCCGATCCCCGTGGTGGCCACCACCACATCGGCCGGCTCGGCCACCAGCTCCCGCGACACCCGCGACAACCGCGTGTCGTCACTGAGCGGCACGATCCGCAACGCCGGAGCCGCCACCACCTGCGCCCCCCGACGCCGCAGCAGCGCCGTCAACTCCTCCACACGCCGCGCCGCGGTCACCGCAACCGTGAACCCCGCCAAGGGCTGCTCGGCGGACACCGAACCCACCCCCTCCCCGGCACGCCGCTGCTCCACGACCCTCATACGGCCTCCGCCGCGACCTCGACACGGCCGCCGCGCTCCCGCACCGCATACACCGGCAGCCGCACCCCCTCCACGTCCAGACACACCCCGGTACGCAGCGAGAACACCTGCTTGAGCATGGGCGAGGCCACGGTCGGCTCACCCCCGCGATCCCCCGTGATCCCCCGCGACATCACCGCCGCACCGGTGAACGGGTCGATGTTGCCGACCGCGTACAACACACCGTCACCGGTACGAAACAGCGCCGCCTGCGCCCCGCCGGGCAGCAGCACCGCCACCCCCCGGTCAGGCACGAGGAAACCACTGGAACAGGCCCTCACCCACGTGTACTCACGAACCGAAACCGCCGCCACCGCACACTCACCTCTCCACCCGGGCACCGACCACGGGAAGACCAAGATCCACCGGAGCCGCAGGCACGGGCTGGCCGCGCTCCACCTCGAACCGGATCGTCGGATCAGGGGTGCCCGGCGCGTTGACGAACGACACGAACCGGGCAAGCTTGTCCGGATCCTCCACCACACCCCGCCACTCGTCGGTGTAGGACTCCACATGCCGGGCCACGGCCGCCTCCAACTCCTCGGCGATCCCCAGCGAGTCCTCCACCACCACCGCACGCACGTGCTCCAGACCGCCCTCCATCTCCTCGATCCACGCCGCCGTACGCTGCAACCGGTCAGCGGTGCGGATGTAGAACATCAAGAACCGGTCGATGTAGCGCACCAGCGTCTCGCGGTCCAGATCGGAGGCCAGCAACTGGGCGTGCCGTGGAGCAAACCCCCCGTTGCCGCCCACATACAGGTTCCAGCCCTTCTCGGTGGCGATCACCCCGACGTCCTTGCTGCGCGCCTCGGCGCACTCACGCGCACACCCCGACACCCCCGCCTTGACCTTGTGCGGAGCCCGCAACCCCCGGTAGCGCAGCTCCAACTCGACGGCCAACCCCACCGAGTCCTGCACCCCGTAGCGGCACCACGTGGACCCCACACACGACTTGACCGTGCGCACCGCCTTGCCGTAGGCGTGCCCCGACTCGAACCCGGCGTCCACCAGCCGCTTCCAGATCTGCGGCAACTGCTCCACCCGCGCCCCCAGCAGGTCGATGCGCTGCCCGCCGGTGATCTTGGTGTAGAGGTTGAAGTCGCGGGCGACCTCCCCCAAGACGATGAGCTTGTCCGGGGTGATCTCCCCACCGGGAACGCGCGGCACCACCGAGTAGGTGCCGTTGCGCTGGAGGTTGGCCAGGAAGTGGTCGTTGGTGTCCTGCAACGCCGCCTGCTCGCCCTCCAGGACGTGCCCACCCCGCAGCGAGGCCAGAATCGACGCCACCGCCGGCTTGCACACGTCACAGCCGCGCCCCGTGCCGTAGCGGCCGATCAGCTCCGAGAACGTGGCGATCCCGGTCGCCATGACGATCTGCACCAGCTCCGCACGCGACTGGCCGAAGTGCTCGCACAACGCCCTGGACTGGGCCACCCCCGCCTCGTCCAGCAGCCTCTTGAGCATCGGCACGCAACTGCCGCACCCGGTCCCCGCCCTGGTGCAGCTCTTGAGCGCGGCAACATCACGCGCCCCCTCCTCGGCGACCGCCCGCAGGACACGACCCTTGGTCACCGCATGGCAGGAGCACACCTGCGCGTCCTCAGGCAGCACGCCCGCCCCCGCACCCGCCCCCTCCACGGGCCACACCAGCGCCAACGGGTCGGCAGGCAGCTCCCGGCCCACCACAGGCCGCAACGCCGCATACGCGGAGACGTCCCCGACCAGGACGCCGCCCAACAGGGTGCGCGCGTCGTCGGAGACCACGAGCCTGGCATACCGCCGACCGGGAGCGTCGTTGACCACCACGTCCACGACGCCCTCCCCGCCCCCCAAAGCATCACCGAAGCTGGCCACGTCCACCCCCAGCAGCTTCAACCTGGTGGAGGTGTCCGCACCGGCGAACACCGCCCGCCCACCCACCAGCCGGTCGGCGACCACCTCGGCCATGGCGTTGCCCGGAGCGACCAGCCCGTAGACCTCACCGCCGACGCTCGCGCACTCACCCACCGCATAGATGCACGGGTCACTGGTCCGACAGGCCTCGTCCACGGCCACCCCGCCGCGCGGCCCCAGCTCCAACCCGCAGCCACGCGCCAGTTCGTCACGGGGCCGCACCCCCACCGAGAACACCACCAGATCGGCGTCGACGACCTCGCCCCCGCCCAACCGCACCCGGGCGACCCGCCCGTCCGCACCCGCCTCGACCGCCTCCACCACGGCCCCGGTGTGCACGACCACACCGGTCTCGGCGACCAGCCGCCCCAGCAGCGCACCCCCGCCCTCGTCGACCTGGCGGGGCATCAGCCACGGCGCCCTCTCCACCACGTGCGCCCGCAGGCCCAGCAGTTGCAGGGCGCGCGCCGCCTCCAGACCGAGCAGGCCGCCGCCCACCACCACGCCGCAGCGCGCCGAGCGGGCGTCAGCGGTGATGCCCTCCAGGTCGTCGATGGTGCGGTAGACGTGGCAGCCGGGCAGGTCGCGGCCGGGCACCGGCGGAACGAACGGCACCGACCCGGTGGCCAGCACCAGCGTGTCGTAGCCGATACGCCGCCCACCGGAGGTGGTGACGGTGCGCGCCTGCCGGTCCACAGCGGTGGCACGCTCCCCCAGGCACAGCACCACCCGCCCGTCGCCGGTCAGGTCGGCCAGGCGCAGGTCGGCCTCGGTGGCGCCGTCGAAGTAGGACGACAGGGCGACCCTGTCGTAGGCGGGCCTGGGCTCCTCCCCCAGCACGGTGACGGCCCAGGTCCGACCGGTGTCGCGCTCACACAGCGCCTCGACCAGCCGGTGGCCCACCATGCCGTTGCCGATGACGACGAGTTGTCTCATGCCGCGTGCTCTCTCCTCGCGATTGCCGTGGCCGGGCGTCGCGACGCTGCGTCCCCGCACGGTGTGTCCCGGTGACCGTGATCGCCTCCAAGGCAACCCCGGGCGTGTTTCACCCCCGTCAGCCGCCCATGACACCCAGGTTTCGTTGTCCTGTCAGCGCAGGTCGGAGGCTGTGAGCCGCCGCGCCCCCCGCGAGCACCCCCTGCGAGCAGCACCCCTCCCCCCAACCGACCGACCAGACGGCCACCGCCGCGACGAGGATCACCCCACCACCCCGCCGACCGATAGGCTCGCCCGCATGCCCACACACGAAAAGGAGATCACCGCACCGGTCGACCTGTGCACCCCCGACGGCCGCCTCAACCCCGAGGCCGTCGGCTGGTCACGCACCCCCCTGCACCGCTGCAACCTGCGCGGCTGGTCCCGCACCAAACGCTGGGAGTACTGGTGCCTGACCACCCCCACCCACCTGGTCGCCCTGACCCTCAGCAGCCTCGACTACCTCGGCCTGACCAGCGTCTACCTCCTCGACTATGGCCCCCACCGCCAACACCCCACAGCCACCTCCGTCACCGCGCTGTCCCCGCTGGCCCGCACCGTCACCCTGCCCCGCGACCTGGACGGCGGCCAAGCCCGCGCCACCGGCAAGATCACCGCCACCATCACCCCCACCGCCGGAGCCACCCGGCTGCGCTTCGACTGCGCCACCCCCCACGGCCGCCTCACCGGCGACCTGACCGCCCTCCTGCCCGAAGGCCACGAAACCCTCAACGTCGTCGTCCCCTGGGACGACCGCCGCTTCCAGTACACCTCCAAACACACCGCCCGCCCCGCCCACGGCACCGTCCACCTCGGCGACACCCGCTACGACTTCACCGACGCCTGGGCCGTCCTCGACCACGGCCGAGGCCGCTGGCCCTACTCCACCCACTGGCACTGGGGCGCCGCCAGCGGCCGCACCGACGGCCACACCGTCGGCCTGCAACTCGGCGGCACCTGGACCCAGGGCACCGGCATGACCGAAAACGCCCTGTGCATCGACGGCCGCCTCACCAAGATCGGCACCGAACTACGCTGGCACCACCCCGACAACCACAAGCCCTGGCACCTGACCACCCCCGACAGCGACCAGGTCGACCTGGTCTTCACCCCCTTCCACGAACGCGCCGAAACCACCAACGCCCTCCTGCTGCGCAACCACACCCGCCAGTGCTTCGGCCACTACAGCGGAACCGTCCGCACCGACGACGGCACCACCATCCGCATCGACCGCCTGCTCGGCTGGGCCGAAGAAGTCCGCATGCGCTGGTAACCCCACCCCCAGCCCCGCCCCGACCGGCCACCACCACACCACCAGGAGCAACCCGTGCCCGCACCCCTGACCGTCGCCGCCGCCCAACCCCCCTGCCACGACCTCGACGTCGCCGCCAACGCCGCCGCCCACGCCGACGCGGTCACACGCACCAGGGCACGCCTGGTCGTCTTCCCCGAACTCTCCCTCACCGGCTACAACCTCACCGCCCCACCCCTCGACCCCGCCGACCCCCGACTCGACCCCCTGGTCCGCGCCTGCCAGGCCACAGGCAGCACCGCACTGGCCGGAGCCCCCGTACGCGACGCCGACGGCCGCGAGTCCATCGCCCTGCTGGCCGTCACCGGACAGGGAACCCGAGTCGCCTACCGCAAGATGTGGCTGTACGGCCCCGAACACGACCGCTTCACCCCAGGACCCGCACCGCACGTCCTGGTCCTGGACGGCTGGCGACTCGGCCTGGCCGTGTGCTTCGACGCCTCCAACCCCCAGCACGCCCACGACACCGCAGCCCTGGGCACACACGCCTACGTCGTCTCCGCCCTGTACCGGGCCGAAGAAGCCGCCCGCCGCGACCAACTCATGCGCACCACCGCCGCACGCCACCGCCTCTGGACGATCCTGGCCGCAGCAGCCGGACCCAGCGGCAGCTACCCGCACACCTCGGGAGGCTCCGGAATCTGGACCCCCGACGGCTCACCCGCCGCCCAGGCAGGCCCCCGACCAGGAGAAACCGCCCTCACCGTCCTGCACTGACCCCAACAGGCACACCCCACGGAAAAAACACCCCCGACCACGTTTCAGCCCACCGGTTTCCTGTCACCCCTCCCCCAAGAACCACCACCGCACCCGCCCACCAGGAGACCGCCATGCAGAAGATCACCACCTGCCTGTGGTTCGACACCCAGGCCGAAGAAGCCGCACACTTCTACACCTCCCTGTTCGACAACTCCCGGATCGTCGAGGTGCAGCACTACACCGACGCCGTCCCCGACCGGGCCGGCCAGGTCATGCTCGTGGTCTTCGAACTCGACGGACAACGCTTCATGGCCCTCAACGGCGGCCCGGAGTTCCCCCCACCGAAGCCGCCTCCCTGTACGTGGACTGCGCCGACCAGAACGAAGTCGACCGCCTGTGGACCCGCCTCACCGACGGCGGCCAGGAGTCGCAGTGCGGCTGGCTGAAAGACCGCTACGGCCTGTCCTGGCAGATCATCCCCCGCCAACTCACCGAACTGCTCAACGACCCCGACCCCGCCCGCGCCACCCGAGCCACCCAGGCCATGCTCGGCATGCGCAAGATCGACGTGCACCAGCTCCTGCAAGCCGCCGACCCCCGCCCCTGACCCGCGAAAGAACCACCGCCATGCGACTCACCAAACTGGGACACTCCTGCGTCCGCCTGGAAAAGAACGGCCGCACCCTGGTCATCGACCCCGGCGGCCTGACCCCGCAACCCGACGCACTCCACGGAGCCGAAGCCGTCCTCATCACCCACGAACACTTCGACCACCTCGACCCCGACCGGCTGCACGCGGCCGCCGCCGACCCGGACCTGACCGTCCACACCTGCCCCGGCGCAGCCCGCCACCTCACCGGCCTCGGCGACCGCCTCCACGTGGTCCGCAACGGCGACACGTTCACCACCGCCGGATTCACCATCACCGCCGCCGGAGAACACCACCAGCACAACCTGCCGGACACACCCCCCACCGACAACGTCGGCTTCCTCATCGACAACGAGGTCTTCCACCCCGGAGACGCCTGGACCACCACCGACGCCCCCACCGTCCTGCCCGCCCTCCAGGCCCCGTGGGCCACCGCGGCCGACCTCGTCGCCTACCTGCGCCGCCCAGGAGTACGCCGCGCCTACCCCGTCCACGACGGCCTGCTCAACACCGACGGCCTGGCCGTCTACGACCGCATCCTCGCCGGCGAAGCACAACGCCGCGGCGCCGACATCCGCCGACTGCACCCCGGCCAGAGCGTGGACCTGTAAACCCCCGACTCACCGGGCCAACGGCTCGAACGCCCGCCTGGTCGACCCCTCACGGTCCAGCACCGCAAAGACCACGTGCCGAAACACCCCCGCGAACTCACCGGCAAGATGCCTCCCGAACGCCTCGGCCACCTCACCGGGACGGTTGCCGAAGACCCCGCACCCCCACGCCCCCAGCACCAGCCGCGCATGACCGTGGCGCGCCGCCGCGGCCAACACCGCACGGGACCGGCGCACCAGGGTCCCGGCAATGAGCCCGGCCTCGTGGGGACGGTTGCGCTCGGTCATACGCCGGTTCGGCGCAGCCGAGGTCACAAACGCCGCCACCACCGGCTCCACCAGCCAGGAACCGTCGTCCCGGCGGTAGACCGGAACATCCGGCGAGTAGATGAGACGGTCGCTGTAGAGCAGGCTGCGCTGCTCACGATGGTGCCCGTAGTAGCCGGGACAACGCACCAGACTGTCGTACAGGGCACTGGACCGCGCCAGACTCTCCTCCTGGGCCTGCGCACCGTTGGCCACCCCGCCCCCCGGATTGCGCGCCGACGCGAAGTTCAACGCCGCCACCTGGTCCCCGGCCTCCCCCGCCAGCCGGGACAGCGCCTCCAGCGTGGTCTCGCCGGTCACCTCCACCCGCGTGTCGTACACCGCCGCGCCCCGGTACCCGTCGAGCTCCCCCGGCAGGTACAGCCGGGTGCCCGCCCGCATCCGCTCCAGGCAAGCCGACAGGTCCACCCGGCGGCCCTCCACCTCGTACCAGCCCCGCTCGAACGCCTCCCTGGTCTCCTGCCACCGGTGGCGCAGCTTCGTCGACACCACGAACTCCTCTCGGTCCGGTGCCGCCGCATCGTAGCCACACCCACCCCGCACAGACGACCGAATTATCCGTTCTGCCCGTCCAGGATCTGCCGGACCGCCTCCTCACTGCGCCCCACCACGGCCCGGTCCTGCGCGGTGATGATCGGCCGCTGGATGAGCACCGGATGGGCCACCAGCGCCGCGATCCACCGCTCCCGCTCCCCCGCCTCCCGCGGCCACCCGGACACCCCCAGCTCCCGGGCCCTGCGCTCCCCCGTCCGGGTGATGTCCCACGGCTCCAAGCCGAGCCGGTCCAGCACCTCCCGCAACTCCTCCGCCGTCGGCGGGTCCTCCAGGTAGCGGCGGACCGTGTAGCGCGCCCCCTCCGCCTCCAGCAGCGACAGCGCCGAACGGCACTTGGAACAGGCCGGATTGATCCAGATCTCCATGCCCCCATCATGCCGCCCAGGGAATCAACCGACAGCCGCCCGCCCGGCGATCCACAGCGCCTCCCCCGCCCCGGACGCACCCGCTCCGGCACCCGCCCGTCACCGGCCCGCCGCACCGGAGAGCCCTCCGGCCCGCACTCCAGCACGGACCGAGGGGCCACCCGACCCGCAGCCGTCAGATCCTGCGCAACAGCGCGGCCAACGCCTGGCCGCCCCCGATGCACATCGTCACCACGCCGAGCTCCAAGTCCCGACGGACCAGGTCACGCGCCACCCGCAGGGTCAGGATCGCACCGGTGGCCCCCACCGGATGCCCCAGCGCGATCGCCCCGCCGTAGGGGTTGGTCTTCTCCGGGTCCAGCCCCGCATCCCGGACCACCGCGACCGCCTGGGCCGCGAACGCCTCGTTCAACTCGACCACGTCGATGTCGGCGGGCGTGGTCCCGGTCCGCTCGAACAGGTTGCGCAGCGCCAGAACCGGCGCGTACCCCATCAGCTTCGGCTCCATCGCCGCGGTCGCGACGTCCTCCAGGACCACCAGCCCTTTCAGACCGCGCTCGGCGACCACCGACTCCCGGGCCAGAACCAGCGCGGCCGCACCGTCGTTGATCCCCGACGCGTTGCCCGCGGTCACCGTCCCGTCCTTCTCGAAGACCGGACGCAGCCCGGCCAGCCCTTCCAGGGTCGTCTCGGGCCGGGGGTGCTCGTCGACCTCCACCACGACCGGCCTGCGACCCCCCGTCTCCACCGGGGTGATCTCCTCCGCGAAGGCCGCCCGGGCGGCCTCGGTGGCCGCCCGGCGCTGCGACTCCAGGGCGAACTCGTCCTGCTCGGCGCGGCTGACCCCGTACTTGCGCGCCACCGCCTCAGCGGTGCGCCCCATGTGGATGTTGGAGAACGGGTCGGTGAGCATGGCCACGGTGCCGTCGACGAGAGTGCGGTCCCCGAGCCGGTACCCGGAGCGGGCGCCGAAGTCGTAGAACGGCATCCGGCTCATGTTCTCGTCGCCGCCGGCCAGCACGATGTCGGCCGCACCCCAGCGGATCTGCATCGCCGCCGACCAGACGGCCTGAAGCCCGCTGCCGCACAGCCGGTTGACGGTGTAGGCGGGGGTGTTCTCCGGCAGACCGGCGGCCAGGGCGACCCGCCGGGCGTTGTAGGCGTCGGGGCCGACCTGGCCGATGCAGCCCATGACGACCTCGTCGATGTCGGAGCCGTCCACTCCGGCCCGCTTCAGCGCGGCCCGGGCGGCCGTCGCGCCCAGTTCGTGGGCGGGCACGTCCTTGAACACGCCGCCGAAACTGCCGACCGGCGTGCGTGCGCCGTCGACCACCACGATCCGTTCGGGGGAACTCATGGTCGGTGTTCTCCTCACTGAGGAACAAAAGTACTAATCATGAGCATATAAACGGAGTGGTGGCGCAGATCCTCCGGGGAGCACACCACACGGGCCGACCGGCTCCTCCACCGGGGCCCCGACAACAGCACGGACGACAACGGACCGTGTCCGACCCGAACCCCCGCCCCCGGGCGCGAGCCCGGGGACCGCGGAGCGAGCGGCCCCGCTCCGCACCCGCGAACAGGACCCCGCCGGACAGGGCGTGGCCCGGGGTCCCTTCCCCCGGGCCACGGTCGCGGTTCTCCCGCAGGGGTCGCCCCAACTCTGCAACCTCAAGCATGCTTGAGGTCAAGCCGTCCCGCACGCCGGCAGAGTCCGGCGCAGGCCGAAGCAGCCGACACCGCCCACCCCGCACCGGAGGACACCGCGGCTCCCCCACGAGAGAAGACGCCCCGGGAACTCGGCGCCGCGCCCGCCACGCGGTACTCGGGACACGAGAGGCGACGGACCGCCACTGCCGGACACGTCCTCGGCCGCATCACCGCCCACGCCGAGGAGCACGGAGACGACACCCTGCCCCGAACGGCCACCCTCCCGGGAGCACCTCCTGTGCACGCCCGGGGATCCCGCCGCCCGGACGGCCCCGCCCCGCTTCGCCCCCGGTCTTTCCCGGCCGACAGGGCGGCACCTGGGACGGGCTTTCCTTGTTCCCGGACGGCGTGGGACGATTTTTCCTTCGTCGTCGGTGTTTTTGTTCTGAGAGGATTTGGACTCAACAACTCCCACTTTTACAGTGTAGATTTTCTCGACGTCCAGCAGGTCTTCCCCAGGGGAGCAGTCGGCCGCCCCTCCGGACCCCCGGTGCCTCTCCCCCTGCGACGCACACCGCCGGGGCGCGGCGCTCCCCCGCCCCGCGGCATGCTCGCGTCCCGCGCACCGGCGGCCCCTCCCGGCCCCGAAAAAGGCCTCCCGAAAATTCCCGAGCGGCTCCCCCGCTGCTCGGATACACTGGGCCGCGTCCTGTCGTCTCCGAGAGAGGTGGACCTTGCTCCTCTGAGGCCCGCGACCACCGCGCGGCACGGCCCCGGCCGTGCACCCGTCACGCCGCCGCGACTCCTTCGCCGCCGTGACCAGCCTGGACGCGACCTCGGGAGTGCACCTCCCCTTCCTTGGCAGGACCGCCCCGTCCCCGGCCCCGGCCGTCGCGTGGTGCTCGCACACGCAGTCCCGATCCGCCTGCGAACGCGAGGACCGCACCATGACCGAACCCGTCTCCTCCGAACCCTCCGTCTTCTGCTCCGACCTGACGTTCACCTGGCCGGACGGCACCACCGTCCTCGACGGCCTGTCACTGCACCTCGGCCCGGGGCGCACCGGTGTCGTCGGCGCCAACGGCAGCGGCAAGTCCACCCTGCTGCGCCTGCTCACCGGACACCTGCGCCCCACCCGAGGAACGGCGACCGTGCACGGGCGGCTCGCCCACCTGCCGCAGAACCTCACCCTCGACACCTCCCTGCGGGTCGACCAGGCCCTGGGCATCGCCGAGAAGCGCGCCGCACTGCACGCCGTCGAGGCCGGGGACACCCGCGAAGAGCACTTCGAGACGATCGGCGACGACTGGGACGTCGAGGAGCGCGCCGAGGCCGTCCTGGACCAGCTCGGACTCGGCCACGTCGACCTGGACCGCACCGTGGCGCAACTGTCGGGCGGGGAGACCGTCCTGCTGCGCCTGGCCGCCCTGCTCCTCACCCGCCCCGACGTGCTGCTGCTGGACGAGCCCACCAACAACCTCGACCTGTTCGCCCGCCGCCGCCTGTACGACACCGTCGAGTCCTGGCGCTCCGGCGTGCTCGTCGTCGTCAGCCACGACCGCGACCTGCTGGAACGGGTCGACCGCATCGCCGAGCTGCGCTCCGGGGCCGTGGCCCTCTACGGGGGCGGCTACTCCGCCTACGAGGAGGCCGTGGCCCTCCAGCAGGCCGCGGCCGAACGCGCGGTGCGCGCCGCAGAAGCCGACGTACGCCGCCAGCAGCGCGACCTGGAGGAGTCCCAGACCAAGCTGGCCCGCCGACGACGCCACGACCAGAAGCTCGACGCCCGGCGCACGGCCCCGCGCATCGTCGCCGGAGCGCGCAAACGGGCCGCTCAGGAGTCCGCGGGCCGCCTGCGCGGCCTGCACGAGGAGCGCCTGGCCCAGGCACGCGAACGCCTCGCCGAAGCCGAGCAGGCCGTCCGCGACGACGACGAGATCCGCATCGACCTGCCGCACACGGCCGTGCCGCCGGGGCGCACCGTGCTGGTCCTGCGCGGCCTGCGTCCCCGCTTCGGCCTCCCGCACGGCGCCGACCTGCACGTCCACGGCCCCGAACGGATCGCCCTGGTCGGGCGGAACGGTGCGGGCAAGACCACGCTGCTGCGCACCGTCGCCGGGGAGCTGCCGCCGCTGTCCGGCGAGGCCCGCACGTTCGTGCCGCTGCGGTTCCTGCCGCAGCGGCTGGACGTGCTCGACGACCGGCTCAGCGTCGCGGACAACGCGGTCCGCTCGGCCCCCGGCGTCCCCTACAACCACGTCCGCGCCCAGCTCGCCCGCTTCCTCTTCCGCGGCAGGCGCGCCGAACAGCTCGTCGGCACCCTGTCAGGCGGAGAGCGGTTCCGGGCGACCCTGGCGGCGACGATGCTCGCCGAACCCGCCCCGCAACTGCTGCTGCTCGACGAGCCCACCAACAACCTCGACCTGGCCAGCCTGCGCCAGCTCGTCCAGGCGCTGGCCGCCTACCGGGGAGCGCTCCTGGTCGCCAGCCACGACCTGCCCTTCCTGGAATCGATCGGCATCACCCGCTGGCTGCTGGCCGACGGAGAGCTGCGCGAGACCAGCCCCGAAGAGGTCCGCGCCCTGCTGGAACCCCGCTGAGCCGGTCTGTGGCGTCCCGGCAGGGCGGGACGCCACAGACCGCCCCTCCGGAAGCCCGCTCCCGGGAAGGCGGGGTGTCGGTAAGGAGCGTGTCACCAGGTGCCAAGTAACCAATGAGTAACTTAGCCGGGGTTCGCGGAGGGTGTCGTACTTCTGGAAACAAGTGTTCCCGGAAGTAGACTGGCCGGGTGGCTTCTGGAAACACATCCTCTCGCGAGGAGCAGCCCCCGGTTTCCACTTCTGGAAACACGCGCACCGGCCGACCGCGCCGAAACCTCGACCTCCCCGACGACCTGGCGGACGAACACGCCGCGTTCGCCGCTAAGCTGGCCGCCTCCACCGACCTGGGGGAGGCCACCCGCGACAAGTACCAGCGCAACGCCGCCGCCTTCCTCGCCTGGCTCGCCGAGGCCCGTCAGGCCGGCGCGGTGGACGGCGACTCGCTCACCGACGCGGCCGCGCGTGATTGGGCGGTGCGCGACTACCGCCGCCACCTGAAGAACACCCGCACAGCCCGCGGCACCCACTTGTCGGCGGCCACCATCAACAACCGGCTCGCCGCCATCGACGCCTTCTTCGTCCTGCGCGGCTCGGGACGCCCCGATGTGGTCCGCGAACACCTGCCCCGCCCCACCGCCCCACGCGCGCTGGACGCCCGCACCAAGCTTCGGTTCCTGCGCACCGTGGCCCGCGACGCCACCCCACGCGACCGGGTGGTCTGCCACCTGGCCTACTACGCGGGCCTGCGCATCGCCGAGATCGTCGCCCTGGACGTGGCCGACATCCGGCTGTCGGCGCGCAAGGGCACGGTGCGGGTGCGCGGCAAGGGGAAGTTCGGCGGCAAGGACCGCACCGTCCCGCTGCACACCGAGGCGCGTGCTTCCCTCGAACTCCTCCTGGACGACCTTGGCCGACCGGCCTCGGGGCCGCTGGTGCGCAACCGCGACGGCGGACCGCTGTCGACGCGGGCGGCGAACATGGCGGTCACCGTGCTGGGCGCGGCGGCGGGGATCGGCCCCTCCGACGACGGGGAGCCGTTTGGGCCGCACGTGCTGCGGCACACCTTCGGCACCGACCTGGTGCGCGGCCGCGGTGACCTGTCCAAGGAGCCGGTGGACCTGGTGACCGTCGCCGAGCTGATGGGGCACGCCGACATCAACACCACCCGGCGTTACGCCCTGCCCACCGAGGCGGACACGGCCGCCGCCCTGGACGTGCTCACCGTCGACCAGTGAGGCTCGGTCGCGTTTGCGGCTGATGTCACGTTCGTTAACGGCACCCCTACTAAAGGATTGGGGCTAGCTCTTGGGGATCGGCAGGCCTCGACTTTCCAAATAGTCGATGATCCCCTCTTGCAAGAGATGCAGAGTCTGATCGTTGCACAAATCGCGGACATCTTTATCGCTTGACATTTCCAGGGGTTGTCCTGGATTTTTTCTCATTAGTCCGGCAAGCAAAGTGGCGCGGTCAGAGTCCGAGGGATTGCGGACGTCGAGCTCCCAGCCCCCCGGGGTGGGAGAGTAAGTGAACACATCTCTATCGGTATCCGAATAACACCTGGATCCGATTCCTCCGCTTTTCAGGCCCATGAGAGAGCCAATCAGGGAAGGCGGATGCAAACAGCAAAGGACGCTGAGTTGCACTAGTGGGGAATAGTGCCAATCATCTGGCCATCTGAAACTGATGGCGGTGAATTTTTTCAACGAGCGGAAATCACCACGAACCTCGCTCTGAATATTGACGTCCTTTCGGATCAAGTGGCCCTGGCGGGTGTCGTCCAGTACCCCTCCCGCCACCATGGATGAGATGAACCCGTCCACGGCCTTCGAGTATCGACGACCCCAGTATTTTTCAAACTTGTTTCTCTCTGCCTGCTCCTGGCGCTCTCTGGCTTCCTCGCGGTTTCTTTGCTCTTCGAGTTCGCGGCGTTTCTTCCTGGCTCTCTCAGCGGCTTCGTTCCAGTCGTTCATGAGCACTCCGTAACGTAGTGGATATCCCGCTCCCGGTTGTGGCCAGCGGTTCAGGAGCCAGGGTTCATCCGCTCTTGAGGTGACTGCTGATCAGCCCTGCCGTGTCGCTTGTTCCGTCATCGGCGGCTGGCCGGGCTATCGAGAGCCCGGAGGAGATGGGCTTTACGAGGAGTAACGTGTCCAGTGGATGTTCAAGGACTCGTCCACCTGTCCGAGGGACAGGAGGATCTCGGGCTGGTCGCGTTCAAGCTTAGCGATGATCTGCCGTTGCAGATGGATCATGTCCTCGAGGCGGGTACGACCTCCGCCTCGGGCGATACCCAGCGTTATCGGGGGATCCGCTCCTGATACGCGGGCGATGATGGAAGAGCTGAAGGTATCAAGCTCCCCGATGAGGTCGGCTCTCGCCATCTGATTGCCCGTTTTGGTGATCCACACTTGTGTCATGGCTCCAGGGTGCCAGAAGCATTGCTGATCGAGGCGGGAATCCAACCGGGTGGGGCCCGTCAGCTCGGGCCGTCGCACAGGGCGATGCCCTCGGGCGGGGCCTGGTCCTCCTCCTTGGGGGTATCCACGTACAGGTCGTGCACCCATGCCCCGTTGGAGAGCTTGTTCCACACCGTCCATTCCCCGGTGTAGCGGCCCGGGACGTCGTCAGTATCACGCCATGCCTGACCGTCGCGAACCTGGCAGACGATGGCGATGGTCTCGGACTCGGGGTAGTTGCTCGGGGTCGCGCGCGGGTAGGTGTTCGCGGGCCCGCAGAAGGCGTTCAGCCCCATGTCCTCGGTGTAGACCACCGTGGCCAGCACCGCCTCCTGATCGGGGACCGGCGAACAGTCATAGCCCACCGGCACCGAGGCGGCCACCGGCTCCTCACCAGCGGGATCGTCGGGGGGTGTGTCGCTCTCCGGTGGCCCTGACGGTTCGGTGTCCTCCGTTGTCTCAGGCCCGGTGGGGGGCGGTTCCTCCTGGTCGGCGGACTGCGTGGCGCGCTGCACCATCGCCTCGACCACCGGCAGCCCCCACGCGCCGATCGCGGTCAAGGCGGCGACGACGATGGCGCTGATCGCTGCCCACTTCGCTGCGACGATGGTGGGGTTGCGGCGCAGGGGCGCCTTGTCGTCCGCGCTGTCGTTCCCGGACTCGCCCTTCCCTTGCTTGTTCGACTTCGGTTCGGGATCGGTGCCCATGGCATTCCTGTCGGGTACGGGCGGGCCCGGCGCGGTGCTCGCGCCGGGCCCACGGGGTCGTCGGGGATCAGGCGCAGGCGGGTTCGGCGTAGGGCTCGTGGCCGGTGTTGGTCACGGTTCCGATGGCGCAGTTGGCCACCGATCCGTCGATCATGGGGGTGACCACCCAGGGGTAGGTGTACATGTCGTGGCGCACCGTGTCGGAGGACACCCCGGTGGTGTAGGTGCCCTCGCCCTGCTGCTGGATCCCGGCCATCACGGCGTCGGTGGGCCCGGAGTAGACGCGGGTGGTGGCCCAGTCGGCCATGCACCCAGGCGAGTGCCAGTGCTCGACACGTCCGGTGCCGGTGCCGGTCTGGACGTAGGCCAGGCCCGCCATGACCGCGTCGTCGGCGCACCCCATGGCGTAGGGGTCCTGCCACTTGCAGTCAGAGCCGTAGCACCCGGCCGCGGCTGCCGGAGCCGGGGCCGCGGCCAGGAGCGCGGCCCCCACCGCGGCGGCCGCCCCCATGGCCAGTGTCCGGCGGACCCCGACACACCTTTGTGTCTTCGTCATCCCGTTGACCCCCGTTTTTCCATTACATGGCAGAGACGTGACTTTTCCAGGGATACCACCACCGGCGCGGGAAGGACAGGAGTCGCCCGGCACCCAACCAGAGGCAAGTTGCGCCGAACAGTGTTCGTTTACGCTGGTCAGTGACGAGATCAACCAACCAGGATTTTGGTCCTTTTTATGGCATTACAAACCCTTTTGTTGCGCCAGTTACTCCGAGAGTCAGAACCAGAATTCCACTCTGGGGAATCTGTATCCTGGCGCATCTCCCTCCGATCACGCCCGCCCCCGCGGGGTCAGCGTGGACAGAGCGGGCGAAGTGTGTCAGACAACACACCCCTGGTGGGGGTCAGCCGCCCAGGGCCAGGCGGTTGCCCATGTTCAGGCGGATGTCGCCGTAGGGGTTCATGTTGGAGGAGAACAGCGGCGTGAGCCCGCGCCGGTCCTCGGCCGTCAGCGCGTCCTGCCACTCGGGTTCGGCCAGCACCTCCTGGAGCATCAGCGTGTTCACGTACACCAGGCACGCCTGGAGAATGTGCAGGGCGAGCATGGTCAGCTCCTGCTCCTCACGCCGGTTGGAGGACAGCTCACCGGTCTTGCCGTAGAGGATCTCGCCGTGGATCCCGTGGGAGTTCTCCACCACATTCAGCCCCGACCCCACCTCGTACTGCAAATCGCGGTCGCGCAGGTAGCGCGCGCAGAACGCGGTCTTCTCGGCCCGGCCCACCTCCAGCATCGCCGCGTAGGTGGGGTGGGAGGCGTTACGGGTGAAGCGGCGCAGGATCGCCTCGGTGGAGGCGGTGCCCAGCCGGATCGCGGTGGCGTACTTGATCATCTGGTCGTACTGCTGGGCGATCAGGTCCCAGCGGATCGGCCGGGTCATCGCCGGACGCAACAGCGGGTAGGTCTCCAGGTCGCCGCGGTCGGGCTGGTAGAGCTTGACGCGGTTGATCTGCTTGATGCGAGGCAACAGCTTGAACCCCAGCAACCGGGTGATGCCGAACCCGATCTCGGACTGGCCATGGGAGTCGACGTAGTTGGCCTCCACGTTCATCGAGGTGCCGTGCCGCATCGCCCCCTCCACCATGGCGTGCACCTCCGAGGCCGAGCACGACAGCAACTGGGAGTGCACGGCCATCGACCGCTCCTCGATGTGCCAGTAGATGAGCACACCCCGGCCCCCGTACCGCGAATGCCACTCCGTGAACAGATTCTGGTCGAACGCCTTCACATGCGTGGAGTCCGACCCCACCGCGGTCGACCCCTGCCCCCAGATCGCCTCCGAGCGGATCGCGAAGGTCGCATTGGCGATCGCGCGGGCGGCGTTGCGCGCCCCCTCGATGGTGAAGTACCGGCGCCGGATGTAGCGCAGGTCGTCCTCGGAGTAGGCGTGCTCGCCGGCGGCCGCCCGGCGCAGCCCGGTGTTGGTGCCGTAGGCGTAGATCACCAGGATCAGGCGCTCCCACAGCTCCTCGGTCGTGATGGCCTCGCGGGTGCCGACCCCGGTGAACGCCTCCAGCATCCCGGTGCGCAGCGCGGTCTCCTTGAGCATGTCCAGCAAAGGGACCACACCCCACTTGGCGCGCACCGCCTTCTTCAACCGGCGCAGGTTGCGCGGCTCAGCACGCGCCTCCAACGGCGAAAGGCTGATCGCCCCGGCCTTGCGTTCGGCGACCTCCACCCACCCCAGGCGGGGCAGCGCGTCGTTGAGCCCAGACAGCTCGGCCACCATGTCGCCGTGCAGACGCGTGATGAACTCCTCCGGGTCCAGGGGCTGGTTCAGCTTCCGGTAGTTCTCCACCCGCTTGTCGGCGAAATCGGCCGGGAGGTCCTCGTCCGGGTTGCGCCACCGGTCGGCGCCCACCACCCAGATCTCCTTGCAGCGCAACTGCTCGCGCAGGGTCTGGAACACCCCGCACTCATACACGGTGCGCAGCACCCGTGCCCGGCCGTGCTTGTCGGTGCGGTGCAGCAGCTCGCGCAGCTCGAAGGGGATCACCCCGTCGACGGGGACGTGCTCACCGGCGTCGTAGTAGGGGCGGTTGTTGGCCACCTCCCGGTAGCGGCAGATCAGCTCCAGGGCCTTGACCAGCGGTCGGTGCACGTCGTTGGAGGAGTGGAACTCCAGCACATCCAACAGTTGGAGCAGCCCGGCGCGGTAGTGGTTGGAGTAGGAGGACTTGAACACCCGCTGCTTGTGCTGGCGGTAGCTGGTGCCCTTGGACCGGAACTCGGCCAGCAGGTCCTGGAGCGTCTGCTCGCCGCCGGCGGCCGGGTAGACCACCTCGCGCACCGGCGACTCGGGCGCGCCCACGGACGCCTCGGCGATGCGGAAGAGGATGTCCTCCTTGCCCGAGACCCGCTTAAGGTCGCGGACGAACTCCTCGGTCACGACCTTCTCCGCACGGGCGTTGATCTTGTGCACCGTGGAGATCACCAGGTCGACCAGGGTGTCGGTGATCTCCCGCTCCCGGGACCACAGCAGCGCTCCCAGCAGACACACCTTGATCTGGTGCGGGTGGCCGCGCAGGTGCGAGGGCGCCTCGGCCGCGGCCCGGTCCCGCCACGCGGCCACCATCTTGGCCGGGATCCGCGCGAAGGCCCGGTGCGGCACCTCGACGGCGCGCACCGCTTCCAGCTTCGTCTTCTCCGCGATCAGCGTCTTGAGGCTGACGTTGCCCGGGGCGTCCTTGATCTGCGCATACACCTCAGGCCCCTCTTCGGCCGCCGGTGCCTCGTCGGGGTCGTCGCTGGCCTGACCGATCAGCGTGAGCATCCGCTCGACGACCTCGGCGGGCACCTCCCCGGCCGCGCGGGCCATCATCTGATCCTCGGCCTGGCTCAGGGCTGAGCGCACGATCCGCTCGATGCGGGTCTTCTCCGGCGGCTCGATCAGCTCCTCTTTGCAGTGCTCCAGCAGGCGCTGGCGCACCCGGTCGGGGTTGCGCTCCTGGTCGCACACGTTCTCGGCCAACCACAGCGTGACCTTCTCCGCGTCGGCGACCGAGCACTCACCGAAGCCGGTGAACTCACGGATCTCGGTGCGGTTCCGTTTGGCCGAACGCCCCTGCCAGTCGTAGAAGGCGATCTCGGAAGGTTCGACCTTGGCCTGCTTGGCCACGTGCGCGATGGCGTTGTCGGGCACCTCGCCGCGGCCGCGCGGGAACCGGCCGCGCCAGAGCAGGAAGCGCAGGGTCACCGCGAACCCGAGCCGGGTCGCTCCGGACTTGTTCCGCAGCAGCTTCAGCTCGTCGGCGGTGAGAGTGAAGGCGTCGAGGAGTTCGTCCAGGTCCAGATCACGCGCCACCTCTACCGCTCCCCACCGGCTTGCCGTCTTCCCCGGGCGGTTTGCCCGGTCATCAACGATCTTCGGTGGGATCGGAGCCGGCTGTCTGGAGAACGCCTAAGTTACTCATTGGTTACTTGGCACCTGGTGACACGCTCCTTACCGACACCCCAAGGCGCGCGGGTTTTTCCTGCCGGATCCTCTGCTGTCGGCCGTGGGGCGAGGGCTGGCCGGTGTGAACCGGCCAACCCCCGCCCTTGCAGCGTAGATCTGCCTTGTTTCCGGACAGGAGACGTCCGGATCAGCCGACCGCACCCCTTTCTGCCCAGGCCGGTCCGGACACGGCCCTGGGGCGGGCCGCGGTGCGCGGGATCACTCCCCCGCCGTGACGGCGTTCTCCTCGCACCACTCCAGCATCCGCGCCACCGTCTCCTCGGGGTCGGCGCCCCCCATCAGGGCGAGCAGCGACAGCTCGGGGCTCACCTCCACGGAGGAGGACGCCTCCTGCAACACGAGGTGCTCGGCCTCCTCCGCCCGATCGTCCTCGCCCGCGGCCCGGAGGTCGACCGCCGTCCGCGCGTTCCCGCAGACGCTCGCCGTGGCGTCCCCCGCCTCCCCCGGCCGGGCCGGGGAGGAGGCGGGAGCGGAGGCCGCCGGGGACGGGGAGTCGGCGACCGGTTCGGGAGAGGGCGACGGCGCCGCGGTCGGAGCACCGCCGCACGCCGTCACCGCAACGGCCAGGACAAGGAGTCCGGCAGTGGTCCGCAACAGCATCATGCACCTCGTCAGGGGGATGAGCGGGGCTTTCCGTACCGCCCCGCGGGAAGCGCCACCCTACTCCCCCGCCGCCCGCCGGACCGTCCCCCGTCCCCGATCGCCGGGCGGCCCGCCACGCGCCGGGACCGGACCGTCATCCAGAGTGCGGTGACCGTGTCGCAACCTGATCGCGACCCGGTTGACACGGCGCCGTGTCGAACTGTGGGGGGTGGGCTTCTCCGACGCGGGGGCTCACCCGCACTGCCGCAACGGAGCGGCGTCGCGCACGGGCCGCTCCCGCTCGCCGGGCACCACGCTGACGAAACCGGGTTCTGCACCGCGGTGGCCCCGAGACCGTTTCCTCCGGTCTCGGGGCCACCGCGGTGCAGAACGAGCGCGCAGCGCCGCTCCGCCCCCGCGGAGGACGGCCGGGAGCGCCCGACCGTGTCACCGGTGCTTTTAGGGAGGCGGTATGAAGCTCGGCCTGGGATGGAAGCTCTACGGGGACGGCAGCGCCCCGCCCCCGGGACAGGTCGTCCGACCGGACGAACGCCTGTCCTGGGGCCGCACCGTCGGCCTCGGCGTCCAGCACGTCATCGCCATGTTCGGGGCCACCTTCGTCTTCCCCCTCCTCATGGGCCTGGACCCCAACCTGGCCATCATGATGTCGGGGATCTGCACGATCCTGTTCCTGCTCATCGTCAACGGAAAGGTCCCCAGCTACCTCGGCAGCAGCGCCTCCTTCGTGGCCGCGGCCGTCATCATCTCCGCCGACGGCGGCAGCGCGGCCACCGTCACCGGGGCGGTCCTGGTCGCCGGCGTGGTGCTCGCCCTGTCCGGGCTGGTCATCCACCTGCTCGGCGCCGACGTCATCGTCCGCGCGTTCCCGCCCGCGGTGACCGGCGGGGTCGTTATGCTCATCGGGTTCAACCTGGCCCCGGTGGTCTCCGACGCCTACTGGCCGCACGACCAGTGGACGGCGCTGCTGACCATGGTCTTCGTGATCCTGGCGACGGTGCTGCTGCGCGGCTTCCTCGGCCGGATCACCGTCCTGCTCGGCCTGGTGTTCGGCTTCGTCCTGTCGTGGGTCCTCGACCTGGTCTTCGGCGCGATCCCCACCGAGCAGGAGGACGGCAGCGTCCAGGAGGTGTTCCGGGTGGACCTGTCCGGCGTGGCCGAGGCCCCCTGGATCGGCCTGCCGGAGTTCCACGCCCCCGAGTTCCACCTCTCGGCGATCCTGGTGGCGCTGCCCGCCGTCATCGCCCTCATCGCCGAGAACGCGGGGCACGTCAAGGCGGTGCAGGAGATGACCCGCGACGACCTCGACCCCTACATGGGCCGGGCGATCCTCGCCGACGGCGTGGCCACGGTGCTGGCCTCCTCCGTGGGCGGCGCCCCCACCACCACCTACGCCGAGAACATCGGCGTCATGGCCGTCACCCGCGTCTACTCCACGGCCGCCTACTACGTGGCCGCGGTCGTGGCGATCCTGGTCGGCCTGTGCCCCAAGTTCGGCGCGCTGGTCTACGCCATCCCCGAGGGGGTGATCGGCGGCATCACCGTCATCCTGTACGGCATGATCGGCCTGCTCGGCGCGAAGATCTGGGTGGAGAACCGGGTCGACTTCGCCAACCCGCTGGTGCTGGTGCCGATCGCCGCCGGGCTGATCGCCGGTATCGGCAACGTCTCCCTGACCTTCACCGACAGCTTCCAGATCAGCGGGATCGCCCTGGGCACCCTCATCATCCTGGGCGGCTTCCACCTGCTCAACGCGCTGGCCCCGCAGTCGATGAAGGTGGCGCCCGCCGCCCGGACCGCCTCCGGGCCGGACTCCGGCGCCGCGGCGGACGGCCGCGGGGAGGCCGACGGCGCGGACTGAGCGTGTTCCGGTGCGGGCCGGAGTCCGGCCCGCACCGCCGACGGCCCCGGACCGGTTCGCCCTCCGGGGCCGTCGGATTCCGGCTGGGCCGGGGAGGAACCGGCCCAGCCGTGTCCCGCAGCGGACTACCTCCGGCCGGTGCGGCGCGCCGCACCG
>NZ_KQ950181.1:745953-756986 GCF_001517975.1 Thermobifida cellulosilytica TB100
GGCGGCCGCGGGTGGTGAGCCGGAAGCGGAAGCCGCCGGTCACGACGGCTCCCCCCGTCCGGCCCCTGCCGCGGCGCGGCGGGGTGGGGGCATCAGGTCTCCTGCCATACCAGCAGCCGCCGCTCGACGAGGTTGAAGATCCAGTTCACGACCACGGCGATGACCATCAGCTCCACCAGGATCGCGAAGACGGTGTTGATCTGGTAGGAGGAGGAGTACAGGACGATGTCCTGCCCCAGGCCGCCGGTGGCGGCCACCATCTCCGAGGCCACCACGCCGAGCAGCGCGTAGGTGAAGGTCAGCCGCAGTCCGGCGAACATCGTTGGCACCGCCGAGGGCAGGACCACCTTCCACAGCAGGGCGGCGCGTTTCAGGCCGACCACGCGGGCCATGGTCATCAGGTCGGCGTCGACCGACCACACCGCCGAGCGGGCGTTCTCGGCGAGGATGAAGAAGACGATGCTGACCGCGAGCACGACCTTGGAGGTCATGGTCAGGCCGAACCAGGCGATGAACAGGGGGGCCAGCGCGATGCGGGGCACGCTGTTGATCGGCGCCAGGAACGGGCCGAAGACCCCGTTCACGACGGGGCTGAGGCCGAGGACGAGTCCGGCGAGGGTGCCGGAGACCGAGCCGATGACGAAGGAGACCCCGACGGCGCCGCCGGTGGCCTCCAGCGAGGCCAGGCTGCGCTCGGAGGGCAGGTACTCCACCATGGCCGTCCAGACTCCGGTGGGGTTGCCGAACAGCATGGGGTCCACCCACTCGCGCCGGGAGGCGACCTCCCACAGGACGAGGAAGGCGGCGCAGATGACGAGGCGGGCGGTGATGATGAAGGCCCGGGTCTGCCAGAACTTGGGGCGCTTGGCGGGGCGCTCGGCCGACTTGTCCTGGGCGGCCGGCTGGGGCACCGGGCGGGCGGTCTCGGTGATGGTGGTCATGGCGTGGTCGTCTCCCCTTGCTTGGCGGCGTCCGCTCCCCGGTCGCCGATGGCGCCCTCGAGGCGTTCGAACAGTCCGTGGGTGATGTCCTGGAACTCCTTGGTGAACTGGAGTTCGCCGAGGAGTTCGGCGCGCGGCCGCGGCAGGTCGATGACGCGGTCCTCGGCGATGCGGCCGGGGTGGGGCAGCATGACGATCACCCGGTCGGCGAGGAGGACCGCCTCCTGCAGGTCGTGGGTGACGAAGATGACGGTCTTGCGCCGGTCGCCGTTCTGGTTGTTCTCCCAGATCCGCAGGAACTCCGCCTGGAGGGTGAGCTTGGTGCGGGCGTCCAGGGCGGCGAAGGGCTCGTCCATGAGCAGCAGGGACGGGTCGGGGGCTAGGGTGCGGGCCAGGGCCACGCGCTGGCGCATGCCCTGGGACAGTTGCAGCCGGTACTGGGACTCGCGGCCCTTGAGGCCGACCAGTTCCAGCATCTCCTCGGCGCGCTCGCGGCGCTCCTTGCGCCCCCAGCCGCGGGTCTCCAGGGGCAGCTCCACGTTCTTGCGGGCGGTGCGCCACGGCAGCAGGGCGTCGCGGGCGAACATGTAGCCGATGTCCATGTTGGGCAACCGGGGGGCCCTGCCGTCGAGGAGGACCTCGCCGTGGGTGGGTTCCACCAGTCCGGCGAGCATGTTGAGCATCGTCGTCTTGCCGCAGCCGCTGGCGCCGACCAGGGCGACGAACTGGCCCGCCTGGATGTCGACGTTGACGTCCTGCAGGGCCACGAGTTCGCGGTTCCTGGCGGCTGAGCCGTCGCCCTTGCCGGACAGCCGGAACACCTGCCGGACGTCGCGGAACGAGATCAGCGGGGCTGGCCTGGCTGCGGGGGCGGGGGTGGCGGCCTGCACGGCCGTCCCTGCCTCAGTCCTGGATGTCAATGGTGTCTCCTTCGGAATCTGCGGGGCCGAGGAACTCCGCGTGGCGGGCCGCGTCCCGGCGACTCGTCGAGCGACCAGGATCACATGAGAAAAATCTCACGTTCAACGAAAAATATCAACACTGGTCGGGGGTGAACCGCGGAGAGGACCGGGCCGCCCGTGCGGGGCGGCCCCGCCCCGCACGGGCCCGGGCCGTGCCCGGTCAGCTTTCGGTTCCGCCCAGTTCGCGGGCGATCAGGTAAGCGAGGGTCAGGCCGCGGCTCAGCGCGAACCCGCTGTTGTAGCCGCTGCCCGAGGAGGTCAGGGCGGCGACCGAGCCGGCCGCGTACAGCCCGGGGATCGGCCGGCCCGCCTCGTCGAGCACGTGGCCGTCCCCGTCGGTGTGCACCCCGCTGGACCCGATGCCGGTGCCCAGGAAGCGCAGCCGCATGCCGTGGAAGGGCGGCTCCGCCACGGTCCCCAGCACCGGGTTGGGCCGGTGCTCCGGGTCGCCGTAGAAGCGGAGGACGTAGTCGAGGCTGCCCCGGTCGAAGTCCGGGTCCTCGCCCCGCGCGGCGTACTCGTTGAACCGCTCCACCGTCTTCTCCAACTGCTCGCCGTCGACCCCCAGGGCCGCGCCGAGCTCCCGCAGGGTGGGCGCGGAGCTGACCACGCCGGGCGGGTACTCGCCGCCGGGCGGCACCGTGCCCAGGCCGTACTTGCGGCGGTGCTGCTCGTCCCAGACCAGGAAGAACGGCAGGTGCCGGTCCTCGGGGTCCAGTGCCCGGGCGACGATGTCGACCCAGTAGGAGTCGTTGCAGAAGCGCCGCCCCGACCGGTCCACGATGAGGGTGTGCGGCTTGGCGAACTCGGGGCCGTAGGCGTAGCCGCTGCCGTCCCCCGCCTCCCAGCCGGGCAGCATGGGCACGCTGGTGGGCGGGATCTGCACGATCCCCGCGCCGACGGAGCGCGCCAGGCGCAGGCCCTGGCCGCGCAGGCTGCGCGGGGCGATGCTGCCGAAGTCCTCCGGGCCCAGGCCGAGCAGCTCGCGCACCAGCTCGGGGTCCCAGTCGTAGGTGCTGGTGGCCAGCACCACGTCCCCGCGGGCCTCGACCGGGCCGTCGGGGCCCTGCGCGCGCACCCCGACCACCCGGCCCGCGTCGTCGGTCAGCAGCTCGGTCACCGGGTGGGAGGTGCGGATCGTCACCGACGGCTCCTTGAGCACCCGGGCCAGGAAGCTGGCCACCACGCCGGTGCCGAAGGTCAGCGGGTCGGCCCCGTCGCGCGGCGCCCCCCTCTGCTCCTCCGGCGCCCGGGTCAGGCCGAAGCCCTGGGTCTCCTCGTCGCCGGAGCGGTTCTCCTCGCTGTCGGACCCGCTGACCCGCCGCCCCTTGGCGAACATCTCGGCGTAGGTGGTGCCCACCGGGAAGTACGGGCTGACCCGCAGCCGGTCCCGCCACTCCCCCAGCACGCTGCCGTCGATCACCTCGTTGGTGAGGTAGCGTCCGGCGCCCAGCGCGCCGTCGGCCTCGGCGTGGTAGTCGGCGAGCCCGGGGATGATCGCCCACCGGATGGCGCCGACCTCCTCCCAGTAGCGCACGGCCTCCGGCGCCACGGTCAGCCAGCGCCGCATGGCCTCCTCGTCGAGGACCTCCGGGGCGGCGTGGGCGATGGAGCGCACGTAGCGCTCGGTCAGCTCCAGGCTGTCCTCGATGCCCTCCCGTTCCTCGACATGGTTGGCGCCGACCCAGACCTGCCCACCGGAGTAGGCCGCCGCCCCGCCGACCAGGTCGGCGGACTCGAAGACGGTGACCTGGCAGCCGCGCAGGGCGGCGCCGAGGGCGGTGGCCAGTCCGGACAGGCCCGCGCCGACCACGACGACCCTGCGGCCGCCTGGGGATCCGCTCATACCGAGCCTCCTCGTCTGTACTCGTCGATCAGTTGGCTGTCCCGCGCGCCCCGCGGGGGCGGGGCGCGCCGCGGTCCTGCGGCCCGTTCCGGGCGGTGCCCGGAACGGGCCGGGAGGGGCGGGTCAGCCCTGCGGGACGACCACCAGGGAGTCGAAGGTGGGCTTGGGCTCGGCCTCGGCGATGCCCAGCTCGACGTAGGTCTCGAAGGTCCGGGTCAGCGTCTCCTCGTCGAGCTCGGTGGAGAAGTCGTCGTAGGCCTGGTCGAGCACCAGCTCGGCGACGGGGCGGGTGACCCCGGTGTCCTCGACCAGCAGGTCCAGGGCGGTCTCCCGGTTGGCGTCGTCGCGGATGAACTCCAGGGCCTCATCGATGACGTCGCAGAACGCCGCGGCGGTCTCGGGGCGCTCCTCGACGAACTCGGGCGGCGCCACCCAGCCGCTGCCGTAGTAGTCGCGGTAGGTGGTGGGGCCCTCGGACATGTAGAGCAGCGGCTTGCCGCCTCCGGACTCCAGGACCTGCTGGGTGCCGGGCGGGGTGAACTGGGCGACGTCGACGCTGCCGTTGTCGATCGCCGCGACGGCCGCCGCGGTGCCGCCGCCCAGGTTGACGTAGGTGACGTCCTCCACCCCGGCCTCGGCCAGCGCCTCGGCGAACAGCAGCTGCACGCCCGAGCCGACGGGGGTCTGGATGCCGATCTTCTTGCCCTCCAGGGCCTTGAGGACCTCCTGCCAGGTGGCGCCGTCCTCGGTGGAGGGCAGGTCGCTGTCCTCGGGGGCGACCAGCATGGTCTGCAGCACGTTGATGCCGCCGCAGAAGAAGACGCCCTCGCTGCCGGCCTGCCAGCCCTGGCCGAGGGTGCCCACCGTCACGATGCCGACGTCGGAGTCGGTGGCCTCCAGGCCCTGCATGCCCTGCAGGTTGCTCGGCTGCTCGGTGAACTCCAGCTCGATGCCGCGCTCCTTGAACATGCCCTCCTGTTCGGCGATCAGCACGGGGAGCCGGTAGGACTGCCCCGGGAACATCATCACGCGGACGGTCTCGGTGGCGCCCTGCTCGGCACCGGACTGCTCGGCGTCGTCGCCGCCGCCGCAGGCCGTAGCGCCCAGGGCGACCGCCAGCAGGGCGGCCGAGACCGACGTGGCGCGGGAGTGCCTGGGTGTGCGCATGGTGAACCTCCAGTGTTCGGACCCTGGTTCAACCCCGTTATTGGGGCGATTCTTTCACGTTAAACGGAAGATAGGAATTCATTGTCGGGAAGTTTTTCCAGGAAAAACGGGACGGCGGGCGGCTCCCCAGGGGAAGGAACCGCCCGCCGTGTCCGCCCGGCGCCGCAGCGTCACGGCACCGGCGTGTGGCTGGTCCCGGAGGCGACCGTCAGTGCAGGCTCCAGCCGCCGTCGACCGGCAGGGTGATGCCGGTGATGTAGGAGCCGGCGTCGGAGGCCAGCAGCAGCAGCGCCCCGTACAGCTCCGGGAGCTCCCCGATGCGCCCCATCGGAGTGCGGGCGAGGACCTTCTTCGCCCCCACCTCCGACTCCAGCAGGGGGTCGGTCAGCTCGGAGGAGAAGAAGCTGGGGGCCAGGGAGTTGACCCGGATGCCGTAGCGGGCCGACCACTGCATGGCCAGGTCCCGGGTCATGCCGTTCATCCCGGCCTTGGAGGCGGAGTAGGCCACCTGGGGGATGTCGCTGCCGCTGATGCCCAGCACCGAGGAGACGTTGACGATCGAGCCGCCGTGCTTGGCCCTGATGCAGGCGCGCCCGAACGCCTGCGCCATGTAGTAGGCGCCGACGAGGTTGATCCCCAGGACCCGGTTGAAGTCCTTGGGGTCCTCCTTGTGCGCCGGGGCGGCGTGGCCGACTCCGGCGTTGTTCACCAGGACGTGGACGTCGCCGAGCTGCTCGACCGCGGTGGCGACGAGCGCCTCGCAGTCCTCGAGCTGCGACACGTCGGTGCGCACCGCGATGCAGCGCCGCCCCATCGCGGTGATCTTGTCGCGGACCTCTTCGAGGCGGTCGATCCGGCGCGCCGCCAGGACCACGTCGGCGCCCGCCTCGGCGAGTGCCTGGGCGAAGCCGACCCCCAGTCCGGAGGAGGCTCCCGTGACGACGGCGACGCGGCCGTCGAGTCTGAACTGGTCCAACACGCTCATGGCTGTTCTCGCACTCTCTACGCTGGTGCCGGGGGTCACTCGCCGCGGAAGACGGGCTGGCGGCGCTCCTCGAACGCCTTGCGCCCCTCGGCGACGTCGGCCGAGGCGAAGATCGCGGGCATGAGGTTCTCGCCCTCGCGGTAGTGGCCGCCCGCGGCCTTGTTGAGGGTCCACTTGGTGGCGGCGACGGCCAGCGGGGCGCGCTTGGCCATCCGGACGGCCAGCTCGGTGTACTCCTGCACCAGGGAGTCGTGCGGGACGACCTTGTTGACGAACCCGAACTCCTGGGCCTCCTGCGCGGACAGGTCGTCGGAGGTGTAGGCCATCCAGGCGATGCGGCGCCGCCCGATCATGTCGACGCCGCGGGTGATGGTGACCGCGGGGACGAGCCCGTGGTTCATCTCGCGCAGGCCGAAGCGCGCCCGGTCGGAGGCCAGGACCAGGTCGCAGGCGAGCGCGATCTCGGTGCCGAAGCCGAAGGCGTAGCCGTTGACCGCGGCGATGACCACCTTGCTCAGCCGCTCGATGGCCTCGAAGGGGGCGTGGGCCAGCCGGATGAACTTGCGGCAGTTGCCCATGCTGTCGAAGGTCATGCCGCCCAGGTCGGCGCCGGCGGAGAAGGACTTGCCGGTGCCTCCGGTGAGGACCACGGCGCGGACCTGGTCGTCGTTCTCGAAGGAGTTGACGGTCTCGGCCAGCTCGCCGAAGAGCGTCGGGCTGCCGGCGTTGAGGACCTCGGGCCGGTGCAGGGTGATCACCGCGTACCGGTCCTCGGGGTACTTCTCGACGTAGAGGGTCTCCTTGTCGATGCGTTCCATGTCGGCCACGACAGGCACTCCTTATTTCTCGTGTTTTACGTTCAACGTTAAGTATATGGCGTGACGGCGGCCGGGACCAGTTCTCCGGCAGGGCCCCTCAGAGCACCTCGACGACGGTGGCGTTGGCCATGCCGCCGCCCTCGCACATCGTCTGCAGGCCGTAGCGGCCCCCCGTGCGGCGCAGGCTGTGCACCAGGGTCGCCATGAGCTTCGCGCCGGTCGCACCCAGCGGGTGGCCCAGGGCGATGGCCCCGCCCAGGGGGTTGGTCCGCGCGGGGTCGACGCCCAGCTCCTTCAGCCAGGCCAGGACCACCGGCGCGAACGCCTCGTTGACCTCGTAGTGGTCGATGTCGTCCAGCTCCAGCCCGGCCTTCTTGAGCACCTGCCGGGTCGCCGGGATGGGGGCGCTGAGCATCATGATCGGGTCGGCCCCGGTGACGGTCATGGCGTGCACCCGCGCCAGCGGGGTCAGGCCGTGGCGGCGGACCGCCCCCTCGGAGGCGATGAGCAGGGCCGCGGCTCCGTCGGAGATCTGGCTGGCCACCGCGGCGGTGAGCCGGCCGCCCTCGGTGAGGGTCTTCAGCTCGGCCATCTTCTCCAGGGAGGTGTCGCGGCGCGGCCCCTCGTCGGCGGTGACCGAGGCGTAGGGCACGATCTCCTCGTCGAAGGCCCCGGCCTCCTGGGCCGCGATCGCCCGCTGGTGGCTGCGCAGGGCGTACTCCTCCATGTCCCGGCGGCTGATGCCCCACTTCTCGGCGATCAGCTCGGCGCCGCGGAACTGGGAGACCTCCTGGTCGCCGTAGCGGGCGGTCCAGCCGGGGCTGTTGTAGGGGGCGCCCATGCCCTGCTGCGCGCCGACGATCGCGGGGCTGGAGATGGGCACCAGGCTCATCACCTCCACGCCGCCGGCGACGACCAGGTCCTGGGTGCCCGACATCACGGCCTGGGCCGCGAAGTGGACGGCCTGCTGGGAGGAGCCGCACTGGCGGTCGATGGTGGTGCCCGGGACGTGCTCGGGCAGGCCCGCGGCCAGCCAGGCGGTGCGGGCGACGTTGGTCGACTGGGCGCCGAGCTGGTCGACGCAGCCGAGGATGACGTCGTCGACCGCGCCGGGGTCGACGCCCGCGCGCTCGACCGCGGCCTTGACGATGTGCCCGGCCAGGTCGGCCGGGTGGACCTGGCTCAGACCGCCCTTGCGGCGTCCCACGGGGGTGCGGACAGCGCTGACGATGTATGCCTCTGCCATTGCTCTCTCTCGTTTCAGGGGGCGGGGGTCATGGTGACGACGGTGCGGCCGACCGACCGCCGGTCGGCGAGGAACTCGTGCGCGGCGGCCACCTCGGCTGCGGGGAAGACCCGGCCGACCACGGGGGCCGCCCGCCCCTCGGCGAACAGCCGCAGGACCCGCTCGACGGAGGGGCGGACCAGCTCGGGGTGGTGCTCCAGCCACAGCCCGAGGGTGAACCCGGACACCGAGATGCCCAGTTCGAACAGGGTGTGCAGGCGGAACCGGCTGCTGCTGCGGCCGCTGCTGGCCCCCACGCTCACCAGGCGCCCTCCGGGGCTGACGCACTCCAGGCTGCGGCCCAGCACGTCGCCGCCCACCGACTCCAGCACCAGCGGCACGCCCCGGCCGCCGGTGACCTCGCGGACCACCTCCGCGAAGTCGGTGGTGGTGTAGTTGACGGCCACGTCGGCGCCCCAGGCGCGGACCTGCTCGGTCTTGGCGTCGGAGCCCGCGGTGGCGATGATGCGGCCCGCCCCGTAGGCGCGGCACAACTGCACGCACGCCGACCCGTAGGCGCCCGCGGCGGCGTGGACGAGCACGTCCTCGCCCTCGGCCAGGCGGCCCATGGTGACGATCGCCGCGTCCGCGGTGAGGTAGGGGCCCGCCGCGCCCGCGGCCTGCGCGTCGCTGAGCGTCTCGGGCACCGGGTAGAGCTGGGCGGCGGGGGCGGCGACGTACTCGGCCGCGGCGCCGCCCCGGGGGATCACCCCGAACACGCGGGTGCCGACCGCCGGCCCCGACACGCCAGGTCCGAGGGCCTCCACCACCCCGGTGAGGTCGTGGCCGGTGACGTAGGGCGGGGCCGGGGCGCCCGGGTAGCGGCCGGCCCGCTCCAGCAGGTCCGCCCAGTTGACGGCGAAGGCGCTGACCCGGACCAGCACCTCCCCCGGGCCGGGCTGCGGCACGGGGACCTCGTCCCAGCTCAGCACCTCGGGGCCGCCGTGCCGGGCGAAGCGCAGCCCCTTCATCGTGCGGCCGCTCATGCCTCGGAGATCCCGGCCGGGATGTCCTCGAGGATGCGGTCGTGGTACTCGGAGATGCCGTAGCCGGTCATCCCCTCGAAGTCGAGCTCCACCAGGTACTCGGCCAGGCGGGCGATCTCGCCGTTGCGGCGGTTGCGCAGCGGGACGAGGTGGAAGACCCGGCCGGTGGCGTCCACCCGCTCCCCGGCCTCGGTCCACATGGAGACCTGCATCGAGGTGGCGTAGTAGGGCGCGCCGCCGTACTCGCTCTTCACCTCGACCCTGGTGACCCGCTCCATCACGCCGTCGCGCAGCACCATGCCGTGGCCTGGCGACTTGGTGTCGCCGATCTTCTGGGTCCAGGCGACGAACCCGTTGCGCTCGTCGGCCATGCAGGAGATCCACCGCCAGTACTGGGGGCCCTGCCACACGCGCGGCCCCCAGGAGTGGTCGCGGAAGCCCTGCCCGTCGACCTCCCGGCGCTGCCCGTCGACCTCCACCCAGCCGCGCACGGCGCAGGGGCCCTGGTAGTGCCCCACGGCGATGCTGTCCTCGGCGCCCTGGATGCCGGAGCCCTCGCCGAGCCCGTAGACCGGGATGACGTTCTCGTAGTGCAGCTCCAGCGAGACCGGGACGACCGGGCTCTCGGCGAACGCCTGCTTGGGGTGCTCCAGGTCCCGGCCCGACTTGAGCAGGTAGGCGGTGCCGTCGAAGGTGACCCGCATCTTCTTGAGCGGCTCGACGACCTCGAACTTCAGGCCCGCGGCCTCGAACTTGTCGTTGCTGTCGATCGGCGCCCGGTCGAAGCGGATGGCCGCCCCGCCGCCGGGCAGGTAGACCAGGACGGTGACCTCGGCGTGGCCCTCGTTGACCCGGTTGCCCATCCGGATGAGGACGGCGAACCCGGAGTCCCCGTCCACGAAGTTGTAGTAGGCCGACTCGTTGAACTGCGGGTGGTCGGTCGGCTCGTGCATGTACTCGTCTTCGGCGAGGATCGGTGCGTTGCCCATGGTCTGATTTCACCCTTAACGTTACAAGTAAGCAATACCCCCACTGATAATTTTTACGTTACACGTTACATCTCTGGAGTGGCACCATGGGGCGGGACAAGCGGAGCACGAGGGACGGCGCGCGGCCGGGAGCGCGGCTGGGCCTGATGCTGGCCGGGGGCGGCGGGATCACCGTCGCCGACATGGCCGACCTGGCCGTACGCGCCGAGGAGGCGGGATACGACGGCGTCTACCTGGCCGAGGCGTGGCGCTCGGGGTTCGTCACCCTGGCGGCGATGGCCCAGCGCACCGAGCGGATCAGCCTGGGGCCCTACGTCCTCAACGCCCACGCGCGCACCCCGATGATCGCCGGGATGAGCGCGGTCGACCTCGACGAGCTCTCCGGGGGCCGCCTGGTCCTGGGCGTGGGCAGCGGCAACCGGGTGACCAACGAGAGCTACCAGGGGGTGCCCGTCGTCCGGCCGCTGCGCAAGATGCGGGAGTACGTCGAACTGCTGCGGCTGGTCACCTCGGCCCGGCGCGGCGAGCAGGTGGACTACGAGGGGGAGATCCACCGGATGTCGGGCTGGCGCTGCCAGGTCGACCCGGTGCGCGAGGCCGTCCCCGTCGTGCTCGCCGCCACCTCCCCCCGGATGACGCGGCTGGCCGCCGAGGTCGCCGACGGCATCGGACTGGGCAGCCTCCAGTCGGCCGAGTACGTGGCCGGCATCGCCGCCGAGTGCCGCGCCCAGGCCGTCCGGCCGGGCTTCAGCGTGCTCATGGCCGCCCTGGTCGCCGTGGACCCCGACGCCGAGCGGGCCCGCGAGGCGGCGCGCACGGCCGTGGTCAACCTCTACGCCGGAAAGCCGCACCCCCACTACGACGCGCTGCTGCGCGCCCAGGGCTACGAGCGCGTCGCCGACGGGGTGGACGGCGCGGTGCGCCGGGGCGACCTGGAGGCCGCCCGGCGGGCGGTCACCGACGAGGTCGTCGACCGGCTGACGGTGGCGGGCACCCCCGAGGAGTGCGCCCGGCGGCTGCGCGCCTACGCGGAGGCGGGCGTGGACGAGATCCT
>NZ_KQ950181.1:757871-759426 GCF_001517975.1 Thermobifida cellulosilytica TB100
CCGCGCAGGAAGTGGCGGGCGAAACGGGTGTGCACCCGCAGGTAGTAGCGGTCGGCCTGCTCGGCCGTCACGACGGAGGCGGGGCGGAAGTGGGAGATGGTCTTGGCCCAGCCGCTCGGGACCGTCCGGCCGCGGCCTGCTGCTGTCGTCTGCTCCATGTACTTATCTGACCATTGACGTAAGAAGTAAAACAAGAGACCATGGCAGAGGTTTACCTTTTACGTTAGCTTCACAGCAAGGCGTTGTGTTCCCAGCCGGAAGGGGTGCCCCGTGCGACCGTCACCGGAGGAGCTGCTGGACAGTCTCCGCCTCTCCCTCAACGAGACCCTGCTGCCCAAGGTCGAGGACCGCTGGGCCCGCTACGTCGGCACCGCGATGGACCTCGTCCTGCAGCACCTGAAGCTGCGCCTGGCCCACGAGCAGGACGCGCTGGCCGCCGACGACGCCGACATGCTCGCCGTCCTGGCCGACCTGGGCTCCCGCGCCGCCGCACTGGCCGGACAGGACTCCGGGGCGGCCTCCCCCCGCTGGGAGGAGCTGGCCGAGCTGGTCGGCGCCGCGCGCACCGCCGGGGACGGGCAGCAGGACGCCACGGCCCGCAACGAGGAGCTGCGCGGGGTGGTCGTCGCGGTGATGCGGTGGCTGGACGAGGCGGAGGGCGCCCACCCCGCGGTGGAGGAGATGAGAGACGAGGTGTACAGATTGGTACGACGTCAGGTCGACCGGACCAGACCCCTGGTGGAGCCGCTGTTCATGTCGTTCCGGCCGGTGGCCTCATGAGCGCCGCGAACCGCGAGGCAGTCGGCCTCGACCGCGACCGCGTCGCCCGCTACCTGCGGGAGCGGCTGGGCGCCGACTCCCTGGAGGTCACCCAGCTCAGGCGCAACGTCGGCGGCATGTCCCGGGAGACCTGGTTCGTCGAGGTCTCCGGCACGCGCGGCACCGCCGCGTTCACCGACGCGCTGACGTTCCGGGTGGACCACCCCGAGGGGTCGGTGGTCCCGGTCGACCTGGAGCGGGAGTACCGCGTCTTCGCCGCGCTCACCCCCACCGAGGTGCCGGTCGCCGAGGCGCTGTGGTACGAGACGGACGAGTCCCTGATCGGGCGCGCCCCCTTCTACGTGCGCCGCACGGTGCCCGGCTCGGCGTCGGCGGGCAGGCTGTTCGCCCCCGGCAACGAGGAGGCGCGCCGCCGCATCGGCCGCCACCTGGCCGAGCGGATGGCCGCCGTGCACACCCTGGACTGGCGCGCCGCCGGACTGGGCGAGTTCATGGCGGTGCCCGAGCGGCCCGAGGACTGCGCCCTGCTGGAGCTGGACCACTACGAGCGGGCCTACCGCGCCGCCGACCCCGAGCCCATGCCCGTGGTGGAGGCGCTGTTCTCCTGGCTGAAGCGGAACGTGCCCACCGAGGTCGAGCGGGTCTCCCTAGTCTGGGGCGACGTGGGCGTGGGCAACTTCATCTACCGGGACGACCGGGTGGTGGCCCTCACCGACTGGGAGCAGTCCCACCTGGGCGACCCCATGAAGGACTGGGCCTCGGCCCTGTGGCGGGG
>NZ_KQ950181.1:759558-766149 GCF_001517975.1 Thermobifida cellulosilytica TB100
CTCGGCCCTGTGGCGGGGCGCGGACGCCCTGCTGCCCCGGGAGGAGATGTTCGAGGCCTACGAGAAGGCCGGCGGCCCCCGCATCGACGAGGACCGCATCCGCTACTACTCGGTCTTCATCGACGCCGAGTACGTGTGCACGTCCTTCCCCCTGCTGAGCGAGTTCGGCCCGCAGGGGGTGCGCGACGCCACCTTCGCCCGCCTGGGCATGGGCGTCCCCTACATGTGCATGGACCACGGCCTCGGCATCATCGGCTACTGACCCCGACCAGGAGTTCCCGTGTCCCTGGAGACCTCGCTCACCGACCGGGTGGGCCTCATCGAACTGAACCGCCCCGACCGGATGAACGCGCTGACCGTCGAGCTGGTCCGTGCCCTGGGCGCGGAGGCGGCCGCCCTGGTGGACCGGGGCGCCCGCGCCCTGGTGCTGACCGGACGCGGGCCGGCGTTCTGCGCCGGGGCCGACCTGTCCCTGGTCGACCGGGCGCTGGCCGAAGAGCCCGGCCCGGTCCTCACTCCCCTGGTCGAGGAGCTGCACCGCTCCCTCAGACGGCTGCGCAGCCTTCCCGTGCCGCTGGTCGCCGCCGTGGAGGGACCCGCGGTGGGCGCCGGCATGGGGATCGCCCTCTGCGCCGACCTGAGGGTCCTCGGCGAGGGCGCCCGGCTGGTCCCCGGCTACATGGGCATCGGCTCCTCCCCCGACGGAGGCGTGTCGTACTTCCTGACCAGGATGGTGGGCGCGGCCCGCGCCCTGTCCCTGCTGCTGCGCAACCGGCCGGTCGGCGCGGCCGAGGCCGCCTCCCTCGGGCTGGCCGAGGAGCCCGTGCCCGACGGGTCGGCGCGCTCCGCCGCCCTGGAGCTGGCCCGGTCGCTGGCCTCCGCCCCGCCGCTGGCCCTGCTGCGGGTGCGCGAGCTGGTCGACCGGGCGACCACGCTGGGCCTGGACGAGCAGTTGGACCTGGAGCAGGAGCGGGTCACCGAGCTGTGGAAGACCCACGACTTCGCCGAGGGGGTCCGGGCCTTCCTGCAACGGCGCGCCCCCGAGTTCCGCGGCGACTGACCGCAGGCCGCCCCACAGCGCGGGCCGCGGCTCCCCTCGGGAGCCGCGGCCCGACCCGTGTGCACGAAACCACCGGAGGGGCCGCCGTCCCCACGGCCACGACGGGACGGCGGCCCCTCCGGTCACTTCGCCAGTTGGGCGCGCAACTGGTGCTTGAGGACCTTCCCGGTGACGTTGCGGGGCAGCTCGGGCACCCGCACCCAGCGGCGGGGGACCTTGTAGCCGGCCAGCCGCTGCCTGGCCCAGGCGCTCAGCTCCTCGTCGGCCGGCGCCTGCCCCACGAGCACCGCGGTGACCGTCTGGCCCCACTTCGGGTCGGGGAGGCCCACCACGGCCACGTCGGCGATGTCCGGGTGCTCGATGAGCACCGCCTCCACCTCGCGCGGGTAGACGTTCTCCCCGCCGGTGATGATCATGTCGTTGCGCCGGTCGGTGATGTGCAGGTAGCCGCGGCTGTCGCGGTAGCCCATGTCGCCGGTGTGGAACCAGCCGCCGCGCAGCGCCTCGGCGGTGGCCTCGGGCCGGTTCCAGTACTGGAGCATCACCGAGGGGCCCCGGCAGACGATCTCGCCGACCTCGCCCGCGGGCAGCGGCCGGTCCTCCTCGTCGACCACCCGCACCTCCAGGCCGATCGCCTCGGTGCCCCCCGAGGACAGCCGCTCGGTGTCGGCCGGGTCGTGGTCGGCGGGCCGCAGGATGGTCTGGCCCCCGGTCTCGGTCATGCCGTACTGCTGGTGGAAGCCGCAGCCGAAGCGCTCCAGGGCGCGCCGCAGCGGACCGGGCTCGATGGACGAGCCGCCGTAGATGACCAGCCGCAGCGCGGACAGGTCGACCTCGTCGATGACCGAGCAGTCCAGCAGCATGGTGATGATCGTGGGGACCAGCACCGTGGTGGTGACCCGCTCGCGCTCCATGGTGCGCAGCGCCCGCTCCGGGTCGAACTCCGGCAGCATCACCACGGTGCCCCCCACCGCGGTGTGGGCGTAGGAGAGGAAGGCGGCGATGTGGAACATCGGCAGGCTGGCCTGGTGCACGTCGGCCGCGCTCGTCTGTAGTTCGACCGCGTTGGTCATCACGCGCGCGGTGAAGCCGAGGCGGTCGACGACCGCGCCCTTGGGCAGGCCGGTGGTCCCCGAGGTGTAGAGGATGGTGGCGGGAAGCTCGGGGTCCTCGGGGTCGGCGCCGGGGTCGGGGACGGCCTGGCGCAGCGCGTCGTCGTAGGAGGGCAGCTCCTGCGGCTCCCCCAGGGCCAGCACGTGGGGGATGCCGACCTCGGCGGCCAGGGAGGCGGCCCGCTTCTCCTCGGCCCGTCCGGCGACGAACAGGCCGGGAGAGCAGTCGGAGAGGATGAAGCCCAGCTCCCGCTCGGTGAGCCGGATGTTCAGCGGGACCAGGGCGAATCCCGACCGCAGGCAGGCCGCCTGGATCTCCACGTACTCCAGTTCGTTGGCGGCCAGCAGGGCCACGCGGTCGCCGGGGCGCAGCCCCCGGGCGCGCAGGGCGGCGCCCAGCCGTCCCACCCGGTCGTCCAGTTCCCGAAAGGTGATCCGCCGGTCGCCCTCGACCACGGCGGTCTTCTCCCCGAACCGGGTCGCAGGACCGCGGACGAGATCTAGGTAGCGCATCCCGCCTCCACAACGGAAATCTAAATCGACATCTTACGTCCACCGTTAAATCACGTTACAGTGCTTCTGTCGGGAACACCAGAGGCGTTTCCTCCTCCTCCGACCGCTAGGAGCTCATCAATGCTGGTCAGCGACATCGTTCGCAACAACGCCCGGTTCTTCGGTGACAAGGAGGCCGTGGTGGTCCCCGGAGGCACCACCCGGACCTGGGCAGACCTGGAGACCCGCACCACCAGGTTCGCCAACGCACTGCTCGGCCTCGGCCTGTCCAAAGGGGACCGGATCGCGCTCTTCTCGCCCAACTGCGGCGAGTTCCTCGAGTTCTTCTTCGCCACCGCCAAGTCGGGGGTCATCGGGGCCGCGGCCAACATCCGGCTGTCGGCCTACGAGCTGTCCTCCTACCTGTCCTACGTGGAGCCCACCGCGCTGCTGGTCCACGCCGACCTGGCCGACAACGCCCGGACCTGGCTGCCGGAGGTGCCCACCATCAGGCACGTCATCGGCTTCGGCGGCGACCACGGCTTCCCCCTCGACCTGGAGCAGCTGATCGCCGACGCCTCCGACGAGGACCCGAAGGTGCCCGTCAGCCCGGACGACATCTACCAGCTCGGCGCGACCAGCGGCACCACCGGAATCCCGAAGGCCGCCATCCTCACCCACCGCAACGCCATCGCGGCCCTGCAGAACTGGCTCGCCGAACTGCCCATCCCCGAACGCGGCACCGCGTTGCAGTGCATCCCGATGTTCTTCAACCCCGGAGGCCCCTCGGGGCTGCACCCGGTGCTGCTCAAGGGCGGGCGCACCGTGATCCCGCCGGCGTTCGACCCGGTCGAGTTCCCGAAGCTGGTCCAGGAGTACCGGGTCACCAACACCACCATCGTGCCCACGATGGTGCAGATGATCGTCTCCCAGCCGGGCGTGGAGGAGTACGACTTCTCCTCCCTGCGCGGCATCATGTCCGGCGGCTCCCCGTACTCGGTCAGCGTGCTCAAGCGCGCCCGCGAGGTCCTCGGCAACGTCCTCTACCCGCTGTACGGCATGGCCGAGAGCTACTCCTGCGGCGCGGTGCTGCGGCCCGAGAACCAGTTCACCGAGGGCACCGAGCAGCAGGTCAGCTGGCTCGCCTCGATCGGCAAGCCGCTCACCTCGATCAGCATGCGCGTGGTCGGCTCCGACGGCGTCGACGTGCCCCACGACGGCACGACCTCCGGGGAGATCTGGCTGTCCGGCCCCACCATGTCCCCCGGCTACTTCAACATGGAGGAGGAGACCGCCAGGAGCCGCCAGGGCGAGTGGTTCCGCACCGGCGACGTGGCCGTCGTCGACTCCGAGGGCTTCGTCACCATCGTGGACCGGCTCAAGGACATGATCATCACCGGCGGCATCAACGTCTTCAGCATCGAGGTCGAACGCGCCGTCCAGGCCCACCCCGACGTGGAGCAGGTCGCCGTCATCGGCGTCCCGCACGAGCGGTGGGGCGAGGCCATCCACGCGGTGGTGCGCCGCCGCGCGGGCTCGACGCTGACCGAGGAGGAGCTCATCTCCTTCGCCGCCCAGCGCCTGAGCAGCTACAAGAAGCCGCGCTCGGTGGAGTTCGTGGACGCGCTGCCCATCAGCGCCACCGGAAAGATCCTCAAGAAGGAGCTGCGCAAGCGGTACCCCGGGTCCACGCAGCAGGTCGCCGGCTGAGCCCTCAGAACCAGGAGACTAGGGACACATGGATTTCACCCTCAGCGCCGAACACCAGGAGCTGCGCCGGACACTGCGGGAGTTCTTCACCCGCGAGGCCCCCCTGGAGGAGGTCACCCGCTTCGACCGGGAGGAGGAGTTCAACTCCGAGCTGTACCGCAAGGCCGCCGAGATCGGACTGTGCGGCATGGCCTTCGGGGAGGAGTACGGGGGCAGCAACGCCGACCAGTTGTCCCTCTGCATCGCGGTGGAGGAGGTCGCCCGCGCCAGCTCCGCCCTCGCCTACGCCTGGCTGCCCACGGCGACCTTCTGCGCCAAGGGCATCGCCCGCTTCGGCACCGAGGAGCAGAAGAAGGAGCTCCTGCCGCAGATCGCGGCGGGAACGGTGCGCATGGCCATGGGCCTGACCGAGCCCGATGCCGGCTCCGACCTGGCGCACCTGTCCACCCGGGCCGTGCGCGACGGCGGCGACTTCGTCGTCACCGGGCAGAAGGTGTTCACCACCGGCGCCGACACCGCCGACTACATCTTCGCCTTCGTGCGCACCGACCCCGACGCCTCCCCCTCCCGAGGGCTGTCGGTGCTGCTGATCCCCCGGCAGGCCGAGGGCGTGACCGTCCGCCCGCTGCGCAAGCTCGCCGGACAGTCCACCCACACCTGCGAGGTGTTCCTCAACGACGTGCGGGTGCCCGCCCGCAACCTCGTCGGCGAGCTCAACCGGGGCGCCGGCATCATCTTCGACCTGCTGGACGCCGAACGGATCTACGTGGGCGCCGAGGGCACCGGCCTGGGCCAGGGCGCCCTGGACCTGGCGCTGAAGTACGCCAAGGAGCGGGTCCAGTTCGGCAAGCCGATCATCGAGCACCAGGCCGTCGGGCACATGCTCGCCGACATGGCGATGGACGTGCAGACCGCGCGGCTGATCACCTGGCACGCGGCCTGGCGGCTGGACCAGGGGCTGGACTGCACCCTGGAGGCGTCCATGGCCAAGGTGTACGGCTCCGAGGCGGGTACCCGCTGCGCCTCGCGCGGCATGCAGATCCTGGGCGGCTACAGCTACATGGTCGAGTACGGGATGGAGCGCTACTGGCGCGAGACCAAGCTGTACGAGATCGCCGGAGGCACCAACCAGATCATGCGCAACATGATCGCCCGGGAGCTGGGACGGCGGGACCTGTGGTGACCGCGAGCGCCGCCGACCTGCCGCTGGGCGTCACCCACGACCACTTCGCGGTGGCGGCCCGGCGCATCCGGGACCTGCTGCCGCTGTACCGGGACGTCCTCGGCGGCACATTCTACCTCGGCGGCGACAACCCCCGGGTCGGCTACCGCGCCGTCCAACTGGAGTTCCTCGGCGGGGGCAAGGTGGAGCTGATGGAGCCGCTGCCGGGGTCGACGTTCCTCGACAGCTTCTTCCGCAGCCACCCGCGGGGCGGGGTGCACCACGTCACCCTGACCGTCCCGGAGGACCTGGAGATCGTCCAGGTCGCCGCGGCCCTGGAGCGCTCCGGCTACCGGGTGCACGGCCTGTCCACCGCCGACCCCGACTGGCACGAGGTCTTCCTCCACCCCCGCCAGGCGCACGGCGTCCTGGTCCAGCTCGCCCGCCGCCGCAGCAGCGCCTACGGGCGCATCACGGACTACACGCTCGACGACGTCCTGGCGGGCAGCGCCCCCAGCTGCTGCGGCGTCCCCAGCCCCTGACCCTCTCGTCCCCGAGGAGACCCACCATGACACCTGACCACGCCGCCGACCGGATCGAGATCCGCGACCTGGCCGCGCGTTTCACCGACGCGGTCAACCGGCGCGCCCCCGAGGACCTGGCCGCCCTGTTCACCGAGAAGGGCGAGTGGCACGTGCCCGGCGTCCCCGAGGCCGTCGGCCGCGAGGCGATCACCGCCCTGCTGTCCGGCCTGCTGGGCAACTTCCCCCACCTGGTCCAGCTCACCCACAGCGGGCACGTCGACGTCTTTGGCGACACGGCCGCGGCCACCTGGTACATCACCGAGTCCGGCGCCGACGCCTCCGGCAACGGCTTCGGGTTCGTCGGCGTCTACACCGACGACCTGGTCCGCACCGCCGAGGGGTGGCGGTTCGCCCGCCGCTCCTTCGCCTTCCTGCAGCGCACCCGCTCGGAGGCCAAGGCTCGCTGGTACCCGCACCCGCGCGCGGCCGGGTGAGCCCCGACTGCCCCGAACGGCGGAGGGGCTCCCAGCA
>NZ_KQ950181.1:766402-783720 GCF_001517975.1 Thermobifida cellulosilytica TB100
ACGTAGGAGGCGTCGTCGGAGAGCAGGTAGGCCGCCGCCCGGGCGGTCTCCTCCGCGCGCAGCAGCCGCCCGGCCGGGATGGCGTCGATCAGCCTGCTGCGGGTCTGCGGGTCGCCGGCGAGGAAGTCGGTGCCGCCCACCGGCATCCACCCGGGGGCGATCGCGTTGACCCGCACGCCGCGGCCGGCCCACTCGGCGCCGAGGGTGCGGGTCATGGCGAGCACGCCGCCCTTGGCGGAGGCGTTGTGCACGATCCCGGGCGCGCCCATCCACGCGTAGGGGGTGAGCACGTTGACCACCGCTCCCCCACGGCCGGCGGCGAGCCAGCGCCGCCCCAGCTCGGAGGTGCAGTGCCAGGTGCCGTGGAGCACGATCCGCACGACCGCGTCGAAACCGTTGGGGGTGAGCTTCTCGGCGTCGACCGGGAAGAGCCCCGAGGCGTTGTTGACCAGCCCGTCGACCTCACCGAGCAGCTCGGTCGCCCGGTCGAGCATCGCCGCCACCGACCCGGGGTCGCGCACGTCCGCGGTGACCGCGAACGCCCGGCCCTCGCCGAGCTCCTCGTCGATGCGCCGGACGGTCTCCTCCAGGCTCTCCCTGGTGCGTCCGCACACCACGACCCTGGCGCCGAGCCGGCAGAACTCGGCGGCCATGGCCGATCCGAGCCCGCCGCCGCCCCCGGTGACGACGATTCCCTTGCCGTCCACTCCTGACAACGTTGCCACGACGATCCCTCCCTCGGGAAACCGCTGGGTGATTCCACGCTCGGGCGCCGCCCGCCCCGGGGCGGGCGGACGGCGCGGGAGGCCCGTCGCTGGACGCACGGGCCCCGCCCCGGCACCGGGGTGCTCCGCCCGCGGTCTGCGGCCGCGGCGCCGGGGCTGCCGACCGGTCGGCTAGGCGAGAGTCGCCGTGCCGACGTTCTCCCGGATGTAGTCGGCGACGACGCCGCCGGGCAGGCCGGGCGGGAAGCAGCGGTGCACGCCCAGCTCACGGAGGGGCTCGAAGTCCACCTCGGGGATGATGCCGCCCATGATCACCAGGACGTCGGTCATGCCGCGCTCCTTGAGCGCGGGGATGAGCTCCCTGGCGACCTGCATCTGGCCGCTGGTCATGATGCTCACCGCGACCACGTCGACGTCCTCCTGCAGGGCCGCCTCGGCGATCTCCTCCACCACCCCGAACCGGAAGTAGACGACCTCCATGCCGGCGTCGCGGAGCTCTCGTGCGATCAGTTTCGTCCCGCGGCCGTGAACGTCGATCTTCTTCTTGGCCAGCAGGACCTTGATGCGCTCCTGGGACACAGTCCACTCCTTGTGCTGTGTGCGGATCGGCTGATCCGCGGGACTCACTCGCTGACGTACCAGCCGAACGCCTCGCGCATCGGCACCATCATCTCGCCGTTGGTGACGCCCTTGCGGGCCGCCTCCACCAGCGCGGGCATGAGCGGGCCGGTGCCGTCCTTCAGCGCCTGGCACGCCTCGCGGACGCCTTCGAGCGCCTCGTCCACGGCGGCCTGGTCCCGCTTGGCGCGGTAGGCCTCCAGCCGGGCCCGGGCCTTGTCCTCGATGGCCTCGTCGATGCGGAACGGCTCGTAGTTCTCCGTCTGCTCCGAGACGTAGCGGTTGACGCCCACCACCGGCAGGTCGCCGCTGTTGATCCGCTTCTTCATCTCGTAGGAGGCGTTGTCGATGTTGCGCTTGATCTCGCCGGTCTCGATGCCCCTGCGGTAGCCGCCGGACGCCTCCAGCTCCTCGTAGATCTCCCAGGCGGCCGCCTCCATCTCGTCGGTGAGCTTCTCGACGTAGTAGGAGCCGCCCAGCGGGTCGGCGACGTCGCGCACGCCGCTCTCCAGCATGAGGATCTGCTGGGTGCGCAGCGCGGTGCGGTGCGACTCCTCGGTGGGCACGCCGACGGCCTCGTCGTAGGAGCAGGTGTGGATGGACTGCACCCCGCCCAGGACGGCGGCCAGCGCTTGCAGGGTGATCCGCGCGTTGTTGTTCATCAGCTGCTGCTGGGTGAGCACGTAGCCGCTGGTGTGGACGTGCACCCGGGCGTGCATGTTGGAGGGCTTGGTGACGCCGGCCTCCTTGCAGATCTTGGCCCACATGCGGCGGTGCGCGCGGAACTTGGCGACCTCCTCGAACAGGTTGACGGTGCACCCGATCTGGAAGGAGAGGCGGCCGATGAAGTCGTCCGGCGCCAGGCCCGCCTCCAGGCCCGCGTCGATGATCGACTTGCCCCAGGACAGGCCGTAGGCGAGTTCCTGGACCGGGGTGGCGCCCGCCTCGGAGAGGCCGTACATGAAGATGTTGGCCGGGTTCCAGGCGGGGGCGTTGTCCTTGGCCCACTTGATCAGGTCGATCATGAGGGCGTAGCCCCACTTGGGCTCCCAGGAGGGGATGTCCTGGACCGCGATCCGCGGGTACCAGTTCATCGAGTTGCCGTGCAGCTTGTGGAGGGGCTCGCCGCGCCGCTCCACGGCGGCGGCGAGCAGCGCGAGCGCGGGCAGGCAGTTGTCGCCGGTGATCATGGAGAAGTTGGTGGTCTCCAGGTCCCAGCCGCGGATCAGCTCGTCGTAGTCGTCGCCGGTGCTCATGTGGACGCCGCACTGGCCGAGGTTGCCCTTGGCCTCGGGGTGGTCGGCGTCGATGCCGTACATGCAGGGGATGTCGTAGACGGTGTTGAAGACCTTGTGGCCGAAGTAGCCTTCCATGCCCTCGGCGACCATCTTCTCCATCTTCTGCCGGGTCTCCTCGATGGTCCCGTAGCCGAAGACCATCTGCTGCATCCACGGCGTCAGGGCGTAGCCGTCGGGGTGCAGGCCCCGGGTGAAGGGGTAGGCGCCCGGCATCTCCTCCAGGTCGCTGTCGGCGAGGTCCTCGGGGGTGTAGACGGTCTTGACCGGCAGGCCCGACAGCGTCTTGGCCGGACGGAGCCGGTCGGCGTACCGGGCCCGGCGTGCGGCCCAGGTCTCCTTGGCGGCCTCGAACTTGTCGCTGAGTTCGAACTTCACTTCTGCTCCGTTTCTGCTCCGGCTGCCCGGTGGGCGGTAAGTCTGCGGTGGGCCTCGATCAGCTCGGTGACGAACTCCTCGGCGGCCCCGTAGGGATCGGTCAGGGCGCGGGCGTCGGCGGCGGTCTCGAGCAGTTCCTCGCGGAGTCGGTCGTTGGCGAAGGCGATGAACCGCGCCCGTCGGCGGGCGTGTTCGTGGGCGGTGCGCCACGCCGTCCGCCCGGTGAAGCGGTGGTGCTCGTCGACCGCGTCGACCAGTTCGGCGATGCCGTCGTGGCGCAGGGCGGAGGCCTGAAGCACGGGGACCGGCCAGGGCGGGCCCCCGTCGGGCCCGGTGCGCTGGAACCCCTGGGCGGCCAGCTCCTTGAAGGTCTGCTCGGCGCCTGGGCTGTCGCTCTTGTTGACCACGACGACGTCGGCGATCTCGGTGATGCCGGCCTTCATCGCCTGCAGGGCGTCGCCGTAGCCGGGGACGAGCACGAGGACGACGGTGTGGGCGATCCGGGCGATGTCGAACTCCCCCTGGCCGACGCCGACGGTCTCGACGATGACGACGTCCTTGCCCATCGCGTCGAGCACGTCGACGGCGTCGTTGGCGGCCGCGGCGAGTCCTCCCGAGGCGCCCCGGGAGGCGAGGGAGCGGATGAAGACGCCGCTGTCCCCGCTGGACGACTCCACCATCCGGTCGCGGTCGCCGAGCAGCGCGCCGCCGCTGAACGGGCTGGAGGGGTCGACCGCGATGACGCCGACGGTGCGGCCCCGGCCCCGCAGTTCGCGGATGAGTGCCGAGACGAGTGTGCTCTTGCCCGCTCCGGGTGGTCCGGTGACCCCGATGAGCTGGGCCTTTCCGCAGTGCGGTGCCAGTGAGCGCAGCACTGCGCGCGCGTCGGCCCGCCCGTTCTCGATCCGGGTGATCAGCCGTCCCGCGTGCAGCGCGCTTCCGGCCACCACCTGCTCGGCCTGGTCGGTCGTAGCGTCCACGGGCATCTCCACAGAAACTATTTCTTTACGTTGAACGTTAGTCTTGCATATTGTGCTGGGAGATGACAACAGTCGACGGGGCGCCGCCGCGCCGCGGAGGGGACGGCGCGCGCCGCTCCGCCCGCGCGGCGGCACCCCGCACCCGGCCCCCGGACGCAAGGAGACGACCATGACCGCATCCGCCCCGCAGACCCTGCAGCTCACCGACTCCGGCTCCCGGCTCGACATCGCGCTGGACCGGCCCGACGAGCGCAACGCGCTCACCTTCGAGGCCTGGGACGACCTCGACCGGACCATGGCCGACGTCGAGCGCCGCGACGACCTGCGCGTGGTGACCCTCACGGGCAACGGGCCGGCGTTCTGCGCCGGAGTGGACTTCGCCGCCATCGGCGCCTCGCTGGAGGTGGAGCGGGGCAGCTACCCGTCGTTCATCCGGCGCTGGGCCACGATCGTGGACCGCTTCGAGCGGGTCCCCCAGCCCACCGTGGCCGCGATCAACGGCCCCGCCGTGGGAGCCGGACTGGAGCTGGCGCTGGCCTGCGACATCCGCATCGCCAGCGACCGGGCGGTGTTCGCCATGCCGCAGATGCGCATGGGGATCGTCCCCGACGTCGGCGGCACCAGCCGCCTGGCCCGGGCCACCGGGGAGGCGTTCGCCAAGGACATGATCCTCACCTCCCGCATCGTCGACGCCGAGGAGGCGCTGCGCGCGGGCATCGTCAGCCGGGTCGTCCCGCACGACCGGCTGGCCGAGGAGCTGGAGGGCGTGGCCGCCGCGATCGAGAAGCTGCCCTGGCCCTCCGCCTACTTCGCCAGCCTGGCCATCGACTGCGGCCCCCGCCTCGACCCCAGGCGCGCCGCCGACATCGAGGCCGTGGCCGACCAGGTGATGCTCCGCCAGGACGAGGTGTGGCAGCGGATCTCCGACTTCATGGCGGCCAAGGGGCTGCGCGGCCTGGCCCGGTGACGATTTCCCGCCGAGTATTTACACGTTTGACGTTGAACGGTAAATTCACAGCGACAGTGCATGGAGGAAGCGTGTTCGATCAGGGAGCCGTGGTGCAACCATGAGCAGCAGCAGAACGAACGGCAAGGTCGTTCCCCTGGAGAGCCTCGGGGAACTCGTCCGCGACGGCGAGTCCGTCGCCTTCGGCGGCGGCTGGTTCGCCAACCACCCGATGGCCGCGGTACGCCAGCTCATCCGGGCCGGGCGCACCGGCATCCACGCGATCACCGTCGTCGGCTCGGTCGACATGGACCTGATGGCGGCCGCGGGGACGCTGGGCCACCTGTCCTTCTCCATGGTCACCCTGGAGGCGTTCGGGCTGGCCCCCAACGTCCGCAGGGGCATCGAGTCGGGCAGCCTGCCGTTCACCGAGTACACCGGCCTGGGCCTGCTGATCGGCCTGGAGGCGCAGGGCCGCGGCATGCCGTACCTGCCCTACCGGGGCCCCTTCGGCTCCGACATCCCGGCCCGCTACCCCGAGATCTACGCCACCACCAACTGCCCGTTCACCGGCGAGCAGCTCACCGCGGTGCGCGCCCTGCAACCCGACGTCGCGATCGTGCACGCCCTGCGCGCCGACGCCGAGGGCAACGCCCAGTGGGACGGCACCTCCGGCCCCGACGTGGAGATGGCCAAGGCCGCCAAGCGGGTCATCGTCACCTGCGAGGAGGTCGTCGACCGCCGGGTGATCGTCGAGAACGCGCACATGACCAAGCTCCCCGGCTACTACGTCGACGCGGTGATCGAGGCCCCCTTCGGCGCGCACCCCACGTCGCACGTCCCCCGCTACGCCATGGACGCCTGGGAGCTCATGGACTACGCCGCGGCCGCGGGCGACCCCGAGGCGATCGCCGAGTACGTCGCACGGATCCGCAACGAGACCGAGGAGGGCTACCGGGAGCGGGTGCTGAAGGGCCGCGACAAGGTCCTCGGCGCCCTCGTCGACGCAGCCGAAGTCATCGAGGGAGCACAGGCGTGACCGACTACGAGATCCACGAACTGATGACCTGCCGCGTCGCGGCCGAGGTCGACAACGACGGCGTCACCGTGATGGGGTCCTTCACCCCGCTGGCCTACGCCTCCTACATGCTGGCCAAGCTGACCCACGCCAAGGACGCCTACCTGGTGGGCTTCGACGCGGTGGGCATGGCCCCCGTCCAGCTCTCCTTCACCGGCGCCGAGGCCTCCGCCTACAAGGGCGCGGTCTGCCGCTGGGGCATGCTGACCGAGATCAACTCGATCCACCTGGCCAACCACGGCGGGGTCGAGGCCGTCTCCTCGGCGCAGTTCGACGGCAGCGGGGCGATCAACCTGTCGGCGATCGGCCCGTTCGAGGCGCCCAAGGTCCGCCTGCCCGGAGGCGCCGGGGCGGCCGAGGTGATCAAGATGTACCGGAAGATGATCGCCTACTTCGGCAACCACAACCCGCGGACCCTGGTCGACAAGGTCCAGTTCGTGACCGGCACCCGCTGGAAGGTCGGCGACCGCGCCCGCGAGGAGGCCGGCCTTCAGCCCGGCCCCATCGTCGTCGTCACCAACCTGGCCGTGCTGGTCAAGGACGAGGACGACCGGCCCTTCCGCATCGAGAGCGTGCACCCCGGGGTCGACGTGCAGACCGTCGTCGACAACACCGGCTTCGAGCTGGAGGTGCCCGCCGAGGTGCCGACCACCGCCGAACCGACGCCCCAGCAGCTCGACCTGCTGCGCAACCGGATCGACCCGTTCGGGACGGTGAAGTTCGACTTCGTCTCCGGCAAGGAGCGGCTCTCCTACCTCAGGGGGATCCTCGACGCCGAGTGGGACCGCGCCGCTGCGAGGGTGTCATGAGCGTCTTCGACCGGTTCAGTCTCGAGGGCAGGGTCGCGATCGTGACAGGAGCCTCCTCCGGCCTGGGGGTCACCTTCGCCCTCGCCCTCGCGGAGGCGGGCGCCGACGTCGCCCTCGGCGCCCGCCGCACCGACCTCCTGGACGAGACCAGGAAGAAGATCGAGGCGCTGGGCCGCCGCTGCGTCGCGGTACGCACCGACGTGGCCGACCCGGCCGACTGCGAGGCCCTCGTCGCCGCCGCCCGCGACCGGCTCGGCGGAACGGACGTGCTGGTCAACAACGCCGGCGTGGGGCGGGTCGTGCCCTCCCACAAGGACGACCCGGCCGAGTTCACCCGGGTCCTGCAGATCAACCTGATCGGGGCCTACCAGATGGCGCAGGCGTTCGGCCGGGCGTGCATCGCCGCGGGCCACGGCGGCTCCATCATCAACGTGTCGTCGGTGCTGGGCATGGTCTCCACCGACGCCCCGCAGGCCGCCTACAGCGCCTCCAAGGCCGGGCTGCTCGGCATCACCCGCGACCTGGCGATGCAGTGGACCCTGCGGCGCGGCATCCGCGTCAACGCGCTGGTGCCCGGGCTGATCCACTCCGACATGACCGCGGCGATCGAGGCCGACGAGAAGGCCGCGGCCAGCGCGCTGGCCAGCATCCCGATGCGCCGCCTCGGCGACGCCGACGAGCTGGTGGGCGCCCTGCTGCTGCTCGCCTCCGACGCGGGCAGCTACATGACCGGGTCCTTCCTCGTGGTGGACGGCGGGTGGACGGCGCAATGACGGCGTTCGACACGGTGACCGACCCCCGGATCGCGGAGCTGCGCGACCGCGTCCGCAGCTTCGTCCGCGAGGAGGTGATCCCCGCCGAGCGCGAGCTGGCCGGCGGGGCGGAGCCCACCGACGAGCTGCGCCGCCGGCTCCAGCAGGCCGCCGCCTCCGCCGGCCTGCTCTCCCCCACCGCCCCGAAGCGGTGGGGCGGGCTGGGCCTGTCGGTGTCGGAGCAGGCGGTCGTCCTCATGGAGGCCGGCTACAGCCTGCTCGGCCCGCTCGCCCTCAACTGCGCGGCGCCCGACGAGGGCAACATGCACCTGATGCACAAGGTGGCCTCCCCCGAGCAGCAGGAGCGCTACCTGGCACCGCTGGCCCGCGCCGAGGTCCGGTCCTGCTTCGCGATGACCGAGCCGAGCCCCGGCGCCGGGTCGGACCCGTCCATGCTGCGCACCTCGGCCCACTGGGACGGCGAGGCGTGGGTGATCAACGGCCGCAAGTGGTTCATCACCGGCGCCGACGGCGCGGCCTGGGCGATCTGCATGGCCCGCACGCCCGAGCACGGGGACAGCCCGGCCGGGGCGACGATGTTCCTCGTCGACGCCGACAACCCCGGCATGCAGGTCGTCCGCCACATCGACAGCCTCGACCGGGGCTTCGTCGGCGGCCACTGCGAGGTGCAGTTCACCGACTGCCGGGTCGGGCCCGAGGCCGTGCTGGGCGAGGTCGGCAAGGGCTTCGCCTACGCCCAGGTGCGGCTGGCGCCCGCCCGCCTCACCCACTGCATGCGCTGGCTCGGCCTGGCGCAGCGCGCCCAGGACATGGCGCTGGACCGCGTCACCGAGCGCGAGGCGTTCGGCAGCCGGCTCGCCGACCTGGGCATGGCCCAGCAGATGCTCGCCGACAACGAGATCGACCTGGCCGCCTCCCGCGCCCTGATCGCCCAGGCCGCCTGGCTGCTGGACCGGGGCGAGCGGGCGTCGGCGGAGAGCTCGATCGCCAAGGCGTTCGTCGCCGAGGCGGTGGGCCGGATCGTGGACCGCGCGGTGCAGCTCCACGGCGCGCTCGGCGTCTCCCACGACCTGCCGCTCGCGCTGTTCCTGCGGGAGGTCCGCCCCTTCCGCATCTACGACGGGGCCTCCGAGGTCCACCGGATGTCCATCGCCCAGCGGGCCGTGCGCCGCCGCACCGCCGCACGCTCCCCCCAGTGACGCAGAAAGGAACCGCAGTGCCCAGTCTTGCAGTGGTCGGAGCCGGTCTGATGGGCTCCGGAATCGCCCAGGTCGCCGCCGCGGCCGGCTACGACGTCGCCCTCCAGGACGTCAACGAGGAGCAGTTGTCGCGCGCCCTCGGCGACATCGAGTCGTCGCTGCGGCGCCTGGAGAAGAAGGGGAAGGTCACCGCCGAGCAGGTGGGCCAGGCCCTGGCGCGGATCACCACCACCACCGACCTGGAGGAGGCGGCCCGCGGCGCCGACATCGTGGTCGAGGCCGTCGTCGAGAAGCTGGAGATCAAGCAGGAGGTGTTCCGCACCCTCGACCGGCTCTGCGGGCCGCAGACGGTGCTGGCCACCAACACCAGCGCCCTGCCGATCACCCAGATCGCCGCGGTGACCGAGCACCCCGAGCGGGTGGTGGGCACCCACTTCTTCTCCCCGGTGCCGATGATGCGGCTGTGCGAGGTCGTGCGCGGCGTCAAGACCAGCGACGAGACCCTCGCCCGGGCCACGGCCTTCGCCGAGGACCTGGGCAAGACCTGCGTGGTGGTCAACCGCGACATCGCCGGGTTCGTCACCACCCGGCTGATCGTGGCGCTCAGCGTCGAGGCGGTGAAGCTGGTCGAGAGCGGGGTGGCCACCGCCGAGGACATCGACACCGCCTGCCGCCTGGGCTTCGGCCACGCCATGGGTCCGCTGGAGACCATGGACCTCACCGGCATCGACGTGTTCGTCAACGCCTCCCGCAACATCTACACCGACACCGCCGACCCGAAGTTCCACCCGCCGGAGCTGTCGGTCCGCAAGGCCGCGGCCGGCGAGCTGGGACGCAAGAGCGGCAAGGGATGGTACGACCACTCATGAGCGAGCAGGAACGGGTCACCCTCGACGTCTCCGGCGGGCTGGCCGTGATCACCCTGTCCCAGCCGCCGGTCAACGCCCTGGACCGGGTGCTGATCGCCCAACTGGGGCAGGCCGTCGAGCAGGTGCGGCGCAGCGAGGAGGTCCGCGCCGTCGTCGTCACCGGCGGGCCGAAGGTCTTCGCCGCGGGCGCGGACGTCAAGGAGATGGTGGAGTGGGACTACCGCACGGCGGTGCGCGACTCCGGCGCCCTGGGCGAGGTGTGCACCGCGCTGTCGCGGCTTCCGGTCCCGGTCATCGCGGCGATCAACGGGTTCGCCCTGGGGGGCGGCTGCGAGCTGGCGCTCGCCGCCGACCTGCGGGTGTGCGCGACCGACTCCAGGCTGGGCTTCCCCGAGATCCTGCTCGGGGTGATCCCCGGCGCCGGGGGCACCCAGCGGCTGCCCCGACTGGTGGGCCCGGCGCGCGCCAAGGAGCTGGTCTTCTCCGGCCGCATGGTCGGCAGCGAGGAGGCCCTGGCCATCGGGCTGGTCGACCACGTGGTCGAGCCGGACCGGGTGCTGGAGCGGGCCCGGGAGCTGGCCGCGCCCTACCTCAACGGGCCCGCCATGGCGCTGCGGGCCGCCAAGGAGGCGATCGACCGCGGCCTGGAGGTCGACCTGGACAGCGGGTTGCAGTTGGAGCGCGTGCTCTTCGCCGGGCTGTTCGCCACCGAGGACCAGAAGACCGGCATGGCCAGCTTCGTGGCGAACGGCGTGGGGAAGGCGGAGTTCCGTGGCCGCTGAACCCGCCGCCGCGGGGGCCGACCGGCTCGTCGGTCTGGACCTGGCACGGCTGACGCCGTACCTGGAGTCCGCCGTCGGGCTGGCCGGCCCCCTGCGGGCCTCCCTGGTCACCGGGGGCCGCTCCAACCTGACCTACCGCCTCACCGATGGCCGCTCGCGCTGGGTGCTGCGGCGGCCGCCGGTCGGCCACGTGCTGCCCACCGCCCACGACATGGCCCGCGAGTACCGGGTCATCAGCGCGCTGCACGGCACCGCCGTCCCGGTTCCCGCCCCCGTGGTGCTCTGCCGGGACCACGACGTGCTCGGCGCCGACTTCTACGTGATGGAGCAGGTCGACGGGACGGTGCTGCGCGACGCCGCGGACACCGCCGGCCTGGCGCCCGAGTCGGCCCGGCGCCGCGCGCTGTCCCTGGTGGAGACGCTGGTCGCGCTGCACACCACCGACCCCTCCGTGCTGGAGGGCCTGGGCCGTCCCGAGGGCTTCACCGCCCGCCAGGTGGCGCGGTGGGCCAAGCAGTGGTCGCTGTCGGCGACCCGGGAGCTGCCCGAGGTGGCCGAGCTGGTGGGCCGCCTGGAGCGGGCGGTGCCGCCCGCGCAGCGGGTGAGCGTGGTCCACGGGGACTACCGGCTGGACAACGTGATCTTCGCGCCGGACGGCGACGGGATCGCCGCGGTCATCGACTGGGAGCTGTCCACCCTGGGCGACCCGCTGACCGACCTGGGCCTGCTGCTGGTCTACTGGGACCCGCGCACCGCGGACGTGACCGGGACCCGCCACGCGGTGAGCGCCAACCCCGGCTTCCCCGACCGGGAGACGCTGGCCCGCGTCTACGCCGACGCCTCGGGGCTGGACCTGTCCCCGCTCGACTTCTACGTGGCGTTCGGCTACTTCAAGCTGGCGGTGATCGCCGAGGGCATCCACTCCCGCTACCTGGCCGGGCAGACCGTCGGCGAGGGCTTCGAACGGGCCGGGACCGCGGTCCCCGGACTGGTGGCGGCCGCCCTGGAGGTGCTGGAGGGCTCCTGAGCGCCGCTGCCCGCCCCCGCACGCGCGCGGCCGCCGCCTCCTGCGAGGCGGCGGCCGCGGCGTCTCCGGGACCGTGGCGGTGCCGCCGGGTCGACCAACCCCCGGCGCGTCCCGGAGCGGCGGCGCCCGAGCGGGGTCCTCCGCCCGGACACCACCACAATAATTCCGCAGAACGATTGACGTCATACGTCAAAAATGTTTACCTTTCTGTGAGGTGACTCACAGGAGCGGCGGCTGCCGCCCTGCGGGGAGCCCGCCGCCGACACCCGTCTCTCGCTCAGGGGATGCACACCATGACGCACACCGCGGACACCGTCGCACAACCGCTCGCCGGCCGGACCGCCGTCGTCACCGGGGCCGCGCAGGGCATGGGCGCCGCCGAGGCGCGGCTCTTCGCGGCCGCCGGGGCACACGTGGTGGTCGCCGACCTCCAGGAGGAGCAGGGCCGGGCGCTGGCGGAGGAGCTGGGAGAACGCGCCCGGTTCGTCCGCATGGACGTCTCCTCGCCGCGGGACTGGGAGCTGCTCGTGGACTCCCTCGACGGCTGGCCCCCGCTGCGGGTCCTGGTCAACAACGCGGCCGTGCACTGGAACCGCAGCCTGCTGGAGGAGACCCCGGAGGCGTTCGAGCAGATGCTGCGCATCAACGTGCTCGGCACCTTCCTGGGCATCCGGGCCGCGGCCGGGCCGATGCGCGCGGCGGGCGGCGGCTCGATCGTCAACGTGTCCTCGGTGCTGGGCTCCACCGGCAGCACGGCCAGCGGGGCCTACGCCAGCTCCAAGTGGGGGGTGCGCGGCCTGGCCAAGTCGGCCGCCCTGGAGCTGGGCCGCTACGGCATCCGGGTCAACACGATCCTGCCCGGGCACATCGCCACCCCCATGCACGCCAAGGTCCTGGGCGAGAAGGACACCCGCCGCTACGACCGCCTGGCCCTGCGCCGCTGCGGCGAGCCCGAGGAGGTGGCGCAGCTGGCCCTGTTCCTCGCCTCCGACGCCAGCTCCTACCTGACCGGGGCCGACGTCACCGTGGACGGCGGCCTCACCGCGGCCCTGCCCACCCTGCGGGAGGACTAGGCCGCACCGGAGGGCCGAGGAGACGACCGCCGAGGAGGGAGAGGCAGTGGACCGCACCGAAGCCGCCGACCGCGAGGCGATCCAGGAGCTCAAGCACGCCTACTGCTGGCGCTACGACACCGGGGACCTCGACGGGCTGATGGAGCTGTTCACCCCGGACGCCGTCTGCGACCTGGACGCGTTCGGCTCCTGGCGGGGCACCGAGGAGATCCGCCGGGGGTATGCGCGGCAGATGGCGGCCACCGGGATCCCCGGCACCCGGCTGCACTCGGTCAGCAACCCGCTCATCAGGATCTCCGGCGACCGGGCGAAGGGCTGGTGGTACCTGGTCGACTACGACACCTCCCCCGGCTGCAACGCCCCGGTGCGCATCCTGGCCACCTACGACGACGACTACCTGCGCACCGACGGGGGTGGCGGATCGCGCACACCCGGCTGAGCATCCGGTGGCGCGTCCCCGGCTGAGCCGCACCCCGGACCCTCTCCCCGCGTCCTCCTCCCCCTCCCGAGTCCGGGCGCCGCCGTGCGGCGGGACCGGGCCGCCCACGACCCGTCCCGGGCCGGCCCGGGGTGGGGGTCACCGGCCGTCTGCGGGTGCGGCTAGCGGGGCTGGGGCGTGGAGTGCCAGCAGACGAAGGCCCACCGGCCGTCCTCGCGCGCCCACACCGCGCTGTAGCGGGCGTGGGTGCGCACGTCCCGGCCGCCGGCCCGGGCGTCGATCACGGCGCTGCCGGTGACCACCGCCGCGGCGTCGAAGACGCGGACCTGCTCGTCGGCCACGTCGACCGCGACGTAGGAGACGGTTCCGTCGTCCAGCGCCCCGAGGTAGCTGTCCCTGGTGTCCACCATCGCGTTGGAGTGCGTGTAGGTCATCCGCGCGGAGAACAGCTCGCGCAGCGCCGCGGTGTCGCCGCTGGTGAGGGCCGCCCAGCGGCGCCTCTCCAGTTCCAGGATCTCCGCGGTGACGGTGTCGGCCATGAGTGCCCCCAGGGGTCGCATCTCCAATGATTATCTATTGACGTTCAACGTAAACCGATATTACTTTCGTCACACTAGATCCACAACGCCCGACGACAGGACACCCAGATGTCTGTGTTGCAGTTCGCTCTCCTGGGCCTGGGGCTCGGCGGCGCCTACGCGCTGCTGGCCCTGGGGCTGGTGATGATCTACCGAGGGAGCGGGGTCCTCAACTTCTCCCAGGGCGCGGTCGCCATGATCTGCGCCTACGTCTTCTTCGGCCTCCGGGACGACCTGGGCTGGCCCGCCGTCCCGGCGGCCGTGCTCACCCTGGTGTTCGCGATCGTCCTCGGGCTCGCGTTCTACCTGCTGGTCATGCGGCAGCTGCGCAACTCCCCGGTGCTGGCGCGCATCATCGCCACCCTGGCACTGCTCCTGCTGCTCCAGGGACTGGCGACGCTGCTGTTCGACGTGCGGACCAAGACTCCGCCCTCCGTCGTCCCCTCCGTCCCGGTCGACCTGCTGGGCGCGGCCGTCCCGCTGGACCGCATCGTCCTGGCCGCGGTGGCCGTCGCGCTGGCGGCGGTGCTCGCCCTGGTCTCCCGGCACACCCGCATCGGGCTCGCGATCCGCGCGATCTCCGACAGCGAGAAGGGGGCCTCGCTCAGCGGCCTGTCCCCGGTCCTCATCGGCGCTCTGACCTGGGCGGTGGGGTTCGTCCTGGCAGCGGTCGCGGGCGTGATGGTCAGCCCTGTCGCGGGCCTGGACTCCAAGGCCCTGACGCTGCTCGTGGTGCCCGTCTTCGCCGCCGCCCTGATCGCCCGGTTCACCTCCTTCTGGGTGGCGGTCGCCGCGGGCCTGGGCCTGGGCATGGTCGAGTCGGCGCTGCAACTGGTCACCGGAGCCGAGGGGGCCTGGTACACCTGGCTGTGGACCGGTCCCGGACGCGCCCAGGCGATCCCCGCCCTGGTGGTCATCCTCGCGATGATCTTCTCCGGACGCCTGCTGCCCGCCCGCGGCGAGGTGGTGCGCGGCCGCCTGCCGATCAGCCTCCCCCCGCGCTACCGGGTGGTGGGCCCCGCCGTCGCCCTCGCGGTCGGGCTGGTCTTCATCTTCACCGTCCGCTCCTCCTGGCTGGCGGCGGGCGTGGTGACCCTCGCGGGCTTCCTCATCGCCCTGTCGGTGGTGGTGGTCACCGGCTTCGTCGGCCAGGTCTCCCTCGCCCAGGTGGCCTTCGCCGGGATCGGCGGCATGGCGACCGCCCTGCTCGCCAACCTCGGCCTGCCGTTCCTGCTCGTGCTCGTCCTCAGCGGGGCGGCCGCCGCACTGCTGGGGCTGCTCGTGGGCCTGCCCTCGCTGCGCGTCCGCGGCCCCAGCCTGGCCCTGGTGACCCTCAGCGCCGCCTACATCTGCCAGATCACCGTCTTCTCCGACGGCCGCCTGCTGGGCGGCCAGGGCTACAACCGCGTGCCCACCGCCGACCTGTTCGGCTACGAGCTCGACGCCACCGCCTTCGCGGTGGTCGCCCTGGTCATCGCCGTCGCCGCCGCCTGCCTGGTCTCCGCGCTCAGGACCTCCACCTTCGGCAGGCGCGCCCTGGCGGTGCGGGAGAACGAGGCCGCCGCCACCGCCGCCGGCATCAACGTCCAGTGGTTCAAGCTGGCCGCCTTCGCGCTGTCGGCGTTCATCGCGGGGACCGGCGGCGCGCTCCTCAGCTACCAGGCCAACGTCTTCGCCTACGAACGCTTCTCGATCTTCGAGTCCCTGCACGTGATCGCCATGGTCGCCATCGGCGGCATCGGCATGGTCAGCGGCGCCGTCTTCGCCGCCCTGGGCGCCAGCGGCGGCCTGTTCTCCCAGTTGCTGGCCACCTGGGGACTCGACGCCTACCAACTGGTCATCGCCGGAGGGGCCCTGCTGCTGGCCATCCAGTTGCACCCCGACGGCATGGCCTCCACCGCACACCTGATCCGGGAGCGCAGACACCAGAAGTCCGCACCGTCCCGGCCCGCACCGGCCGAGAGCGGTGACCAGCCGGCCCCGGCCGACGACCGACCGGTCCCCACCCGATGACAAGGAGCCACACCCCGATGAACCGCACGACCCCCGCACGCCTCGCGTCCGGCGCAGCCGCGACCGCACTGGTCCTCGCCCTGGCCGCCTGCAACGGCGCCGACTCCTCGGGATCGTCCTCCGGCGGCCTGGAGGGGGAGCCGATCAAGCTCGGCTCCATCCTCACCATCACCCACCCGGGCTGGGACAACAGCGCGGTGCAGACCGTCAACGAGGCGTGGGCCGCCTACATCAACGAGGAGCTCGGCGGCGTCGACGGCCGCCCCGTGGAGGTGGAGAGCTGCGACGACCACGGCGACCCCGCCAAGACCTCGCAGTGCCTCAACAACCTGCTCGACTCCGGCGTGGTCGCCCTGGTCAACAACTCCTCGCTGGCCTTCGGCGCCAACGCCCTGCCCGCCATGGAGCAGGCCGGGGTGGCCAACATCGGCGGCTGGCCGGTCAGCGCCGACGAGTACGTCAGCTCCCACAACTTCCCGACCACCCCGGGCGCCTCGGGCACCTACCCGAGCCTCGCCGTCTACTTCGCGGCCACCGGGGCCGAAAAACTCGCCGTCGCCTACACCAACACCCCCTCCGGCCAGGAGGTCGGCGCCTCCCTGAAGGAGCTGTGGCAGGAGCTGGGCGGCAAGGACTACTACATGACCGAGTTCGACCCCACGGCCGCCGACTTCACCCCGATGGTCTCCAAGATCGCCGCGGAGAAGCCCGACGCGGTCATCCTCGCCGTCGGCGAGGGCGCGGCGGCCCGGATGTTCCAGGCGGCCCGCAACGTCGGACTCGACGTCCCGCTCGGCGCGTCCTCCACCGCCGCCACCCCGGCGGTCTTCGACGCCGCCGGCGACAGCGTCGAGGGCGCGTTCTTCGCCTTCGCCGCCGTGCCGGCCGACCACGACAGCGAGGACGCCGAGACCTACCGCACCGTCCTCGGCGAGCGCGCCCCCGACCTGGACCTGACCGGCCAGACCGCGGTCGCCGCCTCCTCGATGCAGTACGCCTACGACCTGCTCTCCTCCATCGAGGGCGAGATCACCCGGGAGTCGGTGCTGGAGCAGCTCCGCAAGGGCGAGCCGTGGGAGGGCTTCCTCACCCACCCCACCGACCCGGCCAACGCCCCGGAGGGCATGCCGCAGATCAGCAACCCGTACGCGCTGATCCAGGTGTACCAGGACGGCACCCTGGTCTCCGCGCCGAAGATCGACAACCCCGGCGACCTGGCCGACTACATCGACAACCAGGGCGACCTGTCCTGGGTCGCCGGCAACAAGCCGGGCAGTTGACAGGCCCGGACGAGGAGAGAGCATGAGCCTGCTCGAACTCGACGGCACGACCGTCCGCTACGGCGGGGTCACCGCCGTGGACTCGGTCAGCTTCGCGGTCGAGCCCGGCAGCCTGGTGGGGCTCATCGGCCCCAACGGCGCCGGGAAGACCACCATGATCGACGCCATCACCGGGATGGTGCGCTGCTCCGGCGACATCCGGCTGGACGGCCGGAGCATCACCTCCTGGCCGGCGCACCGCCGCAGCCGGGCCGGCATCGTCCGCACCTTCCAGTCCCTGGAACTCTTCATGGACCTCACCGTGCGGGAGAACCTGCAAACCTACGCCCGGCCCCACGCGGGCCGGACCGCAGGCGAGGCCGTGGAGTACGCGCTGGAGCAGATGGGCGTGGCCTGGGCCGCCGACAAGTACCCGGCGGAGCTGTCCGCCGGGTCGGCCCGGCTGGTGTCCGTGGC
>NZ_KQ950181.1:783823-797258 GCF_001517975.1 Thermobifida cellulosilytica TB100
GCTGCTGCTGGACGAGCCGGCGGCCGGCCTGGACGCCGGGGAGTCGCGGGCCTTCGGCGCCAGGCTGCGCAGCCTGGTCGACGAGGGAGTCGCGACCGTCCTGCTGGTGGACCACGACGTCGACCTCATCATGCGGATCTGCGACGACGTCCAGGTCCTCGACTTCGGCAGGCGGATCGCCTCGGGGCCGCCGTCGACCGTCCGGGACGACCCCGAGGTGGCCCGCGCCTACCTGGGCACGGCCGCCGAACCCGCGACCGGAGGTGCGTCATGACCACGACCGTTTCCGAACCGGCGGGCACCGCTCCCGCCGGGGCCGGCTCCGCCGTCCTGGAGGTCGCGGGGCTCGACGCCGGGTACGGCCCCATCCAGGTGCTGCACGGCGTGGACCTGTCGGTGTCCGCCGGGGAGCTCGTCTGCCTGCTGGGGCCCAACGGGGCGGGCAAGACCACCACCCTGCTGGCCTGCTCCGGCATGGTACGGGTCGCCTCCGGCGACATCCGGCTGGACGGCCGGTCGCTGCTGCGGCTCAGCCCGCACGCGATCGCCCGCCGGAAGCTCGCGCACGTCCCCGAGGACCGCTCGCTGTTCCCGTCGCTGACGGTCGACGAGCACCTGCGGCTGTGCGCCCGCCCCGGGGGCATGGACGTCCTCGAACTCTTCCCGGAGCTGCGCAAGCGCCGCACCAAGCGGGCCGGGGTGCTGTCCGGGGGCGAGCAGCAGATGCTGGCCCTGGGCCGGGCGCTGGCCACGGGTCCGCGGGTGCTGCTGGTGGACGAGATGTCCATGGGGCTGGCCCCCGTGGTGGTGGAGCGGCTGTTCTCGGCGCTACAGGAGATCGCCGTCTCCGCCGGGCTCGCCGTGCTGATGGTGGAGCAGCACGTCCACCTGGCGCTGCGCTACGCCCAGCGCGGCTACGTGCTGGCCGGCGGCCGGGTCCGCACCCACGGCACCGCGGCGGAGCTGCGGGAGCGCTGGCCGGAGATCGAGTCCTCCTACCTCGGGCGGTGACCCCCGCCCGGACCTGACCCGGAGCCTCCGCCCTGTCCCCCGGGGCGGAGGCTCCTCGCCTGTCCGGCCTGCCCGGTGTCTTCCCGCCGGGGAGACCGGGGGCGGCCCCGGCGTCCCCGGGGCGGGCAGGCGCCCCGCCGCGCCCGACAGGCCGGAAGGCCCCCGCAGCAGACATGGCAGGGCCGGTGCCGGGCAACCGGGGTTGCGCGGCACCGGCCCTGCTTCCGCCGTCCCGCCCCTCCTGCCGGACGGCGGTCCCGGTAGGTCCGTCAGGCGGCCTTGCCGTCGGTGAGGTGGCGTCCGGCGAGGTAGCCGAAGACCATGGCGGGGCCGAGGGTGCCGCCGGCACCGCCGTAGGTCATGCCGAACGGGGAGGCCATGACGTTGCCCGCCGCGTACAGGCCCTCGATGACCCGGCCGTCCAGGTCGAGGACGCGGGCGTGCTCGTCGGTGCGAGGGCCGCCCTTGGTGCCCAGGCCGCCGCTGACGACCTTGATGGCGTAGTAGGGCGGGTCGTCGATGGGGCCGAGGGTGCCGCGCACGTCGCGCTTGTAGGCGGGGTCGCCCCACCAGCGGTCGTGCGCGCTCTCGCCGCGGCCGAAGTCGGGGTCGTGGCCGTTGGCCACGTTCTCGTTCCAGCGGCGCACGGTGGCCACCAGCTCGTCGGCGGGCAGGCCGACGTCCTCGGCCAGCGCCTCCAGGGTGGGGTAGCCCTTGAGCCAGGCGGGGGGCTCCTCGCCGGCCGGGTGGGGGCCGATGGTGCCGTAGGCGCGCAGGTAGCCCTGGTCGAAGATGAGCCAGGAGGGCAGGTTGGCGTAGTCGAAGGAGGTCACGTCCTCGACGTGGAAGGCGCCGCCGAAGGCGTTGTAGTTGGCGGCCTCGTTGGTGAAGCGCCGCCCCTTGCGGTTGACCATGATGGACCGCGGCCGGGTCCGGTCCGCGTTGATCATGGCGCGGTTCATGGAGTTGATGCCCTCGGGCAGGTCGGCGGCCGGGATCCACCACGCCTCGCGCATGTTGCCGAGCATCGCGCCGACCTTCATCGCCATGTACAGGCCGTCACCGGTGTTGGTGGGCACGGACACCGGGTGGGTCAGCGGGCCGCGCAGGAACGCCCGCTTGTACTCCTCGTTCCACTCGAAGCCGCCGGTGGCCAGCACCACGCCGCGCCGGGCGCGCACCTCGCGGGGGCCCTGCGGGGTCTCGAAGCGGACGCCCCTCACCCGGCCGTCCGCCACGACCAGCTCCCGGGCGCGGTGCTCCACCTGGGGCTGCACTCCCAGGTCCAGCAGGGCCTTGAGCAGCCGCCCCACCAGCGCCTGGCCGCGGCCGCGCTCGTCGTTGGCCGCGCGGCGGGCGAGCTCCTCCTCGGAGGGGACCTCGGGGACCACGGCCCCCAGGGAGGTCTCGCTCATGGTGAGGTGCTCGTTGGGGTAGTAGGGGGTGCGGGTGACCCGGTGCTGCCACTCGCCGAGCTCGGTGAAGGGGAAGAGGGGGCACTCGATGGTGCGCCCGCCGCCGGGCTTGCCGCCTGGGTGCTCGGGGTGGTAGTCGGGGAAGTCCGGCACCGCGTGGAACTCGGTGCCGGCCTCGCGGTCGAGGAACTCCACCATCTCGGGTCCGGCGTCGAGGTAGGCGCGGATGAGCCGCTCCTCCAGCAGGCCCCGCGACAGCGACATGATGTAGGTGAAGGCCTCCTCCTTGCTGTCGCTGACGCCGATGGCGGCCTGGTGCGGATTGCAGGGGATCCACACGTGCCCGCCCGACCACGCCGTCGTGCCTCCCACCTCGCGGGCCTTCTCGAACAGGCCCACCCGTGCGCCGCCCCGGGCCGCGGTCACCGCGGCGGTCAGACCTGCGGCTCCCGTGCCCAGGACGATCACGTCGTACTCGTCGGTCATCACGGCTCCTCTCCCGGTGATCCCACCTCTTTCTAGTACATCTTCCTATTGACGTACAAGGGAAGGTTTTGCGAACGTTCTGGGGAACCTACCGAGGGGAGTCCGGCAAATGCTGTTTCACGAAGTGATGGCCCGTGCCCTCGCCGACCACGGCGTGGACACCGTCTTCGGGGTCCTCGGGGACGCCAACCTGTACATGATGGACAGCTTCCAGCGGGTGGCCGGGGGGAAGTACTACTCCTTCTCCAACGAGGCCGGGGCCGTGCTGGCGGCCAACGGGTACGCCCGCACCTCCGGGCGGCTCGGCGTGGCCACGGTGACCCACGGGCCCGCCCTGACCAACACCCTGACCGCCCTGGTGGAGAGCGTGCGGGACCACACGCCGGTCCTGCTGGTCGCGGGCGACACCGCGGTGGTGGACCGGGAGAACTTCCAGAACATCGCCCAGCGGGACGTCGTCCTCCCCACGGGCTCGGGCTTCGAGCAGGTCCGCTCCCCCCTCACCGCGGCCGAGGACGTGGCCACCGCGATCCGGCGGGCGCTGCTGGAGCGGCGTCCCGTCGTGCTCAACGTGCCGGTCGACTTCCAGTGGGAGGACGTCCCCTACCAGCCGGTCGCGCCGAAGCTGGTCGAGCCGCAGGCCGTGGCACCGGACCCGGCCGCGCTGGACGCCGCGGTCGGCATCGTCGCCGCCGCGCGCCGCCCGGTCGTGCTGGCCGGACGCGGCGCCGCGCGGGCCAGGGGGGCGCTGCTGCGGCTGGCCGAGCGCATCGGCGCCCCGGTGGCCACCACCCTGCGCGGCAAGGACCTGTTCCGCGGCGAGCGGTTCGACCTGGGCATCTTCGGCACCCTCTCCGACGAGGTCGCCCTGGAGACGATCATGGAGAGCGACTGCGTCATCGCCTTCGGCGCCAGCCTCAACAAGTGGACCACGGCCGAGGGGTCGCTGCTGGAGAAGAAGCGGGTCGTCCACGTCGACCTCGACCGCGACAGCATCAGCCGGTTCTCGACCGTCGACGCCGGGGTCGTCGGGGACGCCGCAGTCGTGGCGGACACGATCGTCGAGTGGCTGGACCAGGCGGAGGTTCCCGCCACGGGGTTCGCCTCGGAGGAGCTGGCCCGGCGGCTGGCGTCCCGCTCCCCGGCGGACTTCACCGACTGCAGCACGGACGAGACCGTGGACATCCGCACCGCCATGCTCCGCATCGACGAGGCGTTCCCCCAGGACCGGACGCTCGTCTTCGACGGCGGCCGGTTCATCTTCAACGCCTTCACCCGGCTGCACTGCCCGGAGCCCAGCGCCTACGTGCACACCGTCAACTTCGGCTCGATCGGCCTGGGCATGGGCAACGCGATCGGCGCCTCCCTGGGCGCCCCCGGACGGCCCACCCTCCTGGTCACCGGCGACGGCGGCTTCATGATGGGCGGGCTGGCCGAGTTCAACACCGCGGTGCGCCACGGCATCGACCTCGTCGTCGTCATGTTCAACGACCGGGCCTACGGGGCCGAGCACATCCAGTTCCGCAACAAGAACATGGACCCGGCCATCTCCACCTTCGAGTGGCCCGACTTCGGCCCGGTCGCCACGGCGCTGGGCGGGCGCGGCTTCACCGTCCGCAACCTGGCCGAGCTGGACGAGGCGCTCGCCGCGATCGAGAACCGGGACCGGCCGGTGCTGATCGAGATCAGGATCGACCCCGACAAGGTGTCCTCCCCCGGCCACTGAGCCCCCCGGCGGGGCGGCGGGTCACCCCCGGCGCCCCGCCGCCGTTGCCGGCAGGAACGCCGCGACGGCCCCGCCGACCGTCCCGCAGACGCAGGCCAGGACGAAGACCGGGGCGAAGGCTCCGGTGGCGTCGGCCAGCCAGCCGCCCACGGGCGGGCCGACGACCTGCGCCAGGCCGAGGCTGGCCGTCACGCCGCCGAAGCCCGCCGCCATCCGGTCGGGCGGGAGGATGTCGCCGAGGTAGGCGACCATCACCGCGCCGACCGAGGTCATCACCAGCCCGTAGAGGAGGTTGGCGCCCAGGACCGCGCCGCTCCACCCCAGCGGGACGACCAGGGCCAGCAGTCCCGAGGCCGCGATGCAGGAGGCCAGGACCGGGCGGCGGCCGATCCGGTCGGAGGCCCGGCCGCCCGCCGCTCCCCCGACGATGCTGGCGATGCCGAGGAGCGCGAAGGCCCGCCCGGCGGCCTGCGGGGTGAACTCCAGGTCCTCCCGCAGCGCCACGACGAGGTAGTTGGTGTAGAGGACGAAGCTCACCCCGTACAGGAAGTAGGAGAGCAGCAGCCGGCCCCCGCCGGGCAGCGCGGTCCACAGGGCGGTCTGCGGTGACGGTTCGGCGGCCTGGCGGCGCACCGGCCTGAGGAACAGCAGGAGCAGCAGGACCGCCACCGACACGGCGGTCTCCAGCGCCCACACCTGGCGCCACTCCCCCGCGCCGAACACCCCCTGGAGGAAGGTCACCAGGGGGCCGGTCACCGCGATGCTGACCCCGATGCCCGCGGTGGCCAGGCCGAAGCCCAGGCCCCGGTGGCGCGCGGGGACGTGGGCGTTGACGACCGAGGGGATCGGGATCCAGACCAGCGAGCTGCACAGCCCGGCCAGGCCCATGCCGACGAAGAGCACCGGCACCGAGGGGGCGGCCGCCACCAGGCCCAGGCCCAGGGCGGTCAGCGCCAGGCCGGCCTTGAGCAGCCGGGTGCCCTCGAAGCGGTGCCCCACCCAGGCCAGGGCGACGACGCCGACGAGGTAGCCGCCCAGGTTGGTGGCGCTGAGCAGGCCGGCCGCGCTGTAGGAGCCGAGCAGGTCGCGGGTCATGTCCGGCATGACGTAGCCGAGGGTGAAGCGGACGAACCCCTGGGAGACGGCCGCGGCGCTCATGACCAGCAGCACCGGCCAGATCCAGCTCCGCAGCGGGGTGTCGTCGGCGGCGGGCTTCTCGCCCGCCGGCCCGGTGGTCTTCGGCGGTTGGGCGGCCATCCGGATCTTCCTTCCGCAGTCCCGACAATGAATTTAACCCTATACGTAAAACGTGTCATGAGATAGATTGCGACCGTCTCCGAGGATCGGGAAGGTGGTGCGATGAGCGAGTACGACGTGGTGGTACTCGGTACCGGCGCCGCTGGGCTGACCGCCGCGCTGGCGGCGGCGAGCGAGGGCGCATCGGTGGGGCTGTTCGAGAAGGCCGACCGGGTCGGCGGCACGACGGCGCTCTCCGGCGGCATCGTCTGGCTGCCCGCCAACCGCCACGCCGCCGCGGCGGGCGTCGACGACAGCCGCGAGAAGGCCCTGACCTACCTGGAGTCGCTCTCCAACGGGAGCATGCTCCCCGAGATGGTCGAGGCGTTCGTGGACAACGTCGACCCGACCCTGGAGTGGCTGGAGCGCGAGACGCCGCTGCGGCTCCTGGTGGTCCCGCGCTACCCCGACTACCACCCCGAGCACCCCGGGGGCCTGCCCGGCGGCGGCCGCTCCCTGGAGCCCGCGCTGTTCGACACCCGGGGCCTGGGCCCCTGGCAGGACCGGATCGTGGGCCTGCCCCGCAGGCTGCGCATCAGCGAGATCCCCAGCGGGGGCGGCAGCGGGGTCATCCCCCCGGAGGTCATGCGGCAGCGGACCGAGGCCTCCCAGGAAGGGCTGGGCCGGGCCCTGGTCGCCGCCCTGCTCCAGGGCTGCCTGGACCGGGGCGTCGCCCCCCGCACCGGGATGCGGGCTGTGGAGCTGGTGGTGGAGCACGGCCGCGTCGCCGGGGTGCGCTTCGAGTCGGAGTCGGGCCCCCAGGAGGTCCGCGCGCGCCGGGGCGTCGTCATCGCCACCGGCGGCTTCGAGCACGACCCCGAACTGGTGCGCGACCTCGTCCACGGCCCGCTCCTGCACCCGCCGGGCGTGCCGAGCAACACCGGGGACGGCCTGCGCATGGCGATGCGGGTCGGCGCCCGGCTCGGCGCCGTGCACGAGGCGTGGTGGGTCCCCGTCGTCCTGGTCCCCGGCCCGGACGGCACCGCCGCGCCCACCCTGCTGCTGCGCGAGCGGACCCTGCCCGGCACCCTCATGGTCAACGCGCGCGGCCGCCGGTTCGCCAACGAGGCCGCCAACTACAACGCGCTGGGCGCCGCCTTCCGCACCTTCGACAGCGCCTCGTTCTCCTACGCCAACGTCCCGGCCTGGCTGGTCCTCGACGACGCCTGCGTGCAGCGCTACGGCGTGTTCGGCACCGCCCCGGGCCGGGGCGCCCCCGACTGGGTGACGCGCGCCGACACCCTCGACGGCCTGGCCGAGCGGATCGGCGTCCCGGCCGACGCGCTCGCCGCGACGGTCGCGCGCTTCAACGACCACGCCCGGGCCGGGCACGACCCGGACTTCGGCCGCGGCGCGAGCATCTACGACGGCTGGTGCGGCGACCAGACGCACTACGGCACCCCGCAGGCCACCCTGGGCCCCCTCGCCACCGGGCCGTTCTACGCCGTTCCCGTGCACCCCAGCGCCCTGGGCACCAAGGGCGGCCCCCGCACCACCCCCGACGGCCAGGTCCTCGGGGTCGACGGCGCCCCGGTGGCGGGGCTCTACGCCGCGGGCAACGCCATGGCCGCCCCCACCGGCATGGCCTACGGCGGCGCCGGGGGCACGCTCGGCCCCGCCATGGTCTTCGCCCGGCTCGCCGGACGGCACGCCGCCCGCCAGGAGGTGCAGCGGTGACGGGGACACTCGCGGACAGCGCCCTGTTCCGGCCGATCCGGGTGGGCGACATGGAGCTGCGCAACCGGATCATGCTGCCGCCGCACGGGCGGCTGACCGGCGACCTGTTCGGCAGCGAGCGGCAGGCCCGCGCCAACATCGCCTACTGGCGCCGGCGCGCCGAGAGCGGCGCCGCCTGGATCTGCGGCCTCAACGGGTTCGTCGCCAACACGCTCATCCCCGGGTTCGAGCCGACCGGCCTGGGGGCCGCCGTGCGCGGCGTGTTCCGGCTGCCGCAGTTCCGGGAGCGGGCCGCCCGCTACGCCGAGGCGGTGCAGTCGGCCGGCGCCTACGCCTCGGCCCAGTTGATCATGCAGGGCGGCATGCCGCACTCGCCGTCGGGCCGGATGGCCAACTACACCAACAACCAGGTCCCGCACGTGCTGGACGCCGCCGAGATCGCCTGGTTCGTCGAGGAGTACGCGTTCTCCGCCGCGGAGGCCAAGGCCGCCGGGCTGGACGGGGTGGAGCTGCACGCCAACCACGAGGACCTGCTACAGCTCTTCCTCTCCCCCGCCACCAACCTGCGCGACGACGCCTACGGCGGCGACCGCGGGCGGCGGATGCGGCTGCTGCTGGACGTGCTGGGCGCCATCCGCCGGGAGGTCGGGCCGGACTTCACCGTCGGGGTGCGGCTCAACATGGACGAGCTGTTCGAGGGCGGCTACGACCTGGAGGAGGGGCTGGCGATCGCCGCCGCGTTGCAGGCCAGCGGCACCATCGACTACCTGCACTGCGTGGTCGGCAACAACTGGGGGGCGCCCAGCTACATCCAGACCCACCACTACGGCGTCGCGCAGTGGTCGGAGCTGGCCCGCAGGTTCCGGGAGTCCCTCGACGTCCCCGTGGTCTACACCGGCCTGGTCTCCACGGTCGAGGCGGCGGCCCGCGTCGTCGACGAGGGGCACGCCGACGTCGTCGGGATGGCGCGGGCCATGTTCGCCGACGGCGACCTCGTCGCCAAGGCCCGCAGCGGCCGCACCGCCGACATCCGCCCCTGCATCGGCACCAACGACTGCCTGCACCGGGTCGTCGTGGACGGGGTGCGGTTCGGCTGCTCGGTGAACCCCCGCACCGGGCGCGAGGCCGAACCGCCGCCGCCCCGGGCCCAGGAGCCCAGGCGGGTGCTGGTCGCCGGGGCGGGGCCGGCCGGGCTGGAGCTGTCCGCGCTGCTGGCCGAGCGCGGCCACCGGGTGGTGCTGTGGGAGCGGGAGGAGGAGGTCGGCGGTCAGATGCGCATCGCCGCGCGGGCCGCCGAGAACTCCTCCTACGCCGACTTCCTGGCCTACCAGCGGCGGCGGCTGGACGCCCTGGGGGTCGAGGTCGAACTGGGCCGGGAGGCGACCGCCGACGCGGTGGCCGCCGCCGGGTTCGACGTCGTCGCGGTGGCCACCGGGGCCCGGTCCCGGCGCCCCGACGTGCCCGGCGTGGACCTGCCGTTCGTGGTGGACGGGCGCGAGGTGCTGCTGGGGCGGGCCGAGACCGGCCGCCGGGTGCTCGTGGTCGCGATGGAGGACCACATGCAGCCGCTCACGATCGCCGGGTACCTCGCCGACCTGGGCCGACAGGTCACCGTGCTCTACCCGACGCCCGCGGTGGCCCCCCTGGTGGGCAAGTACTCCATCGGCGCCCCCCTGGCCAAGCTCAGCGCGGCGGGGGCGCGCATCGAGGTGACGGAGCGGGTGGCGCGCATCGAGCCGGACCGCGTGGTGTCGCGCAACGTCTACTCGGGCGTGGAGCGCGAGCACACCGGCTACGACTCCGTGGTGCTGGCCTGCGGCGGGGAGGCCGAGTCCGCCCTGTACGCGCAACTGGAGGGGCGGGTCGCCGAGCGGCACATCCTCGGGGACGCCTACGCGCCGCGCCGGATCTCGTTCGCCACCAGGCAGGCCTACGAGCTGGCGCTGCGGATCTGAGGCCCGCGGCGGGGCGTGCCGCGGCGCCCCGCCGTCCCGCGGTCCGCGAGCGGCGCGGTCGCGGGGTTTACCCGGAACCCGACAGTGCGATATAACGTTCAACGTAAACTATCAAATATTGTGGGCCCCGCGCGGCGCCCGGCACGGCAAGGAGTCCCCGTTGTTCGACCGCTACTACGACGAACTCGCCATCGGCGACCGCCGCTCCTTCAGCGGCATCACCATCACCGAGACCCACGTGGTGAACTTCGCCGGGGTCACCGGCGACCACTTCGGCCTGCACATGGACGCCGAGTACGCCAAGACCACGCCGTTCAAGCAGCGCATCGCGCACGGCCTGCTGGTGCTGTCCTGCGGCGCCGGGCTCGTCCCGCTGCTGCCGGGCCGGGTCATCGCGTTCATCGGCATGGAGGAGGTGCGCTTCCTCGCCCCCTGCTTCTTCGGGGACACCATCCACCCGGTCATGGAGGTCCTCGCCAAGAAGGACAAGGCCCCCGGCGGTGTGGTGACGCTCAAGGAGGAGATCATCAACCAGCGCGGCGAGACGGTCATCTCGGCGCGCATCAACATCTGGGTCGCCTCCAGCCCATCCGCCCAGGCGGCCTGACCGTCCCGGGAGGAGCCCGTGGCATCCCCGACCCCGGCCGGCGGCCGCGACAAGGGCGCGCGGCGCGACCTGCTCAGCATCGGTGAACTCGCCCGCCAGGCGGGCCTGTCCACCCGCACCATCCGCTACTACGAGGAGCTCGGCATCCTGCCGCCTCCCGAGAGGACGGCCGGCGGGACGCGCCGCTACTCCCGCGACTACTTCTTCTACCTGGAGGGAACCCGCATCCTCAAACAGCTCGGCTTCGACCTCGAGGAGATCGCCGAGCTGGGCCGGTTCGCGCTGACCGGGGCCACGGCCTCCAGCCGCACGAAGGCGATCCTTCAGGAGAAGGTCGCCCAGCTCGACCACCGCATCCGGGTGCTCAAGCGGCTGTACGCGCTCGTCAGCGCGGCGGCCTCCTCCCGCGCCGACCCGGACGCCCCCGTGCCGCAACTGCTGCGCTGGATCAGCGAGAAGAGCAGCGACGAGGCGGCCGCGGCGGCGGGGCCGGAGGAGAACGGACCGGACGACCACCCACGACCACGTTGGAGCTGACGTATGGAACGCACCCTCTTCGAACCCGTCCACAACGACTTCCGGGACTCCGTGCGGGAGTTCATCCGGCGCAACGTCGTCTCCGAGTACGAGCGCTGGGAGGCCGAGGGGCTGGTCGACCGCGAACTGTGGAAGCAGGCCGGCGACGCGGGGTTCCTGGGCACGGCCGTGCCCGTCGAGTACGGCGGCGGCGGCGAGCCGGACTTCCGCTACAACGCGGTCCTGGTGGAGGAGTTCGCGCGCGCCGGCGCCCTGTCCCTCAGCTCCGGGTTCGGCCTGCACAACGACGTCGTCGCCCCCTACCTGCTGGAGCTGGGCACCGAGGAGCAGAAGCAGCGCTGGCTGCCCGGCTTCTGCTCCGGCGAGCTCGTCACCGCGATCGCGATGACCGAGCCCGGCGCGGGCAGCGACCTCAAGGCGGTGCGCACCACCGCGGTCCGCGACGGCGACCACTACGTCCTCAACGGCTCCAAGACGTTCATCACCAACGGCATCCACGCCGACCTCGTGATCGTCGTGGCCAAGACCGACCCGGCGGCCGGCGCGCGCGGCATCAGCCTCCTGGTCGTGGAGCGCGGCATGCCCGGCTTCCGGCGCGGCCGCAACCTGGCCAAGGTGGGCATGCACTCCCAGGACACCGCCGAGCTGGTCTTCGAGGACGTGCGGGTGCCCGCGGCCAACCTGCTCGGCGAGGAGAACAAGGGCTTCGGCTACCTGATGCGCAACCTGCCGCAGGAGCGGCTGTCCATCGCGGTCGTCGCCGTCGCCGCCGCGCAGGCCGCCCTGGAGTGGACCGTGCAGTACTGCCGGGAGCGCAAGGCGTTCGGCCAGGAGATCGGCCGCTTCCAGAACAGCCGGTTCCAACTGGCCGAGATGGCGACCGAGATCGAGATCGCGCAGACCTACGTGGACCGCGCCGTGCTCGAGCTCAACGCGGGGACCCTCAGCCCGGTGGACGCGGCCAAGGCCAAGTGGTGGACCACGGAGCTGATGAAGCGCACCGCCGACCGCTGCCTGCAGTTGCACGGGGGCTACGGCTACATGGACGAGTACCCGATCTCCCGCTTCTGGCGCGACGCCCGGATCCACACGATCTTCGGCGGCACCACCGAGATCATGAAGGAGATCATCGGACGCGACCTCGGTTTCTGAGCGCGCACACGGGTCCACGGCCAGGAGTGAACCCGGTCACAGATGGCTATCTCCGCGCACTATCAGCGATAGACTAGACAGTAACTTAACGGGATTCGTTAAGTTACAAAGATGTCTAGGAGTCCACCGATGTCCACGCGCACCTCCGCCCAGGAAAGGAGGACGTCCCCGCCCTCCTCCGGTGCAGCAGAGTCCGGGTCCCGGCTGTCCTCCGAGAAGTCTCCGAGCACCTCCCCCAAGGGAGACCTGCTCAGCATCGGTGAACTGGCCAAACGTGCCGGGGTCTCGCCGCGGACCATCCGCTACTACGAGGAGCTGGGGATCCTGCCCACTCCCGAGCGCACCGCGGGGGGCAGCCGCCGCTACCCCCACGAGTACATCTTCTACGTCGAGGGCGCCCTGCTCCTCAAGGAGATGGGGTTCTCGCTGGAGGAGATCCGGGACCTCGGCCGGTGGGCGCTCGACCGTACCACCGCGGCCTCCGAGCGCACCCAGGCCATCCTGGAGAGCAAGGTCGCCGTGCTGGAACACCGCATCCGCGTCCTGACCCGACTGCACGACCTCGTCATCGAGGCCACCCGGAGCCGTGACAGAGACGACGAGATCACCCCGGAGCTGCTCCGCCTGCTCGGCGAGGAGGCCCAGTCCGCCAACCTCGTCGCCGCTGGCGCCGACAGGGCCGGGGCCTGAACCGCCCGCGGCACCGCCGCGGCGGCACGGCCTGCCGCCGTCCGCTCCCCGGGCGGCGACCACTCCGCTTCCTCCGGGGCTCCGTCCGGGCCACCGACTCCGTCGGGGCCGCGGCCGCTTCCGCCAGCCCGTCGGCCGCGGCCCCGACGTGTGCCCGCGGCCGGCGCTCCTGTGGACGGCGGCTCAGCGGCGCCCCGGACGCCCCGCCGGATCCCGCGGGGTGCGGCGGCCGCTCCTGCTGCCCCGGTAGGCGCTCTCCCTGAGTCCGGCGAGCCACCCGGGGACCGGCTCCCACCCGGCGGGCCGGTTGAGCACGGGGTCGAAGGAGGTCCGTCCGGCCTCGCCCGCCGACAGCACGGCGTGCAGGGTCAGCCTCGCCGCGGGAAGCCACCCGCCCCGTGCCGGGCGGGCCAGCAGCGCCAGTCGCCACGGCCGCTCGCGCACCCGCCGTTCCAGGCACCCCGTGGCCGCGGGGCCTGCCGGGCCGCCGTACGGCACGGCCAGCAGCCACACCAGTTGCCCGGCGACCCGGTAGGGCAGCAGGCTGCCGTAGCGCGCCCTGCCCCAGTCCGCGGCGGGCAGGGGCAGGCAGCGGGTCGCCGTCCCGATCCCGCAGGAGGACAGCGCCAGGTCCCACGGGCCGTCCAGCCCGCCGCCGGCCGGCAGGCGCACGGCCAGCCCCAGGACGTCGGGGCCGGCGCCGGGCAGGCCCGCCCCCTTGGACAGGCGGGCGGTCACCGGCCTGCTCCCACCGGCTCCCGGGAGCGGGCCGACGGGCAGGAGGGCCGCCTCGCCGCGCAGCCACAGGCCGCGCGGATGGAACGCCCGGGCGCCCCGCAGCCGTGCCAGGCCGCGGAAGCCCGCGGCCGCCAGCCGCCGCACA
>NZ_KQ950181.1:797522-803426 GCF_001517975.1 Thermobifida cellulosilytica TB100
GGCGGGGAGCGCGCCGTTCCACCCCGCGTTGACCGCGGTCACCGCGGACCCGGTCACGGACAGGTCGGCGTTCCAGGCGTTGGTGACGGTGTGCCCCGGCCGCGGTGGCGGACATGGCCGGACGCACCGAGCACGCCATCGCCGCCGACACCCTGCGCCTGAACGGCGTGGCGCCGGACCCGGAGCTGCTCGCCCGGTTCCACGCGGCGCTGGAGGCCCTGCACCGCCTGGGCGCGGTGCAGACGGTGGTGACCGGGAACATCCGGGAGCTGGCCGCCGCCAAACTCGCCGCCTTCGGCCTGGAGGCCCGCCTCGACCTGTCCCTCGGCGGCTACGGGGACCACAGCCCCGACCGGGCGGACCTGGTGCGCCTGGCCGTGGCCCGCGCCACCCAGCGGCACGGCGCCGGGTTCGCCCCCTCCGCGGTGGTGGTGGTCGGCGACACCCCGCACGACGTGCGGGGCGCGCACGACGCGGGGGTGCGGGCGGTCGGGGTCGCCACCGGCCGCAGCAGCCGCGCCGACCTCGCCGCGGCGGGCGCCGACGGTGTCCTCGACGACCTGCGGGACACCGCCGCGGTCGTCCGGCTGCTGGCCGGGGTCACGGCGGCGGACGCGCGCCGCCACTGACGGCGGGGCCGCCGCCTGCGGCTCCTGTGCAGCCCGCGCGCCCGGAGGGCCTCAGCTCAGCAGCACGAAGACGGGGCCGCAGACCAGCGCCCCCTGGAGGGCGCCCACGACGACCTGCGCGACGGTGTGGTGGTTCAGCGCCACCCGCGACCAGGCGACCAGGGCGACCACGGGCAGGGCCGCGGCCAGCACCGGTCCGAAGGCGAGGACGAGCACGCAGGTCGTCGCGGAGGCGACGGTGGTGTGCACCGACACCTTCCACCACAGGCTCACCGCGCTGGTGCTGACCAGTCCCGCCAGGATCGCGACGACCAGGGCCAGCACGGCACTGGGCGCTCCCAGGACGACGAGCGCGGCGATGCCCGCCGCGACGCTGCCGATGGCGATGAGGAAGGGGACGGTCCGCTGCCGCCGGTCCCGAATGTGGTGGTCGCTCCAGTAGCCGAGCCGCACGCCGACGAGGACGGCCGCGTACGGGACGACGGAGCAGAACAGGGCGGCGAACAGGCCCCAGCCCGCCCCGGCGGGGCTGTGGGTGCTGCCCCAGCCGACCACGAGCAGGACCCCCGTGACGAGGACTCCGGGCGAGAGGACCTCGCTGAGGAGCGTCGCCGCCCGCTGCCGCGGGGGGACGGACGGGGCGGGGGCGGTTCCGGTCACGGTCGGTCCTGTTCTCTGTCGGCGCTCGAGCGGGCAATGGGCACCCTACACGCGGTCCCGGACGTGTCCACTCCCGCGGCGGGACGGCTCACCCGGAGTCGCCGGACGGCACGGTCTGCTCCTCGGGCCGCCGGGGCGGCGCGTCCCCGCGGTCGTTCAGTTCGGTGCCTGCCGCCAGCATCGCCGCGGCCGCCAGCAGGCACAGCCCGCAGCCGATCCAGAAGATGGCCGCCGAGTAGCCGGGGACCGCGAGCGGGACGGCCACCCCCAGCACCGCGCCCATCTGGAAGATCCCGGCGAACAGGCCGACCCCGCCGGCGACCCCCGAGCGCGTGGCCTGGCCGAGCAGGACCACCGAGATGCTCTGGAAGCCCGCGGTGAAGACCGCGTAGAGGACCTGGGCCCCGAACAGCCCCGCGGTCCCCGCGTCGACCGCGACGACTAGGAAGGACAGCGCGCCGACCATGCAGACGACGACCAGGGTGCGCACGCTGCCGTACCTGTCGGTGGCCGCGGCCAGCGGCACCAGGACGAGGACCTCCACCACCGCGGTGAGGGCGAACAGGCCGGGGATGACCGACTCGGCCATGCCCGTCTGCCAGGCGTACAGCGGCAGGTAGACCTGGCGCAGGTTGTCGGCGCCGCGCAGCAGGAAGACCACCGCGACCGCCAGGGCGACCAGCCACCACGCCCCGCGCTGCGGCCGTGCCGCCCCGCCCTCCCGACTCCTGGTGCCCGGCCGCGCGGCGGGGGTGAAAAGGCTCAGCAGCAGGGCGGCCCCGGAGAGGGCCAGGCAGGCGTGGACGGGGCGGAACAGCGGGCCGAAGGCGTCCTCGGCGAGGAAGAGGGCCGAGGCCGCGCCGAGGCCGGCGATGTAGCCGACGACGAACACCGTGCGCGCCAGGCCCATGACGCGGGCCTCGGAGAGCGTCCCGTTGTCCAGCAGCGCCACGAACGTCGGGTAGACCAGGCTGCCGAAGGCCCCGCACAGCGCCGCGGCGTAGGCCGCCCAGCCGGGGGTGGGGGCGGCCAGCAGGCCCATGCCGGCCAGGCCCAGCGCCCCGCCCAGGGCGCCGCCGACCCAGTGGCGCCCGGTCGCGCGGCACCACCGCCCCACCACGAGGTTGACCGCCATCGAGGCGGTGCCGAACAGCACGTAGAAGGCGACGATCGCGGGTTTTTCCGCGCCGCGCTCGTTCAGCAGAAGTGGCAGGACCACGGTGTGGAGGCCGGCGAGGGCCGCCGCGGTGAAGACGCCGACGACGGGCCTTCCGAGGCCGGACGTTTTCTGCAGAATGCTCAACCGAGCTCCTCTGTCGACGAGCCGTCTTGTGGACCGGAGGGCCTGCTCGGCCGGGATCGGACCTGTTCGATCGGGGCCGCGGTGCACCAGAGCTCACGATATCCTTTTTGGGAGCGCTCCCAAAAAGAGCGGTCCCCGCGGGGGCACGCGCCCGGGCGGCCCCCGCGGGCCGCGGGCGCGGCCCGCGGAGAGGCAGGACCACTGGCGGCGGTGGTCAGAGGTGTGCGTCGAGTGCGGCGAGCAGCGCGGTGAGCGCGGCGCCGAGCGGGGCGTCCAGCCGCAGCAGGGCGTGGGGGTCGCCCCGGGTGGCCCCCGCGGGCCGCGGGCGCGGCCCGCGGAGAGGCAGGACCACTGGCGGCGGTGGTCAGAGGTGTGCGTCGAGTGCGGCGAGCAGCGCGGTGAGCGCGGCGCCGAGCGGGGCGTCCAGCCGCAGCAGGGCGTGGGGGTCGCCCCGGGTGGCCCCCTGGTTGACGATCGCGACGGGGACGGAGTGCTCCACGGCGCGGCGGACGAACCGGTAGCCGGAGGCGACCGTCAGCGAGGAGCCCAGCACCAGCAGCGTCCCGGCGCCCTCGGTCAGCGCGAAGCAGTGCCGGACGCGCTCCCGCGGCACGTTCTCGCCGAAGAACACCACGTCGGGTTTGAGCACTCCCCCGCAGGAGCGGCAGTCCACGACGCGGAAGGAGTCGATCCACTCGTCGGCGAGGGCCGCGTCGCCGTCGGCGTTGACCTCGTCGGCGAGGGCGCTCCAGCCGGGGTTGGCCTCGCGCAGCCTGCGGTCCAGCTCGCCGCGCGCGGTGCGCTCCCCGCAGCCCAGGCAGCGGACCCGGTGCAGGCTGCCGTGCAGTTCCACCACCCCGCGGGCGCCGGCGGCCTGGTGCAGGCCGTCCACGTTCTGGGTGATGATCCCGGTGACCAGGCCGCGGGCCTGGAGTTCGGCGACCGCGCGGTGGCCCGCGTTGGGCGCGGCCCGGTCGATGTGCTGCCATCCCAGGTGGCTGCGCGCCCAGTAGCGTCGGCGGGCCGCGGCGCTGCCGACGAAGGTCTGGTAGGTCATCGGCCGGGACCGCCGCCTGCGCCCGGTCTCCCCCCGGTAGTCGGGGATCCCGGACTCGGTGGACAGGCCGGCCCCGCTCAGCACCACCACGTCGCCGTCGGCGACCAGGTCGGCGAGCAGGCGGAATCCGGGGTCGGCGAGCAGGTCGGCGGGGCCGGGCCGCACACCGGCTCCCGGGCCCGCCCTCCCGGCCGCGTCTGCTGGGGTCCCCACGCGACCAGGGTAGGGCACCGGCCCGGCGCTCCTCGACCGGGCGGCCGTCCTGCCGCGGCACCGCGGCGACGCACCGCACTTCTTCCGGCGTTTCCTTTCCGGGAGGAGAATGGATTTCTGTCCGTTTCCGGAACGCGCGTCGGCCGGCCGCGGCACCGCCCCGTTCCGGGTTGTCCCGCGCCATTCCCAGGACCAGCGCAGACGGCATAGTATGAAGCTGCTTCGTGAGTTCACCGCAGTGCCGCGGCGCCCTGTCCCGACCGGCGCGGCGCACCCCGGGCCGGTCCTTCCCGGACCAAAGCGGCTGTCCCGAGTCCGGACTCCCCACCGGCCCCGAACACCACCAAGGGAGCAATGACGTTTTCTGTTCCGGGTCCCGTCACGACCCTTTCCCCCGTGACCCGCACCGCCGCCGTTCCGGCGGCCCCCTCGGCCCGCGGGCCGCTCTCCGGTGTCGCCTCCCGCTTCGGGGAGGTCCGATGAGGGAACGCTCCCCCGCGGGACGTCCGTGCTCGGTGACGGAGTTCTCCGCGCCCCGCCGGGCCGCGTCCCGCCGCCCGGCCACGACCGGCCTGCCCTCCGCCCCCGCCCAGAAGCCCGACCCCCGGCGGGCCGCCACGCCGGCCGCCTTCGTGGCGGCCATGCGCCACTACCGCCTCTGGGCCGGAGCGCCCTCCTACCTGGAGATGGAGTACAACTGCGGAGGGGTGTGCTCGGCCTCCCGGTTCCGCCTCGCGCTCAACAGCGACCGCCTGCCCCGGCTGACCGTGCTGAGCGCGTTCGTCGTCGCCTGCGGCGGCGACGAGGCCGAGTACCAGCGCTGGGCCTCGGCCTGGCGCCGCATCCGCGCCGACCACAGGAACGGCCCCTCCTCCTGACGCCGAAGCCGCCGGGACGCCGGTCCGGCACGCCCGCCGACCGGTCCCGGGCCCCGGGACCGGTCCCGGCACCGCCGCCTCTGCCTGTCCGCCTCCCCGCGGGCCCTCTTCGCCGCGGCCCCCGCGGGGCCTGCGGCGTCCCCGCGTCAGGCGGCCTCCGCTGCCGGCTGGCAGTGCCGGCAGGGGCGGTAGCCCGCGGCCGCGGCCTGGGCGACGGTGCGGAAGCCGCGCCGGTGGGCGGGGGCGATGCGCCGGGCGTGGCGGCAGGACGGGAAGCACACGACTCCCGTGGTGTCGCTGGCCAGGTAGAAGACCCCCCGGCGGGCGAGGTCGTGCATCTCGTCCAGGTTGACGTTCTCGCTGCGCAGCAGGTGCTGCTTGAGGTCGGAGCCGAAGATGTACCGGCCCGGCGAGCCGTCGGAGCGGACCACCCGGTGGCAGGGGATCAGCAGCGGCACGGGGTTGGTGGCCAGCGCGGTGCCGACCGCCCGCACCGCCCCGGGCCGGTTGACCCGCCGCGCGATCCAGGAGTAGGGCCGCACCTCGCCGCGCGGGATGCTGCGCGCGGCGCGCAGCACCTCGGCCTGGAACGGGGTGAGTTCGCGCAGGTCGAACCGGAGCCCTCCGGCGTCCCCGGTGCGCAGCGCCGGGACCAGCCCGGCGGGCGGACGGGGCGCGGGCAGCAGCGGCCGTCCGAAGCGCCTGCGGAACTCCCGGCGGGCGTCGTCCCCGGCGGGGCGGACGTAGGCGATCCCGTGGTCGGTGTAGGCGACGAACATCTCGCCGACGGGGCCGCCGACGGTGACCCAGCGGGCGGCGATCCGGTCGATCAGGCCCTCCGGGGCGTCGGTGACCAGTTCTGCGAGCCGGGCCAGCAGCGGTTCGTCACTCATCGGACACCCTCCTGGGTGAGTTCACGCAGCTTCTTGAGGCCGCGGGAGACGTGGGACTTGGCGGTCCCCTCGGGGACCCCGAGGATCGCGGCGACCTCGCCGATGGACAGGTCGGCCACGTGCCGCAGCACGACCGCCTCCCGCTGCGCCTCGGGCAGCCGCGCCAGCAGTTCGGCGAGCTCCCCGCTGGTCTCGCGCTGCTCCGCCGCCCCGGCGACGTCCTGCCGGGGGTCGGCGACGTCGACGTCCTCGGTCAGCGGGCCGGGCGGGG
>NZ_KQ950181.1:805429-839464 GCF_001517975.1 Thermobifida cellulosilytica TB100
CAGGTCGCGCAGCTCCTCCTGCATGCGCTCCCGGGTGAGCGCGTCCAGCGCGCCGAAGGGCTCGTCCATGAGCACGATGCCGGGGTCGGGGGCCAGGGCCCGGGCGATGGCGACCCGCTGGCGCATGCCGCCGGAGAGCTCGTAGGTGCGCATGCGGGCGGTGTCGGCGAGCCCCACCAGCTCCAGTTGGCGCATGGCGCGCTCCCGCCGCTCCTCGCGGCCCACGCCCGCCATGCGCAGGCCGAACTCGACGTTGGCGAGCACGCTCAGCCACGGGAACAGGGTGGGCTGCTGGAAGACCACGCCCCGGTCGGGGCCGGGGCCCCGGACCGGGGCGCCGTTGACCGTGATGGTGCCCCGGGAGGGGCGGTGGAATCCGGCCACGAGCCGCAGCAGCGTGCTCTTGCCGGAGCCGGACGGGCCCACGACCACCAGGTGCTCTCCCCGTTCCAGGGACAGGTCGATGCCGTCCAGGGCCGGCACCGCCCCCTCGCGCCCCTGGTAGTCGTGGCCGACGCCGCGCAGTTCCAGTGCGGCCGCCCCGGTGTCAGGGCTTGGCGACACTCTCGGCTCCTCCGGGGGCGAGCGCGGCCTGGAAGTCCTCCAGGCCGGGCGCCGCGTCGATCTCCCCCTGCTCGGCGAGGAACTCGGCGGTCAGGAGGAGGTACTCGGCCAGGCGGCCGGGTTCGTCGGCGGTGCCGAGGTAGTCGGCGGAGGCCTGCTCGGCGGCGTCGAGGAAGATGAGCTGGTCGACCTGCTCCTCGGCCTCTGCGGGCTCCAGGTTGAGCTCGGCCGCGATGGCCTCGACCGCGGCGGCCTTGTCCTCGCGCAGCAGGGTGACCGCGCGGTTCTGCTGCTCCACCCAGGTGGCCAGGACGTCGGGGTAGGTCTCGGCGAACTCGGTGCTGACCACCGCGAGGTCGGCGGTGACCTTGCCCCGTTCGGCGAGCTCGCCGCTGGTGACGACGACGTGGCCGCCGTCCTCCTTGAGCTGTCCCAGCACCGGGTACCACACGAAGGCCGCGTCGAGGTCGCCGCGCTGCCAGGCGGCCTGGATGTCCGGCGGCTCCAGGTCGAGCAGCTCCACGTCGTCGACGGTGAGGCCGGCCTCGTCCAGGGCGGCGATCAGGTGGTAGTGGGTGGTGCTGGCGAAGGGCACCGCCACCGTCCTGCCCTTGAGGTCGGCGACCTCGTCGATCCCGTCGACGGCGACCAGCGCCTCGTTGTCGCCGATGACGTCGTGGATCCAGGGCACCTGGTAGTCGATGTCGAGGGGCTGGGACAGGCCGCGGACGACGGGGGCACTGCCGGCCAGGGCGATGTCGAGCTCACCGGCGAGGAAGGCGGTGTTGACGTCGCCGCCGGAGTCGAACTTGTTCCACACGATCGTGGTGTCGGGCAGCGCCTCCTCCAGCCACCCGTTGTGCTTGACGACGAGGTCGCCGTTGGGGATGGACTGGTAGCCGATGCGCAGCTCGGCGGGGACTCCGTCGGCGGGCTCCGCCTGCTCCTCGGCGGCGTTGCAGGCCGAGGCCAGCAGGACGGCGGCGGTGAGTGCGGAGGCCGCCGCGAGAGCCCGGGAGGTGCGGGAACGACGGATCGGTGTCATGGGATCTCCTGGGGGATGGGGGTTGACGGATGGAAGGGAGGGGACCGGCCGGGTCAGGTGCGGCCCCGCCACGGGGCCAGGACCCGGTCGGCACACTGCAACAGCCAGTCGATGACCAGGCCGGACAGGCCGATGACGATGAGGCCGAGGATGACCACGTCGGTCTGGTTGTAGCGCTGGGCCTCGCGGATCATCCCGCCGATTCCGGGGATGCCGTTGACGGTCTCGGCGGCGACGACGGAGGTGTAGGCCACGCCGACCGCGATGCGGATGCTGGTCATGACCTCGGGGAGGGCGTGCGGGAGGACGACCCACAGCGGCAGTTGCCAGGAGCGGGCGCCCAGGGAGCGGGCCGCGTTGAGGTAGTCGGGGGCGACGTTGCGGACGGCGTCGGCGGTGGCCACGGCCACCGGCGGCAGGGAGGCGATGACGAGCAGCCAGATCTTGGGCTCCTCGTTGATGCCGAACCAGATGACGAGGAGGCTGAGGTAGGCCAGCGGCGGCAGGGTGCGCACGAAGGAGATGAAGGGCCCCAGCAGCGCGCGCACGGCGGGCACCAGCCCGATCAGCAGTCCGATCAGGACCCCGCCGAGGGTGCCGTAGCCGCTGCCGACGAGGATGCGGCGCATGCTGGCCCACAGGTGTTCGGGCAGGGTGTGGCCGCTGAAGCCCTCGGTGGTGGTGGCCACCGCCTTCTCCCACACCGCCTGCGGCGGGGGCAGGATGACCGGCGGCCAGATCTCGGCGCGCGCCACCGCCCACCACAGCAGCAGGAGGCCGCCCACCGACAGGGTCCTCAGGCCCAGGGAGCGCACCAGTGCGGGGGTGCGGGTGGGGAAGCGGCCCCGGGTGGAGTTGTTGTCGAGGCGGTTCCCGGGGCCGCCGTCTGCGGGGCCCGTGCGGACCTCGGTCGCGGCGCTCACGGCGCCGGTTGGGGAGCCGGGGCGGGCGCGGCGAGCCGGGGCAGGACGTACTCGCCCACCCGGTAGGCCTCCTCCAGGTGGGGCCAGCCGGAGAGGATGAACTCCTCCACCCCGAGGGCGCGGTACTCCTCGATGCGCTCGGCGACCTCGGCGTAGTCGCCGACCAGCGCGGTCCCGGCGCCCTCGCGGACCAGGCCGACCCCGGCCCACAGGTTGGGGTGGACCTCCAGGGAGCGCGCGGAGCCGCCGTGCAGGGCGGCCATGCGGGCCTGGCCGACGGAGTCCATGCGGGCGTAGTAGCGCTGCATGGCCTCGATCCGCTCGGGGCTCATGCCCTCCAGCAGCCGCTCGGCGTCGCGCCACGCCTCGGCCGCGGTGTCGCGGGCGATGACGTGCAGGCGGATGCCGAAGCGGAGGGTGCGTCCGGCCTGGGCGGCCAGGGCGCGCACCCGTTCGATCCGCTGGGCGATCATGGCGGGCGGCTCGCCCCACATGAGGTAGACGTCGCTGTGGGCGGCGGCGACGCGCTCGGCCGCCGCGGAGGCGCCGCCGAAGTAGATCTCGGGCGCCGGGGCGAGCGGGTCGGCGGCCTGCCAGCCCTCGATCCGGTAGTGCTCGCCGGAGAAGTCGACCGGTTTTCCGTCGAAGGTCCGGCGCAGCACGGTGAGGAACTCGTCGGTGCGGGCGTAGCGCTGGTCGTGGTCGAGGAAGTCGCCGTAGGCGCGCTGCTCGACCGGGTCGCCTCCGGCGACGACGTTGACCAGCAGCCGGCCGCGCGACACCTCCTGGAAGGCCCGCGCCTGCTGGGTGAGCAGGGTCGGCAGCACGAAGCCGGGGCGGAAGGCCACGAGGAACTTCAGCCGCTCGGTGTGCTGGGTCAGCGCCGCGCAGGTGATCCAGGGGTCCGGGCAGCCCACGCCGGTGGGGGTGAGCGCCGCGGTGAACCCGGCGCTCTCGGCGGCCTGGGCCACCTGGGCGAGGTAGCCCAGGTCGGCCGGGCGCGAGGGTGCGGTGACCCCGTCGACGTCGAGGCGGATCGTGGAGTTACGGACCGCGTACCCGTCGCCGGTCGTGGGAAGGAACCAGTGGAAACGCATGCCGAGGAGCCGCCTTTCGCGGAGGTCGTCGCACCGGGAAACAAACCCAACTATACAGGTAGGAAAAATTATTTGGAAGCAGTGGCCTCCGGGAACACAGTGACGGGAGTGCCGCGGCGGTCCTCTCCCCCGGCCCGGTCGGACGCTGCCGCCCGGCGCCCGGCGCCGCGCAGCAGCGGGAGGACCTCCTCGCCCACCCGGTAGGACTCCTCCAGGTGGGGCACCCCGGCCAGGATGAACGCGTCGACGCCCAGCGCGATGAGCTCCTCCAGCCGCTCGGCGACCTGCCGGTAGCTGCCCACCAGCCCGAACGCCGGACCGCCGCGCAGCAGCCCGAAGCCGCCCCACACGTTTGGCTGGACCTCCAGGTCCCGGTAGCCGGTGACGGGGCCGCTGACGAAGGAGCGGCTGCGCGCCACGCCCACCGAGTCCCCCGCGCCGCCGTCGAGGCCGCGCAGGTCCGCGGCCTCGAAGCCGCGGCGCACCTCCTCCCAGGCCTCGCGTTCGGTGGGGCGCGCCACCACGTCCAGCCGGACCGCGAAGCGGGGGACGCGCCCGGCCGCGGCGGCGTGCTCGCGCACCGCGGCGAACTTCGCGGCCAGCGCGTCGAAGGGCTCCAGCCAGGACAGGTAGTAGTCGGCGTGCCGGGCGGCGACGTCGAGGGCCGCCGCCGAGGACCCGGAGAAGTAGATCTCGGGGAACTCCTCGGCCGCCAGGGGGTCGGGCAGCGCGCCCCCCGCCACCCGGTAGAAGCGCCCGTCGAAGTCGAAGGGGCGCTCCTGCCACACCCCCCGGTGCACCCGGAGGAACTCGTCGGTGCGCGCGTAGCGGTCGTCGTGGGCGACCTCGTCGCCCCACCACGCCTGGGCGGGGCCGCCGCCCCCGGTGATGACGTTGTAGACGACCCGGCCCCGCGAGGCGCGCTGCAGGGTGGCCGCCATCCGCGCGGCGTGCACCGGGTTGAGGAAGCCGGGCTGGAAGGCGATCATGAACCGGAAGGTGCGGGTCTCGCGCGCCAGCATCGCCGCGGAGGCCCACGGGTCGTCGGTGAAGGGGAACGACGGCATCAGCCCGCCGTAGAACCCGGCCGCCTCGGCGGCCCGCGCCACGTCGAGCATGTGCTCGACGTAGGCGTAGCCGTCGGGCTCCCCGTGGCGCAGCGCGGGGGCGATGCGCCCGGGCACGTGCGGGGCCCAGTCGCCGCGGCTCTCGGCGCGGCGGCGCAGCGACGGCTGGTCGCCGTGCATGCCGATCCGCCAGTAGAAGTCAACGGACACTCTCGTACTCCTCCTCCAGTGCGGGGCGCAGGTGCTCGCCCAGCCGGTACGCCTCCTGTAGGGCGGGGGCCGCCTCGACCGCGAAGACGCGCACTCCCCGGCGCGCGTAGTCGCCCAGCAGCTCGGCGGCCTGCCGGTAGGAGCCGACCAGGCCGGCGGCCACGGTGTGGCCGAGGGAGGCGAAGCCGTCCCAGCGTCCGGTCCCGCGTCCGGGGGCGCCCGCGTGGTGCCACGCCTCCTCGGCGTCCTCCCTGACCAGCAGGGACAGCTCCAGGCCCAGGTCGACCCGGCGGCCCAGGGGTGCGGCGCGCTCGGCGAGGCCGGCGCGCACGGCGTCGATGTCGTCGTCGAGTCCGACCAGGTGCACGTCGGCGTGGCGGGCCGACAGCTCCAGGGCGGCCTCGTCGGTGCCCGACAGGTACACGCGCGGGAACGGGTGCCCGGCCAGGGGCGGCGCGAAGCCTCCGCCGCGGACCCGGTAGAAGCGCCCGTCGAAGTCGAAGGGGCGCTCCTGCCACACCCCCCTGGCCACGGTGAGGAACTCGTCGGCGCGCGCGTAGCGGTCGGCGCCGTCGACGAAGTCGCCCTGGGCGGCGCGCTGGGCGGGGTCCCCGTCGAGGGACAGCCGCCAGCCCAGTCGGCCCACGGAGAAGCGTTGCAGGGTCACCGCCGTCTTCGCGGCGTAGACGGGGGTGGCGGCCCAGGGCGGGAACTCGGCGACGACCCGGAGGTGGCGGCTGTGCCGCAGCGCCCCCGCGGCGACGGTCCAGGAGTCCTCCCCCTGCGGGTCGTGGGGGGCCAGGACCCCGCCCAGGCCGGCGATCTCGGCGGCGCGCCCGGTCTGGAACAGGCGCTCCAGGGGGCCGTAGTGGTCGCCGCGCACGTCGCGCGGGACGGGGCCGAGGTCCGGCGGGGGCTGGTGGCGGGTGGGGAGTCTGAACAGCAGTTCGGTCATGGCGTCCTCGGTGGGGGTCAGGGCGGGGCGGGAGGCGGCGGGCCTCCCGCCCCGGGCGGGTCACTGCGCGTCGGCGCCGGGGATCGGCGGGACGAGGGCGTTGACGCTCGGCGCCACCGCCGAGGAGACGTCGACCTTGCGGGGCAGCAGGCCGTTGGCGTGCAGCAGGTCGGCGGCGCGCTGCTGCTCGGCGACGAACTCGTCGGTGACCGGGAGCAGGCCGAAGGGGCGGGTGCGCAGGGCGTGCTCCCAGGCGTCCAGGTCGGCGCGGGGGCCGCCGCGCTTCTCGGCGTCGGCGACGAACAGGGCCGCCGCCTCCCTCGGGTTCTCGCGGATCCAGGCGTCGGACTCCTGGAGGGCGTTGACGATGGCGGCCAGCGCCTCGGGGTTGTTCTCCGCGAAGTCGCGGCGGGTGAACCAGAGGGAGCGGTGGCTGAACAGCCCCTCGGTGGCGACCAGGTCGCGGGTGGCCACCTGCTCCTCCACCGCGCGCAGCACCGGGTAGGAGCCCACCCAGGCGTCGATCTCGCCGGAGAGGAACTGCTGTGCGGCGTCGACCCCGGTGTCCACGGGCACGATGTCGCTCCAGGACAGGCCGGCCCGGTCCAGGGCGAACAGCAGCAGGGTGGTCTGCCAGGAGCCGTGCGCGATGCCGACGCGGCGGCCGCGCAGGTCGGCCGTCTCCTTGATGTCGGAGTCGGCCTTGACCAGCAGGCGCCCGTTCTCGTGGCGGGGGCCGGAGACCGCGACGTAGACGATGTCGTGCCCCTGCCCCTGGGCGGTGATCGGCGGGGTGAACCCGGTGCCGATGAAGTCGTAGCCGCCGTCGAAGAGGCGGTCGGCGTGCACGGTGGGCAGGCCGCGGGTGGGGTCGGGCCGCGTCCCCTGCGGCAGGTCGCGCAGGTCGACCCACTCCACGTCGGGCAGGGAGCGCTCCAGGATGCCCCGGTGGCGCAGGACGAACAGCGAGTTGTTGTGGGGGAAGTATCCGACCTTGACGCTCATGCTCGGTGTCTCCTCTCGGGTTCGTTGTGTCGGGTCGTGGGGTCGGTCGGTCAGGGGGTGGCGCGGGCGAGGGCCTCGCGGGCGGCGGCCAGCGGCTCGTGGACGGCCCAGGCGCGCACGTCGACCCGTTCGGCGAGGAAGCCGTGCCGGTGGAGGAAGTCCTCCTGGGCGGCGAGCAGGTCCAGCCGCTCGTCGGACAGGTCGGGGTGCAGCCCGGTGTGGAAGCCGTCGGCGTAGGCGCGGGCCACCCCCTCGGCGCCGGAGTGGGTCTCGGCGGCCAGGATGCGGCGCACCCCGTCGGGGTCGGTGGCGGCCCAGTCGGCGGCGCGCAGGGTCTGCACGAGGAAGTCCGTCACCAGTTCGGGACGTTCGTCGAGGATGCGCTCGTGCACGGTGATGGGGCGGGGGGTGCCGTTGTTGACGCGGTGCCTCCGGTCGGGGACGGCGTCCAGGTCGACCGCCACGGTCGCGCCGATCGCCGCGGCCTCCTCGGCGGCCCGGGCGCCCTTGACGTAGACCGCGTCGACGGTGCCCGCGGCGAGTTCGGCCAGTCCCGGCCAGGTCGGGGCCGGCGAGTCCGGCTCCAGGCGGCCCGACAGCGTCGGGGGGACCTCGACGTGCTCGACGTCGTCGAGGGTGAGCCCGGCCAGGGCCAGGGCGCCCCGGAAGCCGTGCAGGGCCATGGCGCGGGGGAAGCTCTTGGCGCGGGTGTCGGCCCAGGCGGGCACGGCGATGCGGCGCCCTGCGAGGTCGGCGGGCGAGGCGATGCCGGTGTCGGGGCGGGTGAGCACGGCCTGCCCCTCGTCGATCCAGGTCAGTCCGATCAGCCTGGTCGGTGCGCCCTCGGACCTGGCGACCAGGGCCGGCACGTTGCCGCCCTCGCGGAACAGGCCGAGGAGCCGGTGGTCGAAGTGGTGGCGGGCGATCTCGGGGGGCGCCTCCTGCAGGACGCCCACCTGCAGTCCCCGGGCGGCGAAGGCGTCGGAGAGCCAGCCCAGGTTGTGGGCCAGGCCGCTGGCGGTGGGGACGGGGCAGCGGGTGTACCAGATCTTGTCCACTGCGGGTTTCGCGGGTGCGGTGGTGGTCACGGGTTCCTCCCGGTGGGTGGCGGGTTCAGCGTCCGGTGCCCACGCCGAGGCGGGCGAGGAGGTCGCGGCGGTGGGCCAGGACGGCGGGGTCGTCGCGGTCGCGGGGGTGCTCGGCGTCGATGCGCACGTCGTGGACGAAGCGCCCGCCGCGCAGCACCGCGACCCGGTCGGCCAGTCGGACGGCCTCGTCGACGTCGTGGGTGACGAGCAGCACCGCGGGGCGGTGCCGGACGCACAGGTCGGCCACGAGGTCCTGCATGTGCAGCCGGGTCAGCGCGTCCAGGGCGGCGAAGGGCTCGTCCAGGAGCAGCAGTTCGGGGTCGCGCACGAGCGCCCGGGCCAGGGCGACGCGCTGGGCCTCGCCGCCGGAGAGGGTGGCGGGCCAGGCCCGGGCCTTGTCGGCCAGGCCGACCTCCGCCAGGGCGCGCAGGCCGGCCTGCCGGGTGGCGGCGCCGCGGGGCTGTCCGATGGTGACGTTGGCGAGCACCCGGCGGGCCGGTACCAGGCGCGGCTCCTGGTAGACGGTGGTGCGCCGGGGCGGCACCCAGACCTCGCCGGCGTCGGGCGTCTCCAGGCCGGCGAGCACGCGCAGCAGGGTGGTCTTGCCGGTGCCGCTGGGGCCCAGCAGGGCGAAGAACTCGCCGCGGCGGATGTCGAGGTCGACTCCGTCCAGGACGGTCTGGGCGCCGTAGGACTTGCGCAGTCCGCGGACCTGGACGGCCAGGTCGGCAACGGGCGGGCTGGCCATGGCTTCCTTTCGGGCGGGCGGGTCAGCGGGCGGCGACGTGGCCGCGCCAGGGCATGAGGACGCGTTCCAGGACCCGGATCACCAGGTCGATGAGCAGGCCGAGCACCGCGTACAGGGCGATGCACAGCACCATGTAGTCGGTGCGGTAGTACTGCTGGGCCAGGGTGACCAGGTAGCCGATCCCGGCGGTGGTGCCGATCTGCTCGGCGGCGATGAGCCCGGTGAGGCTGACCGTCATGCAGATGCGCAGCGCCATGAGGATGCTGGGCAGCGCGCCGGGGATGATGACGCCGACGGCCAGCCGCGGGCCGCGCAGGCCGAAGCCCCGCGCCGCCTCCACGACCCGGCGGTCCACGCTGCGCACGCCGAGGTAGGTGTAGGCGTACATGGGGGCGACGGCCGCGACCGCGATGAGCACGACCTTGAAGGCCTCGTCGACGCCGAACCAGGAGATGAACAGCGGCACCAGGGCCAGGAACGGCACGGCGCGGACGATCTGCATGGACGGGTCGACGAGTTCCTCGGCGAGCGCGGACAGTCCGGCCGCCACCCCCAGGACGAGTCCGGCGCCCACTCCGAGGGCGACGCCGAGCGCGGCCCGGCGGAAGGAGGCCGCCAGGAACTCGGCGAGCTGGCCGGTGGCCACCAGTTCGCGCAGCGCGTCGACCACGTCGGGCGGGCTGGACAGCACCCGGGGGTCGACGAGGCCGGCGTCCGCGCCCCACCACCACAGGGCCACCAGCAGCACGGGGACGCTGGCGCGCAGGATCGGCGACACCGCGGGGTGGCGCCGGCGGCCCCGCAGGGGGGCGGGGCGCTCCAGGGCGGACGCCGCCGGGGCGCGGTCGGCGGCGTCCGCGGAGCCGGGCGGGTCGTGGAGCAGCGGTCGGGACGGAACGGTCATGGGATGCTCCCGGCGGGTGGGCGTCTGGGTCAGTCCAGGGCGGCGGGCAGGTCGAAGACGATGTCGGAGGCGTTGACCGGCCCGTCGAGCAGTCCGTGGTCGACGAAGGTCGCAGCGACGCTCTCGATGCGGGCCAGGTCCTCCTCGGTGGGGTAGCGGTAGGAGGTCGCGGCCCTGGTCAGCTCGACGCTCTCGGCGAGGCGGTCGCCGTCCAGGGCGGTGGGGCCCTGGTCGAGGAACACGTTCTGGAACTTCTCGGGCCGGCTGCGGCCCTCCTCGATGAGCTCGTTGAGGACCTCGAAGAACACCTCGGCGGCCTCGGGGTGCTCCTCCAGCAGGTCCTTGCGGGCGACGAAGACGTTGAGGTCCGCGTCGTCGATGTCCCGGCTGGTGACGACGGTCCTGGCGCCGTTGGCGACGGCCTCGGGGTAGGCGTCCACGATCGCCCACCAGGCGTCCACCTTGCCGGAGGCGAAGGCCGCCGCCCCCTCCTGCGGGTTGAGGTAGACGCGTTCGACCTCGTCGGGGTCGACGCCCTCGGCCTCCAGGGCGCGCAGCAGCAGGTACTCGCCCTTTCCGGCCTGGTTGACGGCGACCCTGCGCCCCTTCAGGTCGGCGACGGTCCGGATGTCGCTGTCGGGGGGCACCACGAGGCCGTCGCGCAGCGGCGCGGGGTCGCCGACGAGGTCCGCGACGATGAAGATGCGCAGGTCGTCGGTGCTGGCCAGGGAGCCGACCGCGGGGGAGACGGCGCCCTGCTGGACGTTGAGGTCGCCGGACTTGAGGGCGTCGGAGGCGGCGGTGAAGGAGGCGTAGGAGCCGCCCCACTCGATGGTCGCGCCGACCTCGGCGAGGCGGTCCTCGAAGATGCCCTCGCGCTTGGCGTAGGCGAGGGGGCCGACGTTGCCGGGGTCGCCGATGCGGATGACCGCTCCGCCGGAGGGGGACTCCTCCTCGGGCCCGCAGGCGGTGAGGGCCAGGGCGGCGGTCAGCAGGGTCAGCGCGGCGGCGCTTCGGGTGAAGGGGTTCATGGGAGTGTTCGCTTCCGTGACGGGGGTGTGCGGTCAGGGCCGGGGGGCGGGGACGCCGAGGTGGGGGAGGATCGTCTCGGCGATGTGCTGGGCCTCCTCCAGCAGCGGGTTGCCGGAGAGGATGAAGGTGTCCACGCCCAGGGCCTCGAACTCCTGGAGGCGTTCGACGACGCTGGCGTGCGAGCCGACCAGGGCGGTTCCGGGGCCGGGGCGCAGCAGTCCCATCCCGGGCCAGACGTTGGGGTAGACCTCGATGTCCTTGGCCCGGTCGGGGACGCGGCCCCGGTGGGACTGCACCTGGCGGCTCTGGCCCACGGAGTCGGACCTCCTGGCCAGGTCGATCTGGCGGGCGAAGGTCTCGGGCCGGGTGACCTTGAGCAGGTGGTCGGCGTAGGCCCACGCCTCGGCGTCGGTGTCCTTGACGATGAGGTGGACGCGCAGGCCGAAGCGCAGGGTGCGGCCGTGGCGGGCGGCCTTGGCGCGCAGCCGGTCGATCTTCTCCTTGAGCTGGGCCGGGGGCTCTCCCCAGGACAGGTAGACGTCGACGAGTTCGGCGGCCAGGTCCAGGCCGGGTTCGGAGGAGCCGCCGAACCACAGGGGGACGTGCGGCCGCTGCACCGGTTCCAGGCCGAACCCGCTGCCGGCGCCGGTGACGTCGATGTGGTCGCCGTGGAAGTCCACGGTCTCCCCGGCGGTCAGCCGCCGGAACACCGACCAGTACTCGCGGGCCAGCGCGTAGCGCTCGTCGTGGTCCAGGTGCAGGCCGTAGGTGCTCAGGGTGCGGGTGTCGCCGTTGATGACGTTGACGGCCAGGCGCCCGCCGAAGAGGTGGTCGAAGGTCAGGGCCATCTTGGCCAGCAGCACGGGTGAGATGAGCCCGGGGTGGACCGCGACCAGGGGGCGCAGCCGGGTGGTGACGTCGGCCAGGGCGGCGCCCAGGATCCACACGTCGTGGGCGGCGGTGGCCAGCAGCGCTCCCGAGTAGCCGAGCCGGTCGATGCTGCGGGCGAGGTCTTGCAGGTACTCGCGGTCGACCTCCCTGCGTCCCTCGGGCTCCCAGGGGTAGGGGCCGTCCTGGGGAACGACGTACCAGAGGACTTCCTCGGCCATGGGGCCTCCAAGGGGTGGTGACGGACGGGGGCGAGGCGCCGGGCAGCCGCGGGGCGGCGGCGCGCTTCGTGTCGGACGGGCAGGCACACCGTATTTCCCACATAATGGGATTGTCAACTTATTCAGTAGGTTTTATAGGAAATAGGGCGACAAAGAGGCCCAGGTCACAGGGGTCCGTGGTCCGCCGGACTCAGCGGGCGGGGCGCAGCAGCACCCGCTGGAAGGCCAGCGCGTACTCGCGCCCGATCTCGGCGAGCTCGGGGACGCGCTCCAGCGGCAGCCCCTCGGTGTCGGCGCGCAGCGCCAGCGCCATCTGGACCTGGCCGTACTCGTCGGCCAGCGGCACGGCGACCGTGCGCTTGCCGAGGGCCTGCTCCTCGTCGTTGAGGGCGTAGCCGCGTTCGCGCACCCGCTCCAGCTCGGCGCGCAGGCGCCGGGGGTCGGTGATGGTCCGCGGGGTCAGCGCGGGCAGCTCGCCCAGGTCGGCGACGTCGAAGTCGGGGTTCCAGGCGACCAGGACCTTGCCCATCGCCGAGGCGTGCAGGGGGATGCTCACCCCGAGTCCGGACTCGGGGTCGGCGGGGCCGCCCACGACGACGACGGCGCGCCGCCCGCTGTGGACGGCCAGGCCGGGAGAGGTCCGCGTGACCTCGGCCAGGCTGGCGAGCAGCGGCTCGGCCCGGTGGAGCCCGCGCTGCCGGTAGAGCACCTGCCCCAGTTCGGCGACGGAGGCCCCCAGCCGGTAGCGGGCGGTGCCGGGGGCCTGTTCCAGGAACCCCTCCGCGGCCAGGGTGCGCACCAGTCGGTGTGCGGTGCTGGTCCGCAGGTCCAGGATGCGGGCGATGTCGGTCGCCCCGAGCTCGGGCCCGTGGTCGCGGAAGCAGTGCAGCACCCGCAGCGCCCGCACCACCGCCTGGGCTCCCGCCGGACGGGACTCCTCCGCCATCGCGTGCTCCTCCGTGTCGGCCCGCGGCGCGACCGGCCGCGCCGCCGCGCCGATCCCAGCGCAGCCTACCCAACTCCGGCCCGCCGCCGGAGCGGGCGGAGAGGGCCTGCGCGGCCGGTCCGGCGGACCCCCGGCATAAAAACCGACTAAACAGGTAGACTTAATTGGGTTATTGGCCCATGATGGTGTCATGACCACCAGCGACACCCACCGCCCGGTGCTCCGCGCCGACGCCGTGCCGTCCCGGCACGACGAGGAGCGGCTGCTCGGCGTGATCCCCCTGGAGGATCTGCGCAGAGTCATGGTCGTCGTCGGCCACGTCGTGGAGGCGTCGACCGTCGGCGGGGTCCCCGCCGACGGCGGCTCCGCGGACGACTCCCTCGTCATCGACCGGGCCTCGTGGCAGGTGTGGGTGCGCGGCGTCCCCGTGTCCCTCTCCTACCAGGAGTTCCGCCTCCTGGCGCACCTGGTCGCGGCGCCGGGGCGGGTGTTCACCCGCCAGGAGCTGCTGGACCAGGTCTGGTCGCCCGGATCGCCCACCACGGCCCGGTCGGTGGACGTCCACGTCCACCGGATCCGCCGCAAGCTCGGCGACCTGGGCGACCGGCTGGTCACCGTACGGCGGGTCGGCTACGTCTACCGGCCCCGGTGACCCCCGCCCCGGGGGCTCCCCCGCCTGCGCGGACCGCTCCGATCCCGGAAGGAAACACTTCATGTCCCTGACGTTCCACTGGTTCCTGCCCACCCAGGGCGACAGCCGTGGCATCGTCGACCCCGTCACGGAGACCGCCTCGGCGTGGCGCTCCCGGGAGCCGTCCTTCGGCTACCTCCTCCAGGTGGCCCGGGCCGCCGAGCAACTGGGCTTCGAGGGGGTGCTGACCCCGACCGGCGCCTGGTGCGAGGACGCCTGGGTGACCACCGCGTCGCTGCTGGGCACGGTCCAGCGGCTGAAGTTCCTGGTGGCCTTCCGCCCCGGGCTGGTCTCGCCCACCCTGGCCGCGCAGATGGCCGCGACCTACCAGCGGCTCAGCGGGGGCCGCCTGCTGCTCAACGTGGTCACCGGCGGGGAGAGCGCGGAGCAGCGCGCCTACGGCGACTTCCTCGACAAGGAGGAACGCTACGCCCGCACCGACGAGTTCCTGCGGATCGTGACCCGGCTGTGGGAGGGCCGGACCGTCGACTTCAGCGGAGAGCACCTGGTGGTCGAGGGGGCGGCGCTGCACCGTCCCCCCGACCCCCGGCCCCGCCTCTACTTCGGCGGCTCCTCCCCCGCCGCGCTCCGGGTGGCGGCGCGCCGCGTCGACACCTACCTGACCTGGGGCGAGCCGCCCGCGGCGGTCGCCGACAAGCTCGACCGGGTGCGGCAGTTGGCCGCCGAGGCCGGGCGGAGCCTGGAGTACGGGATCCGCCTGCACGTCATCACCCGCGACACCTCCGCCGAGGCCTGGCGCGAGGCCGAGCGGCTGCTGGAGCGCCTGCCCGCCGACACCGTGGCGCAGATCCAGGCGGGGCTGGCGCGCAGCGAGTCCGAGGGGCAGCGCCGCATGCTCGCCCTGCACGGCGGCCGCCGCGACAACCTGGAGGTCCACCCCAACCTGTGGGCCGGCGTCGGGCTGGCCCGCGGCGGAGCGGGAACCGCCCTCGTGGGCAGCCACACCGAGGTGGCCGACCGCATCGAGGAGTACCACCGGTTGGGCATCACCGAGTTCGTCCTCTCCGGCTACCCCCACCTGGAGGAGGCCTACTGGTTCGGCGAGGGGGTCCTGCCGCTGCTGCGCAGGCGCGGCCTGTGGCAGCATCCCGGAGCCGGGCCCGAGGCCGCGTCCGCGCACGTGCCCTTCCTGGGCGCCCCGCGGGTCCCGGCCGCCACGACCTGAGAACAGGAGAAACCACCGTGTCCGTCACCGTCCTCGTCGGGAACCCCCGCCCGGGGTCCCGCACCGCCACCGCGGCGCTGGCCGCGGCCCGCCACGTGGCCTCGGCCCTGGGCCTGCCGGGCGACCCCGACCTCGTCGACCTGGCCGCCCTGGCCCCGTCCCTGCTCCTGCCCGGTCCTCCCCCGGAGGTCGCCGAGGCGCTGGAGCGGGTGACCGGGGCCGAGCTGCTCGTCGTGGCGAGCCCGACCTACAAGGCCACCTACACCGGCCTGCTCAAGGTCTTCCTGGACCTGCTGCCCGGCGGCGCCCTCTCCGGCGTCACCGCCCTGCCCCTGCTGGTCATGGGATCCCCCGCCCATACACTCGCCGTGGAGGTCCACCTGCGCCCGCTGCTCGTCGAGCTCGGCGCGCACGTGCCCTCCCCCGGCCTGGCCGTCCTCCAGGACACCGTTCCGCGCGACGGGGCCTCCGGCCCCGACCTGGACGCCGTGCTGGCTCCCTGGGCCGAGCGGGTCGCGCCCCAGATCCGCTCGCCCCGCCGCAGCCGGGCGGCCGTGTGACCGCCCCGGCTCCCACCAGACCGCACACCGAGGAGGTCCCGATGGGCAACCCCGACACCGCCCTGCGCCCCGCGCAGCCCCGCGACGAGGTCAGCGCCGAGCAGTTCCGCCAGCTCCTGCGCCAGCACCCCGCCGGGGTCGTCATCGTCACGGCCGACGTCGCGGGCCGGCCGGTGGGGCTGACCGCCACGTCCTTCACCAGCGTCAGCCTCAACCCGCCGCTGGTCTCCTTCTACATCGCCACCACCTCGTCGACGTGGACGCACCTGAGCCGGGCGGACTCCTTCAGCGTGCACCTGCTGGGCGAGGACCAGGCCGACCTGGCGGCGCGCTTCGCGGCCAAGGGCGTGGACCGCTTCGCGCCGCCGACCCGCTGGTCCTACGGCCTGGACGGGACGCCCGCCCTGGAGGGGGTGGCCGCGCGGCTGGTGTGCCGCAGGTACGACACCCAGCTCATCGGCGACCACTGGCTGGTGGTGGGCCGCGTGGTGCACAGCGCGGTCCACGACGCCTCCCGGCCCCCGCTCCTCTACCACCGCGGCTCCTTCGGCGGGTTCGCGGCGCTGTGACGCCGCGCTGAGCCCTCTTCGGCCACGACCGGCCACGTCCTTGCCCGGGCCCGGCCTTCTCCCAAAAACCTACTTTTTCAGTAGGGAAAGTTGGTATATCTGGTGGTGCGGCCCCGCGGCCGCCCCGACCCCCGAAAGGAACAGCACCACCGTGTCCGACCAGTCACCCGTCCCCGAACCCCTGAAGTTCGCCTACTGGGTCCCCAACGTCAGCGGCGGCCTGGTCACCAGCACCATCGAGCAGCGCACCCACTGGGGCTACGACTACAACCGCGAGCTGGCGGTCCTCGCCGAGAACAACGGCTTCGAGTACGCGCTCACCCAGGTGCGCTACATCGCCAGCTACGGCGCGGACCACCAGCACGAGTCGACCAGCTTCAGCCTGGCCCTCGCCCTGGCCACCGAGCGGCTGCGGGTCATCGCGGCGGTGCACCCCGGCCTGTGGCACCCGGGCGTGCTGGCCAAGTGGGTGGCCACCGCCGACCACCTCACCCACGGCCGGATCGCCATCAACGTGGTCAGCGGCTGGCTCAAGAGCGAGTTCACCGCGCTGGGCGAGCCGTGGCTGGAGCACGACGAGCGCTACCGGCGCACCGAGGAGTTCATCCGCTACATCCGCGCCGCCTGGGAGGGCACCCCCCGCGACTACGTCGGCGACTTCTACCGGCTGCACGGCTACGACCTCAAGCCCAAGCCGCTGGACGTGCCCGGCCGGGGCCTGCCCGAGGTCTTCTTCGGCGGCAACTCCACCGCCGCCCGCGGCGTCGCGGGCCGCAACGCCGACTGGTACTTCTCCAACGGCAAGGACTTCGACGGCTTCACCGAGCAGGTCGAGGAGGTCAGCGCGCACGCCGCCCGGGCCGGGCGCACGGTGCGCTTCGGCCTCAACGGATTCGTCATCTCCCGCGACACCGAGGCCGAGGCCCGCGAGGTGCTGCGCGAGATCATCGACAAGGCCGACCGGCGCGCGGTGGAGGGCTTCCGCGACGCGGTCCGCCAGGCCGGCAAGTCCACCGCCGACGGCAAGGGCATGTGGGCCGACTCCGAGTTCGACGACCTCGTGCAGTACAACGACGGCTTCCGCACCCGCCTGATCGGCACCCCCGAGCAGATCGCGCGCCGGGCCGTGGAGTACAAGGCGCGCGGCGCCGACCTGCTCCTCCTCGGCTTCCTCCACTACCAGGAGGACGTGGCGAACTTCGGCTCCCAGGTGCTGCCGATCATCCGCGAGCTGGAGAAGAAGGTCGACGAGCGCCTGGCCGAGGGCGCTCCCACCGAAGAGGCCGTGCGGGCCGCACGGGCCTGACCGATCGTCCCCGGCCATCCCCGGCCGGGGCCCGTCCCACCCGTACCCGTCCCGTCGACCAACGGAGGCACGATGAGCACGGAACAGACCGACCGGCCGACAACCGACCAGAAGACCGCCTGGAGCGACCGACCGACCCCGACCACCGCCGAGGAGTGGCTGGAGCGCGCCGCCGAGGTCAGCGCGATCCTCGCCGTCGACGCCGTGGAACGCGACCGCGCCGGCAAGACCCCCTACTCCGAGGTGCAACTGCTCAAGGACTCCGGACTGGTCACCCTGCTGGGGCCGGTCGAGCACGGGGGCGGCGGGCAGACCTGGGAGACCGCCTACCGCGTCGAGCGGGAGATCTCCAAGGCCGACGGGTCGATCGGCCAGCTTCTGGGCTACCACTACCTGTGGGCGTGGGCGGTGCGCTTCCTCGGCACCCCCGAGCAGATCGCCGCGGTCGAGGAGCTCTACACCGCCAACCGGTACTTCTTCGGCGGCGCGGTCAACCCCCGCGACAAGGACCTGGTCATCACCTCCGACGGCGACGAGCTCGTCTTCAACGGGCGCAAGACCTTCTCCACCGGCAGCAAGGTCTCCGACCTCACCGTGCTGGAGGGCGTGCTGGAGGGGACGGACAAGCACATCTTCGCCATCGTCCCCTCCGCCCAGGACGGCATCGTCTACGGCGACGACTGGGACAACATCGGCCAGCGCCTCACCGAGTCCGGCAGCGTCCGGATCGAGAACGTGCGCGTGTCCTGGGACGACGCGGCGGGCTACGTCAACCGCGAGTTCCGCCCGCTCGTCTACAACACCCTGAACCTGCCGACCATCCAGCTCGTGTTCACCAACCTCTACCTGGGCATCGCCCAGGGGGCGCTGGAGACCGCGGCCGCCTACACCCGCTCCACGACGCGGCCGTGGCCCTACGGCGGGGACAACAAGGACTCCGCCGTCGACGAGTGGTACATCCTGGAGGCCTACGGCGACCTGCAGTCGAAGCTGTGGGCCGTCGAGGCCCTGGTCGACCGGGCCGGCGAGCGGATCTCGGCGATCCTGCACGGCGACCGCGAGGCCGTCACCGCCCGACAGCGCGGCGAGATCGCCGTCCTCGTCGCCGCGGCCAAGCAGCGCGCGATCGACACCGGCCTGGAGGTCTCCTCCCGCATCTTCGAGGTCACCGGCGCCCGCGCCACCGCGTCCTCGGTCGGCCTGGACCGGTTCTGGCGCAACCTGCGCACGCACAGCCTGCACGACCCGGTGGCCTACAAGCGGCGCGAGGTGGGGCGCTACGTCCTGCTCGACGAGATCCCCGAGCCCACCTGGTACACCTGACCCCTTCCGGGACCGGTGCACCGGACCCCCGGCGCCCGGCCCGCGCGGGCCGGGCGCCCTCCCCCCGCAACCGACACCGGCCCGGTCCGACGCGGGCCGCGGCGGAAGGAGAGCTCCCCCATGACCGACACTGTGACCGCCCACGTCGTCTCCGACGACGACGAGGCCGTGCGGATCGCCCGGGACCTCGTGCCGCGCCTGGCGGTCGGGGCCGACCGGCGCGACGCCGAACGGGAACTGCCCTGGGAGCAGGTCGCCCAGATCAGGGCGAGCGGCCTGCTGGGCATCACCGTGCCCCGCTCCCACGGCGGCGCCGGCGCGGCCGCGGCGACCGTGGCCGAGGCGCTGCGGCTGGTGGGCACGGTCGACCTCAGCCTGGCGCAGATCCTCCAGCCCCACTTCGCGTTCCTGGACTCGCTGCGCCGCAGCGGCGGCGAGGAGGTCCGCAACCGGGTGTTCGCCGACGTCCTGGCGGGCGCGCTGGTCGGCAACGCCCAGGCCGAGCGCACCGGCCGCAACTCCCACGAGCAGCGGACCCGCCTGGAGCCGGCCGGCGACGGCCGCTACCGGATCACCGGGGTCAAGTACTACGCGACCGGGTCGCTGTTCGCGCAGTGGCTGGCGGTGACGGCCAAGGTGGAGGTCCCCGGCTTCGGCGAGCCGCAGCCCTACGTCGTCTTCGTCCCCCGCGACGCCCCCGGCGTGGAGGTGGTCGACGACTGGGACGGGATGGGGCAGCGCACCACGGGCAGCGGCACCGTGCGCCTCACCGGCGTGGAGGTCCCGGCCGAACGGGTGGTCCCGCACTACCTCACGTTCACCGGGCCCACCACCTACGGCGCGTTCGCGCAACTGGGGCACGCCTCGATCGACGTGGGCCTGGCCCGCGGCGCGCTGGAGCGGGCCGCGGAGTTCGTGCGCACCAGGAGCCGGGCCTGGTTCGAGAGCGGCAGCGACACGGCCTCGGAGGACCCGCTGGTGATCCAGCAGTTCGGCGAGCTGGAGCTACAGGTCCGCGCGGCGGAGGCGCTGGTGCAGCGGGCCGCCGCGGCGGTCGACGCCGCCAACGCCGACCCCACCGACGACACCACGGCCGAGGCGTCCATCGCGGTCGCGGCGGCCAAGGCGGCGGGCGGCCGGGCCGCCGTCGCGGTCTCCAACGCCCTGTTCGAGGTGGCGGGCACCCGTTCGGCCGCCGACGGGCTCAACCTGCACCGGTACTGGCGCGACGCGCGCACCCACACCCTGCACGACCCGGTCCGCTGGAAGATCCAGCACATCGGCCGCTACTCGCTCAACGGCCGGCGGCCCCCGCGCCACGGCCAGATCTGACCGGACCGGGCCGCCTCGGCCCCGCTGCCCGCGGGGCCGGTGTGCTCTATTCTGGACGGCATGTCGGACATCAGCGGGGACGGGTTCCGGTCCGACTTCATCCGCAGGTTCGCCGAGTACTGGCAGTCACAGGGCCGTCCCAAGAGCGAGGGCCGCATCGTCGGCTACCTGCTGCTGTGCGACGGCGACGGGGTGAGCGCCGCGCAGATCGCCGACGGCGCCCAGGTCAGCCGCGGCTCGGTGTCGACTGCGGTGCGCCGCCTGGAGGAGCTGGGCTTCGTCCGGCTGGTGCAGGTCCCCGGGCGGCGCCACCGCCTGGTCTCCATGGGCGACGACGTGTGGGGCAACTTCCTCCGCAACGAGCGCCACTACCTGCGCCGGCAGCGCGACCTCGCGCAGGCCGCGCTGGACCGGCTGGGCGACGGCCTGGGCGAGGCGAGCCGGCGCCGGCTGACGAACATGCGCGACTACATGGTCTGGCTGGACGGCTACCACAACACCCTGCTGGCCCGCTGGGAGGAGTACAAGGAGCGGCGCGACGCGGCCGCGCGGGGCTGAGGTCAGCGCGGCCGCCCGTGCGGGACGACCAGCGGGGTCCCGGTACGGGGGTCCGCGACCACGTCGCAGGCCAGTCCGAACACGCGGTGCACCAGGTCGGCGGTGAGCACCTCGCCGGGCGGGCCGTCGGCGGCCACGCGGCCCGCGTCCAGCACGACCAGTCTGGTCGCGAAGCGGGCGGCCTGGGCGAGGTCGTGCAGCACCGCGACGACCGTGCGCCCCCGCCGGTGCAGGTCGGCGAAGAGCTCCAGCAGGTCGTACTGGTGGGCGATGTCGAGGAAGGTGGTGGGTTCGTCCAGCAGCACGATCCCGGTGCGCTGGGCGAGGACCATGGCCGCCCACGCCCGCTGCCGCTGGCCGCCGGACAGCTCCTCGACGGGGGTGTCGGCGCAGTCGGCCAGTCCGGTCAGCTCCAGCGCCTCGCCGATCGCCTCCTCGTCGTCGGGGCTCCACTGCCGCAGCAGCGTGTGGTGGGGGTAGCGGCCCCGCGCGGCCAGGGAGCGCACCGTGATGCCCTCGGGGACGGCCGGGTTCTGCGGCAGCAGCGCCAGTTGGCGGGCCACCTCCCTGGAGCGCTGCGCCCGGATGTCGCGGCCGTGCAGCAGGACCCGCCCCGCCGTCGGGCGCAGCACCCGGGCCAGGGCCTTGAGCAGGGTGGACTTGCCGCAGCCGTTCGGGCCGACGACGGCCACGAACTCGCCCTCGGCGATGTCCAGGTCCAGGTCGCGCACCACCGTGCGGGCGCCGTAGCCGAGGGTGAGGCGCTCGGCGCGCAGCCCCCGCGCGGCCGGCCGGTGCGCCTGCCGCGCCGGGGACGGGGTGTCGTCGGTTGCGGTCCGGTTCACAGCACTCCTCTGCGCCACTCGCGTACCAGCAGGAATCCCAGGTAGACGCCGCCCACCGCCAGGGTGGCGATCCCCACCGGCAGCCCGTCGGCCAACGGCAGGTGCTGCACGGCGAGGTCGGCCACGGCCAGGACCAGCGCACCGGTCAGGGCCGACACGGCCAGGTTGGGCCCGCAGGCGCGGGTGAGGCGCCGCGCGATCTGCGGTGCGGTCAGCGACACGAACGCGATCGGCCCGGCGACGCTGACCGCCGCCGCCGACAGCACCACCGACACCGCGATCGCGGCGGTGCGGGTGGAGGCGGCGCGGGCGCCGAGGCCGTCGGCGAGCTCGTCGCCCATCTCGTTGAGCGCGACCGGCCGGGCCAGCGCGGCGAGCAGCGGCGAGGCCAGGGCCACCACCAGCCAGATCGTCAGGGCGTGCTCCCAGGAGCGGGCCGAGAGGGTGCCGTTGACGTAGGCGGCGAGCACGCTGGCCTGGTCGCGGGCCAGCGCGGAGACCACGAACTGGGTGAAGGACGCGGCCATCGCCGCCACCCCGATGCCCGCGACGACGAGTCGGCCGGGGTGGCGCAGTCCGGTGCCGGTCACCGTCGTGACGAGGAGCACCGCGCCCACCGCGCCCGCCAGGGCGCCCAGCGGGACGGGGACGGCGCCGGGCAGGGCCAGGGCGACGAGCGCGGCTCCGGCGCTGGCCCCCCAGTTCAGTCCGATCACGTCGGGGCTGCCCAGCGGGTTGCGGGTGACGGACTGGAACAGGGCTCCCGCCAGGCCCAGGGCCGCGCCGGTGCCCACCGCCGTGGCCAGGCGCGGGCCGCGCAGCCGGTGCAGGACGAACTCCTGGGCGGGGGTGGCGTCCCCGGTGAGCGCGTCCGCCAGGGCGCCGGGGGGAATGCCGAGGCGGCCCAGGCCGAGGGTGGCCACGGCGGTGGCCAGCAGGGCGGCGGCGAGCAGGAGCGCCCACAGCAGGGAGCGCGGGTGCAGCGGCAGCGCCACCGCGGAGCCCACGCGCAGCACCGGCTGCGGGGGGCGCCTCACGGGGCGCTCCGCATGCGGCGGACCGCGGCGAACAGGAAGGGGGCGCCGACGAACGCGGTGACCACGCCGACCATGAGCTCGGCGGGGCGCAGCAGGAAGCGGCCCACGACGTCGGAGAGCAGCAGCAGGGCGGGGCCCGCCAGCAGCGCGAGCGGGAGCTGGCGGCGGACGTCGCCGCCGGCCAGGGCGCGCACCACGTGGGGCACGGCCAGGCCGACGAAGGCGATCGGCCCGGCCGCCGCGGTGGCCCCCGCGGCCAGCAGGGTCGCGGCGGCCAGCCCGCCCGACCGCACGAGGGCGGGGTGGGCGCCCAGCGAGGCCGCGGTCTCCTCGCCCAGCGCCAGCGCGTTGAGGCCGCCCGCGAGCAGCACGGCCAGCAGGGCGCCCACGGCGACGAAGGGCAGGACCGCGGCGATGACGTCGAAGCCGCGGCCCGCCAGCGAGCCCACCACCCAGAAGCGGTAGTGGTCGAAGACCTCCGGCATGCTCAGCGCGACCGCCTGGACGTAGGCGGTGAGCACCGCGGAGACCACCGCTCCGGCGAGGACCAGGCGGACCGTTGCGCCGCTGCTCTCCCGGCCGCCCACCGCGTAGGCGACCAGTCCGGCCAGCAGCGCGCCGGGCAGCGCCCACCAGACCGCTGCCGCGGTGGAGGCGGGGCCGAGCAGGGCGGTGGCGGTGACGACGGCGGCCATCGCGCCCGCGTTGACGCCGAGCAGTCCCGGGTCGGCCAGCGGGTTGCGGGTGACGGACTGCATAAGCAGCCCCGACAGGGCCAGGGCCGCTCCGGCGACGACGCCCAGCACGGTGCGGGGGTAGCGGCTGGCCACCACGGTGGCGGTGTAGGGGTCGGCGGTTCCGGTGAGGGCCGCCCACACCTGCCCGGGCGGGGTGGACTTGCTGCCCACGGCGAGGCTGAGCAGGACTGCCGTGCCGAGGGCGAGGAGCGCGCCGCCGAGCAGCAGGGCGGTGCGCAGGGGTCTGGCCTGGGGTGGCGCCGTCGTCGTGGTCACGATCGCCTTCGGGTCGCGGAACGGGTGGCAGGCGCGCGGCTCCGGCTGCGCGGGCCGCGCGCCCGGTCGGGTCAGCGGTCGAGGGCGTCGACCGCCTCGTCGATGAGGGGGATGTAGCGGTCCAGGACCCACGGCACGGTGAGCGGGTTGATGATGGAGGAGGCGGTCACGAACGAGGTGTCGTCGCTGACCACCACCGATCCGCGGGCGATGGCCGGGATGGACGCGTACAGCTCCTGCGCCTCGATCTCCCTGCGGGTCTCGGCGTCGGTGTAGAAGGTGAAGACGAGGTCGCTGTCCTTGAGCTTGTCGGCGTTCTCCAGGCCGATGACCGCCGAGTCGGTGCCCTCGGTCTCGGGCAGGGTCTCCACGACCGGGTCGACCTGGAGGCCGAGGCCGCGCACCATGGCCACGCGCTGCTCGTCGGGCATGAAGACGCCGAGGGTCCCGGGGCCGTCAGTGTAGATGTAGGAGAAGGTGAGGTCGGCGTACTCGGGGCGGGAGGCGGCGGCCTCCTCGAACTGCCGCTCGATGTCCTCGATCAGCCCTTGGGCCTCCTCGCTCCTGCCCAGCGCCTCGCCGATGATCTCGATCTGCTCGTCCCAGTCGGTGCTCCACGGCAGGTCGGGGTAGGCGACGGTGGGCGCGATGCCGCTGAGGACGTCGTACTGCTCCTGGGTGATGCCGGACCAGGGCGCGAGGATGACGTCGGGCTCCAGTTCGATGATCGCCTCGAAGTCGATCTCCTCGCCGCCGGTGAACTGGACCGGCAGCTCCTCGCCCGCCTCGGTGACGGCCTCGTGGATCCACGGCAGGTAGCCGGTCTCGTCGCTGCCCCACGGGTAGCTCTCGATGCCGACGGGGACGGTGCCCAGGGCGATGGCGGTCTCGGCCGACCCCTGGCCCAGGGTGACGATCCGCTCGGGGGCCTCGGGGATCTCCGCGGTGCCCAGGGCGCTTTCGATGCTGACCGGGAAGGCTCCGTCGGCCGAGGAGGCGCTGCTCCCGTCGTCGCCCGTGTCGGCTCCGCCGCAGGCGGCCAGGCCGAGGGCCAGGACGGCGGCGGCGCCCGCGCCGCCGGCGCGGCGGGGGAGGGTGCGGGGCTTCGCGTGCATGCTCGCTTCTTCCTTCGCTGCGGTGGGAGGGGCGCCTTCGCCGGGGGCGAGGGGTGCTCGCCGCGGGCGGCCGCCCACCTCAAGGACGAACCACCACAAACCAGACAAAAGCGGCCAATACGCCAAAGCGAAGGTAAGTCTAACCTTAGTCAGAAGAGATTTCAAAAATTTTGAACCCGCCCGCACCGCGGCGTGCCGCCTGCGGGGCGCACGCGGCACGAGGCCCGGCCGGGAGGCTCCCGTCGGGCGGAGAGCACCGCGGCCCCGGCCGCCGCGCCCGGAGGCGGACCGGCTCCGCCCCGCCTCCGGCCGGGCTCTGCCGCCAAGTCCCGTGTCCGCGTCCTCCTCCCCAAAGACGGGCACGGAAGCTGCGGCTCACTCCCTCAGGACGCAGGCGGGGGCGACCACGGCGCGGCCGCGCACCTCGCCGCGCTCCAGCCGCTCGTAGGCCAGGGCCGCCTCCTCCAGCGGGTACTCCTCCACCTCCGCCGTGATGCGGCCGGTGCGGGCGAGGGCCAGGACGTCGTCCAGGTCGGCGCGGGTCCCCCGGTGGGGGGAGCGCACCGTGGCCCCGGGGGGCAGCGGGCCCCCGGCCGCCGGCAGCCGTCCGCCGCCGTCGCCCACGACGCCGATCTCCCCTCCCGGGCGGAGGCTGCGCGCGGCCGCGCCCAGGGTGGCGTCGGTGGCGACGAAGTCGAGGACCGCGTCGGCGCCGACGCCGCCGGTGAGCTCGCGCACCTGCTCGGGGACGGTGTCGTCGCCGAGCAGGGCGACGTCGGCGCCGGAGCGCAGCGCCAGGTCCAGCTTGTCGGCGGCCAGGTCCACCGCGACGATCCGCGCGGCGCTGAGGGTCCGCAGGATCTGGACCGCCAGGTGGCCCAGGCCGCCGATCCCCACCACCAGGACCGTGCTGTCGGGCGGCAGCACGGACAGCGCGGAGCGGACCGCGTGGTAGGCGGCCAGCCCGGCCCCGGTCAGCGGTGCGGCGCGGACCGGGTCGAGGCCGCCCAGGGGGACCAGGCGGCGGGGGTGGTCGACGAGGAGGTAGTCGGCGAGGGCGCCGTCCGCGCCCGCTCCGGGCTGCCGGACGCCCTCCTCCCAGGCGTGCGGGCAGTGGTTCTCCGCTCCGGCGCGGCAGTGGCGGCAGGTGCCGCAGCCCTGCGGCCCGTACACCGCGACCGCGTCCCCCTCGGCCACGTCGCGCACCCCGGCCCCGACGTCCACGACCACGCCGACCGCCTCGCGGCCGAGGGTGAACGGCAGGGGCAGTTCCTCCGGCGGACGGCCCATCAGCACGAGGTCGGAGCGGCACAGTCCGGCTCCGGTGACCTCCAGGACCACCTGACCGGGACCGGCCGCGGGTGCGGGGACCTCTTCCAGGTACGGCTTCTTGCCGTCGTAGCGCAGTGCTCTCATCGGTCACCTAGACAGCAACGGCGGGCGTGCGGGCCCGCCGGTCGGCGTACTGAACGGCCAGGGCCGCCCGGCCGCTCCCCCCGATCGGGGCGGACGGGTCAGGGAACCGCGTCGTCTCCTGCGTTTCCATGGACAGCGCCTTTCGTGAGATCAGCCCGGCCGGTCGCGTCAGGAACAGACGCCCACTGACGACAAATCATTACTACTATTAAAATTAGGACAATTGAAGGTTGTGGGCCGTAAAAATACTTCTGCTCCCGCGGCCCCGCCAGGCCGCCCGCCCGCGCCGACCGCCCCGGGACCGCATCCGACCGGGGCCCTGCACCCCGCCGACGCCTCCGCCGCGCGCCCCCGCTCCCCGGGTCGTCCGGGGCCGCGGTGCGCGGCCCCGGACGACCTTCTTCCGATCCCTCCAGGAAAGTCTCCGCACCGGCCGGACGCCCCGACCGGGAACGCCTCCGGCGCACGCCGACACAGCACCGGACGCTCCTCCCGGCGCCGTCGGCCCGGATGCCGGCGTCCGGGAGCCCCGGAGCACTCCCCTCGCCAAGCACGCTCCAAGGCCCCCTTCCGCCCCGGGACGGGAACACCTCCGCCCCGGGCCGCATCGGGCACGAACCGCGCCCGATTCAATGACAACCATCATGCTTGTTTAACGTCTGTTGGTGTAGTGCCGGTCTCTCGGACCTCCCGCGGCCGCAGGGGCCGCCGCGCGGACCGGGGCCTCCGGCCGCTGTCTGCCGCGGGCAACCTCGGTGCAACCCCGCCGCACCTAGCGTGACTCCCGTCACTCCCCGGAGGCACGGCAGGCGCTTCGGGACGCGCCCCCTCGCGCGTCCGCCGCGTGCCCTCCGGTCCGCTCTCCGGCAGGAATCGAGGAACGCCATCGTGAAAGCCGCTGTGGTCCACAGCTTCACCGAACCGCTGCGTATCGAGGAACGCGACCTCCCCGCCGTCGGCCCCGAGCAGGTCCTGGTCCGCATCGAGACCTCGGGACTGTGCCACACCGACATCCACGCCGCGCGGGGCGACTGGCCGGTCAAGCCGTCCCTGCCCTTCGTCCCCGGCCACGAGGGAATCGGGATCGTGGAGCAGAAGGGCGAACGGGTCGGCCACCTCAGGATCGGCGACCGGGTCGCCATCGCCTGGCTGGCCCAGGCGTGCGGCCGCTGCGCCCACTGCGTCAGCGGGTGGGAGACCCTCTGCCCCGAGCAGAAGAACAGCGGGTACTCCGTGGACGGCGCCTACGGCGAGTACGCCCTCGCCCACGGCGAGTACGTGGTACGGGTCCCCGAGGGCGTCGACCCGCTGGACGCGGCCCCGCTCGCCTGCGCGGGCGTGACCACCTACAAGGCGGTCAAGGTGTCCGGCGCGCGGCCGGGGACCCGGGTGCTGGTCTCCGGCATCGGCGGGCTGGGCCACCTGGCCCTGCAGTACGCGCGCGTCTTCGGCGCCGAGACGATCGCCGTCGACGTCACCGACGCCAAGCTCGCCCTCGCCGAGGAGCTGGGCGCCGACCACGTCGTCGACGCGCGGACCAGCGACGTCGCCGCGCAGGTGCAGCGGCTCGGCGGGGCCGACGCCGCCATCGCCCTGGCCGTCAACAACGCCGCCGTGCGCGCCGCCTACGACTCGCTGCGCCGCGGCGGCTCCCTGGTCCTGGTGGCGCTGCCCGCGGACGGACGGCTGGAGATCCCGGTGTTCGACCACGTGCTGGGCGGCAAGAAGGTGATCGGCTCGATCGTGGGCACCCGCGAGGACCTGGCCGAGGTCTTCCGCATCCACCAGCGCGGCGCGACCCGGGTGATCCGCGAGGCCCGCCGCCTGGAGGAGGTCAACGACTGCTTCGCGGAGGTCCTCGCCGGGAAGGTCACCGCCCGGCTCGTCTTCGACCTGCGCTAGCGCTCCGCCGCAGGGCGGCAGGACCGGGCTGTGCGGCGTCCCGCGCCGGCCGCCCCGCCGCGGCCTCCGGGCCTGGTCAGCCGCCGACCTGGTCGAGGTAGGCCCGGAGCGGCACGAGGCTGTGCCAGAGCTGGTCGAAGTAGCCGGCGTAGTAGCCGAGGAAGGTCGGGTCCTCGACGCTGAAGCCGTTCAGCTTCTGGTGGGCGCCCCCGGAGAACGCCAGGAAGGCGACGCTGTCGTCGATCAGCGCCATGTTCTGCCCGTCGGCGCCGGTCGGCCAGCGCAGGACGTTCACCTCGTAGTTGAGCAGGCCGGCGGTCTCCTCGTAGTGGTCGCGGACCCAGGAGAGCATCACCGGATCAGGGGTCCCGCCGCTTTCGGGGACGCCGATGATGCGCCGCACGGTCCTCTCGCTGTCCCCGTCCGCGGCGGCGCGCGCCCAGTCCAGGACGGCGGCGAAGTACTCCGCGGAGGCCGCCGAGGTGTAGTGGGTGGGCGGGTGGCGGCGGATGTAGGTGACGCGGATCTCGGAACGCGCCCTGCGGACCTGCTCGGCCGCCGCCCGGTAGAACTCCGGGTTGGTGCGGTACCACACCACCGGCAGGGAGGCCCCGCCCCGGGTCGCGGGGGCGGCGCGCCGGCTGCGGCGGATCCGGTCGAGGCGGCGGTAGGTCTCCTCCCAGCGCCCCCGCCACTGCCCGGGGGACTGCCCGCAGGCCCGGACCAGCCGCGACAGCAGCTCCCAGTTGGGGAACCTGCGCCCGTTGAGGATGTCGGAGACCGTGGTGCGCCCGCACCCCATCTGCCTGGCGAGGCTCTCCTCGGTGGGCTGCCCCGCCTGTAGGCGCAGGACCCGCAGTTGCTCGGCGAAGTCCAACTGCGGCTGGGGGAACGGACCGGGCGGTGTGGGCATGCGGACCTCAGGACGGACGGCGGTGTCTCCCGTTGTCTTCTTTTTCCTACCGCTGCCGCCCCGTTCCGAACCTTTCCCTCCCGCTTTTCGCCGTTTTCCGATCGGCGTCGAGAAAACGGATATCCGACACCGGAGCAGGTCATTATCGGAACAAATCCGAAAAAGGAGCGGGGTTCGGAACGGAGCCGCGCCCCGCCCTCGCGAGAAGCGCTCCCGGCTCTGCCGCACGCTCCGAGCCGGACGGCCCGCGCACCGAGTGTCCAGGAGCATCCCGTGCCCGTGCCTGCCCGAACACCTCCCGGGGAGGGCGGCGAGCCCGCCCCTCCCTGGTTCCTGCCCGTACTGGCGGCCAGCCTCGTCCTCACCGCGCTGGGAGCGGACCCGCTCGTGGTCCTCGCCGCCGTCACCACCGCGGTGTCGTTCCCCCCGGAAAGGAGCCGATTCCGTGCACCTGCTGAAGTGCCCGTACTGCGCGCGGACCACCCCGCACACCGAACTGTCCGTCCTGCCGGCCTTCGACTGCGCCGGGCAGCTCCTCGTCGTCTTCACCACCTACCGGTGCCACCGCTGCGGGCGCCGGCACCGGACCAGGACCGCCCGCTGATCCGGCGCCGCCGTCCCCCGCACGGCCCCGCCCCCGCATGGCTGCGGGACCGCGGCGCGTCCCGCTAGCCGCCGCACCGGCAGACCCGCCCGCCGCGCCTTCGGGCCGAGCACCCCGCGCTCCCGGCCCGAAGGCGTCCCCGGGGCGCGGGCGCGGCCTCCCCCGCACCCGCGCCCCGCCGTCACGGCTCCAGCGCGGCCGGCTCCTCCTCGTCCAGCAGCCGGGAGCGGACGACGAACCGCACCCCCTCGGGGGCCTCCACCGAGAAGCCGCTGCCCCGCCCCTCGACCACGTCGATGGTCAGGTGGGTGTGCCGCCAGTAGGCGAACTGCGCCCTCGACATCCACACCCCGACCGGCTGCTCCAGGCCGTCGACCCGCAGGTCCCCCAGGTGCACGTCGGCGGCCCCGAGCCGGAACTCCCCCACCGGGTAGCACATCGGCGCACTGCCGTCGCAGCACCCGCCGGACTGGTGGAACATCAGCGGGCCGTGGCGCCGGGTCAACCGGACCAGCAGCTCGGCCGCCGCAGCGGTCAGCGCCACGCGCCCCACCCGTTGCGCGGCCACGGCTAGAACAGCCCCAGCGCGTTCTCCGAGTAACTGACCAGCAGGTTCTTGGTCTGCTGGTAGTGCTGGAGCATCATGTGGTGGGTCTCGCGGCCGATGCCCGACTGCTTGTAGCCGCCGAAGGCGGCATGGGCGGGGTAACTATGATAATGATTCACCCATACCCGGCCGGCCTGGATGTCGCGGCCCGCCCGGTAGGCGGTGGTGCCGTTGCGCGACCACACCCCCGCGCCCAGCCCGTACAGGGTGTCGTTGGCGATCGCCACGGCCTCGGCGTAGTCGGCGAACCGGGTCACCGAGACCACGGGGCCGAAGATCTCCTCCTGGAAGATCCGCATCCCGTTGTGGCCCTCGAAGATCGTCGGCGCCACGTAGTAGCCGCCCGCCAGCTCCCCCTCGTGCTCCAGGCGCTCCCCGCCCAGCAGCACCTTCGCGCCCTCCTTCCTGCCGATGTCGATGTAGGACAGGATCTTCTCCAACTGGTCGTTGCTGGCCTGCGCACCGATCATGGTCTCGGTGTCCAGCGGGTTGCCCGTCCTGATCCTGCGGGTCCGCTCCACGGCGTCGGCGAGGAAGTCGTCGTAGATGTCGGCCTGGACGAGCGCCCGCGACGGGCAGGTGCACACCTCGCCGGAGTTCAGCGCGAACAGGGAGAAGCCCTCCAGCGCCTTGTCGTAGAACGCGTCCCGCTCGGCCGCCACGTCGGAGAAGAAGATGTTGGGGCTCTTGCCGCCCAGCTCCAGCGTCACCGGGATCAGGTTCTCGCTGGCGTACTGCATGATCAGCCGCCCCGTGGTGGTCTCACCGGTGAAGGCGACCTTGCGGATCCCGCTGTGCTGCGCCAGCGGCTTGCCCGCCTCCACGCCGAAGCCGTTGACCACGTTGAGCACGCCCGCCGGCAGCAGGTCGGCGACCAGCTCCACCAGCAGGTGGATCGAGGCGGGCGTCTGCTCGGCCGGCTTGAGCACCACCGCGTTGCCCGCCGCCAGCGCCGGGGCCAGCTTCCAGGCCGCCATGAGCAGCGGGAAGTTCCACGGGATGATCTGCCCGACCACGCCCAGCGGCTCGTGGAAGTGGTAGGCCACGGTGTCGTCGTCGATCTGGGAGGTGCGGCCCTCCTGGGCGCGGATCGCCCCCGCGAAGTAGCGGAAGTGGTCCACGACCAGCGGCAGGTCGGCGGCAAGGGCCTCCCGCACCGGCTTGCCGTTCTCCCAGGTCTCGGCGACCGCCAGCCGCTCCAGGTTGGCCTCGACCCGGTCGGCGATGCGGTTGAGGACCAGCGCGCGCTCCGCGGGCGAGGTGCGCCCCCACGCCGGGGCGGCCTTCTCGGCGGCGGCCACGGCCCGGTCCACGTCCTCGGCGGTGCTGCGGGCCACCTCGGTGAAGGGCTGCCCCGTGACGGGGGTGACGTCGACGAAGTAGTCCCCCTTGACCGGAGGCACGTACTCGCCGCCGATGAAGTTGTCGTACCGGGACCGGTACTCGACGATGCTGCCGGGCGCGCCCGGCGCCGCGTAGACGGCCACTGCTGCTTCCTCCTCCAGACACGCATCTGATGTGTGCTGCGCCACACTAGGAACGGAAGCGTTGCAGTCCCGTTGCATCCGAACCGCCCTCGCCCGCCCCTCCACAGTGACCCAGGTCACCATGGAGAACCCGGCGGACCGCCGCCCCCGGCCGGCGCCTCGGGGACCTGCGCGGTCTTGCCCTCCAGGCGTTTTGCGGTCATGATCCGCAGCACGGACACCGGACGTGTCCGGCCACCCGCACGCCACGACCGCTCTGCCCACCGGACGGTGACAACATGTCCGCTTCTTCGGGTCTCCCCTCCGGGCCGGGCCGCGCACGGGCACCGCAGCGGCCCTGTCCCCACGCGCTGCACCGCGCCCACGAGAACTTGCGCGGCGGCGCACACAACGGCGGCACCCTGCGTTCCGTGGTGTCCGCCTCCTGGAACCGCTCCCTGCGCGCCCGCGTCGACCCCGAGGGCAGCGCCCCTCCCCTCGTCTACGGCCCCGCCGAACTGCGCGAGGTCCGCTCCGCCCACCCGCTGGCCGCCGTCGTGCCGACCCTGCACCGCATCCTCGACTCCGCGGTGGACGCCTCCGCCCAACTGTTCATCGTCACCGACGCCGACGGCCGCATCCTGTGGCGCGAGGGCGCCGCCCCGGTGCGCACCGCGGCCGACCGGGTGCTGCTCACCGAGGGCACCCAGTGGCGCGAGGACACCATCGGCACCAACGCCATGGGCACCGCCCTGGCCACCGGCCAGCCCGTGCAGATCTACTCCGCCGAACACCTCGTGCACGCCTACCACACCTGGACCTGCGCGGCCTGCCCGATCACCGACCCCGACACCGGCCGCATGCTCGGCACCATCGACGTCAGCGGCCAGCAGGACAGCGTGCACCCGGCGATGGTGCAACTGGTGTCGGCCGCCGCCGAACTCGCCGAACAGGAACTGCGGGTGCGCATGATGGTCGCCGACCAGCGGCTGCGCGAACACCGCCTGCCCGACCTGCACCGCCTCGGCGGCCAGCCCGGAGCACTCCTCAGCCAGAGCGGACGGGTCATCGCCACGCACCGCCGCGAGGACTGCCCCGTCACGCTGCCCGAACGGGTGGACACCTCCCACGGCAGCGGCCGCATCGACCTGGGCGGCGGCGTGCACGGCACCCTGGAGCCGCTGCCCGAGGGGTGGCTGCTGCGCCTGCCCCGCCCCACAGCGCGCACCGCACCCCGCAGCACCGCCCGGACGCCCACCGGAAGCACGCCCGCCCCCCGGCCCCGCACCGGGGGCGCCCCGGACGCGACCGGACCGCTGGCGCTGCACCTGCTGGGCCCAGACTCCCCCGTCGTCCGGCTGGGCGGCCGCCGCCTGCCCGTGTCGCTGCGCCACGCCGAGATCCTCGCCCTGCTCGCCCTCCACCCGGAGGGGCGCACCGCCGAACAGTTGGCGCTGGGCCTCTACGGCGAGAACGGCAACCCCGCCACCGTCCGCGTCGAGGTGCACCGGCTGCGCGCCCAGCTCGGCCGCCGCGTCCTGCTCACCCGCCCCTACCGGCTCGCCGACGCCCCCGACTGCGACCTGCTGAGGGTGCGCGCCCGCCTGGCCGCGGGCGACGTGCGCGCGGCGCTGGCCGCCTACCGGGGCGAACTGCTGTCGCGCTCGGAGGCCCCGGAGATCCGCGCGGTCCGCGACGAGGTCGCGGCCACCCTGCGCACCAGCGTCCTGGAGCTCGGCGACAGCGACCTGCTGTGGCAACTGGCCTGCCGCGACCTGGGCCGCGAGGACGTGGCGGTGCTGGAGGCCCTGGCCACGGCCCTGCCCCGCACCTCACCGCGCCGCGCCAGCGCGGTGCAGCGGCTCAACGCGCTGCTGGCCGCCGACGGCTAGCACCGGCCCGGCCGGGGAAGGGCAGCCGCCCCCTCCTTCCCCACAACAGCCCTCCCCCGTCCGGGCCTCCCCCCCCGCCGGGGACCCGCCCGACGGCCCGGCCCGAGGAGAGGCATCCCCATGCCTGTGGGGTCCCCGGCCGCTGCCGGGTGGCGGGTTCCTGGATGGCGGCGCTGCGGAGAGCCGGCACCCCCTCAGGTGCCGCAGCGGCGGCCAAGGCTGCCGCGCCTCCCGGCCGAAGCAGACCAGACGGTTCAGCGCCACATCGGCCCCGACCGGGCCACGGCCCCGGCACCGCCCTCGTCTCCCATGGTTCTAGGGGCAGAACAGGCAGGTGCTCTGTCCCTAGGACCATGATCGTCAAGGCCACGCCGGTGGTCGGCCGTGGAGTTCGACAGGAAGAGGACTTCCGGCCGGTTCTGCGGTCCAGCAGGCGCCTCGGACAGCAGACAGGACACGGGCGACCAGGCAGATACTGTGCATTTCCGGACGGCTGAGTGCACTTGCCCAGGTTTTCGCAAGTGAATGAAAATCACCTGGACCGCTGATAAAGTCCCAGTTCGTCAAGGGTGCCCCGCGCATGCGGGGGGTGGTCTGTGAGCGTCTTTTGAGTGAGATCGGTATGGGCGTCGGGCGGAGGATCCGTGTGGTGTCTGACCGCGCGATCGCCTCGCGGACGTCGGCGGCTTCCTTGTCCATGGGCAGGGTCATGGGGGCTATCCACACGCTTCCTGTCGGCGTCGAGTCTCGCCGCCACACCGTGGGAGTCGGCAGGCCAACCTCTAATGGCATCCTGTGAACAGGACGGATGAACTCTGGTTTTCAGCGACACGCCGGGGTCTGGTGCACGACCGGAGGTTCGCTGAAAAAAGCCGCCGGAACCGGCACCCGGGGTGGGGCGTGGCCAGCGACTTTACCCTCGGGTCCTCATCGCCCCTACGAGGGGCAGCAACACGTGACGCGCCGCCTGTCCGGCATGGGCAAGGACGGTCCTCATCGCCCCTACG
>NZ_KQ950181.1:840016-852030 GCF_001517975.1 Thermobifida cellulosilytica TB100
CCCTACGAGGGGCAGCAACAGGCTGGCGCTGCGTGGGCGATTCCGCACCCCCTTGTGCACCGGCTCACCGCGGCCGCTACCGCCGACGTCCTTCGGGGCCTGCCGCTGGGAGGCCGGACCGTGCAGCGCCCCTACCCGGGCTACCCCGGCGGCGGCATCACCGTGCTGCCCCGCAGCACGTATACCGAGGTGCCGTTGGATCTCCGCTACGAAGGATGGGGGCAGGAGGACGAATCCTGGGCTCATGCGTTGACGGTGCTGGCCGGGCGGCCGTGGCGCGGCACCGCCCCGCTGCGGCACCTGCGGCCCCCGCCCACCAGCACGGTGGGCGGGGGCCGCGCTCGTTCCTGTGGTTACCCGTGCCGCCAGGACGGGCCGTCGGGGGAGCCCAGCCAGACCGTGTGGCCCCGCGCTCCGACGGTCAGCCCGAACTCCTCGACCCCCGGGCGGCCTCGCTGGTCCCACCAGGCGTGCGCCTGCTCCAGTTCGTCCCACAGCCGGCGCGGCCCGCCCTGCTCGACCCGGTCCTCGTACACCCGCGCCCACGACGGCGAGTCGGTGGCGGAGAGCCAGATCACCATGCCCTCGGGGCTGCGTCGCATGCCGAACCGCCAAGCGGGGAGCATCAGCATCAGCGGCAGCACGACCGTCCCGTCGAGCAGGAGGTCCTGCCCGGCCTCGATCGGGCGGATCTGGTCGGCGGTGGCGTTCAGGTCGTGCGGTGTACCGCCCCTGTTGCGCTGGGCGCGCAGCCACATGAACGACAGGCCCTGTACGAACCGGCCTTCGGCGGTGTCGCCGCGCACCCGGAGCCGGGCGAGCACACCGCCCGGGCCGGACGGCTGGGGTGACCACGGGGTGACGACCAGGCCGCCGTCGCGGGTCTGCGCGAGCCAGGCCTTCGGGACGTCCCGCACGGTGCAGGTGGCGATGATCCGGTCGTAGGGTGCGAGTGCGGGGTAGCCGGCCGCACCGTCGCCGGTCACGACCCGTGTCCGGTATCCTGCGTCCTCCAGTGCGCCCCGCGCCCGTTCGGCGAGCACCGGGTCGACCTCGACGGTCGTGACCCGGTCCGCATCCCCCACCAGTTCGCAGAGGAGCGCGGCGTTCCATCCGGTTCCGGTGCCGATCTCCAGGACCCATTGGCCGGGGTGGACGTCCAGCGCGTCCAGCATGGCGGCCATGATGCTCGGGGCGCTGGAGGACGACGACGGGAGGCCCGGCCCGTTCTCGGCGCCGTCGTCGACCTGCGTCACGACCGCGTCGTCGGTGTCGACCAGGCGCCGCCACCGGTCCGGGTCGGCGGCCCGGTCCACGGGTCGGCCGCGGTGCCAGATCCGGTCGGGGATGAACGGGTGGCGCGGCACCCGCGCGAACGCCTCGGCGACCCGGTCGGACACCCCCGCCGCGCGCAGTGCTGCTTCGAATGTCATGCTCAGACCTTCCCGCTGCCGCCGCCCGCCTGACATGCCACCCACCTCTGGTGGCTCTTGCCCTGCGTCTGTCCGTCCGAGTAGACCCAGCTCCCGCCGTCACCGTCGCAGGCGCCACAGTCCTTCTTGCTGTTGTTGTCGTCGGTGTCTTTCTTTCCCCAGGCCATGTTCTTCCCTATGGATACGAGCTCCTGCCGCCGGTGTGTCGACGGGAGTGATCTTCTGTGGTTGACCGCCCGGCCTCGGGTCAGGGGCAGGAGGGCCGGGCGGCCGGTTGGGGAGGGGCGTCCCAGCGGAAGGCGAGGGCGCCCTTAGGGCGTCGCCTCACCCCCGAGAGGCGACGGGACCGGTTCGATGCGGTCGACGGGCAGCAGCACCGGGTCGCTGACCAGGTCCTCTCCCGTGGGTCGCGCCCGCACCTTGGGAGTGAGCGACCCCGGAACGCCGTACCCGATGACGGTGTAGCGCCGGTTGAACGGCTGGTAGCGGATCAGGGAGCCGAGCGGGTAACGCCGCCGCATCTCCATGTAGGCCAGCTGGCCGGCGATGTGGTGCAGCTGGTCGGCGAGCTTCGCGACGGCCCCGGACGACAGGCGTTCGCCGTCGGGGCCCACCACCGTGTCGTCGTGCACCTCGTAAGCGACCACAAGGCCTCCTTCAGCGGACGCCGCGGGGCACCGGGTACCCGCCGGGCAGCTGTTCGCGTAGGCACCGCTGCACGAGCAGCTTCGGGTCGAGCTGCTCGACCGTGTCCGCGGTGCCTCGGGTGAGGAGCAACGCCTTCTCCCGTTGAGGGTCGGGCTGCTCCGTGCGGTGCACGGCCACCAGCCGCCCGGTGGCCTCCCGGGTGATCAGCCAGTCCGGGTAACGCGACCGAAGCGTCTGCAGGCCGTCAGTCAGCAGGTCGTCAGCCATCCGACGCCTCCTGCTCACGCAGCCGCTCCTGGGCGTCGAGCAGCCGACCGAGCTCGTCGACCGTGTCCGCGGTCAGGGTCGAGCGCAGGCCTCGCGTCTGCTGCCGGGGGGTCAGGAACTCGGGGCGCTGCGCCATCCATGGGCCGTGCGTGCCGTCCTGCCCCCGGGATCTCCAGATCATCCAGTCGGGGTGGCTGGCTTCGAGATCCTCTGCTCCGGTCGGCCATGGTCCCAGCAGGTTCAGGCGCTGGAGTTCGCGCTCGCTCGGCTCCGTCATGTCTCACCTCACGGCGGGTCGATTCGGTGACTCGGTGAGATGGACGTTACGAAATGTTGTCGAACACTCCCAGTGACGGAGAGCCCTCGTTCTGAACGAGGGCTCTCCGTTCGGGTACGGAACGTACCCACGCCGCTGGTCAGCGGTTATGGGGTGACAGCGAGGAAGTCGGCGAGATCGCGTTGCTGTTCGGAGGGCATACGCTTGGCGGCGGCCAGCAGGTCCTCGGTGATCTCGCGTGCGGTCTGCTGGTAGCGCAGCCAGACGGGCGCCTGCACGCGCAGGCGGGTGAGGATCTCGGTGGCGCGGTCGATGTCGCCGAGCTGCAGGTGGGCGTGGGCGCGGTCCAGCAGGTGGCGGTGCCAGTCCGACGGCATGGTGCGGCCCACCCCGACGGGCAGCTGCTCGGCCAGGGCCAGCGCCTGGTCGGGCGCCCCCATCACGAGTTCATGCTCGGGGCCCTTCAACGCCACGGTGAGCGGCCCCCAGGCACGCCAGCCGACGGTGTGCTCATGCTCGCGGCCCAGCGGCGCGGCTGCGGCGGTGGCAACCCGATGGTATTCGCGGGCTTCGTCAGGCCGGTTGTTGCGTGCTGCGGCGGCCGCGGCACGCAGCATCAGCCATCCCCACGCCGAGAGCTGGTCCGGCGTGGCCTTGGAGATCTGCGGCTCCACTCGGTCAGCCGCGGCGACGCACAGGTCCTCGACCTCCCGGAACCGCCCTTGGCGCATGAGAGCCCACGCCTGGCTGCTGATCGCAGCCGCGGCCAAGGACTTGTCCTCGATGGCGAGCGCGTCGGCGAGGCTGTCGCGCAGCGCCATCAGCGCCAGGTCGTGCTCGCGGATCTGGATGAGGTAGCGGCCGATCGCGCCGAGCGCGTCGGAGCGCAGCCGCCGTGCCTCGGCCTGCTGGTCGCCGTCGAGGGCGGCGACGTGCTGGTGGGCGGACCGCACCACGGCGGGCGCGAGCTCGGCCACCGTGTCGTAGCGGTCACCGTGGTAGGCCAGCGCGACGGTGCGGACGGCATCGCGCAGCATGCCCAGGTCCGGCTCGGCATCGCCGTTGAACCTGAGCATGGGCTGTCCGTCGATGCCCGTGGGCGGGTTGATGGCCGAGCGGATCTCGGCCAGGGCGGCGTCGTTGTGGGCTGCGGGCACCGGCTCTGGGGACCGCGGGGCCGCGAACGTGAGCGTGACCACGCCGAGTGCGCGAGCGATGGCGTGGTAGGTGGACATGCGCGCGCTGCCGCCGCTCTCGATCTTCTTGATGACGTCGCGTGACAGGCCGGCCTTGGCCGCCAGGTCCTCCTGGGTGAGACCGCGACGGCGGCGCAGGTCTCGGATCTGGGCGCCTATGGTGCTATCGTCCTTCATGAGTAATCCCCGTCCTGCTGGTCATACCGTCGACGCCAGCATAGGACGGGGATTTCTGCGTGTCAGGAGTGTGAGGAGACGCTACTCAGCGGTGACGTCGTCCAGCCCGCCACCGGTGTCCTCGGCGGGGCCTCCCACCGCACCATGGACCCGTCCGGGTTGAGGTAGGCCAGGTGGCCGCCCGGCTCGGGGATGTCGAACTGTTCGATGCCGCGGGTCGGCTCCTCGCCGGGCAGCAGCACCACGCTGTTGTCGAACGACGGCACCCCACCGACCCACGGCGCGGACGTGGCGTTGCCGTCGATGGCGGTGACGGTCTGCCCGCCGACCCGCCACACCAGCCCGGTTCCGGCGCCGACGTAGCCCAGGGTCTCCTCGCCCTCGACGTCCTGGGCGTCCACGGCGGCCGCGACGGGAGCCCTGCGTCCTGCGGCCTGGCGGCCACCCCGGGCCGCGACCACGGTCCGCCGGGCTGCCCGGACGTACCTGCCCCGGACGGAGAGTGCTTCGGGCCCGGCGGACGCCCCGGTGCACCCCATTGCGGCTACTGCACCTGCGCGGTGCCCGCCTCCCGAGCAGCGCTGCTGCGGCGGCCCCGTTCGTCTCGGGGCGGCTCCCGGAGAATGCGGAGCCGCCGCCTCCCGCCCCCGCCTGTCGCGGGTTTCCGTTCGATTCCGCGGTCTCCGGGGCCCGGGACGGCTACCGTGGGAATCCCGACACCGCAGAAGGGATCGCATGGACCTGGTGTGCCGGAACGGCATGTCTCACACCTACTCCCGTGATCTCCGGTCGCCCGTGCGCCGCAAGTCCGCGCTGGCGCGGCAGATCGCCGGGGCGGTTCTGGAGTCCTGCAAGATCTGCCGCTGGGACGGGAGCAGGCTCGCGGCCCGCGACCTCGCACCGGAGGGGGTCACCGCCGAGCTGTACTCGGCGTGGGCCGAGCACGAGACGCTGGCGGCCCTGGCCGAGGGCAAGCGCTTCGACAGCGTGGTGACCCTGGCGACGCTGCTGGGCCGCCGGAGGGGCATGCTGTACCCGCCGACCCCGGCCACGTTCGCGCTGTGCCAGATCGCGGTGGACGGTGTCGAGGTGGCCGTCGACGTGTCCCGGGTCCTGGAGCACCTGCGCGGCCTGGAGTTCCAGGAGCGGGTGTGGGTGGTCGACGACGTCCTGTCGGGGATCGTCGGTGCCGAGTTCTACCCTCCGGCCCCCATCGAGCGGCTGCTGGCCGGGGCGGCCTAGGCAGGCCGGGGCCCCTGCTCCCGGGCCCTGTCGGGCGGCGCCAGGTGCCGGCGCCGCCCGACAGGGCGGGCGCCCTCCAGCGCCTCAGGCGCCGGACGTCCCGTCGTGGACGGTGACCGTGCCGCGGGCGGTCACCGGCTTTCCGTCGAGCAGCGGCGCGAGGAAGGCGAGGGCGGCGCGCAGGTCCTCCACGCCGCCTCCCTCGTGGCCGTTGTAGGGCCACACCAGCATGTCCTTGGGTCCCGCGTAGGCGTTGTGGGCGGCGAACACCGTCGACGGAGGGCAGACGGGGTCCATGAGGCCGACGGTGAACAGCGCGGGGGCGTGGGCGCGGGCCGCGAAGTGCACGCCGTCGACGTAGGAGAGGGTCCGCAGCACCGCGCCCGCCCTGGTCCGGTGCACCGCCAGGTAGCGGGGGATCTCCGCGTAGGGGTGGGAGTCGGTGACGGTGATGGCCCGGTCGATGTGGCAGAGGAACGGCACACAGGAGACCACGGCGGCCAGGCCGTCGACGAGTCCGGCGGCGGCCAGCGCCAGCCCGCCTCCCTGCGAGCCGCCGAAGACCGCGACCCGCGCCGGGTCGGCGACGCCGAGCGCCCGGGCGGCCTCCACCGCCCGGACCGCGTCCACGACGACCCGCCGGTAGTAGTAGGTGGCGGGGTCCTCGATGCCGCGGGTCATGTACCCGGGGAACGCCGGGTCGCTGCCCACCGGGTCGGGGGTGGCGCCGGCCCGGCTTCCGGCCGCGCCCTGCCCGCGGGCGTCCATGCTCAGGTGGGCGAACCCGGCGCTGGCCCACTCCAGGGACTCCAGGACGTCGCCGCGGCCGTTGCCGTAGCCGGGGAACTCGACGACCACGGGCAGCGGCCCCGCGGCGCCCTTCGGGGTCCGCAGCCACGCGCGGACCGGGTGGCCGCCGTAGCCGTTGAAGACGACGTCGTGGATGTCGAGGGTGCGCACCGGGGTGTCCACCGCGGTCACGCGCAGGCCGAGGGGGCGGGTGCGGGCCTCGGCCAGCGACTCCTCCCAGAACTCGGCGAAGTCCGCGGGGGCGGCGGTGTCCGCCCGGTACTCCAGGAGGCGATCGAGGGGGAGGTCGACGTACACGGTCGTGTTCCTTTCGGTCGTCGGGAGGGCCGCGCTGGACAGTCTGCCGGAACCGTCCTCCCCCTCCGGGGGCCGTTCCGCGCGTCGGCGGCCCGCCTGCGGGACGGCATCGGATCCCGCGCCGGGACATCCCCGTCCTCTTCCTGTCCCGTTCCCGCCCCGCGGTCTCTGCGGCGGCGGTGCTTCGGCCGTGGCTGCGGGCCCCGTAGCCCGGATGGTGTTCCGGGGACTCCCGTACCGCCATCTTTACGACATAGATTCACAATTCCGGCGATCGGCCCCGATGTCTCCGGTTTAGCCCTCTTCGCCACGGTTAGCGGCGCCCCCGCACACGCACCCGTTCTTCGGAGGCGACCGGATGAAGATCGGATACAAGCTCGCGACCGAGGCGTTCGGCCCCGAGGAGATCCTCCGCCAGGCGGTCCTTGCCGAGGCCGCCGGGTTCGACTTCGTGGAGATCAGCGACCACTTCCACCCGTGGCTGGACGGCCAGGGGCACTCGCCGTTCACCTGGACGCTGCTCGGCGCGATCGCGGCCCGCACCGAGCGCGTCGCGCTGGTGACCGGCGTGACCTGCCCGACCGTCCGCTACCACCCCGCGATCATCGCGCAGGCCGCGGCGACCACCGCGCTACTGTGCGGCGGCCGCTTCACCCTGGGCGTCGGCTCCGGGGAGCGCCTCAACGAGCACGTCGTGGGGCGCGGCTTCCCCGACACCGTGCGGGTCCGCCACGCGATGCTGCGCGAGGCCGTGGAGATCATCCGGCTGCTGTGGCGCGGCGGCTACCACAGCTACGAGGGCAGGTACCTGCGGCTGGAGGACGCGCGGATCTTCGACCTGCCCGACGAACCGCCGCTGATCGCGGTGGCGGCCAGCGGCCGGCCGTCGGCGGAGCTGGCCGCGCAGGTCGGCGACGGGCTGTTCGCCACCGAGGCCGACCCGCGGATCGTCGGGCACTACCGGGACGCGGGCGGCACCGGGCCGCACTACGCGGAGGTGCCCGTGGCCTGGGCGCCCCGTGAGGAGGCCGCGGTGCAGGCGGTCCTGGCGACCTCCCGGTGGGCGCTGACCGGCTGGAAGGTGATGAGCGAGCTGCCCAACCCGGTCAACTTCGACGCGGCCAGCGGCACCGTCCGCGCCGACGACGTCCTCGACGCCTTCGCCTGCGGCCCCGACCCGGACCGCTACGTCGCGGCCGCGCAGCGCTACGCCGACGCCGGGTTCGACCACCTGGTGCTGCACAACGCGGGCCCCGACCCCGACGGGTTCCTCGGCTTCTACCGCACCCGGCTGGCCGACCGGCTGCGCCGGCTGGCGCCGCGCGCCGCCGCGGTCTGAGCCGCCCGGGGCTCAGCGCCGCAGGTGGCGGTACTCGGCCACGGCGGCGGCGACGGCGAACAGGACGGCCGCGGCCAGGGCGACCGCGGCGGGGGACGGACCGGTCAGCCGGCCCCCGTCGCGCACCGCGCCGAGGAAGTCCACCCCGGACACACCGTTGAAGACGAGGTACCACAGGGCCACGTACCCGGCCTGGAACAGCCGCCGCGTGCCCGAGACGGTGCCGAGCAGCAGGGCCAGGGCGGTGACGAACAGGGCCCCGCCCGCCCACGCGGCCGCGCCCGGCCAGTCGCCCGTCGCCGCCATGCGGACGAGCGGCCCCAGGCCGGTGAGAGCGGCCAGCAGCACCCCGGCCGCCCACTCGGCGGCCACCCGGCGGCGCGCCGGGGCGGCGGCCAGCAGCTCGTCGGCGGTCTCGTCGCCCGGGTGGCGGGTGCCCAGCGCCGACCAGAGCAGGACCGGCCAGATCCACGCGGCGAGCAGCACGGTCGGCACCGCCTCGGCGGGCACGGCCAGGGCCGCCGTGTTCACCGCCGCGGCCACCGCCCACCACCAGCGCGGCATGGTCCGGGCCAGCAGCCGGAACCGGGCGGCGACCGTCCGCGGGAACGCGCCGGGGCCCGTGCCCGGCGCGGCGGCCAGCCTGCGGTAGACCGTCGGCCGCCACGGCCGGGCCTCCTCCCGGGGCGTGCCGGACGCCGCGCCCCCGCTCCTCCCGGCGGCGGAGCGGCGGAACCACAGGGCGGGCAGGAGCGCGACCAGGAGGGCGCACACCACCACGGACAGGCGCTGCGCCAGGTAGTCCCCCGACAGCGCGAACCCCGTCCACGGGAACACCTGCGGCGGGGCGTCGAGCTGCATCAGCCCCACCGAGAACTCGGCGGCGTCCTGCGCCAGCCCTTGCTCGACCAGTTGCGCGCGCAGGGACTCGGCGACCGGTCCGGCGCCCAGGACCCGGTCCTGGCCCGCGAGCACGAGCGTCAGCCACACGGGAAGCCACAGGAGGTTGCCCACTCCCCCGCGCAGCCGGGGCACGGCGTCGGCGAGGACCGCCGCGGCGGCGGCGACCGCCAGCACCGGCAGGGTGAGGACCAGGAAGGGCAGGAGCAGCGCCACCGGGTCGACCGCCACGGCCTCCCCGCGGGCCCACTGCACGGCCGCCGCGGCGGCGGCCAGGGCCGCGGCCATGGTGGCGAGGACCGCGAGGTTGCCGGCGAAGCGGCCGGCGTGGTGGGCCCAGCCGCGCAGCGGGCTCGCCGCGACCAGTTCGGCGACCGCGGCCGCGCGGCCCTGCTCGCCGATGCCTCCGACCACATAGAAGCCGGCCAGGGACAGCCACAGCGCCCCGGACAGCGCCGCCGCCGTGCCGACGTAGGCGCTGTTGTACTCGGGCCGGTACTCCCCCAGGTTCACCATGACCCACAGCGAGTCGGGCTCGGGGACCGCCAGGTGGGCGAGTGCCGCCGACGCCAGCAGCACCACGAGGAAGGACGGCTGCCTGACCCGCTGCCGCCAGTTCGCCAGGGCGGTCCCGGCGATCGCGCGCATCCCGTCCCTCACCGCCGCTCCCCCTCCCCCGGGCGCGCTGCCGCGTCCCTGACCAGGGCGAGGTAGGCGTCCTCCAGGTCGGGGGCGCACGGCCGGGCGTCGCGGTGCGGGGGGCCGTCGGCGACCAGCCGCATCCGCACCCCGTCGCCGGTGTGCACGACCCGGCTGACCGGGAAGCGCCGTTGCAGGGCCGCGGCCTCCTGCGGTGCGGCGGTGACCTGCCAGACGCGGCCCGCGGCCCGCTGGCGCAGCGTCTCGGGGCTGCCCCGGTGGACCAGGCGGCCGCGGACGACGACCGCCAGGTCGGCGGCGACGGACTCGACGTCGGAGACGATGTGCGTGGACAGGACCACGGTCCGGTCCGCTGCCAGGTCGCCGAGCAGGGAGCGGAACCGGATCCGCTCCTCGGGGTCCAGGCCGACCGTGGGCTCGTCGACGATGAGCACGCGCGGGTCGGCGAGCAGCGCCTGGGCGATGCCGACCCGGCGCAGCATGCCGCCCGAGTAGCCGCCGAGCGGGCGCCGCCCCGCATCGGCCAGGTTCACCAGTTCCAGCAGCTCCTCGATGCGGGCGCGGGCCGTGCGGGCGGGCATGCCGCGGATCGCGGCCAGGTAGGACAGGAACTCGCGGGCCGACAGGTTGGGGTAGGCGCCGAACTCCTGGGGCAGGTAGCCGAGGACGCGGCGCAGCGGGTCGGGGTGTGCGACGGCGTCGACGCCGCGGTAGCGGACCGTTCCGCTGGTGGGGCGGGTCACGGTGGCCGCGATCCGCATCAGCGTGGACTTGCCCGCGCCGTTGGGGCCGAGCAGCCCCAGCAGTCCGGTGCCCAGGCGCAGTGTGAGCCCGTCGACGGCCCGTCGGCCGCCCCGGTAGGTCTTGGTGACGTTGTCCAGTTCCAGCATCACGCGGCCCGTCCCCCCGTCGCGGGCGGCCGCCTGCGGTGCGTCGGCATCGTCGTCCTCTTCCTCGTCGCGTGTCGGTCCTGTGCCTCGCCGTCGAGGAGACCACCGGCGGGTCCGGGCCGTCACTACGCCTGGCGGCGGCTCCGGGGTGGGGCTGGCCCCACCCCGGCGGTGGTGCTGGGCGGATGGCCGGCCGCGGCGGCGCCGCCTACGATCGGCGTGTGGCCGACCGCTCTGCGACGACGCTGCCGGGCGCGCTGGCCAGCCCCCGCTACCTGGTGTCGGGCTGGCCGTGGCGCGCGCTCGGCTACCTGGTGTCCGCGCCGCTGCTGCTGACGGCGGCGCTTCCGGTGCTGCTGCCGGTGACTGCGGGGACGGCCGTGGCCTGGGCGGTGCTGGCACGCTGGTTGTCCGGGCCGTGGCTGTCGGTGCTCGTGGCGCTGGCGGGCGCGGCCCTGGTGGCCGCCGTCGCCCCGGTGGCGGTGGCGCCGGTGACGTCGGTGGAGCGGCTGCGGCTGGGCCTGGTGGACCGGCGTCCGCTGCCGCCGCGGCCCGCACCCTCCGGCGCCGACGGCTGGGGGCAGTTGCGCGCCCGCTACACGCAGCCGTGGTCGTGGCGGGAGGTGGCGCACGCGGTCGTCGCGGTGCCCGCGGCCGCCGCGGTGTTCACCGCCCTGGTGCCGGTGTTGGCCGTGGTGGGCGTGGTCGCGGCCGCGCCGCTGGTCGTCCTGCTCAGCGACGAGCCGGTGACGTTCGGTCCGGCGGTGCTGTCGAGGGCGGGCGAGGCGGTGCCGCTCACGCTGGCCGCACTGGCGGCGCTGCCCGTGCTCGGCTACCTGGTCGGCCTGGCCGCGGCGGGCCTGGCCGCGGCGGGCCGGGCGCTGCTGTGGGGCTCCTCGGCGCAGCGGCTGCGCGCGGAGCTGTCGGAGGTGGAGCAGTCGCGCGCCCGGATCGCCCGGGCGTTCGAGGCCGAGCGGCGCCGGATCGAACGCGACCTGCACGACGGCGCCCAGCAGCGGCTGGTGGGCCTGACCCTGCGGTTGGGCATGGCCCGCCTGGACCTGCCGCCCGACTCCCCCGCCTCCGAGGCGGTCGCGGCCGCCCACGAGGAGGCCAAGCAGCTGCTGGCGGAGTTCCGGGAGTTCGTCCACGGCATCCACCCGGCGATCCTCACCGACCGAGGGCTGGTCCCGGCGCTGCGGGAGCTGGCGGGCCGCTGCCCCGTGCCCGTCACGGTCGACGCCGACCTGCCCGGGCGGCCGCCGGGGCCGATCGAGTCCACGGCCTACTTCGTGGTGGCGGAGGCGCTGTCGAACGTGGCCAAGCACAGCGGTGCGCGCCGGGCCGAGGTGACCGTGCGCGGCGACGGCGCGGTCCTGTCGGTGCGGGTGCGCGACGACGGGTGCGGCGGTGCCGACGCTGCCGCCGGCACCGGCCTGGTCGGGCTGTCCGACCGGGTGGCGGCGGTCGGCGGCACACTGGACCTGTCGAGTCCGGTCGGCGGGCCGACCGTGGTGAGAGTGGAGCTTCCGTGGGGTCCGAGCCAACGGTGAACGTGGTCCTCGCCGAGGACGGGGTGCTGCTGCGGGAGGGCCTGGTCGGCCTGCTGGAGCGTTTCGGGTTCCACGTGGCCGAGGCGGTGGGCGACGCCGACGCGCTGGTGGCGGCGGTGCACCGGCACCGTCCGCACCTGCTGGTCACCGACATCCGCATGCCGCCCACGCACAGCGACGACGGGCTGCGGGCGGCCGTGCGGCTGCGCGCGGAGCTGCCCGGCCTGGCGGTGGTGGCGCTCAGCCAGTACGTGGTGCAGGACTACGCGGCCGAGCTGCTGGACTCCCCGGCCGGTGCAGGGCTGGGCTACCTGCTCAAGGACCG
>NZ_KQ950181.1:853117-870518 GCF_001517975.1 Thermobifida cellulosilytica TB100
GTCCACGGCCAGGCCGTCGACCCGCAGGCGCAGTCCCGGGCTGCGCGCGCCGACGACCCGGCGGACCGCGCTGCTGCCGGGCAGTGCGGCCACGCGCCGGGCGAGGTCGTCGAGGTCGGGCTCGCCGGGGAGCGCCGCCACCAGGTCCACGCCGGAGTCGGCGCGGGCGCAGCCCGTGCGGTGCGACCCGACGAGGTGGACCACGCCTTCGGGCAGGGCCCGGGCCAGCCGCGCCGCGACGTGCTCGGCCGCGGCCCCGCCGGGGGCGGCGGCGGGCGCGGGGGGGCGGGTCGTCGAGCCAGCGCACCTGGCCGCTGCCCAGCGCCACGGCGGCGCGGGGCCTCATGGGCTCCTCGCCGCGGCGCGACAGCAGCACCAGTTCGCCGACGCGGGCGACCGCTTCGGGCAGGCCGTCCGCGTGCCCGGCGGCGGACCGCCGCGGGTCGGCGGCCCGTCCCAGCACCAGGTGCGGGGTGAAGCCGCGGCGGCCGTCGCCGCAGCGGGGGAAGCGGGACAGCAGGGCGGCGTGCAGCGCCTGCCACGGCCCGGTCCCGGGGGCGACCGGGTCGGGCCGCAGGGCGAGGCGGCCGCGGCCGTCGGGGACGCCCGTGCCGCTCAGGCGCACCTCGAACGGGGCGACGGTGGCGGCGGCCTCGGCCAGCAGCGGCGCGGCCGCCTCGAAGTCGGCCTCGGGCACGAAGCCGGACAGCAGGGCGACGTGCGGCGGCCACCGGTCGGCGTCCGGGTCGCGCCGCTCCCGCAGGCGCTGCAACGGCGTCCGCAGCTCCTCGGGCGGCAGCCACACCAGCGCGGTGCGCGTGCCCGGCGCGGCGTCCAGGACCGCGGAGGGCGCGTCGCCGCCGACCGCGATGTCGGCGACGAGCCCGTAGTGGTCGGAGACGAACAGGCCGTCGCCGGTGGCGGGGGCGTCGCCCAGCAGGCGGGAGTCCACGGCGTGCAGGTCGCCGCCCAGCAGCACGCGGTCGAGGCGGGCCGCGCGCCCGGTCAGGGAGGAGACGGCGGCCAGCGGGTTGGCGCCCGGTCGAAGGTGGGGGTGTGGTCGTCGGGGCCGTGCACCCGCGTCCAGGCGTCGTCCAGGCCCAGCCAGAAGGCGAGCGCGGGGTCGCCGTCGTTGAAGTCGCCCACCAGGACCACGTCGGCGCGCACGGCGGGCAGCGCCTCGGCGACGAGGGCCAGCTCGGCCCTGCGGCGGGCGGCCCCGTCGGGGGTGTGGTCGCTGGTCAGGTGGGTGGCGGCGACCACGACCGGCCCGGCGGCGGTGGCCACCTCCACCGCGGCCACCGCCTTGTGGGGGCCCAGCGCGCACAGTCCCGCCTCGGCGACGGGCAGGCGGCTGAGCAGCAGCAGTCCGTACTCGGCGACGTCTGCGCCCGCGGGGTCCAGGCCCAGGGTGTAGCGGTCGCGCACCCACGGTTCGCGGCACAGCAGGTCGAGCAGGTCGGGTTCGACCTCCTGCAGTGCGATGACGTCGGCGTCGGCCTGCCGCAGCGCCTCCAGCAGCAGGGGCCTGCGCCGCGCGGTGTCGATCCGGTCGCCGTCGCAGCGGTCCCACAGCGTGTTCCAGGTGAGCACGCGCAGGCGCGCCGCGGACGGCGCCTGGGCGGCGGGCTCGGCGGGCCGCCATCCGGCGCCGGGCCGCCAGGCGTGCGGGGGGCGCGGGACGAAGAACGGTGCGGCGAGCCGGCGCCGACTGCGGACCCGCCCGGCGGAGGAGTCGTCGAGCCGGTCCACGCCGGCGGCGCGGTCCCACACCACCTCGCCGTCGGCCTCGATGAACAGGACGCGGTGCCAGGGGATGTCGCCGCCGGGGGTGAAGTCGGGCAGCCGGACCCGCTTGGGCTGCCTGCCCCGGTCGTGGACGCCGAGGACGAACCGGTCGGGGTCGAACCGCGAGTCCCAGAGGACCCGGTGGTAGATCTCCTCGCTGGTGCGCATGGCTCAGTCCTCCTCGTCGTGCAGGGCGCCCGCGCGGTCGCGGACGTGCCCGTCGGCTGCGACGTACCAGGTGCGGTGGGCCTCGCCCGGGTAGGGCGGCTCGTAGCGGCGCACCTGGCCGCCGAGCACCGCGGGGGGCACCGGGTGGTCGCGGTCGGCGTTGCGCCGCGCCAGGCTGTCCTCGTCGAGCCGCCACACCGCGTGGGTGACGAGCGCGTCGCGGCGGCGGGCCACGGCGTGGACGAGGGAGCACTGGTGGCGGTTGAGGCAGGTGGCGTCCCAGACCACGGTGCCCCCGTCGGGCGCCGCGTCGGCCAGGGCGGCGTCGAGCCGGTCCAGGCCCTCGCCGAGGACCTCGCGGTTGGCGCGCTGGTCGGCGCGGGAGCCGCGCTCCCGGCGCAGGTCGTCGAGGCAGACGACGGTGCGGACGCCGGGCAGGGAGCGGGCGAAAGTGCTCTTGCCGCTGCTGGAGGGCCCGACGGTGACGACGAGGCGGGGGAAGGCGCCGCCGCGCCACCGCCAGGTCAGCGCGGCCGCCTCCGCGGCGGTGCCGATGCGCCCCTGCGCGAACGCGCGCCGCACCTCGGCCCAGCGGCGGTCCGCCGTGTCGGGGCCGTCGGCGGCGAACTCGCCGCGCAGGGCGGCGCGCAGCTCCTCCAGGGGCGCCTCGCCGAGCAGTCCGGCGTCCTCGGCGTGCAGTTCGGCGTCCTCGGCGTGCAGCACGCCCAGGTCGGCGGCCTCGGCCAGGAAGGCCAGTCCGGCGCGCCGCTGCTCGTCGGGGACGTCGCGGTGCAGCAGGCCGTGCAGGCCGACCAGGTCGGCGGTGCGGCGGGCCTGGCGGGCGCCGAGCCGGTCCGCCAGGCGGGGGGCCAGCCAGGTGCGGCGGGTGTGGTGCACAGGGCGGCCAGCACCCCGGACAGGCGGGCGTCGCCGGTACGGCCCAGCAGGTCGAGGCGGGAGGCGGCGTCCGCTGCCGCGGCGGCGCGCCCCGCCGCCCCCGGGCGCGCCGCCGCTGCTCCGTGCAGGTCGGCGGGGGCGATACCGAGGGCGGCGAGCAGTGCCTCGGAGTCGGGTTCGGCCCCGGAGCGCACCTGCCACAGCGCGGCGGCGGGCGACAGCCCGTTGGGGACGACGGGCGCGCTCATCCAGTGCCGGTCGGTCTGCACGTGGTGGGGGCGCACCCACTTGGCGACGCGGTGGGCGAACTCGTCGTAGGGGAAGCCGTCGACGGTGCGCACCACGTAGCCCTCCTGGCGGGCGGTGTCGACGCGCAGCGCCCGCTCGTCGACGACGCCGCGCCACAGCACGGGCGGCACCGGCACGCCCAGCCGCCGCGCGAAGCGCACGGTGGCGTCCCGGTCCAGGCAGTGCCCGCCGTCCCCCACGGAGAAGGCGTAGAACCAGCTTTCCAGGTCGGTGCAGGCGAGGGAGTGGCGGGCGTACACGTTCTCGCCGCACACCCGCCGGCCGGGCGCGATGGCGCGGGCGATCCGGCCGTGCAGGGCCTCGATCCAGGTCCGCGACGGGTGGTGGGCCGAGTCCAGGGAGCGGGCGTGCAGCCCGTCGGGGTAGAGGGTGGTGTTCTCGCCGTCGAGCTTCTCGGTGACGACGACCTCGCGCCCCGCCAGGCCCGACAGTCCGTTGACGCGCACGTCGTCGGGGCTTGCCCCCGGCGACCAGGGCAGGTGCGGGGTACGGGGGTAGGGGGACCGCATGATCGGGGCTTTCGTGTGAGGGCTGGTGCAGGGGACTGTAGCGGCGGGTCTCGGCGGCGGGCCACCGATTTTTCCGCCCCGGTGCTCCCCGCCGACCGGGGCGGCGGGGAGCACCGGGGCTCCGTCACGGGGGCCGTGCGGCGGGCTAGCCGTCGGCGGCGTTCTGCTCCGCCCACGCCGTGAGCGGCCGCCCCTGGATGGCCGCGGCCATCAGCTCCGGGAACTGGTCGGGGGTGCAGGCGAACGCGGGCACCCCCAGCGCGGCCAGGGCCGCGGCGTTGTCGCGGTCGTAGGCGGGCGCGCCGTCGTCGGAAAGCGCCAGCAGCACCACCACCTGCACCCCGGCCGCGGTCATCTCCGCGACCCGGCGCACCATCTCGTCGCGGATGCCGCCCTCGTACAGGTCGCTGATGAGCACGAACACCGAGTCGGCGGGCCGGGTGATGAGGCTCTGGCCGTAGGCGATGGCCCGGTTGATGTCGGTGCCGCCGCCGAGCTGGGTGCCGAACAGCACCTCCACGGGGTCGCTCAGGTGCTCGGTGAGGTCGACCACGGCGGTGTCGAACACCACCAGGGAGGTGCGCAGGGTCCGCATCGACCCCAGCACCGCGCCGAACACGCTGGCGTAGACCACGGAGGAGGCCATCGACCCGCTCTGGTCGACGGCGAGGACGACGTCGCGCTGCACGCCCCTGCTGCGCCGCCCGTAGCCGACGAGGGTCTGCGGTACGACGGTGCGGTGGTCGGGCAGGTAGTGCTGGAGGTTGCGGCGGATGGTGCGGTCCCAGTCGATGTCGGAGACGCGGCGGGGGCGGGTGGTGCGCGCCGAGCGGTCCAGCGCGCCCTGCACCGTGGAGCGGGTGTGCTGGGCCAGTCTGCGTTCCAGGTCCTCCACGACCCGGCGGACCACGGCGCGCGCCGTCTCGCGGGCGGTGTCGGGCATGACGTCCTTGAGGGACAGCAGGGTGCCCACGAGGTGGACGTCGGGTTCGACGGCCTCCATCATCTCCGGTTCCAGCAGGAGCTGCCGCAGGTTGAGCCGGTGCAGGGCGTCCTGCTGCATGACCCGGACCACGCTGGCGGGGAAGTAGTCGCGGATGTCGCCGAGCCAGCGCGCCACCCTCGGCGCGGAGGCGCCGAGGGTGGCGCCGCGCCGCCCGCCGAGGTCCTCCACGCCTTCGTCGGAGCGGTTGTACAGGGCGGCGAGCGCGGCGTCCATGCGGGCGTCGTCGCCGGTGAGGACGGTGCCCGGGCCGCCGCCGAGCGACGCGGCGCAGGCGTCCTCGGCCTTGTTGCCCAGCACCAGCCGCCAGCGGCGCACCCGTTCGGCGGACGCCGCGGGGTCGAAGTCGTCGTGCATCGTTGCCTTCCGTGCTCTCAGGTGTGGGCGGGCAGGCCGAGGACCGCGGCGGCCGCGGCCACCGCGGCGGCGGCCCGTCCGGTGTCGACCGGCTGCTCGGCGGGGTCGCGGTCGACGCCGCCGCGGACCACCAGCTCGGCGATGGAGCGGCGTTCGGCCGCGGTGAAGCCGCCGAAGGTGCGGCGCAGCAGCGGCAGCACGTCGACGAAGGCGCGTCCGCTCAGCCCGGTCAGCCACTGGTCGATGAGGTCCAGCAGGGCGCTGTCGTGCACCAGCAGCAGCCCGCTGTCGGCCGCGAAGCCCTCGATCCAGGCGGCGGTGCGTTCGGGCGGGGTGCCGGGCGAGGCGACCTGGCTGAGGCGCAGGCGCAGGGTGTCGGCGTCCAGGCGGCCGCTGTCGCGCAGGAGGCGGTGCGCGCGTCCGCTGAGGCGGCCGGGGACGCCGCTGCGCGGCGCGAGGGCCTCCAGGGCGTCCAGCCATCCGGTTTCGGCGTCGCCGCCGAGCAGGACCGCCGCCGTGTGGGTGGCGTCGACGTCGGCGGCCACCGGGACCGCCGCCGCCTCGTCCAGGCCGGTGACCGCGACGGTGAGGCCCGCGCAGACGCGGCGCAGCATCTCCACGGCGACGCCGCGCAGCGCGTCGGCGTCGAAGCGGCGGACGCTGCCGTAGCGGACGGAGCGCGCCAGCGGCGGCAGCGCCCTCATCAGCCGTTGGATGTCGGCGTCCTCGGCGGCCCGCCGCGAGAGCTGCGCCACCGTGTCGGTGAGGGCGTCGGGCAGGTCGGCGAGCAGGCAGTCCTCGACGAGTGCGGTCAGCGCGGGCAGGTCGGCGTCGGCGGCGCGGTCCCGGACGCGGGCGGCGGTCGCGGCGGCGACGGTGGTGCCCCACCGGCTGGCCTCGATGACCGCGAGGTCGTACTCGGGTTCCCAGCGCAGGGCCCACGTCTCGCGGAACGTGCCGCGCGACCGCACGGTGCCGCGGCGCGGGGCGCCCCACGGCACGCCGAGCAGTCCCAGCCGGTGCAGCAGGACGCTGCGTTCCCGGTCCACGTCCTTGCGCAGGTCGAGGACGAGGTCCCGGTCCAGTGCCCCGGGTTTGAGGCGCAGCCGCTTCTGCTGGGCGGCGAGGTCGCGCTGGAGCGGGACGGTGGGCGTGTCCGGCGGGACCGCGCCGAGCCTCTCCCCCAGGGCCATCTCGTCGTGCACGAGGCGGGCGCGCAGTTCCGCTCCCTCGCACAGCACCGCGGAGGTGGCCTCGGCGGTCTCCTCCAGTCCGGCCAGTGGGCGGCCGCGCAGCGCCGCCAGGGTCTCGCACAGCCGTACCGCCTCGATGACGTGGGAGGAGGAGACCGCGTGGCCGCGGTCCCGCAGTCGGCGTGCGGTCTCGGTGAGCCACCGTTCCACGGGCCGGTCGGGCGTGGTGAACAGGTGGTGGTACCAGCCGGGGGAGCGTACTCCGGCGCGGTAGCCGCTGGCGGCGGCGAGCCGTCCGTGGGTCCACGGGATCCAGGTGGTGGCGACCCTGGTCTTGGGCAGGCCGCGCAGCAGGCGGGCGTCGGCGGTGGCGGCGGGCAGTTCCAGCAGGGCGGGCACGTGCCAGGCGCCGCAGACCACGGCGATCCGTTCGTGCCCGGCGCGCAGGGCGGCGCGCAGCACCTGGCGCATGTGCGCCTCGCGGCGGGCCTCGTGCCCGGTCTCGGGTTCGGGGGCGAGTTCGGCGCGGACCGCGGCCATGGCCTCGGCGATGGCGGGGAACGGGGAGGGGCCGCCGTCGCGGCGCTGCTCCACCACGTCGTCCCACCAGCGTTCGGGGTCGTCGTAGCCGGCGGCCTCGGCGAGGACGCCGAGCGGGTCGACGCGCACGCGCGGCGCCTCCCCCTCTCCGGTCTCCTCCTCTTCTTCGGTGCGCGCGGCCAGGGTGTGGGCGGCGGGCAGGTCGCAGAAGCGCACCTCGGCGCCGTGCTCGGCGGCGTAGCGCAGCGCCTGCCACTCCGGGGAGAAGACCGCGAACGGCCAGAACGCGGCGCGGGACGGTTCGAAGCGGTCGTAGGCGAGCAGCGCCACCGGCGGTTCCAGGCCGCCGACGTGCCCGACGAGCGCGTCGGCTTCGGGGGGTCCCTCGATGAGGACCGCGTCGGGGCGCAGCCGCTCCAGTTCGGCCCGGACCGCGCGCGCCGACCCGGGGCCGTGGTGGCGGACGCCCAGGACGTGGACGCGCTCGGTGTCGAGTGCGGGCATTAGTGGCTCGCCTCCCGGCAGGCGGCGTAGAAGTCGTCCCAGTCCTCGCGTTCGCGGACCACGGTCTCCAGGTACTCGCGCCACACCACGCCGTCGGAGACGGGGTCCTGCACGACCGCGCCGCTGATGCCGGCGGCGACGTCGGTGGGGCGCAGCACGCCGTCGCCGAAGTGCGCGGCCAGGGCGATGCCGTTGGTGATGACAGAGATGGCCTCGGCGGTGCTGAGGGTGCCGCTGGGGGACTTGACCTTGGTGCGGCCGTCCTCGGTGATGCCGTTGCGCAGTTCCCGGAAGACGGTGACGACGCGGCGGATCTCGGTGAGGGAGGCGGGCACCTCGGGCAGGTCGAGGTTGCGGCCCAGCTGGGCGACGCGGCGGGTGACGATCTCGACCTCGTCGTCGGCGGTCTGCGGGACCGGCAGCACGACGGTGTTGAAGCGGCGGCGCAGCGCGCTGGACAGGTCGTTGACGCCGCGGTCGCGGTCGTTGGCGGTGGCGATGATGTTGAAGCCGCGCTGGGCCTGCACCTCGATGCCGAGTTCGGGCACCGGCAGGGTCTTCTCCGACAGGATGGTGATCAGCGCGTCCTGCACGTCGGAGGGGATGCGGGTGAGTTCCTCGACGCGGGCCAGGCGGCCCTCGGCCATGGCGGTCATGACGGGGCTGGGCACCAGGGCCTTCTCGGAGGGGCCCTCGGCGAGCAGGCGGGCGTAGTTCCAGCCGTAGCGCACCGCTTCCTCGGCGGTGCCCGCGGTGCCCTGGACCAGCAGGGTGGAGTCGCCGGCGATGGCGGCGGCGAGGTGTTCGGACAGCCAGGTCTTGGCGGTGCCGGGCACGCCGAGCAGCAGCAGGGCGCGGTCGGTGGCCAGGGTGGCGACGGCGACCTCGACGATGCGGCGCGCGCCCACGTACTTGGGGGTGATCTCGGTGCCGTCGTCGAGGGTGGCGCCGAGGACGTACTGGGTGACGGCCCACGGCGACAGCTTCCAGCCGGGCGGGCGGGGGCGGTCGTCGGCCTTGGCGAGGGCGGCGAGTTCCTCGGCGTAGGCCTGTTCGGCGTGGGGGCGCAGCACGGCGGGGGTGGCGGTCATGGTCAGGTCAGCTCCTTGCGCATGTCGTGACGGAATCTGAGGGTGTTGACGAGGTCGGTGAGGCGGCGGTTGCCAGCGCCTTCGGCGGCGAAGCGCTCGTACAGGCCGGGGTCGAGGTGCCGGGAGGCGTGCTCGCGCACCTGGTACAGGCGGTGGGGGTCCTGGTCCTCGGCGAGCAGCCGGTCGGCCATGCGTTCGCTCAGTTCCCTGTTCCACGGGAAGTCCAGTGCGTCGAGCAGGGCGCCGAAGCGGTGCGGGATGTGGAGCCGCCCGCTCTCCCAGCGCAGCGCCCAGGCGTGCTGCTCGTCGCGGGGCAGCAGGGCCAGCAGGCCGGCCATCCGGCACTCCGCCTCGGGGAGGTCGAACGCCGCCGGGGTCATGGAGTCCAGGAGCGCCCGTGCCCAGTCCAGGTCGCCGTGCAGTGCCGCCGCGTTGGCGAGGATGCTGCGGACCTCGGGGTCCGCGACGGCGTCCAGCACCTGTCGGGGGGTGTCGCCGAGGCGGCCGATCCAGGTGGCCGGGGGGATCTGGGACAGCAGGGGGCGCACCCGCGCCGCGGGGGTCTGCTGCTCGTCCTTCTCCTTCTTCTTCTTGGTCCCCGGGTCGAGCAGGGAGGTGAACTCGGCGTCGACGTCGCCGGGCTGGTCGACGACGATCCTGCGGGTGCCGCCCGAGTCGTCGACGCGCAGCAGGCGGGCCGTCTGCTCGGCCAGGCGGCGGCCGGTGTCGCTGCCGGGCAGCCGCATGAGCAGGACCGCGGCCAGGACGCGCACCCGGTGGGTGCGGTCGCGCAGCGCCGTGGCGAGCAGCGGTTCGTCCTCCTCCGACAGTCCGGTCTCCAGGGTCGCCAGGAGCGCGTGGCGCTGGTCGGCGCGTTCGTGCGTCCAGGTCTGGGCGAGCAGGTCGCGGGCCGCGGCGGGGTCGGTGCGGCGCAGCGCGGCGAGGTGGAGGCGGCGCAGCGCGGGAGTGCCGGTCTTCCAGGCCTCGGGGTCGAAGACGGTCTCCTCGGGGTCGGCGCTCTCCAGGAAGAAGAGCCAGGCCGGGTTGTGTTCGGCCAGCCAGCGGGCGCGGGCGCCGCCGAGGCGGGCCAGGACGGGACGGACCTGCGTGTTGCTGCGGGCCCGGTCGAGCAGCGCGGGCAGGACCTCCGGGGGGAGCCGGCGGCCGGTTGCGGCGGCGAGGTCCAGCCATTCGGGCAGGACCTCGGGGTGCCTTCCGGCGAGGATCGACTGCAGCCGGACCAGGGCCGGGCCGTCGATCAGGGGTGCGGTCTCGTCCGGGGCGGGCGGCGGCGGGGCGATCCGGCGGGGGCGCTGTCCCGCGCGGCGCCGCACGGCGGCCAGGGCGGCGCGGTCGAGCAGCGCGGTGGCGGGGTCGCCGCCGCTGGCCCCGGGCAGGCCGGGCGTGGGCGGCACGGCGCGCCGGGAGGTACCCACCAGGGCCGTCGACACGAGGTCGGGCCAGGGGTCGGGGTCGGTCACGTGGCTTCCTTTCGGGATGGCACGGGCACTGCGCACAGCGGGCGGGTGGGGGTCGGGGGCGGTGTCGCCGGGCGGGACGCGGGTCAGGCGACCGGAACGGCCCGTCCCCGGGCGTCCCACACGGTGAGCGGGCGCAGCCCGTCGGGGGTCCACTCGCCCGCTGCGGTGAGGCCCCGGCCGCCGCTGATGCTGAACAGCTTCCAGCCGGCGTCGCCGACGAGCAGCGGCAGGGCGTCGCCGGAGGGGTCGACGATCCACCAGCCGTCGTCGTGGGCGACGACGGCGTCGGCGAGCACCACCGGCCACACGTCGCGCCACGGGTCGTCGGCCAGGGCGCGGGAGACGTCGTCCAGCGCGTCGGCGACGGAGCCGCCGGGCGGGGCGCCGACGCGCTGTTCGGCGTGGCGTGCGGCGACCACGGCGCGGTTCTCCGCGGGGTGGAGGGCGAGGTCGGCGTCGAGCAGGGTGCCGACCCGCGCCGGGGTGTCGAGGGCCCGCCCCCCGTGGGCGAAGGACAGCAGCGCGGCGGTGCGCCCGGTGTCGCGGCCGCGCAGCCAGATCCGCCGTCCGCGCACCCGCTGTCCGGCGTCGAAGTCGTGGCGGCCCAGGACGTACCAGTGGTCGCGGACGGTCTCGTCGGGGTCGGGCAGCGGGAGGCCGACGCGGGCGCGAACCGCGGCGCCCAGCCCCGCGGGCAGTTCGTCGCGGCGGCGGTAGCCGACGCACAGCAGGTGCAGCAGCGCGTACTCGGTGAGGAGGCGGTCGGGCCAGTCGGCGGCGGTGATCACCCCGGACAGGGCCCGCACCCGTTCGGCGAGCCGCCCGGCCTGGGCGTCGACGAGGCGGGCGGCCACGGTGTCCCACTTCTGGTAGCCGCGTCGGCGGCTGTCGACGAGTCCGGTGCCGATCTGGTCGGTCAGCCAGGTCTGGAACTCGGTCAGCCCTTCGGCGACCCGTTCCTCGCGCTGCCGTGCGCGGCGGGCCGCGGCCTCGGGGTCGGCGGGGGGCCCGGCCTTCTTCGGGGTCGTGGGTGCGGCCGCCTTGGCGGTGCGCTTGGCCAGCCATTCGTCGAGCCAGTCGGGGCCCGCGTCCTCGGCGGCCTCGCCCTCGGCCCACAGGCTCAGCAGGGCCAGCACGTGCTTGCAGGGGAACTTGCGGCTGGGGCAGCTGCACCGGTAGGCGGGCGCGCCGGGGCCGACCAGGTGCGCCGCGGCCTGGTACGGCTTGGCTCCGCTGCCCTTGCATTCGCCCCACACCGCTGCGGCGCCGCCGGGCGCGTCGGTCCCGGGCTCGGCGGCGCGCCAGCCCAGCCTCGGCCAGGAGGTGGGTCGGGCGATCTTCGTCGCGGCCCTGCGGGACGACGCGTCGGGGGCGAGTGCCCAGACGTCGTCGGTGGTCCATCGTTCGCTCACGTCAGCAGACCGTAGGGGCAGCCGGTGACAAAACCGCGATCATCGGGGTGAGCTGCGGCAACACCGTTCCGGGGCCGCGCCGCTCCGGGGGCCGGCCGCCGTGCGCCGCCGGGTGTCGGCGGTGTCGGGCACACTGCCGCCATGACGCACACCACCGGTTGGGACGCGGCCGCCGAGGTCGACTGGTCGAAGCTCTGCCACGCCTACGGGGCGGCCTACGACACGCCCGCGCACCTGCGCGCGTTGACCGACGGCGACGCCGACGCCGTGCGGCGGGCCCTGAAGCACCTGTGCAGCGCGGTGGTGCACCAGGGCACCCCCTGGCCGGTCACCGCCCCGGCGGCCCGGGTCGTCGCCGGGCTGCTCGCCGAGGAGTCCCTGTCCCGTCCGGCGGCCGCCCCGGTCGGCGCCGCGGGGGACGCGGGGGACGCGGGGGCCCGCTGCGTTCGGCGCTGCTGTCCTTCCTCGCCGGTGTGGCCGAGGCGGGGTGCCCGCACCTCGACGACGCCGAACTGCGCGCGGCGGCCTTCCCCGCCGATGTGGCGCCAGAGCGGGTCGACGCGGCCCCGGAGGCGGTCCTCGACGGGGACGCGGCGGCGTGGCCGGGCGAGTCCGGGGCCGTCGAGGCGCTGACGGCCCGCGCGGTCCTCGACCTCCGCGCCGCCGCCCCCGTGCTGCTGGACGCGGTCGTGCCCCACCTGGCCGACGGTGAGCCGCTGACCCGGATGCACGCCGCGCACGCGGCGGCCGCGCTGGCCGTCCTCGTCGGCGACGCCGCCCGGAGGGAGGACCTGGCCGACCGGGTCGCGGCGGCGGCCCGCCGTGCGGTGCGGCGCGACGAGCGCGCCTGCCTGGTGCTGGCGCTGGGCGACCTGGGCCGTGCCCCGCGCGCCTTCCTGGCCGATCCCGATCCGGCGGTGCGGGCCTGCGCCGCGCTCGCCCCCGCGCTGGCCGGCGACCCCGACGCGGTCGGGGAGCTCCTGGCCGCGCTGGCCGATCCGGCCGCCGCCGACGCCTGGTTCACCCGCAGGCCGCCGCAGTGTGCGATGCACGTCCGCTTCACGCTGGTCCGGGCCGCAGTGGAGCGGGTCGGCGACTTCGAGCGGCTGCTGCCCGCGGCGTGCGCCGTGGCCGCTGTGGCCGGTCCCTTCACCGCCGACTCCGACCGGGGGGCCGCTGCGGTGCGCCGCCTTCCCCGAGCCGCTGCCCGGCAGCGCCGGGCCGGAGGACCTCACCGGTGCGCAGCGGGCCTCCCTGCGCGCTCTGGTCGCCAACGACGCGCTGTGGGACGGGCGGGTCGGCAGCGCGGCCCTGGCGCTGCGCCGGGCGGGGCTGCCCGGGGACCGCGAGTCCTGCCGCCGCCTGGCCGGCCTGTGAGGGGCGGGCCGGGGACCGCGGCGGCGGTCCCCGGCGGGCGCCGCCCGGTCAGGCGAGGCGGGCGCGCTCGTACTGCTTGGGCCAGCGGTCGCCCGCGCCCAGCCGGTCCGCCGCGTGCAGCGGCCAGTGCGGGTCGCGCAGCAGGGCGCGGCCCAGCAGCACCGCGTCGGCCGAGCCGGAGGCGACGATCTCCTCGGCCTGTTCGGGCGCGGTGATCAGGCCGACCGCTCCGGTGGGCACTCCCGCCTCGGTCCTGATCTGGCGGGCGAAGGGCACCTGGTAGCCGGGGCGGACCGGGACGTGGGCGTCGGGGACCGCGCCGCCGCTGGAGGTGTCGACGAGGTCGACGCCGCGTTCGGCGAGCAGGCGGGCCAGGCGCACCGAGTCGTCCCCGGTCCAGCCGCCCTCGACCCAGTCGGTGGCGGAGATCCGCGCGAGCAGGGGGCGTCCGTCCGGCCACACGCGGCGCACCGCCTCGGTGATCTCCAGCAGCAGCCGGACGCGGTTGTCGAAGCTGCCGCCGTAGCGGTCGGTGCGGTCGTTGACCAGCGGGGAGTAGAACTGGTGGGCCAGGTAGCCGTGGGCGAAGTGCAGCTCCACCACGTCGAAGCCGGCGGCTTCGGCGCGGCGGGCGGCCTGCGCGAACCGTTCGGGCAGCTCGGCGACCTCCTCGGTGCGCAGCGCGCGGGGTTTGGCCAGGGAGCCGAACGGCTGGTCGGTGGAGCTGACCGTGGGCCAGCCGCCCTCGGACTCGGGCACGCTCTCCTTGCCCTCCCACGGCACCGCGGTGGACGCCTTGCGGCCCGCGTGCGCCAGTTGGACGGCGGGCACCGCGCCCTGGGCGCGTAGGAATCCGGTGATCCGCTGCCAGGCGGCGACCTGCTCGTCGTTCCACAGCCCGGTGTCGGCGGGGCTGATCCGCCCCTCGGGGACCACGGCGGTGGCCTCGGCCATCACCAGTCCGGCGCCGCCGGTGGCGAACTGCCCGAGGTGGACCAGGTGCCAGTCGTTGGGGACGCCGTCGACGGCCGAGTACTGGCACATCGGGGAGACCCACACCCGGTTGGGGACGAGGAGGTCGCGCAGCTTGATCGGTTGGAAGAGGTAGCTCACACAGAGCGTGAATCGACGGGCGCCTCCCCGCATTCCCCCTGTTTTCGTGAATCTCGTCACAGTCGTTGTCCGGTGCCGGTGCGGCCACGCCCGGCGGCCTGCGGCGCCGCCGTCCCCCGCCGCGGCGGGGACGGGCGCTCCTCCCGTGCCGTCGGCGGCCGGCGTCCTCGCGGGCACGCACCCCAAAAGCCCTCCGGTCCCGCATACTCACCTGCGCTTTTGGTAGGGGGCGAAGGCAGGAGGGCGGTCCGTGCCGTGGGACGGGGCCCGCGGGGCGGACGGTTCCCGCCGCTTTTCGACACGCACACGGGGGAGAGCAATGCAGCACGACACGTTCATCGGACAGGTGCAGGCGCGGGCCCGGCTGGACAGCCGGGGGTCCGCCGAGACGGCCACCCGGGCGACGCTGGAGACGCTGGCCGAGCGCATCCCCGCCGACCTCGCCAACGACCTGGCCGCACAACTGCCACGGGAGATCAGCGAGCACGTGCGGCGCATCACCGTGCGCCCCGGCTCCGAGCACGGGCACCGGTTCGGCCAGGAGGAGTTCATCGCCCGCGTCAAGCAGCGCGCCTACACCGACGCGTCAGGGGCCGAGCAGATCGCCCGGGTGGTGTTCGGGGTCCTCGACGAGGCGACCACCGGCAGCACCATGGACAAGGTCCGCCACAGCCTGCCCGACGACCTGCGCGAGCTGACCCTGGCGGGCAGCTCGGGCTGAGCGGGGGGCGGCGCGGCCGCTCCTGCGGCCCCGGCGCCCGTCACCGCCGTGGAGAGGAGACGCCGTTGATCGCACACCAGGACCTCGTCGACCGCGTCGCAGCGCACGAGGAGGTCGCCGACGCCGAGGAGGCGCGCCGCGCGGTCCACGCCGTGCTGGCCGTACTGGCCCCGCGGCTGGCCCCGGAGGCCCGCAGGGACCTGCGCCGGGAGCTGCCCAAGTCGCTGTGGGAGGACCTGGACCGCGGGCAGGCCGAGCCCGCGGCGGCCTCCGGCAGTCTGGCCCGGCGGGTGGGCGAGCACCTGCACTGCCCGCCCGAGCAGGGGCTGCGGCTGGCCCGGGCGGTGGTGTCCGAACTCGCCCTGGCCTCGCCCGTCCTGGGCCGGGAGATGGCCGCCTCGCTCCCGGAGGACCTCGCGCAGTGGAGCCGCGACCCGACGGGGGCGCGGGGCGACGCCGAGCCGTAGCCGTTGCCGCGTCCGCGGACGCGGGGACGCACACGCCGGGGCGGCGGCCGCCCCGGCCGCCGCCCCGCACACCGCCGGACCGGGTCAGGCGGTCGCCAGCGCCTTGCGCCCCATCTCGTTGGCGTAGCGCTCCAGCTTGCCCGCCGTCTCCTCCTCCTGAAGCAGGTTGGTCTCCAGCAACTGCATGCACATGGTCTCCCCCATGAGCATCGCCTTGTTGACCAGTCCCCGGTAGGCGGCGATCTCGAAGTGCTCGACCTTGTCCGCCCCGGCCAGGGCGAACATCGCCAGCACCTGCGGCGCCGGGTTCATGCCGACGAACTGGCGGAACTCCTGGTGGATCGCGTCCACCACGGGACAGGGCACCTCCCTGGGCGACTCGCCGATCTGCTGGAAGCACTGCTCCAGGTTCCTGGCCTGCTGCTGCGTCTCCTTCTGGTGGTCGCGCAGCATCCGGACCAGCTGGTCGTCGTCGACCGTCTGGCACACCTCGTCGAGCAGCGCGTCGATCTTCTTCTCGCCGGTGTACATCGACGACAGCTCGAAGACGAACAGGTCCCGGGGGTTCTCCAGCTTCATGGCTCCTCCTTGTCGGATGCGATCGGACAGCCTCGGGCGGCCTTGCGACTACCCCCGCCTCCGGCGCTCCCACCCCTTTTGCCGGGGTTTTGCGCTTTTTGCTGGGGTTTTGCGGTCTCTTCGCCGCGTGCCGTGTACCCGCCGCGGGGCGTGCGGCCAAGAAGTCGCCCGTGTTCGGCCACTTCCCCGCCAATCCGGGATTGGCCGTCTCCGTCCCGGTCAGGGGAGAGCGGTATGAGCAGCGTCACAACCGACATCCCGGCCCGCCTCGACCGCCTGCCCTGGGCCCGCTGGCACTGGCTGATCCTGGTCGGCCTGGGCAGCGTGTGGATCCTGGACGGCCTGGAGGTCACCATCGTGGGCGCGATCGGGTCGCGGATCACCGAGCCGGGCAGCGGGCTGGCGGTCACCGAGGCGCAGGTCGGCCTCGCCGCGTCGGTCTACATCGTCGGCGCCTGCTCGGGGGCACTGTTCTTCGGCCACCTCACCGAGAAGTACGGGCGCCGCAGGATCTTCCTGGCCACCCTGGGCGTCTACCTGCTGGCCACGGTGCTGACCGCCTTCTCCCCCAACGCGTGGTGGTTCTACGCGTGCCGGTTCTTCACCGGTTTCGGCATCGGAGGCGAGTACGCGGCGATCAACTCGGCGATCGACGAGATGATGCCCGCCCGGCTGCGCGGCCGGGTCGCGCTGATGATCAACGGGTCGTACTGGCTGGGCGCCGCGGCCGGGGCGGCCATGGCCTACCCGCTGCTCGACCCCGACCTGCTGCCCGAGAACCTGGGCTGGCGGACCACCTTCGCGATCGGCGGCGTGCTGGGCCTGGTCATCCTGGTGGTGCGGCGCTTCGTGCCGGAGAGCCCGCGCTGGCTGGTCATCCACGGCCGCACCGAGGAGGCCGAGAAGGTGGTGCGCGGCATCGAGGCGGAGGTCGCGTCCGAGACGCACCGGGACCGGCTCCCTCCGGTCGACCCCCGTCGGGTGCTGACCCTGCGGCAGCGCGACACCACCACGTTCCGGGAGCTGGCCGCCACCATGGTGCGCACCTACCCGCGGCGCACCGTGCTGGGCCTGTCCCTGTTCATGGGGCAGGCGTTCCTGTACAACGCGGTGTTCTTCACCCAGGCGCTGGTGCTCACCGTGTTCTTCGGCGTGCCCTCCGGGCTGGCGCCGCTGTTCATCATCCCGCTGGCGCTGGGCAACTTCCTCGGCCCGGTGCTGCTGGGGCCCCTCTTCGACATCGTGGGCCGCAAGCCCATGATCGCGGGCACCTACATCGGTTCGGGGCTGCTGCTGGTCGGCACCGGGCTGCTGTTCCAGAACGGGCTGCTCACGGCGGTCACGCTCACCCTGTGCTGGTGCGCGGTGTTCTTCGTGGCCTCCGCGGGGGCCAGCTCCGCCTACCTGACCGTCAGCGAGATCTTCCCGATGGAGACCCGCCCCCAGGCCATCGCGCTGTTCTACGCCACCGGCACCGCACTGGGCGGCATCCTCGGCCCCAGCCTGTTCGGCGTGCTGGTGGGCAGCGGCGAGGTGGGGCAGGTGGCGTTCGGCTACTACCTGGGCGCGGGTCTGATGGTCGCCGCGGGCATCGTGGAGGTCCTCATCGGCGTCGAGGCGGCCCGCCGCTCGCTGGAGGACATCGCCGCCCCGCTGAGCGCCGACCGCGGACAGCCGCTGGCCTCCGCCTGAGGGCGGCTACTCCACCAGGGCCTCCTCCAGCCGGTGCAGCTCCTCGGCGGTGACCCCGCAGCCGCGCAGGTAGCGGCGGGCCCCGCCGTACTCGGCGTCGAGCCGGTCGAGGAAGACCTCCATGGTCTCGGGGAAGGCGCTGAAGGCCTCCTCCGGCATGGCCGCGAGCCGCTGCTGGTAGGCGGGGACCCCGCTGAGCT
>NZ_KQ950182.1:0-82195 GCF_001517975.1 Thermobifida cellulosilytica TB100
GCCTCGGGGCTACGCGGCCGAATCGCCCCACCCCCTGCCTCGGCGGTGGCCAAGACCAGGCCTCGGCGGGTGCGCTCGACCCGGCGACGCCAAGACGCGCCCGACCTGCCCAAGCGTCCGATGGTGCGCCGCACCGTGGGCCGGGCCTTCACCGACCCGGAGTCGGGCAGGGTGTTTCGGCCGTCGCTGTTCCTCACGCTGACCTGTGACTCCTACGGGCGGGTGCGCTCCGACGGCACACCGGTGGACCCGGCCTCCTACGACTACCGGCGGGCCGCACGCGACGCACTGCACTTTTCCAAGCTGGTGGACCGGTTCGTGCAGAACCTCCGCCGGGTGGCCGGGTTCGAGGTGCAGTACTTCGCCACCGTGGAGCCGCAACGGCGTCTTGCTCCGCATCTGCACATGGCGATCCGCGGCACCATCCCGCGTGCGGAGCTGCGGCAGATCGCGGCGGCCACCTACCACCAGGTGTGGTGGCCTCCGACTGATCGGGTGGTCTTCGACGGCGACCACCTGCCCATCTGGGACGAAGCAACCAGCTCCTACCTCGACCCGGCCACGGGGGAAATCCTGCCCACCTGGGACCAAGCCCTCGACGCCCTGGACGCCGACCCCCACGCCCAACCCCTGCACGTGGTCCGCTTCGGCCCCCAAGTCGACGCCAAAGGCGTGCTCGCCGGATCACCCGACGCCGACCGGTGCATCCGGTACCTGGCCAAGTACCTGACCAAGGACATCGCCGAATGCCACACCGTCGAAACCGTGGCGCAGGAACAGCACGTCGAACGCCTCCTGGACGCGCTGCGGTTCGAGCCGTGTTCGCCGAGGTGTGCGAACTGGCTGCGCTACGGCATCCAACCCCAAGCAGCCAAACCAGGACTGCGCCCGGGGTTTTGTGCCTCCAAAGCCCACCGGCGCGAGTACCTGGGCTATGCGGGCCGGCGCGTCCTGGTCTCGCGCAAGTGGTCCGGCAAGACCCTGGCCGACCACAAGGCCGACCGCCTGGCCTGGGTCCTGCGCACCCTCGGCCTCGACCCCACCAACGACCGAGAGAACACCCACCCCGCAGCCTTCCCGCTGCGCTTCCTCGGCGACGGCGACCGCATCGCCTGGGAACTGGCCCGACCCACCGACCCGGACGTGCCACCCCGCGAACACCGCCTGTTGCGGGCCGTCGGCGAGACGCTGAAACGCCGCGCAGCACTCCACGCGGCACAACAGACCACTCTTTCAGCAACTGAACAGAGGGCAGCATGACCACCCCCCCACGCCTCCTCCTGACCGTTCCCGAAGCCGCACGCGTGCTGGCGATCTCCCGAAGCAAGCTCTACGAACTGCTCGCCTCCGGGGCAGTGCGCTCGCTGCGCATCGGCGGTTCCCGCCGCATCCCCGTCTCCGCACTGGACGACTACGTCTCCGGCCTCCTCGACCAGGAGGAGGCAGCCTGATGGGCAAGCTCCGCGACGGCGTGATGAAACGCGGCAAGACCTGGTCCTACGTCATCCGCGTCCCCGCCCCGGAAACCGGAGTGAGCAAACCCAAGTGGGTCGGCGGCTTCGCCACCGAAGACGAAGCCAAAGCCGCCCGCGACGAAGCACGAGTCAAAGCCCGACGCGGCGAATACATCGAACGCAACCAGGTCACCGTGACCGACTATCTGACCGAATGGCTGGACACGCACTCTGTGCAGATCAAGCCGAAAACGTTGCAGATGTACCGGTTCCTCGTTGATCGGTACGTCGTTCCCCGCATCGGGGAGATGCGGTTGCAAGCGGTCCGTCCGGCAACCATCACCAAGCTCTACCGAGATCTTTCGGCAAGTGGTGGGCGCGACGGCAAAGGACTGTCGCCGCGTACGGTCGAGTACGTCCATGCCGTGCTGCGCAAGGCGTTCCGCGACGCCGTGGAGATTGAACAGCTCCTCCCCAGCAACCCCGTGGAGCGGGCCAAGCGGCCTCGTAAGAAGCGTTCGGAGCCGGGGGAGGTGTGGACACCTGCCCAACTGAAGGTGTTCTTGGAAGAGGCGGCACGCAGCCACCGGCTGTGGGCGTTCTTCCACGTGGCTGCCTACACGGGGGCTCGGCGCGGGGAACTGCTGTGCCTGCGCTGGCCGGACGTCGACCTCGACTCCGCGGAGGTCCGCATCGCCCGTTCGGTCTCCGTCATCGACGGCAGGCGAGTGGAAGGCTCCACCCAAGAGCGGGCGGTCCCGGGTGGTGGGCCTCGACGCGGAGACGGTGGGCGTGCTCCGTCGTCACCGTGCCGAACAGGACAGAGAACGTCAGGTCCTGGGAGAGGCGTGGAAAGGCGACCCCGACGGCTACGTGTTCACCACGGCATGGGGTGAGCCGATTCACCCCGACACGGTGTCCTCATTGATGAGGCAGTTGATCCGCAGGTACAACGAACCGGCGCAGGGACCGGGACCGGCTGAGCGGCTTCCGCCGGCACGGCTGCATGATCTCCGGCACGTCCACGCGACCACGCTGCTGCTGGCCGGGGTGCCCGTGCACCTGGTCGCTGCTCGCCTCGGGCACGCCGACCCGTCGGTGACCCTGCGGGTGTACGCGCACGTGGTCCGGGAGCAGATGGCCGCGGTGGCCGACGCCTTCGCCCAGGCGGTGCGGGAGAGCTGTGAGCAAGAGCGTTAGCACAAGGGCCGCTCCTCGATGAGGAACGGCCCTTTGACGTGCGCGCACTCGGAGGGACTCGAACCCCCAACCTTCTGATCCGTAGTCAGATGCTCTATCCGTTGAGCTACGAGTGCTGGGTTGTGTGTGGCTGCGCTGCTCCGCTCGCCGACACGAAAAACTGTAGCACAGCGCCGGGGATGGCCTGGACCGATTAATCCGGGACCGTCCCGGGCGGCCGTTAGCCGTGAGGACTGGAGGGCAGGCGTACCGCGAGACGGTGAGCAGGACCGACGCGACCGAGAGGAGTCCGGTCATGGCCACGACGGAACGCGAGGCGCGGGTTGTCGAGCGGGTGCCCAAGCAGTTGTGTGTCGGAGGGCACTGGCGGGACGCCCGGTCGGGGGCGACGTTCAAGGTGGAGGATCCGGCGACCGGGTCGGTGCTGTGCGAGGTGGCCGACGCGGGGCGGGCCGACGGGCTGGACGCGCTGGAGGCGGCGGCCGCCGCGCAGCCCTTCTGGGCGGGGTACCCGCCGCGCGACCGCGGGGAGATCCTGCGGCGCGCCTACGAGCTGCTCGTGGATCGCCAGGACGACCTGGCGCTGCTGATGACCCTGGAGATGGGCAAGCCGGTGGGCGAGTCCAAGGCGGAGATCGCCTACGCCGCCGAGTTCTTCCGCTGGTTCTCCGAGGAGGCGGTGCGCATCGGCGGCGGCTACTCGGTCGCGCCGAACGGGCAGAGCCGCCTGGTCGTCATGCGGCAGCCGGTGGGGCCGTCGCTGCTCATCACCCCGTGGAACTTCCCGATGGCGATGGGCACCCGCAAGATCGGTCCGGCGGTGGCGGCGGGCTGCACCGTGATCCTCAAACCCGCGCAGCAGACTCCGCTGTCGGCGCTGGCGCTCGCCGACGTCCTCCAGGAGGCGGGGCTGCCCGACGGGGTGCTCAGCGTGCTGCCCACCACCGACGCGGGCGGGCTGACCGGGCCGCTGCTGGGCGACGGCCGGCTGCGCAAGCTGTCGTTCACCGGGTCCACCCCGGTGGGCCGCGCGCTCATCAAGCAGAGCGCCGACCAGGTGCTGCGCACCTCCATGGAGCTGGGCGGCAACGCGCCGTTCATCGTGTTCGACGACGCCGACCTGGACGCCGCCGTGACCGGGGCGATGCAGGCGAAGATGCGCAACATCGGCGAGGCGTGCACCGCGGCCAACCGCCTGTACGTGCAGGCCGGGGTGGCCGAGGAGTTCACGGCCCGGCTCGCCGAGCGCATGGCGGCGCTGCGCGTGGGCCGCGGCACGGAGGCGGGGGTGGACGTGGGGCCGCTCATCGACGACAAGGCCCGCGGCAAGGTGCAGGAACTGGTCGACGACGCGGTGACCCGCGGGGCGCGGGTGCTGCTCGGCGGGGAGGCCGGGGACGGCCCCGGCTACTTCTACCAGCCCACCGTGCTTGCCGACGTGCCCAAGGACAGCGAGGTGTCCCGCACCGAGATCTTCGGGCCGGTGGCCCCGGTGATCTCCTTCCGCACCGAGGAGGAGGTGCTCACCGAAGCCAACAACACCGAGTACGGCCTGGTCAGCTACGTGTTCACGGAGAACCTGGGGCGGGCGCTGCGCATGGCGGAGAACCTGGAGAGCGGCATGGTCGGCCTCAACCAGGGCGTCGTCTCCAACCCGGCGGCGCCGTTCGGCGGGGTCAAGCAGTCCGGGCTGGGCCGTGAGGGCGGCAGCGTGGGCATCGACGAGTACCTGGAGGTCAAGTACGTCGGCATCGGCGGGTTCTGATCCGTTGCGGCGACGCAGAAGCCCCCGCCGGGGCGGGCCCGGCGAGGGCTTCGACGTCTGCGGAGCGGTACGGCGGTCGCCTCACGGCGCAGTGCGCAACGCGGCTCCGGGACCGCCCGGGCCACCACCGAGGTGGTGTCCGAGCGCGGTATTCCGCGAAGGCTATGAGTGGAGCCCGGGGGACACTTGCTACCGCACCGATCCACACCCTGTATACACCAGGGCGGGACGTCAGTCACTTCCCGGGCGGAGTGTTTCCGCGGTCCGGAGACCTCGGGACGCGACTGCGGTGCGGGTCGGTACGGCGGTCGCCTCACGGCGCGGTGCGCAACGCGGCTCCGGGACCGCCCGGGCCACCACCGAGGTGGTGTCCGAGCGCGGTATTCCGCGAAGGCTGTGAGTGGAGCCCGGGGGACACTTGCTACCGCACCGACCCACGCCCTGTGTAACGGAGGGCGCCCCGGCAGGATTCCCGTTGAGTGGATTTTTTCTCTCTTTTCTCGCCGCCCCCACGGACTCCGCCGGGAGGGGCGAAGGCTTCCGCAGCCCGTCGGATTCGGGACTTTCGGCAGGGGTAATCGAGCCGTTCGGCGAGGCGCCCCGACAGCGCGGCCGTTACGGTCGAAGAGAGGAGAGAGAAGCAGGGAGGCTGACATGCCGCAGGCGGACGCGCCCGGCCCGATCAGGGTGTTTCTGGTCGACGACCACGAGGTGGTGCGCCGGGGGGTCGCCGCGCTTCTGGAGGACGAAGACGACCTGAAGGTCGTCGGCGAGGCCGGCACCGCGGAGCAGGCGCTCAGCCGCATCCCCGCGGTCAAGCCGGACGTGGCCGTGCTCGACGTGCGGCTGCCCGACCGCTCGGGGGTGGAGGTGTGCCGGGAGATCCGGTCCTCCCATCCCGAGGTGGCCTGCCTGATGCTCACCTCCTTCGCCGACGACGAGGCGCTCTTCGAAGCGGTCATGGCGGGTGCCGCCGGATACGTGCTCAAGCAGATCCACGGCTCCGACCTGGTGGGCGCGGTGCGCACGGTCGCGGCGGGCGGCTCCCTGCTCGACCCGCGCAGCACCGGGCGCATGCTGGAGCGGCTGCGGGGCAACGGCGGCAAGCCCGACCCGCTGGCCGCGCTCACCCCGCAGGAACGGCAGATCCTCGACCTGATCGGGGAGGGGCTGACCAACCGGCAGATCGGGGAGCGGCTCTTCCTGGCGGAGAAGACCGTGAAGAACTACGTCTCCAGCCTGCTGGGGAAACTCGACCTCAAGCGCCGCACCCAGGCGGCGGTGCTCGTCGCGCAACTGCGCGCGAAGAGCCAGATCTGACCCTTCCCGGGAGGAAGCGAAACGTCCAGGAGAGAGGCGCATGAACGTGGATGGGCATGACACGGCGGTCACCGACAAGGCCGGGCTGGAGGTGCTCACCCGGGAGGAGTGCCTGCGGCTGCTGGCCCAGGCCCCGATCGGCCGCATCGTCTTCACCGACCATGCGCTCCCCGCGGTCCAGCCCGTCAACTTCACCATGCTGGGCACCGACATCGTCATCCGCACGTCCCCGGAGTCCAAGCTCGCGCAGGCCACCCGTGACACGGTGGTGGCGTTCGAGGTGGACGACTACGACGAGGAGGCGCGCACCGGCTGGTCGGTGATGGTGGTCGGCGTGGGCCACGCGGTCGAGGACCCCGAGGAGCGGTCGCTGCTGGAGACGCTGCCGCTGGACACCTGGGCGCCGGGGCCCCGGTCGCACTACATCCGCATCATGACCGACATCGTGACCGGACGCCGCATCCCGGAACACTCCTGACCTCCGCCGCGCCGCCCCCGGCCCCCCTGTCCCCCTTGCTGCCCGGGAGCGGCGCGGCGGATCCTCCTACACCGACTCCCGGGGCCTGCCGCCCATGCTCCGACTCTCCGGCAACACCACCGCCCGCCCCACCCACGTCACCCGAACCTGAACAGACCACCGCACGGGCAAAGAGGGTCACCGCCACCCCCGCGTGCGCGGGGAGCACCCTTGGCGACCTGGGACTTTACCAGCGGCCCGGGCGGTTTTCCTTCACTCGGGAAAACCTGGGCAGGCACCCCAGCCGTCGGCAACGCCCCCGCAGTCCCACAGGCTGCTCGTGTCCTGCCCGCTGGACCGCGGAACCGGCCCGGAGCCCTCCTGTCGCCGGACGCCACGGACGCTCCCCGGCACGGCCTTGACGATCATGGCCCTAGGGACAGAACAGACGCTTGCTGTGCCCCCAGGGCCATGGAAGACGGTGACGCGGTGCCGCAACGTCGCGGCCCGGCCCAGGCTGGTGGAGGTGGCTCACCGCCCTCAGCCAGACGGTGCAGGTGGGCAGGCAGTGCGGCGGATCCTGCTACCCGGCCGTGTCTCCTTGCGCTGGGGCGGGGCTAGAGTGACGGTGACCACGCGGGGTGTCCCATGCGGGACTGAGATGGGCCGAGGGCCCGAACCCGTTGAACCTGATCTCGGTAATTCGAGCGGAGGAACGGTGGGTGTACTCCCTGTTGCCCCCGGTGAGACCGGTTTCACCGCGGAGCTGGGCCGTCGGCACGCTGACCTGTTCGAGGCCTTCTACGAGCACCCCTTTCTCAAGGGCCTGCGCGAGGGCAGCCTCGCCAGGGAGCAGGTGCTGCACTACGTCGGGCAGGACTACCAGTACCTGACCGCCTACGTCCGCTGTTACGGGCTGGGGCTGGCGCTCTCCCCGGACCGGGAGTGGATGCGGTTCTTCCACGACGGCGTCTCGGTCATCCTCGCCGAGGAGGGCCACGCGCACGAGGCGCTGTGCGCGTACGCGGGGGTGTCCTACGAGGAGGCCCAGGCCGACCGGCTCGCGCCCAGTGCGCAGGCCTACATCAACCACATGACGGCCGCGGGCCACGACACGCTCGGCGTGCTGCTGGCCGCGCTGCTGCCGTGCCCGTGGACCTACCTGTGGGCCGCGGCGCGGTTCACCGGGGAGGCGCCCCTGGACCCCGACCACCCCTTCCACGGCTGGTGGTCCTTCTACGCCGGGGCGTACGAGTCGGACAAGCTGGCCCGGACGCGGGAGCTGCTGGACCGGGTGGCCGCCGAGGCGGGGCCCGCCGAGCGGGAGCGGATGGAGCGCGCGTTCGTGACCAGTTGCCACTACGAGGTCCGGTTCTGGGAGATGGCCTGGTCCCTGGAGGACTGGACTCCGCCGGACGGCTCCTGACCCGAGCGGGGCCGACCGGTCGCGCGGACCGGTCGGCCCCGGTGCTTTCCGCGGCTACAGCGGCAGGCCGTTGCCCAGCAGGCCCTTGCCGAGCAGGCCCTCGGTGGACAGGCCCAACTGCTCGGTGGGGTCGGCGACGCCGCGCTGCGGCACGACGTCCGGCGCGACGCCCGCGGTTCCGTCGAGCAGCAGGCCGAGGTCGCCCCCGTCGCGCATGGTCTGGCGGTCGAGCTCGTCGACCAGCTCCTGCACGGTGTCCGGACCCTTGGGCAGTACGGCCAGGTCACCCGAGACCGCGGGACTGTCCGAGGTCCCGGTGATCGGGGCGCGCTCGGCGGTCCGGCCGCTCGGCAGGGGCTCCGCGGCGGGCTGCTCGCCGGGCAGGCTGAAGCCGATGCCGGTGAGGCCCACGGCCGGTGCGGCGGCGAAGGCGACACCGCCGCCCAGGACGCACAGGCCGGCGGTCCCCAGGGAGAGGATCAGGGTCTTCGCGGTGATGCGGATCTTTGCGAACATGGGTCTTCCTCACTGAATCGGTGTTCGGGGAAAGCACGGGACGTGTGACCGGGCACGAGCCGCGGGTACGGGCCGCGGCTCGCCGTTCCGGTGTGTCAGCCGAGGGAGTGACGGACCGCTCGGCTGACCTGAACCCCGCGGCGGGCGGAGCTCAGGACAGCTCCCAGGGCGGGCTGGGATCGCGGACCGGGCGGAACGGCGGTGTCGTCGTGCGGGGCGGCGCCGGCCCGGGCGGGCGTCAGTCGGGGGAGGAGAAGGGGGCGGCCGCCTGGTGCCGTGTCGGCGGCGCGGCGGCCGGGACGGCCGTGGCGGACCGGTGGGGGAGGGGGACGGCGGACGCCGCGGTGGTGGAGGATTCCCGCTGCCGGGCCGGTGCGGACGGGGAGAGGGCGGGGGCCGCGGGCGGGGACGGTCGCGTGGAGCCGCCGTTCCGGGCGGTCTCGGCGCTCGGGAAGATTCGGGGTTGGGGGATCGGGGCGCAGCCGTGGGCGGTTCCGGTGGAGTCGTGGGGGAGGGTGGGCGGTTCCGGGCGGGCGGCCGGGGCGGCTCCGGTCAGGGCGGCGGCCTTCTCGGCCGTTTCCGCGGCGGCCGGGACGGTCGCGGGGAGGAGGTCGGGCGGGTCGGTGAGCGTCGGGGCCGTCGCCCCGAGCGTCCGGGTGGCCACGGTAAACCCACCGAGGAGCACGGCGCGGCGTTCCGGGCGGGGCCGGGCTGCGCGGCCGGGACCGCGCAGGAGCGACGCGCGCGCCGCTCGCCTCCTCCACGCCATGGTGCCCTCCGCAGGTGACGCCAACATGTGAACACTTTGAGTAATTCTTTGCTTGCAGAAAGTGACTACTCGCTGTGATCAGCGACCGTAGCACGACCTCAGCCCCGAGCGGGACCCCCTGAGCGGAAAATATTGCGAGTTCAGACGTGCCCCGGGACCAAAGCCCCGGGTATATGCGGTCTTTGTGCCGATGTTGCTCTCGCATGGGCTGGAGTTGACTGAAGGTGGCGGTCGGGAGTGCGGTCCTCGACCGCCACCAGGGATGCCCCCGCGGGGGCGGGCGCGAAGAACTCCTCACCTCGGCTGTGCCGGGCAGACTCCACAGCCGTTGAGCGCCCAATAGCGAGGCCGACCGGGAGCGCGGACCCGGTCGGCCTCGCCTTTTCCGTGCGCGCGGCCGCTCGGCCGCGCGCTGCTCCTACCGTTCGTCGCTCTCCGTGCCCAGGCCGAGGCCGTTGACGCACGGGTTGGAGGTCGCGTCGCGCCCCTCGATCGCGTCGGAGGGGGTCGCGGACGGGGTCGGCTCCGGATGCTGGGGGCGGGGGGAGGGTTCCGCCGGGTAGGACGGGGTGGAGCTGATCGACGGGCTGGGCTCGGTCTGGGGCCGCCCGGTCTCCAGCAGCGCGTCGTCCACCGGTTCGTCCTCGTTGATGGCGCGGAACAGGCGCTCGGCCTTCTCCTCGTTCCAGACCACCCGGTTGGGGTCCCACGGCGCGGGCCAGGACGGAACCGTGTAGAAGGTGATGTTCTGCGGCTTGACGTCGGACAGGGTGAACCCGATGGACAGCATGGTGTCCAGGGTCAGTTCCGCGTCGGTCGCGGTGTACTGGGTGACCGAGGTGAGCAGCGCGTCGAGCTTGGCGGGGTTGGCCAGGATCTGCTTGCTGAGCATCTGGGAGGCCAGCGCGCCGAGGAACATCTGCTGGCGGTCGATGCGGCCCAGGTCGCCGCCGTCGCCGATCTCGTAGCGGGCCCGGACGAAGGACAGCGACTGCTCCCCGTCGAGGACCTGGGTGCCCGGCTCCAGGTCGAGCTTGGAGCGCTCGTCGTGCATCGGCTCGGGGATGCACATCTCCACGCCGCCGATCGCGTCGACCATCTCCCGGAAGCCCACGAAGCTCACGTGGACGAAGTGGTCGATGCGGATCTGGGTGAGCGACTCGATCGTCTTGACCACGCACGGCGGCCCGCCGTGGAACAGCGCGGCGTTGATCATGCCGTAGTAGCCGTAGGTGCCCTCGGTCTCCCCGTAGGGTTCGCAGTCGGGCAGGTCGACCAGTGAGTCGCGGGGGAAGCTGACGACGATGACCCCGTTGTCGGGGGAGATGTGGGCCAGCAGCAGGGCGTCGGAGCGCTCGCCCACGAAGTCCCGGCCGCCGTAGGCGGCGTTGCCGCCCTTACGGCCGTCGGAGCCGATGAAGAGGATGTTGACGGCGTCGCTGATCTTCGGCGGGCGCTCGTCCTCGGGCAGGATGACGGCCAGGTCGTGTTGGACCATGTTGGCGCGCAGCGACCGGTAGTAGGCGTACGCCGTGCCGAGGCAGGCGAGCAGGGAGACGGCCAGGCCCAGAGAGATCCACAGGATCACCCGTCGCTTGCGGCGGCGCGGCGGCGGGGCATCCGGGGAAGGGTCGGCAGGCTTGGAAGCGTCGTCGGACATGAGGGCTTTCCGCGAAGGAGTAGGCGGACTCCGCGAGGGAGTCGGCACGCCAGGACACCGAGTGAAAAAAGGTGCAAAGGGTGATGAGGGGGCCGAGGATGATCCTATGAGATTCCTCATGGGGATCGCACGACGAGGTGGCCCCAGGGGGCGGGCCTTGGCACGCCGTGGTATGCGGAAGAGTACCGTTGACTGTGGCGTAGGGTGAGTGGGAATCTCAGCGGTCAGGTCGTTACCGCTGTCCACCGCCCGGGTTCAGCGGGACGACCCAGAAGCCAAACAGCAACTCAGCGTGTGAACCGGACTACTGGATGCCTGTCTCCCCCCTTCCCACTCCCGGTGAGCCCTTCCGGCTGCCGGGCGTATCCGATCACGAGCGGCAGCCCGACCTGGTCGAGCGGATCGCGGAGGGGCTGCGCGACCATCCGCGCGTCATCCTGGACGCCTTCACCGAACGGGACCGGCAGCGCGCCGTCGCCGCGGGCCGGGTCGCGGGCAAGCACCTCAAGCGTGCGACCCGGGCCACCGTCCTCCCCGAGGGCGTGCTGGTCGAGTTCGACGACATCGACGACCCCTACCTGAGCTACCAGGAGGAGCAGCAGCGCATGGCGCAGCCGACGCCCGGACCGGCCGTCCAGGAGGCGCGGGACGCGCGCGGTGGGCCGGAGGCGCCGGGCGTGCAGGCCGCCCCGGACGGGAAGCTGCCCCGGCGGATTCCCGGGGCGGGTCCCCGGCCGGGCCCGCACGTTCCCAGAGGCCGCTGAACAGGACGAGGAGCGGAGAGAACGGTGCACGACGTACTGCCCGGCCCGGTCCGCTGGGCCAGGATCCTGGTGTTCGTGATGGCGGGCCTCGTGTTCGTGCAGACCGCCGTGCAGTTGCTGGGCGGGGTGTCCGCGGCGGAAGCGGGCAGCCACCTGGTGGCCGCCGGGACCTCCGGAGGGGCGCAGCTCGTGCTGGGACTGCTCATGCACCGCCGCGGCTGGCCGGTGCTGGCGGTCGCCCTCCTCGTGCAGGTGCTGGCCGTCGCCGCCACGCTGCTCGCGGCCGCCCAGGCGGTCGCGCTCACCCAGCTCCTCCTGCCGGTGGCGGTGATCGTCCTGGTGCTGACCCGCCCGGCCCGGGAGCACTACCTGGGAGCCTGACCCCGGGCCCGCACCGGGGCAGAGCCGCAGGCGCCCGGGCTCGGACGGGCGGACCTGAAGAGAGGCGGGCGGCGGTTCATCCCCCCGGAAACCACCGCCCGCTTGCCATCCCCCCCGCTGACAGTGCTGACCGCGAAGGGGAGCGCCAAACATCGCAGCCCGGAAAATTTCCCCGTGCCCCGCCCGCCACCTGCGCAGACGCGGGCGGGGGTCATCCCTCCTGCGACTTCACCAGGGCGACGGCTTCGAGCTGGGACTTCACGTTGAGCTTGGCGAGGATCGACCGGATCTGCGAGCGGACCGTGGCGATCGAGACGTAGGACTCCGCGGCGATCACCTTGGCGCGCTTGCCCTCCACCAGCGCGTCGAGCACCTGGCGCTCCCGCTTGGTGAGCTGGTTGAACATCTGGCTGGTGGAGCGCCGCTGGGCCTGTAGGGCGCGGTGCTCGGCGAGCAGGCTCTGCCGCTCCTTGGGGTCCATCATCGGCCGGCCCGCGAAACCGTCCAGGATGGCGTAGATCAGCTCCTCGAAGGGCACCGACTTGGACAGCCAGGCCCCGGCCCCGGCGGCGATCGCCTCGGCGATCCGCGGCCGCTCGGTGCTTCCGGTGACCAGCAGCACCTGCCAGCCGTCGCGGCTCAGGTTCCGGGCCAGCGACACCCCGTCCAGCGGGCGCCCTTCGGGGTCGGTGCCCAGGTCCAGGTCGAGCAGGACCAGGGACGGCTGGAGCTCGGCGGCCTGGGCGAGCACGTCCTGCGGGATCAGGGAGTGGGCGCGTACCGCGGGGATGCCACGGCTGCGCAGCATCGTCTCGACGGCGGTGCTGAACAGTTCGTGGTCGTCGACGATGAATACCGACGGGGAAACCGGACGGTGAGGTCTCGGCATTGCCGCTCCCGATGCTCGTGGCGGTCGTGAATGGGGGGTTCGGAGGGGTGCGGCCGGTGGTCAGCGCTGGTCAGGGCTGTCCGGCGGGTCCCCCCTCTGGTCGTGACTTTACGGGCAGATCAATAAGAACAACGCATCCGGGACGTTCTGGATCATTTGCTTCTATTTGCAAACGTCCCCCGTATTTCTCGACCAGTTCCCGGCACACGGCCAGGCCGATGCCGTCGCCGATCGAGTCGCTGCCTTTGACGCCGTGCCGCATCACCTCCTCCTCCAGGCCGGGCGGGATGCCCGGACCGTCGTCCTGGACCCGCACCCGCACCCGGTCGCCGAGCCGGTGCGCCGTCACCCACACGTGCGCGCCGGGAGCGTGCCGCTCGCAGTTGGCGAGGATGTTGGTGACGACCTGCGCGACCGCGTCCTGGGGCATGGCCACGACCGGGTCCTGCTCGACCGTGAGGTCGATCAGGGTGCCGTTGCCGCGCCGGATCAGCACCATCTGCTTCAGCAGCGGGCGCAGCCGGGTGCCCTCCTGCCGGTGCCGCTCCGGCTGCGGGGACAGCAGCGCCCGCATCCGGTTCAGCTCGGCCGAGAGCGCGGCGCGCAGGGCGGCGCGGTCGACGGTGCCCTCCGGGTCGTCCATGGCGAGCAACTGGGCCGCGCCGTCCACCCCGGCCAGGGCGTTGCGGAGTTCGTGCGCCTGCGTGGACAGCCGCCTGCGCGCCTCCACGGCCTCGGCCTCGGCCTCGGCGAGCCGCTCCCGGTCGAGGTGGAACCGCTGGTAGGTCCGGTAGGCCACCTGGAGCACGGCCAGCAGGATCAGGGACGTGCCCACCACGCGGATCCCCGGCACCAGCAGCGGCGAGTACAGCAGCGGGTCGCCGTTCCAGAACCGGGGGGCGTGGCCCAGGGCGACGGCGAGCTGGCCGAAGCCGAGCCACACCAGCATGCGGTTGCGCCGCAGCACCCCGGTCACCAGCACCGTCAGGGCCACCTGCAACCACAGCAGCGCGGTGCCGTAGTGCAGGAAGGGCGAGCGGATCACCTGGTAGGCGACCTCCGGGAAGGCCGCGGCGAGCGCCCCCGCGGCCAGCGAGGCCACCAGTGCCAGGAGCAGGCCGCGCAGTCCGGTGGACCCCGTGCGCAGCGGGCGTAGCGGCCAGGGGTGGGGGCGGTCGAAGGGGACCACCGTGAGCAGCAGCAGGACGATCGTCAGCAGGGTCCCGGTGTGCCGGACGGTGGCCACCACGATGGTGTCGACGGTGGCCGCGGCCAGCCCCGAGGCCGTGGTCGGGATGACCACCATGCCGTAGAGCAGCATCGCGGCCGCGACCCGGCGCAGGGACCGCTGCTCGGAGAGCCGGGCGACCAGTTCGGCGGAGAAGCCGGCGGCCACCGCGGCGGCCGCGGCGAACATCGCCATGGCCGCCATCGCCCCGATCGTCAGGCGGAACTGGGCCTCCAGGGCGAGGAGAGTGAACGCGCTGCCGATGACCAGCGCCAGGAGCACGGCCGATTCCACGAGGAGTCTGCGCACGGATGGACCGTCCTTCACCGCGGGGACCGGGGCGCGACGCGGTTCGTCACGACGTGCCCCCTTCCCCTGTCCCGGGATGCGTCAACTGCTTCTTGTCGCTCTCGGACGGTTCGTCGCTGCCGAGCGCCACGCTAAGCAGCCAGATGCCGAAGACGAAGAGCAGACCGGCCAGTGCGTAGAGGAGGGTCGGCCCCTGGACCAGGGCCTGTTGGGCGTAGCCGAAGTAGGGGATGTGGTACCACAGCCGTCCCCGGACGGCGGAGGCGGGAACCGGGGGATCGTCGGGGACCGTGTTGGCGTCGCCCTGGGTGTGGAAGAGCAGGCCGTCGTCGGTCGTCTCGACGTCGATGACCCGGTGGGTCACCAGGGGGACGGCCGCGGGGTCGGCGATCTCGGTCTGCGCGGGCGTGGCGTGGGTGAACGTGATGACGTCGCCCACCTCGATCTCGGCCGGGTCGACGGGACGGGCGATCACCACCGAGCCGACCGGGAGGGTGGGCTCCATGCTGCCGCTGAGCACGATCAGGGCCTGTGCTCCGGTGATGCGGGGCAGGAGCGCGACGGACACGACGATCACCAGCGCGACGAGCACGAGGACCGCCACCGCGGTCTGGAAAAGCGCGGAGAGGAGGCGGAGGACGACGGAACGCCCCCGGCGGCGAGAGCCCGGCTCTTCTGCCACGTGGCCGTTCTCGGAGGATTCTCCGGAAGGCGGTGTTGTGCCGTCGAGCGGGCCGGGGCGGTTGTCCATGCGATCTCCCCTTCGCGTTCGCGTGCCTCGCGGGCCTGGTCACCGTCGCGGGCCGCGCGGGCGCGCGGGACGGAAAGCCCGTTCCCGCACAACGCGCCGAACGGACGGAGGCAGCAGCACAAGATCGTGCTGCACGTCAGCGATTTTACGGAGAATTGATAAAGAACGGGATGGAACACGTGACTCAGAGTTTTCCCGGCATACCTCATTAGGCGTCAGGAAGCATCAGCAATCGGCGGTCTGGTCCGCCGACGGTTGTTGTGTGCTTCCGCGCCCCGTCGCGAGGAAGAAGACCAGGCCCCCGCTCGCGACCAACGCCACGGCCAGACCCACCAGCAGCATGATCCGCGCCCCGGTCAGCGCCAGGTCCGCGGAGGGGCCGCTGCCGACCGCGGTCGACCGCAGCTCCACCCCGTCCTCCAGCACCACCGGCGCGGTGCCCGTGATCGCCTCGGCCCGCCAGACCAGCACGAAGTCCACCGAGTCGGTCTGCACCTCGTTGCCGGTGCCGAAAGGCAGGCTCAGGCCGACCACCACCTCGGCCTCGCCCCGGGCGGGGACGGTGATGATCTGGCCGCTGCCCGAGACGGCCTCGTTCAGCGGGGAGCTGAACAGGCGGGTGTTGCCCGGGATGCCCAGCCGTAACTCCAGGTGGTCGCCCAGTTCGCCCTCGCCCTCGCAGGTGTCGTCGACGCGGGACTCGGAGCCGTTGCACCCGTTGTCGCTGTTGTGCAGGCTGTCCACCCGCAGACCGAGCGTCACCGGCTCCGGGCGCTCGTTGACCACGTTGACCAGCCAGGACTCGCGGTATCCGGGGGCGATGTCCGACACGCTGAAGTCGTACAGGCCGCTCACGTCCACCTCTCGGTCGACCCGGAGCGTCCCTCCGGACCGGGGAGGCTGCTCGGCCAGCGCCGAGGTCCCCGAAGCCAGGAACAGGACGGGACACAACAGGGCCGCGGCGACCCGTGCGGTGGTCGACCGTGCGGTGTGGTGCTCACTCCTGAACAAGGTGGTCGCCTCTCGGTTCTCGCACGGCGGGCGGGTCCGAGCCGAAGAGGGACGGGCCGCCGTGGGGGGAGCGGGGCGGACGGTCCTGGCCGTCCGGTCGGGGTGGACCGCTCGGGGGAGTCTGCTCCCCGGCCCCTCCCGGGGGAAGCTCCGGACCGGTGTCCGGCTCCGTCGGGGGTGCGGAGGGCGAGGGGGACGCCGCGGGGGGCGTCTGTGCGGGTGCCGACGGGGACGGGGAGGCAGACGGAGACGGGGAGACCGACGGGGCGAGCACCTCGAAGGGCGGGGTGGTGGCGCGCACCGTGAAGGCGGCGCTCGTCCCCTCCAGGGGCAGGAAGGGCAGGACGACCGCGGCCGACACGCCGGCGAACACCGCGGCCAGGCCGAGGAGGCGGCCTGCCGCGGTCAGCGGACCCGGCAGCCGCGTCGCAGCCTCGACGTCGGAGTCAGCGCGGTTCATCAACCCCTCGATCCTCGAACCGGGGTGCGTCGCGGGCTGTTTCCGGCGGTCCGGCCCACGACCACGGATGTCACCGACCAGACTGCCCAAGACGGAGAGACGGCTCATCGCCAAAAAGGGGGAAACGACTTCGTTCACTTTGGGGATGACCGCGGACCCGCCGAATCGGCAGAGTCTCTACACAGCAGAACCGGAGAGTTCGGCGGCGGGGCGCTTCCGCAGCGCCGTGCGGAGGCACTCCGGGCAGCCGGTCCGCGCCACATCCCCCTGACGGTCCCGCTGCGCCGCTTCGGCATCCCCGGCGCGCAACGGGACGGTTCGGCGCACGGCCTGCCCCCGGCGCACCCTCGGGGCCGCCGCCTCCGGTTCTGCTGCCCCTCGCGAACTCCCCCGGCTTCGCCGATGCGGCGTGAAAGGAAGGGCCGTTGTGGCCACCAGGATGAGCAAGAGGAAAAGACTGGTCGCGGGCTTGGGCGCGGCGGCGCTGATCGGTGCCGCGGTGGCGATCACCGGCGGCACCTACGCCTACTTCACCGACAGCGCGCAGACCGCCGAGCAGGCGATCACCGCCGGTGACCTGGAGGTCCTCGTCGACCAGTCCGGCCAGGGGGTGTCGAACCGCCCGGTCAACGTCACCAACGCCGCCCCCGGCGAGGTCTACGTCGAGGACCTGACCTTTCCCCACATCGGCCACAAGTGGTACCGGCTGAAGGTCACCAACGCCGGAAGCATCGACGGCGAGATCAGCTCCCTGGAGATCGTCGACCTGACCGGCAGCACCCCGAACCTGGCCGACCGGTTGCAGATCCGCGCCGTCGTCAAACAGCTCGACTTCGAGCCCGGCTCCTTCGGCAACCCCGGCTTCGAGCCGCTGGACAGCGGCACGCTGACCAACCTCCCCGGGATCAAGCTGGTGCCCGCGGGCCACTCCGTCTACATCTACTTCCAGATCGAATGGCCCAACGGCAGCCCGGAGGAGGACAACCCGTACATGAACGCGACGACCTCCTTCAAGTTCCGGGTCAACCTGGACCAGGTCAACCAGGGGAACTAGCCGTGGCGCGCCCGCACCGGAAGGGAGCCGGTGCGGGGCGGTCGCAGGAATCCGGGGAGATGAGGCGCGAGCATGAGGAAGAGGACCGCTCTGGCCCTGGGAGTCGCCACGGCCGGCGCGGCGCTGCTGTTGACCGTCGGCGGTACCTACGCCTACTTCTCCGCGAGTGCGGTCTCCGAGCCCGGCCAGATCACCGCGGGCGACCTCACGGTCGAGGTGGACGAGCGCAGTCCGAACGGGAGCAGCGGCCTGGTCGGCCTCGACGGGGCCGCACCGGGGGGACGCTGGCCGGAGTCCTCCACCGAGTCCTACACCCTGGTCATCACCAACACCGGTTCGCTTCCCGCGCTGATCGACTCCATCGACGTGGTGGTCACCAGCGAGGGACGGCCGGACCTCAGCGAGGCCCTGGAGATCAGGTACAGCCTCGTCTCCGGCGACCACGGACCGAACTGGTCCCAGGGCAGCGGCTGGGTCGGACTGGACCCGGGGCCGGTGCTCGACCGCCTGCCCCGGCGGCCCGCCCCGATCCGGCCGGGCCGGTCCAGCGCCCTCCACTTCCAGCTCCGGTGGCCCGACGGCGCGCCCGAGTACGACAATCTCTTCCAGGGAGCCGGGACCGAGTTCATGTTCGACATCACTCTCGGCCAGGCGTGACAGGGGGCGGATGAAGAGGACGAGGCTCGGCGGACCCGCGTTGGCGGCGGCCAGCGTCGCGGCCGCCGCGGCAGCGGTGTGCGGGGTCCTGGTGACCACTCAGGCGGCGTTCACCGCGCGGACCGCCACCGAGGCGCTGCCGGTCTCGGCGGGGCGCCTCGACGTCGCGCTCACCACCTCGCTGAGCGGGGCGGGCCCGGTCCGGGTCGACTTCTCCGAGGCGGGGCCGGACCTGATGTGGCCGGAGGAGGGCGCGTTCACGGTGTCGCTGCGCAACACCGGGGACCTGGACGGGAGGATCTCCGCCCTGGAGACGGTGGAGGTCGTCGACGGGGGGACCGCCGGCTCCGGGGCGCTGAGCCGGGCGCTGGAGGTGGCGGTCAGCACCGATCCCGGGCAGGACTGGCACGACCCGGCGCTGCGGTGGGAGCCGGTCGCCGACCAGGCGGCTCCCGAGGGCCGGGTCGTCGCCTCCGACCTGGGGAGCCTGCCCGTGGGGCAGACCCGCACCGTCCATCTCAGACTGCGTTTCACCGGAGGGGAGGAAACCGCCTCCACCGGGGCGACCGTCTCGTTCCGACTGGCCGCCACGGTGACCCAGGCGCACTGAGCGGGCCGGGGACCGCGCAGCGGTCTTCCCCGGCCCACGGTGCCCTGGACGGCGGAGGCCGGGAGCCGATCACGGGCTCCCGGCCATTTCCATCTCGGGGACGAGCAGGAACTCCACCCAGGTGGTCATCGAACCGTCGGACGCTTCGAGGCCCTGGTCCGACGGTCGGGCGCCGTCCGATGGAAAACGCCCCCATGCGCGGGACAGCACGGAGGCGATGAACAGGCCGCGTCCGCTCTGCGCCTCCTCGGGCGGCAGGACGGCGCGGGCTGCCTGCCGGGGGACCTGGGACTGCTGGCCTTGGTCGGTGATCTCCAGACGCAGCAGCGTCGGAGGGTCGCCCACGGTGGTGAGGGCCACCCGGACCGTCCCGCCCGGTTGCCCTGACCTGGTGTGTCTGATCGCGTTGGTGAACAGCTCGCTGGCGACCAGTTCCACCGAGTCGCGGACGGCTGGATAGGAGAGCAGCAGGGAGCGGACCCAGGAACGCACTCGGCCGCAGTTCTCGGCCGTCCCCGGGAAGGTCCGCGTCGCCTGGATCGGGCCTCGGGCGTCATCGCTCATGGGCATCACCATTCCTGGGCGTCGCATCGGATCGCACGGGGGACGGCTATCCGGTAACCGGTCCCTAACGCCCTGGAACGGTATTCCGGTCCTCCTTTTTTGTTCTCCGCCCGCATGACCTGTCGGGGAAGAGGAGTGCGGGCACGCGTCGGCTCCCGCGGAGTGCGCTCCGCGGGAGCGCGGGGCACCGGCGGGGCCGGAGCGGAGGAGAAGAAAGGCACGGGGATTCCCCGACGGAAAAGAGCAGGAGAATGCGGGGAGAGACGGTTCCCGCGCCGCCGGTTCCTCCGGCCGTCCGGTCGTGGGACATTCCAGAAACGGGAGGCGTGATCTTCCTTGTCGCGGTTGCGGACACGAAGAAGCCCGCGTCCTCGGGGGACGCGGGCTCCGTGCGGTCCGGGCGCCGCTGCCGTCAGGCAGGGCTGTGCCGACGGCGTCCGCCGCGCATCATCGCGATGAGGTAGACGCCGACCGCCGCCAGCGCGACCTGGACGATCAGGGTCAGCCAGAAGGAACTGGTGAAGCTCGCCATGATCGCGGTGCCGACCAGGGCCGCGGCGATGCCGATGACGATGGTCAGCCAGATGGGCATGTCCTGCTTTCCGGGGACGATGAGCCGTCCGAGCGCACCGACGATCAGGCCCACGAAGAGCGCGCTGATGATGGTGCCGAAGAAACCGCCGCCGATTTCCATGCTTACCTCCCGATTTATCTGAGACACTCCCCAACTGCCCGCAGGTGCCGGAAAGATGCGCCGGGGCGGCGGGAGCGCGCGGCGGCCGGTGGGGCGCAGCGTGACCGAACGGTGGCAGAAACCGGATGAAGCGGACGCGGTGCGACACTATGCTCTTCGGCGGAGCCGACGGACCGGCCGCGGTTGCGGCCGCGTCGGCGGTGCCCGTACGGAGAGGACGGCGATGACCAGCGACACGGGAGGCGACGCCGCCGCGCAGACGGCCGCCGGTCCGGGCGGCCCCGCGGACAGCTACCCGGTGACCGCCCACGACGGGACCCCGCTGGGCCGGGTGCCCCGGACCTCGCAGGCCGAGGCCCACCGCGCGGTGCGCGCGGCCCGCACGGCCGCCCGGGACTGGGCACGGCGCCCCGCCGGGCAGCGGGCGCAGGTCCTCGACCGGATCGCCGACGCGCTGCGCGCCCGCCGCGCCCGCCTGGTCCAGGAGGTCGTCGACGCCGACGGGGTCACCCGCGACCTGGCCGAACGCCTGGTGGCCACCGCCGCCGACCGGTGGACCCACTACGCCGAGCGGATCGCCGAGGGCGCGTGCGCCGGGCGGGAGCCGCTCGGCGTCGCCGCGATCGTCGCCCCGCCGTTCGGCCCGCTGCTGGGCCTGGTGTCCCTGCTCGCCCCGGTGGTCGCGGGCGGCAACGCCGCGGTGGTGGCGGTCAGCGAGCGCGCGCCGCTGCCCGCGCTGACCCTCCCGAGGCGCTGGCCGAGGCGGAACTGCCGGACGGCCTGGTCGCCCTGCTCACCGGCGCGACCGCCGACCTCGCGCCGCTGCTCGCCGCGCACCCCGACATCGACGCCGTCGACCTGACCGGCGCCGGAGAGGCCGCACCCGAGCTGGCAGAGCGCGCCGTCGGCAAGCGGGTCCTGCGCCCCGAGGGGCGTATCGACTGATTCGCCGATCCGGGGACCGACCGCCTCACTGCGTTCGTGCGCCCCGCAGGGTGGCCGGCTGCGCCGGGGGCCACAGCAGCACCGACGCCAGGGTCGACTGCACCCGGGTGAGCGCGACCACCAGCAGCGGGACCAGCCAGAGCGCCACCAGTCCGCCCAGCGCGTGCACCAGCCACGCCCCCGCCAGCGAGGGGCCGCCCCACGCGCCGGCCGTGAGGGTGGCGACGTCGGGCTCGGCGAGCAGCCGGATCGGATAGGCGATGTTCAGCACCACGATGGCCCAGCCGTAGCCGGCGAACACCGCGGCGAGTATGTCGAAGGGCAGCGAGACCAGTCCGTGGCCCACCACCCTCGGCCAGGTGGGAGCGGCGCGGCCCGGCGAGGCGTCGAGCAGGCTCACGGCGAGCTGCCGCCGGACCCGGGCGGCGGTGCGGTGGCCACCGAAGACCGCCACGACGAGAAGACACACCCCCACCAGCGGGGAGATGATCGCGTACAGCGTCCTCCGCCACGTACTGCCCTGGAACGGAAGTCGCAGCAGCCATCCGAGGAAGGACTGTCCCGTCCTGTTCTCCGCCGGTCCGCCCATGGCCACCTCCCTGGTCCTTCTTTTCCGGTTACCCGTGGCGACGTGCTGAAACGTCGGGAGGCCAAGGCGGGTGCGCGGCGGTTCAGTCCAGCAGGTCGGGGCTCTTGGCGGTGCTCTTGCGGGTGGTGCGTGGGCGGCTGCGCACCTTGCGGGAGGGGATCTCGGGGGCACCCGCGGACAGCGGGTCCTCGGGCGGCAGGAAGCCGTTCGACTCGTCCTCGGACGAGGCGGCGCCGCCGGCGCGGATGTTCAGCGCCTCGTTCTCCACGCTGCGCATGTCGCGCAGGGTCTCGGGAGGCTGCGGCAGGCGGTCGCCGCGCAGGTGCGCGCCGAGGACGGCCAGGCCGTGGTCGCACAGGATCTGCCGGGCCCGCGCGGCGGGGACCCCGCTGAGCTGCTCCAGCTCCGGCAGGCTGCTCTCGCGGAGCAGGCGGATCACCTCCTGCACCGCCTCCCGGGGGCGGCGCGCGGTGATGGTCGCGGCGAGCAGTTCCGCCTCGGCCAGCGCGGTCCTCGACGAGGCGCTCTCGGGGGCGTCGCGCTGCGCGATGAGCAGGCTGGTCAACTGGCGGGTCGCGGTGCGCGAGGCCGCCCGAGCCTCGGCCCGGCGAGCGTAGCGCCCCTGGAGCCAGGTGACGGTGGCGCTGGTCACCAGACTGACGGCGCCACCCGCCAGGACGAGGAGGAAATCGTTCATGACTACGCTCCGTGCGGGAGGGGAAACGGATGTTCGGTGAGCATGGCCACCTTGAGGTGACTTGTCAAGAAGTAACAGTACGAACCGGGCGAAGGGGATGCCGGACCGTCGGGCGGCTCCGTCCCGGCACGCCCCGCGTCAGTAGGTGAACCCGCCCTCGCTGTGGATGACCTGGCCGGTGATCCACCGCGCCTCGTCGGTGGCCAGCCAGGCGACGAGCCGCGCCGGGTCGTCGGGGAAGCCGCAGCGGCCGAACGGCAGCATCGGCCGCAGCCGGTCCATCAGCTCCCGGGTGATGTACCCGGTCTGCACCGGGCCCGGGTTGACCGTGTTCACCGTGATGCCGCGCCGCGCCAGCTCCGCGGCGACACTCGGCGTGATCGCGGCCAGCGCCCCCTTGGCCGCGGCGTAGCAGATCTCGTCGGGCATGGGCCGCGCCTGGCCGGAGGTCATGAAGACCACCCGCCCGCCCGCGCGGCCGTCGTGCTGCGCGGCGAACTCCCGGGCCAGCAGCAGCGCGGACCGGGTGTTCACGGCCCAGTGCGCGTCCAGCATCGCCGCGTCCACCTCGGGCAGGCGGCCGTCGCGCCCGCTCAGCGCGTGGTTGGCCACGAGGACGTCCACGTGCCCGAACTCGGCGACCGCCGCGGCCACCACCCGGCGCGGCGCGTCCGGGTCGGCCAGGTCCGCCGACAGGTCGGCCACCCGCGCGCCGGGGGCGGCCAGCGCCTCCCGCACCCCCGCGAGCACCGCGGCCACGTCGTCGCCGCCCCACGGCTGCTCCTCGTCGTGCGGCCGGTAGTGGTGGCAGAACACGCTCGCCCCGTAGGCGGCCAGCCGCCGCGCCACCGCGTAGCCGATGCCCGCGCGCCTGCTCACCCCGGTGACCAGGGCGACCCGGCCGCGCAGCGGCAGCGGCGCGCGGGCCAGCTCCGCGGCCGACGGGCGGGCGGCCGGGACCGGATCGTCGTTGTCCATGGGGGGACTGTCACACACCGCGCCCCCGCGCGCATCCTCTTTTCTCCCCGCCCGCACCGGGCCGCCCGCCCCGGTGCGGGCGGGATCCGCATAGAACGGCGGCGGCGTCGGTAGTGGAACCGGGGTGACGTCCACCGAGCGGAGGAAAGACGGATGACCGCGACCGAGCACGTTCCCCGCCAGAGCCTCACCGCCGCCGAACTCCAGGAGGTCGACCGGTACTGGCGGGCCGCGAACTACCTGTCCGTCGGCCAGATCTACCTGATGGACAACCCGCTGCTGCGGGAGCCGCTCGCCCCCCGGCACGTCAAGCCGCGGCTGCTCGGCCACTGGGGCACCACGCCGGGCCTCGCCTTCGTCTACGCCCACCTCAACCACCAGGTCCGCCGCCGCGACACCGAGATGATGTGGATCGTCGGCCCCGGCCACGGCGGACCCGCGGCCGTCGCCACGGCCTGGCTGGACGGCGTCTACTCCGAGGTCTACCCGGACGTCGGCCGGGACGCCGACGGCATGCGCACGCTGTTCCGCCAGTTCTCCTTCCCCGGCGGCGTGCCCAGCCACGCCGCCCCGGAGACGCCCGGCTCCGTCCACGAGGGCGGCGAGCTCGGCTACGCGCTGGCCCACGCCTTCGGCGCCGCCTTCGACAACCCCGACCTGGTGGTCGCCGCCGTGGTGGGCGACGGCGAGGCCGAGACCGGGGCGCTGGCCGGGAGCTGGCAGTCGGTCCGCTTCCTCAACCCGGTGCGCGACGGCGCGGTCCTGCCGATCCTGCACCTCAACGGCTACAAGATCGCCGGGCCGACCGTACCGGCCCGCATCCCCGAGGAGGACCTGCTCGCCCAGTTGCGCGGCCACGGCTACGCACCGCACGTGGTCGCGGGCGACGACCCGGACACCGTCCACCAGGCGATGGCCGGGGCCCTCGCCTCCTGCCTGGAGCGCATCGACACCATCCGGTTCCGCGCCCGGCACGGCGGCAGCGGCGTCGAGAACCTCCGCTGGCCCATGGTCGTCCTGCGCACCCCCAAGGGCTGGACCGGGCCTGCCACCGTGGACGGGCAGCCGGTGGAGAACACCTGGCGCTCCCACCAGGTGCCGCTCGCCGCGGTCCGGGAGAACCCCGAGCACCTGCGCCTGCTGGAGGAGTGGCTGCGCAGCTACCGGCCCTGGGAGCTGTTCGACGAGGACGGCGCGCCCCGCCCGGAGACCACCGCCGTGGTGCCCCGCCCCGGGCGCCGCATCAGCGGCAGCCCGCACGCCAACGGCGGCCTGCTGCTGCGCAGCCTCCGCCTGCCCGACCCGCGCGACCACGCCGTGGAGGTGCCGCGCCCCGGCACGGAGAAGGCGGAGGCCACGCGGGTGCTCGGCGGCTACCTGCGCGACGTCGTCGCCGCCAACCCGCACAACTTCCGGATCATGGGCCCCGACGAGACCCAGTCCAACCGGCTCGGCGCGGTCTTCGAGGCCACCGACCGGGCCTGGACCGCCGCCCGGCTGCCCGTCGACCGGCAGCTCTCCCCTGACGGGCGGGTCATGGAGGTCCTCAACGAGCAGTTGTGCCAGGGCTGGCTGGAGGGCTACCTGCTGACCGGCAGGCACGGCCTGTTCAACTCCTACGAGGCGTTCATCCACATCGTGGACTCGATGGTCAACCAGCACGCCAAGTGGCTGAAGGTCTCCCGCGGCCTGTCCTGGAGGCGCCCGGTGGCCTCGCTGAACTACCTGCTCAGCTCGCACGTGTGGCGGCAGGACCACAACGGGTTCAGCCACCAGGACCCCGGTTTCGTCGACCACGTGGTCAACAAGAAGCCCGAGATCGTCCGGGTGTACCTGCCGCCGGACAGCAACACCCTGCTGTCCGTCATGGACCACTGCCTGCGCTCGCGCGACTACGTCAACGTGGTCATCGCGGGCAAGCAGCCGCAGCTCAGCTACCTGCCCGCGGACGCGGCGGCCGCCCACTGCGCGCGCGGCGCGGGCGTGTGGGAGTGGGCGGGCAGCGAGGACGGCGCCGAGCCGGACGTGGTGCTGGCCTGCGCTGGGGACGTGCCCACCCTGGAGACGCTGGCCGCCGCCGACCTGCTCCGCCGCCACCTGCCGGAGCTGCGGGTGCGCGTGGTCAACGTGGTGGACCTGATGCGGCTGAGCAACGAGGGCGAGCACCCGCACGCCATGACCGACCGCGAGTACGACACCCTGTTCACCCGGGACCGGCCGGTGGTCTTCGCGTTCCACGGCTACCCGTGGCTGATCCACCGGCTCACCTACCGCCGCGCCGGGCACGACAACCTGCACGTGCGCGGCTACCGGGAGGAGGGCACCACCACGACGCCGTTCGACATGGTGATGCTCAACGACCTGGACCGCTTCCACCTGGTGATGGACGTGGTCGACCGGGTGCCGGGGCTGGGCGTGCGCGCGGCCGGGCTGCGCCAGCACATGATGGACGAGCGGCTGCGCTGCCGCGCCCACACCCGCGAGTACGGTGAGGACCCGCCCGACATCCGCGACTGGGTATGGGAGTACTGATGCGGGTCCTCGTGGTCAACACCGGGTCCACCAGCGTCAAGCTCCGGCTGCTCGACTCCGACGACACGCTGCTGGGCCGGTGCGACCTCGACGTGGTCGACGGCCGCCTGCCCGTCGACGAGCTGGCGGAGGCGCTGCGCGGCCTCGGCGCCTGCGACGCGGTGGGGCACCGGGTGGTGCACGGCGGCACGGCCTACCGGTCGGCGGTGCGCATCGACGACCGGGTGTGCCGGAGGCTGCGGTCGCTGGTGGAGCTGGCGCCGCTGCACCAGCCGCAGGCGCTGGCCGCCGTCGACGCGCTGCGCCGCCTGCTGCCCGGGGTGCCGCAGGTGGCCTGCTTCGACACCACGTTCCACAGCACCCTGCCGGAGGTGGCGGCCACCTACCCGCTGCCCGCCGAGTGGCGGCGCCGGTTCACGCTGCGCCGCTACGGCTTCCACGGGCTGTCGCACGCCTACGCGGCGCGCCGCGCGGCCGAGCTGACCGGCGGCGACCCGGGCCGGACGGTCACCGCCCACCTGGGGGCGGGCGCGTCGCTGGCGGCGGTGAGCGACGGGCGCTGCGTGGCCACCACCATGGGGTTCACCCCGCTGGAGGGGCTGGTGATGGCGACCCGCGCGGGGGACGTGGACCCCGGGCTGGTGCTGTGGCTGCTGCGGGAGGGGCGCGTCACCTACGAGGAGCTGGACCACGGCCTCACCCACCGCAGCGGCCTGGCGGGACTGGCGGGCACCGCCGACATGCGGGAGGTGGTGGAGCGCGCCGGGGCGGGCGACGCCGCGGCGCGGCTGGCGCTGGACGTGTACGTGTACCGGCTGCGCGGCAAGGTCGCCGCGATGGCCGCGGCCCTGGACGGGCTGGACACCCTGGTGTTCACCGGGGGCGTGGGCGAGCACCAGCCCGCGGTGCGGTCGGGGGCCGCGGCCGGGCTCGGCTTCCTCGGCGTCCGCGTGGACGAGGCGGCCGACCGGGCCGCCGAGCCGGACGCGGAGCTGACCGCCGCGGGCTCGCGGGTGCGGGTGTTCGTGGTCGCCGCCCGCGAGGACCTCCAGATCGCCGGGGAGACCCGGGAGGCGCTGGCCTGATCCGGCCGCCCCCACCCCCCACAGAACAGAATCCGGTTCGGTAATCTCTGGTCGTCGTTCCACCCCGCCCAGCGAGGACCGAGCCATGAGCGAACCGGCGGAAGCCTTCTACCTGCCCCTCGGGGACGGCCGGTACGAGCCGACCCGCGCCACCGAGAGCCCCTGGGACCCGCAGGCACAGCACGGCGGCCCGCCCACGGCGCTGCTGGGGCACCTCCTCGACGCCGCCGCCGGTCCCGGCATGCGCCTGGCCCGGATCTCCGCGGACTTCCTCGGCGCCATCCCGCGCCGCCCCTTCCGCGTCGAGGTGGCCGAGCTCCGGCCGGGGCGGCGGATCGCCCTGTTCGAGGCGCGGATGGTCGTCGACGGCCGCCCGGCCGTGGTCGCCCGAGCCTGGGCGATCGGGACCGGGCCGACACCGCCGTCCTCCGGGCGGCGGATCGAGCCGCCCGCCCTGCCCGGCCCCGGCCAGGAGCTGGACCTGAGCGGCTGGGGCTACGGCGAGGCGGTCGAGTGGCGCTTCACCGGCGGCGGCAACGACGCCTCCGGCTCGGCCGACGTGTGGACCCGGGTCCGCATCCCGCTGGTCGCGGGCGAGAAGCTCACCGGCCTGGCCCGCACCCTGGTCGTCGCCGACTCCGCCAACGGCCTGTCCGCGGCCCTGCCGATCGAGGAGTGGCTGTTCATCCCGCCGTCCATCACCGTCACCCTGGCCCGCTTCCCCGCGGCCGAGTGGGTGCACCTGGCCTGCCGCTCCCACCTGTCCGCCGACGGGATCGGCGTCTCCCACGCCACGCTGTGCGACCCCGACGGCCACCTGGGCGAGGTCAGCCAGCCGCTGCTGGTGCGGCCGCGCTGAGCGCGGCGCACACAGCACGAGGGCCGCTCCCGTGTCCGGAGCGGCCCTCCCAATCCAGGAAAACCGAGGAGAGTGATCAGCGAATCGCCGGGATGACCTCCTTGCCGAAACGCTCGATGCTGCGGCGGACGAGCTCCATCGGCATGCCCGGGAAGTTGAGGCGGACGATCAGGTGCGTCACGCCCAACGTGTCCCGGTGGTACAGGCATTCCTCGATCACGTCGTCGACGCCGCCGACGATGAACCGGTTGCGGGTCAGCTCCGCGAAGTTGCTGATGTCCGCACCGCTGTTGCCGGGCACGTTGTTGCCCATGCCCCAACTGTAGTAGGCCTTGTACTTCGCGCCGATGTACGGCTCGGCCTCGCGCAGCGCGCTCTCCTTGTCGTCGCCGACGAAGAGCTCCACGCACTTGGCGAAACCGTTGTCGTTGGGCAGGCCGGCCTCTTCCCGGGTCTTCCGGTACAGGGCGACCTGGCGCTCCATCTCGCCCCACTCGGTCATCGACGTCGCGATCCAGGCGTCGCCCTGGAGGGCGGCCCGCTGGATCGCCTTGTCGGCGGTGGCACCGAACCAGATCTGCGGACGGGGCTTCTGGAGCGGACGCGGACTGATGGTGACGTTGTCGAGGGTGAAGTGCTTGCCCTCGAACGACACGTTCTCCTCGGTCCACAGCCGCTTGAGGATCTCCACGCCCTCGACCAGGCGGCCCACCCGGTCCTTCTTGTTCAGTTGGAAGGCCTTGAACTCCTCGTCCCGGTAGCCCAGGCCCACGCCGAGGATGAGCTTGCCGCCGGTGATGATGTCCATCGTGGCGTACTGCTCGGCGACGTCGACCGGGTTGAGCAGCGGAAGCAGCAGCAGGTTGGTGCCCAGCCACATGTCCCCGGCCTCCGCGGCCAGCCGCCCCAGGAGGGGGGTGGTCTGGAGGTACTGCTCGGGAGCGCTCAGGAAGTGCTGGCCCAGCCAGATGGCGTCGTAACCGTTGTCCCTGATGAGCCTGGTCTGCTCGACCATCCCCTGGAAGGCCGCGTAGATGTCCTGCTGGGGCCCGTACTGCGACCCGAGGAAGACCCCTACATCCATGTTCTTCTTCCTAACTGTGGAGGGGGTTACAGGACGCCGCGGGCGATGTCGTCGCTGAGCGTGCGGTACAGCTCGGGACGACGGTCACGGAAGAACGTGTAGCGGACTCCGTGCTTCTCGATCTCGTCCAGGTCCAGCTCGGCCTTGAGGATGTGCGGTCCCTCACCGGCCGGGGCGGCGGCCAGCTCCTCGCCCAGCGGGCTGATGATCCGGCTCGCGCCGAAGAAGTGCCGCGGACCCTCGGTGTGCTCCACACCGCCCTTGTTGGAGGCCACGACGAACAGGCCGTTCTGGATGGCGGCGGTGCGCAGCTCCCCGCCCCAGGAGTCGGCGCGGTTGGGGCCCCACGCGGCGACCGGGACGAACATGATCTTGGAGCCCTGGAGCGCGAGCACCCGCCACGCCTCGGGGAAGGAGCGCTCGTAGCAGATCAGGATGGAGATCTTGCCGTACTCGGTGTTGAAGGTGGCCAGGCCCGGCCCCTCCTTGAAGTAGTAGCGCTCGTTCAGGCCCGGGGAGTAGCTCCACTGGTCCGGGATGTGGTTCTTGCGGTACACCCGCACCTGGCGGCCGTCGGGCAGGTCGCCGGGGATCAGCTCGCCGTCGCGGCCGATGACCGCGACACTGTTGTAGAACTCACCCTTGACCTCGCCCTTCTCGTAGAAGGGGAAGAGGACGTAGCTGTTGAGCTGCTTGGCCAGCTCCTGGAACCGCTTGACGGAGGGGCCGTCGATCGGCTCGGCGAGCTTGAAGTGCTCGGGGGAGTTGAAGCCGCAGAAGTACTGGGTGTTGGACAGCTCGCTGAACAGGACGAAGTCAGGAGAGTAGTCCTTGGTCGCCTCGGCGACCAGCGCCAGGTTCTCCTCGACGTTCTTCTCGGTGTCGGTGGTCGCGGGTCCGTTCTGGACCAGAAGCACTTTCGCCTTCATCGGAGGGTGTCCCCGCTTTCTTGTCGTGTGTTGAGGAAGTGGGCGTGGGTGGTCCGTCGGGTCAGCGGGCGACGAAACGGCCGTTCGGCTCGCCGACGATCTCCCCGTTGAGGGCCACGGTCCGCCCGTGCGAGATCGTGCGCACCGGCCAGCCCTTGAGGGTCTGGCCGTCGAGGATGCTGTACTCCGCCGAGCTGCCCAGTGCCGCGTGGTCCACGACGCGCTCCGCGTCGAGGTCGCACAGCACGAGGTCGGCGTCGGCCCCCGGGCGCAGCGTCCCCTTGTTCGGCATGGAGAAGATCGACGCGGCGTTGCCGGAGAGGACCTGGGCGATGCGCTGGAGGCTCATGCCGCGCTTGTGGTGGCCCTCGGAGAGCAGGACGGGCAGCGTCGTCGCCATGCCGGGGAAGCCCGCCGCCGCCGACCAGATGTCGCTCTGCTTGCGGTCCAGCGGAACCGCGCAGTGGTCGGTGCCCACGGTGTCGATGTCGCCGGAGATCAGGCCCCGCCACATCGCCTCGACGTCGTCGGCGGTGCGAACGGGCGGGTTGATCTTGGCGAGGGAACCGACCGGGCTGTCGTAGGTGTGGGTGAGGTAGTGCGGGCAGGTTTCGATCCTGACCCGGCCCCCGGCCCTCTTCTCCTGCACCGCGGCCTCCAGGCTCTCCCGGGAGCCGATGTGCACGAGGTAGACGGTGGCGTCCGTCCGCCGGGCGAGGAAGGCGACCCGGTGGATGTTCTCCGCTTCGGCGAACGCGGGACGGGCGGCGGACCAGGCCCGTAGACCGGTGGCTCCGGACTCGCGTACCTGCCGCATCGTGCGGTTGACGATGTCGGTGTTCTCGGCGTGGACGCAGGCCACGCCGTTGTGCTCGCCGAGCAGCCGCAGGCCCTCCAGGAGGAGGCCGTCGTCGCACTCGTTCACCATGCCGACGGTGGCCCCGTCGGGACCCCGGTAGGCCATGTAGAACTTGTGCGAGCTGACGCCCGCGGCCGCGTAGCGGGGGATCTCGTTGACCTGGGACTCCGCCAGCATGCCCAGGTGCAGCGCCACGTCGACCACGGCCCGGCGGTTGATGGCCTCGACCAGTTCGGGAATCTCGTCGTAGGGTGCCGGCTCTGCGCCCTTGTACTGGCGGTAGAAGCTCATGACCGTGGTGACCCCGCCGAGTGCGGCGGAGCGGGTCTCCGTGGCCAGGTCCTCCTCGAAGGGCAGCGCGTACCCCAGGTGCGTGTGCGGGTCGATGACTCCCGGCATGACCACCAGGCCGGTGGCGTCGATGGTCTCGTCCGCGTCGGGCCTCTCGTGCGGTGCCAGGACGGCGGCGATGCGACCGTCCTTGATGCCCAGGCCACCCCGCAGGGTGCCCCACTCCGGGTCGACGAGCAGTCCGCCCGTCACAGCAACGTCGAAGCGCACGAGACCTCTCTCCGTGGGATAGGGGGTTGACGGCGGGACACGGTGGCGACCGGTTGCCACCGGCCGACCCCAGTTGGTTCACTGACCGAACTGACAGTTCATTTTTGATGAGTGGGGGCTCCCTGTCAATGGAGCCTGCGTGCGCCCGGCTCGGGGGCGGGGTTCCGGACGGGCGTGTCAGAGGCCCTGAACTGCGGCGGGGTGCGGGATTTCCGGGCTTGCGGGAGGGCGGTCAGGGCGGGGCGGTGCCCCGGAAATCACATGCGCGGCGGAGCGTGTCGACTCGGGTGCGCAGAGTGTGCGACGGGGGTGCCGTGTTTGCGGAGCGTTGGGGTTCAACTGCGAAAACGTATGTCTGACCCCGTCTTTTGTTGCGTGCGCATGAACTTGGCTTGCTTCCTCTTGACATCGCGGGTACCGCTCGGGTCCACTATCCAAATCGATGGTTCAGTGTTTGGACCAAGACGTGAGATGGGAGCGAGTGTGGCCTACGAAGACATCCGACTGGAACGCGACGGCCAGGTGGCCGTGCTGACCCTGGCCCGTCCGAAGGCCCTGAACGCTCTGCGGGCTCAGACAGTCAACGAGCTGAACAGCGCCATCGATGAAATCGAGGCGGACGAGCAGATCAAGGTCGTCGTGCTGGCGGCGGAGGGCGAGCGCGCCTTCTCCTCCGGCGTGGACCTGGTGAACGACCCCGCCCCCAAGAACACCGTGGAGACGGACCGCATCGCGCAGCGCAACGCGCGGATGATGGAGCGCCTCTGGTACCTGGACCGGGTGCTGATCACCTCGGTCAAGGGCGTCGCCCTGGCCGCCGGCTGCAACCTGGCCCTCATCGGCGACCTCACGGTCTGCGGTGAGTCGGCCTCCTTCGGCGAGCCCGAGATCCGGCACGGCACCCTCTCTCCGCTGCTGCTCCTTCCGTGGCTCACGCATTTCAAGGTGATGAACCACATGTACTTCACGGGCGACAGCGTGAGCGCGCAGGAGGCGTACCGCATCGGGCTGGTCAACAAGGTCGTCCCCGACGACCAGGTCGACGAGGCGGCGATCCGCATGGCCAAGAGGATCGCCAACGCCCCGCTGCTGACCCTCCAGGCGGTCAAGCGCTCGGTCCGGATGATGTACGACACCCAGGGCTTCCGCGGTCTCCAGATGGGGCACCGGTTCGCCGACACCCTGGTGCTCGACTCCACCGGCGTGCCCGAGCGCGACCGGCTCCGCGAGATCCGTGCCGAGCACGGACTGAAGGCGTTCCTCCAGGCGCGTGACACTCCCTACCGCGAGGACGCCTGACCCCACCGATCTCCAGTGGGCCGCCCGCACGGTCCGCTGGCCGGGCTGCCTCCTGACCTCTCGGGAGGTCGGCCGCCCATCCCTCCCACAACCCTGGCACCAAGGAAGGACAAACACCTCCATGGACTACACCAGGGGAAAATGGGCACCCCGCACTGCCGCGGCGGTGGCCCTGATCACCACCCTCACTCTGACTGGCTGCGGACTCAGCTCCTCGGGTGACCAGGAGGCCGCCACCGACGACATCACCCTGCGTGTCGGCATGGGTGTCGACGTCCAGAGCCTCGACCCGCCGAACTTCTCCCTGGCCGCGGACTTCACCCGCCTCGACCTGCTCTACGACCGCCTGATCGAGCTGGGTGAGGACGGAAGCCCGCAGCCCAGCCTCGCCACCTCCTGGGAGCAGAACTCCGACACGGAGTGGACCTTCGAGCTGCGCGAGGGCGTCAAGTTCACCGACGGGACCGACTTCAACGCCGAGGCCGTCAAGAAGAGCCTGGAGCGCGCCGCCAAGTCCGCGCAGGGCAGCGGCTACCTCGGCGTGATCGAGGAGGTCGAGGTCGTCGGGGACTACGAGGTCAAGCTGCACCTCTCCGAGCCGTTCTCCGGCCTGCTCAACAACCTGTCCGTGCCGGTGTCCGGCATCGTCAGCCCCAAGGCCATCGACGAGGACGAGGAGGGACTGGGCTCCAACCCGGTCGGTACCGGCCCCTACACCCTGGAGAGCTGGGACCCCGACGAGCTCATGGTCCTCAAGCGCAACGAGGACTACTGGGGCGAGAAGCCCACGGTGTCGACCCTGGAGATCTCGATCATCCCCGAGGCCAGCACCCGCTTCTCCGCGCTTCAGGCCGGCGACGTCGACGTCATCGAGAACCCGCCGCCGTCCGAGCTGGACTTCATGCGCGAGTCCGACGCGCTCACCGAGCTCATCGAGCCCAAGGCGCAGCCGGTCTTCCTCGGCTTCGAGCTGGAGGAGATCCCGGACGTCGACGTCCGCCGCGCGATCGCCATGGCGATCGACAAGGAGGCGATCGTCGAGGACGTGCTCGAGGGCGTGGGCGACGTCGCCAACCAGGGCCTGGTCCCGCCGGCGCTGGTCACCCAGGAGGACGACCCGATCAACATCGACTACGACCCCGAGGAGGCCAAGAAGCTCCTCAAGGAGGCCGGAGTCGACGAGGTCACCTTCGACCTGGTCCTGCCCAGCTCGTACTACCTGAAGGACGAAGAGGTCGCTCAGGTCATCAAGTCGCAGTTGGAAGAGGTCGGCGTCACCGCCAACCTGGTCGTCCAGGAGTCGGGCACCTGGTTCACCTCGCTGCTGGAGCACGAGACCCAGATGTACTGGCTCGGCTGGGGCATGACCGCCGGGGACCCGGCCGACATGCTGAAGCGGGTCTTCCACTCCGAGGCGGTCAACAACATGTCCGGCTACTCGGGTGCTGACGAGGAGATCGAGGAGCTCGCCGTGCTTCCCGTGAAGAGCGAGGAGCGCGAGGCGACGATCAACGAGATCCAGCGCCGCATCGTCGAGGAGGACGTCGTGGTGGTGCCCATCTACTACTCGACGAACTTCTACGCCACCAGCAGCAGTGTCGAGGGATTCCACACCACGAGGTCGACCCTCTGGGACCTGACCGAGGTCACCCTCAAGCAGTGACCGTGTGAAGGGCGCCGGGGAGTCCTTTCCCGGTCCTGGTTTAGGAGATACGAGAAATGTTGGCCTATGTGGGCAGGCGGCTCATCGGGCTGGTGCCGCTACTACTGATCATCTCGTTCATCGTCTTCGTGGCCCTGGAAATGGCCCCCGGCGACCCCGTCACCCTGCTGCTCGGCCAGAACGCTTCGCCCGAGGCGGTCGCGGCGAAGCGTGCTGAGCTGGGACTCGACCAGCCGCTGTTCACGCAGTACCTGAACTTCGTGGCACACGCAGTGCAGGGCGACCTCGGAGTGTCCTACCGCAGCGGCCGCGCGGTCATCGACGAGCTGGCGCGCACCTCGGGTGCGAGCGTCACCCTCGCGACGACCGCCATGGTCCTGGCCGTGCTGGTCGGCGTCACAGTGGGCATCGTCTCCGCGGTCAAGCAGTACTCGCTGATCGACAACATCACCCGCGTCGGGGTCCTGGCCCTGGTGTCGCTGCCGGTGTTCTGGCTGGCGATCCTGCTGATCATCGGCTTCTCGGTGAAGTGGCCGATCTTCCCCTCCTTCGGCTGGGGAACCTACAACCACCTGGTGCTCCCCGCGATCGCGCTGAGCACCTACCCGCTCGCGGTCATCGCGCGACTGACCCGCTCCAGCATGCTGGAGGTCATGAGCAGCGACTACGTGCGCACCGCCCGGGCCGCGGGCATTCCGGAGCGCACGGTGGTCATGAAGTACGCTCTGAAGAACGCGCTCATTCCGGTGATCACGGTGATCGGCCTGCAATTCGGCGGCCTCATCGGCGGCGCGGTCCTCACGGAGACGGTGTTCGGCATCCCCGGCATGGGACGCCTCATGGTCACCGCCATCGAGGGGCGCGACTACCCGGTGGTCCGCGGGGTCGTCCTGTTCGGAACCATCGTCTTCGTCGTCATCAACCTTGTCGTCGACATCCTCTACCAGTGGGTCGACCCCCGGCAGCGAGGAGCCTAGCCAGACATGAGTGCAGCAACAGCCGCCGCTCCACAGCAGGAGACCACGTTCCGGGACCGCAGTGCCTGGGCGGAGATGTGGAGCGCGTTCACCCGCAACCGCGCGGCGCTCGCCGGTCTGATCATTCTCGCCGTGATCGTCCTGATCGCGCTCTTCGCTCCGTGGATCGCCCCGCACGATCCCACCGCGCAGCACCTGGAGCTGCGCCGGGAGGGGCCGAGCGCGGACGCCTGGTTCGGCCGCGACGAGTTCGGCCGCGACATCCTCAGCCGGCTCATGTACGGGGCGCGCGCCACCCTGCTGGCCGCGGCCGGGGCGATCCTGCTGAGCGGCGTCGTGGGCACCGTCATCGGCATCCTCTCCGCCTACCAGGGCAAGGTCGTGGACAGCCTGTTCATGCGGGCCATGGACATCATCCTGGCCTTCCCCTACTTCCTGCTCGCGATCCTCATCGTGGCGGTCGCCGGGCCGAGCCTGCGCAACGCGGCCATCGCCATCGGCATCACCTACATCCCGCAGTACGCCCGGGTCGTGCGCGGCGCGGCGCTGGAGATCGTGGGCAAGGAGTACATCGAGGCGGCACGCGCCTCGGGGGTCCACGGCTTCCTCATCGCGATCCGGCACGTGCTGCCCAACGTCGTCGCGCCGATCACGGTCATCACCACGGTCGGGCTGGCGCTGGCCATCGTGGGCGTGTCGTCGCTGAGCTTCCTGGGCCTGGGGGCGCAGCCGCCCAGCCCGGAATGGGGGGCCATGCTCGCCGCGGGACGCGAGTACGTCACCTCGGCGCCGCACATCTGCATCTTCCCGGGCCTGGTCATCCTGGTGACGGTATTGGCGCTCAACCTGGTGGGCGACGGCTTCCGCGACACTTTCGACCCCACCATGCGGTGAGGCCGCGGCACCGAATAGCAGCCCCGGTTCCGGGGTAATGCGACCGGCTGTCTGCGCTGGTGAACACGCCTCCGAGTACTGTCGGAGGGAATGCGTGCAAAGGCGGGAGGCCATCGTCAGCTCGTTGGCCTCCCGCTAATGTTACGATGTAAACGTTTGTCTAACTGGACCTCCCTTCTGTGATGCTCGTATCCCGCGTGACGATCCGGTGCTCGTCTCGGGGGAAGGAAAATGCCGTCGGCGGCCACAGCTCTCCCCCCGGGGGGTTGCTCTCCTGGCAGAGAGTCTTCGCTGGTGAGAGAATTTCGCCTCGTCTCCGGTGAACAAGGCGGGATCTCTCCGGAAACACGGCAGCGCACCGCAGCACGGTGGACCAGTCCCATATTGCCGATAGGAACTCCCTTTTCGGGCAGCCCAAGAACCCCGGGCACCACTCAGGGTTTCCCGCCGGAGTTCAGCCGATTGACGGATCTCTTCGGAGGAAGAATGGCGGCGAGTGAGTCGGGTCTGGTACGTCGCACCATCTGGGTGCTGCGTGCCGTCGCGGCGCATCCTGAAGGGATTGGGCTCAGCGAGGTGGCCCGGGAGTCGGGCATTCCGAAAGCCACGTGTTACCGCGTCCTCAACGTCCTGGAACGGGAGAGCTGGCTGACGCTCGACCCGGACACCCGGCGCTACCGGGTGTCGCTGGGACTGTTGTCGATCGTCGGCGGCCTGCTGGACAGCGACGGCGCCTACAGCCACATGCGCGGGGTGCTCAGCGAGATGGCCGCGAGCACCAAGGAGACCTGCGGTTTCGACGTGCTGCTGCCGCCCAACGTGATGGTGGTGGCCCAGGTCTCCGGTCCGCGTCTCATCGGGCAGACGCCCAAACCGGTGCCGCGGACCCAGCCGGTGTGGGCCACCTCCACGGGCAAGGTGCTGCTGGCGGCCATGGACCGGCAGGAGGTCATCGACCAGTACGCGGAGGAGTACGAGAAGAACGCGCCGGAGCACACCGGCAGCTTCGAGGACTTCCTCAAACGGCTCGACGAGATCCGGGAACGCGGCTACGCCTACACCACCGACGAGCTCGAACCGGGCGCCGCGTCCGTGGCGACCGTGGTCCGCGTGCGCGACAAGTACCCCTACGCCGTGTGGATCGGCGGCCCGACCTTCCGGCTCACCGAGGAGTGGGTCGAGGAGAAGGTGCACATCCTGCTGGAGTCGGCCCACCGGCTCAGCAACCTGCTCAGCGTGACCGACCTACAGTTCCAGAACGGCTTCCCGCAGGGCTGACGCGTCCGCCCGGCAGCGTCCCCCTCCTCCTGCCGGTCCGGACCGCGGTGGACTCCGCGCCGCACGACGGCTCCCCGTCCGTGCGGCGCTTTTCGCTGTCCGCGGTGCCCGGGCGCGGCCGGGTGCGGTGCCCGGCCGCGGGCGCGCCGTCCGCCGCCCGCGCTGCGGGGGGCACGGGAGACGCAGAGCGGAGGGCGCCCGCCGCGGCGCGACGGGCACTCTCCGCTCTTTTCCCCGCGACTACGGCGGCAGCCGCCCGGGTCAGTGCTCCTCGGGCGCGGCCTGGTCGTTGATCAGCAGGCAGTCCACCGCGACGACCCCCTGTCCCTCGGGGAGCACCAGCAGCGGGTTGACCTCGGCCGCCGCCAGGCCGGGCAGCGAGGCCGCCATCTCGGAGAAGCGCACCAGCGTCTGCACCAGGGCCGCGCGGTCGTAGACCGGTGCGCCCCGGTAGCCCGCCAGCAGGGTGCCGAGGACGCCCGAGTCGATGAGCTCCTTGGCGTCCCGCGCGCTCAGCGGCACCGGCCGCGAGGCCGCCGGACCCATCAGCTCGGCGAGGACGCCGCCGGGCGCGACCGACAGCACGAGCCCCACCTGCGGGTCGGCCACGACGCCCATCAGGCACTCGAACCGGTCCCCGTCGACCATCTTCTGCACCAGGAAGCCGTTGATGCGGGCCTCGGGCGCGTGCGTGCGGACCGAGTCGAGCATCGTCCGCGCCGCGGCCTGGGCCTCCTCCGGGGAGGCGAGGCCGAGCCGGACGCCGCCGACCTCGGTCTTGTGCGCGATGTCGGGAGACTCGATTTTGAGCACCACCGGGGTCCCGATCCGCGCGACCACCTCGGCCACCTCCTCGGCGGTGGCGGCGAGGCCGAAGGGGGCCACCGGGACGCCGGAGTCGGCCAGCGTCTGCAACGCGTCGGTGCCGGAGGCGACGGGGTGCGGCGAGGGCCACTGCTCGACCTTCGCGATCTCGGGGCGCTGCTCGAGGGTGAACTTCGGCCAGTCCAGCCACGCCTTGAGGGCCTGCACGCCCGAGCGCAGCCCCATGACGACGGCGACGCCCGCCTTCTCCGTGGTGGCGTGGACGACCGGGTCGAGGGGGCCGGCGGCCATGGTGAGCAGCACGATCGGGGTGTCGGTCTCGGCCGCGACCTCGGCGAGGAGCTCCGCCTGGGTGCGGTAGATCTCCTCCTGCCCGGGGCCGCTGAGGCCGACGTTCATGGCGAACACGACCACGCCCACGCGGGGCTGGGCGGCGACCACGCGCAGGGAGCGGAGCAGGATCGTGGGGTCCTCGACGGCGGAGCCCGTGACGTCGAGGGGGTTGTTGACCATGCTGAAGTCGGGGAGGATCTCGGTCAACTGCTCGACGGCGGCGGGCTCCAGGGAGGTCATCGGCAGCCCGGTGGCCTCCGCGGCGTCGGCCACCAGGCCGCTCGCGCCGCCCGAGATGGAGAGCACGGCGACCTCCTCGGCATGCGGCTTCGTGCGGCGCAGGTGGGAGAAGAGCAGCAGCGTCTCGCGGAACTCGTCGAGGTCGTTGACGCGGATGGCGCCGACCGAGGCGAGCAGGCCGTCGAGCGCGGCGGCGGAGCCGGAGATCGCCCCGGTGTGCGCCATGGCGGCCTGGCGGCCGAGGGAGGAGCGTCCGCCGGAGACCACGACGACCGCCTTGCCGTTGGCCCGGGCCAGGCGGCACGCCTCGGCGAACTTGTCGGCGTCGCGCAGCCCTTCCAGGAAGACGCCGATCACCTGGGTGGTCTCGTCCTGGGCGTACCAGGCGACGTAGTCGGAGACGGTGGTCGACAGCTCGTTTCCGGTCGTGATCAGCGCGGACAGGCCGAAGCCGCGGCCCATCGCGGGGTCGGTGACGGCGTGAGAGAGCGCACCGGACTGCATGACCAGTGCCACATTGCCCAACGGCAGCGGGTCGACGATCCGGCCGGAGAACGCGGTCGCGCCGCTGACGAAGTCCGCGGTGCCGTAGCAGTTGGGGCCGCAGGCGACCATGCCGTACCGGTCGAGGACGCGGCGCAGCTCGGCGGCCCGCTCCTTGCCCGCGGTGCCCTCGCCGAAGCCGCTGCCGATGAGCACGGCGGCGCCGATGCCGCGGGCGCCCGCGTCGCGGACCGCGGCGAGCGCGGCGTCGGCGCCGACCGCGGCGACGATCAGGTCCACCCCGTCAGGCAGGTCGTTGACGGACGGGACGCACGGGAAGCCGAGCACCTCGTCGTACTTGGGGTTGACCACGTGGATCTCCCCCTTGAAGCCGAACCGCTGCAAGTTCTCGATGATCCGGGTGCCGCGGTTGCGCCGCTGGGAGGCGCCCACGACCGCGATGGAGCGCGGTCGCAGCAGGGGTCGCAGGTTGCGGAAGGCAGCAGAAGACATGGTGGTTACCGTTCGGTCGTCTTGTGGGATGTCAGCCCCGAGCTGCGGCGACGGTGTTTTGCCTGCCTTGGGGGATTTTGAGATGAATTCTTGCCACAAGCTGGCGACTTGGCCCCTTGCGTCAGTAGCATGGGTGCACTATTTGATCCAATGGTTTACCAGATGAACCGGATCGTTGGCAGTAGGGGGACAAGTATGAGGAGTTCCTATGACGGTCAACAGTGACCGCAGCGACGTCGTCCTCGACATCGAGCGTCTCCGGACCCGGATCGAAACCCCCCGCGGTGTGGTCCATCCCGTCAACGACGTCTCCCTGCAGTGCCGCCGGGGACGTACCCTCGCGGTGGTCGGCGAGTCCGGCTCGGGCAAGAGCATGACCTTCATGTCGGTGCTCGGCCTGCTGCCGGCGGGAGGGACCATCGAGTCGGGAACCGTGCGGTACCAGGGCAGAGAGATCGATCCCACAGACAAGAAGGCCGCGCGCCAGTTGCGCGGCAAGGCGATCGGGATCATCTTCCAGGACGCCCTGGCCGGTCTGAACCCCTCGTTCACCGTCGGCCAGCAGATCGCCGACGTGGTGCGCCACCACGAGGGGGTGTCCCGGGCCAAGGCCAAGGAGAAGGCGATCGAGACCCTCGGGCTGGTCGGCATCCCCAACCCGCGCGAGCGCGCCGACTACTACCCGCACCAGCTCTCCGGAGGCATGCGCCAGCGCGTGATGATCGCCATGGGCGTCGCGCTGCGCCCGCAGGTCCTCGTCGCCGACGAGCCCACCACCGCCCTCGACGTCACCGTCCAGGCCCAGATCATGGAACTGCTGGACGGGCTCCGCCGGGAGCTGGGCATGTCCCTGGTGATCATCACCCACGACCTCGGTGTCGTGGCGCGCTACGCCGAAGAGGTCGCCGTGATGTACGGCGGACGCGTCGTCGAGCACGGCGAGGCACGCCAGGTGCTGAAGAACACGGTCCACCCGTACACCGAGGCGCTGCTGCGGTCCAGCCCGCGGCCCGACGCCGACGTCGGCGAACTGTCGCCGATCCCCGGGCAGCCTCCGAACCTGCTCGCTGTGCCCAGCGGGTGCAGCTTCCATCCCCGCTGCCACCGGGCCAACGGGCGTCCCGAGTGTTCCCGGGACATCCCCCTGCTGCGCTCCCTGAGCCCCGAGAGCCAACTGACCGCCTGCCATCACGCTGAGGAGATGGCCCTGCAGAAGGTGAGCAAGTGATGGTCGCGGAGACCGTGGAACCGACGACCGCAGCCCCCTACATCGCCGGGGACGAGGCCGTGCTGCGGGTCGAGAACCTGACCAAGCACTTCGTGAAGAAGCGGCTCGGCCGCCCCACCACCGCGGTCAAGGCGGTCAGCGACGTGTCCTTCGACCTCGCGCCCGGCGAGACCCTCGGGCTCGTGGGCGAGTCGGGGTGCGGCAAGACCACGCTGAGCCGGCTGATCCTGCGGCTGATCGAGCCGACCAGCGGCCGCGTGATCGTCGAGGGCAAGGACGTCACCAGGCTGAGCAAGCGGCAGCTCCGCGAGTTCCGCCAGCGCGTCCAGGTGGTCTTCCAGGACCCGTACGCCTCGCTGGACCCGCGCCAGCGCGTGGCGGCCAGCGTGGCCGAACCCCTCACCAACTCCAAGCTCTCCAGCGACGAGAAGCTGCGGATCGTCCACGAGACGCTGGAGCGGATGGGCCTGCAACGCGCCCAGGCGCGGCTCTTCCCGCACCAGTTCTCGGGCGGCCAGCGCCAGCGCATCGGCATCGCCCGGGCGCTGTCGGTCACCCCGAAGGTGCTCCTCCTGGACGAGCCGGTGTCCGCGCTGGACGTCTCGATCCAGGCGCAGGTCCTCAAACTGCTCCAGGAGCTGCGGGACGAGTACCGGCTCAGCTACATCCTGATCTCGCACGACCTCTCCGTCGTGCGGCACGTGAGCGACCGGGTCATGGTGATGTACCTCGGACGGGTCGTCGAGATGGCGCCCAAGGAGGAGCTCTACACCGCCCCCCGGCACCCCTACACCGCGTCGCTGCTGTCCGCGGCCCCCGTGCCCGACCCGGACGTGGAGCGCACCCGGGAGCGGATCCAACTGCTCGGCGACCCGCCGAACCCCGCCTCCCCGCCGCCCGGCTGCGCCTTCCACCGGCGCTGTTTCCAGGCCGAGCTGGTCGCCCAGAAGCTCGGGGACAGCGAGGTCACCGTGCTGGAGGACGGACGCAGGGTGCCGCGCACCTGTGCCGAGAAGCAGCCCGTGCTGGTCACGCAGGACGCCACGAAGCACTGGTCCGCCTGCCACTTCCCCCTGAGCAGAGAGGCTGTTGCGACGGTCACTGCCTGAGCCGCCCCGCTCCGGGGCGACCCGCCGCCCCAACCGCCCCCGGCAGCGTCGCCGGGGCATCGTCCCTGCTCGCACGGGGGTCCGTGGGGCCTGCCCGGCAGGTGGGAGCCGGACGGAGGAGTTGGGGCTCACTTTAGGTAGCCATTGCAGAACATTGACAGGACACCCTTCGGTTCGTTTAATGAACCGAAGATTCATTAAACGAACCGCTGCTCTCCTGGGAAGTCATGAACACAGCACAGCCAACGCGCAGCAGGGTCGTCATCATCGGTGGCGGCATCGTCGGTACCAGCGTCGCCTACCACCTCACCAAGCTCGGCCTGACTGACGTGGTCCTGCTGGAGCAGGGCAGTCTGTCGGGCGGCACCACCTGGCACGCTGCCGGACTCATCGGCCAGTTGCGTGCCACGAGCGCGATAACCGAGCTGATCAAGTACTCCACCGAGCTCTACGCCACGCTGGAGGAGGAGACCGGCTACGGCACCGGGTGGAAGCAGTCGGGGAGCATGTCGGTCGCCCGCACCCCCGAGCGGATGGCGTCGCTGCGCCGCACCGCGGCGACCGCCCAGGCCTTCGGGGTCGAGGCCCACGTGATCACCCCCGCCGAGGCCGCCGAGAAGTGGCCGCTGATGCGGGTGGACGACATCGTCGGCGCGGTCTGGCTGCCCGGAGACGGCAAGGCCAACCCCACCGACCTGACCCAGGCGTTCGCCCGCGGCGCCCGCAGCCGCGGCGCCAAGGTGCTGGAGAAGACCAAGGTCATCGGCATCGACGTGGTCGACGGCCGGATCACCGGTGTGCGCACCGAGGCGGGCACCATCGAGTGCGAGATCGTCGTCAACTGTGCCGGCCAGTGGGCCGCGCAGGTGGGCGCGATGGCCGGGACCACCGTCCCGCTGCACTCGGTCGAGCACTTCTACGTCGTCACCGACCAGATCGAGGGCGTCACCCCCGACCTCCCCGTCCTCCGCGACCAGGACGGCTACGTCTACTTCAAGGAGGAGGTCGGCAGCCTGGTGGTGGGCGGCTTCGAGCCGGACGCCAAGCCGTGGGTCGGCCCCTACGACATCCCCGACCCGTTCGTCTTCCAGCTCCTCGACGAGGACTGGGAGCAGTTCTCCATCCTCATGGACAACGCGATCATCCGCGTGCCCAAGCTGGAGACCACGGGAATCCGGAAGTTCTACAACGGTCCGGAGAGCTTCACCCCCGACAACCACTTCATCATGGGCCAGACCCCCGAGGTCCCCAACATGTACGTGCTGGCGGGCTTCAACTCCACCGGCATCGCCTCCGCGGGCGGCGCCGGCCTGGCCATGGCCGAGTGGATCATCGAGGGCGAGCCCACCCGCGACCTGTGGCCGGTCGACATCCGTCGCTTCGCGAAGTTCCACAGCAACGAGATGTGGCTGCGCGAGCGGACCAAGGAGACCCTGGGCCGCCACTACGCGATCCCGTGGCCCAACCACGAGGCCGAGACCGGACGCCCGCTGCGCCGCTCGCCCGTGCACCACCTCCTGGAGGCCAGGGGCGCGGTCATGGGCAGCCGGATGGGCTGGGAGCGCCCCAACTGGTACGCGCCCGAGGGCGTGGCCAAGGAGGTGGAGTACTCCTTCGGCCACCAGAACTGGCGGCCCTACGTCAACGCCGAGGCCCAGGCGGCCCGCAGCAAGGTCGCCCTGCTCGACCAGACGGCCTTCGCGAAGTTCCTCATCCGCGGCGAGGAGGCCGAGGAGGCGTTGCAGTACCTGTGCACCGCCGACATGGCCGTCCAGCCGGGGACCACCGTCTACACCGGCATCCTCAACGACCGCGGCGGATACGAGTCCGACGTCACCGTCACCCGCACCGCCCCCAACGAGTACCTGCTGGTGACCGGCAGCGCGCAGGCCACCCGCGACCACCACCTGCTCAGCACCGGGCTGGCGGGCCGCCGGGTCGAGATCGTCGACGTCACCTCCGCCTACGCCGTGCTCGGCGTGATGGGCCCCAACTCGCGGGACCTGCTCGGCAGGCTGACCAAGACGGACCTGACCAACGCGAACTTCCCCTTCTACACCAGCCAGGAGATCGAGCTGGGTCCGGTCCCCTGCCGGGCCACCCGGGTCAGCTACATCGGCGAGCTGGGCTGGGAGCTCTACATCCCCACCGAGTACGCGGTGACCGCCTACGAGTACCTCACCGACGCGGGCGAGGAGCTGGGCCTCACCCTGGTGGGCCACTACGCGGTGGAGGGCATGCGCCTGGAGAAGGGCTACCGCGCCTGGGGCCGCGAGCTCACCCCCGACCGCACCCCGGTCGAGGCGGGGATGACGTTCACCTGCAAGCTCGGCACCGACATCGCGTTCCGCGGACGCGAGGTGGTCGAGAAGCAGAGGCAGAACGGGGTCGTGAACCGCATCGTGTCCGTGACCGTGGACAACCCCGACGTGGCTCTGTGGGGCGGCGAGCTGCTGCTCCGCAACGGAGAGCCGGTCGGCTTCGTCAGCTCCGGGGCCTTCGGGCCGACCCTCGGCAAGGGCGTCGGCCTGGCCTGCATCGAGCGGGACCACGTGGTCGACAAGGACTACATCACCGGCGGCTCCTACCAGCTCGACGTGGCCGGCGAGCTGGTCGAGGCGCAGGTGAGCCTGCGCGCTCCGTTCGACCCGACCGGTGCACGGATGAAGGCGTAACCGGAGAGGAAGAAGTCAGTGGAAACCAGCAACTCCGTCGTCATCACGCTGTCGTGCCAGGACCGCCCGGGCATCGTCCGTGCCGTCGCGGACTTCTTCTACCGCCGCGGCTGCGACATCCGGGAGAGCCACCAGTTCGGCGACACCGACTCCGGACTGTTCTTCATGCGGGTCCACCTGGGCACCGGTCCGGACACGCCGCCGGTGGCCGCGCTCCGCGAGGAGTTCAACCAGGTCGCCGAGGAGTTCCAGATGAGCTTCGAGCTCACGGACCTCGCCGTCCGGCCGCGGCTGCTCATCATGGTGTCCAAGTACGACCACTGCCTCCACGACCTGCTGTACCGGTGGCGCTCCGGACAACTGCCGGTCGACATCCCGGTGATCGTCTCCAACCACCCGGACCTGGCCCCGCTCGCGGAGGCGCACGGCATCCCCTTCCACCACATCCCGGTGACGAAGGAGACCAAGCCCGAGGCCGAGCGGCAGTTGCTCGCCCTGGTCAAGGAGCACCGGATCGACCTCGTCGTCCTCGCCCGCTACATGCAGATCCTCTCCGAGGACCTGTGCAAGCACCTGGACGGCCGGGCGATCAACATTCACCACTCCTTCCTGCCGGGCTTCAAGGGGGCCAACCCCTACGGCCGCGCGCACGAGCGGGGGGTCAAGCTGATCGGCGCGACCGCGCACTACGTGACCTCGGACCTCGACGAGGGTCCGATCATCGAGCAGGACGTCATCCGGGTCGACCACTCGGCGTCGGTGGCCGACATGGTGACCCTGGGCCGCGACATCGAGTCGCGGACCCTGGCCCGGGCCGTGCTGTGGCACGTGCAGCGGCGCGTCCTGCTCAACGGTCGGCGCACGATCGTCTTCACCTGATCCCCGCCGGAGGAACACAGGCCGCGGTGGGTGGCGGATGCCGACGCCTCTGGGCGGGGCAGTCCGGTTGCGTCCGCGGTCCCGGATGAGTGGCCGGCCGGGGCCGTGATGTCGGGGGGAGCCACCCACCGCTTTTCCACGGGGAAAGACCGCGTCTCGGTCCGTGGCGAGGAGGGCACGGGCCGAGACGCCTTATCGATGAACCAATGGTTCAGATTTTGTGGAGGATGTGATGGTCAGAGCGCGGGGAGCGGTCATCCACGGAGTCGGCGAGAAGTGGCGCGTCGAAGACCTCCGAGTGGGTGAGCCCGCCGAGGGGGAAGTGCTCGTCAAGGTCATGGCCACGGGGCTGTGTCACTCCGACGACCACGTCGTCCGCGGTGACATCGGAGCCCAGTTCCCCCAGGTCGGAGGGCACGAGGGCGCGGGCATCGTGGAGCAGGTCGGCCCCGGGGTCACCCGGGTCCGCCCCGGCGACCGGGTCGCCACGCTCTTCGTCCCGGTGTGCGGCACCTGCCGCTACTGCGCCACCGGACGCTCCTACCTCTGCGACAGCGCCGCCGCCACGCGCAGCGGGCTCGCCGCCGACGGCAGCGCCCGGTTCTTCCTGGAGGACGGCCGCGAGGTCACCGCCACCAGTCGGCTCGGCACCTTCGCCAACTACCTGGTGTGCCACGAGACCCAGCTCGCCGTCGTCCCCGAGGGCACCGACTTCGTCGCCGCCTGCCTGGTGTCCTGCGGCGTCCTCACCGGCTGGGGTGCCGCGGTCAACGCCGGGAACGTGCGTCCGGGCGACACCGTGCTGGTCCTCGGCGCGGGCGGCGTCGGCATGAACGCGGTCCAGGGGGCCCGCCACGCCGGAGCCGACCACGTCGTCGTGGTCGACCTCTCCGAGTTCGCCCGCAGCCAGGCGCCCACGTTCGGCGCCACCGACGTCTTCTCCTCCCTGGAGGAGGCAGGCGAGCGCATCGCCGAGCTGACCGACGGCAGGGGTGCGGACGTCTCCGTCATCACCGTGGGCCGGGTGAACGGCGACATCATCGGCCAGGCCTTCGACCTCACCGGCAAGGACGGGACCTGCGTCGTGGCCTCCCTGGGCTCCACCGACAAGCACATCGCGGTGAACCCCCGGTCGTTCTCCAACCTCACCAAGACGATGACCGGCTCCCTCCTCGGCAACTGCAACCCGGTGGCGGACGTGCCGCGCCTGCTGCGGATGTACTCGGCGGGCCGCCTCAAGCTGGACGAGCTGGTGACCCGCACCTACAGCCTCGACCAGATCAACGAGGCCTACGACGACCTGCACGCCGGGGTGAACATCCGCGGCGTCATCCTGCACGAGCACTGACGCCCGCCCCGTCCGTACCACCCCTGCACGAAGGACCGTGATGGCCGAAACCAACAGTGAGATCCAGCAGCGCAAGCCGATCGAGCACACCCGGCTGTTCATCGACGGCAAGTGGACCGACGCCGTGGACAGCGGCGAGATCCCCGTGGTCAACCCGGCGACCGGCGACGTCTTCGTCTCGGTGGCCGAGGCGCGCGAAGCCGACGTCGACCGCGCGGTGGCGGCGGCCCGCAAGGCGTTCGACTCGGGTCCCTGGCCGCGGATGAAGCCGAACGAGCGCGCCCGCATCCTGTGGCGCCTCGCCGAGCTCATCGAGCGCGACGCCGAGGAGCTGGCCCGGCTCACCACGCTGGAGAACGGCAAGCCCTACGCCCAGTCGATGCGGATCGACGTGGGCGGTTCCGTCAAGGCGTTCCAGTACTTCTCCGGCTGGGCCACCAAGATCACCGGGGAGACGATCTCGCTGTCCACTCCCGGTGAGTACCACGCCTACACCGAGCGCGAGCCCTTGGGCGTCTGCGCGCTCATCGTGCCCTGGAACTACCCGCTGTCCAACGCCGCCTGGAAGGCCGGCCCCGCGCTGGCGGCGGGCAACACCTGCGTGCTCAAGCCGGCCGAGGCCACGCCGCTGACCGCGCTGCGGCTGGCGCAACTGGCGATCGAGGCCGGGGTGCCCGAGGGCGTGTTCAACGTGCTGCCGGGCTACGGCCCCACGGCGGGCGCGGCGCTGTCGGCCCACCCCGACGTGGACAAGGTGTCGTTCACCGGCTCCACCCAGACCGGCCGGGCGATCGCCTCGGCCTCGCTGGGCAACTTCAAGCGCGTCACCCTGGAGCTGGGCGGCAAGAGCCCCAACATCATCTTCGCCGACGCCGACATCGACGCCGCCGCGACGGGCGCCGCCGCCGCGATCTTCTCCAACATGGGGGAGCAGTGCGTGGCCGGTTCCCGGCTCTACGTCGAGGAGTCGGTCTTCGACGAGGTGGTCGCGCGCGTGTCGGAGATCGGCTCGGCGATGCGGATCGGCGACGGCTTCGACCCGGAGACCGAGGTCGGACCGCTGGTCAGCGAGGAGCACCTGAAGCGCGTCGTCGGCTACCTGGAGTCCGGCGTCGAGCAGGGCGCGACCGTGGCCAGCGGCGGTCGGCGGGTCGGGGACAAGGGCTTCTACCTACAGCCCACCGTCTTCACCGACGTGACCCCCGAGATGCGGATCGTCCGCGAGGAGATCTTCGGCCCGGTCGTGGTGGCCGCCCCGTTCCGCGAGGTCGACGAGGTGGTGGAGGCCGCCAACGACTCGCCCTACGGCCTGGCCGCCGGGGTCTGGACCCGCGACGTCTCGCGCGCGCACCGGATGAGCCGGGCGCTGCGCGCGGGCGTGGTGTGGGTCAACTGCTACGGCGTCTTCGACACGGCCCTGCCCTTCGGCGGGTTCAAGCAGTCCGGCTGGGGCCGCGAGATGGGCTACGAGGTCATGCGGCACTACACCGAGGGCAAGAGCACCGTCGTCAAGCTGGCGTGACCGGCTGACGGCGGCCGAGACCCGCCCGTGCCGGACCCCTTCCACGCCGAGAGGTGGGGAGAGGACGTCCGGCACGGGTGCACACCGCAGGCGAACCAGTGGTTCACCTTGAGTGAACCAGTGGTTCATGAACGAGGGAGGGTGAGGCCGGGCCTGGGGGAGGCCAGTGCAGAACGCGCTCAGGAAACCACAGGAGAACCATTTCGACACGGGGTTTTCGGGACCAGAGAACGCTCGTCGGATAGGCGGTCGTCGGTCCGTCCTCATTCGGGTGGGCAGTCCGTTGCGGCTGCGCCCGGAAGCAGGAGGACGGAGGCGACGCGGACGATTCCGATGGCCGGATCTGTCTCCTATTGGTCCGCGCTGCTCCGGCGGAGCGGCGCACACGGGGGAAAACGATTCTTTTCGGGGCTCGACGAGAGCCCTCGACCCCGAAGGAGAAGATTACAGTGCGACGAACGGGAAAGGTCTGCCGGCTGGCGGCGGTGGTGTTCACCGCCTCCGTGCTGCTGGTCGGCTGCGGAATTTCCTCGAACGGCGAACCGACCGTGCAGGACAGCGAGAACGCCGAGCTCACGATCGGCATGGTCTCGGACGCGCAGAGCCTGGACCCGCCGAACTTCGTGCTGGCCGGTGACTTCGTGCGGACGAGCCTCGTCTACGAGGGGCTGGTCTCGCTCTCCTCCGACGGAGAGGTCCAGCCGGCGCTGGCGACCTCCTGGGAGCAGGTGTCGGACACCGAGTGGGAGTTCCAGCTCCGCGAGGGAGTCACGTTCCACGACGGCACCCCCTTCAACTCCGAGGCGGTGCGGATCAGTCTGGAGCGGGCCGCCGAGCAGGGCCAGGCCAGCACCTTCCTCGGCATGATCGAGAAGGTCGAGACGCCGGACGAGTACACCGCGCGCATCGTGCTGTCCGAGCCCAACTCGAGCATCCTCAACAACCTCACCGTCCCGGTCGCGGGGATCATCAGCCCCCGGGCGCTGGAGACCAAGGGCGAGGACATCCAGTTCGAGGCGGTCGGCACCGGCCCCTACACGTTCGTGGAGTGGGAGCCCAACACCTCGATGGTGTTCGAGCGGAACGAGGACTACTGGGGCGCCCCGGCCGCGCTGAAGCGGGTCACGTTCGTGCCCATCCCCGAGGCGGGCACCCGCTACAGCGCCTTGCAGTCGGGCGAGGTCGACGTCATCGAGAACCCGCCGCCCTCCGAGCTGGCCAGCATCGAGGCGTCCGAGGAGCTGTACTCGATCATCGAGCCGAAGGCCCGCTCGGTCTTCCTCGGCTTCAACCTCGAGGAGATCCCCGACGTCGAGGTCCGCAGGGCCATCGCGTACGCCATCGACAGCGAGGCGATCGTCGAGAACGTCCTGGAGGGCGTGGGCCGTCCCGCCACCACCAGCCTGACCCCGCCGGAGTACGTCTCCGGCAACGACCCGGTCGGCCTGGGCCACGACCCGGACAAGGCGCGCCGACTGCTCGAGGAGGCCGGGGTCGAGGACCTGGAGCTGGAGCTCGTCCTGCCGACCGAGCGCTACCTCAAGGACCAGGAGATCGCCGAGGTCATCCAGGACCAGCTCGCCGAGATCGGGGTCACGGTCCGGCTGAACGTCCAGGAGCCGGGGACGTGGTTCCAGTCCCTGCTCGACCACGAGACCCAGCTCTACTGGCTGGGCTGGGGCCTCAGCTCCGGCGACCCCGCCGAGATGCTGCGCCGGGTGTTCCACTCCGAAGAGCTCAACAACATGTCCCAGTACGACAACGAGGAGGTCGACGAGCTGCTTGACCGGCTGCGCGAGCTGGAGGTGGGCAGCGCGCAGCGCAACCAGGTGATCCAGCAGATCGAGCAGATCGTCGTCGAGGACGACGTCGTGGTCGTGCCGGTCTACCAGATGTCCAATTTCTACGCGGCCCGATCGGGGGTGCAGGGAGTCCACACCACGCCGACGGAACTGATCGACCTGAGCGAGGTCACGGTCGCGGAATAAAAAAAGTGTCCGGGCGCGGAAACGCGGCAGAGGGCGATTTTCCCGTCGTTTCCGCGCCCGGTCTCCAGAGGGGACGGAATCCCTTAATCCCGGGAGGGAAGCTCCACGGCTCCGGAGCTTTCCTCCCGGGGCCTGCATGCGGATTTCGAATGAGAAATCCGGAAACGAGGGGGGTTTCTTGACACTCTCGGGGAGAACCGATGTACTATGTGGACCGCTGGTTCGTTCAGTGAACCGATTGGAGTGAGTGTGGACATCAAGATCCGCAAGGTCGTCCGGCATCTGGAGGAGACCAGGTCGGAGAATGGACGGCCGGTCGACCCGGTGCACCGGGTGGCGTTCGTCGGCATCGTCATCGCCAACCCCTACGGCAGCGGATACGTGGAGGACCTGGTCACGCTGGCCGACGCGGTCGGCGAGCAGATCGGCGAACTGGTCGGACCGCCCTGTGTCGACCTTCTCGGCGACGAGGTCGAGGCCTTCGGCAAGGTCGCGCTGGTCGGCATCGACGGAGAGGTCGAGCACGGCTCGGCGCTCATCCACAACCTGCGCTTCGGCAACGTCTTCCGCAAGGCCGCCGGAGGCACCGAGCTGCTGCCCGCAGCCGAGAAGGTCGGCCTGCCCGGAGCCCCCATCGACGTGCCGCTGAAGCACAAGACCGACTCCAAGACCCGCTCGCACCACCAGACCATCACCATCCAGGTCCCCGGCGCCCCCCTGCCCGACGAGATCCTCGTGGGCTGCGTCGCGGCCAACGCCGGACGCCCGCTCGCCCGGCTGGCGGTCTTCGGTGCGGAAACCTCAGGACAGTAGGCAGAGAATGACCATTACCGACAGCACGGCCACGAGCGCCGCGGACGCGTGGACCGCCGACCGGATCCGGGCGGCCGACCGGGCCTACGTCATCCACTCCTGGTCCACCCAGGGAACCGTCAACGCCGTGCCGATCGCGGGCGGCGAGGGAAGCTGGTTCTGGGACTACGAGGGCAACCGCTACCTGGACTTCCAGTCGCAGCTCGTCAACATGAACCTCGGCCACCAGCACCCCCGGATCGTCGAGGCGATCAAGGAGCAGGCCGACCGGATGTGCTACATCGGCCCCGGCTACGCGGAGCGCTCGCGCGCCGAACTGGCCGAGCTGATGGCCCAGCTCACCCCCGGCGACCTGCGGATGACCTTCTTCACCACCGGCGGTGCCGCGGCCAACGAGAACGCCGTGCGGCTGGCCCGCCACGTGACGGGACGCCGCAAGATCATCACCCGCTACCGCTCCTACCACGGTGCGACGGCGGGCGCCATCGCCCTCACCGGCGACCCGCGGCGCTGGTACGCCGAGCCCAACGACTTCGGGGTCGTGCGCATGTTCGACCCCTACACCTACCGCTGCCCGGTGGGCCACCCCGACCCCTGCCCGGTCTGCTCGGGCGGCCCCCACCTGGAGGAGATCCTCCAGTACGAGAACCCCGAGACCGTCGCCGCCGTGGTCCTGGAGACCGTCACCGGCACCAACGGGCTCATCTACCCGCCGGAGGGCTACCTCAAGTCCATCCGCGAGGTGTGCGACAAGTACGGCATCCTGCTCATCCTCGACGAGGTGATGGCGGGTTTCGGCCGCACCGGCGAGTGGTTCGCCTGCAACCACTGGGACGTCACCCCCGACATCCTGATCACCGCCAAGGGCCTCAACTCCGGCTACGTCCCGCTCGGCGCGATGACCGTCAACGAGCGCATCTCCGAGTGGCTGATGACCAACAAGTTCTGGGGCGGCCTCACCTACGCGGGACACCCCCTGGCCTGCGCCTCGGGCGTCGCCTCCATCAAGGCCATGCAGGAGGAGAACGTCCTGGACAACGCCCGGGCGATGGGCCGGCGCCTCGACGCCGGGCTGCGCCGCCTGGCGGAGAAGCACCCGAGCATCGGCGACATCCGCGGACGCGGCCTGTTCTACGGGCTCGAACTGGTCAAGAACCGCGACACCCGGGAGCCGCTGGTGCCGTTCAACCCGGCCGGCCCGGCCGCCGCGCCGATGAACGCCGTCATCGCCGCGGCCAAGAAGCAGGGTCTCTACCTCTCGGCGAACAACAACGTGATCCGGCTGACCCCGCCGCTCGTGATCAAGCCAGAGGAGATCGACTTCGCCCTGGAGGCGCTGGACAACGCGCTGGTCCACGCCGACGAGGCCACCGAACCGGGCTGAGGCCCGCCCGCTACGCGGAGGTGCGGCCGTGCCCGCGGCCGCACTCCACCACCCCGCTGTTTTCGACCGCAGCAAACGAAGGGAAACGCATGTCCGAGGTGCAGCGACAGTCGGTCAGCACGACCTACAGGACCGTCCCGCTGGGAGAACTGCCGCCGCTCGGAGAGATTCCGAAGACCATGACCGCCCTGGTGGTGCGCCAGGACCGGTTCGGCGACCCGGAGCAGGCCTTCTAGATCGAGACCGACATCGAGGTTCCGCCGATCGGCCCCGACGAGGTCCTCATCGCGGTCATGGCGGCGGGCGTCAACTACAACAACGTCTGGGCGGCCCGCGGCTACCCCGTCGACGTCATCGCGATGCGGCAGCGCGCCGGCGAGCCCTACGACTTCCACATCGGCGGCTCCGACGCCTCCGGCATCGTCTATGCCGTCGGCTCGGAGGTCACCAACGTCTCCGTGGGCGACGAGGTCGTCATCCACCCCGGCTACTGGGACGCCAACGACCCGTGGATCCTCCGCGGCAAGGACCCGATGATGGCGCCGTCCGCCCGCATCTGGGGCTACGACACCAACTTCGGCTCCTTCGCGCAGTTCGCCCGAGCCCAGGCGCACCAGGTGCTGCCCAAGGCCCCGCACCTGTCCTGGGCCGAGGCCGCCGCCCCCACCCTGGTCGGCACCACCGCCTACCGGATGCTGCACGGCTTCCAGGGCAACACCGTCCAGGAGGGCGACGTGGTCCTGGTCTGGGGCGGCTCCGGCGGCCTCGGCACCCAGGCCTGCCAGCTCGCCGCCCTGGCCGGCGCCAAGCCGATCGCGGTCGTCTCCGACGACAAGCGCGGCGAGTACGCGATGAGCAAGGGTGCCATCGGCTACATCAACCGCAACGACTTCACCCACTGGGGCATCCCGCCGCGCGTGGACGACAAGGCCGCGCAGAAGGAGTGGCTCAGCCAGGCGCGCGCCTTCGGCAAGCGCATCTGGGAGATCGTCGGCCACCGCCAGGACCCGGCGATCGTCTTCGAGCACCCCGGCGCCAGCACCGTCCCCACCAGCATCCTGGTCTGCGAGCAGGGCGGCATGGTGGTCATCTGCGCCGGAACCACCGGCTTCGACGCGGTCGTGGACCTGCGCTACCACTGGACCCGCCAGAAGCGCTTCCAGGGCAGCCACGGCACCAACGACGAGCAGGCCAGGGCCTACAACGACCTGGTGATCGCCGGCAAGATCGACCCCTGCCTGGGCCGGGTCGTCCAGTTCGCCGACCTGCCCCGGGTCCACGCCGAGATGGGACGCGGCGAGCAGGTGTTCGGCAACTCCGTCGCCCTCGTCGGCGCCAAGGACGAGTAGGGGCAGGAGAACGGGGTGGAAGGGCAGGGTGCGGTGAAGGTCCCCGCCGCCGTCGCGAAGGCACTGCGCGACTTCGGGACAGACACGGTGTTCGGACTGATGGGTGACGCGAACATGCGCTTCCTCGTCGACTTCGTCGGCGCCGGAGGCCGGTTCGTGAGCGCTGTGGACGAAGGCGGTGCGGTGAGCATGGCCGACGGGTACTCCCGGGTGGGCAACCGCGTCGGCGTCGCCTCCGTCACACACGGACCCGGGGTGGCCAACGTCGTCACCGCGCTGACCGAGGCGGTGCGGGCCCGCAGCGCCCTGGTCGTCGTGACCGGGGACACCGCGTCCCGGCCCAACCACCTCCAGCGGTTCGACCTGCGTGGGGTCGCCGACCTCACGGGGGCCGAGTACCGCCGCGTCCTGCGGGCCGAAGACGTCAGCCGCGACGTCGCCGAGGTGCTGCACCGGGTGTCGGTCACCCGGCGCCCGGTGCTCCTCGACGTCCCGGTCGACCTGCACGGCGAGGAGGTGGAGGACACCTCGCCGCGCAGGAACGGCGGACCGCTGCGGCAGGCGTTCGGCCCCGACGAGGACGCGCTCGACCGGGCGCTGGGGGTCGTCGCGTCGGCCCGGCGCCCGGTCGTGCTGGCCGGGCGCGGCGCGGCGCTCTCCGGGGCGCGGGAGGACCTCCTGGAACTGGCCGAGCTCATCGGGGCCCCGGTGGCCACCACGCTGCTCGGCAAGGACCTGTTCCGCGGGGAGCCGTTCGACCTCGGAGTGGCGGGAACCCTGGGCTCCCGGGTCTCGACCGAGACGATCCTCGCCGCGGACTGCGTGATCGCGTTCGGTGCCGGGCTCAACGACTACACCACCGCCGAGGGCTCGCTGCTGGCGGACAAGGCGGTGGTGCGGGTCGACGTCGACCCGCACCGCTGGGAGTGCACGGCGCAGGTCGACGTCCTGGTGGTGGGCGACGCCCGGACCACCGCCCGCGCCATGGTCGAGCAGTTGCGCGCGGTCGGCCACCGGCCCGGGGGGTTCCGCAGCGAACGCCTCGCCGCCGAGCTGGCCGCCTACGACCCGCGGGAGGAGTTCGTCGACCGCAGCGGCGCCGACACCCTGGACCCGCGGACGGCGCTGATCCGCCTCGACGAGCTGCTGCCCGCCGACCGCGTGGTGGTCACCGACACCGGGCGGTTCGTCTACGCGCCCTGGCGCTACCTGCACGTCCCGGAGCCCACCGCGTTCACCCACACGCTGAACTTCGCGTCCATCGGGCTGGGGATCGCCACGGCGATCGGTGCGGCGGCCGCCGCACCGGACCGGCTGACCGTGGCCGTGGTCGGCGACGGCGGAGGAATGATGGGAATGGTCGAACTCGTCACCGCCGTCCGCTCGGGACTCCCGCTCGTCGTGGTCGTCTGCAACGACGGCGCCTACGGCATGGAGTACCGGGCCCTGGAGCGGGCCGGGGCCGACCCGACGCCCTCGCTGCTGAGCTGGCCGGACTTTCCGGCCGTGGCGAGGGCCTACGGCGCGGACGGGGTCACGGTCCGTACCATGGCGGAACTGGAGGCGGCGGTCGTACGGCTGGGTGCGGCGCCGCAGGTCCCGTTCGTCATCGAGATCCGGACGGATCCGACCGTCGACATCGTCGACTGACCCCGGGCGGTCCCGTGGGGACGGAGGCGGAGCTCCGCGAACGCGCGGAATCCGCCTCCGTCTTCCGCTTTGCGGACGGAAACTGGCCGCATTTTCGGGAATGCTGTCCGGTATGGGAACCACCGGCATCCTCGACCGGCGCGCGCTCAACCACGCCCTCCTCGACCGGCAACTGCTGCTGCGCCGCGCCGCGGCCACCGTCCCCGAGGCGCTGGAGCGCCTGGCCGGGTTGCAGGCGCAGACCACCCACACCTGGTACGTCGGACTGTGGAGCCGCCTCGCCGACTACACCCCCGAGGACACCTCCCGGATGCTGACCGACCGGAGCCTGGTGCGCACCGTGCTGATGCGCTCCACCCTCCACCTGGTGACCGCGGGCGACGCGCTGTGGCTGCGCCCGCTGGTCCAGCCGGTGGTCGAACGCGGCCACCGCAACGTCTACGGCAGGGACCTGGCCGGGGTGGACCTCGCCGCCGTCGCCGCGGCGGGGCGGGCCCTGGTGGAGGAGCGGCCGCTGACCTTCAGCGAACTGGGCCGGGAGCTGGCCGGGCAGTGGCCCGACCGCGACCCGACGGCGCTGGCGCACACGGTGCGCGCGCTGGTGCCGCTGGTGCAACTGCCGCCGCGCGGGGTGTGGGGGCGCAGCGGGCGCGCCGTGCACACCTCTGCGGAGCACTGGCTGGGCCGCCCGCTCGACCGCTCCGGCACGGTGCAGGACCTGGTGCTGCGCTACCTCGCCGCGTTCGGCCCGGCCACCGTCCGCGACGCGCAGGTCTGGTGCGGCCTGACCGGGCTGGGGGAGGTCGTCGACGGGCTGCGGCCCCGGCTGGCGGTCTTCCGCGGCGAGGACGGCGCCGAGCTGTTCGACCTGCCCGACGCCCCGCGCCCGGACCCCGACACGCCCGCGCCGGTGCGCTTCCTCTACGACTTCGACAACCTGCTGCGCTCCCACGCCGACCGCCGCCGGGTGCTCACCGTCGACCTCGCCGCCTTCACCCCCAGGAACGGGAACACGCCGCACACGGTGCTCGTCGACGGCACCGTCGCCGCCCTGTGGACGGCGACGGTGCGGCGGGGCACGGCGACCCTGGCCGTCCGTCCGCTCCGGCCCCTCGGGGCGGCGGAGGACGAGGTGGCCGCCGAGGGGGTCCGACTGCTGGCCTTCCTCCACCCGAAGGCCGAGGAGCGCCGTGTCGTGGTCGAACCCCCGGTGGCGGGCTGAGAGAGCTCAGCGCGCGTGCTCGCCCCGGGACGGCTGCGGGACGTGCCTGCCGGCGGAGGCGCCGTGGGACTCCCGGTTCTCCAGGCTCTCCCGGGTCTCGCGCGCTCCCGCCTCGTAGCCGGACCGGTAGGAGGACTCGGCCTCGTGTTCGGACCCGCGCTCCTCCTCCACCGCGGTGGCCGACGACCAGCCCGCGGTCAGGCCGTAGATGGCCAGCAGGTCGATGGCGACGACCGTCAGCGTCCACAGCGGGTTGGCGGCGAAGAAGGCCAGTTGCGCGACGACGTTGATCGCGAGCAGGACCACGGCCAGGGTACGCGCCCAGCTCTGGCGGGTGGCCAGGGCGAAGCCCGCGACCAGCAGGAGCAGGCCCCACACGCCCAGCAGGACACCCCACGGGGTGAGGCTGAAGAAGAACGTCTGGCCTCCGGAGACGAACAGGTAGTCGGGCGCGAACAGGGCGGTGATGCCGTGGAGGACGTTGATCGCCCCTGTCAGGAACAGCAGGGTCGCGGCGAAGAGCATCCAGCCCCGGGAACGTGTGCGGTTCATTGCCTTCCCTTTCCCTTCACGGGCTTCTCGGGTCGGGACGGGGCTGCCGGTGGTCCGCACTTCCCGTCCCTCTCCACCAACTCCCCCGTATCAGGACGAAAGTTCGCGTATGAGGGCAATGAGTTCGCAAAGGACATATTGCCTCTACTGTGTCGAAGAACACGTTCCTTCGTATCCGCTACGGCGGGGCGGGGCCGTCCGGGACGATCGGAACACGGGGGGTGAACACGCATGTCGCCGGGCGGAGGAGGGGCGCGTGACCGGCTCCGGCCAGCAGTTCCCGGGGCGGGGCTCCGGACGGAAAAGGTGGCTTAACCGATTAATTGCTAGAATGGCACTCTTAGTGACCAAAGGCGGGAAGGCCATGGAGAAAAACGGTCTGGTCGAGATCACCTCGGCTGCGGAACTCACCGAGCTGATCGGCCCCCCGGCCCCGGCGGCCGTGGCCAAGGAACGCACCGCCCTGCACGAGCTGGACCGGCAGTGGCTTGCGGCGTCCCCTTTCTGCCTCGTCGCGACCTCGGGTGCCGACGGCCGGTGCGACGTCTCTCCCAAGGGGGATCCCCCCGGATTCACCCTGGTTCTCGACGACACCACGATCGCCATCCCCGACCGCAAGGGCAACCGGCGGCTCGACGGTTTCCGCAACGTGCTGGAGAATCCGCACGTCGGCCTGGTCTACCTGATTCCCGGCCGGGGCGACACGCTGCGGATCAACGGCCGCGCCAGGGTGCTGCGGGACGCCCCGTTCTTCGACGAGATGGCGGTGCGGGGACAGCGGCCCCGCCTCGCCCTGCTCGTCGAGATCGAGCAGGTCTTCTACCACTGCGCCAAGGCGTTCCTCCGGTCCTCGCTGTGGCGTCCGGAGACCTGGCGCCCCGACGCGGCGCCCTCCCGCGTGCAGACCGCCAAGGCCATGGAGCGCCGGGACGAGCCGGTGGAGCAGATCGAGCGCTTCTACGCCGAGGAGTACACCGGTGGGCTCTACTGAGCGCGCCGCCCCGCGCCGGGGCGGTGCAGAACGGCTTCCGGGCGCCACTCCGCGTATTCCTATTTACCGGCAAGGCGGAAAGTTCGCTCTTTGCCGCCGTTGGCGGTACGCTCACTTGTAACGGGCGTCTCCGGCGTCCCTTCCCGTCCGTCCTTTGTCGGTGAAATGAGCCGGGATTTCCAGCGGACGCAATAGAGCGCCTGACCTATCGATTTCTTATAGAAAAGATAAAGATCGTGGTACGGGCTGCCGCACGTTCTGGAAACGCCTGACATTCTGTTGGGGTTCTTCGGGCAGCTTGTCCGTTATCCACAGTCTTACCGATGGATGGAGACCGCCCCCATGGCGCAGAAGGTTCAAGTGCTTCTCATAGACGACCTCGACGGTGGAGAGGCCGAGGAGACGGTCTCGTTCGGGATCGACGGCTCCACCTACGAGATCGACCTCAGCGGTGCCAACGCGGCGAAGCTCCGTGCGGCGCTCGCGCCGTTCGTCGAGGCGGCACGCCGGGCTCCCAGCAAGCGCAACTCCCCCCGGGGCAAGCAGCGCAGCTCCTCCAACCGGGACCGCAGCGCCGAGATCCGCGCCTGGGCCAAGGCCGCGGGCAAGCAGGTCAGCGACCGGGGACGCATCCCCCAGGCGATCGTGGACGAGTACCTCGCGGCCCAGGGCTGACCGGAGCTCCCCGACCCGGGGTGCTCGCTGCGACGATCCTGTCCCGGGAGCCCTCCGGGCCTCCCCGGCCGCCCCGGGGACAGGGGCGCGGCCGCGCGGAGGAGTCCGCCGCGGCCGCCGAGCAACGCGAAGGGGTCCCGCGCGTCGGCGCGGGACCCCTTCTCCACTGCGGAGGATCGGGGATTTGAACCCCGGAAGGGCGTGAACCCTAACCGCATTAGCAGTGCGGCGCCATAGACCGGACTAGGCGAATCCTCCTGGCTGGGACAAGGGTACAGAGGGAAGGGGCCTGGGTGCAAAACAGATCCGCTCACCGATCCGCTCAGCGGGCCGTGCGCTCGATCACCAGGTCGGCGTCGCGGCGCAGCTTGGCCACGGCGCGGGAGACGGTGCTCTTGACCGTGCCGACGCTCACCCCCAGGACGGAGGCGATCTCGGCCTCGGACATGTCCTCGTAGTAGCGCAGGACCACGGCCAGCCGCTGCCGGTGCGGCAGCCGGTTGATCGCGCGGTTGACGGTGTCGGCCAGGTCGGTGCGCCAGCTCGGGTCGTCGACCCGCTGCTCGGGGATCTCGTCGGTGGGGTAGACGTCCAGGTGGCGCCGCCGCCACTCGGAGATCTGGGTGTTGACCATCGCGCGGCGCACGTACCCGTCCCGGGCCTTCGGGCTGGTGATGCGGTCCCAGGCGAAGAAGGTCTTGATCAGGGCGGCCTGGAGCAGGTCCTCGGCGTCGGCGTGGTTTCCGGTCAGCGACTGGGCCATGCGCCGCAGTGCGGGGCCGCGGCGCCGCACGTACTCGGAGAACTCGTCATAGGTGGTTCGCGTCGTCTTGTTCACACGACCACCGACCCCCGAGCACCGTGTTCTCGGTCACACCGCCACGCTCCCACTGTGACACGGGAAACGTCATCATTTGCCCTGTTCACCGGCATCTTCTGATAAATCGGGCAATTGTCGCGGGTGTCCCGGCCCGCGGATCCCGGTGCCGTCCGGCCTGCGCGCCCGCGGCGCCCGCCAGCCCCGCGGCGCACCCCTCCCCGCCGCCGACGGCGCAGGTCGCGGACGGTCCCCGCCCGGCCGGGTGCGGCGCTGGGGGAGAATGGGGGGAGATTTCCACAGCGTGTGGACAACGGTGCGGGGGCGCACCGCCCCGAGCGGAAGGAAGAGCACTCGTGGCAGCGGAGCCGGCAGCGAACGGGCACGACCGTCGCCGACTGACCGCCGCCCTGCTCGGCCCGGACGCGGCCCCGGAACCGGACCGCACCCCCGCCCACGTCGTCCGGGGCACGCTGACCGACATCAGCCCGCACATGCTCGGCCTGGCCGCCCCCGAGGGCGACCGGCGCTTCATCGTCACCCCGCAGACCACCTTCTGGCACGGCGGCGAGCGCACCGCCCGCGAACTGCGCCCCGGCCAGGACGTGCTGCTGCGCTGCGTCCCGGGCGCGGAGCTGGTCGTCGAACGGGTCTGGGCCGACCTCGCCCGGGTCACCGGGGTGATCACTGCCGTGGACGGCGACACCCTCCGGGTCGCCGCCGGACACGACCGCGCGCCGGTCACCGCGGTCGTCCCGTACCGGGCCTCCGGCCGGATCCGGGTGCGCCACCCCCGCCTGGAGGAGGGGTACCTGTTCGACGCGGTCGGCGTGCGCGACGGCGACGCCGTCCGCGCCCTCGTCCCCGCCACCACCCAGCCGCCCTACCCCGTCGTGGAGACGCCGCCGCGCCCCCCGACCGTCCGGCAGGCCGCGCGGGTGACGGGAACGGCCTCCTGGTACGACCCGGTCCTCGGCCGCGACACCGCCGCCGACGCCCGGGGCACGCTCATGGGCCTGGCCTACCCGGCCCTGGACCGGACCGGCGACTGCGGCCCGGCCTGCGACCGGGCGACCCCGTGCGCGCCGCTGCCCCTGCTGTCGCTCGGGGCGACGGTCCGCCTCACCAACGAGTGCACCCGCACCGCGGCGGTGCTCCCCGTGGTGGCCTGCGGCGCGGCCGCCAGCCACTTCTGCGACCGCTGCGCCGCCTGCGGCTCCCAGGCCAGCGGCCGGATCGCCGAACTGACCCTGGCCGCCTTCGTGGCGCTGGGCGGGCAGCCCGAGGCCGGGTGCTGCACCGCGACCCTGACCGCGGGTGAGCCGTGATCGACGCGCTCCGGGAGACCCAGGTGTGGCTGCTGGCCGCCGTGCTGCTGCTCGGCGCCGCGGCCAAGGCCGTGGACCGCACCGCGCAGGGGCCGGCGGTCCTGCTCCCCGTCCGGCTGCGGCAGCCGTTCACACGCCTCCACGCGGCCTTGGAGGCGGTTTTGGCGGCGGGACTGATGGTTCTGTCCGGGGCGGCCGGCGAAGTCGTCAGAGCGGCCACCGCGGCGCTGTTCGCCGTCGCCCTGGTCGCCCTGCTGCGGCTGCGCAGGCGCGATCCCGAGCTGGGGTGCGGCTGCTTCGGCGGGCTGAGCACCGAGCCGGTCGGCTGGCGCAGCCTGACCCGCTGCGCGCTGTTCCTCGGCGCGGCGGCGGCCACGGTCGGACTGCCCGGCTCCGGCTGGGCGGCGCTGGCCGACGCCACCCCCCGGCACGGGGCGCTGCTGGCCGTGGAGGCCGCCGTCGTCGCGGCGCTCTCCCCGGAGATCCGGGAGGCGTGGCGGCGGCTGCGCTCCCCCGTGCCGTGCGCGCTGCGCGAGGTGTCGCGCGGCCGGATGCTGCGCCGGCTGCGGGCCAGCGGCGAGTGGCGGGAGCGGCGGCACCTGCTGGTCTCGACCGAACCGGCGGACACCTGGCGCCACGCCTGCTGGTGGCTGGCCCGGTTCCCCGGGCGCGACGGGGAGCGGAGCGTCGACGTGGTGTTCGCGGTCGAGGTGTCCGGGCGCCGCCCCGAGGTGCGCGCCCTGGTCGCCGACGCGGCGGTCGGCGCGGTCGACGCGGGAGGAACGGGATGACGGACCGGGGGCTTTCCCCCCGGTCGGGGGGACGGGGGAGAGGGCTGTCCCGCCAGGCCGGACCGGATCGCCCCGCGTTTCGACCTGGACGCTGCCGTGGTCACGCCCTCTCCCCGTCCTGGAGTCGAACGTGCGTTCGAGACGGGGGAGACTCTAGTGGACGGGCGCGCGCTGCGCCACCCGCCGCGGCCGGATCAGCCCAGGACCTGGTTCTGGTAGTCCAGGGCGGCGGCGGCGAAGTCCACGACCCGCTGCTCCTCCCCGGGGCCGCCGAGCATGGACACCGCGCCCAGGCGCTCGCCCCGGCGGTAGAGGAGGCTGTAGAGCACCAGCTTCTTCCCGTCCTCGCCCTGCATCTCCACGGCGAGGGCGCGCGACTCGTCGCCGATCGTGTCGACGTCGAGCTCGTGCACCGTGTACGTGCGGGTGGTGCCGTCCTCCAGGGTCGCCTCGTAGGTGGTGCACTCCTCGGGGGGCACGAAGGCGACGACCTGGGCGGCCAGCTCCTCGGGCAGCTCCAGCAGGGTGTGGCTGAGCGCGCCCTCGGAGCCCTGGAAGAGCGCTACCGAGGCGGGGGCCTGCTGCACCTCGGGGAGCTGGTCCCACTGGTTCGCGGCGTCCGCGCACTCCGGCTTGTCCAGGGTGAGCGAACTGCGGCCCTCGATCTCCTCCTGGACCACGTCGAGCTCGCCGTAGACGCCCGCCCGGGTCTCGTCCTCCACGCGCTCCAGGCCCTGGAAGCCGCTCAACTGGGCCTCGTGCAGTCGGGCCGCCTCCTCCTCGGCGGAGGAGCCGGGCGTGGGGCCGGTGGAGGCCTCGCCTCCGCAGCCCACCAGGCCCCAGGCCAGTGCGGCGGCCCCCAGGGGCACGGCGACGGACGTGCGCAGCTTCTTGGGAAGATTCATGAAACGTGGTTCCTGTTCTCTGCGGTGTTGTGCCCAGAGGCGGTGAAGGGGGCGGCGGCCGCGGGGCGGGTTGTGCGGACCCGTCCGACGGCGGATACGCCCGTGCGGCTTTCTCGGTGGACGAAGGGGTGGTGTCCTCCGACGGGGAGGCGGACTCCGACTCCGAGAAGTAATCAGATGATTGCACAGAGTGTCAAGGAAGGATCACGGTGTCGGAGCGGAAAACCTCGTACCTGCGGTCGGTGCTCGACTCGATCCCGGCCTACCGGCCCGGACGCAGGGTCGTCGGCCCCGACGGCCGGTCGGCCAAGCTCTCCTCCAACGAAAGCCCCTTCGGGCCGCTGCCCTCGGTGCGCGCGGCCGTCGCGGACGCGGCGGCCGACCTCAACCGCTACCCCGACCCCGCCGCGACCGAGCTGACGGCCGCGCTCGCCCGCCGCTTCGAGGTCCCCGAGGACCACGTGGCGCTGGGCGCGGGCTCGGTCGGCGTGCTCCAGCAGCTCCTGGAGACCGTGGCCGAACCCGGGGTCGAGGTGGCCTACGCATGGCGCTCCTTCGAGGCCTACCCGCTGCTGGTCGGCCTGTCGGGGGCCGTGCCCGTGCAGGTCCCGCTGCGCGGCGAGACCCACGACCTGGAGGCGCTCGCCGCCGCCGTCACCGACCGCACCCGCCTGCTGTTCGTGTGCAACCCGAACAACCCCACCGGCACGGCCATGCGCGAGGACGAGCTGACCGCCTTCCTGGACGCCGTGCCCGACCACGTGCTCGTGGTCCTCGACGAGGCCTACCGCGAGTACGTCCGCGACCCGCGGGTGCCCGACGGGGTGCGGCTGTACCGGGACCGGCCCAACGTCGCCGTGCTGCGCACCTTCTCCAAGGCGTACGGGCTGGCCGCGCTGCGCGTGGGCTTCCTCGTCGGCCACCCCCACGTCGCCGAGGCCGTGCGCAAGACGATGGTGCCCTTCGCGGTCAACCACCTCGCCCAAGCGGCGGCGGTGGCCTCGCTGGCGGCCGAGCAGGAGCTGCTGGAGCGGGTCGAGGAGACCGTCAAGGAGCGGGAGCGGGTCCGCGGCGCGCTGCTCGCCGACGGCTGGACCGTGCCCGAGACCGAGGCCAACTTCGTCTGGCTGCGGCTCGGCGAGGACACCCTCGACTTCGCGGCCGCCTGCGAGCGGGCGGGCATCGCGATCCGCCCCTTCGCCGGGGAGGGCGCCCGCGTCAGCATCGGCGCGCCCGAGGACAACGACGCCTTCCTGGAGGTGGCCCGGGCCTACCCGCGGCGCAACTGAACGGGGCCGGTCGGGCGCGCGGCGGGGGCGCCCTCCGCACCGCCGTCCGCCGGAGGACCGGCCGCCCGGCGGAGCGGGCCGGGGCCCGGCCGGTCCCGGCTACTTGCCGTGGTCCGCCCGGTCCTTGTCCAGCTTCTCCACGATGAGGCGGTACAACTGGCGGGGCCGCCCCGGCTGTAGCGTCCGGTTGGGCGGCAGCGGCCAGGCCAGGCCCTCCTCCACCAGGGCGCGCAGCAGCCGCCGGGCGGTACGCGGGGTCACCCCCAGCATCCGGCCCGCGCTCTCGGCGTCGACCACCAGGGGCGCGTCCTCCTCGGCGATCTTCTCCGCCAGCCGCGTCAGGGTCTCGCGGCCCTTGGTCCGCAGCGGCTCGCCCGTCTGGCGCTGCGGCGCCCGCTGGGCGGGCACCAGGGAGCGGCCCTCCCGGTCCACCGCGAAGCTCTGCCGGGTGGCCTGGGCGCGGTTGAGCGCCGCCCTGGCGTGCGTCTCCGCGTCCTGGGTGGTGCGCCCCATGCCGATGCCGACCTCGATGGCGATCCCCAGCTCGGCCTTGGCCCGCTCCACGAACGGCGGCTTGCGGAAGCCCTCGGTGGCCGTCACCAGCGACCCCCGGGTGGCGGTGATCATGAAGGTGTGGTCGTCCACCTGGTGCGCGGTGGCGTTGATGCGGTGCGCCTCCTGCATCAGCAGCCGGTGCAGCGACAGCCGCAGCTCGTCCCGCCAGTAGCGGGGCGTGGAGCGGCGGCTGGAGTCGCGCAGCGTGGGGACGTCCACGATCACCACGCCGAGCTGCGCCTCCTCCAGGCGGTGGTGGGCGCCCAGCAGACCCGCGGTCTGCAACGCGCTGCGCACCCCCGCGGTGGTGGGACGCAGCCGGAGGTTGGGCACGCCGATGGCGTCCAGCCGCTCGGCGACGCCCCGGACACAGGTGATGGCCATCCGGGTGATCTTGCGCCGCCACAGCCCCTCGTGGAAGGCCGTGAGCGTGGCGGTCCCGGCCAGCTCCTCGTGGACGTGCAGGCCGTCCACCGGCAGGTCGACCTCGGAGTAGGCCTCGACCACGTCGGTGCGGCTCAGGACGTCCAGGCTGGCCCGGGTGGGATCGAACCGCTCGTCCAGCGTGGCCCGCAGCAGCGCCTCGTGCAGGCTCGCGCCGCTGAGCGGAACGTAGGTGGCCGGCATCGTCAGCACCCCGGCCTTCCGGGCGAACTCGTAGGGCACGGGGCTCGCGAACAGGTACGCGTCAATGGCCGATCCCAGCCGGAGCACCTTGTCGGTGGCCTCCTGCTCGTCCCGATAGGCGGCTGCGATGAGTCTGGCGTTCAGGGGTCCGGTCGAACCCGGACCCATCAACATGACGCGCTCGACAACCTCGTGCGGTCCGATAACACCGATTGTCAGATCGCCAGTACGCTGCGCACTCACCTCGGGCTGCTCCCCGCTACCATTTCATGCTCTGCACTGTGTGCGCCCACCGGTCCCGACCCATGTTCTTTCCATCGCGGCATTGCCGCGATCGTACCCATTGTTGAGTGCCAGTGAAGATCGTTTCTTCCAGAACGTCAAAACACGCGGGCGGGAAGGCTCCTTCCCGCCCGACGTGAATCCGACTTTCCAGGCTAGTTGACTTCCTCCCGGACGACGTCGGCACCCAGTGCCGACAGGCGGTTCGCGAACTGGGAGTGACCGCGGTCCACCGGGTAGGCGGGGGCCACGATCGTCTCGCCCTCGGCGACCAGGCCGGCCAGGATCGCCGCCGCGCCGCTGCGCAGGTCGTGCGCGATGACCTCGGTGCCGCGCAGCGCGGTGGGGCCGTGCACGATGGCGCGCGTGCCGTCCACCTCGATCTTGGCGCCCATCTTGTTGAGCTCGTCGGCCAGCGCGAACCGGCCGTCGTAGATGGCCTCGTGGATGTAGCTCTCGCCCTCGGCCAGCGTGGCCAGCGCCATCAGCGGCGACTGCAAGTCGGTGGCGAAGCCGGGGAAGGGCGAGGTGACCGCGTTGATCGGCCGCAGCGGCACCGACGGGTCGCGGCGCACCCGCAGCACCGCGCCCTGCTGGGTGAACTGGACGCCCATCTGCTCCAGCTTCCACCGGGCCACGCCCAGGTGGTCCAGGTTGGCCCCGACCAGGCTCACGTCGCCGCCGGTCGCCGCGGTCATCATCGCGAACACGCCGGCGTCGATCCGGTCGGACATCACGGTGTGCTCGACCGCGGTGAGCTCCTCGACGCCCTCGACCGTGATCAGGCCGGTGCCGCCGCCGCTGATCTTGGCGCCCATGCTGCCCAGGAACTCGATGACGTCGAGGACCTCGGGCTCCAGGGCGGCGTGCTCGATGACGGTGGTGCCCGGGGTGAGCACCGCGGCCATGATCAGGTTTTCGGTGCCGGTGTGGGAGGGGGTGTCGAGGTAGAGCCGGCCGCCGCGGAGGTTCTCCGCCTTCACGTTGATGTGGTTGCGCTCCGGGTCCTCGGTCACCTCGGCGCCCAGCCGGGCGAAGCCCCGGTAGTGGAAGTCGAGGTTGCGGCTGCCCAGGTTGCAGCCGCCCACGCCCTCGATGCGGGCGCGGCCCATGCGGTGCATGAGCGCGGGGACGAACAGTACCGACCCGCGGAAGCGGGAGGCGATCTCGGCGGGCAGCACCGCGCGCGAGCTGTCGCCCAGGGTGGTGGCGTCGATGACGATGGTCCGCTCCGCCTCGTGGAACTCGACCCGTGCACCCACGTACTCGGCGAGTTCCAGGGCGCGGCGGACGTCTTCGATGACGGGCACGTTCCGCAGGACCGTCCGGCCTTTGGACGCGAGCAGGGCCGCGCCGATCATCGGCAAGACAGCGTTTTTCGCGCCCTGGATGAAAGCGGTTCCGTTCAGGGCATGACCGCCGCGGACGCGGTAGCGAACCTCCTGGCCCATGCTCTTTGGCTCCTTCGTGAGGCAGAGGAATTCAAGGGTGGTCTCGTCGGTGTGACCGTGACTCTGGAGTATCTGATGAGGAAAGTGCGCGGCGGGTTCCGACGAAGGAGGCGGGGCAACCGGCTCCGTTGCGTCTTTGCGGCAACGCACTTTCCCGGCCGCTAGTGACTCGGTGTTCGCAGGCGTAATGGCATGGTCACACCACCTGTGCCCGGTGACTATGGTCTGGGCAGTTCTGTGACGTTTTCCAGCGCCCCGGAAGATGCTTCACACCTCTTCGGGGTGCTCGGGACGCTGAGCACCACTTTACGTCGCACCGGTGCGAAACGGGCACCATCCGCATGGGGCGGCGTTGCGCGATCAGCCACACCACACCGCCCCACCTGCGTCAACGGCGTACAGATCCGACAAAATCGGCGGTTCGGCCGGTCAGCCGTTCGAACACCTCGATGTACCTGGCGCGGGTGTGCTCCACCACGTCGTCGGGCAGCGGGGGCGGCGGCGTCTCCGAGGCGCGGTCCCAGCCCGACGCGGGCGAGGACAGCCAGTCGCGGATGATCTGCTTGTCGAACGAGGGCTGCGCCCGCCCCGGACGCCACTCCTCCTTCGGCCAGAACCGCGACGAGTCGGGGGTGAACACCTCGTCGGCGAGCACCAGCGACCCGTCGGCGTCCCGGCCGAACTCGAACTTGGTGTCGGCCAGCAGGATGCCCCGCTCCTCGGCGATGGCCCGGCCCCGCGTGTACAGGCCCAGGGTCAGCTCCCGCAGTTGCGTCGCCAGCGCCGAGCCGTGCAGCCGCGCCACGGCGTCGAACGAGACGTTCTCGTCGTGCTCGCCCACCTCGGCCTTGATCGCCGGGGTGAAGATCGCCCGGTCCAGCCGGGAGCCGTCCACCAGCCCCTCGGGCAGCGGCACCCCGCACACCGACCCGGTGGCGTTGTACTCGCTCAGCCCCGAACCGGTCAGGTAGCCGCGCGCCACGCACTCCACCGGCACCATGTCGAGCCTGCGGCAGACCAGCGTGCGCCCCGCCCAGTCGGCCGGAGCGCCCAGCGGAGGAGTGTCAGAGATCACATGGTTGTCCACGAGGTCGGACAACTGCTCGAACCACCACAGGGACAACTGGGTGAGCAGCCGGCCCTTGTCGGGAATCTCGGTGGGCAGCACCCAGTCGAAGGCGGAGACCCGGTCGCTGGCCACCATGACCAGCTCCCCCGACTCGGTGGCGTACAGGTCCCGCACCTTGCCGGTGTGCAGGTGGGTCAGGCCGGGAACCTCGACGGGCACCGGCTTGTCGACAAAACCGCTCATGGTGGTCTTTCCGATCTGCGTGAGGACGCGCCGCCGCGCCGCCGGCGGGACCGCCGACGGCGCGGACGGCGCGGGAACGGCGGCTCAGCTCAGGTTCTTCAACCGGTCGAAGACCCGGTCCAGGCGGCGGACGAACCGCTCGGGGCGGCACACCTCGTCCAGCCTCGCCTCGTCCAGCTCCACGCCCTCCTCGGCGGCCCGCTCCCGCAGGGTCTGCCGGAACGCCACCCCCGTCTCCCAGGTGCGCATCGCCGCGGACTGCACCAGCGCGTAGACGTCCTCGCGGGACAGGCCGGTCTCGATCAGCTCGGAGACCACCGTGGAGGAGTAGATCAGGCCGTTGGTGGAGTCCAGGTTCTGCCGCATCCGCTCGGTGTCCACGACCAGCCCGCGCACCAGGCGGGTGGTCAGGTGCAGCAGGTAGTCGGTGGCGATGGCGGCGTCCGGCAGCGCGATCCGCTCGGTGGAGGAGTGGGAGATGTCGCGCTCGTGCCAGAGCGGGATGCCCTCCATGACCGGCACGATCTGGGCGCGCACGATCCGCGCCATGCCGCAGATGCGCTCCGACAGGATCGGGTTCTTCTTGTGGGGCATGGCGCTGGAGCCCTTCTGCCCCTTGCCGAACGGCTCCCACAGCTCCCGCACCTCGGTGCGCTGGCCGTGCCGGACCTCCAGGGCGATCGCCTCGCAGACGGTCGCGATGACCGCCAGCGCGCTCACCCACTCGGCGATGCCGTCGCGCAGCACCACCTGGGTGGACACGTCGGCGGGGCGCAGGCCCAGCTTCTCGGCGACGTACTCCTCGACCTTCGGGTCGATGTTGGAGTAGGTGCCCACCGGGCCGGAGATCGCCATCACCCCCACGGACTCGCGGGCGCGGCGCAGCCGGTCGCGGGAGCGCGCCATGCCGAACGCGAAGTCCGCCACCCGGTGGCCCCACACGTCGGGCTCGGCGTGGATGCCGTGGGTGCGGCCCACCCGCAGCGTCTCACGGTGCTCCAGGGCGTGGTCGCGCAGCACCGCAACCAGCTCGTCGGCCTTGGCCAGCAGCACGTCGGTGGCCTCCACCAGTTGCGCGGCCAGCGCCGTGTCCAGCAGGTCGGAGGAGGTCATGCCGAAGTGCACCCACTTGGCGGCCTCCCGCGGCTCGGTGTTGTCGGCCCAGGCGGTCAGGAACGCGATGACGTCGTGCTGGGTCACCGCCTCGATCTCGGCCACCCGCTCGGGCGTGGGCGGAGGAGCCTGCCGGACCGGCTCCACCGCGTCGGCGGGGATCGTCCCGGCCGCCGCGTGGGCCTCCATGACCAGGGTCTCCACCTGGCACCAGAGCTCGTACTTGTGGGCGTCGCTGAAGACGCGCCCCATTTCCGGAAGGGTGTAGCGCTCGATCACCCCCCCATTGTCGCAGAGTGCCGGGAAGCGGGGCGGAGGGTGACGAGCTCCACGGGTCCCCGGGCGCGACGGCGCCGCACCGCGCCCGGTGCGGACGCGCCCGGGGGCGACGGCGCGGCGCCGTCGCCCCCGGCAGGCGGAACGGGCTGTCCGGGCGGCTCAGGCCTGCCCCAGCGCCGCCCGCTCCGCGATGTCGGTGCGGTAGAACGAGCCGCGCAGCTCGATCTTGGAGACCGCCTCGTAGGCGCGCCGCCGCGCCTCCGCCAGGTCGGCGCCCGAGCCGACCACGCTCAGCACCCGGCCGCCGTTGGACTTGACGTCCCGCACGCCGCTCCACGCGGTGCCCGCGTGCAGCACGTAGGCGCCCTCCACGGCGTTGGCCTCCGCCAGCCCGCCGATCAGGTCGCCCTTGGCCGGGGTGCCCGGGTAGCCCTCGGCCGCGACCACCACGGTCACGGCCGCGCCCGGACGCCACTCCAGCCCGGTCACCCCGCCCAGGTTCCCGGTGTCGGTGGCCTGGAGTAGCGCGCCCAGCGGCGTGGCCAGCCGGTCCAGCACCACCTGGGTCTCCGGGTCGCCGAAGCGGGCGTTGAACTCCACCACGCGCACCCCGCGCGAGGTCAGCGCCAGCCCCGCGTACAGCAGCCCCTGGTAGGGGGTGCCGCGCCGGGCCAGCTCCGCGACGGTGGGACGCACCACGGTCTCCATGACCTCGTCCACCAGGCCGGGCGGGGCCCACGGCAGCGGCGCGTAGGCGCCCATGCCGCCGGTGTTGGGTCCCTGGTCGCCGTCGTGGGCGCGCTTGAAGTCCTGCGCGGGCAGCAGCGGCACCGTGTTGCGTCCGTCGCTCAGCACGAACAGCGACAGCTCGGGGCCGTCCAGGTACTCCTCGACGACCACCCGGCCGCACTCCTGGGCGTGCCGTTCGGCGAGTTTCCGGTCCTCGGTGACCACGACGCCCTTGCCCGCCGCCAGGCCGTCGTTCTTGACCACGTAGGGCGGACCGAACAGGTCCAGCGCCTCGGAGACCTGGGAGGCGGTGCGGCACACCCGGGACGCGGCGGTGGGCACGCCCGCCGCGGCCATCACCTCCTTGGCGAACGCCTTGGACCCTTCGATCCGCGCCGCCGCCTGGTCGGGGCCGAACACCGGGATGCCACGCCGCCGCAGCTCGTCGGCGACCCCCGCCACCAGCGGCGCCTCCGGGCCGATCACCACCAGCTCCGCGCCGATGCGCGCGGCCAGCTCGGTGACGGCCAGGCCGTCGGTGACGTTGATGACGTGGTTCTCCGCCAGCTCCGAGGTCCCCGGGTTGCCGGGAGCACAGTGCAGGCTGGTCACACCAGGGTCGAGGGACAACGCGCGCACCAGCGCGTGTTCGCGGCCTCCGCCGCCGATCACGAGGGCTTTCACAGCAATGGACCCTATTGCTTTCGAGGGGTGACAGGGAAACGGCGCGGCTCCGGACGCCCCGGCGTGCCGCGCGGTGCCCGCCGGGGCGGTCCGCCCCGGCGGGAAGCGCCTACACGAGGGGACGCAGCTCCAGGGTCTGGTCGCGGCCCGGACCGACCCCGATGGCCGAGATCGGCGCCCCCGACATCTCCTCCAGCGTCCGCACGTACGCCTGCGCGTTCTTCGGCAGCTCCTCGAAGGAGCGCGCGCCGGTGATGTCGTCGTTCCAGCCGTCCAGGTACTCGTAGACCGGCTTGGCGTGGTGGAACTCCGTCTGGGTCATGGGGATCTCGTCGTGGCGCACCCCGTCGATGTCGTAGGCGACGCACACCGGGATGCGCTTCAGGCCCGACAGCACGTCCAGCTTGGTGAGGAAGAAGTCGGTGATGCCGTTGATCCGGGTGGCGTAGCGGGCGATCGGCGCGTCGAACCAGCCGCAGCGGCGGTTGCGCCCCGTGGTGGTGCCGTACTCGTGGCCCCTGGAGCGCAGCCAGTCGCCCCACTCGTCCTCCAGCTCGGTGGGGAACGGCCCCGAGCCGACGCGGGTGGTGTAGGCCTTCAGGATGCCGATGACCTTGGTGATGCGGGTGGGGCCGATGCCCGACCCGGCGCACGCGCCGCCCGCGGTGGGGGAGGAGGAGGTGACGAACGGGTAGGTGCCGTGGTCGATGTCCAGCAGCGTGCCCTGCGACCCCTCCAGGAACACGGTCTTGCCCTCGTCCAGCGCCCGGTTGAGCACCAGCGCGGTGTCGGCCACGTAGGGGCGGATCTTCTCGGCGTAGCCCAGGTACTCGTCGAGGATCCGCTCGATGTCCAGGCCGCGCCGGTTGTACACCTTGGTGAGGATCTGGTTCTTGTCGTTGAGCGCCAGCTCCAGCTTCTTGCGCAGGATCTTGGCGTCGAACATGTCCTGCACCCGCACGCCCGCGCGGGAGGTCTTGTCGGCGTAGGTCGGGCCGATGCCGCGGCCGGTGGTGCCGATGCGGCCCTTGCCGAGGAAGCGCTCGCTGACCCTGTCCAGCGCCCGGTGGTAGGGCATGATCAGGTGCGCGTTGGCCGAGATCAGTAGGCGCGAGACGTCGACGCCGCGCGCCGTCAGCCCGTCGAGCTCCTCGAACAGCACCGCCGGGTCGATGACCACCCCGTTGGCGATCACCGGAACCACGCCGGGGGTGAGGATGCCCGACGGCAGCAGGTGCAGGGCGTACTTCTGGTCGCCGATGACCACCGTGTGCCCGGCGTTGTTGCCGCCCTGGTACCGCACCACGTAGTCGACGCGGTCGCCGACCAGGTCGGTCGCCTTCCCCTTCCCCTCGTCACCCCACTGCGCCCCAACGAGCGTGATCGCCGGCATCGCCGTCTACCTCTTCATTCCTCGAGTCGGACCGAGACCTGCCCCGGACGTGCCGAAGCCCCTGGCGCAAGCAGCGGCAGGGGCTCTTGCACATAGAGGTTACACGACCGGTACGCCCCGGTCCGGGACGGAAACGGGCGCGGTGACCGGTGTCGTCGGCGGGCGGCGCGCGGTCAGCCCTGGAGCTCTCGGGCCGCGGTCTCGCTGCTCTCCCGCAGGAAGACGGCGCACCGCTGCGCCTCCTCGGTCTCCTCGATCGCCTCGGCGGCCTTGCCCAGGTAGTACAGCGAGCGCAGGAAGCCGCGGTTGGGCTCGTGCTCCCACGGGATCGGACCGTGCCCCTTCCACCCGCTGCGGCGCAACTGGTCCAGTCCCCGGTGGTAGCCGGTGCGCGCGTAGGCGTAGGCGGCGACGTCCTCGCCCGCCTCGTAGGCGCGTTCGGCGAGCGCGGCCCAGGCCGCCGAGTACGCGGGGAAGCGGGCCGCCACCTCGGCCGGGTCGGTCCCCGCGGCCAGGGCCTCGCGCGCCTCGGGCATGTCGGGAAGTTCGGTGGGCGGCGGGTCGCCCAGCAGGTTCCGGTTCAGCTCCATGCCCCCCATCCTGCCAGGGAGGGGCGGCACGCCGGCCGCGCACACGGAAGGACCCCCGGGGGGTCCGGCCCGGGGGTCCTCGTCCGGCGTCGCGGCGACCGTACTACTTCAGGCGGTTGCCGGCGGACTTGAGCTGCTGGGCGGCCTCGACGACGCGGGCGGCCATGCCCGCCTCGGCGGCCTTGCCGTAGGAGCGCGGGTCGTAGGCCTTCTTGTTGCCGACCTCGCCGTCGACCTTCAGCACACCGTCGTAGTTCTTCATGATGTGGTCGACGATGGGCCGGGTGAAGGCGTACTGGGTGTCGGTGTCGATGTTCATCTTCACCACGCCGTAGGAGATCGCCTCGTGGATCTCCTCGATGCTGGACCCCGAGCCGCCGTGGAAGACCAGGTCGAACGGCTTCTCCTTGCCGTACTTGGCGCCCACCGCGTCCTGGATGTCCTTGAGCACCGACGGGCGCAGCTTCACGTGGCCCGGCTTGTAGACACCGTGCACGTTGCCGAAGGTCAGCGCGGCGATGTAGTAGCCCTTCTCCCCGAGGCCGAGCACCTCGGCGGTGCGCAGGCCGTCACCGGGCGTGGTGTACAGCTTCTCGTTGATCTCGCCGACGATGCCGTCCTCCTCGCCGCCGACGACGCCGACCTCGATCTCCAGGATCGTGCGGGCCTCCTTGGAGGCGGCCAGCAGCTCCTCGGCGATCTGCAGGTTCTCCTCCAGCTCCACCGCGGAGCCGTCCCACATGTGGGACTGGAACAGCGGCTCCTGGCCCTTGGCGACGCGCTCCTTGGAGATCGCCAGCAGCGGGCGCACGAAGCTGTCGAGCTTGTTCTTGGGGCAGTGGTCGGTGTGCAGCGCGATGTTCACCGGGTACTTCTCGGCCACGATCCGGGCGTACTCGGCGAAGGCCACCGCGCCGGTGACCATGTCCTTGACGGTCGTGCCGGACAGGAACTCGGCGCCGCCGGTGGAGATCTGCACGATGCCGTCGCTCTCAGCCTCGGCGAAGCCGCGCAGGGCCGCGTGCAGGGTCTGGCTCGACGTCACGTTGATCGCCGGGTAGGCGAAGCCCTGGGACTTCGCGCGGCCGAGCATCTCGGCGTAGACCTCAGGCGTTGCGATAGGCATGGTGTTGACTCCCCTGATTGGCCTGGAGTGGTGACGGACCGGCCTCGGAAAGGCCCGTCACTTCGATTTTTTCACGACGGGTTCCTGACGGGGCAGCCGCCAGACGTCCCGCGGTGCGTGTCCGTCACGAAAAGGTCTAGACCACAATGCCGTGAACGCCCCCCGCGCGCAACAGGCGCCCCGGGGACACGCACCGTGCCGGGGCATGTCGGATCCGTCGCCGCCGAGGCCGTGCCGACGACGGAAGAAGGAAGAAGGTCATGCCCCTGTCGATTGTTATGGGTGATTCGCGCTACATTCAGCACCGTGGGACGACATCGCAATGACCCGAGAGGTATCGGCCAGGCGCTGGCGATCGCCGGAGCGATCGTGCTGCTGGTCATCCTCGTCGTGCTGGGCGGGTACTTCTTCTACCGGTCTCTTCCCGGCAACAGCGAGGTCCTGGTGCCCAACCAGTCCGGCGCCCAGCCCGAGTCCTCGTCGCCCGGCACCGCGGCCGAGGACTTCAAGGCACTGCACATCCGGGTGGTCGGGGAGGCCAGCGACGTGCTCGTACGCGTGCCCGGGGGCGACGTGCTCATCGACACGACCATGACCAAGGGCGAGTACGTCTCCTACGACGAGCCCCGCATGGACGTGACCCTGGGCACGCCCTCCGCGGTCGAGGTCCACGTCAACGGCGAGCCGAAGGACGTCAGCCAGGAGGAGCCCGGCTACACCTTCACCGTCGAGGCCGAGTAGCGCCCCGGCGCCCGGAAGGTCAGACCTCCAGGTCGTCCAGCGTGTAGGCGGCCCGGTAGACCAGCCCCTCTCCCGTGACCTTCTCCCGCGCGCCCCGGTCCACGATCACGGCCACGCCGACCACCTCGGCCCCGGCCTCCCGCAGCGCCGCGACGGCCGTCAGCACCGACCCCCCGGTGGTCGAGGTGTCCTCCACCGCGAGCACCCGGCGGCCGCGGACGTCCGGTCCCTCGATCCGGCGCTGCAACCCGTGCGCCTTGCCCGCCTTGCGCACCACGAACGCGTCCAGGCGCTGCCCGCGCGCCGCCGCCGCGTGCAGCATCGCGGTGGCCACCGGGTCGGCGCCCAGCGTCAGCCCGCCCACCGCCTCGTAGTCCAGGTCGGCGGTCAGGTCCAGCATCACCCGTCCCACCAGCGGGGCGCTCTGCCCGTCCAGGGTGATCCGCCGCAGGTCCACGTAGTAGTCGGCCTCGGCTCCCGAGGAGAGGACCACCCGACCGTGGACCACGGCCTTATCGTTGATCTGTCGCAGAAGCTCGTCACGGTCGCTCATGGCTGTCGAGCCTAGAGCGTGCCGGGACCGCCGGCAGTCGAGGGAGCGGGTTTTGACGCACAACGAGGACGCCGTCGGCCACGTGCGGGTCGAGGTCACCGCGGGCAGCAGCGAGGAGGCCCGGATGCTGGCCGACGCGGCGGTGGAGGCCCGCCTGGCCGCCTGCGCCCAGATCAGCGGCCCCATCACCAGCGTCTACCGGTGGGAGGGGCGCGTCCACGCCGACGAGGAGTGGCGGATCGTGTTCAAGACGGCCGACGACCGGCTGGCCGAGCTGACCGCGCTCCTGGTCGACCGGCACTCCTACGAGGTCCCCGAGATCGTCGCCGTCCCCGTCGAGGGCGGCAACCCCGAGTACCTCGACTGGGTCACCGAGTCCACCCGCCCCCGGCCATGACCGGCCCGCTCGACCGGTTCTGCCCGGTCCTGCTGCACAGCCCCCTGGGCGCGGCCGCCGACTGGGGAAGCCTGCCGGACGACCTCGCGGCCCGGGGCGTCGAGACCGTCGTCGTCGCGGTCACCGACGACGACCGCCCGCCGTACGCGGCCCGCTACGTGGCGCGCGCCTCCCTCCAGATCGCGGCCGCCGCCCCCGCCCGCCCGCTGCTGCTCGTGGCCGCCGGGGCGGCCGGGCCGCTGGTCCCCGCCGTGGCCGCCGCCCAGCGCGCCGCCCGCCGCACGGTCGCCGGGTACCTCCTGGTGGACGCGCTCCTCCCGCAGCCGGGCACCCCCACCCGGGCCGAGCTCGCCGCCGCCCAGCAGCACCTCGACCCGCCGGTGCGCCCGCCCGACTTCTTCACCGAGCCGCTGCCGATGACCGCGGACTGGCCGGACGCCCCCTGCGGGTACCTGCGCACCGGAGACGGCTACGCCCACTCCGCGCACCTGGCTGAGCTGCGCTCCTGGCCGGTACGCCGCAAACACGGGGAGCCGCTGGCGGACGCGCTGGAGGCGTTGGCCGCACAGGTGTGGCCGGACGATGTCTGAGCTCCGCCCCGGAGTCACCCCACAGAACGGACAGACTTGGCTAGGCTGTGGGCTGGCTCTAGTCTGGCCGAATCCGACTGTTGGACCAGCTCGGCCGCGTCTGCGCGTCCGAGGCCACCAGAACCAAGGAAGGGACGGTGTCACGTGGATCGCTGCGCGCTGTTCGTCGACGCCGGATACCTCCTGGCCGAGGGCGCGATGGCGGTGCACGGAACACGCGACCGCGACTCGGTGTCGTGGGACTACGCGGCGCTCGTGCAGCTCCTCAACGAGGTCGCCCGAGACCGCACAGGACTCCCCCTGCTCCGCTGCTACTGGTACGAGGCGGTCACCGACGGCCGCCGCTCCCAGGAGCAGGAGGGCATCGCGGACATCCCCGGCGTGAAGTTCCGCGCCGCCCGCATCCGCCCCGGTCGGCGAGAAGGCGTCGAGAACTATGTGCAGAAGGACCTGATCCCGCTGGCCCGCACCGGCGCCATCTGCGACGCCGTACTCATCTGCGGTGACGAGGACATGGCGCCCGTCGTCGCCGAGGCCCAGGAGCTCGGGGTCCGGGTCACGGTGGTGAACATCTCGATCGAGGGCAACTGGACCATCTCGCGTGCGCTGCGCCGCGAGTGCGACGACCTCATCGAGCTCGGCGCGGGACACCTGCGCCCGCACGTCAACCTGCTGGAGGCGGGGGCGGGTCCGGCCGACGACACCATCCCGTCCGGGCAGAACGGCCCGCTGGCCAACGGCCGGTCGCGTGCCAACACCGGCCCCTCGACCGCGCAGCCCGCCACCGCCCACCCCGGGTCGGCCCGGGTGGAGCCCGCGGCCATGGAGGCCATGTTCGCGGCGACGGGCGCGCAGGCGGCCGCCCCCGGCAGCGCCATGGAGCAGTTGCGGGCGATGCGCCAGAGCCTCGCCCAGCACCGCGGCGACCACCTCGCCGTGCAGAACCCCGCCGCCATGGAGCCCCGCACCGGCGGCCAGCCCTCCATGAACCCGGCTGCGGGCTATCCGGCGCAGCACGCCACCGGAGCCCACCCCAGCATGGCGGGCCTGGCCAACGCCCCGACCGGCGCCCAGCAGAGCCACGCCGCGGCTCCCACGGGAGCGTATCCAGCCATGCGCCCCCAGGGGTATCCGACCCCCGGACGGGGGCAGCCGGGCCAGGCCCAGACCCCGCCCCGGGACCCGGCGATGGGCGGCTACGAACGGGAGGCGCCACCACCACCGCCCAGGGAGGCTCCCCCAGAGCCGCGATTCGGCAACACTGGCGAGAATCCGGGATATGGGGGTAACACCGGCCCAAACCCTACTTTTGGGGCCAGTACGGGAACTGACGCCCGTTACCGGAGCGCGCAACGACCCCGCCAGGGGTTCGAGCCCGCTGCTGGCCCCCGCCCGCAGAACAACAACCAGACACCGCACCACGCTTACCCCGGCCCCGCACCGCGCCTGGAGTACGCACAGTCTGGCGGCCGTACGATCGAGGAGGCCGTCAGCATCGCCCACAAGGAGGGCAACGACTTCGCCGAGTCGATCGCCCGGGACGCCCCCGTGCTGTGGCTCGAAGCGGTGTTGGCACGCAAACCCCGCATGCCCTCCGACCTGGAAGCCCGTCTGCTCCAGGGCTCTGCGCTGCCCGTCGACTTCCTGTTACGGGACGAGGTCCGACACGCGCTGCGCCAGGGCTTCTGGGATGCTTTGGAGCGCTCCCGCGCGTGACCACCGGGGCCGCGAGCAGCAGGAAGGACCGCGATGACCCGCGTGACGACAGCAGACCTCGACCGGTTGGAGTTCCAAGCCGTACAGTCCGGGGACCACGCCGCGGTCGCCGAGCAGTTGATCGACCTGGCCAACCGGGTGGCGGCCGACAGCGAGATCTGCCGGGCCGAACTGTTCGTGCGCGCGGGGGAGCAGTGGCAGATCGCCCAGGAGGCCGAGCTGGCGGCGCGGGCCTACCAGCGGGCGATCGACGACGGCGGCGAGACCATCATCGACGCCCGCGCCCTCCTGGCCGGGGCCCTGCTGGAACTCGACCGGCGTGACGAAGCGTATGCCCAACTCGACCGGCTGAGAGCCGTCGGCGTCCGCAACCTCCCCACCTACATCCACGTCACCGAGACCCTGATGGCCCACGGCGACCTGGACAACGCGCACGCCTGGGCCACCCGGGGCGTCGAGTACTTCCGCCACCAGGACGTCTCCCCCTACATGCACGACCTGCTGATGGAGCTGCTGCGCATCCGCTACCGGATCCGCCTCGACCTGGGCCTGTCGGAGGACCAGATGGACCGGATGCTCGACAGCGACTGAGCCTGCGCCCGCCGGGAGGGGACGCGCCCCTCCGGACGGCGACACACCCACGGGGCCGGACCCTCCCGCACGGGAAGCGGCCGGCCCCGTTCTCGTGCCCGGCAGCCGGGCGGCGCCGTTCGCGTCGGGCCTCAGCGGTCCGCGTCCCCGCCCCCGTTCCGGGACAGCACGAACCCGCCCCGGCCGTGGACGGCCCGGTGGAGTCCCTCGGCCGCGAGGGACTCCACCGCCTTGACCGCGCTGTCCCCCGGGACACGCCGAACTCCTGGCGCAGTTGGTTCAGGCACGGAATGGGACGGCCCGGAGGGTAGCGGCCCGACTCGATAGCGGGCCACGAGGATCGCGGTCAACTGACGCCACACAGGGTCCATGCCCCCGTGGGCGATCGCGCTGTCAGGGCCGTATCCGGGTGGCAGGTCCGTGTAGACAGCTTGCACCGGCACGGGAAACGGAAATCTTTTGGGGAAGTTTGGAGAAATCCGAGGACTTCCTGAGAACAGTTCACACAGTTGGGTGCAGTTCGGGGGGACGACAGAAGGACCCGGCGGACGTGGGCGCGTCCCCGGGCCGTGGCGGAACGCCGCGCGGCCGGACGCGGGCGGGACGGACGGGTGGGACGGTTTCCGACACCTTGCGCGGCCGAGGGCGGCCCCAGAGGGCGCAGCACGGCGTCTCCGGGCCGCTGCCCGGGGCCTGGCTCACTCCGTGGCCAGCGGCGCGTACAGGTCCACGGCGTTGCCGTCGGGGTCGCGCACGACGGCGTAGCGCTGCCCTCACGGCGCGTCCCAGGGGGCGGCCACGCCCGGGTGTCCGGCACCGGTCAGCTCGGCGTAGGCGGCGTCCACCTCGGCGGGACTGCCGCACTCGAACGCCAGCCCGATCCGCCCGGCGGTCCCGTCCCCCTTCCAGTCCGGGGTGAAGGAGCGGACCACCTCGTCGGTGTCCCAGGCCAGCCGCATGCCTCCGGCGAGCGCCACCTCGACGTGCGGGGACGACTCCGCCCCGGCGGGCACGTCCACGCCCAGGCGCCGGTGGAACGCCAGCGAGCGGGCCATGTCGGAGGTGGTGATGCCGATGTAGTTGAACGTGACCGCCATGCCTCCAACCTAGGCCGCCCCGGCCGCCCCGCCCTTGAAGGAAACGGACACGTCAGCGGCGCTCCGCGCGGCGCGGGCGGCCGGACGGGACGGGGAGCGGCCTGCCCGCCCGGATTTCGGCCAGGCAAAGTCAAGCACCAACACACCATCATGTTGTGTCTCATTCGGGTGAGCACCACTAGATGATGTGTTGTAGAGTCATGCCCCGCCGACGGTTCACCGCGGGAGAGCAAGGCCGCGGTGACGGGAGGACGGCGTGTTCTCGGGCTGCCCGGAAACGGTGCACAGGGTCGAGTCCGCAGTCAGCCGCCGCTCCCGGGACAGGTCAGCGACAGCACACGACGACGCGGGGAGGAACGCGCCCGCGGCCCGCCGTCGGCAGCGCCCCCGGCGCACCCACGGGGCGGCCGGAGCCGCCGCGCAGCATCCCACGGACACACGCCACGTGCTCCTTCGGCATGCGCGCGGACCCCGCCCCGACCGGTTGTCACCTACCAGGTTGGAGCCACCTTGACCATCGACACGCACGTCGATTCCGCCGCGCCCGCAGCCGGTGTCCCCGAGGACCGGATCAGGCAGGTGGTCACCGAGGCGTGCCAGGGACTGCCCGGCGCGTCGGCGGAGAGGGTCATCGCGGAGGCCAGGCGCGGGCTGTACCCGGGCATCACCCCCGCAGAACTCGAACTCGCGCTGATCATGGCGGCGCGCGCCTTCGTCGAGACCGACCCCGACTACTCCCAGGTCAGCGCCCGGCTGCTGCTGGACAAGCTCCGCCGCGAGGCGCTGACCTTCCTCAGCGGGCGCCCCGACGAGGCCACCCACGCCGACATGGCCCGGCGCTACCCCGACTACCTGCGCGCCTACGTCGCGCGCGGCATCGAACTGGAGCAGCTCACCCCCGAACTCGCCGACTTCGACCTGGACCGCCTCGGCGCCGCGCTGCGCCCCGAACGCGACCTGAACTTCACCTACCTGGGCCTGCAAACCCTCTACGACCGCTACTTCCTGCACCACGAGGGCACCCGCTACGAGCTGCCGCAGGCGTTCCTCATGCGGGTGGCCATGGGCCTGGCGCTGCGTGAGGACGACCGGAACGCGCGGGCGGTCGAGTTCTACGAGCTGCTGTCCTCGTTCGACTTCATGTGCTCCACGCCGACCCTGTTCAACGCGGGGACCCGGCGTCCGCAACTGTCCTCCTGCTTCCTCACCACCGTCGGCGACGACCTCGCCGAGATCTTCCGCGCCATCAGCAACAACGCCCTGCTGTCCAAGTACTCGGGCGGCCTCGGCAACGACTGGACGCCCGTGCGCGGCCTGGGCGCCCACATCAGGGGCACCAACGGCAGGAGCCAGGGCGTCGTCCCGTTCCTCAAGATCGCCAACGACACGGCGGTGGCGGTCAACCAGGGCGGCAAACGCAAAGGAGCGGTCTGCGCCTACCTGGAGACCTGGCACATCGACATCGAGGAGTTCCTCGACCTGCGCAAGAACACCGGCGACGAGCGCCGCCGCACCCACGACATGAACACCGCCAACTGGGTGCCCGACCTGTTCCTGGAACGGGTGGAGAGCGACGCCCAGTGGACCCTGTTCTCCCCCGACGAGGTGCCCGACCTGCACGACCGCTACGGCGAGGACTTCGCGCGCGCCTACACCGCCTACGAGCGCGCCGCCGACCGGGGCGAGATCCGCGTGTTCCGCCGGGTGCGCGCCGTGGACCTGTGGCGGCGCATGCTCACCATGCTGTTCGAGACCGGGCACCCGTGGATCACCTTCAAGGACCCGTGCAACCTGCGCTCCCCGCAGCAGCACGTCGGCGTGGTCCACTCCTCCAACCTGTGCACCGAGATCACCCTCAACACCAGCCTCGACGAGATCGCCGTGTGCAACCTGGGCTCGGTGAACCTCGCCAACCACGTCGGCCCCGACGGGCTGGACGCCGAGCGGCTGCGCCGGACCGTGCGCACCGCCGTGCGCATGCTCGACAACGTCATCGACGTGAACCTGTACACCGTGCCCGAGGCCGAGCGCGCCAACCTGCGGCACCGCCCGATCGGCCTGGGGCTGATGGGCTACCAGGACGCGCTGTTCCGGCTGCGGCTGCCCACGGCCTCGCCGCAGGCCGTGGAGTTCGCCGACGAGAGCATGGAGCTGATCAGCTACTACGCGATCGAGGCGTCCGCGGACCTGGCGGCCGAGCGCGGCCGCTACGCCACCTTCGACGGGTCGCTGTGGAGCCGGGGCGTCCTGCCGATCGACTCGCTGGAGCTGCTCGCCGAGGCGCGCCGCGGC
>NZ_KQ950182.1:82915-98459 GCF_001517975.1 Thermobifida cellulosilytica TB100
GGCCGGGACGGCCCCCGCCCTCGACCCGGACGCCGCGTTCTGCGCGCTGGACGCCCCCGACTGCGAGGCGTGCCAGTAGCCCCGAGCCCGTCCCCGGCCGCGCCCGCCGCCGCGGGCGCGGCCCGACCCGGAACACGCCGAAAGGAATCCATGACCATCTCCGACAGCACCGGCCTCGGCGAGATCCAGAGCGGCGCCGCGCGCGTCGACGTCGCCGACAAGCGGATGATCAACTCCCGCGCCGACGTCAACCAACTGCTGCCGCTCAAGTACCGCTGGGCGTGGGAGAAGTACCTGGCCGCCTGCAACAACCACTGGATGCCCACCGAGGTCGGCATGCAGGCCGACATCGCGCTGTGGAAGTCGCCCGACGGCCTGACCGAGGACGAGCGGCTCATGGTCAAGCGCAACCTCGGCTTCTTCGCCACGGCGGAGTCCTTGGTGGCGAACAACATCGTGCTGGCGGTCTACCGGCACCTGACCAACCCCGAGTGCCGCCAGTACCTGCTGCGCCAGGCGTTCGAGGAGGCCGTGCACACGCACACCTTCCAGTACATCTGCGAGAGCCTCGGCCTGGACGAGGGCGAGCTGTTCAACATGTACCGCGAGGTGCCCTCCATCACCGAGAAGGACGCGTGGGCGCTGCGCTACACCCGCAACCTGGAGAACCCGTCCTTCCGGACCGGCACGCCAGAGGCCGACCAGGCGTTCCTGCGCGACCTCGTCGCCTTCTACGTGGTGTTCGAGGGCATGTGGTTCTACACCGGGTTCGCGCAGATCCTGTCGCTGGGACGGCGCAACAAGATGGTGGGGATCGCCGAGCAGTACCAGTACATCCTGCGCGACGAGAGCATCCACCTGAACTTCGGCATCGACGTGATCAACCAGATCAAGATCGAGAACCCGCACCTGTGGACCGAGGAGTTCCAGGCCGAGGTGCGTACCATGCTCGCCGAGGCGTGCGAACTGGAGGTCGCCTACGGGCGGGAGACCATGCCGCGCGGCATCCTCGGCCTCAACGCCGGGCTGTGCGAGCAGTACATGCGGTTCATCACCGACCGCCGCGCCGAGCAGATCGGCCTGGCCCCGCTCTTCGGCGAGACGGAGAACCCGTTCCCGTGGATGTCGGAGATGATGGACCTCCGCAAGGAGAAGAACTTCTTCGAGAGCCGGGTGATCGAGTACCAGACCGGCGGCGGCCTGTCCTGGGACTGACCCCTCCGGCGGCGGGGCCTCCCCGGCAGGCCCCGCCGCCGGCCGCTCCGGGGGAGAAAGTCCTGGCAGCGAGGGAACCGTCAGGCGCGCTACGGAATCTGAAGAAGTGAAGAATCCGTGAAGACACCCCTCCGACGCGGCCGCGCCTCCCCGGGTGCCCTCCGAAAGCCCGGCCCCCTCCCGGCCGGGCGGTTCCGGCCGGGGACGCGCCCCGGAGCCGACACAGAGAGACGGACGCCCAGTGAAGACCCCCCGAATCGCGGCCACGGCCCTGCTCGTCCTCGGGCTCGCGGCGTGCTCCGTGTCCACCGGTCCCGACCAGGTGGGACTGGAGTACGACGCCGGCGCCTTCTCCTCCACCACCTTCGACAACTGCATTCCCGCGGGCCACCGCGAGTACTACGGCCCCGGCGACCTGACCTTCGTCTACCCGGGCGGCCAGCGCACGTTCACCTTCGGCGCCTCCGAGAGCGCCGAGGCGCCGCAGGCCACCGTCGTGTCCAACGACGACCTGGAGCTGACCGTGGAGGGGGTGGTCACGTTCACCCTCAACCCGACCTGCGAGACGCTGCGCGAGTGGCACGAGCGCATCGGGCTGAAGTACGCGGCCGACACCCCCCAGGGCTGGGTGGACATGCTCACCACCTACATCGGCCAGCCGCTGAACCGCGCACTCGACGACGCCAGCAAGGAGTACTCCTGGCGCGACCTGTACACCTCGGCCGACACCAAGGCCGAGTGGGAGCAGAAGGTCGGCGAGCTGCTGTCGAAGTACATCGCCGAGCAGAGCGGCGGCGGCGACTTCTTCTGCTCCCCCAACTACACCGGTGCCGAGGACCAGGAGTGCGGCACCCCGCAACTGACCATCCAGCAGCCGGTCCCGCCGGAGGACGTGCGCGAGGCCCTCACCAGGGCGCAGACCGCCATCGAGGAGACCGCCGCCCAGGAGGAGGAGAACAAGCGCGTCGAGATGGAGCTGGAGGCGATCGAGCAGCTCGTCGACGTGCTCGGCCCCGAGGGCTACATCCTCTACGAGGCGCTGAAGAGCGGCAGCGTCGAGGTGGTCCCGGTGCCGCAGGGCGGCGCGGTCAACATCACCCCGCGCGGCGGGGAGTGACCGTCCCGCGCCGCCGGGCCCGGCGGCGCGGAGCTTGTCCCCCGGGAGAGCTACACGCAAGTGTCCACCGCACGGTGACGACTTCCGGCCACCGGATCCGTAGCGTTCGATGCAGTCGCGGCACCGGGCCGCGCGTATCGGTGAGGAGAATCCGGTGAGACTGGTGTGGCAGTTCGCGGCCGTCGCCGCGGTCGCTCTGATCGGCAGCCAGGCGGTCGCCGCCACGGGCGGAAACCCGTGGGCCACGTGCGTCCTGGGCGTCCTGACCGCGGCGCTCGCGGTGGCCGTCTACCGGTGGGTGGTGCGGCGCACCGAGCGCCGCACGCCCGCGGAGGTGGCGGGGAAGGGCGCCGCCGCCGCGACCGGCTGGGGGACGCTGGGCGGCGTCGCGCTGTTCGCGGCCGTCATCGCGGCCATCGCCCTGTGCGGGGGCTACGAGGTCACCGGCTTCGGCTCGGTGCCCGGCGCGGTGGGGCTGGTCGGCCTCATGGCCGCCGCCGCGGTGACGGAGGAGCTGCTGTTCCGCGGCATCCTGTTCCGCATCGCGGAGGAACGCCTCGGCACGTGGCTGGCGCTCGTCCTGACCAGCGTGCCGTTCGGCCTGATCCACCTGGTCAACCCGCACGCCGACCTGTGGGGCGCCCTGGCCGTCGCGATCGAGGCCGGCGGCATGCTCACCGCCGCCTACGCCGCCACCCGCAACCTGTGGGTGCCGATCGGCCTGCACTTCGGCTGGAACTTCGCCGCCTCCGGCCTCTTCAGCACCGAGGTCTCGGGCAACGACACCCCGCAGGGGCTGCTGGACGCCGTGACGTCGGGACCGGTGCTCCTCACCGGCGGCGACTTCGGCCCGGAGGGCAGCCTGTTCGCGGTGCTGTTCTGCGTGCTGGCGACCGTCGGGTTCGTCGTGCTGGCCCGGCGGCGCGGCCGCCTGGCGCCCCGGCGCCGCCGTGACGCCGCCGCCACTACACTGCCCCGGTGACCACCCCTCGGCGGCTGGGGGAGCTGTGGCGCCGGCCCGGCTCCTCTGCCTGGTACCTCCTGCTCGGCCTGCTGCTCTTCGCCGCGTCGTTCCTCCCCGCGCTCCACAGCCAGGGGACGCAGCTCGGCGGCGTGCCGCACCGCCCCTTCGACGCGCTGGCCGTCGCGGCGCTCGTTCTCGAATGCCTCCCGCTCGCCCTGGCCCGGCGGTGGCCGACCGCCAGCCTCGCGCTCGTGTCGCTCGGCTTCGCGGTCGACCAGCTCCGCGGCTACCACTCGCTCGCCGGGATCGCGCTGCCCATCGCGCTGGTGAGCGCGGGGTTCCACGTGGAACGGCACCGCCGCGCCACCGTGGTGCTGTTCTCCGCGGCCTACGTGCCGCTGGCCGTCGCGCTCTACCTGCTCGGCACGGGCGAGCCGGTGAGCGGGTTCGTGACGTTCTACCTGGCCCTGGCCCTCATGTGGGGCATCGGGTCGTGGCTGCGCGCCACCCGGGCCGCGGAGGCCGAGCGCCGCCGCCGCGTCGCCGAGGACACCCGCGCCGCCGAACGCGCCCGCATCGCCCGCGAACTCCACGACGTGGTGACCCACCACGTGACGGCGATGGTCGTGCAGGCCGAGGCGGCGCGGTACCTGACCGCCTCCCCCGACCGCCTCGACCAGGCCCTGGCCGCCGTCACCGACACCGGCCGCCGGGCCATCAGCGACCTGCGCAACCTGCTCGACCTGCTCGACCCCGACCACAGCGGCGAGGCCGGGACGCAGCCCGTCGGCAGGCTCCTCACCCTGGTGGAGCAGACGCGCCAGGCGGGCCAGCCCGTGGAGTTCACCGAGGAGGGCACCCCGGCGGACCCGAACGGCAGCGCCTACCTCGTGGCCCACCGGGTCGTGCAGGAGGCCCTGACCAACGCCCTCAAACACGCCTACGGCAGCCGCACCTCGGTGCGGGTGCGCCACGACGAGAAGGAGATCACCGTGGAAGTCGACACGGACGGCTCCGGCACGCGGGGGACCTCCCCGGGCGGGAGCGGGCGGGGACTCGTCGGCCTGCGCGAACGGGTCGCCGTGCTGGGCGGCGACTTCCGCGCGGAGCGGCAGCCGGACGGCGGCTTCGCCGTGCGGGCGCGCATCCCCGCGGGGGGCCCGTCGTGACCGCGCCGATCCGGGTCCTGGTCTGCGACGACCAGGAGCTGATCCGCACCGGGCTGGCCACGATCATCAACGCCCAGGACGACCTGGAGGTGGTGGGCGAGTGCGGGGACGGGCAGGCCGCGGTCGACCTCGGCCGCCGACTGCGCCCGGACGTCGTGGTGATGGACGTGCGCATGCCGGTGCTCGACGGCATCGAGGCCACCCGCAGGCTGGCCGGAGCCGGGGTGGCGCACCCGGCCCGGGTGCTCGTGCTGACGACGTTCAACCTGGACGAGTACGTCTACGAGGCGCTGCGCGCGGGGGCCTCCGGGTTCCTGCTCAAGGACGCGCCGCCGACCCAACTGCTGCACGGGATCCGGACCGTGGCCGCCGGGACGGCGCTGCTGGACCCCAAGGTGACGCGCCAGCTCGTGGGCAGGTACGCCGCCCGGATCAGGCCCGCCGGGAACAGCCCGGACGACACCCCGCTGACCCCCCGCGAACTGGAGGTGCTGCGCCTGGTCGCGGAGGGCCTGTCCAACCGGGAGATCGCCGAGGCCCTCCATCTGAGCCCGGAGACCGTCAAGACCTTCGTGTCGCGCATCCTCACCAAGCTCTCCCTGCGCGACCGCGTCCAGGCGGTCGTCTACGCCTACCGCCACGGCCTGGTGTCCTGACGCGCCGCGCCGACGGCACGGACTCCGGCGCCCCGGGCGGGGGCCGAAGGCCCCGCAGCAGGGGCCGGACCGGGGGGTTGAACAGGATTCCTCAAGTGATCACTATGTGAGATAGGTCGCTTTTGCCTGGCTACGGGCAGTGAGGAGCCCTCATGACCGAGTCCCTGCTGGCTTCGACGGTCACCTTCGCCGCCTACTTCGCGCTGATGCTCGGCATCGGCCTGTGGACGTACCGGCGGACGACGTCCGCCTCCGACTTCTTCCTCGGCGGGCGCACCCTCAACAGTTGGGTGTCTGGACTCAGCGCCAACGCCAGCGACTTCAGCGGCTGGCTGCTGCTGGGCCTGCCCGGCGCGATCTACCTGTCCGGACTGGGCGAGGCGTGGATCGCGGTGGGGCTGGCCGTCGGCTTCTACGCGAGCTGGCGGGTCGTCGCACCCCGGCTGCGGGTCTACACCGAGCGCGCCACGGACGCGCGGCGCGGCGGGGAGTCCGACTCCCTGACCCTCTCCTCCTTCCTGGAGAACCGCTTCGGCGAGCGCAGGGGAGTGCTGCGCGGCGTCTCCGCCCTGCTCATCCTGGTGTTCTACCTGTTCTACGTGGCGTCCGGACTGGTCGCCATGGCGGTGCTGTTCGACCAGGTCTTCGACCTGCCGGGCACGGCCGCGGTGGTCCTGGGCGCGTCGGTCGTCGTGCTCTACACGTTCCTCGGCGGCTTCCTCGCGGTCAGCTTCACCGACGTCGTCCAGGCCGCCATGATGTGGCTGGCGCTGCTGGCGGTGTCGGCGGCCGCGCTGGTCGCGCTCGGCGGCTTCGGCGGGGTCGCCGACGGGGTGGCCGCGCGCAGCGACGCCCTGTTCTCCGCGTTCGGCGGGGTGGCGCTGTCCGACGGCGCGTGGCAGCCCACGGAACGGCTGGGCGTCCTGGTGATCGTCTCCGGCCTGGCCTGGGGGCTCGGCTACTTCGGCCAGCCGCACATCCTGGCCCGGTTCATGGGCATCCGCTCGGTCGCCCACATCCCCCGCGCACGCCTGGTCAGCGTCGCCTGGGCGGTCACCGCGATGGCCCTGGCGGTCTTCGTCGGCTTCGTCGGCATCGCCTACTTCGACCAGCCGCTGGACAACCCCGAGAGCGTCTACCTCTCCCTGATCCAGGCGCTCACCAACCCGTGGGTGGGCGGCCTGCTGCTGTCGGCGGTCCTCGCCGCGGTGATGAGCACCGCCGACTCGCAACTGCTGGTCGCCGCCGCGGCGCTCACCGAGGACGGCTACCGCGTCCTGACGCGGCGCGAGGTCTCGCCCGCCGCCATGGTGTGGATCAGCCGGGTCGCCGTGGTCGGGGTGGCGCTCGCGGCCGGGGTGCTCGCCGTGGCCAGCCAGGACAGCGTCCTCGAACTCGTGGGCTACGCCTGGGCCGGGTTCGGCGCGGCGTTCGGCCCGGTGGTCGTGCTGGCGCTGTACTGGCGCCGGATGAACTGGGTGGGCGCGCTGGCGGGCATGGTCGCGGGCGGCACGGTCGCCCTGGTCTGGCCCAACGTCGACCCGATCGGCCTGTACGCGATGGTCCCGGCGGTGTTCGCCGCGGTGGTCGCGGTCTTCGTGTGCAACCCGCTCGGCCCGAAGGCCAGCGAGCAGATGGCGGCGGACTTCCGCAGGGTCGAGGAGGTCACGGGCAGGGCCTGAGCCCCGACGGCCGTATCGGACGGGCGCCGGCGCCCCGGCCCAGGCAGGGGCGCCGGCGCCGGGATTTTCGGCCTCCCGGGTGTCACGAACCGGACACCGGGTGTGGCGCCAAAACGAGCGATACCGGTAGAACGGTCGCTATGAGCCCCAAGAACGAGCTCCCCGTCGCGTGGTCCCGGCTCGACGTCGCCGAGGGGCTCTGCGTCGGCACCCTGGTCACCGAACGGCGCGGCTACCGGTTGGAGGCGGGTGAGGTCGTCGCCGACCCTCGGGAACGCTACTCGTGCCGGTTCAGCGTCTCCACCGACCTGGCGTGGAACACCCGGAGCGCCCGGGTGGACGTCGTCGGCCCGCGCGGCGCGCACGTCCTGGAACTGGTCAACCGGTCCGGGCAGTGGACGGTCAACGGCGCGGCAGCCCTCGAACTGGAGGGGTGCGTGGACGTGGACGTGGCCGCGGCCCCGCTCACCAACACGCTGCCCATCCGCCGCCTGGGCCTGGAACCGGGCGAGCACCGCGACATCCAGGTCGCCTGGGTGGACGTGCCGGAGCTGAAGGTCACCCGGATACGGCAGCGCTACACCCGCCTCCTCCCCGAGGACGGGGTGGACCGCTACCGCTACAGCGACTCCGGATACGGGACGTTCGAGCTGACCGTGGACCGCAACGGCCTGGTCATCGACTACGAGCGCCTGGCCCGCCGGATCTCCTGACCGGAGCCCCGGTCACCGGACCGGCCTTGTGAGGTCCACGTCGACGGCGAAGGGGACGCTCACCGTCAGCGGCTCAGCGGACAACGTCGGCTCCTTCGACCGGATCGACACGCTCGACTCGCTCCCAGTCGCACTCGGTGACGGATTCGGGGCGAGAAGGTACCGGGAGGGCCACCCGCGCGTGGTCGGAATCCACAGAATCCGGCGTCGGGGAATGCCTTTTTCCTCCCCGGGTACTGCTGTGCCCCATGGGGGAGGCGCGGATCGTCTACGACCGGCGGGGCCGCGGCAGCCCGCTGGTGCTGTTGCACGGGCTGGGGCACCGCAGGCAGGCGTGGCGGCCGGTGCTGCGGATGCTGGAGGCCGAGCACGACGTGGTGGTGCCGGACCTGCCGGGGTTCGGCGAGTCGCAGGCGCCCGGCGCGGGGGAGCGCTACGACATCGCCTGGCTGGTGGACGCGGTGGAGCGGTTCTGCGACCGGCTCGGGCTGCGCCGCCCGCACCTGGCGGGCAACTCGCTGGGCGGGGCGATCGCCCTGGAACTGGCCGCCCGCGACGCCGCCGCCTCGGTCACCGCGTTCTCGCCCGTCGGGTTCACCGTCGGCGCGGAGAACCTGGGCAACCGGCTGCTCGCCCTGGGGGCCCGGGCGGCCTCCCGGGTGCCCGAACACCTCCGGGTGGCGGCGGCCGACACCCCGCTCATGCGTCGTGCGGCACGCCGGGTGCTGCGCGGCACGCCCGGCGGGTGCGACCACCGCGACGTGCGCTTCGACGCCGCCGCGCTCGCCGCGGGCTCCCCCTTCGTCCGGCTGGCCTCCGAGGTCGCCCGCTACTCGTTCGCCGCGCACGTGGACTGCCCGGTGACCGTCGGCTGGGGGGAGTGCGACCGCGTCCTCACCCCGCGCGCGGCGCACCGGGTCGCCGAGCGCATCGCGCACGCCCGCCTGGTCCGCCTGCCCGGCTGCGGACACGTGCCGATGGCGGACCGGCCCGCCCTGGTGGCGGCGGTCGTCGCCGAGACCGCCCGGTCCGGGGAACGGCCCGCGACCCGCTCCTGACTCGCGGATTCGGTCGATCCGCCGATTCGCGCGCGAGAGCCGTGTGGTTGCCTTGATGCGGGCTCTTCTCCCCTCTGGAGGTGACAACGGTGAGGACGCGACGGGACGACCACGTCCGCTGGCTGCGCGTGGAGGGTGCGCGCATGGCCGAGGCCGCCGAGGCCGCGGGAATGGATGCGAAAGTGCCGACCTGCCCCGACTGGCGGGTGCGCGACCTGCTGCGGCACACCGGCGAGGTGCACCGTTGGGCCGCGATGATCGTGGCCGAGCGGCTGGCGCAGCGCCCGACGGGGGAGAAGGCGGCGTCCGTGCGGAACTGGCCGGAGGACGACGCCGCGCTGCTCGACTGGTTCCGGGAGGGCCATGCCCGGCTCGTGGACGTCCTGGCGACCGCCGACCTGGCCACGGAGTGCTGGTCCTTCCACCCCGCGCCGTCCCCGGTGGAGTTCTGGGCGCGCCGCCAGGCCCACGAGACGACCGTCCACCGCATCGACGCCGAGGTCGCGGGCCGGGGCGCGACCCCGGTCTCCGCCGGTTTCGCCGCCGACGGGGTCGACGAGATCCTGTGCAACTTCTTCACGTCGCGCAACCCGAAGGTCACCGCGGAGCCGTCGCGGACCATGGCGGTGCGGGCCGTGGACACCGGCGACGCCTGGCTGGCCACCATCGGACCGGAGGGCGTGGCCACCGTGCGCGGCTACGGCACGGCCGACTGCACGGTCACCGGCAACGCCAGCGACCTGTACGCGCTGCTGTGGAACCGGCGCGGCACCACCGGGATCACCGTGGCCGGGGACGCCTCGGTGCTGGAGCTGTGGCGCACCGACGCCCGCGTGCTCTAGTCCCGGGGCCGGGTGCCCGGCCCGCACGGCAAGAGGCCCGCCCCGGGCGTGCGGGGCGGGCCTCGGTGTGTCTCAGGCCTTGTCGCGGGCCAGGCGGCTGGGCCACCACATCGCGCGGCCCACGTCGAGGCTGAGCGCGGGGACCAGCAGGGAGCGCACGATCAGCGCGTCCAGCAGCACGCCGAACGCCACCAGGAACGCCAACTGGAGCAGGAACAGCAGCGGCACCACCACCAGCGCGGCGAAGGTCGCGGCGAGCACCACGCCCGCCGAGGTGATGACGCCGCCGGTGACGGTGAGGCCGCGCAGCACCCCCTCGCGGTGGCCGAAGCCCTTGGCCTCCTCGCGGACCCGGGTCATCAGGAAGATGTTGTAGTCGATGCCCAGGGCCACCAGGAACACGAACGCGAACAGCGGCACCCCGGGGTCGGCGCCCGGCAGGTCCAGCAGGTGGTTGAAGACGATCGCGCCCACCCCCAGCGCCGAGCCGAACGACACCACCGTGGTGATGATGAGCAGCACCGGGGCGACCAGCGACCGCAGCAGCACGACCAGCACCAGCAGCACCACGGCCAGCACCAGCGGCACCACGACGTACAGGTCGCGGGTGGCGGTGTCGAGCGTGTCCAGGGACTCGGCCGAGGGACCGCCCACCAGGGCGTCGGCGCCGTCGACGGCGTGCACGGCCTCGCGCAGGTCGCGGGTGATCTCCACGGCCTCGGTGGACGCGGCGGGCTCGCTCAGGGACGCCTCCAGCAGCACCCGGCCGTCCACGACCTTCGGCTCGGCCTCGACCGGCTCGCCCCCGGTGACGCCGGGCGGCGGCCCCTGGGCCTCCGAGTCCTCACCGCCCGCGACGCCGGGCGGCGGCCCCTGGGGCTCGGAGTCCTCGCCTCCGGTGACGCCGGGCGGCGGACCGGCCGGAGCGTCCTCCCCGCCGTCCGCCGGGGGAGCGCCGGCGGGGGTCTCCGGCTCCTCGGTGACCGGCACGACCTCGGTGACGCCCTCGACCTCCTCGGCGGCCGCGACGACCTCGTCGATCCGGTCGGCGTCGGCGACGATCACCGCGGGCTGGGCGGTCACCGCGTGCCCGAAGCCGTCCTCCAGGATCTCCTGGCCGGTCACCGAGTCCACCTCGGTGCGGAAGATGTCGAAGTCGGAGGTGCCCTCGGCGCGGAACTGGGGCACGAACGCGGCCGCGGCCAGCAGCAGGACCGTGGTCGCCACCCAGTAGCGGCGGGGGTGCCGGGACACGGCGGTGGCGATGGCGCCCCACAGCCGGTGGCGGCGCAGCATGGTCTCGGTGGTCTCGGCCTCCCCGCTCGCCTCGACGCCCTCGAAGCGGGGGCGGACCGGCCAGAACGCGGCGCGGCCCAGCAGCAGGAGCACCGCGGGCAGGAAGGTCAGCGCCGCGACGAGCGCGGTGGCGATGCCGATCGCGGCGACCGGGCCGAGGCCGCGGTTGGAGGCGAGGTCGCTGGCGAGCAGGCACAGCACGCCGAGGATGACGGTGCCGCCGGAGGCGAGGACCGGTTCGACGGTGCCGCGCACCGCCGTGCGCATCGCCTCCAGGGGGCGGGCGTGCTCTTGCAGGGTCTCCCGGTAGCGGGAGACCAGCAGCAGCGCGTAGTCGGTGCAGGCGCCCACGACCAGGATGAACAGGATGCCCTGGCTCTGCCCGTTGAGCTGGATCCACTCGGCGGCCGCCGCGGCGTAGACGAGCGCCGCGGCCAGCACCAGGGCGAGCATCGAGGTGAGGATCACCACGACCGGCAGGATCGGGGAGCGGTAGACGGTGACGAGGATGATCAGCACCGCGCCCAGCGCCACCAGCAGCAGGGTGCTGTCGATGCCGCCGAAGGCCGCGGACAGGTCGGCGACGAGCCCGGCGGGCCCGGCCACGTACACCTCCACGCCGTCGACGGGGTCCTCGGCGAGGAGGGCGCGCAGTTCCTCGACGGTGTCGCCGACGTCGGCGCCCTCCCGCAGCGGCACGACGACCTGGGCGACGGAGTCGTCCTCGGTGCCGGGGACCGGGCCGATCGCCTCGCCGTCGGAGATCTCCGGGTGGTCCTGGATCGTGGCGACGTGCTCGCCGATGGCGGCCAACTGCTCCTGGGTGAGGGTGTCCTCGGCGGAGTAGGCGATGATCGCGGGCACCCGGTCCTGCTGCTCGAAGTCCTCCTGGATGCGGCTGACCTCGGTGGACTCGGCGCTGACCGGCAGGAACGAGGAGTCGTCGTTGGTCTGCACCTCGGTGAGGCGGCCCATGAAGGCGCCCAGGGGGCCCGCGCCGAACAACCAGACCAGGGTGAGCAGGATCGCTGCCCCGTACCAGACGCGGCGGCGTGCCGGTGGTCGGGGGCCGGGGGGACGGTCGTCGGCGGCGGCCGACGGGGTGGTGCTCCGGCGCACGGAAGGCTCCTCAAGCGGTCGACATTTGAACGGAATTCACGTGTGCGGGGAGCAATGAGACCACACCGCCCGGGCGGGTGATGTGGATCACGCTCGCTGGTGTGCGGTCTCGCGGACCGCTGCGAGGGCGATGTTGCGGGCCATGGAACCGAAGACGACGTCGTGGAAGACGGTGATGCCCCGCCAGTACAGGTGGCCGCCGAGACCGCGCGGGCGAAACAGGGCGCGCTGCCGGTAGCGGACGACCCCGCCGTCCTCCTCCACGCGCAGCTCCAGCCACGCCCGCCCGGGCAGCCGCATCTCGGCCCGCAGCCGCAGCAGCTCGCCGCGCTCCACCTCCTCGACCCGCCAGAAGTCCAGGGAGTCGCCCACCCGCAGCCGGTCCGGGTCGCGCCGCCCCCGCCGCAGGCCCACGCCGCCGCCCAGCCGGTCCAGCCAGCCCCGCGCCGCCCACGCCAGCGGCCACGAGTACCAGCCGTGCTCGCCGCCGATCCCCTCGACGACCCGCCACAGCGCCTCGCGGGACGCCGCGACCGGGCGGACCCGCTCGTCGACGTAGAGCGAGCCGCCCGCCCAGTCCGGGTCGGTGGGCAGCGGGTCCGCGGGAGCCGACGGCCACGACGCCGAGGACCAGTGGGTGTCCACCCGCGCCTCCCGGACCCGGCGCAGCGCCAGCCGCACCGCCTCGTCGAACCCCAGCCGGTCGTGGTCGCCGAGCAGGTCGGCCAGGTCGTCCTCGCGGCACACCACCTCGTTGCGCAGCGACTCCACCAGCGGCCGGGCCACCGCGGCCGGAACCGGGGTGACCAGGCCCACCCACAGGCTGGACAGGCGCGGCGAGAGCACCGGGACGGGGATCACCAGCCGCCGCCGCAGCCCCGCGACGCGGGCGAAGCGCTGGATCATCTCCGCGTAGGTGAGCACGTCCGGCCCGCCGACGTCGAAGACCCGGTTGACGTCCGCGGGCAGCTCCGCGCAGCGCACCAGCAGCCGCAGCACGTCGCGCACCGCGATCGGCTGCACCCGCGTGGCCACCCAGCGCGGCGTGGTCATCACCGGAAGCCGCTCGGTGAGGTGGCGCAGCATCTCGAAGGAGGCCGACCCCGAACCGAGGATGACCGCGGCCCGCAGCACCGCGGTCGGCACCGGCGAGGCCAGCAGGAGGGCGCCGACCTGGGCACGGGAGCGCAGGTGCGGGGAGAGCTCCTCCCCCTCCGGGGTGAGCCCGCCCAGGTAGACGATGCGCCGCACCCCGGCGGCGTGCGCCGCGGCCGCGAAGTTGCGCGCCCCCGCCGCGTCCCGGCGGGCGAAGTCGGCCCCGCCGCCCATCGAGTGCACCAGGTAGTAGGCGACGTCCACGTCCGCCAGCGCCCGGGCCAGGCTCTCCGGGTCGAGGACGTCGCCCCGGACGACCTCCGCCTCCGGCCGCCACGGGTGGTCGCGCAGCTTCGCGGGCGAGCGGGCCAGGCAGCGCACCCGGTGCCCCGCCCGCAGCAGTTCCGGGACGAGCCGCCCGCCGATGTAGCCGCTCGCCCCCGTGACCAGCACCCGCATCGGTCACCCCCGCCCCACGAAGAACGGGCGCTGCCGCCGGGGCGGCTCCGGCACGGCGTGCGGGTGGCGGGACCGCCAGTACGGGTTGTCGTAGGGCAGCCGTCCGCTGAACCGCCCGTACATGCCGAACGTCAGCAGCACCACGCCCACCACGAACACGCAGATCACGTTCGGCATGCGCAGGGCCAGCAGGTTGTACGGGGTGTCCAGCACCGCCAGGGCCGTCAGGCCGCTCAGCACGAACACCGCCCCCAGCACGATGTTGACGGTGGAGGCGAAGGTGCCGCCGACGACCGCGCCGCCCAGCAGCAGCGAGCCGAACGCCACCATGAGGAACCCCCGCGCCTCGGTCGCCGAGATCCCCGAGACCACCTCGCCCTCGCTGGTGAGGAGCGTGCTCTGGTCGGCCGCGCCGAACAGGCCGCAGACGACGAGCACCCCGCCGGTCAGCGCGGCGCCGAAACGGTAGACGTTGCCGAGCCGCCGGTCGGCCGGCCGGTTCCTGTCGAGTCTCATGACCCACCCCCCGGCGGACCCCTCTACCCACTCGGCGGCCGGATACCGGGGAATCCCCGGCACACAGGCGGTGTTCTGTCCAGCACCGGTCCCGGGCGGCTCCGGGCCTGCCGCGCGGGACGCCGAGCCACGCACGACACACGGAAAGAGTGGGCATGGGAACCGACACGTCGGACAAGCCGGAGTTCAAACGGTCGCCGAGCGCCTTCACCGACCGCATCACCGCCGACGGCGCCGAGGGGTGGCCGGTCGAACCGGGACGCTACCGGCTGGTGGTGAGCCGCGCCTGCCCGTGGGCCAACCGGTCGATGATCGCGCGCCGCCTGCTCGGCCTGGAGTCGGCGATCTCCCTGGCCGTGGCCGACCCGATCCAGGACGAGCGCAGTTGGCGCTTCACCCTCGACCCCGACGGTCGCGACCCGGTCCTCGGCATCCGCTACCTCGCCGAGGCCTACCTGGCCCGCGACCCCGACTACACCGGCGGCATCAGCGTCCCCGCGATCGTCGACGTCCCCAGCGGGAAACTGGTCACCAACGACTACCTGCGGCTGCCCGCCGAGTTCGCCACCGAGTGGCGCGCCCTGCACCGCGAGGGGGCGCCCGACCTGTACCCCGAGCCGCTGCGCGACGAGATCGAGGAGATCAGCGACGTGATCTTCCGCGACGTCAACAACGGGGTGTACCGGTGCGGCTTCGCCCGCACCCAGCGCACCTACGAGCGCGCCTACACCGCGCTGTTCACGCGGCTCGACGCGCTGTCCGAGCACCTGGCGACCCGCCGCTACCTGGTCGGCGACAGCATCACCGTCGCCGACATCGCGCTGTTCGTCACCCTGGTCCGCTTCGACGCCGTCTACCACGGCCACTTCAAGTGCAACCGGAACAAGCTCACCGAGATGCCGGTGCTGTGGGCCTACGCCCGCGACCTGTTCCAGACCCCCGGCATCGGCGACACCGTGGACTTCGACCACATCAAGCGGCACTACTACGTGGTGCACCACGAGATCAACCCGTCCGGCATCGTGCCGCTGGGCCCCGACCTGTCGGGCTGGCTCACCCCGCACGGCCGCGAGGAGCTGGGCGGCCGCCCGTTCGGCGACGGCACCCCGCCGGGGCCGCCCCCGGAGGCGGAGCGGATCCCCGCGCAGCTCTGACCCGGGTCAGCAGGGCGCGGCGGCGCGTGCGCGGCCGTCGCGCCAGGCCAGCGGGGCGGCCGCGGCGATGAGGAGCGCGGTCGCGCAGTAGGCGCCGGGGAAGGCCAGGGCCTGGGCGAGCAGCCCGGTCGCCACCGACCCCGCCCCGGTGCCCGCGTCGAAGGAGACGTTCCACGCCGCGCTGGCCGTCCCCGACCCTCCCGGCCCGGCCCGGTGGAACATCACCACCAGGGTGGCGTTCTGCACGACGCCGAAACCGAACCCGTAGAGCGCCGCCGCGGCCACCACCGGAACCGGCAGCCCGGCGACCGCGGCCGCCACGCCGCCCACGCCCGCGGCGCCCAGCAGCGTGCCGGGGGCCGTCAGCCGCCCGGCGCCGCCGCGGTCGCTCCACGCCCCCGCCGCCCAGCGCCCGGCGACCATCGCCGCGGAGAGCGCGAACAGCGCGGCGGACACGGCCGCGGTGTCCGCCACGGCCAGCGGCAGGAA
>NZ_KQ950182.1:99133-147118 GCF_001517975.1 Thermobifida cellulosilytica TB100
TGCCCGCGCGGGCAGGCGGGGCGGCCGCGCGGGCGGGCACTCCGCGCGGCCGACTTCCGAGAATCCCGCTCGCCCCGGCCCGCACCGGATCCGGCCGCCCCGCCCTCCGCCCGGCCGCCGCGGCAGGAATGCCCGCCGGGGCTGTGGGTAGCGGCGAACACCGGCAGACGCACCGACCCGAGACAGCAGATGAGGTGGCGGTGATGGCATACGAGACCGCGCCCCCCGGATCAGGAGGACGGTCCGGCCAGGCGAAGGAGAAGGCGGCGCAGGCGGCGGGACAGGCCCGCCAGTCCGCCGGCGAGGTCGCCACGACCGCGAAGCAGCAGGCCGGTGAGGTCGTCGGAGCCTCCCGCGAGCAGCTCCGGCAGGCGACCTCGCGGATGCGCGACCGGATCGAGGAGGAGACGCTGACCCAGGCCCAGCGCGCCGCCGAGGTGCTGCGCGAGTGGTCGGACGACCTGGAGGCCATGGCGGAGCGGGCCGACGGAGACTCGCCCGTGCGCGACGCCGTGCGGCGCATCGCCGACAGCGGCCACAGCACCGCCGACTTCCTCGACCAGCGCGGCCTGGGAGGCGTCGCCGACGAGCTGCGCGCCTTCGCGCAGCGGCGGCCGGGCGTCTTCCTTGCCGGAGCCGCCCTCGCCGGGTTCGCGGTGGGGCGGCTGGCCCGGGCGATGGCCAAGGAGGCCAAGCAGGACCAGGCGGAGCAGTCCGGCGGAGACGTCGAGGACGCCGCGCCCGGCCCGGTCCGCACCACCCCGCGGCCGCGCCGGGAGGAGCCGGGCCGCTACGACGTGCCGCCGCACGACTCCCCGTACGACCGGTCCCGGCTCGGAGAGGAGAGGTGACATGGCCAGCCCTCAGGTTCCCCAGCCGAGCAGCGAGCCGCGGGTGAGGGAGCCGCAGCCGCGCGAGGAGTCGATCGGCCAACTGGTCGGCGAGGCAATGGGCGACCTGCAAAAGCTGTTCCACCAGGAGGTGGAACTGGCCAAGGCCGAGCTGCGCGAGGAGGGCGCCAAGGCGGGCAAGGCCGCCGCGATGCTCGCCGCGGCCGCCGTGGCCGGGCTGCTCGTCCTCGTCCTGCTCAGCTTCGCCCTGGTGTACGCGCTGGCCAACGTGATGGACGCCGGATGGGCGGCGCTGATCGTGGCCGCGCTGTGGGCGGTCGCCGCCGCGGTGCTGGCCCTGCTCGGACGCAACCGGATGCGCGAGGTCTCACCCAAGCCCGAGCAGACCGTCGAGACGTTGAAGGAGGACGCGCAATGGGCCAGACACCCGACGAGATAAGGAACGACATCGAGACGACCCGGGCGGAGCTGCGCGACGACGTCGACCGCATCGCCGACCGCGCCAGCCCCAGGCAGATGGCGCGGCGCCGCACCGAGCAGATCCGCGGCAGGGTGCGCGGACTGAAGGACCGGGTCATGGGCCGCACCCCGGACCGCGACGCCGTCCGCGAGGCCGGGCAGCGGGCGCAGGAGCGCGCGGGGTCGACCGGGGAGGCCGTCAGCAGCGGCGCGGGCCAGGCCGCGGAGGCGGTGAAGGCGGCTCCGGGCCGGGCCGTGGCGCGCACCCGGGGCAACCCGCTGGCCGCCGGGCTCATCGCGTTCGGCGCGGGCCTGCTGGCGGCCTCGGTGATCTCCGACACCCAGACCGAGCGCCAGGCCGCCCGGCGCATCCGGGAGCAGGCGGGCGGCCTGGTCGAACCGGCCAGGCAGTCGCTCACGGAGTCCGCCCAGCGGGTCGGGGAGGAGGCCCGGGAGACCGCGCAGCAGGCGGCGGGGCAGGTCAAGGAGACCGCTTCCCAGGCCGGGCAGACCACGCGGGACACGGCCCGCCAGGAGGCGCAGCACTCCCGCGAGCAGGTCGGCCGCACCGCCCGGGGCTCCCGCTGACCGTCGGCGCTGCCCCGCCCGGGGCCTTCCCGGGCGGGGCAGCGGCCGCCGCCCCGGGCGCGCGCCGAGGGGGTCAGTCGAGCAGCGGGACCAGCGCCTCCAGCCACCGCTGCGCGATCTTGGCGTCACCCGAGGCGTTGGGGTGCACGCCGTCGTAGGTGTCGGTGGCGGTGCTGAACCCGGTCCACTGGTCGACGACGATCACCGGGGACCGGGGCGTGCTCACGTCGGCCGCCCACCCGGGGATCGCGGCGTTGAGGTCCTGCACGCCCTGGGCGCAGGTGGCGCAGCTACGCGCGGAGTCCATCGGAATGATCTGGGCGACCAGGACCGTCACCGACGGGTTGTGGGCCCGCATCTGGGCGACCAGGGTGCTGTAGGCGTCGAGGACGGCCTGGGTGGGCCGGGAGCTCCACACGTCGTTGGTGCCGAAGTGCATCAGCACGATGTCGGGGTCGGCGGCGGACAGCCAGGCGGACAACTGGCCGCTGCCGGCCAGATTGGTGACCAGCATGCCGCCGTGGCCCTCGTGCTCGTGGTCGTAGGGGAAACCGCAGCCGTCACCGGACCGGGAGCCGACGAAGTCGACGTCGGGGTACCCGGCGGCGGTCAGGTCGCGCCAGAGCAGGGCGCGCCAGCAGCCGGGGGAGCCGGTGATCGAGTCGCCCAGCGGCATGATCCGCACGGGGCCGCCCGGGTCCCCGCCGCCCGGGTCGTCCGGGTGTTCACCGCCGGGGTCCCCGCCGCCCGGGTCGCCGGGGGTGCCGAAGGAGCAGGACAGGTCGGAGGGGACGGAGGAGGCGCCCGAAACGGTGCCCTGGAGGCCGAACGACGTGCTGGCGCCGGCGGGGAGCGCGCCGTTCCACCCCGCGTTGACCGCGGTCACCGCGGACCCGGTCACGGACAGGTCGGCGTTCCAGGCGTTGGTGACGGTGTGCCCCGGGGGCAGGGTCCACGTGACGGTCCACTGCGTCGCGGGGCTGCCGCTGTCGTTGGTGACGGTGACGTCGGCGACGAACCCGCTGCCCCAGTCGCTGGCGACGGTGTACGCCACGGAGCAGCCGTCGGCCGCCGACGCCGCGGACACGCCGCCCGTGACGATCGAGGCCGCGGTCAGAGCGAGCGCACCGCACGCGCCCGCAACCGCGCGTGCCGAGGTACGGGACATGGAAGACTCCTCAAGGTCGCTTCCCCTCCCTCCTCCAGGGACCGGAAAGCGCACATTGCGTGGAGTGGTGAATACTCACGGTGAATGCTAGTGATCCGCCGAAGGGGTGTAAAGAAAAGGAAAAGCGGACAAGAGGCGTGATGCGCGGCTAGCTGAGGTCTTCCACCTCGTCGGCCTCCCGCGGCCTGCGCGGCAGCCGCAGCAGCGGCTTGGGCGGCCGCCTGCGGAAGGCCAGGAACAGCCAGAGCGACGCCAGCAGGAGGCTCGCCGCGATGTTGGGGTGCCCGACGGCTACGAGCCCGCCCGCGACCAGGAGGAGGACCGCCACCACCAGTGCCGCCCGCAACCGGCGGCGCGGGGCACGCTGTGATGAGGACACCAACCGGACTCCCGACTCCTCGAAGAAGGCCCTTGCAGACGGAACCGTTCCGGAACGGCCCCTGACGGGCCGTCCGGAACGGGCTGTCTGTTGCGCTGCCCCGTGCGGGCCGGGCGCAAACGTGCCCCCCGGCCCGCACGGACGGGCGTCCTCTCGGTGCTTTTCCCGGGCCTAGCCGCGGTCGATCGTGGTGGCCAGCGGCTTCTCCGTGACGAACATGAGCAGCACGGCCGCCAGGATTCCCAGCGGCATCAGCCACAGGAAGATCGGCATCAGGGCCTCGTTGTAAGAGTCGATGATCGGATGACGCAGGGCGTCGGGAAGGCTCTGGACCAGTTCCGGGGTGAGCGAGGACCGGCCGCCCCCGGAGGGCAGCTCCGCACCCGCGGGCATGCGCTGGACCAGGAAGTCCATCAGGCGGCTGGTGAACAGGCTGCCCACGACCGCCGAGCCCAGCGAGGCGCCGATCTGCCGGAAGAAGTTGTTGGCCGCGGTCGCCGTGCCCACCTGGGAGACGGGGAAGGAGTTCTGCACGATCAGCACCAGCAACTGCATGCTCGCGCCCAGCCCCACGCCGATGACGGAGAGGTGGACGCAGATGACCCACACCGGCGTCTCCGGGGTGACGGTGGACAGCAGGACCATGCCGCCCGCGATGACCAGCGACCCGGCGACCGGGATCCACTTGTAGCGGCCGGTCCGGCTCACGAACTGGCCCGCGGCCATCGAGACGAGCAGCAGCGTGCCCATCATGGGGGTCATCAGCAGACCCGACGCGGTGGCGTCGGTGCCGGTGGCCATCTGCAGGTAGGTGGGGATGTAGCCGAGCGTCCCGAACATCATCACGCCGGTGAACAGGCCCGCGACGGTGGTGAGGTTGAAGTTGCGGTCGCGGAACAGGTGCAGCGGGATGACCGGCTCGACCGCGCGGCGCTCGGCCAGGACGAACAGGACCGACGCGACGACGGTGCCCGCGATGAGGCCGAGGATGACCGGGGAGTCCCAGTCGTACCGGTTGCCGCCCCACGTGCTGGCCAGGATGAGGCAGGTGGACGCGGCGGCCATGAACGCCATGCCCCAGGCGTCCACGTGCAGCCGCTCGGGCCGCTGCTTGGGCAGGCGCAGCAGGAAGGCCGTGGCGACCAGAGCGAGCAGGCCCAGGGGCAGGTTGATCCAGAAGGCCCACCGCCAGCCGATGCCCTCGGTGAACCAGCCGCCCAGGAGAGGTCCGGCCACGGAGGAGACCGCGAACACCGCGCCCAGGGCGCCCATGTACCTGCCGCGCTGCCGGGCGGGGATGATGTCGGCGATGATGGCCTGGGACATGATGATCAGGCCGCCGCCGCCCAGGCCCTGCACCACGCGGGAGGCGATGAGCCATCCCATGTCCGGGGCCAGGGCGCCGATGATCGACCCGCCGGTGAACAGCGCGATCGCGAGGAGCGACAGGCCCTTGCGGCCGACGAGGTCGCCGAGCTTGCCGTAGATCGGCATCATGATCGTCGACGCCAGGATGTAGGCGGTCATCACCCACAGCATCTGGTCGACGCCGTTGAGCTCGCCGACCATCGTGGGCAGCGCGGTGCTCAGCACGGTCTGGTTCAGCGAGGCCAGCAGCATCGTCAGCATCAGCGACAGGAAGACGAAGAGGATGCTGCGCTGGGAACCGGTGGTCGGACTCGTCTCGGAAGACTCCGAACGGGCGGTCACTGTCATTGGAGTTTCCGTATTACCTTTCTCAGTAGTTCCACCGCCTGGTCGAAGCGGGCCTCGACTTCCTCGATGGAGGTGCACTCCCCGGCGGAGGGGGCGTGCACGGCGAAACGCAGGGCCCCGGAGCAGACCACGACGATCATGCGGGCCGCCTCGTCGACGTCCAGGGAGCCGTCGGCGAACCGGGGGTCGGACTTCAGCTTCCGGGCGAGGACCCGCCCCAGGTGCTGTTCGATGAGCGAGACGCGTTCGAGCTGACGGCGCCGGAGCTGCGGGTAGCGCAGCAGCACCTCGCGGAGCTGCTCGCGCGCGTGCCCGTCGAAGGTCGAGGTGAACACCGAGCGGACCAGGTGGGCCACGTCGACCAGCAGGTCTCCGCTGGGCTCCCGGTCCATCAACGACTCCATCGTCGTGTCCTCGGTGAGGCTCTCCCGCATGTCCCGCAGACCGAGGATCGCGTCCTCCTTGGTCGGGAAGTAGTTGAAGAACGTCCTGGTGGAGACGTTCGCCTCGGCGCTGATCTCGGCAACGGTCACGTTCTCGATCCCGTGCTCCAGGGTGCGGCGCAGTGCGGCCCGGTGGATGGCCGTCCGGGTCTGTCGCTGCTTGCGTGCCCGAAGAGTCTCGCCGGGCGGAAACGTCGTGTCGGTCATGTGGGTAGTCTGCCAACCGCAAAAAATTGCATGACTGCAATCTTACACTGCTGTAACTGTGCACGACTGCAAAATTATTTCGGTGCGAGTGTGATCCTCCGGACACGGCCCGCGAGCAACCCCGGGAACGGACAGGACGCGCGGGCTCCCCGGCCGCTCCCAACCGTCGGGAGAGCCGGGAGGAGCCGCTCCCCCCGGTGGAGCACGGCTGTTTGTGCGGCACGGCCGGGGGTAATGGGAGCACGGTCACCGCCGTCGTCCCGTCGGAGGCAAGCTATGGGGGAGCGGACGTGCCACGACAGCGCACACGCCCGCGGAAGGCCCCCCGGCGCCCTCGACACCCCCGCACCCTCCGCGGCCCCCGGCGGATGGGAGGGGTGCGAGACCACTCCCGTCGCCGGTGTTCCCGTCCACGCCGCGGTCCTGGGCCCGGCCACGGCCCCGGAGGTGGTGTGCGTCCACGGACTCGGCGTCTCCCACCGCTACTTCCTCCCGTTCGCCCGGGCCCTCGCCCCCCGCCGCCGGACGGTCGCCGTGGACCTCCCCGGCTTCGGCCGCACCCCGGGGCCCCGCCGCGGACTGGACATCCCCCGGCTCGCGCGGTCCCTGGCCGCGTGGCTGCGCGCCACCGGCCGCGCGGGCGTGCCCCTGGTCGCCAACTCCATCGGCTGCCAGATCACCGTCCACCTGGCCGCGACCGCCCCGGAACTAGTGGGGCCCCTGGTGCTCAACGGCCTCATGCTGGAGGGCGGGAACCGCGGCGTCGCACAGAAGACCGGGCAGCTGCTGCTGACCGTGCCCAGCGAGAACCCGGCGCTGGTCCCCCTCGTCCTCGGCGACTACCTGCGCTGCGGCCCGCGGCGGATCTGGTGGACGCTGTGCCGCGCCCTCGACGACCCGGTCAGCCGCACCCTGCCGAAGGTGGCCGCCCTCGCCGTGGTGGTGCGCGGCACCCACGACCGGCTCAGCGACCACGAGTCCGCGGCGCTGGCCGCGGACCTGCTGCCCCGCGGGCGACTGGTGGAAGTCCCGGGGAAGGGGCACGCGCTGAACTACTCGGCCCCGCACACCCTGGCCCGCATCACCGAGGAACTGGTCACCGGACGGCCGTGACCGCCGGACCGGGGCGACCGGACCGTCGTCCCGCGCCGGCCGGCGGGCGGGTGCCCCTTCTTGGGCCCTCAGAGCCGTCTGAAGTACCGGACGATCGGCAGCGGGGTGAAACCGGCCCGTTCGTAGGTCCGGCGCGCCGGGGCGTGCCCGGGGTCGCCGCCCGTCTCCACCAGGGCCAGGGCCATGCCCCGCTCCCGCATCCGGTCCAGGGCGAACTCCGTCAGCCGCGACCCGACCCCCTCCTGCTGGTACGGGGGGTCGACGGCGATCATGTGGATCTCGCCCGTGCTCTCGGCGGGGTCGAACCGCACCGCCACGAAACCGGCCACGGCCGTGCCGGCCTCGGCGACCCACACGTGCGTCCCCTCCGAGCGGCAGGCCTCCGCGACCGCCTTCCGCTGCGCCGCGGGCCAGCCGTCGGGATGCATCCACGCGAAGAGCCCGGAGCCGAGCACCTCTGCCAGGGAGGTGAAGACCGGAGTCCACGCGCGCACCGACAGTTCGACCACCGCGTCCAAGTCGTCGGGGCGGAATTCGCGGATCACGGATCGGGGCATGCCGCCATGCTGGCACTCCGCCCCACCCCTGTCAATCGGCTTTCCCTCCGGTGGGTCGGCACACCCGGCGACAACGGCGGAAACATCCCCGGACGCCGCGCTCCCGCCCGGCGGTGCGAGGAGCCCCGCCAGAATCCTGCGATCATGCCGAAATGCTCTGTTTCCCCAGTTCAGAAGCCCATTATCGGCAAGATCGGAATAAAGGGATCCGGGTATCGGTGAAACAACCGGTTCCTTTCATCCGGTGTTGACACTCCAATAACGCGGCCGAATATTTGACTGGGCGGACAGGGAAAGCCAGGAAAGTCCGCAATGATTTTTTGGAGTGGAGATATGAGAGTGCGCAGCCTGGCCCGCCGTGTGTCGACCGGTCTCGTCGGTCTGCTGGCGGCGGCCTTCCTCCTGCCCGTGACGTCGGGCACGGCCGTCGCGGCCACGGGCACGGGCCCGTACCCGGCCGAGTACGTGACCACGATCCGACTCCGGGACCACACGATCTACCGGCCCGTCACCCTGCCCGGCAGCGAGCGGCTGCCGATCGTCGTCTGGGGCAACGGCGCCTGCCTCGCCGACGGCACGATGTTCGAGAACATCCTCACCGAGTTCGCCTCGCACGGCTTCCTGGTCATCGCGAACGGCCGGCCGGGCGGTTTCGGCCGCACCGACGCCGCGATGCTCACCGAGGCCATCGACTGGGCGGTCGCGGAGAACACCCGCCTGTTCAGCCCGTACCGGGGCAAGCTCGACACCGACAAGATCGCGGTCATGGGCCAGTCCTGCGGCGGCCTCGAAACCTACGAGGTGGCCGACGACCCGCGGATCACCACGACCGTGCTGTGGAACAGCGGCCTGCTCAGCGACCGCGACAACCACCTGCTCACCCGCCTGCACGCCCCCATCGCCTACTTCACCGGCGGTCCGACCGACATCGCCTACGCCAACGCCGTGGACGACTGGGGCCGCCTGCCCGCAGGGCTGCCCGCGTTCATGGGCCACCTGGACGTCGGCCACTACGGCACCTTCGGCGAACCCAACGGCGGCGAGTACGGCCGGGTGGGCGTCCAGTGGCTGAAGTGGCAGCTCAAGGGCGACCAGAACGCCCGCCGGCAGTTCGTCGGCGCCGACTGCGGCCTCTGCGTCTCCCCCGACTGGGACGTGGAGCAGAAGAACCTCGGCTGAACGCTCCGGACCCTGACGGCGGTGACCCCAGGGCCATAATCAGTGCTCCATCTGACCCTGGTACCAAGATCACCGTCCGAGTGGAGAGTTGCGGTCAATCACTGCTCCCGGGGGCGTTGTCGTTGTCGCCTCGGACCTCTTCGGCTTCGTCCAGGCGGCCCAGGGCCCGCAGCACTGAGGCGAGGTTGCTGCGGCTGACCACGGCGGTCGGGTGTTCGTCTGTGCCCAGCGGGAGCAAGAGCCGCCCCTCGCCGGCGCTCGGCGCTGACCGGGGAGAGGTCGAGCATCGGGCACGTAACGGGCACGCGCCTTCTCAAGCGCCCTTCCAACGCCGAAGGCCCAGGTCCGGGAAACTGTCCCTGACCTGGGCCTTCGCTGTGAGAGCGGATGACGGGAATCGAACCCGCGTTATCAGCTTGGGAAGCTGAAGTTCTACCATTGAACTACATCCGCATGAGCAGCTCGCTCTGCAGAGAGGTTACCGCACTCTGCGAGCTCATGGGTAAGGATAATGATCGCGGCGCGGCTCGCAAGTCCGTGAGGGGGCAGGCACCGCCCGATCGGGCGGATCGTACAGCAAGGTAGATTCGTCAACGTGCTTCTCTCCGATCGTGACATCAGGGCCGCCATCGAATCGGGTCGGGTCAAGCTGGACCCCTACGATCCCGAGCTCGTTCAGCCGTCGAGTGTGGATGTGCGGCTGGACCGTTACTTTCGGGTGTTCGAGAACCACCGGTACCCGCACATCGATCCGGCGGTGGAGCAGCCGGGGCTGACCCGGCTGGTCGAGCCGGAGGGCGACGAGGCGTTCATCCTCCACCCCGGGGAGTTCGTGCTGGCGTCCACCTACGAGACGGTGACGCTGCCCGACGACATCGCGAGCCGCCTGGAGGGCAAGAGCTCGCTGGGGCGGCTGGGGCTGCTGACCCACTCCACGGCCGGGTTCATCGACCCGGGCTTCTCGGGGCACGTCACGCTGGAGCTGTCGAACGTGGCGACGCTGCCGATCAAGCTCTACCCGGGGATGCGCATCGGCCAGTTGTGCCTGTTCCAGTTGTCCTCGCCTGCCGAGCACCCCTACGGCTCGCAGGTCTGCGGGTCGCGCTACCAGGGGCAGCGCGGTCCCACGCCGTCGCGCTCCTACCTGAACTTCTCGCGTACCCCGATCCGGTCGGGGGATCAGTAGCCCGGAGGGCTCGGCGGGCCGTAGGGTCCGTAGCCCTGCTGCGGCGGGGGGAGCTGCTGCCGTTTGGCCCGCCGGGGCAGGATGTAGGCGGCGAGGAGGCCGCCCAGGAAGCCGAACAGGTGCGCCTGCCAGGAGATGCCCTGGCCCTGCGGCAGCACGCCGAAGATGAGGCCGCCGTAGAAGAGCACCGTGCAGATCATGATGACGATGTCGGCGGTGCGGCGTTCGATGATGCCGCGCAGCACCAGGTAGCCGAAGTAGCCGAAGATCAGGCCGCTGGCGCCGACGGTCAGCGATCCGGGCGGGGAGAGCAGCCACACGCCGATTCCGCTGACCACGGCGATGATGACCGACGCCCACAGGAACCGGCCGAGCCCGCTGAACGCCACGAGCGAGCCGAGCACCAGCAGGGGGACGGTGTTGGCGGTGATGTGGGAGAGGCCGGCGTGCATGAACGGGGCGGTGAAGACGGTCCACAGGTCGTCGACCATCCAGGAGCGGATGCCGAACTGGGAGTCGAGCAGGCCGCCCAGCAGGAAGAAGTCGACGATCTCGAAGAACCACATCGCCGCGGCGAACACCGCGACGGTCAGAACCGCGCTGATCCGGGACTTGGTCACGTTTCGACTGTATTTGACCGTCCGGCTGCCCTGAAAGGGAAGGACTCCCGTCCCCTCCGGGGAGGGGACGGTGGCCGCGGGCGCGGCGGCCTCCGTTGCGCCGGGTAGCCGCACCTGAGCAGAGAAGAACCACGGAGGCGAGAAATTGTGATGCATATCACTCATTATGAGTGGGTGGTGTAAATCACAAATTCTTGCTTTTTGGCCTTCTCGTCCACCCGCGCATGAGGGGTTTTCCCGAAACCGCTTCTTAAACCCGTTGTCCCCCCGTGATCTTTCTCAGGGAAATCCCAGGTCAACGTCCCTATGGTGCCTAACTACGCAAATCGGACGTGTGGTGTTCGAGTGCGGGCGGCCCCGGACCCGGGCGCCGACACCCCCCGCACGCTCCTCCGCAGCACGTCACGACCCCGGAAGGAGGGCGCACCACGCCGACGAGGCCGTGCCAGACGAGGACGACGACCGAAGAGGAAACCGTGCCAGCAGTACGCGCGAACCACCTGTACAAGGTGTTCGGCAAACGAGCATCCCAAGCCGTCACCCTGCTCTCGGACGGACGCCACCGCGACACGATCAAAGACCTGGACGTCACGGCCGCAGTCATCGACGTCTCCTTCGAGGTCCAGCCCGGCGAGATCTTCGTCGTCATGGGACTGTCGGGCTCCGGCAAGTCCACGCTCATCCGCATGCTCAACGGACTGCTCCCGCCCACCTCGGGAACGGTGGAGATCGACGGCACCGACATCACCGCCCTGTCCCGCCGCGCGCTGCGCGCCCTGCGCGGAGAGAAGATCAGCATGGTCTTCCAGCACTTCGCGCTGTTCCCGCACCGCAGCGTCCTGGAGAACGCCGCCTACGGACTGGAGGTCCGCGGCGTGGCGCGCGCCGAGCGCCGCGAACGCGCCGCCCACGCCCTCGACCTGGTCGGGCTGGGCGACTGGAAGGACCACCTGCCCCAGCAGTTGTCCGGCGGCATGCAGCAGCGCGTCGGCCTGGCCCGCGCGCTGACCGCCGACACCGACATCATCCTCATGGACGAGGCGTTCAGCGCCCTGGACCCGCTGATCCGCCGCGACATGCAGACCCAGTTGATCCAGCTCCAGGCCGAGCTCGGCAAGACCATCGTCTTCATCACCCACGACCTCAACGAGGCGATGCGCCTGGGCGACCGCATCTGCGTGCTGCGGGACGGCCGCGTCGTCCAGATCGGCACCCCCGAGGAGATCCTCAACCACCCCGCCGACGACTACGTCGCCCGCTTCACCGAGGACGTGGACCGCAGCCGGGTGCTCACCGCCGCCTCCGTCATGGAGCCCGCCGCCGGGGCCGACGCCGCCGACTGGGAGCGGGTGGAGCCGGACGCGCCCGTCGCCGAGCTGTTCCAGCGGGTCGCCTCCTGCGACGGCCCGCTCGCCGTGGTCGACGAGCAGGACCGGGTGCTCGGCGCGGTCTCCCCGACCGCGATCCTGTCCGCGCTCGCGGCCCCCGAGGACGCCGTGCCCGCGCCCGCCGGCGGGGAACGGCGGGAGGAGGCCCGCCGGTGAGCCAGCTCCTCCCCTTCCCGCCGCGGCTGCCGCTCGGCGAGGGCTTCGAAGCGCTGAACACGTGGCTCAAGACCCACTTCGGCGGAGTGTTCGACACCGTCGGCGCCGTCATCGACTGGTCGGTCACCACGCTCCGGGACTTCCTCACCGACCCCCAGGCCGCCCAGCTCACCGCCCTCGCCGCCCTCGTCCTGGCGGCGGCCCTGGTGCGCGCCCGCCCCGTCCCGGTGCTCACCGTCGTCGGCACCGCCACCGCCCTGTACGTCGCACAGGCCGCCTTCGCACTGGGCAACACCCTCGTCAACCACGCGCCGCCGCACCTGTTCCTCTGGGCCATGCACCTGTTCGGACAGGACTCGGTCGACGCCAACCTGGTCATCGGGATCGTCGCCCTCGCCGCCCTCGCGGCCGTGGCCGCGGTCCACCGCGTCCGGCTGCCGCTGGTCGGCGCCGTGACCGGCGGCTGGCTCGCCGCGATCCTGTGCGGCTGGCTGCTGTTCGACGCGGTGCCCGGAGTGATCGCCCAGCCCACGGCCACCCTGACGATGCTGCTGCTCACCGCCCTGGCCTGGGCGGTGGCGGGCTGGCGGCTCGGCGTGTTCTCACTGGTCGCCCTCACCGTCGTGATCAGCATCGAGCAGTGGGACAACGCCATGGCCACCCTGGCCCTGGTCCTGGTGGCCAGCCTCATCGCGGTGCTCGTGGCCCTGCCCCTCGGCGTGCTGGCCGCCTACAGCACCGTGGTCAGCCGGGTCCTCAAACCCGTCCTCGACCTGATGCAGACCATGCCCGCCTTCGTCTACCTCATCCCGGCGATCTTCTTCTTCTCGCTGGGCGCCGTGCCCGGGGTCGTGGCGACCGTCGTCTTCGCCATGCCGCCCGGCGTGCGCCTCACCGAACTGGGCATCCGCCAGATCGACCGGGAGATCGTCGAGGCGGGCGAGGCGTTCGGCGCCCCGCCCCTGAAGATCCTCACCGGCATCCAACTGCCGCTGGCGCTGTCGACCGTCATGGCTGGCGTCAACCAGGTCATCATGCTCGGCCTGTCCATGGTGGTCATCGCCGGAATGGTCGGCGCCGGCGGCCTGGGCAACCAGGTCTACCAGGGCATCTCCCGCAACGACGGCGCGCTCGGCTTCGAGGGCGGCATCGCCGTCGTCATCCTCGCGATCTTCCTGGACCGGCTCACCGCCGCCGTCGCCCGCCGCGCCCCGCAGGCCCGCACCGCGACGGCCTGAGACCCGACCGCGCCGCCGCGCCCGGACCGCGGCGGCACGCGCCTCCGCACCCAGCACAGGAGCGCGACACACCAGAAGAAGGGAACGAACACGTGGAACCCACCAAGCGCACCCGGCGCCCCGCCGCTCTCGCCGCTGGACTGGCCTGCCTGGTCCTGCTGGCCACCGCCTGCGCCGGAGAGGGCGGAAGCGGCCTGGCGGGAGGTGGCGACGAGACCGACCGGGGCGACGGCAAGCAGATCGAGATCGCCCTGATCCCGTGGGAAGAGGCCATCGCCACCACCCACCTGTGGAAGGTGATCCTGGAGGAGCTCGGCTACGAGGTGACCGTCACCGAGGTCGACGTGGCCCCCATGTACCAGGGGGTGGCCAACGGCGACGTCGACGTGTTCCTGGACACCTGGCTCCCCCTCACCCACGCCGACTACTGGGAGGAGTACGGCGACCGCGTCGAGGACCTGGGCCACTGGTACGACAACGCCGTGCTGACCCTCACCGTGCCCTCCTACGTGGAGGAGGTCGACTCCATCGCCGACCTGCCCGCCCACGCCGACCTGTTCGACGGCCGGATCGTCGGCATCGAGGCCGGGTCGGGCCTGGTGCGCACCACCCGCGAGGAGGCCATGCCCGCCTACGGCCTCGACGACTACGAGCTGATCGAGTCCTCCACCGCGGCGATGCTCGCCGAGCTGGACGCCGCGATCGCCGAGGAGGAGCCGATCGTGGTCACCCTGTGGCGGCCGCACATCGCCTACGCCCAGTACGACCTGAAGGACCTGGCGGACCCCGAGGGCGCGATGGGCGGCGCCGAGCAGATCCACGCCGTGGGCCGCTCCGGCTTCACCGAGGACTTCCCCGAGGTGGCCGAGTGGATCGGCGACTTCACGCTCGACGACGAGGAGCTGAGCTCCCTGGAGCAGGCGGTCCTCGCCGACCACGAGGACGACCCGGAGGCCGGCGCCCGCGCCTGGCTGGCCGCCCACCCCGAGTTCGTCGAGCGCACCCTCGGCGAGGCGGGGGAGGGACTGGAGTTCTGACCCGCCGACGGCCCGGGAGGGGCCGGGAAGACCGGTGGGGCCGCCCCGGGGGACGGCCCCACCGGTCGGTGCACGATCAGGACCCCGAGGTCAGCGACCGGTCGCGCGGCGGGATGCCCGCGGCGCTCATGAACGCCTCGACCTTGGTCGGCGAGGTTAGCCCGGTCAGCGGCAGGTAGGGGCGTCCGGCGCGGCGCCCCTCCACGGACGGGAAGAACTTCGGCTGCCCCGCGGGGTCGCACAGGCCCAGCGACCGGGTGCGACCGGGAAGCAGGTAGTAGGAGCCGATCTCGGAGAAGGGGATGCGGACCACGTAGCGGCCGCGGGCGTAGCAGAATTCCTGGTCGTCCACCTCCAGGACGGGCGCCTTGGCACGCAGGCCGTGCCCGGCCACGGCCAGGCCGCCGAGGACGATCAGCGAGCCCAACACCACGGTGGCCCAGTGGGTCGGTTCGAGCGTGATGACGACCACGCCGAGCGCCACCAGAGCCGCGCCGCCCCACAGTTCGAGGTGCTTGCGTCCCAACGGGCAGGTGAGGCGAACCTTCTGGGTCACGGACATGCCTCTTTCACGGTTGTCTGGATCTCGCGGCGAGCCGCGGGGGAACCCGCCGTCCCGGTGACCGGCGCGGGGTGGTGACCACCGAAGCTGCCCGCGCTGAAGGGGGCGTCTGCCGCGGAGAGAGGCGATGACTATCGCTGGGGAAACCATATCGGTTTCCCCGTGCCCGATAGATGCGGAATCACCGTTTCGCGGCGTGCTGCGGATCGCAATCCTCCGACTACCGGGACGGCCCTTCCGTTAGTGTCGGCGACGGTATTGGGAAGGGCGTCAGCGGGAATGACCGGCATGACCCGACGTCCAGGAGCAGGAGGAGACGACCACCATGGCCCGCCCCAGCATCGACTTCGGTGAACATACGGCTGCCATCGCGGCGCTCGTCCGGGCCCGCCGCGAGCAGTTGGGGTGCGGTCAGGCGGAGTTCGCGCAGCAGACCCCGAAGATCCCGCCGCGGCTGCTTCAGGACCTGGAGAGCGGGCGGCGCTCCCGCTACAGCCGGGACCTGTGCGCCAAGCTGGAGTTCAAGCTGGGGTGGACCCGCGGCTCGATCGAGCGCATGGCCGCGGGCGGCGTCCCCAGCGAGGTCAACGACCTCATCTCCGTGGTCCGCGACGAGAGCCAGGGCACTGAGACCCGCCGCTACCTGCTGGGCAACGAGGAGCTGTTGCAGCGCATCTACATCGACCTGCAAGCCGACACCGCGGACATGCCGGAGGAGGAGGCGCGGGCGCTCGTGGAGCAGGCCCTGGAGACCGCGCGCGTCCAGGCGCTGCTCGTGGTGCACGAGGCCAGGCGCAGACGCATGAGCGGCAACGGCGCGGTACGCTGAGGGCTTCTGCGCTGGTCCGGAAGGGGAATCCGACACTTCTCGGGAGTGATGAAGCTTTCCGTACAACTCTCCGATCCGAGGTGTAAGAATGGTGACAAAACGCAGTGTGCCGGTCGCCCCGGGATCGGGACGGACACGCGGAAAGCCCTGAACCCCTCGGGCGGCCGTCGCTTCCGCAACGTCACAGAGAGACCAGACATGCCCGAGCCCTTGCACGGCCGTTCCCGGGCGGGACCCCGTCAGCCGCGCCTCTCCCTCACCTACAGCCGCCTCCCGTCGCACGTGCCCTTCCTGCTCACCCGGCACCGCTACGGGACGCTCATCACCATTCGCGAATCGCTGACCTACGCGCAGGCCGTCGAGATCGGCCTGCGCCGGATGCAGCCGAAACTGCTGGACTTCGTCATCGACACCCTGGGCCTGGGCGACCCGCGCGTCCCCGGCAGCCTCCGGACCGAATGGGACCTGGACCAGAAGATGGACTGGGACTTCATCTACCGTCTGGAGAAGGCCGGACGCATCCTGCCCTGGCCGCACCGGAACTGAACCGGCCGCCGTCCGCCCCCTTCCGGGTCGCGGCGCACCGGGTGCACCTCCACGGCCGTCCGCGGCCCCCGATCTCGGTGGAGCCGGAGGAGCCCGCTCCTCGCGGCCCTGACCGGCCGTCCCCCACCGGCTCCGCCCGCAATCCCGTATGCTGACCGTCCTCCTCCCGCAGCCCGCCGCGGCCTCCGCGGCCCCGGTCCCCGCGGTGAGCGGGGCCGCCGTGCGCTCCGTCGGCGGGGAGCCCGCGGGGCGGCGGACGCAAGGGGTGCGCCCGGCCGCTGCGGAGGCGCGTCCGCGGCGCGGATTCCCGTCGTCGGGCACCGCACAGGGATGAATCGCACGATTCCGACAAAGTACAGAAATGCGGCGGGGTCGGGCGTTACGCTGACCGCATGGAGCGCGTGTTGGTGATCAAGGCGACCGCCGGCGAGGACGCCCCCGAACGCTGCAACCAGGCGTTCACGGTGGCCGCGGCGGCGGTGGCGAGCGGGGTTCAGGTGTCGCTCTGGCTGACCGGGGAGGCCAGTTGGATGGCGGTCCCCGGGCGGGCGGAGCAGTTCTCGCTGCCGCACGCGGCCCCGCTCAACGAACTGCTCGACGTGGTGCTCTCGGCAGGCCGGGTCACCGTCTGCACCCAGTGCGCGGCGCGGCGTTCGCTCACCGAGGACGACCTGGTCAAGGGCGTGCGGATCGCGGGAGCCCCCACCTTCGTCGAGGAGGTCATGGCCGAGGGCGCCAAGGCGCTGGTCTACTGACCCGCCCTTCCCCGGGCCACATGCGACGGGGCCGCCGCACCGGTCGGTGCGGCGGCCCCTGAGCCGTCTCAGACGGTGGTCAGTTCACCGGTCAGGAGCAGACGTTGCCGTTGAGGGTGAACTGGTTGGGAGCCGAGACGTTGCCGTTCTTGCCCGCGACGAAGCCGAGCTCGGCTCTCTGGCCGGGCTGGATGGTCGGGTTCCAGGACGGGGCGCGCACGGTGAACTGCGAGCCGTTCTGGGTCCAGTCGCCGTTCCAGCCGTTGTTGAGGTACACGTTGGGCAGGCTGAACTGGAGGGTCCAGTTGTTGATCGGCGAGGAGCCGGTGTTCCTGATGTAGATGGCGCCCTGGAAGCCGTTGCCCCAGTCGTTGACCACGACGTAGTCCACGTCGCAGGGACCGCTCGGACCGCCCGGGTCGCTGCCGCCCGGGTCGCTGCCGCCGGGGTCGCTACCGCCCGGGTCGCTGCCACCGGGGTCGCTGCCGCCCGGGTCGTCGTTGCCGCCGAGGGCCTCGTAGACCGCGTACCAGGCGGGCTTGCGGTTGTACTGGCCGTCGTAGAGGAGCGGGGCGCCCTCGCCGCTGAAGGTGTAGGGGACCCAGGAGCGCTCGTCGTCGATGCCCCAGACGGTGATGCCGATGCAGCGGCTCACGGCCAGGCAGGCGTTCACCACGGTCTTGTAGTCGTTGGCCTGCTGCTGGAGCTTGGCGCTGTTCGCGGGCATCTGCATGCGGATGTCCAGCTCGGTGATCGCCACGTCCAGGCCCAGGTCGGCGAAGCGCTGGATGTTCTGCTGGAACGTGGACGGCACCTGGCCGACGATCAGGTGGCTCTGGATGCCGATGCCGTGGATGGGCACGCCCCGGTTGAGCAGGTCGACCACCAGGTTGTACAGGCCGTTGCTCTTCGCGTTGATGCCCTCGATGTTGTAGTCGTTGATGTAGAGCTTGGCGTTCGGGTCGACCTCGTGGGCCTTGCGGAACGCGTACTCGATGTAGTTGCGTCCCATGCCCTGGTACCAGATCGAGTTGCGGAACGTGCCGTCCTCGTTGAACGCCTCGTTGACCACGTCCCAGGCGTAGAGGTCACCCCGGTAGCGGCCGGCCACCACCTCGATGTGGTTCTCCATGAGGGAGCGGAGCTGGGTGCCGTTGAAGCCGCCGTTGTTCAGCCAGGACGGGAGCTGGCTGTGCCAGACCAGGGTGTGCCCGCGCACGATCTGGTTGTTGGCCTTGGCGAAGTTGATGATGGAGTCGGCCGGGGCCCAGTTGTACTGTCCCCGCTGCGGCTCCAGCGACTCCCACTTCATCTCGTTCTCGTGGGTGACCGCGCTGAACTGGGCGGCCGCGATGCTGCGGTACTGGGAGTCGCTGTTGAGCGGGTTGACGGTGAGGGCGGTGCCGAAGTGGCGTCCGCCCTTCTGGGCGGCCAGCTCCCGCAGGGTCGACTCAGCCTGCGCGGGGGAGGCCGTGACCAGCAGGCCGGCTGCAGTCAGGGCCGATGTGAGGAGGAGGCCGAGCGAGCGTCTGACTCGCCCGGTGCGGTGACGGGTCTCCGTCATCGACTGTGTTTCCTTTCGCGCGACGGTTGCTCTGTAGCGCGACCGACTGCCCCCTCAGACTGCGTCGGTCAGGCCATACTTCGGGAGCGCTCCCAAGTGCGACCGGTGACAAATCTAACACGTTAGGTATCGGAGTGGAAGATCGTCTTTACCGTACTAATACGTCCGATCACTCCTAGATCTCGACCAGGACGGTGAACGGTCCCTCGTTGACCAACTCCACCGACATCTGCGCCCCGAACACCCCGGTCTCCACCCGCGCGCCCAGCCCGCGCAGCTCCTTGACCACCTGGTCCACCAGCGGCTCGGCCACCGGCCCGGGCGCAGCCGCCTGCCAGGTGGGACGCCGCCCCTTGCGGGCGTCCCCGTACAGCGTGAACTGGCTGACCACCAGCAGCGGCGCCCCCACGTCGGAGCACGACTTCTCGTCCTCCAGGATCCGCAGCGTCCACAGCTTCCGCGCCAGCTTGGCCGCCTCCGCGGGACCGTCGCCGTGCGTCACCCCCACCAGCGCCAGCAGCCCCGGCTCCGCGATCGCTCCGACCACCTCGCCGTCGACCGTCACCGAGGCGCGGCTGACCCGCTGCACCACCGCACGCATGAGACTGCTCCTCTCAGATCAGGGAACGGAACTGCCGGGTGTTGGAGATGACCCCCGACAGGGTCAGGGTGAACGCCTTGATCGAGTCGGCGAAGTCCCCCAACGTCCAGTCCTGCGGCCCCCGGTACCAGAACAGCCCCTGCTCCGGCGACTCCTCCGCCCCGGCCGCCGCCAGGATCCGCGCCCAGTGCTCGACGTTGTCGAAGATGATCGCGTACGGCAGGTAGCGGGAGAACACGTGCACCCGCCGCTCGGCCGGGATGTCGTCGACCCGCGCCCGCAGCAGGTACGCCCGGAACCCCGCCACGTGCGCGAACACCGCACTGCCCAGCTTCGTCTTGGCGGGCATGTACTGCGCCCCCACGGTCACCGCCGCCCCCGCGATCACCAGCGCCAGACCCGTGAACGCCGCATGGGTGAAGATCGCCAGCAGCACGGTGACCAGCCCGCCCAGCAGGGTCAGCACGATCCCCACCGTCGTCCACTGGCTGCGCTCCCGGTTGGGACGCCGCGCGAACCACTTCAACCGCACCATGTCGCGGTACAGCTCCTCGCGCACGTCGGCCAGTTGGACCGAGAAGTCCTCGCCCAGCTCCGACAGCCGGGTCTGCGGCCCCTTCGGGAACAGCGCGTCCAACAGCAGCCGCTCGTAGGGCAGCAGCGTCTCCTCGCCGCGCTGCCCGGTACGGGTCAGCAGCCAGTCCGCCGACGAGTACCGCCGCTCGTGCGGCAGCTCCTCGATCCGCAGGTACCCGCGCACCGCCAGGTCCACCACGGTCGCGGTGATGTCCACCACGTCGGCCTGCTCGTCGATGAGCGTGCCGATCTGCCCCGGGTGCACGTTGTCCGGAGGCTGGAAACGCAGGTGCCCGCCCACCCCCGCCTCCACCGGCGCCTGGTCGGCCTTGCGCGCCTCCGACCGCAGCGCCCGCTCGTCCCGGTCGCGCACCCAGATCAGCAGGACCAGCCCGCCGACCAGCACCACCAGCAGCAGCCCGAACACCCCCGCCGTCACCGGGGTGATCGCGAACGCCGAGGTCAAGGACCAGGAACGGGACAGCATCAGGGTGCTCTGCGCGGTCTGCCCCGGATAGCTCACCACGATGTCGAACGTCTGCCCCGGCTCCAGGTCGGCCTGCATGAAGTGGGCCACCAGCGCCTCGGGACCGCCCATGTTCGACGACGTGCAGTAGATCGAGCTGCGCGGCTCACCCGCCGCGCACGACAGCGCCTGCGGCCGGTCCGGGGCGTCCACGACCACCCGCGTCTCCTCCACGGTCTCGCTGTAGCCCCCGACGACCGTCCACTCCAGCTCCAACCGGTCGCCGACCTCGCTGACCGTGCCGTCGACCCGGTAGTCCAGGATGACGACCTCCGCACCGCCCACAGCCAGGGTGGCGGCCATGGCGGTGTCGTCCTCGACGAGCGAGACCTCCACCGGCCTGCCGTCCCCGCCCTGCGCAGTCAGACCACTCACCCCGTACAACCGGTCGTGGTCGGTGTCGTAGGGCTCCCGCAGCAGGAAGGTCCGGGTGAACTCCTCCGGACCGCCGCCCCCGAAGGTGATCCGCTCCTCGGCGTGCAGCACCCCCTTCTCGTCCAGCCGCAGCGAGATCACGTTGAGGATCTGCCCGTCAGCGATCTCGTCCTGTTGGATGGTGTGCGTCTGCGGATCGTGGGGAGCAGACACCCCCGACAGCGCACCGGTGGACAGAACGACGGCAGCAACACCGAGAAGAGCCGCCCCCGTCGCGGTTCCCGCCATCGTCACCCCGCCTTGGTCACCTGAGCCACATCACACCCGTGAGCCTACCGACCATGGCCGGGGGCGGTCGCATGCAGGAGACCGGGCAGAAGACACCCCTTTCGCCCAGGCATAATCGAAAAGTCACCCCGGCGGGACGAGGAGTGGGGAAACAGCGGGTGCGCAAACGGAGCAACCCGGCAACGGCCGGCAGGTGGAGGCAGGGCAGCGAGTACATGCTGCCCAGCCGCGTGGGCCGTGCCCGGCCGCGCCCCCTGGGCATCGGGGTCTCCGCGGTCGTGGTCATGGGCCTGGCCGCCGTCGCCCTGGCCGGATTCGTCCTGATGGCCTCCCTCTTCGACCCCAAACCCGGCCCGGTCGTGGGCGTGAGCGGAACCTCCACCGACTCCGCGTCCTCCACCCAGGACGGGCGGCACCGCGACGTGCTGGCCGCCAACCCCCTCTACCTCAGCGGCGAACTGGGATCGGTCACCTGCCCCGCCCCCGAGACCGACCCCCACGACCCCGCCTCCATGGAGAACTTCCTCCACGAGGTCACCGACTGCCTCGACGAGGCGTGGGGCGGCCACCTCACCGAGGCGGGACTGGAGTTCGAACCGCCCAACCGGGTCTACTGGTACACATCAGGCCAGAGCCCCTGCGGCACCTACCCGCTCGAAGGAACCTCGGCGTTCTACTGCCACGCCAACAAGGGGCTGTACCTCGGGGTGGAGGACATCGTGACCAACTCCGCCAGCAGCGACCGCACCGCCGCCTACGCCTTCCTCCTCGGCCACGAGTACAGCCACCACGTGCAGGGCGAGGCCGGAATCCTCACCCAGCACCCGGACACCCAGAACGGCGCCGGCAGCAGCCGCCGCGACGAGTGGAGCCGCCGCAGCGAACTCCAGGCCAACTGCCTGAGCGGGGTGTTCCTGGGAGCCGTGGAGAGCAGCTTCCCCATCGAGGAGGCCCAGCGCGAGGAGATCCTCCGGGACGCCGAACTCCGCGCCGACCGCGACGACGAGCACACCCACGGCAACGACGCCAACAGCCGGATGTGGACCGAGCACGGCATGGACCGCCGGGACCCCGCAGCCTGCAACACCTGGGAAGCCGAGGAGGAACTGGTCGACTGACCGGCGCGCCGCCGGACCGGCCAGGACGCGAAGTGGAACGGGGACACCACCGGACAGCGAAGCGCGGGGCGCGCGGCGCCCGCCCCGCGGCACTGGGCGCGACGGCCCTGGCCCTCGCCCTCCTCACCGGATGCGCCCCCGCCACCACCGGCACCCCCGCACCGGCCCCCGCCCCCCAACAGCAGGCGTCCTCCTCCGCCGACCCCCACCGCAGGCCCGACAGCGGCCTGGGAGCCGACTTCACCGGCGAGAGCGTGATCAAGCACAACCCGCTCTACGCCACCGGCCGCCTGTCCCCGCTGCCCTGCCCCGCCCTCGAACTCGACGTCCACGACGCCGAGTCCATGGAACGCTTCCTCAACGCCGTCACCGACTGCCTGGACCAGGCGTGGACCGTCCAGTTCGCCAAGGCGGGACTGGAGTTCGAACCCCCGCAGCGGGTCTACTGGACCGAGCCCGGCACCAGCCCGTGCCGCGACTACCCCTCCGCCGCCGGCGGCTTCTACTGCCGCGCCAGCAAGAGCGTCTACCTCGGCGTCCACGACATCGCCGAGAAGTGGAGCCACAGCCCCGACAGCGTCGTCTACGCCTCCCTGCTCGCCCACGAGTACGGCCACCACGTGCAGGGCGAGGCCGGAATCCTCGACTACTACCACGAGCGGCGCCGCCAGGAGACCGACCCGGTCGAACGGAACGCCTGGACCCGCCGCGGCGAACTCCAGGCCAACTGCCTGGCCGGAGTCTTCCTCGGCTCGGTGGCCGTCACCTACCCGATCGGCGAGGAGGAGCGCCGCGTCCTGCTCCAGGACGCCGCCGCCACCGCCGACCGGGCGGACAGCACCGACGCCGAACGCACCCACGGCTCGGCCGAGAACAGCGCCCTGTGGCTGGAGCGGGGACTGGACTACCAGACCCCCGGCTCCTGCAACACCTGGACCGCCGAGGACGACCTCGTCCAGTAGGTCACCAGGGACCGTAGGGGCCCTCGCCCCCGGAACGGCCGATCTGACGGACCGCGGGACGCACGTCGATCAGGAAGATCAGCGCCGCGACCAGCGCCAGGATCGTCAGGAAGGCGAACATGCCCAGGAACGCGGCCAGCGACACCACCGTGCCCGCGCTGAGCACCCCCACCCACAGCCCCTTGGTCTGCTTGTCCATGGCCGGGAACGCCTGCGCGGGAGTGCGGGCCGCCTCGATCAGTGAGTACAGCGACATCACGAAGGTCGCCAGGTAGAGGACCCTGAAGAGCAGATCGAAGAACCCAATGACTTGCACGCGAGCCCCCGGCTGTCGTCGTGGGAGAACCTTGCCTTCAGAGTAAACGCGCAGCGGCCGCGAAACGTGCCCTCCACGGCCGCCGCCCTCGTCACATCGGCAGGTGCCACAGGGTCAGGGTCGACGCCATCAGCGCCACCGACCCGCTCAGCACGGCCGCGGTGGCGCGCCGCGACAACTGCACCGGGTTCAGCAGCCGCGACACCCGGGCCAGCACCTCCGGCTGCTGCTCGTTGGGGACCACCGCCATTGCCCCGGCCGGAACCGCCGCACCGCCCGCGGCCCCGAAACGCACCAGCGCCGTCGCCAGCTCCCGCGGGGAGTGGTGACGGCGGGCGTGGTCGTCGGCGCACATCTCGATGAGCAGCGCCACCGCGTTGTAACAGCGCTCCATGATCCGCACCCGCGGGAAGGCGCGCTTCAGCGACGAGAACGGAAGAAGCACGAGGTCGTGCCGCTGGCGCAGGTGCGCGTGCTCGTGGGCCAGCACCGCGGCCAGCTCCCGGCGGTCCAGCACCTCCAGCGCCCCCGCGCTGATGACGATCTGCGGGTTCAGCACACCGGGCAGGCAGTAGGCCGCAGCGGCCGGATGGTCGAGCACCCGGGCCCCGGGGACCTCCGGGTGTTCGTGGGCGACCAGTTCGAGAAGGGCGCGGTGGCGGCGGCGCGTCCGCACCACCTGGAGGAAGGAGACCGCCAGACCCCAGAAGAGCACCAGGGTCAGCAGCACCGCCGCGACGAGCGCGGCCACCCGGGTGGCGGCGAAGTGCCCCTCGGACAGGACGTCCAGCCGCAGGCCGTTCGCGGCGGCGTCGCGCACGAGGGCGGTCAGGCCGTGCAGCACTCCCAGACCGTAGGGGGCCAGGCCGAAGGCCAGCAGGGCGCCGATGGTGGACACGCCCCACGCCAGCCCCAGCGCCTGCCAGGCGACCACGGCGACGTGCGGGCCCCGGGAAGGCCACCGGGCGCTCAACAGGAGGTGGGCGGCGATGAGACAGCCGACCGCGATCGCTGTGAGCAGTGCGGCAACGACCATGCGGCTACATCCTTGATCTGTCGCTTTCCCCGTGGTTCTCCGCGAGGAGGCGGCGAAGTAGTTCGGCCTCCGCGCCGCTCATCGAGCGCACGAAAGCAGCAAGGGCGGCGTCGCGGTCACCGGTCTGGCCGAGCGCGTCGTGCATCAGCTCCGAGACGTAGGCCTCCCGGCTGGCTGCCGGACGGTAGCGCCACGCGCGGCCCTCCCGGGTGCGGGTCACGACACCCTTCTTGGCGAGTCGGTCGAGCACCGTCATGACGGTCGTGTGCGCGAGGTCGCGGTCAGCCAGAGCGCGGCCCACTTCCCGAACCGTCATGGGCTCGGTTCGTTCCCACAGTACATCCATCACCGCGCGTTCAAGGTCGCCGAGCCTGTTCTTCATAGAGGCCAGTTTACCGGCGGTAGTACTACACGCTGTAGGACCCCCTGTTCAGGGGAGGACTCCCCTGGTGCAACAAGGGACCGAAGTCCTCTCTTCCCCTCCTTCCGCACCGGAGCGGGGACCGCCCGGACCCGGCCCGGCCTGCCGGGACCGGGCAAGGAGGGCGGGACCCAAGAGTTCGCCGCGATTTCGGAGAACTCCCCTCACGCTCGGGCGCGGACGGATAACATGGCGTCAGCCGGAATCAAAAGGGGAAAGTTCGGCGCTCTCCAAAGGTTCAGCACCGGGAAAGCCCTCACTGCTCGCAGTGGGGGCTTTTCTTCGTCCGCGCTACAGGCGGCCGGTCTTCACGGCGTCCACGAACGCACGCCACTCGGCGGCGGGGAACACGAGGTACCCCGCATCGGGGTGCTTGGAGTCGCGCACAGCAGCCGCACCCGGCAGGTCGGCGACTTCGACGCAGTCCTGCCCGCGGGCAGTCGTGTAGGAGGATCTCCGAAACGCCAGCGAATCGGGGGCTTCAGGCACGGGCGGTCCCTTCGGTCTGCCTCAGGAGGTCGCCCATCCACGCTAGCGACTCGTCCACGCTCAACGCCTGCGCCTGTAGGACGTCGAACACGGTCGCGTAGTGCTCCACCTCGGCCGGGTCCTCGGGGAACAGCCCCGACAGGGAGTGCTCCAGGTACACCACCGACGGGTCACCGGAGAAATCCAGGAGGACGAACGAGCCGCTGGTTCCCGCGTGCAGCCCTGCCTCGTAGGGCAGCACCTGAACGCGCAGAGTCGGCCGCTGCACGTCGATCAGGTGACGCAGTTGCTCCGCTCGCAGCTCTGCGGGGATCCGGTGGAACGCGGCCTCGTCCACGACGGCCCACAGGTGAGGTGCATCCGGTTCGGACAGGCGGTGCTGGCGCATCATCCGTGCCTCTACCCGGCGCTCGATCTCGCGGTCATCGGTAACACCGCCGCCGCGTATGATCGCGCGGGCGTACTCCTCGGTCTGCAACAGGCCGGGAATGGCCAACGCCTGGTAGGTGCGGATCCGTGATGCCTCTGTCTCCAGGTCGACATAGGCGCCGGTGCCCAGGATGTCCCGATAGCCAACCCACCAACCGCTCTGGCTCGCCTCCAGAGCGAGCCGGACGAACGCGTCCCGCTCGCGCTTGTCCGTGACCTTGTAGACATCCAGCAGCGTCAGCACGTCGTCGCTCTGGAGTCTTTTCCACTCCCGGTTCTCGATGCGGACCACCTTGGCGGCCGACCACGGTCTGTCCGGGCGCTTGGCCTTGGCCTCTCGGGCCGCAGCCTCAGCGGTCAACCCTGACTCCAGGCGCAGCATGTGGAGTTGTGCGGAGAGTCGTCGCCTGCGGAGCGTGGGGCTGGAGGCCAACTCGGGACTCCTCGGATCAGCACGTCTGGGTCGGCACGATCCTACGTCAGGAGTGCTGATTTCCGACATTCGGTGCACCATTCACTAGTCGTGCATATATCTGACTGATTGAGAGATTCAAGAAACTTGAATATTGCAAGTTATCTGGATGCGAGGCAACATGGAAACAGTTGGAACCGAGTCCGCCGGGCCCTGTCCGGCACCGCCCCCCGGAGGAGCTCATGCTGCTGCATCTGCTGATGCTGCCCATTGCGCTGCTCAGCACACTGTTCTCACCGGCCCCGCCGCCTCCCGCCGCCGCAGCCACGCGCGTCCCCCGCCCTGCCACTTCTGTTCCGGAGCCTCGGCGCCAGGCCCGCCGCGTCCCCCGCGCATCCCGGACTACCCGGAGTTCGCGGCGGTCGCGGTCCGCCACGCGCCGCTGTGGGAGGTCACCTACGACCACGGCAGCCCGGTGCCGTATGCGGCCCGCAACCGGGTCACCGCCCACCGGGTCGCGGTCAACGACGTGGAGCTGCTGGACCACGTCCTGACCGAGTACCAGCCCCCGCACGGCGTGCGCTGCTACCTGACCCGCACCTGAGAAACCCCCGACCCCCTGCCGCCCCCACGCCCCCCTTCGCCCAGGTCGACCCCGGACCGGGACGGCCCGGCCTGAACCTGTGCCGCGCTGTCGCGCCCCTGTTCCCGCACCCTGCCGTCCGCACCGGCAGGACCTGGCGCGCCTTGTGGCCCGTGAACTTTGCATTCGAGTTGAGGAGAGGACTGGTGGCGGACTACACCCTCACCCCGACCAGATGGCGCTGCTGGCCGACGGCTGTGCCTATGTGGAGGAGCACGAGCGCGGGGTGGCCGTGGTGCTCGGCGGGGATCGGCTGATCCTGCCGATGGGCGATCCGGTGCGCACGGTGACCGCGATCGCCAACCTCGACACCCTGCTGGGCGCGGCCCTCAACACCGCCCTGCTGCACTGATGACACCGACACAGCCTCCCCGAGGGGGTCGGGTGCTCCTTCCCCGCCCGCCCCTTCGGGGACCCCAACCGGCCGACAGCCCGGCCACCCGACCACACCCGGGTTCGCCGGGGCTGTCGGCCCCTGCCGGGGGTGCCCTGTGGAGGGGGGCAGGACACCCCGGCCCCCAAGACCCCCAAGACACAGAAGGAGGCAGAGAAGAAGCCACGCAGAGGCGGCATCCGCACCCAGTGACCGTCCCCGCCTGCTTCGGCCGGGAGGCCCGGCAGCCTTGCCCGCCCCTCGGGCGCGGGAGGGACTGTCGGGCGGCGGGTTTCCGGGGGGTGAAGCGCTACGGGAAGCCGACAACCCCTCAGGTACCGGGGCGGCGGTCAAGGCTGCCGGGCCTCCCGGCCGAAGCAGACAGAAGGCTTCCCCGCCCACACCGTCCCCGCCCGGGGGCGTCCTGTCCGCGCCTCCAGACCCCGGCGAACTGGTCGGAACGACGGTGTTCTTCCGTGAATGTGGTCTAGGGTGGAGATGCGGGCTGAGACTGCCTGCAAGGTTGATCACGGTAAGATAACGCCTCGAGAAACCGCAGGTCAGCTTCTGTGCTCCCCACGCACGTGGGGATGGTCCGATCGGCTTCAGGACGTTGTCCCACGCCCACTGGTGCTCCCCACGCACGTGGGGATGGTCCGTATCTGATCGGTCGGGGGTCCCACTTCGGCTTGTGCTCCCCACGCACGTGGGGATGGTCCGTCGCGGCCGGGGCCACCGCCCCGGCCCTGTTCGTGCTCCCCACGCACGTGGGGATGGTCCGACCGCCGTCAACTCCGATGAGCTGGCCGAGGGGTGCTCCCCACGCACGTGGGGATGGTCCGGCGGAACACCGCACCGTGTGGGAGGCACGCGCGTGCTCCCCACGCACGTGGGGATGGTCCGCTGCTGATCCCGTTCCACAGGGAGGAGATCTTGTGCTCCCCACGCACGTGGGGATGGTCCGCACAGCTTCAACGGGGCGGCCGCTCGGAACCGGTGCTCCCCACGCACGTGGGGATGGTCCGACCCGCGTGTCCGAGGCGGGTCTGGCCGCGTAGTGCTCCCCACGCACGTGGGGATGGTCCGTGCTCGCGCGGGAGCTGGTCAAATGGCCTGCTGTGCTCCCCACGCACGTGGGGATGGTCCGCCTGGGGGGTGGCCTGCTCCCCCCCGTCGGCCGTGCTCCCCACGCACGTGGGGATGGTCCGTCCCGGAACCGGTCCTGCTGCTGCTGGTCGTCGTGCTCCCCACGCACGTGGGGATGGTCCGCCCAGGGTCGAGGACGCCAGGGGGTGAGGGCAGTGCTCCCCACGCACGTGGGGATGGTCCGACCCCATGACTACGGAGCGGCCGACCATGCTGGTGCTCCCCACGCACGTGGGGATGGTCCGTCCCCGGACGTGCCCCAGCGGATCTGGCGGCCGTGCTCCCCACGCACGTGGGGATGGTCCGTCCTTCCGGAACTCGATGGATGAGGCGTGGCGCTGCTCCCCACGCACGTGGGGATGGTCCGTCCGCCGCGATCGCGACCGCGGCCACGTAGCCCTGCTCCCCACGCACGTGGGGATGGTCCGCCGAGCCATTCGCGGACCACGCGGAACTCGGCCTGCTCCCCACGCACGTGGGGATGGTCCGCCCTTCGCTTCCGCGGTTTTCCCGGCGAGCGCCTGCTCCCCACGCACGTGGGGATGGTCCGAGCGGACGCGAGTACTGGTTGCAGCTCCAGGACTGCTCCCCACGCACGTGGGGATGGTCCGAAGCGCCGGTTCGAGGCGCGCCCCTACCCGGACTGCTCCCCACGCACGTGGGGATGGTCCGTCCTTCTTGGCCTCGGCCATCTGCCGCGCCTGCTGCTCCCCACGCACGTGGGGATGGTCCGAACGGCCCCGCACTGGTGACTCCACCACCAGCCTGCTCCCCACGCACGTGGGGATGGTCCGCGTTGTCCACTCGCGTGGCTTGAGTACCTGCCCTGCTCCCCACGCACGTGGGGATGGTCCGGCAGCCGGTACGGAATCGTCGGCTGCCCGGGTCTGCTCCCCACGCACGTGGGGATGGTCCGCACTGCTTCCCCGGCGCGGCCGACATGGACATCTGCTCCCCACGCACGTGGGGATGGTCCGAACCGCCGCGGCCGGTCGGGACGGAGGTCGCGCTGCTCCCCACGCACGTGGGGATGGTCCGAAGCGGAGTTATCCAGGCTGCGCTTGGGGTGCCTGCTCCCCACGCACGTGGGGATGGTCCGCACCGCGTGTACTTCAACAACATCGCCGACTACTGCTCCCCACGCACGTGGGGATGGTCCGACGGCCCCGGGGGCCGCGGGGCAGCCTCGTCGTCCCGCGCGTGGGGCGTGCGTGGCCGTCGCGTTGGGAAAGGTCCCCGCCCCACCGGCCGGGGACCTTTCTGTTCCGGTGTGGTCAGGCCAGGTCGTACTTCGGGCGTCCGCGCAGGCCGAGGCCCAGGAGGACGCGGCCGAAGGCGGGGGAGACGTGCTCCTCGAGGAGGCGGACGGCCGTGTAGTAGGCCCCTGCGACGAGGACGGTGACGAGCTCGGTGAGTGCGGCTTCCGGCAGTTCGACGCCGAGGTAGGTGACGGCCAGGGTGCTGAGGGCCCCGACGATGAACGGCACGGTCGTGCGGACGATGGACGTGAGCATGGCGACCTCCCGGTCGACTGGGTGACGGAAACGGGGAGGGGCGAGAGGGGGAGGAAGCCGGAGGAGCTGGATCGGGAGCGGTGCGGTGCGGGACGGCGTCGTCGGGTCAGCGCAGCCAGACGTGTCCCTTGAAGGTGGCGGTGTGCAGGGTGAAGGGCTTCTCGGAGACGTTGTAGACCCGCAGGTCCATGGTGTATCCGTCGGCGATACGGTTGACGATCGAGAACGAGGGGAACGACTTGCCTCCGGTGCCGATCCCCTCGGCGATCGGGTGCAGGCGGTACTTCTTCGTCTTGCGCTCCCAGTCGGCCATGCGCACCTGGACGTCGTCGCCCTCGACCAGGTCGGAGATCTCCAGCCAGAGCGCGCCGTTGAGGTCGCACGGCTTGGTGACGACGGCGAGGCCGTCGTGGTGGGCGATCTGGGCCGTGTCGGTCCACACGGTGTCCCAGCGCAGTGAGACGAACTTGTTGGGTGAGACGACGACGTCCTTGGTCTGGGCCATGTTGAGGTAGTGCGGCACCTCGTTGTCCTCCTCGGTGTTTCCCCACTGTGCGGGCTGGTTGAAGACTCCGTCGCGGACCATCCGGTAGAGCCGGTCGCCGGGACAGCTCGTGGAGATGAAGTCCCGGTGGCCCTTCACCGTGCTCCCGATGGAGGTCTCGGGTTCCATGAGCCACTCGCGCAACTGCCGCACGGCGTTGATCTGGGCGTCGGTGATCGTGTCGGTGGGGCCGGACATGAGCGTCACCGAGTAGTAGGTGGAGTTGCCCCCGGGCTGGGCGGCCTGGGAGCGGTACAGCCCGCGGCCCTCGAACACGTAGCCGTGCGGGCAGGCGCCGAAGCTGTTGCCGGTGAAGTAGACGGTGCCGCGGCGGCGCGCCAGCCAGGTGGCGTTGGGGGTGCGCACGCACCACACGTGCCCGTAGTAGCGCTCCTCGGCGATGGTGAAGGAGCCCGTGCCGGAGGCCGCCGCCCTGGGGGCGAACCCGGTGCCCGGGTGGAGGTCGACCCGCCAGGTGTCGGCCCGGTCCGGGGCGGCGGCCGGGAGGCGGCGCAGCGTGGTGGCGTGCCCCGCCAGGATCGCGGCGAACTGGAAGGCCTCGGCCCGGGCGCGGCCGCGGTGGACGAGGCTCCTGCGGGCACCGGTCCTGCCGGTGGTGCTGCCCGCGAGCAGGGAGGTCTCGACGAACAGGTCGAGCTGGGCCCGGGTCAGCGACCGCAGGAAGGCCGGGGTCGGCGCCCCGCCGGGGAGGTGTTGCAGCAGGGTGCGGGCCGCCTCCGCGGACAGGCGGAACTCCGTGCGGGGGCCGTCGGAGCGCTCCTGCCACTCCGTCCGCCTGTCGGCGGGCAGGTCCGTGCGGGACGCGGGGTCGGTCGGCGGGCCGAACAGGCCGTGCAGGGCCGCTCGGAGGCGCGCGGCCTGCGCCCTCTCCCGTGGTCGCAGGGGCACGTCGGCGCCCCGGCCGTCGTGGTCCTCCGGGTCGTCGGGGAGGCCGGGCCACAGCCAGGCCGCGAGTTCGACGAGGGCGTCCGACCACTTGGGTTCGGCGGGCAGGTCGGCGCAGGGGGCGGCCAGCGGGATGCGGTCCCGGTGGGTGAGGGTCTCGGTGGTGGCCCAGTTCCACTCCCAGCCCTGCGTGGACCGGGAGGCGGCGGGCCGTGCCCGGTCAGGGCTCCTCGTGTGTTCGGCGTCGGCGCGCCGGTGGGCGTGCTCCACGGGCCAGCGGTGCTGGGGGGTGGTCAGCGAGGAGTGGGTGCGCCCCTCCATGCGGATCATGGTGCGGGGCTGTGCGGGGAAGACGTAGACGTCGAGGAGTGGCTGCCACTCGGCCAGGCCCGTGCGGTGGTTGAGGGTGAGCACGGTGTCTCCCGGTCGGACCTCCCGGAAGGTCCGCCAGCCGGTGGAGGTGAGGATCTCGGTCCGCTCGTCGACGCAGTAGCCGATGTCGGCCCAGCCCCGCGACGGTCCGGTGTGGAAGCTGCGGGTGTTCCTCCAGTAGGCGACACACGCCGAGTGGTCCCGGTTGGCGAGGTTCTGGTTGGAGCCGTCGTAGTGGATGACGAGGCCCTGCCTCGGGTTGGCGTAGGAGCCTCCGGAAGCTCCCCAGCCGAGGTCGGAGCGGGAGACGAATCTCTCGGGTTTCGGCATGCATCCCTCCGTCGGGAGAAGCGGTCTTGACCAGGGCTGTTACTAGTTGTTCCGCTGTAGGGGCGGCCTGCTAACCACTTAGGGAGAATGGGTCACTACTCTGTGTAAAAAGACGTGGCCGCAACCCCGCGGGCGTAGCCTGGAGGGGTGGACATCCGACTGGTCCTGGGGGACATCACCGAGCAGCGCGTGGACGCGCTGGTCAACGCGGCCAACTCCAGCCTGTTGGGCGGGGGAGGGGTGGACGGCGCGATCCACCGCCGCGGCGGCCCCGAGATCCTGGCCGAGTGCCGTGCCCTGCGCGCCGGCCGCTACGGCGGCGGGCTTCCGGTGGGGCAGGCGGTGGCCACGACGGCCGGGCGGCTGCCCGCGCGGTGGGTGATCCACACGGTCGGTCCGGTCTACAGCCTGCGGGAGGACCGTTCGGCGCTGCTCGCCTCCTGCCACGTCGAGGCGCTGCGGGTCGCCGACGAGCTGGGCGCGCGCAGTGTGGCCTTTCCGGCGATCTCCACCGGGGCCTACGGGTGGCCGGTGGAGGCCGCCGCGCGGATCGCGCTCGGCGCTGTCCGAAATACTCCGACCAATGTCGAGTATGTGAGCTTTGTTCTTTTCGACACACGGGCGTACGCGGCCTTCGCCGAGGCGTGCCAGGGAACGGTCAAAGAGGCCTGACCTCAGGGGAAAGCGGGAGTCAGGCAAGCCCCACCCCGCCTTCCGGTCCCCTCCGCCTCCGTGGCCAATATGGGAACACTGCGGTCCTTGGCGAATGTTGACCGTTGAGGCCCGTCGGGGACCGCAGTGAGCAGCCGAGGACCGGAAGGGACGGAAAGCCGAGTGGCGTCACAGACTCCGGGTGCGGAGGAGCAGAGCGGGGCCGAGCGGCTCGGCAGGATCGCCGCCATCAGCCTGCACACCTCCCCACTCGACCAGCCCGGGACCGGCGACGCGGGCGGACTGAACGTCTACGTCGTCGAGGTGGCCAAGCGGTTGGCGGAACGCGGCGTCGCCGTCGACGTGTTCACCCGGGCCACCTCCTTCGAGCAGCCCCCCGAGGTCGAGCTGGCCCCCGGGGTCACCGTCCGCAACGTCCCCGCGGGTCCCTACGGCAGGCTCGACAAGACGGCCCTGGTCCGCTACCTGTGCCCGTTCGTCCACGGCCTGCTGCGCGCCCAGGCCGAGGACCTCAACGGGCGCTACGACCTGGTGCACGCCCACTACTGGCTGTCCGGCCAGGCCGGGTGGTCGGCCGCCCGGGAGTGGGGCGTGCCGCTCGTGCACTCCATGCACACCCTGGCCCGGGTGAAGAACCTGTCGCTGGCCGAGGGCGACACCCCGGAGCCGGAGGAGCGGGTGCGGGGCGAGGACGAGCTCGTCGCGCTCGCCGATCGGCTCATCGCCAACACCGACGACGAGGCCGCCCAGCTCGTCCACTACTACGGCGCCTCCCCCGGCCGCATCTCCACCGTCTTCCCCGGCGTGGACCTGGAGACCTTCACCCCCGGCCCGCGCGCCGAGGCGCTGCGCCGCCTGGGGCTGCCCGCAGACACCGCGCTGCTGCTGTTCGTCGGCAGGGTGCAGCGGCTCAAGGCCCCCGACGTGCTGCTGCGCGCGGCGGCCCGGCTGCTGGAGGACGATCCCGGCCTGCGGGACCGCCTCGTCGTCGCGGTCGTGGGCGGCCAGTCCGGCAGCGGCTGCGCCGAGCCGGAGCTGCTGTCCGACCTGGCCCGGTCGCTGGGCATCTCCGACGTGGTGCGCCTGGAGCCGCCGCGTTCGCGCGAGGAGCTGGCCCACTACTACCGGGCGGCCACCGCCACGGTGGTGCCGTCCTACTCGGAGTCCTTCGGCCTGGTCGCGGTGGAGTCCCAGGCGTGCGGGACCCCCGTCGTCGCGGCGCGGGTGGGCGGCCTGCCCACGGCGGTGCGCGACGGCGTGTCCGGGGTGCTCATCGACGGGCACGACCCCGACGACTACGCGCGGGTGCTGCGCCGGATGGTGGCCGAGCCCGCCTGGCGGGACCGCATGGGCGCCGCGGGGGTGCGGCACGCCTCGGGGCTGAGCTGGGAGGCGACCGTCGACGGGCTGATGGCGGCCTACCGCACCACCCTGGCGCGGTACCGCCTGACCGTGCCGTGCCGGTGATCGGAGCGCCGTACGAGGATGGGGACGAAGCCGGGACCCCCGCCCGGCCGAGGACGACGAGAGCCGGAAGGAACCGCATGCCCACACAGGAACAGGTCGACGCGGCCAGCGCGATCGAGACCGCCCTCAAGGAGGCGGAGCTGGAGTACGAGCGGCCCCGCCCCGACGCCTTCCTGGTCACCCTGCCGGGCGAGCGCAAGCTCAAGACGCTGGTGTGGCTGAACATCGGCGAGCACAGCCTGCTGCTCAAGAGCTTCTTCTGCCGGCGTCCCGACGAGAACGAGGGCGAGTTCTACCGCTACCTGATGCGGCGCAGCGCCGACATGTACGGCATGGCGTTCACCGCCGACGAGGTGGGCGACGTCTACATCACCGGTCGGCTGCCGCTGACGGGGATCACGCCGCGGGAGGTGGACCGGCTGCTCGGGTGCGTGCTCTCCTACTCCGACGACAACTTCAACCCGGCGCTGGAGCGCGGGTTCGCCACGGCGATCCGCAAGGAGTGGGCGTGGCGCACCAAGCGCGGGGTGAGCCGGCGCAACCTGAAGGCCTTCCGCCACCTGGTGGAGCAGGGGCCCGACGGGGAAGGGTGAAGGCCCGGGGAATTGGCGTAGACCAATCGGTGCCCCGCGCGTTCGCGGGACGGGCGGGTCGCTAGGCTGAGGGACATGTCGACTCTGGTACTGCTGCGCCATGGCGAAAGCGTCTGGAACGCCGAGGGCCTGTTCACCGGCTGGGTGGACGTGGACCTGTCCGCCAAGGGCGAGGAAGAGGCCCGCAAGGGCGGGAAACTGCTGGCCGAGGCGGGAGTGCGGCCCGACGTGGTCCACACCTCCCTGCTCAAGCGGGCGATCCGCACCGCCAACATCGCGCTGGAGGAGGCCGGGCGGCACTGGATCCCGGTCAAGCGCTCCTGGCGGCTCAACGAGCGCCACTACGGCGCCCTACAGGGCAAGAACAAGGCCCAGACCCGCGCCGAGTTCGGCGACGAGCAGTTCATGATCTGGCGCCGCTCCTACGACACGCCCCCGCCGCCGCTCGCCGACGACAGCGAGTACTCGCAGCACGGCGACCCGCGCTACGCGAACCTGCCGCCCGAGCTGATGCCGCGCACCGAGTGCCTGGCCGACGTGGTGCGGCGGATGCTGCCCTACTGGTACGACTCGATCATCCCCGACCTCGCCGCGGGCCGCACGGTGCTGGTCGCCGCGCACGGCAACTCGCTGCGCGCCCTGGTCAAGCACCTGGACGGCATCGACGACCAGAGCATCGCGGGGCTCAACATCCCCACCGCCATCCCGCTGGTCTACGAGCTCAACGACGACTTCACCCCCCGCAAGACGGGCGGCGAGTACCTGGACCCCGAGGCCGCCAAGGAGGCCATCGAGGCGGTCAAGAACCAGGGCAAGTAGTCCGCGCGGTAGCGCGAACGGCGGCGGCCGGGTCCGGTACGGGCCCGGCCGCTCGCGGTTTCGGAGCGGGGTCAGGCCTCCGGCTCGAACTTGTAGCCCAGTCCGCGCACGGTGATGATGTGGCGGGGGGAGCTGGGGTCGGTCTCGATCTTGGCGCGCAGCCGCTTGATGTGGACGTCGAGGGTCTTGGTGTCGCCCACGTAGTCGGCGCCCCAGACCCGGTCGATGAGCTGGGGGCGGGTCAGCACGCGCCCGGCGTTGCGGAGCAGCACCTCCAGCAGCTCGAACTCCTTGAGGGGGAGCTGCACCTGTTCGCCGCGGACCGTCACCACGTGGCGCTCCACGTCCATGCGGACCGGGCCGGCCTCCAGGGCGGTGGGCAGCATCGTGTCGTCGGAGCCGCGGCGGCGCAGCACCGCGCGGATGCGGGCCACCAGCTCCCGGGAGGAGAAGGGCTTGGTCACGTAGTCGTCGGCGCCCAGTTCCAGCCCGACGACCTTGTCGATCTCGCTGTCCTTGGCGGTGAGCATGATCACCGGGACGTTGGACTTCTGCCGCAGGGTGCGGCAGACCTCGGTGCCGGACAGGCCCGGCAGCATCAGGTCCAGCAGGACCAGGTCGGCGCCGGTGCGGTCGAAGATCTCCAGGGCGGCGGTCCCGGTCGGGGCGAGGGCCACCTCGAATCCCTCCTTGCGGAGCAGGTACGACAGGGCGTCGCTGTAGGATTCCTCGTCCTCGACGACGAGTACACGCGTCACTGTGCTGCCTCCTGATAGTTGCCAGTGGAGCCCGGCGGCTCCGGAGAGTCGGTCCGGGGCAGACGCAGCGTGAACGTCGACCCCTCGCCTTCCTTGCTCCACACGGTCACTTCCCCCCGGTGGAGGGTCATGACATGTTTGACGATCGCCAGGCCGAGGCCGGTGCCTCCGGTGGCCCGGCTCCGAGCCGCGTCCACCCGGTAGAAGCGCTCGAAGATCCGTTCCAGGTCCTGCGGGGGGATGCCGATGCCCTGGTCGGCGACGACGATCTCGACCATGTCGTCGGAGGTCTGGACGGTCACCGCCACCCTGGTGTTCTCCGGGCTGTAGGCGACGGCGTTGGTGACCAGGTTGCGCAGCGCCGTGATGAGCAGGCCCTCGTCGCCCATCACCGTCAGGCCGCGCACGCCGCCGGAGACCAGTTCGATCCGCTTGGTGTCGGCGGCGGTGCGCACCGCGTCCAGGGACTCCTCCACCACGGTGTCCACGGAGACCTCGACCGGTTCGGAGAGCGGTTCGGCGCCCTGGATGCGGGAGAGGGTGATCAGGTCCTGGATGAGGCTGGTCAGCCGGTCGGCCTCGTGCTTCATGCGGGAGGCGAAGCGGCGCACCGCCTCCGGGTCGTCGCTGGCGTCGCTGATCGTCTCCGCGAGCAGCGACAGCGCGCCCACGGGGGTCTTCAGCTCGTGGCTGATGTTGGCGACGAAGTCGCGGCGTACCGCCTCCACCCGCCGCCGCTCGGTCTGGTCCTCGGCGAGGACCAGGATCAGTCCGGTGCCGCCCAGGGGGGCCACGCGGACCGCGAAGGAGGTGGAGTCGGGGCCGAAGCGGCGCACCGCCACCTCGATCTCGGTCTCGCGGATCACCCCGTCGCGGCGCACCTGGCGGGCGAGCGCGAGCAGTTCGCCGATCACCAGCTCGTTGCCGCTGACGAGCCGGTAGGCGCGGGCCGCCGAGCTGGCGCGCAGCACCCGGTCGGTAGAGTCCAGGACCACCGCGGAGGACGGCAGGGCCGAGAGCACCTCGGCCACCCCTGCCGGAAGCCTCGATTGCGGTTCGGGTTCGGGGGTATGACTGCGGGTCGACTCGCTGATGCGGAACGCCAGACCGGCCGCGACTCCTGTCACGAGCCCGACGAGTCCCGCGATCGCGGCCAGCAGCTCCCCTTCCACAATTCGATCGTAAGCGGACAGAACATCCCGTTACCCGGTCGAGGGGGACACGCAAGGGAGTTTTCTCAAGAGTTCACCGCGGATTTCGCGGTGATTCAGAGAGCACTTGGGACGATTGGGATCATGCGCGACACATACCACGAGGAGCTGGACGCTCTCTCCGACCGGCTGGTCGAGATGACCCGGCTCGCCAGACACGCCATCGCCCGCGCCACCACCGCACTGTTGGACGCCGACCTTGACGCCGCCCAGGAGGTCATCTCCGGGGACGAGCGGATCAACGCCCTCAACGAGGAGATCGACGACAGCACCTTCGCCCTCATGGCGCGGCAGCAGCCCGTCGCGCAGGACCTCAGGGCCATCATCACCGCGCTGCACATGTCCGGCGACCTGGAGCGGATGGGGGACCACGCGGTCCACATCGCCAAGATCGCGCGGCGCAGGCACCCCGACTCGGCCATCCCGGCGGAGCTGCGCTCCATCGTCCTGGAGATGGGACACCAGGCGGAGCTGCTGGTGGTCAAGGCCGGCGAGGTCATCGCCAACCGGGACGCCGAGACGGCCCGTGAGCTGGACGAGGACGACGACCGCATGGACCGGCTCCGCCGCAAGCTGCTGGAGCGCATCCTCTCCCCGAAGTGGGAGTACGGGGTGGAGGCCACGATGGACGTCACCCTGGCCGGGCGGTTCTACGAGCGCTTCGGGGACCACGCCGTCCACGTCGCGGACCACCTCGTCTACCTGGTGACAGGCGAGCGCCCCAAGGAGTCCTACGGGGACGGGTGACCCTGGTACAGCGGGCATTCCGGACAGTTCATACAGGGTCGTGGGTCATCCCACGGCCCTGTTCGGCGTGTACCCGTGGCCGAGATGGGCATTCGTGGGTAGAATAGGAGATTCCCACCACTATCAGGAGAAGCGGCCGGAGGTCGGTCCCGCGTGTTTTCCCGAAGCTTCGACAGGCGGCCCGGGCTGGCTTAGCCAAGTCGGTTATTGCGGCCTTGACCTGCGTATTCACAAATCCGACAGGTGCGTTAAGGGACAGGTTCGTGGTATCCTGGTAGGAGCGGAAGGGGTACTTGTCACATGACTTTCAAGGTCGGCGACACTGTTGTCTACCCCCATCATGGGGCTGCTCGAATCGAAGCTATCGAAACACGAACCATTAAGGGCGAGGAAAAGACCTATCTCGTTCTGAAGGTTGACAAGGGCGACCTTACGGTCCGTGTTCCCGCGGACAACGCCGAAGAGGTGGGAGTCCGCGACGTAGTGGGCCAAGAAGGCCTGGACCGGGTTTTCGAGGTGCTGCGCGCTCCGCACACCGAGGAGCCCACGAACTGGTCCCGGCGCTACAAGGCGAACCTGGAGAAGCTCGCCTCCGGTGACGTCAACAAGGTCGCCGAAGTCGTCCGGGACCTCTGGCGGCGTGACAAGGAGCGCGGCCTCTCCGCCGGCGAAAAGCGAATGCTCGCTAAGGCCCGGCAGATTCTGGTGAGCGAACTGGCTCTCGCCGAAAAGACCAACGAGGACAAGGCCGAGGCGCTCCTCGACGAAGTCCTCGCCACCAGTTGACGTAATCCAAGAAACACCGAGTTGATTCGCGAATTGCCGTTGGTGGGCGTCGGAACGGACGTCCACCCCTTCATGTCGGGAAGACCGCTTTTCCTCGCCGGGCTCGAATGGCCCAGTGAAGTCGGGGTGAGCGGTCATTCCGACGGCGACGTGGCCGCCCACGCGGCCTGCGACGCACTCTTCTCGGCATGCGCCCTGGGCGACCTCGGTTCGCAGTTCGGCACCTCCGACCCCCGCTGGAAGGGGGCCTCGGGGGTGGCGCTGCTGACCGAGGCCGCCCGGCGTGTCCGGGAGGCCGGATACGAGATCGGCAACATCGCCATCCAGATCATCAGCAACCGGCCCAAGTTCGCACCGCGCCGCCAGGAGGCGGAGAAGGTGCTCAGCTCCGCGGTGGACGCCCCGGTCTCCTGCTCCGCCACCACGACCGACGGCCTCGGGCTCACCGGTCGGGGCGAGGGCATCGCGGCGATCGCCACCGCCCTGTGCGTGCGGGTGCGCTGACCCGCGGCCGGGCGCGGCGCGCGCCCGGCGCCCCGTCCCGCACCGGGGTCACCGGTCGGCCCGGCACAGCAGCACGGTCATGGCGGTCGAGGCCGTCAGGCACAGCGCCGTCATGGGCGCGAAGGCCGTCTGGAAGGACGCGTCGGCGCCGCCGAACTCCAGCAGCACTCCGGCGCCCACCACGCCCAGCATGACCGCGGTGAACCCGCACATGTTCACCAGGCCCGAGGCCGTCCCGGTGCGCTGTTCGGGCAGTCCGTCGCGGGCGTAGTCGAACGAGACCGAGGGCGCCAGCACCGAGGCGAAGGCGCTCAGCAGGACCACCGCCGCGGTGACCGGGAACGGGGGCAGGCCGCCCGGCCACAGCACCACGCCCAGCCAGAGCAGGGTGACCGTCCAGGCCAGGACCAGCGCCATCGGCTTGCGCAGGCGCGGGCGGCTGCCGGGGATGCGGCCCAGGAACGGCGCGAGCGCCATCGGCAGGACCATCGCCGCGGTCAGGAGCAGGCCGGCGGCGCGCGTGGAGAGCCCGTAGCCCTCCTCCAGCAGCGGATACCCCCACAGGACGCCCAGGACGGTGAAGGGCACCATGATGACCGAGTGCGCGGCCATGCCGATGCGCGGGCCGCGGTGCGACAGCGCCTCGGCCAGGCTCTCCCGCACCGACGGGAAGGCGTGCGAGGGGGCGGGGCGGCCGTCGGGGCGGTCCCGCAGCACCGCCAGCACCAGCGCGCCCACCAGCAGGTTCACCGCGCCCGCGGCGAGGAAGGAGGCCTCCCAGCCGAGGCCGGTCAGCAGCGCCGACAGCGGTGCGGCGCTGACCAGCTGTCCCAGGCCGCCGGCGATGCCGGTGAACGCGCTGACCATGCTGTAGTGCCGGCGGGGGAACCACAGGGCCGCCACCCTGATGACGTTGAGGAAGACCAGGGAGTCGCCCGCGCCGATGAGCACGCGTCCGGCGACGGCGGCCCGCGCGTCCGGGGCGAGGGCGAACAGGATCGTCCCCGCGGCCATGACGCCCAGGCTGATCAGCAGCGACCGGCGCGGTCCCAGCCGGTCCGCGAGCAGCCCCGAGGGGATCTGGAGCAGCACGTAGATGGCCAACTGGACCATGGGCAGCACGGAGAGCAGGGCGGGGCCGACGTCGAAGCGCTCCTGGGCCTGGAGGGCGGCCGCGCTCATGCCGTTGCGGTGGAACATGGCCAGGAGGTAGACGGAGGCGGCGGTGCCCCATACCAGCCAGGCGCGTGGGCCGCCTGGGGGCTCGCTCGCCACCCGGGGAACGGCAGAAGTCCTGTCATCGGATCTTTGGGTGTCCGCCTGCTGCGGCGTGTGCAGACTCATCTTCCTCCTGTCCCGGCCGCGTACGGCCAGCGCCGATCGTACTCCGGCGGCTACCGTCCGCCTCCGGGGCGTTCCCCCTACGGCGGTGCTCCGCGTCCGCGGGGCCACAGTCGGACAATGAGGGATAAAACACGTTTACTTGGCGATCTGGGGGCATACCACGGCGGTCTGACGAGACCGGTTCCCCTGGGGGACAGGGGATGCGGGGTGCGGGGGCGCGCTGTGAGTGGTCCCGACCACTCGCGGTCGGAGGCGGGGGAGGAGCGGGCGTCAGAAGTCGTAAATCAGGCAATGGTCAGGCAAAACGTTCACAATGACATGGTTGCGAGATGGTTACAATGTGACATGCCATACATCTTCAAGAGGCTCCTGTTACTGGGGAGATGCTGCTAGCATCCCGGTTCCGAGGATCACTACGAGGTAACGGTGCACTCTGTTCCTCGTAAAAAGGATGATCCTTCGGTTGCCTGTCCTCTGCGGGACGAAGCGACCGGCGCGGACACAGCCAGTGGCCGCTAACGGGGAGAGGACTGCCGCAGTATCGCGGCGACCGAGCGATCCAGCAGGAGCAACCTTGAGCCATCCGCGACTGAACAATCCACGGACCTATCGGGCGAAACAGGCAGAGGCCGCTCGGGTGCGGCGTCTCCCCAAGCACGGGTTCCGCGCCGACCGTTCGGTCGAGGCACTCTTCTGCGAACTGCGCGAGGGCTGGGCCCAGCCCTGGTTCCAGACAGGCTCCCCCGACGTCGCCTTCGTCTCCACCACCTGCGGGCTCAACGTGTGGTGCTGCGACGGCATGTTCATCTGGAGCGACCGCTGCGGGGCGACCGTCACCCACCCCGCCAACGACCCCTCCGGCGCCGCCGCGCGGCTCAACTCGATGCTCGCCCCTCAGGTCTCCGCCGCGGCCTGACCCCTCGGCCCCGGCTCCCCGGCCCTCAGCAGCCGCACTCCGCCACGGCCGCGGCGAGGGTGTCCAGGGCCGACCCCGTGGCCGCGGGATGGTTGGCCACGAACGCGAACACCAGCAGACGCCCCTGGGCCGTGTAGATGGTCCCGGCGAGCGCGCTGACCTCGTTGAGCGTCCCCGTCTTGGCGCGGATCACCCCGGCTCCCCCGGCGGCGCCGCTCTCCGGCGAGTACCGGCCCGCCAGGCTCCCGGTGGCGTAGGCCGTGGGCAGCCCTGAGAGCGTCGGATACAGCTCCGGACGGTCGGGATCGGTGGCCAGCACCAGCAGTTCCGCCAGCGCCCGGCTGGTGATCCGGGTGTCCACCGACAGGCCGCTGCCGTCGCTGACCTGCACCCCCGTCACCCCTAGCTCGTCCATGACCGCCATGACCGCGCGGGCGGCGCCCTCGAAGCTGGGCTCCTCGCCCCTGGCGATCGCCACCTGGCGGGCCAGTGCCTCCGCGACGTTGTTCTCGCTGTCCATCAGCGTCTTCTCGACCAGGGCCGAGATCGGGGGAGAGGACGCGGTGGCCAGGGGCTCGGCGTCCTGCGGGGCCTGCACGGCCTGCGGGGTGCCCGCCACGGTGACGCCCGCCTGCTCCAGCTTCCGGGCGAACGCCTCGGCCGCGGCCAGCGGCGGGTCCGACACCCGCGTGCCGTACTTGCTCTCCGACGGCAGGCCGATGCGCCCGCACTCGTCGACGACCTCGGCGATCCCGCAGTCCAGCATCAGCGCGTGCACCGCGGCGGTGCTGCCCTCGTCGATGTAGCCCTGCTTCCAGCCGGGGCCCAGGGAGTCCCCCGTGTAGGCGGAGTCGTCGTAGCCCAGCCGCACCGTGGTCACGCCCGCCTCGGCCAGCGCCTGCGCGGTCTGGTCGGCCAGCTCCTCGAGGCTGGCCAGGCGGGGGTAGCGGTCGGGGTCGGCGTTCTCGGTCAGCGTGGGGTCGCCCCCGCCGACGAGGACGACCTCGTCGGGCGCGGCCCCCCGGACCACGCGGGTCTCGATCCGCGCGTCGGGGCCGACCTCGTGGAGCACGGCCACCGCGGTGACCACCTTGGTGGTGGAGGCGGGGACCACGCCCTCGTCCGCGTCGCGCGCATAGAGTTCCTGGTGGGTCTCCGCGTCGACCACGTATGCGGAGAGCCCCTCGACGATGCCCGACTGGGCCATGGGATCATCGAGCTTATCCGCGAGCCGGGCCGGATCCACGGCCTCGGCGTCAGTGGAGGCCGGAAGAGGCACCGTCTCTGCGACCGCGACGGGAACAGGCACGGTCTCCGGGGGGCGGGCGGCGATCACGTCGCGGGCGACCGCTCCGGTGGCCAGCACGAACAGGATGAGCAAGGCCAAGGTGAGGAGAGCCCAGAGTCGATCGTTCCGCACTCCCGGTACCTGCCTTCCGTCGGCATCGCGAAAACCTGTGAACTATGGCGACATTAGTCGCTAGGGGAGCCGAGAACAGTATGGAATTCGACGTCACGATCGAAATCCCTAAGGGAGAGCGAAACAAGTACGAGATGGACCATGAGACCGGCCGCATCAGGCTGGACCGCATGCTGTTCACCTCGACCAGTTACCCCGCCGACTACGGCTTCATCGAGGGCACGCTGGGTGACGACGGCGACCCGCTGGACGCGCTCGTGCTGCTCAAGCACCCCACCTTCCCCGGCTGCATGATTCGGTGCCGCGCCATCGGCATGTTCCGCATGCGCGACGAGGCCGGAGGCGACGACAAGGTGTTGTGCGTCCCTGCTACCGACCCGCGCATGGAACACCTGCGTGACATTCATCACGTCAACGAGTTCGAGCGGCTGGAGATCCAGCACTTCTTCACCGTCTACAAGGACCTGGAACCGGGCAAGTCGGTCGAGGGCGCCATCTGGGTGGGCCGCCACGAGGCCGAGCAGGAGATCAAGAACTCGATCAAGCGCGCCGCCGACCACGGGCACGAGGAAGGCGCGTACTTCAAGCTGGACGACTGATCCCGATCCGCAGACGACGGACGACAGTGGCGCGGACGTGGTGACGAGACCGCAGGTCCTGCCGGGACGCTGCTTTCCGGTCCCGGGAACGCCGAGCCGGCAGGACCGTGGCGACGGACCCTCCGCACAGGTCTAGGCGGTCGAGACCGCCAACTGGAACAGCGCCGCGGCCAGCGCCACCACCGCACCGACCCCGGCGATCACCGCGGGGACCACCGAGGACCCCGGGGAGCGCCGGTCCGCGGCGGGCAGCGGAAACCCCTGCCGGTCGAAGTGGTCGCCCCGCGCCGCCACGTGACTGCGGTACTCGGCGAGTTCCGGGGCGACCGCTGCGCTGAGGACCCGCACCCTCAGTGCGGCGGACGGCGTCGGTTCGCGGGGCGCCTCCTCCTCCGCCCGTCCCGCGACCGCCTCGTGGCGCGCGCACTCGGCGTCGGCGAGGGCGTGCAGCCAGTCGCGCAGCAGGGCCGGGTCGGAGAGGCGGTCGATGTGCGCCAGGGCGACGATCAGGGTGTCGCGCAGCGCGCTCTGCGCGGCGTCCTCGTCGCGGAGCGCGGCGCGGCAGTGCCGGTAGAGGTCTTCTCCGTAGGTGTCGAAGAGCAGGCCGCAGGCGTGTGCGGGGTCGGCGGAGCCCGATCGCAGCACCTGGAGGAGCTCAAGGTCCGTCATGGGCATCAACCTACGGTTTCCCGGCCCGCGGCACCGAACTTTCCTCAAAAATGGGGACGAATTTCGCCAACGCGGAGAATCTGTGCCGCCGGCGCGGAAGCCGCGCCGGGAACCATGCGGGGCCGCCGTCGGCTGCGGGCGTCGGCCGTGCGGGAGGCGCGCCCGCCGTCCCGCTCAGGCCGCGAAGCAGCGCACGATGCCGGCGACGTCCTGGGGGTCGAGGATGGTCGGCTGGGCCAGGATGTGCTCGACCGCCTGGCGGGGCCGGGCCACGACCACCCGGCCGGAGTGCAGCACCGGTTCGGGCAGGCGGCCCGCCGTCGTGATCACCGGGGTGACCCGCACGCCCGGCCAGTTCTCCGCCAGGTGCAGGGAGCGCTCCAGGTGGGCCGCGTGCGCGCTGACCAGCTCCACGACGCGGTCGGCGGGCAGGGTGCCGATCATCCAGCGGTCGCCGTTGCGGGAGAAGGTGTGCTGCCAACTGCGGGTCTCCAGCAGGTAGACGCCGCCCGCGCCGACCGCCACGTGCCGGGAGTGGCCGCAGGGGGCCACGTGGTAGCCGTGCTGGTGGAGGGTGCGCAGCAGCCGTCCCCGGCCGAACGGCGCGTGCAGCCGGGGGGCGAGGGTGGCCTGGAGGAGGTAGCTGAGCGCGACCAGGCCCGCCACCAGGACTCCCGCCTGCCAGTCCAGGAACCCGGCGGCCATGACCCCCGAGGCCAGGACGACCAGGCAGCGGGTCGCGAACCGTACGACCTGGGCGCCCGTCGAGTCGGGCACGATCGCCACGGCCCCGAGTTCCCCGGGGCGGGAGTGTCCGCCATGTCCCACGTGTCACCTCCGGTGTCGATCCCGAAAGCCGGGCGCGGCGGCCGGGCCGGTGGAGGGCCTCCGACCGCCCGCCTGTCGCCCCTACGCAATCAGAACCTCGGTGGTTTCGGCAAAGCCCGATGTCACCACCGGTCCAGCCGAAAATACAGGTCCCGGTTTCCCCGGGGGTGTTTGCACTGGACACGCCCCGGGCAGCCGGACGGGTGAGGGAGACGACACTCCGACCGCCGCCTCCGGCTTGACATCGCAACCCGGGGTTGGTCTTCTTGACGACATGCGCTCGCGCACTGTCATGTTCCAGCCGACCGTCGTCCGCAGGGTCCCGGTGGCCTTCCGACGTGTGGCCAGTGCGCTGTGTCCGGTTTCTTCGTGTTGTTGTCGCTGAACGGCCGAGCCCTGTTGCGCTCCGTGAACCCCCGGGAAGGGGGTCCCGTTCCCTGTGCGCCTCTGGGCGCGTTCCCGTCGGCGCCGTCCTCTTCCGGCGCCGCGTCGCAGCACCTCTTCTGACTCTGACGTCGTCCCGCCACGGTCTGTGGGGCGACCGACACGCACGAAGGACCACTGTCGATGTTGTCCGCTCTGCCCACGGTTTCTGCCGTTCCCACGGAATCCACCACTGAATCCCCGGTCGGTCCCGCCGCCTCCTCCCCCGACGGGATCGGCGACATCGTGATGGCCGGGGCGCGCAGCCCGTACGCGCACCTCGTCGTCCGCTCCCTGCCCACCGTCGGCCGGCTCATGGCGGCGGCCCGCGACGCCGCGGCCGTCCTCGCCCGCCCCGAGACGTGGCCGCGCACGCACGGCCGCTGGCGGCGTGCGCCGCGCGCGGCCCGGCGGCGCACCCGCGGCCGAATGCGGATGAGCGTCGTGGTCCTGCACCCCAACGGGTTCGTCGCGCTGCCCCCCGCCCGTCCGGAGGGCGGTCCCGCCCGCGGGGACGTGCTCCTGGTGGTCCACGGCCGGATCCACGCGGTGGTCACCGGCCGCGACGGCCGCCTGCTGGCGGTGCAGGAGCTGGTGCGCGGCCGCACCCGGGTGCTCGGCGGGGTGGACGGCCGCCAGCTCGTCAACACCGGGACCGAGACCGCGCTGGTGGTGCGGGTCACCACCTGACCGGCCGCTCACCGCACACCCGTCCCCGCGGGCAGGCCGCGCAGCGCGCGGTCCACGGCCTCGACGGCGCGCAGCGTCGCGGCCAGCCGGGTGCCCTCGGTGCGGTAGACGCCCCTGACCTGGTCCAGCGCCGCGGGCGGCAGCAGGCCGTCGAGCTCGGCGGGGGTGCTGCGGTAGCCCTCGCGGGCCGCCTCCAACTGCGTGCGCACGTGGCGCAGCGCCAGCGCGGACAGCGCCGCGGGGTACCTGCGCAGCACCCCGTGCAGCCGGTAGTCGCCGGGCAGCAGTCCGAACAGCCACTCGGCCGCGCTCTGCGGGAAGTCCTCGGCCCAGAAAGGGTGCACCCCCGCGGGCCACTCCTCGGGCAACCGCTGTTCGACCATGCGGCAAGCATACCCCTTCTGTGCGAACAGGTGTTCGAATCAAGACCGTTTCGGGACACGGACCGGCGAATCGGTCGCGTCCCCCGGTAGTCCCGGCCCTAGTGGGTACGGTGAAAGAGTGACTCTGATCGACTGGGAAGTAGCCGTCAACACCGGTGTCCGCCTCGTGCGGCCCGGTCCGCAGATCAGCCTGACCGAGGCCCGCCAGGCCGTGGCCCAGCTCCGGGAGCTCTCGGTGGCCGCGCAGACCCACGTGCGCGAGTTCACCGGGATGGAGAGCCTCGAACCGGTGGGGCCCGCCACCGTCGTCGACCGCCCCGGGTGGATCAGGGCGAACGTCGACGGCTTCCGGGTGGTGCTGGAACCCGTCATCGACAGCCTCAAGCCCTCGGCCCTGGACGACTCCCCCGTCGGCACCATCACCACGGCGGTCGGCTCCCGGGTCACCGGGGCGCAGCTCGGCGCCGTGCTCGCCTACCTCGCCGGGCGCGTGCTCGGCCAGTACGAGCTGTTCCTGCCCCCCGACCCCGAGGGCCGGGCGCCCACCGGCCGCCTCACCCTCGTGGCCCCCAACATCGTCCACGCCGAGCAGGAGCTCGACGTCGACCCGCACGACTTCCGGCTGTGGGTGTGCCTGCACGAGGAGACCCACCGCACCCAGTTCACCGCCAACCCGTGGCTGCGCGGCTACGTCCAGCAGCTCATCACCGACTACCTGCGCGCCTCCCACCTGAGCGTCGGCGACCTCCTGGAGCGGCTGCGCGCGGTCGCCGACGCGGTCGCCGAGGTGGTCCGCGGCAACGAGGCCAACCTCATCGACATCTTCCAGACCGAGCAGCAGAGCGAGATCCTCGACCGCATCACCGCGGTCATGACCCTGGCCGAGGGGCACGGCGACTACGTCATGGACGCGGTCGGCCCCCAGGTGGTGCCGAGCGTGGCCGAGATCCGGCGCCGCTTCCAGCGCCGCCGCCACGGCGGCAACCGGATCGACAAGGCCCTGCGCCAACTGCTCGGCCTCGACCTGAAGCTGAAGCAGTACGAGGAGGGCGCGGCCTTCGTGCGCACGGTGGTGGCCCGGGTCGGCATGGCCGACTTCAACCGGATCTGGGAGTCCCCCGAGACGCTGCCCACCCTCGCCGAGATCCGCGACCCCGAGGCGTGGATCGCCCGCGTCCTCCACCCGCCGCTGCCGCTCTCCTCCGGCGAGGAGCCCGAGGACCGGTAGCCGAGGCCCC
>NZ_KQ950182.1:147303-155466 GCF_001517975.1 Thermobifida cellulosilytica TB100
CCCCCGCCTCGGCCTGCGCGCGGGCGGGGTCACCGTGGACCACGGCCTCCAGGAGGGGTCGGCCGAGCGCGCCGACGCGGTGGCCGCCGTGCTCGACTCGCTCGGGCTGGCCCCCGTGGAGCGGATGTCGGTGACCGTCGGCACGGAGGGCGGGCCCGAGGGCGCGGCGCGCACCGCCCGCTACGCCGCCCTGGCCAAGGCCGCCGACGCCCACCGCGCCCGCGCCGTGCTGCTCGGCCACACCCGCGACGACCAGGCCGAGACGGTGCTGCTGCGGCTGGCCCGCGGCTCGGGCGCCCGCTCCCTGGCCGCCATGGCGCCCCGCACCGACCGCTACCTGCGCCCCCTGCTGGACCTGGACCGCGCCACCGTGCACGCCGCGGCCCGGCTCATGGGGCTGGAACCCTGGTCGGACCCGCACAACACCGACCCCGCCTACGCCCGCTCCCGGGTGCGCCACGACGCGCTGCCCGTCCTGGAGCGGGTGCTCGGACCGGGGATCGCCGAGGCGCTGGCCCGCACCGCCACCCTGCTGCGCGACGACGCCGACGCCCTCGACGAGTGGGCGGACCGGGCCGAGCGGTGGGCCTCGCGCGGGCCGGGCGCCCTGGACGTCGCCGAACTGGAGGCCCTGCCCCGCGCGGTCCGCACCCGGCTGCTGCGCCGCGCCGCCCTGGCGGCCGGCTGCCCGGCGGGCGCCCTCACCGCCGAGCACGTCTTCGCGCTGGACCGGCTCGTCACCGACTGGAGGGGGCAGCGCCACGTCGACCTGCCCGGGGGACGCCGGGGACGCAGGAGCGGCGGGCGCATCGTCGTCACCGCCGACTGACCGCGCCGGCGGCCCGCGGGCGCGCCCGGGTTGCGGTGCACCGGCGAGCGGGGCGGACCACCGCCCCGTCTATCCTGAGTGTGGTCGAGGAACCCCTAGCTGAGCAGCGAGGACCTGAAGCGTGGACGCGAAGGACATGGGATCCGCCCTGGACAAGATCCTGGTCACCGAGGAGGAGATCAGGGCCCGCACCCGGGAGCTGGCGGCCGAGATCGACGCCGACTACGCGGGCAGGGACCTGCTGCTCGTCGGAGTCCTCAAGGGCGCGGTCATGGTGATGGCGGACCTGGCCCGGGAGCTCCACCACCCCTGCGAGATGGACTGGATGGCGGTCTCCTCCTACGGGGCGGGCACCACCTCCTCGGGCGTGGTCCGCATCCTCAAGGACCTCGACACCGACATCCAGGGGCGCAACGTGCTCCTCGTCGAGGACGTCATCGACTCCGGGCTCACCCTGTCCTGGCTGGTCGGCAACCTCAGGTCGCGCAAGCCGGAGTCGGTGGAGATCTGCACCATGGTGCGCAAGCCGCTGGCGCTCAACGTCGACCTCGAGGTCAAGTACGTCGGCTTCGACCTGCCCAACGAGTTCATCGTCGGATACGGTCTGGACTACGCCGAGAAGTACCGCAACCTGCCGTTCATCGGCACCCTCGCGGCACACATGTACGACTGAGGGATCACAGGGCGGATTGTCACGGTCCGGGAACAACGGGGGTGCCGCAGAGCGTTGCGCTCATGACGGGACAACCGCGACCCACTCCGACCGTGCGAGTGGTGGGGGAGAGTCCGGGTGTACCGTCGATTATCCCGGCATCATTGTAGGGAGCACATGTCCGACAGGTCCCGCTTCCGGCGGTCGGCATGAGGTGCCGCGACGAGCCGACGGGGTCCGGTGCGACGACGGGTCGCCGCGCCGGGACGCCGACGCGCGCCGACGCCTCTGCGGTACGCGGAGGGACCGCTGTTAGAAGGGACGGGCCCGGCGGGGTTCCGTATAGATGAATCTGAAGCGTTTGTACCGTGGACCGTGGCTGTGGTTCATTGCCATCCTGCTGATGCTCCTGGTGGTCTCCCAGTTCATGGGATGGGGCAGTGGACCCGAGCACGTCAAGACCGACACGTCGAAGGTCTTCAACCTGATCGAGGAAGACCAGGTCAAGGATGCCAAGATCATCGACAAGGATCAGCGCATCGAGCTGACCACCGTCGACGGTGATCTGTACGAGGCGTACTGGGTGGACGGCCAGGGCGCCGAGCTGGCCGAGGCGCTGCGCGCCAACCAGGGCGGCAACCTGGAGGCCTACGACGTCGAGGTCCCCGGCGACAACATCTGGCTGTCCGTGCTGTTCAGCTTCCTGCCGCTGCTGCTGGTCGTCGCCGTGTTCTTCTTCATCATGAACCAGATGCAGGGCGGCGGCTCCCGGGTCATGAACTTCGGCAAGTCCCGGGCCAAGCTGATCTCCAAGGACACCCCCAAGACGACCTTCGCGGACGTGGCGGGCGCGGACGAGGCCATCGAGGAGCTCCAGGAGATCAAGGACTTCCTCCAGAACCCGGCCAAGTTCCAGAGCCTGGGCGCCAAGATTCCCAAGGGCGTGCTCCTGTACGGCCCGCCCGGCACCGGCAAGACGCTGCTCGCGCGCGCCGTCGCGGGCGAGGCGGGGGTGCCCTTCTACTCCATCTCCGGCTCCGACTTCGTCGAGATGTTCGTCGGCGTCGGCGCCTCCCGGGTGCGCGACCTGTTCGAGCAGGCCAAGGCCAACGCCCCCGCGATCATCTTCATCGACGAGATCGACGCCGTGGGCCGCCACCGCGGCGCGGGCATGGGCGGCGGCCACGACGAGCGCGAGCAGACCCTCAACCAGATGCTCGTGGAGATGGACGGGTTCGACGTCAAGGGCGGGGTCATCCTGATCGCCGCCACGAACCGGCCCGACATCCTCGACCCCGCGCTGCTGCGCCCCGGGCGCTTCGACCGGCAGATCGTCGTGGACCGCCCCGACCTGGAGGGCCGCAAGGGCATCCTGCGGGTGCACACCAAGGGCAAGCCGATCGCGCCCGACGTCGACCTCGACGTGATCGCCCGCCGCACCCCCGGGTTCACCGGCGCCGACCTCGCCAACGTCGTCAACGAGGGCGCCCTGCTGTCCGCGCGGCGCGGCCGGACCCAGATCGACATGGCCACCCTGGAGGAGGCCATCGACCGGGTCATGGCCGGGCCGGAGCGCAAGAGCCGGGTCATGTCGGACGCCGAGAAGAAGATCATCGCCTACCACGAGGGCGGCCACGCCCTGGTCGGCCACGCGCTGCCCAACGCCGACCCGGTGCACAAGATCACCATCCTGCCGCGCGGCCGCGCTCTCGGCTACACCATGTCCCTGCCGGTGGAGGACAAGTTCCTCACCTCGCGCTCGGAGATGATGGACCAGTTGGCCATGATGCTCGGCGGACGCGCCGCCGAGGAGCTCGTCTTCCACGAGCCCACCACCGGCGCCGCCAACGACATCGACAAGGCCACCACGCTGGCCCGCAACATGGTCACCGAGTACGGCATGAGCGAGCGGCTGGGCGCCCGCAAGTTCGGCAGCGGCAACACCGAGCCGTTCCTGGGCCGCGAGATGGCGCACAACCGCGAGTACTCCGAGGAGATCGCCTCGCTCATCGACGAGGAGGTGCGCCGCCTCATCGAGGCCGCCCACGACGAGGCGTGGGAGATCCTCGTCGAGTACCGGGACGTCCTCGACGAGCTCGTGCTGCAACTGCTGGACAAGGAGACCCTGTCCAAGGAAGAGGTCCTGGAGATCTTCGCCCCGGTGCGCAAGCGCCCGTCGCGCGGCTCCTACAAGGGGTACGGCAAGCGGATCCCCTCGGACAAGCCGCCGGTCCTCACCCCCAAGGAGCTCGCGCTCATGGGCCCCAAGGACGTGGAGGGGCTGGTCGGCGGGGCCAACGGGCAGACGAACGCCGCCAACGACCTCACCTGGGACCAGCAGCGGGACCGGGAGGCCGACCGGGGCAATCCCAACCCTGAGAGCAGACCGTGACTGAGTACGAGTACCGGGCCGGCGAGATCGACGCCGGCCTCGAACCCGCCGGGATCGACCAGCCGCGCATCGAGAAGGCGGTTCGCGAGATCCTCCTGGCCATCGGCGAGGACCCGGACCGGGACGGCCTCGTGGACACCCCGGCCCGGGTCGCCCGGGCCTTCGCCGAGCAGTACGCCGGGCTGCACCAGCGCCCCGAGGACGTGCTGACCACGGTGTTCGAGGCCAACCACGAAGAGATGGTGCTGGTCAAGGACATCGAGCTGTACTCCACGTGCGAGCACCACCTCGTCCCCTTCTACGGGGTGGCGCACGTGGGCTACATCCCCAACACCGACGGGCGGATCACCGGGCTGTCCAAGCTGGCCCGGCTGGTGGACGTCTACGCCCGCCGCCCCCAGGTGCAGGAGCGGCTGACCTCCCAGGTCGCCGACGCCCTGATGGAGCACCTCGAACCGCGCGGCGTCATCGTGGTCGTCGAGGCCGAGCACCTGTGCATGACCATGCGCGGCGTGCGCAAGCCGGGGGCCAAGACGGTGACCTCCGCGGTGCGCGGCTCCTTCCGGGAGAGCGACAAGACCCGCGCGGAGGCGATGGGGCTCATCATGGGCCACCGCTGACCCGGAACCCCTTTTTGGCGGGAACTTGACCCGCTGGGGCGCGAGGCCGGGAGGATCCGGGGGAGAAGGCCAGGAAACCTGACGTTGACGGGGAATCTGTAGGCTGACGACTATGGCGACGACAAAGGAGCTTCCCGGCCTTCCGGTCGAAGAGCGCTGTCTGGTGATGGGGGTCGTCAACGTCACCCCCGACTCGTTCTCCGACGGCGGCCGGTGGTTCGATGCCGGACGGGCGATCGAGCACGGCCTCCGGATGGTCGAGGAGGGCGCGGACCTCGTCGACGTGGGAGGCGAGTCCACCCAGCCCGGCGCCCAGCGGGTCCCCGCCGAGGAGGAGCTGCGCCGGGTGCTGCCCGTCGTCACCGAGCTCGCCCGCCAGGGGGTCACGGTGAGCGTCGACACGATGCGGGCCGAGGTCGCCTCCGCGGCCGTGGAGGCGGGCGCGGTGCTGGTCAACGACGTCAGCGGCGGGCAGGCGGACCCGCAGATGGCCCGGCTGGTCGCGGCCACCGGCGTCTCCTACGTGTTGATGCACTGGCGTGGGCATAGTCATGACATGCAGAAGCGCGCCATCTACACCGACGTCGTCCAAGAGGTGTACGACGAGCTGGACCAGCGCATGGCCGACATGGTCGACCAGGGCGTCGACCCCGGCCAGATCATCATCGACCCCGGACTGGGGTTCGCCAAGAGCCCCGACAAGGGCCACAACTGGGCGCTGCTGGCCCACCTGGACCGCTTCGCCGACCTGGGGCGGCCGATCCTGGTCGGCGGCTCGCGCAAGCGCTTCCTGGGCAGACTGCTCAGCGACGCCGACGGCAACCCCCGCGGCTTCACCGAGTGCGACGACGCCACCGTCGCCGTGACCGCCCTGGCCGCGTTCCACGGCGCCTGGGCGGTGCGGGTGCACGACGTGCGCCCCAACGCCGACGCGGTCCGGGTCGCCCGGGCCTGGAGCACCGGAGGGACCGCCCTCGTCCACGGGCGCGCCGACGCCCCCCGCTCCCGGGGCGGCCAGTGAGGTCCCGGCAGGAGATCGAGGAACGGGTGGCCGCGGCCAACGCGGACTTCTACCAGGCCATCGAGACCGGCGACATCGACCTCATGAGTCGGGTGTGGGCCGAGGAGGACCAGGCGCCCGACCTCGTCTGCGTCAACCCCGGCTGGCCGATGCTGCGCGGGCGCGCCGAGATCATGCGGGCCTGGTCGCTGGTCATGGCGAACATCCCCTACATCCAGTACGTGCTCACCGAGACCCACATCGGCGTCAGCGGGGACATCGCGATGGTCACCTGCGAGGAGAACGTGCTGACCGCCGAGGACGACAAGCCCGGGTTCGTGGCGGGCGGCCGGGTCGTCACCACCAACCTGTTCGTCGAGACCGAGCAGGGGTGGCGGCTGTGGTCGCACCACGCGTCCCCGGTGATGCTGCACGAGGACGACGAAGGCGAATGACCGAGACGTTACGGCCGCTCGACCGGATCTCGATCCGCGGACTCCGCGCCCGGGGCAGGCACGGCGTGTTCGACTTCGAGCGGCGCGAGGGGCAGGAGTTCGTCGTGGACGCGGTCCTCGGCGTGGACACCCGTCCGGCGGCGCGCAGCGACGACGTCTCCGACACCGTCGACTACGGCGAGCTCAGCGACCGCCTCGTGGCGGTGGTCGAGGGCGAGCCGGTCAACCTGATCGAGACGCTCGCCCAGCGGCTCGCCGACGTCTGCCTGGACTCCCCCCGGGTGGTCGAGGTCGAGGTCACGGTGCACAAGCCGGACGCCCCCATCCGGCACCGCTTCGACGACGTGTCCGTCACCATCACCCGGAGGCGCCCGTGAGCACCGGAGCGGACCGGACCGTGCGGGTCGTCCTCGCCCTCGGCAGCAACCTGGGCGACCGCCTGGGCCACCTCCAGGGCGCCGTCGACGCGCTCTTCGGCACGGAGGAGCTGCGCCCCGTGGGGCTGTCCCCGGTGTACGAGACCGCGCCCGTGGGCGGCCCGGACCAGGACGACTACCTCAACGCGGTGGCCGTGGCCGACACCCCGCTCGGCCCGGAGGCGCTGCTGGAACGCGCCCAGGCCGTGGAGCGGGCCTTCCACCGGGTCCGCGACGTGCGCTGGGGCCCGCGCACCCTGGACGTGGACGTCGTCGCCTACGGAGACCTGGTCCGCACCGACTCCGAACTGACCCTCCCCCACCCCCGGGCGCACGAGCGCGCCTTCGTGCTGCGGCCGTGGGCCGACGTCGACCCCGACGCCGTCCTCACCGGGCACGGCCCGGTGCGCGAGCTGCTGGCGGGCGTGGCCGACCAGCAGTTGCGGCGGCGCGACGACCTGGTGCTGCGGGTGCCGCGGTGAGCCCGTCCGACAACGGCCGCGGCCACCGGGTGGGCCCCACCCGGTGGCCGGTGCCGCTGCTGGTCGCCGCGGTCACCGGGTTCGCGGTGTTCCTGCTGGTCCGTGAGACCTACGCCAGTCTCGTGCTGCTGCCGTGGACGGCGATCCCCACGCTGGGGCTGCTGGCGCTCGGCGAACTGGTCACGGCGGTCCACGTGCGCCGCCGGATCCGGGGCGAGCCGGGGACCGAGCCGATCGAGCCGATCAGCGCGGCCCGGCTGGTGGCCTTCGCCAAGGCCAGCGTGCTGCTCGGGGCGCTCGCCTGCGGCGCCTTCGGCGGGTTCGCGCTGGCCCTGCTGGACTGGCTGCACAGCGCGCACGCCAGGGCGGACGCCCTCGTCGCGGGCGGCACCGCGCTGTCCGGGCTGCTGCTGGTGCTCGCCGCGGTGTTCCTGGAGTACGCCTGCCGGGTGCCGCCCGACGGGCAGGAGGACGGCGGCGCCAGAAGCTGAGATCAACTGCCTCGATCACCGGTTTGACCGACAGGCGGTGAGTAATTTATTGCGTAGTGCAGCGGTTCGTCTGATCGGGGATGGGGTTGACTGGAATCGTGGATTTCGCCGAATCTCCCAGAACGCCACGCTTGGCGGCCCCGGTCCTGCCGGAGCCGAAGGACTCTCCGGTGGAGACGGCCTTCGCCGCACCCCCGGGAACCGAGTGGAACCGGTTGGACCCGGTGTTCACCCGGTACCGCAGACTGCTGACGGCCCTCGTCGCCGTGCCGGCCGCCGCGCTCGGGGGAACCGGGGTGGGGCTGTGGCTGCACTGGGCGATGGGCGTGGCCGTGGCCGTCCTGGTGCTGCTCGCCATGGCGGCCGCCTGGGTCACCGCCGAGGGCACCCGGAGGTCCTGGGGGTACGCGGAGGGGGAGCACGACTTCTACCTGACGTTCGGCACGGTGATCCGGCAGCTCCTGGTGATCCCCTACGGCCGCATGCAGGTGGTGGACGTCACCGCCAACCTGCTGGAGCAGGCGCTGGGAATCGCCACGGTGCGGGTGCGCACGGCCGCGAGCACCGCTGACGCGCGCATTCCGGGACTGCGGCTGGCGGACGCCGCCGCGCTGCGGGACCGGCTGACGGAGCGCGCCGAGACCTTTCCCACGGGGCTGTAATACGTGAGCGATCCGACATCCGAACCACGACCGCCGCAGCGACCGCACTCGCCCGGAGCGGCGGACCGTCCTGCCCACGGGGAGGCGCACCGGCCCTTGGCCGACGACGCCTTCCCCGACGACCATGCCGAGCCGCTGCCGGAGCCGGAGCCGTTGGACGCCTA
>NZ_KQ950182.1:158258-181865 GCF_001517975.1 Thermobifida cellulosilytica TB100
GCCGACCCCGCGGGGTCGGCGCCGGCCGTCGCCGTTTCCCGGCAGCGGTGCCCCGCGTGCCGTCGGCGGAAACCGGTGAGTAACCTAGGGCGTGTCGGGTGGACCTCCGGTTCCACGGCCACAGCCACCGCTCCGGAAGCCCTCGGCACGCCCAGCCGTCGGCAAGTCCGGTACCCGAGTGGACTGGAACGAACTCCATGAACACGGCGCACGACACACGCCAGCGTCCCGCACGGCTCTCCGTCGGGGTCATCGGCCCGGGCCGGGTCGGATCGGTCCTCGGCGCGGCACTCGCCCGTGCCGGGCACCGGGTCGTCGCGGCCTCCGCGGTCTCGGAGGCCTCCCGGCAGCGGGCCGCCGCCCGGCTGCCCGACGCCCGGATCTGCGAACCCGCCGAAGTGGTCGCTCAGAGCGACCTCGTCCTGCTGACCGTCCCCGACGACGCCCTGGCACCGCTGGCCAACGGGCTGGCCGCGACCGGCGCCCCCCTCACCGGAAAACTCGTCGCGCACGCCAGCGGAGCACACGGCACCGGCGTGCTCGACCCCCTCACCCGGGCCGGGGCGCTGCCGCTGGCGCTGCACCCGGTGATGACCTTCACCGGCCGGGACGAAGACCTCAACCGGCTGGCCAACTGCTCCTTCGGGGTCACCGCACCCGAACCGCTCCGCCCCATCGCCGAGGCCCTCGTCGTGGAGATGGGCGCCGAACCGGTGTGGATCGCCGAGGAGTACCGGGCGCTCTACCACGCGGCCCTCGCCCAGGGGGCGAACCACCTCGTCACCCTCGTCGCCGAAAGCGCGTCCCTGCTGGCCCTGGCCGGGGTCGACCACCCGGGCCGGATGCTCGCGCCGCTGCTGGGAGCGGCGCTGGACAACGCGCTGCGCCTCGGTATCGACGGTCTCAGCGGCCCGGTGATGCGCGGCGACGCCGACACCGTCGCCGCCCACCTGGCCCAGTTGCGCCGACACGCGCCGGAGAGCGCCGCGAGCTACGTCGCACTGGCCCGCCTCACCGCGGACCGCGCGCTCGCGGCCGGACTGCTCAGACCGGAGGACGCCGAGCGGCTCCTCGACGTCCTCACCTGACACGCACCCTTTCCCGATCGACGGAGACCAGCCGTGACCCATTCGACCGCCTCCGCACCCAGCACCCCGGTCGTCGCCCGCACCGGCGAGGAACTCCAGGCCCTGCGCCCCAAACTGGGCCGCCTGGCCCTCGTCCCCACCATGGGAGCCCTGCACGCCGGCCACCGCAGCCTCATCGCCGCCGCCCGCGAGCACGCCGAGTCGGTGGCCGTCAGCATCTTCGTGAACCCGTTGCAGTTCGGCCCGAACGAGGACTACGACCGCTACCCCCGCACCTTCGACGCCGACCTGGCCGCCTGCGCCGAGGAGGGCGTGGACGTGGTCTTCGCGCCGACCGTGAAGGACATGTACCCTGACGCCGGACCCGACGGGATCGGACAGATCGTCACCGTCGACCCCGGGTCCATGGGGCGGGTCCTCGAAGGCGAGTTCCGTCCCGGCTTCTTCCAGGGCGTGCTGACCGTGGTCAACAAGCTGTTCAACCTCGTCCGCCCGGACGTGGCGGTCTTCGGGCAGAAGGACGCCCAGCAGGTGGCCGTGGTGCGCCGCATGGTCCGCGACCTCTGCCTGCCCGTCACGATCCTGTCCGCGCCCACCGTGCGCGACCCCGACGGGCTGGCCACCTCCAGCCGCAACGTCTACCTGAGCCCCGAGGAACGGACCAGCGCCCTGGCGCTGTCGCGGGCGCTGTTCGCGGGCGCCGACGCCGCCCCCTCCGGCCCCGCCGCGGTGCTCGCCGCGGCCGGCGCGGTGCTCGGCGAGGCCGCGCACGCCACGCCCCCCGTCAGCGTCGACTACCTGGCACTGGTCGACCCCGCCACCTTCACCGAGGTCGACGGCGACTACCGGGGCGAAGCCGTCTTGGCGGTGGCCGCGTGGGTGGGGGAGACCAGGCTGATTGATAACGTTCCGCTGACATTGTGAACCGCCCCTCTCACCCCCAGGGAGCTCCGTCGTGAGTGCGAGCCCTGTCCCGCTGCCGCTCCGGCTGACCGCACCGGAACCCGGATGGACCATCGAGACCGACGTGGTCGTCGTCGGCTCCGGGATCGCGGGGCTCAGCACCGCGCTCCGCTACGTCGAGCGGTCCGAGAAGGGCCGGGTCCTGCTCGTCACCAAGGACCTGCTCGCCAACGGCTCCACCCGCTGGGCCCAGGGCGGCATCGCCGCGGCCGTGGACCCCGGCGACGACCCGTGGGCGCACCTGGTGGACACCGTCGAGGCGGGGGCGGGGCTGTGCGACCCCGAGGCGGTGCGGATCCTGGTCCAGGAGGGGCCCGCGGCGCTGCACTGGCTCATCTCCCAGGGGACCGCCTTCGACCGGACCGCGACGGGGGAGCTCGCGCTCACCCGCGAGGGCGGCCACCGCGCCGACCGCATCGCGCACGCCGGAGGGGACGCCACCGGGGCGGAGATCGAACGCGCCCTGGTGGAGGCGGTCCGCGCCCAGGACCGCATCGAGGTCGTCGAGCACGCCTTCGTCCCCGACCTGCTGCTCGGCACCGACGAGCGGGGCGCGCGCCGCGTCCACGGCGTCACCGTGCACGTCATGGGCGAGGGCGAGCGCGACGGGGTGGGCGCGGTGCGCGCCGGGGCCGTCGTCCTGGCCACCGGCGGCATGGGCCAGGTGTTCGCCTCCACCACCAACCCGGAGGTGTCCACCGGGGACGGCCTGGCGCTGGCGCTGCGCGCCGGAGCCGCCGTCCAGGACCTGGAGTTCGTCCAGTTCCACCCGACCGTGCTGTGGCTGGGACCCCAGGCCCGGGGCCGCCAGCCCCTGGTGTCGGAGGCGGTGCGCGGCGAGGGCGCGTTCCTCGTGGACGTGCGGGGCCGCCGCTTCATGGCGGGCGTCCACGAACTCGCCGACCTGGCGCCCCGCGACGTCGTCGCGCGCGGCATCGCCCGCGCCATGGCCGAGACCGGCGCCGACCACGTCTACCTGGACGCCCGCCACTTCGGGGCCGACAAGTGGCAGCGCCGCTTCCCCACCATCCTCGCCTCCTGCCGCGCCCACGGCATCGACCCGGTCACCGACCTCGTCCCGGTCGCCCCGGCCGCGCACTACGCCTCCGGAGGGGTCCGGGTCGACCGCGACGGGCGCACGGGCATCGCCGGGCTCTACGCGATCGGCGAGGTCGCCCGCACCGGCGTGCACGGGGCCAACCGGCTCGCCTCCAACTCCCTGCTCGAAGGGGTGGTCTTCGCCGACCGCATCGCCGCCGCACTGGTCGACGAGCAGCCGCCCGACCCCTCCGCCCCGGCGGCCCCCGGCCGCGGCGGCCCGGTCGGCCTGGTCGACCCCGCGCTCCTGCCGGAGCTGCGGGAGGCCATGTCCCGGCACGTCGGGGTGCGCCGCGACGCCGCCGGGCTCGCCGAGGCCGCCGCGACGCTGTCCGCGCTCGCCGCGCGCGCCACCGGCGACGTGCCGCCGGGCGTGCCCGCCTGGCAGGCCACCAACCTGTTCACCGTCGCCTGCGCCCTGGTGCGGGCCGCCGAGCGCCGCCGGGAGACCCGGGGCTCGCACTGGAGAGCCGACCACGAGCAGCCGTCCGCCGAGGCGCGCTCCCGGACCTTCGTCCTCGACGCGTCGGGAATCAGGGAGGAGACGTCGATGCGCCCCTACACGCTCCCCGCAGCACTGGTCGAGGAGCTCGACCGGATCGCCGTGCCCGAGGCCGCGCGCCGCGGGGCCGCCCCCGAGCGGGCCCGCCCCGCCGTCGAGTGGCACGAGGAGCTGGTGCGCACGGCGCTGGCCGAGGACTGCTCGGGAGAGCAGGTCGACGTCACCACCGTCGCCACCGTCCCCGCCGCCCAGACCCGCACCGCCGACGTGGTGGCCCGCCGCGACGGGGTGGTCGCCGGGCTGCCAGTGGCCGAGCTGGTCTTCCGCATGGTGTGCGGGGGCGTGCTGGAGGTGGTCCGCCACGTCCGCGACGGCGACCGCGTCAGGCGCGGCGACGTCCTCATGACCGTCACCGCCCGCACCCGGGACCTGCTCACCGCGGAGCGGACCGCGCTGAACTTCCTCACCCACCTGTCGGGCATCGCCACCGCCACCCGCGCCTGGGTGGACGCCGTGGCGGGCACCGGCGCGGCCGTCCGCGACAGCCGCAAGACCCACCCGGGCCTGCGGGTCCTGGAGAAGTACGCGGTCCGCTGCGGCGGCGGGGTCAACCACCGCTTCGGGCTGGCCGACGCGGCCCTGATCAAGGACAACCACGTGGCCGCGGCCGGAGGGGTGGCCGAGGCGGTGCGCGCGGTGCGCGAGCGCTTCCCGGACGTGCCGCTGGAGGTCGAGGTGGACCGGATCGACCAGATCGAGCCGGCGCTGGCGGCGGGGGCCGAGGAACTCCTGCTCGACAACTTCACCGTGCCGCAGTTGCGGGAAGCCGTCGCCCTGGTGGCGGGGCGGGCGCGGCTGGAGTCCAGCGGCGGGCTCACCCTGGACCGCGCGGCGGATGTGGCCGCCACCGGAGTGGACTATCTTGCGGTTGGCGCTCTGACGCATTCCAGTCCCGCACTGGACATCGCGCTCGACCTCCGTGAGAGTTCCTGACCGTCGGCACGAATCCCCTTTTTGGTAGGCCCCCATGCTGCTCACGATCGATGTCGGCAACTCCGACACCGTCTTCGGTCTGTTCGAGGGCGAGGATCTACTGGAACACTGGAGAGTCTCGTCGAAGGGACGGCGGACCGCCGACGAGTGGGCCGTGGTCGTGCAGAACCTGGTCCACTCCGGCACGACGGTCAGCGACCACATCGACGGCATCGCCATGTGCTGCACCGTCCCGATGGTGCAGAACGAGATGCGGCAGATGTTCCGCCGCCACTACCGGGACGTGCCCGCCGTCATCGTCGAACCCGGAGTCAAGACGGGCGTCCCGATCCGCATGGACAACCCCAAGGAGGTCGGCAGCGACCGCATCGTCAACGCGCTGGCCGCGGTGAAGCTGTACGGCGGCCCGGCGGTCGTCGTGGACTTCGGCACCGCCACCACCTTCGACGCGGTCAGCGTCCGCGGCGAGTACGTGGGCGGCGCGATCGCCCCGGGCATCGACATCTCCGTGGAGGCGCTGTCGCGGCGCGGCGCGCAACTGCACATGGTGGAGATCGTCAAGCCGCGGGCGGTCATCGCCAAGAACACCACCGAGGCGCTGCGCTCCGGCATCGTCTACGGGTTCGCGGGCCAGGTCGACGGCATCGTGGACCGCATGGCCCAGGAGCTCACCGACGACGTGGACGACGTCACCGTGGTGGCCACCGGGGGACTGGCGCCCCTGGTGGTGGACGAGTGCGAGACGGTCGACGTCCACGAGCCGTGGCTGACCCTCATGGGCCTGCGCATGGTGTTCGAACGCAACACCTGACCCGCGCCGCCGCGGCGGCCGGAGCCGCCCCGGCCGCCGCCTGCCGCCGTCCCGGCACCCTCCGCCGCGGTCCCGGCGTTTCCCGAGCGCAGATAGGATCGTCTGCGTGAGCGAAGTACTGGATGATCTGCCGGAACAGATGCGGGTTCGCCGCGAGAAGCTGAACCGACTGCGCCAGGAGGGGGTCGACCCCTACCCGGTCACCTTCCCGCGCAGCACGACCATCGCGGAGGTCCGGGCCAAACACGGCGACCTCGCACCGGACACCCACACCGGGGAGCGCGTGGCGCTGGCCGGGCGGGTCATGCTGTACCGCACCGGGGGCAAACTCTGCTTCGCCACGATCCGGGACGCCTCCGGGGACATCCAGGTCATGCTCTCCCTGGACAAGGTGGGCGCCGACCGCCTGGCGGCCTGGAAGAGCGACGTCGACCTGGGCGACCACGTCGGCGTGGAGGGCGAGGTGATCACCTCCCGCCGCGGTGAGCTGTCGGTCCTCGCCGACTCCTGGACGCTGACCGCCAAGTGCCTGCGCCCGCTGCCCGACAAGCACAAGGGGCTGACCGACCCCGAGGCGCGGGTCCGGCAGCGCTACGTGGACCTCATCGTCAACCCCGAGGCGCGGGAGATGGTCGTCCACCGCTCCCGCGCGGTGCGCGCACTGCGCGACGGGCTGCACGACCGCGGCTACATCGAGGTCGAGACGCCGATGTTGCAGCAGGTGCACGGCGGGGCCACCGCGCGCCCCTTCGTCACCCACATCAACGCCTACGACCTCGACCTGTACCTGCGCATCGCCCCCGAGCTGTACCTGAAGCGGATGGTGGTCGGCGGGGTCGAGAAGGTCTTCGAGATCAACCGGAACTTCCGCAACGAGGGCGCGGACTCCACGCACAACCCCGAGTTCACGATGCTGGAGTTCTACCAGGCCTACGCCGACTACAACGTGATGGCCGAGATCACCCGCGACCTCATCCAGGAGGCCGCCACCGCGGTGTTCGGCAGCACGGTGGTCCGGCGCGGCGACACCGAGGTGGACCTGGGCGGGGACTGGCCCGAGATCACCCTGTACGGCGCGGTCTCGGAGGCCCTGGGCGAGGAGGTCACGCCCCGGACGCCGGTGGAGACCGTGCGCAAGCTGGCCGACGCGCGCGGCGTCGAGTGGAACCCGGCGTGGGGGCCGGGCAAGCTCGTGGAGCACCTGTTCGAGGAGCTGGTCGAGGACAGCCTGATCCAGCCGACCTTCGTGCGCGACTACCCGCTGGAGACCAGCCCGCTGACCCGCCAGCACCGCGAGGACCCGCTGCTCACCGAGAAGTGGGACCTGATCGGGTTCGGCATGGAGCTGGGCACCGGCTACTCGGAGCTGGTCGACCCGGTCGAGCAGCGGCGCCGCCTCACCGAGCAGTCGCTGCTGGCCGCCGGGGGCGACCCCGAGGCGATGCAGTTGGACGAGGACTTCCTGCGCGCCCTGGAGTACGCCATGCCGCCGACCGGGGGCGTGGGCGTGGGCATCGACCGGCTGCTGATGGCCTTCACCGGGAAGAACATCCGCGAGACGATCCTGTTCCCGCTGGTCCGCCAGACCCAGTCCTGACGTCGGACGGCCCGCCCGCGTGCGATCCCGCACGGGGCGGGCCGTCCCGTGCCCGCCGCAGCGGTACCAAAATCCTGGAAGGGCCGTCCGGAAGGCCCGACCGTGACCTCGGGGGAATACTCTTTGATCTTTTGCGGCACCCCCTGGTCGGACCGCCCCTGACATTGTCTTCGCAGGTCAGAGCTGCCAGGTAGGTGCTTGCCCCAATCATTGATCACTGTTGGTGTCTACCAAATCACCTTTCGTGTCCAAATGGCTCTTGACGCTCTGTCGCCTGCCGCTTAGCGTTTTGCGGGGAGCGGAGAAATCCGCGTGTTTGTCGTAGAGGGCCACAGCAGATAACGAGGGGGCGAGGCGGTCACGGCCGTTTCGATCACTGTTTGGTGAGCACGTGTCCGCGCGGCGTCTGTCCGTCCCAGACCGCTGCGTGCGAGCGCGCGAAAGTCCGACCACCGCGGCTCCGCCGTCCCGGCGCCGGGAGAGGGCATGCGGTCGATATGGCGCAGAGTTTCAGGAAAAACACTGAAAGTGCGAACCAAAGGGCCTCGTAATTCATCTGAATGTGTGTCTTTGCGGCGATGAGTCGTTGTTCCGCACTCACCACGATGGATGAGGGAGGACGGAGTGGAACAGGCCACACTCGTACGTCAGACGACCGGTAAGGAGCAGAACGGGTCGGTCCTGCGCGACTGCTGCCTCGTGCCCGCTCAGACCCGGAAGCACGACCCGGAGGAGGGGCGTGCGCACACGACCGTCCTCAACGAGGCCGACCTCCGGATGCTGGCCGAGATCGCCACCGGTGTCACCACCGACGTGGCGGCGCGCCGCCTGGAACTCAGCGCGCGCACCCTGCGCCGCCGCCTCCGTTCGGTCTGTGACCGGCTCGGGGTCAACACCCCCATCGAAGCGGTCGTCTGGGCCGCCCGCCGGCACCTGATCTGAACCACCACCGCCGATCCGCCGAAACCGCTCTTCGCGGAGACGGTGCCGACCACCGACCCGTGCCCGCGGCGACGTCCGCCCCGCGCCGCAGCGCACGGCAGAACCGTTCCCACATCCGACGGCGTCGCATCCGTGTTGCGGATAAGCTGACTCGGCGATGACAACAGAAGAAAAGATCACCGTCCGTCGGGCGCGCACCCGAGACGTCGTCCACATCCGCAGGCTCATCGACCTCTTCAGCGGGGAAGGCCGGGTACTCGGCAAGAGCACGGTCACCCTGTACGAAGACGTGCAGGAGTTCTGGGTGGGCGAGCTCGACGACGGCAGGACCACGAGGGTCGTCGGCTGCGGTGCGCTGCACGTGCTCTGGGAGGACCTGGCCGAGGTGCGCACCGTCGCCGTGGACCCGCAGGTCCAGGGCCGCGGTGTGGGACACCGCATCGTCTCGGCGCTGTTGGACACCGCCCGCGAGCTCGGAGTGCGCCGGGTCTTCTGCCTCACCTTCGAGACCAAGTTCTTCGCCCGGCACGGCTTCGTCGAGATCCAGGGCACCCCCGTCTCCGCCAGCGTCTACGAGGAGCTGCTGCGCTCCTACGACGAGGGCGTCGCCGAATTCCTCGGTCTGGACCGGGTCAAGCCGAACACCCTCGGCAACACTCGCATGCTGCTGCACCTGGACCGCCCCGGGGCGGAGGACCGCGCCCGGGGCGGAACGGGCTAGAGCAGCCGAAGCTGCCGGTCCCGGGGACGCCTGCGGGTCGCCGACTCCGCGTCCACCTGCATGGTCAGCTCGGGGCTGATCGCGGCGAGGAACGGCGAGGCCGCCGCCTCGTAGGTGCTCCCCCGCCGGGTGCGCCGCCGGGCCCGGGACAGGTACAGCCGGTGCTGCGCCCGGGTGATCCCCACGAAGAACAGGCGGCGCTCCTCGGCCTCGTCGCCGCGCTCCTCCCCGGGGAAGCGGAACGGCAGCAGCCCGTCCTCGCAGCCGACCAGGAACACCACCGGGTACTCCAGGCCCTTGGCCGCGTGCAGGGTGAGCAGCGACACCCGGTCGGCGCGCGGGTCCAGCGCGTCCACCTCGGCGCCCAGCGCCAGCGCGGAGAGGAACTCCGACAGGTCCTCCCCGCACCGCTCGGCCAGCGGGGCCACCAGCTCGCCCGCGGTCATCAGGTCGGTGACCCGGCGCTCGTGGTCGGCGTAGCGGCGGCACAGCGCCCCCACCGCGGAGCGCACCCGCTCCACCACCGGGCCCTCCGGGTGGTGCGGCAGCTCGGCGGTGAGCAGCCGCACCTCCGGGCGGGCCAGCAGCCGGTCGTGCGAACGCTTCTGGAACGGGATGCCCGAGGTGTTGAACGCGCTGATGATCGCCTCGCTCTGGGCGTCGGTGCGGTACAGCACGCAGATGTCGCTGAAGGACAGCGAGTCGTCCCCGTCCTCGGTCACCCGGCCGCTGTCCAGCGAGTGCAGCGACGTCCCGCCGAGCAGCCGGTCGATGGCCCGGGCCACGAAGGCCGCCTCGGCGTGCTCGTCCGCGGCCACGTGCACGCCGATCCGCGGCGCCTCGCCGAACTCGCCGACCGCGCGCAGCTCCCGCCCCGGCACCAGGGACGCGGGGGCGATGGCCTGCACCGCCGCGTTCACGATGGTCGAGTTGGACCGGTAGTTGCGGCCCAGCCGGACCGTGCGAGCACTCGGGTAGTCCTCGGTGAACCGCAGGAAGAACCCCACGTCGGCGCCGCGGAAGCCGTAGATGGCCTGGTCGGGGTCGCCGATCGCGGTGAGGTCCGCCTCCGGCCCGGCCAGCAGCCGCAGCAGCGCGTACTGCGTCTCGTCGACGTCCTGGTACTCGTCCACGCTGATGTGCGTCCAGCGGCGCCGGTAGGACGCGGTGAGCTCCTCGTCGGCCGACAGCAGCCGCACCGGCAGGCGCACCAGGTCGGTGAAGTCCACCAGGCCCGCCTCGCGCAGCCGCGCCTCGAACCGCGCGACCTCGTCGTCCGCGCCGTGCGGCTCGGTGTCGCGGCGGGCCAGCAGGCGCCGCCCGGCGGCGGCCGAGCCCGCCACCTCGGCGGCGATCTCCTGGCGCAGGCTCTCGTCCACGACGGTGAAGTCCGCGCCCAGCCCGGCGCGTTCGTGCTGCTCGCGCAGGATCAGCGCGCCCAGGCCGTGCAGGGTGGTGACGGTCATCGCCGCGGCCTTCTCGCCCAGCAGGGCCTCCAGCCGCTCCAGCAGCTCGTCGGCGGCCCGCCGGGTGAAGGTGATGGCCAGGAACCGCTCGGCGGGCACCCCGCGCTCGGCCACCAGGTGGGCGATCCGGTGGGTCAGCGTGCGGGTCTTGCCGGTGCCGGGGCCGGCCACGACGAGCAGCGGCCCGCCGGTGTGCTCGGCCGCCGCGCGCTGGTCCGGGTCGAGCCCGTCCAGCAGGCTCTGCGGCCGGGGCCGCAGCGCGGTCTCCTCCTCCGTGAACAGCACGGGCTCGGCGGGCTCCCCCTGCTCCGCCGTCCGCGCCGGGGCGGACGGTTCGGGGCGCTGCTGCGCACGGGGGGCTCGGGCCGGGGCGGGCTGCGGCGCCGGGGCGAGGTCCAGCTCGCTGAAGAGCGCCAGCGTGTCGGCCTCGGCGCGCAGCTCGTCGGGGTGGAACATGCGGATGACGCCGTACTCGCCGTCGTATCCGGCCTCGCGGACCACCTCTCCGCGCCGCAGCCGGGCCACCGCCTCGCCGAGCAGTTCGCCGCCGACCCTGGTCACCTCGTCCAGCGGCACCGAGGTGAGGATGTCCAGCTCCGGGCCGAGGGCGGCCACCAGCCGCGCCACCTCGCCCAGGACGCGCTTGCTCTTGGGGCCCACCCCCTCGATCTCGCTGACGATCTCGGGCAGCGGGACCAGGCTGGTGAAGTCCGCGGCCCCCTCCGGCCGGTAGCCCTCGGGACGGTCGGCGAGCTCGTTGACCCGGTGGAACACGCCGACCGTGACCGGCTTGCCGCACACCGGGCAGCGCCCCTTGAGCTCCCGGGTGGCGGCCGGGTCGAGGCGGACGCCGCACTTGCGGTGCCCGTCCAGGTGGTACTTGCCCTCCTCGGGGAAGAACTCCACCGAGCCGCGGAAGCCCTCCCCGGTCTCCAGGGCCCGGCGCACCGCGTAGTAGTCCAGGTCGGTGTCGAACCGCGTGGCCTCGCGGGCCAGCATCGGCGGGGAGTGCGCGTCGGAGTTGCTGACCAGGGTGTAGGAGTCCAGGGAGGACACCATCCAGTTCATGGCCGGGTCGCTGGACAGCCCGGTCTCCACCGCGAAGATGTGGTCGGCCAGGTCGGCGTAGCAGTCGGCGATGGCGTCGAACCCCGACTTGGAGCCCAGCGCAGAGAACCACGGCGTCCAGATGTGGGCGGGCACCAGGTAGGAGCCCGGGTCGCTGGAGAGGGTGATGTCCAGCAGGTCCCGGGAGTCCAGGCCCAGGATGGGGCGGCCGTCGGAGGCGAGGTTGCCGATCTTGGCCAGGTCGGCGGTGATCGCCGCGGCGGCCTCCAGCGACGGCGCGTAGAGCAGGTGGTGGACCTTGCGGGTGCGGTCGTCGCGCTTGTAGATCGTGGAGATCTCCACCGACAGCATGAACCGGGGCAGGGTCTGGCAGTGCGGCGGCAGGGTCCGCAGGATGCGCGACTCGATTTCCGGGCGCAGCCGGAACAGCCCCGGCTCGGCCGGGACCAGGTCCCGTTCCAGTTCGGCCCGCCAGGCGGGGTGAGTGAAATCACCGGTCCCCACCAGAGCGATCCCCTTGCGGGCGGCCCACCAGGCGAGGTGTTCCAGGTCGCAATCCTTGCTGCACGCCCGCGAGTACTTGGAGTGGATATGCAGATCGGCGTGGAACTCCACGAAGAGGTCCTCTCAATGCCCAGGGAGGTGGGTGTCCCGGCACACCAGTTGTCGGGGCCCGCCGGTCCGTCCGGCCACCCTGCAACGATCCCACAACTTCCGGGCGGGACGGACCCTAAAGCCGGGGGATCGGCGGTGGGATAGAGGAGGTAATCTGTGCGATGCGGACAAGAAGCCGGGCGGGGTTTGTCCATACGGGCTGTTGCGGAACGCTTTGTGGACGCACTCGCTTTAATACGGTCCGTGTGGTGAGGGGTGTTTGAGTTCCGCGGCGGCTACACGCCGTCGCCTTTTGGTCCGGTGTGCCGGGTGTTTTAGGCTGAGCGGGATACCTGACGGGTCTTTAGCCGCTCCCGCCGGGGGCTAAACGGAGCCGCACCCCCCGGGAGGAACAGCCGGCCGGCCCGCCTATGATGACCTGGGCCTGTCAGCCGCCAAACGGCCGTCGCGCCGCGTGGCCGACCAGACATCCCCTGCCTGGGGTAATCGTTGTATAAAGGAACGGCCAGGAGAAGGGTGCGTCTGATGTGGGACGTATTGTCGGCACTGATCCCTCCCGTTGTTGTCGCGACGGTGTTCTGTGTGGCGGTCTACACACTGCTGCGTAAGGAGATGGCCCCCAGGACTTCGGACGGCAGACCGGTGGAGGAGAGTGAATCGGTGACGCGTGGGACGCCGGACGGCAAAGCCGCCGCCGATGCCGACGCAAACAAGGCGCAGAGCGCTTCTGAGGAAGTCCACGGGGCCGGGGAAGAGGCCGGGGGACGCTAAGCGGCACCGGGGGAATGCCCTCCCGTGTCTCCTTATGAACGGCCGGGCCGGATCTGCCGGTCCGGACCCGAGCATGCCATGAATGTTTTTCCCGTTATCTTGTGCCGGAGTGAAAGTAACTTTATCGAGGGCGGAGCGAATTGTCTTTCCAATGAATGAGGTATAGATTTGCATTCAATGGATTGCTAACACGCTTCTCTACCGAGAAAGGACTCGGGCATGGCACAAAAGGTGCAGGTGCTCCTCGTCGACGACCTCGACGGGGGCGAGGCCGACGAGACCGTCTCCTTCGGAATCGACGGTTCCACCTACGAGATCGACCTGAGCGTCGACAACGCGGCCAAGCTCCGCGCCGCGCTCGCGCCCTTCGTCGAGGCCGCCCGCAAGGCCCCGACCAAGCGCAACAGCTCCCGCAGCAAGCAGCGCAGCGCGCCCAGCCGGGAGCGCAGCGCCGAGATCCGCGCCTGGGCCAAGGCCGCGGGCAAGCAGGTCAGCGAGCGGGGCCGCATCCCCCAGGCGATCATGGACGAGTACCACGCCGCCCAGCGTTGACCGACGGCGCCCCACCACCCCGGACCTGGATCATGCCTCGCCGCTGAGGGCGTGACCCGGGCTCCCCGCGGGACCCGGACCGCCGCCGGAGCGCTGGGACGAGTGTTCGCTCAGAGCAAATAACACCGCGAACACGCATCACGGCCCGTGTTCTCTCACGTCATGGAGAGGCACGGGCCGTTCGCTTGCGGCGTACTCGGAACACATGAGGCTCCAACAGTAGTTGGATGAGGATGAACGCCCTATCGTCGGGGAAAGTCTCTTGGCATGGCACCGTGTGAAGAGATCGGTGGTGTGGGTGTAGTCGTGTGGCCGTCCGGGCAGCCGGTCGGCGCGGTGTAGACGGGTGCGAAAGTGCCCCCGGAGGTTCCCTTTCGCCTCGGGGGGCCGATCGGCGGAAAGTGAGGGTCGGAACTTCCGTCCCTGCCTGACCGCTCTGTGAGGAGCGACGAGACATGTTCGAGAGGTTTACCGACCGCGCACGGCGCGTGGTTGTCCTGGCGCAGGAAGAGGCCAGGATGCTCAACCACAACTACATTGGCACGGAGCACATCCTGCTCGGCCTCATCCACGAGGGCGAGGGCGTCGCGGCCAAGGCTCTGGAGAGCCTCGGCATCAGCCTCGAAGCCGTCCGCCAGCAGGTTGAGGAGATCATCGGGCAGGGGCAGCAGGCCCCGTCCGGCCACATCCCCTTCACCCCCCGTGCCAAGAAGGTCCTGGAGCTCTCGCTGCGCGAGGCTCTGCAACTGGGACACAACTACATCGGCACGGAGCACATTCTGCTCGGCCTCATCCGCGAGGGCGAGGGCGTGGCCGCGCAGGTGCTGGTGAAGCTGGGCGCCGACCTCAACCGGGTGCGCCAGCAGGTCATCCAGTTGCTCCACGGCTACCAGGGCAAGGAGCCGCAGGCCGCCGGAACCGCCTCGGAGTCGGCCCCCTCCACCTCCCTGGTGCTCGACCAGTTCGGACGGAACCTGACCCAGGCCGCCCGCGAGGGCAAGCTCGACCCGGTCATCGGCCGCGACAAGGAGATCGAGCGGGTCATGCAGGTGCTGTCGCGGCGCACCAAGAACAACCCGGTGCTGGTCGGCGACCCCGGCGTCGGCAAGACCGCGGTGGTCGAGGGGCTGGCCCAGAAGATCGTCAAGGGCGAGATCCCCGAGACCCTCAAGGACAAGCAGCTCTACACGCTCGACCTCGGCGCCCTGGTCGCGGGCAGCCGCTACCGCGGCGACTTCGAGGAGCGGCTGCGCAAGGTCCTCAAGGAGATCCGCTCCCGCGGCGACATCATCCTGTTCATCGACGAGCTGCACACCCTGGTCGGCGCGGGCGCCGCCGAGGGCGCGATCGACGCCGCCTCCATCCTCAAGCCGATGCTGGCCCGCGGCGAGTTGCAGACCATCGGCGCCACCACGCTCGACGAGTACCGCAAGTACCTGGAGAAGGACGCCGCGCTGGAGCGCCGCTTCCAGCCCATCCAGGTCGACGAGCCCACGATCTCGCACACCATCGAGATCCTCAAGGGCCTGCGCGACCGCTACGAGGCCCACCACCGGGTGTCCATCACCGACGGGGCGCTCGTGGCCGCCGCCCAGCTCGCCGACCGCTACATCAGCGACCGCTACCTGCCGGACAAGGCCATCGACCTGATCGACGAGGCCGGGTCGCGCATGCGCATCCGCCGCATGACCGCGCCGCCGGACCTGCGCGAGTTCGACGAGAAGATCGCCAAGGTGCGCCGCGACAAGGAAGCCGCGATCGACGCCCAGGACTTCGAGCGGGCCGCCGCGCTGCGCGACGACGAGAAGCGGCTCCAGGCCAAGCGCGCCCAGAAGGAGAAGGAGTGGAAGGCCGGCGACATGGACAGCGTCGCCGAGGTGGACGAGGAGCTCATCGCCGAGGTCCTGGCCACCGCCACCGGCATCCCGGTCTTCCGGCTCACCGAGGAGGAGTCCTCCCGCCTGCTCCGCATGGAGGAGGAGCTGCACAAGCGCGTCATCGGCCAGGAGGACGCCATCAAGGCGCTCTCCCAGGCGATCCGGCGCACCCGTGCGGGCCTGAAGGACCCCAAGCGCCCCGGCGGCTCGTTCATCTTCGCCGGCCCGTCCGGTGTGGGGAAGACCGAGCTGTCCAAGACGCTGGCGGAGTTCCTGTTCGGCGACGAGGACGCGCTGATCCAGCTCGACATGAGCGAGTTCATGGAGAAGCACACCGTGTCCCGCCTGTTCGGCTCGCCCCCCGGCTACGTCGGCTACGAGGAGGGCGGCCAGCTCACCGAGAAGGTGCGGCGCAAGCCGTTCTCGGTGGTGCTGTTCGACGAGATCGAGAAGGCGCACGGCGACATCTTCAACTCGCTGCTCCAGGTGCTGGAGGAGGGCCGCCTCACCGACGCCCAGGGCCGCAACGTCGACTTCAAGAACACGATCATCATCATGACCACCAACCTGGGCACCCGGGACATCTCCAAGGGGCAGCCCATGGGCTTCGCGCGGCCGGACGACACCAAGACCAACTACGACCGCATGAAGGCCAAGGTCAACGAGGAGCTCAAGCAGCACTTCCGGCCCGAGTTCCTCAACCGCGTGGACGACACGATCGTGTTCCACCAGTTGACCGAGAAGGAGATCTTCGCCATCGTCGACCTGATGGTCGCGCGGCTGGACGAGCGGCTCAAGGACCGCGACATGGGCATCGAGGTCCGGCCGAACGCCAAGAAGATCCTCGCCGAGCGGGGCTACGACCCGGTGCTGGGCGCCCGGCCGCTGCGCCGCACGATCCAGCGCGAGATCGAGGACGCCCTGTCGGAGAAGATCCTCTACGGCGAGCTCAAGGCCGGCCAGATCGTCATCGTCGACGCCGAGGGCGAGGGCGCCGAGGCCAAGTTCACCTTCCGCGGCGTGCCCAAGCCGCAGGCGGTCCCGGAGACCGCCGAGGTGGGCGCGCAGCAGAGCTGACGCTCCGACACACGGTCCGGCTCCGGCCGGCACGCACCCGACACACGAGGGGAGGGGCGGTCCACGGACCGCCCCTCCTCGTCGTGCAGGCCCCGGCCCGTCCCGGACAAAAACACCCTCCGGTCTGGGAAAAGACACCTCCGCGGCGGTAGGGTCTGCGCTGTGAACCATCCTGCGCAGCCGCCCCACGGCCCCCAGCCCCCCGGTCCCGGCGGCGGACCGTCCGGCCCCTCCGGCCCCGTCGGACAGCCCGGAGTCCCCGGGCAGCCTCCGCCCCCCGTCGGCCCTCCCGTCCAGGGACCCCCGCTCCACCAGGGGGCTCCCGGGCCGCACGGGCCGTACCCGCCAGGCCCCTACCCGCAGCCCGGGGCGGTGCCCCGACGGTCCGGCGGCTCCGGGGCGCTCGGCTGGATCATCGGCGGCGTGGCGGCCGTGCTCGTCCTCCTCGTCGTCGTGGTGGTCGCGGCCGTCGTGGTCCTGGGAGGCTCGGACAGCGGCGGAGGCGGCACCGGCACCGACTCCCGCCCCCGGCCGCCCGCCGCCCAGGGCGTCGAGGAACCGGGGGACATCCCCGGGGTGCAGACCTTCGACGTCTCCTCCTACAACCACGTCGAGGGGACCGTGGACTACCCGCAGTACCCCCCGGTCGGCGGCGACCACAACCCCGTCTGGCTGAACTGCGGCGTCTACACCGTCCCGGTGCCCGCGGAGAACGCCGTGCACTCCATGGAGCACGGCGCGGTGTGGATCACCCACGACCCGGACCTCGACCCCGCACAGCTCGCGTACCTGCACGGCCTGTACTCGACGGGCGACTACATCATCATCAGCCCGGCCGACGGCCTGCCCGCCCCGGTGGTGCTCTCCGCCTGGGGCAAGCAGTTGACCGTCGACAGCGCCGAGGACGAGCGGGTCGTCGACTTCCTCGTCTCCTACGTGCAGGGGCCGCAGACCCCCGAACCCGGGGCGGCCTGCTTCGGCGGGGTCAGCGTGCAGACGAGCTGACCGGGCCGCGGGGGCGTCAGCTCGGCAGCGCGTACTCGCCGGTCTCCAGCGGGTCCACCAGACCGTCGGCCACCAGCCCGTCGAGGGCGCGCTCCCGCTGGGCGTCCTCGTCCCACACCGCGTCCAGCGCGGACTTGGGCACCGGGCCGGGCGCCTCCCGCAGCACCGCCAGCAGCCGACCCCGCACCTGGCGGTCCGTTCCCGCGTAGCGCTGCCCGCGCCGCGGCGGACCGTCGTGCGGGGGCCGCCCGGCCAGCACCCACGCGCACCGGTCGACCACCGGGCACTCCCCGCAGCGGGGGGCGCGGGCGGTGCACACCAGCGCGCCCAGCTCCATCACCGCCACCCCCCAGCGCGCGGCCACCGCGGGCTCCTCGGGCAGCAGCGACTCGGCGAGCCGGTACTCGGCCCGGGTGGGCGTCCTGGGCGGGTACTGCCTGCCGTTCACCAGGCGCTCCAGGACCCGCCGCACGTTGGTGTCCAGCACGGCGTGCCGCTGCCCGAACGCGAAACTGGCCACCGCCGCCGCGGTGTAGGCGCCCACCCCGGGCAGGGCCAGCAGCTCCTCGTGTGAGTCGGGCACCCGCCCGCCGTGCCGCTCCACGATGGCCGTGGCGCACGCGTGCAGCCGCAGCGCGCGCCGCGGATAGCCGAGGCGGCCCCACATCCGCACCGCCTCGCCCGCGGGCTCGGCCGCCAGGTCCGCCGGGGTCGGCCAGCGCTCCAGCCACGCCTGCCAGGCGGGCAGCACCCGCGCCACGGGGGTCTGCTGGAGCATCACCTCGCTCACCAGCACACCCCACGGGGTGGCGTCCGCGGAGCGCCACGGAAGGTCCCGGGCGTTGCCGTCATACCAGGCGAGAACATCTGCACGGTACGGGTTTTCGGTCATAGACAATCAGAATTCCAACGGCGGGTCGGGTAGGTGCAAAACCTCGGAAGCCGGGATACTTACGGCCATGGCTTCGGGACCGGTGAGCAGGGCGACATACTGGAGGCGGCGTGTCTTTCTGTTGGTGGGGGTACTCGCGGTACTGACACTGATCGCGTACGCCTGCCGCCCCTCCAGTGACGAGGGGGACCCGGTCAGCTCGGCGAGCACGGACTCCAGCGCCGAGCCGCAGACCACCCCCGACAGCGGAGAGGGGACCGACCCCAGTATTCCAGCCTCCCCCTCGGCGGAGGCCGACGATGCGGACGACTCCGACGGCGGCGACGAGGCGGACGGCGCAAACGGCTCCGCGGGCGGCGGAAGCGGCGGAGGGCAGGGCGTGGCCCCCGCCGGAGGCGCCGGGGCCAACGCGGTCCCGCAGGGCGGGGGCGGCGGCTCCCGGCCCGCCGCGGCCCCCTGCCACCCCGAGGACGTGGTCGTGAGCGTCGAGTCGGACCGGGAGGACTACGCCGCGGGCGTCGAGCCCGTGTTCACCTTCAGCCTGGTCAACATCGGCCCGTCGGTCTGCACGGCCGAGGTGGGCACCAAGACCGTGGAGCTGCGCATCACCTCCGGCGAGGACCGGATCTGGTCCAGCACCGACTGCGTCGAGGCGACCGCCGAGCCGGTGGAGCTGCGCCGGGGCGTCCCCCACGACGTGGAGATCACCTGGAACCGCACCCGCTCCTGGAAGGACTGCCGGGAGAGCGTCGTCCACGCCCGTCCCGGCACCTACGTGGCCAAGCCCTACAGCGACTACGAGACCGAGGGCAAGCAGGTGTTCCGGCTCCACTGACCCGCGTCAGCGGGGGCGCCGCCGCAGCGAGATCTGCGCGTTGGCGCCGGTGTCGGGGCTGACCACCACCTCCTGGCCGGCGGCGATGCCGTCCACCACGAACTCCGCGTCCACCGGCACGGTCCGCCTGACCAGCCCGAGGGCGATGGGACCCAGTTCGAAGTGGCGGGCCGAGGTGCCGACGAACCCGACGGGGCGGCCGTCGAGCTCGATGTCCGCCCCGCGCGCGGGGAGCCGCTCGGCGGTGCCGTCCAGGTGCAGCATCACCAGGCGGCGCGGCGGGCGGCCCAGGTTGTGCACCCGCGCCACCGTCTCCTGGCCCGGGTAGCAGCCCTTGTCCAGGTGGACGGCGGAGCCGATCCACCCCATCTCGTGGGCGATCGCGCGGTGGTCGGTGTCCAGGCCGAGCCTGGGCCGGTGCAGGGCGATCCGGCGCGCCTCGTAGGCCCACAGCCCCGCGGGACGGGCGCCCGCGGCGGTCAGGGCCTCCGTGACGGCCTCCAGCGCCCCGGAGGGGAGGAACAGGTCGGTCTCGTCCGCGGCGGGGCGCACCACGGTCTCGGCGGGCAGCGCGGCGCGGACCCCGTCCAGCACGGCCGACCGGTCGGGACCCGCGACGGTCACGACCGCGTACTCGGCGCTGAGGTCGGCCACCTCCACCCGCAGCATGAACCGCATGGACTCCAGGAACGCGGCGAGGTCGGCGGCGGTCCCCGGCTCCACGTGCGCCCACAGCGCGGTGCCGTCGTCCACCACGGACAGGTGGTGCTTCAGCCGTCCGTTGGCGTCCATCACCAGGGTCTCGGTGGCGGTTGCGGGGGCCAGCTCCCGCAGGTGCTGGCTGGTCAGGTCGTGCAGCCAGCCCAGCCGGTCGGGGCCGGTGACGCGGACGACGCCCCGGTTGCTCCGGTCGGTCCAGCCCGCGCCGCGCGCCAGGGCGCGCTGCTCCTGGAAGAGCTCCCCGTAGTGGGCGGCGATGTCGTGGTCGGGCGTCTCGGCGGCCACCGCGCCGGGACGCGTGAGCAGCGGCGAAGTCATACCTGTGAGCCTATGCGCCCCAGCACCCGGGCGGGCGCACGCCCGGCCCCGGCGGGCAGTCCGGCAGGAAAAAGCGTTTGCCCTGATCGCACCGTGCGCATACCGTCGTAGGCACGCGAGAAAGGAGGTGGTCCGAAAAGTGATTTCTTTGCGGACACGCGAGGTGTTCGCCCGTTAGGGCGACCACGTTCGGATCGCCCTGGCGAATCCACGGTGGACACCCGGACCCTCGGGTGGCCGGCCTTGTCCGACCGGCCCCGGCGCGAGCCGGACAAGACGCCCGAGGGTCCGCCCGTGTCCGGGACCTTCCGCCTCAGGAAGACGTCCTCTTGAGCTGGGCGGACATGTACGGCTGGAGCTCGTTGCCGTCGGCGGCCAGGTCCCAGGCGTAGCCCAGCGTCTCGCGGTCGTCGCCGAACAGCCCGTACAGCCGGTGGCTCGCGGCCACCGGGAGCCCGGTCTCGGTGCGCATCACGACGTCGGTGCGCATCTCCACGCGGTGCGCGAAGATCGTGCCGAGGTAGACCTCGGTGAACCCCTCGGGGTGGGAGAGCAGCACCTCCAGGTGGACGGGGGGCTCGTCGGAGTCCTTCTTCTCCTCGTCCTCCTTGTCGGCGTCCAGCCGCAACCGCCAGTACCCCGACTCCGAGGTCACCGGCTCCCCCAGGGAGCCGTCCGCGTTGACGCGCCACACCCTGCTCCGGTAGTTCAGGTAGGGGTGGCCGTCGTGGGTGAACTCGATCTCCTGGCCGAACCGGAATTCCTCCACGCCGGGGTAGCCGGCGACGCCGACCCCCTCCCACCGGCCGAGCAGGAACGACAGCTTGGCCACTTCCGGATGAATCTCAGGCTGCATAGTGTCCGAGACTAGCGGCGGCCGGGCGCTCGCCCGTACTCGCCGCGGCCCCGGACGGAAACGGACACGGCCTCGCCCACCACGTTCTTTTCCGTTCCCTCCGGTGCTGTTCGTCCGTCATTCGAGCAGGCGTGGAGCGTTTCGGGTATCACTGGAGACGTTCCCGAGAACGCGGTTGCGGCCCGAAGCCGTGACAGATCCTGGTAAAGAAGTAGGGAACGGACAACAGACACAGGACCGTGGGCAGCCCGCGGCGAGTGACAATGGAGGAGAGGCGTCTTCCATGCTGGTGATCGGAATGGCCCTCCTCGTCGGCGCGGCGGTTCTGGCACCCGCGGGCTTCGTCGCCCTCAGGCGCTGGATGCACCGGCGCGATCTCGCGGAACTGCGGCCCAGGGCGTTCGTCGCGCTGGTCGGCAGCGAGGTCACCCTGCACGGACTGGCGGCGGCCGGGCCGGGCGGGACCGTGGAGTCCCGGCTGGCCGGGGTGGAGTGCGTCTGGCACGGCCACGAGGTGGTGCGCCACTACGCCACCTGGCGCACCCTGGAGGAGACCGGGGAGCGGGAGCAGGTGCTCGGCGACGACACGATCGCCGACTACGGCTCTCCGGAGCCGTTCGCCCTCACCGGGGCCGACGGCGGGCGGCCGGGCGAGCAGCCCATCCTGGTGGACCCGGAGGAGGCGGACACCACGCGGGTCAGCCTGTGCCTCCAACGCGTCGTCGCCCGCCCCCAGCGCGGCGTCCCCGCCCCCGCCGACGACCTGCTGGGCCGGATCAAGGGCCGCGTCTCCGGGGTCTTCCGCGGCGAGACGATCGAGTTCGAGTACCGGGAGCGCGCCATCCGGGTGGGCGACCCCGTGGTCGTGCGCGGCCGGGTGGAGCTGCGCGACGGCCGTCCGGTCGTGGCGGCCCCCGCCGACGGCCGCCTCAGCATCGAGCACGACGAGGCCGCGCCCCCGTCCACCGTCGGACGGCCCCGCAACGCCCTGCTGCTGGGCGCCGGGGCGCTGGTGTCGGGCGTGACCGGCCTGCTGCTGGTCCTCGCGGGCGGCTGAGCCCTCTCCCCGGGCCGGTACGGCCCGGTCACGGGCACAGCCGGGTGCGGGTCCAGGCCCCGGAACCGTCCCGGGTGTAGCGCAGCCGGACGTGGCGGCGGTCCGGGGACGCCTGCCAGAACTCCACGCTCTCGGGCAGCAGGGTGTAGAGCGTCCACGTGGGCGCCACCGTTCCAGGCTCGGCCGCGATCCGCTCCCGCGCCCGGGCCACGGCCGCCGCGCGTTCCGCGGCCGAGGCCAGCGGCTCACTCTGGCCGCCCACGAGCACCTCGGCGCGGGCCTCGGGGGAGCGGGCCAGGAAGTCCGCGGCGCAGCGCTCCGGGGGTTCGGGCACGACGGGCCCGCGCGCCCGGATCTGGCGGCCCTGCTTCGGCCAGTAGCAGGCGATCGCCGCGTTGGGGTTGGCGGCCAGGTCGCGGCCCTTGGGGCTGGCGGAGTCGGAGGCGAAGCGCCAGCCCGTCTCGTCGACGTCCCTGAGGATCAGGAACCTGGAGGAGGGGCGGCCCGCCGCGTCGGCGGTGGCCAGGTTCACCACGTGCGGTTCGGGCACCCCCGCCCGCAGGGCCTCCTCCAGCCACGCGACGAACAGCTCCGCCGGAGTTTCGGGCGTCCGCTCCGGGGCGAATTCGGGCAGGTCGGTGTCGAACACCGGGAGGGCGCGCAGCCGGTCGCGCAGCGGGACGTCGTCGGTGTTGCTCATGGCCCCGATTCTTCCTCCCCGGCGGGGAGGGGGCGAGCTTCGTGCCCGCCCGGCGGGCCGCTAGCACGGGCGACGTCAGTTCCCCGTGAGATTTCCGAGGTTCTGGAAGTGAGGTACGACACTCTCTTGTTTTACTCTGGGTAGTTGTACGACAATCCTAGGCAAATGTCCGGCGTTTGGGAGGGCGTCCGGAGTCATTGGGTTCTGTCCGCTGTGGGGGCACAGACGAAGAAGGAGAGAGATGTCCACACAGGAGCACGCCCCACCACCGTCCCCGGAACCGGCCACGGCCCCCCAGACCTCCCGGGGCGCACCGCGCTCGCCGCTGTGGCCGCCGCTGCGGGCGCTCCTGCTGCGCCTGCACTTCTACGCCGGCGTCCTGGTCGCGCCGTTCATCGCGGTCGCCGCGCTCACCGGCCTCCTCTACGCCTTCACCCCGCAACTGGAGCAGTGGCTCTACGCCGACCAGTTGCACGTCGAGGACCAGGGGCAGCCGCTGCCGGTCAGCATGCAGGTGGAGGCCGCCCGGCAGGCCCACCCCGAGGGCAGCCTCACCGCTGTCCGCATCGGCGGCCCCGAGGACAGCACCCGGGTCCTGTTCGCCGTGGACGGCCTGGAGGAGGGCGTGCGCTCCAGCGTCTTCGTCGACCCCTACACCGCCGACGTCCTCGGCACCCTGGAGGTCTACGGCACCAGCGGCGCGCTGCCCGTGCGCACCTGGATCAGCATGCTCCACCGCCACCTCCACCTGGGCGAGGTCGGCCGCCTCTACAGCGAACTGGCCGCGAGCTGGCTGTGGGTGGTGGCGCTCGGCGGCGTCGTCCTGTGGCTGGGCCGCAGCCGCACCGGCGCCCGGGTGCGGCGCGCCCTGCTCCCCGAGCGGAGCGCCTCCGGACGCGGCTCGACGCTGTCCTGGCACGGATCGGCCGGCCTGTGGCTGCTGGTCGGCGTCCTGGCGCTCGGGGCGACCGGGCTGACCTGGTCCGCCTACGCCGGGCAGAACATCGGCACCGTCCGCCAGGCGCTGAACTGGCAGACCCCCTCGCTGGACGCGGAGATCTTCGAGGAGGGCCACCACGGCGG
>NZ_KQ950182.1:182617-236599 GCF_001517975.1 Thermobifida cellulosilytica TB100
CGGCCGCCGCGGTCCCGGCCTGCCCCGGCAGGGCCGCTGCGGCCCCGGCCTGCCGGGGCAGGCGCGTCAGGACGCGGCTGCGGCTCCCGTTGCGGCGGGGTTCGGCCCGGGCCCGCGGGGAGTGCGCCGCCGGACCGGGCGGGGCGGGGAGACAGCCTCTCCTCCGGGGAGCGCGCTCGCGGGGAGAGCGCCCTTCCCGGCCGGGTCACGCCGACTCCTCCCGGGGGCAGGAGTCGGGGCGCCGGGTCGGCCGGGGCGGCGGGGCTCCGGGACGGTGGCCGGGACTGTGCCCGCCCAGCTCCAGTCTCCGCCAGGCGGTGGCCCAGCGGCGGTACTCCTCGTCGTCGCCGCCGCACGCGGCGATGAACGCCTCGACGAGGGAGAGCTTGGGCAGCTTGTCCTGGGTCAACGCGGTGTGGAAGGAGGTGGCCGAGCACCGGTTGCCGCAGTTGCGCTGCATCTTCCGGTAGGAGGGGTTGCCCGCCCACCGACGGAACAGGCGCATGGCCGCCACGAACTCCGCTGGAGTGGTGACGGCCATGGGGTTGGGGCGGTTGTCGTGTCCGTCCAGGTCAGGAACTGCGGTGGGACGAGGCGGCCGGTCCGGCCCCCCGCGGCCCCGGGCCTCCCGGTCACGGCGGTCGATCTCGTCGGCGGGGACGGGGACCAAGGGCACCTCGCCGTAGTACCTCCCGTCGGAGCCTCGCCGCACCCGCTTGGGCAGGGCGTCGGGCGCCACCTGGTAGACGGTCGACGGCGCGGACCGGCGCAGAGAGACGTTCGGACCGCTGGGGCTGAGCAGATCAGGGGTCATACCCGCACCTCCCGGACTCCGGCGGACGCGCTGGTGCTGAGACAAACGATCACGGAGTCACTACTCCTTGGACGCGAAAGTGAATAGGTCGCCTGCCCGGACACGGCCCGGAATCGGCGGGCCGTCGCCGTGGAGAAGAGACGGTGAATCCCTCCGCAAAGTCATGAACCGTGGGAAAGAAGTTACCGGAACGGTCGCGAGGCGCAATCCCCGGCACAAGGAGCGAGTCCGCTATGTCCGGTCTGAATATTCCCTGGGCGGGTCAGCGGCCCCCCGGTCGGCGCCGGTGCGTCGGTGCACGTACGCACCAGTGTTCGAATTCGTCCGATTCTGCTCGGGGCTGCTCGGGAGGGTTCCGTATCGTCCGCGGGCTGCGTCGTCCGAACGGATCGGTGAAGATGGCACGGAACAAAAACGGAGGCGGGCGGAACCGATTGCGGTACGCCTTTTTGGTGTTTTCTGTATGACTGTAACAGCCGGAGCCGCCCGGCCCGGCCAAGCGCCGCCCGCAGCCGGAAACGACCGACGCGCCTCCCCCCGACCTCCCCCGCCGACGCGCCCCACCAGGACGGGCACCGGGCGCCCCGCCGCACCAGCAGGGCACGACCCGGACCTGGTCCCCGGATTTCGGCCGAGAACACCGACCGGTTTTCGGACGGGCCGCCGACGCGTCCGCGGCGGACCCGGGAGAGGACACCGTCGTGAACCCCCTCAAGAACGCCAGCCCGGCACGTCTGCGGCGGCTGATGAACCTGTGGCCCACCTACCGGTGCGCGGGCATCAAGGTGGTCCACATCGCCGACGACTGGAGCAGCGCCACCGTCCGCCTCAAGCTGGGCCCGCTCAACCGCACCATCTTCGGCACGGCGTTCGGCGGATCCCTGTCGGCGATGACCGACCCGTTCTTCACGCTGCTGGCCCTCAAACAGCTCGGCCGCGGCTACATCGTCTGGGACAAGGCCGCCGAGATCGAGTTCGTCTCCCCCGGGCGCGGCACGCTCACCTCCACGATGACGCTGCCGCCCGAGGAGGTGGCACGGATCCGCGCCGCGACCAGCACCGGGGAGAAGTTCCTGAAGTGGTACGCCACCAGCATCGTCGACGCCGAGGGCCGACCGGTGGCGAAGGTGCGCCGACAGATCTACGTCCGCAGGAAACGCGGGAGCTGCTGAGCCGCCCTCACCCGTCGACCGCACCGTAGGCCGCGCCCCAGAAGTCGGCGAACAGCCCGGGGGAGTGCGGCGAGTCCATCCCCAGTTGGGTCAGCAGGACGCCCACCAGCCCGCTGTCCGGATCGGCGTGGCCGCTGGTGCCCCGGCCGCCGTCCCAGCCGAACCGGCCCGCACCACCCCCCTCCGGGGTGCGGTGCAGCGCCACGGCCACCCCGAACCCCCAGCCGGTGCCCTCGCCCAGCAGGGCCGCCGCCCCCGCCCGCTGCTCCGGGGTGAGCTGGTCGGCGGTCATCAGCTCCACCGAGCGGCGCGACAGCACCCGCCCGCCCGCGCAGCGGCCCCCGTCCAACAGCATCCGCAGGAACGCCAGGTAGTCGTCGGCGGTGGAGAGCAGACCCGCCCCGCCCGACGCGAAGGCCGGCGGACGGTGCCAGTCGTGGGGATCGGCCATCGGCACGGGCGCGCCGGTGGCCGTATCGGTCAGGTAGCACGCCGGCAGCCGGTCCGCCTGCTCCGGCGCCAGGTGGAACCCGGTGTCGCGCATCCCGATCGGCTCGAAGACCCGCTCCCGCAGGAAGGACTCCAACGGCTGCCCGGCAGCACGCTCGACCAGGATCCCCAGGACGTCGAAGCCCGTGTGGTACAGCCACGCCTCCCCGGGCTGGGAGGCCAGCGGCAGCTCCCCCAGCCTCCGCAGGAACTCGTCGGCCGAGTACGGGAACGGGTCCGGCCCGGGGGAGAGCCCGGCCTCGTCCAGCGCCCGCTGGATCGGCGTGCCCGGCGGGTCCAGCACCAGGCCGAAACCGCAGCGCATGGTCAGCAGGTCCCGCAGCGTGATCGGCCGCCGCGCGGGAACGGTGTCGTCCAGCGGCCCGTCGACGCGCCGCAGCACGGTGCGGTCGGCCAGCTCGGGCAGGAACGGGTCCACCGGGGCGTCCAGCCGCAGCCGGCCCTCCTCCACCAGGACCATCGCGGCCACCGCGACGACCGGCTTGGTCATCGACGCGACACGGAAGACCGTGTCGCGGCGCATCGCAGCGGAGCCCCCCACCGCCGTCGCGCCGATCGCCTCGACGTGCGTCGCGCCCCCGCGGTGGACCAGCGCCACCAGGCCGGGCAGTTCGCCGCGCGCGACACGGGCGGCCAGGACCTCGTGCAGGCGGTCCAGGCCGGAGCGGGACAGTCCGCCAGCCACCGGCGCTCCTCCGACAATCACGGCCACGGGTTTTCGGACGGCCACCTTACAATCACGCCGGAGGAGACGCCCGTGATTTTTGTTCCTCCTGTGCAGGAACATCCGGTTCCGGGCCGTCCGGAACCGGTCGACACCCCCGGCGGGACAGGCCGTCTCCGTTCGGGCCGCGGACGGATATCGGAAACGGGAGGGCGGTGTTCGTTTTTCCCGACCGCAGATCCGGCTGCCCCCGACCGCCGACTCCGCCGGACCGGCACTTCTCCCACGGCCCGTCCCCAATCCCGTGGCGGAACGGCTTTCCCGCACCGAACGGCGGTACGCTCCCGGAACAGGACACGCGGGACAGGCCCCGCGCTGTTCCGCAGAAGAGCGAAGCAGACCAGCAGACCGATCCTCCGACGCCGCCCGGCAAACCCGGGGACCGGTCACGCGGGGACGGAGCCGGGTATAGGGGAGAGCCGGAGCACCGGCGATAATTCTGCTGTTTTCAGGGAATCCGGACCAGTGGTTCTCCCCGCCATGTTTGATCTCCGCGAGAAGGGGATGAAGGGGGGTACCAGCCGACAAGGCAATTGATTTTCGGTTTCCTCAGGAGAGATTCATGGCACAGAAAGTCCAAGTCCTTCTCGTTGACGACCTCGACGGCAGCGAGGCCGAGGAGACGGTCTCCTTCGGGCTCGACGGCTCCTCCTACGAGATCGACCTGAGCAGTTCCAACGCCAAGAGACTGCGTGAAGAACTCGCCCCGTTTATCGAAGCCGCCCGTAAGGTTCCGGCCAAGCGCGGAGCAGCCAAAGGCAAAGCCAAAGGAAAACAGCGCACCGTGCTCAGCCGGGAACGGAGCGCCCAGATCCGCGCCTGGGCCCAGCAACAGGGCAAGCCGATCAGCGAACGCGGGCGCATCCCCAAGTCCATCGTCGACGAATACGAAGCCGCACACAGGTGAACCGGCACTCTCGGTAACCGGTGAAGGGGACGGAAAACTCCGTCCCCTTCACGGTTTCCCGACAGTTCCGGACGCCCCGCACAGGGACAGCCCCCTCCCGCTTTCGAAAACGGGGGCGGCGCCGCGGAACCCGTCGGTCAGGGCTTCTTGAAACCGATTCCGGTCATTCCCAACTGCTCCCCCGGAGTCAGGCTGTCGGGGTCGACCGGCTCGTCCGGCCGCCACAGCGCCGTGTAGACCACACCCGGCTCCACCAGCTCGAAGTCGCCGAACTGCCGCTCGATCTCCTCCGGGGTGCGCGCCCAGCCCTCCTCCAGGTTCTCCCGGGTGATGCGGGCCAGCTCCTGCTGCGCGGGCAGCCCGGTGTCGACCAGCGAGGTGATGAACAGGTAGCTCCCCGGCGCCAGCACGTCCCGGTAGGCCGCCACCACATCGTCGACGACGTCGGGCGACAGGTAGTGCAGCATGCCCACCAGCATGATCGCGGCCGGACGGCTGAAGTCGATCATCCGCAGCACGTCGGGGTGGTTGAGGATGGCCTTGGTGTCCCGGACGTCGCCCGTGACCACCGAGGTGTTGTCGTTCTTCGCCAGCAGCGCCCGCCCGTGGGCCAGCACCATCGGGTCGATGTCCACGTAGACGACGCGCGCGTCCGGGTTGACCGACTGGGCGACCTCGTGGGTGTTCTGCACGGTGGGCAGGCCGCTGCCCAGGTCGAGGAACTGGTCGATGCCCGCCTCACCGGCGAGGAACCGCACCCCGCGGACGAGCACCTTCCGGTTCTCCACGGCGGACTCCTTGAGCCCGGGAATGTGCTGGCAGGCGTACTCGGCCAGGGCTCGGTCGGCGGCGAAGTTGTCCTTGCCGCCGAGCAGCGCGTCGTAGGCGCGGGCGATGGTGGGCTTGTCGAAGTCGAGTTCGGGGGGCGGCCAGGTCTCGTATCGGTCGTCACTCATCGGCGCAATCCTCGTCCACATAGGAGGAATGGGGGAAGATGACCGACATGGTAATGCCCTTTGTCGCAACCATGCCCCACCAAAAACTACTGATTCAGTAGGCTTGCGCGGGTTTCTGCCACACGATCGAGTACCGCCACAGCAGATGACGACGGAACCGGCAGCCGGGCAGCAGCCGCCGCGCCGCCGCCCGCACCTCGCCCCACGACAGGTCCGGCTCGGCCACGGGCATCCCCGCCGGATCGCGCTTGCCGCCGTTGCGCCACGCCAGCCAGCGGGACACGGGCACCCCGGCCGCGCTGACCAGCCAGTCCACCGGGGTGCGGTCGGCCGCCAGCCCGACGACCACCAACACCCCGCCCGGGGCCAGCAGACGGACCAGCGTGCCCACCGCGTCGGCGAACCCCCAGTGGTGGACCACCGCCAGGGCGCTGACGAAGTCGTACCCGCCCTCGCACAGCACTCCCCCCACCGCGTCGCGCACGTCCGCCTCCACCACGGTCACCCCCGCCAGGTGCGCGGTGCGCTCCCGCGCCAGCCGCACCATCGCGGCCGAGCGGTCCACCCCCGTCACCCGACCGACGCGCTCCGCCAGCCGCGCCACCAGCAGACCGTCCCCGCAGCCCACGTCCAGCGCCGAGGCGCAGCCCTGCGGCACCGCGTCCAGCACCAGCCGGTGGTAGTGCGTGTTGTGGTTCCAGTAGCTGTCGGCCATGCCCGCAAGTCTGGCCCGGCCCGGTTAAACTCCGCGTCACCACCGCCCGCCGCAGCACCCCCGCGCCTCACGGCTCCAACAGCGCCCGGGTGAGCGCCCCGCGGTGCTCCCGCAGGTACTCGACGTCCTCCAGGTACAGCCGGTCGTGCCCGGCGGCCAGGTGCCCCGGAACGCCGCGTTGCCCGCCGCCGCCTGGGCGCGCATGTGCTCGACCAGCGCCACCAGGCGCTCCACCGCCACGTCGGCGAGCCGCCCCCGCCCCTCCCAGTCCAACCCGTAGGCGTCGCAGAACAGGCGGACCCGCACCAACTGCTCCGCCGTGGAGCCGAGCGCCTCCACGTGGTCCGGCCGGGTCAGCGTCACCCACCGGTAGGCGGCGTAGGCGACGTCCCACACCCGACTGCCCGGATGGGCGGTGTCGAAGTCGATGACCCCCACCACCTCCGAGCCGCGCAGCACACAGTTGTACGGGGCGAAGTCCCCGTGGCAGACCACCTCCACGGGGGCGCGCTCCGGGAACTGCCAGCCACCGCCCCGAACGGGAAGTCCACGGTCGCGTCGTGCAGCGCGCGCAGCAGCCGCGCCGCCCCGGTCAGCGCCGCCGTACCGGCCGCGGCGGGCGGCAGCGGATAGTCGGGCACCGTCCCCTCGAGGAAGGAGAGCACCTCGCGGCCCTGCCCGTCGAACCCGAACGGCTCCGGCGCCCCCGAGAACCCGCGCTCCCGCACGTGCCGCAGCAGCTCCTGGACCCGCCGCGACCACGGCCCGGCAGGACGGTGCACCCGGGAACCGATGCGCGTCACCGTGTTGACCCCGCCGACCAGACGCTCCTGTTCCACCCCCGTGCTCCCCTCCGCCAACGGTCCGCCGACGGGATTCTGCCCGCCGGGACCGCGGCGGGAAAACCGCCCGACCGTCACAGCGGGCAGGGAAGCGGACGCGGAGGGTTTTCGGACGGCAGGAAACGGCCTACAGTGAAACGCCGTGGGCCGCCTCGGAAGAGACGGGAGCCGGGGCGGTGGGAGCACCCACACCGCGTCGTCCCGTCCCAGCGGAAAGGCCCCCATGCGTTTTCCCGCGCTCAGCCGGACCGCGGCGGCCCTCGCCGTCGCCGCCTGCCTCGTCCCCCTCACCTCGACCCCGGCCGCCGCCGACTCCCCGGCCGACGACCCGCACGCCTTCCTCACCCTCGTCATCCAGCCGCTGGAGGGCACCCCCTCCTCCCAGGGCGACGTCCTGACCCTGGAGTGCGGCCCCGACGGAGGCACCCACCCCACCCCGGAGGCCGCCTGCGACTCCCTGCGCGCGGTCGACGGCGACTTCGAGGCCCTGCCCACCCGCTTCGCCCTCTGCCCGCCCGTCATCTGGCCGGTCCGGTTCATCGCGGTCGGCCACTGGGACGGCAGGGGCGTCTACTACTCGCGCGTCATGGGCGACCGCTGTAGTGGCAGCGCCGCCACCGACGGCGTGTTCCCGGCCTGACCCGGCCACGGCGTGCGGCCGGGGCCGCGCTCACCCGAGCTCCTCCGCCGCCGCCTCCCAGGTCCACGGCCCGGCGGGGGAGCCGTCCGGCTCCCGGCCCCACGGCAGCAGCGACGCGGGCGGCTCCAGGAGCCCCCGGAGTCCAGAGCCCGCCCCGCCGCGGCCCACGCGGCCTCCTCCCTCACCCACACCGCGCAGCACCCGCAGCAGGCGGGCGGTGCTGTCCGGATCGGAGAGGCCCGCACGGGCCGCCGCCCAGCGCGCCCCCGCACCCCCGGGGGGACCGGGCTGGGCGGGGCCGCCTCCGTCGGCGGGCAGGGAAGGGGGCATGGGGCTTCCGGGCCGGGACCCGGGGCGGGGGCGAGTCGGTCGGCAGGGCTGCGCCGTCCTCCGGGGCGGGGAAGGCCCGGGCCGTCGCGCGGTTCGCCGGCGGGGGAAGGCCGCGGCGGCGCGCCGTCCGGGCGGAGCTGCGGCGCCCCGACGATGCTCGGTGCCGCAAGCGGCGTCAAAGGCTTTGCCCGCCGGAAGCGTCGGCGCCCGCTGTCCGCGAGGCGCCGACCAGCGCCTTCGCCCAGGGGTGTGGGGAGCGGACAGGGACACGGGGGGCCGCGCCGGGGGGACACGGGGGAGGGGAGGTCAGCGAGGTTGGTTGTGTTGTTTGCCGATGACGTCTCTGCCTGCGCGGGCACCGCGTTGGACGATGTGGTCTCCCCCTGCGGGGTCGGGGGCGGCCGGGCCTTGTTTGCCGATGATGTCTCTGCCTGCGCGGGTGTTGCTCTGGTCGATGAGGTCGCCGGCGGGGGTTGGCGGTGGGGTGTCGGAGTTGTGGGTGCGGCGTGCGGCCCAGGCGACGGCGGTGGTGGTGAGGGCCAGGGCGCAGATGATGCCCGCGGCCCATCCGGCGGCCTCCCAGCCGGTGCGCTGGGTGGGGCCGCCGCCCAGCCACAGGCCCAGGGCCAGACCGGCCACTATCGCCACCGCCGCCGCGGCGGCCAGGAACCACCTGGTTGCAGAAGACATGACATGGATTGTTCCCGCCGGACCGCTGCCTTACAGCTCGTCGGTTGCAGCGGCCGCATCCGGTCTGCCGACTCGTCCTCCCGCGCGGTACCGGAGGTCCCACCTCAGGAGGCGTCCTGTCGAAAGCGGGAGGCACGCGGTTTCAGTGGTCGACCGGAACTGACACCCTTTGCTGCTTCGAGCTCTGGAAATCAGCCCGAAGATTGTCGGAGGGCTGGGGTAGCATCCGGCCCGGCACCTTTGGCGCAGAGCCGTGTTGCTTGGGGCCGTGGTTGGGAACCTGGAGTGGTCATGGATCTCCGGGGAGGTTCCCAAGGAGGTCTGTGTCCGGTTGAGGCTTTTGTCTGCTTCCATCGTGGTGCAGGGCACCGAGGGACAGGGCATTTGCGCACTTCAGGTGCTGTGGCAGCCACCCTTCGGGGTGGCTGAGGATCGCAACTCCGCCACCTTCGGCAAGCCCACTGACCGCAAGCCGTGGCAGCCACCCTCGGGGGTGGCTGCCACAAATCCTTGACTCTCAGTCGAGTGGACTGCCGGATCAATTCGGGATGTTTCCCCACCACTGTCCGCTTCGGTCATGCAGGGCCGGTGCGCTCCTGTCCAGCAATCGCCGGGTCCGAAATCACATCCGAATCCGCTCTTTCAGGGGTGATCCGAAGTCGGCCCTCGCTCTGTGATTGTCTGGACACAGTAAAAGACTGTCGGGACCGGAGGGCCGTGGCATGCGTTGGATCGTCCACTCGGAGAAACCGCTGTACCAGGACCAGTGGCTGGATATCCGACTCGCCGACGTGGAGATCACTGGCGGACGCCACCTGTCCCACCGTCTGATCCGCTCCGCTCCTGGAGCCGGTGCAGTGGTGCTCAACGACCGCGACCAGGTCCTTCTGCTGTGGCGGCACCGGTTCATCACCGACAGTTGGGGCTATGAGATCCCCATCGGGGGCATCAAGGACGGGGAGAGCCCCGAGGCTGCGGCGGCCCGCGAGGTGGAAGAAGAAACCGGTTGGCGGGTGGGCCCGCTGCGGCCCCTGGTCTACGTCCAACCCTCCAGCGGCATCTCCGACTCCGAGCACCACGTCTTCCTCGCCGAGACCGCCGAACACGTCGGAGCACCCGCAGAGGACTGGGAGGCCGAACGCATCGACTGGGTGCCGCTGGCCAGCGTGCCCGATCTGGTAGCCCGACGCGAAATAGTCTCCGGCACCACCATGAACGCGCTGCTCTACCTTCTTGTCACCCGGACCCGCCAGGGGTGAACAGCGCCAGAAGACCAAAGGGCTCCCAGGGGGAAGGCTCTGCGGATCGGCTGTCCAAGGATGGTCGTCGAGTCGTCTGTCCGCCAAGGGCACCGGACGGTCACGGCGTGGCCCTGCCGTGAGAGCGGGGTGAAGCCGTGGCTGTGATGTCCGACTTCTACTTCCGGCCTGCCCGGAGTTCCGTCGCTCGGTGTTTCGAGCGCCGGGCAAGTGTCCTGGCAGGGCCTTCGACCACTCATGTCCTTGCCCAGGCTTTCTACAGCGCTGATGCCTGAGGGTCAGATCGCTACCGGGAAGGCACCACCGGAGGGCCTTCGGGGCTGGCGTGGCCTGCCACGATGATGGAGCCGCCTGCCAGATCCTCTCAATTCTGTCGAAGGTTTCTCCACATAGGTTCTTCCGTCTTCACAGGGAACCCTTGAGGCCAGAAAAGCGGCAAACTGGTCAAATGGTGTGAAAAGCGGCTCTTTCTTGGTGGTGTGAAGAAGTACGCCGAAATTTATGACAGCTCGGCATGGACCTCCATGCCCCGTGCCCAGAAACTCGTTTTCACGTCACCTCTCCGCGTACCACTTCGGTGAAGACGAGGAGAGGGAACCCAATTTCACGAAGACCGGATTCCCCGTGCACCTCCAGCCGGTGGACTTCTCCCGCCGGCCCCAGAACGCGGAAGACCACCGAATGAGAGAACATCAAGATACGAAGACCAGCAGCACCGGCGAGACCGACCGCGCTGAGTACCTGCGCGAGAAGATGGTGGGTGAACTGCGTGATCTGGGAGCGGTCCGCAGCGATCCGGTCGCTGCTGCTTTCAGCGTGGTGCCGCGGCACCTGTTCGCCCCGGGCGAGCCGCTGGAGCGGGCCTACGCCACCATGACCACGCTGCACCGGAAGCAGGACGGTGCGGGGACGGCCACCAGCGTGGTGTCCGCGTCGGAGATCCAGGCCGTGATGCTGGAGCAGGCCCGGATCGAACCGGGCATGCGGGTACTGGAGATCGGTTCCGGCGGCTACAACGCGGCACTGATCGCCGAACTGGTCGGTCGGACCGGGAGAGTGGTCTCCGTCGACATCGATCCGGAGATCACCGGCCGAGCCCGACGCTACCTCGACGCCACCGGATACGGGTGGGTCGACGTGGCGCTGGGCGACGCCGCCCACGGTGTTCCAGAACACGCCCCGTTCGACCGGATCATCGTCACCGCGGGCGCATGGGACATCCCACCCGCATGGATCGAGCAGCTCACCGAGGACGGAAGGCTCGTCGTTCCGCTGCGGCTGCGCGGGCTGACGCGCTCGGTGGCCTTCGAGCGTGCAGGTGAGCGCCTGGTGAGCCGGGACTACCAGCTCTGCTCCTTCGTGCCGATGCAGGGAGCCGAGGCCCACAGCGAGCAGGTGGTCACGTTGGACGAGGACAGGGTCAGCCTGCTGATCGACACCGACCGGCCCGTTGACACCGACGGCCTGCGCAAGGCCCTGCTCGGACCGCGGACCGAGCGCTGGGGAGGCATGGAGTTCGGCGACAGCGAGCCACTCCACGACCTGGACCTGTGGATCGCCACCGTGGCCGACGGCTTCGGCTTGGTCAAAGCCACGAAAGAGGCGGTCGACAGCGGGCTGACCAGCAGGTCTGCGCTGTACGGCGGCAAAGCGATCGTGTCGGGGAGCAGTTTCGTCTACCGGGCCTCGGCACGTCCGGTCGACGAGAGCCGCACCAGGTTCGAGTTCGGCGCCTACGCACACGGCCCCGACTCCGAACGCCTCGCCGAGGAGTACATCGACCACATCCGGACCTGGGACCGCGACCACCGCGGGGGACCGGGAGCGCGCATTGAGGTGTTTCCCGCAGCCACCCCCGATGCCGCACTTCCCGCCGGAAGGGTCGTCGACAAGAAGCACACCCGCATCGTCGTCTCCTGGCCCTGACCGCAGGGAAGCCGGGCCGGAAGCCCTGGAACATTTCGGGCAACGTCACTACGAGGAGGAATGCATGACCGTCCAGACCCCTCAGACCGCGATCGATGGGGAAAACACCCAGTTCGACCTCGACATCAGCATCGTCGAGTCCGGTCCCGTCATCAACGACCTGATGCGGCTCACCGACGACGGGTGCGGGACCACCTGCGAGAGTGCCTGCCCGGCCCAGAGCGGTTGCTGACCCCTCCAGCCTCGACTCCCATACGCCGCGGGGTGGCGGACGCCACCCCGCGAGTACCCAACCCTGAGGAGTGGATTTGTACAGGTTCGTGGACGCGGCCGTGGTGCGAGCAGCAGCCCGTTGCCCCGGAAGCGTGCCACCGTGGCCGGACCTGACCGATGACGCGGAGAAAAACCTGACGTCCTGGGTGGACTGGCTGCGGCAGGTGTGGGCATCCGACGGGTTCGCGGCGAGTGTCGAGATCGCCAGCCCAGACCTGGCTCGTCGAGTCCAAGAGGTGTGTCAGGGGAGCCGAGTGCGGAGGCAAGAGGTCCGCCGAGCGGTGCTGTCGCTGATTCGGTACCTGTTACGGTCGACAAGCCGGGCGACACCGTTCGGTCTGTTCTCCGGGGTGGCACCTGTCCGGCTCGGTCACACACCTGCGGTGCGGTTCGGTGGAGGGCATCGCGCCGTCGCGCGGGTCGACTCCACCTGGCTCGACGGAGTGATCACGCGTCTGGAAGCCATCCCCGAGTTGAGGTACCGACTACTGGTCGTGCGCAACAACCTTGCGTTCGTTCGGGACGGACGGCTGGTGGTGGGATGTTGGCAGAGCGGAGCGGTGCACGGAACCGGGCCCGCAGAAGTATCGGTCCGCTACACCGAAGCGGTTCACACCGTTTTTCAGGCTGCTCAGACCCCGGTTCGTCTGGGGGACCTGGCCGACAAACTGGCATCCAACTTTCCGGACAAGCCGGACTCTGTGATCAACGAAATGCTGACCAGGCTGGTGGAACATCGTCTCCTGGTCACCAGTCTGCGTCCACCGATGACGGTCACCGACCCGCTGGGCCACGTCATTGAAGCGCTGACCGCGGTACAAGCCGACACGGTGCAGGGGGCGGCAGGTCTGCTGGACGAGTTGTGCGGGATCCACGCCGATCTGCTCCACCACAACGCGACCCCTCCTCTGCGGGGACGCAGTCTTCGATCGCATGTCTCCCGGGGAATGGCTGCCCTCTGTACCGCAGAGCGGCCGATCGCGGTGGATCTTCGGCTCGACGGTGACTTGGTCCTGCCGCATGCGGTGGTGCGGGAAGCCGAGCGTACGGCGGAGGCGCTGGCCAGGCTGGGACCGCACCCCCACGGAACTCCGGCCTGGCAGGACTACCACCGAAGGTTCTGCGAACGGTACGGACTCGGCTCCCTGGTCGGCATCCGGGAACTGCTCGATGCCGACAGCGGTCTCGGTTTCCCCCACGGTTACCGGAATTCACGTCTGGCTCCTCCGAGCGTTCCCGGCCTGTCCAAACGCGACATGGCCCTGCTCGTCTTGGCGCAGAACGCCGCGGTGCAGCAGCACACCGAAGTCGTCATCGACGACGCACTGGTCGACAACCTTGCGGCTGCCAGCCTTGGCGAGTACCGGGTGCAGCCGCATACCGAACTCCGGTGCCGCATCTACTCGCCCAGTACCGGTGCGCTCGGTCGAGGCGAGTTCCGACTTGCGGTCACCGGAATGTCCCGCGCGGCTGGCACCACGGCCGGGCGGTTTCTCGACCTGTTCGACACGGGTGACCAGGAACGAATGTTCCGGGCCTACGCCGAACTACCCGCAGTCTGTCAGAACGCACTGCGGGTGCAGGTGTCCGGCCCAACGGTGTCCCGGCGGGCCGAGAACATCACAAGAAGTCCCGCTGTGCTGCCTCTCCTGGTCCCCTTGGCCGAACAGTGCCCGGACGGCAAGGAAGCCGTCTCGTTGGACGACCTCGCGGTGACCGCTGATGCCCAGCGGCTCTACCTGGTCTCTGTGTCCCGCCGACAGCCGGTGGAGCCGATCCTGTTCAGCGCTGTGGAACTCACCCACCACGCTCAACCGCTCCTGCGGTTCCTCTGCGAAATCTCTACGGCTCGTACGGCAGCGTGCGTTCCGTTTTCCTGGGGAGCGGCCAGCAGGTTGCCGTTCCTGCCCAGAATCCGCTACCGGCGTTCGATTCTGTCTCCGGCTATGTGGACGCTGACTGCGACAGACTTTCCCGGTTCTGCCGAACCATGGCGGAACTGGAAGGACAGGTGGGACGCGTGGCGGGACCAGTTTCGTGTGCCCGCCTCGGTCTATCTCGGCGACGGTGATCGCCGAATCCGCCTGGACTTGGACGAGTCCGCCCATCTTGCTGTGCTCCGGGCCGACCTGGCGCGCAACGGACACGCCACCATACGCGAGGCACCGGAAGAAGATGAGATGGGGTGGATCGACGGACGCGCTCACGACATCGTCATCCCCCTAGCCGCCACAGCTCCACCCGCTGCACCGCAGCGAACCTGGTCGAGGTGCGTGCTCAGCCGTGCCCACGGGCACCTTCCCGGAAGCAGTGAGTGGCTCTACGTCAAGCTGTACGGGAACCCCGGCCGGCAGACCGCTCTTTTGACCTCGCATCTGCCAGCCCTGCTGGCCGCGTGGGAAGAGGAACCCGAGTGGTGGTTTCTCCGCTACCACGATCCGGACAAGCATCTGCGCTTGCGTATCCGACTTCGGGAAGCCGACGACTTCGGGCAGGTCGCTGCTCGGGTCACCGCGTGGACGACTGAGCTGTACGAGCGTGGCCTCGTGAGCCAGGTGCAGTTCGACACCTACTATCCGGAGACCGGGCGCTTCGGACAGGACGTGGCCATGGCTGCAGCAGAGTCGGTGTTTGCCGCCGATTCTGCCGCAGCAGTCGCGCAACTGCGAGCGGTCGACCACCGTGAGGGCCCGCATCTGCACGCCGTCACTGCCGCCAGCATGGTCGACATCGCCGTCACGGTCGCAGGCAGCGTCAGTGACGGAATGCGCTGGCTGATTCGTCACTGGCGCGCATCTTCAGCTCCCGCACCGTCTCGCGAAACACGCGACCAGATGATCCGCCTGGCAGACCCGAGTCGCGGACGGTCCGCGCTTCTGGAGGTGCCAGGTGGTGAAGACATCGCGGCGTCGTGGGAACTGCGGCGCGCGGCGCTTCTCCGGTACCGCGCGGCACTCACCGCCGAGAAGCAGATTTCCCCGGACACGGTGCTTGCAGACCTTCTGCACCTGCACCATGCCCGCATGGTGGGCATTTCCCCGGACTCGGAGTGGGCCTGCCGTCGTCTGTCCCGCGCCGCCGCCCTGAGCTGGACAGCGCGAACCCAAGGAGCCCTATGAACAGCCCTTGTTCGGAAGCGCTGGCCGCGGCCAGCGCTGTTGCCTCACGCCTGGTCGATCCGTCCGTAATCGGTAGTCGTGGCGTCGCTTCAGGGGGGAGAGGACGTCGGCGTCCCCAGTCACTGGCCGGGGGAGCGGCGGGAATCGCCCTGTTGCACATTGAACGCGCCTATACCGGCCATGGTGACTGGACGACCGTGCACACATGGCTGTCCGCTGCCGTGCACGAGGAGTTGAGCGCTGGTCCCAACGCCGGACTGTACTTCGGAGTTCCCGCCTTGGCGTTCGTGATCCGTGCCGCCGCAGGCCGGTCCAGCAGGTACAGGCATGCTCTCACCCAACTCGACACCGCCATCACGGCCATGACCCGTCATCGCCTCAGCCAAGCCCACACCCGCATCGACCAGGGAATCCGGCCCCGTATGGCCGAGTTCGATCTGGTTCGCGGCCTGACCGGTCTCGGCGTCTACCACCTGCTACGCCACCCCGATCATGAGATCACACAGGCCGTGCTGGCCTACCTCGTCAGGTTGACCGAACCGCTTCCGGAGCACGCCGACGACCTACCGGGATGGTGGACCGACGTCTCCCTCAACGGTGATCCTGCACCGGACTTTCCCGGAGGCCACGGCAACCTCGGCATGTCACACGGCATCGCGGCCCCGCTGGCACTGCTGTCACTGGCTGCGCTGAAAGGAATCACAGTCGAAGGGCACACCGAGGCCATCGGTCGTATCTGCGCCTGGTTGGACGTATGGCAGCAGGAACACCCCTGCGGCCCGTGGTGGCCGGGATTCGTCACCCGTGAACAGGCCCGTCGAAAGCACGTAGAGGCATCCAGCCGCCAACGTCCGTCGTGGTGCTACGGAACACCCGGGCTCGCCAGAGCCCAGCAACTTGCGGGCTTGGCCACTGGTGACCTCGAACGGCAACGCACAGCCGAGGCCGCTATGCTCGGCTGCCTCCGCGACCCCGCGCAGCTCAACCTGCTCCCAGACGCCGGCTTGTGCCACGGCACGGCTGGACTGCTCCAGGCCGCGTGGCGGATGGCGGATGACGCCAGCACACCGGACATCGCACAGGAGCTGCCCAGGCTTGCGGCGCGACTGCTTTCCCAGCTCCCATCCCTGCCCGAAGATGTCGAATTCCTCGACGGGCACGCAGGCGTGGCGCTCGCCCTGCACACCGCTGGAACCGGTACCGCCCCAATCAGCCGTTGGGACGCCTGTCTGCTTCTCATCTGATCGGGAATCGGATGAAAGGACCCCTGAGCGCATGAACCACGCCCCCGAAAGGGTACGGGAAGACGCCCTGTGGCACCAGGTGACCGTCAACTTCGCCGACTACTCCGTGGCCGAACACGTCGGTGCCGTCCACATCGGTCCGATAATGACCGGCGCAGAGACCGCTGGAAGGACCAGGGCATGGTTCTTCGTCAGAAAGGCCCCCTGCTGGCGGATTCGTTTCCTGGTAGCACACGGCACCGGCCAGGAAACAGTGGTTTTCCTCCACGAAAGACTCGACGCGTTGCGAGACGGCGGTCACATCGCCGGCTGGGCCCCAACCATCTACGAGCCGGAGATACACGCCTTCGGCGGTCCGTTGGGCATGGAGTTGACCCACCGTCTCTTCCACGTCGACAGCCGACACGTCCTCGCCTACCTCGGCCGTCAGGACGTCCCGCCCACCGGCCACGGCGACCAGCGGCGCGAACTGTCTGTTCTGCTGTGCAGCATGCTGATGCGCGGGGCAGGACAGGACTGGTACGAACAAGGAGACGTCTGGGCACGCGTCGCCGGAATCCGTCCGGATCCTCCCGACATCCCTGCGGAGCGGATGAACAGGTTGGAAGCCGACTTACGGCGGCTGATGACCGTGGACGCAGGCCCCACAAGCCCTCTCCTGCGCGAGAACGGACCGCTGGCTTTTCTGACCGAATGGGCTGTCGCTTTCGCTGAAGCCGGTCAGAGACTAGGTGGCCTTGCTCGAAACGGTCTACTCACCCGCGGATTACGAGCCGTCCTCGCTCACCAGATCATCTTCCACTGGAACCGGCTCGGCCTGCCATACACCGTGCAAAGCCTGATCGCCCACACCGCCAAGACAGTAGTCCTGGATCGTGACGAATGGCCTACCACTATGACGCCGCTGAGACTTCCAGGAGCCCGCGGTGACAGGAAGTGACGCCACCACGGCGGCCCCCGCACACAGTGCCACCCCGGACAGCAGGCACCAGAGACGTGAAGAAGTACACCCCATTGAGCTGTTCGCTTCCCGTTTCCCGCTCGTCGCTCGCCCTCGCCCGGTCTGCACTCCTCTTGCCCAGCGCGTGGCGGACCTGTGCGACCGGGCCCGCGCAGCCGAACGGGACAGCGACTTGGCCGCTGCCTCAGCCGTACACAACCTGGCAGCGCTCCTCGCTTCGGACTGCGGTCTGCCAGATCTGGCCCGGCAGTGGTGTCATCGGCACGCGAACGTCTACCTCCGCGCTCACCCTCTGGGGGCCCAAGCGGCACGTCATGCCCTCGAACCACTGATCAACCTCGCCCGCCTTCACATCCGCGGTGGTCAGGGCCGACGCGCCGCCGACCTTGTCGACGCCCTCTACACGGCGGTCTCCACTCGTGTCGACGCCACTGTCGACGGCGTCGAAATTCCCGCTCACCTCACCGACTCGCAAGAGGCACACCAGCAGGTACGCCGCTGGTTGTGGGCGGTGTTGCTGGCCACCGGTTCCAGAGCACTCGCTGCTGCCGGACTCTGGCAGGAGGCGTGCCAACGTCTGGGGGATTACCGGGGCATCGGCCACCGCATGCTCGACGGCCGCCAGATCGCCGTCATCGCTCACATCGTCTCCAGAGACAGCGGCGGAGCCCGCGTTCTCCTGGACGACACCGAGCCCGGGGAGCCCTGGGAGAACGCGGTGACTGCCTGCCTCACCCTCCACTGTCGACGCGGTAGTCCAGACGATGCGGATCCGGGATTCCTGCTGGACAAGTACCACGTACTCGACATCTCGGCGTCGAGCCTGGCAGTCTTTCACACCCGACTGGGCCTGTCCTTCATCGACGCCCTCGGCGCGGTCGGTAACCCCCATGCACGCCGGATAGCCACCGGTCTCATCGGCAGTCCGGCTGCTTCACGGGACGGTTACGTCGCCCGCGACCTGCTCGATCACAGCGGTTGTCGCGGCCTTCTCACCACTGCTCAGGTGCAGGAACTAAACGACCTGGTCGATGCGTGCGCGCTCAACCGCGGCACACTTCCCGCAGCTTTGCTGGACGACCTCACCACCGCACTGACCAGCGCTGAAAAGACCATCGCCCGCATAGTCAGCCGATGAGTGAGAGAACGTTGGCTTCTCCGGACGAACACCGGCCCTTGACCGAGGTCGGCTTCGTGCGCCCCGGAACACGAGGGATGGGACCTGCTTGGGGAGGCTGCGGTGGTTCTCAGAGTTCACCGGCGCGCAGGGCCTCTTGGAAGGCTGTCCACGCCTCACCGGTGAAGTGCAGGACCGTGCCCTCGGGGTTCTTGGAGTCGCGCAGCGCCATGCCGCCGGAGGGCAGGAGAGCTGCCTCGACGCAGTTGCTCTGCGCTGTGCTGTAGCTGCTCTTGTACCAGGACAGGTCTTCCACCGGACTCACCTTGTCTGCTTCCAGGTTTTTCATCCCTCGATGTCTATTTTGTTGGAAAGCAGTTCGGCCGATGCTTCGGGGGACAGGGACAGTTCGGTGAGGACGGCGAATGCGTTCTGGTAGCGCTGGATGCTGGCGGGCTCCTCGATGGAGACGTCGCTGGTCATGAGTTCGACGTGGGCGATTTCCAGCCGGTGCATGGTCAGGAGGGCGAAGGCTCCGGTGAGCGCCGGATGGGTGCCGGCGGTCAGCGGCAGGACCTGGACGGTGACGTTGGGGCGTTCGGCATGCTCCACCAGACAGCGGAGTTGGTCGGTGCGGACGTCGGGTTCGTCCAGGCACTGGTGGAGCAGGGTTTCGTGGATGACGGCGTGGAAGTCGACCGGGTCCTTGTCTCTGGTGAGGATCTGCTGGCGCTGTTTGCGCACGGAGACGAAGTGGTCGATCTCTTCTTCGCTGAGTGAGGTTCCGCTGGTGGCTCGGATCACTGCACGCGCATAACGCTCGTGCTGGAGCAGCCCTGGAAAGACGCCGACCTCGAAGGTGCGGATACGGGTCGCGGTCGCCTCCAGGCGTACCAGGTCGAGATAGGAGGGGGAGAGGCGGTCGTTGTGCTCCACCCACCAGCCGCGCCGCTCCGCCTGTACTTCTCCGGCCACCGCGATCAGTGTCTCCCGCAGGTCGGTGTCGACGACCCCATAGGCGTCCAGGAGCGGGCGCACGTCGCGAGGGCGTAGCGCTACCAGGCCGTTCTCGATCCTGCTCAGCGAGGCGGTGGAGCGTTCGGCGCGGTTCGACGCCTCTTGCAGCGAAAGGCCGAGTTCTCGACGCAGTTGGGCAAGCCTGGACCCGAGCCAGCGCTGCCGCAGTGACGGTTCATCTCCGATCAACGGAAGCCCTGCCTTCCTGTCAGCGTGGTAGCCGGTTGCAGTGATGGGGGAGAAAGTGCGGTCGGTTGGGGGCAGGCCGTCGTGATCCCGCTCGGAGCATGTGCGACACCACCAGGCTGTGCGGGGAACCGGGGTCAACTGGTGGTCACCACGGTGGCCATTGCGGCGTGGTCGCTGAGCCGCAGGTGCCGGGGAGTGTGGTCGTAGGCGCAGGAGAGGACGCGCTCGGGTGCGGTGGTGAAGGTGTGGTCGAAGCGGTAGCCGTCGCCGGAGCGCCCGTACCAGGAGTGGTCGAGCAGGTCGGGGTGCAGGTGGCGGAAGGCGTCGGTCAGGCCGTGGGCGGCGAAGGCGCGGTAGAAGTCGTACTCCCAGGCCCCGAAGACCCTGTGGTGGGGGCGGTGGCCGGGTTCCACCACGTTGAGGTCCCCGGCGGCCACGGTGATCTCGGCGGCTGTCGCGGCCAGCGCGGGCAGGAGGGCAGTGACGGATTCCTGGACCAGCCGCTTGTCGACGTTGCGCCGCTCGCGCGGGCCGCGTGAGGGCACGTACAGGCCCATGACCGCGAGCCGGACCCCGTCCACAGCGAGCTGCGCGGTCACCGCCCGGTGCGGCAGGTGGGCGAGCCGCAGGTCCGGCAGCGGCGAGAGCTCGCCGACGCGGGAGGCGAGGACGACCCGGTAGTCCCCGCCGCTGTCGGGGACCAGGACGTCGTAGCCGTGCTCGGAGAGCGCCTGGGCCAGGGCGGCGTGCCTGCCGGAGACCTCGCTGGCCACCACGATGTCGGCGCAGTTGTGCGCGGCGAGCCAGTCGGCTTGGGCGCGGGAGCGCTCGGGCGAGGCGTGCTGGGCGTTGAAGGCCACGAGTCCCACCGTGCCGGTGCCGTGCCGCTGTGCGGGAGCAGCCGTGTCCAGCAGGCTCGTCTGGGCCGGGACGACTGCGCTCATGTCGCTTCCCCTCCGGGGTCCGTCAGGAGACACTGTGCCGCCGGAGCCGGGTCCGCGCCGGGCACCGGCCGTGATCCGGCGTACCTGGTCCAGCATCCCGTGCCCCGCTCATCGCCCCGGGCGAAGTGGCCGTGCTGCTTGGACGCGCTGCGCGAGGCCGATCGGACGAGGCCGTACAGGTGCTGCTGGCACGCGACCCCGGCGCCCACGTCGACCTGGTCGACCCGGGCGGGGCGCACGTCTGCTGAGGGAACTGAGCCTGGACGGCCGAGACGGGGCCGCGCAGAGCCTGTCGGCACGTGCTCCCGCCGGCCGCGTCGACCTGGTCGACCCGTTCGGCGTCGGCTGCCTGTTGAGCGATCTGTGCCGGATCGGGCAGGACGAGGAGGCCCGGAGACTGGAGCGTCGGGCTCTGGACGCGGGCGCGCTCCGGGAGCTCTCCGCGGCCCTCAAGCCCTACGGTCGTGAGCCCGACGGCACGCCCGCCAGGGCGTGGACCTGGGAGGAACTGGTCGGAGGAGACTGACGGAATCGCCCCGGACGTTCTGGTGCCGACCCGCCGCCCGTGCCGGGTACCCAGGCCGTCCGAGTGGGGATCGGCCCGCACCCGCGCAGGGCGTCGGTGCGGGTCCGGACCTGTCACGGGGAAGCCGTAGAGTCAGGCGTCCTCGCGGGGCTTCCCACGGGGCCGCTGCCGAGGGCTGACTCTGTCGGCCTGCCGGTCGGCGAGGCCGGACGGAGGCCCTCGCGAGGCCGTCCCGTGGTCAGGCGGTGCGCCTGCCGGGGTGGGAGAGCCAGTACCAGGCACCGCCCACGACCAGGTGCATCAGGCCGAGGCTGGCTGCGGTGAGGAACTGCGGCGCCGCGAGGACAGGGGCGGCGACCGTGACGATCGCGAACGCGAGGCAGAACCAGTGGGCGAAGCGCTGGAACCCGGGTTTCTTCCGGGCGATCGCCGCGACCACGAGCGCTGCCGCGACGAGCGGGACGACAGAGAAGACCACCACGGCGACAGGGCTGACCGGGGAGGGCGCGCTGGCCTCCCAGGTGGCGCCCGCAGCGGACGCGGCGGCGTAGACGACCAGGTCGACGGCGGCCGCCGCAGCGGCGGCGACGGCGATGTTGCGTCCTGTGATGGTCCGCGGATTGGGCTGGGCGGTGGGGGCCATGCGGTCTCTTTTCAGTGTTGAGTCCTGGGGGCCGGGCTCGGGGACGCTCGTGGTGGATGCCGTGTGGGGATCGGGGTGTTTTGCCGGGGCTGTGGCTTTCTCGGAAGGTAAAACACATTTCGTGACTGAGTCAACTATTGACTGGTCCTCGTATATTCGGTCCTGTGACGAGTTCGGAAGAACGCCTGCGGGAAGCACGTGAGCTGGCCGAACTTCTGGTCCGCGTCGCCGAGGAGTCCAAGGCGGTGTTCGCCCGCACGGCCGGGGAGATCGGGCTCCCGGCGCACCTCGCGCGGGCTGTCGCGAGCCTCGACGGCCCCATGCCCATGCGGGAGCTGGCCGACAGGCTGGCGTGCGACCGCTCCAACATCACCGGCATCGCCGACCAGTTGGAGCAGCGAGGACTGGCGGAGCGGACCCCGGGCCGGGACCGCCGGGTCAAACTGCTCCAGCTCACACCCGCCGGGAGGCGGCTGCGCGCCGACATCGCCGACCGCGTCTCCAACAGCGCGCTGGTCCTGCAGCGGCTCGACGACGCCCAGCGCGCCCAGCTCCGTCCCCTCCTCCAAGCGCTCCTCGGCGAGCAGCGGACCTGACCGCGAACGCTGCGCGCCGAGACCGGACAAAGCCGCCTGAGCAGCAGAGAAAGGAGGACAGGAACCATGAACGACTTCAACCGGAAGATCATCGAGGAGTTCCGCGCCAACGGGGGCACCGTCACCTCGGCGCCCTTCGGGCGCACCCTCGTCCTCGTGCACCACCGGGGAGCCAAGAGCGGAATCGAACGGGTCAACCCCCTCGTCCACGTCCGCCAGGACCCCGACACCTGGCTGGTCGCCGCCTCCAAGGGCGGCGCCCCCGACAACCCGGCCTGGTACCACAACCTCCTCGCCCACCCGGAGACCACGATCGAGACCCCCGACGACGGCGTCGTCGACGTGCGGGTCGAGGAGCTCACCGGGGAGGAGCGCGACGCCGCCTGGGAGCGGTTCAAGGCCGAGCGTCCCGGCTTCCGCGAGTACGAGAAGAAGACCGCCCGGACGATCCCGGTCCTCGCGCTGCGCCGTCGGACCTGACCCGGCCGCGCCGGTGGGCGGACGCGGCTGTCCGCTGCCCGAGCAGTCCTCGGGCAGCGGGAGCTGCCGCGGTGAGGGCCGCCCTACACCGACCTTGCTGGACTACGGGGGCACCTCGTCACGGTCCGGGCCAAGCAGATTGCCTCAGCTAGCAAACGGGGAACCGCACGACCGGCGGTCATCAACCGTGACGGTCTGGTCACCCCGAACGTCGAGGACTGAAAGGTACCGTCCGCGCACGGCCGGTGGAGCACCTGTCCAGGGGCCTGGCCTGCGCGGATGCGGGGAGTGCGGCCCCAGGAGCCGACACACGACGAAACCCCAGGCCGGAGAGCCGACGAAACCGGCTCTGACCTGGGGCTGTGTGGTGGGCCACCAGGGGATCGAACCCTGAACCCGCGGATTAAAAGTCCGCTGCTCTGCCAGTTGAGCTAATGGCCCGCGCGATACACCGCTCAGGGTGCCATACACGCCCCTTAAGCGTAACGGGTTTTTGGGCAGAGTGCGGCATCCGGGGGCGTAAGACCGGGGTTGTGCCGTCCATCGGAGGAGGTCGGGGCGCGGGCGCTGCCCCGGGGGGAGCGCATGGCCGGATGAGGACGGCGGCGTTGGAGGCCGCACGCCCCGGGCGTTACTGTGGGGAGCGGTCTGACTCCAGCGACGGTGTCCGCGGAGGCGGAGGGGGACCCCGGAGCGACCGAGCCCCGCGCGGGCGGGACGGCTGCGCTGGTGGCGCTCCCGGCCGCGGCCCGGACCGCTCCGGCGGTGGAGCGCCCCCGAGCACGCTTCCCGGTCGGGACGGCCGCACCCCCGTGCCGGGCCTCGGCTCCCCCGCGCCGCGCGGACGGCGGACCGTCGCACCGTCCCGAGCAAGCAGGGAAGAACCTCCATGCACCCCCAACAGCCTCCACCGCCCCAGCCGCCCCAGGACGGCGGTGCGCCGCAGACAGGCCCGCAGCCCCCGCACTTCGCTCCTGCGCCGTCGGCCCCCTACCCGCAGGCGGTGGCGCCGCCGGTTCCTCCCGACCGGCTCTACCAGGTGCCGGCTCCCCTGCCGGGCAGCCCGCCGGTGCTGCCGCTGGCCGACCCGCTGGTGCGGCTGGGCGCCCGCATCATCGACGGCCTGGTCACGACGGTCTGCTGGTTCGCGGCCGGGCTGGCCGTCACCGCGGTCCTGCTGCTCAACGGCGGCGACCTCGAGAACGCGCCCGTCTGGCAGGCGGTCTTCCTGCCCGGGGCGCTGGTCAGCGTGGGCTTCCTCTACGAGTGGCTGCTGCTCCGCTCCAACGGCCAGAGCATCGGCAAGCGGGTGGTCGGCCTGCGCGTCGTCAACGCCGTCGACGGCGGCCGCCCTTCCTCCGGGCGGGCCGCGCTGCGGGCGCTGTGCTACTCCCCGAGCTTCTACCACCTGGTCAACTGGATTCCCCTGCTCGGGCAGCTCAACGTGCTGTGGCTGCTGTGGGACCGGCCGAAGCGGCAGTGCCTGCACGACAAGCTCGCCGGGACCGTGGTCGTCGACGAGAAGCGGCTGCGGGACCTCTACCCGCCGCAGCCCGCGGCCTTCCCCGCGCCCGGTGCCCCCTCCCCGGTGCCGCCGCAGGCGGGGTGACCGTGCCGCCCGGGGCGGCGGAAAAGGAGGTGCCGCCGTCCCGGAGTCCTGTTACGATGCACCGCATGGGTGCATTCGCAGCGTTCTTCATCCGGCTCCGCCGCGCCTAGCGGCGGGCCGACCATCGCCTCTCGGCTTCGCCGCATCCGGGTCCCACGCCGGTGCGGCGCCTCACGCTGCCCGGCTCCACCTGCCACGCGGAGCCACACCCATGTCCTCTCCTTCCCGTCACGGCGGACGCCACGAACTCGGTCAGAACTTCCTCACCGACCGGGCGGTCATCGCCGACATCCAACGCCTCGTCGCCGCGACCCGCGGGCCGATCGTCGAGCTCGCCGCGGGCGACGGCGCCCTCACCGTCCCCCTGGGCCGGCTGGGCCGCCCCGTCACGGCCGTCGAACTCGACCCCCGGCGCGCCCGGCGGCTGCGGCGGCGCGTCACCGGGAACGTCACCGTCGTCAACGACGACCTGCTGCGGTTCCGGCTGCCGAACGTCCCGCACGTCGTCGTCGGCAACCTCCCGTTCCACCTCACCACGGCCGCGCTGCGGCGCCTGCTCGCGGCGCGGCACTGGCACACCGCGGTCCTGGTGGTGCAGTGGGAGGTGGCGCGCCGTCGGGCCGGGGTCGGCGGGGCGTCGCTGCTGACCGCCTCGTGGTGGCCCTGGTACGAGTTCGCCGTGCACGCGCGGGTTCCGGCCCGCGCGTTCCGGCCGGTCCCGTCGGTCGACGGCGGGCTGCTGACGGCCGTGCGCAGGCCCGAGCCCCTGGTGGCCGACCTGGGGGGATACCAGCGGTTCGTGTCCCGGGTGTTCACCGGGCCGGGCCGCGGGCTCGGGGAGGTGCTCGTCCGGACCGGGCAGGTGCCCCGTTCCGTGCTGCGCGACTGGTTGCGCGCCCACCGGTTGTCCCCGCAGGTGCTGCCCAGGGATCTCACCGCACGGCAGTGGGCCGATCTGTGGGCGCGGGTGCGGCCCGGGGAGGCTGCGGCGGGGCCGCGGGGCGGGGGTGCGACGCCTGCTCGGCGGCGGGGCCGCGGCAGGGGGAGCGGTTCGTCGCCGCCGGGGGCGGTCGGCGGTGGGGGCCGCTCGCGGGGGTGAGCTGTGGGCGGTCCGTCCTGCGCGACCACGGGGTCGGGGCCTCGTGGTCGCGCGGTTCTGCTCGTCCCGGGGCGATGCTCTGCCCCGGGGCCGGCCGCGTTGCGAGTCGGCGGCGAATGCGGGTGCTCGCCGCTGCGGTGGGCGGCTTCGGGCGGGCCGTCGCCGTGGCGGCCGGTCGGGCGCCGTCTCCGGGCGGGGCGGGCCGGAAGGGTCGGCGAGCCCGTCGGGGGTTGTGCGGGGGAGCGTGTGGGGGCGGGTTGCTGGGTTGCGGGAAGGGGGTGACCGCCGCGCCGCGGGCTCCCCGGTGGAGCGGCGCCTCGGGTCGGTTGTCAGGTGCGGGAGGGAAGCGAGCCCGCCGCCAGGAGGGCGCCGGTCGCCGTGACCGCTGCGAGCAGGGTGAAGAGCAGCGGGTAGCTGCCGAGGAGTCCGGCCAGGAGGGTGCCTGCTCCGGGGCCCAGGGCGATGGCGACGGTCGCCGGGGCCTGGAGGATGCCGCTGAGGGTTCCGTAGTGGGCGGTGCCCCACCGGTCGCTGACGGCGGTGGCCTGGAGCAGGATGAACAGTCCGCGGCCGCCTCCCGCCAGCGCGGAGATGAGGAACAGTGCCGTGACCGGTCCGGGGACCACCGCGAACAGCAGGATGGTGGCCGCGCCGACGCCGAGGACGGTGACCGAGCAGGTGCGGGTGCTGGCGCGCCGGTGCAGCGGGCTGTAGGCGAGGCGGCCGAGGAGCTGGCCGACCCCGCCGATGCCCAGTACCCACGCCGCCACGCCGGTGCCCAGGTCGCGTTCGGCGAGGAGCGGCACCAGGTTCATGGGGACCGCGTAGATGCCGAACGCGCTCAGGGTGAGGGCCGCGGAGAGCAGGACGAACGCCCTGCTGCGCAGGACGGAGCGGATGGCGACGGGGCGGAACACGGCGGTCCGTTCCGGCCGCTCCGGGGACGGGAACCAGGGCAGCCGCAGCGCGAAGGCGTGCAGCGGCACGGCGGTGACCAGCAGGGCGGCGGCCATCACCAGGTAGGTCTCCCGCCAGCCCAGCCAGTGGTCGAGGGCGGCGGCCAGGGGGGCGAAGACCGTGCTGGCGAGTCCGGCGACCAGGGTCAGGGTGGTCAGTGCCCGCATCCGGTTGGGTCCGTGCCAGCGGGTGAGCGCGGCGAACGCGGGGGAGTAGGACAGGGCGGCCATCGTGGAGCCGGCCACGAGCCATCCCGCGGCGAAGCACCACAGGTTGGGCGCGAAGGCGACGGCGACCAGGGCGGGCACGGCGACGGCGGCCCCGAGGGTCATCACCGCGCGCGGTCCCTTCCGGTCCATCCACCGGCCGACCGGGATGCCAGCCAGGGCCGCGAGGATCTGGGAGACGGAGAACACGATCATGGTCGCCGCGAGCGGCCAGCCGGTGTCTGCGCTGATGGGCAGGGCCAGCACCGGAAAGGCGTAGTAGAGCGCGCCGCGGCTGAGGGTGACGGTGACGCACAGGACCACCAGGGGGGTGGTGGTCTTATGGGCGGTCCTGTGAACTGGACTCATTACATGGAAGTAATCATCCGATTTCATAGAGTAAGTGGACCACGAGTTGGTCTGTCGTATTGGTGGTTCGCAGAATTTCGTTTCCGCAGAAACCGCCTGATGGCCTGTGGGAAAAGCGGGTTCGAGGGCTGAATCCCCGTTTCCGCAACGGTTTGTGGCTTCTCGCGAGGGAACGGGCGCCTCGATTATTCGGCGGGTGTGCGCGGCGCGTGCCGGTGCCGCCGGGGGGCGGCCCTGTGGGGAGGCCGCTGTCGCGGGCGTCCCGTGCGCGGGGGACGCCGGTGGTGCGCCGGGGCGTCCGGCGGGCCTTTGACGGGGGCGGTCGGTGCCGGGGCCGACGCCGGGCCGTGGGCGGGGGACGCGGGCTCAGTCCGGGGCGGCCGACCCTCTCACCTGCGCGAAGCCTCGGGCGCCGGTGGTGCCGGGGTGCGGCGGGCAGGGGCGCGGGGCGGCGTTCCGGTCTTCGGGAGGCCTGTCCGGGCTGCTGGTGCCGCGGCCGTGCCCGGCTGTCGCCGGGGAGCGGCTCCTCGTCGCCGAGTGGAGTGCGGATCGCCGGGCGGCGGGCCGTCGACCGGGAGACCACGGTGCTTTCCGCGGCGTCGAAATCTCTGCTTGTCGTCGTGTCCATGGCCGACAGCGTTGTTTCCGGCGGTCGCAACACGTTCGAACTTCGGTGACGCCGTGGTGGAGTTGGACGGAAAGAGGCGGTCCGCGCGGCCGGGGATTCTTTGCCGGAGCATATTTCGGGCGGTCGGCCGCACGGCCTGGCCGCCGCGAATCGGCCCGGCGGGTGGCGGATCCCGTTCCCGGAATCGGGCAGGGAGCCGTTCCCTCGAGGGAGGCGGGAAATCTTTTCGCTGCCGCGGCGCCTCACGGGGGAGGGGCCGCGGCAGCGGGCGGGCCGTCACGCGAAACGCCGTCGGGGGCCGGGCCGTGACGGCCCCCGACGGCGTCCTGGGACGGGGACACTCCCGGCACCGAGGGATTGGGGACGTAGGACGAGCGTCTCGGCGCCGGGAGCGTCGCAGGGGGAGACCGCCCCGGAGGGGAGGAAGCACCGGGGCGGTCTCGGGGTGTGGCTGGGTCAGTGGGAGATGGCCTTCTCCGCCCCGGCTCCGGTGAGGGAGCGGACCTCCATCTCGGCGTGCTTCTTGGCGTCGTGCTCCTTGGAGAGCACGGTGCCGAGCCAGCCGAGGAAGAAGGACACCGGGATGGAGATCAGGCCCGGGTTGGACAGCGGGAAGAAGGCGAAGTCGAGGTTGGGGAACATCGCCTTCTCCGAGCCGGACACCGCCGGGGAGAACACGATCAGCGTGATCGTGACGATCAGGCCGCCGTAGATGCTCCACAGCGCGCCCTGGGTGTTGAACCGCTTCCAGAACAGCGTGTAGAGGATGGTCGGCAGGTTGGCCGAGGCCGCCACCGCGAAGGCCAGCGCCACCAGGAAGGCCACGTTCTGCTGCTTGGCGGCGATACCGCCGAGGATCGCCACCGCGCCGATCACCAGGGAGGTGATGCGGGCCACCCGCACCTCGCTGCCGGGCACGGTGTTGCCCTTCTTGATGACGTTGGAGTAGATGTCGTGCGCGAAGGACGCCGACGCGGTGATGGTCAGGCCCGCGACCACCGCGAGGATGGTGGCGAAGGCCACCGCGGCGATGAAGCCGAGCAGCACCGGTCCGCCCAGGGCCAGGGCCAGCAGCGGGGCCGCCGAGTTGACGCCGCCGGGGGCCGCCGTGATCTCCTCGGCGCCCACCAGCGCGCCCGCGCCGTAGCCGAGCACCAGGGTGAGCAGGTAGAACAGGCCGATCAGGCCGATCGCCCAGACCACCGAGCGGCGCGCCTCCTTGGCGGTGGGCACCGTGTAGAAGCGCATCAGCACGTGCGGCAGGCCGGCGGTGCCGAGCACCAGCGCCAGGCCCAGCGACAGGAAGTCGAGCTTGGTGAGCGCGTTGATGCCGTACTGGGCGCCCGGGGCCAGCAGCGCCTCGCCCTTGCCGCCCTCCATGGCCACCGCGTCGGCGAGCACGGAGGAGAAGTTGAACCCGTACATGCCCAGCACCCACAGGGTCATCCCGGTGGCGCCGGCGATGAGCAGCGCCGCCTTGATGATCTGCACCCAGGTGGTGCCGCGCATGCCGCCGATGAGCACGTAGAGGATCATCACGACGCCGACGGTGGCGATGATCGCGTTCTGCGCGGCCTCGCCCTCGATGCCCAGCAGCAGGTTGACCAGTGCGCCCGCACCGGCCATCTGGGCCAGCAGGTAGAAGAAGGAGACCGCGAGGGTGGACAGGGCCGCCGCGGCGCGGATGGGCCGCTGCCGCATGCGGAAGGCGAGCACGTCGCCCATGGTGAACTTGGCGGTGTTGCGCATCAGCTCGGCGACGAGCAGCAGCGCCACCAGCCAGGCCACCAGGAAGCCGATCGAGTAGAGGAAGCCGTCGTAGCCGTTGACGGCGATGGCGCCGCAGATGCCGAGGAAGGACGCGGCGGAGAGGTAGTCGCCCGCGATCGCCAGGCCGTTCTGGGCGCCGCTGAAGGACCGGCCGGCCGCGTAGTAGTCCGCGGCGGTCTTGGTGTTGCGGCTCGCCCGGAACACGATGACCAGGGTGATCAGGACGAACGCGGCGAAGACGCTGAAGTTGAGGACCGGGTTGACCGAGTCCAGGACCTGGGCGAAGTGCATGTCGGTCACTTGTCCTCACCTTCGATCTCGTGGCGGATCTTGTCCGCGATGGGGTCGAGGCGGTTGCCGGCGTAGCGCACGTACAGGCCGGTGATGACGAAGGTCGAGACGAACTGGAGCAGACCGAAGACGATGCCGACGTTGATGTTGCCGACGAGTTTGATCGCCATGAAGTCGGACAGGTAGGCGGCGACCAGGACGTAGAGCAAATACCAGACCAGGAAGAACGCGGTCATGGGAAACACGAAGACGCGCAGTCTGCGGCGCAGCTCCGTGAACTCCGGGCCCGCCTGGACCGCCTCCCAGTTGGGTTCGGGCCCCTGGCGGACGGACTTGCCGTAGTCGGTATGGGTCACGGGTGGACCTCCCCAGCCTTGAGAGTGTGCGGGAGAACACTGTGGCTTGCGCCACAGTAGGTGGGGTGGGGTAGGGCCGATAAGACCCGGCGGCTCGAACGACGAGTTGTGCGACGAGACGTACGACCAGCGGTCGACGAACGGCATATGAACGTGTCGAGGCGGTCCGGAGCAGTAGAACTACGCTCAGGTAGGGCTGGAGGGGTGGCGGAAGCGGGGCCGAAGGTCCGCCCGCGCGTCCCCCGGAGGACCGGAGCCTACCGCCTACCGGTTGGGCGGGCTGGTGCGGGGCGGCTCGTCCAGGTGCAGGCGCAGCATCGCGGTCCGCGACCACGGCGGGGCCTGGCCGCGCAGCGAGACCACCACCATCGTGGTGAACGCCAGCGGCACCGTCCACGGCGCGGGCTGGGCGACGAGGATCGCCTGCCAGCCCTCCAGCGGCGGGCCGAACAGCGCCATCGCGATCGCGCCGAGGGTGCCCGCCAGCCCGACCAGCACCCCGCTGACCGCCCCCGTCCGGGTCAGCCGCGGCCACCAGATGCCCAGCACCAGCAGCGGGCAGAACGTCGACGCCGCCACCGTGAACCCCCAGGTCACCAGCATTCCCGCGGCCAGCGGTGCGGACGGCAGCGCCAGCAGCACCAGCACGCCCGCCGCCGCCAGCACCGTGATCCGCAGCCGGCGCAGCCCGCCGGGCAGCAGGTCGTGGGAGATCGCCCCGGAGATCACCAGCAGCAGCCCCACCGAGGTCGCCAGGAACGCCGCGAACGCGCCCACCACCAGCAGTGTCGTCATCAGCGCGCCCACCCAGCCGGGCGACACCTGGGACGGCAGCGCCACCACCACGGTGTCGGTGACGCCCGACAGGTACAGGCCCGGCACCAGCACCCGGCCCAGCACCCCGTAGACCCCGGGGAACAGGTAGAAGACCCCCAGCAGCGCCACCGTGAACGCGGCGGTGCGCCGGGCCGAGCGCCCGTCGGGGCTGGTGTGGAACCGCATCAGGACGTGCGGCAGCCCCATCGTGCCCAGCGCGGTGGCGGTCAGCATCGCCAGTGTCGCCAGCAGCGGATGCCCGTAGTCGCTCAGGTTGAGCAGCGGGCGGTGCCACTGCTCGCCGCCCGGGGTGCCGCCGCCGTTCACCTCGGGCACGGGCGCGCCCTCGGGGAACACCAGGGTCTGCCCTGCCTCCACGGTCACCTCGCCCGGGCCGATCACCACCTCGCCGCCGTCGGGGGTGGCGGCCGTCACCGCCTCCGACGTCTCCAGGGTGACGTCCACCCGGAACTCCACGGTGGTGTCCTCGGTGAAGTGGGTGAACTCCACCGGGTGCACGGCCGTGTGCCGCTCCTCGGGCGTCACCGCCGCGACCAGCCACACCGCAGGGACGATGAACAGCAGCAGCTTCACCAGGAACTGGAACGCCTGCACGTAGGTGGCGGCGCGCATCCCGCCCAGCGCCAGCGTCGCGCTCACCACCACGCCCGCGATGACCACCCCCACCCAGTAGGGCAGGCTGCTGACCATGCTGAGCACCAGCCCGGCGGTGCGCAGTTGCGGCACCAGGTAGAGCGCGCCGATGACCAGCACCACCGCCGCGCTGAGGCGGCGCAGTCCGGGCGAGGCCAGCCGCGCCTCGGCGAAGTCCGGCACGGTCAGCGCCCCCGAGCGGCGCATCGGCGCGGCCACCAGGATGAGCATCGCGATGTAGCCCGCGGTGAACCCCACCGGGTACCACAGGGCGCCGATGCCGTCGCGCACCACCAGGCCCGCCACGCCCAGGAACGACGCCGCGGACAGGTACTCCCCCGACACCGCGGCCGAGTTGAGCAGCGGCGAGACCCGCCGCGAGGCCACCAGGAAATCCGAGGTGGTGCGCATGGCCGCCACCCCGTGCAACCCGATCAGCAGGGTCACCACCATGACGGCGGCGACCGCGAGCAACGTCACCGTCAACGCCGTTCGATCCGTTCGGCCCGGTACAACTGCCAGAAGGCCAGCGCGGCCATGGTCGGGTAGGGCAGCACCGCCAGCATCAGCCACGACAGCGGAATGCTCCACACCCGGACCTCGTCGAGGACCGGCCAGGCCGCGAACACCAGCGGCAGCCCCACCAGCGCCGCCGCGCCCGCCACCAGCGCCAGCAGGCCCTGCCGGCGCTGGAGCCGGTAGAGCCGCTCCGCGCGCTCGGCGTCCTCGGGGTCCAGCCGCGGCACCCGCCACCGGCCGCGCGCCCTGCCCCGCAGGTGCGCCAGCCGGGTCTGCGGGCTCGTCACCGCCACCCGCTTGGGACGCTGCGGCATCACACCCCCCGGTCGGAGCCGTCGAACATGCCGGTGCGGGCCGCGTGCAGCAACTGTTCGCGCAGCTCGCGCGCGTGGCGGCGGCTCACCGGGACATCGCCCAGGTCGGTGTGGGCCAGCAGGCCGCCCGCCGAGTCGCTGCGCAGCTCCCGGATCGCGCCCAGCGCCACCAGGTAGCCGCGGTGGACCCGCAGGAAGCCGGAGTCCGACCAGTACTCCTCCAGCCGGGAGATCGGCATCCGCACCAGGTGCACCCCGTCAGGCGTGTGCAGCCGCACGTAGTCGCCGTTGGCCTCGACGAACCGCACGTCGCTGCGGCGCACGTAGCGGGTGCGCCCCGCCGTCTCCACCGGCAGCACCGCCATCGCGTCCGGCCGCCGCACAGCACCCTGCGCCGCCGGGGAGCCGCTGGCCGACGCCATGCGCACCACCTTGGTCAGCGCCGTGGCCAGCCGCTCGGCCCGCACCGGTTTGAGCAGGTAGTCGACCGCGCCGATGCCGTAGGCGGTGACCGCGTGCTCCTCGTGGGCGGTCACGAACACGATCACCGGGGGGTCGCTCAGCTTGGCCAGCAGCGAGGCGAGCTCCACCCCGTCCAGGCCGGGCATCGAGATGTCCAGGAACACGGCGTCGAACCGGTCGCCCTGGATGCTCCGGAGCGCGCTGATCGGGTCGTCGGCGGCGACCACCTCGCCGACCTCCGGCGCCGCGCGCAGCAGGCGGCACAGTTCGGTCAGCGCCAAGGGAACGTCGTCGACGGCGAGTACGCGCAGGCCGCTGGGGGAGGGCAGCATCACGGCATCACTCCTGGCTGGAATCTGGGGACGCGCACGATCACCCGGGTGCCCGCGCCCACCGCGGTCTCCACGACAAGTCCGTACCAGGGACCGTAGACGTGGCGCAGACGGCGGTCCACGTTCGCCAAGCCGACGCTGTCGGAGCCGCCCCGACCTGCCAGGATGTCCCGGGCGTGCTCGGGGTCCATACCCACACCGTCGTCCTCCACACTGATCACGCAGTCGTTGCCCTGCGCCTCCCCGGTGACCTGGATCAGCCCGGTCCCGGCCCGGGGCTCGATGCCGTGCCGCACGGCGTTCTCCACCAGCGGTTGCAGGACCAGGTAGGGCACGGCCACCCCGAGCACCTCGGGGGCGACCCGGACCTGCACCCGCAGGCGGTCGCCCAGGACCGCCCGTTGCAGGGCCAGGTAGGTCTCGATCGCGTGGAACTCGTCGGACAGCGTCGTGTAGTCGCCGCGCTGGGCGAGGCTGTAGCGGGTGTAGTCGGCGAAGTCGAGCATCAGCTCGCTTGCCTGGTCGGGGTCCGAGCGCATCAGCGAGGAGATCACGGTCAGCGCGTTGTACACGAAGTGCGGGGAGATCTCGGCGCGCAGCGCGCGCAGCTCCGCCTGCTCGGCCCGGTCGGCCGAGGCTTCCAGACGGCCGCGCTCCACGGCGTCGGCGACCCATGAGGCGGCCTCGCGCACCGCGGAGCGGCGGACCTGGCCCACGACCACCAGGGCTCCGGCGATCCCGTCGCCCGCGTAGACGGGTGCGGCCATCAGGGGCGGCCGGTCCTTGGCGGTCTCGCCGCGCAGCACCTGGTCGACCAGTGCGGAGACGGCCTCGGAGTCGGCCGCGCGGCCCGACCACACCAGGGAACCGGACAGATCGGCCAGTCCCAGGCCGGGGGCGTTGAGCAGCCGCCGCAGCCGTCGTGCGGCCCGGCGGGCGCCCGGTCCCGACAGTCCGTCACGGAGGTCGTCCACGACGGCGCGTGCGCAGCGCAGCACCCCGATGGGATCGTGGCGCGGTCGAGTCCGCCACGGCACGGACGGCTCGTGACGGGACGGTGGACCGGCCGACGGTTCGTGGTGCGGCCTCAGCATCGGCGCGACTGATCGACTCCCGTGAGACGGATACGTGAACGTAAATAGTAATTTGTGATCGGCCGCACGAGGAGCCCTCGCCGACCGTTCGTCCCGCCTGGAGTGCTTTCCGTCGCAGCAGGGACGCACTTCGCCGCACTGCCTGTTTCCTATGACGCACATCACGTCCTACGGTTGGGGGCAGTAGCGGGCATCACACCGGTCAGGAGTTGACATGGGCGACGAAGTACTCGCGAACCTGATGCAGCAGAGCCAGGTCTTCCCTCCCGACGAGGCGTTCGCGGCGCAGGCCAACGCCACCGCGGACCTCTACGCCGAGGCGGAAGCCGACCGGGAGGCCTTCTGGGAGAAACAGGCCGAGCGCCTGCACTGGGAGACCCGGTGGGAGCAGGTCCTGGACTGGTCCAACGCACCGTTCGCCAAGTGGTTCGTGGGCGGACGGCTCAACGTCGCCTACAACTGCGTGGACCGGCACGTCGCGGACGGCCACGGCGACCAGGTCGCCATCCACTGGGTGGGGGAGCCCGGCGACACCCGCGACATCACCTACGCCCAGCTGAAGGACGAGGTCTGCAAGGCCGCCAACGCGCTGTCCTCCCTGGGGCTGCGGGCGGGCGACCGGGTGGCCATCCAGCTGCCGATGATCCCCGAGGCGATCGTGTCCATGCTCGCCTGCGCCCGGCTGGGCCTGGTGCACAGCGTGGTCTTCGGCGGCTTCTCCCCGGCCGCGCTGCGCTCCCGGGTCGAGGACGCCGACGCCAAGGTCGTCATCACCGCCGACGGCCAGTACCGGCGCGGCAAGGCCATCCCGATGAAGGCGAACGTCGACGAGGGGCTGAAGGGCATCGACACGGTCCGCAACGTCATCGTGGTCCGGCGGACCGGCATCGACGCGCCGTGGACCGAGGGCCGCGACCTGTGGTGGCACGACCTGGTGGACTCCCAGTCCACCGAGCACACCCCCGAGGCCTTCGACTCCGAGCACCCCCTGTTCGTCCTCTACACCTCGGGCACCACCGGAAAGCCCAAGGGCATCCTGCACACCTCCGGCGGCTACCTCACCCAGGCCGCCTACACCCACCACGTGGTGTTCGACCACAAGCCGGGCAAGGACGTCTACTGGTGCACCGCCGACATCGGCTGGGTCACCGGGCACAGCTACATCGTCTACGGCCCGCTGGCCAACCGCGCCACCCAGGTCGTCTACGAGGGCACCCCCAACACCCCGCACGAGGGCCGCCACTGGGAGATCGTCCAGCAGTACAAGGTGACGATCTACTACACCGCCCCCACCCTCATCCGCACCTTCATGAAGTGGGGCGAGCAGATCCCCGCGGGCTACGACCTGTCCTCGCTGCGCCTGCTGGGCAGCGTCGGCGAGCCGATCAACCCCGAGGCGTGGCTGTGGTACCGCAAGCACATCGGCAACGGCTCGCTGCCGATCGTCGACACCTGGTGGCAGACCGAGACCGGCGCGATCATGATCTGCCCGCTGCCCGGCGCCAGCGCGCTCAAGCCGGGCTCCGCACTGCGTCCGCTGCCGGGCATCAGCGCCAAGGTCGTCAACGAGAAGGGCGAGGAGGTCCCGCACGGCTCCGGCGGCTACCTGGTGCTGGACCAGCCGTGGCCGTCGATGCTGCGCGGCATCTGGGGCGACGAGGAGCGCTACCGCGACACCTACTGGGCGCGCTTCGCCGACCTGGGCTTCTACTTCGCCGGCGACGGCGCCAAGTACGACGACGACGGCGACATCTGGCTGCTGGGCCGGGTCGACGACGTGATGAACGTCTCCGGCCACCGCATCTCCACCACCGAGGTGGAGTCGGCACTGGTGTCGCACCCCACGGTGGCGGAGGCCGCCGTGGTGGGCGCCTCCGACCCGACCACCGGTCAGGCCATCGTGGCGTTCGTGATCCCGCGCGGCGGCGTCGCCCAGGACGAGGCCAGCGGCGAGGAGGCGATCAAGGCGCTGCGCGACCACGTGGCCAAGGAGATCGGCCCCATCGCCAAGCCGCGCCAGATCATGGTGGTGCCGGAGCTGCCCAAGACCCGGTCCGGCAAGATCATGCGCCGCCTGCTGCGCGACGTGGCCGAGAACCGCGAGATCGGCGACGTCACCACGCTGGCCGACTCCTCGGTGATGGACCTCATCGCCAAGGGCCTCAAGAGCGGCTCGTCCGAGGACTGAGCCGAGGCCTGTCACAGTCTGGCGGGGCGCACCGGGGCAGGGGCCGGGGCGCCCCGTCGCCGTGGGGCCGGAGACCCCGGACCCACGGCGCGCGGTCCCGGTGCGCCCCGAGGGAGCCGCAGTGCGGGGACCCCGGGACCGCGGGTCGGCTCTCCGCCCCTTCAGGGTCGGTTCAGGGACGCTCCAGGGTGCTTCCCGATGGGAAGAACCGCTCGTAGCGGGCAGGCTGAAGACATGAGCGAGAACCTGACGAGAAAGACCCTGCGACGCAGCAGGAGTAGCCGCATCCTCACCGGCGTGTGCGGGGGCATCGGCGAGTTCCTGCGCGTGGACCCCAACCTGATCCGGCTCGCCTTCGCCGTCTTCACCCTGCTGGGCGGCAGCGGCGTGCTGCTCTACCTCATCGCCTGGCTGGTGATCCCCGAGGAGGGCACGGGCTCCTCGGTGCTGGAGCACCTCATCCGCACCTTCCAGGGCAAGGAGTCCCGGCTGTGAGCTGGACCCTGCGCGCCCTGTCGGGGCGGGTCTCCCGGCTCCCCAGGGATCTGTTCCAGCGGGCGGGGGAGCCGGGAGACGACTCCGAGGCCGCACAGCGGTCCGAGGAGGAGCCCCGCAGGGACAAGGCCGAGTAGCCCGGCCGCGCCGCGGTCACTCCGGGCCGCCGTGCATCGCCTCCACGGCCCCGGCGGCCAGGCGGGACCAGGGCAGGGCCAGGGCCGCGGCGCCCACGGTGCCCACGACGCCGCCCACGGTGACCACCAGGTGAGGGCTGGTGTATTCCACCAGGAAGCTGGCCAGCGCGATGCCGATGCCCTGGGCGACCTGGAGGCCCGCCGCCACCAGGCCGAACGCCACGCCCCGGCCGACCGGGGGAGCGCACAGCACGAAGGTGGCGTTGGCCACGAACTGGTAGGAGGCGGCCATGCCGGAGACCACCAGGAGCAGCACCATCGCCCACAGCGGCGGCTGGAGGATCCAGACCGTCAGCGGGAGCGACGCGACCACGGCCAGCAGGCCCAGCAGGCGGGTGCGCACCCGCGGCGGGACCAGGCGGGTCAGCGGGAGCCCGCCCAGGACCGCCCCGATCGCCGGGGAGGCCATGATGAGCCCCGCGGTCGCCGGTCCGCCGCCGATCTCGGCGGCCATCGGGGTGGCGGTGCCGTAGGGGATGATGTAGCAGCCGGCGAGCCAGGCGAGCAGGGCCAGGGTGCGCAGCCGCGGGTCGCGGAAGACCAGGCGCGGCCCGTCCCGGGTGATCTGCCACAGGGTGGGGCGGTCGGACTCGGGGGAGGCGGCCGGGGCGGGCCGGGGCCGCACCCACAGCGTGACGATGGCCGCCGAGACGAGGAAGGTCAGCCCGTTGCCGAGCACGGCGGGGCGCGCGTCGACGAGGGCGACCAGGACCCCTCCGGCGGCCAGGCCGACCAGGGAGCCCGCCTGGGAGGTGACGTTGATCAGGGTGGACCCGGCGACGAAGCGCTCCCCCTGGGCGATCTGGGTGAGCAGTGCGGCCCGCGCGGCGCCGAAGGGGATGGTGGGCAGCACCGAGCAGAACAGCAGCAGCCAGATGACCTCCAGGGGCAGCCCGGGGATGCCGATGCACCCGACCAGGGCGGCGCGCACCAGGTCGCTGGCGATCATGACGCGGCGTCGGGGCAGCAGGTCGGCCAGGCCCGACAGCAGCGGCCCCGCGATCAGCGGCGGCAGGAACGTCAGCGCCAGGGTCAGGCCGGTGGCCAGCGCCGAGTCGGTGCGCTGGAACACCAGCACCGTGACGGCGATGTTCAGCAGGTAGTTGCCGGTGATCGAGAGGGCGTGAGCCAGCCACAGGGCCCGGAACTCGCCGAGGCGCAGCACGTCGCGGTAGCCTCGGCGCCAGTCGGAGGAGGGGGGGTCGGGGGATGCGGGGGAACCGGTGGGAGCGGGGTCGTCGATCGGGGGCAGCCGTTCGTGCCGGCCGTCGCTCTGTCGTGGAATGCCATGGCCGAAGCCGCCCGCCCGCGGATTGTGCACTCTTCGCCCATCCCTCGCGCTCAATCACTTTGAGTTGCTACTCGATGACATAGCGTCCCTGGTGAAGGCGGGATTGGCAAGCGGTTTATGGAAATATCGCGGACTTGTTTGTCGTTTTCCGTCGCCGAAACCGGGATCGGCTGATGGTGTCGAAGGTTGTCCCCGCAAATGACGACGGATCAGGACCAGCCGAGCTCGTGCAGCCGTTCGTCGTCGATGCCGAAGTGGTGGGCGATCTCGTGGACCACGGTGATCCGCACCTCCTCCACCACGTCCTCGGCGGTGTCGCAGATCGCGAGGATCTCCTTCCAGTAGATGAGGATCCGGTCCGGCAGCACCCCGCTGTAGCTGTCCCCCCGCTCGGTCAGCGGCACGCCCTCGTACAGCCCGAGCAGGCCCGGCTCGGGCGGGTCCTCGGCGAGGGTGATCACCACGTTGTCCATGTAGTCGGTCAGTTCGGGTGGAATGGAGTCCAGGGCGTCCGCGACGAGCTCTTCGAAGTGGCGGCGGGAGGTTTGGAGCACATCCCGTATTGTGCGCCACGGGGGTAGGGAAAGCGAAGGAGACCGGGCAGCGGCGTCCGGAAGCACTGGCGACCTGGGGAGGCGGCGCTGTGGAGCGGCGAGCGGTCCCGGCCTGGATCGGCCGGGCCTTCCACCGGGAGACCTGGCGGAGGCTGCGGGCCGGGCTCGGCCGGGTGCGCCGCGGGCGGTTCTGGCGCGCCGCGGCGGTGGTCCTCGCCGGGATCGTCGGCGGGTGGGTCGGGCTGGCCGTGGGTGGCCAGGTGCTCACCCCCGTCGGCCCGGCCGACGTCGACCTGAGCGTCAGCCCGTCGTGGCGCGGCGAGACCGTCATCAACATCGCCCCGCTGGGCAAGCTCGCCTTCGACACCCACGCCGCGCCGCTGCGCTTCGAGGCCACGATCGCCGAGATCCGGCTGGCCGCCGCCGAGGAGATGTTCCAGAACCCGGACTCGATCAACCGGCTCGGCGCGAGCATCGTCGCGGACCTGAAAGAGGGGGTCGTCGCCCTGGCCTGGCGGGCCGTGCTGTTCTCGGTGGGCACCGCGGCCCTGGTGTCCCTGCTGCTCTTCCGCAACTGGCTGCGCTGCCTGGGCAGCGCGCTCACCGCGCTGGCGATGCTGGCCGCGGCGGGCGGGGTGGCCTATCTCACCTTCAACCCGCGGGCGATCGCCGAGCCCCGCTACACCGGGCTGCTGGCGGGCGCCCCGCAGGTGGTGGGCAGCGCCGAGGACGTGATCAACCGCTTCTCCGAGTACCAGGCGCAACTGGCCGGACTGGTCGCCAACGTCTCGCAGTTGTACCAGGTGACGTCGGCGCTGCCGGTCTACGAGGAGGACCCCTCCACCATCCGGATCCTGCACGTCTCGGACCTGCACCTCAACCCGGCCGCCTGGGAGGTCGTCGGCTCGCTGGCCGAGCAGTTCCAGGTGGCCGCGGTGGTCGACTCCGGGGACATCAGCGACCGCGGCAGCGCCGCCGAGGACGTCTTCATGGACCGGATCGCCGACCTGGACGTCCCCTACGTGTGGGTGCGCGGCAACCACGACTCGATGGGCACCCAGCGCGCGGTCGCCGCCCAGCCCAACGCGGTGGTGCTGGACGACGACGTGGTGGAGGTGGCGGGGCTGCGCTTCTACGGCGCCGGGGACCCCCGCTACACCCCGGACAAGGCGCTGGACAACCCGACCGAGGAGGAGGTCGCCGCGATCGGCGCGGAGCAGGCGCGCCGTGTCGAGGAGGCCGGCGTGCCGGTGGACGTGGCGGTGCTGCACGACCCGTTGCAGGGCGAGGCGTTCAGCGGGCTGGTGCCGCTGGTGCTGTCCGGGCACGGCCACAACCGCTGGACACAGGTGCGCGAGACCGGCACCCGGTTCTTCGTGCAGGGCTCCACGGGCGGCGCGGGGCTGCGGGGCCTGGAGCACGACGAGCCCACCCCCTACCAGGCGTCGGTGCTCTACTTCGACGCCGAGACCAAGCGGTTGCAGGCGTGGGACGACATCACCCTGGGCGGTCTGGGCCTCAGCTCGGTGCAGATCGAGCGGCACCTGGAGGAGGACCCGGACCGGGAGATCACCCCCGCCGAGGAGACGGCGACGCCGTCGGGGACGGCCCCGCCCAGCCCCGAGGCCAGCGCCTCCCCCAGCCCGGTGCCGTCCCCCGGCGCCTCCGGGTCGCCAAGGTGACGTGCCGGGCAAACCGCTTTGGCACTTGGTCGCCGAGTCCCCTATGCTTAACCCGTCCCCGACGGAAGACGCAGCGGGAAATGACGGCTCGGTCGTCGTCGAGGCCCCCATCGTCTAGTGGCCTAGGACGCCGCCCTTTCAAGGCGGTAACGCGGGTTCGAATCCCGTTGGGGGTACGAACGGTCTGAAGCACTGTCGAAGTCTGGCAGAATGAAGACCGCGCGGAGGACGCGGAAGACCTGATAGAATCAGGAAAGACGCGGACAAAGCGGACAAAAAGAATAACAAGGTCCTGTGGAGCAGTTTGGAGTGCTCGCCACCCTGTCAAGGTGGAGGCCGCGGGTTCAAATCCCGTCAGGACCGCTCGGCTCACGTCAAGCGTGGCTGGGGCCAGGTAGCTCAGTTGGTACGAGCGTCCGCCTGAAAAGCGGAAGGTCGGCGGTTCGACCCCGCCCCTGGCCACTCCGACAAGCAGAACCAACGCCCGAGACCCTCACGGTCCCGGGCGTTTTCGGTGCGCGGCAACGGCGCCGCGTCAGCGGCCGACCCGCCGGGCGCACCGGCGAGCCCGTGCCGCTTGGGCGCCGGACCGGGGTCGCCTTCCCCGACCCCGGCGGCGCCGCCCGTTCACTCCTCGGAGGGCGGCTTCCCCTCCTCCCCCGCGTTCCGGCGGGCCAGGGCGGCCCCCAGGGCGGCGGAGAGGCCGGCGCCCAGCGCGAGGCCGACGCCGATGCCCGCTGCCAGGTTGTCCACGGCGATTCCGAAGGCGACGCCGAAGGGCAGCCCTGTCCCCAGTCCGGCCGCCGCTCCGGCCGCCGCGCCGTTGGTGTTCCTGCGGTCCATGACCACCTCCGCGTACCGTCGTCTCCGCCTTCGACGGCGGCGGCGGGGGACCGGTTCCCGCTGGGGGCCGTCACCCGGGCAGGCGGGGCAGGGTCTCTTTCAGCCAGGCGTCCACCTGGGCGCGGTCGTAGCCGAGTAGGGCCGGGCGCAGCTCCACGCCCTCGACCTCCGAGCGGGTCACGGGCGCGGTGGAGCCGTCCCCGGCGAGGGTGGCCGCGACGCGGCGCAGCAGCGGGTCGACCCGGCGGCGGTCGTAGCCGCGCAGCACCACGTCGAACACGGGGACCGAGTAGGCGCCGGGCAGCCGCACGCCCCCGGGCTCGGCGCGGCGCTCCTTGGGGGCCGCGCCCGTCGCCCCGGAGACCCAGCGGTCGACCTGGCCGCGGTCGTAGCCGCGCAGCACCACGGCGAAGGCCGGCCGCTCCGGAGGGGAGGTGCCGCCGTCGGCGGCGCGCAGTCGTGCGACGAACTCGTCCACCTGGGCGCGGTCGTAGCCGCGCAGGACGACGTCGAAGGACGGGGTAGGGACACTGTCGTGGGGGGTTTCGCCCATATGCACTCTTTTCTGAATTTTTGATCATCTAATCACATACAGTGGTTGTTCCCCTCCCGTTGCGCGACCAGAGCCGCACGGCGCCCGGACGTGTCCCCGTCGCGCCCGGACGCACCGTGCGCGGTCACCTGTCGGGATCGCGCCTGCCGAACAGCACGCCCAGGACGATCCCGGTGCTCGAACCGGCCGCGAAACCGACCCCGATCCCCACGGGCAGCACCCCGAACGCCAGGCCCACCAGGCTGCCCAGCGCGATCCCCATCCCGGTGCCGATGCCCAGACCCAGCGGAATCGACTGCTTCTGCTCCATCGGGCTCCCTCCTCCGTGACCCGCCTCTACCCCTCCGATGCCCGCAGAGCGCACAGAGTTCCGGACCGGTCGCGGAAAGCAGCCGGAAGGGAAGGAGAACAGGGGATTTCAGGGAGTCCCAGGAATCCCAGGGGTAACAGGCGCTCAGTAATCTCTCATCCGCCGAATTCGCCGTAGCGACCGAGAGCGGAGAACCGTGATCGCACCCGAACGCGTCCGCGATCTTGTTGACGCACGCTGGTTCCAGTCGAGCATCATCGCGCTGATCGCGGTGAACGCACTGGTCCTGGGAGTCGAGACCTCACCGGGGGCGATGTCGGACTACGGCCCCCTGCTGCGCCTGGTGGACCTGACGATCCTGCTGTTCTTCGTCGTCGAGCTGGCCCTGCGCATCTACGCCTACCGCGGGGCCTTCTTCGCCGACCCGTGGAACTGGTTCGACCTGATCATCGTCGGGATCGCCCTGGTGCCCACCTCGGGGCCGTTCGCCGTGCTGCGGATGCTGCGGGTGCTGCGGATGCTCCGCCTGCTGTCGGTGGTCCCCAGCCTGCGCCACGTCGTCGCCGGCCTGCTCAAGGGCCTGCCCGGCATGGCCTCCATCGCGCTGCTGGTCACCCTGCTGCTGTACGTGGCGGCGGTCATGGCCACCCAGATGTTCCGCGACGTCTCCCCCGACTACTTCGGGGACATGTTCACCTCCCTGTTCACCCTGTTCCAGATCATGACCGGGGACAGTTGGGGGGAGATCGCCAAGACCGTCACCGAGCACGAACCGCTGGCGTGGGTCTTCTTCGTCGGCTACATCCTCGCCTCCACCTTCATCGCGCTGAACCTGTTCATCGCGGTCGCGGTGGAGGCGCTGGAGCACGAGGGCGACGACGAGAAGGAGGCCGCGCAGGACGTGCGGCGCGAGGAGATCCTCACCGAGCTGCGGGCGCTGCGCGCCGAGGTCGCCGAGCTGCGCGCGCTCGCCCGCCAGTCGGACGGCTGACCGCGCACCCGCCCCCGGGAATACCCTGTGGGGGTATATTGCTTCCGTGGGGGAAGCCGCTGCGGCGGGCAGCGGACAGCGGGAGGAGGCAGGAGTGAGCGTGCTGGGAAGGCTCGGGGTCTACGGGCTGGTGCTCGCCGCCGTGTTCGGAGCCGCCTTCTGGGCGGGGACGCTGGTCGGCCCGCTCGGCCCCGCGGACGCGCCCGCGGCCGTGCACGAGCAGGAGGACCGATGAACAGCGACACCGCCCGCGGCACCAGCCGGATCGAACTGTCGGTCGGCGGCATGACCTGCGCCTCCTGCGCCAACCGGATCGAACGCAAGCTCAACAAGCTCGACGGGGTCACCGCCAGCGTCAACTACGCCACCGAGAAGGCGACGGTGGAGTACGGCGGCGCAGTCACCCCCGAGGACCTGGTCGCCGCGATCGAGAAGGCCGGATACACCGCCGCCCTGCCCGAACCGCCCCGCGACGAGCAGGCCGCCGAGGACCCCGAGGACGCCCGCCTGCGCGCGCTGCGCACCCGGCTCCTGGTCAGCGCCGTGCTGTCCGTCCCGGTGATCGCCCTGTCGATGGTCCCGGCATTGCAGTTCACCTACTGGCAGTGGGCCTCGCTGGCCCTGGCCGCGCCGGTCGTGGTGTGGGGCGCCCTGCCCTTCCACACCGCCGCCTGGAAGAACCTCCGCCTGGGCGAGGCCACCATGGACACGCTGGTGTCCATGGGCACCCTGGCCGCCTTCGCCTGGTCGCTGTACGCCCTGTTCCTCGGCGACGCGGGCATGCCCGGCACGATGGAGCCCTTCGCGTTCACCCTCTCCCGCACCGGCGGCTCCGACGCCGTCTACCTGGAGGTCGCCGCCGGGGTCACCACCTTCATCCTCGCCGGACGCTACTTCGAGGCCCGCGCCAAGCGCACCGCCGGAGCCGCGCTGCGCGCCCTGATGGACCTGGGCGCCAAGGAGGTCACCGTCCTGCGCGACGGCCGCGAGACCCGCGTCCCGGTCGACCGGCTCGCCGTCGGCGACCGCTTCGTGGTGCGCCCCGGTGAGAAGATCGCCACCGACGGCGTGGTGGAGGAGGGCGCCTCCGCGGTCGACGCGAGCATGCTCACCGGCGAGTCCGTGCCGGTCGAGGTCGGCGTCGGTGACGCCGTGGTGGGGGCCACGGTGAACGCGGGCGGACGCCTGGTGGTGCGCGCCACCCGCGTGGGCGCCGACACCCAGCTCGCGCAGATGGCCCGCCTGGTGGAGCAGGCGCAGAGCGGCAAGGCCGCGGTGCAGCGGCTCGCCGACCGCATCTCCGGCGTGTTCGTGCCCGTCGTCATCGCCCTGGCGGTGGCCACCCTCGGCTTCTGGCTGGGCACCGGCGGCCCCGTGGAGGCGGCGTTCACCGCGGCCGTGGCCGTGCTCATCATCGCCTGCCCGTGCGCGCTGGGCCTGGCCACCCCCACCGCGCTGCTGGTCGGCACCGGCCGCGGCGCCCAGCTCGGCATCCTCATCCGGGGACCCGAGGTGCTGGAGAGCACCCGCCGCGTCGACACGGTCGTGCTCGACAAGACCGGCACCGTCACCACCGGCACCATGACCCTGGCCGGCGTGGTCGCCGCCGACGGCGAGGACGAGGCCGAGGTGCTGCGCCTGGCCGGGGCCGTGGAGCACGCCTCCGAGCACCCGGTCGCCCGGGCCGTGGCCCGCGGCGCCGCCGACCGCCTCGGCGACCTGCCGCCGGTGGCCGACTTCGCCGCCACCGCCGGACTGGGCGTGCAGGGCGTGGTCGAGGGCCGCGCGGTCGTCGTCGGACGCGCCGCGCTGCTCGCCGAGTGGGCCGTGGAGCTGCCCGAGGAGCTGGCGCGGGCCGCCGAGGAGGCCGAGGCCGGGGGGCGCACCGCCGTCGCGGTCGCCTGGGACGGCCGGGCGCGCGGCGTCCTCACCGTCGCCGACGAGGTCAAGCCCACCAGCGCCGAGGCCGTGGCCCGGCTGCGTCGGCTGGGCCTGCGGCCGATCCTGCTCACCGGCGACAACGCGACCGTGGCGCGCACGGTCGCCGAGCGGGTCGGCATCGACGAGGTCGTCGCCGAGGTCCTGCCCGCCGACAAGGTCGACGTGGTCAAGCGGTTGCAGGACGAGGGCCGCACGGTGGCGATGGTCGGCGACGGGGTCAACGACGCCGCCGCCCTGGCCCAGGCCGACCTGGGACTGGCCATGGGCACCGGCACCGACGCCGCCATCGAGGCCGCCGACCTCACCCTGGTCCGCGGCGACCTGCGCGCCGCGGCCGACGCCATCCGCCTGTCGCGGCGCACCCTGGCGATCATCAAGGGCAACCTGTTCTGGGCCTTCGCCTACAACGTGGCCGCGCTGCCGCTGGCCGCCGTCGGCCTGCTCAACCCGATGATCGCGGGCGGGGCCATGGCGCTGTCCAGCGTCTTCGTGGTCTCCAACAGCCTGCGGCTGCGCGGCTTCCGCCCCTCCGCCGCGGACTGACCCGGCGCGGCGGCGGTCCGTCCCGGTCAGCCCCCGGGGAAGGGCTGCCCGGTGATCCAGGCGCACACGGCCCTGGCGGTCTGCGCCACGGAGGCGTGCGTGGTGTCCAGCAGCTCCACGGGCGGGGACATGGTCGCGGCGTTCTGCCGGATCCACTCCGCGTACTCCAGCATCTCCGCGATGCGCGGCTCGTCCCAGCACCGCCAGGCGGGGCGGGCGCGCAGCCGCTCGGCGAGCACCTGCGGGTCGCACATCAGGGACAGGTAGCGGATCTCGGAGAACAGCGCCCGCTCCGGCAGCGGCTCGAACTCCGGGGGCACGACCGTGCCGCACAGCACGACGGGCCGCCCGCTCTGGTGGATCATCGCGGCCATCCGCAGCCAGGTGGACCGGAACAGCCGGTGGTCGGGCGAGTGGTCGCGCAGCCCGCCCACCCACAGCACGTCCTGCTCCACCACCACGTAGCGGTCGGACAGCCACTCAGTCAGCAGCCGCCCCACCGTGGACTTGCCGGTGCCGCTGGGGCCGGTCACGGAGAACAGCGGGAGCCTGCGGAACGGCTGCCGGTGCCCGCACTCGGTGCAGCGGAGCACCGGCCCGTCCGGCTCGACCACGGGCGTGTCCGTGTACGCGCCGCAGCGGGCGCAGATCATCAGGTTCACGGACCGGTGGTCTAGTCGAACAGCTCCTCGAGGAAGCTCTTGCGGCGCCGCTTGTAGCCGTAGGGGCCGGGGGAGTCGGCGTAGTAGCCGTAGGGGGCGGGGGAGTCCGGCCGGTGGTGGTAGGCCGGAGGGGGCGGTGCGCCGTGGGGCGGAGGCGGCGGCGGGGGAGGAGCGTAGTGGCGCTGCTCGGCGGCGACGATCTGCTCCAACTCGCCGGCGTCGAGGAAGATGCCCCGGCACCGTTCGCACTGGTCGATGTGGACGCCCATGCGGTCGAAGGTGCGCATGCGGCCTTGGCACTTAGGACAAATCACGGTGCCATCGTATGCGGCGCGGCGCCGGGGCGGGCAAGGCCGCCGGGCAAACCGCGCGACCAAAACCGGTTGCTCCGCTTTCGTCGTCAAAAGACCGCAGGTCGGCCCGGTTTTTCCAACGGAACGGAGACGAAGGCGGCGACAGCGCCCGCAGGAATGGGGATGTGGGGGGCTGATCCTTCTAAAATCCGGATGGGGCGCCGCACCGGTAGGCCGCGCCAGCACCAGGACCGAGGAAGCCGCCGATGAGCAATGATTCCCCCCGACCCCCCGATTTCCTGCTTGCCGGTCGCTACCGGCTGCACAGTCTCATCGGTGAGGGAGGGATGGGGCGCGTCTGGGAAGGGATCGACGAACTCCTGGACCGGCCGGTGGCCATCAAGGAGCTCACCATCAACGAGCACCTGCCACCGCAGGAGATCGAGGTCCTGCGCGCCCGCATGCTGCGGGAGGCCCGCAGCGCAGCCCAGCTCAGCCACCCGTCGATCATCACCGTCTTCGACGTGGTGGAGAAGGACGGATTCCCGTGGATCGTCATGGAGCTCGTCCAGGGCCGCTCCCTCAGCCAGATCATCAAGGAGGAGGGGACCATCACCCCGGAGCGGGCCGCCAACATCGGGCTCCAGGTGGCCGCGGCGCTGTCGGTGGCCCACCAGCGGGGGATCGTCCACCGCGACATCAAGCCCGGCAACGTGCTCGTGGCCCGCGGGGACCGGGCCGTCCTCACCGATTTCGGCATCGCCTACCTGGAGGGCAGCAGCAAGCTGACCCGCACGGGCAGCCTGCTCGGCTCGCCCAGCTACCTGGCGCCCGAGCAGGCGCGGGGCGAGCCCGCCAGCCCGGCCGCGGACATGTGGGCGCTGGGCACCACCCTGTATGCGGCCGTCCACGGCAAGCCGCCGTTCCAGCGCGCCACGCCCATGGCGACGCTCACCGCGGTCGTGGTCGACGAGGTGCCCCCGCCGGTGCAGGCGGGGCCGCTGCGCCCGCTGCTGGAGCGGCTGCTGGACAAGGACCCGCAGGGCCGCCCCACGGTCCATGAGGCCGTCGAGGAGTTGCAGCGGGTGGTGATGAGCGCGTCCCCGACGGGCTCGTCGAGCTCCTCGCGCCCTGTCCGCGAGGCCCCCGAGTCCGAGTCGGACCCCACCATGACCGTCGACGACACCAGCGCGCTGGCGCTGGACGAGGCGCCGCAGGAGCAGCCGGGGCGGCGCGGCGGCGGGCTGGTCACCGCCGGCCTGGTGGCCCTGGCGCTGGTCGTTGTGGTGTCGGTGATCACCGCCGTGGTGCTGCTGGTGCCCCCGGCGCTGGGCAGCCGCTCGGGCGGCGACCAGGCGGAGACCACCTCCCACGAGGAGACCGTCGAACCGGAGCCGGAGTCCGACGGGCAGCAGGCCGCGCCGGAGGAGCCGTCCCAGCCCGCCCCGGAGGACGGCGACAAGGACGACAGGGACGACGGCGACGACTACTCCGGCCCGCCGCTGACCCGGCACGAGGACTCCACCGGCTTCTCCCTGGACGTCCCGGAGGGCTGGTCGGTGGAGCGGCGGGGCAGCAGCGTCTTCTTCCGCAACCCCGACGGCGGCTACCTCCAGGTCGACCAGACCGACTCGCCCGGCGACGACGCCAAGGAGGACTGGGAGAACCAGGCGCGCGGGGCCTCCGGCCGCTTCTCGAACTACGACCTGATCGGCATCGAGTACAGCGACCACCCGTCCATGGAGCGCTACGTCACCGCCTCGGACTGGGAGTTCACCTTCACCAGCAACGGCCGCCAGATGCACGCGGTCAACCGCGGCTTCCACACCGAGAAGAAGGGGTACGCGCTGTTCCTGGTCTACCCGGAGGACGACTGGGAGGAGACCGGCGCGGCGCTGCTGGACCGGATGTCGGAGAGCTTCGAGCCCGCCGAGTGAGCCGAGTCGGACGGGGACAGGAGTGAAGAGACGGGAAAGAGGGTAAGGAGAGGGCAAAAAGAAGTCGGGGCCGGGGCGCCCGCACGCACCCCGGCCCCTGGGTGGCTCAAGTCTCCAGGCGAGCTCTAGGTGGCGAAGAGTCAGGGCGCCCGCACGCACCCCAACCCTTCCAGGGCTGGCTCAAGCCATCGGAGACGAGCCCTTCGGGGGGTGAAGAGCCGGGGCGCCCGCACGCACCCCGGCCCCTCTGGGAGTGGCTCAAGTGGGGGTGAGCCATCCTCGGTGAAGGTTCCGGTCCGACCGGGTCGGCCCTCCCGGGAAGGGCCGCCGGTCAGAGGGGGGCTCAAAGACCTCCTGTTGGGGGATGAACGGTGGCCACCCTGAGGATGGGAGGAGTGGAGGAAGGCGGCCACCGCCCAACAAGGGATCTTCTCCTGACCTTTTGGGAGCGCTCCCAAGCGGTCGATACCCATTATTTGTGGCACGCTTCATAGATGTCAATGGGTTCAGTAGGGAAAGTTGAGGTTTTCCCCTTTCACCCTGTGATCAGCGGAAATGGCAGACCCTCCGCCCCGCGGGAAGTTGAAAACGGGAAAAACCACCCCCTCCAGAGGGAACCAGCGGTTCGGAAACCGCGTCCAACCGGTTGCCACCGAACCGGTAGGGCAAGGAGGGAGCCGATGGTCGCCGCGCTCACCGAGCACCCCGAGGCGGTCTGGGCCGGAGCCGCCGCCCAGGCGGTCCTCGCCGCCGCGGTCCCCGACCTCTCCCACCTCGGATTCTGGTGCGGCCGGGACGGACTCTCCACCGGCCTGCTCAGCATCGACGCCGGCACCGGCTACTGGGGCATGAGCTGGGTCCAGGGCGGCCGCGCCGTGATCTACGGCCGCGACCACCACAGCGACACCCACCTCCACGTTCCCCCCGTCGACCTGCTCGCCGGCGCCCCCGACTGGCTGCCCTGGGACTGGCTCCACGACGTCATGACGGAACTCGACACCGTCGCCTACGTCTTCTGGTGGAACGGCACCGCCTGGGCCCGCGCCCCCCACCCCGCAGACGCCGACCCCGGCCAGTGCCACAGCAGCGGCCGCGTCGAGGAGGCCTACCTCGACCTGGTCGACCCCCACCGCTACCGGGACGCCGTGCGCGCCCTCGACGACCTCCACCGCGCCGCCCGCGACCGCACCGTCACCCGCGCCCACGTCGACGCCCTCACCCGCCTGCTCGACGAGACCGCCCTCACCCGCGAACCCGACCCGCGCGCCGCCCTCGACACCGCCCGCACCTGCGGCGTCGCCCCCGGCGCCACCCGCCCCGAACTGCCCGCCGGACACGGCGAACCCGCCGACCGCCGCGTCGTCTTCACCGGCGCCCCCCAGCGCCTCCTCTCCACCGCCATGCGCCAGGCCGCCGAACAGCACCGCCCCCCACCCGACCCCGGCACCGCCCTGGACCGGGTCGCCGACTGGCTGCGCGCCCGCCACCCCGACGGCATCGCCGTCGCCTACCTCGGCGACCACGACCCCCACCCCGCCACCGCCGCCCGCAGCGGCTTCCTCGACCCCGACGGCCGCCCCGTCGACCCCGAACTCTCCGACCTCCTCACCGCCTGGCGCACCGCGGAAACCCACCCCGAACACGGCTCCTGGCTCTACGCCCGCATCCGCCCCACCGCCACCGGAGCCCGCGCCGACCGCGCCTACGACCGCCTGCCCGACTGGTGGCCCACCGCCGCCGTCCTGCACACCCAGTGGCAGGCGCTGCGCGCCGAGATGCGCGCCCGCCACCCCCGCTGGCGGCCCGACTGGGCGCCCCTCCTGGAAGACGACCTCCGCAAGACCGGCATCCCCCCGCACCTGTGCTGGCGCCCCGGCCCCTGACCCCGGCACCGGTGCCGGGGCCGAGGCGGGGTAGACGTGGACCATGACCACCGTCGCATCCCAGGAACACGCCTCCCTCGCCGCCGACCTCGCCGCCGCCGTCCGCGGCGAAGTCGACTTCTCCCCCCTGGCCCGGGCCCTCTACTCCGCAGACGCCTCCATCTACCGCCGTGCCCCCCTCGGCGTCGTCCACCCCCGCGACACCGACGACATCGCGGCCGTCCTGGAGATCTGCCGGACCGCCGGAGTCGGCGTCACCCTGCGCGGCGGCGGCACCTCCTGCGGCGGACAGGCCCTCGGCTCCGGCGTGGTCGTCGACACCTCCCGCCACCTCAACCGCGTCCTCAGCGTCGACCCCGAAGCCCGCCGCGCCGTCGTCCAACCCGGAACCGTCCTCGCCACCCTGCGCGCCGCCGTCGCCGCCCACGGCCTCACCTTCGGCCCCGACCCCTCCACCCACAACCGCTGCACCCTCGGCGGCATGATCGGCAACAACGCCTGCGGCGCCCACTCGGTGGCCTGGGGCACCACCGCCGACAACGTCGCCGCCCTCGACGTCGTCACCGCCGACGGGCGCCGCCGCACCGTCACCGCCGACCGCATCACCACCCCCGACGGCCTGCCCGACCGCACCCTCACCGCCGCCCTCGACGACGTCGCCGCCCGCCACCTCGCCCCCATCCGCACCGAACTGGGCCGCTTCAGCAGACAGGTCTCCGGCTACCCCCTCCAGCACCTGCTCCCCGAACGCCGCAACTACGCGCGCAGCCTCGTCGGCACCGAGGGCGGCTGCGCCGTCGTCACCTCCGCCACCCTCGACCTCGTGCCCGCCCCCGCCGCCCGCGCCCTCCTCCTCGTCGGCTGCGCCGACCGCTACGCCGCCGCCGAGATCGCCCACGAGTTCCTCGCCTACCACCCGCTCACCGTGGAGGGCATGGACACCGAACTCCTCGGCCCCCGCGTCGCCGACCTGCCCGACGGCGGCGCCTGGCTCTACGTCGAGTTCGGCGGCGACACCCCCGGCGAGGCCGAGGCCGCCGCCCGCCGCGCCGAACGCGCCTTCGCCCCCCACGTCCGCTCCACCCTCGTCGTCACCGACCCCGCCGACCGCGCCCGGCTGTGGCGCATCCGCGAGGACGCCGCCGGACTCGCCACCCGCCCGCCCACCGGCGACGAGGCCTGGCCCGGCTGGGAGGACGCCGCCGTCCCCGCCGAGAACCTCGCCGCCTACCTGCGCGACTTCGACGCCATCTGCCGCGAGGAGGGCCTGCGCGGACCCGTCTACGGCCACTTCGGCGAAGGCTGCCTGCACGTGCGCCTCAACACCGACCTGACCACCCCCGACGGCGTGGCCCGCTACCGCCGCTTCGCCGAGGCCGTCTGCGACGCCGTGGTCCGCCACGGCGGCGTGCCCTCCGGCGAGCACGGCGACGGCCAGGCCCGCTCCGAACTGCTCTCCCGTGTCTACTCGCCCGCCCTGCTCGCCGCGTTCGCCGACACCAAACACGCCTGGGACCCCGACGACACCCTCAACCCCGGCGCGGTCGTACGGCCCCGCCCCCTCGACGCCGACGTGCGCCCCCTCGCCATGGCCGAACCCGTCCGCACCGTCCTCCACCTCGCCGAGGACCGCGACGACTTCGCCCGCGCCGTGCGCCGCTGCGTCGGCGTCGGCAGGTGCCGCGCCCACACCGGCGCGATGTGCCCCAGCTACCAGGTCACCCGCGACGAGAAGGACTCCACCCGGGGCCGCGCCCGCGTCCTGGGCGAGATGCTCGCCGGACAGGTCGTCACCGACGGCTGGCGCTCCGCCGAGGTGCGCGAGGCCCTGGAACTGTGCCTGTCCTGCAAGGCGTGCGCCAAGGAGTGCCCGGTCGGCGTGGACATGGCCGCCTACAAGTCCGAGTTCCTCCACCACCACTACCGGGGACGGCTCCGCCCCCGCACCCACTACACGCTCGGCTGGCTGCCCCTCTGGCTGAAACCCGCCGGACTCCTGCCCGGGCTCGTCAACGCCGCCGCCCTCTCCCCGCTGGCCGCACTCCTCAAACGGGCCGCCGGGATCGACCGGCGCCGGGCGCTGCCCGTCTTCGCCTCCCGCCGCCGGCGGCGCGCCGCCCGCGTCGACCGCGTCCCCCTGCGGCGCGGCTTCACCACCGACCGGCCGCGCGCGGTGCTGTGGACCGACAGCTTCAACCCCGCCTTCTCCCCGGAGGTGCTCGCCGACGGCCGCGCGGTGCTGCGGGACGCGGGCTGGGAGGTGCTCGACAGTCCGGCCCGCCTGTGCTGCGGGCTCACCTGGACCTCCACCGGCCAGCTCGGCACGGCGCGGGCCGCCGCGGCGCGCACGGTGCGCGCCCTGCTGCCCGCCGTGCGCGCGGGCGCGGTCGTGGTCGGCCTGGAGCCGAGCTGCACCGAGCAGTTGCGCCGGGAGCTGCCCCGCCTGCTCGGCACCGCCGAGGCCGCCGAGGTCGCAGGCGCGGTCCGCACCCTCGCCCAGGCGCTCGCCGAGTTCACCCCCGACTGGCAGCCGCCCCGCATCGGAGGGCGCGTGGTCGCCCAGGTCCACTGCCACCAGAACGCCGGATCCGGCTGGCAGGCCGAACGAGCCCTCCTGGAACGCGCCGGAGCGCGCGTCGAGGTCCCCCAGGCGGCCTGCTGCGGCCTCGCCGGCGACTTCGGCTTCGCCGAAGGCCACTACGAGGTGTCCATGGCCTGCGCAGAACAGGGCCTCCTCCCCGCGGTCCGTGCCGCAGGCGAGGAGGACACGGTGCTCACGGAGGGCTTCAGTTGCCGCATCCAGGTAGCCCAGGCCCACCCCCAGGCCACCCCGGTCCACCTGGCCACCCTCCTCCGGGGAAGGGAAGTGCGGAAAGGGGGAGAAAGGGGCAAATAACCACAAACATCCCTTTTGGGAAAAGGTGGGCACCGGGTCCCGGGGCGGTGCCTGTCAGAGGAAGAAAGAGAGGCGCTGGTTCCCCAGGAGGTGAACCGCCAGGGAAAGGGAGTCGGCGGGCTTCCGGGGGAAGCGCTCCGGAGAGCCGACAACCCCTCAGGCACCGGCGCGCCCCTCAAGGCTGCCGGGCCTCCCGGCAGGAGCAGACCGGAGGCTTCCCCGCCCGCATCGCCCCCACCCCCGGGGCCCCGTCAGCGGCTCCAGCACCCGACCGCCCGCTCGGAACGCCAGTGTTCTTCCGCCAAAATTGGTCTAAGGTGACTGACGGGCTGAGACTGCCTGCAAGGTTGATCACGGCAAGATAACGCCCCGAAAAACCGCAGGTCAGTTTCTGTGCTCCCCACGCACGTGGGGATGGTCCGGGGCGCGCTCACGCGGACCACTCCCCCCAGTCGTGCTCCCCACGCACGTGGGGATGGTCCTCCGCGTACCGTTGGCTCCCCAGAGAACCATGCGTGCTCCCCACGCACGTGGGGATGGTCCGCCGAACGCGACGCCGCGATCCGCGCCGCCGCCGTGCTCCCCACGCACGTGGGGATGGTCCGGCCTACGCGGGGGTGCAGATGGCGTGGCCCGAGTGCTCCCCACGCACG
>NZ_KQ950182.1:236736-270092 GCF_001517975.1 Thermobifida cellulosilytica TB100
CACGTGGGGATGGTCCGCGTGCGCGGGAGCGACCTCGCGCACGACTCCGGTGCTCCCCACGCACGTGGGGATGGTCCGCGGGATCAGCGCCGCGGTGTGCTCCGGCTCGCGTGCTCCCCACGCACGTGGGGATGGTCCGTACGTTGGGGATGAACTAAAGAAGTGAATTTGGTGCTCCCCACGCACGTGGGGATGGTCCGCGTCGCCGCGGCATTCGGTGGCGTTCGACATGGTGCTCCCCACGCACGTGGGGATGGTCCGCGGCACCGGAACCGTAGGGCGCTTCTGCTGCGGTGCTCCCCACGCACGTGGGGATGGTCCGTCCGGCGCGGCCCGCGTCCTGGACGGCGCGCCGTGCTCCCCACGCACGTGGGGATGGTCCGGTGTTCGTGCCACGTGTCCGTCTTGTCCAGCCGTGCTCCCCACGCACGTGGGGATGGTCCGGGTGACGACTGGCATCCCCGCGCCCGGAACATGTGCTCCCCACGCACGTGGGGATGGTCCGACGGCGGCCGTGGTCAACCGGTCCGCACGCCGGTGCTCCCCACGCACGTGGGGATGGTCCGGTCAGCCACAACCCCACGTGGCGTGTGCGCCGGTGCTCCCCACGCACGTGGGGATGGTCCGACGTCTGGGGACGGCGGAGTCATCTGTTGGCCGTGCTCCCCACGCACGTGGGGATGGTCCGCTGCGGAAACGTCGCACTCGGTCGGCTCGCCGGTGCTCCCCACGCACGTGGGGATGGTCCGGGCCGCAGCATGGGAGTGACCAGCAGTGCCAGGTGCTCCCCACGCACGTGGGGATGGTCCGGACCTTTGACCATCCACAGGATCGGTACCGCGGTGCTCCCCACGCACGTGGGGATGGTCCTTGGTGGGTGGGCGCGTCAGCGCACGGAGGGGGGTGCTCCCCACGCACGTGGGGATGGTCCGTCACGAAACCGCATGAGAAGGGGGCGCCGGTGGTGCTCCCCACGCACGTGGGGATGGTCCGCCGTCGCTAGGCGCTGGGGGTTCCCTGGATACGTGCTCCCCACGCACGTGGGGATGGTCCGGTTTCGTTCCCTGCCTCTCCGTCCTGGGGGGTGGTGCTCCCCACGCACGTGGGGATGGTCCGCGCGGCCGGGCCAGACCGGCCGCCGCGCGTGCGTGCTCCCCACGCACGTGGGGATGGTTGTAGCCCGTTGTCGCCCGTGCGGCTATCTGTGTTCAGGTGCGGGTGACGTGGTCGGGGTGGGCGATGGTGTTGCCGGAGAGTCTGAGCATGGGCGGCAGGCCCGGCGAGTCGGTGTAGCCGGTCACCGTGTGCAGGTTTCCCCCGAACCGCACCCGGGCACCGACCGGGTAGGCGTCGCGCAGGGCCTCCTCCTCGCGGGCACGGGCGATGGCGGCCAGAGCCTCGGCCAGGGCACGGATCCGGGCCGGGGACAGCTCGGTCTTGCCGCGCCAGACCCGGTTGCCGCTGACGAGGTAGATGCGCACCTGCTCGGACCGGCCGGTCACGGGGCCTCCTCCCTGGTATCTCCTTGGGTGTTGTCGTTGTGGTTGAGCAGTCCGGGGGCGGCGTAGATCCAGCGGTCTTCGGTCTGCTGGTAGAGGCCGGAGGCTCCGCAGTGGGTGAGGAGCAGGAAGCGCTCGTCGCCGTGGTCCTGGGCGAGGGTGTCCAGGTGGGTGCGGGTGACGGTGAGCCCGTCCAGGGGACCGGCATACAAGGTCACGAAGTCGTCGGTCATGGAAGACCAGCACTCCAACAATGGATTGACGGGAAAGTGGGGTGGCCGGGGCCGGGGAGGGAAACGGCCCCGGCCACGTTCATGGGGTTGCTGCAACGAGGCCACTAGCGGCGGGTCGGGCCGCCACCGGCGCATCGAGGGCTCGGGCTGTTTGTGCAGTGCTTCGGTCAGGTTCTTGGGGTGGGCCAGTGGAGGAGGAAGTAGACGCCGTGGGCGTGGGGCAGGCTGCCCCAGCGGGTGGTGAGCTGGTCGACCAGGGCCAGGCCGCGCCCGCCCTCGGCCAGCCCGCCAAGGTCGGCCTGGAACACGTGCGGGGTGTCGTGCCGGTGCAGGGGTGCTCCGCTGTGCACCTTGCCCCGCACCCGGCACGGGGTGGTCTCCACGCGCACGCTGAAGGTGCCCCCGGAAGCCCTGGTGCGGGTGTGGCGTAGGGCGTTGGTGGCCAGCTCAGAGACGACCAGCTCCACCGCCTCGGTGACCTCGTCGGGCACCCCCACCGGGCAGGCCCGCAAGGATGCTGTCACGAAACGCCGCGCCGCCCCCACACTGGCAGGAAGCCCGGGCAGGGTGGTGAACACCGTGCTCACCCCGCCTCCCCGGCCTCTGCGGCCTGTGTGGCCTGCCCGGCCTGGTCGGGTGGCGTGGGTTGCCAGGGGCGGGTGCGCCGGTACAGGGCCACCGCCGACAGGGCCGCGCCCAGCAGGCTGTCGAGGTTGGCCAGGGCGGTGACCGTGGCGGACACGTCGCCTACGGGCAGGATGAGCCGGTCTGCTCCCAGCACCACGGCCAGGCCGCGGGGATGCTCCTCCACGTAGGCGCGCCCGTCAGCCAGCAGAGCAATCTGGTCAGCAGTGAGGGTGTAGTCGGCCATCACCACCCGCTCCCGTTCCACCGCTCCTGCGCGCTGTCGGTGCGCTGTCCCGCCGAACGGCCGCCCTCCAGAAGGTCTCCCGGCGGGTGCGGCTGCGGTGCTGCGGGGCGGCTGTGGGTTCCTCCCGGGTGCCGGGTGGGGGTGTGGGGGAGGAAGTGCTGGCCGTAGTAGCCGCGTACGGGGTGGGGTGTTCGTAGGTGGCCAGGATGTGGTCGAGCAGGTCCACGTCGTCGGCGGCCACGGTGCTTCCGGTGACCCGGTTGCGCGCGGTGTAGGGGCAGGGCACCCCGTGGGTGTGGGTGACCTCCCACAGGGCCGAGTGGCGGCGCGCGCAGGCGGCGAACTCGGTGTAGTTCGGGATGCGCGGCGGGATGGCCCGCGCCTGCCGAGGCGGCGGTGCGGCGTGTCGCGGCCGGTGCACCACCGGCCGCCTACGGGGTGGTTGCGGGGGCGGGCTGGCCAGCTCGGCCAGCAGGAGCAGTGGCACTGAGAGCCAGAACAGCAGAGAGCGCACGAAGCCTCCCGGAAACGAGCTGCCGGAGGAGGACAGCAGACAAGCAGATGTAAGTTAATATTGAACTTTTCAAATTGAAGCGTCAAGATGAAGTCTTCAACTTGAGGGAAATGCCCGTTTTTCTGTGAGGCCATATGATCGGCACGCTGCGACACCAGACCAGAGGGTGAACATGAGACAGAGCCCGACCGTGCGCAAACGCCGCCTGGCTGCCGAGCTGCGTCGCATGCGCGAGGCAGCCGGGTACACCGTGGACAGTGCACGCAGAGAGCTGGGCTGGTCCGCTGGCAGGCTGAACCACATGGAGGCAGGGCGCTCACGCCCCGACGCGTCAGCCCTCCGGGACCTGATGAACTTGTACGGGGTCACGGACCCAGCACGGCGTGACGCGCTCCTCGCCCTGGGGCGCCAGTCCAAGGAACGCGGGTGGTGGGACACCTACGCCGACGTCCTTCCAGACTCCTACGTCGGTTTCGAGGCTGAGGCCTCGGTGATCTCGACCTTCCAGCCGGTCGTGCTCCCCGGACTGCTCCAGATCCCCGACTACACGGCAGAAATCGCTCGTCGGTCGCTCGGAAGCAGCGATGCCGAGATCCGACGAATCGTCGAGGTCAGAGCGGAGCGGCAGAACATCCTGAGGCGTCCCGACGCACCCGAGGTCAGGGCGGTCGTCGACGAGTCGGTGCTGCTGCGCCTGCGGCGACACCCCGACCTGGCGCGCCGACAGATCAACCACCTCATCGAAACTGCTGAGGCAGACAACACGGTCACCTTCCAGGTGCTTCCGCTCGACGCTGGCCTGCACTCCGCATCGTTCGGTGCCATGGTCATCCTGGACTATGCCGACGAACTCGATCCCAGCATCGTCTACCTGGAGACCCGGGCGGAGGGCCTGTACCTGGAGAACCCTGACCAGGTGGCGGGCTACCGCAAGGCGTTCGAGGACGTCCTGGCGAGTGCGCTCTCCCCACAGGACACGATCGAACGAATGAAGGAACTCATCCGTTAGCCCCAGCGAGGCAAAAAGTGCACCCAACCAACCTGGAATTCCGTAAATCGAGCCACAGCGCTGGAGCCTCCGAGTGCGTCGAGGTCGCCAACATCCCCGGGAAGCCTGCCGCCGCGGTGCGTGACTCCCAGAACCCCCACCTCGGCCACCTGGTCATCCCCGCCCGGGAGTGGACCGCGTTCCTGGACGCAGTGCGCAACAACGCCCTGTAGGCCACAGGACCACAAACGAGGCCCCGCCGGAACCCCGGCGGGGCCTCGTGTGCATCCGCCGTCACAATCACTTCTCGGACCATCCCGCATGAGTGGGGAGCACCCCTGACGACCTGGGACTTCAGCAACGCCCCGGGCGGTTTTCCTGCACTCCCGAAAACCTGTGAAAGCACGCCAGTCGTCGGGAAACACTCCACAGTCCCACAGCTCGGCCTGGGCGCTGGTGTCCTGCCTCTGCTGTCCGAGGTGTCTGCTGGTCCCGGAATCGGTTGGAAGCCCTCTTGCTGCCGAACTCCACGGACTATCCCCGGCACGGCCTTGACGATCATGGTCCTAGGGACAGAACAGATGCTTGTCATGTCCCCAGGACCATGGTGGTGAAGCGGTACCGGAGAGGCCCGTGATCCGGTCGGGGCTGATGGAGGCGGTTCACTGCCGATCTGCTTCGGCCGGGAGGCCCGGCCGAACACGCATGGTGGCTGGCCCTGCCTCGGTGAGGCAGGACCGGCCGGATGCCTCGATGTCTCAGTTAGTGAGAGATGAAGCTGTCGAAGAACTTGTAACTTCCTCCCAGCGCCAACAGAGCTGCCAGGAGAGCCTCAGCGGGATGGCGGCCCGCGATCCACGTGAGCACCCCCACCACTCCCGAGCAGAGAAGACTGAGGGCGATCAGGAGTGCGAAGCGCGTACTCACAGAGGTGGCGTCAGGGGGAGGGGAGACAGGGGAAGAAGGCGGGGGTGCCGTAGACTGGCTCATGTAGTCCTTTCAAGCAAGACGCAAATCGGACTCTTCTGAAGGGCCCTGCACTTTGGCTAGCCAGGGCCCTTCTTGCATTTCCGGGCCGGTAGCCCTTGAGCAAGAAGCATGCTGGGTGCCAGTTGCTCCTGTGTGGGGGAGAGAGCTGGAAGCTCGCTCTCGCAAGGAGGATAGCACTCCGAGGGGGAGATGTAGAAACTCATTGACGAATCACGAGTTCCTTCCTCTCCTTGGCCTCTGGGCCTCACCTCGTGCGAGACACGAGGTCGTTTATAATCTTAATGCAGTGACGAAGGCTAGAGCTTCCTTGTTGCTCCCTACGCCATGTGGGGATGGTCCCGACCTAGTGTCTCGTCATAGGTGTGGACTGATGTGCTCCCCGCGCATGCGGGGATGGGGGGTGAGGGGGTGGCCGATGACAGGATCACCCCCTCATCCTCTCTTTCCCTCATTTTGGGGAATTTTCGCTGTTTGCGGCGCTTTCTGCTTCTCGGTGCGATGGAATGTGCCCTATGGGTTCCGATGACTCCCCACAGCCGTGGCCGGGTGGCCTGTCTGCTGCCGCGCGGTCGGTGTGGGCCAAGCACGACCGAGAGTTGGGCTGGCTGCCGCTGTGGCAGCACATGGCCGACAGCGCCGCCGTCGCGGGGCGGCTGTGGGACGAGTGGCTGCCTCGCCAGGTGAGGCGGCTGGTCGCCGAGGCGCTGCCCGGTGGAGAAGAGGACGCCCGGCGGCTGGCGGTGTGGCTGGCCGCGGTCCACGACGTCGGGAAGGCGACACCCGCTTTCGCCTGCCAGGTGGAGGAGTTGGCCGCCGCCATGCGCGACGCCGGGCTGGGCATGCCCCGGCGCGAGCAGTTGCCCGACCGCCGGATGGTCCCGCACGGCCTGGCCGGGCAGGTGCTGCTCCAGAAGTGGCTCGTCGAGCGGCACGGCTGGACCAGGCGGGAGACGCTGCAGTTCGCGATCGTCGTGGGCGGCCACCACGGGGTGCCGCCCACCAACAGCGACATCAGCCAAGTCAACATCTACCGCAACCTGCTGTGCACGCCCGCCTGCGAGGACGTGTGGCGCCGGGTGCAGGACGAACTGCTCGACACCGCTGCCGCGGCCTGCGGGGCGGCGCAGCGGCTGGGGGAGTGGCAGCGGACGAAGCTGCCGCAGCCGGTGCAGGCGGTGCTGAGCGCGCTGGTCATCGTCGCCGACTGGATCGCCAGCAACGTCGACCTCTTCCCCTACTTCTCCGCCGGGCAGGCCGCCCCTGAGCCCGGGCGTGCCGACACGGCGTGGAAGCGGCTGGCCCTGCCCCGGCCGTGGCAGGCGGTGGAGTCCGAGGAGGAGCCCGAAGCCCTGTTCGCCGCACGCTTCGCCCTGCCGCCGGGAGCGACGATCCGCCCCGTGCAGGCCGAGGCCGTGCGCCTGGCCCGCGAGATGGCCGCCCCCGGGCTGATGATCATCGAGGCGCCGATGGGGGAGGGCAAGACCGAGGCCGCGCTCGCCGCCGCCGAGATCTTCGCCGCCCGCTCCGGAGCCGGCGGATGCTTCATCGCACTGCCCACGATGGCCACCGGGAACGCCATGTTCCCGCGCATGCTCAACTGGTTGAGGCGACTGCCTGACGCACGTGCCGACCCCGGAGCGCACACGGTGTTCCTGGCGCACTCCAAGGCCGCCTTGAACAAGGAGTACGCCGGGCTGGTGAGCGGAGGCACCGACCGGATCGCCGACGTCGACCGCGACGGCGCGGACGACGAGTGGCGGCCCGGGGACGACGAGCGGGCCTCGTCGGCGGAGCTGGTCGCCCACCACTGGCTGCGCGGCCGGAAGAAGGGCATGCTCTCCTCGTTCGTGGCCGGCACGATCGACCAACTGCTGTTCGCCGGGTTGAAGAGCCGCCACCTGGCGCTGCGCCACCTGGCCGTGGCGGGCAAGGTCGTGGTCGTCGACGAGGCGCACGCCTACGACGCCTACATGAACTCCTACCTCGACCGGGTGCTGTCCTGGCTGGGCGCCTACGGGGTGCCGGTGGTGGTGCTGTCGGCGACCCTGCCCGCCCGGCGTCGCCGGGAGCTCGCCGCCGCCTACACCGGTTCCGCGGTCGCCGAGGCCGACCTTGCCGAGGTGGAGAAGGCGGACGGCTACCCGCTGCTCACCGGCGTCACCCCCGGCGCCACGCCGCAGCTGCGGTTCCCGGCCGCATCGGGGCGGGCGACCGAGGTGTGCCTGGAACGCCTCGACGACGACCTGGACGTGCTCGCCGACCGGCTGGCCGAGGAGCTCGCCGACGGCGGCTGCGCCCTGGTCGTGCGCAACACCGTCGACCGGGTCCATCAGACCGCCCGACACCTGAGCGAGCGCTTCGGCGCCGACCGGGTCAGCGTCGCCCACGCCCGCTTCGTGGACCTGGACCGGGTGGAGAACGACGCGCGACTGCTGGCCGCCTTCGGCCCTCCCGACAAGGTGAGGGAGGCGGGCGGGAAGCGCCCCGACACGCACATCGTGGTCGCCAGCCAGGTGGTCGAGCAGTCCCTGGACGTCGACTTCGACCTGCTCGCGAGCGATCTCGCGCCGGTCGATCTGCTGCTGCAGCGGATGGGACGCCTGCACCGCCACCGGCGCGGCGAGGGGCAGAGCGAGCGCCCGCCGCGGCTGCGCACCGCACGCTGCCTGGTCACCGGGGTCGACTGGACCGCGAAGGTCCCCCGGCCGGTGCGGGGCTCCCGCCTGATCTACCGGGACTACCCGCTGCTGCGCGCCCTGGCGGTGCTGGAGCCCCTCCTCGCCCAGGCCGGAACCGGGGAGGGAGCCGGAGCCGCGGTGCGCCTGCCCGCCGACATCAACCCGCTGGTGCAGGCCGCCTACGGTCCCGACCCGGTTGGCCCGCCCTCCTGGCAGGAGGCCCTGGAGCAGGCTCGGGACGACCACGAACTCCACCGGGTCCGGCAGCGCATCGAGGCCGAGCAGTTCATGCTGGCCAAGGTGGGGAGGCCCGGCAGGCCGCTGACCGGCTGGGCGGACGGCGGGGTGGGCGACGCCGACGACACCCGCAGGGGCGCGGCGCAGGTCCGCGATGGCCGTCCGACCCTGGAAGTCCTGGTGGTGCGGCGACGCGCCGACGGCGTGCTGACCACCCTCCCGGGACTGAGCGGCGACCGCGGCGGTCTTGAGGTGCCCGGCGACGAGGCGCCCTCCGCCCCCCTCGCGCGCATCGTCGCCGGATCGGCGCTGCGCCTGCCCTACCAGTTCGGCGATCCCGACGTCCTCGCCAAGGCCGTCGCCGAACTCGCAGCCAACAGCATCCCGGCCTGGCAGACCAGGAAAGCGTACTGGCTGGCCGGGGAGCTGGTCCTGATCCTCGACGAGAACTGTCGTAGCCGCCTGGCAGGCTACGAACTCCGCTACACCCGCACCGACGGTCTTGAGGTCCACCGTGACAACTGAAACCTCCCTTCCCTCCTTCGACCTGACTGCGCGGCCGTGGCTGCCCGTGCAGTACCTGGACGGCACCCAGAAGGAACTGTCGCTGCTGGAGGTCTTCGAACAGGCGCCGCGTCTGCGCCGTCTCGTCGGCGACCTCCCCACCCAGGAGTTCGCGCTGGTCCGGCTGCTGCTGGCGATCCTGCACGACGCAATCGACGGCCCCGAGGACTCCGACGAGTGGGCCGAGTTGTGGACGCGGGAGGAGAGCGAGCAGCGGCTGCCGCTCGACCGGATCGCCGGCTACCTGGAACAGCACCGCGACCGCTTCGACCTGCTGCACCCCGTCACACCGTTCTTCCAGGTCGCCGACCTGCGCACGGCGAAGAACGACATCCTCCCCCTGGATCGGATCGTCGCCGACGTGCCCAACGGGGCGCTGTTCTTCACTATGCGGGCCCGCGGCGTGGACCGCATCGGTTTCGCCGAGGCAGCCCGCTGGGTGGTGCACGCCCACGCCTACGACACCTCCGGTATCAAATCCGGTGCCGTGGGCGACCCCCGTGTCAAGGGCGGCAAAGGCTACCCCCAGGGGGTGGGCTGGGCCGGAAATCTCGGCGGCATCCTGGTCGACGGCGCCAACCTGTACGAGACCCTGCTGCTCAACCTGGTGGCCTTCGACACCGACAACCTCAGAACCACTCCCGAGGACCGTCCGGCCTGGCGGCACGCGCCCGCCACCGCCGCCCCCACCGACGCCAAAGAGCTGGCAGGCCGCCCGCACGGCCTGCGTGACCTCTACACCTGGCAGAGCCGCCGTATCCGACTCCACTACGACGCCGACGGAGTCCACGGGGTACTGCTCGCCTACGGTGACCCGCTGCCCGCACGCAACATGCACAACCGCGAACCGATGACCGCGTGGCGGCGCAGCCCGGCCCAGGAGAAGAAGCTCGGACTGGCACAGGTCTACCTGCCCCGCCAGCACGACCCGGCCCGCAGTGCCTGGCGCGGCCTGGGCGCCCTGGTGACCGGCCGGGTGCCCAGGGCCGAGCAGCGCGGCGAGGCCGCGGCGATCGTACGGCCGCGCATCCTGGACTGGGTGGCCCGCCTCGTCAACGAAGGGCTCCTGCCCGAGGACTTCTTCGTCCGGGCGCGGCTCATCGGAGCCTTCTACGGCAACCAGCAGGCCGTGATCGACGAAGTGGTGGACGACCAGGTGGCCATGGCCGTGGCGCTGCTGCACGAACGCGATAGCGGGCTCGGGAACACCGCGGTCAGAGCCGTCGAGGACGCCGAAGAGGCGGTCACCATCCTGGGAGACCTCGCCACCGACCTGGCCACCGCCGCCGGCGCCGAGTCCGAGACACCGCGTGCCACGGCACGCGACCTCGGTTTCGGCGCGCTCGACGGCCCCTTCCGGACCTGGCTGAGCACCCTCACCCCCGGAGTGGACGCCGCCGAACGCCACAGCGCCTGGCAGCGGGAACTCCACCGCATCATCAGCGATCTTGGTCGGCGACTGGTCCGTGAGGCGGAGGAGGCGGCTTGGGAGGGACGGGTCGTCGAGATCAAGAACAACAAGGTCTGGCTCACCGCCGCCAGCGCCGACCTGAGGTTCCGCGCCGCACTGAGGCAGAAGCTCCCCACGTCCACCACCGAGCAGACAGGTGAGGCAGCAGCGTGACCACCACCGACACCGAGCAGACCCCCCTGACCTGGGTGGGAGAGTTTGTCGACCAGCGTGTCCGAGAGCTCCAGGAGGGCTACCGCCTGGACCGCCCCGACGCGGTGGCGGCCCTGGCCCGGCTGCGGCGGGGCGCGGGCAAGCAGATCGAGGACGTCCCCGACCTGTGGGGGCTCGTCCTCGACGAGCGGTTCTACGAGGGCGCGCCTAGAGCTGGCGAGGACGTGATGAGGGACGCCGAGACCGCCGCGCACACCGCCCTCACCCTCTACGCGCTCCACCAGCAGTCGCGTCGCGACGACCGCATGCACCAGCGCGGCCGGGACCTGGGCGGGGCCGTGCGCAGACTCATGCCCCCTGGCGAGATCGACGAACCGCTACGCAAACGCTTCGCCAAGCTGGGCAGCGCCACCACCCTCGGAGCGCTCGCCCAGCGGTTGCGCGAGATCGTCACCCTGCTGCGCCGCGACGCCGTCCCGCTCGACTACGGCCTGCTCGCCGACCAGATCCACCAGTTCCGCACCTTGGAGGGGGCGAAGCGAGTGCGTGCCGCCTGGGGACGCGGATTCCACGCCTACCGGCCCAAGACCACTGACAGCCCCGCACCGGGCACCGAAACCTCCGACGAAACGACCGACAAGGACCACTCATGAGCCGTACCATCCTCGACCTGCACGTCCTGCAGACCGTTCCGCCCAGTAACCTCAACCGCGACGACACCGGCGCCCCCAAGACCGCGGTCTACGGAGGAGTGCGCCGCGCCCGGGTCTCCAGCCAGGCGTGGAAACGCGCCGCCCGCATGGCCTTCAACCACCTGCTGTCCCCCGAAGACCTGGGCGTGCGCACCAAACGGGTCGCCGAAACACTCGCCGAGCGGATCCGCCGCCTCGACGACTCCATCGAGGAGAAGGAAGCCTGGACCCTGGCCGCCGAAACCATCCAGACCGCCACCGGCTCCAAGATCGAGGTGCCCAAGCGCAAGGCCGACGCAGCCAAGAAGAAGGGCGAGGACGCGCCCGCCCCCGAATCCGCCTACCTGATGTTCCTCAGCACCCGCCAACTCGACGGCCTGGCCGAACTCGCCGTCGAGGGCCGCGCCGACATCAAGGCCTTCCTCAAGGACAAGGACGTCAAAAAGCGGGCCAAGGAGATCGCCGACACCCGCCACTCGATCGACATCGCCCTGTTCGGCCGCATGGTCGCCGACGGAGCCGACATCAACGTCGACGCCGCCGCCCAGGTCGCCCACGCCATCAGCGTGCATGCGGTGGAGAACGAGTTCGACTACTACACCGCCGTCGACGACCGCAACCCCGCTGACGAGACCGGCGCGGGCATGATCGGCACGGTCGAGTTCAACTCCGCCACCCTCTACCGCTACGCTGCCCTCGACGTCGACCTGCTGCGCAGGAACCTCGGCGAAGGGCTGCGCGAGGACGAGCCCGTCACCGAGCCGCTGCGCCGCGCCGTCGAGGCGTTCGTGCGCGGGTTCGTCGAGTCCATGCCCACCGGCAAGATCAACACCTTCGGCAACCACACGCTCCCCGACGTGGTGATCGCCAAGCTCCGCTCCTCCCGCCCCGTCAGCTTCGTCGGCGCCTTCGAAGAGCCCGTGACGGCGACCCGGGACGGCGGCCACCTGCGGCAGGCCAGCGAACGCCTCGCCGACTACATCCCCGAGATCGAACGCGCCTACGGGGTCGGCGACGACACGGACACGTGGCTGGTGCGCGTGGGACAGGGCACGGCGAAGCTCGCCGGTCTGGGCACCGAGGTGTCACTGCCCGAACTGGTCACCGCGGTCGGCGCGGCCGTCGTGCAGCGAGCGGCGACCCCGTGAGTGTTCTGGCGCTGCTGCTGGCCGGCCCCTTGCAGGCGTGGGGGGCCACGGCCCGCTTCGCGCGGCGCACCACCGAACACGCCCCCACCAAGAGCGGCGTCATCGGCCTGCTCGCCGCCGCCCAGGGGCGCCAGCGCACCGACGACCTGTCCGACCTGGCCGCCCTGCGCTTCGGCGTGCGCGTCGACCAGCGCGGCACCCGCGTCCGCGACTTCCAGACCGCCCGGCACCTCGACACCGACAAGCCAATGCCGGTGTCCGAGCGCTTCTACCTGGCCGACGCGGTGTTCGTGGCGGCGGTCGAGGGCGACGACGCGCTCATCGACGACCTGCACCGGGCCGTGCGCCACCCGGTGTACCTGCCCTACCTGGGCCGGCGCTCCTGCCCACCCGCACACCCCCTCGATCTGGGGGTCCACCACGACAAGACACTCGAACAGGTCCTGACGCAGGAGAAGTGGCACGCCGCCGACTGGTACCAGCGCCGCCTGCGCGACCGGCCCGAGGTCGCCCTCGACGTGCTGACCGACGCGCCCCCGGGCGACCCCGGCGCCGACAGCCTGCGCGACCTGCCGCTCAGCTTCGACCCGCTGCACCGCCGCTACGCCCTGCGCGGCGTCCGGACGGCCACGGTCACCGTGCGCAACCCGCAGGCGCGTTCGGACGCGCCCCCCGACCACAACCCGGTCCTCGTCTTCGGAGGCGAATGATGTACCTCACCCGCTTCCGCCTCAACACCGCACGCAGCGGGACACGGAAACTGCTGGCCTCCCCGCAGGCCATGCACGCCGCCGTCATGGCGTCCTTCCCCACCCTGCTGCCCAGCGCCGCCGACCGGCCGCGCGTGCTGTGGCGGGTCGACCGCACCTCCAGGGCCGAGGTGTTCCTCCACATCGTCAGCCCGCCCAAGCCCGACCTGACCCACCTGGCGGAGCAGGCAGGGTGGCCGACCCAGCCCGAGTGGCAGACCCACGACTACACGCCGTTCCTGTCCGGGCTGGCCAAGGGGGACGTGTGGGCGTTCCGGCTGACCGCCAACCCGGTGCACACCATCCGCCGCAGGCCGGGGGAGCCGACCAAGCCCACCGCGCACGTCACCCCGCGCCACCAGCGGGACTGGCTGCTGCGCCGCCAGGACGCGGCGGGCTTCCGCGTGGTGGAGAAGCCGGTGGAGCAGCGGCGCCTGCCCGAGGGCGACGAGTACGAGCTGGTGATCCACAACCGCCAGCGGCACGAGTTCACCAAGAGGACGTCGAAGGGCACGGTGTCCCTGGTCACCGTGACCTTCGACGGCCGCCTGGAGGTCACCGACCCGAACGCGCTGCGCCGCACCCTCACCATGGGCCTGGGCCGGGCCAAGGCGTACGGGTGCGGCCTGATGACCCTGGCCCCGGTGGGCTGACCGGCGGCGGGGCCGGAGACTGCGGTCCGGGCGCGCGCCGTGCCGGTTCCGGAGTGCTCCCCGCAACCGCGGGGATGGTCCCGTCTCCGAGCGGGCACCTGGGGACAGGGCGTACTCCCCGCGCCTGCGGGGATGGTCCCGACACTGGGGGGAGAGCCCCTCACCTCCCCGGATGCTCCCCGCTGCTGCGGGGGTGGTCCCCTCCCTGCTCCTGCGGGGTGATCCGGACAGCCGACAGGGTGTCGGGACAGACCTGCTGCTCCCCGCTGCTGCGGGGATGGCCCGTGCCCACGGACGGGGGGCGCGGGCCGCCTTCGTTTTTCCGGGGCTTGGGCCCCGGGCCTGGCGGGATCCGGGCGGTGTGCTGCGGTTGCGTGCGCGGGGGCCGACGGTCCCGGTCGTGTGCGGGGTCAGTGCTGGACCGGGGCGGGGGAGCCGCTGTCAGGGGCGGGGAAGGCGTGCGGGGCCGGTTCGGTGCGGGCGAGGTGGTCCTGGAGTTCGGCGTGGCGGAACTGGTAGACGGGGCCGACCGCGCGCAGCAGGCCGAGGCGGTGGGCGTCGTCGAGGAAGCCCATCAGGTTGCGGGGCAGGCGGCCCTGTAGGGCGAGGAGGTGGGTGGCGACCAGGTAGGCGGGCCAGGCGTTGGTGCTGCTGGCGGCAAGCCCGATGACGAGGCCGATCGGGATTCCGAGAACGGCCGTGAACAGGAATCCTCCGTAGAGGAGGTCGAGCACGGAGCCGTAGTGGGGCCAGCCGAGGAGCGCGAGCCCGAAGCCGATGGTGGCTCCGGTTCCGAGCCCGTTGAGGACGATTCCGGTGAGGGTGAGTCGGCGGTCGGCCTTCCAGGAGAACACGGGGGTGACCGCCTGTTCCCTGGGGAGCGGCGTCTTCAGCCACGACAGGAACTTGAGTGTGATCCCGACCAAGGGGCCGACGGTGAGCCCGACGTCGAGTCCGGAGACGAGTCCGCCCTCAAGCCAGTAGACGATCCCGTCTTCGGGCATGGTGATCCAGTCCGCGATTCCGGTCGCGAGGCCGAGCGTGAGCCCGACCGCGAACCCGCCGACCAGCCCGGCGGCGAGCCCGACAGCAAGATGGCGCAGGAGCTTGCCGATGCGTCCGGGGACCCGGAAGCTGGCCAGGCTCGGTGTGGCGGTGAGCCCGGCCCTGAAGCCGCCGGTGAACCTGTTCAACAGCCCGCCCGCGAGCCCTCCCGTGAGCCCGGCGACGAAGCTTTCCGTGAGCCCGTCCACGACTCCGCCCACAAACCCGATGGTGATCCCGCTGACCAGCCCGGCCGCGAGGTAGCGGAGGAGTTTTCGGGCGCCTTCGGTGGGTCGGAAGCCGATCAGGCCCGGACGGGCGATGAGCTTGTCCCTGAACCCGTACGTGAGTCCGAACACGGTCCCGTACGTCAGCCCGAACACGAGCTCGCTCATGAGCCCGAAGACGAAGATTTCCATGAAGCCGAATACGAGCCCGTACGTGATTCCGTAGGTGATCCCGTACATGGTTCCGGTCGCGGGCCCGGCCATGAGCCCGACGACGAACCCTCCCGTGAGCCCGAACACGACCCCGGTGGTGCTCCCGTTGACGAGCCAGGACACGAGCCCGGCCAGGACTCCGACCGCGATGCCGAGGGTGATTCCGACGGTGTGGTGGTTGAGGGTGTGGCGGGCCAGGTGCCACCAGGCGAAGTCCCTGCTGCCGGTGCGGCCGTCGGTGGCGGGGAGTCGGTCGAGGTGGTGGGCGAGGTGGGCCAGCCAGGTGCGGACCCTGTCCGGGTGGTAGCGGCGGCGTGGGCGGAACAGCTCGTTGGGGTTGCGGCTGGGGGGTCGTTGTTCGATGAGGGCGGGGATGAGGGCGTCGAAGAGGTGGCCGCGTAAGGCTTCGGCGGTGGTGAAGACGGTGCGGACCAGCCACAGGCCCAGCGGAGTGGAGACGGTCTCGGTCAGAGCCTGCACCTGCGGCGTGGTGGACGCCTCCGCGGTGCGCAGGGCCTCCAACACCTGCGTCCAGGCGGGTTTGGGCTGCGGCGGCAGGCAGGTGCGTAGGTGGTCGGCTGCGGTCTCCGCGGTGAGGGGTTCGGGTTCGATGACGGCGGCGGAGGTGAGGACGTCCTGGGCTTCCTCCACCGTGGCGGCGTAGGCGTCGGTCCGGCAGGTGAGGACGAGCTGGTCGCTGTCGTCCAGCGACCGGTTGAGCGCGGTGAGGACCCCGATCCGGGCAGGCTCGGGGAGCTCGTCCAGCCCGTCGAGCACCGGGAGGACGTGGTTCTTGGCGGCCAGTGCACGGGGCAGGTCGGGGCCGAGCTCGGGGAAGCGCAGCGCCGGGTAGTCCCGGGCGAGGTGGGCGGCCAGCCAGTCGTGGAACGAGGAGTCCGACGTGCGGGGGGTCCAGTCGGCCACCGACAGCAGCACGGGGACGGGTTCGTCGGGGGTGCGGGTGTCGATGAGGTGGCGGACCAGTTGCACGGCCAGGGTGGTCTTGCCCGATCCGGGGCCGCCCAGGACGACCAGGCGGCGGCGGGGCAGCGCGCGGAAGGCGTCGGCCAACTGCCCGATCCGGTCGCTCTGCCCGTCGAGCGTGAGCACGCCCCCGCTGGCGATGTTGTCGGGGTGGTCCATCAGCGCCGACTGCTGGGTGAGCTTCCACCGCACCGGGATGGGACGCGGGTCGTTGAGGGAGCGCAGCTTCGCCTCGGTGCTCCACTGCTCGGCGACCAGGTCGGCCAGGATGCCCTTGGCGTAGGCGACGACGTCGGTCTTCGACGGCCGCCGGTACAGGCTCCGGTGCTTGCTCCGCCATTCCAGCAGCCAGAAGGCGACGGGCGCGGCGGCGAGCAGGACGGACGCCAGTTGCGACACGTTCGCCGTGAGCTCCAGGGTGTCCACCAGACCAGGCGAGAGATCGCCCTTTCCGACGGAGAGAAAGGCGCCGACCAGGAACAGCAGGGCCGCCAGGGCCAGCATGCCCAAAGTGAAGACGACGGAATGTCACCAAGGTCTTCTGCCACCTGACATGTCAGACATTCTCCCATTGCTGTGTTGCTCCCCTGTTGTGGCTTTTGTGGGGCGCGGGCGGATAAGGCTGGCCGGTTTTGGCTGGGAATGGCCAGCACGGGGACGGTGCGGGAGAGCGGCTGCCGGGGCGGCCAGGTGTCTGGACGACAGGTGGCGGCGAGGGGCGGCGAGACTGCGGGACTGTGGGCGTTCCCCGGCGGCCGGATGCGGGTTCGCGGGCTTTCGGAGGCGAATGAAGTGAATAAAAATGCCCGGAGCACTGATAAATCCCCAGGTCGCTAAGCATGTTCCTCGCACATGCGGGGGGAGTGGTTCTGTGTGGCGTCGACGGTTTCTGTTTGTTTCGGCCGGGAGGCCCGGCAGCCTTGAGCGCCGTTCCGGTGCCTGAGGGGTTGTCGGCTTTCCGCAGCGCTTCACCGTCGGGGAATCCGCCCCTCATTCCCCCGGCGCTCCGCCGCCTGGGAACCCGGCGGCCGACAGTCCCTCCCGCGCCCGTGGGACGGTCAAGGCTGCCGCGCCTCGCGGCCGAATCAGGGAGATGGTGAATCGCCTTCATCAGCCCCGGCCGGGCCACGGACCTGAACCTCCGGTGCCGCTTCGCCGTCTTCTATGGCCCCGGGGACAGAACAAGCAGGTGTTCTGCCCCCAGGGCCATAGGGGTGCCGGGACATGCGGTGGTCTGCTCGGGCGTGCCTGCGGGCTGGGGCACGCGGCCTCCGACCGGGCGGTTCAGGGGGCGGGGCGGTTGGGGTCGAGGTCGGTGGGGTGGCCGGGGACCCAGAAGAACGAGCCCTCGGGGTCGTGGTCGACGATCAGTGCGGTGCTGCCGGCGGTGAGGGACTCCTCGCCGGTCTGGCGCACCTGGATGAGTGCGCTGGAGCCGTCGGCGGCGGTGACCTCGGCCTGGCCGAAGTCGGTGCTGACGTGGCCGGTGCGGATCACGCAGAGGCGGCCGACGAAGTCGTGCCGGGAGGGGGCGCGGCCGCCGGGCCGTAAGCGCCGCCGCGCCGTCGCGAGGAGGCCGACCACGGCCCAGGCGCAGGCCAGGGCGACGGCGAGGACGACGAGACCCAGCACGAGGACCAGCGGGATGGGCAGGACCAGGTCGTCCAGGAGGGTGACGCCGCCGAGGGAGACGAGCCACGCGACGGTGATCATGACCGAGAGCGACACGGTGGCCGGGATTCCTCCGACGCCGACGGCGGACAGGGCGTCGGTGAGGCCGCCTCCGGCTTCGGCGTCGCCGTCGAGCGCGTCGACCCCCAGGACGCCGAGGACGACGAGGCACCAGTAGCCGACGACCACGACCAGGGAGAAGCTGAACAGGACGGCGGGGAACCCGAGGGCGGCTGCAAGGAAGTCGCTCATACGGTCGCAACCCCTTCCGCGTGTCCGTGGTTCCGCGGGCCGAAGCGGCTGGTCAGGGAGCCGCTGTGCCGGAACCTAGTCGAGGACGCCGGACGGTGGCAACGCTGTGTCCGAAAACGGTCACCGTCCGGTCCGGTGTCGATCGGGCCGGACCGGACGGCATTGCGCGCCCGCGAAACGTCACTGCGTCGGCCGCGGTGACGGTCTTGCGTCCGGTTCGATGTGCCGGACGGACCCCCGGTTCCCTGATTGCGTGAAAAATCCGAAAAAACCAGTTTCGTGACATTTGTGGCGGCCGGGCGTCGAGGTCGGCCCGCCTCCCCCGCGGTTCCTCCGGTTGTCCGTTCCGTCTCTCCGGCCGCCGCTCCGGGCGGGCTCGGCGTTCCGGTCCCGGAGTGCCGCCCGGGGCCGTGACCAGCGCGAAGGGGGACCCGGCCGCTGTTTGCCGAACGGCGCTCGGCTAGGATCCGGCAGGGTGAACGCTTGTTTACCCCTGTTGGGCGTGTTCCCCCGAGGCCGAAGGGAGCCCATGTGACCGCACCCTCCGCCCGCTCTGGCCGCCACCCCCGCCTCCTCGTCGCCGCGATGGCCTTCGCCGGCGTGGTCACCGCGGTCATGCAGACCCTCGTCGTGCCGCTGCTGCCCACCTTCATCGCGGACCTGCACACCACCCACGAGACGGTGAGCTGGGTCGTCACCGCCTCCCTGATCGCCGGAGCCGTGTCCACCCCGGTCCTCGGCCGCCTCGGCGACATGTACGGCAGGCGGGAGGTGATGGTCGGCGCGCTGGTCTGCCTCATGGCGGGCTCCCTGGTGGGCGCCCTGAGCAGCCACGTCCTCGCCCTCGTCGTCAGCCGCGCCTTCCAGGGGGTCGCGCTCGCCGTGGTGCCGCTGGGCATCGGCATCCTGCGCGACGTGCTGCCCCCCGAACGGGCGGCGTCCTCCTCGGCGCTGATGAGCACCACGATGGGCGTGGGCGCGGCCGTCGGCGTCCCGCTGACCTCGCTGATCGCCCGCTACGCCGACTGGCACGCGGTGTTCTGGATGAGCGGCGGCCTCGGCCTGCTCGCCCTGCTCCTGGTGCTGGCGCTCGTCCCCCGCACCGAGACGCGCCCCGGCGGACGCTTCGACGCGCCGGGCACCCTCGGCCTCGTCGTCGCCCTCGTCTGCTTCCTCGTCGCGGTGTCCCGCGGCAACACGTGGGGGTGGACCTCCCCGGCGGTGCTCGGCCTGTTCGCCGCGTCCCTGGCCGTCGGCGCGGTCTGGGCCTACCACGAGACGCGCGTGCCCGACCCCATCGTGCAGTTGCGCAGCATGGCCAACCCCGCCGTGCTGCTGACCAACCTGTCCACCCTGCTGATCGGGTTCTCCTTCTTCGCCAACTCCCTGGTCACCTCGCAACTGGTGCAGGAGCCGGTCGAGACCGGCTACGGCCTGGGGCTCTCCGTCCTCGCCGGAGGGCTGTGCATGCTGCCCGCCTCCGTCACCATGCTGCTGTTCTCCCCGGTCGCGGCGCGGATCGCCGCCGCGCGCGGCCCCAAGCTCCCGGTCGTGTGCGGCATCGTGCTCATGGTCGTCGGCTACATGCTGCGGCTGTTCACCAGCGAGAACCTGGTCCTGATCATCGTGGGGGCCGCGATCGTGGGCATCGGCACGGCCTTCCCCTACTCCACGCTGCCCGCCCTGCTCATGCAGCACGTGCCCCGGGCGCAGACCGGCGCCGCCAACGGCGTCAACGTCCTCATGCGCGCCGTGGGGCAGGCGGTGTGCAGCGCCGTCGTGGCCGCCGTGCTCGCCGGGATGACCGTCGAGGTCGGCGGGACGACCGCGCCCGCCTTCGAGGCGTACCTCACCACCTTCTTCCTCGCGGGCTGTGTGGCGGTGGGCGCGCTCCTCGTCGTCCTTCCGGTGCGCGACCGCGGCTCCGGTATACAGAAGAACCCCCAGCAGTCGTGACCGGGAGCCACGGGTGAGCCACAGCAGCGACCAGCAGACAGCGGAGTCGAGCAGGACGGCGATCCTGCTGGCGGCGCGCCGCGCCTTCGCGCTGCACCCCTACGCCGAGGTGACCATCCGCGCCATCGCCGCCGACGCGGGCGTCAGCGCCGCCCTGGTCATCAAGCACTTCGGCACCAAGGAGCATCTGCTGCGCGCCTCCGCGGACTTCGCCGGGGCCGCGCAGCTTCTGCTGGAGGCGCCCGTGGAGCGGCTCGGCGAGCACATGGTGCGCACCCTGCTCGACCTGCGTGAACGCAACGGGGCCGACCCGCTGCTGCGCGCGGTCTTCTCCAGCGCCGCGCGGGACGAGCGCGCCGTGGTGCGGGAGTACTTCCACACCCAGGTCACCGACGCGGTGGCGGACCGCCTGAGCGGCCCCGACGCCCGCCTGCGCGCGGAGCTCGTCGTCGCCCACCTGCTCGGCCTGGGCGCCACCCTCAACATCCACTACCGGGCCCTCGGGCGCGCGGTCGACGCCGAGCGGCTCGTGGCGCTGTACGCGCCGGGCGTGCAGCGCCTGCTCACCCCGGGCTGACCCCGGGCGCGGCCCGTCCCGCCGCGCCCGGGATCAGCGCTACCCGGCGAGCGGGATGCGGTGGTTGGGGCGGAGCAGCTCGTGCGGGTCGTAGCGGGCCCTGAGCCGGGTGAGCCGCGCGTAGTCGGCGGGCGCGAACGCCGAGCGGACCTCGTCTTCGTCGAGCGGCCAGTAGGAGAAGTTGAGCGAGCGGCCCAGCGCGGCGTCGGCGAGCGGGGCGAGGGCGGCGCGGTGGGCTTCGCGGGCCGCCTCCTGCTGCCCGTCCTCCAGCGGGGAGAGGACCGTCACCGAGTAGCCGGCGTCCCGGTGGCCCACGGCTGCGGGGATGCGCGGCGGCCGCGCCAGCGCGCCGCCCAGGTGCCGGATGCCGACCACGGTCACCACCGGCGCCGAGGAGGAGAAGGCGGCATCGGCCAGCCCGGCCAGGGCCTGCGGGTCCAGGTCGCGCACCAGCAGGTTGCGGGAGCGGTAGGCGTGCGGTTCCTCGGGTTCGGCGAACACCGTGCCGGACTCGGTGTAGGGCAGGTCGCGCAGCGTGTCGCGCAGCACCGGGCCGAGGGCGCGCAGCGGCTCCACCAGGCGGCGGCCCTCCTGCTCGGAGCCGAGGTAGGCGATCTGGACCTGGGCGACCCGGCGCCCGCGCAGCGCTTCGGGCAGCACCGGCAGGTCCGGGTAGGTCAGGGCGGTCACCGCCGAGGTCATCTCCTCGGGCAGGCCGGCGGTCCAGCGGTGCCAGCCGTCCAGCAGGTCGGGGGCCTGCGCCGCGTCGAAGAGCAGGTGGCCGCCGTAGATCCGGGAGACCGGCACCAGGTCGATCTCCATGCCGGTGACCACGCCGAAGTTGCCCCCGCCGCCGCGCAGCGCCCAGAACAGGTCGGGTTCGGACTCGGCGGCGACCTGATACAGCCGCGCGTCCGGGGTGACCAGGTCGAACCGGCGCACGTGGTCGCAGGCGAAGCCGTAGCGCCGGGCCAGCAGGCCCACGCCGCCGCCCAGGGTGTAGGGGACCGCGCCCACGCCGGGGAAGCTGCCCGACAGGGGCGCCAGGCCGTGCGGCGCGGCCGCCTCGACCACGTCCCGCCAGGCCGCGCCCGCCTCGACCCACGCGGTGCGGGCCTGCGGGTCGACCCGCACCGCGCTCATGCGGCGCGTGCTGACCAGCACGCCCTCGGCGGGGGCGGTGCGGCCGTGCCCGCGGGCCTGCACCGCCAGCGGGCAGCGGTGCGCGGCGGCGGCCTCGACCGCGGCGCGCACGTCCTCCGCGCAGGTCGCGGCCACGACCACCGAGGGCCGGTGGGGGTCGAGGAGCTGGAAGCCGGCGCGCGCCTCGTCGTATCCGTCCGCACCGGACGGGTACACCCGGCCGCGCACCCGTGCGGTGAGTTGCTGCACCAGATCGGTCATGCGGCTCACCCTAGAAGCCGTTGAGGACGCAACCTGTCCTCAAGGACTGCCAGTCTGGTTTTCCGTGATCGAGAAGGGATCGGCGCGCCGGGACATGCCCGGGCGCCTGCTGCGTCTGCTGTCGCTGTTGCAGGGGCGGCGCGAGTGGTCGGGCGCCGAGCTCGCCGAGCGGCTCGGCGTCAGCACGCGCACCGTGCGCCGCGACGTCGACCGGCTGCGGGCGCTCGACTACCCGGTGGAGAGCGCCCCCGGCACCGCGGGCGGCTACCGCCTGGTGGCCGGACGCGACCTGCCGCCGCTGCTGCTCGACGACGAGGAGGCGGTCGCCGTCGCACTCGGCCTGGTCCTGGCGGGCGGCAGCGGCGTCGCCGGGCTGGAGGAGACCGCGGTGCGGGCGCTGGCCAAGCTGGAGCGGGTCCTGCCCGCCCGGCTGCGCCCCCGGCTGGCGGCCCTCGGCGGCAGCGCCGACGCCGTTCCGGCGCGCGGCGCGCCCCGCGTCGATCCCGCCGTGCTGGCCGTGCTCGCCGCGTGCTGCCGCGACACCAGGACGGTGGCGTTCGACTACCGCGACCGCCGCGGGACCGGCAGCGCGCGCCGCGTCGAACCGCTCCGGCTGGTCGCGTTCGGAGGCCGGTGGTACCTGGTCGCCTACGATCCCGCCCGGGAGGACTGGCGGAGCTTCCGCGTCGACCGGATCACCGGGCCCCGGCCCTCGCACGACCGCTTCTGCCCGCGCCCGCTGCCCGCCCCGGACGCGGTCGCCTACCTCACCCGGTCGTTCGCCGCCGCCAGGTACCGCCACACCGCCCGCCTGGAGGTCGCCCTGGGGGCCGACGCGGTGCGGTCCCGGCTGTTCGCGCACGTCCCGGGGGAGATCGAGCCGCGGGGGCCGCGCGCGTGCGCCGTCCGGCTCAGCGCGGAGTCGGCCGAGCTGGTCGCCCAGTACGTCGCCGCGATCGCGGTGCTGGACGCCGACGTCGCCGTGGTGGACGCCTCCGAGGAGGTCGGGACCCTGCTGCGAGGGCTGGGGGAGCGGCTGGTGCGGTGAGCGGCACCGGACCCCGGCGTGTGGCGCACGTCACTTTCACGCCGGGGGTGGGATCGTCCTGCGGCGATGGGCCCTCCTATGGCCGCCCCTCACCGTTCCTCTTGGGCGCGGGGCGGCGCCGCCGTCTACCTTCGGGGCGACAGCGGACCGCAGTGTCCCCCGCAGCGGACGAAGGAGAGACGACGATGCCGACCTCCCGGCGCATCCTGCTCGCCCTGACCAGCCACGACCACCTCGTCGACGTGCACACCCCCACCGGCTACTACGTCGCGGAGGCCGCGCACCCCTGGGAGGTGTTCCGCAGAGCCGGGTACGAGGTCTCCTTCGTGTCGGTCCGGGGCGGCCGGCCGCCCGAGACCGGCTACGACCCCGCCGACCCGGTGCAGCGGGCGTACCGCGAGGACCCCGACGTGGCCGCGGCGCTCGCCGACACGCCCACCGCCGCCGACCTCGACCCCGCCGACTACGCGGCCGTGTACTTCGTCGGCGGCCACGGCACCATGTGGGACTTCCCGCACGCCGCCGACCTGGCCGCGCTGGCCCGCGACGTCTACGAGGCGGGCGGCGTGGTCGCGGCGGTCTGCCACGGTCCGGCCGCGCTGGTCGGCCTCACCCTGTCCGACGGCCGCCCGCTCGTGGCGGGCAAGGCGTTCGCCTCCTTCACCAACGAGGAGGAGGAGCACGTCGGCCTCGCCGAGGTCGTGCCGTTCCTGCTCCAGGACAGGCTGACGGAGCTGGGCGGCGTCCACGTCAGGGCGCCCAAGTTCCAGCCGTGCGTCGTGGTCAACGAGCGGCTGGTCACCGGGCAGAACCCGGCCTCGGCGGCCGGGGTGGCCGAGGCCGTGGTCAAACTGCTCGCCTCCTGACTAGCGCCCGCCCACCTCGGCCAGCAGCCGCTCGTGCACCGCGCGCACGTGCGGCAGGGCCAGCGCGCCCGCCCGCACGGCCAGGTACACGGTGTTGAGCGGCGGCAGCTCGGGCCGGTGCAGCACGGCCAGCTCGCCGCGGGCCAGCGCCCCGGCGACGAGATAGTCGGGCAGCACGCTGACGCCCGCCCCGGCGGCGACCACCGCCAGCACGGCGCGCAGGTCCGGCACCACGACGGCGGCCCGCATGGGCGGGCGCCGCTCGAAGACGGTCAGCCAGTAGCGGCGGACGATCGGCAGCTCCTCGGCGTAGGCGACGACGGGGACGTCGTCCAGCGCCGCACCGCCGTCCGCCGCCACGTCCCCGGGCAGCCGGTCCACCCAGTCGGGGTGGCCCACCAGCAGGAACTCCTCGTCCACCAGGGGAGTGGCCGCCACCCCGCGCCGCCGCGGCGGCACGGTGCACAGCACCAGGTCGTGGCGGCCCGCGAGCAGGCCGTCCACCAGCGGCTCCGGCAGGCCCGCACTGACCCGCAGCCGCAGCCCGTCGGCCACCAGCGGGGCGAGCGCGGGCAGGACGCGCTCGGCGAGCAGCTCGGCCGGGCCGCCGAGGTGGACCGGCTGCTCGAACGGCGCCCGCCCCCGCAGCTCGGACTCGACGACCGCGGCGAGCCCGTCCAGGTGCGGGGCGAGCTGCCGGGCCAGGTGGTCGGCCGGGCCGGTGGGGCTCACCCCGCCCGGGTGGCGGACGAAGAGCTGCCTGCCCAGCGTGCGCTCCAGCGTCCGGATCTGCGCGGTCACGGTCGGCTGGGACACGCCCAGCGCGGCGGCGGCCCTGGTGAACGAGCCCGTGCGGTGGACGGTGAGGAACGTGCGCAGCAGTTCGAGGTTCACCCGCACCCCTGACGATCCCGACGCTGTGGGTCCTTCCGGGCGCGCAGGATAGCCGCGCCGTCAGGCCCCCGTGCCGGGGGAGGAGACGATGAGCACCTCCAGGGTGCGGGGGCCGTGCACGCCCTCCACCCGGTTGAGCTCGATGTCGCTGGTGGCCGAGGGGCCGCTGATCCAGGTGAGCGGGCGGACGGGCGACAGCCGCGCCACCGCGTCGGGCACGTCCGCGACGATCCGGGCGGCGTCCACCACGCACAGGTGGTAGTCGGGCACCAGGGTCAGCGCCCGCCGCCCCTGGGCCGCGCCCCCGTCCAGCACGATCGTGCCGGTCGCGGCGACGGCCACCGCGCAGCCGGTGACCACGCCGTCCACCGCGTCCAGCGCGGCCGGGTCGAGTCCGTCGTCGGCCACCAGCTCCGCCTCGCAGCGGCTCGTCCACTCCTCGGGCAGGTCGGCGGGCACCACCACGCGCCCGGCCCCGCGCCGCCGCAGCGCCGCTGCGACCGCCTCGGGCAGGTCGGCGGCGCCGACCCGCACCGGGCGGGCCCGGTAGTGCTCCAGCCGGTCCGCGAACAGGTCGACCAGTCCGTCCGTCGCGGCCCGGCCGGGCGGCACCGCGACCGGGGCGGGCTCCTCGTCGCGCGGCACGTCGGCCAGTGCCGCCCGCACCCTGGCCAGGATGCGCTCCCGTGACCGGTTCACCGTCCGTCCTCCTTCTCGCGCCGCGCCCACCAGTCCCGGAACGGCTCGGCCGGGATCTCGGGGAGGTCGCGGGTGTCGGTCCAGGCCGCCGCGGGCCCCAGCGGCAGCCGCCGCGGCACCAGCGACCGCACCGCCCCCGCCGCGCGCTGCGCCCAGGCGAGGCGGCGCTCGTCGCCCAGCGTCCAGGACGCGGCGGCCAGCAGCGCGCGCTCGCCCGGACGGCCGCCCTGCTCGACCACCCGTTCGCGCAGGTGGACGAGGACCTCGGGGATGTCGATGGCCACCGGGCACACCTCGAAGCAGGCGCCGCACAGCGACGACGCGTACGGCAGCGCCGCGTCCGCCTCCGAGGCGGTGCCGCGCAACTGCGGGGTGAGGATCGCGCCGATCGGCCCCGGGTAGACCGAGCCGTAGGCGTGGCCGCCCGCCCGCTCGTAGACGGGGCACACGTTCAGGCAGGCCGAGCAGCGGATGCAGCGCAGCGTCTGGCGGCCCACCGCGTCGGCGAGCACGTCGGTGCGCCCGTTGTCCAGCAGCACCAGGTGGAACTCGCGGGGGCCGTCGCCGGGCGCGACCCCGGTCCACATCGAGGTGTAGGGGTTCATGCGCTCGCCGGTGGAGGAGCGCGGCAGCAGGCGCAGGAACACCTCCAGGTCCCGCCAGGTGGGCACCAGCTTCTCGATGCCCACCACGGAGATCAGCGTCTCGGGCAGGGTCAGGCACATCCGGCCGTTGCCCTCCGACTCCAGCACCACCAGGGTGCCGGTCTCGGCGACCGCGAAGTTCGCGCCGGACACCGCCACCTTCGCGGTGAGGAAGCGTTCGCGCAGGTGGCGGCGGGCGGCCTCGGCGAGGGCGCGCGGGTCGTCGGTGAGGTCCGCGGGTGCGGGCCGCCCCCAGTCGGCCATGGCGCGCAGGAAGATCTCGCGGATCTCGGCGCGGTTGCGGTGGATGGCGGGCACCAGGATGTGGGAGGGGCGGTCCTCGGCCAGTTGCACGATGAGCTCGGCCAGGTCGGTCTCGTAGGCGGTGATCCCGGCCTCGGCGAGCGCCTCGTTGAGGCCGATCTCCTGGGTGGCCATCGACTTGACCTTGACCACCTCGCGGTGGCCGGTGGCGCGCACCAGCTCGGTGACCACGGCGTTGGCCTCGGCGGCGTCCACGGCCCAGTGCACGTGCCCGCCCGCGGCGGTGACCGCCTCCTCCAACTGCTCCAGGTAGCGGTCCAGGTGGCGCAGGGTGCGGTCCTTGATCGCCGCGCCCGCGGCGCGCAGCGCCTCCCAGTCGTCGACCTCCGCCACGGCCCGGCCGCGGGTGCGGCGGATGGTGCGGGTGGCCCGGTGCAGGTTGTGCCGGAGCTGGGCGTCGGCGACGGCGGCCTCGGCGGCTTTCGGGAACGGGGGCATCCCCAGGAAGGTCCGGCTCACCGGACGGCCTCCTTCTCGGTCGAGGCGAGGATCTCCGCCAGGTGCATGACGCGCATGCCCGAGCGCTGCCGCCGCAGGACGCCGCCGATGTGCATGAGGCAGGAGTTGTCGACGGCGCACAGCACCTCCGCGCCGGTCGCGGCGGCGTTGCGGGCCTTGTCCCAGCCCATCGCCGCGGACACGGCCGGGTTCTTCACCGCGAAGGTGCCGCCGAAGCCGCAGCACTCCTCGGCGTCGGGCAGCTCCACCAGCTCCAGGCCGCGCACCGCGCGCAGCAGGCGCAGCGGGCGGTCGCCCAGGCCGAGCAGGCGCATGCCGTGGCAGGTGGGGTGGTAGGCGACCCGGTGCGGGAAGTAGGCGCCCACGTCGGTGACGCCGAGGACGTCCACCAGCAGTTCGGACAGGTCGAGCACGCGGGGCGCCACCTCGGCGGCGGCGCGGCCCAGGCGGCTGCCGGCCGGGGCCAGCCTGGGGTAGTTGTCGCGGACCATGGCCGCGCACGACCCGGACGGGGCGAGGACCACGTCGTGGTCGGCGAAGGTCTCCACGAACCGCACGGCCAGCCGCTGGGCGTCGCGGCGGTAGCCGGTGTTGTAGTGCATCTGCCCGCAGCAGGTCTGCCCGGCCGGGAACACCACCTCGTGGCCCAGCCGCTCCAGCAGGCGCACGACGGCCTGGCCGGTGCGCGGGAACAGGGTGTCGTTCACGCAGGTCACGAACAGGGCGATCCGCATGGTGCCTCTCGGTTTCGGGCGGGTGGAGATCCCAGGTGATCCCACCGGTTCACTCGGGTCAACGCTAGCCGGAGCGGGGGCCGGTGAGGGGGTCGCGCGCCGGGAGGTCGCGGAGTGGCGATGGACACTTCTGGACAAAAGGGGCATCCCTGGTGGGCCGGTGTGTGGAAAAGACCGATACGCTTGGAGAATGCTGCACCGTCCGAAATATGAGACTCCTGGACGGGATGGTGAGACAGCAGTTAACCTCGTTGGCATGGTTGAGCTCGTCTCGCGTCGCCACGTCGACTACGCACGCGTGAACAGCATGCTCTGTCCCGGCATGCGCTGATCCGACGACGCCTTCTCCGCCGGAGTCCGCACCGCCCGGCGCGCTGTCAACCATTCGCCTTTCCCCGGACCGCCGACCGCGCTCGGCCCTGTCCGCCTGCACACAGGCCTGCTTTCCGATCCAATCCCACCAGTGCGTTCTGACAGGAGCACCATGACCGCCGAAGACACCACGCCCGAGTCCGCCGCCAACCCCGGAGAGTGGTCGTTCGAGACCAAGCAGATCCACGCCGGGGCCGCCCCCGACCCGGCCACCAACGCGCGGGCCACCCCGATCTACCAGACCACCTCCTACGTCTTCCGGGACACCCAGCACGGTGCCGACCTGTTCAGCCTGGCCGAGCCCGGCAACATCTACACCCGTATCATGAACCCCACCCAGGACGTGCTGGAGCAGCGGCTGGCCGCCCTGGAGGGCGGGGTCGCCGCGGTTGCGTTCGCGTCCGGCTCGGCGGCGCTCACCGCGGCCGTCCTCAACCTGGTGGGCGCGGGCGACCACCTCGTCACCAGCCCGTCGCTGTACGGCGGCACCTACAACCTGTTCCACTACACGCTGCCCAAGCTCGGCGTCGAGGTCACCTTCATCGAGGACCAGGACGACATCGACGAGTGGCGCGCCGCGGTCCGCCCGAACACCAAGCTGTTCTTCGCCGAGACCCTGCCCAACCCGGCCAACAACGTGCTCGACGTGCGCGCCGTGGCCGACGCCGCCCACGAGGCCGGGGTGCCGCTCGTGGTCGACAACACCGTGCCCACCCCCTACCTGCTGCGGCCCATCGAGCACGGCGCCGACATCGTGGTCCACTCCGCCACCAAGTTCCTCGGCGGCCACGGCACCACCATCGCGGGCATCGTGGTGGACGGCGGCACCTTCGACTTCGGCGCCCACGGCGACCGCTTCCCCGGCTTCGTCCAGCCCGACCCCAGCTACCACGGCCTGAAGTACTGGGAGGCGCTGGGCCCGGGCGCCTACGCGGCCAAGCTGCGCGTCCAACTGCTGCGCGACACCGGCGCGGCGATCTCGCCGTTCAACAGCTTCCTGATCATCCAGGGCATCGAGACGCTGTCGCTGCGCATGGAGCGGCACGTCGCCAACGCCCAGGCGCTCGCCGAGTGGCTGGAGTCCCGCGACGAGGTGGAGAAGGTCTACTACCCGGGCCTGCCCTCCAGCCCCTACTACGAGGCGGCCAAGAAGTACCTGCCCAAGGGCGCGGGCGCGATCGTCTCCTTCGAGCTGCGCGGCGGCGTCGAGGCCGGACGCGCCCTGGTGGACGGCACCGAGCTGTTCAGCCAGCTCGTCAACATCGGTGACGTGCGCAGCCTCATCGTCCACCCCGCCAGCACCACCCACAGCCAGCTCAGCCCCGAAGAGCAGCTCGCCAGCGGGGTCACCCCCGGCCTCGTCCGGCTGTCCGTGGGCCTGGAGCACGTCGACGACCTGCGCGCGGACCTGGAGGCCGGGCTGCGCGCGGCCAAGGCGTACCAGTGAGCCAAGGCGGCACCGGTCCCCTTCCCGCCACCGGCGCGTGGCGGGAGGGGGACCCCCCGGGGGACCGGCGCTGGGCCGTACTCGACGAGCCGCTGCCCCTGGAGAGCGGCGGCGAGCTGCCCGGCGTCCGGCTGGCGTACGAGACATGGGGGAGTCTCAACGCCGACCGCTCCAACGCGGTCCTCGTGCTGCACGCCCTGACCGGCGACAGCCACGTGGTGGGGCCGGAAGGCCCCGGCCATCCCAGTCCCGGCTGGTGGGAGGGCATCATCGGCCCCGGCCTGCCGCTGGACACCAACCGGTACTTCGTGGTCGCCCCCAACGTGCTGGGCGGCTGCCAGGGCAGTACCGGCCCGTCGTCGACCGCTCCCGACGGCAGGCCGTGGGGCTCCCGCTTCCCACGGATCACCATCCGCGACACCGTCCGTGCCGAACTCGTGCTGCTGCGCGAGTTCGGCATCGACGCGTGGGCCGCGGTCCTCGGCGGCTCCATGGGCGGCATGCGCGCCCTGGAGTGGGCGGCCTCCCACCCCGAGCAGGTCCGCCGCCTGCTGCTGCTGGCCAGCCCTGCGGCCAGCTCCGCACAGCAGATCGCGTGGGCCGCGCCGCAGTTGCACGCCGTCCGGTCCGACCCGCACTGGCACGGCGGCGACTACTACGACCGGCCCGGCCCCGGACCGGTCGCCGGGATGGGGATCGCCCGCCGCATCGCGCACATCACCTACCGGGGAGCCACCGAGTTCGACGCGCGGTTCGGCCGGGCCGCGCAGGACGGCGAGGACCCGATGGGCGACGGCCGCTTCGCGGTCGAGTCCTACCTGGACCACCACGCGGCCAAACTGGCCCGCCGCTTCGACGCGGGCAGCTACGTGGTGCTCACCCAGGCCATGAACACCCACGACGTGGGCCGGGGCCGGGGCGGGGTCGCCGCGGCGCTGCGCCGCGTCACCGCCCGCACCCTGGTCGGCGGGGTCAGCAGCGACCACCTGTACCCGCTGGCCCAGCAACAGGAGCTGGCCGAGGGCATCCCCGGCGCCGACCGGGTCCGCGTCATCGAGTCGGAGGCGGGCCACGACGGCTTCCTCACCGAGATCGACCAGGTGTCGATCCTCATCAAGGAGCTCCTCGCGAGCTGACACCGGACCGTGCCGCCGCGCGGCGGCACGGTCACCCGGCCTCCCGCCCCTCCCGGACCACCTTGTGCACCGTGTCCGCGGCCAGCACCGCCGGGACCACGCACGCGACCGCGGGCCAGACGAACCCCGGCGGGACCGTGCCGTCCAGCAGTCCGGCCAGGACCGGCACGGCCAGGCACGCCCACAGCAGCAGGAGCTGCACGGCCAGCGCGCCCGGCAGCAGCGGGTTGCCCCGCCAGGGCGCGGCGTCGAACGGCCGGGTCTCGCTGCGGCAGGCCAGCAGGGTGGCGGCCCGCCCCAGCACGACCGTGGCGAAGGCCGCCCCCGACGCCTGCGCCAGCAGCAGGGGAGCGGGCGTGCGCCCCCACTGCCAGCCGCCGACCCACAGCACCGTCCCGAACGCCAGCAGCACGACGGCCGCCGCCACCGTGCCCAGCATTCCGGCGGCCCGGACGGCCAGCGGCCGGTCCAGCAGGGGCGGCACGGAGGGCTCCCGGCCGCGCGCGGCATGCCGCTCGGGCGGCTCCGAACCCAGGGCCAGCGCCGGGAGCAGGTCGAGGACCGCCGTGGCGGCCAGGACCTGGAACAGCCCCAGCGCGGGCGGCACCGCGCCGCCGGTCAGCGCCCACACCAGCAGCGGCGCGGCCACGGCCACCGAACCGGCCAGCCGGTAGGCCAGGATCCGGCGGAGCCCGGCGCGCGCCGCGCGCCCCAGCTCCACCGCCTCGGCCAGCCCGGCCAGGCCGTCGTCGAGGAGGACGAGGTCGGCGGCGTCCCGGGCGGCGTCCGTCCCCGAGACGCCCGCCGCCACGCCGACGTCGGCGCGGCGCAGCGCGGCGGCGTCGGCCGGACCCCCGCCGCTGGTTGCGACGGTGTGCCCGCGGTGTTGCAGGGCCACGGTCACGCGCCGCCGGTCCTCGGGGGAGGCCCGGGCGACCACCGCCCCGTCGCGGTCCAGCAGCTCCCCGATCCCGCGCAGGTCGTCGGGGAGCTGCGCGCCGGTGAGGACCGGTGCGCCGGACCGGGCCAGCCCCGCCGCGCGGGCCGCGGCCTGGGCGGCGCGCGGCTCCTCGCCCGTCACCAGCACCATCCGCAGGCCCGCCCGGCGGCAGCGGGCCACCGCCGCTCGCGTGTCGGCGCGCGGCGCATCAGCCAGGCCGACCAGGCCGAGCAGGGTGAGGTCGCGCTCGGCGTCGTCGGCGCGCTCCGGCGGGGCGGTGAGGTCGCGGCGGGCCACGGCCAGCACCCGCAGGCCGCGCTCGGCCATGTCGGCGAGGGCGGCCCCGGCCCCCGGTGCGGCGCGGCAGCGCGGCAGCACGGCCTCGGGGGCGCCCTTGACGTGGACCGCCCCCTGGGCGAACGCCGAGGCGCGGCGGCGGTACGGGTCGAACGGGTGGCGCGTCTCCACCGCGGACAGGGACACGTCCGCTCCGGCGCGGGCGGCCAGCACGTGGCAGGCGGCCTCCACGGGGTCGCCCACCGGCTGCCAGCGGCCGTCGGCGTGGCAGAAGCCGCCGCCGGAGCACAGCGCGGCGGACAGGGCCAGGTCGCTCGCCGCGGCCACGGCGGGGGCGTCGCCGACCAGCCCGCCGTCGGGCGCCCAGCCCTCCCCGGTGACGCGCACGAAGCCCTGCGGCGTCCACACCTCGGCCGGGGCCGGTGCGCCGCCGGTGAGCACGGCCCGGTGGACGCACAGGACCGTCACCGCGCCGAGCTGTTCGACGGCCTCGGTGCGGCGGGCCGCCGCACCGGCGCGCGCGATCCGCCGCGCGCACCGGGCCAGGCTGAGGTGGGCGGCGGGCCGCAGGCCCAGCGGCACCAGGGCCACGGCCAGGGCCGTGCACGGCAGGAAGGACTCGGCGGGCGGGACGCCCAGCGCGGACAGGACCAGGAAGAGCAGCAGGCAGGCCCCCGCCGCCGCGCCCGCGGCGAACGCGGTCAGGTCGCGCAGGTCCCCCGTCAGCGGACCGGAGGGCGGGCGGGCCTGGCGGAACGGGGAGGCGTCCTGGCCGATCCGGGTGCGCGGCCCGGTGGCGGCGACGATCCCCTCTCCTGATCCGGCGACGACGTGGGTGCCGGCGAAGACGGTGTCGCCGTCGCCGGGGTGCGCCACCGTGCGCCGCCCGGTCAGCGGGGTCTCGTCCACGGCCAGCCCGTGCGCCTCGGTGAGGCGCAGGTCGGCGGGGACGCGGTCGCCCGCGGCCAGCAGGACCACGTCGTTGACGACCAGTTCGGCGGCCGGGACGCGCACGAGCCGGCCGTCGCGGACCGCGGTGGCCGTCGCGGGCAGGCGGGCCAGGATCCGCCGTCCGGTCAGGTCGGCCCAGTAGTCCTGGACGAACGCGAGGCAGCCGCTCACCGCGACCACGGCGGCGACGGCCAGGGCCGCCCCCGGCAGGCCGCCGACGAGCGCGAGCGCTGCCGCGCTCCACAGCAGCAGGGCGAAGACGTGCGTGAACTCCCCGGCCAGCAGCAGGAAGGGCAGGGTGCGCCAGGGGCCGGGCGGCAGGTTGCGGCCGTTGCGGCGCAGCCGTTCGGCGGCCTCGGCGCCGGTGAGGCCGCCGTGGACGGGGACGGGGCGGCCCCGCCGGGGGTCAGCGCCCGTGCCGTGCGCCATCGCCGCAGCGGTGCGCGCCCGCCGTGCCGCCGGATCGGAAACGGCCTCCCAGAACCGCCATCGCGGACCTCCCCGTCGCCGGTGCCGTCATGACCCTCCGCGGCTCGGCCGCGGGACACCTCCACTACCCGGATCGTGCGCGGCTATCCGGGGCGGGCGGCGGGGGAGGCGCTGCGGGAGGGCGTGCCGCCGGGCGGGGTCAGTCCCCGGAGCGGTGGATGGTCACCGACTCCAGGACGACGTCCTCGACCGGGCGGTCGGCCCCGTCGGTGGGCACCTGCGAGATCTGCACGGCCACGTCGAGGCTGGCGGAGTCGGCGACCTCCCCGAAGATGGTGTGCTTGCCGT
>NZ_KQ950182.1:270716-297568 GCF_001517975.1 Thermobifida cellulosilytica TB100
CGGGCGCCGGAGCGGTCCGGCGCCCGCGGGCGGTCAGGAGCCGTTGCCCACGGCCAGGAGCACGATCGCCGCGACGACGGCGAGCAGGACGAGCACCGCGAACGCGATCTTGACGGCGCTGTAGGGGCGGTCGCCCTGGACCTCGCCGGTGCAGCCGTTGACCAGCACCTGCCAGCTCTTGCCGTTGTACAGGTAGGAGCCGCTCCACACCGGGAGCAGCAGCAGTTTGCAGGTGACGTCGGAGTAGCGGGTGTGCATCGAGTCCACCCGCTGCTCGTCGCCGCCGATGTCGCGGCGGCAGTCCTGTTCGATGGCCCGGCGCATCTTGTCCTCGGCCGCGGTGCGGCCGTGCTCCGGCTCCACGCTGTAGCGGACCGTGTGGTGGCCGGCCAGGAAGTCCGGGGTGAAGGGGCGGGCCTCGGCCAGCGGCCACGGGTCCAGCGCGTCCAGCCGGTCGACCGGGACCCGGTCGGTGGCCACCACCAGCACGTCGTCGAAGTCGCGGGCCACGGTCCCGGCGGCGGGGTACCAGGCGGTCCGGCGCTCCTCGCGGCTCTCGCCGTCGCTGTCGGTCACCGTCACGTAGTAGTGCTCGCCGCGCTGCCCGGTGTAGTCGGTGACCGTGCGCGCGTCGAAGGTCCAGTGCGGCAGGTAGGTGCTCTTCAGCGTCTCCGCCTCCGTCACCTTCTTCAGGCGGTTGGGGGCGAACCAGCGCGACCGGGTCCACTTGCGCAGTGCCTCCCGGGCTGCGGAGCGGTCCAGTTGGAAGGGCACCACGGCCTCGGGCACGATCTGCGGGTCCTCACTGGGGTCCGCGACCAGCGGCGCGGCGCAGAACTGGCACTGGTGCGACAGCGCGTCGGACAGGGTGTGCGCGCCGCACCCGGAGCAGACGAAGTGGTGCTCGGCGATCTCGGCGGCGGGCTTGCGGGGGGTGGAGACGAGCTGCTCGTAGGAGTGCTCCCGCACCTGGCGGGCGGGGGCGGCGATCTTCTGGGAGTGCCCGCAGTAGGGGCAGACCAGGTCGAGGGTGCCGGGGGAGAACTCGACGCGGGCACCGCAGCCCTCGCAGGGCCGGGAGAACTGCGGGGACGCCGCGGGCACAGGGGGTGGTTGGGTCATGAGGCGCCTCGGGGTCAAAGTGGGGTGGGAAGGGGCGGCGGGCCCGGGCAGCGCCCGCCCGGGAGGCCGGGCGCCGGGAGGCCTGCGCGGGGGCTACTGCGGGGGCAGCGGGGGAGGAGTCTGCGACAGGAGCGGCGCCAGCTCGGGCACCTGCTGGGCGGGCGTCCACTGCGCCATCCCGGTGCGCCACACCAGGGTCGCGGGCGTGAGCGCGCCGCTGCCGGCCTGCGCCTGCAACCCGGCCAGGTCGAACGGTCCCTGCTGCTGGCCGTTGACGGCGATGTACCACTGCTGCTGCGGCGGCAGCGGGGGCGGGCCGGCCGGGGCCGTCGGCTGCTGGACCGGCTGCTGGGGCTGCTGGGCGGCGCCGAACGCGGCGGCCATCTGCTGGCCCATGGCCATGCCCATGCCCAGCCCCATGCCCTCGCCCATGCCGCCGCCGGGGTTCTGCGCGGCCTGCTCCATCGCGTTGGCGGCCTGGAACCTGGCGTACTGGTCCAGGTTGCCCACGATGCCCATCTGGGAGCGCTTGTCGAGCGCGGCCTCGACCTCGGGCGGCAGCGAGATGTTCTCGATGACGAAGCGGGGGATGGTCACGCCGATCGGCGCGAGCTCGGCGCTGAGCGCCTGGGCCAGCCGCTCCCCGATGGCGTGCTGGTTGGCGGCGAGGTCCAGCATCGGCACCCCGGCGTTGGCCAGCGCCGGGCCGAGCTGGCCGACGATCCGCTGGCGCAGGTGCTCGGCGACCTCCTCGGTGCGGAACTGCGGGTCGGTGCCGACCAGCTCGCGCAGCAGCAGCGGCGGGTCGATGACGCGCAGCGAGTAGCCGCCGAACGCGCGCAGCCGCACCGCGCCGAACTCGGGGTCGCGGACGATGATCGGGTTCTGGGTGCCCCACTTCAGGTCGGTGAACTGGCGGGTGCTGAAGAAGTACACCTCGGCCTTGAACGGCGAGTCGAATCCGTACTTCCAGCCCTTGAGGGTGCTCAGCACGGGCAGGTTCTGGGTGGCCAGGGTGTAGGTGCCGGGGGCGAACACGTCGGCGATGCGCCCCTCGTTGACGAACACGGCGAGCTGGCCCTCGCGGACGATGAGCTTGGCGCCCATCTTGATCTCGTTGTCGTGGCGGGGGAACCGCCAGGCGATCGTGTCCCGGCTGTCATCGAGCCATTCGATGATGTCGATGAGCTCGCCGCGGATCATGTCGAACAGTCCCACGCTGTCTGTCTCCCCTCTCAAACCGGACAGTCAGTACGGTTGGGTCGAGCAACGGTACCAACCGGCGACATGCCAGGTAAGACGCCTCAGGGGGCAAAACGGTGCCACCGCGGTGCGTGGCGGACCCCTGGCCCTGTGTGGTGCGGTGTCGGTCGGGGAAGAGGCCGAAGCACCGGCGGCCGCGCGCCGCACGGGGAGCACGGAAACGGGGGGCGACAGTGGTACGACGCAGGACGCTCGTGACCGTCATCAGGCGGGGCCTGCTCGGCGTGCTCGCGGCCCAGCTCGCGGTGGCCGCCACGCTCGTCGCCGTGGACACCTGGCGCAGGCGCGTCCGCCCGCACCGCGCGGTGTTCCCGCGCACCGCGCCCGCCACGACCCGGGTGGAGGGCAGCGAGGTCACCGTCTACACCTACGGCGAGGACCTCTACCGGGACATGCTCGCGGCGATCCGGTCGGCGCGGCACCGCATCCTGTTCGAGTCCTACATCCTCAAGGGCGACCGCGTCGGCGCGGAGTTCAAACAGGCGCTGATCGAGGCGGCCGAACGGGGGGTCGAGGTCTTCGTCGTCTACGACGGTTTCGCCAACCTGGTGGTGCCCCGGCGCTTCTTCGACTTCCCGCCCGCGGTCAACGTGATCCGCTACCCGGCGTTCCGCCCGGGGGTGCTCCTGCTCAACGTGCGCAAGTCCGGCCGCGACCACCGCAAGATCCTCACCGTGGACGGCCGGGTCGGGTTCGTCGGCGGCTACAACGTGGGGGCGGAGTACGCCACCGAGTGGCGCGACACGCACCTGCGCCTGGTCGGCCCGGCGGTGTGGGAGCTGGAGAACGCCTTCTCCGACTTCTGGAACGCCAACCGCCGCCGGGACCAGCCGCGGTTGGCGGACGTCGGCGCCGACCACTGGTACTCGCGCATCCGCGCCCACCGCAACGTGCCCGAGGTGCTCATCTACCCGATCCGCGCGATGTACCTGGAGGCCGTCGACCGGGCCAGGGACCGCATCCTCGTCACCCAGGCCTACTTCATCCCCGACCGGGAGATCCTGGGGGCGCTGATCGCCGCGGCCCGCCGCGGAGTGCGGGTGGACGTGCTGGTCCCCGAGCGGTCCAACCACGTCATCGCCGACTGGCTGTCGCGCGGCTGCTACACGGCGCTGCTGCGCGGCGGCGTCCGCCTGTGGCTGTACCGGGACGCCATGGTCCACGCCAAGACCGCCACCATCGACGGTGTCTGGAGCACGATCGGCACCGCCAACGTCGACCGGCTCAGCCTCACCGGCAACTACGAGATCAACCTGGAGATCATCGACGACGGGGTCGCCGGGTGCCTGGAGCGGGTGTTCGCCAACGACCTGACCAACGCCCGGCTGCTGACCCTGGAGGAGTGGCGGCGGCGCCCGATCATGGCCAAGTTCAGCGAGGCGGTCCTGGCGCCCTGGCGGCCCCTGCTGTGAGGCGGCGGCCGGGCGGCCCCGGCCTTGCGGACACAAGCCGGCCGTTCCCGGTGCGGCGAAGGCCGGGAACGACCGGTCGCCGGGGCCTGCCTGCCGACGGCGCGGGCCGGTGCGCCCGCGCCCGCCGCGCGGCCCCGGGAGCCCGGGCAGGACCCCGGAGTCGGCTCTCCCGCCCCGCTGCCGCCTCCCCCCGGCGGCGCCGGTGGACGGACGCCCGCCGGGACGGGGGCCGAGCCGGGCGCGACGGGAGGCCTTCCCGGCCGCTGTGCGGCCGGGACCGGTGCGGCACCCGTGGGGCCCCGCTCTCCGGACTCTGTCTGCTGGGTTACCCGAAGGCGGGAGCCGAAACCCTCTCCCTTCCGGTTCTCCCTGCTCGCGGGCTTTTCTGCGGGGGCCCGGGCCGGAACTGCCTGCCCCGGGACCGCCCCGAGGAGTTCCACGCGGCCCTGCGCGCCTTCCAGGCCCCCGGCGCCGGCCCCGGACCGCGGCGGCAGGACGGGGCCGCGCCCGCCTAGGCCCCGGCCCCCGCCCCGCCCGAGCCCTCCGGGGAGCGCCCGCCGCGCAGCAGGTCCGGCTCCAGGTAGATCAGCCGGGCGATCGGCACGGCCGCCCGGATGCGGGCCTCGGCCTCGTCGATCGCGCGGGCGATCTCCCGGGCGTCCTCGTCGACGTCGACCGCGATCTTGGCGGCCACCAGCAGCTCCTCCGGGCCCAGGTGGAGGGTGCGCAGGTGGATCAGCGCGGTGATGTCGTCGCCGGCCAGCAGCGCCTCCTCGATCAGGCGCAGGTGCGCGGGGGAGGCCGACTCGCCGATGAGCAGGCTGACCATCTCCGCCGCCAGCACGACCGCGATCGCCACCAGCAGCAGCCCGATCGCGGCGGTGCCCAGCCCGTCCCACACGCCGTTGCCGGTGAGCAGCGTCAGCCCCACGCCCGCCAGCGCGAACACCAGGCCCAGCAGCGCCCCGGTGTCCTCCAGCAGCACCACCGGCAGCTCCGGGGACTTGGACCGGCGGACGAACTCCGGCCAGCCCGCCCCGCCGCGGACCGCGTCGGACTCGCGCACCGCGGTCCGCAGCGACAGCCCCTCCAGCACGGTCGCGACCGCGAGCACGGCCACCGGCACCCACTGCCAGGCGGTGATCGGATGCGGGTCGCGGATCTTGTGCCACGCCTCGTACAGCGCGAACAGCCCGCCCAGGACGAACAGCACGATCGCGACGAGGAAGGCGTAGACGTAGCGGACCTGCCCGTAGCCGAACGGGTGCTCGGGGGTGGCGGTGCGCCGCGCCCGCCTGCCGCCGACCAGCAGCAGCGCCTGGTTGCCGGAGTCGGCGACCGAGTGGATCGACTCGGCCAGCATCGCCGACGAGCCCGTCAGCAGGTAGGCCGCGAACTTGGTGGCCGCGATGCCCAGGTTCGCGGCCAGCGCCGCGACGATCGCCTTCGTGCTTCCCTCGGTGCTCACGGGTCCGCCCCTCCTCGCGCCGCCACCCGGAGGCGCCGCCGCGCCCCGGTCACAGGTCGATGACCGTCTTCACGTCCTCGACGCGCTCCTCGAACGCCTCGGCCGCCCGTTCCAGCGGCAGGCGCCGGGTGACCAGCCGCGCCAGCCAGGTGCGGTCGGCCCAGGACAGCGCCCGTGCCGCCAGCGCATAGTGGCGCGGGTTGGCGTTGACCGAGCCGAAGAAGGCGTCGTTCTCCAGGACGATCTCCCGGTTGAGCGCCCCCGCGGCCACGGGGACGCGCGTCCTGTCGGCGGACAGGCCGACGAGGCAGACGATCCCGTAGGGCGCGTTGGCGGTGATCGCGTCCAGGACGAGCCGGGGCGCCCCGGTGGTCTCGACGACCACGTCCGGGGCGATGCGCGCGGCGGCCTCGGCGAGGCCGCCGGTGTGGTAGGCCGCGTCGAGCCCTGCCACCAGCTCCGGTTTGACGCCCCGCTCCACCCGGTCGAGGACGTGCACCTCCAGGCCGCGCTGCATGCCCAGCAGGGCGGCCAGCAGCCCGATCGGCCCGGCCCCGGCGACGAGCAGGCGGCGCGGGTCGAACCAGGAGCGCGAGCCGATCCGCTCGATCTGCTCCCACGCCTTGGCCACGACCGAGGCGGGCTCCAGCAGGACCCCCACCTCCTCCAGGGAGGGGTCGAGGCGGACCGCGTAGTCGGCCTCCACCGTCCACTGCTCGGAGCCGTAGCCGTGCAGCCCTTTGATGCCGCGTTCGGTGAAGCGGCCGTTGCGGCAGGCGTCGAACTCGCCGTGCGCGCACGCCCCGCACGGCTCGGGGTCCGGGCGGCGGACGACGCCCACCACCAGGTCGCCGGGCGCGAAACCGCTGCCTTCCGGGGCCGCGCGGACCCGGCCCAGCGACTCGTGCCCCAGCACCAGCCGCTCCTCGCCCGCCGGGGCCGCGCCGTAGCGGCCGCGGACGATCTCGCGGTCGGTGCCGCAGATCCCCAGCGCCACGCCGTCGACGAGCAGCTCCCCGCGGCCCGCCACCGGGTCCGCGACCTCGCCGACCTGCACCGACCCGGGCCGTCCGGGCACCACTGTCAGAGCGCGCATGCTGCCTTCCTCACCGGACGTTCCGCCGCTCCCGCTCCCGCCTGCTCTCCGACTCCGCCTCCTTGCGGCCCTCCTCGCGGGAGACGAACTCGGCGAGGCGGGCCCGCCACAGCCGCACGCTCTCCTGGACCGGGCGCTTGGGCCGCCACGACACCCACGGCAGCCACGGCACCCCGGTCGCCCGGGTGACGCGCGGCCGGTCGATGTCCTTCTCCAGCACGCCCCGGACGTCCTGCGGGTCGATCCCGGCGAACAGCATGATGTCGGTGGAGACCAGCAGCACCGCCAGGTGGGTGGAGACGGTCAGCGGGTCGTCGCTGTCCGGGCGCCCGCCGAACGGGCGGGCGGCCTCCAGTGCACGGTCGACCGCGCGCTGCCGGGTGGCCGGGTTGTTGAGGTCCCTGGCGAGCATGTCGAGCGAGTCCGCGATCTCGCACACCAGCGGGGCGAACCGGTGCCGCTCCTCGGTGCTCATCGCCGCGGTGGTGCGGGCCAGGGTCAGGCAGCTCTCGCCCAGGTAGACCAGCCGGTCCACGTGCTCGTCCTCGCGGGTGATCGGCTCCAGGTCGCCCCAGCGGATGGTGGAGCTGCGCACGGTGTGCCGGCTGCTCTCCCGCGTCTGGGTGAGGTGCGCGATCGGCTGGCTCAGCCCGCCCAGCCGGTCCACCGTCTCCTCGGTGGAGACCGCGTCGTCGTGGGCCAGGGCCTTTCCGGTGTCCTCCAGCATCCGCGCCATCTCCGCCAGCGCGTCGGCCTCGGCGCGGCGCAGGATCGCCACCACCCGCACCGGGAACAGCAGTTGGCTGATGACCAGCGCCACCCCGGCGCCGATGAGCGCGTCGGCGAGCCGGTAGAGGCTGGCCTCCTCGGCGAAGGTCACGATGAGCATCGCGCTGACCGCGGCCTGGCCGATCACCAGCCGGGCGAAGTTGACCACGATGGCCAGGGCCATGGCCACGCCGATCGCGACGGCCAGCCCTCGGTAGTCCGCGCCGATGAGGAACAGCGTCAGCTCGCCCACCAGGATGCCGATGACCACTCCCAGCAGCAGGCGGACCGCGTTGGCGCCCCGTTCGCTGGCCGAGGCGTTGAGCGCGATGACCGCCGCGATCGGCGCGAAGAACGGGTCGTGGGAGGTGGTGAGGTTCTTGGCGAGCAGCCACGCCACGGTCCCCGCGACCACGGCGTGCACGACCGGCCAGAAGTTCTCGGTCAGCCGGTCCCGCACAGCCGGGAGCTCGGCGGTCAGCCACCGCCGTCCGGCGTGGAGCAGGGCGCCCAGCAGCCGCATGCCGCGCTCACCCGGACCGGGGACGACGGCGGCCGTGGAGGCGTGCGAGGACGGTCATGAGCCCACCGGTACCCGGATTGCCGCGAGGAATGTACTGGTTGGTGGTTTTTTGGGGGCAGGGGCGGAGCGTCCCGGGGGCCCACCCGGGGGCGCCGCGGCGCGCAGCAGCCCCGCCGCCCGGCAGTCCGCGGAAGGGGGGAGGATCGCCCGGCCGCGCGAGGTGCCGCCGCCCGTTTCCGGGGTAGCGGTCCCGCATCCGGGCGCGGGGCGGGAGGCCTGGAACCCAAAAACTAGGATGTCCTACTATTTGATAGGTCGTCCTAGTAAATCGCTTCTCGTCCGGGGAGGTTCCAGATGAACGGCAGGACCACGGCGGAGCCGCTGCACCGACCGACGCACCCCGTGCGTTTCGTCACCGCCTCCAGCCTGTTCGACGGGCACGACGCGGCGATCAACATCATGCGCCGCATCCTCCAGTCGCAGGGCGCGGAAGTCGTCCACCTGGGACACAACCGGTCGGTGCGCGAGGTGGTGGACGCCGCCGTGGAGGAGGACGTCCAGGGCGTGGCGGTCAGCTCCTACCAGGGCGGCCACGTCGAGTACTTCGAGTACCTGGTGCAACTGCTGCGCGAACGGGGCGCCGGCCACGTCAGGGTCTACGGCGGCGGGGGCGGCGTCATCGTCCCCGAGGAGATCGCCCGGCTGCGCGAGTCCGGGGTGACCATCTTCTCCCCCGAGGACGGCCAGCGCCTCGGCCTGCCCGGGATGATCAACACCCTCGTCCGCGAGTGCGACGTGGACCTGTGGGAGCAGCGCCAGGTCGACGCCGCGGCCGTGGCCTCCGGCGACCGGGCCGCCCTGGCCCGCGCCATCACCGGAGCCGAACTCGGCCGCCTCCCCGACGACCTGCTCGCCCGCCTGCGCGAGACCGCCGCCGACGTCCCCGTCCTCGGCATCACCGGCACCGGCGGCTCCGGCAAGTCCTCCCTCACCGACGAACTGGTCCGCCGCTTCCGCCTCGACCAGCAGGACAAGCTGCGCATCGCGGTCCTCGCCATCGACCCCACCCGCCGCCGCGGCGGCGGCGCGCTCCTGGGCGACCGCATCCGCATGAACTCCCTGGACGGCGACCGCGTCTTCTTCCGCTCCCTGGCCACCCGCGGCAGCCGCGAACTGCCCGACCACCTCGACGACGTGATCAGCGTGGTCAAGGCCGCCGGATTCGACCTGGTCATCGTGGAGACCCCGGGCATCGGCCAGGGCGACGCCGCGATCGTGCCCCACGTGGACCTGGCCATGTACGTGATGACCCCCGAGTTCGGCGCCGCCTCCCAGCTGGAGAAGATCGACATGCTCGACTTCGCCGACGTGGTGGCGATCAACAAGTTCGAGCGGCGCGGCGCCCAGGACGCGCTGCGCGACGTCGGCCGCCAACTGGTGCGCAACCGCGAGGCCTTCGGCGCCCGCCCCGAGGACATGCCGGTGTTCGGCACCTCCGCGGCGACCTTCAACGACGACGGCGTCACCGCCCTCTACCAGCACCTGCGCGACCTGCTCGCGGAGCGCGGCCTGCCCGTCTCCCAGGGCGTCCTGCCGCGCGTCGACGTCCGCCACTCCAGCGGCATCACCCAGGTGGTCCCCGCCCACCGGGTCCACTACCTCTCCGAGATCGCCGAGACCGTACGCGCCTACCGCGCCGAGACCCAACGGCTCGCCGACGCCGCCCGCCGGGTGCAGCGCCTGGAGGAGACCGCCCGGGAGCTCGCCGCCGCGGGCCGCGACGCCACCGCCGTCCAGGAGGCGCTCGCCGAGGCCCGCCGGGAGCTGCCGCAGGAGAGCGCCGAGCAGATCGCGGACTGGCCGCGGGTGGTGTCCTCCTACTCCGGCGAGGAGCAGGTCGTGACCGTGCGCGACCGCCAGATCCGCACCCGGCTGGCCCGCGAGTCCCTGGCCGGCACCCGCATCCCCCGGGTCGCCCTGCCCCGCTACACCGACCACGGCGAACTCGTGTCGTTCTGGCGGCGGGAGAACCTGCCCGGCTTCTTCCCCTTCACCGCGGGCGTCTTCCCGTTCAAACGCGACAACGAGGACCCCGCCCGCATGTTCGCCGGAGAGGGCGACCCGTTCCGCACCAACCGGCGCTTCCGGCTGCTGTCGGAGGGCCAGCCCGCCACCCGGCTGTCCACCGCGTTCGACTCCGTCACCCTCTACGGCCGCGACCCCGACCGCCGCCCCGACATCTACGGCAAGATCGGCACCTCCGGCGTCTCCGTGGCCACCCTCGACGACATGAAGGAGCTGTACGCCGGGTTCGACCTGGCCGCGCCCACCACCTCGGTGTCGATGACCATCAACGGCCCGGCCCCCACCGTGCTGGCCTTCTTCCTCAACACCGTCATCGACCAGCAGCTCGACGCCTTCCGCGCGGAGCACGGCCGCGAACCCGACGCCCAGGAGGCCGCCGAGGTGCGCGCCCGCGCCCTGCGGTCGGTGCGCGGCACGGTGCAGGCCGACATCCTCAAGGAGGACCAGGGCCAGAACACCTGCCTGTTCTCCACCGAGTTCTCGCTGCGGATGATGGCCGACATCCAGGAGTGGTTCATCGCCAACGGCGTCCGCAACTTCTACTCGGTGTCCATCTCCGGCTACCACATCGCCGAGGCCGGGGCCAACCCCATCACCCAGCTCGCGTTCACCCTCGCCAACGGCTTCACCTACGTCGAGGCCTACCTCGCCCGCGGCATGAGCGTCGACGACTTCGCCCCCAACCTGTCGTTCTTCTTCTCCAACGGCATGGACCCCGAGTACTCGGTGCTGGGCCGGGTGGCCCGCCGCATCTGGGCGGTCGCCATGCGCGACAGGTACGGCGCGGGCGAGCGCGCCCAGAAGCTGAAGTACCACGTGCAGACCTCGGGGCGCTCCCTGCACGCCCAGGAGATGCAGTTCAACGACATCCGCACCACGTTGCAGGCGCTCACCGCGATCTACGACAACGCCAACAGCCTGCACACCAACGCCTACGACGAGGCCGTCACCACCCCCACCGAGGAGTCGGTGCGCCGCGCGCTGGCCATCCAGATGATCATCAACCGCGAGTGGGGCCTGGCGATGAACGAGAACCCCCTCCAGGGCTCCTTCATCATCGACGAGCTCACCGACCTGGTGGAGGAGGCCGTGCTCGCCGAGTTCGACCGCATCAGCGAGCGCGGCGGCGTGCTCGGCGCCATGGAGACCGGCTACCAGCGCGGCCGCATCCAGGACGAGTCCATGCTCTACGAGCAGCGCAAGCACGACGGCTCGCTGCCCATCATCGGCGTCAACACCTTCCGCAACCCCTCCGGCGACGACGGCTCGGCCAAGAAGATCGAACTGGCCCGTGCCACCGAGCAGGAGAAGGAGTCGCAACTGCGGCGGGTCAGCGAGTTCCGGGAGGCGCACCGCGAGGAGGCCGAGCAGGCCCTCGAACGGCTCAAGCAGGCCGCCATCGCGGGCGAGAACGTGTTCGCGGTGCTCATGGACGCGGCACGGGTCTGCACCCTCCAGCAGGTCACCGAGGCGTTCTTCGAGGTCGGCGGTCAGTACCGGCGCAACGTGTGAGTAGGGTGCGGGGCGTGCGGGCCGGTCCCGCACGCCCCGGCGGCCGGAGAAGGCCCGCCCGGGGCACGGCGACGCAGGAGAGGCGGTGGCGGCGTGGTCGTCCACGACGACATGGGGCACCCCGTGCCCGTGACAGGACCGGCGCGGCGCGTGGTGTCCCTGGTGCCCTCGCTGACCGAGGCGATCGCGCACACCCGGCGCGAGGCGCTGGTCGGCGCCACGGACTGGTGCACGCGCCCGGCCGACCTGGACGTGGCCCGGGTGCGCGGCACCAAGAACCCCGACCGCGCCGCCGTCGCCGCGCTCCGCCCCGACCTCGTCGTGGCCAACAAGGAGGAGAACCGGGAGCTCGACGTGCGCCGCCTGCGCGAGGCGGGCATCCCGGTGTGGGTGACCGTCGTCGAGACGGTGCCGCAGGCCCTGGACTCCCTGACGCGGCTGTTCGCCGAGGCGCTGCGCTGGCCGCTGCCCCGCTGGCTGGCCGAGGCGCGCCGCGCCTGGTCGGGGCCGGTGCCCGAGGCGCGGACGCGCGTCGCGATCCCGGTGTGGCGCGACCCGTGGATGGTGGTGGGCTCCGCGACCTTCGCCGGGGACCTGGCCCGCCGCCTGGGCCTGGCCAACGTCTTCGCCGCCCACCCCGACCGCTACCCGACGGTGCGGCTCGCCGACGTCGACCGGCCCGACGTCAACCTGGTGCTGCTGCCCGACGAGCCCTACGCCTTCACCGCCGACGACGGCCCGGAGGCGTTCCACCGCGCCCCGACCGCGCTGGTCAGCGGGCGGCTGCTCACCTGGTACGGCCCGTCGCTGCTGGAGGCCCGCGAGGAGCTGGCCGTCCTCGCCCGCTGAGCGCCGCCCCGGCCCGCCGCCGACGCCGCGGCCCGGGTCAGCGGTCGAGCAGCCCGGCCTCGCGGGCCAGGTGGACCGCCTGCACCCGGTTGGTCGCGTCCAGCTTGCGCATCGCGCTGCGCAGGTACGCCTTCACCGTGTTGGGCAGCAGGCCCAGCGCCGCGGCGACCTCGTCGTTGGTGCGGCCCACCGCCACCTCGGCCAGCACGTCGACCTCCCGTGGCGCCAGCCGGACCGCGCCCCTGCGTGCGGGGGCGCGCCGCCCCGCCGGGGCCGGGTACCGGGCCAGCGACCGCGCGCGGCGGCACACCTCGACCAGGCGGTGCCGCGCCTCCTCGTCGCGGACCGTCGCGGCGATGTCCGACAGCTCCGACAGCAGCTCGTCCAGTTCCGCACCGCCTGCCGCGGCGGGCCCCGGGGTGCGGGGCGCGCGGTCGACAGGGCGGCCAGTCGGCGCTGCACCTCCTCCTCCACCGCGAAGTCCTGCTCGGCCCGCCGCACGACGCGGGCCACGGCCGCCAGCGCCCGGTCCCCGAGCCCCTCCGACCTGCGGTCCGCCACGTACAGCACCGCCCGCGTCGCCCCGCCGACCCGCACCGGCGCCGCCACGATCGAGCGCAGCCGCTCGGGGGCGACCGCGTGGTCGTAGACGTGCGTGATGTCCTCGGCGGTCAGGTAGTCGTCGACCGCCCACGGGCGGGCCAGCGCCAGCGCCCGGCCGCCCAGCCCCGCGCCCGTGCGCACCCGCAGCCCCAGCAGCGACCTGGTGCGGGCGCCGCTGAGCTGGTCGATGACGAAGCCTCGGCCGTCCCGGGCCACCGGGCCGCCGAAGGCGACCGGCAGGCCGGTCGCGCGGCGCAGCTCCCGCACGGCGCGGGCCAGCAGCGGAGCGGAGTCGCAGACGCCTGGGCCGGACGCGGTCGTCACAGGCCATACCCCCCGGTGGGTGATCTCGAGTGATGCCGGTCACGCTACCTCATTTCGGGGGTAGTGACGCAGCTCACTCCGGCACAGGATGGGACGGGATGCGGGGAGGCCGCGCCCCGGGCGCCGGGACCGCCCGCGGCGCGGCCGCCCACCGGGAACAGGACACCAAGGGGGGAAGACGTGACCACCGGTTCCGCCACCGAGAGCTACCGCCAGGCCCGCGACGCCCTGCTGGCCCTGTCCGGCGACCACCGGGCGGCCGTCGAGGAGTTCCGCTGGCCCGACCTGGGCCCCAGGTTCAACTGGGCGTTCGACTGGTTCGACAGCTACGCGCGCGACAACGACGCCACGGCGCTGTGGATCGTCGAGGAGGACGGCAGCGAGGCCCGCTACAGCTTCGCCGACATGGTCCGCCGCTCCGAGCGGGTCGCCGCCTGGCTGGCCGACCGGGGCGTGGCGCGCGGCGACCGGGTGCTGCTCATGCTCGGCAACCAGGTGGAGCTGTGGGAGACGATGCTGGCGGTGATGCGGCTCGGCGCGGTGATCCTGCCGACCACCACCGCCCTGGGACCGGCCGACCTGGCGGACCGGATCGGCCGCGGCGGCGTCGGCCACGTCGTCACCTCCGCGGCGAACGCGGCGAAGTTCGCCGACGTGCCCGGCGACTACGGCAGGATCGCGGTGGACGGCGGCGTGCCCGGCTGGGCCGACTACCGCGAGGCGCACACGATCGTCGACCCGCAGGTCAAGCACCCGGACACCGCCCCCGACGACCCGCTGCTGCTGTACTTCACCTCCGGCACCACCAGCCGGCCCAAGCTGGTGCAGCACACCCAGGCGTCCTACCCCCTCGGCCACCTGACGACGATGTACTGGCTGGGGGTGCGCCCGGGCGACGTCCACCTCAACATCAGCTCGCCGGGCTGGGCCAAGCACGCGTGGAGCTGCTTCTTCGCGCCCTGGATCGCCGAGGCCACCGTCTTCGTCCACAACTACTCCCGGTTCGACGCGGCCGCGCTGCTGGAGCAGATCCGCCGGGCGGGGGTCACCACCTTCTGCGCGCCGCCGACCGTGTGGCGGATGCTCATCAACGCCGACCTGTCGGGCGGGCCGGGCCGCCTGCGGGAGGCCGTCGCCGCGGGCGAGCCGCTCAACCCCGAGGTGATCGAGCAGGTGCGCCGGGCCTGGGGGCTGACGCTGCGCGACGGCTTCGGGCAGACCGAGATGACCGCCGTGGTCGGCAACACCCCCGGCTCCCCGGTCAAGCCGGGGTCGATGGGCCGCCCCCTGCCCGGCTGCCCGGTGGTGCTGGTCGACCCCAGGAGCGGGCAGCCCGCCGAGGAGGGCGAGATCTGCCTCGACCTGTCCGCGCGCCCGCCGATGCTGATGACCGGCTACCAGGACGACCCCGAGCGCAACGCCGAGGCGATGGCGGGCGGCTGGTACCACACCGGCGACGTGGCCCGCAGGGACGCCGACGGCTACATCACCTACATCGGGCGCACCGACGACGTGTTCAAGGCGTCCGACTACAAGATCAGCCCGTTCGAGCTGGAGAGCGTGCTGATCGAGCACCCGGCGGTGGCGGAGGCGGCCGTGGTGCCCGCGCCCGACCCGGTGCGGCTGGCGGTGCCCAAGGCGTACGTGGCGCTGGCGCCCGGGCACGAGCCGACGCGGGAGACCGCGCTGTCGATCCTGCGCCACGCCCGCGAGAACCTCGCGCCGTTCCAGCGGGTGCGCCGCCTGGAGTTCGCGGAGCTGCCCAAGACCGTCTCCGGCAAGATCCGCCGGGTGGAGCTGCGCCGCCGCGAGGAGGAGGCCGCCGAGGGCACCGGGGAGGCCCCGCGTGAGTGGCGCGACGACCAGTTCCCCGAACTGCGCCGCTAGCAGCGGCGGGCCGGGCTGCCGCCCGCCACCGGTTTTCGGCCCTCCGGGCGTCTGCGTCCCGGGGGGCCGAAATGCGTGCCCGCAGTGGGGGGCTCCGATCTCTCCGCGGTCTGCGGAAAAGCCCGGGCGGCACACTGCGCGGTCGGTGGCGGGATGATGGGATGAATAACCTCGGGAAAACGGGTCGAAGGTCGCAATGTGTGATCTGATGCGTGTTTCTCCTGATTGGCGACGTTTTTTCAGGCGACGACCGTTAATTCAGTATTAAACGACTAATAATTAGTCTTCTGTGTGCTTTGGTGGAGCTGGGTGCTGGGCTATGCTGCGGCAGTGGCGGTGAGGCGTCCCGAGACCGAAAATGCCGTGGGATCGGAGGCGGGAGAGGAGTCTCCTAGCCGAATCCGATTTCATGACAATCAATCCAAATTTTTTGGTTGCCGGTGCATGACGGCGTCGACCGTTGCTGACCGTCCCCCCACAATTCAGTGACGTGCCTGAACGCGGACCATAATGACTGTTCGAAAAACAGCCCGTCCCCGAACGGGCACGACGCCGACGGGCGTCCCCCTTCTGTTGGCTTCCGTGGTCCTCGTGGCCGCGGGATGGGCGTGGGCCATGTGGAGCGTCCCCCCGTCCAGTCTGCTGCCCCTGCTGGTGGCGGGCGGAGTCTCCCTCGTCCTGTTGATCGTCTTCGGCGCGGTCACCTACCGGCAGACCGCGCGGGCCGACCGCGCGACGGCCCAGGCCGACCGGATCGCCGCCGGAGCACAGCGGCTCACCGGCGAGCTCCTTCCCGCCGTGGTGCAGCGGGTGCGCTCGGGCGCCTCCGCGGCCACCGCGCTCGACGAGGTCGACCCGGCCGTCGACCCCGCCCACCGCGCCGTACTGGAGACCGCGGCCACCGAGATCGCGCGCAGCGAGCGCCAGCGCGTCGCCGCGATGGCCGCCTGCGCCACCGCGGCCGGACGGGTCCAGGCCATCACCACCGCGATGGCCGCCGACCTGCGCGAGATGCAGCAGCGGTACGGCAACGGCGCCGTCGCCCCCGACAACGTCCTGGGCGACCTCATGCGCCTGGACCACAGCACGGCCCAGGCCGGCCGCGTCGCCGACAGCATCGCGGTGCTCACCGGGGCCCGCAGCGGACGGCGCTGGACCCGCCCCATCCCCATGGAGAGCGTGCTGCGCGGCGCGATGGCGCGCATCGGCGACTACCAGCGGGTGCGCAGCCACTCGGCGTCCACCCTGGCCGTCGCCGGGTACGCGGCCGAGGGCGTCATCCACGCGCTCGCCGAACTCCTCGACAACGCGGCCAAGTTCTCCCCGCCCATCTCCGAAGTCCACATCTACGTCGAAGAGGTGCCGGCCGGGGCCGCGATCATCGTCGAGGACGGCGGCCTCGTCATGGGCGAGGAGGCGCTGCGCCGCGCCCGCCAGGCCGTCTCCAGCGGCGGCGACCTCACCGACCTCTCCGGCACCCGGCTCGGCCTGGCCGTGGTCGGCAGCCTCGCCCGCAAGTACGGCCTGTCGGTCTCGTACCGGCCCTCCTCCCGCGGCGGCACCGCCGCGGTCATGCTGCTACCGCAGCGCATCCTCAAACCAGCCGAAACCCCGGCCCCGAGCCCTCCGTCGGCCGCCCCCGGCCGGGAGGCCGCTCGGCGCCGCCCCACCCCCCAGACCGCCCCGGCAGCCCGGCCCGAACCGGCCGCGCCGCCGCGGGAGACCGTCACGGCGGACACCGTCGGCGGCCTGCCGGTGCGCCGCCGCGGCCAGACCCTGGCCGCGGCCCAGCGCAGGCAACAACAGGCAACACCACCCGCCCGCCGCGCTCCGGTCACCCCGGCGGAGGGCTTCGGGGCGTTCCGCGCCGCGGTACGCAAGACGACCCCCAACCGCACGCAGGAGGACGAATCCTGATGGATCTCGCCAAGCTCAGTTGGCTCCTGGAGAAACTGCTGGAGCGCACCCCCGGCGCCCGACACGCGCTCGTGCTCTCCCGCGACGGCCTGAAGCTGTGCCACACCGCCGGACTGAGCACCGACCAGGCGGACCACCTGGCGGCCATCGCGGCGGGCATGCAGAGCCTCGCGCACGGCGCGTCCATCGAGTTCGGCGACGGCGCGGGCGGCGTCCGCCAGGCCATGGCCGAGTTCTACGGCGGACTGCTGTTCATCGTCGAGGCGGGCGCGGGCGCGCACCTGGCGGTCGTCGCCGCCGAGGACGCCGACCCCGGACTCACCGGGCACAACATGAACGAACTCGTCGAACAGATCGGAGAGCACCTCAGCGTCGGGATCCGCACCGCCGAGCCGCTGGGTCAGGCATGAGAAGGGCCATCGACCGGGAGGGACCCGACCGCCTCTACGTCATCACCTCCGGACGCAGCCGGGGAGGAGACGAGGCCCTCGACTCGGTGACGCTGATCGTCACCGAGTCCGAACCGGTCTCCGGCATGCAGTCCGAACACGTCCGCATCCTTCAGATGTGCCGGCGCCCCATGGCGGTCGTGGAGATCGCCGCCCGGCTCGAACTGCCCGTCACCGTGGTCCGCATCCTGCTGACCGACCTGCTCGACGCCGGACACATCACCGCCCGACACCCCGCCGTCGCCGACCTCGCGACGGCCTCCGTCTCCCCGGCCGTGCTGGAGAAGGTCCTCGTTGCACTCCACAACCTCTGATCCGACAGCGCTGCCCGCGACAGCCGCACACGGGTTGAAGATCGTCGTCGTCGGCGGATTCGGCGTCGGCAAGACCACCCTGGTGCGCTCGGTCAGCGAGATCCGCCCCCTCAGTACTGAGGAGACGATGACCCAGGCGGGAGCCGGGGTCGACAGTCTCCGCGGTGTCCCCCACAAGAACACGACGACCGTGGCCTTCGACTTCGGCCGCATCACCGTCGACGAGACGTTCGTGCTCTACCTGTTCGGCGCCCCCGGACAGGAGCGCTTCTGGTTCCTGTGGGACCGCCTGTTCACCGGAGCGCTGGGCGCGGTCGTGCTCGTCGACGCCCGCCGCCTGGAGGACTCCTGGTACTCCATCGACCGGCTGGAAGCGCAGGGCACCCCCTTCGTCGTCGCCCACAACAACTTCGGCAGCCCTCACACGCTCGACCAGATCCGGGCGGCCCTCGACCTGGACGACGCGGTCCCCCTGGTGGAGTGCGACGCCCGCGACCGCGAGTCGGTCAAGCAGGTGCTGGTCACCCTGGTCCGGCACGTGATGGCAACCACCACGCGGGAGGTCCTGCGATGAACGCGCCGCACGACACGAAGAGCCGCCCCGGCGCCTTCCGGCTGTACGGCCCCCAGTTCCAGACCAGCCCCGCCGAGCTGTACCGGCAGATGCGCGCCCAGTACGGGCCGGTGGCCCCGGTGCTGCTGGAGGGCGACGTGCCCGCCTGGCTGGTCATCGGCTACCGGGAACTGCACCACGTGCTCAGCCACCCGGAGGTGTTCGCCCGCAGCTCACGGCGGTGGAACGCCTGGGACCTGATCCCCGAGAACTGGCCGCTGCGGCCGATGGTCATGCGCACCCCCACCGTCCTCTTCGCCGAGGGCGAGGAGCACCGCCGCAGGGCCGGGGCCATCAGCGACGCGCTCGCCGGAGCCGACCAGCACGAGGTCCGCCAGTACGCGACGCAGGCCGCCGACCGCCTGATCGACGGGTTCTGCACCGCCTCCAAGGCCGACCTGCGCGCCAGCTACGCCGCCCGGCTGCCCGCCGTGGTCCTGGGCCGCCTCTACGGCCTCGACCAGGAGCGCGCCGACGTGCTCGCCGAGGCCATGACCACCATGGTCGACGGCGGCCCCGACGCGGTGCGCGCCCAGCAGTTCCTGCTCAAGACCATGGGCGAACTGGTGGCGGCCCGACGGCGGCGGCCCGGCAACGACGTGGTCTCCCGGATGATCAACCACCCCGCCGCCCTGCGCGACGAGGAGCTCATCCCCGACCTGGTGGTCGTGCTGGGCGGAGGCCACCAGCCCACCACCGAGTGGCTCGGCAACACCCTGCGCCTCATGCTCACCGACGACCGGTTCGCCGCCTCGCTGACGGGAGCGCGGCGCAGCGTGCGCGAGGCCCTCACCGAGGTCCTCTGGGAGGACACCCCCACCCAGAACTACCTGGGCCGCTACGCCGCCCGCGACGTCGAGCTGGGCGGCCAGCTCATCCGCACCGGAGACCTGCTGCTGCTCGGCCTGGCCGGAGCCAACAGCGACCCGCGGATCAACTCCGGCCCCGACGCCCAGGGCTGGGGCAACCAGGCCTACCTCTCCTTCTCCCACGGCGAGCACCGCTGCCCCTACCCGGCCCAGGAGCTCGCCGAGATCATCGTCACCGCCGGTGTCGAGGTGCTGCTCGACCGGCTGCCTGACGTGGAACTCGCAGTCGGGGCCGACGAACTGCGTTGGCGCCCCTCCCCCTGGATGCGTGGCCTCGTCGCGCTTCCGGTCGTCTTCACTCCCGTTCCCCCACTTGGAGGCCAGTGATGAGTTCGCCCACCGGAACCCCCATCGCCCTCGATCCCTACGTTTCCGACCTGGAAGGTGAACGAGAACGCCTCCACGAGGCCGGGCCCATCGCCCGGGTCGAGCTGCCCGGCGGCGTGCTCACCTGGTCCGTCACCCACTACCAGGCCGCCCGCGAACTGCTCACCGACCCCCGGCTGTCCAAGAACATGGCGCACTGGGGGGCCTACCACCGCGGCGAGATCTCCCCGACCTGGCCGCTGCTCAGCGTCATCCCGCCCACCCCCACCAACCTGCTGGGCACCGACGGCGCCGAGCACAAGCGGCTGCGCGCCCTCACCGCCCAGGCGTTCACCCCCCGCCGGGTGGAGCAGTTGCGCCCCCGCATCCGCGAGATCACCGAGGAACTGCTCGACGGCCTGGAGAAGAAGGCCCACGAGGTGCAGGACCTCAAGAGCGAGTTCTCCTTCCGGCTGCCGATGAGCGTCATCGGTGAGCTGTACGGCGTGGAGGAGGCGGCGCACGGGCAGTTGCGCGGCCTCTACGACAAGTTCTTCAGCTCCGTGACCTCGCCCGAGGACTTCGTCGCCACCCGGGAGGCGCTGGCCAACTTCTACCTGGACCTGATGGCCAAGAAGAAGGCCAACCCCGGCGACGACCTCACCACCGCGCTGCTCCAGGCCAACGAGAACGGCGACTCCCTCACCGACGAGGAGGTGCTCGGCACCCTCCAGATCGTCGTGGCGGCCGGACACGAGACCACCGTCAACCTGCTCACCAACACGGTGCGCGCGCTGCTGCGCCACTCCGACCAGTTGGAACTGCTGCGCACGGGCAAGGCCACCTGGGAGGCGGCGGTGGAGGAGTCGCTGCGCTGGGACCCGCCCACCACCAACTTCATCTTCCGCTTCGCCACCGAGGACATCACCTACGGAGACGTCACCATCGCCAAGGGCGACTCGGTGATGATCTCCTACGGCGCGATCGGCCGCGACCCCTCCCACCACGGCGAGAACCCGGAGGTCTTCGACATCACCCGGTCGGCGGGCCGCCACATCTCCTTCGGCTACGGCCCGCACGTGTGCCCGGGCGCCCCGCTGGCCCGCCTGGAGGCGCAGGTCGCGCTGCCCATGCTGTTCGAGCGCTTCCCGGACATGAAGCTCGCGGTGGACGACTCCGAACTGGTGCCCAACCCGTCGGTGATCGTCAACAGCCTGCGGGAGTTCCCGGTCGTCCTCCGGCCCTGACCCGCAGCCGAGACCGGAGGGGCGCCCCGTCCGTGGCCGCGGGGCGCCCCTCCGGCGGGACCTCCCGCCTCAGGCCATGCGGGCGGTCGGAACCCTCGTCCGAAGGCTCTCCGGGGCCTGCGGCTCCGGCAGCCCGGCCTCCGCCCGCACCGACCGGCCCAGCACCTCCACCGCCTTCAGCGCGTCCAGCACGTCGTCCGCCGACACCGGGAAGGGCAGGTTGTGGATGGTCTCCTCCGGGGCGGTCGCGGCCGCCACCACGGCGCGCAGCACCTCCTCGTCGGCGTCGCCCAGCCCCGCCTCGGTGAGCGTGGTGGGCAGCCCCAGCCGGGCGGTGAACTCGACGAACCGGCGGATCTCCGCGGTGGGCGCCGCCTCCAGGATCAACTGGGTGATCGACCCGATGTTCACCTTCTCGCCGTGCACCAGGTGGTGCGTGTGCGGGACCGCGGTCAGCCCGTCGTGGACCGCGTGCGCCGCGCCCAGCCCGCCCGACTCGAAGCCCAGGCCCGACAGCAGCGTGTTCGCCTCCACCACCGCCTCCACGGCGGGGGTGACCAGGTTCTGGCGCACCGCCTCCACCGCGGGCATCGCGTTCTCCCACAGGATGTCCCAGGACAGCCGGGCCAGCGCGATACCCGCGTGCGTGGCCAGCCCGCCGGCCATCGTCGTCGCGCTGGCGCGCTGCACCGCGCGCGCCTCGATCCAGGTGGCGAGCGCGTCCCCGACACCGGCGACCAGGAACCGCACCGGCGCGTTCGCGACGAGCTGGGTGTCGACGAGCACCAGGTCGGGGTTGCGCGCGTAGAACCGGTACGACTCGAACGCGCCCTCCTCGGTGTAGACGACCGACAGCGCCGACGTGGGCGCGTCGGTGGAGGCCACGGTGGGTACGCTCACCCAGCGGATCCCCGCGTTGTCCCCGGCGGCCTTGGCGGTGTCGATGACCGTGCCTCCGCCCAGCCCGACGATCACGTCGCAGCCGCGCTCCACGGCGACGTCCGCGACCCGCCGCGCCTCGGCCGCGGTGGGGATCCCGCCGAACTTCTCGAACCGCACCGGCAGCCCGGCGCGCCGGAACGACTCGGTGACCGTCGCCTCGGTGAGCTCCTTGACCACGGCGTCGGTCAGGATCAGCGGCATGGAGCCGATCGGTGCGACGTACCTGCCGAGCTCGGCCAGCACCCCGCGCCCCTGGACGTACCGTCCCGGGGCGATCAGTGAACGCGGCGCCCGGATCGCGGTGGTCTCCGCCATGCTTTCCTCCTCATCGAAACGACCGGAGGCACCGCTAGCCCGGCCGCGCGCCCCGTAAACAGCGGCGGCCCCCGCTCCTGCGGGGGCCGGGTGCCGGGGCCGGTCAGTGCGGGCGGGGCCGCAGCTCCCAGGGCCGCGGCCAGTAGCGGCGGTTCGGGTTGCGGCGGGGCAGTTTCGCCTTGGGGGCGTTCCGCAGCGTCTGGACCAACTCGGCGACGGTGGCGGCGCAGACCAGCACGGACAGGCCGATGCCCTGGTAGGGGGGTTTGAGCACGGCCGTCACCTCGGGGATGCCGGCGTCGTCGTGGAGCACGCAGATCTCGTAGTGGGGGAACTCCGCGCGGGCGCGCCTCAGGTCCTCGGAAGGAATGAGGTGGTACACGGTCACATGCCTTCAACGGGGGACGCCGCAGGAAGGGCGTGCGGGAACGGGCGACTGCCCTCCACGGGGGACTCCCGCCGGAGCCGGGCACGGCCGGTCGGGAGGGGGCAGACGGACACACCGCGAACAGGACGGGTGGAGGTGGTCCACGGCACCGGTCCACGGAGGAGTCCGTCCGGACCGCCGGAGCGGGCGCGGCGGAGGGCGGGCGCGCGGCCCGGACACGACCGGTCCTGCTGGTCCGACCGCCCGTCGGGAACGCGGTGATCCACGACGGGGTCCGGGATGCTCGGGCGGAGGAGAAACGGCACACGGCAGCGGTGTTTTCCGGGGTTCCGGGAGAACCGGGGAGGCGCTTACCGGGCCTACGATAACTCTAGCTTGCGGCGCGCCGGAAAATGACGATCTTGGCGTCTTCCGCGGCGAAATCTCACTGATTCACATTCCCGGGCCGCCCGACGCTCCGCTTCCGGGGCCGGAACCTGGGCGCACGCCCTCGACACGGCATGGCCGGTTCCGGCCAGGCGGGTCCGCCGCCCGGGACGCCCGCCGCGCCTGCGCACTCCGCACGGCCTGTGGACAGGCGGCGCGGGCGGGGACGCCCCCGTGGCCGCTGCGTGACGGATCGGACTCCGACGGTGTCGCTACGGAGGGATACGATGACCCCGTCGAGACGACCGCCCTGCTGCACGGAGGCCGCGACCGCGAGGCAACGGCGCGTTCACGGGACGACCCACCCCAGGCCGGACGGGGCACCACCGGTGCCGACCGACCCCCTCTGCCCCCGCGGACAGCCGGCGGCGCCGACTGCCGCGCGGCACGACAATCCGGATTCGGACCAGACGATGACCAAGGCAACGACAGACAAGCGGCAGGGCCGCCCCCGCGGGCAGTCGGGCCACGACCGGCGCGCCCAGATCATCGAGGTCGCCACCGCCCTGTTCCGCGAGAAGGGCTACCACGTCACGTCGCTGGACGACATCGCCGACCGCATCGGGTTCACCAAACCGGCCATCTACTACTACTTCAAGAGCAAGGAAGACGTGCTGTTCGCGATCGTGAGCGGGATCGCGGACGAGGCGCTCGCCCGCTTCCGCGCCATCGCCCAGGGCCCCGGCACCGCCGGAGAGCGCATCCACGCCCTCCTCGTCGAGAACACCCGGACGATCCTGCGCAACCCCGACGCCAACGCGGTCTTCTACAACGAGCGCGGCCTGCTCTCCCCCGAACGCGAACAGCAGATGCGCAGACGGGAACGCGAATACACCCGCATCATGCGCGACCTCTACGCCGAAGGCGTCGCCAGCGGGGAACTGCTCGACATCGACCCCGCCGTCGCCACCTCCACCCTGCTGGGCGCCTCCATCTGGTCCTACCGCTGGTTCAACCCCAAGGGCAGGCTCTCGGCCGACGAGGCGGCCGAGCAGATCACGCGGCTCCTGCTCCACGGCTACCGGCTCGACCGCTGACCCCGCCCCGCCGCGCGGGAACACTCCCCGGGTGACGACACCACCGGCGCCGGACACCGGCGCCGTCCCGTAGGCTCGGTGCGTTCGGCGGGAGCGGGTGGCAGCATGATCAGGCTCGACCGGTTGGTGAACGTCCTCGGACGCTTCGGCGTGCGACTGTACTGCGAGCCCGGAGCACGCGAGACGGAACTGCGCAGCGTGGTCACCCACGACCCCACCGACCCCCGACCGGTCGGCGGCGACGTCTTCCTCGCCGTGGGCGTCGCCGACACCGCCCAGGCGGTCGCCCTGGCCGCCGCCGCCAACGCCGTCGTCGTCCTGGTGCGCGCCACGCCGCCGCTCGACCCCGACACGCTCGCCGCCGCCCGCCGCGCCGGAATCGCGGTCGCCGCCGTCGACCCGGCCGTCTCGTGGAGCCAACTCGCCGCCGTCGCCTACGGACTGGTCCTGGAAGGCCGGGAGACCGAGGCCGGCCGCGGCCCCACCGACCTGTTCGCCCTCGCCGACACCATCGCCGGAGCCGTCGGCGGACCGGTCACCGTCGAGGACGTGCTCTCCCGGGTACTGGCCTACTCCAGCCTCCAAGAGCACGCCGACCGCGCCCGGACCCGCACCATCCTGGGACGGCGCGTCCCCGAACCGGTGCGCGCCGCACTCGCCGAACGCGGCGTCTTCGCCCACCTGGCCGCCTCCGACCGGCCGCTGTTCGTACCGCCGCTGCACGAACACGGCCTCAACGGGCGCGTCGTGGTCGCCGTGCGCGCCGGACGGGAACTGCTCGGCTCGATCTGGGTGGACGCCGAAGCCCCGCTGCCCCCGCCGCGCGCCGCCGCCCTGGTCAGCGGCGCCCGCACCGCCGCCCTGCACCTGCTGCGCGCCCGCGCCAGCGCCGACCTGGAACGCCAGGTCGAGTCCGAGGGCGTGCTCCAACTGCTGGAAGGACGCGGCGACGCACTGGTGACCGCCCAACTCGGCCTGCCCGGCGGACCGTTCCGCGTGGTCGCCCTCCAGGGACACGTCGGCGACGACCAGAACGCCGCCGCACTCCTCGTCTTCGAACACGTCACCACCGGGTTCGGCTGGGCGCGGCCGGGGCGCAGCGCACTGCTCGGCACCACCGTCTACACGGTCCTGCCCGACAGCGGGGTGGCCCGGGCCCGCGACTGGGCGGCCGGAGTGGCCGCGGCGCTGCCCCCCGACGCGGTGGTGCACGCGGGCATCGGCGGCCGGGCGGAACTCGACCAACTGCCGCAGAGCCGCCAGGAGGCCGACGAGAGCCTGGCCCTGCACGCCGTCCGGCCCCACGGACGCGTCTGCGTCAGCTACGACGAGGCGTGGGACGAGATCCTGCTGGCACGGCTGCGCCGGGTGGCGGCCGGCGGGCGGATGCCCGAACACCACCCGGTGGCGCTCCTCGCCCGCCACGACCGCGAACACGGCACCCGCCACGTCGAGACCCTGCGCGCCTGGTTCGAGGCCCAGGGAGACCACCGGGCCGCCGCCGCCCTGCTGGGCGTCCACCCCAACACCGTCCGCTACCGGATGCGGCGCATGGCCGAGGTCGCCCGCGTCGACCTGGACCAGCCGCGCATGCGGCTCGCCCTGGCCATCGCGCTGGCGGTAGCGGGCGATGGTCCCCTTGTCCCGGGACAACAGTCCTGACCGGCGAATTTGTCCGCCGCGAACAGACCGCTCCAGGGGATTTCTGGTCATTCTCGGGACAGAGGGTCCCGTAACGGCGGTTTCTGGGGGTGGCGATGAGCGAGGCACGCGGCGGCGCGCCGCGCACGGCGGTGGTGGTCGGAGCCGGGATGGTGGGCCTGTCCACGGCCTGGTTCCTACAGGAGCAGGGCGTCGAGGTGACCGTGGTGGACCGCCGCGACGTCGCGGCGGGCGCGTCATGGGGCAACGCCGGGTGGATCTCGCCCGGGCTGTCGATCCCGCTGCCGGAGCCGTCGGTCCTGCGCTACGGGCTGCGGTCCCTGCTGGACCGCAACGCCCCCCTGTACGTGCCGGTCCGCGTCGACGTGGGGCTGTGGTCGTTCCTGCTGCGCTTCGCCGCCCACTGCACCATGCGGGCCTGGCGGCGGTCGATGCGCGGCTTCCTCCCGGTCAACGCCCAGTGCCTGGACGCCTACGACCAGCTCGCCGAGAACGGGATCTCCGTCCCCACGGTCGAGGCGCCCATCACCGCGGCCTTCGAGAAGCGCGCCCAGGCCGCGGACCTGCTCCGCGAGCTGGCGCTGATCCGCGACTCCGGACAGGACATCGGCTTCGCCGAGCTGACCGGGCAGGAGGTGCGGGAACGGATGCCGCAGGTGTCGGAGCGCGTGGAGCTGGCGATCCGGCTCGACGGCCAGCGCTACGTGGACCCCGGGGCCTACACGAACGCGCTGGGCGAGGCGGTGGAGAAGCGCGGCGGGACGGTGCGCGGCGGCTTCACCGTCGCCGACGTCCGCCCCGAGGGCGGCGGTATCGCGGTGCGCTCCACGGAGGGGGAGAGCGTGCGCGGCGACGCCGTGGTGCTGGCCGCCGGGTCGTGGATGACCGGACTCGCCCGCAGGCTGGGGGTGCGCACCCGGGTGCAGGCGGGCCGCGGCTACTCGTTCACCGTGCCCACCGAGCAGCCCGTCCCCGGACCGCTCTACCTGCCCGCCGTGCGCGTGGCCTGTACCCCCTACCAGGGCGGACTGCGCGTCGCGGGCACCATGGAGTTCCGCGGCCCCGACGACCCGCTGGACCAGGGCCGCATCCGCGCGATCGTCTCCTCGGCGCGGCCCCTGATGGAAGGCATCGCCTGGGAGGAGCGCACCGACGAGTGGGTCGGCCCGCGCCCGGTCACCCCCGACGGGCTGCCGCTGGTCGGCGCGACCAAGGCCCCGGGCGTCTACGTCGCGGGCGGCCACGGCATGTGGGGGCTGACCCTGGGTCCGATCACCGGCCGCCTGCTCGCCGAGCAGATCACCACGGGCAGACGCCCCCGCGAACTCGCGGCGTTCGACCCGCTGCGCTAGGGCCGCTCCCCACGGCCGTCGAGGCGGCGGGGGAGGGGACGAGGGCCGCCCCCTTGGGCGGCCCGTGCGGTCCCCCGCCCGTCCGCCTCGGCCGCGAGGCGCG
>NZ_KQ950182.1:297610-300593 GCF_001517975.1 Thermobifida cellulosilytica TB100
CGCGAGGCGCGGCAGCCCTGCCCGCCCACGGGCCCGGGAGGGGTTGTCGGCCGCGGGTTCCCAGATGGCGGGGCATCGGGGAGAGACCGGGGATCGTCGGACGGCAGACACCCCGGCGGCAGGTCGCTGCGGGAGTCCACGCCGCGCGACCCGCCCCAGCCGGTGAAGCGCCGGAACGGGGTGCGGTCAGGTGCCGGACGAGTTCCCAGGTGACGGAGCACAGGAGAGAGGCGTGAGGGCGGAAGCCCAGGCCGGTGAGGCGACGGAGAGGAGGTTGGCGCCAGGCGTTCAGGAGCGGATTCCCGGGCGGTGAAGCGCTACGGAAAGCCGACAACCCCTCAGGCACCAGCGCGACGCCCGAGGCTGCCGCGCCCCGCGGCCGAAGCAGACCGGAGGCTTCCCCGCCCCCCTCGCCCCCAACCGGGGCACTGCCCGCGCCGCAGGACCTGACCACCCAACCAGACCGGTCGTGTTCTTCGCGAAAATTGGTCTAAGGTGACTGCACGGGCTGAGACTGCCTGCAAGGTTGATCACGGCAAGATAACGCCCCGAGAAACCGCAGGTCAGTTTCTGTGCTCCCCACGCACGTGGGGATGGTCCGCCGGGGGCGCCCGTGCTCGTCGACGCCGCCGCGTGCTCCCCACGCACGTGGGGATGGTCCGCGCCACCCACGCTCACGAGCTGGTCGGGCTGGGTGCTCCCCACGCACGTGGGGATGGTCCGATCGGCTTCAGGACGTTGTCCCACGCCCACTGGTGCTCCCCACGCACGTGGGGATGGTCCCAGACCGACTCGACTCACTGACTGGGGGACCACGTGCTCCCCACGCACGTGGGGATGGTCCGGCGTCCTGCGAGTAGATCTTGACGCCGCTCTTGTGCTCCCCACGCACGTGGGGATGGTCCGGCGATCCGCAGGTACCGGATCGACCTGGGCAAGTGCTCCCCACGCACGTGGGGATGGTCCGACCGCGTTCGGCCCGGTGCGGGATGCAGTACAGTGCTCCCCACGCACGTGGGGATGGTCCGGCGTGGCCGTACTGGACGAGTATCGGGACATGGTGCTCCCCACGCACGTGGGGATGGTCCGGGTCCGACACGTTTCAGACGTGCCGAATCTCTGTGCTCCCCACGCACGTGGGGATGGTCCGCGCAGAGACGATTCAGGAGTTTCTGCGGTAGGGTGCTCCCCACGCACGTGGGGATGGTCCTTCGTGTGGCAGGTTTTCAGCGACGAAACTCCTGTGCTCCCCACGCACGTGGGGATGGTCCTTCGTGTGGCAGGTTTTCAGCGACGAAACTCCTGTGCTCCCCACGCACGTGGGGATGGTCCGGCCGAGTTCGGGTTGCAGATCGGCAAGGAGCTGTGCTCCCCACGCACGTGGGGATGGTCCGGCCTATGAGGTTATCCGCAAGTGGCAGTCCCGGTGCTCCCCACGCACGTGGGGATGGTCCGATAAACCCGGACATCATTACCGTTAGGGGTTAGTGCTCCCCACGCACGTGGGGATGGTCCAGGGCTCCAGGACTCGGGGCCGCTACACCGTGAGTGCTCCCCACGCACGTGGGGATGGTCCGCGCGTCAGATCGACGCTGGCGCGCCAACCCCAGTGCTCCCCACGCACGTGGGGATGGTCCGTCCTCGGAGGGGCGCGGCCGCTACGCCCTGGGGTGCTCCCCACGCACGTGGGGATGGTCCTCCGGGCGCAAGCAGGACCCGGCACAGAGGCTCGTGCTCCCCACGCACGTGGGGATGGTCCGCGTCGCAGACCGGTTGGTGGGTGGGTTATCGGGTGCTCCCCACGCACGTGGGGATGGTCCGAACGCCGCTCTCACGATCTGGTTGTCGTGCGCGTGCTCCCCACGCACGTGGGGATGGTCCGTCCTCGGAGGGGCGCGGCCGCTACGCCCTGGGGTGCTCCCCACGCACGTGGGGATGGTCCTCCGGGCGCAAGCAGGACCCGGCACAGAGGCTCGTGCTCCCCACGCACGTGGGGATGGTCCGCGGTCGTTCCGCATCGAGTCCACCCGGCGTGGGTGCTCCCCACGCACGTGGGGATGGTCCGAATCCCTCCCTCCCGTCGGTGAACCGTGTCCAGTGCTCCCCACGCACGTGGGGATGGTCCGCTAGCGGTGCTCATCCCCGTGTCCGAGGAGGTGTGCTCCCCACGCACGTGGGGATGGTCCGCGGCCCCCGTCCACCACTGGACGGGGGCCGCTGTGCTCCCCACGCACGTGGGGATGGTCCGGCCCACCCGCTGCACCAGCTGCTGCGCGCCGAGTGCTCCCCACGCACGTGGGGATGGTCCGAGGGCATGATCGCCTTCGTGGCGGGTCTGGACGTGCTCCCCACGCACGTGGGGATGGTCCGCGGCAGGACTCTTCGTCGAAGTGCCCCACCATGTGCTCCCCACGCACGTGGGGATGGTCCGGGCCTTTGACCATCCACAGGATGGGCACCGCGGTGCTCCCCACGCACGTGGGGATGGTCCGGCGTCGGAGTAGCTGACCCACCAGCCGCGCTGGTGCTCCCCACGCACGTGGGGATGGTCCGTCGACCGCCCAGGAATCCGCGGACACCTCCGCGTGCTCCCCACGCACGTGGGGATGGTCCGGTGGTCGCGGATCTGCCCGGCCGCGGCCATGAGTGCTCCCCACGCACGTGGGGATGGTCCGTACTCCGGCTCCGAACCGATGTTCTTCGCCCGGTGCTCCCCACGCACGTGGGGATGGTCCGGCGTTCGCGACCGGCCGCGGCAACGCCACCAAGTGCTCCCCACGCACGTGGGGATGGTCCGTACTCCGGCTCCGAACCGATGTTCTTCGCCTGGTGCTCCCCACGCACGTGGGGATGGTCCGTACTCCGGCTCCGAACCGATGTTCTTCGCCTGGTGCTCCCCACGCACGTGGGGATGGTCCCGGAGGTCGCGGCGGATGCGGCGGATCGTGGACGTGCTCCCCACGCACGTGGGGATGGTCCGGTC
>NZ_KQ950182.1:301452-343883 GCF_001517975.1 Thermobifida cellulosilytica TB100
CCCTGGTCGTGCTCCCCACGCACGTGGGGATGGTCCGCAGGACGGCGTCACCATCCTCGGCGACACCAGTGCTCCCCACGCACGTGGGGATGGTCCGTCGCGTAGTAGGCCGCCACGCGCGCCCTGGTCGTGCTCCCCACGCACGTGGGGATGGTCCGCAGGACGGCGTCACCATCCTCGGCGACACCAGTGCTCCCCACGCACGTGGGGATGGTCCGGGGCGGATGAGGGTCCGCCCTTTCGCGGACGAGTGCTCCCCACGCACGTGGGGATGGTCCGCCCTTGACCCCGACCCGGGTGATGCTCGCCCTGTGCTCCCCACGCACGTGGGGATGGTCCGCGGTTCCCCGTTCCCCGTTCCCCGCTCCTGTTGTGCTCCCCACGCACGTGGGGATGGTCCGATCGGTGACGCCTGCCGGGTTGTGTGGAACACGTGCTCCCCACGCACGTGGGGATGGTCCTCCGCCCTTTCCCCGCCCGGTTGGGCGGATGAGGTGCTCCCCACGCACGTGGGGATGGTCCGCTCGCCGCGCGCGTCCCCCGCCGTTAGAACCAGTGCTCCCCACGCACGTGGGGATGGTCCCTTGACGCGGGCCGCACCGCCGCGCAGGGTGCGGTGCTCCCCACGCACGTGGGGATGGTCCGACCAGGCAGGTACTGGGACCGGACTGGCGCGCGTGCTCCCCACGCACGTGGGGATGGTCCGGCGCGCCCGAGCGGCGCGCCTCCTTCGTGGTTGTGCTCCCCACGCACGTGGGGATGGTCCGGGGCTTGTAAACGTAGCAGCTACATTGCATTCGTGCTCCCCACGCACGTGGGGATGGTCCGCTCGTGGACTGGGCGACCGGCGCGCCGGAGGAGTGCTCCCCACGCACGTGGGGATGGTCCGGGCCTGCGCCCGGTGTGGAACCGGGTCGCCGCGTGCTCCCCACGCACGTGGGGATGGTCCGAAGTAAGAGGCTCAAGCTTGGCGGAAACCTGTGTGCTCCCCACGCACGTGGGGATGGTCCGGTCGCGGATAAGGTTCCCGGGCTGTCCGAGCTGTGCTCCCCACGCACGTGGGGATGGTCCGGACGGATCCTGACGAGAGAGCCCCGGCGTGAGCGTGCTCCCCACGCACGTGGGGATGGTCCGAGTGTTGATCGGTCCCACGACCCGGTCACGCAGTGCTCCCCACGCACGTGGGGATGGTCCGACGCCGTACAACCCGCTGTACGACCGGATGCAGTGCTCCCCACGCACGTGGGGATGGTCCGAAGCTCAAGACCTGCTGCATCTCCGCGAGGTCGTGCTCCCCACGCACGTGGGGATGGTCCGGGGCGGTCCCACGCGCTGGTCCCGGACCGGCCGTGCTCCCCACGCACGTGGGGATGGTCCGGCCGCGCGCCGCAAGATCCGGGCGTGGCAGGCGTGCTCCCCACGCACGTGGGGATGGTCCGTCGGAGACGGAGACCGCCGAACAGCTCGAGTTGTGCTCCCCAGGCACGTGGGGATGGTCCCTACTGGCGCACCGCACCGGGCTGAAACCCAACGTGCTCTCCGCGCACGCGGGGAGGTCCCGGCTCCACGAACCAGCCGTAGCCGCCCTTCTGGTGCTCTCCGCGTACGCGGGGTGTGGCTGTGGTCTGTTCTCGCCTGTGCGGTTGTCTGTGTTCAGGTGTGGGTGGGGTGGGTGATGGTGTTGCCGGAGAGTTTGAGCATGGGCGGCAGGCCAGGGGAGTCGGTGTAGCCGGTCACGGTGTGCAGGTTGTCCCCGAACCGCACCCGGGCGCCCACCGGGTAGGCCTTGCGCAGGGCGTCTTCCTCGCGGGTGCGGGCGATGGCGGCCAGGGTCTGGGCCAGGGCGCGGATCTGGGCGGGGGACAGTTCGGTCTTTCCTCGCCAGGCCCGGTTTTCGCTGATGCGGTAGATGCGCGCCTGTTCGGACCGGCCGCTCACGGGGCCTCCTCCCCGGCATCGCCCTTGGGGTTGTCGTTGGTGTTGTCGTTGTGGCCGAGTAGTCCGGGGGCGGCGTAGATCCAGCGGTCTTCGGTCTGCTGCTGGTAGAGGCCGGGGGCTCCGCAGTGGGTGAGGAGCAGGAAGCGCTCATCGCCGTGGTGCTGGGCGAGGGTATCCAGGTGGGTGCGGCCGTCGGCCAGCAGCGCGACCTGGTCGGCAGTGAGGGTGTAGTCGGCCATCACCACCCGCCCCCGTTCCACCGGGCCTGAGGACGGCCGGTGTGCTGCCCCGCCGCACGGCCGCCCTCCAGAAGGTCTCCTCGCGGGTGCGGCTGCGGTGCCGCGGGGCGGGCTGCGGTGTCGTGGTCGGCGTGACGGCTGCTGTTTCGGCTGTTCCCGTAACCGTGGCCGTGGGGGAGGAAGTGCTGGCCGTAGTAGCCGCGCACGGGGTGGGGGTGTTCGTAGGTGGCCAGGATGTGGTCGAGCAGGTCCACGTCGTCCACCGCCACCGTGCTTCCGGTGACCCGGTTGCGCGCCACATACGGGCAAGGCACCCCGTGGGTGTAGGTGACCTCCCACAGGGCCGAGTGGCGACGGGCGCAGGCGGCGAACCCGGTGTAGCTCGGGATGCGCGGGGGCAGGGTCCGCGCCTGCCGAGGCGGCGGTGCGGCGTGCCGCGGCCGGTGCACCACGGGCCGCCTGCGGAGTGCGGGGGAGTCGGGCACGGGGCGGAAGGCCGCCAGCAGTAATAGGCGGAACAGAACCAGAAGGCGCATGCTGCTCCTCCTCCACTAGCGCCCCCTTGAGCAGGGGACGGCTTGATCAGGCAGTCTCATGGTCACGTACTGCCATCAAAAATGCAAGACTAATTTTTTAACTAGTTATCCAATTCTTGAAGAAGAACCTAAGCATCGATTGGTAATGCGCCAAATGAAGGAAAAACCGGACACCCTCGTAAGATCGCCTCAGCCCGACACGGGAGGTGATGACCCGGTGGCAGTGTCGCCCACGCTCAGCAAGCGCCGCCTGTCCAAACGCCTCCGAGAGCTCCGCGAGGCCAAAAGGATGACTGCCGACGCGGTGGTAGAACGAGCCCACGCTTTGGGAGGCACCCGCTGGTCAGCCTCCAAAATCACCCGACTGGAACGGGACGAGTGGCTGCGTCCGCGCGTGGAAGACGTAGAACTTCTACTTGACGTCTACGACGTCACTGACCTCGCCGAGCGTGCCGAACTCGTGCGCCTGGCCCGCGAGGCACGGCAGCGAGGCTGGTGGGCAGCCTACGACGACGTACTCGGCAGGGGAGCACTCACCGGGCTGGAACCAGGCGCGTCCCGGATTCGCACAGTGGAGCTGACCGTCATCCCCGGACTGCTCCAGACCCCCGACTACGCCCGCGCGGTCATCCAGGCCGGTGGAATCCACGACGACGCAGAAGTGAACCGCCGAGTGGAGGCCCGGATGCTGCGCCAGCGCATCCTGGCCGGGCCGGACACGCCCCAGTTGTGGGCGATCATCGACGTGGCCGCGCTCCGCAAAGCCGACACCGCCCAGTTACGGCATCTGATCGACGTGCAACGCCGAGACCTGCGCGTACGCGTGCTGCCCGACGAAGTCGGACCGCACGCCGCCGTCAGCGGAGGCTTCACCCTGCTGGACTTCGACGGAGACTCCACGGTCGTCTACACGGAGAACCCCGTGACACAAGCACTCACGGACGATCCCGACCGGGTACGCGAATGGGAACTGGTGTACCAGTATGTCAGCGCGTCCGCATTGTCCGTCGAGGAGTCACGGACGCTGATCCAGGACCTGATCGACCGCCAGTGAAAGGGCCGCCATGCCCCTCAAGTCTGACTCTCGGCCACTGCGCTTCCGAAAGTCCTCGTACTCCGGGGCGAGGACGGAAAACTGTGTCGAGGTCGCCGACATCCCCGGGAAGCCCGCTGCTGCGGTGCGTGACTCCCAGAACCCCCACCTGGGCCACCTGGTCATCCCCGGCCGGGAATGGGCCGCGTTCCTGGACGCGGTACGCACCAACGCCCTGTAAGCCACAGGATCACAAGCGAGGCCCCCGGGATTGAGCCGGGGCCTCGCCCATACACCCGCTATCCACCTCTCGGACCATCCCCGCGTGCGCGGGGAGCACCCTTGGCGACCTGGGACTTTACCAGCGGCCCGGGCGGTTTTCCTTCACTCGGGAAAACCTGTGGAAGCACTTCCAGCCGTCGGGAAACGCCCTCGCAGTCCCGCGCTCCCGGCTTGACCGCTCGTGTCCTGCCCGCTGCCCGAGATACCTGCTGGACCGCGGAACCGACCGGAAGCCCTCCTGCCGCCGGACTCCACGGACGACCACCCGCACGGCCTTGACGATCATGGCCCCAGGGACAGGACAAACGCTTGCTCTGCCCCCAGGGTCATGGAAGACGGCGACGCGGTGCCGCAACCTCACGGCCCGGCCAGGGCTGGTGGAGGCACTTCACCGTCCCTCTGCTCCTGCCGCGCCTCGCGGCCGAAGCAGGCGGGGCTGTCGGGGCAGCCCCCGCCCGTGCGGCCGTCTCAGGCCGCTGTCGCGGGCGGCCCGTCTCTTCCCGACCGTTTCGTCGGAACGGGCGGCGCTCCCGGCAAGATCGTCGTCCGGCTCCGTTTCCCCAGGTGTGTGGCGGTTACCGGGTCACGCATGGAGGGCACACCGGGGGAAGGGGGAGGGCGTGATGCGGAGCTCCGGTGCTGACGAAGCCGTGGACCTGGAACCGGCCGTCCCTCCGGTGGAGCGGCGGTCCCGTTCCTTCGCCGCCTTCGTGTTCTGGGCGGCCTGGCTGGTCTCGCTTCTGCTCGCCGGTGCCTTCCTCGTGGGTCCGCTGCCGCGCCTGGTCCCGTTCCTCGTCTTCCTGCCCGCGATCGTGGCGGGTGTGGGGACGGTCAGACAGACCGTGGCCATCTCGGTGTGGGTGCTGCTCGTGGCGGGCACGGCCTTCACCTACCACGGCGGGATCGCCGGGTTCGACTTCTACTCGCTCGTGGTCACCGCGGGGTTCGGCGCGCTCAGCATCGCCGCCTGCTGGTACCGGAACCGCCACCAGCAGGAGGCGTACCGGCTGCACTTCCGCGAGGAGGAGGTGCGCCGCCTGCGGTCGACCGCCGCCGAACTGCAACGGCTCATCCTCCGCTCCCTGCCCGCGCGGATCGACGGCCTGGTCGTGGACGGCCGCTACCGGCCGGTCGAGGGGGACCGGATGGTCGGCGGCGACATCTACGAGGTGGTGCGCTCCCCGCACGGGCTGCGGGTGCTGGTCGCCGACGTCCAGGGCAAGGGCCTGCCCGCCGTCGGCGCCGCGTTCTCCGTCCTCGGGGCCTTCCGCAGCGTCGCCTACCGCAAGGCGGACCTGCTGGAACTGGTGGACGCCATGGACGACGCGGTCATCCAGTACAACTCCTACGCCCGGGAGGTCGAGGAGCCGGAGCGGTTCGTCACCGCGGTCATCCTCCACATCGACCGGAACTACCGGGTGCACGTCGTCAACTGCGGGCACGTGCGGCCCCGCCTGGTGGGGCCCGGCCACAGCGGGCCGGTCACCAGGGCCGACCCGGGCGCGCCGCTGGGCCTCGCCTCCCTCGTCCCCGAGCCCCGCACCGTCGAGGAGTTCGACCTGCCCCCGGACACGGCCCTGCTGCTGTGCACCGACGGCGTCACCGAGGCGCGCAACCGCGACGGGGAGTTCTACCCGCTGTCCCAGCGGCTGCGCGCCTGGCAGGACGTCCCGCCGGAGCGGATCATCGAGACGCTCGCCGCCGATCTCAGCGACTTCACCGGAGGGGACTACCGCGACGACGTCACCGCGCTGACCCTGTACCGGGCCCGGGAGACGGGGGCGTCCGCCGCGGCGGAGCCGGAGCGGGCCGTCGGCTGAGCCTGTCGGCCCGCTCCGTCCCGTGCCGGGTCAGCGGGGCGCGGGCGTCTCCTGCGGCGTCGTGTCCGCCGGCTCCTCCGCCCTCTCGGGGTAGGCGCAGGTCAGGTCGATCTCCTCGGTGGGTCCCACCTTGGAGGTGGCGGTGGTGCAGGACCGGCCGTGGGCGTCGGTGAACACCACCAGTTGGATCCGGTCGTCGTCGGAGTCCGGGTCGGGGTCGGGGGGCGACTCGCGCACCGACGGTCCGGGGCGGCGCTCCGGCGGCGGGTAGTCGCAGTCGATGCTGCTCTCGTCGACCGCCCCGCTGCCCACGGTGGTGGCGACGAGGGTGCAGGCGCGGCCGTGCGCGTCGGTGAGGGTGATCAGCTCGGTCCAGCCCCACCTCCTGTCCGGTTCGGGGTCGGGGAACGCCTGTCGCTCCTCGCGGACGGGTGTCTTCCCCTCCGGGGGGAACTCGCAGTCGATGCTGCTCTCGGTCTCGTCGCCGCTGGCGATGTACTCGGATCCGTAGGCGGCGATGACCACCAGCGCCGTGCAGGCCGCGCCGTGGGCGTTGGTGAAGCTCACCAGGTCGACGGTCTCCGCCGAATTGACGCAGGAGGTCGCGGTGAGGAGAACTGCGGAAACGGAAAGAACCGAGATTCCTCGGGCGCCTGCTCGCATTTTCTGCTCCCGGGTCGTGGTTGTCTTTTCGACGTTTCCGGTCAGGGGTGAGTTCCGGTGTTCTCCTGCGGATTCCGGGGATTTCCGGAGCCGGAACCGCGGTGGCGGGTCAGTCCAGGTAGACCTCGATTCCGTAGATGAGGAGGGCGAGCAGGAGCACCGCGAGGAGGCCGGAGGCGGCCTGGGCGGCCACCCGCAGCAGCACGCGGTCGCGGCCGAGGGGCCTGCGCTCCGGTTCGGGGGCCTCCTCCCGGGTTTCTGCGGCCCGCGTGCCGTGCCCGGTCATGATCCTCTCGGAGAAGGCGCGCAGCCCGTCCAGGGCGGCCCGCCCCTCGGCGCTGGCCAGCCAGCCGAGCGCGTCGAAGTCGCGGTCTGCGCTGGCCAGTTGCTGTCTGCGGGCCTCCAGTTGGATCTCCAGGGCGCGGATGTCCTCCTGGAGGTCCGCCTTCTCCCGGCGCAGCCGTGCCGCCTCGCGCCGGGAGTCCGCCAGGGCGTCGTTGGCGTCCTCCAGGCGGCGCTGCAGGAGGCGGTCCTCCCGGGTGCTGAGCATCTCGACGCCGAGGTGGAGGGCGAAGACCAGCGCGCCGCAGGCGATCATCAGGCTGCGCTGGTACCAGGCGGACCCGCCGAGGGTGCCGACGAAATCACCGGAAAGGCCGAGGACCGCGACCGTGGCCAGCAGGGCCGTGCGAATTCCCACGCGGAATCGGACGAGGAAACGGATGGCTCACTCCTGCTTTTCCGCCGAGTTGCACTCGTCCGATTCTGGCATCGAATTCATCCGGGGCCAAGGGCGTTTTTCGGAATTCCGGGTGAAGGGTTCCGGAGGCCGGGTCAGGCCGCCGGGAGGGCGGCGGCGAGCGCGATCACGCCCACCGAGGCCACCAGGCTGGTGACCGCCATGATCCGGGAGAACACCGGGTAGCCGCGGGAGCTGGCCGCGCTGTGCAGCGCGGCGGCCAGCATCACCACGGCGAACATCGCCAGCTTGGCCGCCAGGATCTGGCCGTAGCCGGGGACCAGCAGCGACTCCCAGGTGACGCCGTGCCGCCAGGCCAGGGCGACGCCGGTGCCGATCTGCACCGGCAGGAAGAGGGCGACCGTCAGTATGCCGAAGCGGCGGCCGATCGCGGTCAGCAGCGACCCGCGCCGCTCGTCGTCGAGGCTGCGCCGGGCCAGCGGCAGCACCACCAGCGACACGGTGAGCTGGCCGCCCACCCACAGCGCCGCACCCAGTACGTGCAGGAAACGCACCACAGTCCAGATCGTCAGCACCGGTTCACTCCGTGATCTCGAGGAATCCGCGGGCGCCGTTCTCGGCGTGCCGCATGCCGTGGTCGGGGAAGGGGGAGTCCGCTGCGGGACCGTCGCCGCGAAGCCGCCCTGCGCGGCCGCGGGAGCGGGTGAGGCTCACTTCCCCTCCCCGGCGGTGCGCAGTTCGGCGACGCAGCGGTCGGGCTCGGCGAACGGCCGCAGCCGCACCGCCTCCACCGGTGCCCCCAGTTCGGCGAGCGCGCCGCGCATCATGCCCAGGTGGACGCCGCAGACGATCTCGGGGGCGGACTCGGCGAGCTCCCGGAACGGGCAGCGGTGCAGGTCGAGGCCGTCGCGGCTGCGTCGGGGCCGGAAGCCGGCCCGGTCCAGCAGCGCCGTCACCGCGCGGATCGCCGTTGCGGCGTCCACCCGCTCGCCGGACTCCACCTCGCGGATCGCCCGGCGGCCGTGGCTCCGGCCCGCGGCGATCGCGGCGGCGGCGTGGTCGGTGTCCAGTTCGGCGAGGTAGGAGACCAGGGTCTCCGCCAGGAGCCGGTAGTTGCGCAGGTCGCCGTCGTCTGCCCTGGTCGCGGAGTAGAGCAGGCTGGGGCGGCCGGGGCGTTCCCGTCTCTCGGCGGTGCTGGCGACGTAGCCGCGTTCGGCGAGCAGCGCCAGGTGGCCCCGCACGGTGTTGGGGTGCAGGCCGACCCGTGCGGCGATGTCCTGGACGGTGAGCGGGGCGGAGGCGCAGCAGAGGGTCTCCAGCACGGCCACGCGGCTGGGGTCCGCGAACACCCGGTGCACGCCGGGGTCGATGCAGCCGTGCGCGGTCCTGTCGTTGTTCTCCACGCCCCCAGTTTAAATACGGTGATCGCCGTAGAAATTCGGGGTGGCTGTCGGGACCGTCGGGTCCCCCGGCGCACGGCATCCGCCGAGGTCGACGGTCATGGTTCCGCAACCGCTCCGGGCGGGCCAGGGACCTGGGTCCTCAGTGCGGGGGCCGCTCGGCCTTGCCGCGGCGGGGAGCTCCTGCGTGGCGGCAAGGCCGGACTCCGCGCTTCGCCCGCACCGGCGGGTTCCACGGGCACGCCGCCGCTCCCGCGGGAGGGCCGCCGTGGCGCGGGCCCCTTCCGGAAAAGCCCCGCGGCCCCGGACGGAACGGGCCGGGGCCGCGGGCGGGGAGCCGGAAGGTCAGTTCCGGGCGGGGAAGATGCCGAGGATCTCCGTCGAGGTGGCTGCCTCCGCGAGTCGGCCCTTGGGGGTGAAGGTGGAGAACAGCTCCTGGGGCTCGCCGCGGCGGGCACCGAACGGCAGGGCGTGGTAGGCGCCGCCGGACTGCACGACGTAGCGGTTGCCGTCGGTGTCCACCCACAGGCGCTGGATGTTGTCGCTGAAGGCGTCGGTGATCACCTCGTCGTCGGACGGGGTGCCGTCGGGGGCCAGATTGAAGATCCACAGGGTGGAGCGGTTGGTGCTGGGCACCCCCCAGTTCTTCTTGGGGAGCAGACCGACGAAGCGCCCCGACGGGTCGGGGAGGAAGTCCTTGGAGGCGACCCGCGTGCCGTCGGTCAGGAAGTGGAAGTCCTGGCCGCCTCCGCCGACGGGCTCGGTCAGCACCTGGAGTTCGTTGTCGGGCGTGACGGCGTAGGCGGCCTCGGGGACGTAGACGTTCTCGGTGCCCTTGGTCAGGGTGAGGCCCTCGTACTGGTGGAGGGGCCACACCTCGCGGGGGACGAGGCCCCGCTCCTCGGGCGGGGCGCCCAGGGGGTCGTCGGTGGGGACCGCGAGCACCCGGGACTCCTCCTCGCCGGGCTCGAGGTACTCCTCGAACCACAGTTCACTGCCGTCCGGGGAGAACTGCGGTGCCCGGTAGGAGATCGTCACCTCCTCGCCCAGGAGGTAGCTGAGGTCCTCCGCCGCCTCTTCCTCCGGGGCCAGGGTCGCCGTCACCTGGTAGGCGTGGGTGTTCGGGACGAGTTCGCCCAACCGGATCTCCCCCTGCGAGGTCTCGTAGGCCGCGTGCCGGAAGTCGGCGGAGAAGGCGAACTTGGAGGGGTCCAGGAAGAAGACGTAGCTCTCGGAGCGGGCCGTCAGCTCGGTGAGGTCGACGAGGAGCTTCTGGGTGCCGTCGTCCACGTTGTGGAAGGTGAGGAAGACGGCCTTCTCCGTGGAGTTCTCGGCGAGCCGCACGAAGCCGGACAGCGCCCGTTCGGCGGGCCTCTCCTCGGGGGTGGGGGAGACCACGGGGGCCGCCCAGTCGCCGCCGACGCCGCCGCAGGCCGTCAGCGGCAGCAGGAGGGCGAGGAGGGCGGCGGAGACCGGAGCCGATGAGGGCCGTCTGGTGAGCTTCACGTTGCGTCCTTCGGATCGTCCTGGGACAGGGGTCGTCCGTGGAAGACGGGGCCGAGAACGGTGCGGGACGCAGGGTTCTCGCCCCCGGCAGGCCGGAGACCGAGAATTCGGCGGGATGGCTCGCGTTTTTCGTCCGAAGAATAGCGACGTTGTCCTAGGGGCAAAGAGTTTGTCGGATTTCCGGACCGACCGGAGTGCCGGGGCGAGGGGGTGTGCGGCACCTTTCCGGACGGGTCCGAACCCGTGTGAACTGGTGAACCGATGGGCTCGGGCGGTCCGGGGAGCCCCGGAAGATCGAGGGACATTTCATCTGATTTCGGTCTGACCGAAACTGAGAAACCCTCCGCGTGACCACGGTGGGCGCACGGCGGACACGCTCGGTGACGGACCGAATCTCCTTCGGGTGGGGCGGGGGTGGGCGAACGCGTCTGCCGCGTATCACGAATCCGTGCAGAATGATGCGGAATCCGAGACGAAAACCCTTTTGGGCTACTGATTCGGTTGCGTTGTGAGATTTCGTAATCGGTAACCGTTTTGAATTCGCCGAAAAAATCCCGGGGCCCGTGATCCGTGCCGGGGCGTCGGAATCCCCGGCACGGCGGCTCCCGCGGCACCCCGGGTCCCAGCAGCGCGGACGCCGCACGCCCGCGGCCCCGGCGCTGCGGCCTCTCCCGTGGTGTATCGCCCGTGTATTCCGGTTATCGGGTCGCCACCTAGGGTGACGGCAGGCCGATACGGAAAGGGCGGGCGCCCGAAGACCTCCCCCCTCCCGGGCGCCCGGACCAGGCCAGCCCACCGCGGGCACGGAACGGGGTCGGGCGTACCTTCCCCACACCCCGGCACCGCGCTTCCGTGCCCGCAGACGAGAGGAGACCAACATGTTCGAGCGTTTCGGTGAGCTGGGCGACCGGCTGCTGTCGCTGGTCGTGCCCAAGGCCAAGGCGTCGGCCGTCATCTGCTGGTACGAGTACGCCTCGATCAGCAGCCCGTGCATCCGCCGGTACTGCTGCACCGGCAGCGGCGTCCCCGACGGCTACTGCACCCCCTACCGCCCCTGCTGATCCCCTGACCGGCTGCGGCGGGGCCTGCGCGGCTCCGCCGCAGCCGGCCCCACCGCAGAACAGAGGACCCAGCCGTCCTCCCCGTCACCTCCCCAGACCCACGAAAGGTTCCCCATGCTCCAGCGCTGCGGTGCGCCGGACGACCGACCGCCGACCCAGCCCGGAGTACGGGCGACCGCCCGCCGCTGACCGGACCGGGAGCCCTCGACGATGGTGTACGCCCTCATCGCCTGCCGCGTCCTGCTCGCCGTCGTGTTCGCCGTCTCCGCGTTCGGCAAACTGCGCAGCAGACGGGCCTTCGAGGAGTTCACCTCCGCCGCGCGGCAGCTCGCCCCCGGGTGGCTGATCAGGCCGCTCCAGGGCTCCGGCGCCACCACCGGCGCCCACCGGCTCGCCGCCGTGGTCGTCGGCTGCGAGGTCGCGATACCGCCGCTGCTGCTCGCGCCCCGGACCGCCGCCGTCGGGTTCGCGCTCGCCGCGGCCCTGCTCGCCGCCTTCACCGCCGCCATCGTCGCGGTGCTGCGCCGCGGCGACCGCGTCGCCTGCCACTGCTTCGGCGCCACCGACCAGGCGCTGCGTCCCGCGCACGTCGTCCGCAACCTGCTGCTGCTGACCGCGGCAGCCACCGGACTCGTGCTGGCCCTGGCCGCCCCCTCCGCCCAGCCCGCCCTGGTCGGCGCGGTGGCGGCCGTCGGCACGGCCGGGATCCTCGCGCTGCCCGTCCTGCTCTTCGACGACCTGCTCGACCTGTTCACACCCACGATCCCGAGGAGGCCGACCGCCCCGTGAACGCCCTGCTGACCGTCGCCGTCATCCTGGTCGGCGCGCTGTGCGTCCTGAACCTCACCCTCACCGTGGGGGTGATCCGCCGCCTGCGGGAGCACACCGAACTCATCCAGAACGCGGTCCGGATCGGCCCGCCCGAGCAGATCATGCTCCCCGCGGGGGAGACGGTGGGGCCGTTCTCCGCCGTGACCGAGGAGGGAGTCGAGGTCAGCCGCGACACCCTGGCCGACGAGACGCTCGTGGGGGTCTTCTCCCCGACCTGCTCGGCCTGCGCCGAACAGCTCCCGCTCTTCGTGGACCGGGCCCGCTCCTTCCCCGGGGGCCGGGACAACGTGCTGGCCGTGGTCGTGGGCAGCCGGGAGGAGGCCGCCGAACAGCTCGCCCGGCTCGCCCCGGTCGCCCGGGTGGCGGTCGAGGACCACGGCGGCCCCGTCGCCCAGGCCCTCGGAGTCAAGGGCTTCCCCGCGTTCGCCCGCCTGGCCGCCGACGGCAAGGTGCTCGCCAGCGGGTACCAGACGAGCGACCTGGGCGTGCCCGTTGCGGGCTGATCCGACCGCCGCGGTCACCGGAGGAGTCAGAACCACTCTGAGGGGGGTGGCCGCGGCCCTCGTCCTCGCCTGGCGCGCGGGCTGGTACCTGCTGCTCGGCCTCGCGGCGACCACCCTGCTCCAGGCGGTCGCCCCGGTGACGGCCACCTGGCTGACCAAGCTGGTGCTCGACGAGATCGCAGCCCCCGGCTCCGACACGGGCGGACTGCTCCTGCTCGGCGGCGGCCTCGCCCTGGCCGGGGCCGCCACCCTCCTGCTCCCGGCCGCGGCCCAGTACCTCAACTCCGAGATCCAGCGCCGGGTCGGCCTGCTCTCCCAGGACGAGCTGTTCGCTGCCGTCGAGCGCTTCGTCGGCCTCGCCCGGTTCGAGAACCCCGCCTTCCTCGACCGGCTGCGCCTGGCCCAGCAGTCCGGCGGCCAGACCCCCGCCATGGTGGTGGCCGGGGTCTTCACCCTGGGCAGCGGCACCGTGACCGTCCTCGGCTACCTCGGCTCCCTCGTGGTGGTCAGCCCGTGGATGGCCCTGGCCGTGCTGCTGTCCGCGGTGCCCGTGCTCATCGCCGAGCTCCGGCTCTCCCGCAGGCGCGCCGCCCTGATGTGGCGGATCGGCCCGGTGGAGCGCCGCGAGATCTTCTTCCGCGAGCTGCTCGCCGACGTCCGCGCGGCCAAGGAGCTGCGGCTGTTCGGCATCTCCGCCTACCTGCGGGAGCGGATGACCCGGGAGCGGCGCACCGCCAACGCCGAACACCGCCGGATGGACCGGCGGCAACTGGCCGTGCAGAGCGGCCTGGGGCTGTTCTCCGCCGCGGTGGCGGGGGCCGGACTGGTGTGGGTGGTGCTCGCCGCCGCCGAGGGGCGACTGACGGTCGGCGACATCTCGCTGTTCGTGGGGGCGGTCACCGGGGTGCAGAGCGCCCTGGTGCAGCTCGTCCGCGAGGTCAGCCTGGCCCACCAGCAGCTTCTCATGTTCGACCACTACCTCCAGGTCGTCGGCAGCGAGCCGGACCTGCCGGTGGCGGCCCGGCCGCGGCCGGTGCCCCCGCTGCGCCGCGGCATCGAGTTCCGCGACGTGTGGTTCCGCTACTCGCCGGAGCACCCGTGGACGCTGCGCGGGGTCGACCTGGTCATCCCGCACGGCCGGTCGGTGGCCCTGGTCGGCCGCAACGGCGCGGGCAAGAGCACGCTGGTGAAGCTGCTGTGCCGGATGTACGACCCGGAGCGCGGGGCCGTCCTGTGGGACGGCGTGGACCTGCGCGAGATGGACCCCGCGGAGCTGCGCCGCCGGATCGGCGCGGTGTTCCAGGACTACATGGAGTACGACCTGACCGCCAGGGAGAACATCGGCCTGGGCGACGTGGCGCGGCTGCGCGCCGGCGACGACGCGGCCGTCCGCGCCGCCGCCGAACGGGCCGGGGCGCACGCGATCGTGGCCGGGCTGCCCCGCGGCTACGACACCCTGCTGACCCGGATGTTCTTCGACGGCGACCAGGACGCGGAGAGCGGGGTGCCGCTCTCCGGCGGGCAGTGGCAGCGTGTCGCGCTGGCCCGCGCCTACCTGCGCGGCGAGCGCGACCTGCTGATCCTGGACGAGCCCAGCTCGGGGCTGGACGCCGAGGCCGAGTACGAGATCCACACCGGCCTGCGCGAGCACCGCAGGGGGCGCACCAGCCTGCTCATCTCCCACCGGCTGGGCGCGGTGCGCGACGCCGACCGGATCGTGGTGCTGGAGGAGGGCCGGGTGGTGGAGAGCGGCGACCACGCGGAGCTGATGGCCGCCGACGGCGTCTACGCCCGCCTGTTCGGCATGCAGGCGCGCGGCTACCAGGAGGCCGCGGCACTGCCGGGCCTGGGAGAGGCTCCGTGACCGCAGCCGCCGTCACGGCCGCGGTGGTCCTGGCGGCTGCGGCGGCCGTGACAGGGCTGCGGCGGACCCTGGTCGTGGTGGAGGTCTTCGGGCAGAGCATGGCGCCGACGCTCCGCCAGGGCGACCGCGTCCTGGTGCGCAGGCGTGGCCTGGAGCGGCTGCGCTGCGGCGACGTGGTCGTGTTCGCGCCGCCGTACCTGCCGGGCAGGTGGGACCACCCGGGGGAGGGGCGGCGGACGTCCGAGCGGCGGTGGGTGATCAAGCGGGTCGCCGCACTGCCGGGCGACCCGGTGCCCGCGTCGTGTGCCGCCGCGCCCGGGGTGCGTCCGGACGCCCCCGTGCCGCCCGGCAGCCTGCTGGTGCTCGGGGACAACCCCGCACACAGCACCGACTCCCGGGCGTGGGGCTACATCCCGGCCGACCGGATCCTCGGGGTGGTGCTGCGCAGGCTCGGCTCCCGTCCCCCGGCCGTCGACCCGAGCGGGACGAAGGTGTGATCCGGGCCGCCGCGCTCCCTGAGGGGGCGCACGCGCCGCAGCAGGCACAGCCTGGTCTCCAGGCTCTCGGACGCCTCGGCCTGTTCCGCCGCGTAGACGCGGAGCAGGCCGGAGAGCCGGTAGCGGTCGGCGCCGATCGGGTCGATCAGCCGGATGTCGGCCAGGCGGCCCAGCGCGGCGGTCGCGGCGGTGGCGTCGCAGTCCAGCAGCACCGACGCCGTCTCCGCGCGGAACTCCCCGGCCCGGACCAGGCCGAGCCTGCGGAACAGTGCTGCGGCCCGCCGGTCGGTGGGGTTGTCGCTGTCGCGCAGGGGCAGGTAGTCGGCCTCGATGCTGGAGCGCACCGAGCGGTCCCCGCAGCGCAGGGTGTCCAGCCGGTGCCGCTCGTCGCACAGCAGCCGGGCGAAGGCGGTCAGCGACCACTCGCGGCGGGTGAACAGCCGGGTGCCCGCGATCCACAGCGGTAGCGGCTGGTAGTCGCACAGCCGCGCGATCCACTCCGCGGCCTGCGGCTCGGCGCGGACCCGTTCGGGGCCGCAGCAGGAGGCCAGCAGCTCCACCGCCTCGTCCGGCGGCAGCGGGCCGAGGGCCACGTGCCGCACGCCGTCCAGCGCGCTGCCCCGCACCCGGCTGGTGATCAGCACCGCGACCTCCGGCCAGGGCGGGAGCAACGGCCGGATCTGCGCCTCGTCCACGGCGTTGTCCAGCACGACCAGCAGGCGGCGGCCTTCGGTGAGCTCCCGGAACCGGTAGGCGCGCTCCTCGGCGTCGGCGGAGATCTCGTCGGTGGCCATGCCGAGTCCGCGCAGCAGACGGCCCAGGGCGTCGGCGGGGCTGCGCGGGCTGCCGCCGGTGCCGCCGCCGAGGTCGATGTAGAGCTGCCCGTCCGGGTAGTGCTCGGCGAGCGCGGCGGCGGCCTTGAGGGCCAGGGCCGACTTGCCGCTGCCGCCGGGGCCGTGGACGGCGACGACGCGGGGGCGTGTGCCGGGGACGGCGCAGGGGCGCAGCGCCTCTTCCAGAAGGTGCAGTTCGGCGACCCTGCCGACGAACCTGGCGGGTTCGGCCGGGAGCATCCGGGGGGCGGTGCGGCCTGCCGGGAGCCGGGCGCTCTGCGGCCAGGACTCCAGCAGGCGGGGGTCCCGGTTCAGGATGTCGCGCTGCAACCGGACCAGTTCGGCGCCGGGTTCGATGCCGAGGTGCTCGCGCAGGGCGCGGCGGGCGGCCTGGTAGGTCTCCAGGGCCGCGGCCGGGGAGCCGGCGCGGTACAGCGCCAGCATCAGCAGGCCCCACATGCTCTCCCGTACGGGGCTCTCGGCCACCAGGCGGCGCAGGTCGCCGATGAGGTCGGCGTCGCAGCCGAGCATGAGGCGGGCGCGCATGAGGTCCTCGACGGCGCTGTAGCGCTGCTCGTCGAGGGCTTCCAGGCGGGGGGCGAGTTCCGGGGTGCGGGGGATCTCTTCGGCGGCGGAGCCCCGCCACAGCGCCAGGCCCGCGGTCAGCGCGGCCTCGGCCGTCGCGGCGTCGCCGTTGCGGAGGGCCTCGCGGCCGCGCCGCTGCTGCTCGGTGAAGGCGTGGGTGTCGAGTTCCTCGGGGGCGACGCGGATCAGGTAGCCGGGGCGGCGGGCGACGATGCGTTCCGGGCCGGGGAAGCAGTGCAGGCGCTTGCGGAGCCGGTTCACATAGGTGCGCAGGTTGGCCGTTGCGGAGGGGGGCGGAGTGTCGTCCCACAGGGCGGAGGCCAGGCGGTCGAGGGGAACCACCCGGTTGGGCTGGAGGAGGAGGGCGGTCAGCAGGGTGCGTTGTTTGAGGGGGCCGATGCAGATCTCGGCCCCGTCGTGGAGAACCTGTGTCGGACCGAGGAGACCGAATTCCAGTCCCATGGACCTTTCCGGGAAGTCGTTCTTCGTCGTGGGAACGGGTACTGCGGTGGGCGTCTCGGGTCAGGGAGGCCGGTTCCTGGGAATAACGGGTCCTCCTTCTTTGGGAGCGCTCCCAAGGAAAGTGGGGAAGCTATCGAGTAGCAAATATCACACTTTTTATGGAAATCGTCCAGAGGAGTAATGCGGGCGCACGGGGGCCGATAGTCCCCAACCGGTCATTTCGCTCGCGTCACCGGAGAAAAATACAGAAAAGTGGAGCCCGGAACACCCTGTCCGGGCTCCACGAGGAGAGGTGCGGAGGGCTCCTCCGCAGATCGGATCAGTGTCGGCCAGGTCCGTGGCCCGGTCCGTGGCCGGGACCGTGACCCGGACCCTGGCCGGGCCCCTGGCCGGGACCGTGACCCGGACCGTGGCCAGGTCCGTGGCCAGGTCCGTGGCCCGGACCGTGGCCGGGACCCGTGTCGCCCCGCGCCTCCTTCAGGGTGGCTTGCAGGGCGTAGAAGGCGGGCTTGGGGACGAAGTCCTCGGTCATGATCGTCGCCGAGCCCTCACCGGAGAAGAACACCGGAACCCAGGAGTACTTGTCGGTGAAGCCCCAGACCGTGAAGGAGTCGCAGCCCTCCACGGCCAGGCACGCCTCCAGCGCCTGCTGGTAGTAGTCGGCCTGCTGCTCCAACTGCTCGTCGGTCGGGATGCCGCTCTCCGGGAGGTCCATGCGGACGTCCAGTTCGGTGATGGCCGTGGCCAGACCGAGCTCGTCGAAGCGCCGCAGGTTCTCCTCCAGGTCGCCGGGGAAGCCGTACCGGGTGCTCAGGTGCCCCTGCGTGGAGAACCCGTGCACCGGGACGCCCTGGTCGAGCAGGTCCTGGATGAGCTGGTAGTAGGCGTTGCTCTTGGGGTTGATGCCCTCCACGTTGTAGTCGTTGAAGAACAGCTCCGCCTCGGGGTCGGCCTCGTGCGCCCAGCGGAAGGCGTCGGCGATGATCTCCGGGCCGAGCTCGCGCAGCCAGATGTTCTCCTGGGTGCGCAGGTTGCCCTGCTCGTCGAAGATCTCGTTGGCCACGTCCCACTGCTGGATCCGCCCGGCGTAGCGGCCGACGACGGTCGTGATGTGGTCGTGCAGGATCTCGCGCAGCTCCTCCGCGGAGTAGTCGCCCTCCTCCAGCCAGGCCGGGTTCTGGCTGTGCCACAGCAGCGTGTGCCCCCGCACGACCTGGCCGTTGCGCTCGGCGAAGTCGACGATGGCGTCGGCGTCCGCGAAGTTGTAGCGGTCCGGCTCGGGGTGGATGAACTCCCACTTCATCTGGTTCTCGGGGGAGACCGAGCTGAACTGCTCCCCGAGGATCTTCCGGTACTTGTGGTCCGAGGAGAACGGGTCGGGGTAGTCCTGCTCCAGGTGGTGGCCGCCGCCTGCGACGGCGCTGCCGACGAAGAACCCCTCAGGGGCGGCCCAGCGCAGCTTGTCGGCCTTGGGGCCGGCGTGGGGCGGCGGGGCGTGGTCGTGCCCGGGCTTCGCGACAGCGGGGGCAGCCGCCATCGGGAGGGACAGGGCCGCCGCGGCAAGTGCGGCGGTGACAAGACGGACGGGTTTCATCCAGGGGCTCCCAGTGGCAGTCGATCGTTGTTCTTCCGAAAAATTCCGGAACATGTGACGAAGGACACTAGGTGCCAACCGGGCAGGTCGTCAATACCCGGCCCGCCGAACAGGGGGCATCCTCACCTTCCGTGCTCGTACCCTTGGGGAGACACCGTGGAGAAGGAGGATGCGTGGCCCAGACGCCGAGCCGATCCGTGACCATCTCCGCCATCGCGGCGGAAGCAGGCGTGTCCGCCCCGACGGTCTCGCGTGTCCTCAACGGGCGGGGCGACGTGGCTCCGGAGACCCGGGAACGCATCGAGAACCTGCTGCGCGCCAGGGGCTACCGCCGCCGCGGCAGCCGGGCCGCAGGCGAGCGGGTGGGCCTGATCGACCTGGTCTTCAACGACCTGGACAGCCCGTGGGCGGTCGAGATCATCCGCGGTGTCGAGGACGCCGCCCACGACATGGGCAGCAGCGTCGCGGTGTCGGCCGTCCACCGCAGGGCGAGTTCGACCCGGCAGTGGCTGGCCAACGTCCGCTCCCGCGCCAGCGACGGCGCCGTCCTGGTCACCACCGGCCTCGGCTCCGACCTGCGCAGCGAGCTGGAGGAGCTGCACATCCCCGTCGTCGTCATCGACCCGGTCGGCCTGCCCGACCTGGCCGTGCCCACGGTCGGCTGCACCAACTGGGCCGGCGGGCTCAGCGCGACCAGCCACCTGATCGACCTCGGGCACCGGCGCATCGGCTTCGTGACCGGACGTCCCGAGCTGTGGTGCAGCCGCGCCCGCCTGGACGGCTACCGGGCCGGGCTGGAGACCGCCGGGCTCGACCTCGACCCCGACCTGGTCGTCCCCGGCAACTTCGACTACGAGTCCGGCTTCCGCGCGGGCGAGCAGTTGTTCGGCCTGGCCGAGCCGCCGACCGCGGTGTTCGCGGCCAGCGACCAGATGGCCCTCGGCGTCTACGAGGCCCTGCGCCAGCGCGGCCTGCGGATTCCCGACGACGTCAGCGTGGTCGGCTTCGACGACCTGCCGCAGGCGCGCTGGTCCTCCCCGCCGCTGACGACGGTGCGCCAGCCGCTGGACGACATGGGCAGGCTCGCGGTGCGCACCCTGCGCCGCCTCAGGGACAACGAGGAGATCGAGAGCCCCCGGGTGGAGCTGGCCACCGAGCTCATCGTGCGGGACAGCACCGCTCCGCCCCCCGCCGCAGCCGGAGACTGACGTCACTCTGCGTGATCTTTCGGGATCGCAGTAGGCAGGGGCCCCTTCGGGGCCCCTGGTGTTTTTTCGAAAATTTTCGGCCCCGTGCTGCGGCCGCGGCGGGGCACGGGTGCGCCGGGGCGCGGCGCCCTCCGCCGGGCCGCCCGCTGTGCCGCCGCTCGACGGCCCGGCGGCCGGAGCCGCCTGGGCGGGCGGGCTGGGAGGGGCAAAGGACCAGCTCGGCGCGCGGACACCTGCTGACGTGAGCGGCTGGCGCCGCGGACAGAGTTGGGCGACACGCGGTAACTAGACATGTCCGACGCGTGACGAAGTGTGCGACACTTACATTAAGTGAACGATGATTGACAAGGGGGCATGATGCTTTTTAGGTTTCCCTTGTGTTCCGGAACTTTCCGGAACTTTCATGGCGTTCAGAAGGAGACCCCGTGGCTGCTTTCCCCCGAGGCTCTCGACTACGGAGCCGCCTCCTCGCCGTCCTGTGCGCGGCAGGACTCGCGTTCGGCGCCGCTGCCCCGGCGCAGGCCGCCACCGCCGACATCGTCACCAGGACCCCGCAGGGCGGCCAGACCGTGGCCCTGACCTTCGACGACGGCCCCAACCCGCAGGACACCCCGGCCCTGCTCCAGGTGCTGCGCCAGCACCAGGTCAAGGCGGTGTTCTGCCTGTGGGGCGAGCACGTGCGCCAGTACCCCGACCTCGTCCGGCAGATCGTGCAGCAGGGCCACACCCTGTGCAACCACTCCATGCGCCACAGCGACATGGGGAACTGGTCGGCCAACCAGATCCGCGCTGACCTCCAGGAGACCAACGCCGCGATCCGCCAGGCGGTTCCGGGCGCCCAGATCCCCTACTTCCGGGCACCCTACGGCTCCTGGGGCCAGAGCCCCCAGGTCGCGGCCGAGCTGGGCATGCAGCCGCTGGGCTGGGCCATGGACATCGGCGACTGGGAGCCGCCCGGCACCTTCGAACTCGTCCAGCGCCTCAACCAGAGGCGCACGCCCGGCGCGGTGATCCTGATGCACGACGGCGGCGGCGACCGCAGCCAGACCGTCCAGGCCGTCAACCAGATCATCCCGCAGTGGAAGGCCCAGGGCTGGACCTTCACCCTGCCCGACGGCTCCAGCGGCTCCGACCCGGGCAACAACCCGGGTGACCCCGGAAACAACCCCGGCGACCCGGGCAACAACCCGGGCGACCCCGGAAACAACCCCGGCGACCCGGGCAACAACCCCGGTGACCCCGGAAACAACCCGGGCGGTCCGAGCGGTCCCTGCGACGTGGACTACACCGTGGTCAACGACTGGGGCAACGGCTTCCAGGGCGCCATCTACATCAGGAACACCGGCTCCTCGCCGATCAACAACTGGACCCTCCAGTTCAGCCTGCCCAACGTCACCATCAGCAACGGCTGGAACGGCGACTGGACCCAGAGCGGCTCCCAGATCACCGTCAAGGCGCCGTCCTGGAACCCGACCATCCAGCCCGGCCAGAGAGCCGAGCTCGGCTTCGTCGCCAACAAGAGCGGCAACGCCTCCGCTCCCAACCAGTTCACCCTCAACGGCAACGTCTGCTCCTGACCGGTGAACTGACCACCGTCTGAGACGGCTCAGGGGCCGCCGCTCCGACCGGTGCGGCGGCCCCGTCGTCGCCGGGCATGAAAAAAGGCCCTGCGGACAGGGCCTTCAGTGGTGTCCGAGGGGGGACTTGAACCCCCATGCCCTTAACGGGCACTAGCACCTCAAGCTAGCGCGTCTACCTATTCCGCCACCCGGACAGGGTGCTCTCGGCGGCTTGCCGCCGGACAAGGACAACCATAGCAAAACTCTGGCGTGACCCGTACGCCAATTACTCGGACCCGTCGTCCACCCGCTGGTTCCACGCCCGGCACGCGGCAGAAGGAGCCGCGGGCGTCCGGAGACGGGACCATGGTGGGGAAGACCCGACAACGGAGAGGAACGGGGTGTGACTCATGGCGGACCAGAGGGGGACGAGCACGGCCGAGGCCGAAGTGGTGGACCTGTGCCGGGAGCTCATCGCGATCGACACGTCCAACTACGGGGACCATTCGGGCCCGGGGGAGCGGGCGGCCGCCGAGTACGTCGCCGCCAAGCTCGACGAGGTCGGCCTGGAGGCCACGATCTACGAGTCGCACCCGGGGCGCAGCAGCCTGGTGGCGCGGATCGAGGGCACCGACCCGTCCCGGCCGCCGCTGCTGATCCAGGGGCACCTCGACGTCGTCCCCGCCGACGCCGCCGACTGGACCCACCACCCGTTCTCCGGCGAGGTCGCCGACGGGTGCGTGTGGGGCCGCGGTGCGGTCGACATGAAGGACATGGACGCGATGGTGCTGGCGGTGGTGCGGCAGCGGCTGCGGGAGGGGCGCAGGCCCCCGCGCGACGTCGTGCTGGCGTTCCTCGCCGACGAGGAGGCCGGGGGCGCCTACGGCGCGCACTGGCTGGTCGACCGGCACCCCGAGCTGTTCGCCGACTGCACCGAGGCGATCAGCGAGGTCGGCGGGTTCAGCGTCACGGTCGGGGACCGGCGGCTGTACCTCGTCGAGACCGCGGAGAAGGGCCTGGCGTGGATGCGGCTCACCGCGCGCGGCACCGCGGGCCACGGGTCGATGGTCAACGACGACAACGCGGTCACCGAGCTGGCCGAGGCCGTCGCCCGGCTCGGCCGGCACCAGTTCCCGATCCGCCTCACCCCGGCGGCGCGCGGCTTCCTGAAGGAGGTCTGCGAGGTGCTCGGCGTGAAGTTCCAGGAGGACGACGTGGAGGCCACCGTGGCCCAGTTGGGCCCGGTCGCCAGGATGGTCGGCGCGACCCTGCGCAACTCGGTCAACCCCACGGTCCTGGCGGGCGGCTACAAGGCCAACGTCATCCCCGGCGAGGCCACCGCGCAGGTGGACGGCCGCTTCCTGCCCGGGCTGGAGGAGGAGTTCTTCGCCGAGGTCGACCGGCTGCTGGGGCCGAAGGTCAGCCGCGAGTTCATCAGCTACCTGCCCGCCGTGGAGACCGAGTTCGCCGGCGGGATCGTCACCGCGATGTCCGAGGCGCTGCGGGCCGAGGACCCGCAGGCGCGGGCCGTGCCGTACTGCATGTCCGGGGGCACCGACGCCAAGGCGTTCGTCAGACTGGGCATCCGCAACTTCGGGTTCGTGCCGCTGCGGCTGCCCGCCGACCTGGACTTCGTGGGCATGTTCCACGGTGTGGACGAGCGCGTGCCCGTGGACGCGCTGCGCTTCGGCGTGCGCGTCCTGGACCGCTTCCTCGACCTGGCCTGAGCGCCCGCCCGGGACCGCGGCCCGCGCGGTCCCGGGGGCGAACGGGACGGACACGCCTGACTGCACGGCGAGACCACTCCCTTACTCAGTGCTACTTTTACTTTGCGTTCGGAGAGGGTTTCTCTCCGTGTCAGCGGTGGGATCGGTCCTGCCCAGCCATCGTCACTGAGGGGTTGTCCATGGTGCGTTCGGGTCGCGGACGGCGGGAGGCTCCCGGCCGCGTGCCCTGGCGCTCCGTCCCGCACACTCTCGCTCGTGTCCCGGCCCGCGGCGGCCGCACCGCCGCCGGACGTCCGGGAACCGGAGTCGGCGAGGCGACCGCCGACGACGCCTTCCCCAGCGAGCTGGAGACAGTGGCCGCGGCGCCCGGGGAGGGTGCCGAGACCACCGCGCCCACCGCCGCTCCCCTCCGGGGCGGCGGTGCTTCCGCTTCCCCGGTCGGTGCTCCGCTGCCGGCGGAGAGGGCCGCACCCGTCGGGGAGAGCGGCGGCCCGCACCCAGAGGACGGAGCGCCGACCGGAGCCGGGGCGGTCGGCGACAGGCGCGCCGCCCCCGGCTCCTCTCCCCGCGGGACCTCGGTTCCGGCGCCGCCCGGGTGCGCCGGCTCCCGCCCCTCCGTCTCCCCGTCCCCGCGGGCGTCGCACCACGATCCCGACGACCCCGTCCGGACGGGTCCCCAGTCTCCCCCGGCCCGACCGACAGCGGCCGACTGCCCGACCCGGCGGATCGAGCCGCCGGAACCGGCGGCGCGGGCGGGCGGCGTGGCCGGCGCTCCGCCGTCCACGCCCGACTAGTCGGCACAGGGCCGCGTCCGGCCGTCTCCGGCCGCGCGGCACGCGGGAGTACGGCGCCCGTCCAGGAGCCGCTCCCGCCGTGTCCGTCAGACCAACCACTGCTCAGGGAGTACCACCATGCACGCACCCGTGCGGAACACGACCTTCGCCGCTCTCGTCACCGCGGGCCTCTTCGCGGTCAGCCCCGCGGCGCACGCCGACACGGCCGCCGACGGCCGCGGCCCGGCGGCGGACGACAGGGAGTGGGGGCCCGTGGTCGACGTTCCGATCCGGGTCTGCGGCGACTCCCTCGCGCTCCTGCGGCAACTGGCGGACTGCTCCGACAGCCCCGCAGCGGAGGGCGCCGACGAGGTGCTGCTCCTTCCTCCCGGCGATCGGGTGGAGGAACCCGACCGGTGTCAGGCCGGGGAGGACTGTCTCCTCGGGGGCGTCGCGGAGGCCGCGGGGGAGGGGCCCGCCGAACAGCCCGACACGGCGGAGGAGGCCGCGGCGGAGCCGGACCAGGACGCGCAGGCCGAGCAGCCGGCCCCGGCCGCCGGGGCGCCGTGGCCGGTGCGCGCCGAGAGCGTGCTCCCGAAGAAGGAGGACGCCCCTCCGGCGCTCCCCGAGACCGCCCCCGTGCCGACCCTCCGCGGGCTGCCGCGGATTCCGGAGCAGTCCGCGCCCCTCGACCTGCCCGGGGCGTCCACCTACGCGCTCACGGCCACCGGGACGAAGGACGCCCCGCTGCTCAGCGCCGGGGTCGCCACGGTGCTGCTGGGCGGCGTGGCGATCTACGTCGGCTACGGCCTGGGCCGCAGCGACCGCCCGAACCTGTTCCGGTGACGGGGTGAGCCGACCGCGGGCTCCGGCGACTGCCGGGCGGCAGACCGCACCCGTGCGCGGCCCCGTCCTCCGGCCGAGGGGGCGCCCTGGTCCGGGGGACGGGGCCGCGGCGGCGGGGACCGCGCCGAGGCGCGACACCCGCACCAGATTTTGTGTCCTAAATCACATCAGTCGGGGTTGTCGGATGATCCGGCGTCGTAGGGTGACACGGCGGCTGCCGTCCATGTAGACACGCACCCGGGCAAGCTCCCACCTGCCGTACTCGGCGTGCTCGGTCAGAGCCTGACGGGCCGCGCTGCGCGAGGTGCCGCGTGGGAAGCGGAGTTCTTGGTATTCGTACTCGAGCATTGCGTTTATTCTGCGACTGCCGACGGGGTTACGCCAGAGCGTTGACCCGCACGGACCGAGGACAGTACTCCCCGTACAAGGGAGTGCCCCGGACCGCACCGCACCATGCGGGCGCGGCTGTGCGAGAGGGCACCGGGCGGCGTCGGTTACCGTCGAAGTTCGGGCAACCGACACCGCGCGTCGCGGAGTGGACGCGCGAACGCGAGGCGAGACGTAGGGGAAGACGTGCCACCCAAGAAGGGCAGTGCCGGAAACAGCGCTAAGGACACCGCACGGGGCGGAGGGAACAAGCTCGTCATCGTCGAGTCGCCGGCCAAGGCCAAGACGATCGCGGGCTACCTCGGCAGCGGCTACGTGGTGGAGTCCAGCATCGGCCACATCCGGGACCTGCCGACCAAGGCCGCGGAGATCCCGGCCCGCTACAAGGACGAGTCGTGGGCGCGCCTGGGGGTGAACGTCGACCACGACTTCGAGCCGCTCTACGTCGTCAACACCGACAAGAAGGCCCAGGTCAAGAAGCTCAAGGAACTGCTCGCCCAGGCCGACGAGCTCTACCTGGCCACCGATGAGGACCGCGAGGGCGAGGCGATCGCCTGGCACCTGCGCGAGGAGCTCAAGCCGACGATCCCGGTCCGGCGCATGGTGTTCAACGAGATCACCAAGGAGGCCATCCGCCGGGCCGCCCAGCACACCCGCGACCTCAACCTGCGCCTGGTCGACGCCCAGGAGACCCGCCGCATCCTCGACCGGCTCTACGGCTACGAGGTCTCCCCGGTGCTGTGGAAGAAGGTCATGCCCAGCCTCTCGGCGGGCCGGGTGCAGTCCGTGGCGACCCGCCTGGTGGTCGAGCGGGAGCGCGAGCGCATCGCGTTCACCGCGGCCGAGTACTGGGGGCTCAGGGCCGTCTTCGACGTGGCCCCCGGGGCGGGCGGGGACGAGCCGACCGCCTTCCCGGCCACGCTGACCGGGCTCGACGGCGCCCGCGTCGCCCAGGGGCGCGACTTCACCTCCCAGGGCGTGCTGCGCTCCCCGCAGGGCGTGCGCCACCTCGACGAGGAGACCGCCCGCGGGCTCGCCGAACGCCTCAGCGGAGCCCGGTACACGGTGCGCTCGGTGGAGCGCAAGCCCTACCGGCGCTCGCCGTACGCGCCCTTCCGCACCACCACCCTGCAACAGGAGTCCTCCCGCAAGCTCGGCCTGTCGGCCAAGCAGACCATGCAGGTGGCGCAGCGGCTGTACGAGAACGGCTACATCACCTACATGCGCACCGACAGCACCACCCTGTCGGAGAGCGCGGTGGCCGCCGCCCGCGCGCAGGTCGCCAGCCTGTACGGCAGGGACTACCTGCCGGCCAAGCCGCGCACCTACACCAGCAAGGTCAAGAACGCCCAGGAGGCCCACGAGGCGATCCGCCCCGCCGGCGACACCTTCCGCACCCCCGCCGAGACCGGGCTGAGCGGGGTCGAGCTCCGCCTCTACGAGCTCATCTGGAAGCGCACCGTCGCCTCCCAGATGAAGGACGCCGTCGGCGAGTCGGTGAGCGTCCGCGTCGAGGGCGTCTCCAGCGCCGGAGAGCACGCGGAGTTCTCCGCCACCGGCAAGATCATCACCTTCCACGGCTTCCTCAAGGCCTACGTCGAGGGCTCCGACGACCCGCAGGCCGAACTCGACGACCGGGAGCGGCGGCTGCCCGCCCTGGCCGAGGGCGACCCGCTGCGCGCCGAGAGCGTCGAAGCCGAGGGGCACAGCACCCGCCCGCCCGCCCGCTACACCGAGGCGTCGCTGGTCAAGGAGCTGGAGGAGCGCGAGATCGGCCGCCCCTCCACCTACGCCACCATCATCGGCACCATCCTCGAACGCGGCTACGTGTTCAAGAAGGGCTCGGCGCTGGTCCCGTCCTTCCTGGCCTTCGCCGTGGTGCAACTGCTGGAGCGGCACTTCGGCCACCTGGTCGACTACGACTTCACCGCGCGCATGGAGGACGTGCTCGACGCCATCGCCCGCGGCGAGGCCGAGCGGGTCCCGTGGCTGCGCCGGTTCTACTACGGCGCCGACGGCGAGGCCGGACTGAAGGAGCTGGTCAGCGACCAGCTCGGGGAGATCGACCCCAAGGAGATCAGCTCCTTCCCGCTGCCCGGCACCGACATCGTGCTGCGGGTCGGCCGCTACGGCCCCTACCTGGAGCGCAACGGCGAGCGGGTGAACGTGCCCGAGGACCTCGCCCCGGACGAGCTGACCAGGGAGCGGGCCGAGGAGCTGTTCGCCCAGCCCAGCGGGGACCGCGAGCTCGGCAAGGACCCGGAGACGGGGCGGACCGTCGTGGTCCGCAACGGCCGCTTCGGCCCCTACGTCACCGAGATCATCGAGGAGGCCGAGACCGCCGAGGCCGCGACCAAGGCCAAGGGGCGCCGCAAGACCGCCGCGCCCAAGCCGCGCACCGCCTCCCTGCTCAAGTCCATGTCGCTGGACACGATCACCCTGGAGGACGCGCTGAAGCTGCTGTCGCTGCCGCGCGTGGTCGGGGAGATCGACGGCGAGCAGGTCACGGCGCAGAACGGGCGCTTCGGGCCGTACCTGAAGAAGGGCAGCGACAGCCGCTCGCTGGAGACCGAGGAGCAGATGTTCACGGTCACCATCGAGGAGGCCCGGGAGCTGTTCGCCCAGCCCAAGAAGCGGGGCCGCCGCGCCGCCGCGCCGCCGCTGCGCGAACTCGGCGCCGACCCGCAGACCGGCAGGCCCATGGTGATCAAGGAAGGGCGGTTCGGCCCCTACGTCACCGACGGCGAGAGCAACGCCTCCCTGCGCAAGGGCGACGACGTGGAGTCGCTGACGGTGGAGCGCGCCTCCGAGCTGCTGGCCGAGCGCCGGGCCAAGGCCCCGGTGAAGAAGACGGCGTCCCGGAGCACCGCGAAGAAGACGACCACGGCCAAGAAGACCACCGCGAAGAAGACCGCCGCCAAGAAGTCCTGAACGGACGGCGAACCTGTCGAGAGGGCCCCGGATTCCGGGGCCCTCCCCCGTACGCTGGGAGAAGAGGGGAAGACCGCCGGGGATAGAGGTGGAAAGATGTCCGGAATTGCCGGTATCGGGCCGTCCGTAAGCGTTGCATGATTCGCCCCCGTCGCTACTCTGGTCGCCATGAGCAGACCCGCACCCCTCGGAGCGCCCGGCGAGGCGCGCACCGTTCTCGCGATCACGCCGTTCCGGCGGCTGTGGCTCTCGCTGTCCCTCTCCAGCCTCGGTGACTGGCTGAGCCTGCTGGCGCTGGTGTCCCTTGCCGCGATCCTCACCGAGGGCGAGGAGACGGTGATCCAGTACTTCGCGGTCAGCGGAGTGGTGGTCCTCAAGGTGCTCCCCTCGGTGCTGCTCAGCCCGATCGCGGGGGTGCTGGCCGATCACGTCGACCGCCGCCTCACCATGGTCGTCAGCGACGTCGTCCGCGGCCTGCTCTACATCTCCATCCCCGTCGTGGGGCGGCTGGACTGGCTGCTCATCGCCAACTTCCTGGCCGAGTGCGTGGCGCTGTTCTGGGCGCCCGCCAAGGACGCCACCGTGCCCAACCTGGTGCCCCGGCACCGGCTGGAGCAGGCCAACCAGCTCAGCCTGCTCACCACCTACGGCTCGGCGCCGGTCGCCGCGGCGCTGTTCGCGCTGCTGGCCTCCCTCAGCACGGTGCTGGGCGGCTTCTTCCCCGCGATGCGCACGCCCGAGGCGGACATCGCCCTCTACCTCAACGGCGTCACCTTCTTCATCGCCGCCGCCGTCGTCTGGCGGCTGCCCATCCCCGCCACCCGCGCCGCCGACGACCCCAAGCGCCCGTCGGTGTTCCGCGCGATCTGGGAGGGGCTGCGGTACGCCGGAACCACCCGGCTGGTGCGGGGCCTGCTGCTGGGCATGCTGGGCGCCTTCGGCGCGGGCGGCGCGGTCATCGGCGTGGCCCGCATCTACGTGACCCACCTCGGCGCGGGCAACGCCGGGTTCGGCGTGCTGTTCGGGGCGGTCTTCACCGGCATGGCGGTCGGCATGCTCCTCGGCCCGCGCGTGCTGCGCGACTTCAGCCGCCGCCGCCTGTTCGGCCTGTCCCTGCTGCTGGCCGGGGTGGCGCTGCTGCTCGTCGGCCTGTCCAGCGACATGGTGCTGTCCGCGGTGCTCACCGCGGTCCTGGGCGTCGGAGCCGGTATCGCCTGGGTGATCGGCCTGACCATGCTGGGCCAGGAGGTCGACGACGAGATCCGCGGCCGCACCTTCGCGTTCCTGCACGCCGTGGCCCGCGTGGTGCTGATGGGCTCGGTCGCCGCGGCCCCGCTGATCGCGGCGACGATGGGGGAGCAGACCTTCGAGGCGGGAGAGCTGACCTACCGGTTCCACGGCTCGGCCGGGGTGCTGCTGATCGCCGCGGGCCTGCTCATCCTGGTGTCGCTGGTGGCCTACTGGCAGATGAACGAGGGCCACGAGATGTCGCTGCTGGCCGAGCTGAAGGCCGTGCTGGGCGGCCGGAGCGCCGAGGACGACGCCCCCGAGCGGCCCGGCGGCCTGTTCGTGGTGCTCGAGGGCGGCGAGGGCTCCGGCAAGTCCACCCAGGTCCGCGAGATCGCCGTGTGGCTGCGCGAGGAGGGATTCGACGTCCTCACCACCCGCGAGCCGGGAGCCACCAAGCTGGGCATGCGGCTGCGCACGATGCTGCTGGACAAGGCGCACGCGGGCATGTCGGCCCGCACCGAGGCGCTGCTGTACGCGGCCGACCGCGCCGAGCACGTCGAGACGGTGATCCGGCCCGCGCTGGAGCGGGGCGCGATCGTGATCAGCGACCGCTACGTCGACTCCACCCTCGCCTACCAGGGCGCCGGGCGGGAACTGGGCGTCGACGAGGTCGCCCGGCTCAACGACTGGGCCACCGGGCGGCTGGTGCCGGACCTGACCATCCTGCTGGACCTGCCCGCCGAGGAGGGGCTGCGGCGCCACGCCGACCGCCCCGCCGACCGGCTGGAGTCGGAGACCCTGGAGTTCCACGAGCGGGTCCGCCGCGGCTTCCTGGAACTGGCCGACCGCCACCCCGAGCGCTACCTGGTGCTGGACGCCCGGGAGCCGCAGGAGGCCGTCACCAAGGCCATCCGGCGGCACCTGCGCAAGATGCTGCCCGACCCGGTGCCCGACGACGCCGAGGCGATCACCGGGATGATCCCGATCATCAAGGAGTGACCGGTGGGGCGGGTGCCGCGGCACCCGCCCCACCGCCGTCAGGGGCACGCGGCGGACCCGGCGGCGGGGCCGAACCCGCCCCCGAAGTCGGTCCGTCCTCCTATGCTGAGCGGTGATGAGCGTCTTCGACGACCTGGTGGGCCAGGACACGGTGATCGGGCAGTTGCGTTCGGCCGCGCGCGCGGCCGACGACCTGCTCTCCGGCGGCGACGGCGCGGGCATGACGCACGCGTGGCTGTTCACCGGGCCGCCCGGATCGGGGCGGTCGCAGGCCGCCCGGGCGTTCGCCGCCGCCCTGCAGTGCGGCGACGGAGGCTGCGGCCACTGCCCCTCCTGCCACCAGGTGGCCGCGGGCACCCACCCCGACGTGCTGTACGTGCGCCCCAGCGGGCTCAGCTTCGGCGTGGAGCAGACCCGCGAGCTGGTCATGCGCGCGGCCTCCAGCCCCACCGCGGGCCGCTTCCGGGTGGTGCTGTTCGAGGACGCCGACCGGGCCACCGAAGCCGCCTCCAACGCCCTGCTCAAAGCCGTGGAGGAGCCCGCCCCGCGCACGGTGTGGCTGCTGTGCACCCCCACCGCCGAGGACCTGCTCGTCACCATCCGCTCCCGCTGCCGCCTGGTGACCCTGCGCACCCCGTCCACCCGGGCGATCGTCGACGCCCTGGTCCGGCGGGACGGGGTCGACGAGGCCCGCGCCGCCGAGGCGGCCCGCGCCGCGGCCGGACACCTGGAGCGCGCCCGCGCCCTGGCCACCGACCCGGCCGCCCGCCGACGGCGCGAGGAGGTCCTCTCCCTCCCCGCCCGCCTCGACAGCCTCGGCGCCTGCGTGCAGGCCGCCGCGCGGCTGTACGAGATCGCCGAGACCGAGGCCAAGGAGACCACCGAGGCCCTCGACGAGCAGGAGAAGGCCGACCTCAAGGCCGCGTTCGGCGAGGGCGCCACCGGGCGGGGCGTGGCCAAGGCCGTGCGGGGCGCGGCCGGAGCCCTCAAGGAGCTGGAGGAGCGGCAGAAGCGCCGCGCCACCCGCGTCAAACGCGACGCCTACGACACCTTCCTCATGGACCTGGTCGCCTTCTACCGCGACGTGCTGGCCCTCCAGCTCGGCGCGTCGGTGGAGCTGTCCACCGGCGACCACGACGCCGACCTGCGCCGCGTCGCACGCTCCAGCACCCCGGAGGCCACCCTGCGCCGCATCGACGCCGTCATGGAGTGCCGCCGCCGGATCGCCGCCAACGTCCACCCCCAGATCGCCATGGAGGCCATGACCACGGCCCTGTACCTGGGCTGACCCGCCGCTCTGGTGGCGGCCGCCCACCGGCGCCTACCCTGACCCCATGCCGATGATGATGGCGGTGGTCTTCGAACGGTACGGGCGGCTCCACTACCTCGACCCGGGGGAGACCAGCCCCCGCGTGGGCGACCGGGTGCTCGTCCCCACCGACGCGGGCCCCGAGGTCGCCGAGTGCGTGTGGCCGCCGCAGTGGGTCAGCGAGGACGTCGACGGGCTCCCGGTCTGCCTGGGCCTCGCCACCGAGGAGGACGTGGCCCGCGCGGAGCGGGCCCGCCGCCGCCGGGCCGAGGCGCGCCGCGCCGCCCGGCGGCTGATCCGCGCCCGCGGACTCGACATGAAGGTCGTCGGGGTCGACCACGCCGCCGGCAGCGACTCCTTCGTCATCTACTTCACATCGCCCACCAGAGTGGACTTCCGCGCCCTGGTGCGCGAACTGAGCCGTACCCTGTCAGCACGGGTACGGCTCACCAGGCTCTCCGCGCGCGAGGAGGCCCGCCTGCGGGGCGGGATCGGCTCGTGCGGGCGCGACCTGTGCTGTGCGACCTTCCTCACCGACTTCGAGCCGGTGACGATGCGCATGGCCCGGGCGCAGAACCTGCCCGCCAACCCCATGCGGATCTCGGGCGCCTGCGGCAAGCTGATGTGCTGCCTGAGATACGAGCACGAGCTGTACCAGGAGTTCCGGGCGGACCTGCCCCGGGGGACCCGGGTGCGCGTGCCCGACGGCGACGGGGTCGTCATCGGACACGACGTCCCGGCGGAGAAGGTCGTGGTCCGGATCGACGGCACCGGACGGCGCTGCGCGTGCGACCGCGCGGACGTCTGCGGTCCCAGACAGGCATACGAAAGCGCCCGACAGGGCGGGACACAGAGAGCGGGAGCGAGTGGGAGCGAAGGGCTGGACCGGTGCGGCGCTGGCGATCGTGCTGCTGGCGACGGGATGCGCTGAGGCGGATCAGGCGGACCGCGACGCGGCACCGGAGGCGGCAGGGCCGCTGGCCGCCTTCTACGGCCAGGAGATCGCCTGGGAGGACTGCGACGGGGACTTCCAGTGCGGCACCTTCGAAGTCCCCATGGACTACGACGACCCGTCCGGGCCGCGCCTGGAGATCGCGGTGAAGCGGCTGCCCGCCTCCGGCGGCGACCCGGTCGGCTCGCTGGTGGTCAACCCCGGCGGGCCGGGCGGCTCCGGCCTGGACTACGTCAGCGGCGCCTTCCTCACCTTCGGCGAGGAGGTCCTCGAACAGTTCGACATCGTCGGCTTCGACCCGCGCGGGGTGGGCCAGAGCTCCCCGGTGTACTGCATGGACAGCGTGGAACTGGACGAGTTCCTCGGCTTCCAGTTGGACAGCGCGGACGGCTCCGGCGACCCCGCCGCACCCACCGACGCCAGCCTCGAGGAGTTCGTCCGGCTCAACCGCGAGTTCGTCCAGGCGTGCCAGGAGCGCTCCGGCGAGCTGATCCACCACGTGGGCACCGCCGACGTCGCCCGGGACCTGGACGTGCTGCGCGCGGTGCTCGGCGACGACGGGCTCACCTACCTCGGCAAGTCCTACGGCACCTCCATCGGCGCCCACTACGCCGAACTGTTCGGCGAGAACGTGCGGGCGCTGGTGCTGGACGGCGCGGTCGCCCTCGACGGCGACCAGTTGGAGCTCAGCGTCGAGCAGGCAGGCGGCTTCACCACGGCGCTGCGCGCCTTCGTCGAGGACTGCCTGGGCCTGCCCGACTGCCCGCTGGCGGACGGCGACGGCGCCACCGTGGAGGACGGCATCGCGCGGATCGGCGACCTGCTGGAGCAGGCCGCCGCCGAACCGCTGGTCAACCGGCTGGACGACCGCGAGATCAACCGGACCCGCGTGGAGCTGGGAGTGCTCACCGCGCTGTACAGCGAGTCGTTCTGGCCCGAGGTGCGCACCGGGCTCACCGAGGCGATCGAGGACGGCGACGGCACCGTGCTGCTCCAGCTCGGCGACGTGCTGTACGGCCGCGACGACGAGGACGCCTACGAGAACTCCGTGGCCGCGCTGGTCGCGGTGAACTGCGCGGATAACCCCGGCCCGCGCGACCTCGACGCCTACGAGGAGGCCGCGCGCACCGTGGGCCAGACGGCGCCGCTGTTCGGCCCCTCCCTCGCGTGGGGGGCGCTGACCTGCGCCTACTGGCCGGAGGAGGCGCAGGAGGACAGGGTGGCCGAGATCGACGGCGACGGCGCGCCGCCCGTCCTGGTCGTGGGCACCACCCGCGACTCCGCCACCCCCTACCAGTGGGCCGAGGAGATGGCTGAGACGCTCGACTCGGGGGTACTGCTCACGTGGGAGGGGGACGGCCACACCGCCTACGGCTCGGACAGTTGCGTGGACGGTCTGGTCGACGCCTACCTGCTGGAGGTCAGGGTTCCCGAGGACGGGACGGTCTGCGCTCTGTGAGCGGCGTGCCGGACGCGGGGGTTCCGGCGGAGCTGACGGTGCCGCTGAGCGGACGGTACAGCCTTCGCCAGTTAATACCGGCGACATCTGGGACCGTTTAAATTCTGCCCAAAATTCGCTCGACAACGGGGGAGTGGTCGCTTTTGGAGGGAATGTCCGCTCAGGGACGGCGTCAAGCGGGGGGAGCGGCATGAAACCGACGAGGAATCTCTCGACTCCGGCCGCCGCGGGAACGGGAGCCGACACCGCGGCGGCTCCGGCACGGACACCCGCGGTGCCCGGCCAGACCGCGTTCCTCGACGCCTACCCCGACTACGTCGACACCACCGTGCTCGACCGGCTCCGGGCGACCGAGTACCGGTACCTCGACGACAAGAACCACCTCTACCTGGACTACACCGGGGGCGGTCTGCCCGCCGAGGCCCAGATCAAAGCGCACGCCCAACGGGTGGAGGGGGACTGCTACGGCAACCCCCACTCGGCCAACCCGACCTCGCGGGCGTCCACCGAACTGGTCGAGCAGGCCAGGACCGCGGTCCTGGAGTTCTTCAACGCCTCCCCCGACGAGTACACGGCCGTCTTCACCCCCAACGCCACCGGCGCCTGCCACCTGGTGGGGGAGGCGTACCCGTTCGAGCCGGGAACACGGTTCGTGCAACTGGCCGACAACCACAACTCGGTGAACGGGATCCGCGAGTTCGCGCGCAGCCGCGGGGCGCAGATCGACACCATCGACCTGGTGCCGCTCGAGCTGCGCGCGGAGGAGGACGAGGTGCGCTCCTCCCTGGGCCGCCCCGTCCCCGAGGCGCTGCGGCCCTCCCGGCCCGACGGCGACGAGGTGCGCTCCGGACTGTTCGCCTACCCGGCGCAGAGCAACTTCACCGGGGTCCAGCACCCCCTGGAGTGGATCGACCTCGCCCACAGCCACGGCTTCGACGTGCTGCTGGACGCCGCCGCCTACGCGCCCGCCAACCGGATCGACCTCGCCCGGATCAAACCCGACTTCATGCCGGTGAGCTGGTACAAGCTGTTCGGCTACCCCACCGGCCTGGGCTGCCTGGTGGCGCGCCGGGAGGCCCTGGCGCGGCTGCGGCGGCCCTGGTTCGCGGGCGGCACGATCCGCGCCGTCAGCGTGCTGGGCGACTGGTACCAGTTGATGGACGGACCGGCCGCGTTCGAGGACGGCACCGTCAACTACCTGTCGATCCCCGACGTGGAGATCGGACTGCGCTGGCTCACCGCCATCGGCATGGAGACCGTCCGCACCCGGGTGCGATGTCTCACCGGCTGGCTGCTGGACCACCTGTCCGAGGCCCGGCACTCCAACGGCACGCCGCTGGTGCGCATCTACGGCCCCACCACCACCGAGGCGCGCGGCGGAACGGTCGCCTTCAACTTCCTCGACCCCTCCGGGCGCGTCGTCGACGAACGGGCCGTCGCCCGCGACGCCGCGCGCGCCAACATCTCCCTGCGCACCGGCTGTTTCTGCAACCCGGGGGCGGGCGAGGCCGCCTTCGGGCTGCACCGCGACGACCTGCGCCGGCCCGGGCTGCCCGCCGCCGCCACCCTCGACGAGGTCCTGGCCGCCATCGGCATGCCCACGGCCGGGGCGATCCGCATCTCCGTGGGCCTGGTCAGCACCCTGGAGGACGTGTCGCGCTTCCTGGAGTTCGCCCTCTCCACCTACCTGGACCGCTTCCCCGACACCGAAGGGCTCCCGCCCCGCCTGTCCTGCTGACCGCCCGATATCGGTTCCAGCCACGCGCGCGGACACGCTAGACTGGCAGCGCCTCCCTGCGAGGCGGTGCCGCCTTAGCTCAGTCGGCCAGAGCGACGCACTCGTAATGCGTAGGTCGAGGGTTCGATTCCCTCAGGCGGCTCCCAGGTCAAAGGGCCCCTCCCGAGTCCGGGAGGGGCCCTTCGCGCATGCCCTTGCCCACACGGCTCGGCCGTGGCAGTCAGCGGGTGTCCGGTGGAACCGCGCGTCTCTGCCGGTTCGCGGCTGAGGACTCCGGCGCGATCGGGCACCACGGAGCGGGAACCGAGATCGCCGCGTGCCGTGCTGTTCCGTGTGCTGACCTTTCTGGCGAGTGGTGCCGTTCTGTCTGTTTCCGGCTTTCGGGAGCGGGCGGGCGGTACGCTGCGTCCCACAAACCAGGGTGGGGACGGCCATCCGGTGCGGTGGAGGGATGCGCGTGCGGCGACGTGTGGTCGGACTGTTCTTCCTGGTCGCCTTTCTCGCGCTCGGGGCGGCGGCCCCGGAACTGCTGGCCGTCTTCGAGATCGAGGTGCCCTGGGCCAGAGCCCTCGGCCTCGCGGTCGCCACGGTGGCCGGGGCGGCACTCCTCACCTGGCAGGCCCGCTACGAGCGGGAGGCGGAGCGTCGCGATCAGCAGGCCCTTGCTGTTGCCGAGGGCTGTCTGAGCCTGCCTTCGGGGAAACTCCCCAGGGTCCGCCAGCTCGACGACCCCCGGGACTGGGGCGTGCACCCGGCCGCCGCCAGCAGTAGTGCCGACCCGGTGCCGCCGTTCGTGCCGCGTGACGTCGACGAGGAACTGCGCGCCCGACTCGCCGAGAACACGTTCGTGCTGGTGGTGGGGGACTCCACGGCGGGCAAGACCCGGTGCGCCTTCGAAGCGGTCCGCGCTGTCCTGCCCGACCACACCCTGATCATCCCCGCCACCGCTGGAGGGATCGGGGCCGCGCTGCGCGCCGCCAACGAACAGCGCAGGTGTGTGCTGTGGCTTGACGACCTCAACACCTGGTTCTCCTCGCCCGAGCTGACCCGGGATGCCCTCTCCCGCCTGCTCGCCCCCGAAGGCCGCCGTCACCGGGTCGTGGTGGCCACCCTGCGCGCGGCCGAGGAGAACCGGTGGCGCAGTGTTCCTGAGGACGGTGCGGCCGCCGACACCTGTCACAGGGTCCAGGCCCTGCTGGGGCGTGCCCACCGGATCTTCCTGCCCCGCCTGTTCAGTCCTGCCGAGCGCGAACGCGCCCGGCTTCGTGCCCATGATCGGCGTATCGCCGATGCCCTGGAGCATGCGGAGGAGTACGGGGTGGCCGAGTACCTGGCCAACGGGCCGCAACTGCTGGCCGAGTGGGAGAACGCGTGGAGCGCCAACACCGACCCGCGGGCTCCCAGCCGGCCCCGTGGCGCCTGCCTGGTCGCCGCCGCCGTGGACCTGCGCCGTGCGGGTTACGCCTCCCCCCTGTCTCGGAAGCTCATCACAGAGGTGCACGGTTACTACCTCGACCACCGCGGCGGGGAACGTCTCAACCCCGAACCCCCGGAAGCCGCCTGGGAGTGGGCTGTGCGGCCGCGTCGCGGCACCACCCGTCTGCTCACCCCCCACGGTCCCGACCGCGTGGACGTGTTCGACTACCTGGTGGATGCGGTCCAACGCCGTACGCCTGCGGGCGAGCACGTGCCCGAGCCCGTCGTCACCGCCGCCCTGGCCCATGCGGGCGCGGCCGACGCCCACGCCATCGGCACCACCGCGCATGCCCAGGGCCGCTACCGGCTGGCCGAACGCGCCTACCGCCAGGCCCTCACCGCCCACACCGCCACCCTCGGCCCCACCCACCCCCACACCCTGGCCAGCCGGGGCAACCTCGCCCTCGTCCTGCAAGCCCTGGGGCGCCTGGAGGATGCCGAGGCCGAACACCGCGCTGAGCTGGAGATCTGCCGTCGTGTTCTGGGCGAGGACCACCCCGACACCCTCACCAGCCGCAACAACCTCGCCTCGGTCCTGTGGGCGTTGGGCCGTCTGGAGGAGGCCGAGGCCGAGCACCGCGCAGTCCTGGAGGCCCGCCGCCGCCTGGGTGAGGACCACCCCGCCACCCTGAGCAGCCGCAGCAACCTCGCCTCGGTCCTGCACGACCTGGGCCGCCTCGAGGAAGCCGAAGCCGAACACCGCGCAGTCCTGGAAACCCGCCGCCGCATCCTCGGCGAAGACCACCCCCACACCCTCACCAGCCGAGGCAACCTCGCCTTGGCCCTGCGGGCGCTGGGGCGTCTGGAGGAGGCCGAGGCCGAATACCGCGCCGAACTGGATGCCTGCCGCCGCGTCCTGGGTGAGGACCATCCCGACACTCTTGTCAGTCGAGGCAACCTCGCCTCGGTCCTGTGGGCGTTGGGCTGCCTGGAGGAGGCCGAGACCGAGCACCGCGCAGTCCTGGAGGTTCGCCGCCGCCTTCTGGGTGAGGACCACCCCGACACTCTCATCAGCCGCAGCAACCTCGCCCTCGTCCTGCGCGACCTGGGCCGTTTGGAGGAGGCCGAGGCCGAGCACCATGCAGTCCTGGAGGTTCGCCGCCGTGTTCTGGGCGAGGAACATCCTGCCACTCTGACCAGCCGGAACAATCTCGCCTCGGTCCTGCGGGCGTTGGGCCGCTTGGGGGAGGCCGAGGCCGAATACCGCGCTGAGCTGGAGATCTGCCGTCGTGTTCTGGGTGAGGAGCATCCCGACACTCTGACCAGCCGGAACAATCTCGCCTCGGTCCTGCAAGACCTGGGCCGTTTGGAGGAGGCCGAGACCGAGCACCGCGCAGTCCTGGATGCTTGCTGTCGTGTTCTGGGTGAGGAGCATCCCGACACTCTGACCAGCCGGAACAATCTCGCCTCGGTCCTGCAAGACCTGGGCCGTTTGGAGGAGGCCGAGACCGAGCACCGTGCAGTCCTGGATGCTTGCTGTCGTGTTCTGGGTGAGGACCACCCCACTACTCTGACCAGCCGGAACAATCTCGCCTCGGTCCTGTGGGCGTTGGGCTGCCTGGAGGAGGCCAAGGCCGAGCACCGTGCAGTCCTGGAAGCCCGCCGCCGAGTCTTGGGCGAAGACCACCCCGACACCCTGAGCAGCCGCAGCAACCTCGCCCTGGTCCTGCAAGACCTGGGACGCCTGGAGGAAGCCGAGGCCGAGCACCGTGCAGTCCTGGATGCTTGCTGTCGTGTTCTGGGCGAGGAACATCCTGCCACTCTGACCAGCCGGAACAATCTCGCCTCGGTCCTGTGGGCGTTGGGCTGCCTGGAGGAGGCCAAGGCCGAGCACCGTGCAGTCCTGGAAGCCCGCCGCCGAGTCTTGGGCGAAGACCACCCCGACACTCTCGCCAGCCGGGGCAACCTCGCCTCGGTCCTGCAAGACCTGGGGCGCTTAGAGGAAGCCGAAAGGGTCAGAAACGATCACACCCCCTCCCTGCCTCCGGAGTGAGCGTGCTCGATGTGTGCCCGTTGCCGTGTGCGAGGACGGGGATCCAGGGCACAACCACGACATCCGTTCCGCTTGCTGCCCTTCGCCGACGTCCTGCCCACATGTGCCCGGCCGTCGTCGGGAGCCCGAACACCGTCCAGGCCAGGATCAGGCACAATCTGTGGACCGTTCCCTGCCGCTCTCCGGAGCAGTGCTGCGGTAGGCCCTCCCTCGCAGGGCGGCCGGTCCGCGCGCCGGTCGGGTGACGGGGGAGGCGGTAGGGAGGCGAAGGAGACAGCGATGGTCCAGGAAACAGCCCTCGGGCTCCTCGGAGTGGGCTACGAAGGACTGGACGTCGTCCGGTTCGTGGAGAGATTGCAGAGCCACGGCGTGTCTCTGCTGGTCGACATCCGGAAGACGCCGGTGTCGCGGAAACCCGGTCTCAGCAAGACCCGGCTGGGCGAGAGCCTGCGGGCCGCCGGGATCGAGTACCGGCACGCCCCCTGCCTGGGCAACCCGAAGTGGAACCGTCCGGGGTTCGCGGGCGAGCCGAGCGAACGGGAGGCGGCGCGGTCCGCCTACTCCGCGCTCCTGCGCAGCAACGAGGCGGACCGGTGGCTCCGGTGGATCGCGGAGCAGGCCGCGACGCGGACCGTGGCGTTGATGTGCGTCGAGGCCGACGAGGAGCGCTGCCACCGCTACGTGGCCCTCCGGGAGATCCGCAGGCGGACCGGCGGGCCCGCCGCCTGAGCCGGGCGGGCGAACAGCCCGGACCGACGACCGGCGGCCCCGGCCTCCGGTCAGCCCTCCGGCACCACGACCGCGCGGCCCTGGATCTTGCCCGCCTCCATGCGCTCGTACACCCGCGGCCCCTCCTCCAGGCCGTAGCGCTCCACGTGGACGTCGAGCGCGCCGCGGCGGGCCAGCTCCACCAGTTCGACCAGTTCCGGGCGGGTGCCCCAGTAGCTGGTGCTCACCCGGGTGCCGTACGGGGGCGAGAAGAACGACACCGGCAGCGAGCCCCCGCCGATGCCGACCACGTTGATGTCGGAGTCCAGCCCCGCCATCTGCGCGGCGAGGTCCACGGTGGCCTGCGCGCCCACGAAGTCGAACACCACCCGGGCGCCCGCGCCGTCGGTCAGTTCGCGCACGGTGTCCACGGCCTTCGGGTCGGAGGGCAGCGCCTGGTGGGCTCCGCTGCGCAGCGCCAGCTCCCGGCTCTCCTCGCGGATGTCCAGGGCCACCACGACGGTGGCGGACATCGCGCGCAGCAACTGGATGCCGACGTGGCCCAGCCCGCCCGCGCCGATGACCACGGTGACGCTGCCGGGCTCCAGCTTGGACAGGGAGCGCTTGACCGCGTGGTAGGGGGTGAGGCCGGCGTCGGTCAGCGGCACCGTCGTCACCGGGTCGAGGTCCCCGATCGGCACCAGGTGCCGTTCGGAGTCCACCAGCAGGTACTCCGCCAGCGCCCCGGGCCGTCCCAGGCCGGGAGGCACGATGCCCAGCCCGGCGGCGCGCGGGCAGTAGTTCTCCCGCCCTTGCGAGCAGGCGTGGCAGGTGCCGCACCCCCACGGGCCGTAGACCACGACGGAGTCGCCCTCCGAGACGGCGTGCACGTTCGCCCCGACCGCCGCGACCACTCCGGCGCCCTCGTGGCCCAGGGTGAGGGGGAGCTGGTACGGGAACTCCTCGGCGCTCCAGCCCATCACCGTCAGGTCGGAGTGGCACACCCCGGCCGCGGTCACCTTCAGCAGGATCTGCCCGGGGCCGGGTTCCGGCACGTCGACGTCGACGACCTGCGGCGGCCTGCCGATCTCCAGGTACTGCACGGCGCGCATGGTCTCCTCCTCCGTGAAACGGCACGACACGGGGACAGCTACCCGCCGGGAGCCCGCCATGCGGGCAGGGGCAGATCAGGTCCGGCGAGGCGCCTCGGATGCCGTTTCGGCAGGCAGGGGGCGCTTCCGCTGCCGTGGGGCCGCGGCGCGCCCGTGTGCGGGGCCGGGCAATCGGTGCGGGTACGGATTTGTTCCGACGCCCCGGAGCCAATACCCGACAGGCGGCACAGTGGCACTTAGTGTCGGAACATGGGCATGCTGCTGATGCTGGTCGCGCTGCTCGGAGCGGTCCTGGTGATGGCGGTCGGGATGGCGGTGGTGCGCTGGGGGGCGGAGTACCGGCTGGGCCGGATGTTCGGCGACGACGACATTGACCCGCTGCCCGGCGCCGACGGCGTCGGCGGGTACTGGCCGGTCCCCGTGGAGGGCGCCGGGCAGGAGCCGGTGCTGCCGCCGCACGTCCTGGCCCGGGTCCGCGTCCTGCTGAGGGAGGGGCGCGAGGCCGAGGCGGTCGAGGCCGTCCGCGAGGCGACGGGCATGGACCTGTACCGGGCGCGGGAGACGGTCGCCCTGGTCCGGCGGAACGGGGGGAAGTGAGCCGTCACGGCCGGGGCAGGATCTGCTCCAGTTCGGGGAAGGCGCGCAGGTAGCCGTCGAGCAGCCGCTGGGCGACGGCCACCGAGTCCACCAGGGGGTGGGTGGCGAAGGCGCGCAGCGCGGCGGCCCGCGAGCCGGTGTCCACGGCGGAGAGGACCTCGCGCTCCACCGCCTTGACCGTCCGGACCAGCGCCGCCTGGTGCGGGGCGAGCGGGTCGACGGCCAGGGGGCGGGCGCCGGAGGCGTCGACCAGGCAGGGCACCTCCACCACCGCGTCGGCGTCCAGGTCGGGCAGGGCGCCCCGGTTGCGGACGTTGACGACCAGCCGCGCGGGCCGGTCCAGGGCGATCGCCCGCATCACCGCCAGGGCCACCTGCTCGTAGCCGCCGCCGTCGAGGTCGGCCGGGTCGCGTTCGACGCCTCCGGCGGCGCGGCGGTTGTCGGCCATGTAGGTCTCCTCCCGCTCCCGCCGGGTCCGTTCCCACAGGTCGTAGGCGTCGGCGGGGCGGCGCGCGGCCTCCCGGTAGAACTCGCGCTGCTGCGCCACCAGTTGCTCGCCGCGGGTGCGGCCGCCCCCGGCGAGGGTGTGCGCGATCGCCTCCCGGGCCTCCCGTGCCAGGTAGTAGTAGTGCAGGTACTCGTTGGGCAGCGCGCCCAGGGCGCGCAGCCACGCCGCGCCGAACAGGCGGCCCTCCTCGAAGGAGGTGAGCGCGGCCTCGTCGGCGAGCAGCTCCGGCAGTCGGTCCCGCCCGTCGGCGTACAGGCCGCGCAGCCAGCCCAGGTGGTTGAGGCCCGCGTAGTCGAGGTGGACGCGGTCGGGGTCCAGGCCGAGCGCGCGCGCCGCCCGGCGGCCCAGGCCCACGGGGGAGTCGCAGATGCCCACGACGCGGTCGCCCAGCACCCGGGTCATCGCCTCGGTGATGAGCCCCGCGGGGTTGGTGAAGTTGACCACCCAGGCGTCGGGGGCGAGCCGTGCGACGCGCCGGGCGATGTCCACGGCCACCGGCACCGTGCGCAGGCCGTAGCTGATGCCGCCCGCGCCCACCGTCTCCTGGCCGAGCACCCCGGCGGCCAGGGCCA
>NZ_KQ950182.1:344168-486158 GCF_001517975.1 Thermobifida cellulosilytica TB100
TCCACGGTAGTGCGACGCGGGGGGACGCGGCGGCGCCGGGCAGCGCAGGTCACCAGGCCAGGAGCGGTTACTCTACGGTTCTGGACGTCGGACATGCAGGGAGCCGGTATGGCCACGGATGGAGAAGCGGAGCCCCGGGCACTCACCGCGGAGTACGGTGCACTCGAATCCACTCCCCTCGTCGGGGAGCCGAAGGACGTGCTGGAGAAGACCCGCGGCGGCGGTGGTCCGGCCGTCGACCTGGCGCTGAGCGGGACGGTCTTCTTCGACATCGTGCTGACCGGGCTGTCCGCGCCGCCCTCCAGCGGTACCGAGGTCGGCGCCCAGGGGATGGGGTCGTGTCCCGGCGGGGTGGCCAACATGGCGGTGGCCGCGTCCCGGCTGGGCCTGCGGACCGCGGTGGCGGCGGCGTTCGGCGAGGACGTCTACGGCGACTTCTGCTGGGAGACCCTGGCGACGCAGGAGATGGTGGACCTCTCGGCGTCGCGGCGGATCCCCAACTGGCACTCCCCGTTCACGGTGTCGCTGGCCTACCGGGGCGACCGCAGCATGGTCACCCACGAGCACCCCTCCCCGATCCCGCTGCACGACATGGCCCGCGACCTGCCCCGGGCCAGGGCCGCCTTCGTCAGCCTGAGCAGCGACGGCGAGGTGCCGCAGTGGGCCCAGGAGCAGGCCAAGGACGGCACCCTGCTCTTCGCCGACGTGGGCTGGGACGACAGCCAGCGGTGGTCCAGGTCGGTGCTGGAGCAGTTGCGGCACTGCCACGCGTTCATGCCCAACGCGATCGAGGCGATGTCCTACACCCGCACCGGCAGTCCGGCGCTGGCCCTGGCCGCGCTCGCCGAGTACGTCCCGGTCGCGGTGGTCACCGACGGCCCGCGCGGGGCGATCGCGATCGACCAGACCACCGGCGAGCAGGCCGAGGTCGAGGGCATCGTGATCGACGCGGTCGACACCACCGGCGCGGGCGACGTGTTCGGCGCCGGGTTCATCGTGGGGACCCTGGCCGGGTGGCCCCTGGAGCAGCGGCTGCGCTTCGCCAACCTGTGCGCGGCGCTGTCGGTGCAGCACACCGGGGGTTCGCTGTCGGCTCCGGGGTGGGCCGACATCGCCGCGTGGTGGGGCCAGTTGTGCGCGGCCCGCGGCAGCGACGAGACCAGCGCGCGGCTGGGCCGGGAGTACCGCTTCCTGGGCGACCTCGTTCCGCTGCCGTGGCTGCCCACAGCGCAGCGCCGCGCCAGCGCCACGATCGGGCTGCGGCCCTGACGCCGCGGCGGGCAGCCCGGCCGCGCGTCACTGCGGGATCGTGACGCAGGCCAGCGGCTCTCCGGCGGTCCCGGCGAGGACGGGCACGGTCTGGGTGCGCTCGGCGTGGATGACCACCGAGTTCGCCTCCCCGTCGCGGGGCGTCCACGACACCGACGTCTGGGAGTGGGCGCGCCCCTCGGCGTCGGTGTGGAAGTCCAGCCACGCCTCGTTCTGCGGGTTGGCGTAGTCGGGGTCGGGCGTGGAGGGGTCGGGGGCCGGTTCGTTCTGGTAGTGCGGCCCCGCGTCCTCGGGGTTCTCGCCGCAGGGCTTGGTGTGCAGGTGGGCACCGTAGTCGCGGTCGCCGACCAGGCCCTCCACGGTGAGGGCGATGTCGGAGCCGGAGTCGACCGGGGTGATCGTGACCTTGACGGTGGCCCCCTCGGGGACGTTCGCCGGGTCGTAGGTGACGGCCTCCGCGCCCTCGCTCCAGGTCTCGAAGGCCGCCTCGACCTGGTGCGAGGGCTCCGGTGCTTCCTCGCCGAAGGAGCCGCAGCCCGTCAACAGGAGGAGGGACAGGGCCGCGGCGGCGACGGTTGACGGGGTGCGCATGGCTGGTGCCTCCCAGAAGGTGACAGGATTCACAGGCTTGGCCGCATAGATTACTCAAAGTGCTTGAGTCGATGCAGTGCGCCCGGGAGCCTGTGGACAACTGTCAGGCGGGGGCGGGGAAGCGGGTGCGGAAGTCGAACGCCCGCTCGGTGGGTCCCTCGGCGCGGATCAGGTCCAGGCGGTCGCCCGCCTCCTCCAGGGAGGGGAGGTGCCCGGCCGGCACCCACCACAGCACCAGGTGGCGCTCGGCCAGCGGGATCATCCACTCGCGGCGGCGCCGCACCAGGTCCAGGTGGGCGCTGCGGTAGGTGAACTCCCACAGTGCCTCGACCGACTCCCACACCGAGAGGTTGAGCAGCAGGTCGTCGCCGAAGAAGCGTTCTCCGGTGGCGTCGTCGGACCCCTCGCAGCGGTAGCGCCACACGAAGCCGGGGCTGGCGTCGGCCAGGGCGTTGATCGGGTCGAGCAGCGCGAAGAACTCCGCGACCTCGGGGGAGTCCATGGGGGCCTTGAGGGTGCCGATGTTCAGTTGGGCGAGGTGGTAACCGCTCATGGGGAGGAGTCCACCACGCCCCGGCCTTCTAAGTCAATGATTTTTGTTTTTAGAAATGGCGACGCAGCAGTGCCCGGGCCGCGGGGCCATGCGCGCGGTGAAGCCCTCCGCCCCCGCGCCCGCCAGCAGCCCGCTCAGCAGCTCCAGGTTCATCCCGCAGGCCAGCGGCGGGAAGTCGCGGGCGAGCGTGTGGAACGGGCAGTTGCGCAGCCGCAGCGTCTCCGGGTCTCCGTCGTCCGCCGCGGGCTCGTAGCCCAGGCTGACCAGGGCCTCGCGGAGCTGCTCCAGGTCGACCGGGCCTTCGGCGGAGACGGCGCCGCCCCGGCGCCTGCCCTCCGCGCGGGCCGCCGCGTACAGGGGCTCCTCGGCGCCCGCCCGCTGCACCGCCTCGGCCAGCAGGTGCGCCGCGCTCTCGTAGTCGCGGGGCGGCAGGTGCACGTCCACCTGGCGGTCGGCGCGCCGGTACAGCTTGGCCGGGCGCCCCGACCCGGGGCCCTCGCGGCCGGAGAGCTTGCGGCGGCTCGTCGTCAACAGCCCCGCCTCCACCAGCTTGTCCAGGTGGAAGGCGGCCAGGGTACGCTGCACGCCCACGGCGTCGGCGGCCTCGGCGCGGCTGGTCTCACCGTCCCGGCCCGCCACGTACTCGTAGAGTCGCCGGCGCACCGGGTCGGCCAGCGCGCTGACCGCGTCGATGTCGGCTTGGCTCATCCCCCCATTGTCGACCAGCAGGGGGACTGGCCGTGGCGCGGCGGGTCCACCACCATGGAGGGAATTCCGCGCCCCGCGGCCGGCCCGCGGCCGCCGGAGCGCGGTGTGCCGACGGGACGACGGAGGACGGAATGGAACCGAACCGAAGACCCCCTGCCGTCGGGGAGCGGACGCTCACCGGGGTGCCGGCCAGCCCGGGAAGGGCCGTCGGGCCGGTCGCGGTGCTGGCCCCGCCGCCCGCCCTGCCCGGGGTGCGCCCCGCGGTCGACGACCCCGCCGCGGAGACCGCCCGCGCCCTGGCCGCCCTGGAGCGCGTCGCCGAACTGCTGCGCGCGCAGGCCGCCTCCCTCGACGGCCCGGCCCGGGAGATCCTGGAGGCGCAGGCCCTCATGGCCGCCGACCCGCAACTGGCCGCCGCAATCGCCGAACGGGTCCGGGAAGGGCTCGCGGCGGAGTGGGCGCTCGACGCCGCCATCACCTCCTACCAGGAAGTGTTCCGCTCCATGGGCGGCTACCTGGCCGACCGCGCCGCCGACCTCGGCGACATCCGCAACCGGGCGCTGGCGGTGCTGCTGGACGCCCCCATGCCCCGCCCACCCGCCCCCGGCCATCCGTTCGTGCTGGTCGCCGAAGACCTCGCGCCCGCCGACACCGTCCGCCTGGACCCCCAGACGGTCCTGGCGATCGTCACCCGGATGGGCGGCCCCACCGACCACACCGCGATCCTGGCCCGCTCGCTCGGCATCCCCGCCGTCGTCGCCTGCACCGAGGCGCACCGGCTGTACGACGGCGTTCCGGTCGCGGTCGACGGCGACCGGGGCGAGGTCGTGGTGCGCCCCGCGGCGGGGCAGGCCCCGCCGGTGCGCCCGGCCCGCCCGGCCGCCGACGCGGAGGTCACCGGGCCGGGGCGTACCGCGGACGGGCACCCCGTGGCGCTCCTGCTCAACCTGGGCGGGGAGGACCCCGAGCGCGCCGCCGCGCACGACTGCGAGGGAGTGGGGCTGCTGCGCACCGAGTTCCTGTTCCTGGACCGCGTCACCGAACCGACCCAGGAGGAGCAGTACGCCGCCTACGCGCGGCTGTTCCGGGCCTTCGGCGACCGTGTGGTGACGGTGCGCACCCTGGACGTGGGCTCGGACAAGCCGCTGGCCTTCGCGGCCCAGGGCGACGAGCCCAACCCGGCGCTGGGGACGCGGGGGTTCCGCACCGTGCGCACCTGCCCCGGGGTGCTGCGCCGCCAGCTCGCGGCGGTCGCGCGGGCGGCCCGGGAGACCGGGGCGCGCGTCCAGGTGATGGCGCCGATGGTCGCCACTCCCCAGGAGGCCGCGGACTTCGTCGGGATGGCGCGCGAGGCCGGGCTCGCCGAGGTCGGCGTGGTGGTCGAGGTGCCCTCGGCCGCGCTGCTCGCCGACCGCATCCTGCGGCAGGTGGACTTCGTGTCCGTCGGCACCAACGACCTGTCCCAGTACACCCTGGCGGCGGACCGCACCCGCAACGCCCTGCCCGACCTGCTGGACCCGTGGCAGCCCGCGCTGCTGCACCTGGTCGGCCGGGTGGGGGCGGCGGGCCGGAGCCTGGGCAGACCGGTGGGGGTGTGCGGGGAGGCCGCCGCCGATCCCCTGCTCGCCCTGGTGCTCGTGGGACTCGGTGCCACGAGCCTGTCCATGGCCGCCCCCGCCCTGCCCGGGGTGCGCCGTGCGCTGGCCCGACACAGCCTGCGGGACTGCCGCGACCTGGCGGCCCTGGCGCTGGCGGCGGCGGGACCGCGGGAGGCCCGGGAGGCCGTCCGCGGCGCGGTCGGGTGGTGAGCGGAACGGGGGAGGAGGCCGTGCCCGCGACCGCAGGCCACAGGAGGAGCGAAAAGTAATTCTCTTATTACTGAGAGTAGCTGTCTTGTGCGTGGCGGAAACACGGGCGCGGCTCACCGGAAAAACGCGCTGCGCACCGGAGGCGTCCGGGAAACGCGGGCGCGGCCGTGGCCCCGGCCGGAGCCGACCGGGACCACGGGAGTCTTCCGCCGGCCGCCCGGCGGTGGGGAATCAGCCGGCCTGCCGGGCCACCAGGGCCTGCATGGCGACGACCGCCGCCGCCACCGTGCGGTGCACCGGAAGCTGGCGGTGCAGGCCCACCAGGCGGATCACCTTGGTGACCCGCTCGTTCGGCGCGGCGAGTGCGAGGCTGCCGCCGCGCTCCCGCACCAGGCGGTAGGCGCTGATGACGGCGTTGAGTCCACTGGAATCCATGAAGTCCAGGGCGGAGAAGTCGAGGATCAGCTACGGTCCGTGCGCGTCGATCGCGGACTGGACCGCGGAACGCAGATCTCCCGCCGTGGCGATGTCGAGGTCTCCCTCCACCGAAACGATCACGCTGCGGTTCTCGACCCGGGTGCTCACCCCAAGCCTGTACACGTTGTCACTCCTCCCAGCCTCACGAAATCATGAGGGGTCCCCATCAGCGACCACAGGTCACCTCTCAGACCGGTTGCCCTCAGCGCGGTCCCTTGTCGCGCCGATACTCCCGCCCCACGGTGTTCATCCGCACCATGCGACGGGGGCGCCTCTCCCCGATCCCCTGGTCGCTCGTAAGGCTTTGGACACACACGGTATTAGCCAAAACGTCAATCGGGAATGGCTGGAAGCAAGAAATTTTCGAGCCGTCGGTCCCGACCGGTTCGAGCCCGGCGGAAACCCGGGAATAAAACAGGGTCTGCTGTTTCGTCAGTCACTCTGTGGTGACTCTGTGAATGCGGAGAGTATTTGCTCTGCGGCGAGTGTTGCGGTGGTCGTCCCCGACCGCACCTCCTCCTCCAGGCGCGGGGCGAGCGCCCGCACCCCCGGAGCGGTGCGCAGGTTCTCCAGCAGCCGGTCCTTGACCTGGCTCCACATCCAGTCCACCTGCTGGCGGCTGCGGCGCTCGGCCAGCTCGCCGGTCTCCTCCAGGGCCGCGCGGTGGGCCAGCACCTGCTCCCACACCGCGTCCAGCCCGGTGCCCTCCAGACCGCTGCAAGTGAGCACCGGCGGAGTCCACGACGGGGAGACCGGTTGCAGCAGCCGCAGCGCGCGCGACAGCTCCCGGGCGGCCCGGCGGGCCTCCGGCTCGTGCGGGCCGTCGGCCTTGTTCACCGCGACCACGTCCACCAGCTCCAGCACGCCCTTCTTGATGCCCTGGAGCTGGTCGCCGGTGCGCGCCAGCGTGAGGAACAGGAAGCAGTCCACCATCCCGGCCACCGCCACCTCGGACTGGCCGACCCCCACCGTCTCCACCAGCACCACGTCGAACCCGGCGGCCTCCATCAGGAGCATCGTCTCGCGGGTGGCGCGGGCCACCCCGCCCAGCGTCCCGGCGGAGGGGGAGGGGCGCACGAACGCGTTCGGGTCCGTGGACAGGCGGGCCATGCGGGTCTTGTCGCCCAGGATGCTGCCGCCGGTGCGCACCGAGGAGGGGTCCACCGCGAGCACCGCCACCCGGTGGCCCCGCCCGGTCAGCAGGCTGCCCAGCGCGTCGATGAACGTGGACTTGCCCACCCCCGGCACGCCGGTGATGCCCACCCGGTGCGCCTTCCCGCTGTGCGGCAGCAGCCGCACGAGGAGCTCCTGGGCCAGCCGGACGTGGTCGGGCCGACGCGACTCCACCAGGGTGATCGCCCGCGCCAGCGTGGGCCGGTGCCCGGCGAGCACGCCCTCGGCGTAGGCGTCGATGTCGATGGTTCTGCTCATGGCTCCTCGATGCTTCCAGATCGGTCCGGTCCGCCGCTTGGCGGGGGAGCGCCGCGGGGACCCCGGGCACGCCCGGGGTCCCCGCGCTCGACCCGCCGGAGCGTCAGTGCCCCAGGCTCTCGCGGAGCCGGTCGAGGAGCTCCAGCGCGGCCTCGGCGATCACGGTGCCGGGCGGGAAGATCGCCGCGGCGCCCGCCTCGTACAGGGCGTCGAAGTCGGCGGGCGGGATCACGCCGCCCACCACGATCAGGATGTCGGAGCGCCCCAGCGCCGCCAGCTCGTCGCGCAGCGCGGGCACCAGCGTCAGGTGCCCCGCGGCCAGCGACGACACGCCGACGATGTGCACGTCGGCCTCCACCGCCTGCGCGGCGACCTCGGCGGGCGTCTGGAACAGCGGCCCCAGGTCGACGTCGAAGCCGAGGTCGGCGAACGCGGTCGCGATCACCTTCTGCCCGCGGTCGTGGCCGTCCTGGCCCATCTTGGCGACCAGGATGCGCGGACGGCGCCCCTCCGCCTCCTCGAACTCCGCGACCTTCGCGGCCACCTCGTCCATGGACACCCGCGCCGCCTCCGAGTTCTGCGCCTCGTTCCGGTACACGCCCTGGATGGTACGGATCTGGCCGGAGTGCCGCCCGAACACCTTCTCCACGGCCTCGGAGATCTCCCCGACCGTGGCCTTGGCGCGGGCCGCCTCCACCGCGTGGGCGAGCAGGTTGTTCTCCAGCGTCGCGCCGTTCGCGGTCGCGGCCGCCGCCGCGGTGAGCCGCCGCAGCGCCTCCTGCACGGCCTCCTCGTCGCGCTCGGCGCGCAGCCGCCGCAGCTTCTCGATCTGCTCGGCGCGCACCCGGCTGTTGTCGACCTTGAGGACCTCGATCTCGTCCATCGCGGCCGGCCGGTACTTGTTGACGCCGATCACCGGCTGCTGCCCGGAGTCGATGCGCGCCTGGGTGCGCGCCGCCGCCTCCTCGATGCGCATCTTGGGGATGCCCGCGTCGATGGCCTTGGCCATGCCGCCGGCCTCCTCCACCTCGCGGATGTGCCCCCAGGCCCGCACGGCCAGCTCGTGGGTGAGCCGCTCCACGAAGGAGCTGCCGCCCCACGGGTCGATGACGCGGGTGGTCCCCGACTCCTGCTGCAACAGCAACTGGGTGTTGCGGGCGATGCGCGCGGAGAAGTCGGTGGGCAGCGCCAGCGCCTCGTCCAGCGCGTTGGTGTGCAGGGACTGGGTGTGCCCCTGGGTGGCGGCCATCGCCTCCACACAGGTGCGCACCACGTTGTTGAACACGTCCTGGGCGGTCAGCGACCAGCCGGAGGTCTGCGAGTGCGTGCGCAGGCTCAGCGACTTGGGGTTGCGCGGCGAGAACTGCTTGACCAGCTTGGCCCAGAGCAGCCGGGCCGCGCGCAGCTTGGCGACCTCCATGAAGAAGTTCATGCCGATCGCCCAGAAGAACGACAGGCGCGGCGCGAACGCGTCCACCTCCAGCCCGGCGTCCAGCCCGGCGCGGATGTACTCCACGCCGTCGGCCAGCGTGTAGGCGAGCTCCAGGTCCGCGGTGGCCCCCGCCTCCTGCATGTGGTAGCCGGAGATCGAGATGGAGTTGAACCGCGGCATCCGCTGCGAGGTGTAGGCGAAGATGTCGGAGATGATCCGCATCGACGGCTGCGGCGGATAGATGTAGGTGTTGCGGACCATGAACTCCTTGAGGATGTCGTTCTGGATGGTCCCCGCCAACTGCTCGGGCGCCACCCCCTGCTCCTCGGCGGCCACGATGTACAGCGCCATCACCGGCAGCACCGCGCCGTTCATGGTCATCGACACGCTCATCCGGTCCAACGGGATGCCGTCGAACAGTTGCCGCATGTCGTAGATGGAGTCGATCGCCACCCCGGCCATGCCGACGTCGCCCGCCACCCGGGGGTGGTCGGAGTCGTAGCCGCGGTGGGTGGCCAGGTCGAACGCGACCGACAGGCCCTTCTGCCCGGCGGCCAGGTTGCGCCGGTAGAAGGCGTTGGACTCCTCGGCCGTGGAGAAGCCCGCGTACTGGCGGATCGTCCACGGCTGGTTGACGTACATCGTCGGGTACGGGCCGCGCAGGAACGGCGCCAGCCCGGGATAGGTGTCGAGGAAGTCCAGGCCCTCGCGGTCGGCCCCGGTGTACAGCGGCTTGACGCCGATGCCCTCGGGGGTCTCCCACACCAGCGCGTCGGGGCCCTTGCCGGTGGCCTCGGCCAGCGCCCGGCGCCACCGCTCGGCCGACTCGGGACCGGAGGCGGCCGCGGGGGTGCCCGCGGCGACCTCCGCGAAGTTCGGGATGTTGGCGCTCATCGGGCTGCTCCCAGGAAGTCGCTGAGGTCGGTCAACAGGGTCAGTGCGTCGCAGCCGGAGAACACGAAGCCGTCCACTCCGGCGGCGGACAGGTCGTCGGAGGGCTTTCCGGCCAGCAGCACCCGCTCGGCGCCCGCCTCCCGCAGCGCGGCGACGGTGGCGGCGGCCTGCTCGGCGTAGACCCGGTCGCTGGAGCACACGCAGGCGACGCGCGCCCCGCTCTCCCGGAACGCGGCCGCGGCCTCCTGCGGACCGGCTCCGCCGCCGCTGACCGGCTCGATGCCGCCGGCCTGGAACAGGTTGGCGGCGAAGGTCGCCCGCGCGGTGTGCACGGCGACCGGCCCCAGCGTGGCCAGGAACACCCGGGGCCGCGCCCCCGTCTCGGCCAGGGTCGCGTCGGAGCGGTCCCGCAGCGCCTCGTACTCGGCGGCGTAGCGGCGCGCCGGCAGCGCGTTGGGGGCGTCGGACACGGGAGCCGCGGGCGCGGGGTCGCGCTCCAGGACCGGCTCGTCCAGGTTGGGGAACTCGCTCACCCCGGTCAGCGGGTCGCGGCGGTGGGCCAGGTTGACGCGGCGCTGCTGCCAGACCGCGTCGACCCGCTCGGCCACCAGGCCGCAGGCCAGCGCCTCGGCCAGGCCCCCGGCGGCCTCCAGCTCCTGGAAGAACGCCCACCCCCGCTGGTACAGCTCGGCGGTGAGGCGCTCCACGTAGAAGGAGCCCCCCGCGGGGTCGATGACCCGGGCGATGTGCGACTCCTCCAGCAGCAGCGACTGGGTGTTGCGGGCGATGCGGCGGGCCAGCGCGTCGGGCAGGCCCAGGGCCGTGTCGAAGGGGCGGACGGTGACGGCGTCCGCGCCGCCCACTCCCGCCGCGAAGCAGGCCAGGGTGGTGCGCAGCATGTTCACGTACGGGTCGCGGCGCGTCATCATCGCCGCGGAGGTGACCGCGTGCTGGCGCATGCCGCGGCGCTCCTCGGGCAGACCGCACACCTCGGTGACCCGGTTCCACATGGCGCGGGCGGCGCGCAGCTTGGCGATGGTGAGGAACTGGTCGGCGTCGGCGGCGAACCGGAACTCGATCCGCGCCGCCGCGTCGGCCAGGTCCAGCCCGGCGTCGGTCAGCGCGCGCAGGTAGGCCACGCCCGCGGCGACGGCGGCGCCCAGCTCCTGCGCCTCCGAACCGCCGGCCTCGTGGACCGGGGTGCCGTCGGCGACCACCAGGCGCAGGCCGGGGCGGGCGGCGGCGAGCCCGGCCGCGAACCGCGCGGCCGCGGCGACGTCGGCGCGCTCACCGGTGCGGGCGGCCAGGCCGAGCGGGTCGATGCCCAGGTTGCCGGAGACCGCGCTGTCCGGCAGGTCCCGGTCGGCGTACGCGGTGAACAGGGCCGCCGCGGCGGCCTCGTAGTCGGCTCCGGCGTCCAGGACGACCGGGGCCAGGTCCAGGTGGACGTCGGCGAGCACCTCGCCGATCCGGTCCACCGGCACCCCGGCCGCGCCCACGCCCAGCCAGATCGAGGTGACCCCGTTCTCCAGGTCCTCCAGGACCGCCCGGCGCGCGGCGGCGGCGTCGGGGTGGGCGTGGTACTGGCGCACGTCCCAGCCGTCGGCCACCGCGCCCTGGGGCCGCGCTCCCCGGATGAACGGTGCGATGCCGGGGAAACCGGACTCGATGTCGTCGTCACGGTCGTACAGCGGCTGGATGGTGATTCCGTCGTAGGTGGTGGTGGACAGGAGGCTCTCGGGTGCACCGGACGCCGCGTCGACGTCCACACCGCTCTTGCGCAGCACTCCTGCGACCAGGTCGCGCCACTGCTCCTTCGACACCGAGGGGAAGTCGGCGGCCAGGGTCAGGGCACCGGTGGTCGTGGCTGTGTTCTCCGGCACGCTCATACTTCGGATGGTAGAGAACGGCATTCGGTTTGGAGCGCACCAGGGTTCGGTGACGGTGCACCTCAACCACGCTCTGTGGGCGACAGTGACGGAGCGGCGGTGGGCTTCGGCGGGGTCTCGGGGGCGAAGACGAAGCGCTGCCGGTCCTGCACGACGAGGGCGTGGCCGTTGTCGGTGACCGCCTCCACGTAGCCGGTCAGGTCGTCGGCGACGACGTCCTTGGTCGTGGCCTCGAACACCACCTGGGAGCCGTCGTCGTCGGCGCGGGAGTCGCCGTAGACGTACCCGGCCAGGGCGAAGCGCGGCGACACCGACCGTTCCGCGACGCTGTCGAACGACCACAGCCGTTCGCCCGCGGCCAGGTCCACGGCGATCACCGTGGTCGCGGCGTCGGCCTGCGGCACCAGGAGGGTGCCGGTCGCGCCGTCCCAGACGGTGCCGGGGACCGGCGTGGCGCCGAACGAGTCGCCCAGGGGGTTGCTGCCCGGTTCGCCGAGCGTCCACAGCGTCGTCCCGTCGCGCAGGTCGTGCAGGGAGAGCAGGGAGGACTCCTCGGGGCTGCTCCAGCGGACCAGCACGGTCCACCGCGGTTCGGCGGTCTCGTCCGGCTCCGCGGACTCCTCGGCGCCGGTCGGCGCGTCCTCCTCCTTCTCCGCGGCGGGCAGCGTGTAGAAGCCGACCAGGTGCGGCCGGGGGGTGGACAGCGTCCGGCCGTCCGGGGCCTCCACGGAGTCGCCGGAGACGCGCCACAGCAGTGCCCCGTCGTCGGCGAGGTCGCGGGCCTGGAGCAGCCCGGCGCCGTCGTCCAGCAGCACCACCTCGTCCCGCGCGCCCACCGGGACGCCCAGGTGCGCGGCGGCCTCCTCGTCCTCCGCGTCCTTGTCCCCGTCCTCCTGCGCGTCCCCCCGGGCGGGGTCCTCGGGCGCGGTGAACTCGTAGGACCACTCGACGCCGCCCTCCGCGGGCTCGCGGATCACGAACTCGCCGTACGGCTCGCTCGCGCTCCAGTCGGCGGGGGCGCGCACGACCAGCCCGTTGAGGTAGCTCTCGCGGGGGTCGGAGCTGGTCCACACCGTCCGGCCCGCCGCGTCCACCACGCTGCGGGTGACCCGGTCCCCCTCGCGCGTGCTCACCTCGAACACGTCCGCCCCGGTCCGGTCCTGGGTGAACCGCTCGACCCGCGACTCGCCCCGCCACAGGACGCGGCCGTCGGCGGCCTCCTGCAACAGGTGCCGCTCCTCGCTGTTGGAACTGATGAGGAAGGCGTCGCCGACCGCGTGGATGCGCACGCCGCGGGGGTCGTCCAGGATCTCCTGGGCGGGCTCCTGCGGGTCGTGCAGGTAGCGCAGCGGAGTGTCCGCCAGGCCGGGCGGGGCCTCCCCCTCGTAGACCGTGGGGAGGGGCCGCGGCGAGGACGGCGCCGGTTCGGGAGGGGCGTCCCGGTCCGTGCAGGACACCGCGGCGGACAGCAGGATCACGCCGGTCACCAGCGTCCAGAGGCGTCGCCGTCCGCTGCGCATGTCGCTACCTACTTCTTCCTCGGCCGGACTGATCTGTGCCCGATCCTAGGGCTCCGACCGGGGGCGGACACGCGAGTCGCCGCAACCGTCACCGAGAGTGTTCGCGGGATCGGGTGCCCGGCGGCTGAGGCGGATCGGGTTAGGCTCCGGGCATGAAGATCTACCAGAGCGAGTTGCGCACCCTGGAGGGCGAGCCGTTCCGACTGCCGCACAACCAGTTGCTGCTGATCGTCAACGTCGCCTCCAAGTGCGGTTACACCCCGCAGTACAGCGGGCTGGAAAGACTCCAGGAAGCGTACGCCTACCGCGGGTTCTCCGTGATCGGCGTGCCCTGCAACCAGTTCGGCGGACAGGAGCCGGGGGACGCCGCGGAGATCCGGCTGTTCTGCGCCACGACCTACGGGGTCAGCTTCCCCATCCTGGAGAAGATGGAGGTGAACGGTCCCAACCGGCACCCCCTCTACGCCGAGCTGACCAAGGCCCGCGACACCCGGGGCCTGGCCGGGGACGTCGAGTGGAACTTCGAGAAGTTCCTCGTCGCGCCCGGCGGAAGGGTGCTCTACCGGTTCCGGTCCGCGGTGGAGCCGGAGGACCCCGAGGTCATCAGCGCGATCGAGGAGAACCTGCCGAACTGACCGGGACCGGTCCGGCCGCACCGAATCACCCGCCCCGACGCGGTCGCGGCAGGCGGGTCCGCCGCAGCGCGGACACGCCGTGCCGGGAGCGGGGGCGGGTACGGGTCAGGGCTCGCGCCACGGCCCGTCGCGGAGGTCGAACCAGCCGACCGTGCCCGACAGCGCGTGGTCGATGCGGCGCATGATGCGCCCCGGCATCGGCGGCAGGTCGGCGTAGGCGAACCAGCGCACCTCCAGGGACTCGTCGTCGTTGACGCGAGCCTCGCCCGACACCGGTCGGCAGCGGAAGGTCAGGTCGAGGATCTGCACCAGGTCCCCGTTCGGGTAGGTGTAGGGCTCCTCCATGACCGCGCTGACCAGCGCCTCGGGGTGGACGCGCAGCCCGGTCTCCTCCTCCAGTTCCCGCACCAGGGTGGCGGCGGGCTGCTCGCCGGGCTCCACGAGGCCGCCGGGGGTGCACCAGCGTCCGTCGTCGGCGCGGCGGTGCAGCAGGATGCGCCCGTCCGGGGCGACGACCACCGCCGTCACTCCGACGAGGGGCAGCAGGGCGTGGCCCACGTGCTCGCGCAACCGCAGGACGAATGGGGGTGTCGGCATGGCACCGACCCTACAGAGGGCCGCGGCGGCGTCCGGTGCGGCGCATACGATCGGAGGCGGCATGAGAACGATCAGACGCGGCGGCGAGCACCGGATCGACATCAAGAAGTCCCGTTTCATCTGCGCGCTCGCCCGGGTGGCGGACGAGGACGAGGCGCGGGCGTTCATCGCGGAACGGCGCAGGCTGCACTGGAACGCCACCCACAACTGCACCGCCTACGTGGTGGGCGAGGACGGCGGGGTGCAGCGGTCCAGCGACGACGGCGAGCCCGCGGGGACCGCGGGGATTCCCATGCTGGAGGTGCTGCGCCACCGCGGGCTCACCGACACCGTCGCGGTGGTGACCCGCTACTTCGGGGGGATCAAGCTCGGCGCGGGCGGACTGATCCGCGCCTACGGGGCCGCGGTGGCGGAGGCGGTCGACGCGGTGGGGGTGCTGGAGCGGCGCACGCTGCCGGTGATGGCGGTGCTGGCCGACTACCAGCAGGCCGGGCGGCTGGAGAGCGCGCTGCGGGAGTCGCCGCACCGGGTGCTGGACGTGCGCTACGGGGCCGACGTCCAGTTGGACGTCGCGCTGGTCGGGACCGGCCCGGCGGAGTTCGCGGCCTGGATCGCCGAGATCACCGCCGGGCAGGCCCTCTGCGAGCCGCAGGGAGAGACGACCGTGGAGGTCGAGGTCGAGGCGGGCGGGGCCGCGTCCTAGGAGCTCAGTGCCACAGCCGCCGCATCGTCCAGTGGTTGGTCTCGGGGTCCAGGGCGATGTCGGCGATGCCGGGGTGGCCGTGGTCGGACTCGGCCGCCACCCGGACCAGTCGCCCCTCGGTGGGAGCCGTGTCGCCCCAGGTGCCGATGACCCGGCGTACCCGGTAGAGGGTGCCGCGCCAGGCGAACAGGGCGGGGGTGTCGCCTACGGTGGAACGGACGTCGATCTGTTCGTTGTAGAGACTCACCCGCGCACCCTACCGAACACAGGTTCGGGTCGGGGTCTTTTGCCACGGTGTGCCGCGGTCGTTCCGGTGCGAGAATTGTCGCCGCCTGTTCCGGAGGGAATTCGGTGCCCGGTTACCGCTCGGTCACCGATATCGTCGGAAACTGCCGTCCCGGAGGGGACTGGACGGTGACATACTGGTTGGTATGTCCCGTGTCCTATGCTTGGACCGGCACACCCGGGGACGGCGGCGCCACGGACAGGCGGTGGACGCGAGAGGCAGAGGAACATGACGCAGTCAGTCGAGTCGAAGACGGTCTCCCCCTCCGTGCCGGATCGCCTGCTGGCCGAGGCCACCCGGCTGTTCGCCCAGCGCGGTTTCGACCGGGTCTCGGTCCAGGAACTGGTCGAGGCCGCCGGGGTCACCAAGGGGGCGATGTACCACTACTTCACCTCCAAGGACGACCTGCTCTTCGCGGTCTACCAGCGCGTCCTCAAATTGCAGATGAGCCGGCTGCGCCAGGTCGTCGAGGGCGGCGGGGACGTGACCGAGCGGCTGCACGCGGCGGCCGCCGACGTCGTGCGCACCACCGTGGACAACCTCGACGACATGGTCATCTTCTTCCGGTCGCTGCACATGCTCTCCCCCGGGCGACAGCGCGAGGTGCGCAGGGAGCGCCGCAAGTACCACGAGCTGTTCCGCTCCCTGATCGAGGAGGGGATGAGCGAGGGCGTCTTCCACGACAAGATCCCGGCGGACATCGTGGTCAACTACTTCTTCGGCGCGGTCCACCACCTGAGCATGTGGTACCGGTCCGACGGCGAGCTGAGCGGCGCCCAACTGGGCGCCCACTACGCCGACCTGCTCCTGGCGAGCCTGCGGACCGACTGACCCGCCGCGGGCGCGGTCAGTGCAGCCCGTAGCGCTCCAGCTCGTCGGCGATCTCGTCGAGGAAGGCGTCCACCTCGGCCTCCACGTAGCCGGAGCGCAGCCGGGTGCTGGAGAACCGGGCCTCGCGCACCTGCGACGCGGTCAACTGGGCGTCGGAGACCCGGCCCGCCACCAGTGCGGCGATGGTGGCCTCGGCGCGGTCGAGGAAGGCGTCCACCTCCTCCTCCGCGTAGCCGACCCGCAGCCGGGTGGTGTTGAAGCCCTTGTTGCGGATGTCCTCGGGACGCATGCGGGGACTGACGGGCTCGCGGGGAGGCGGCGCGGTGCGGCGGAAGTACTCGGCGCTGTGCTTGCCGGTGCGCAACTGCTGCGAGTAGAGGCCGAACCCCCGCAGGGTCTCGGCGATCTCGTCGAGGAAGGCGTCCACCTCTTCCTCGTCGTAGCCCGGGCGCATCACGGTGGTCCGGAACTGGGACCGCATCACGTCGGAGGCGGTGATGACCTTCGTCGGGCGGGTGCCCTGTTCGAGCGCCCGGAGGGTGGCCTCGACCCTGCGCAGCAGCGCGTCGACGTCCTCCTGGACGTACCCCAGGCGCATGCGGGAAGGGCTGAACCGCTTGTCGCGCACATCACTGGAAGTCAGTGGCATAGCACCATTGTGCCGACTGAGCGTGAGCGGCACCACACACGGGGAAAGCGGAGTGTCCCGAAGGACAGGGGTCTTCGGGACTCAGGACGCTTCCCGGCCGCCTTTCACCTCCGGACGGACTCCTCCAGGAAGCGGGTCAGCCCGGCGGCGATGCCGTCCGCGGCGAGCTCGCGCCACTCGGGGTCGGTGAGCTTGGCCGCGTCCTCGGGGTCGCGCATGTTGCCGACCTCCAGGAAGACCTTGGGCACGGTGGACAGGTTCAGGCCGCCCAGGTCGGTGCGGACGTCGATGCCCTCCTCGCCGAGGTAGTCGGAGTAGGGGTGGCCGGTCACCGCGTGGAACTCGTCGCGCAGGGCCTCGCCCAGCGCGTAGGAGGACTCCAGGATGGGCTCGGTGAACCCGGGGACCTCGCCGGGGACGATCACGTGGAAGCCCCGGGAGCCCGGGGCCGCCCCGTCGGCGTGGACGGACAGCGCGGCGTCGGCTCCGGCCTCGTTGCCGATCCGGGCGCGCTCGTCGATGCACGGGCCGACGCCGCCGTCGCTCTGGCGGGTCAGGACCACGGTGGCGCCCGCCTCCTCCAGACGGTCGCGCACCAGCAGCGACAGCTCCCAGGTGAACTCGTGCTCGTAGTAGCCGTCCGCGGTCCGGGCGCCCACCGTGTCGCACTCCTTGGTGCCCGGCCCGGCCGGGACGGAGCGGCTGATCCGCTCGGCGGCGTCGGCGTTGCCGCCGTTGTGGCCGGGGTCGAGCACCACGACCCTGCCCTCCAGGGGCAGCGGGCCGGCCGGAGAGGGGGAGGAGGACGCGGTCGCGCCGCCGTCGGGGGAGGGCAGCGGGGACTCGGCGGCCACCCCGATGCTGGGGCGGGCGCCCGGCGGGGGCGACCAGCAGGCGGCGGTCAGCAGCAGCCCGGCGGCGGCTGCGAGCAGCCGGACCGCGCGGGAGGGCTCGGACGGACGGGGGGCGGTAATGCTTCCTCCGGTGACGGGGTGTCGTGGCGGTCGGTCGTCGGATCGGGACGACCGATCCCAAACTTATGACACGTCGGTCGCGGAGCGTGAATCCGGTGCGGCGGTGCAGAGATTGTCACTCCGCCCGGCGCTTAAGAGCTTTCGACACGGGGGAACAGAAAAGCACCACGGCACGTCAATATGGCCAGGCGCCCGGAACCGCTCCGGGCGTGCCGACCCCGTTTCGAGGTGGAGGAATGCGCAAGTCGAACCGCGCCGCTGCCGGCGCCGCCGCCTGGAAGATGGTCTACGACAGCACGCAGAACGGAAAGCCGTCCCTCGGCGCCCGGATCAAGGCCCTGCCGCGCATGCTGGGGGCGCGGATGCGCGGGCAGTACCGGGAGCTGACCACCTCGAAGATCGTGCTGCTCCTCGCCGCCCTCGCCTACGTCGTCTCCCCCGTCGACCTCGTCCCCGAACTGTTCGTCCCGCTCTTCGGGGTCGCCGACGACGTGGGCGTCGCGGTCTGGCTGACCGCCATGCTGCTGGGGGAGACCGAGCGCTTCATCAACTGGGAGCGGATCGGGACCGACCACATCGAGGGTGAGGTGGTGTCCTGAACCGGCCGCACCCGGCGGGCGCCTCGGGCCGGACATGCTGAGGGGTGGGCCGCTGCAGCGGCCCACCCCGGACTTTCGGGTGGTGGGCGTCCCCCCGACGTCCCGCCGAAACCGTGTGGGGCGAGGAGGTTACTCGCTGCGCTGGCTGGGGATTCCGGCCAGGAGAGCGCGGACCTCGGTCTCCCGGTAGCGGCGGTGGCCGCCGAGGGTGCGGATCGAAGTCAGCTTGCCGGCCTTCGCCCAACGGGTGACGGTCTTGGGGTCCACGCGGAACATGGTGGCGACCTCGGCAGGGGTCAACAGGGGCTCCGCCTCGGGCGTGCGAGTTGACATGTGTACGGCCTCTCCTCCCGGATCTCTGTCTGATCCTTAGAGACTTTCAATCCTGGCGCTTGGTCCGGATGTCCAATATTGCCCTGAGGTCTATATTGGCATCACCCGAGGTGATTGTGCGACCACTTAACGCGACTTTGTCAAATGGGACCGCAAAGCCGCACATGTAGCGCGTCACGCTGAGTGATTCTAGCGACACGTTTAGTGGCATGTGGCGTATTCGGTCAAAACTTCGTTCTCGGACTCTGGTTTTCTCGATCCGGCGGGCCGAAAGTGCGGGGAGGATGGGGACCCAAACCGGCTGTTCCCGCCGTGGAAGGGGCGGTTCCTGGGTAGTGGTCCGACCCCCTCGTGCCCCCGGGTCGAGTGGTCGCTGCGCTGGCCGGTGTCGGCCACCGACCCGTGCAGACGGTGGGGAACCCCTTGCTGTCCGGGGCTCCGAGGCCTCCTCGGTGCGCTCGGTGACGGTGCCAACACAGTCTATATCGCTACCTATCGGATGTTATGCCCACTTTCAGTAAGGTTGGCGTCAACTGAGTGGCTCGTCCCTGACTATCCCGTCCCTACCCGCACGGAAACCGAAAACACATCGGCAAAAACCTGGTTGACCAGGTTCGGAGGTGCCGGGAGCGGGGACGGAAGCTCTGCTGACGGGCGCGATCGTCCCCGCGTTGGGCAAAGGCGGCGCAGGGGCCTAGTTGGCGTGCCGCAGGGCGCGGACCGCGTCCCAGCGCTCCCGCAGCCGCATGCGCATCGCCGCCACCAGTTCCGGGCGTCCCCGCTCCATCGCGGTGAGCGCCGTGTGCACCTCGGCGGCCGATTGGTCGGACTGAAGGGCCGCGTCGTCCAGCAGGTGCACCAGACCGCCGTAGTCGAGCTCCAGGAGCGCGCGCGGGTGCGCCACCGCGCCCACCCACTCCTCCAGGCGCTCCAGGGCGTACAGGAACGAGGAGCCCGCCGGGGAGCAACCGCTCACCACGCGGACGGCCCGGGCCAGCCGGGGAAGCGCGTCGGCCGCCTGGGTGACGTAGAGCAGCGTGCGCACGGGCGCGTGCTCCGGGACCGGCAGCGCGGTCCCGCACTGCGGGCACGCCCCGCCCTGCGAGGCGTGGGCGAACGGCTCGCCCTCCGGGGCCCCGTCGCCGTGCTCCAGGACCAGGTGCCGCTCCCCGGGGTCGAACGGCACGAACCAGGCGAGCGGCACCTCCCAGGTGCTCGTCAGGATCTGGACCCGGGTGTTCCCCGTCCGCTCGCGCCACCGCTCGAAGTCGCGCTGGGTCTCCTGGACCACCAGGTCGGGGAGGAACGCCTGGCGCAGCCGCTGCGAGGCCGTGGTGCGCAGCGTGGCGAAGGCGAGCCAGGAGCGCAGCCGGGTCTGCCAGGGGCAGACGAACAGCTCGCCGCCGACCCGGCGCACGTAGGCGTCCCCGCTCTCCGCCAGGGGCGCGGCCAGCGGCGGGTCGCAGAGCAGCCGCTGGAGGCTCTCCTCGTGTTCGGCCGCCATCGCCTCGATCCGCCCTCGGCAGCGCGGCGAGTCCGCATACGACCTCCAGTACTCCCGTTCCCGGCTGGGGAAGGCCACGAGAGGCTGGTAGAGGCGGAGATAGGCGATATACGGGAGCACGCTCGCATAGTGACACAGAACAACCGCGAAACGTGGGATTTTGGCTGGGTATGGCAACTGTTTTCGGTCATCGTCGCCGCGGCGGCGGGAACCGGCGGGAGAGAGCAACCTCACAGGGGGTCGCGGGCGGGAACCGGATCCGGCCGCCCGGCGGTCCGCGCCGTACCCGCGCGGACGGCGGACGACGTGTACGGCCGAGGTTTGTGCCCTGTGGTTCTGTAGGATTTCGGTTTCCGAAATCCCCCTCCGGGGAGGTGTGGAGGGGAAGGCACGACCGCTTGGACGTGGGCGGCGTAGGCAGGTCACCTCTGAACGGGGTACGGTTGTATCCGTACGTAAAGCTGGTGCCTGTCGTCAGTGCGGTGATGGCCGCCAGCCCGGCAATGCGGTTTTGCTAGTGAACTGGGGTTTGCGAGAACCCAATCGTTGAGGGGGTCGAGCCAATGGGGCGCGGCCGAGCCAAGGCCAAGCAGCAGAAGGTCGCCCGGCGGTTGAAGTACAGCACCGGTAACACGGACCTTGATCGGCTTCGGTCAGAGCTGGGTGTCGGTGAGCGTGCGTCGAAGTCCTCGGATTCACCGGAAGACACGTACGGTGACCCTTACGACGACCTGATCGAACGCTACGCGGACTACGCCGAGAAGTACCCGGGGGGCGACGACTCCGACTCGGACCGTCGCTGACCCCGCTGCCTTCACCGTCGACCAGAGATGTCAACCGCACGGAGCCGGGCCTTTCTGCCGGATTACCGCGCGGCAGTCGATCTGTTCGAAGAGCTCTGAGCGACGGAGACGCAGCCGCCGAACCACACAGGAACAGGGTCGAAACCCGGGGCTGTCTCACCGACGAGAAGCCCCGGTTTCGCATGTCCGCTAACGGTGGTCTCCGGTGAGGACGGCCCGTCCGGAGCCGGGGACCACCGAACCCAGAACCCAGGAGGGCACGCCCCGCTCCGCGAGCACGGCCAGGGCGCGCTCCGCGGCGTCCTCGGCGACCACCGCCACCATGCCCACGCCCATGTTGAACGTGGCCTCCATGTCCTCGCGGGAGATCGAACCGTGCTCGGCGATGAAGCCGAAGACGGGGTCGGGCGTCCAGGTGGCGCGGTCCAGCACCGCGTCGACCGTGTCCGGCAGCGAACGGGCCAGGTTGGCGGCCAGCCCGCCGCCGGTGATGTGCGCGAACGCGTGCACCTCGACGGCTGCGGCGAGCGCCAGGCAGTCCCGGGCGTAGATCCTGGTCGGGGTGAGCAGGACCGCGCCGAGCTCGCCGCCCAGCTCGGGGACCTCGGCCCGCAGGTCCAGCCCGGCGTCGGCGACGACACGCCGGATGAGCGAGTAGCCGTTGGAGTGCGGCCCCGAGGAGGCCATCGCGACGACCACGTCGCCGGGGCGGACCCGGTCGGGGCCGAGGATCGCGTCGGCCTCGACGATCCCGGTGCCCGCGCCGGCCAGGTCGTACTCGTCCGGCCCCATCGCGCCGGGGTGCTCGGCGGTCTCCCCGCCGATCAGCGTGCACCCCGCCTGGCAGCAGCCCTCGGCGATCCCGCCGACGATCTCGGCGATCCGTTCGGGCACCACCGAGCCGCAGGCGATGTAGTCGGTCAGGAACAGCGGCTCGGCCCCGCTGACCACGAGGTCGTCCACCACCATCGCGACCAGGTCGATGCCGATCGTGTCGTGCCGGTCCAGCTCCTGGGCCAGCATGACCTTGGTGCCCACCCCGTCGGTGGAGGTGGCCAGCACCGGGGCAGTGTACTTGGCGAGGTCGAGCCGGAACAGCCCGGAGAAACCGCTGGCGTCGGGGACGAGCTCGGGCCGGCGGGTCCGTGCCACGTGCCTCTTCATCAGTTCCACCGCGCGCTCGCCGGCGGCGATGTCGACTCCGGCGGCGGCGTAGGCGGTGGTGGCGCCCTCTGACACGAGAGAAACCTCTTCTGTGGTGGTCGGGAGCGCGGCGCGGCGGTCGCGCCGCTGGACGGCGACTGGGGACGGGACGGCGGCTAGGTGCGCTTGGGCGTGCCGCAGGACTTCTCCAGCAGGTACTTGCCGCGGGAGTCCTCGTCGACCTCGATCGGGTAGGCGCCGTCGAAGCAGGCCCGGCAGAGCCGGTTCTTCGCGACCCGGGTGGCCGCGACCAGCTCGTCCAGGTCGATGAATCCGAGCGAGTCCGCGTCGATGGAGCGGCAGATCTCCTCGACGGAGAGGTTGCCCGCGATCAGTTCCGCCTTGGTGGCGAAGTCGATGCCGTAGTAGCAGGGCCACATGACCGGCGGACTGGAGATGCGCACGTGCACCTCGGCGGCGCCCGCCTCGCGCAGCATCCGTACGAGCGCGCGCTGGGTGTTGCCGCGGACGATCGAGTCGTCCACCACCACCAGCCGCTTGCCCTCGATGACCTCGCGCAGCGGGTTCAGCTTCAGGCGGATGCCGAGCTGGCGCAGCGTCTGGCTGGGCTGGATGAAGGTGCGGCCCACGTAGGAGTTCTTCACCAGGCCCTGGGCGAACGGGATGCCGCTGCCCTCGGCGTAGCCCACCGCGGCCGGGGTGCCCGACTCGGGGACCGGGATGACGATGTCGGCGTCGGCCGGGTGCTGCTCGGCGAGCCGGCGCCCCACCTCGACGCGGGTGCTGTTGACGTTGCGCCCGGCGATGGTGGTGTCGGGGCGGGCCAGGTAGACGTACTCGAACAGGCAGCCCTTCGGCTCGGCCGGGGCGAACCGCCGGGACACCACACCGTCGGCGTTGATGAGCAGCAGCTCCCCTGGCTCGACCTCGCGCACCACGTGGGCGCCGACGATGTCCAGGGCCGCGGTCTCGCTGGCGACCACCCAGCCGCTGTCGAGCCGGCCCAGCACCAGCGGGCGGATGCCCTGCGGGTCCCGGGCGGCGTACAGGGTGTGCTCGTCCATGAAGACCAGCGAGAAGGCGCCCTTGACCTTGGGCAGCACCTCCAGCGCGGCCTCCTCGGTGGTGCGGTGGGGGGCGGCGGCCAGCAGGCTGGTCAGCACCTCGGTGTCGGTCGTCGCGTTGAGCCGGTCCGAGGGCAGCATCGCGGCGAGTTCCGGGGTGTTGATGAGGTTGCCGTTGTGGCCGAGCGCCAGTCCGCCCTCACGCGCACTGAAGAAGGTCGGCTGTGCGTTCTCCCACACGGGCGACCCCGTGGTGGAGTAGCGGCAGTGGCCGATCGCCAGGTGCCCCTTGAGGGAGTCGAGGGTCACCTCGTTGAAGACCTGGGAGACCAGTCCCATGTCCTTGTAGACGACGATGCGCTCGCCGTCGCTGAGGGCGATGCCCGCGGACTCCTGGCCCCGGTGCTGGAGTGCGTAGAGACCGAAGTAGGTCAGCTTGCTTACTTCTTCGCCTGGAGCCCAGACTCCGAACACTCCGCAGGCGTCCTGCGGTCCGCGTTCCAGGGGATCGATGTCCAGGCTGAGACGGCCGTCGGGTTGCGACACGTGATCCAGCTTAGTGGCTGTTCCCGAGACCGGAGTCACGCGGGGGCACCCCGTCCTGCCTGGGCCACAGCGGCAGCACCGGCGCCAGATCGGCGCGTACGCCGCTGGCCGAGACGCGGTGGGAGGCGACCGAGTCGGCCCAGGTGACTTCCCCCACAACCAGCGCGGTCCAGGTGAGCGGATCGGTCTCGACCACGCCCGGCGGGGTGCCGCGGGTGTGCCGGGGGCCCGCCATGCACTGCACGGCGCCGTACGGCGGGACGCGGACCTCCAGGGCCTGCCCGGGGTGGCGGGCGGAGAGTTCGGCGAGGGTCGCGCGCACCACGGCCTTGACGGCCGGGCGGTGCGGCTCCAGGCCGCTGCGGTCGGCGCGCAGCACGGCGCGGGCGCACTCCTCCAGGACCGGTCCGGTCAGGTCGGGGCCGCCGTAGGGCGGCTCGCCCAGAGCGGCGAGCTGCTCGTCGAGCGCGGAGCGCAGCGCGGCGTGGCGGCGCTGTGCGGCGGTGGATCGGGAAGCCATGACTTAGATCACGATCAGAGAACGATTGTCGCGCTGTGCCGCGGGGAGCGGCGCCGGCCGGGACGCCGGTCCGGACGGCCGGGCGAACGGGCGGTGGACAGTGGGTTAACCTTGCGTTTCGGAAAGATGACCGGTCGGTGAAGCCTCCTCGGGTTGCAGAGTTCTCCACCGGTTCGTCTCACGTTTACGAAACCCTATCTCCGAGAACGAGTGGGACAGCGGTCCACTTCGCCGCCTTCGTGTCTGAGGTGTGGCGGCTAGGATGGAATTGCTCCACTACGTCGGCATTTTGGCGACGCCGGGGTAGCTGTAACTGAACATCGAGTGACGCACCCCGCGCCGTGAACCGGGGGGTGCGGCGCGGTCGCGCCCAGACGGGGACTACCGCGGGACAGGGCCCGACAGCCCAGAGGACACGAGCCTTACCGCACTCATGGGAGAAAGATGTGCGTCTTCGCCTGACACCGCGCGATGACAGCTACTACGAGATGTTCGCCGACTTCGCGAACGAACTGGTCGTGGCCTCCGGGCTCCTGGTGGAACTGATCAGCGAGGACGCCGACCGCGAGGCCATCGTCGAGAAGATGCGGCAGTGCGAGCAGACGGGGGACGAACGCACCCACGCCATCATGCGCCGCCTCAACGGAAGCCTGGTCACCCCGTTCGACCGGGAGGACATCTACCGGCTGACCTCCAGCCTCGACGACGTCATGGACTCCATGGAGGCCGCGGTCGACTTCATCGGGCTGTACCAGTTGGAACGCCTCCCCAAGGGCATCATCGACCAGGTCGGGATCCTGGAGCGCGCCGCCGAGCTCACCGCACAGGCCATGCCGCGGCTGCGCTCCATGCGCAACCTCTCCAGCTACTGGATCGAGATCAACCGCCTGGAGAACCAGGCCGACCACATCTACCGGCGCCTGCTGGCGCACCTGTTCAGCGGGGCCTACGACGCACTGACGGTGCTCAAGCTCAAGGACGTCGTCGACCAGTTGGAGGCCGCGGCCGACGCCTTCGAACACGTGGCCAACACGGTCGAGAGCATCGCGGTCAAGGAAGCCTGACCGCCCCTTCCACCCCCCGACCCCGGAACCGGAACACCCCCCGTGCTCCTCGAATCCGCCCTGCTCGCGGTGGTCGCGGCGGCCCTGGTCTTCGCGTTCACCAACGGCCTCCACGACGCCGCGCACACCATCGTCACCTCCGTCGCGTCCAGGGCGCTCACCCCCCAGGTGGCGATCGCCCTGGCCGTGCTGATGAACCTGCTGGGCGCGTTCCTCGGCGAGGGCGTGGCCCGCACCATCGGCCAGGACATCATCAGCCCCGTCCACGGCGGGGACGGCCTGGCCGTGCTGTTCGCGGCGCTGTGCGGCGCGGTCGTCTGGAACGTCTTCGCCTGGTACCGGGGCATGCCCTCCTCGGCCTCGCACGCGCTGGTCGGGGGGATGGTCGGGGCCGCGCTGGTCTCGTCGAGCAGCGTCGACTGGCGCGGGCTCGCCACCAGCTTCCTGGTGCCCATGGTGGTGGCGCCGCTGCTGGGCTGGCTGCTCGGCTACCTGATCATGCTGGCGATCCTGTGGCTGTTCCGCAACACCGCCCCGCGCTCGGTGAACCGGGGCTTCAAGCTTGCCCAGAGCGTGTCGGCGGCGACCCTGGCGCTGGGCAACGGGCTCCAGGACGCGCAGAAGACCATGGGCATCGTCGTCCTGGCCCTGGTCACCGTCGGCCACCAGAGCGACTACACCGTTCCGAAGTGGGCGGTGGCCTGCGCGGCGGTGGCGGTCTCGCTGGGCACCGCGACCGGCGGCTGGCGCATCGTGCGCACCCTGGGGCGGCGGGTGAGCCGCATCGACCCGGCCCGGGGGTTCGCCGCGGAGGCGGCCGTCTCGCTCATCACCGGCTTCACCTCGCTGGTCTGGCACGCGCCGATCTCCAGCACCCACACCACCACCTCGGCCATCGTCGGCGCGGGCACGGCCCGGCGGCTGGCGGAGGTGCGCTGGCCGGTGTTCGTCGACATCGTGAAGTTCTGGCTGCTCACCGTCCCGGCGTCGGGGGCGGTCGCCGCCTGCGTCTACGGGCTGCTGCGGCTGACCGGGCTGTGAGCCGCGCCCGCGCCGCCCGGCGCCGAGGAGCGGCGGCGGGGCGCGAAGTCCGGCGCAGACGGCTGCGGCCCGCCCGGAGGACCGGGCGGGCCGCAGCCGCGGGCCGGGGACGGCCTAGCCGAAGCGGCCGGTGATGTAGTTCTCGGTCTCCTTCTTCTCCGGCTTGGTGAAGATCTTGTTGGTCTCGCCCATCTCGATGAGCTTGCCGGGCTTGCCGGTGCCCGCCAGGTTGAAGAACGCCGTCACGTCGCTGACCCGGGCGGCCTGCTGCATGTTGTGCGTGACGATGACGATCGTGTAGTTCTCCTTCAACTGGGCGATCAGGTCCTCGATCGCCAGCGTCGAGATCGGGTCCAGCGCCGAGCACGGCTCGTCCATGAGCAGCACGCTGGGCTCCACCGCGATGGCCCGCGCGATGCACAGGCGCTGCTGCTGGCCGCCGGACAGGCCCGCGCCGGGACGGTCCAGGCGGTCCTTGACCTCCTCCCACAGGTTCGCGCCGCGCAGGGAGCGCTCCACGATGTCGTCGGCCTCGGACTTGCGCAGCCGCCTGTTGTTGAGCTTGGCCCCGGCGATGACGTTGTCGTAGATGGACATGGTGGGGAACGGGTTGGGGCGCTGGAAGACCATGCCGACCTCGCGGCGCACCTCCACCGGGTCCACGTCGGGGGAGTAGATGTCCTGGTCGTCCAGGAGGACCTTGCCCTCCACCCGGGCGCCGGGGGTGACCTCGTGCATCCGGTTCAGGGTGCGCAGGAAGGTGGACTTGCCGCAGCCGGAGGAGCCGATGAAGGCGGTGACCGACCGGGGCTCGATGGTCATCGAGACGTTCTCGACGGCGAGGAAGTCGCCGTAGTAGACGTGCAGTCCGGAGACGTCGATTCGCTTGGCCACTGTGTTTCCTAAGACCGTGTTCGGTGGTGGGGACGTCGGGGTTTCGGGTCAGCGCGTCTTCGGAGCGAAGAAGTGCGAGACCAGACGGGCGGCGAGGAACAGGAGCATCACGATGATGATCAGCGTCAGCGCGCCCGCCCAGGCACGCTCGTAGTTGATGGCGCCGCCCATGCGGACCTGCGAGTAGATGAACACCGGCAGGCTCATCATCTGCCCCTCGAAGAGGTTGGCGTTGATGGAGACGGCCGAGGAGCCCGCGGTGAGGATGAGCGGGGCGGTCTCGCCGATGACCCGGGCCAGCGCCAGCATCACGCCGGTGGTGAGCCCGGAGAGGGCGGTCGGCAGGACCACCTTGAGCACGGTCAGCCACTTGGGCACGCCCAGCGCGTAGGAGGCCTCCCGCAGCTCGTTGGGCACCAGGCGCAGCATCTCCTCGCAGGAGCGCACCACGACCGGGATCATCAGCACCGACAGCGCGATCGCGCCGGCCGCGCCGTTGGTGTGGCCCGGGCCGAACAGCAGGATCCACAGCGCCACCACGAACAGGCCGGCCACGATGGACGGAATGCCGGTCATGACGTCCACGAAGAACGTGATGGCCTGCCTGAGCCGTCCCCTGCCGTACTCCACCAGGTAGACGGCGGTCATCAGGCCGATGGGGACCGAGATGACCGCGGCCATCAGGGTCATCAGCAGGGTGCCGACGATGGCGTGGTAGACGCCTCCCGCGTCCATGCTCGGGGTGACCCCGTTCATGGACACGCTCAGGAAGTAGCCGTCCAGCCGGACCAGGCCCCGCGACAGCACCGTCCACAGCAGCGACACCAGCGGCACCATGGCGACGGTGAAGCAGACGTAGACGACCGAGGTGACCAGCCGGTCCACGGCCTTGCGGCGGTTCTCCACGACGGCCGACAGCACGGTGACCGCCGCCGTGTACAGCACGGCGGCGAGGATCGCCCACACCGCGGGGTTCCACCGGTCGAGCAGGTACAGGGCGGCCGCGCAGACGACGGCGGACCCGCCGAGCAGCGCCGGCGGGAGGTACTTGGGCAGCGTCCTGCCCCGCAGCGAGGGCGTGGGGCGGGGCGGCACGGTCTGCTCCGGGGCGGACAGTTTGGTGGCGGACATCACGCGAACTCCTTGCGGCGGGAGACGACGAAGCGCGCTGCCATGTTCACGACCAGGGTGATGGCGAAGAGGACCAGGCCTGCCGAGATCAGCGCGGAGACGCCGTAGCCGGTGGCCTCGGGGTATTGCAGGGCGATGTGCGCGGCGATCGTCTGGTTGCCGCTCTGCAACAGGAACCAGGAGATGACCAGCGAGGGGGACAGGATCATGGCCACCGCCATGGTCTCGCCGAGCGCGCGGCCCAGGCCGAGCATCGCGCCGCCGATGATGCCGGGGCGGCCGAACGGCAGCACCGCCATGCGGATCATCTCCCAGCGGGTGGCGCCCAGCGCCAGGGCGGCCTCCCGGTGGGCCTGCGGCACCTGGAGGAAGACGTCCCGGGTCATGGCGGTGATGATCGGCAGGATCATGACCGCCAGCACGATGCCCGCGCTGAGCATGGTGCGCCCGGTCGTGGAGACCGGACCGGCGAACAGCGGGATCCACCCGAAGTAGGTCTCCAGCCAGGCGTAGAACGGCGCCAGTTGCACGACGAGCCAGCCGATGCCCCACAGGCCGTAGACGACGCTGGGGATCGCGGCGAGCAGGTCCACCAGGTAGCCCAGGACCGCGGCGATGCGGCGCGGCGCGTAGTAGACGATGAACAGGGCGATGCCGATCGCCACCGGGGTGGCGAGGACGAGGGCGATCGCCGCGGCCAGCACGGTGCCGAAGGCCAGGGCGGCCACGCCGAAGGCGGGCTCCTCCCTGGTGTTGGCGTGCCACTCGGACGTGGTGAAGAAGTTCGCGGTGTTCGCGGCCAGGGAGTCGAAGGACTGCAAGATCAGGAAGGCGGCGACACCGGCGAGGATCGCCAGGATCAGGATGCCCGATCCCTGGGCTCCACCGGCGAAGAGGACGTCGCCGAGACGACGTCTGCCCCGTGGCGCTCGGGTCGTCGTGGACGGGTCCGTGGTGGTCATGTGAGACTCCGGTCAGATGATGCGGGGTACACCCGGTGGGAGCAGCATCCGCGCTCGACGTGGTTCCGCCAGGCGAGGGCAGGGCCTGGGACGGTGTGGAGTGCACCCCCGACCAGAACGGAAGGAACCCGGGCGTCGTTCCGGGGATACCCCCGGAAGGAGAAAAATCTCTGGTCGGGGCAGCGTGGCGGCGGCCGGTCGGGCGGGGCGCGCCCGGGGGGTGCGGAGCCCTCGGGGCGGACGGGTGGACAACGCAGCCAAGGGCGGGGGCCACAGCGGTCCTGTGGCGCCCCACCCTCAGTGCGGTAGGAGCGGTGCGGTTCAGCTCGCGACCCGGATCTTGTCGAGGACGGACTGGATCTTCTCGCGCGTCTCCGCGGAGAGCGGTGCGGACCCGGCCTCGGCGGCCGCGGCCTCCTGGCCCTCCTCGCTGACGACGTAGCCGATGAAGCTCTTCACCAGGTCGGCCTGGGACTGTTCGGGGTACTCCAGGCAGACGATCTCGTAGCTGACGAGCACGATCGGGTAGACGCCGGCCTCGTCGGTGGCGTAGTCGAGGGTGACGGCCAGGTCGTTCTCGGTGCTGCCCTCGCGCGGCTGGGCGGAGTCGACGATCGCGGCGGCGGCCTCCGGGCTGTAGGGGACGAACTCGTCGCCGACGCCGACGGCCACGGTGCCGAACTCGCCGGCGTGCGAGGCGTCCACGTAGCCGATGGTGCCGGTGCCGCCCTGGACGGCGGAGACCACGCCGGAGGAGCCCTGGGCGGCCTCGACCGGCTCGATCGGCCAGTCGCCGCTGACCTCGTGCGGCCAGTGGTCCGGGGCGGCCTCGGACAGGTACTGCACGAAGTTCTCGGTGGTGCCGGACTCGTCGGAGCGGTTCACCGGGACGATCTCGGTGTCGGGCAGGTCCACGTCGGGGTTGTCCGCGGCGATCGCCTCGTCGTTCCACTTGGTGATCTTCTGGTTGAAGATGTCGGCGATCACCTCGGGGCGCAGGTTGAGCGAGTCGACGCCCTCGAGGTTGAAGACGACGGCGATCGGACTGATGTAGGCGGGGAGGTGGACGACCTCGGAGCCGCAGCGCTCGGTGGCCTGCTGGATCTCCTCGTCGTCCATGGCGGAGTCGGAGCCGGCGAAGGACACCGCCCCCTCGATGAACTGGGAGCGTCCCGCTCCGGAGCCCACCGAGTCGTAGTTGACGGTGGTGTTCGCGCAGGCGCTGGTGTATGCGGCGACCCACGCCGCCATCGCGTTCTCCTGGGAGCTGGCACCGGCTCCGGCCAGGGTTCCGCCGCCCTGGACGCAGTCGACGTCGCCCGCGGCCGCGCCGCCGTTCTCGCCGGGACTGACGGCCTGGTCACTGCCGCAGGCAGAGAGCGCGAGGACGCCGGCGAGAGCGGCGCTCGCGATCGTGCCGTACCTAGAGAGCTTCACAGCCCGGGGGTTCCTTCCTGTGGCTACTCACCATTCGTGCGGGGGAACGGTCAGCGCTCCCGCCGAAGCCCAAGGTAGGGAGCGCAGGTGGCCAGCCGTACCAAAGAAGGTGAACGGGCAGTGAACGTCATGATGAGTGACACTGAAAGTGCTTCGTCCGCATAGTGGACTTTAGGGAAACAAGGTGTCTTGCGGGTATTTTAACGACATTTTACCTGCGGCGATGTCGCGGAGTGACGGACTGTCGCTCACGGTGAACGCCGTGGTCCGCCGCCCGCTCAGCGGGTCGTGTGCCCGTACATGACGTCGCTCTCCCACAGCTCGAAGCCGAGCGAGCGGTACAGCCACACCGCGGGGCGGTTGTCCTCGTCCACGTACAGCAGCACCCACGGCAGCCCCCGGTCGCGCAGGTGGCGCAGGCCGACCAGGGTCAGCGCGCGGCCCAGTCCGCTGCCCTGCCAGGCGGGGTCGACCCCCACCACGTAGACCTCGCCCACCGGTTCCCCGTCGGTCAGCCCCGCACCGTCGGCGTGCACCTTGGTCCAGTGGTAGCCCGCGATCCGGCCGTCGCGCGGATCGGCCGCGACGAAGAAGCCCGTCGGGTCGAACCACTCCTCCTGCTGGCGCTGGCGCAGGTCCTCCAGGGTGATGGCGCCCTGCTCGGGGTGGTCGGCGAAGGCGAGGGCGTTGACGCGCAGCCACTCCTGCTCGTCGGAGCCGACCCGGAACGTCCGGATCTCCAGCTTCCCGGCGGCCTCGGGGGACAGCCGGGGCTCGGGCAGGTCCGGTACCGCGGCCCCCTCGGCGGCGCGCAGCGGCAGCCGCATCTTCCACAGCCCCCGCATCCGCTCCAGGCCGGCCGAGGCGGCCAGCGCCCGGGCGGCCGCCAGGTCGCCGTGCGCCCACACCCGCAGGCCGCGCGCGCTGGCATTGGCGAACAGGTCGTCCAGCAGGCGTCGGCCCAGCCCGCGCCGCCGCCACGACGGCGCGACCGCCAGCTCCGCCGCGTCCGGCTCCGCCGGGGAGAGCTCGGCGAACGCGAAGCCGCCGAGCTCCGTGCCGCGGTCGCCCTCGACGTAGGCCAGGTGGAAGCGGGCCCGGCCCAGCGCCCCGTGCCGGACCCGCAGCAGGGTCTGCTCCGACAGCGCGGCCACGCCGTCCGCCTCCCGCACGGCCTCGGCCAGCGCGAGCACCGCCGACGCCTGCGCAGAGTCCAGCGTGTCAGTGGTGAGGATGTGGCTCATGGCACGAGCCTACTGAGCCGCCTGTGCGAGGCCGTTCACTGCCTGCGGCGACGGCCGACGTACGCCTGCTTGACGCGCACCCGCCGGGCCGGTCCCAGGGGGGCGGCCAGCAGCAGGAGCAGCATCAGCACCAGCAGCAGGATGAACGGGGTGACGAGGGGGTCGACCCGGTCCTCCTCCCGGCCGACCGGGGCGGCGCCCGGCTCCTCGTCACCCGGGGTGACCATCGGGAGGTCGGCGTACTCCTCGGTCGGGGCGGTCAGCGCCGGGAGGTCGGCCGCGCCGGTCGGCAGCGGGTCGGACGGCGGGCCGCCGGGGGCGGCCGTCGACACCGGGCTGTGCGGGGCCGCGGAGCGCGTGGGCGAGGACGGGCGCGACGGGGAGCGCGGCGGCGAGGAGGAGCGGGTGGGCTCGGGGGAGCCGCCGGCCGTGGCAGGTGCCGACGGAGTCGTGGTGGCCGGGGGCCGCTCCGGCGGGACCGACGCCGTCGGGGGCCGCTCCGAGGGGGTGGGGAGCGGTGTCGGGGACGCCGTGGGCGTCGGGGAGGGCTGGACCACCGCGAGCACGGCGCTGACCCGAGCCGTGCCCGTGGTCTCGGGGCAGTCCTCCCCGTCGGGGGAGTCCTGCGCCGAGGGGGACGGCGTCTCGCACGGGGTCTCGTGGTAGGAGTAGGCGATCTCGACCTCGACGCGGACCCGGGAGTTCGGGGCGTCCTCCGCCACCTCCCCGGTGACCTGGGCCTCGGTGAGGCTCTCGGGCTCCAGGGTCTCGGACAGGCCGACGACGTCCAGTTCCACCACGTCGGCGGAGGCGGTCGTGGCGGTCGCCTCGGTCACGGTGACCTCGACCGAGTCGAGCGTGTTGCGGACCGACAGCGGAAGGGAGAACGAGGCGCCCGGGGCCGCGGTGCCGTGGTCCAGGCCCAGTTCGAGCGTGGCCTGGGCGGAGGCGGGCAGCACGGGGACCAGGGCGCTGCCGACGAACACCGCGCCCAGCGGGATCGTCAGCCACGCGCGCCGCAGCGGGCGGGAAGCGTGTGCCTCCATCCCAAGGGGCATAGGGATGGCCCTCCTCGATTCCAGGTGATTTCCGAGCCGCCGGAAGGTCGGCCGGGCGGACCCGATCAGCGTCCGGCCGACAGGAAAGCAGCGTGCGACCGGGCCGCTGGGCGGCCGGTCGCACGGCAACCGGTAGCAATATCCTAGATGTTACGGATGCGAAATACGACCCCTGGGTGTCCGTTCGGTGACACAGCGGAGGCGCCGGGTGTGCGGACGGCTCCGTCCGCCTGTTCCCCGCCGAGGTCAGGCCCGGTGGTGGGCCAGCGGCTGGGCGGCCTGGTCGGCCTGCGGCGCCGGAGGGTCCGCGGGGGGCTTGGTCATGGAGTCCATGACGAAGCGGTAGCCCACGTTGCGCACGGTTCCGATCAGGGACTCGTACTCGGGGCCGAGCTTGGCGCGCAGCCGCCGCACGTGCACGTCGATCGTGCGGGTGCCGCCGAAGTAGTCGTACCCCCACACCTCCTGGAGCAGTTGGGCGCGGGTGAAGACGCGTCCGGGGTGCTGCGCGAGGAACTTGAGCAGCTCGAACTCCTTGAAGGTGAGGTCGAGGATGCGGCCGCGCAGTCGGGCGATGTACGTGGCTTCGTCGATGACGAGGTCGCCGCGGCGGATCTCGTCGGGGTCGTCGGCCGCGCTGTCGGCCTGGCCGATCGACAGCCGCAGTCGCGCCTCCACCTCGGCCGGACCGGCGGTGGTGAGCAGGAAGTCGGTCACCTGCCAGTCGGGGGTGAGAGCAGCGACTCCTCCCTCGGTGAGGACGGCGATGAGCGGGCAGTCCAGGCCGGTGGTGTTCAGCAGGCGGCACAGGTTCCGGACTGCGGCGAGGTCGGTGCGGGCGTCCACGAGGATCGCGTCCACCGGGAGTCCCGCCGCGCGGTCGTGGCCGGGGGTCAGCAGGGCGCTCGGCTCCGCCGGTGCGACGCGCACCGAGTGCAGCAGCAGGCCCAGGGCCGGCAGGATCTGATCGGACGGTTCGTTGGAGTTGGTCAGTAGCAGAAGGTGGCTCATGTGCCTCTTCCCGTCACCCGCGAACGGCGTGTACGAAGGCCCCATTGCCCCCGACAAGAATGCTCACTGGAAAAATTGCCTCCGAGTAACACAAGGATAATCCGTTGATGTCCCATGGAACCATCAGGTACTGGGCTGCGGCCAAAGCGGCCGCGGGTCGGGCCGAGGAAGCCTTCGCCGCAGGCACTCTGGAGGACCTGCTTGGGCAGGTTCGTCGGAGATATGAGGGAAACGCCACTTTTCTTAAAGTTCTTGATCGTTCGTCGCTTTTGGTGAACTCCACCGCGGTGGGTCGGCGCCCGCACGACCAGGTCGTGCTGGAACCCGGGTGGACCGTCGAGGTCCTGCCGCCCTTCGCGGGCGGCTGATCCGTCGGCGAAGGCGGGGGAGTGTGACGGAAGGGGAGGGAGAGAGCAGTGGTGCCGGAGCCGGAATATCCCGGAAAAAGTGACAATCCTCACGTGGTGACCCTGCTGGGCAAGCCGGGGTGCCACCTGTGCGACGAGGCGTTCGCCGTGATCGCGCGGGTCTGCGCCGAGCTGGGCGTGCGCTACGAGGTCCGCGACATCACCATGGCCGACGACGAGGAGAAGGAGGAGTACTGGGACAAGATCCCGGTCACCTTCGTCGACGGCAGGCAGCACGACTACTGGCGGGTGGACGAGCGCCGGCTGCGCGAGGCGCTGCGCTGACGGGCGTTCTCACGTGTGACACTCGGCCCCACTTTGTGCGTGCTTTCACAAGGGCGTAACCTGAGGGCAAATTCTTTCCGGTCGAACCGTGACGGGTACCACAGAGTTTCCTCGAACCTGGTTCCCGTACCGGCCTGGAGATGGCCCACAACGCCGATGTCGCCCAGGAGCGCGCACCTGTGACCAGCCGCCCGTCACGGCCTCGGGATAGGGGAATCCCGGAGGCGACAGTCGCCCGACTCCCCCTCTACCTGCGTGCGTTGCAGGGACTGAGCGAACGCGGAATCCCCACGGTATCGTCCGGGGAACTGGCCGCGGCCACGGGGGTCAACTCCGCCAAGCTCCGCAAGGACCTCTCCCACCTGGGCTCCTACGGGACCCGCGGGGTGGGCTACGACGTCGAGTACCTCATCTACCAGATCTCCCGTGAACTCGGTCTCACCCAGGACTGGTCCGTGGCCATCATCGGCGTGGGCAACCTGGGGCGCGCACTGGCCAACTACGGGGGATTCGGCACTCGCGGCTTCCGGATCGCCGCCCTGCTCGACGCGGCCCCCGAAGTGGTGGGCCGCCGGGTGGCCGGTCTGACCGTACGGCATATTGACAGCTTGGAGGACGTTGTCAGCAATGAGGACGTCTCCATAGGGGTCATCGCCACCCCGGCGAAAGCCGCTCAGGGGGTCTGCGACCGGCTCATCGCGGTCGGAGTCACCAGCATCCTGAACTTCGCCCCAGTGGTACTCAATGTGCCCGACCACGTCGATGTGCGTAAGGTCGATCTGTCCATCGAACTCCAGATCCTGGCCTTCCACGAGCAGCGCAAGTCCGCTGGCCGACAGGGATCGGACTGGGTGGACGTTCTGGATGCCTGAGCCGACCGCCGGGGCGGGCGCCCTCCGCGGGCGCGCGAGGAAGGGAGCGTTGCGAAGAAGATGGCTGCATTGGAGTGCGGATGAGTGTCCTCGCCCTGGGAGTGAGCCACCGGAGCGCGCCGGTGGCGCTGCTCGAACGCGTGGCGCTGAGCGGTGAGACCCGCCTCAAGCTCATGACGGAGATGACCGCCACCTCCGCCGTGAACGAGGTGATGATGGTCTCCACCTGCAACCGGACCGAGGTCTACGCCGACGTCGACCAGTTCCACCCGGCCGTGGCCGCCATCTGCGACCTGCTCTCCCAGTACACCGGCGTCTCCCAGGACGAACTCACCCGGCACTGCTACGTGCACTACGAGGAGCGCGCCGTCCAGCACCTGTTCTCCGTCACCTGCGGCCTGGACTCCATGGTCGTCGGAGAGGGCCAGATCCTCGGCCAGGTCCGCAACGCCCTCAAGGACGCCCAGTACGTCGGCACCCTCGGCCGGGTCCTCAACGACCTCGGCCAGCGCGCCCTGCGCGTCGGCAAGCGCGCGCACACCGAGACCCGCCTCGACCGGGCCGGCGCCGACATGGTCAGCTTCGGGCTGTCCGTCGCCGGACGCCACCTGCCCACCGCCGCGGCCTCCGCAACCGCCACGCCCTCCGCCGCCTGCCCCGTCGGCGACGTCGCCGAGGAGGTCAGCGCCGCGCTGCCCGACCCCCAGCCCCTCACCGGACTGCGCGTCATGGTGCTGGGCGCGGGCTCCATGAGCGCCCTCTCCGCCAACACCATCGCCCGCCGGGGCGCCAGCACGGTCCTCGTCGCCAACCGCACCCCCGAGCGCGCCGAACGGCTCGCCGAGTGCCTCGCCGAGGGCTACGACTCGGTGCACAGCCGCGCCGTGCCCTTCGAGGAGGCCGCCGCCCACCTCGACGAGGTCGACCTGGTCGTCTCCTGCACCGGGGCGCAGGGCGTCGTCCTCACCGCCGAACAGGTGGCCGCCGCCGTCGGCGACCGCACCTCCCGGCCCCTCGTCTTCCTCGACCTCGCGCTGCCGCACGACATCGACAAGGCCGTACGCGACCTGCCGGGCGTGTACCTTGTCGGCATCGAGGACCTGCGCTCCGCCGTGGCCGAAGAGGACGCCACGGGCGTGCAGGCGGCCGACCTCACCGCGGTGCGCGAGATCGTGGCCGAGGAGGTCGCCGAGTACCAGGCGGTGCGCAGTGCCGAGCGCGTCGCACCGACCGTGGTCGCGCTGCGCAGCAAGGCCCGGTCGGTGATGGAGAGCGAGCTGGAGCGTCTGCACGGCCGGCTGCCCGACATCGACGACCGCACGCGGGCCGAGATCACCCGCACCGTGCGCCGGGTCGTCGACAAGCTGCTGCACCAGCCCACCGTGCGGGTCAAGCAGTTGGCGACCGGCCCCGGCGGGGCCGCCTACGCCGAGGCCCTGCGCGAGCTGTTCGACCTCGACCCCGCGATCCCCGACGCTGTCGTCACACCCGGCGCCGCGTCCGGTGAGGAGAGAAGAAGATGACCACGACCGCGGCCAGACTCGGCACCCGCCGCAGCACCATGGCCACCAGCCAGTCCCAACGGGTCGCAGACACCATCACCGCGCGCACCGGGGTGCCGGTCGAACTGGTGCTCATCACCAGCTTCGGCGACGTCACCCGCGCCCACCTGACCCAGTTGGGCGGCACCGGAGTCTTCGTCAACGCGCTGCGCGACGCCCTGCTCGCCGGAGACGTCGAGTTCGCCGTCCACTCCCTCAAGGATCTTCCCACCGCCCCCGCCGACGGCCTCACCCTCGCCGCCGTCACCGAGCGCGACGACCCCCGCGACGCCCTGTGCGCCCGGGACGGGCTGAAGTTCGCCGACCTGCCGCCCGGCGCCACCGTCGGCACCGGCTCGCCGCGCCGGGTCGCCCAGCTCGCCGCGCTCCGCCCCGACCTGCGCTACGTGCCGATCCGCGGCAACGCCGAGACCCGCCTGGGCAAGGTCGCCTCCGGCGAACTCGACGCGGTCGTCCTCGCCTACGCCGGACTGGACCGGGTGGGCCGCCTCGACGACGTCACCGACGTGTTCGAGGTCGAACAGGTCCTCCCCGCCCCCGGACAGGGCGCGCTCGCCGTGGAGTGCCGCACCGCCGACGCCGCCGGCGCCCTGAGCTACCTCGGCACGGTCGACCACGGACCCACCCGGGCCGCGGTCACCGCCGAGCGCGTCGTCCTGGCCGAACTGGAGGCCGGCTGTGCCGCGCCGGTCGGGGCGTACGCAGAGTTCACCGCCGACGACCGCCTCCGCCTGCGCGCCGCGGTCGTCGCCCCCGACGGAAGCCAGGCCGTGCGCGCCGAGCGGACGGTCACCGTCACCGACTACCCCGACACGGTCCAGGCGGCCGCCGCACTCGGCCGTCAGCTCGCCCGCGAGATGATCCGGCAGGGAGCCGATCGGATCGTGGCCGACGCCGCGGTGGGAAGGGGAGAGATCTGACCAGCGCGTCCCACGCTGGACCAGGGACGCGGACAGGTGAGAAGAGGAGCGAAGTGAACCCGCAGACTGAGACCCCGGCCCCCCGGGCCGAGGAAGCCGCCAAGCCCGCCGTCGGCCACATCGCGCTGGTCGGCGCCGGACCGGGCGACGCCGAGCTGCTGACGCTGCGGGGCGCCGCGCTGCTGGGGCAGGCCGACGTCGTCCTCACGGTCGGCGAGACCGGACCGCTCGCCCGGCACCGGGAGGGGCTGCTGCGCCACTGCCGTCCCGACGCCGAGATCGTCGGCCCCGAGGAGTACGGGGACAAGGCCGACGCGTTCGCGGTGGCCAAGGCGGCCCAGGGGCTGCGCGTGGTCCGGCTCTACGCCGGGGACCCGCTGCTGGCCTCCCAGGGCGCCGACCTCGCCGAGGCCGCCCGCGACGCGGGCATCGAGTTCGAGATCGTGCCCGGGCTCTCCGCGATCACCGCGGTCCCCGCCTACGCGGGAACCGAGCTGACGCCCGCGGGTACCGCCGAGATCCGGGTGATCGACGCCTCGAACACCGACGTGGACTGGGTCAACGCCGCGCAGAGCGGCGCCACGCTGGTCGTGCTGGCCGCCGACGCGCCCACCGAGGACGACCCGGAGGCCAGGGGGCCCGGGCTCGACCGGGTCTGCAAGACCCTCATCGCGGGCGGGCGCCCCGACACCACCCCGGTCACGGTCACCCGCATGGGCACCACCACCCAGCAGACCACCGTCACCTCCACCCTGGCCCGCCTGGCGGCCGACCTGAAGGCCGCCGACGCCAAGGGCCACACGGTCCCGCGGCCGTCGCTGCTCGTCGTCGGCGAGGGGGCGCGCCGCCAGAAGAAGCTCTCCTGGTTCGAGACCAAGCCGCTGTTCGGCTGGCGGGTCCTGGTGCCGCGCACCCGCGAGCAGGCCGCCGCCCTCTCCGAACAGTTGCGCGGCTACGGGGCGGTGCCCGAGGAGGTGCCCACCATCTCGGTGGAGCCCCCGCGCACCCCGCAGCAGATGGAGCGGGCGGTCCGCGGCCTGGTCACCGGCCGCTACCAGTGGGTGGCCTTCACCTCCGTCAACGCGGTCCGGGCCATCCGCGAGCGCCTGGAGGACTACGGCCTGGACGCGCGCGCCTTCGCCGGGGTGAAGGTCGCCGCGGTCGGCGAGCAGACCGCCGCCGCGCTGCGGGCGTTCGGCATCCACCCCGACCTCCAGCCGCCCGAGGACCGGCAGTCCGGGGCCGGACTGGTCGAGGTGTGGCCGCCCTACGACGCCGAGATCGACCCGATCGAGCGGGTGCTGCTGCCGCGCGCCGACATCGCCACCGAGGTCCTCTCCGAGGGCCTGACCAGACTCGGCTGGGAGGTCGACGACGTCACGGCCTACCGCACCGTGCGCGCCGCGCCGCCGCCCGCGCCCATCCGCGAGGCCATCAAGGGCGGCGGGTTCGACGCGGTGCTGTTCACCTCCTCCTCCACGGTCCGCAACCTCGTCGGCATCGCGGGCAAGCCGCACGCCACCACGGTCATCGCCGTGATCGGGCCGGAGACCGCCAAGACCGCCGAGGAGTTCGGGCTGCGGGTCGACGTGCAGGCGCCGAAGGCGTCCGTGGCGGCGTTGGCGGAGGCGCTCGCGGAGTTCGGCGCGGCCCAGCGGCAGGCCGCGATCGAGGAGGGCAAGCCGGTGCTGCGGCCCAGCCAGAAGCGTCGGGGCCGCCGCCGCAAGAGCATGATGTGACGCGAGACCAGGAGGACCCATGACCGCCCGTTTCCCGCTGGCCCGGCCGCGGCGGCTGCGCGCCACCCCCGCGATGCGGCGGCTGGTCGCGGAGACGCGCGTCCGGCCGGAGAACCTCATCCTGCCGATGTTCGTCAAGGAGGGCATCGACGAGCCCCAGGAGATCGGCTCCATGCCGGGCGTCTACCAGCACACCCGGGACAGCCTGCGCAAGAGCGCGGAGGAGGCGGTCGAGGCGGGCGTCGGCGGGATCATGCTGTTCGGCGTCCCCGCGGCCAAGGACGAGCGCGGCTCCGCCGCCGACGACCCCGACGGGATCGTGCAGTCGGCACTGCGCGACCTCGCCGCCGACCTCGGCGACGCCACCGTGCTGATGACCGACCTGTGCCTGGACGAGTACACCTCGCACGGCCACTGCGGGCTGCTCACCGACACCGGCGACGTGGACAATGACGCCACCCTGGAGCGCTACGCCTCCGTCGCGGTGGCCCAGGCCGAGGCCGGGGCGGCCGTGGTCGCCCCCAGCGGCATGATGGACGGCCAGGTGGCGGCGATCCGCGCCGCGCTGGACGGGGCCGGGCACACCGGCGTCGCGATCCTCGCCTACGCGGCCAAGTACGCCTCGGCGTTCTACGGGCCGTTCCGCGACGCCGCCGAGTGCGCGCCGCAGTTCGGTGACCGCTCCACCTACCAGCAGGACCCCGCCAACGCCAGGGAGGCGCTGCGCGAGGTCGAGCTGGACCTGGCCGAGGGAGCCGACATGGTCATGGTCAAACCGGGCCTGGCCTACCTGGACGTCGTGGCCAGGGTCGCCGAGGCCGTCACCGTGCCGGTCTCCGCCTACCAGGTCAGCGGCGAGTACGCGATGGTCGAGGCGGCGGCCAGGAACGGCTGGCTGGAGCGGGAGCGGGTGATCCTGGAGACGCTCACCTGTTATCGGCGGGCGGGAGCCGCACAGATCCTCACCTACTGGGCCACCGAGGCAGCGCGGATGCTTCGGTAACCGGGAACCACACAGCACCCCGGCAGCCCAGGCGGGTGCCGGGAGCAGGAAACAGCCCCGACACCCGCGGGCCCGGCCCCAGGGCACCGCACCCGGTGTCGGAGGCCGGCACGAGAGCAAGGGGGACACATGGTCGGTGTGTTGGGTGGCAGGCGCCGGCGCCGTCGGCAGAAACCGGCCGCCACGGTGGACGCCGCGCTGGAGTACGCGGCGCTGGGATGGCCGGTGTGCAGGGGAGCGCATCCCGACCGCGAGGGGCCGCGCTCCTGTACCTGCGACCGGTTGGGATGTCCGGCCCCGGGGGTGCACCCGGTCAGCGCGGCGTGGGCGGTGGAGGCCAGCACCGACCCCGACACCATCAGACGCTGGTGGTCGGCCGCGCCGGAGGCGAACATCATCCTGCCCACCGGGCGTGTGTTCGACGTCTTCGACGTGCCCGCGGAGGCCGGGGTGATGGCCATGGCCCAGGTGGACCGGGCGGGCCTGCGCCTGGGGCCGGTCGCGGCCCTGGACGCCCAGCGCTACCTGTTCTTCGTGGCCACCCGTTCCCCCATCGACGAGGACGAGTGGTGGTCCTGCCGCCTCGACTGCTTCCCCGAGACGGTCGAGGACACCCCGGGCCTGCGCTGGCACTGCCGCGACAGCTACGTGCCCGCCCCGCCGTCGCTGCTCCCCTCGGGACGCACCGTCGAGTGGATCCGCTCCCCCTTCAGCACGGAGGGCCCCGTCCACCTGCCCGACCCGATCGCGATGCTGAGCATCCTGGTCGACGTGTGCGGGACCCCCTCCTGAGCGGACCGGATCAGGCGGGCCGCCAGGTGCTGAGGTGGTCGTCGGTGAGGTCGTGGCGCTCCTGCTGCGCGGCGAGCCAGTCGGCGATCCGCGCCGCGTCGGCCCCGTCGTACCACTGGCGCAGCCACGGCAGGAGCTCGCGCACCCCGGCGAGCAAGGGGGCGACCTCCTCCCGGCTCCACGCCTCGGCGGGACGGGCCTCGACGAGCCCCACGAGGGCCTCGGCCCGCTGCAGGTGGTCCCACCCGGCCCAGCCCAGCACGACCGCGCCGTCGTGCGGCGGCTCCGTCCGCGGATAGGACACGAACCGCTCGCCCGGCAGGTCGAGCCGACCGCGGTTGGCCCAGTACGAAGGCCTGCGGAAGTCCGCGGAGGCGTAGCGGGGCGGCACGGGGACGTCCAGGACGCGCCCGGTGCGGTCCTCCTCCCGCTGCAACTGCCACACCTCCTCCCAGCGCGCGTACTTGCGCAGCCCCGACGGCCGGTACCGGTAGGCGGCCAGGAAGGGGACGTGCTGGTCGGCGACGACCTGTTCGAGCACCTCGACCAGACCGGCGCCGGGACGCCCCAGGTGCTCGGCGGCGTACCACCCGGCCACCGCGACCACGTCCTCCCCGTCCGGCGCGCGGGTCAGGGCGTCGGCCAGTTCGGCGAGGGTCAGCGTGCGGGGCACGGCCGTGCCGTCGCGGTCCGCGAACCACAGGTCGCGCCGTTCGCACCGGTCCAGCAGCCAGGACCGCAGCGCGGCGGCCTGGCGCTCCTCCCACGGCTCGCACCACCAGCGCCGCTTGCACTCGGGGCGCTCCACCAGGGCCAGGTCGCTGCGCTTCTCCAGCAGGTCGATCCGGGCCTGCACGACCCTGCGGTACTCCTCGGGCCAGTGCCGGGGCAGCTCGGTGACGGGGGTCGTGCCGTGCCGGGCGAACCAGGCGGTCATGGAGTCGCCGACCGCGATCTGACGGGCCAGGACGATCTCGAAGGCGCGCTCGCCCGGGGCGATCCCGGGCACCTCGACGGGGTCGGGGGAGAGCACCGCGGCGGCCTCGGAGTCGGAGAGCAGCCCGTAGAGGCCGTACACCTGCCAGTCCAGCTCTTCCTGGAGCGCGACCATCCGGCGGCGCAGCGCCTCGGCGGCCTCCCGCGCCTCGGCCAGGCGCTGCCGGGAGGGCACGCCCCGGGCCACGACGGCGGCGGGTTCGTGGTCGGCGACCTGCCGGGCCAGGGAGTCCAGGGTGCGGGCGGGTTCGAGCGGCAGCCGGGCGGGCAGCGGCAGGCCGGACAGCCGCGCCGGCGCGAACTGGTGGCGCTCCTGCCACGCCTCCTCCCCGCTGCGGCCCGGTCTTCCGGCCCTGGACGGGTTGACCTGCTTGAGCCAGAAGCACGCCGCGGCGGAGTTCAGCACCCCCAGCAGCCGCAGGTGGTCCTCCTCGGTGGCCCCCTCGGGGAGGCGCAGCGCCGGGGAGCCCTGCCCGAACACCGTCCCGTCCCGGTCCAGCGCGAAGTGGGTGTGCGTGGCCGTCTCCGCGTAGGCGATGGCGAGCGGGCCGCGGCGCCGGTCGGCCTGGAACGCCGGGTAGCCGTACCAGGGCTGGCCGGGGGCGGCCCGACCGCGCAGGAGGGTCCGGTAGGCCCACAGGAGGCGCTCCGCCTCCGGCGGGAGGTCCGGGGCGGGCGGCTCACCGGAGTACGGCCACAGCGAGACGACCGGAGCGGCGACCCGGAAGTCCCGGACGGCGCCGCCCGCGGCCACCGGCCGCCGGTGCGGCGCGCCGACCCGGGCGCGCACCAGGACGCCCTCGCCCACCGCGTGGACGCCGTCCTCGCGCAGCAGCGTGTCGCAGCCGACCTCGGCGACGCGGTCGCCGAGGCGCTGCGGGGCGCCCTCCAGGTGCCGCCGCAGCTCCTCCCCGCCGCCCCCGCTGAGCGACCAGGGATGGCAGGCGCGCAGGTCGCGGTCGCCGTTGCGGACGCTCACCCAGGCGGTCTCGATGCCGGGGCGGCCGACGTTCTCCACGATGGAGCGCCACACCGCGCCCCGGGCCGGGTCCGCGGGCGGGGCGGGCTCGGCGCGCGTGCCGAGGACCTCGCGGATCGGGTCGGCCCAGCCCTGGACGGTGTTGCGGCCGACGAGGACGACGGTCGGGGCGCTGCGCCCGGGCAGGAACGCGCCGGAGGTGTCGACGATGTGGGTGAGCTTCACCTTCCGGCCCAGGAAGTCCTCGACGAGCTTGCGGCCGAACTCGCGCTTCAGGAACGCGTTGGCGGTGATCTGCCCGGCGAAGCCCGCGTGCTCGCGGGTGGCCAGCCGGAAGAGCCGCTGGGTGAACGGCACGGACAGCGGGTAGGCGCCCGAGCAGACGTCGTAGACGGAGCGGTAGTTGGCGTTCTCCTGGCGGTCCCGCACCACCGCGTGGGGCGGCTCGGTCACCACCGCGTGGTAGCTCTCGCGGCCCAGCAGGTCCACCCGCCGGACGTGGTCCGCCACGTCCTCGGTGGCGTAGGTGAACACCTGCCGGTCGGCGGTGGGCGGGCCGTCGGCGGAGCTCCACGCGTCCCGGCCGTGCAGCAGTGCGTCCCCCACCGCGATGTGGAGGGGGAAGTCCGGCGCCTGGTCCAGGCGGCGCGCGCCGGTCTCGCGCAGCACGCAGACGAGCAGGCGGAACCGGGCGATGCTCACCGCGAGCGGGTCCCGGTCGCAGCCGTGGACCGAGTTCAGGGCCTTGCGGACCAGTTCCCAGAGGTCGGCCTGCGCCCCCGCCGCCGCGCGGTGCCGGGCGAGGAGGCGGGTGAACATCCCGAGCAGGAACTCGCCGCTGCCGCAGGCGGGGTCGATGGCCCGCAGTCCCCTGTGCTGCCAGACGGCGCCGCCCGAGCCGCTGCGCACCTCCAGTTCGGGCTCCAGCCCGAACTCCTCGATCGCCGGCTCCAGGGTGAGGTCGAGCAGGAAGTCCACGACGAAGGCGGGCGTGTGCAGCGGGGCGTGGGCCGTGCGCGCGGACTCGTGCAGCCCCTGGTACAGGTCGGCGAGGAAGCCGGTGTCCAGGTCGGGGTCGGTGAAGTCGTGCACCGGGGCGCCGTCGGGGCCGCGGCGGCGCCAGAATTCCAGCAGCGCGCCGGCGGCCTCGGCGCTGGGGGTGAGCTGCCACAGCGGGTTGTAGGAGCGGTTGAACAGCCCCTCGGTGGTGCGGTGGCACTTGGCGAGGTGGACGAAGGCGGAGACCAGCCAGTCGCGGTCGTTCAGGTTGGGGGTGGTGGCGAAGAACGCCTGCTGACGCGCCTCGGCGGCCTCCGCCCGGTCGCCGGGACCGGTGATCCAGGGCTGCTCGACCAGTCCGTTGTCCTCGCAGAACCGGACGAACAGCGTGCCCAGCACCCAGGCGGCGGCCGCCTGGGCGACCCGCTCGTCCCGCCAGGCCGGGTAGGAGGCGCCGGTGCGCCGCGCCTCGCGAGCCGCGCGGTACTCCGCCTCCAGGACGGCGGCGAACTCCTCCTCCGCACTGCGGGCGCGGAGGTCCTCCTCCAGCAGCACGGCCTGTCGGCCCAGCTCCGCCAGCAGGTCACCTCGGTCCTTGCAACCGGCCACCGCGCCTCCCTCATCCGATCCGGCTCTCCGGGGCACACGCGCCTCTCATCCTGCCAGGCGGCATCCCGCAGACAGGGCCGGAACGGGAGATCCGTCCAGGTGGTACCGGAGTCGGTCGAGACGGGCGGGCCGGGAGGCCGGAAGACGCGCGACCGCGGGGAGCGCGGCCGGAGGCAGCCGGAACGGGGAAAATCGCGAATCGACCCACGCTTCTGCGTCAGGGGGGTAACATTCTGAAGCAGAGCACTCACCGAGCGTTGACTGTGGTGTTTGCGGGCCTCGCGGTACCGCAGGACGTTCGGGCGGTGACGCGGCCGTCCCCTGCGGCTGCGGCGGCCGTAGGAGTGCGTCCGGACTCGGGTGGGCGGGCATCCCGACATGTCCGCCCACCCGTTGCAGACGGGCCGCGTTCCGGCGTACCAGGGGGAGATGGAAAAAGGGGGGCACGTCGGGACGCGGCCTCCACCGGTACCGTCGGCGCCCGCCGACGGGGTCGAGGCTCCTGCCTGCGGAGCGGTGGACGCCGCTCCGCAGGCAGCGGGGCCCGGCCGCGCCCCGGTGGCGGCGCTCAGCCCAGCGCCAGTTCCCGGTCGCTCACCACGATCCCGTCCTCGTCGCTGTACAGCCACGCCCCCGGCGTGAACACCACCTGGCCGAAGGCGACCGGGCCGTCGACCACGCCCGCGCCCGCCTTGGCGGACTTGCGGGGGTTAGACCCCAGCGCCTTGATCCCCAGCGACAGCGTGGCCAGCTCGGCGACGTCGCGCACCGCGCCGTTGATCACCACGCCCGCCCAGCCGTTGCGCTCGGCGGCCCTGGCGATCATGTCGCCCATCAGCGCCGACCGCAGCGAGCCGCCGCCGTCCACCACCAGGACCCGGCCCTCGCCGGGCTGGTTGAGGACCTCCTTGACCAGGGCGTTGTCCTCGTGGCACTTGACGGTCCGGATCGGGCCGAAGAACGCCCGGACGCCGCCGAACTGGCGGAACTGGGTCTCACAACTGGCGAGTTCGTCACCGTGGGCGTCGATCAGGTCGGCGGTGGTGAAGTCCGTGGGCATCGGTCGCTCCGTGGGTGTCGGTGGCGGGAACCGGGGCCCGTGCGGGGGCGCCCCGGGAGCGCGGACGCGCCCCAAGTTACCGACCGGTCCGCCACGGTCCGCGACCAGGGGGCGCGAACCGCGTCCCGGAACCGGGGCGGTGCCGACGGCTGACAGACTGGGCGTGTGGCTACTCAACAGACATCACGTGAGCTGTTCGAACGCGCCCGGGCCGTGATCCCCGGCGGGGTGAACTCCCCGGTCCGGGCCTTCAAGGCGGTCGGGGGCACGCCCCCGTTCATGGCGTCGGGCAGGGGCGCCTACCTCACCGACGTCGACGGGAACACCTATGTCGACCTCATCTGCTCGTGGGGGCCGCTGATCCTGGGCCACGCCCACCCGGCCGTCGTGGAGGCGCTGGCCCAGGCGGCGTCCCGGGGCACCTCCTACGGCGCGCCCACCGCCGCCGAGGTGGAGCTGGCGGAGGAGATCGCGGCGCGCACCCCGGTGGAGAAGGTGCGGCTGGTCAACTCCGGCACCGAGGCCACCATGTCCGCGATCCGGCTGGCCCGCGGCGCCACCGGCCGCAGCAAGGTGGTCAAGTTCGCCGGGAACTACCACGGCCACGTGGACGCGCTGCTGGCCGCCGCCGGGTCGGGGGTGGCCACCTTCGCCCTGCCCGACTCGCCCGGGGTCACCGGGGCCAGCGCGGCCGACACCATCGTGCTGCCCTACAACGACGTGGCCGCCGTCGAGGCGGCCTTCGCCGAGTCCGGGGACGACATCGCCTGCGTCATCGCCGAGGCGTGCCCCGCCAACATGGGCGTGGTGCCCCCGCGCGACGGCTTCAACGCCAAGCTGCGGGAGATCACCGCCCGGCACGGCGCGCTGCTCATCCTGGACGAGGTCCTCACCGGCTTCCGGGTGAGCCCGTCGGGCTGGTTCGGGCTGGAGGGCGTCACCCCCGACCTGATGACCTTCGGCAAGGTCATGGGCGGCGGGCTGCCCGCGGCCGCGTTCGGCGGCCGGGCCGACCTCATGGACCAGCTCAGCCCGAGCGGCCCCGTCTACCAGGCGGGCACGCTGTCGGGCAACCCGCTGGCCACCGCCGCCGGACTGGCCACGCTGCGCAACGCCACGCCCGAGGTCTACGCGCACATCGACGCCGCCGCCGCGCGGGTCTCCGCGGCCGTGGGCGAGGCGCTGTCCGCCGAGGGCGTGCCGCACCGCATCCAGCACGGCGGCAACCTGTTCACGGTGTTCTTCACCGACGAGGAGGTCGTCGACTTCGACGGCGCCCGCGCCCAGAACACCGCCCGGTACGCGGCGTTCTTCACCGCGATGCTGGAGCAGGGCGTCTACCTGCCGCCCGCGGCGTTCGAGGCGTGGTTCTTCTCGGCCGCGCACGACGACGCCGCCCTGGACCGGATCGTCTCCGCCCTGCCCGCCGCGGCCAAGGCCGCGGCCCAGGCGGCCTAGCCGGGGCGGCTCCGGGCTCCGGCCCGGGGCCGCCCCCGCGCACACGCAGCCGGGCTACGGATTTCGCTGGCCCATCGTTAAAGAGATCTTTACGATGGGATAGTGCTTGATCTCGACCGATTAAGAGCGCTGCACGCGATCGCCGAGTACGGCTCGGTGAGTGCGGCGGCCGAGGTACTGGGCATCACCACCTCCGCGGTCTCCCAGCAGATCGCCAAGCTGGAACGGGAGACCTCCTGCCGGCTTCTGGAGCGCAGCGGGCGCGGGGTCCGGCTCACCGACGTGGCGCTGCTGCTGGCCGGGCACGCCGAGCGCATCCTCAGCCTGGTCGCCGAGGCCGAGGCCGACCTGGAGGCCAAGCGCGGCAGCGTCGTGGGCAAGCTCAAGATCGCCTCCTTCGCCACCGCCTCGCGCGGGCTCATGCCGCAGATGCTGCGCCGGGTCGCCCAGGAGCACTCCCAGCTCACCGTGGAACTGCACGAACGCGACCCCAAGGCCGCACTGCCGCAGGTCCTGCGCGGAGAGTTCGACCTCGCCGTCGTGCACGACTGGCGGGGGTCGCCGCTGTCCTTCCCCGCCGGGCTGGAGAAGCTCCACCTCATGGACGACCCGGCGGAGATCGCGCTGCCGAGCACGCACCCGCTGGCGGGCCGCGAGGCGCTGTCCCTCACCGAACTGGCCGACGAGGAGTGGGTGGGCGCCCCGCCGACCGACATCTGCCACGCCTGGCTCTGCCACACGCTGCGGTCCCACGGGATGGAGCCCTGCATCGTGCACTTCTCCCAGGAGTACTCCACCCAACTGGCCCTGGTCGCCGAGGGCCACGGCATCGCGGTGCTGCCGCGGCTCGGCAGGGGGCCCCTTCCCCCGGGAGTGGCGGCGGTCCCGGTCCGGCCCCGCCTGGAGCGCCACCTCTACCTGGTGTGGCGCTGCGAGTCGCGCCACCGCCCGGCTGTGCAGGCCGTGGTGCGGGCGCTGCAAGAGGCGGTCGATACGGTGGGGGATACGCGGAAGGTCCACCTCCGCCCCGGTTCTGTCACGGTGTGAACCGGGCCAGGCACGAACCCCGAAGGAAAGCGGTCCCGCCGTCATGTCCACGACCACCGTCATCCACCTGCTGCGCCACGGCGAGGTGCACAACCCCGAAGGGATCCTCTACGGGCGGCTGCCCGACTTCCACCTCAGCGAGCGGGGGCGCAAGATGGCCGAGCTCGCGGCGGAGTGGTTCTCCGGACGTGACGTCGCGGCGCTGTACTCCTCCCCGCTGGAGCGGGCCCAGGAGACCGCCGAGCCGGTCGCCGCCGAGTTCGGCCTCCAGATCCAACTGGACGAGCGGCTGGTGGAGGCGGCCAACCACTTCCAGGGCAGGCCCTTCACCTCCCGTTCGATCGCCGACCCGCGCACCTGGAGCAGGCTGTACAACCCGTTCCAGCCCTCCTGGGGCGAGCCCTACCGCGCGATCGTGCGGCGCATGAGCGAGGTGATCCGCCACGTGCGCAAGGTGGCGTGGGGGCGGGAGGCGGTGTGCGTCAGCCACCAGCTTCCGATCTGGATCATCAGACGCGCCGCCGAACGGCAGCGCCTGTGGCACCGGCCGGACCGGCGCCAGTGCAACCTGGCCAGCGTCACCTCGCTGATCTTCAGGGACGAGCAGTTGGTCGAGATCTCCTACGCCGAACCCGCGGCCTCCCTGTACCCCGGAAGCTCCCCGGTGCCGGGAGCCTGAGCCCCGGCGCGGCGGGGCCGCAGGCGCCGCCACTGCGTTCGTCCCGCGGCCGGAGAGGGTACCCTAGCTTGTTGGGCACCGCCTCGGTCGGGGCGGCTCGCCCGGGTGCCGGGCCGCACGCCATGTGTCGCCCCACCTGCCCAGACGGCGGGCCGGTCCCCTGTCCAGTGTCGCGTCGTCGTGTTTTTCTCCACTGACACATCTGTGCAACCGAGGTGATCCTATGGGTTCGGTGATCAAGAAGCGCCGCAAGCGCATGGCCAAGAAGAAGCACCGCAAGCTGCTGAAGAAGACCCGCATCGCGCGCCGCAACAAGAAGTAGGCTTGCCTCTCCGCGGACGTTCCGCGAGACCCAGCCCCCCAAGCGCAGGTGCGGCGGCTGCGGGCGACGCGGACAAGGACCTCTCTCCCGCAGCTTCCGCCCGTCGAAGGAGTGTCGACATGGCCCGCGTCGTGCTCGTCACCGGGGTCTCCGACTACCTGGGAGCCAGAGTCGCCGCCGCCCTGCAGGACCATCCCGAGGTCGAACGGGTCATCGGCGTCGACTCGACGGCCCCCGAGCACTCACTGGGGCGGGCCGAGTTCGTCCGGACCGACCTGCGCGACGGCAGCGTCGCCGCGGCGGTACGGGACTCGGGGGCCGACACCGTCCTGCACCTCCGGCTGGCCGTGGCGGACGGCCGGGGCCGGGAGGCGGAGAACGGCGTCCTGGGCACCATGCAGGTGCTGGCGGCCTGCCAGCGGTCCAGCACCGTGCGGCGGCTGGTCGTGCGCTCCACCGCCGCGGTCCACAGTTGCGTGCCCGAGGACCCTCCGGCGGGAGCGGTCCCGGCCCGCAGCCGCAGGGCGGCGCGGGCCCGGCTGAGAGAGGTCACCGAGGCCGCCAAGGCCGAGCGCTACGTGCGCGGCCTCGCCCGCCGCCGCCCCGACCTGTCCATCGCGGTGCTGCGCTTGACCGACCTGATGGGGCCGTCGGTGGAGTCCCCCTTCACCCAGTACCTGGAGCGGCGTCTGGTGCCGGTGCTGCGCGGCCACGACCCGCGGCTACAGTTCCTCCACGAGGACGACGGCGTCGAGGTCATCCGCCGCATGGCGCTCGTCGACCGCGCGGGGGTCTTCGACGTGGCCGCCCCCGGGGCGATCCCGCTGTCGCAGTGCCTGCGCCGGACCGGCCGCTCCGTGGCGCTGCCGATGCCCGAGTCGGGGCTGCGCGTGCTCGGCAGCCTGGCAGGCCGCAGGAAGCTCGACTACTCCCCGGAGCGGCTGCGGCAGTGGGGGACTCCCCGCCCCCTGGACTGCGCCGAGGTGCAGCGGGCGCTCGGCTGGTCGCCGACCTACACCTCCCAGGAGGCGTTCGACAGCTACGTGGCCGGGTGCGCCGTGTCGTCGCCGCGGCGGCGCCGCCGTCCGCAGCGCAGCGCCTGAGCCGCGCAACCGGCCCTGCGCGGGCGGCGTGCCCGCGCCCCGCTTCACAGGCGCCTACGGCGCCGCAGCACCCCCACCAGGACCCCGCCGGCCACCGCACCGGCCACGGCGGAGGGCAGCCCCACGGTCAGCGCGGTGCGGTGCTTGCGGAAGTCGTGCACCGGCCAGCCGTGCGCGTGCGCGTGCCGCTGTAGTTCGTCGTCGGGGTTGACCGCGTTGGGGTTGCCCACCAGGGACAGCAGCGGCAGGTCGTTGTAGGAGTCGCTGTAGGCGGTGCACCGGGAGAGGTCGAGCCCCTCCTCCTCCGCGAGCACGCGGACCGCCTCGGCCTTGGCCGGACCGTGCAGCAGATCGCCCACCAGGCGTCCCGTGTACACCCCGTCCACCGACTCGGCGACCGTGCCCAGCGCGCCGGTGAGGCCCAGGCGGCGCTTGATGATGTCGGCGAGCTCCACCGGGGTCGCGGTGACCAGCCAGACCCGCTGCCCGGCGTCGAGGTGGCGCCGGACCAGCCGCCGGGCGCCCTCCCAGATGCGGTCGGCCATGGTCTCGTCGTAGATCTCCTCGCACAGCGCGACGAGGTCGGAGACCTTGTGCCCGGCCACGAACGCCAGGGCGGCCTCGCGCGCGGCGTTGATGTGGTGGTGCCGCTCCAGCCCGCTGATCCGGAAGAGGATCTGCCCCCAGCCGAAGCGGATGAGGTCACGGGTGGTGAACAGGTTGCGCGCGGCCAGCCCGCGCGCGAAGTGGTAGATGGAGGCACCGCGCATGAGCGTGTTGTCGACGTCGAAGAAGGCGGCGCTGCGGCTGGGATCGCCGGAGCGCTGTTGGGGGGCGTGCGCGTCCGCCGGGTGGGAGGGGGCGTTGGCGGCTGCCGTGACGGAGGCCGCTCCGGTGAGCGCGGTGCGGCCGTGGTCACGGTCTTGGAGACGGCTCCACATGGGAACGAGCCTACGGCCCGTGACGGCACGGGGGTCCCCTCTGAGGAACCCGAAGCCGAGGTGAGTGAGGTAAGTCACATATACCTGTCGAATGTGGTCCTTATGTCGCAATGATCACCCTGTTGGGGGATCGGCTTCATGCCCGAAGGCGCGTTCCGTCCGGAAAGTGCAGCATCATTGTCGAGATGGTCGAAGTAGGACTTGCAGTCGTCTGCGCCCTGGTGGCCTGGAGCGCCGCCGCGGCGCTCGGCGCGCGTGCGTACCGCTACCCGGGCTTCGCCGTCATCGTCTGGGTGGGGTCCGCGGCGGCCGCCGTGATCGCGCTCAGCGCGGCTTTCCCGGCGTCGCTCCTGGACTTCTCCGAAACCACGTTCCGGCTCTTCCAGATCGGTGTCGGCCTGCTGGGGCCGCTGCTGCTGGGCTGGGGCGCCGTCGAGTACGCGGTGGAGTCCCCGCGGGGGCGCTTTGGCACCCGCCTGGTGGTCACCACGCTGACCATCGTCCCCCTGGTGATCCTCACCATGGACCGGCTGCGCGGGCGCTACGACACCGACTACCCGGCCGCCTCCGAGCACTACGACGTCATCCCGATGGCCGTCCTGGCCCTCGTGCACGTGTTCGTCCTGGTGGCAGTGGTCTGGGGGGCGGCCGCAGCCGGGCTGCGCATGTCCCGGAGACCGGAGCAGAGCCGCCACGAGCTGGGCGTGCTCGGGCTGGTGGGGCTCGCGGCCCTGCTGGAGATCCTGGTCAGCAGGTTCGGCCTGGGCACCCTCGGCCAGTTCATGATGCTCGGGGCGGTGGCCTCGCTGTGGGTCGCAGTGGTCAGGGCGAGCGCGCCCCCGCGCCGCGGCGGGCGGCGCCGGGGGAGGGGCCGCGACGACGAGGACGACTTCTTCGACGACGATCTCGACGAGGACGAAGACGAGGAGGAGCCGGTGCGGCGCAGACGGCGCAGGGGCGACCACGACGACTTCGACGAGGAACCGGTACGGCGTCGGCGGCGCAGGGGCAGCCGCGACGACTACGACGAGGAGCCGGAGCCTCCGGCGCGCAGGCCCTCCCGGGTGCAGGGCATCATCACCATCTACACGCTCAAGGAGGGGCACGAGGACCTCTTCGACGAGTGCGTGGAGGAGGTGGTCGACGAGGTCTCCCGCCGGGAGCCCGACACCCTCCTGTACGCCTGCCACACCGTGCCCAGCTCCCCGCAGCAGCGCATCGTCTACGCGATCTACCGCGACCGGCTGGCCTACGAGGAGCACGAGCAGCAGCCGCACATGATCGACTTCATGCGGCGCTCCGTCCGGCACGTCGTGGCCACCAACGTCATCGAGCTCTCCCTGGCCGGAGCGGCCGCGGCCGACGCCCTGCCCGACATGCTGATGCCGAGGTGACGCCGGCCCGCCCACGAGCCCGCGGTGGAAAGTTCCTCAGAGTTCACTGGGATACCGCACCGCACACCCGGATCAATCGGACGATTGCAGTAATCTCCTAGCGATACCCGCGTTCGGTGCGTCTCAAGCGCGGCGCGGCTCGCCGACCTACGGAGTGTGCTGGAAGCCCGATGAGAAAAGTCCTCGTCCTCCTGATTTTCCTCCTGGTTCTGCTGGTGGCCGCCGACAGGGGAGCGCACTACGCGGCGGAGAGCGAGATCGCCAAGCGGATCTCCCAGCAGTACGACATGGCCTCCGAACCGGAGGTCACCATCGGTGGCTTCCCCTTCCTCCACCAGGCCATCGGCGGCGAGTACCAGGAGATCCACGTGGTCACCGGTGCCATGACCGTCGAGGAGGTGCAGGTCGACCGGGTCGACGTGACGCTGACCGACGTCCGCGCGCCCTTCTCCGACCTGCTGACGGAGCCCAACGTGGTGGCCGGAGGGGTCGAGGGCACGGTGCTGCTGCCCTACAGCGAATTGCAGAAGCGGCTGCCCGAGGGCGTGGTCATCGAAGCCGCGAACGGTGCGCCCCGCATGTCCGGCGACCTCGCCTACCAGGGCTTCAGCGCCTCCCTCTCCAGCGGCTTCACGATCGAGGTGGACGGCGACGAGCTCACCGTCACCCCCCAGGACATCGAGCTGGGCGAGGACCTGGTGCCGACGAGCGTGGTGGAGAGCATGCTCACGCTCACCATGAAGCTGCCCCGCCTCCCCTTCGACCTCGAGGTGACCGACGTCGAGCTGCTGCCCAACGGCATCCAGGCGACCGCGGTCGGCAGCAACGTGCAGATCGTCGGCTCCGCCGACAAGTAGGCCCCCGCAGGCCGCCCCGCCGGACCGGCGGGGCGGCTTTTTTCATGCTGTGAACCAAGCCACCCGTGACATCCGAAGAATGAGCACGTAACATCTTCTCCGTGACTCTCCTGACAGACGCGCTTTTGACGAAGCGACGCGCCGTCGACTTCTGCCGTGTCGCCACGGCGCTCTGTCACGCTGCCCGTTAGAGCGATCCCGCTCACGGAAGTGCGGCTGTTTCTGCGCCGCAACCCTCCTCACGCGCCATACGAACGGAACTCCCGCACCCCTCCGGGGCGAGTTCCCTCCCGCACCGTGCACCGCACCCCGTCTCCGTAGAACACAGCCACGGGTGCGCCCCGAGCAACAACTTTCCGTTCCTGCCGACTCGCACGCTGTGCCAGAGCCAGAACAGCAGAGAAGAGAACACACAACAAGGAGGTTCCCCATGAGCCGCTCCGACGTCCTGGTGGACGCCGACTGGGTGGAGGCTCACCTGGATGACCCGGAGGTCGTGATCGTCGAGGTCGACGAGGACACCTCGGCCTACGACAAGGGTCACATCCGCAACGCGGTCAAGATCGACTGGAAGAAGGACCTCCAGGACCCGGTCCGTCGCGACTTCGTCGACAAGGCCGGCTTCGAGGCGCTGCTGTCCGAGCGCGGCATCTCCAACGACCACACCGTCGTCCTCTACGGCGGCAACAACAACTGGTTCGCGGCCTACGCCTACTGGTACTTCAAGCTCTACGGCCACGAGAAGGTGCGCCTGCTCGACGGCGGCCGCAAGAAGTGGGAGCTCGACTCCCGCGAGCTGGTGGCGGAGGTCCCGCAGCGCGAGCGCACCAACTACACCGCCAAGGAGCAGGACACCTCCATCCGGGCCTTCCGCGACGAGGTCGTCGCCGCGATCGGCAACAAGGCCCTGGTCGACGTCCGCTCGCCCGACGAGTTCAGCGGCAAGCTGCTGGCCCCCGCCCACCTGCCGCAGGAGGTCTCCCAGGTCCCCGGCCACATCCCCACCGCCCGCAACATCCCGTGGGCCAAGGTCGCCAACGAGGACGGCACCTTCAAGTCCGACGAGGAGCTGCGGAAGCTGTACGAGGAGGCCGGCGTCGACCTCAACAAGGAGATCATCGCCTACTGCCGGATCGGTGAGCGCTCCTCCATCGCCTGGTTCGCGCTGCACGAGCTCCTCGACGTCCCGAACGTGAAGAACTACGACGGCTCCTGGACCGAGTACGGCTCGCTGGTCGGCGTCCCGGTGGAACTGGGGGAGGCCAAGTGAGCACCTGCGCTGCCCCGGTCGGGGGCGTGGCCCTCGCCGGCGTCGACGCCGGAAACCAGGCGGTCATCCAGGGCACGGTGACCCGGGACGGCCAGCCGCTCGCCAGCGCCTACGTGCGCCTGCTCAGCGCCTCCGACGACTTCGTCGGCGAGGTCGTGACCGGTGAGGAGGGCACCTTCCGCTTCTTCGCCGCCGACGGCCAGTGGAAGGTCAGGGTCCTGGCCTCCAAGGGCTTCACCGCCGAGTACGCGGTGAACGCCGAGGTCGGCAAGGTCATCGACTTGCAGGTGCAGGCCTAGTCCGCAGCCGTCCGCCACAGCGCACAAGTCCACCGGCGGCGACGGGGACCACCCCGTCGCCGCCGGTGGACTTTCGTGTCCTGCGGACCGCGGAAGAAATTTCTGGACCGGTCGCCGAAAAATCGTTGTCCCCGCCGCGGTCGGCGGCTCTTACCGGTGAACGCGCACGACGCACACCGAGGAGTCCACGATGACGACCACGCCTCTCGCCCGGCGGCTGCTCGCCGCCGCCGTCCTCGCCCTGGGCCTGGGCGCCGCCTCCCTGGCCCAGGCCCCCGCCGCGCTGGCCGACTCCGAGGTCGGCCTCACCACCGGCGGCCCGCTGCTGGAGGCCCCGCCCTCCGCCCCCGGCACGGGGGAGCCCTCCCCCGCGGAGCCGGTCCTGCCCGAGGCGGAGCCGGTCCTGCCCGCCGAGGAGGAGCTGCCGATCGACGGCTGCATCGGCGACGCGTGCAGCCCCGACGAGGGGGACGGCGAGTGGACCGAGCTCGACAGCGGATGCTTCTCCTACAGCGGCAACCCCGGCTACGTGTACTGCCCGGGCGAGGAGCACCCCGTGCCGCTCGACGAGGACGGCTGCTACTTCCACGACGACCACGTCTACTGCCTGGACGAGCCCCCGGGCGGCCACCCCGAGCCGTGCGTCACGGAGGAGGGCGACCCCTGCCCGGTCACCGACGTCCCCGACTGCCCCGTCACCCACGTCTCCGAGGACTGCCTGCGCCCCACCCCGGACGACGAGCCCGGTGACCGGCCGGACGACGAACCCGGCGACACGCCCGCAGACGAGCCCGCCGACAAGCCGCGACCGGCGGGCGGACTGCCGCTGACCGGCCCCGGCCTGGCCCTCGTCGCGGGCACGGGAGTACTGCTCACCGCGGTCGGCGCGGGCGGTCTGCTGCTGTACCGGCGCCGCACCCCCGACGACGACACCGGGAGCGCCGAGTAGTCGGCGGCCGGACGACCGGACGGAGACCGCGGCGGGGCGCGGCCGGCAGGACCGCCACCGCGCCCCCCGCTGTCACGGTTCACGGGACTATGCCGGAAACGGCGGCGAGGCTAGGCTTTTGGCCATGCGTGACGCAGACATCGTGCACGCGATCGCGAAAGGCGAGCGGGACGGGCTGAGTGCGGCGTACCGGGCCTACGCCGATCGCCTCTACGACTACAGCCTGAGGATGCTCGACGACGCCGAGGCGGCAGCCGACACGGTGCACGACGTCTTCCTCATCGCACGCGAGCGGATCTCCCAACTGCGCGATCCCGACGCCCTGCGCCCGTGGCTGTACGCGATCGCGCGCTCCCAGTGTCACCGGATCCTGCGCGGTCGCCACCGGTACGCCCCCCTCGACGAGGCGACGGACATGAGCGACGAGACCCTCTCCCCTCCCGAGACCGGCATCCGCCGGGAGGAGGCACGCGACCTCGTCCACGAGGCGATGAAGGGCCTCAACCCGCGTGAGCACGAGGTCATCCACCTGACCCTGCGCCACCAGCTCGACGGCCCCGGACTGGCCGCCGTCCTCGGCGTGGGCGTCAAGCAGGCCAACGCGGTGGCCTCCACCGCGCGCGCCCAGCTCGAACGCTCCATCGGCGCCCTGCTGGTGGCCCGCACCCGGGGGCGCGACTGCCCGGTGCTGCGCACCCTGCTGCGGGGGTGGGACAGCCAGTTCAGTCCGCTGTGGCGCAAGCGCATCAACCGCCACCTGTCCACCTGCGAGAACTGCGAACGCGAGCGCGCCGCCCTGGTGGCCCCCGCGTCGCTGCTGAGCGCGCTGCCCATCGCCGCGGCCCCCGCCTTCCTGCACGACCAGTTGCTGACCAACGCCTTCGATCCGGAGCTCGTCGCCCACCACGCGGAGTTCGCCGCCCAGGCCGGCCCCTACCGTGCCGACGGCTTCCCGGAACAGGACCATGGGAGCGATCCCGAGGCCCTCGCCGACAGCTCCCGCCGACTGTCCACCGCGCTGAGCCTGGCCGCCTCGCTGCTGCTCGTGGCCCTGGCCGGGTGGGTCGGGCTGCCGCTGCTGTCGGAGGTCGCGGCGGGCGGCAACGGGGTCGAGGCGGTGCCCGTGGTCTCCCTGCAACCCGTCGAACCCCCCACCGCCCACCGCCTCCCGGAGCCCTCGGCCGGTGAGGCCGCCAGGAGCGAGGACTCCCCGGCCCCGGTCCGCGACGGGGACCCCGAGACGTCCCCACCCTCCGACGACCCCGACCCCGGCACCCCGGACCTGGACACCCCGGACCTCGCCCAGCCCGGTGCCGACCCGGGCACCTCCCCCGAAGGCCCGCTGACCCTCACCGCGGGGGCGCAGGACGCCACCGCGGAGGAGTGCCCCCAGACCTGGACCCTGGCGGTCTCGGCCCGGACCCAGGGGGAGGCCACCTCGGTCACCCTGACCGTCACCAGCCCGTCCGGCACCCAGCAGACCGCCATGGCCCCCGGCGGCGCTCCGGGGGACTGGCAGGCCAGCGTCGGCGGGCTGCCCCTGGACTCCCCGGTCACCTGGAGGGTCACGGCCGGCGCCGCCGACGGCTCCACCGCGACCAGCAGCGGCAAGGCGTACCGGGCGGGGTGCACCCCCACGCCGGGCTGACCGGGAGCGGACGCCGACTCCTCCCACCGGGCGGCCGGGGAGCGGCGTCCCGCGGCCCGAGCCGGGAACCCCAGGCCCCGGGATACGGGGCCGCACAGGGCCGATCCGGTGCCCCGGTTTCCCAAAACTCGTGACACGATGGCGACAGATTGGCCACAATCGTGTCTATCGCCTGAGGATTCGCCGGTCTGTCCCCTCGTGGCCGGGTGGGAGGTTGTGAGCGGTGCCCGACGAACGATCGGAGCGCAGACGGCCGGGCAGGCCCTTTCTCGGTTGGCGTTACGAGACCCTCGTGCCTCCTCCGGGACCGCCGCCGCGCCGCCCCACCCCCGCCGAACGCGCCGACGTCGACGCCGAGTGGGAGAGGAACAAGCGCCGCTCGGAAGCGGAGACCAACCGCCCCCTGTTCGTCGGGCTGTGCCTGCTCGTCCTCATCAGCACGGTCCTGCTCCTGCTGACCATGGTCGGGGCGATGCCGCTGCTGCTCGCCGTGCTCGGCTGCGCCGCCTGCCTGGTCGTGGCGTTCCCGGTGCTGCTCGTCCTCGCGCAGAGCCGCAGCGACATGGGCGCGCTGCTGGCCCGCGAGCGCACCAGGCGCCGCACGGAGCAGGAGAAGCGGGAGCAGGAGCTGCGCAAGCGGCAGGAGGAGCACGCCGCCCGGTACTCCGAGTGGCAGCACCGCAAGCGCGTCTACGAGTCCCAGCCCTGCTGGCACGCCGTGGAGATCCCCGAGGAGGCCCGCCGGATCGCCGTCGTGGGCGGCACCGAGGCGGGCTGGTCGGCGCTGCTCACCACCCTGGGAGCCGCGCTGATCAAGGACGGCGGCGACCTCACCGTCGTCGACCTGTCCGGGCGCGCGGTCGCCGGGCAGTTCGTCTCGCTCACCCAGCGCTGCGGCCTCATCCCCCGGGTGTGGGTGCTCCCCGCCGACCTGCCCCGGATGAAGATCGGCGCCACCCTCAACTCCCGCCGCCGCGCCGCGATCCTCGCCGCCACCGCCCAGGCGGTCGAGCCCGGCGACGCCGCCACCGACCGGAGCATCCTGGAACGGGTCTTCGCGGTGCTGGGCGGCGACGTCGAGATCGTCCGGGTCGTCGCCGCGCTCGGACTGATCGGGCTGCCGGGCGAGGACGACGCCCGGGACGACCCGGCGCTGGTCCTGCTGACCCGCAGCGAGCGCGAGCAGTTGCGCGAGGCGTTCGCCGCCGACCCCGAGATCGCGGCGCGGGCCTCCGCGCTGCGCCGCGCCCTGCTGCCCTTCGAAGGGCTGGGCAGCCGGGCCGAGCAGGAGCCCTACGCCCAGGTGAAGATCATCGCCACCGACCGCACCGCCGGGGAGTTCGCCGAACGGGCCTACGGCACCTACACCGTCGAGGCGCTCAGCACACTGCTGGACCTGCGGGCGGCCCGGAGGGGGCCGGGACGGCCGTGGGGGCGCATGATCGTGCTCTGCGGCGCCGACGCGCTGCCGGAGTGGGCGGTGCGCCGCCTGACCGAGTCCGCCGAGCGCCTGGCCACCGGGGTGGTGCTGCTGTACCGGCGGGCGGGGGAGAACGCCCTGGCCCAGTTGCGCGCCGAGGGCAGCTTTCCCGTGGTCATGCGCCAGCCCGACGCCGAGTCGGCCGCCGCCGTCGCCGGACTGCTCGGAACGGGGAAGCGGGGGCGGATGCACCGGCTCACCGAGATCATGGGCGCCGCGCTGCACGGCACCACCCCCGACGGCTACGCCACCGACACCTCCGAACAGGTCACCGCGGCCTCCCCGGTCCGCTACGCCGCCAAGTCGATCGCGCCGCTCACCCTGGTCCGGCACATCCGCGCCGCCACCGCGTGGGGCAAGGCCACCAGCCAGGCGTCCGAACAGGACACGCTGTCGGCCGAGAACGGCGTCGACCCGCTCACCACGCAGCGGTTCGACGTCTACGGCCTGCAACGGCTCCCGCACACCGCCGTGATCGTCCCCGGCTCGGGGGACGATCCGGTGGTCGCCGACGCCAACCCCGGCATCCTCGCCCTGCCCACCGCGACCCTGAAGACCGTGGAGGAGGCCGCCGTCCCGGCCGCGGAGGGCGGGGCCGCGCCGCCCGAGGAGACGACGGAGGCCCACGTCGGCCCGCCCCCGGAGCGCCTGGACTGGCGGCGGCCCGTGGCCTGAGCGCCGCCCGCGTCCCGGCGGACGTCCAGCTCCGACCGCCGGGACGCGCCGCGAGCAGCCCCGTGTTAACCGGGTACTCCAGAAATATGAAGAAGGCGCAACCCGAGGCGCAGTGACGGTTTACTCCCCCGAAGGGGCAATAGGCTTGGGCTGCCGCCTGTAGCGAAGGCGTCATGCACTCTCTTCCATCGAACGTTGTGGGGATCAATGAGCGAACTTCCCTTGCGTGCCCAGCTCGCTGCTGCGCTGGGCAAGGGCGCGGCCTCGTTGTCCCGGGCTACCGGGCGCGGCGACGGCTCGGTCATCGGGGGGCGAATCGCGCTCAAGGTCGAACCGAACCTGCTCGCCGAACTCGCCCGCGGACGCCGGATCGCCCTGGTCAGCGCCACCAACGGAAAAACCACCACGACCAGGCTGATCGCCTCGGCACTGCGCGAGATCGGGGAGATCGCCACCAACGAGCATGGCGCGAACATGCCGACCGGCCACATCACCGCGCTGGCCAACCATCCCAAGGCGCGCATCGGGGTACTGGAGACCGACGAGAAGTACCTGCCGCAGGTGCTCCGCGAGACCAACGCCGTCGTGGTCGTGCTGATGAACCTGAGCCGCGACCAGATGGACCGCGCCTCCGAGATCAACCTGCTGGCCAAGAAGTGGCGGGACGCCCTGGCCAACAGCCAGGCGCACGTCGTCGCCAACGCCGACGACCCGCTGGTGGCCTGGGCCGGCCTGGGTGCTCCCCACGCGACCTGGGTGGCGGCCGGCCAGCGGTGGAAGGAGGACTCGTGGTGCTGCCCCGAGTGCGGCGGCCACCTCAAGCGTGAGCCCGACCCGCACTGGGAGTGCCCCGAGTGCGGACTGCGCAGGCCGCACACCACGTGGTCGGTGAACACCGCCGCCGACACGGTCACCGACCCCCAGGGCGTGGAGCACAAGCTCCAACTGCGGCTGCCGGGCGACGCCAACCGCTCCAACGCGGCGATCGCGCTGGCCACGGCCGCCGCCTACGGCATCCGCCCCGAGCAGGCGCTGCCCCGGATCCGCCAGATCGAGTCGGTCGCCGGGCGCTACACCTCGATCGTCACCCGGGGCGTCGAGGTCCGGCTGCTGCTGGCGAAGAACCCCGCGGGGTGGCTGGAGTCGTTCGCGGTCCTGGACCCGCCGCGGGTGCCGGTGATCCTCTCGGTGAACGCTCAGGTGCCCGACGGCCGCGACACCTCCTGGCTGTGGGACGTGGACTACACGGTGCTGCGCGGGCGCCGGGTCTTCGTGATGGGAGAGCGCCGCACCGACCTCGCGCTGCGCCTGGAGACCGACGAGGTGGCCTTCGAGGTGGCCGACAGCGTCGAGCAGGTCCTCACCCGCCTGAAGGCGGAGCAGCCCGACATCACCAAGGTCGACGTGATCGCCAACTACACCGCGTTCCAGCAGATCCGCACGGCCTACGGCCGCGTCCAGTAGAGGGGGAGCCCGTGAGCGACACCAGCAGCACACTGCGGATCGTGTGGATCTACCCCGACCTGCTCAGCACCTACGGGGACCAGGGCAACGTGCTGGTCCTGCGGCGCCGCGCCGAACTGCGCGGCATCCCCACCGAGGTGGTGCGCGTCCACTCCAGCGACCCGGTGCCCGTGGAGGGCGACATCTACCTGCTCGGCGGCGGTGAGGACCGGCCGCAGATCCTGGCGGCGCAGCGGCTGCGCGCCGACGGCGGGCTCAAGCGGGCGGCCGAGCGGGGAGCTGCGGTCTTCGCGGTCTGCGCCGGCTACCAGATCATCGGCGAGACCTACGGCGACGACGCGGCCAACCCGCTGCCCGGGGTCGGCATCCTCGACGTGCGCAGCGGACGCGGCGACACCCGGGCGGTCGGGGAGATCGTCGCGGACGTCGACCCGGCGCTGGGCGTGGGCCGGATCACCGGCTTCGAGAACCACCAGGGCCGCACCTCGGTCGGACCGTCGGCCAAGCCCTTGTCGACCACGGTGCTGGGCATCGGCAACGACGGCGCCACCGAAGGGGCCTACCAGGGGCAGGTGCTCGGCACCTACCTGCACGGCCCGGCCCTGCCGCGCAACCCGGCCCTGGCCGACCTGCTGCTGCGCTGGCGGGTGGGCGACATCCAGCCGCTGCCGCCGTCCTGGGGCGAGCGGCTGCACGACGAACGCCTGGCCGCCGTGCTGTAGCCGAGGACCACGGAAGGGGCCCGCGCCGCCGAGCGGCACGGGCCCCTCTGGTCTTCAGGACCGGCAGACGCCTCAGGCGGGCGGGGTGCCCCAGACCAGGGTGCTGCCGATGTGGGCGGTCACCGCCGGGTTAGCCGCCCAGTCGGTGTTGCTGCCGCGGCTGTAGTCGTCGCTCTCGTCGAAGTTCGACCAGTTCGACGAGTGGATGCGGCCCTGGATCTCGGTGCTGGAGCCCGGGGCCAGGGTGCCGCTGAGGGTGAGCGACAGGTAGGTGTCGGCGCCCGGGGCGTTCAGCGAGCCGAAGGACGCGCTGACGTTGGAGCAGCCCACCTGCGCCCAGTCGCAGGCGTACTGTAGGGAACCGCTGGACTCGTTGCTGAAGTAGTAGCGGATCCGCACGGTGGACAGGTCGATCGGGCTGCTTCCGGTGTTGACCAGGCGCAGGCCCGGAGCGATCTGGTTGTCGTTGGTGGCAGCGCTGTTGTTGCGGTAGTGGACCTCCAGGTCAGCCGTGGGGTCGGCCGGGTCGGTCGGGTCCGTCGGGTCGGTGGGGTCCGTCGGGTCCGTCGGGTCGGCCGGGTCGGTGGGGTCGGTCGGGTCCGTCGGGTCCGTGGGGTCGACGGGCGCGCCGCCGTAGTACTGGTTCAGCGACAGGCCGGTGGTGGAGCCCCTGCCGCCCAGCGGGACCTCGTGGTCCAGGCCGATGTAGCGGCCGTTGTTGTCCTGCCAGAGCGCGGCCTCGAGGAACGCGTACTTCTGCTCGTCCCAGGTCATCCAGTCGTAGCCGAGCAGGCCGCCGGTGTCGCCCGAGTTGGGGTTGAGCGCCCAGAAGGTGTGGTGCAGGCGCTCCTCGATGATGAGGGAGCGCAGCGCCGTCATCCACTTCTGGTTGTCGCCGCCGTCGAGGAAGCCGCCCCACTCGCCGATGAGCAGCGGCGCGGTGTTGTCCTCGTGGATGTAGAGCCAGTTGGGCCGCCAGACGTCGGTGGTCAGGGTCTCCTTGTTCCAGTTCCCCTCGAACCAGGGCTGCTGCCAGACGGTGGGCCCGTAGTCGTGCGGCGAGTAGACCAGTTGGTCCTGGTGGGGACCCAGGTCGACGGGGTGGTCGGCGACGCCGCGCAGGTTGCCGCCCCACCAGGTGGAGTAGTAGTCCCGGCCGTTGGTGGAGGACCAGTTCTCCCCGTCCTTCGGGTAGATCTCCACACCCTCGCACAGGATGAGCATGTTCGGGTTGATGGCCAGGATGCGCTTGCCCGCCGTCTCGCAGACGTGCTTGAAGTTGTCGACGTCGGTCGAGTCGTCCCACTTGGCGCGCGGCGTCTCGCTGGCCTTGCCGTGGGGCTCGTTCTTGATGTCGGCGGCGATGATGGTGTCGTTGTTCTTGTAGCGCTCGGTCACCCACTCCCAGGCCTCGTAGAAGTCCTCGGTGGTGATGCTGCCCTTGTACCAGACCGGGTAGACGTGACCGGAGTTGTCGGCCTCGGCGCTGTGCACGTCGAGCATGACCTTGAGGCCGTACTTCTCGCACAACTGCAACCAGTAGTCGAAGACCTGGAGGTTGTTCTTGCCCGCCAGCTCGGGGTTGACGTACTCGTTGACCCCGTTGGGGGAGGTCTGGCCGTTCTTCCACTCCAGGAGCAGTTGGGTGCTGATGGGTACCCGGACGATGTTGAGGCCGCGCTCGGCCATCTCCCGGGTGACGTCCTCGATGTTGGCGGCCCACAGCCCGTGGAACATCCGCTCGCTGGTGTTGAAGCCGAACCAGTTGACTCCGGTGAGCCACACCTCGTTGCCCGCGGCGTCCACGATCCTGTTGCCGTCGGTGTGCAGCCAGTCGCCGCTGTTGGCGAGTGCGGGGGAGGAGGTCAGGGGGATGAGCGCGGTGGCGCCGAGCGCGACCGCGGCCGCACCGGCGCGCAGCCGCCGCATCAGGGGGGTCGTTCTGCCCACTTCCTGTGTCCTTTCGGGGGAACGCGCCCGTCGTGGGCGCGGACGGGACCGGAGTGGACTGGGAGCGCTCCCAGTTTCGGGGGAGAGGCCGGGTCGGACAACAGGAAACAGGACCCGGGATCGCTCACCTTCCGGTCGCCATATCTGTGGCGCGGATCACCATAAAGTAGGCGGAAGGAAAAAGTCAACGACCGGTGACAGAAAGTGAGCACGATCGGCGGCGGACCGCTCCCCGGCAGCCCGCCCGGCAGCGGAGCGGCACCGGATCAGCGGCGCAGCTCGGGGAAGGCCGTGACCAGCGCCTGCCCCAGGTCGGTGACGCCCACCGCGGTGATGCCCTCGACCTCGACCGGGCCGTCGGCGCCGGCGGGCACGATCGCGGTGGTGAACCCCAGCCGCTGCGCCTCCTGCAACCGACGTTGCAGGGCGCTGACCGCGCGCACGTCCCCGGCCAGCCCCACCTCGCCGATGGCGACCATCCCGCGCGGCAGCGCCAGGTCGGTGTGCGACCCCGCCAGGGCCAGCGCCAGGGCCAGGTCCACCGACGGCTCCACCAGGCGCACCCCGCCCACCGTGGAGGTGTAGACGTCGGCCGCGCCCATCCGCAGGTTCACCCGCTTCTCCAGCACCGCCAGCACCATCGCCACCCGGGCCGAGTCCAACCCCGAGGTGGCGCGGCGCGGCTGCGGCAGCGCGGTCGGCGCGACCAGCGCCTGCACCTCGGCGATCAGCGGGCGCCGCCCCTCCACGGTGACCGTGACGCAGGTGCCCGGGACCGGCTCGGCGCGGCGGGTCAGGAACAGGCCGCTCGGGTCGGGCAGGCCCACGATGCCGGAGTCGGTGAGCTCGAAGCAGCCGATCTCGTCGGTGGGTCCGTACCGGTTCTTCACCGCGCGCAGCATGCGCAACTGCGAGTGCCGGTCGCCCTCGAATTGCAGCACCACGTCCACCAGGTGCTCCAGCACCCGCGGACCCGCGATGGAGCCGTCCTTGGTGACGTGCCCGACCAGGACCGTGGCGATGTTGCGCTCCTTGGCCAGCCGGATCAGCCCCGCGGCGACCTCGCGCACCTGGGTGACGCCCCCCGGGACGCCGGGGACGTCGGGCGCGCTCATGGTCTGCACCGAGTCGACGATCAGCAGCCGGGGCGCCACCTCGTCGACGTGCCCGGCCAGCGCGGCCAGCGAGGTCTCCGCGGCGAGGTACAGCTTGGGCGCCAGCGCGCCCACCCGCTCGGCGCGCAGCCGCACCTGCCCCGCCGACTCCTCGCCCGTCACGTACAGCACCGGGCCCAGCTCGGCGAAGCGCGCGGCCACCTCCAGGAGCAGGGTGGACTTGCCCACCCCCGGCTCACCGGCGAGCAGCAGCACCCCGCCGGGCACCACCCCGCCGCCCAGCACCCGGTCGAGCTCCGCCAGGCCGGTGGGGGACGCCTGCGCGGACTCCACGTCGATCTCGGCGATGGGCCGGGCCGGGGTGCCCGTCCGCACGGGGACCACCCCGCCCGGAGTCGGCGCGGCGACCTCCTCCACGGTGCCCCACGCCTGGCAGTCCCCGCAGCGGCCCACCCACTTCAGGGCGGTCCACCCGCACTCGGTACACCGGAACGTCCGCTTCGCTGCCCTTGCCATACCTGCACGCTAGCGCTCTTCGGGGACAACGGGGGAACCACGGGAGACGAAGAGGTCCGAGGACGGGGAAAGGTCGGGAAATTTTTCCGCGGCGGGTCCGGAACCAGAGCGCGGGGCGCACGATCGCATAGGAGACAGAGGGCAGCGTCCAGGACAGGCGGGAAGCCCGTGGGCCGTGGCAGAGCAGAGGAGGGCGCGCGGTGGCCTCCACAGGAAGAACCCCCGGGGCGGCCACCCCCGGGGCCGTCCGCGACCGCGGCGTGCCCCCCTGCCCTCCTCCCTACCTCCGGACCCCCGAGGGGGAGGAGCCCGTCCGCGCGCCGCATCCCCCCGGCCGCTCCGCACGGCTCCGGACCCGCTGAGCGGAGAGGGCGCGTGGACTCAGTACTCCCGCCACCAGACGTTGACCGCGTAGTCGACCTCCAGACCGCGGTGGCCGTCGATGATCTCCTCGGCCAGGGCGGGCGGGAACTCGATGCGTACCACCGCCTCGAAGTCCGCGCGGCTCTCGAACCTCCAGCCCATGTCCACCGACCGCCGGGTGAACCCCCGGCCGCTCCAGAACCGCTCGACGGCGAGCGGGTCGTAGGACGGCAGCGACCGCCGGAACCAGCCGCCGAAGGTGCTGCGCGTGGCGTCGTTGTCGATGACGAACACCACTCCACCCCGCCGCATCACCCGGTCCAGCTCGGCCAGCCCGGGCTCGCAGCCGGGACCGAAGAAGTACGCCCACCGCGCGTGCGCCACGTCCACCGAGGCGTCGGCCACCGGGAGCCGCTGCGCCACCCCGGTGCGGACCGTCACGTTGGGCAGCGCCCGCACGCGCCTGCGAGCCGCCCCGGCCAGCCCTCGGTGCGGCTCCACCCCGGTCACCCACCGCGCCTCAACGGCGAAGCGCGGCAGGTGGAAGCCGGTGCCACAGCCGATGTCCAGAACATGCGCACCGGTCCAGGGTCGGACCGCGCGCATCGCCTCCTCGATCCGGCCCTCGGGGTCGGCGGCACGGTTCTCCGTCTCGTAGGTGCGCGGAGCGTTCCAGATGTTGGGGCTGGGAATCGCCCCGGTGAGCGCTTTGTTCACCTGGATGACCCTAACGACGACGCGGGGACGCCCACCGCGGCCCGGCGAGCACAGCGTGCCGCCCCCTGGGCCACTTGTGCGCAGGAATTTCACTACGACAGCACGTATGGTGGTTCAAGTGAACGCTATCCAGGTTCCAGACGCCCCCGTCGTCCTCTCGACGGCGTCGGTGTACCCGGAGAAGACCCCGGCGGCCTTCGAGATCGCCGCCAAACTCGGCTACGACGGCATCGAGGTCATGGTCACCTCGGACCCGGTCAGCCAGGACGTCGACATGCTCCGGCGTCTGTCGGACTACCACCAGCTCCCCATCACCGCGATCCACTCCCCCTGCCTGATCTTCACCCAGCGGGTGTGGGGCCGCGATCCCTGGGTCAAGCTCGTCAAGTCCAAGGAGATGGCCGAAGCGCTGGGCGCCACGACCGTCGTGGTGCACCCCGCGTTCAAGTGGCAGCGCGAGTACGCCAAGGACTTCGAGAAGGGCATCCAGCGGATGCAGGACGAGACCGACGTCGTCTTCGCCGTCGAGAACATGTACCAGGTGCGCATGCGGGGCAGGGAGGTCGTCCCCTACGCACCCAGCTGGAACCCGCTGGACCGCGACTACCCCGACGTCACCCTGGACCTCTCGCACACCGCCATGTCGCAGTCGGACGCCATGGACATGGCGCGTCGGCTCGGCGACCGCCTCTCCCACGTGCACCTCGCGGACGGCGTCGGCGGGGGCAGCCTCGACGAGCACCTGATCCCCGGCCGCGGCAACCAGCCCTGCGCCGAACTCCTGGAGTACCTCGCCGACCACGACTACCGCGGCCAGATCGTGCTGGAGGTCAACACCCGCAAGTCCGACCGCGAGACACGGCTGACCGAACTGGCCGAGGCGCTGGCCTTCACCCGGCTGCACTTCGCGCGCAGCGCGCAGCAGTCGGAGCGGGAGCGCGAGCGGGTCGTGCTGCACTCGGCGGCCTCCGGCGCCCCCCGGGTGTTCTCGGTCGGGGGCGACGGCACGGTCAGCGCGGACTGACAGGACCAGGAACGACGACGGACAGGACGGGGCGGGGTGGCGCGGACCGGACGGCGCCCGGGGACGACACGCACACGCGAGGAGATCCTGCGGGCGGCACGGCTCGACTTCAGCGAGAAGGGGTACGAAGGCACCTCGGTACGCGGCATCGCCCGGCGCGCCGGGGTGGACCCCTCCCTGGTCCACCACTACTTCGGCACCAAGGACCAGGTGTTCGCCGCGGCGATGGAGCTGCCCTACGACCCCGGCGAACTGCTGGAGCGGATCATGCTCGACGACCCGGAGCACGACCCCGCCGAGGCGGTGGTCCGCGCCTTCCTGCGGGTCTGGGGGGACGAGCACGGCCGCGCCCCCTTTCTCGCCCTGTTCCGCTCGGCCATGACCAGCGAGCAGGCCGCCGAGGTCCTGCGCGGTTTCATGACCGACGTCCTGGTCCGGCGGATCGCCCCGAAACTCGGGGTGGAGCCGCTGCGGGCCGCGCTGATCTCCTCCCAGTTGTTCGGGATGGTGCTGGTGCGCCACGTCGTCCGCGTCGAACCGCTGGCCTCCGCCGACCCGGAGGAGGTGGTGGCCCGCTACGCCCCGGCGGTCCGCCTGGTCATGGGGCTGCCCTCCGGGGTGGGGCGGATCTCTACTGAGGCGGGTAGGCCAGTCGACGGCGCCGCAGACCTTCCGGACTGACTGCGACGACGAAGGGTCCGCTCGCACGTTTGGACATGTCGAAGATCTCTTGGCGGTAGCGCAGGTACAGTGCGGCCATCTGGGGCCCTCTCAGGTTCCCGTTGGGGATACCAAAGACCCGGGCGCTGTCATGTAGAGGCACTGTGCTTCAAGCGGGTTCACCGTAATGCGCAGGTCTTTGCAGAGCAGGACGTCACCGTTGGCAGTGGCTTCAGAGATCCACTGCACGTCCTCGATTCTCTGGGACTCGGCCTTCCCGTAGCGCTCGTCCATCGTCTCCACGCGCCATCCGGCGTCACGGAGGGCTTCAGCCACGATGCGCGAGCCAAGCCCTCGGTCCAGAAAGAAAGAGGGATCGGAAGAGGGAGACATGTTCGAGATCAGGCGGCTCGGAGAGACAAGGACTCTATGACAGAGAGGGGAAGGTCGTAGTCGTAGGAGAGGTCCTCTGGGCTCTCTCCCGCGTGGAGCCGGTCGAGGACGTCGGCCACTCGGATACCCCGGTCCGCCAGAGTCGGCTGACCGCCGTTGATCCGGGGGTCGACGATGACACGGGCATCGGGGTACGTCGGCAGCTCGATCATCTTTGCCCAGCCGTCCTCGTAGGTGACCCGCGTCAGGTAGTCCTTGACCACTTCCCGGAAGACGCCTTGGCCGTTGCGTACGACCACGAGCCCGTCAACGAACTCCTGGTCGGAGGGCTCCGTGGAACTCCGACCGTAGTCCCAGAGGACTTCGGCGCCGTCGGTGCACAGACGTTCGCTCGCCAGGGCTTGGGCCAGCCCGAACGTTTCTTCCAGGCGTTTGATTGCCGGGCGGATGCGCTGCATGGGCACCCCCGCCTGACGGAATGCCGCAAGTATGTAGGCCTCGGCGAGGCCGACGAACGGAACGCTGGGCCCCTGGCCGTGGGGAGGGGGTTCGGTGGTCACCAGAGGTGCGGAGACGGTCTGCTCGCCGTTGAGGCGTTTGAAGACGTACCCCTGGGCCCAGTTCCGCAATGTCGAGGGGGGAACGCCCACCAGTCTGGCCGCTTCTGCACGCCGGTAAATGGGGAGGGTGTAGCGGAAATCGTCCAACGGACGAATCTGTGTACTGGCCATCGCCCCTCCGAGGTTCTGGTCTCCCCGACGACGCAAGTATTGCAGTTGCCGGTACGAAGCGGGCTGGAACGCTCGTACCGTAACGTGGCAACTGTCGAAAGGTGTGACTGCATGATCGCGATCATCGGAGCGGGCCGGATGGGCGAGGCCCTGCTCGCCGGAATCCTCGACACCGGGCACGACCCGGCCGGTGTGCTCATCACCGAGGCGCGCCAGGAGCGTGCGGAGGAGCTGCGCGAACGCTACGGCGTCGCCAACGTCTCCGCGGCCGAGGCCGCCTCGCGCGCCGACACCCTCCTCCTCGCGATCAAGCCGCAGGACATGGTCGCGGCGCTCAACGAGATCGCCGCGGCGCTGCCGCCCGGGCGCCTGGTCGTCTCCGTGGCCGCCGGGATCACCACGGCCGTGCTGGAGAAGCACCTCCCCCCGGAGACCGCCGTGGTGCGGGCCATGCCCAACACCCCCGCCCTGGTCGGGCAGGGCATGACCGCCGTCGCCGCGGGCGCGCACGCCTCCGCGGAGCACCTGGCGCGCGCCGAGGCCCTGCTCGGCTCGGTGGGGCGGGTGCTGCGCGTGCCTGAGAAGCACATGGACGCCGTCACCGCCCTGTCCGGCAGCGGACCGGCCTACTTCTACCTGGTCGCCGAGGCGATGATCGAGGCGGGCGTGCTCCTGGGGCTGCCGCGGGCGACCGCCGAGACACTGGTCGCGCAGACCGCGGTGGGCTCCGCGGCGATGCTGCGCGACTCCGGCGAGCACCCCGCCCTGCTGCGCGAGGCCGTCACCTCGCCCGGCGGCACCACCGCAGCCGCGCTGCGGGAGCTGGAGCGCCACGGCCTGCGCAGCGCCCTGGCCGACGCGGTGGAGGCCGCGCAGCGGCGCAGCGCCGAGCTGTCCGAAGGCTGAGGCCAGGGGGCGAACCGGGTGATCCCCGCGCGGGCGGCCGGTGCCGGTCAACTAATGTGGTGAAGAACACTGCCACTGACGGGAGGGCGTATGGCCTGCTCGCTGCGCATCGCCTGGGACGACGGGCTCACCGGCTACAACTTCGGACCGCAGCATCCGCTCGCGCCCATCCGGGTCGAGCTGACCATGGACCTGTGCCGCCGCCTCGGGGTCTTCGATGCGCCCGGCGTCTCCTTCGCGCCGGTCGAGCCGGCCGACGACGCCCTGCTGGAGCTCGTCCACGACCGCGCCTACATCGCCGCGGTCAAGCGGGCCGGGCAGACCCTCCAGCCCGACGAGACCTACTCCCTGGGCACCCTCGACAACCCGGTCTTCGCCCACATGCACGAGGCGTCCGCGCTGATCGCGGGCGCCTCGGTGGCGGCGGCGCGCGCCGTGTGGACCGGGGAGGCCGAGCACGGGGCGAACATCGCGGGCGGCCTGCACCACGCCATGCCCAAGAAGGCGTGGGGCTTCTGCGTGTACAACGACGCGGCGCTGGCGATCGCCTGGCTGCTGGAGCAGGGCGCCAAGCGGGTCGCCTACGTCGACGTGGACGTCCACCACGGCGACGGCGTGCAGGAGATGTTCTACAACGACCCCCGGGTGCTGACCATCAGCCTGCACGAGTCCCCGCTGACGCTGTTTCCCGGCACCGGCTACCCGGAGGAGATCGGCGGCCCCGACGCCGAGGGGTACGCGGTCAACGTCGCGCTGCCCGCGGGCACCGACGACGCCCGGTGGCTGCGCGCCTTCCACGCCATCGTCCCGCCGCTGCTGCGCGAGTTCCAGCCGGAGGTGCTGGTCACCCAGCAGGGCTGCGACACCCACACGCTCGACCCGCTGGCCAACCTGACGCTCAGCCTGGACGGGCAGCGCCGCACCTACGAGGCCCTGCACGAACTGGCCAAGGAGACCGCGGCGGGACGCTGGGTGCTGCTCGGCGGCGGCGGGTACGAGCTCGTCCAGGTGGTGCCCCGGGCCTGGAGCCACCTGCTGGCGCAGGCGGCGGGACAGCCGATCGACCCCGAGACGCGCACCCCGGACGAGTGGCACGAGTTCGTCAAGGAGCGCACCGGCGAGGCCGCCCCGCTGCACATGACCGACGGGCGGACGGCCGACTACACCCCGTTCGAGGCGGGCTACGACCCGGCCGACGCGGTGGACCGCGCGATCCGGGCCACCCGCACGGCGGTCTTCCCCTGCCACGGCATCGACCCGATGCTGTGAGGCCGGTCGGCGGCTGCGGGACACGGCACCGGGGAGAGTTGAACACGACACGAACGGGGTACGAAGAGTCGGGATGATCCGCAAATGTCGGAACCCCGGCAGTGACGTGAAAAGGGGGTCCCACCTGTGACGCCGCCCTCCCGTGCGGAACTCGTCGACCACTTGGTGCGCACCGGCATCGCCGGCCAGGTCGACACCCCGCGGCAGAACAACCTCAAGCACTACCGGCGGCTGGTCCAGGGAGACCCCTACTACCAGTTCGGGCTGACCTTCTCCCGGGAGTGGACGTTCTCCGACGTCCTCGCGCTCATGGCCAAGCGCTGCGGCGTCGTCGCGGACGAGGACTACCTGTGGGGGATCGACACCATCGACCCCGACCGCACCGTGGACGCCCTGGAGACGGTGGCCGACCGGCTGGCCAGGGCCGCGCGCGACCGCGAGCGCGTCATGGTCGCCACCGGCCACCCCCGCAACCTGGGCGAGGTCTACCGGCGCTGGAAGGACCTGCTCGCCGGGCACGGGTGCGAGGTGGTCACCGCGGCCGCCGGATACTCCTACGACGTCTCCGGCGAGTACCCCCCGACCCGCCGCATCCTGGTCTGGCGCGACGGGGTGGGCATGGTGGTGGACGGCACCGCCCCCCGGCACAGCCACCACCCCTTCGCGATGCGCGCGGCGCTGTCCCGGCTGACGGAGGAGGGCGAGCCGTGGCCGCAGTTGGTCATCGCCGACCACGGGTTCGCGGGCGCGGCGGGCGAGGCCGGAGTGGACACCATCGGTTTCGCCGACAGTAACGATCCTGCGCTCTTCCTGGGAGAACACGAAGGAAAACTTCATGCCACGGTGCCGCTGGACGACGGGTACCTGCCCGAGGACTACCGCCCGCTTTCGGACTACGTGATTCACCGCGCCGGACTGGCCTGAAAGTCGCCCGACGTTTCCCAAAAACCCGGACACCCGACATAAGCCCAGTTCACAAGGGGGACGGCCGGGAGTGGACGCTAATTACCCACGGTTCAAACCTCCGCCGCCGCCCCCTGTCTCCCACCGGGAGGAATGCAAAAACGCCCCCTTTTAATGACGTGACCCGAGACTTACTCTGAGGACGGACGGGTCAGAAGTTGTCGGGCGACACACCAGCGCGGCCGGGCGAAGAGAGGGAGACCGGCGCGCGCAGCAGACAGGGACGCGGGCGCACGTCCGGGAAAGAGAGCGTCAGGACATGAGCGGGAGCAAGGGTTCGCTGGGAGAGGTGAGGTTCCTGACTGTGGCCGAGGTGGCCGCGATCATGCGAGTCTCCAAGATGACGGTCTACCGAATGGTGCACTCCGGGACGCTGCCGGCCATCCGGGTGGGGCGCTCCTACCGGGTGCCGGAGCGCGCCGTGCACGACTACCTCCGTGAGGCGTTCGTCGAGGCGGGCTGATCTCGTTCTCCGGGGGCGGTGCACGGGGCATCGCCCCTGTTCGCGCCCGCCGTACGGTAACCGCGGGGCCTCGTCCCGGGCATTCGGGCGTCTACTACACTTCGTCGTTGTTGATGCATTTTCTGCCGCATCCCGCTGACGAGGTTCTTCCGCGATGCCCTTCACCAGACCAGGCTCCCGACTGCGCGCTGCCGCGCTGCGCTGCGCCGCCGCCGTGGCGGTGCTGGCCGCCCTCGCCGGCTGCGCCGAGGGAGTCGACACCGGAGCGGCCAGCGAGGACGACCGCTACATCTCGGGGGACGGGTCCAGCACCCTGTTCCCCGTCGAGGAACGCGAGCAGGCCCCGCAGGTCGAGGGCGAGACGCTGGACGGCGACCGGATCAGCCTCGCCGACTACTCCGGCGACGTCGTGGTGCTGAACTTCTGGGCCAGTTGGTGTGCGCCGTGCCGGGCCGAGACCCCCGTCCTCAACGAGGTCAGCGCCGAGCACGCCGACGAGGGCGTGCGCTTCCTCGGCGTCAACATCAAGGACAACCGCACCTCTGCGCAGGCGTTCGAGCAGAACCAGGAGGTCGGCTACCCCAGCCTGTACGACCAGCCGGGCGAGGTGCCGCAGGCGTTCCGCGAGACCGTCCCGCCGCAGGCCATCCCCAGCACGCTGGTCATCGACCGCCAGGGCCGCATCGCCGCCCGCGTCATCGGCGCCACCGACTACAACCAGCTCACCGAGCTGGTCGACACGGTCGTCGCAGAGGACGCTGGTTCCCGGTGATCGCCGAGACCGTCCTCTCCGGTTCCCTCCTCCTCGCCGTCCCGCTGGCCGCGGCGGCCGGACTGGTCTCCTTCCTGTCCCCGTGCGTGCTGCCGCTGGTGCCCGGATACCTGTCCTACGTGACCGGGTTGACCGGGGCCGACATCGCCGCGCACAGCCGGGGGGAGGTCCGGGAGGACGCGGGCGACGGCACCGTGCGGACCGTCACGGTCGACGACCTCATGGTCTCCCGGCGCTGGACCATGCTCGCCGGGAGCCTGCTGTTCATCGCGGGCTTCAGCGCGGTCTTCGTGTCCGTCGGCGTGTTCGTCGGCGGCGTCGGCGGGCTGCTGCTCGACCACTCCGAAACCATCACCCGCGTGCTCGGCGCGCTGACGGTCGTCCTGGGCCTGGCGTTCATGGGGCTCCTCCCCGGCTTCAACCGCGAGTTCCGCATCCACCGGCTGCCCGGAGCCGGACTGGCCGGGGCCCCGCTGCTGGGCGTGCTGTTCGGCCTGGGGTGGACCCCGTGCATCGGGCCGACGCTGGCCGCCGTGCAGTCCCTGGCGTTCATGGAGGGCAGCGTCGGCCGGGGGGCGCTGCTGTCGCTGAGCTACTGCCTGGGCCTGGGCCTGCCGTTCGTCCTGGCCGCCCTGCTCTACCGCAGGGCGCTGGGCGCCTTCGCCTGGGTCAAACGCCACTACCGGCTCGTCACCGCCGCGGGCGGCGCGATGCTGGTCGTGGTGGGGCTGCTCCTGGTCACCGGTCTGTGGACCGGTGTCACCGCCGTCATGCAGGGCTGGACCGCGAACTTCACAACGGTGATCTAGCAGTGACCGCACGCCAACCGAGCACGGTGACCGAACCGACCGCCACCCCGCCCTCCGCGCCCGCGCTCTCGCCGCTGGGCTGGGCGCGCTGGGCCTGGCGCGTGCTGACCTCCATGCGCACCGCGCTCGTCCTGCTGTTCCTGCTCGCCCTGGGGGCGGTCCCGGGATCGCTGCTGCCCCAGCGCAGGGTCAGCGTCGAGGAGGTCCAGAACTACTACCTGGACCACCCCGACCTCGCGCCGCTGCTGGACAAGCTCTCCCTGTTCGACGTCTACTCCTCGCCCTGGTACTCGGCGATCTACCTGCTGCTGTTCGTCTCGCTGGCGGGGTGCGTGCTGCCGCGCGCCGCGGCGCACTACCGGCTGGTACGCGCCCGCCCGCCGAAGACCCCGCGCCGTCTGGACCGGATGCCGTACTCGGCGACCTTCGACGTGGACGCCTCCCCCGAGGAGGTGTTCGGCGAGGCCCGGACGCTGCTCCGGGGCCACCGGATCGCCGACTACGGCGACTCGCTGTCCGCCGAGACCGGCTACCTGCGCGAGACGGGCAACGTCGTCTTCCACCTGTCGCTGGTGGGCCTGCTGGTGTCGCTGGCCTACGGCTCCTTCTTCGGCTACCGGGGCAACATGCTCCTCGTCGAGGGGGACGCGTTCGCCAACACGCTGACCTCCTACGACGCGTTCTATCCGGGGACCGCGGTGGACCCGGCCGGCATCCAGCCGTTCTGGCTGCGGCTCGACGGCTTCGAGGCGTCCTTCGTCGAGGAGGGCGGCAAGGCCGGCCAGGCCGAGAGCTACCTCGCCGAGGTCACCTACCGGGAGAGTCCCGACTCCCCGGAGCAGACCCACGAGCTGCGGGTCAACCACCCGCTCCGGGTGGACGGCGCGCAGGTCTACCTGCTGGGCCACGGCTACGCCCCGACCTTCCGGGTCACCGACCCCGAGGGCCGGGTGGTCTTCGACCAGGCGGTGCCGTTCCTGGACCGCGGCGACGGCAACTTCACCTCCGACGGCGTGGTCAAGGTCCCCGACATCGCGCCCGAGCAGCTCGGCTTCACCGGGGTGTTCCTCCCCTCGGCGACCAGCGACGACAGCGGCGACCTCGTCTCGGACTTCCCGGCCGCGCGCAACCCCGTGGTGGTGCTCAAGGGCTTCGTGGGCGACCTCGGCCTGGACAGCGGCAACCCCCAGTCGGTCTACCAGCTCTACACCAAGCGGATGGAGGAGATCGGGGACTCCCCGCCGCTGGCCGTGGGCGACCGCTGGGAGCTGCCCAACGGGGCCGTCGTCGAGTTCACCGGCTACCGCGACTACGTCAGCCTCCAGGTCACCAGCGACCCCGGTCGGCCGTACGCGCTGGCCAGCGCGGCCACGGCGGTGCTGGGACTGCTGTGCACCCTGTTCGTGCAGCCCCGGAGGGCGTGGGTCCGCGCCGTCCGCAGGGAGGACGGGCGTACCGTGGTCGAGGTCGCAGGACTCGTCAAGACCGAGGGGACCGCGCCCCTGCGGCGGTTCCACGAGCTGTCCACCCAGTTGAACGGACGACTGCGGCGGTCGGACCGCCGAGCAGGCACGGAGAAGGAGTAAACGGTGCACATTCTCGCTGCGGACGGCGCGGTCGACCCCGCGCTGTCGAATCTCAGCGACAACCTGGTCCTCGGGATGATCGTGGTCTACGCGGTCGCCCTGTTCCTCTTCGTCTTCGAAGCCGCCTACGGCCGCCGCGAGTCCCTGAAGGACACCCGGCTGGTCGCGGTCGGCGCGGAGGCGGGGGAGCGCGCCGACGGCCTTCAGGTGAACCTGCGCGAGCAGGAGCCCGAGGCCAAGGCGTCCCGGCACCTCCTCGGCCGGATCGGCATGGCGGTCACGGTGCTGGGCCTGCTGGTCAACCTGGCGCAGATCGTCACCCGCGGCCTGGCGGCGGACCGCTGGCCGTGGGGCAACATGTTCGAGTTCGTCGTGGCGATCTGCATGTGCGGGGTGGCGGCGTTCCTGTTCGCGGCGCTCCGCTACCGGGCCCACTACCTGGGCGCGTTCGTCCTGGTCCCGGTGCTGCTGCTGCTCGGCGTCGCGGTCCGCTGGCTGTACTCGGAGAGCGGGCCGGTGGTCCCGGCGCTGGACTCCTACTGGATCGCCATCCACGTCTCGGCGCTGATCCTGGCCACCGGCGCGTTCATGGTCTCGGGGTCGGCCACCCTCACCTACCTGATGGCCGAGCGGACCGAGGCCAAGAAGGCCCTGGGGGAGCAGGTCAACGCCATCGCCGCCAAGCTGCCCAGCGCCGCGCTGCTGGACCGCCTCGCGCACCGCATGATCGTGCTGGCCTTCCCGCTGTGGACCTTCGGCGTCATCGCCGGGGCGATCTGGGCGGACGAGGCGTGGGGCCGCTACTGGGGCTGGGACCCCAAGGAGGTGTGGTCCTTCATCACCTGGGTCGTCTACGCTGCCTACCTGCACGCCCGCGCCACCGCCGGCTGGCAGGGCAAGAAGGCCGCCTGGATCAGCCTGGTGGGCTTCGCCTGCCTGCTGTTCAACTTCTTCGGGGTGAACTACCTGTTCAGCGGGCTGCACAGCTACGCCTGAGCCCGGTCCCGAGACGCGGTGAAGGCCCGTCCCCGGCTCCAGGGGCGGGCCTTCACCGCGTCTCGTCTCAGTCCTCCGGGTTGATGCGCTTGTTGAGTCGCTGAAGGAACTCGGGGTCGTCGTCCGGGCCGAGCGGGACGCTGCGACCGGACGGCCGATGAAAGTCCGAGGGGTCCAGGTGGTCGGCGGAGACGGCCGGCACGGAGGAGACCACCGTGCCGGGGCGCGTGTGGGGGCGTCCGAGGAAGAGCCACAGCAGCGGGCCGACCACTGCGAACAGCACGATGACGAGCAGCCAGAGCACCTTGGGAAGAGTGCGGACTTCCTCAGCGGGGCAGGTGAGCGCGTCGAAGAACGCGTACACCCAGAGCACGATTGTGAGCAGCGTAATCAGGCCACCGAGCCAAACCATGTCTTCCAGACTATCCGGGGAGCGACCTGGATGTGCGGGAGTGGAACGCCATGGAGCGGGTCTGGCGCCGTCGAGGATACGGTTGCGGGTTCTTGCAGGTCAGCGAGAGGACTCGGGAGCCTCCCCGTGGAGCAGGGCACGCACCTCGGACTCCCGGAAGCGGCGGTGTCCACCGGGAGTGCGGATGCTGCTGATCCGTCCGGACGCGGCCCACCGGGTGACCGTTTTGGGGTCCACCCGGAAGAGAGAGGCCACCTCTCCCGGCGTCAGCAAGCGTTCGGTCGTCCTTTCCACCTTCACCATCCCCCTTCGCACCCGCCCGGACGTGGTCCGGGCGTTTGATCCCCTAGTGTGCATGAGTCGGGCTGTTTCCTCCTTAGTTTTCGGAAAGATGAGGGGAAACGTGGGCGGGGACGGTCAGATGTGATCGGAACGTGATATCTGTCTCAGAAGTTTCCCGGCAGTAGCTTTTCGTGGCCGGGCGGACCCGGGATCCCCGCGCCTCCCGGTGGGGTCGCGCGCCCCTCCGGAGGACGCCCCCTTAGGGTGTGAAGAGGGACGATGCAGCGCCGGGAGGCCGTGGTGGAACCTCTCGGGCGGACTGTCGGCGACCAACCCCTCTCGGCACCTGCGCCGTCGCCCCGACGACCCGTTTCCACCCGTTGTGAGGCGGTTTCATGCGCAACTTCGTCGTTTACACCGCGGCCCGCGCGCTGCTCTTCGCGGTCGCCTTCGGTGTGGTGTACCTGCTCGGCGCCCGGGGCCTGCTCGCGGCCGTTCTCGCACTGCTGATCAGCGGACTGGTGAGCTTCGTGCTGCTGTCCCGGCAGCGCGACGCGCTGTCCGCCTCGCTGGTGGCGGGGATGGGCCGGATCCGCAGCCTAGGGGAGTGGCTCGAGGCGGGCGCCGCCAAGGAGGACGAGCTCCAGGAGGCGCAGGACGGCGCCCGCGCGCCCGGGCAGGCCGACCGGGGAGCCGGGCAGCACCGGTGACCCGGGGCGCGCGCCGCCCCCGGGGGCCGGGGCCGCGCGGGAGGCCGCGGCCCACCCTCTAGGCTGTGCAGCATGACCCGTGCCGAACTGGACAAGGACCCCCAGGACGTCGCCGCGATGTTCGACACCATCGCGAGCCGCTACGACCTCCTCAACAGCGTGCTCACGCTGGGCTGGGAACGCCGCTGGCGCAAGGCCGTCGTCGACGCGGTCGACGCCTACAGCGGAGAGCTGGTGCTCGACCTGGCGGCGGGCACCGGGACCTCCTCGGAGTCCTTCACCCGCAAGGGCGCGCGGGTCATCGCCTGCGACTTCTCGCTGGGCATGCTCCAGGTCGGGGCCGAGCGCCGGGGCGGGGCCTCCCGCAGGGGGGTCACCGTGGTGGCGGGCGACGCGCTGGCCCTGCCGTTCGCGGACGAGACCTTCGACGCCGTCACCATCTCCTTCGGGCTGCGCAACGTGCAGGACGCGGACCGGGCGCTGCGGGAGCTGCGACGGGTCACCAAGGTCGGCGGACGGCTGGTCATCTGTGAGTTCAGCCACCTTCCGGTGCGGCCCCTGGACCGGATCCTGGCCAAGGGCATGGAGATCGGCCTGCCCCTCGTGGCCCGCGGCTTCAGCGACAACCCCGACGCCTACGCCTACCTGTCGGAGTCGATCGCGGCCTGGCCGGACCAGCGCGCGCTGGCCCGCCAGCTCCAGGCCGCCGGGTGGTCCCGGGTGGCCTGGCGGAACCTCACCTTCGGGGTGGTGGCGCTGCACCGCGCCCGCCGCGAGGACTGAGCCGGGCGGCGCCCGCGCGCCCGCCTCCTCCGTGTCCTGGCGGACACGGAGGTTTTTTGTGATCGTGACCAAGACGCATCGGCGCAGGTCAGTGACCCGGAGTGAGGAATCTCCCGTGGGGTTATGTCCTGTTTTGGGGCCTTTTGGGATTTTTGTCGGGACTCTAGTCCCATAACGGGCAAAACGGTCAAACGGATCTTGATTTCCCTTAACTTGATTTTTAAACCCCTAGGTAGCTGGGGTGTTGCGGAAAGCCCGACAACCAGAGCCTGGGGTCGCTCCCGGGTCGCGAAAGGTCTAGACTTCGGCTTGAAGACCTTGTGAAGCACTTCACAAGGGGGCGAGTCTTCTCTCCCACGACGAGACAGCCACAAGCACGCCCCCGAGGTGCGACCGCGCCGAGCAGTCAGGACCACCCGTGAGCCAGACAGCACCGACCCCAGCCACAGACACCACGGCCCCGCAGGACGAGGCGGACGTCATCGTCGTCGGAGCGGGCCCCGCGGGGAGCACGGCCGCCTACTACCTGGCCACCGCCGGTCTGGACGTCCTGCTGCTGGAGAAGACCGCCTTCCCGCGCGAGAAGGTCTGCGGCGACGGCCTCACTCCGCGCTCCGTCAAGCAGCTCGTCGCCATGGGCATCCCCGTGGACGGCGAGGGCTGGATCCGCAACCGCGGACTGCGCATCATCGGCGGCGGCGTCCGCCTCGAACTGCCCTGGCCCGAACTCGCCGCCTACCCCGACTACGGCCTGGTCCGCACCCGCTACGACTTCGACCAGATCCTGGCCCGCCACGCGGTCCGGGCCGGCGCCCGGCTGCTGGAGCGCACCAACGTCACCGCGCCCCTCGTCGACGCGCGCAGCAACCGCGTCGTCGGGGTCAGCGCCACGGACGCCGAGGGCCGCACCCGCCACTTCCGCGCCCCCCTCGTCCTGGCGGCCGACGGCAACTCCTCGCGTCTGTCGATCGCCCTGGGCATCCGCAAGCGCGACGACCGGCCGATGGGCGTGGCGGTGCGCACCTACTTCACCAGCCCCCGCCACGACGACGACTACCTGGAGTCCTGGCTGGAGCTGTGGGACCACCAGGACGGCAAGAAGGTGCTGCTCCCCGGCTACGGCTGGATCTTCGGGGTCGGCGACGGCACCAGCAACGTGGGGCTCGGCATCCTCAACTCCACCGCCTCCTTCCAGAAGGTCGACTACCGCAAGCTCCTGCGGCGCTGGACCCAGAACATGCCCGAGGAGTGGGGCTTCACCGAGGAGAACCAGCGGGGGCCGATCCGCGGCGCGGCCCTGCCCATGGGCTTCAACCGGACCCCGCACTACGCCCGCGGCCTGATGCTGGTCGGCGACGCGGGCGGCATGGTCAACCCCTTCAACGGGGAGGGCATCGCCTACGCGATGGAAGCCGGCCAGATCGCCGCGGAGGTGGCCGTCCAGGCGCTCAGCCGCCCCACCCAGCAGGCCCGCGAGCGCACCCTGCTGCGCTACCCGCAGATCCTGCGGGAGACCTACGGCGGCTACTACACGCTGGGGCGCTACTTCGTGAAGCTGATCGGCAACCCGGAGTTCATGAAGTACGCCACCAAGTACGGACTCCCACGGCCCACGCTGATGCGCTTCACCCTCAAGATGCTGGCCAACCTCACCGAACCCAGCCAGGGAGACGCGATGGACCGGTTGATCAACGGCCTGTCCAAGATCGCGCCGGCCGCGTGAGGACCCCACCCACGAGACCCACACCGCGAGGACGGCAGGACATGAACCTCTTCCGCGTACCAACCAGAGGGAGCAGCTAGCCGATGGAGCTGTACACCCCCATCTTCGTGCTCGGCGGTATCGGCGCCGCCTTCGTGATCGTCTCGATGATCGTCGGGGCGATCGCCGGACCCAAGCGCTACAACCGCACCAAACTCCAGGCGTACGAGTGCGGCATCGACCCCACTCCCCAGCCCGTGGGAGGCGGCCGGTTCACGGTCAAGTACTACCTGACGGCGATGCTGTTCATCGTCTTCGACATCGAGGTCATCTTCCTGGTGCCCTGGGCGGTGCACCTCGACGCGCTCGGGATCTTCGGCCTGGTCGTGATGGTCCTGTTCCTCGTCAACGTCTCGATCGCCTACGCCTACGAGTGGCGCCGCGGCGGTCTCGAATGGAACTGATCAGCATGACCGTTCCGCGCCTGATCCCCGGTCGTCCCACTGAGATCGCAGAACCGGAAAGGGGGTTCGCCTGATGGGTCTCGAAGAGAAGCTGCCCAGCGGGGTCCTGCTGACCACGGTCGAACAGATCGTCGGCTTCGTCCGCAAGACGTCCATGTGGCCCGCGACCTTCGGCCTGGCCTGCTGCGCCATCGAGATGATGGCGGTCGGCGGACCGCGCTACGACATCGCACGCTTCGGCATGGAACGCTTCTCCGCCACGCCGCGCCAGGCCGACCTGATGATCGTGGCGGGGCGTGTGAGCCAGAAGATGGCCCCCGTCCTGCGCACCATCTACGACCAGATGGCGGCGCCCAAGTGGGTGATCGCCATGGGCGTGTGCGCCTCCAGCGGCGGCATGTTCAACAACTACGCCATCGTGCAGGGCGTCGACCACATCGTGCCTGTGGACATCTACCTCCCCGGCTGCCCGCCCCGCCCCGAGATGCTGCTGGACGCCATCCTCAAGCTGCACGACAAGGTCCAGAACACCAAGCTCGGTGTGCACCGCGAACGTGAGATCGAGGAACTGGAGCAGCGACGCCTGCGGGCGCTGCCGCTGATCCAGCAGACGGAGGAAGCCACCCGATGACCTCCAACGAGCAACAAGGTAAGCCTAACCTACCAGAAAAGGACAATCTGCCTGCGGAGCTGGGCCGGCAGCGCCTCAACTCGCCGATCGCGCGCACGGGCATGTTCGGCGCCAAGACCACGGGCGACACCTCCGGCTACGGCAGGCTGCGGGTCTACCGGCCCGCACCCCTCGCCTCCGAGCGCCCCTACAGCAACCCCGACGACCCGCGCACCCTCTACTTCGACGAGGTCGCCGACGCGCTGGAGCGCTCCCTCAAGGAGGTCGGGACGCCCTACGACACCGCGATCAAGCGGGTCGTCGTGGACCGCGGCGAGATCACCTTCCACGTCCGGCGCGAGCACCTGGTGGACGTGGTCTCCCGGCTGCGCGACGACCCGGCACTCCGCTTCGAGCTGTGCCTGGGGGTCAACGGCGTCCACTACCCGGACGACACGGACAACGAGCTGCACGCCGTCTACGAGCTGCGCTCCATCACCCACAACCGCGAGATCCGGCTCGAGGTGACCTGCCCCGACGCCGACCCGCACATCCCCTCCATCGTCAGCGTCTACCCCACCAACGACTGGCACGAGCGGGAGACCTGGGACTTCTTCGGGATCGTCTTCGACGGCCACCCCGCTCTCACCCGCATCCAGATGCCCGACGACTGGCACGGCCACCCCCAGCGCAAGGACTACCCGCTGGGCGGCATCCCGGTCGAGTACCGCGGGGCCAAGGTCCCCCCGCCGGACGAGCGGAGGTCCTACGCATGACCACTCCAACCGAGACCTACGTCGACGCCTCCGGAGGCGACTGGGACGAGGTGGTCGCCGCAGCCCAGAAGGGGCAGCCCGACCGGCTCGTCGTCAACATGGGCCCCCAGCACCCCTCCACGCACGGGGTGCTCCGGCTCATCCTCACCCTCGAGGGCGAGACCGTCACCGAGGCCCGGGTCGGCATCGGCTACCTGCACACCGGCATCGAGAAGAACATGGAGTACCGGACGTGGACCCAGGGCACCACGTTCGTGACCCGCATGGACTACCTCACGCCGCTGTTCAACGAGACCGTCTACTGCCTCGCCGTCGAGAAGCTCCTCGGCATCACCGACCGGATCCCCGAGCGGGCCAACGTCATCCGCGTGATGATGATGGAGCTCAACCGGATCGCCTCGCACTTCGTCGCGATGGCCACGTTCGGCATGGAGCTGGGCGCGACCACGATCATGACGAACGGCTTCCGGGAACGCGAGATGGTCCTGGACATCTTCGAGATGGTCACGGGCCTGCGCATGAACCACGCCTACGTCCGCCCCGGCGGCGTGGCCCAGGACCTCCCCCCGGGCACCGTCGGCAAGGTGCGCGAGCTGCTCGCCGAGATGCCCAAGCGCCTGAAGGACATGCGCAAGCTCCTCGACGCCAACCCCATCTACCTGGCGCGCACCCGCGACGTCGCCTACCTCGACGTCACCGGCTGCCTGGCGCTGGGCGTCACCGGGCCGATCCTGCGCGCCGCCGGACTGCCCTGGGACCTGCGCAAGGCCAAGCCCTACTGCGGCTACGAGAACTACGAGTTCGACGTCCCGGTCTCCGACGGAGCCGACGTCTACGCCCGCTACCGGGTGCGCATGGCCGAGATCGAGGAGAGCCTCAAGATCATCGAACAGTGCCTGGACAAGCTCCAGCCGGGCCCGGTGATGATCGAGGACGCCAAGATCGGCTGGCCCGCCCAGCTCGCACTCGGCCCCGACGGCATGGGCAACGCGCCCTCCCACATCGCCCACATCATGGGCCGGGGCGGCTCCATGGAAGCCCTCATCCACCACTTCAAGCTGGTCACCGAGGGCTTCCGGGTACCGCCCGGCCAGGCGTACGCGATGGTGGAGAGCCCCAAGGGCGAACTCGGCTGCTACGCGGTCAGCGACGGCGGCCCCCGCCCCTACCGGGTGCACTTCAGGGACCCCTCGTTCACCAACCTCCAGGCCGTGGCAGCCATGTGCGAGGGCGGCACCGTCGCCGACGTCATCGCCGCCGTGGCCAGCATCGACCCCGTGATGGGAGGCGTCGACCGATGAGCACGCCCCAGACCCCCGACAGCTCCGGAATCTTCAGCGGAGAGAACCGCGCCCGCCTGGAGATGGACGCCAAGGAGATCATCTCCCGCTACCCCAAGCCGCGGTCGGCGCTGCTGCCGCTGCTGCACCTGGTGCAGTCGGAGGAGGGCTACGTCAGCAACGAGGGCATCGCCTTCTGCGCCGAGCAGCTCGGCCTCACCACCGCCGAGGTCACCGCGGTCGCCACGTTCTACACGATGTACAAGCGCCGCCCCGTCGGCGAGTACCACGTGGGCGTGTGCACCAACCCGCTGTGCGCGGTGATGGGCGGCGACGAGATCTTCGCCGCCCTCAAGGAGCACCTCGGCCTGGAGAACGACGAGACCACCGAGGACGGCAAGATCTCCCTGGAGCACCTGGAGTGCAACGCGGCCTGCGACTTCGCCCCGGTCGTCATGGTCAACTGGGAGTTCTTCGACAACCAGACCCCCGAGTCGGCCAAGAAGCTCGTCGACGACCTGCGCCTCGGCAAGGACGTCAAGCCGACCCGCGGCCCCGACCGCCTGTGCACCTGGAAGCAGGCGTCCCGCGTGCTCGCCGGATTCGACGACGGCCGCGCCGCCGAGGGGCCGCAGGCCGGTGAGGCCTCCCTGGCCGGACTGCGGCTGGCCCGCGAACGCGGCTGGCAGGCGCCCGACCCGGCGGCCACCGCCGCCAAGGCCGACGAGGAGGGGACCAAGTGACCACGCTGACCCCCGTGCTGTCCCGCAACTGGGACCGCGCGGACTCCTTCACCCTGGCCGCCTACCGCGAGAACGGCGGCTACGAGGCGCTGCGCAAGGCCCTGACGATGCAGCCCGACGCCATCGTCGACCTGGTCAAGGCGTCCGGGCTGCGCGGCCGCGGAGGCGCGGGCTTCCCCACCGGGATGAAGTGGGGCTTCCTGCCCAAGGACAACCCCAAGCCGCGCTACCTCGTGGTCAACGCCGACGAGTCCGAGCCCGGCACCTGCAAGGACATGCCGCTGCTGCTGGCCAACCCGCACGCCCTGGTCGAGGGCATCGCGATCGCCTCCTACGCGATCAACAGCCACCAGGCGTTCGTCTACGTGCGCGGCGAGGTGCTGCACGTCATCCGGCGGCTGCGGCACGCCGTCGCCGAGGCCTACGAGGCCGGACTGCTCGGCAAGGACATCCTGGGCAGCGGCTTCGACCTCGACGTGGTCGTGCACGCCGGGGCGGGCGCCTACATCTGCGGCGAGGAGACCGCCCTGCTGGACTCCCTGGAGGGCTACCGGGGCCAGCCCCGCCTCAAGCCGCCGTTCCCCGCCGTGGCCGGCCTGTACGCCTCGCCGACCGTGGTCAACAACGTCGAGTCCATCGCCAGCGTGCCCAGCATCGTCGCCAACGGCGCCGAGTGGTTCAGCTCCATGGGCACCGAGAAGTCCGCCGGATTCGGCTTCTTCTCCCTGTCCGGCCACGTCAAGCGGCCCGGACAGTACGAGGCCCCGCTCGGCGTGACGCTGCGCGAACTGCTCGACATGGCCGGCGGCATCCGCGACGGGCACCGGCTCAAGTTCTGGACGCCCGGCGGCTCCTCCACCCCGATCTTCACCGAGGAGCACATCGACATCCCGCTGGACTTCGAGTCCGTCGGCGCGGCCGGCTCCATGCTGGGCACCCGGGCGTTGCAGATCTTCGACGAGACCACCTCCGTGGTCCGGGTCGTGCGCGGCTGGATCGAGTTCTACGCGCACGAGTCCTGCGGCAAGTGCACGCCGTGCCGCGAGGGCAACTCCTGGATGGTCCAGGTGCTGCGCCGCATCGAGGCCGGAAAGGGCACCCAGGAGGACATCGACACGCTGCTCGACATCTGCGACAACCTGCTCGGGCGCTCCTTCTGCGCGCTCGGGGACGGTGCGACCAGCTCGGTGACCTCGGCGATCAAGTACTTCCGGGAGGAGTTCACCGCGGGCACGCACACCCCCGCCTGGGAGCTGTTCCCGTATCAGCGCACCACTCGCTGGGCGAACGAGTCCGTGGAAGAGGACGCCTGATGACAGTCACGACCAACACCACCGCGGGCGGGTCCCCCGCGGTGCCTCCGGAGGACCTCGTCACCGTCACCATCGACGGCTTCGAGATCCAGGTCCCCAAGGGCACCCTGCTGATCCGCGCGGCCGAGCTGCTCGGCATCCAGATCCCGCGGTTCTGCGACCACCCGCTGCTCGACCCGGTCGGCGCCTGCCGCCAGTGCCTGGTGGAGATCCCCGACATGGGCAACGGGCGCGGCATGCCCAAGCCGCAGGCATCCTGCACCATCACCGTCATGGACGGCATGGTCGTCAAGACCCAGTTGACCTCGCCGGTGGCGGAGAAGGCCCAGCGCGGCATCATGGAGTTCCTGCTGGTCAACCACCCGCTGGACTGCCCGGTCTGCGACAAGGGCGGCGAGTGCCCGCTACAGAACCAGGCGATGTCGCACGGGCAGGGCGAGAGCCGCTTCGTCGACGTCAAGCGGACCTTCCCCAAGCCGGTCCCGCTCTCCACCCAGGTGCTGCTGGACCGGGAGCGCTGCATCCAGTGCGCCCGCTGCACCCGCTTCTCCGCGCAGATCGCCGGCGACCCGTTCATCGAACTGCTGGAGCGCGGCGCCAAGGAGCAGGTGGGCATCGCCGAGGGGCAGCCCTTCCAGTCCTACTTCTCCGGCAACACCGTGCAGATCTGCCCGGTGGGCGCGCTCACCGGCGCCGCCTACCGGTTCCGCTCCCGCCCCTTCGACCTGGTCTCCACGCCCAGCGTCTGCGAGCACTGCGCCTCCGGCTGCGCCCAGCGCACCGACCACCGGCGCGGCAAGGTCACCCGGCGGCTGGCCGGAGACGACCCGCAGGTCAACGAGGAGTGGAACTGCGACAAGGGCCGGTGGGCGTTCACCTACGCCACCCAGCCCGACCGGCTCAAGCACCCGCTGGTGCGCGACGAGGACAGCCGCGCCCTGGAGGTCGCCTCCTGGCCGGAGGCGCTGAGCGTCGCCGCCCGCGGCCTGGCCGCCGCCCGCGGCCGGGTGGGCGTGCTCGTCGGCGGACGGCTCACCCTGGAGGACGCCTACGCCTACGCCAAGTTCGCCCGGGTCGCGCTGCGCACCAACGACATCGACTTCCGCGCCCGACCCCACTCGGAGGAGGAGGCCGAGTTCCTCGCCGCCCGGGTCGCCGGGCACAACATCGAGGTCTCCTACAGCGACCTGGAGAAGGCGCCCACGGTCCTGCTCGCCGGCTTCGAACCCGAGGACGAGTCGCCCATCGTCTTCCTGCGGCTGCGCAAGGCCGTCCGCAAGAACGGCGCCCGGGTGTTCTCGATCGCGCCCTACACCAGCCGGGGCCTGGCCAAGACCAACGGGACCCTGATCCCCACCGTCCCCGGGGACGAGGCGACCGCCCTCACCTCCCTCGGCACGGTCGCCCCCGAGGCGCTGGAGGCGCTGCACACCTCGGGCTCGGTCATCCTGGTCGGCGAACGCCTCGCCGAGGTGCCCGGGGCCCTGTCGGCGGCGGCCCGCCTCGCCGACACCACCGGGGCCCGCCTGGCCTGGGTGCCGCGCCGCGCCGGCGACCGGGGCGCCGTCGAGGTCGGCGCGCTGCCCAACCTGCTGCCGCTCGGCCGGCCGGTCAACGACGCCCGGGCGCGCGCCGAGGTCGCCCGCGCCTGGTCGGTCGCGGAGCTGCCCGCCACCGAGGGCCGCGACACCGCCGGCATCCTCGCCGCGGCGGCGGCCGGACAGCTCGACGCCCTCGTCATCGCCGGCGTCGACCTGGACGACCTGCCCGACCCGGAGGCGGCGCGCGCCGCACTGGCCAAGGTGCCGTTCATCGTCAGCCTGGAACTGCGCGCCAGCAACGTCACCGACCGCGCCGACGTGGTGCTGCCGGTGGCCGCCGTCGCGGAGAAGTCCGGGACGTTCGTCAACTGGGAGGGCCGGGGCCGTCCCTTCGACACCGCCCTGAAGGTGCCCGGCGTGCTGTCGGACCTGCGGGTGCTGTCGGCCATCGCCAACGAGATGGACGTCCACCTGGGCCTGCCCGACCCGGCCGCGGCCCGCCGCGAACTCGCCGAGCTCGGCGTCTGGTCGGGTACCCGGCTGCCCACCCCGGTGGTCCGCCCCGCCCAGGCCCCGACCCCGGAGCCCGGCCAGGCGGTTCTGGCCACCTGGGACCAGTTGCTCGGCCGGGGGCGCATGCAGGACGGCGAACCCCACCTCGCCGGGACCGCCCGTCCCGCCGTCGCCCGGATCTCCGCCGCCACCGCCGCCGAGATCGGCGCCGTCGACGGCCAGCCGCTGCGCATCGCAGGCCCGGCCGGAGAGGTCCGCGTCCCGGTGGCCGTCACCGAGATGCCGGACCGGGTGGTCTGGCTGCCGACCAACGCCGCGGGCTGCGCGGTCCGGCGCGACCTCGGCGCGGGCACGGGGACCGTGGTGACCCTGTCCGTCGAGGACGGCGACCCCGTCGAAGCCGCGACGAGTGCTGGGAGTGAGAAGTGACACCGACGACCGTCAGCGTGGCGGCGCTGAACGCCGAACCCGGGCTGGACGCCTTCGGCAACGATCCCTGGTGGATCATCCTCATCAAGGCCCTGGCCGTGTTCGTTTTCCTCATGCTGTGCGTGCTGATGATGATCATGGCCGACCGCAAGGTCATGGGCCGCATGCAGCAGCGCCACGGCCCCAACCGGTTCGGCCCCTGGGGTCTGCTGCAATCCCTGGCCGACGGCGTGAAGCTGTCGCTCAAGGAGGACCTCATCCCGCGCACCGTGGACAAGGCCGTCTACATCGCGGCCCCCATGGTCGCCGCGATCCCGGCCTTCTTCGCCTTCTCGGTGATCCCGGTCGGACCCGAGGTCACCATGTTCGGGGTGCAGACCCGGCTGCAACTGACCGACCTCCCGGTGGCGGTCCTGCTGGTGCTGGCCACCGCCTCCATCGGCGTCTACGGCATCGTGCTCGCCGGGTGGTCCTCGCGCTCGCCGTACCCGCTGCTGGGCGGCCTGCGCGCCTCCGCCCAGGTCATCAGCTACGAGATCGCGATGGGGCTGTCCTTCGTCGCGGTGTTCATCTACGCCGGGACGCTCAGCACCTCGGGGATCGTCGAGGCCCAGAAGAGCATCTGGTTCGCGGTCATCCTGTTCCCGTCCTTCGTGATCTACCTGATCACGATGATCGGCGAGACCAACCGGCTCCCCTTCGACCTCGCCGAGGGCGAGGGCGAGCTCGTCGGCGGGTTCATGACCGAGTACTCCTCGATGAAGTTCACCATGTTCTTCCTCGCCGAGTACGTCAACATGGTCACCGTCGCGGCGATGAGCGTCACGCTGTTCCTCGGCGGCTACCTCGCCCCGCCGCCGATCACCACCTTCTGGCCCGGCGCCAACGAGGGCTGGTGGCCCGCCCTGTGGTGGCTGGTCAAGTTCGTCTGCGTGATGTTCCTGTTCATCTGGGCGCGCGGCTCCCTTCCCCGGGTCCGCTACGACCAGCTCATGCAGCTCGGCTGGAAGATCCTCATCCCGATCCAGCTCGTCTGGATCACCGCGGTCGCCGTCATCCGGGTGCTCACCAACGAGAACTACCCCGGATACGTCATCGCGGCCGTCGTCGCCGTGTTCGGGCTGCTGGTCTTCGCCGCCCTGTGGGCCTGGAGCCGCGCCGCGGCCAGGGCCAGGGCACAGGAGGCGGCCGAACGCGAGGCCGAGCTGCGGGCCCGCCGCGAGGACCCGATGTTCGGCGGCTTCCCCGTCCCGCCCATGAGCGCCCCGCACTACGGCAGCAGCGTGGCCGCGGAGGCACCCCGTTTCCAGCCGACCTCGGCCCCCAAGCGTAAGGAGGTTTCCGGTGCTTGAGTGGCTCAATCCTGTCAAGGGGTTCGGCGTCACCTTCCACACCATGTTCAAGAAGGTGCCGACCATCGAGTACCCCGAGGTCAAGGCGCCCACCATGCCCCGCTTCCACGGTCGTCACCAGCTCAACCGCTGGCCCGACGGGCTGGAGAAGTGCATCGGCTGCGAGCTGTGCGCCTGGGCCTGTCCCGCCGACGCCATCTACGTCGAAGGCGGTGACAACACCGAGGAGGAGCGCTACTCCCCGGGCGAGCGCTACGGCCGCGTCTACCAGATCAACTACCTGCGCTGCATCCTGTGCGGGCTGTGCATCGAGGCGTGTCCCACCCGGGCGCTCACCATGACCAACGAGTACGAGTTCGCCGACGACAGCCGCGAGAGCCTCATCTACACCAAGGAGCAGTTGCTCGCTCCGCTGAAGGAAGGGATGGAGGCGCCGCCGCACCCCATGCGGCTCGGCGAGAGCGAAGAAGACTACTACCGGCTCGGACGCGACGACACCGCGGCGGCCCGTGCCGACGAGCAGAACAGCGAGGCTGTTCAGTGAACACCGTCCCGCTCCAGACAACGGCCGTCTCCGCCGCCGTCGGCGGAGGCGAGGCCGCGACCTTCTACGTCCTGGGCACCCTCGTGGTGCTCGCCGCCCTCGGTGTGGTCTTCAGCCGCAAGGCCGTCTACTCGGCGCTCATGATGGCCGTGGTGATGATCGGCCTCGCGGTCTTCTACGGGATCAACCAGGCGCCGTTCCTGATGGTCGTGCAGATCGTCGTCTACACCGGCGCCGTGCTGATGCTCTTCCTCTTCGTCCTCATGCTGGTGGGCGTCAGCTCCTCCGACTCCCTGGTGGAGACCATACGAGGCCACCGCCTGCTGACCGCCGTCATCGCGCTGTGCTTCCTGGTGCCGCTGGTCAGCGGCCTGGCAGCGATCACGGCCGGGGAGCCGGTCGGCCTGAGCGCCGGAGTGGCCGCCGCGGGCGGCAGCATCCCGTGGATCGCCGGCGAGATCATCTACCGCTACGTCATCGCCTTCGAGGCGACCGGGGCGCTGCTCATCACCGCGGTCCTCGGCGCCCTGGTGCTGGCCCACTCCGCCCGCACCAAGAAGAAGCGCACCCAGCGGCAGATGTCGCAGGACCGCATCCGCGGCGACCACCCGACCCCGCTGCCCGGCCCGGGCACCTACGCCCGGCACAACGCCATCGACATGCCGGCCCTGCTGCCCGACGGCTCGGTCTCCCAACTCTCGATCAACCCCGTGCTCGCCGCGCGCAACCCCGAGTTGCAGCACGGTGTCCCCGAGGACCTGAGCTACTCGATCGGCGCGGCCCCGGACGAGAAGCCGGACACGGCGGCCTCCGACAACGACGGACAACGGGAGGACGAGGGCTCGTGGACCCGATGAACTACATCGTGCTCGCGGCGATCGTGTTCACCATCGGCGCCGTGGGCGTCCTGGTGCGGCGCAACGCGATCATCGTGTTCATGTGCGTCGAGCTGATGCTCAACGCCTGCAACCTCGCCTTCGTCGCCTTCTCCCGGATGCACGGCGGCATCGAAGGCCAGGTCATCGCCTTCTTCGTGATGGTGGTCGCGGCCGCCGAGGTCGTGGTCGGCCTGGCCATCATCATGCAGATCTTCCGAACTCGCAGGTCCGCGTCGATCGACGACGCCAACCTGCTCAAGAACTAGGGCGGGGGCACGACGACGATGACGTCCATGCTGGCCGCCGACGTGCACGCGGTCACCACCGCGGCCGACGGCGGCGTACTCTCCTACGCCTGGCTCATGATCGCCCTGCCCCTGCTGGGCGCGGCCGTCCTGCTGCTGGGCGGCAGGCGCACCAACGCCTGGGGCCACTGGCTCGCCATCGCGGCAGCACTGGCCAGCTTCGTCTGGGCGGTGCTGAGCCTGGTGCAGCTCCTGGGGCGCACCCCCGAGGAGCGCAGCGTCTCGGTCCACGTCTACCAGTGGATCAAGGTCGGCGGCTTCGACATCGACCTGAGCCTGCTCGTCGACCCGCTGTCGATCACCTTCGCGCTGCTCATCACCGGTGTGGGTTCGCTGATCCACATCTACTCGGTGGGCTACATGGCGCACGACGAGAACCGGCGGCGCTTCTTCGCCTACCTCAACCTGTTCGTCGCGGCCATGCTGGTGCTGGTCCTCGCCGACAACTACGCCGTGCTGTTCCTCGGCTGGGAGGGCGTGGGCCTGGCCTCCTACCTGCTGATCGGCTTCTGGCAGCACAAGCCGTCGGCGGCGGTCGCGGCCAAGAAGGCGTTCCTGATCAACCGGGTCGGCGACATCGGCCTGCTGGTCTCGATCATGCTGCTGTTCACCACGTTCGGCACGGTCGCCTTCAGCCCGGTGTTCGGCGCGGTCGACGGCGCGGGCCAGGGGGTCATGACCGCCGTGGGCCTGCTGTTGCTGCTGGGCGCCTGCGGCAAGTCCGCCCAGCTCCCGCTACAGGCGTGGCTCCTCGACGCGATGGAGGGCCCCACCCCGGTGTCGGCCCTCATCCACGCGGCCACCATGGTCACCGCGGGCGTCTACCTGATCGTGCGGTCCGGCCCGATCTTCGAGGCCGCCCCCACCGCGCAGTTGGTGGTCACCATCGTCGGTGCGGCCACCCTGCTCGCCGGTGCGATCATCGGTTGCGCCAAGGACGACATCAAGAAGGCGCTGGCGGGCTCCACCATGAGCCAGATCGGCTACATGACGCTGGCCGCCGGGCTGGGGCCGATCGGCTACGCCGCCGCCATCGCCCACCTGGTCACGCACGGCTTCTTCAAGGCCGGGCTGTTCCTGGGCGCCGGATCGGTCATGCACGCCATGAACGACGAGGTGGACATGCGCCGCTACGGCGGACTGCGCACGGTCATGCCGGTCACCTTCGCCACCTTCGGAGCGGGCTACCTCGCCATCATCGGGGTGCCGTTCCTGTCCGGCTGGTGGACCAAGGAGGGCATCATCCAGGCGGCCTTCGACTCCGGCGGCCTCACCGGCCAGATCCTGGGCTGGGTGACCGTCCTGGGCGCCGGGCTCACCGCCTTCTACATGTCCCGGATCATGTTCCTCACCTTCTTCGGCGAGAAGCGCTGGGCCGAGGACGCCCACCCGCACGAGTCCCCGACCACCATGACGGTCCCGATGATCGTCCTCGCGGTCGGATCGGTGGCGCTGGGCGCGGTCCTGGTGGTCAACTACACCCTCGCCCACTTCCTCGCCCCCGTCGTGGGCGCCCCGCACCACGAGTTCGACCTGGTCCACATGCTGACCAGCCCGTACTCGCTGGCCGCGCTGGCGCTCATGGTCGTCGGGGTGGGGTACGCGTGGCTGCGCTACGCCCGCAGCGAGGTGCCGGTCACCGCGCCCAAGGGCAACTTCATCACCGTCGCCGCCCGGGAGGAGCTGTACGGCAACGCCATCAACGAGGGCCTGTTCATGCGGCCCGGCCAGCAGCTCACCAGGGCCGCCGTCGCCTTCGACGACCACGCCGTGGACGGTGTCGTCAACGGGGTCGCGCGCTCGGTCCGCGCCGCTTCGGAGAACCTGCGCCTCATGCAGACCGGGTTCGCCCGCAGCTACGCGCTGACCATGCTCTTCGGCGCGGCCGTCGTCCTGGCCACCACGTTGGGAGTGAACCTTGCGTAGTACCGCCACCTCCCAGCGCCGCACACCGGACCAGCAGGTGAGGATCTGAACCAATGACCATCCCCTGGCTGACACTCGCGATCGCGCTGCCCGCACTGGGCTCGCTGATCGTGGCACTCATCCCACGCGAGCGGGTGGAACTCGCCAAGCGGGTCACCCTGGCCTGCACCCTGGTCGTGCTCGCCGTCGTCGGCGCGATGGCGCTGAACTTCGACCCGGGCGGCCCCCGCATGCAGTTCACCGAGGTCCACCCGTGGATCGCGCGCTTCGGCGTGCACTACGCGGTGGGCGTCGACGGCATCGCCCTGACCCTGATCGCTCTCTCCGTGCTCCTGGTGCCGCTGGTCGTGCTGGCGGCCTGGAAGGAGCACGAGGAGGCCGCCGACGGCGGCAAGGGCTACTTCGCCCTCATCCTGCTGCTCGAGGCGATGATGATCGGGGTCTTCGCGGCCACCGACGTCTTCCTCTTCTACGTCCTGTTCGAGGCCATGCTGATCCCGGTCTACTTCATGATCGGGCGGTACGGCCGGGGCGAGGACCGCCGCCGCGCCGCGGTGAAGTTCCTGCTCTACAGCCTCCTGGGCGGCCTGCTCATGCTGGTCTCGGTGATCGGCGTGTACGCCTACAGCGCCCAGGCGGGCAACGGCACGTTCCTCTGGAGCGACCTGGTCGGCCCCGAGGGCCTGCTCGCCGGGGTGGACACCACCGCGGCCCGCTGGCTGTTCCTCGGATTCTTCGTGGCCTTCGCCATCAAGGCCCCGATGTGGCCGGTGCACACCTGGCTGCCCACCGCCGCGGGCAGCTCCCGGCCCGGCACCGCCGTGCTGCTGGTGGGCGTGCTCGACAAGGTCGGCACCTACGGCATGCTGCGGTACTGCCTGGAGCTGTTCCCCGGGGCGGCCAAGTGGTTCGTCTGGCCGGTGGTGGCGCTCAGCCTGGTCAGCATCATCTACGGCGCGATCGTGGCGATCGGCCAGAGCGACATGCTCCGGCTCGTCGCCTACACCTCGGTGTCCCACTTCGGCTTCATCACGCTGGGCATCTTCGCGATGACCTCGCAGGGCCAGTCGGGCGCCGCGCTGTACATGGTCAACCACGGCTTCTCCACCGGCGCGCTCTTCCTCATCGTGGGCTTCCTCATCGCCCGCAACAACGGGTCCGCGCAGATCGCCGACTACGGCGGCTTGCAGAAGACGGCCCCGGTGCTCGCCGGCACCTTCCTGGTGGCCGGACTGTCCAGCCTGGCGCTGCCGGGGCTCTCCCCGTTCGTCAGCGAGTTCCTGGTGTTCGTCGGCACCTTCACGGTCCTGCCGGTGGCCGCGGTCATCGCCACCGTCGGCGTGGTCCTGGCCGCCCTGTACATCCTGTGGCTGTACCAGCGCACCATGACCGGACCGGTCCGGGAGAAGCTGGCCGGGGTCTCGGACCTCTCCGGCCGCGAGCTGTGGGCGGTGGCCCCGCTCGTCGCCGTGATCATCCTCTTCGGGGTGTTCCCCCAGCCGCTGCTGGACGTGATCAACCCCGCGGTGGAGCAGACCATGCAGCAGATCGACGTCAGCGACCCCGCTCCGGCGGTGGGGGTTGACCAGGCCAGCGGCCAGGAAGGAGCAGACGGATGATCCCGCTGAGCCTGTCGGAGGCCCAGACCCCGACAGTCACCACCCAGGCGCCCGACCTCGACTACGGGCTGCTGTCGCCGCTGCTGGTGGTCTTCGCGGTCGGCGTCCTCGGGGTGCTCGTCGAGGCGTTCGTGTCCCCGCAGCGCCGCCGCATCACCCAGTTGGTGCTGGCGCTGCTCGGCATCGGCGCGGCCTTCGTGCTGACCGTGGTGCAGGTGGGCGCGCTGCCCGCGGAGGGCGCGGGCCTCACGGTGGCCTTCGCGACCCTGGTCGTGGACCGCCCCGCCCTGTTCTTCCAGGGCGTCATCCTGGTGCTGGCGCTGGTCAGCCTCCTGCTGATCGCCGAGGACCGGGACGGCGAGGGCGCCTTCACCGCGCAGGCCGCCGCGGTCCCCGGCAGCGAGGAGGAGCGCGCGCACATCCTCGCCGGGACCCGGCACACCGAGGTCTACCCGCTGGTGATGTTCGCGGTGCTGGGCATGCAACTGTTCACCGCGGCCAACGACTTCCTCACCATGTTCATCGCCCTCGAGGTGATGAGCCTGCCGCTGTACCTGCTGTGCGGCCTGGCCCGGCGCCGCCGCCTGTTCTCCCAGGAGGCCGCGCTCAAGTACTTCATCCTGGGCGCCTTCTCCTCGGCGTTCTTCCTGTTCGGGATCGCCATGGTGTACGGCTACGCGGGCTCGGTGAACTTCGCCGACATCAACCGCGCGGGCAGCGAGGGCGGCCTGATCGAGGGCGGCGGCCCGCTGCTGCTCGCCGGCATCGCCCTGGTCGGCGTGGGCCTGCTGTTCAAGGTGGGCACGGTGCCCTTCCACAACTGGAAGCCCGACGTCTACCAGGGCGCGCCCACCCCGGTCACCGCGCTCATGGCCTCCGGCACCCTGGTCGCCGCGTTCGGCGCGCTGCTGCGGGTGTTCTACGTCGCCTTCGGCGCGTCGGTGGAGCAGTGGCGGCCGATGCTGTGGGTCGTGGCGATCCTGACCATGGTGGTCGCCGCGGTGATCGCGGTGACCCAGCGCGACATCAAGCGGCTGCTGGCCTACTCCTCGGTGGTCCACGCGGGCTTCATCCTCACCGCGGTCGTGGCGGCCAGCGCCGACGGCCTGGCCGGGGCCATGTTCTACCTGGCCGCCTACGGCTTCACCACCGTCGGCGCGTTCGCGGTCGTCACCCTGGTGCGCAACCCCGAGGGCGGCGCCGAGGCGGGCGACCTGACGCAGTGGGCGGGGCTGGGACGCACCTCCCCGCTCCTGGCCGCTTCGCTGGGCCTGTTCCTGCTCGCCTTCGCCGGAATCCCGCTGACCAGCGGCTTCATCGGCAAGTTCGCCGTGTTCGAGGCGGCGGTGGCGGCCGGGGCGACCCCGCTGGTGGTCGTCGGCGTGCTCAGCAGCGCGGTGACCGCGTTCTTCTACGTGCGCATCATCGTGCTGATGTTCTTCGCCGAGCCCGCCGAGAACGCGCCCCGGGTGCTCCGCCCGGGCGCCCTCACCGGCACCGTCGTCGGCGTGGGCGTTGCGGCTACCCTGCTCCTGGGCGTCTTCCCCGGCCCGGTGCTGGACAACCTGGTCCCGCAGCCGGAGGAGACGACCGCTGCGGAGGGCACCGTTCCTGAAGCCCTCTTCATGCGGTGACCAGGAGGAAACCGACACCCGCTTTGGTCGTTGACTCTGTGTCGGATAACTTCTGAATCAGTCTGTGTTCGTTTCGAGAGCGCGCGGTACTTCGCGAAGCGAAGTATCGCGCGCCCTGCTGACAGGTGGAGCTTCAGGTGAGCGGTGCTGTCCCGAGCGGGTTTCTGACGCTGCCGAGTATTGACAAGGCGCTCGCCGGGGAGATCCAGGCCGAGCTGGAGCAGGTGGAGCAACTGCTCCGGGACACGGTGGAGGAGAGCGACCCGCTGCTGAACGAGGCCGCCGCGCACCTGCTGGCAGCCGGGGGCAAGCGGCTCCGCGCCATCCTGGTTCTGCTGTCCGCCCGCTTCGGCGACGCGAGCAACCCCGACCTCGTCCCGGCCGCGGCGGTGGTCGAACTGACGCACGTGGCCACCCTCTACCACGACGACGTGATGGACGAGGCCGAGCTGCGCCGGGGCCGTCCCAGCGCCAACCGGCGCTGGGGGAACACGATCGCGATCCTCACCGGCGACTACGTGTTCGCCCGCGCCTCGGAGATCCTCGCCGACCTGGGCACCGAGGCGGTCCGCCTGCAAGCGCAGACCTTCGGCCGCCTGGTGCGAGGCCAGATCATGGAGACCGCGGGGCCGCGCCCGGGCGTCGACCCGATGAAGCACTACCTCGACGTCATCGCGGACAAGACGGCGTCGCTGATCGCCTCCTCGGCCCGGTTCGGCGCGATGTTCGGCAAGGCCGACCCCGAGGTGATCGAGACGCTCACCCGGGCCGGCGACGCCCTGGGCATGGCCTTCCAGCTCTCCGACGACCTCCTGGACGTGGCCAGCGAGACCGTGCAGTCCGGCAAGACCCCCGGCACCGACCTGCGCGAGGGGGTGCTGACCCTGCCGATGCTGTACGCGCTTCAGGGCACCGAGCCCGAGCACGCCCGGCTGCGCTCCCTGCTGGGCCGTCCGCTGGACGACGACGAGACCGCCGAGGCGCTGGCCCTGCTGCGGGCGCACCCGGCGATGAAGGCCGCCGAGGACGACCTGCACTCCTGGGCGGACCGGGCGCGGGCGGAGCTGCTCACCCTCCCGGACTGCCCGGCCCGGAGCGCCTTCCTGGCGCTGTGCGACTACGTCGTGGAGCGCAACGGCTGACCCCGGCGGGGCCGTGCCCGGTCACGCCCCGCCCTTTTCTGGGTATATGTCGGGTCATGTCGCGGGTCACCCCGCGGCCGACCGGGTAGCCGACTCCCTGAACTGCCGCGATGCCGGTCAGGCAGCGCGGCGAGCAGCCGTCTGAGGCGGCACGGACCAAGGGAGTTGATTCGCATGGCACCCCGGCTGGGAATCCAGGAGCTGATCGGGCACAAGCTGATCGACCAGGACGGCCACAGCGTCGGCAGGATCGGCCAGGTCTACCGGGACGACCAGACCCACCAGCCGACATGGGTGACGGTCCAGACCGGCATGTTCGGCTCCCAGGAAAGCTTCGTTCCGCTGGCCGGAGCCGAGATCACCGACGAGGACCTGCGCGTCCCCTTCTCCAAGAGCCTGATCAAGGACTCGCCCCGCTTCGAGGCCGGCGGCCACCTCTCGCCCGAGCAGGAGGCCCAGCTCTACCGCCACTACGGCGTGCAGCCCAAGGTCCCCGGACCGCGCGGCCAGGCCGAGGAGGTCTCCGCAGAGGAGCGCGCCCGCAGGGAGGAGCGCACGCGCAGAGAGGAGCGCGGCGCCGGGGAGCGGTCGCCCGAGGAGGCGTCCGGCCGGGGCGGGGAGGCGTTCATGACCCGCTCCGAGGAGCAGGCCAGGATAGGCGTCGAGCGCACCGAGTCCGGCCGGGCCCGCATACACAAGACCGTGGAGAGCGAGCCGTTCGAGCAGGACGTCTCCGTGCGCCGGGAGGAGCTGCGCATCGAACGCGAGCCGGTGACCGGCGAGGAGCCGACCTCGGGCAGGAGCCGGATGGGCGAGCAGGAGGAGGAGATCGTCCTGCACGAGGAGCACGCGGTGGTCGGCAAGGAGGAGGTGCCCGTGGAGCGGGTGCGCATCTCCAAGGAGGAGGTCACCGACACCGAAAGGGTGACCGGCGAGCTCCGCAAGGAGCACATCGAGATCGACGAGGAGGACAAGCGGTCCGGCAGGCGCCGCGAGCGCTGAGGCGGCCCAGCGGTCCACACGGGGAGGGCGGTCCGGTCCCACCGGCGGGCCGCCCTCCCGCGCGTCCTCAGTCCGCCCCGGCCACGGCCCGGGGCTCCGTCCCGGATTCGGGCTGCGCGGCCGCACGGGCGGAGCGGCGGGCCTGGCGGAGCATGTCCACGACGAACACCGTCAGCGCCGCCCACACCAGGGCGAACCCGATCCACCGGCCGGTCGACAGCTCCTCCCGGAAGATCAGCCACGCGATGAGGAAGTGCATCACCGGCGCGATGAACTGCAACAGCCCCAGCATGGTGAGCGGGATGCGGTGGGCCGCCGCGCCGAACAGCATCAGGGGCACCGCGGTGACCACCCCGCTGCCGACCAGCAGCAGCGAGTGCACGGGGGAGACCGAGGCGAAGGTGCCGGCCCCCGAGGACTCCAGGAAGAGCACGACGCCCAGCGCGGGCAGGAACGTGACCGCGGTCTCGGCGGTCAGGCTCTCCACCCCGTCCAGCCGTACGAACTTCTTCAACACGCCGTAGGCGGCGAAGGAGAAGGCCAGGGCCAGGGCCAGCCCCGGTGGGGAGCCGTAGTCCACGGTCAGCACCACCACGGCGACCGTGCCGAGGGCGACCGCCGCCCACTGCGCCGAGCGCAGCCGCTCCCGGAAGATCAGCGTGCCCAGCGCCACGCTCACCAGCGGGTTGATGAAGTAGGCGAGCGCGGATTGCAGGGTGTGCCCGGTGGTCACCGCGACGATGAAGACGCCCCAGTTCGCGGAGATCACCCCGGCCGAGAGGACGAGCAGCAGCAGCCGCTTGGGGCTGCGCAGCACCTCGCGGATCCACCCCCAGTTCCGCTGGACCAGCAGCGCCACCAGGGTGACAGCCAATGACCAGATCATCCGATGAAGGAGGACCTCAAAAGGGCTGGACGGCGGGCTGATCAGGGGCCAGTAGAGGGGCAGGAAGCCCCATAAGAAGTACGCGCTCGTGCCGTAGAGCATGCCTTTGTTGAGTTCGGACACAGGGGTCAGACTATGAGAAGGAGTCTGGGCCCCGTGGAGGCGCATGCCCAGTGGCGCGGCCCCGGGAGATTGGACAGCGCGGATAGCCTGAAGTCATGTTCGGCTTCACGAAGACGACGATGGTCGACCGGGCCGACGCCCTGCCCGGCCGCGACACCCCGATGCCGGTCCCCGAACGCCACGAGGTCCTGGGCACCCCGCTGACCCCGCCCTATCCCGAGGGCGCCCAGATCGCCGAGTTCGGCATGGGCTGCTTCTGGGGCGTGGAGCGCACCTTCTGGCGGCTGGGCGCCGAGAACGGCATCATCACCACGGCCGTCGGCTACGCGGGCGGCTACACCCCCAACCCCACCTACGAGGAGGTGTGCACCGGGCTGACCGGCCACACCGAGGCCGTGCGGGTGGTCTTCGACCCCGACCGCATCTCCTACACCGACCTGCTCAAGGTCTTCTGGGAGAACCACGACCCCACCCAGGGCATGCGCCAGGGCAACGACGTCGGCACCCAGTACCGCTCGATGATCCTCTGCCACGACGACGCGCAGCGCGCCGCCGCCGAGGCCAGCCGCGACGCCTTCCAGCCGGTCCTGACCCGGATGGGCTACGGCCCCATCACCACCGAGATCGTCCCGGCCACCCCGTTCTACTTCGCCGAGCCCTACCACCAGCAGTACCTGTCGGAGGCCAAGAACCCCAACGGCTACTGCGGCGTGGGCGGCACCGGAGCGACCTGCCCGGTGGGCGTCGCACCCGCCGACAGCTGAGCCGGGAAGCCGGGCGGCGGCGTCGCGCCGGAGGGTAAAAACTTTCCTTTGTTTGGGTATCTTTGTTCAGGTCCGGCTTGACCTTTCGTGCCGCTGGCATCTATACAGTAGGTACTGCTCCCCGCCGTCCTGGGGTACCTGGACTGGCGGGGATTATTCATCGGAGCCCCCTATCGTGGCCGAACGTGTCGTCCTCTTCTTGGACTACCAGAACATCTACAAGGGTGCGCGCACGTGCTTCCATGATCTCCACGCACCCCACATGACATGAGCGGTCAGATCTCTCCGCTGCTCCTTGGTGAGTATCTGATTGCCTCCAGCCCTTACGAGCGTGAGCTCGAAGAAGTCCGGGTGTATAGAGGAAGGCCAGATGCCAGCCATGACCCCAAGGGTTATGCCGCGTGTACGCGGCAGATCGACGTCTGGCAACAGAGTTCCCGGGTCACAGTGATCACTCGGGCGTTGAGGTACCCGTACGGTTGGCCTCATCAGTCCCAGCCCGGGGAGAAACCCCAGGAGAAGGGCATCGATGTAGCTCTGGCCATCGACTTCGTGGCCTTGGCGATCCAGGGACGCTATGACGTGGGAATCCTGATGTCGACCGATACCGACCTGAAGCCTGCTCTTGAAGCAGTGGTCGAGTTCGGCCGCGGTAACGGGGGTAAGCCGCGAGTTGAGGTGGCGGCTTGGAGCGGTTCTGGAATGCACAACCGACGCTTGGCGATACGCCAGAAGAACCTGTGGTGCCACTGGTTGGATGAACAGGTATACCAGCAGGTCAAAGACGTAACGGATTATTCCAAGGCGTGAGGTCGCAGGCTGGGAAGCGGGAGGGCCCTGGGGGAAGGCTCGTTCTTTCCAGCCGGTGCCTGTGGAAGCTGGTTCCTGTTCACTCCCAGAGTGTGGGCACGGCCCCGCAGCGGCCTCCCGCCCGTCCGACAGGAAACAGCTGGTCGGGTGCGCAGCCGCGCGCCGCTGGCGTCCGTGGACGAGGACGGCCCAGCGGCACACCCCCGGTGGCCGCCGTCGGCCCCGCGCCTCCCGGGTGTTCCGACACGCGCGCCGCGGCCTCCCGGACACTCCGGGAGCCCGGTGGTTCACTCGGGGGTATGAGCCGCCTGTCCGTCCCGTCCCGGCCGCCGCTGCGGAGGGCGCCGCGCCCGGGGACGGCTCCCCGGAACGGGGAGGCCGGGTGAACTCCGCAGACCTGGACCCCCTGCTGCTCCGCCAGCGGGCGGCCGCCGCCAGCCGGGCCGCGCTGGGCGTCCTCGCCGCCGACACGGCCCTGCTGACCGCCTACGCCGTCGTGCCCGTCGACCCGCAGCGCGGCGCCGCCGCGCCGCTGCTGCGCCTGACCGCGATGCTCGCGGTCTTCGCCGTCGTCGTGCTCTGGCAGGTGTACTCCATCTCCCGGGCGCGCTTCCCCGGGATCCGGGGCGCGGCGGCGGTCGGCTTCGTGGTCCCGCTGTTCCTGACCGTCTTCGCGACCGTCTACCACCTACAGTCCTTCGTGGCCCCCGACGCCTTCTCCGAACCGCTCAGCAGACTGGACGCCCTCTACTTCACGGTCACCGTGTTCACCACGGTCGGCTTCGGCGACATCGTCCCGCTGACGGCGACGGCCCGCGCCTTCGTCATGGTGCAGATGCTGCTCAACCTGGTGGTGCTGGGCGGTGTGCTGCGGCTGCTGTTCAGCGCGGCCAGAAGCGTACGGCAGACCCGGGACGCCGACGGGCCGCCCCCGCCCGCCTGACCGGCCGACGCGAAGCACCCGCCCGGGTCAGGACGCCGACGCGTCGACCGCCCGCTGGACGTAGGCCGTCATCGCGGCCGTCGGGCCGCACTGCTGCGCGGCGATGGCCCCGCCTCTGTCCCGGTACCTCCGGTACAACGCGTCGCGGACCCCCTCGTCGCCGCCGTGGAACATCTCCACCAGCTCCGTCCAGCGCGCGGCCGGCGTCCGCACCCTGGGGTCGGCCGGGTCGGTGCCCGCCTCCGTCTCGGCCCGCACCTGCTCGATGAGCCGCGGCCACTCGGCCTCGACCGAGGCGATCACCTCCTCGCCGAGTTCCCGGCGGCGCCGCTCCAGGTAGGCGATCTGCTCGTCGGTGTAGTAGGCGCGGATGGTCTCCTCCAACTCGGCCACCTCCTCCATCAGCCCGAAGAGGTCGTCGGGGTCCAGCCCGCGTGCCGAGCGGGCGGTGGCCGCCAGCCCGGTGAGCCGGCGCCGCAGCGACCGGAGCGCGTCCAGTTGCCGCTCCACGTGCGCCAGGTGGTCGTCCAGCAGGTCGGCCAGGTCGACCTGGCCGGACAGCACCGTCCCGATCGCCTCCAGCGGCAGGCCCAGCTCGCGCAGCGCCACCACCTGGTAGAGCCGCCGCACACCGGCCTCGTCGTAGAGCCGGTGCCCCGCCGAGGTGCGGCAGGCCGGCCGCAGCACCCCCACGTGCTCGTAGTGGTGCAACGCCCGCACGGTCAGCCCGGTGGGCCGGGCCAGCTCGCCGACCTTCCAGAACCGTCCGCCGCGCTCACGCATCAGCTCTCCTCCTTCGGGGGAACGACGCTAGAACCTGGCGCCGCGTCAGGTTCACGGGGAGACCGCCGCACGTCCGCCCTCCCCGGACTTCTTGCCCCGGGTGCAGGCTAGGCTGCGGAGGGCAGATCGGTTCCACCACGGAGACGGGCAATGCCGGAAAGCTACGCGGCCAACGCCGCCTCCGGACGCATCGGACTGGGAACCGTCCACACCGAGGTCCGCCACGACAGCCCCGACCTGGTGGTGCTGCGGGAGGTCCCCCTGGACCGGTTCCGGATCGTCGCCCGCCGCCCCCTGCGGCGGCTGCCCGCGGCGGCAGCCGGGTACCTCGCCGCGGCGGCCGGGATCGTCGAGGACCCCTTCGGCACGCTGCCCGCGCCGGGGAGCGCCGGAGTCGCCACGGTGCGCATGCCGGTCATGGCCCGGCCGCCCGGAGCGGTTCCGCCCCCGCCGTGCAAGGCCGACCTGGAGGTCACGCGGGTGACGGACCGGGCGGGCCTGGAAGCGGCCGAGCAGGTCATCGCCTACGGCTTCCCCCGCCTGCTCCCGTGGCCGTGCGCCCCCGGACGGCTCCTCCCGCCGCACGCCCCCACCGTTGCCGGGCTGCGGGTGTGGCTGGCCCGCAGGCAGGGCGTCCCCGCGGCGGCCTGCTGCACCTACGACGACGGCGCCACGGTGGGCCTCCACGCCCTGGCCGTCCTTCCCGAGCAGCGGGGGCGGGGAATCGCCCGGCTGCTGGCGGCCCGGGCGCTGGCCGACCACGCCGACCGCCGCGCCGTGCTGGCCACCACCGAGGCGGGAGCGCCGCTCTTCCGCTCCCTGGGCTTCACCGAGGTGTCCCAGGCCCGCTGGCACCTGTGGGGCTGACGGCCCCGTCCGCGCCCTGCCCGTCCGGGACGGTCAGGTCCAGCGCCATCAGCACGTCGTCCACGTACTCCCCGTCGAGGCGGAACACCCCCCGCAGCACCCCCTCCACCCGGTAGCCGACCGAGCGGTACAGCGCGATCGCCCCCGGATTGCTGGACAGCACGCGCAGCAGCAGGACGCGGGCGCCGCGCCGCACCGCCAGGTCGCGGGCTCCGGCCAGCAGCGCGCGGCCCACGCCGCGCCGCTGGGCCGCCGGGGCCACGGCCAGCGCGGCGAGCTGCTGCACGTGGGCGGCGCTGGGCAGCGGAAGGTACGGCGTCACCCGCGCGTAGCCCGCCACACGCCCGTCGAGTTCGGCGACCAGCACGTCGGCGGGGGAGGCGGAGGCGAAGAACGGGCGGTCGGGGGAGAAGCGGGGAGCCGGGGTGACCGCAGGCGACCAGGTCTCGGCGTCGATCCGGGCCAGCACGGGACCGTCCTCGGCCGCCGCCGGACGCAGGACGGGGCCGGACACCAGGGCTCCCTCCTCCGTCACCGCCGGGACCGGGCGCGGCGGCCCGGTCCGGAACAGGGCGGGGCGGGAGCCGGTACTCCGGTCCCCGCCCCGCCCGCGGACGTCACCACTGCTGCTGGCCGTAGCCCGGGTACTGCTGGCCGTAGCCCGGGTACTGCTGGCCGTAGCCCGGCTGGGGGCCGTAGCCGGGGTAGGGCTGCTGGCCGTAGCCCTGCTGCGGGTCGTACTGCTGCCCCTGCTGGTACTGGTAGTTGGCGTAGGGGTCCTGCTGCTGGTAGGGCTGCTGCTGGCCGGTGGGCTGCTGCGGTTGCTGCGGCTGCTTCGGCTGCTCCGCCTCGGCCTTGCTCTCCTCGGCCTTCTCCGACGCGTCGGCGGGGGCGGGCCGGAAGATGCACAGTTGGGCGGGCTCGCCGTTGCCGTCCTGGCTGTAGGAGATCTGCTCCAGACGCCAACCGGCCTCCTCGATGCCTTCGAGAATGCGGGTGAGTCCCGGGCGGACGCTGCTTGAGGGCTCGTCGTAGGTGTTGACGCGCAGTTGCACCACGAACATGCGCCGCTTCTGCTGTGCCGCGACCTTGGCGTGCTCGACGACGGTGCTGTCCCTCACGACCTGTGTGACGCTCATCTGTAACCGTACCCATCTGCCCTTGACGAGCGCTGTCGAGCGCTGCTGTCATCCGCGCCTGTCGCGGAGAAGACCCGAGGGCCATCTCCACCATGATGCCCCCTTTGCCCCTCTGAGAGCCACAGAGGAGCCGAAGGGTTCGCACGGGCCGGCGTTCCCGACGCCGGCCCGTGCCGCTGGTCAACGGCCTACCGCGGCCACCGCGTCGCTGATCGGCGTGTCCCCGCCGACCAGCTCCAGCACCTGTCCGACGGTGGCCGGGGCGTCCAGCAGGGCTGCCAGCACCGCGGCCACGTCGTCCCGGGAGACCGGCCCCCGCTCCACCTTGGGCGCGAGCCGGACCCTTCCGGTTCCCGGTTCGTCGGTCAGCCGTCCCGGCCGCAGGATCGTCCAGTCCAGTTGCTCGCTGCGGCCCCGCAGGTCGTCGTCCGCGGCCTTCTTGGCGTTGACGTAGGCCGCCCACACCGGGTCGGCGTCGGGAGCGGGCCCCTCGTCCACCCCGATCGCCGAGATCATGAGGAAGCGCCGCGCTCCCACCAGCGAGGCCGCGTCGGCGGTGAGGACCGCTGCGGCGCGGTCCACGGTCTCCTTGCGGGCGGCCCCGCTGCCGGGACCGGCGCCCGCGGCGAACACCACCGCGTCCGCGCCCATCACCTTCTCGGCCAGTTGGGTGACGGTCGTGGCTTCCAGGTCGACGACCACCGGTTCGGCGCCGACCGCGCGCAGGTCGTCGGCGTGGTCGGGATTGCGGATGAGACCCACGGGAGTGTCGCCGCGCTCGGCCAGCAGCCGTTCCAGTCGCAGGGCGATCTTGCCGTGTCCTCCGGCGATGACGATACGCATGGCCGAAAGGCTAGTACCCCCCTCCGCGGCACCGGTCGGGGACACCCGGGAGCGGCCGCGGACGCGGACGGGCGCGCACCCCGTGGGGCGCGCGCCCGCTGCGTTCGGTACCGGACCCGCGGCTAGCCGATGGTCCAGGTGTCGTTCCCGGCGAGCAGCTCGGCGAGGTCGCCCTCACCCTGCTGCGCCTTGGCCTGCTCGATCTGCTCGGTCATGGCCGCGTCGTAGGTGGGCGCCTCCACGTCGCGGAACACGCCGATGGGCACGTGCGCGAACGCGGGCTCGTCCAGCCGCGACAGCGCGAAGGCGTACGCCGGGTCGGCGCGGTGGGCGTCGTGCACCACCAGGCGCTCCTCGTCCGTCTCGGCGAGGTCGACGACGGTCAGCTCACCGTAGTCGCCGAGGACCACGCCCCGGTCCTCGCCGATCTTCAAGGGCTGGCCGTGCTCCAGGCGCAGCACCCGCGTGTCCCGCTCCGCCGGGTCCTTGACCAGGGCGAACGCGTCGTCGTTGAAGATCGGGCAGTTCTGGTAGATCTCCACGAACGAGGCGCCCGGGTGGTCGGCGGCGGCCCGCAGCACCTCGGTCAGGTGCTTGCGGTCGGAGTCCACGGTGCGCGCCACGAACGTCGCCCCGGCGCCCAGCGCCAGCGACACCGGGTTGAAGGGGTTGTCCAGCGAGCCCATCGGCGAGGACTTGGTGATCTTGCCCGCCTCGGAGGTGGGCGAGTACTGGCCCTTGGTCAACCCGTAGATCCTGTTGTTGAACATCAGGATGTTGATGTTGATGTTGCGGCGCAGCGCGTGGATCAGGTGGTTGCCGCCGATCGACAGGGCGTCGCCGTCCCCGGTGACCACCCACACGCTCAGGTCCGGGCGCGAGGCGGCCAGCCCGGTGGCGATGGCCGGGGCACGCCCGTGGATCGAGTGCATGCCGTAGGTGGACAGGTAGTACGGGAAGCGGGACGAGCAGCCGATGCCGGAGATGACCACGATGTTCTCCCGCGGCACCCCCAGCTCGGGCAGGAAGCCCTGGAAGGCGGAGAGGATGGCGTAGTCGCCGCAGCCCGGGCACCACCGCACTTCCTGGTCGGACTTGAAGTCCTTCATCTTGTAGGCGGTGTCGCTGCGCGGCACCAGGCTCAGACCGCGGAACGCGGCCCCGTTGTTCTCACTCGGCACGGTCGATGACCTCCTGCAGCACTCCTGCCAGCTCCTCGGACTTGAACGGCAGGCCACGCACCTTGGTGTAGCTGATGACGTCGACCAGGAACCTGCCGCGCAGCAGCAGGGCCAACTGGCCCATGTTGATCTCGGGAACCACGACCCGCTCGTAGCGGCCGAGCACCTCTTCCAGGTTGGCCGGGAAGGGGTTGAGGTGGCGCAGGTGGGCGTGGGCCACCTTCGCCCCGGAGCGGCGGACCTGGCGCACGGCGGTGGCGATCGACCCGTAGGTGCCGCCCCAGCCCAGCGCCAGCACCCGGGCGTCGCCGGTGGGGTCGTCCACCTCCAGCGGCTCGATGTCGCGCGCGATGTTGTCGACCTTGGCCTGACGGGTGCGCACCATCAGGTCGTGGTTGGCCGGGGAGTAGGAGATCTCGCCCGTCCGGTCGCTCTTCTCGATGCCGCCGACGCGGTGCTCCAGGCCGGGGGTGCCCGGCACCGCCCAGGGGCGGGCCAGGGTCTCGGGGTCGCGCAGGTAGGGCAGGAACTCCCCGTTCTCCCCGTTGGGGCCGGTCGTGAACTCCACGGACAGGTCCGGCAGCTCGGAGAGGTCGGGGATGCGCCACGGCTCCGACCCGTTGGCCAGGTAGCCGTCGGAGAGCACGATCACCGGGGTGCGGTACTTGGTGGCGATCCGTGCGGCCTCGATCGCGATCGCGAAGCAGTCGGAGGGGGAGCGCGGGGCCAGCACCGGCAGCGGCGACTCGCCGTTGCGGCCGAACATCGCCATCAGCAGGTCGGCCTGCTCGGTCTTGGTCGGCAGGCCGGTGGACGGCCCGCCCCGCTGCACGTCGATGACGACCAGCGGCAGCTCGGTCATCACCGCGAGGCCGATGGTCTCGGCCTTCAGCGCCATGCCCGGACCCGAGGTGGTGGTCACGCCCAGCGCGCCGCCGAAGGAGGCGCCCAGCGCCGCACCCACGCCCGCGATCTCGTCCTCGGCCTGGAACGTGCGCACGCCGAACCGCTTGTGCTTGGACAGCTCGTGCAGGATGTCGGAGGCCGGGGTGATCGGGTAGGAGCCGAGGAACAGCGGCAGTCCGCTCAGCTTCGAGGCGGCGATCAACCCGTAGGACAGGGCCAGGTTGCCGGTGATGTTGCGGTAGCGGCCCGCGGGCAGCGCGGCCGGCTTGACCTCGTAGGAGACCGCGAAGTCCTCGGTGGTCTCGCCGAAGTTCCAGCCCGCCTTGAAGGCCGCGATGTTGGCCTTCATGATCTCGGGCTTCTTGGCGAACTTGGTCTCCAGGAACTTCACCGTGCCCTCGGTGGGACGGTTGTACATCCACGAGAGCAGGCCCAGCGCGAACATGTTCTTGGCGCGCTCGGCGTCCTTCTTGGAGATGTCGAAGGACTCCAGCGCCTTGACCGTCAGCGAGGTCAACGGCACCGGGCTGACCTTGTAGTCGGCCAGCGAACCGTCCTCCAGCGGGTTGGCCGAGTAGCCGACCTTGGCCAGGGCGCGCTTGGTGAACTCGTCGGTGTTGACGATGACGGTCGCACCCTTGGGCAGGTCCTCCAGGTTCGCCTTCAGCGCGGCCGGGTTCATCGCGACCAGCACGTTGGGCGCGTCGCCGGGGGTCATGATGTCGTGGTCGGCGAAGTGCAACTGGAAGCTGGACACGCCGGGCAGCGTGCCGGCCGGAGCGCGGATCTCCGCCGGGAAGTTCGGCAGGGTGGACAGGTCGTTGCCGAACGACGCGGTCTCCTGGGTGAACCGGTCACCGGTCAACTGCATGCCGTCGCCGGAGTCCCCGGCGAAGCGGATGATGACACGGTCGAGTTGTTGGATCTCTTTGGGCACTGAGATCGCCGACCTCCTAAAGAAGTCGCCGCGCCGGACGCGGCGGCTTGGGGTTACCTCAGTCTCACCGTGGCGAGGGGTGGCTGGTTCGTCACGGCTGGGTCGCTGTCCCAGGGCGGTGGTGCCACCCCGGTGCGGCGGTCGGCGGCCCTTCAGTGGCCGCACTCGCCTCCAAGCTCCGGGGAAGAAGCCTACGCGCACCCGGGACAGGGACACGTCACAGGGTTGGCTGGGGACATTGGACCAGGTGGGAGCAATCGCCCTCCCGGAAGCGCCCCCGGCGTCAGGAGCGACACAGACCGCCGTTGATGCGGAGCAGGTCCACGTGCCACCGCCGAGCCAGGGCGCACCCGCTACTGGAGCGGTGAGTAGTGAAGGTCACAGGCAAACTATAGATGATCATAGTTTGCGGGCCTGGGGGTGGGGTGGGGTGATACGGGCCTCCCCGGCCCGTCCCGGGGAACGCCGGGACCGGGTCCGGACGTTGGTCACGGTGTACCGACCGGGCAGGTGGACCGGGCCTTACGGGCATGGAGGGGAGTGGGCGTGCGGCACAACGCGTTCCGCGCGGCAGCGCTCGTGGTCGGTCTCTCCATACTTCTGATCGTCCTGGGCTGGATGTGCGGAGGGATCACCGGGGTCAAGCTGGGGCTGGTCGTCGTCGCCGTCGTCAACGGCCTCATCTACCTCTTCGGCGACACCATGGCGCTGCGGGCGATGCACGCCCGCCCGGTCAGCGAGATCGAACAGCCCGAGTTGTACCGGATCGTCCGGGAGATCGCCACCGACGCACGGCAGCCCATGCCACGGCTGTACCTGTCGCCGACCAGGGCGCCCAACGCCTTCACCACCGGGTGGAACCGGCGGCGCGCCGCCCTGTGCTGCACCACCGGGCTGCTCTCCCTGCTCGACGAGCGCGAGCTGCGCGGCGTCATCGCCCACGAACTCGTCCACCTGCGCAGGGGCGACACCGTCGTGGGCACGGTCGCCGCGATGCTCGCGCTGAGCATCACGTCCCTCACCGCGCTGTCCCTGCTGCTCCCCCTGGCCGACTCCGAGGACGAGGACGGGCAGGGGCTGCTGGAAGGGCTGATCTTCCTCGCGGTCGGCCCCCTCGCCGCGGCGGTCGTCCGGGCCGCGGTCGGCCGCGCGCAGGAGTTCGCGGCCGACGAGGCCGCCGCCCGCCTCACCGGGGACCCCGTCGGCCTGGCCAACGCCCTGCACCGGATCGAGGTCGCGGCCCGCACCCACCCCCTGCCGACCCACCGGGGGCTGCTCACCTCGGGGCACCTGATGATCGCCCACCCCTTCGCCGACCAGTTGGCGGGACGGCTCTTCACCGTCCACCCGCCCGCCCGGGAGCGGATCCGCCGCCTCCAGGACCTGGCCGCGCGGTGGAACCGCGGCGGGCCGGGCGGGGGGCCGGACGGACGCCGGTGACCCGGCACGCCCCGACAGCGACGGGCGCGCGGCCCGAGGGGCGGCGCGCCCGGTCGGCGGTCCGGCTCCGGCGGGGCCGGACCGCGGTCAGCGGAAGTTGACGAACTGCAGCGCCACGTCCAGGTCGCTGTTCTTCAGCATGGCGATGACCGCCTGGAGGTCGTCCTTCTTCTTGGAGCTGACCCGCAGCTCGTCGCCCTGGATCTGCGCCCGGACGCCCTTGGGGAACTCCTCCCGGATCATCTTGGAGATCTTCTTGGCGTTCTCGGTGCTGATGCCCTCCTTGAGGGCGATCGGCAGCCGGTACTCCTTGCCCGACGCCTTCGGCTCGTCGGGGGCGTCCAGGACCTTCAGCGAGACGCCGCGCTTGACCAGCTTGTCCTTGAACACGTCGAGCGCGGCCTTGGCGCGCTCCTCGGAGGTGGACCTGATCTCCACCGCGTGGTCGCCGGCCCAGGCGATGGTCGTGCCCGTCCCCTTGAAGTCGAAGCGCTGCGACAGTTCCCGACCGGCCTGGTTGACCGCGTTGTCCACCTCCTGCCGGTCGAGTTTGGAGACGATGTCGAAGCTGGATTCGGCAGCCACGTCTGCTCGCACCCCCAAGTTCCTGGGCCGGGGACGCCTGGTCCGGCCGATGGATCGCGATCGGTCGTGACCGGGGCGGCGGTACACCGCGGCCCCGGCCACAGCAGTGACAGAGCTTAGCCCGGTACGCCCGGAGAGGCCGTGGAGCCGGGAGAGCCGGTGTCCGATTTCGCCTCCGCGCCGCTGTCCGCTATTCTCATTCATGCGCGACGCCGAAGAGCGGAACGCACCACAAGGCAGGTTGCCCGAGCGGCCAAAGGGAGCAGACTGTAAATCTGCCGGCTCAGCCTACGTAGGTTCGAACCCTACACCTGCCACACCTCGCAGAAGCGGCCTTCCACCAGGGGAAACCCTGCGGAAGGCCGCTTCTCGTCGTCCCGGGCTCCCGGCCGGACTTCACCAGAGGATGACCCGGTCTTGGGTTAGCCCGAAGCCTCCCCGGACGCAGGCTTCCAGAGAGGGAAGCAGCACACGACTCCGGGAGGCCGCCGTGACCCTCCAGGAAGAACTCGTCCGCGCCATCGAACACCGCGACGTCGAGGCGGTGCTCGCCACGTTCGACGAGGAGGCCGACTACGAGCTCGTCGACCGCACCAGCCCGCCGAGCGAACCGCTGCGGGCGCACGGCCGCGACGCCATAGGCAGGACGCTGCACGACCTCTTCGACCGGGCCGTCCGCAACGAGGTCGAGCAGTTCGTCGTCCAGGGCGACCACGCCGCCTACCTCCAGCGGTGCACCTACCCCGACGGCTCCCAGGCCCTGATCACGGCCATGCTCGACCTGCGCAGCGGCAGGATCGTGCACCAGTCCGGCATCCGGGCCCGCGACGGCGGCACCTCCGCGCCGGTGAGGACCCGCACGCGCACCTTCGCCGAGGCCGACGAGGTCCGCACCTTCGAGAAGGGCCGCCTGGAACTGCTCCGCGGCAACGGAAGCGACGTCGCCCGCGCCGTCTTCGAACCGGGCTGGCGCTGGTCGCGCCACGTCAAACCGATCGCCGGAACCGAACTGTGCACCTACGCGCACTTCTGCTACATCCTCTCCGGCACGCTCCACGTCCGGATGGCCGAGGGCAGCGAGTTCGAGGCGACGAAGGACGAGACGATCCGCATCGCGCCGCACCACGACGCCTGGGTGGTCGGCGACGAGCCCGTGACCCTCCTCGACTGGGAGACATCGGGCGATTACGCCAGGTCACAGGGCTGATGGGCCCGAAAAACCGTTTCCTGGGGCCCGGTCCGGGAGAAACGGCATGTCACCGCGCGGATTTCCGGGTCGGAGCGAGTCAGATCTCAGGGGATTCGGGACGCAGCAGGACCGGGAGGTCTCTAGTCTGCTGAGGTGTGGGTGACTCAGTGATCCGGGAGCCGACGGGCCGCCGCGCGCAGACGCGGCACGGGCGGGCCGCCGTGCTCAGGCTGGCCTCCTGGTTCGAGCAGGCCGACGCCGACACCGCACACCGGCTCTACACCGCCGCCTTCGCCCTCCACCCCGCCCGGCACCTGGGCGGGAGCGTGGAGGAGAACGTCGCGGCGGCCTCCAGTTGGTGGGACGCCCCGGCCGTCGACACCTCGACGGTGCGGCCGGCGGGCCACGGCACGCTCGCCCCGGCCGAGAACCACAGCGCCCAGCAGGCACGGCTCCGCGACGCCGCCGAGGCCGAGGCCCACTGGCGGCGCTCCGCCGCCGACGAGGTGCGCTCCCTGCTGGCCGGCCTGACCCCCCGGGCCGGTCGGCTCACCATGTCCCGGGCCGCCCTGGGCGTGTTCATGGAGCTCCTCACCCGTGCGCTCGGGTCCGGCGACGCCACCTCCGGTCCGGTCAGCGCGGGCGACCTGGAACTCGACATCCGACTGCACGTGCGCCACGACCCCGGCGCCGTCCTCACCATCGGCGAGGACGACGGCGACCTCACCCTCACCGGGCTGCGGCTGCGCACCACCCCCTACGACCGGACCGACCCCGGCCCGGACGGACCGGAAGAGGAGGACGGCCCCGACCGGGACGACGAGGAAGAACAGGACACCGCGCCGCAAGCCGGGGCGGACGACCTCCGGGAGGCCGCGGACCCGGCGGCCGACGCCGTGCCGGACGTCCCCGAATCCTGACCGCACCCGTGCCAGAATCCCCCAAGCACGCCCCACCCACCAGTCAGGAAGGTGACGCCAGACCGTGGCCGCCAAGGAGGACATCGCCCTCACCATCGAGCGCCAGGCCGCGGCCCGCCGACTGCTGGCGGACCCGCTCATCACCGCACGCAGCCACCCCGAGGACCTCGCCCTCGTCCAGGCCCACTCCGACTGGCTCGTCCGGCGGTTCCGGCGGGTCCTCGGCTACGAACTGGTCGTCGCCGACGACTACGCCCGGCTGGTGAAGACCGGGCTGGTCCGCACCGTCACCACCCCGCTCCACCGGGACAGCGGGGCGCCGTTCACCCCCCGCGCCTACACCTACCTGACCCTGACCCTCGCGGCCCTCGCCGAGGCCGACGCCCGCACCACCGTCGCCGAGCTGGCCGCCGGGGTGCGCGCCGCGGCCCGCGACGCCGGACTCTCCCTCGACCCCGAGCAGCGCCTGGGCGAGCGCCGGGCCTTCGTCGCCGGCCTTGCCCGGCTCGTCGGCTGGGGGGCGCTCACCGAGGCCGACGGCAGCCTGTCCGACTACGCCGTGGACGGCACCCGCGAGGTCGTCCTGGACGTCAACCACGGGATCGCGGAGCACGTGCTCGCCCGCGTACCGCACTCCACCACCACCCCCGAGGAGTTCGTCGCCCTGGCCCAGAGCGACTCGGTCTCCTCCGACGAGCACGCCGTGGAGCTCACCCTGCGCCGCCTCCTCGCCGAGACCGCGGTGGTCTACCGGGAGGAACTGGACACCCCGCACCGCGTCCGGTTGGCCGGACACCAGTGGCGCGCCGCAGCGGAACTCGCCGAACTCCTCGGCTGCGACACGGAGGTCCGGGCCGAGGGGGTGGCCCTGATCATGCCGAGCGAGACCGCCGCGGACGCCCGCGGGGTGACCGGCCCCGCCTCCTTCCCCGGCACCGGCCCGGTCAGCCAGGCCGCCCTCACCCTGCTGTCCCGCCTCGCCACCATGCTCGCCCCACCACCGTTCAGCCACGCGGTCCCCATCCCGGCCGACCTGCTCGACGCGGAACTGGCCGCCGTCGTCGACGACGACGCCCGGCAGTGGTCGCGCACCGCGGTCAGCCACGTCCCCGACCCCGAGGACCTCGCCGCCCGCGTGCTGACCCTGCTCCGCGACAGCCGGCTGCTGGACCGCGTCGCCACGGACGGCGCAGAACGCCCCACAGAGGGCTGGCACCTGCTGGCCGCCGCCGCACGCTACCGCGACTCCGCCTTCCCCCGGAGCGGTGCCGAATGAACGGGCACGGCACGACCCCCGTCCACACGACGGCCGGGAGCCTCCCGATCGGCTCCCCCATCCGGGACAATGACACCACCCCCGACGCCCCGACCGTCCGGCGCGGCGGGCACCAGGACGAGCGGTACGGAGCGGAGGACCGCCGATGAGACAGGACGCCACCCTCCCCAAGCGCTACCGGCTCGAACGTGCCGGCATCCACAACGTCTGGCAGTACGACAACCACGTCTTCGAGTTCGCCGACGGGCGCCTGCTGCTGCGCGGGCGCAACGGAGCGGGCAAGTCCAAGGCGCTGGAGATGCTGCTGCCCTTCCTCCTCGACGGGGACGCCCGGCGGCTCGACACCACCGGCACCAGCCGCACCAGCCTGCGCTGGCTGATGCTGGAGGGACGCACCGCCACCGAGACCGGGACCGCCGCCGCCACCGAGTCCGACACCGCCACCCTCGGCTACCTGTGGATCGAGTTCGTCCGCCGCGGAGAGGACGGCCGGCCCCAGTACCGCACCCTCGGCGCCGCCGTCATCGCCGTGCCCGACCAGCCCGAGGCGCGCGCGGTGTTCTTCGTCACCGACCGCCGCGTCGGCGACGACCTCGTCCTGATCGACGGCGACCGCCCGCTGTCCGTGGAGCGGCTGCGTTCCGCCGTCGGCCCCGACAACTGCTACGACACCGCCCTCGGCTACCGCACCAGGGTCATGCGCGAGCTGTTCGGCCTCGACGACCCCATGCGGTACCGCAACCTCATCCACCTGCTCTACCGGCTGCGCCGCCCCACCGTCGGGGAACGCCTCGAAGCGGGCGAGCTCGCCTCCGTGCTCTCCGAGGCGCTGCCCCCCATGGACGACACCGTCCTCGACCAGGTCGCCCGCAACATCACCGACCTGGAGAGCGCCCGCTCCCGGCTGGCCGCGCTGCGCACCGTGCACGAGCGCACCACGGAGTTCCTCGCCGACTACCGCGGCTACCTGCACGGGGTGCTGCGCCGCCAGGCCGAGACCGTGCGCGCCCAGATCACCGCCTTCGAGGAGCGCGACACCGAACTCGCCCGCCTGGAGTCCGAACTCGACTCCCTGGTCTCCGCCGAGAGCAGCATCCAGGTGGAGCGCGACCGCCTCGCGCGCAGCCGCGACACCGCGGCGTCCGACGCCGCGACGCTCCACGCGAGCACCGAGCGCCCGGCCGGGGGCGTCACCGACGGGGAGCGCGAGGCCCGCTACGCCGCCGCGGCCGCCTACATCCGCGCCGCCGAGGCCGCCTGGGTCGCCGGCGAGCACGCCCGCTCCGCCGAGGCCCAGGCCCACCACAGGCTGGACACCGACACCGCGGCCATCGAACGCGGCATCGGCGGCCTGCGCCGCCTCCACCTCGGCCTGCGCGACACCGCGCGCGCCGGCGGGATCGACCCCGCCTCCCTCGGCGAGGTCCCGCAGCCGGTACGCGTCACCCTCGCCCCGCGGGAGAGCACCACCCAGGTCAACCTGGAAGGGCTCGAACAGCCCGTGGAGCGCCCGCCCGTGCTCGGCATCGAGATCGTCGGCCTCCGCCGCAGGCTGGCCGAACTCCACGACCGCCTCTCGGGCGCCGACGCGGCCGCCGCCGAACGCGAGGCGATCGCCGAGGACCTGTACCGCCGCGCCCTGGAACTGGAGGCGGCCGAACGCCGCGAGGCCGACCTCAACAGCGAGGCCGAGTGGGCCGACAGCCACGCCGAACGCGCCCGCGCACGCGAGCGCGCCGCCATCGAGAAGGTCCGCGAGGCCAGCGCCGACTACGCCGCCGACGTGCGCGAGTGGTGCAACGCCCTGCGCGCCGCGGCACCCGACGCCGACATCGAGGCGGAGCTGGAGGCCCTGGAGCAGAGCGTGGAACCCCCGCTCGACGACGCCTTCCGTGTCCTGCCCGCCACCCTCCCCGAGACCGTGGCCCGCCGGGCCCACGCCATCGTCGAGCCGCTGCTGGAACAGGTGCGCGAGGCCCGCGACGCCGCCTTGGGCGAGGAGCGCGACCTCGCCGCCGAACTCGACGAGCTCACCGAGCGCCGGGCCGACGAGACCACGCCCGTCACCGCCCCCCGACCGTTCTGGGCCACCGCGCCGCGCGACCCCGACGCGGGGATCCCCCTCTACCTGGCGGTCGACTTCGCCGAGCGGCTCACCGCCGAGGAGCGCGCCGGACTCGAAGCCGCCCTGGAGGCGTCCGGGCTCCTGGCCGGACTCATCACCCCCGACGGCACCGTCGTCGACCAGGACACCCACGACCTGCTGCTCAGCCCGGTCGAACCGCTGCGCGGCCGCACCCTCCTGGACGTCCTGGTCCCCCTGGAGACCGTCGGCGCCACGAAGGTCGACCGCGGCACCGTCATCGCGATCCTCTCCTCGATCCGCCTGCGCGACGAGGAGCAGGAGCAGAACCAGCCCGAGCACTCCTGGTTCCAGAGCACCACCGGCCCCCGGCGCAGACCGGAGAACTACGTCTCCCTCGACGGGCGCTGGCGGCTCGGCGTCGCCCAGGGCCGCCACCACAAGGCCGCCGCCGAGTACATCGGGGAGGCGGCCCGCGCCCAGGCCCTGGAACGCCACCGCGCCAAGGCCGAGCGGCGCATCGAGATGGCCGAGGCGCTGCTCGCCGAGGCCCAGGAGCGCCGCGCGGGGATCGACAACCGCCACGAGAGCCTGCTGCGGATCAACCGGTCGGTGCCCTCGGGCGCCGCCCTCACCGCGGCCTGGGCCGTCCTGGACGACGCCCGCGCCTGGCTGGCCGAGGCGGTGCGCGACCACGCCGCGGCCCGCGCCGCCGCCGACGCCGCGCGCGCCACCGCGCTGTCCCTGCGCGGCGCCCTCGTCGGACCCGCGCTGGAGCACCGCCTGCCCGCCCAGTACGAGGAGCTCGCCCGGATCCGCGGCTCCCTGGGGGCGCTGCGGGTGCAGATCGCGGCGGCCCACCGCGACCTGGAGATCCTCGCCGGACGGCTGGAGGACTACCGGCGGCACGTCGCCGACTGGCAGCGCGCCCGCGAGGCCCGCATCGTCGCCGAGGACGCGGCCGGGGCCGCCATCAGCGACATGATCACCGTGCGGCGCGAGACCGAGCTGACCGACCGCGCCGGGGCCGCCGACCCGGCCCAGGTCAGGGCCGCGATCGAGCAGGTGCGCGCCCGCGCCCGCGAGGCGGGGGAGGCCCTGCCCGCCCTGGAGCGCGAGGCCCAGCGCGCCCGTGACGAGCGGGTCGCCGCGGAGACCCGGCACGGTGCGGCCGCCGTCGAGCGGGCCGAGCAGGCCCGCCGGGCGCTGGCCGCCGGGGCCCGCCTGCGGGCCCTGCTCGCGACCCCGTCCGGGGAGGTCGACCGGGGACTCCTGGCCGCGGCCGGGCTCACCGACCTCGCCGCACCGGAGGGCCCCATCGCCGACTACGACGCGGCGGAGGCCGACCCCGAGCGCAGCGACGACTTCACCAAGCGCATCCAGAGCCTCGACGCGCTGGTCTCCGCGGTCGAGGCCGGGCTCGACCCGGCCGACTCCGACGTCGACGACAGCGGGATCCTGCACAGCCACGAGGAGCTGCACCGCAGCCTGGCCGCCGCGCCCGCCGTCGGCGCCCGCACCGAGCTCACCGAGCCCGCGGGGGTCAAGCGGGTCACCGTCCACGACGACCGGGGGGCGCACGACATCGTCGACTACGCCGAGCGGCTGAGCGAGGCGATCGCCGAGGCCGAGGAGACCGCGGCGGTGCGCGAGGAGGAGGCCTACGAGCGGCACCTCCTCGGCGAGCTCGCCGGGCACCTCTCCCGCCAGATCACCGAGGCGCGGGAGCTCATCGACGCGATGAACAGCGTCCTGGGCGAGGTCACCACCTCCCAGGGACTGGGCGTCCGCCTGGAGTGGCAGCTCGCCCCCGACGCCGACGAGGACATCCGCGCGGTGGTGCCGCTGCTGAGCCGCCCCGCCGACACGCGCACCCGGGTCGAGGCCACCCGGCTGCGCGACGCCCTGCGCCGCTGCATCGAGGCGATCCGCCGCCTCGACCCCACGGTCACCGGCGGGGCCCAGTTGCGCGCCGCCCTGGACTACCGGTCCTGGTTCGCCTTCACCGTCTACGTCACCGACGCCGCCCACCCCGAACGCGAGCGCCGGCTCACCCACCGCACCGCACTCAGCCAGGGGGAGCAGCGGGTCATCGCCTACCTGGTGCTGTTCGCCGCGGCGGCGGCCCAGTTCACCGCGCTGGCCCTGGACGCCCCGCAGACCCCGCGGCTCATCCTGCTCGACGACGCCTTCGCCAAGGTGGACGAACCCACCCACGGCCGCCTGCTCGGCATGCTCGTGGAACTGGATCTGGACTTCGTGCTCACCTCTGAGCGTGTCTGGGGCTGCTTTCCGAGCGTCCCCCGGCTCAATATCTATGAATGCCTGCGCGACCCGGCCGAACCCGGGATCGCCACCCTGCACTTCACCTGGGACGGCAACCGGCGCCGTCTCAATGGAGTGTGAGATCGGCCACTTCTTCTGCCGGTTGGGGCGGTGGAGGCGGACCGTGGAGGCAACGCGCGAACGGACCTGTTCCACCGCGCGGATCCCCGCAGCCGAACGGGGAGAGCGATGTGTAATTCGCCCTATCTGTCCTAATCTGCAAAGGCGAGGCCACGAACGGAGCAGGTGTGGTGACGACGGTAACGACCTCCCAGGCCGGATTCTCGGCAGAACCCTCGCGGCAGCGGTCGGCGTCCCCCCGAACAGTTGCCCTCTGGGACCGGTTGGCCCGCTCGCCCCTGGACCCCGCGGCGCGCCGGTGGGTGGCCGCGGCCGTCCACGGCGAGGACGCGCTGGCCGCCTGCGTCCGGGGCGAGGAGGTCGACCTGCCGCTCCCGGAGACCGAACCGGTCCCGCCGGTGCGGCACGCCCGGCGCTGCTACCTCAGCAGAGTCCGCGTCCAGGGCTTCCGCGGCATCGGACGCGCCGCCACCCTGGAGTTCCCGCCCGGCCCCGGGCTGACCGTGATCGTCGGCCGCAACGGGTCCGGCAAGTCCAGCTTCGCCGAGGCCGTCGAGGCCGCGCTGACCGGCCGCAACCTCCGCTGGGACGGCATGCCCGCCGCCTGGCGCGACGGCTGGCGCAATCTCCACTTCGACGATGTGACCGAAATCACGGTCGAGCTCCAGCGGGCGGGGGAGACCGGCACCACCCGGGTCACCCGGGTCTGGACCGGCGAGAGCGTCCGCTCCGCCCGGGGCGAGGTGGTCCTGCCCACGGGCGAGGTCGGCAGCCTGGCCAGCCTCGGCTGGGGCGAGGACCTCAACCGGTACCGGCCCTTCCTCTCCTACGACGAGCTGGGCCGCACCGTCACCGGGCGCTCGGCCGAGCTGTACGACACGCTGACCACGCTGCTGGGCCTGAGCGAGCTCACCGAGATCGAACGTCGGCTGGCCAAGGCCTGCGACCGGCTCGCCAAGACCGCGCAGCGCCCCGCCCACGACCTGCCCTACCTGCTGGACCAACTGCGCGCCAGCGCCGACCCGCGGGCGCGCACCGCCGTCGAGCTGCTGTCCTCCTCGACGCTGGACCTCGACCGGCTCGCCGCGATCGCCGCGGACAACGGCCCCGCCGACCCCGCCCAGCAGGTCGTGCTGCGCCGCCTGCGCCGCCTGTCGGTGCCCGAGCGCTCCCTCATCAACGACGTGGTCAGCGAGCTGCGCGGGGCCGCGATGGAGATCGCCATGACCGTGGGCACCAAGGGCGACCGGGCGCGCAGCGTGGTCGAGCTGCTGCGCCAGGCCCTCGAGCACCACCAGCGGCACCCCGCCGAGACCGACTGCCCCACCTGCGGCGCCCACAACGCCCTGGGACCGGCCTGGGCGAGCCGGGCCCGCGCCGAGATCGCCCGGCTGGAGCCCGTCGCCGCCAGCACCGCGGCCGCCTACCAGCGCGCCGAGGCGGCCCGGGACCAGGCCCGCTTCCTGATGGCCCCGCCGCCCTCCTGGCTGCCGCCCGACAGCGAACTGGGGCGGATCTGGGCCGACTGGGCGGCCGGGGCGGAGATCACCGACCTGACCGAACTGGCCACGCACATCGAGACCGTCGGCCGGCGGCTGCGCTCGGCCGCGATCGCCGCACGCAAGGCCGCCACCGAACGCCTCACCGACCCCACCGACGGGTGGGCCGGGCTCGCCGAGCAACTGGGCGCCTGGCTGGAGGACGCCCGCGGGGCGCTCGACGCGCACCGGAGGCTGGAGCCGGCCCGCCAGGCCCTCGACTGGTTCTCCTCGGTGGCCCGCGAGATGCGCGCCGAGCGGTTGAACCCCCTGGCCGCCCAGGCGGAGAAGGTGTGGGCGCGGCTGCGCCAGGAGCGCCACATCGACCTGGCGTCGCTGCGCCTGGTGGGCCGGGGGGCGCAGCGACGGGTGGCCGTCGACGTCAGCGTGGAGGGCATCGACGGGCCGGACAACGCGCCCGGACTGCTCAGCCAGGGCGAGTTCCAGGCCCTCGCCCTCTCCATCTGCCTGCCGCGCACCCTGGTGCCGGGCAACCCGTTCGGCTTCCTGCTGCTGGACGACCCCGTCCAGGCGATGGACACCGAGACCGTGGAAGGGCTGGCCGCGGTGCTGGCCGAGGTGGGCCGCCACCGCCAGCTCGTCGTCTTCACCCACGACACCCGCCTGCCCGACGCGCTGCACCGGCTCGGCCTCCCGGCGTCCGTCCGGACCATCCACCGCGACGCCATGTCCAACGTCTGGGTGACGGACTGAGGGGCGGTGATCGCCTCCGCGGCTTTCGAGTTGGCAGAGCACCCCGGAAGGCATGTATATTCGAGTCAACGCGACGGGCGGAACCCCGAAAGGGGGGAAGCCAAGGAAGCGTGCCCCTTTAGCTCAGTCGGCAGAGCGTCTCCATGGTAAGGAGAAGGTCTACGGTTCGATTCCGTAAAGGGGCTCCACCACCACCTTGAATGAGATCCGGTCCACTCAGGTGGTCGGTCGGCGGGAAGCTCGCCCGCCGGTCCTCTCGGGGTCCGGTATCATCGCAGATGAGACGGTTTCCCCGACTCCAAGGCGGAGTAGCTCAGTCGGTAGAGCAAGCGGCTCATAATCGCTGTGTCGTCGGTTCAAGTCCGGCCTCCGCTACTACCTGCGCGAACCCCTGGTATCCAGGGCTCACGCGGGCTTTTTTCAGTGTCCGTTGCTGTTCAGTCGAGAAAGGCACTCCAACGTGGCTGCCACCGACGTGAGGCCGAAGATCACCCTGGCCTGCCAGGAGTGCAAGCACCGTAACTACATCACGCGCAAGAACCGTCGGAACACCCCCGACCGCCTTGAGCTGAGGAAGTACTGCCCGAACTGCCGCACGCATCGGGAGCACAAGGAAACCCGCTAGGCCGTCCCTCCGCAGGCCGCCGGTTCCCGGACGGGCGGCGCGGCCCACAGCGGTCGTGGTGGATTCCAGGTTCCGACCGGACACGGTCTGGACTTCCCGGTAGCCCAGTGAGCACCCGCTCACTGGGCTACCGGTGTGTTGGACCTGTTTCGGCCGTCGCGGGCGACCCGGCATGATGAGACCACACACGGTGTGGAAAGGACGTCGATGGCGATCAACCCCGACTACCTGGGACGGGTGTACGAACTCCCCGAGCCCTACGAGGTGACCCGCGTCAAGATCCGCGAGTTCGCGGACGCGATCTGTGACCCCAACCCCCTCTACCGCGACCCCGACCGTGCCCGGGAGGCCGGGTACGCCGACGTCATCGCACCGCCCACCTTCCCCATCATCCTGGGCATGGAGGGTGCCGGACAGGCCGTCGCCGACCCCGAGCTCGGCCTGGACTTCTCCCGGGTGGTCCACGGGGACCAGCGGTTCCGCTACAGCCGTCCCCTCCAGGCCGGGGACCGGGTGACCTGCCGGACCACGATCACCGGCATCAAGGCGCTGGGCGGCAACGAGATGCTGACCCTGGACAGCGACATCGCCACCGTCTCCGGAGAGCACGTCGTCACCTCGGTCAACATGCTCGTCGTGCGCGGTGCCGAACCGGCCGGGAAGTGAGTGAGGAGCAGCCCAGATGACCACTGTCCGCTACGCCGACGTCGAGGTGGGCACCGAGCTGCCCGAGCAGACCTACCGGGTGCGCCGCAGCGACCTGGTCCGCTACGCCGGAGCCTCCGGCGACTTCAACCCGATCCACTGGAGCGACCGGGTCGCCCGCGAGGTGGGCCTGCCCGGCGTGATCGCGCACGGCATGTTCACCATGGCCCAGGCCGGCCGCCTGATCACCGACTGGGTCGGCGACCCCGGCGCGATCGTGGAGTACGGGGTCCGCTTCTCCGCCCCCGTGGTCGTCCCCGACGACGACAAGGGGACCGAGCTCGTGGTCGGCGGGACCGTCACCAAGAAGCTCGACGACAACCAGGTCGTCGTCACCATCACGGCCCGCTGCGCCGGAGCCAAGGTCCTGGCGCGCTCCACCGCCGTGGTACGCCTGGCCTGACCGTCCCGGTTCCCGCGCCGCTGCGGCGCGGGAACGTCTCCGTTCCCACCCGCCGAAAGGTGCCACCGTGTCCACCGCTCCCGCCCGCAACGTGCCGCTCGCCGAGTACACCACTCTCGGGCTCGGCGGTCCCGCGGCGCTCTTCCAGCCCGTGGCCACCACGGAGGAACTGATCGAGGCCGTCCGCGAGGCCGACCGCGCCGGCAGCCCGCTGCTGGTCCTGGGCGGCGGCAGCAACCTGGTCGTCGCGGACGAGGGGTTCCCGGGCACGGTCGTCCACGTCGACTCCTCCGGCCTCTCCTCCGCCGAGGTCGGCGACGACACCGTGCGGGTGCGGGCGGACGCCGGGGTCGAGTGGGACGCGTTCGTCGCGCGCTGCGTGGACGAGGGCCTGTCCGGCGTCGAGTGCCTCTCCGGCATCCCCGGCCGGGTCGGCTCCACGCCCATCCAGAACGTCGGCGCCTACGGCCAGGAGGTCAGCCAGACCATCGCCGAGGTCACGGTCTACGACCGGGAGGAGGGCCGCACCCGGGTCCTGGCGGCCGCCGAGTGCGGCTTCGCCTACCGCGACAGCGTCTTCAAGGGCCGCAACCGCTACGTGGTGTGCGAGGTGGTCTTCGAGCTGACCCGCGCCAAGCTGAGCCGCCCGATCCGCTACGCCGAACTCGCCCGCACCCTGGGAGTGGCCCAGGGCGACCGCGTGCCGCTGGCCGACGCCCGCGAGGCCGTGCTGGCCCTGCGCCGCGGCAAGGGCATGGTCGTCGACCCGGCCGACCCCGACAGCCGCAGCGCCGGGTCCTTCTTCACCAACCCGATCCTGTCCGCCGACGAGTTCGCCGAGTTCACCCGGCGGGTCGAGGAGCGGCTCGGCCCCGGGACCGCCCCGCCCGCCTACCCGGACGCGGACGGCCGGGTGAAGACCTCGGCGGCCTGGCTGATCGAGCACGCCGGCTTCCCCAAGGGGTACGGCACGGGACCGGCGCGCATCTCCACCAAGCACACCCTCGCGCTGACCAACCGGGGCGGCGCCACCACCGCCGACCTGCTGGCCCTGGCCCGCGAGGTGCGCGCGGGCGTGGCCCGGGCCTTCGGGATCACCCTGGTGAACGAGCCCGTCATGGTGGGCGTCACCCTCTGACCGAAGAGCGCCCGCGCCGCGGCGGCCCCGGCCGCGCGGCGCGGGCGCCGTGCCTCCCGGAGCTTTCCGGAAGAATTCCGTCGCGGCCCCCGCAACAGAAAAATAAGGCGGACCGAACTTTTTTATTGGCTTCGGGTCCGTTCGGAAATCGCCATTCCCATGAATTGCGAATCCGTATTCCCTTCACTACGGTGGAAGCCGTCGAAGGGGAGTAGTCCTCAATCCGTGTGATCGACACGCTGGTCCCTGCGCAGCACGGACCCGGTCGCACGAGCCGGTGCGAACGCCAGGCGGACGAGACCTTCGACCCGGTCGCAGGCATCCGGGTCGAAGAGCGTCGTCCGCTTTTCCGATGCCCGGACAAAGAACGAGAGGCAGGGAATTCGATGGCGTTTGCCGGGCTGGTCGGGGTGAGCGCGGGAGCCGTTCTCGTCGCCGAAATGGGGGACAAGACCCAATTGGTGGCGATGTCGCTGGCCAGCCGCTATCGGGTGCGGACCGTGCTGCTCGGCAGCGCCCTGGCCACGGTGGTCATCCACGGGATCAGCGTGCTGCTGGCCGAGGTCCTGGGCCTGGCACTGCCCGCCGACTGGCTCTCCCTCGGCGCCGGGCTCGCCTTCCTCGGCTTCGGCGCCTGGACGCTGCGCGGCGACGAGCTCACCGAGGCCGACGAGGAGCGCGCCGCGACCCGGCGCGCCGGATCGGCGCTGCTGACCGTGGCCACGATCTTCTTCCTCGCCGAGCTCGGCGACAAGACCATGTTCACCACCATCGCCGTCGGCGCGGACCACGCCGGGACGCCCCTGTCCTGGCTGGCGGTGTGGATCGGCTCCACCCTGGGCATGGTCGCGGCCGACGCCCTGGGGATCGCTCTGGGCATGCTGCTGGGCAAGAAGCTGCCCGAGAAGGCCATCCGGATCGGCGCGGCCGTGGTGTTCTTCCTCGCCGGTCTGGCCATGACCTGGCAGGGGCTCAGCGCGCTGCTGTTCTGAACGCGCTCAGCGCGCCGCGGACGGGCTCGACGGAACCGGGGTCACCCCGTCGGCTCCGGAGCGGCCAGCCAGGCGTCCACGCCCGCCAGCATCTCCTTCTTCCGCTCCTCCGGGGCGCCCGAGGAACGGATGGACATCCGGGCCAGCTCGGCCAGCTCCGGGTCGGAGAAGCCGAACACCTCGCGGGCGATCTCGTACTGCTCGGCCAGGCGGGAGCCGAAGAGCAGCGGGTCGTCGGCGCCCAGCGCGATCGGCACCCCCGCGTCGAACAGTCGGCGCAGCGGGACCTGGTCGAGGCGGTCCACCACGCCCAGGCCCACGTTGGAGGTGGGGCACACCTCCAGGGTCACCTCCTGGGCGGCCAGGCGGTCCACCAGGGCGCGGTCCTCGACGGCGCGCACCCCGTGCCCGATGCGGTCGGCCGCCAGCAGGTCCAGGCACTCCTGGACGCTGCGCGGCCCGCTCAGCTCCCCGCCGTGCGGGGCCGACAGCAGCCCGGCGCGGCGCGCGATCCGGAAGGCGCCCTCGAAGTCCAGCGCCCGCCCCCGCCGCTCGTCGTTGTTCAGCCCGAACGACACCACGCCGCGGCCCGCGTACTGCACGGCCAGCCGGGCCAGCGTCTTGGCGTCCAGCGGGTGCTTGGTCCGGTTGGCGGCCACCATCACGCCGATGCCCACCCCGGTGGCCCGCTCCGCCGCCTGCGCGGCGTCCAGCACCAGTTCCAGCGTCGCGGTCAGGCCGCCGAACCGCGACGCGTAGCCGCTGGGGTCCACCTGGATCTCCAGCCATCCCGCGCCGGCCGCGCGCTCGTCCTCGGCGGTCTCCAGCAGCAGCCGGTACAGGTCGTCGGGGGTCCGCAGCACCGACCGGGCGATGTCGTAGAGCCGCTGGAACCGGAACCAGCCCCGCTCGTCGGTGGCCCGCAGCTTCGGCGGCCACTCCTCGACCAGCGCGTGGGGCAGGTGCACTCCGCGCTCGGCGGCCAGCTCCACGAGGGTGGCGTGCCGCATCGAGCCGGTGAAGTGCAGGTGCAGATGGGCTTTGGGAAGTTGGTCGATCGGACGTCTCATGACACAAGGGTGCCGCAAAGTGACGTCCGGTGCCGCCCGTTGGGACAGAGAGGCCGCCCGCCGCCGGGAAAGGCGACGGGCGGCCCGCGGGACACGGCGGCCGGGTGCTCCGCGGGCCCGCCGCGGAGCACCCGGCGCGGGTCACTCGGCCTCGCTCAGCAGCTTGGCGATGCGCCCCACGCCCTCGGCCAGGTCGGCGTCGCCCAGCGCGTAGGACAGCCGCAGGTAGCCCTGGGTGCCGAACGCCTCGCCCGGGACCACCGCCACCTCCGCGTGCTCCAGGATCAGCTCGGCCAGTTCGCCGGAGGTCTGCGGACGCCTGCCGCGGATCTCCTTGCCGAGGAGCTCCTTGACCGACGGGTAGGCGTAGAACGCGCCCTGCGGTTCGGGGCACAGCACCCCGGGGATCTCGTTGAGCATGCGCACGATGGTCTGCCGACGGCGGTCGAACGCCTTCTTCATCTCCGCCACCGCGGACAGGTCGCCGGAGACCGCGGCCAGCGCCGCGGCCTGCGCGACGTTGGCGACGTTGGAGGTGGCGTGCGATTGCAGGTTGGTCGCGGCCTTGATCACGTCCGTGGGGCCGATGATCCAGCCGACCCGCCAGCCGGTCATCGCGTAGGTCTTGGCCACCCCGTTGACCACCACGGTGCGGTCGGCCAGCTCGGGGACCTCGACGGGCAGCGAGGAGAACGTGGCGTCGCCGTAGACCAGGTGCTCGTAGATCTCGTCGGTGAGCACCCACAGGCCGTTCTCGGCCGCCCAGCGGCCGATCTCGCGGACCTTCTCGGGCGGGTACACCGCGCCCGTCGGGTTGGACGGCGAGACGAACACCAGCAGCTTGGTGCGCTCGGTGCGGGCCGCCTCCAGTTGCTCCACGGAGGCCAGGTAGCCGGTGGACTCGTCGGTGACCACGAAGACCGGGACGCCGCCGGCGAGCTTGATCGACTCCGGGTAGGTGGTCCAGTACGGCGCGACCACGATGACCTCGTCGCCCGGGTCGAGCAGCGCAGCGAACGCCTCGTAGATGGCCTGCTTGCCGCCGTTGGTGACCAGGACCTGGTTCGGCTCCACCCGGTAGCCGGAGTCGCGCAGCGTCTTGGCCGCGATGGCCTCCCTGAGCTCGGGCAGGCCCCCGGCCGGGGTGTAGCGGTGGAAGCGGGGCTCGCGGCAGGCGGCCACCGCGGCCTCCACGATGTAGTCGGGCGTGGGGAAGTCGGGCTCCCCGGCTCCGAATCCGATGACGGGACGTCCCGCGGCCTTCATGGCCTTGGCCTTGGCGTCCACCGCCAGGGTCGCCGATTCGGAGATGCCGCCGATGCGTGCGGAGATACGAGGTCGGTCAGTCATGCCCCCATCGTTCCATGCGCCCTCGGAGGGCTTCACGGGCCGGTCGGCCCGTGTGGCGCGACGGAGAGCACGAGTCGTCACGATTTGTGACATTGGTGTTACCAACAATGGCGAAATCGGAGTTGGTTCCGGGCACGGAGTTGGCATAGACTCTGGCAACCGATGGCCGGTTCGCAGCGGGCGGCGGCGCACCGTCGTGGTCACTCTGTTCGATCACCGGTTATCGTGTAAGCAGGCACAGCCAAGGGCAGTGGCTCAATTGGTAGAGCACCGGTCTCCAAAACCGGCGGTTGGGGGTTCGAGTCCCTCCTGCCCTGCAAGTGAGACTCTGAGAGCAGAGTGTCCCGATCCCTAAGGACCTGAGGTGACACAGACTGACACGGACGCCAAGCCCGGAGAGCGGAAGCGTCGTACCGGTCCGGTGACCTTCACCAAGCAGGTTGTCGCCGAACTCCGTAAGGTTCGCTGGCCAACCCAGCGCGAACTCGTCACCTACACCATCGTGGTCATCGTGTTCGTGTTGGCCATGATCGGCTACGTCTCCCTCGTGAACTTCGGCTTCGGGGAAGGTGTCACCTGGCTCTACGGCCTGGTGGGCCCTGAGGCCTGATTCAGCGACCCGAGGTCGGCACGGTCGGACATGGTCTCATCGCCTCCGGTGAGACCATAAGCTGACAGTGCTGGCCTCTTGTGTTTTCAGAAGCCAGCAGTGAGCGCTTATCCGACGAGAGAAAGAGCAGCCGTGTCCGAGTCCCCACTGACCTCTGACGACCTCCCCAACGAGGATCGGGATCAGTCGTCGGCGGAAGAGACCGGTCCGCGTGCCGAGCAGGCGGAAGCTGCTGAGGTTGCCGACGAGGTCGCCCGGGAGAGCCACGCCTCCGAGGACCAGGCTCCCGAGCTCGACCCGGTCGAGGAATTCAAGGCCGAACTCCGGTTGCTGCCCGGCGAGTGGTACGTCGTGCACACCTACGCGGGCTACGAGAACCGGGTGAAGGCCAACCTCGAGAGCCGCACCCAGTCCCTCAACATGGAGGACTACATCTTCCAGGTCGAGGTGCCCACGCAGGAGGTCACGGAGGTCAAGAGCGGCAAGCGGCAGCAGGTCACCGAGAAGGTCCTGCCCGGCTATGTGCTGGTCCGTATGGAGCTCACCGACGAGTCCTGGGCGGCCGTCCGCAACACGCCCGGTGTCACCGGTTTCGTGGGCCTGTCCAACCGTCCCGCTCCGCTGAGCCTCCAGGAGGTCGCGGACCTGCTGGCGCCCGAGCCCGAGGCCGAGGAGGAGCAGGCCAGGAAGAAGGAGGCCGAGCCCCGCGGCGACGTCGAGTACGAGGTCGGCGAGTCCGTCACCGTCATGGACGGTCCCTTCGCCACGCTGCCCGCCACGGTCAGCGAGATCAACCCCGACACCCAGAAGCTCAAGGTGCTGGTGTCGATCTTCGGCCGTGAGACCCCGGTCGAACTGGCGTTCAACCAGGTCTCCAAGATCTGACCGTTGGCTTAGACTTGACGGGTCCGCCTCGGCGGACCCGTCGTGCCCCGTTCCGCGGGGCCCGCGCGGCCGGAACGGTCCCGACGGCCGCGCACGCCCCCGTCTCCCGGGGGTGCTCCGATCTCCGGCTGCCCGTACACCGGGCGGCCGTGTGTCCCGTCACGGACGCGGACCCGGGGCCACGATCAATCGCGATTCAGACAAGGACCCGAAATGCCTCCGAAGAAGAAGCTCGCGGCTCTGGTGAAAGTCCAGCTTCCCGCTGGCCAGGCCACCCCGGCGCCGCCCGTCGGTACCGCGCTCGGTCCGCACGGTGTCAACATCATGGACTTCTGCAAGCAGTACAACGCTGCGACGGAGTCCCAGCGCGGCAGCATCATCCCCGTAGAGATCTCCATCTACGAGGACCGCACCTTCAGCTTCATCACCAAGACGCCTCCGGCGCCGACGCTGATCCTCAAGGCCGCCGGCCTGGAGAAGGGCTCCACCAACCCGAGCCGCTCCGTCGCCGGTTCCATCACCCGCGACCAGGTCCGCGAGATCGCGCAGACCAAGCTGCCCGACCTGAACACCGACGACCTGGACGCCGCCGAGAAGATCATCGCCGGCACCGCCCGCTCCATGGGCATCGAGGTCAAGTAGTCGGACACGCCGTCCGGGCGGTCCTCTTCCCCTTTTCTCTCCGTGGCAGGGTCAGGCGCTGGCCCACACCACAAACCTTTCGCTAGGAGTACTCGTGAAGCGCAGCAAGGGCTACCGCAAAGCGGCTGAGCAGATCGACCGCGACCGGCTCTACACGCCGGCCGAGGCCGTCCAGTTGGTCAAGCAGACCAGCCCCGTCAAGTTCGACGCGACCGTCGAGGTCGCCCTGCGTCTGGGCGTCGACCCGCGCAAGGCCGACCAGATGGTGCGCGGCACCGTCAACCTGCCGCACGGCACCGGCAAGGCCGCTCGGGTCCTGGTCTTCGCCACCGGTGAGCGTGCCGAGCAGGCGCGGGCCGCGGGCGCCGACTACGTGGGCGACGACGACCTGGTCGAGCGGATCCAGCAGGGATTCCTGGACTTCGACGCTGTGGTGGCCACGCCTGACCTGATGGGCAAGATCGGCCGTCTCGGCCGCGTCCTCGGCCCCCGCGGCCTCATGCCCAACCCGAAGACCGGCACGGTCACCATGGACGTCGCCAAGGCCGTCTCCGACATCAAGGGCGGCAAGATCGAGTTCCGGGTGGACCGCCACGGCAACCTCCACTTCATCATCGGCAAGGTCTCCTTCGACGCCGAGAAGCTGGTGGAGAACTACACCGCCGCCCTGGAGGAGGTCCTGCGCCTCAAGCCCTCCGCCGCCAAGGGCCGCTACATCAAGAAGGTCACCCTGACCAGCACCATGGGCCCCGGCATCCCGGTCGACCCGAACGTCGTGCGGACGGCGGCCGCCGCCTGACGACAGTGCTTCCGGGCGCCCTTCCGCCTCCGGCGGGAGGGCGCCTGCGCGTGTCGCGGGCGGTGCCGGGCGGGCCGCGGTCTCCGTTCGACGCGGTCCCGGTTATCGCCTAGCATGGAGAATTGCCGAAGACCGCTGGTCGTCACCCGTCGGGTGACCTAAGGTCCCGCACATGCCGGGCGGCCCGCGCAGGTTGCTGTGAGCTTCTGGACCCGTCGCGTGTTCCCTCGCGTCCGTGGTCCCGGGCCCCGTGCGCTTGCGCCGGGGCTTTTTCTGTCGCAACCGCGTCGCCCGCCGCACAGGGACCTCGACCAGTGTTCACCGTTGGAAGGAGTCCCATGCCGAGGCCGGATAAGGCAGCCGCGGTCGCCGAACTCAAGGAGGAATTCCAGAGTTCGAGCGGTGCCGTGCTGACCGAATACCGCGGGCTCACTGTCGCGCAGGTCACCCAACTGCGCCGCAGCCTCGGCCAGAACGCGCGTTTCCGCGTGGCGAAGAACACGCTGACCAAGATCGCGGCCAAGGAGGCCGGCCTGGAGAGCCCTGAGGTCCTCGACCTCCTCAAGGGCCCCTCCGCCATCGCCTTCGTCAAGGGCGACGTGGTGGAGGCCGCCAAGGGGCTGCGTGACTTCGCCAAGGAGAACGCGGCGCTGGTGATCAAGGGCGGTGTCATCGACGGCAAGCCGATGACGCCCGAGGAGATCATCAAGCTGGCCGATCTCGAGTCCCGTGAGGTGCTCCTCTCGAAGCTCGCCGGTGCTCTCAAGGCCAAGCAGAGCCAGGCTGCCGCCGTGTTCCAGGCGCTGCCGTCCAAGGCTGTGCGCCTTGTCCAGGCACTGGCGGACAAGCGAGCGGAGTCCCAGTAGAACCGCGGCCTTCCCGGAGACGGCGAAGGCCCCGCACATCCCGTCCGTGGCCGGCGCGGTACGCGTCGGCGTTGCAGGCTCGGTGTCGCGTCACAGGGCGCGCACGCCGGTAGAGAAAGAGAGATCGCAACCATGGCGAAGCTCAGCCACGAGGAGCTGCTCAGCGCGTTCGAGGAGATGACCCTCCTGGAGCTCTCCGAGTTCGTCAAGCTGTTCGAGGAGAAGTTCGACGTCACCGCCGCCGCCCCGGCCGCGGTCGTCGCCGCTGCCGCTCCGGGTGGCGGTGGCGGCGAGGCCGCCGCCGAGGAGGAGAAGGACGAGTTCGACGTCATCCTCGAGTCCGCCGGCGACAAGAAGATCCAGGTCATCAAGGAGGTCCGCGCCCTCACCAGCCTGGGCCTGAAGGACGCCAAGGACCTGGTCGACGGCGCCCCCAAGCCGGTGCTCGAGGGCGTCAACAAGGAGACCGCGGAGAAGGCCAAGGCCGCCCTGGAGGGTGCCGGCGCCACCGTGACCCTGAAGTAGTCCGTTCGGACCGCCGGAAAGGCGGCCGCCCCGCGGGGCGGCCGCCTTCTGCGTTGCGGCGGGGCGCAGCGGCGGAAAACGGGGGGCGTGGACGGGCGCGCGGTGGCACAGTGGTGTGGTGTCCCGGCGCGGGCGCGTACCGCGACGGCCCGCGGGGGGCGGCCGCCCCGGGTGAGCCTCCCAGAGGTCGGCCGTGGCCCGCGCAGAGGTCCGGGAACAGGCGCGACACGGGGAAACTGACGAGAAGATGAGGGTTCCTTGACGAAACTGTGAACTCCTCTTCCTTCCCCGATGTTGGTTAGCTCACACCTGCCAGGCCCTGTGTGTCCTCTCACTCTGCCGGAACTGGCCGGAATGCCCTCTCTGGGCTTGACGAATCGGCCGTCAGCAGCGATGCTGCGAGATGTCTTGGATAATCATGGGGCACACTGTTGGACAGCGGTGTAGTGTTCGGCTACACTGCCCTTTTGCGCTGCCCTTTGACGTCTCCTTGTGGAGAGCCCGTGCGCGGGCTGATCCTCATCGACCAGCTCGCTCCGCACGGCCCTCGCCGACCGTAGACCCGCCCCTGTCCGGTGGTTCTCCGGCTACGGGAGCGTCCGGCGTGCGCGCGCATCAACCGCCACAAGCCTTCGGAAGGACCCCTGTTGGCAGCCTCGCGCATCGCCTCCGCTAACGCCCTTGGTCCGAACCGCGTTTCCTTCGCCCGTATCAAGGAACCACTTGAGGTCCCGAACCTCCTCGCCCTGCAGACCGAGTCCTTCGACTGGCTGCTCGGCAACGAGAAGTGGCGTGCCCGAGTCGAAGCGGCCCGTAAAGCCGGCCGCAAGGACGTTCCGGAGCAGTCCGGCCTGGAAGAGATCTTCGAGGAGATCAGTCCGATCGAAGACTTCTCGGGCACGATGTCGCTGTCGTTCCGCGACCATCGGTTCGAGCCGCCCAAGTACTCCGAAGAGGAGTGCAAGGACAAGGACATGACCTACTCCGCCCCGATGTTCGTCACGGCGGAGTTCATCAACAACGACACCGGCGAGATCAAGAGCCAGACGGTGTTCATGGGCGACTTCCCGCTCATGACCGCCAAGGGCACCTTCATCATCAACGGCACCGAGCGCGTCGTCGTGTCGCAGCTTGTCCGTTCTCCCGGCGTGTACTTCGATCGCCAGGTCGACAAGTCCTCCGACAAGGATCTCTACGGCTGCAAGATCATCCCGTCGCGCGGGGCCTGGCTGGAGTTCGAGATCGACAAGCGCGACTTCGTCGGGGTCCGCATCGACCGCAAGCGCAAGCAGGCCGTCACCGTCCTGCTCAAGGCCCTGGGGTGGACCACCGACCAGATCCTGGAGCGCTTCGGCGAGTACGAGTCCATCCGCAACACGCTGGAGAAGGACCCCACCGCCGGCACTGATGACGCGCTGCTGGACATCTACCGCAAGCTCCGCCCGGGCGAGCCGCCCACGAAGGAGTCCGCGCAGACCCTGCTGGAGAACCTGTACTTCAACCCCAAGCGCTACGACCTCGCCAAGGTCGGCCGCTACAAGATCAACAAGAAGCTGGGGCTGGAGACCGACATCACCCAGGGCACGCTGACCGAAGAGGACATCGTCGCCACCGTCGACTACCTCGTCCGGCTGCACGCCGAGGAGAAGGAGCTGGTGCGCCCGCACGGCACCTTCCCGATCGAGGTCGACGACATCGACCACTTCGGCAACCGCCGCCTGCGCACCGTCGGCGAGCTCATCCAGAACCAGGTCCGCCTGGGTCTGGCCCGCATGGAGCGCGTCGTGCGGGAGCGCATGACCACCCAGGACGTCGAGGCCATCACGCCGCAGACCCTGATCAACATCCGTCCGGTGGTCGCCTCCATCCGGGAGTTCTTCGGCACCAGCCAGCTCTCCCAGTTCATGGACCAGACCAACCCGCTGGCCGGACTGACCCACAAGCGCCGCCTCTCGGCGCTGGGTCCGGGCGGTCTGTCCCGCGAGCGGGCGGGCTTCGAGGTCCGCGACGTGCACCCGTCGCACTACGGCCGCATGTGCCCGATCGAGACCCCCGAAGGACCGAACATCGGTCTGATCGGCTCGCTCGCGGCCTACGGCCGGATCAACTCCTTCGGCTTCGTCGAGACCCCCTACCGGAAGGTCGTCGACGGCCGGATCACCGACGAGGTGGTCTACCTCACCGCCGACGAGGAGGACCGCTACGTCATCGCCCAGGCGAACACCCCGGTCAACCCGGACGGGACCTTCGCCGAGTCCCGGGTGCTGGCGCGCCGCAAGGGCGGGGAGTTCGAGTCGGTCGCCGCCGACGAGGTCCACTACATGGACATCTCGCCGCGCCAGATGGTGTCGGTGGCCACCGCCATGATCCCGTTCCTGGAGCACGACGACGCCAACCGCGCGCTCATGGGCTCCAACATGCAGCGCCAGGCGGTCCCGCTGCTGCGCGCCGAGGCCCCGCTGGTGGGCACCGGCATGGAGTACCGCGCGGCCACCGACGCCGGGGACGTCATCCTGGCCGAGAAGAGCGGCGTCGTCGAGGACGTCACCGCCGACTACATCACCGTCCTGGCCGACGACGGCACCCGCAAGACCTACCGGGTCCACAAGTTCAAGCGCACCAACCAGGGAACCTGCTTCAACCAGCGGCCCATCGTCGACGAGGGCCAGCGGGTCGAGGCGGGCCAGGTGCTGGCCGACGGCCCCTCCACCGACCACGGTGAGATGGCGCTGGGCAAGAACCTCCTCGTGGCGTACATGTCCTGGGAGGGCCACAACTACGAGGACGCCATCGTGCTGTCCCAGCGCGTCGTCCAGGACGACGTGCTCTCCTCGATCCACATCGAGGAGCACGAGGTCGACGCCCGCGACACCAAGCTGGGGCCCGAGGAGATCACCCGCGAGATCCCCAACGTCAGCGAGGAGGTCCTCGCCGACCTGGACGAGCGCGGCATCATCCGGATCGGCGCCGAGGTCGTCGACGGCGACATCCTGGTCGGCAAGGTCACCCCCAAGGGTGAGACCGAGCTGACCCCCGAGGAGCGCCTGCTGCGCGCGATCTTCGGCGAGAAGGCGCGCGAGGTCCGCGACACCTCCCTGAAGGTGCCGCACGGCGAGTCCGGCAAGGTCATCGGCGTGCGCGTGTTCAGCCGTGAGGACGGCGACGAGCTGCCCCCCGGCGTGAACGAGCTGGTCCGCGTGTACGTGGCGCAGAAGCGCAAGATCACCGACGGCGACAAGCTCGCCGGCCGGCACGGCAACAAGGGCGTCATCGCCAAGATCCTGCCCCAGGAGGACATGCCGTTCCTGGAGGACGGCACCCCGGTCGACATCGTGCTCAACCCGCTGGGCGTGCCCGGCCGCATGAACGTCGGCCAGATCCTCGAGATCCACCTGGGCTGGCTGGCCAAACACGGCTGGAAGGTCGAGGGCGACGACGCCGAGTGGAAACGCCGACTGCGCGCCATCAACGCGCACGAGGCGCCACCGAACTCCAAGGTCGCCACCCCGGTCTTCGACGGTGTGCGCGAGGACGAGATCGGCGGTCTGCTGGCCTCCGTGCTGCCCGACGAGGACGGCGACGTCCTGGTCAACGAGTTCGGCAAGGCCCGCCTGTTCGACGGACGCACCGGTGAGCCCTTCAAGGAGCCGGTCGCGGTCGGCTACACCTACTTCCTGAAGCTGCACCACCTGGTGGACGACAAGATCCACGCCCGTTCCACCGGCCCGTACTCGATGATCACCCAGCAGCCGCTGGGCGGTAAGGCGCAGTTCGGTGGCCAGCGCTTCGGTGAGATGGAGGTGTGGGCGCTCGAGGCCTACGGTGCCGCCTACGCCCTGCAAGAGCTGCTCACCATCAAGTCCGACGACGTCACCGGCCGCGTGAAGGTCTACGAGGCGATCGTCAAGGGCGAGAACATTCCCGAGCCCGGCATCCCCGAGTCCTTCAAGGTGCTCATCAAGGAGATGCAGTCGCTCTGCCTCAACGTGGAGGTGCTCTCCAGCGACGGTATGTCGATCGAGATGCGCGACAGCGACGAGGACGTTTTCCGTGCGGCGGAAGAACTGGGTATCGACCTTGGTCGGCGCGAGCCGAGCAGTGTCGAAGAGGTCTGATTCCGCCAACCAAGAGCAGGGGACGAATTAAGTGCTCGACGTCAACTTCTTCGACGAGCTCCGCATTGGCCTCGCCACCGCTGACGACATCCGCCAGTGGTCGCACGGCGAGGTCAAGAAGCCGGAAACCATCAACTACCGGACCCTCAAGCCGGAGAAGGACGGACTCTTCTGCGAGAAGATCTTCGGTCCGACCCGGGACTGGGAGTGCTACTGCGGTAAGTACAAGCGCGTCCGCTTCAAGGGCATCATCTGCGAGCGCTGCGGTGTCGAGGTCACCCGGGCCAAGGTCCGGCGCGAGCGGATGGGCCACATCGAGCTGGCCGCGCCCGTGACCCACATCTGGTACTTCAAGGGCGTTCCCAGCCGGCTGGGATACCTGCTCGACCTGGCCCCCAAGGACCTGGAGAAGGTCATCTACTTCGCGGCCTACATGGTCACCTGGGTGGACACCGAGGCCCGCGAGCGCGACCTGCCGTCCCTGGAGGCCCGGATCTCCGTCGAACGGCAGCACCTGGAGCAGCGCCGCGACTCCGCCATCGAGGAGCGCCACCGCAAGCTCGAGGCCGACCTGGCCGAGCTGGAGGAGCAGGGCGCCAAGGGCGACGCGCGCCGCAAGGTGCGCGAGGCCGCCGAGCGCGAGATGCGGCAGATCCGCGACCGCGCCCAGCGGGAGATCGACCGCCTGGAAGAGGTCTGGAACCGCTTCAAGACCCTCAAGGTCCAGGACCTGGAGGGCGACGAGCTGCTCTACCGCGAGATGCGGGACCGCTTCGGCAAGTACTTCCGCGGCGGCATGGGCGCCCAGGCCATCAAGGAGCGGCTGGCCAACTTCGACCTGGAGGCCGAGGCCGAGAAGCTCCGCGAGATCATCCGCACCGGCAAGGGCCAGAAGAAGGCCCGCGCCCTCAAGCGGCTCAAGGTCGTCTCGGCCTTCCTCAACACCCGCAACAGCCCGATGGGCATGGTGCTCGACTGCGTCCCGGTGATCCCGCCGGACCTGCGCCCCATGGTCCAGCTCGACGGTGGCCGCTTCGCCACCTCCGACCTGAACGACCTGTACCGCCGGGTGATCAACCGGAACAACCGGCTCAAGCGGCTTCTCGACCTCGGCGCGCCCGAGATCATCGTCAACAACGAGAAGCGCATGCTCCAGGAGGCCGTCGACGCCCTGTTCGACAACGGCCGCCGCGGCCGCCCGGTCACCGGGCCGGGCAACCGTCCGCTCAAGTCGCTGTCCGACATGCTCAAGGGCAAGCAGGGACGGTTCCGCCAGAACCTGCTGGGCAAGCGCGTCGACTACTCCGGCCGTTCGGTCATCGTCGTCGGCCCGCAGCTCAAGCTGCACCAGTGCGGCCTGCCCAAGCAGATGGCGCTGGAGCTGTTCAAGCCGTTCGTGATGAAGCGCCTGGTCGACCTGAACCACGCGCAGAACATCAAGAGCGCCAAGCGCATGGTCGAGCGCTCCCGCCCGGTGGTGTGGGACGTGCTCGAAGAGGTCATCGCCGAGCACCCGGTGCTGCTCAACCGTGCGCCGACCCTGCACCGCCTGGGCATCCAGGCGTTCGAGCCGCAACTGGTCGAGGGCAAGGCCATCCAGATCCACCCGCTCGTGTGCACCGCGTTCAACGCGGACTTCGACGGTGACCAGATGGCCGTCCACCTCCCGCTGTCCGCGGAGGCGCAGGCCGAGGCGCGCATCCTGATGCTCGCCACGAACAACATCCTCAAGCCCTCCGACGGCAAGCCCGTCACCATGCCCACCCAGGACATGGTCATCGGCCTGTACTACCTGACCACCCTCAAGGAGGGCGCGAAGGGCGAGGGCCGGGCGTTCAGCAGCGTCGGCGAGGCCATCATGGCCTACGACCTGGGCCAGCTCGACCTCCAGGCGAAGATCAAGCTGCGTGTCGAGGGCGACGTCGTGCCGCCGGTGGGCTGGGAGCCCCCGGAGGGCTACCAGCCGGGCCAGCCGTACCTGCTGGAGACCACCCTCGGCCGGTACCTGTTCAACGAGACCACGCCCGAGGACTACCCGTTCGTCAACCAGCAGATGGGCAAGAAGCAGTTGTCCGCTCTGGTGACCGAACTGGCCGAGCGGTACCCCAAGGTCCAGGTGGCCACCACGCTGGACGCCCTCAAGGACGCCGGGTACCACTGGGCCACCCGCTCGGGGCTGACCATCAGCATCAGCGACGTGGTCCCGCCGCCGAACAAGAAGCGCATCCTCGACGAGTACGAGAAGCAGGCCGAGAAGATCCAGCGGCAGTACGACCGCGGTCTGATCAGCGACGAGGAGCGCCGCCAGGAGCTGACCGACATCTGGACCAAGGCGACCAACGAGGTCGCCAAGGACATGGAGGAGAACTCTCCGCCCGACAACACGGTGTGGATGATGGTCAACTCCGGTGCCCGCGGTAACCCCATGCAGGTCCGCCAGATCGCCGGTATCCGCGGCCTGGTCTCCAACACCAAGGGTGAGACGATCCCGCGTCCGATCAAGTCCTCCTACCGCGAGGGCCTGTCGGTGCTGGAGTACTTCATCTCCACCCACGGTCAGCGCAAGGGTCTGGCGGACACGGCGCTGCGCACCGCCGACTCCGGGTACCTCACCCGGCGTCTGGTGGACGTCGCCCAGGACGTCATCGTCCGCGAGGTCGACTGCGGCACCGACCGCTCCCTGTGGCAGGAGATCGGCGAGCGGCGCCCCGACGGGACCGTCGTGCGCAAGCACAACGTCGAGAACACCGGTTTCGGCCGGACGCTCGCCGAGGACGTCGTCGTCAACGGCGAGGTCATCGCGACCAAGCTGAGCGACACGACCGAGGCCCTGATCGACAAGCTGATCGCGGCGGGCGTCACCCGGGTGCGCGTGCGCAGCTCGCTGGTGTGCGAGGCCAAGGTCGGCGTGTGCAGCACCTGCTACGGCCGCTCCCTGGCCACCGGCAAGCCGGTCGACGTCGGCGAGGCCATCGGCATCATCGCCGCGCAGTCCATCGGTGAGCCCGGTACCCAGCTCACCATGCGGACCTTCCACATGGGTGGCTCCGCGGGTCAGGACATCACCCACGGTCTGCCGCGCGTCCAGGAGCTCTTCGAGGCCCGCATCCCCAAGGGTGTGGCCCCGATCAGCGAGGTAGAGGGCCGGATCCGGATTGAGGAGACGGAGAAGAGCCGTAAAATCATCCTCATCCCGGACGACGGATCCGACGAGATCGCCTACCCGGTTCCCATGCGGGCACCGCTGCTCGTCCATGACGGACAGCACGTCGAAGTCGGGCAGAAGCTCATCCAGGGTGCGGTCAACCCGCACGAGGTCCTGCGGATCCTCGGCCCGCGCGCGGTGCAGCAGCACCTCGTCTCCGAGGTCCAGGAAGTGTACAAGTCGCAGGGTGTCTCGATCCACGACAAGCACATCGAGATCATCGTGCGGCAGATGCTCAAGCGAGTGAACGTCCTGGAGTCCGGCGACACCAAGCTGCTTCCGGGAGAGATGGTCGAGCGTCCCAAGTTCGAGGCGATCAACCGTCAGGTCGTGGCCGAGGGCGGTCAGCCCGCTTCGGCCCGTCCCGTCCTCCTCGGTATCACCAAGGCCTCCCTGGCGACCGAGTCGTGGCTGTCCGCGGCCTCCTTCCAGGAGACCACCCGGGTGCTCACCGAGAACGCCATCCACGGCAAGAGCGACCCGCTGCTCGGTCTCAAGGAGAACGTCATCATCGGTAAGCTCATCCCGGCCGGTACCGGTATGCCGCAGTACCGGAACATCCGGGTCGAGCCCACCGAGGAGGCCAAGGCCTCGATGTACTCGGTGTCCTCCTACGAGGAGCCCAGCGAGTACACATTCGGTCAGGGATCGGGTGAGGCCGTTCCGCTGGAGGACTACGATTTCGGGCCCTACAACAGGTGACCCGGAAGCGACCGGTGACGTCTGGTTGAGTTGAGCAACGGCGGTAGTGCGCCTCGAAACGGGCAGCACTACCGCCGTCCGTCGTTACCGGTTGACATACTTCATTCTGGGAGAATCTGTTGAGCGCGCGAGCGCGGTCGGGAGATCAAGGACAGTGACCGAACACGGGGGAGCACCGGACCGACCAGATGGCGGACGGGAGCAGTCGCAGCCGACGACGAACTCCTGGTTCCAGCCCAGCAGAGAGCGGTACCGGACCCAGTCGGAGTACCGAGACCCCTACGAGGAGCGGCAGAACAGTACCGCGGGTGCCGGGGCCTCGGAGCAGCACAGAACACCGTCGACCCCGAGATACCCGAACAGCGGAGGGTATCCGGGACTCGGCGGCTACAGCGGAAGCGTCCCCGGCATGGCCGAGCCGTACCCTTCGGCGCTGAGCGGTCTGGGGCCGTCCGAACCTTCCAGGACGCCGGCTGCCAGCGACTACCCCTTCGACCTTCCGCCGCGCGACCTCGCTCCCTCCTACGGCGAGGACGCGGGCAGGACCGGGCAGACCCCCTCCCGAGACGACTCCGCGCAGCAGAGCGACCGACCGGGGCCCGGCCCCGCCTACGACTTCGCCTCCGGCTCCTACCGTCCGGAGGAACTGCGCGCTCCTGAGACCGGAGCCGGCAGCCGGACCCCCACCGGCGGCTCCGAGATGACCGGGTCGTTCCGCCAGGGCGCCACCTACCGGTTGGACGTTCCGGAGGAGTCGTCGACACCGGGCAGCCCGGAGTACGGCTTCGGAGCGCCGTCGTCCCCCACCGCCCCCCCGACCGGGGAGCCCTCGGCACCCCCGGCGTGGAGTTCCAACACGGGAGCCGAGCGGGGCGCCACCTACCGGTTGGACGTTCCGGAGGAGTCGTCGACACCGGGCAGCCCGGAGTACGGCTTCGGAGCGCCGTCGTCCCCCACCGCTCCCTCGACCGGAGGTTTCCCGGGAGCCGAGACGCGGCCGGAGCGCTCCGCCGACATCTGGTCCCCGAGCAGCTCGGAGAGCACCTTCCCCGGCTACTCCGCCGGAACCGGGACCTCCTACACCGCTCCCCCCGACAGCAGCGCGGCGGCGGCCGACCGGAGCCCCGGGACCGCCGACACCCAGTCCCAGCGGCGGCAGCCCGACCCCACGAGCATTTACCGTCTCCCCATCAAGGACAGCGCGCAGTCCCCGTACGACCCGAGCCGACTGGTACCGCCCTACCGGCAGCGCCCCGACGCCGACCACCCTGGCTCCGGTACGGGGAGCAGCCCCAACCCGGGCGGCACCGCTCCCGACACCGGTCACAGTCCGGTGGATCGGGAGGATTCCTGGCAGTCGCGGTCTTCGGCGGAGTCCTCGTCCGGTTCTGGCTGGGGTGAGCGTGCGGAGTCGGTGGGTCTGAGTGAGGATCCGTCGGCGACGTCCGGGTTCTCCGCGGTGGACCGGGAGGATTCCTGGAAGTCGGGTTCCTCGGCTGAGTCCTCGTTCGGTTCCGGTTGGGGTGAGCGTGAGGATCCGTCGGCGACGTCGTCGTTCGGTCCGGTGGATCGGGAGGATTCCTGGCAGTCGCGGTCTTCGGCGGAGTCTTCGTCCGGCTCTGGCTGGGGTGAGCGTGAGGATCCGTCGGCGACGTCGTCGTTCGGTGCGGTGGACCGGG
>NZ_KQ950182.1:486707-511846 GCF_001517975.1 Thermobifida cellulosilytica TB100
CGGCGACGTCGTCGTTCGGTGCGGTGGGCCAGGACGACTCCTGGAAGTCGAGCTCCTCGACGGACTCCTCCTCGCTCGGTGGCTCCCTGGGGACCGGAAGCGGGAACACCTGGGCGTTCAGCCGGGACGATCCGAGGATTCCGGACAGCGTGCGCGAGATCGCGGAGCGGGCCGCCGCACGGCCGTCCCAGACCGACACCTCCCTGTCCGCCTCCGATCCCGAGGCGACCTCGACCTGGGACTCCCTGAGCACCACCGACTTCACCAGCCGCAGCTCCGAGAGCAGCGACCGGTGGGACGGATCTGCCGAGGAGCCGGCCTCGTCGGAGGAACCCGAGACGACCAGGTCCGAGCCGCGCACGGACGAGAGCTCCTCCGAGAGCAAGGCCGCCGCGGACCCGCTGCTGGCGATCGCCAACGAGCAGAGCCGTGCGCGCGCCAAGGAGCTGGCCTCCCAGAGCGAGCTCGACAACTGGAGCCTCGCGGAAGGAATCGTCAAGGAGAACACCGGAGCCGTCCCGCTGCCCCCGGATCTCAGCGAGGACGCCCTGGTGGCCAGGCGGATCCTCGACGAGGACGTGGACGACGAGCGGTCCCGCCACGACGAGCTGGGATACGACGGGCGCGGCGACGACGGGTACGACGACCGCGACTACGACGACTACCGGGACGACGACCGCTACGACCGGAGCGAGGGCACCCAGATGCTGGCGCCGGTCGATCCGGACGACGACGTCTCCGACAGCGGGTGGCGCGGTGAGGACCGCGACTTCCGCGACGAGGGGCGGCGGGACGAGGACGACGAGTACTACGACGACGTCGACGACCGCTACTACCCGGAACCCGTCCAGCGCGGGCGTCCCCGGACCTCCCGGAAGAAGGACAAGATCGCCGAGGAGTTCCCCGGCTTCACCGAGCCCCTGGGCGGCACGTCCCCCGACTACCCCGGCTACGACAACATCGACGTCTGGCCCGAGACCGAGGGACTGGCCACCGCCACGCTGTGGCTCGGCATCTTCTCCCTGATCCCGGGGATCGGCCTGATCCTCGCGATCGTCGCCCTGGTCCTGGGACCCAAGGCGAAGAGGAACATCCGCACCTCGCGCGGACACCTCGAGGGCGAGCAGTTGGTCAAGGTCGGCACGGTGCTCGCCGTGATCGGGATCGTGGTGAGCGTGCTCGCCGCGGTCGGCTACCTGATGTTCTGACCTGATCCGGGAAGTCGACGGGACCGGGGTCGGTGGAGGAAGGGTTGACCCAGAATTCGCCGACACCGGGGGAAAGCGTGTCCGAGTGGTCCGGAAAATCAGCGCGACCACTCTTGACACGCCGTACACTATGAGAAGACCTACGGCAGCATGAGGCTGCGGAGTGCGGACGCCGGACGAGGTCACCCTGGTTTTGACCGGGTGATCTCCGTTCGGTAGTCTCCAACTTCGTGCCCGTGAGTCTACGGGTCACACGTGTGCGCTTTTTGTGTCTGTCCCTGTTTCATGCGGGCGACGGGGAGAGCGGCGCGTGACACCTCCTCCCATGACAATCGACCACTGGTCGGGTGTATCGGCCTCGCTGTGCTTGGAGACCGGGGCGACACGCCCGAGTGCGTGGGTCGGGGGGAACGGGAAATCCAGCAGGTCATAGCGCATCTGTCGGCTATGGAACCGGCGTAGGTCAAGAGGGAAGACGGAGACGCGGTGCCCACGATTCAGCAGCTGGTCCGGAAGGGCCGTAAGACCAAGGTTTCGAAGAACAAGACCCCGGCGCTCAAGGGGAGCCCTCAGCGTCGCGGCGTGTGCACGCGTGTCTACACGACCACGCCGAAGAAGCCGAACTCTGCGCTGCGGAAGGTGGCTCGTGTCCGGCTGAGCAGCCAGATCGAGGTCACCGCCTACATTCCCGGTGTTGGCCACAACCTCCAGGAGCACTCCATCGTGCTCGTCCGTGGTGGCCGTGTGAAGGACCTGCCGGGTGTGCGCTACCGCATCGTCCGCGGTGCGCTCGACACGCAGGGCGTTCGCAACCGCAAGCAGGCTCGTAGCCGCTACGGCGCCAAGAAGGAGAAGTAAATGCCGCGCAAGGGTCCGGCGCCGAAGCGCCAGTTGATCACCGACCCGGTCTATGGATCGCCGCTGGTCACTGCACTCATCAACAAGGTGCTGCTGGACGGCAAGCGTTCCCTGGCCCAGTCGATCGTCTACAACGCTCTCGAGGGTGCCCGGGAGAAGACCGGGCAGGACCCGCTGGTCGTGCTCAAGCGGGCCCTCGACAACGTCAAGCCCACCCTTGAGGTGCGCAGCCGCCGCGTCGGCGGTGCCACCTACCAGGTCCCGGTCGAGGTCCGCGCCTCGCGCAGCACCACCCTGGCGCTCCGCTGGCTGGTGCAGTACGCGCGCCAGCGCCGCGAGAAGACCATGACCGAGCGACTGATGAACGAGCTGGTGGACGCCAGCAACGGTCTGGGCGCCGCTGTCAAGCGACGTGAGGACACCCACAAGATGGCGGAGTCCAACAAGGCCTTCGCTCACTACCGCTGGTAACCCCCGCGGTTTGCCACACGAGAGACCGAGAGAAGACGAGCCACATGGCTACCACTGCTCTTGACCTTGCCAGGGTCCGCAACATCGGGATCATGGCGCACATCGACGCGGGCAAGACCACGACGACCGAGCGAATCCTCTTTTACACCGGTGTCAACTACAAGATCGGCGAGACCCACGAGGGCTCGGCGACCATGGACTGGATGAAAGAGGAGCAGGAGCGCGGCATCACGATCACGTCCGCCGCGACCACCTGCCGCTGGAACGACACCACGATCAACATCATCGACACGCCCGGCCACGTCGACTTCACCATCGAGGTGGAGCGGTCGCTGCGTGTCCTTGACGGTGCGGTCGCCGTGTTCGACGGCAAAGAGGGCGTCGAGCCCCAGTCGGAGCAGGTGTGGCGCCAGGCCGACCGGTACAACGTGCCGCGGATCTGTTTCGTCAACAAGATGGACAAGATCGGCGCGGAGTTCCAGCGCTGTGTCGACATGATCCGCGACCGTCTCGGCGCCAACCCGCTGCCGCTCCAGCTTCCGATTGGCGCCGAGTCTGATTTCAGGGGCGTCGTCGACCTCGTCCGCATGAAGGCCTACGTCTGGCGGGACGAGGCCAGCAAGGGCGAGATGTACGACACCATCGACATCCCGGACACGCACGCCGAGGCCGCGCGCGAGGGCCACGAGAAGCTCGTCGAGATCCTGGCCGAGGCCGACGACGAGATCATGGAGATGTACCTGGAGGGCCAGGAGCCCACCGTGGAACAGCTCGTCCCGGCCATCCGCCGCGCCACGATCGCCGGCACCGCGGTTCCCGTCCTGTGCGGCACCGCGTTCAAGAACAAGGGTGTGCAGCCCCTGCTGGACGCGATCGTCGACTACCTGCCGTCGCCGCTGGACATCGAGGCGATCGAGGGCCACGACCCCAAGGACGAGTCCGAGGAGAGCAAGCTCCACCGCAAGCCCAGCGCCGAGGAGCCCCTGGCCGCCCTGGCGTTCAAGATCATGAGCGACCCGCACCTGGGCAAGCTGACCTACCTGCGCATCTACTCCGGTGTGCTGGAGAGCGGCATGCAGGTCCTCAACAGCATCAAGGGCCGCAAGGAGCGGATCGGCAAGATCTACCGGATGCACGCCAACAAGCGCGAGGAGATCTCGCGGGTGAGCGCCGGTGACATCATCGCCGTCATGGGCCTCAAGGACACCACCACGGGCGAGACGCTGTGCGACCCCGCCCACCCGATCGTCCTGGAGTCGATGACCTTCCCGGCCCCCGTGATCGAGGTCGCCATCGAGCCCAAGACCAAGAGCGACCAGGAGAAGCTCGGCACCGCGATCCAGCGCCTCGCCGAGGAGGACCCCTCCTTCCGGGTGTCCACCGACGAGGAGACCGGGCAGACCGTCATCTCCGGTATGGGCGAGCTGCACCTCGAGGTGCTCGTCAACCGGATGCGCGACGAGTTCAAGGTCGAGGCGAACATCGGCAAGCCCCAGGTGGCCTACCGCGAGACCATCCGCCGCAAGGTCGAGAGGATCGAGTACACCCACAAGAAGCAGACGGGTGGCTCCGGCCAGTACGGCCGCGTGGTCATCGACCTCGAGCCGCTCCCGGTCGACGGCAACGGCGACAGCGCGGGCTACGAGTTCGTCAACAACATCACCGGTGGCCGTATCCCGCGGGAGTACATCCCGTCGGTCGACGCCGGATGCCAGGAGGCCGCCCAGTTCGGTGTCCTCGCCGGGTACCCGCTGGTGGGGATCAAGGTTACCCTCCAGGACGGTGCGTACCACGAGGTGGACTCCTCCGAGCTCGCCTTCAAGGTCGCTGGTTCCATGGCCTTCAAGGAAGCGGCCAGCCAGGCCAAGCCGGTTCTCCTTGAGCCGGTCATGGCGGTCGAGGTCACCACGCCTGAGGAGTACATGGGCGACGTGATCGGTGACCTGAACAGCCGGCGCGGTCAGATCCAGTCCATGGACGAGCGTGCCGGGGCCCGTGTCGTCAAGGCACTCGTTCCGCTGTCGGAGATGTTCGGCTACGTGGGCGACCTGCGCGGCCGTACCCAGGGTCGAGCCAACTACACGATGGTGTTCCACTCCTACGCGGAGGTCCCCTCCAACGTCTCCCAGGAGATCGTTGCGAAGGCCCGCGGCGAATAGCCACGACACCTCACCTGTCCAGCTAAGCAACCTGTACGTCTAGGAGAAATCCAGTGGCGAAGGCCAAGTTCGAGCGGACCAAGCCGCACGTCAACATCGGCACCATCGGTCACATCGACCACGGTAAGACCACGCTGACCGCGGCGATCACCAGGGTTCTGCACGACCAGCACCCGGAGCTCAACCCGTTCACGCCCTTCGAGAACATCGACAAGGCTCCCGAGGAGCGCGAGCGCGGTATCACCATCTCCATCTCCCACGTGGAGTACCAGACCGAGAACCGCCACTACGCGCACGTGGACTGCCCCGGTCACGCGGACTACGTGAAGAACATGATCACCGGTGCCGCCCAGATGGACGGCGCGATCCTGGTGGTCGCCGCGACCGACGGTCCGATGCCGCAGACCAAGGAGCACGTGCTCCTGGCCCGCCAGGTCGGCGTCCCCTACATCGTCGTGGCCCTGAACAAGGCCGACATGGTGGACGACGAGGAGATCTTCGAGCTGGTCGAGCTCGAGGTCCGCGAGCTGCTCAACGAGTACGAGTTCCCGGGCGACGAGGTCCCCGTGGTCCGCGTCTCCGCTCTGAAGGCCCTGGAGGGCGACCCCGAGTGGGGTGCGAAGATCCTCGAGCTCATGCAGGCGGTCGACGAGTCCATCCCCGAGCCGCAGCGTGACATCGACAAGCCGTTCCTGATGCCGATCGAGGACGTCTTCTCGATCACCGGTCGCGGCACCGTCGTCACCGGCCGCATCGAGCGCGGTGTCATCAACGTCAACGACACCGTCGACATCGTCGGCATCAAGGACGAGAAGATCACCACCACCGTCACCGGTGTGGAGATGTTCCGCAAGCTGCTCGACCAGGGCCAGGCCGGTGACAACGTCGGTCTGCTGCTCCGCGGTGTCAAGCGCGAGGAGGTGGAGCGCGGCCAGGTCGTCATCCAGCCCGGCACCACCACCCCGCACACCGAGTTCGAGGCGCAGGTCGTCATCCTGTCCAAGGACGAGGGTGGCCGCCACACGCCCTTCTTCAACAACTACCGTCCGCAGTTCTACTTCCGCACCACCGACGTCACCGGCGTCGTCACCCTGCCGCCCGGCACCGAGATGGTCATGCCCGGTGACAACACCTCGATGACCGTCCAGCTCATCCAGCCGGTCGCGATGGAAGAGGGTCTGAAGTTCGCCATCCGCGAGGGTGGTCGGACCGTGGGCGCGGGTCGCGTCACGAAGATCATCAAGTAACACGACCGATGTCGGGCGGTCGGGTCCGTCAGTGACTCGGCCGCCCTACACCATGAAGGACGTCATCGGGCTCTTAGCGGTGATGCCACCTCATCAGGGGACAGCCCTGTAGCAGTTTCTCAGGTGAATAGAGCCTCAACCGGGAGTTCCTCCGGCGCGCACCGGCCCTTTACGGCGCCGCGCCCCTAGGACACTGAAGCGAAGGACGAAAAGGCCACCATGGCGGGACAGAAGATCCGCATTCGGCTCAAGGCCTATGACCACGAGGTCATCGACAGCTCGGCACGCAGCATCGTCGAGACTGTGACGAGGACCGGCGCGCAGGTCGCGGGCCCGGTGCCGTTGCCGACGGAGAAGAACGTTTACTGCGTCATCCGGTCGCCGCACAAGTACAAGGACTCGCGTGAGCACTTCGAGATGCGCACGCACAAGCGGCTGATCGACATCATCGACCCGACGCCGAAGACCGTCGACTCGCTCATGCGGCTCGACCTTCCGGCCGGCGTCGACATCGAGATCAAGCTCTGAAGGACGCTGAAGACATGACGACCAAGCAGATCAAGGGAGTTCTGGGCGAAAAGCTCGGCATGACCCAGGTCTTCGACGAGTCCGGCAAAGTTGTGCCGGTGACGGTTCTGAAGGCCGGTCCGGCTGTCGTGACTCGCGTCCGCACCCCGGAGACCGACGGGTACTCCGCCATCCAGATCGGCTACGGCAAGATCAACCCGCGCAAGGTCAACAAGCCGCTCGGCGACTACCTGCGCAAGCACAACCTCACCCCGCGCCGCCACTACGTCGAGGTGCGCACCTCCGACGCCAGCGAGTACACGCTGGGCCAGGAGATCACCGCCGACGTGTTCGAGCCCGGCCAGAAAGTCGACGTGACCGGCAAGACCAAGGGCAAGGGGTACGCCGGTGTCATGAAGCGCCACGGCTTCCGCGGCCTCAGCGCCACTCACGGCACCCAGCGCAAGCACCGTTCGCCCGGTTCCATCGGTGGCTGCGCCACCCCGGGCCGGGTCTTCAAGGGCCTGCGGATGGCCGGCCGCATGGGTAACGTGCGCCGGACCGTGCAGAACCTCACCGTGCACTCGGTTGACGCCGAGAAGGGCCTCCTCCTGGTCAAGGGTGCGGTTCCCGGTCCCAACGGCGGCCTGGTCCTCGTCCGCACCGCCGTGAAGGGGGTCAAGTAAGCCATGGCGACCATCGAGGTCAAGGACCGCGACGGCGCGGCCAAGGGAAGCGTGGAGCTTCCCGACGAGATCTTCGCCCAGAAGGTCAACATTCCGCTGATCCACCAGGTCGTGGTTGCCCAGGAGGCCGCGGGCCGCCAGGGCACGCACTCCACCAAGACCCGGGGCGAGGTCCGCGGCGGCGGCAAGAAGCCGTACCGCCAGAAGGGCACCGGCCGGGCCCGCCAGGGCTCCGTCCGCGCGCCGCAGTTCACCGGCGGTGGCACGGTGCACGGCCCCAAGCCGCGCGACTACACCCAGCGGACGCCCAAGAAGATGAAGGCCGCCGCCCTGCGCGGAGCCCTCAGCAACCGGGCACAGCACGGGCGTATCCACGTCATCAGCGAGTTCATCGCCGAGGACGTCACCACCAAGCGCACCCAGACCGCGCTGAAGGCGCTGCGCCAGGTCACCGACTCCGACAAGGTGCTGGTGGTCCTGTCGCGCGACGACGAGCACAACCGGCTCGCGCTGCGGAACCTGCCCGAGGTGCACATCCTCGACGCCGACCAGGTCAACACCTACGACGTGCTCTACGCCGACGACATCGTGTTCACCGAGGCCGGTTACCAGGAGTTCTTGGCGCACGCCAAGGGCACCGCGGCCGCGGCGTCTCAGGAGGACGAGCAGTGAGGATCCCCGACCCTCGGGACATCATCATCAAGCCGGTGATTTCCGAGAAGAGCTACGGACTGCTGGACCAGAACAAGTACACCTTCCTGGTCCGCCCCGAGGCCAACAAGACCCAGATCAAGATGGCGGTGGAGCAGATCTTCGACGTGAAGGTCACCTCCGTCAACACGATCAACCGGAAGGGCAAGCGCAAGCGCACCCGGTTCGGGTACGGCAAGCGTCCCGACACCAAGCGCGCGATCGTGAGCCTGAAGGACGGCGACCGGATCGACATCTTCGGCGTCTGATCCGCCGCCGCGCCGCTTCACTCGATCAACACGTAAGGAATGCACGAAAAAGATGGGCATTCGAAAGTACAAGCCGACGAGCCCGGGGCGCCGCGGGTCGAGCGTGAGCGACTTCGTCGAGATCACGCGTTCGACCCCGGAGAAGTCCCTGGTCCGTCCGCTGCACTCCAAGGGCGGACGTAACGGCCACGGTCGCATCACCGCCCGCCACCAGGGCGGCGGGCACAAGCGCGCCTACCGGGTGATCGACTTCCGTCGCCACGACAAGGACGGAATCCCGGCGAAGGTCGCCCACATCGAGTACGACCCGAACCGCACCGCGCGGATCGCGCTCCTCCACTACGTGGACGGCGAGAAGCGCTACATCCTGGCGCCCGCCGGCCTGAAGCAGGGCGACCGGGTCGAGAACGGCCCCGGAGCCGACATCAAGCCGGGCAACTGCCTGCCGCTGCGCAACATCCCCACGGGTACGTTCGTGCACGCGGTCGAGCTCAAGCCGGGCGGCGGGGCCAAGCTGGGCCGCTCCGCGGGTACCGCGATCCAGCTCCTCGCCAAGGAGGGCGCCTACGCGACGCTGCGCATGCCCTCGGGTGAGATGCGCCAGGTCGAGGTCGCCTGCCGGGCGACCGTGGGGCAGGTCGGCAACGCCGAGCAGTCCAACATCAACTGGGGCAAGGCCGGCCGTATGCGCTGGAAGGGACGCCGTCCCACCGTCCGCGGTGTGGCGATGAACCCGATCGACCACCCGCACGGTGGTGGTGAGGGCAAGTCCTCCGGTGGTCGCCACCCGGTCAGCCCCTGGGGCAAGCCTGAGGGCCGCACCCGCAAGAAGGGCAAGGCCAGCGACCGGCTCATCGTGCGTCGGCGTAGCAAGAAGAAGCGGTAAGGAGCACGACTGATGCCACGTAGCCTGAAGAAGGGCCCCTTCGTCGACGACCACCTGCTCAAGAAGGTCGAGGAGCAGAACGCGAAGGGCACCAAGAACGTCATCAAGACGTGGTCCCGCCGCTCCATGATCATCCCGGAGATGATCGGGCACACCATCGCGGTGCACGACGGCCGCAAGCACGTGCCCGTGTTCATCTCCGAGGCGATGGTCGGCCACAAGCTCGGCGAGTTCGCCCCAACGCGCACTTTCCGGAGCCACGTCAAGGAGGACCGCCGCAGCCGCCGCTAGCGGATGCCCGGTCAGTGAAGAAGCACAGGGCCCCACGGTGGTGGGGGTGATTTCCGTGAGCGAGGGAAAAGCGATGGGAACGAGGGCACAAGCGCGGTTCGTCCGCGTCACGCCCCGAAAGGCCCGCCGAGTGGTGGACCTTATTCGCGGGCTGCCCGCTGACGAGGCACAGGCGGTGCTCCGATTTGCACCTCAGGCGGCGAGTGAGCCGGTGGGCAAGGTGCTCGCGAGCGCCATCGCCAACGCCGAGCACAACGACAAGTTGGACCGTGAAACGCTGGTCGTCAGCCGTGCCTGGGTGGACGAGGGACCGACTCTGAAGCGCATCCGGCCGCGGGGCTTCGGTCGCGCGTTCCGAGTCACCAAGCGGACGAGCCACATCACCGTGGTGGTCGAGCCGCGTGACACCGCGGGCGCCTCGTCGACCAAGACGAAGGAAAGGACCCGATAGTGGGACAGAAGGTCAACCCGCACGGGTTCCGCCTCGGAGTGACCACCGACTTCAAGAGCCGGTGGTTCGCCGACAAGCTGTACAAGGACTACGTCAAGGAAGACGTGGCCATCCGCCGGATGCTGACCCGCGGCATGGAGCGCGCCGGGATCTCCAAGGTCGAGATCGAGCGCACCCGTGAGCGTGTCCGCGTCGACGTCCACACCGCCCGGCCGGGCATCGTCATCGGCCGCCGCGGTGCGGAGGCCGACCGCATCCGTGCCAGCCTCGAGAAGCTGACCAAGAAGCAGGTTCAGCTCAACATCCTCGAGGTCAAGAACCCCGAGATCGACGCCCAGCTCGTCGCCCAGGGGGTCGCGGAGCAGTTGTCGAGCCGAGTCGCGTTCCGCCGTGCCATGCGCAAGGCCATGCAGAGCGCGATGAAGAGCGGGGCCAAGGGCATTCGCATCCAGTGCAGCGGCCGTCTCGGCGGCGCCGAGATGTCGCGCTCCGAGTTCTACCGCGAGGGCCGGGTGCCGCTGCACACGCTGCGCGCCGACATCGACTACGGCTTCTTCGAAGCGCGTACCACCTTCGGCCGCATCGGCGTGAAGGTCTGGATCTACAAGGGCGAGGCTCCCGTCACTCGCGCCGAGCGTGAGGCCGCCCAGGCCGCGCAGCGTGCGGCCGGCGGTCAGCAGCGCCGCGAGCGCCCGGGACGTCGTCGCCGCGGCGGTGGCGGCGGCCAGCAGCAGGCCGAGAGGGCGACCGCCCAGGCGACTGAGGCCCCCAAGGCCGAGAAGTCCGGGAACGAGGAGAGCTGACGATGCTCATTCCCCGCAAGGTCAAGCACCGCAAGCAGCACCACCCGAGCCTTCGGGGGCGTGCCAAGGGCGGTACCAGCGTCCACTTCGGTGAGTACGGCATCCAGGCTCTGGAGGCTGCCTACGTCACCAACCGGCAGATCGAGGCGGCGCGTATCGCGATGACCCGCCACATCCGCCGTGGTGGCAAGGTCTGGATCAACATCTTCCCGGACCGTCCGCTGACCAAGAAGCCGGCCGAGACCCGCATGGGTTCCGGTAAGGGCTCCCCGGAGTGGTGGGTCGCTCCGGTCAAGCCCGGACGGGTGATGTTCGAGCTGGCGGGTGTGCCCGAGCCGGTCGCGAAGGAAGCCCTTCGCAGGGCGATGCACAAACTGCCGATGAAGTGCAAGTTCGTGAAGCGAGAGGCGGGGGAGTAATGGCCAAGTCCCTCACCGCCGCCGAGCTGCGTGGCTACTCCGTCGAGGAGTTGGTCGGCAAGCTCAAGGAGGCGAAGGAAGAGCTGTTCAACCTCCGTTTTCAGGCCGCCACCGGGCAGCTGGACAACAACAGCCGGTTGCGCACCGTGAAGCGTGAGATCGCTCGCATCTACACGGTGCTGCGCGAACACGAGCTGGGCATCATGCCGCTGGCTGCCGAGGAGTCGGCTGACAAGGCGAAGGAAGCAGCCGAATGAGTGAGAAGACCACGGCGCAGCAGCGTAACTACCGCAAGACGCGCGAGGGTTACGTCGTCAGCGACAAGATGAACAAGACTGTCGTCGTCGAGGTGGAGGACCGCGTCAAGCACCCGCTGTACGGCAAGGTCATCCGCCGGACCACGAAGTACAAGGCCCACGACGAGGCGAACATCGCCGGGGTCGGCGACCGGGTCCGCCTGATGGAGACTCGGCCGCTGTCCGCGACCAAGCGCTGGCGCGTCGTGGAAGTCCTGGAGAAGGCCAAGTAAGGGATTGCTGCGGCGATCCCTGCCCGCCGCGGTGACCGGTTGGTGGAGGCCGGTCGCCGCGGCGGGGCGGACCAGCTAGCGAGCGCGGGTGGTGCACCCGCGCGCACATATCAGGAGCAGACGTGATTCAGCAGGAGTCGCGACTCAAGGTCGCCGACAACACGGGTGCGAAGGAGATTCTGACCATCCGTGTCCTTGGCGGCTCGGGCAGGCGCTACGCGGGCATCGGTGACACGATCGTGGCGACCGTCAAGGACGCCCTGCCCGGCGCGGGTGTCAAGAAGGGCGATGTCGTCAAGGCCGTTGTCGTGCGCACCACCAAGGAGCGCCGTCGTCCCGACGGCTCCTACATCCGCTTCGATGAGAACGCCGCCGTGCTCATCAAGGACGGTGGGGACCCGCGGGGAACCCGTATCTTCGGCCCGGTCGGCCGCGAGCTGCGAGACAAGAAGTTCATGCGCATCATTTCGCTGGCGCCGGAGGTGCTCTAGGCGATGAAGATCAAGAAGGACGACGAGGTCATCGTCATCGCCGGTAAGGACAAAGGCGCGACGGGGAAGGTCAAGAAGGCCCTCCCCAAGGAGCAGCGCGTCATTGTCGAGGGCGTCAACCTCATCAAGAAGCACAAGAAGGCGAACCAGGCGGGTGGCCAGCAGGGTGAGGTCGTCACCCTGGAAGCGCCGATCCACGTGAGCAACGTCGCGCTCCTTGAAGACGGCAAGCCCACCCGGGTCGGCTACCGCTTCAAGGAGGACGGCACCAAGGTCCGGATCTCCCGCCGTACCGGTAAGGAAATCTGATGACGGTCACGAACGAGATCGCCGCTCCGCCGATTCCGCGGCTCAAGCAGAAGTACCGCGAGGAGATCATTCCGGCCCTGCGTGAAGAGTTCGACATCAAGAACATCATGCAGGTCCCCGGGCTGACCAAGATCGTGGTCAACATGGGCGTCGGCGACGCCGCCCGGGATGCCAAGCTCATCCAGGGCGCCGTCGCGGACCTGGCCGCGATCACGGGGCAGAAGCCCAGGATCAACCGGGCCAAGAAGTCCATCGCGCAGTTCAAGCTGCGGGAGGGACAGCCCATCGGGGCCAGCGTGACGCTGCGCGGCGACCGGATGTGGGAGTTCCTGGACCGCCTGCTCACCCTGGCGCTTCCGCGCATCCGCGACTTCCGGGGGCTCTCCCCGAACCAGTTCGACGGCAACGGGAACTACACCTTCGGCCTGACCGAGCAGGTCATGTTCCACGAGGTCGACCCGGACAAGATCGACCGGCAGCGCGGTATGGACATCACGGTCGTCACCACGGCGACCAACGATGAGGAGGGGCGCAGCCTGCTCAGGCGGCTCGGGTTCCCCTTCAAGGAAGCGTAGGGGAGTAGGGATGGCCAAGAAGGCGCTGATCGCCAAGGCGAACCGGAAGCCGAAGTTCCAGGTTCGTGCGTATACTCGATGCTCGCGGTGCGGCCGCCCGCGTGCTGTCTTCCGGAAGTTCGGCCTGTGCCGCATCTGCTTCCGCGAGATGGCGCACCGCGGCGAACTGCCGGGCATCACCAAGTCCAGTTGGTAACGAGCGAGCTCGTCGGGTCGGCCGTTCCGGCCGACCCCCGGCAGGCAGGCGGAGGGCCCACACCCCCGCCGGACATGTGTTCTCAACCACCCAGGACATCAAGCGGGACACCAGCCCGCCCGATGTCCACGACCACGCGGCAGGTCCTCGGACTGCTCCCGCACGGGCGGGAGAACGGGCTCAGAGGGAGAGTTCCGTCTCCGGGGAAACCGCAGCGAGGAAGGGCCAATCGGCCATGACGATGACCGACCCGATCGCAGACATGCTCACACGTCTGCGCAACGCGAATGCGGCATACCACGACAGCGTGACCATGCCGTATTCCAAGATCAAGGCGCACATCGCCGAGATCCTCCAGAAAGAGGGCTACGTCCAGAGCTGGCGCGTCGAGGACGCCCCGGTGGGCAAGAACCTGGTGGTGACCCTCAAGTACGGGCCCACCCGTGAGCGCTCCATCGCGGGCATCCGCCGTGTGTCCAAGCCCGGTCTCCGGGTCTACGCGAAGAAGGACAACCTTCCGCGGGTCCTGGGCGGCCTTGGCGTGGCCATCATTTCGACGTCCAGCGGCCTGATGACGGACAAGCAGGCCAAGAAGAACGGCGTGGGCGGCGAAGTCCTCGCCTACGTCTGGTAGAGGGAGAGATTTCAGCATGTCGCGTATTGGCCGACTGCCGATCTCGGTCCCCAAGGGCGTCGAAGTCACCATCGACGGGCAAGACGTCAAAGTCAAGGGGCCGAAGGGCGAACTGAAGCACACCGTCGCCCGGCCGATCACGGTCACTCTGGAAGACGGTCAGGTCAAGGTGTCGCGCTCGGACGACAGCCCGCAGACGCGCTCCCTGCACGGACTCACCCGTGCACTGATCGCCAACCTGATCGAGGGCACCTCCAAGGGCTTCACCAAGACCCTGGAGATCTCGGGTGTGGGCTACCGCGTCCAGGCCAAGGGACAGAACCTGGAGTTCTCCCTGGGCTACAGCCACCCCGTCATCGTGGAGCCGCCGGAGGGCATCACGTTCCGGGTGGAGAAGCCGACCCTGCTGCACGTCGAGGGCATCGACAAGCAGTTGGTGGGCCAGGTGGCCGCGAACATCCGCAGCTTGCGCAAGCCTGACCCGTACAAGGCGAAGGGCATCCGCTACCAGGGCGAGAGAATCCGCCGCAAGGCCGGAAAGGCTGGTAAGTAAGCATGACGAAGAGGTCGTCGCTTACCCGCAAGGGCACTTCCGCGCGCGCGGCCGCCCGGGCGCGCCGCCACCTGCGGGTCCGCAAGAAGGTTCGGGGCACGCCGGAGCGTCCGCGCCTGGTCGTCACCCGTTCCCTCAAGCACATCGTCGCGCAGATCGTGGACGACACCAAGGGCATCACCCTGGCGTCCGCCTCCACGCTGGATGCCTCCATCCGCGGCGAACAGGGCAAGAAGACCGAGAAGTCGCACATGACGGGCAAGCTGCTCGCCGAGCGCGCGAAGGCCGCCGGCATCACCACGGTGGTCTTCGACCGGGGCGGCTACCGCTACCACGGCCGTGTCGCCGCGCTGGCTGACGGCGCGCGCGAGGGCGGCCTGGAGTTCTAGTGATGACTCCTGACAACCGCAGTTCCAACGACGGGAAGAGGAACCACTGATGGCTGCAGCTCCGCGGCGCGGCGCCGGTGGCGAGCGGCGTTCCGGCCGTGACGATCGCCGCGGCGGTTCCGCTGACAAGGGCGTCTCCTACATCGAGCGGGTTGTGAAGATCAACCGGGTCGCCAAGGTCGTCAAGGGCGGCCGGCGGTTCAGCTTCACCGCTCTGGTCGTTGTCGGCGACGGCAACGGCATGGTCGGTGTCGGATACGGCAAGGCCAAGGAAGTGCCCGCGGCGATCGCCAAGGGTGTCGAGGAAGCCAAGAAGAACTTCTTCAAGGTCCCCAGGATCCAGGGCACCATCGTGCACCAGGTCCAGGGAGAGGACGCTGCCGGCGTGGTCCTGCTCCGCCCGGCCGCCCCCGGTACCGGTGTGATCGCCGGCGGCCCGGTGCGCGCCGTGCTGGAGTGCGCCGGTGTCCACGACGTCCTCACCAAGTCGCTCGGGTCGTCCAACCCGATCAACATCGTGCACGCGACGGTTGCCGCTCTCAAGAGCATCAACCGTCCCGAGGAGATCGCCGCCCGGCGCGGCCTGCCGCTGGAGGACGTCGTCCCGGCCCCCATGCTGCGTGCCCGTGCGGAAGCCAAGGCGGGGGTGTAGGACATGGCGAAGCTGAAGATCACGCAGGTCCGATCCAAGATCGGCGGCAAGCGCAAGCAGCGTGAGACGCTCGCCTCCCTCGGTCTGGGGCGGATCGGCAAGTCGGTCGTCCGCGAGGACCGTCCCGAGGTCCGCGGACAGATCAACGTTGTCGCGCACCTCGTCACCGTTGAGGAGGTCAGCTGATGAGCGAGAGCTACTCCCCGAACGAGTTGCTCAAGATCCACCACCTGCGTCCGGCCCCCGGCGCCAACAAGGCCAAGATCCGCAAGGGTCGCGGTGAGGCGTCCAAGGGCAAGACCGCCGGTCGCGGTACCAAGGGCACCAAGGCGCGCAGCACGGTTCCCGTCGGCTTCGAGGGCGGCCAGATGCCGCTCATCCGCCGGGTCCCGAAGCTGAAGGGCTTCAGCAACGCCCGGTTCAAGACCGTCTACCAGGTCGTGAACCTGGACAAGCTGAGCAAGCTGTACCCCGAGGGCGGCGAGGTCACCGTCGAGGACCTGGTCGCCAAGGGCGCGGTGCGCAAGAACCAGTTGGTCAAGGTGTTGGGCACGGGAGAGATCTCGGTCCCGGTGCAGGTGAGCGCGAACGCGTTCTCCAGCTCCGCCAAGGAGAAGATCCTTGCCGCTGGCGGCAGCGTCACCGAGCTCTAGAAACATCCCTGGGCGCTGGTGGGGGCGTCCATCGGTCATGCCCACTAGATTGGGAAGACCGGTGGACGTCCCCGTCCTTTTTCGGGGGGTTCTTTGGTACGGTGTGCCACCGAGTGTGTTCTTATTGTGAACTTGGTGGTCCACACCAATTGTTGAATGGCTGCTAATGTGCCATCTGCTTGACCCGACTGGGCTCGGGCTGACCAGGCCAGAGCCAACTTACGACGATCCAGGATCGGCCGCGATGTCTCGAATCGGCTGCGCCGTCGACGCCTGGCAGGAGGAGACGTGCTAGGTGCGTTCGTCCGTGCGTTCCGCACGCCTGAACTACGTAACAAACTGCTGTTCACGCTGTTTATCCTGACGATCTTCAGACTCGGCGCCGTCATCCCCGCGCCGGGGATCGACAGTGTCGCCATCAAGCAGTGCGTCCAGCAGACAGCCGATACCGGTGCCTCGAACGTCTATTCGCTGATCAACCTGTTCAGCGGTGGCGCGCTGCTGCAACTCGCCGTCTTCGCGCTGGGCATCATGCCCTACATCACCGCGAGCATCATCCTGAACCTGCTCACCGTGGTGGTGCCGCGACTTGAGGCGCTGAAGAAGGAGGGGCAGGCCGGTCAGAACAAGATCACGCAGTACACGCGGTACCTCACCATCGCTCTGGCCGTCCTACAGTCCACCAGCATCATCGCCATGGCCCGGACCGGCCAGCTCTTCCAGGGCACCACCTGCTACCCCGAGCAGTACATGCCCTTCCTGGGGACCTCCTACGAGCTCCCCGTCCTGATCATGATCGTGTTCGTGATGACCGCGGGCACCTGCGTCATCATGTGGTTCGGCGAGCTGATCACCGAGCGGGGCGTCGGCAACGGCATGTCGCTGCTGATCTTCACCCAGATCGTCGCGGAGTTCCCCTCCGGCATGATGCGGATCTGGAGCGAGAACCCGGCCTGGGTCTTCGCCCTGGTGTGCGTCGCCGGCCTGGTGCTCATCACCGGCGTGGTCTTCATCGAGCAGGCCCAGCGCCGCATCCCGGTGCAGTACGCCAAGCGCATGGTGGGCCGCCGGATGTACGGGGGCAGCTCCACCTACATCCCGCTGAAGGTCAACCAGGCCGGTGTCATCCCGGTCATCTTCGCCTCCTCCCTGCTGTACCTGCCCACCCTGGTGGTCGGACTGATGGGGGCCGACGCGGACAACGCGGTGGTGGACTTCCTCAACACCTACTTCAACCCGATGGGCAACCACCCGGTCTACCTGACCACCTTCTTCCTGCTGATCGTCGGCTTCGCGTTCTTCTACGTGGCCATTACCTTCAACCCCGCTGAAGTAGCCGACAACATGAAGAAGTACGGTGGGTTCATCCCGAGTATTCGCCCGGGACGTCCGACCGCCGAGTACCTGGACTACGTCCTGACCCGGCTGACGACGCCCGGTGCGCTGTACCTGGGTGTGATCGCGCTGTTGCCGATGGTGGCTCTGGGGACCTCCGGGGCCGCTGCGAACTTCCCGTTCGGCGGCGTCAGCATCCTGATCATGGTCGGTGTCGGGCTGGACACGGTGAAGCAGATCGAGAGTCACCTCCAGCAGAGAAACTACGAGGGTTTTCTGCGATAGATGCGTGCCGTACTGGTGGGACCTCCGGGGGCCGGAAAAGGCACCCAGGCCCAGATCTTGGCGTCCGAGTTGTCGATTCCGAAGGTGTCCACGGGGGACATCTTCCGTGCCAACGTCAGCAATGGCACAGAGCTGGGCAAGCAGGCCCAGGCGTACATGGACCGCGGTGACCTCGTCCCGGACGAGATCACCAACGCCATGGTGAAGGACCGGCTGTCCCAGGAGGACACCCGCGAGGGCTTCCTGCTGGACGGCTTCCCGCGCAACCTCGCGCAGGCGGAGACGCTGGACGGAATGCTCGCCGAGCTGGGTGTGAAGCTCGACGTCGTCCTGGAACTCGTCGTCGACGAGGAGGAGGTGGTCCGGCGGCTCGCGGAGCGCGCCCGGATCGACAACCGCAGCGACGACAACGAGGAGACGATCCGCCACCGGCTGGTCGTCTACCGGGAGCAGACCGCTCCGCTGGTCACCTTCTACGAGCAGCGTGGACTGCTGGCGAAGGTGGACGCGGTCGGCCCCATCGAGGAGGTCACCAAGCGGGCCATGGCGGCGCTGAAGAGCAGAGCCTGATGTTGCGCAAGGGACGAAGCAGGATCCAGCTCAAGTCTCCGGCCGAGATCGAGAAGATGCGGGCCGCGGGTCGGGTCGTGGCCCGCACCCTCGATCTGCTGCGCGAGTCGGTGCGTCCCGGGATCAGCACCCTGGAGCTCGACGCCATCGCCGAGCGCAGCATCCGCGAGGCGGGGGCCGTGCCGTCCTTCAAGGGCTACCACGGCTTCCCCGGCTCCATCTGCGCCTCGGTCAACGAGGAGGTGGTGCACGGGATTCCGCGGGCGGACAAGATCCTCGCGGACGGGGACATCATCTCCATCGACTGCGGCGCCATCCTCGACGGGTGGCACGGCGACTCGGCGATCACCGTCGCGGTGGGGTCGGTCTCCGCCGAGGACCGCACCGTGATGGAGGTGTGCGAGGAGGCGATGTGGCAGGGCATCGCCCAGTTGCGTCCGGGCAACCGGCTCGGCGACATCGGGCGGGCCATCGAGGCCTACATCGTCTCCCGGGGGCGGTTCGGCAACGTCCGCGAGTACGGCGGCCACGGCATCGGCACCGAGATGCACATGGAGCCGCACGTGCTCAACTACACGCAGACCAGCCGGGGCATCCGGCTGGTCGAGGGCATGTGCCTGGCGATCGAGCCCATGGTCAACCTCGGCACGCGGCACGTCAACGTCCTGGAGGACGGCTGGACCGTGGTGACCCAGGACGGCCGCCGGTCGGCGCACTTCGAGCACTCGGTGGCCGTCACGGCCGACGGACCGCTGGTGCTCACCGCCCGTGAGGAGAACCGGGAGAAGATCGCCGAGATGGGGTTCCCCGACCCCGGGTTCTGACCCCGTTCTCCGTCAGTTCCGTGCGGGCTGCCCCTCTTCCGGGCGGCCCGCGGACTTTCCCGGGGCTTTTGGCGTCCCTGCCGCGGGACCGTAGCGTGGAGGGGAGGAAGCGGTCGGCGGAGAGGGAGGTGCGGTGTCGGAGAGCAGCCCTCATGTCAGAGCCTCCGACGCGGATCGGGAGCGCGTCGCCGAACGGCTGCGGGAGCACTTCACCCAGGGGCGCCTGGACGAGGACGAACTCGCCGAGCGGGTGGCGGCCGCCTACCGCGCCCGCACCCTGGGGGAGCTGGCCGTGCTCACCGAGGACCTGCCCGGCCACGACCTGGCCGACCTGCCCGGCCGGGTGGCCGGGGCGCTGGCGGGCACCCGCCGGCAGCACCCGCCCGTGGCGCTCGGGCCGTGGCTGGTGGGAGGCGGGGTCGGCGCGCTGCTGGCGACGGTGGCGACCGTCCTCCTCGTCCTCGGCGGGGAGCCGGTGTTCTACGTCGCGGCGGCCGGGCTGTGGGGAGCGGCGGTGGTCCTGGGAGCGGCCGCCCTGTGGATTCAGGCGTCGCGCCGCGGGTAGGGGTCTGACGAGAACGCACACGACCCGGGGACAGGGCAGGGCAAAGGCGTTCAGCGGAACAGGTAGACTGGTTCTGCCCACACTCGGGTTGTTGGGTCAGGCTGCCTCCATCAGCGTCTGCGGTCCGCGTGGCGTAGAATAGTGCAGTTGACCTGAATTCTCAGTGATCAATTCTCATGACCGGGGCGCCGGATCGCACCACACTCGGGGAGATCCGCACCCGTAGCCCCCGTTGTTCACGGGGCCGATCCCAGAAGCGTGGAGGATATGGCTAAGAAAGACGGCGCCATCGAGATTGAGGGCTCCGTTATCGAGTCCCTACCCAACGCTATGTTCCGAGTGGAGCTCGACAACGGGCACAAGGTGCTGGCTCACATCAGCGGCAAGATGCGGATGCACTACATCCGTATTCTTCCCGACGACCGAGTCGTTGTAGAGCTGAGCCCGTACGATCTCACGCGCGGGCGCATTGTTTACCGCTACAAGTAGCCTCTCCGCTCGCGTCCGCCGCTGTGCGGTCGACGCAGGCGGACCCAGGACCCGGAGCGACCATGAAGGTTAAGCCGAGCGTCAAGAAGATCTGCGCGAAGTGCCGAGTGATCCGCCGTCACGGCAAGATCATGGTGATCTGCGAGGACCCGCGGCACAAGCAGCGTCAGGGCTGAGGCCCGCTTCTCGACGTCCGAGAATCCCGTCGGCCACGGCCCCGCCGTGTCGGCGCAGTGCAGTGAAGAATCCCGTTACCCATCCCGGCGGCGCGCGCGCTCCGGGAGCACCCCCGGTCGGAGGCCGGGGCCTCGTCGTTGGGCGGCGAGAGGGCTCGGGGACGGGAAAGACCTCCGCGAAACAGAAGGAGTACGCCCCGAATGGCGCGCATCGCCGGCGTCGACCTCCCCCGTGAGAAGCGGGTGGAGGTCGCTCTCACCTACGTCTACGGTATCGGCCGCACCCGCGCGGCCGAAACCCTGGCCAACACCGGGGTCAACCCCGACACCCGCGTCCACCAGTTGACCGAAGAGGAACTGGTCAAGCTGCGCGAGTGGATCGACGCGAACTACAAGGTCGAGGGCGACCTGCGTCGTGAGGTCGCGGCCGACATCCGTCGCAAGATCGAGATCGGCTGCTACCAGGGCATCCGGCACCGCCGCGGTCTGCCGGTCCGTGGCCAGCGCACGCAGACCAACGCGCGGACCCGCAAGGGCAAGAAGAAGACCGTGGCCGGCAAGAAGAAGGCCGGTAAGAAGTAGTCCGTCCGGACCCCGTCGTTCGGGTCCGTACCAGCCAACGGATCGATGATCTTGGGAGTAGTCAATGCCGCCTAAGGGCCGTCAGGGCGCCGTGCGCAAGGTGCGCCGCAAAGAGAAGAAGAACGTCGTCCACGGACACGCGCACATCAAGAGCACCTTCAACAACACGATCGTGAGCATCACCGACCCGACCGGCGCGGTGATCTCGTGGGCCAGCTCCGGGCAGGTCGGGTTCAAGGGGTCGCGCAAGTCCACCCCGTTCGCCGCGCAGATGGCCGCGGAGGCCGCCGCCCGCCGCGCCCAGGAGCACGGCGTGCGCAAGGTCGACGTCTTCGTGAAGGGTCCGGGCTCGGGCCGCGAGACCGCGATCCGGTCGCTCCAGGCGACCGGTCTGGAGGTCGGCTCGATTCAGGACGTCACGCCGGTTCCGCACAACGGTTGCCGTCCGCCGAAGCGCCGCCGGGTCTGACCCGAGCTTCGCACGCCGCCGGTGCCGCCTCCGCCGCCTGAACACGGGCGGAGGGGCGGACCGGGCAGTCGCACAGTTGTGGCCCCGCAGTCCGCGGGGCCGTCCAGTGGCCGTCATATAGCGGGCGGCCGTGGGAAAGGAAGAAACGGACCATGCTGATCGCTCAGCGTCCCACCCTGACCGAAGAGTCGATCTCCGAGTTCCGCTCCAGGTTCGTCATCGAGCCCTTGGAGCCGGGCTTCGGCTACACCATCGGCAACTCGCTGCGCCGTACCCTGCTGTCGTCCATCCCCGGTGCCGCTGTCACCAGCATCCGCATCGAGGGCGTCGAGCACGAGTTCACCACCGTGCCCGGCGTGAAGGAGGACGTCACCGAGATCATCCTGAACCTCAAGGGTCTCGTGGTGAGCTCCGAGCACGACGAACCGGTGCTGATGTACCTGCGCAAGCAGGGCCCCGGGGTGGTCACCGCTGCTGACATCGCCCCGCCCGCCGGGGTCGAGGTGCACAACCCCGAGCTGCACATCGCGACCCTGAACAGCAAGGGCAAGCTGGAGATGGAGATGACGGTCGAGCGCGGCCGCGGCTACGTCTCCGCCGCCCAGAACAAGCAGCCGGGGCAGGAGATCGGCAGGATCCCGATCGACTCCATCTACTCTCCGGTCATGCGGGTCACCTACAAGGTCGAGGCGACCCGTGTCGAGCAGCGCACCGACTTTGACCGCCTCATCCTGGACGTCTGGACCAAGCCGGCCATCCGGCCCCGGGACGCCGTGGCGAGCGCGGGCAAGACCCTGGTGGAGCTGTTCGGGCTGGCCCGGGAGCTCAACGTCGACGCCGAGGGCATCGACATGGGTCCCTCTCCCACGGACGCCGCGCTGGCCGCGGACCTGGCACTGCCCATCGAGGACCTCAACCTCACGGTCCGCTCCTACAACTGCCTCAAGCGCGAGGGCATTCACACCGTCGGCGAACTCGTCGCCCGCTCCGAGCAGGACCTCCTCGACATCCGGAACTTCGGTGCGAAGTCCATAGAGGAAGTCAAGCAGAAGCTGACCGACATGGGGCTCTCCCTGAAGGACTCCCCGCCCGGGTTCGACCCGGGGAGCGCGGCCGACTCCTACGGTTCCGACGACGACCAGTCCTACGTCGAGACCGAGCAGTACTAAGCCCACAGACCCTGGTCGGCCCGGCCTTCCCGGGACCGGGCCGACCGCACACGAGGAGAACGACACATGCCCACGCCAACCAAGGGGCCTCGTCTGGGCGCCGGCCCGGCGCACGAGCGGCTCATGCTGGCGAACCTGGCGACCTCGCTGTTCCGGCACGGTCGCATCAAGACCACGGAGGCCAAGGCCAAGCGCCTGCGTCCGTACGCCGAGAAGCTGATCACCCTCGGCAAGCGCGGTGACCTGCACGCCCGTCGCCTGGTGCTGACCAAGATCACCGACAAGTCCGTCGTGCACGAGCTGTTCACCGAGATCGGCCCGCGCTACGAGAACCGCAACGGCGGCTACACCCGCATCACCAAGATCGGTCCGCGCAAGGGCGACAACGCGCCCATGGCCGTGATCGAGCTGGTCGAGGCGCTGCCCGCCAAGGCCGCCAAGAAGGAGGAGGCCAAGGCCGAACCCGCGGCCAAGAACGAGCCTGCGGCCGAGGCCGGCGACCAGCCCGCCGAGGGCGCCACCTCCGAGCAGACCGCCGAGGCCTCCGAGACCTCGCAGGCCGAGGGGTCGGCCGAGGCGTAACGCCGAGCCCGCCACGTACGTGGTCGCGAGTGCCCGGTCCCGAGCAGGGGCCGGGCACTCGTCGTAGACGGAGGCAGCAGAAGTGACCGAAGAGACTGTGACCCGGCTGCGGCTGGACATCTCCTACGACGGGACCGACTTCTCCGGCTGGGCCGAACAGCCGGGGCGGCGCACCGTCCAGGGAGAGCTCCAGGCCGCGCTGGCCCGGGTGCTGCGGCTGCCCGCCCCCCAGTTGACGGTGGCGGGCCGCACCGACGCGGGGGTCCACGCCCGCGGCCAGGTGGCCCACCTGGACGTGCCGACAGCGGTGTGGGAGGCCGAGGGGGAGCGGCTGCTGCGCCGTCTGGCGGGGGTGCTGCCCCCCGACGTCCGCGTGACCGCGGTGGCCCCGGCGCCGCCGGGCTTCGACGCGCGCTTCTCCCCGCTGTTCCGCCGCTACGTCTACCGGGTGAGCGACGCACCCGGCGGGGTGGACCCGCTGCGCCGCCGCGACGTCCTGTGGCACCGCCGCCCGCTCGACCCCGCCCGGATGAACGAGGCGGCCGCCGCGCTGCTGGGCGAACACGACTTCGCCGCCTACTGCCGTCGACGGGAGGGGGCCTCCACGGTCCGCGAGTTGCAGCGCGTGGAGTGGACGCGGGAGGACACGCACCTGTACGCGGCGACCGTGCAGGCCGACGCGTTCTGCCACAACATGGTGCGCGCCCTGGTGGGGGCGCTGCTGGCGGTCGGGGACGGCCGCCGCCCGCCGGAGTGGCCTGCCCAGGTGCTGCGCGCCGGGGTGCGGGACTCCGCCGTGCACGTGGTGCCCCCGCACGGCCTCACCCTGGAGGAGGTGCGCTACCCCCCCGACGAGGAGCTGGCCGCGCGAGCCGCGGCCACCCGCCGCTTCCGCGTCCTGGAGCGCGCGGCGGAGTAGGAGACGGGACGCGGCCGCGGCGCCCCCGGGATCTCGGCTTCCCGGAGGCACCGCGGCCGCGTCGGTTCCGCGGGGTCAGCTCACCGCGCGTTCGCCCAGGGGGGCCAGGGCGACGTCGACGAAGTACTCGCTGAGCCCCGCCAGTTCCGGGTTCTCCCCCTGCGGGGTGCGCCCGTCGGAGTTGGCGGCGAGGGAGAAGACCACGTAGCGGCCCCAGACGGCGCTGGAGACGTGGCCGCCCGCGATGTCCATCCGCTCGGCTCCGCTGCCCTCCTGCCCGGCCAGTCCGGCGAACCACTGGGTGCCCGCGGGGTCCTGCGCCTCGGCCGCCGCCTGCGCGCCCTCGGAGTCGGCCATCGCCACCACGCCGACGGTGACCGCGCGGGTGCCCTCCTCGTTCACGTACGTGGCCCGCACCACCTGGCGGCACTGGTGCTCGGTGAGCACGTCGCCGTAGTCGCCGTGGGCGGTGGTCGCGCACTTGTCGGTGTCGTCGGTCAGCAGCAGGGTGAAGGTCTCGCCGTCCACCTCGACGGTCTCCTCGGCGAAGAGCTCCCCCGCCTTGAGCGGCTCGGGGTCGGTGGACTCGTCGGCGACCAGGGAGACGTCGTACTGGGCGGGCTCGGTGTTCTCCGCGGTGGAGCCGCCCCGGGAGGCCAGCAGGAACGTGGTGCCTCCGGCGACCAGCAGCAGGGCGAGGAAGCCCGCGCCGACGAGCAGGGTCCGGGAGCTGACCGGGAGGGCGCCGGACGGGGCGCGCCGCCGCCCCCGGCCGCTCGCGTAGGCGTCGTACTCGGACAGGTCCATCTCGGCGGTGCTGGCCGTGGTGTCCCGGGCGGGAACCTCGTCGCGGAACATCGGCAGCCCGCCGAACATGTCGTCGTCCCGGGGCGCCTGGCTGGGGGAGCCGTCCACCGGAGGCATCATCCGGGTGGCCGCCGCGTCCACCGGGGGAACCACCTGGGTCGCGTCCTCGGCAACGGGGGGCACGACCTGGGTGGCGTCCTCGGCAACGGGGGGCACGACCTGGGTGGCGTCCTCGGCAACGGGAGGCACCACCTGGGTGGCGTCCTCCATGCCGGGGACCGCTCCCCCCGGCGGGACCACCCGCCCCTGGAGCGGCTGCTCCGGGGGCGGCTGTGCGTGGTGGAGGGGTGGTTGGGCGCCGCTGGGACCGGTCCAGGCGGGGGGCTGCTGGGGGCCGGAGGGTGCCGCGCCGGGGAGCTGCGGCGGGGCGGCGGGTCCACC
>NZ_KQ950182.1:512072-567282 GCF_001517975.1 Thermobifida cellulosilytica TB100
GCGGAGCCGCCCCCGGAGGAAGAGGCTGGCCCGCCAAGGGCTGGCCGGCCAGCGGGGTCACCCCCGGCGGCAGCGGGCCGGACGCGGGCGGCCGCATGGGTCCCAGCGGGGCCTGGGGGCCTGATGCGAGGACGTCCTGGCCCTGGGCGGGCTGGGGCGGCGGAGGGGGAAACGCAGGCCGAGGGGCCTGCGCGGTCTCGTTCATGCCCCGGTTCGGGGAGGTGGGCGGCCGCATGGGTCCCAGCGGGGCCTGGGGGCCTGATGCGAGGACGTCCTGGCCCTGGGCGGGCTGGGGCGGCGGAGGGGGAAACGCGGACCGCGGAGCCTGCGCGGTCTCGTCCGCGCCCGGATTCGGGGGCGCGGGGGGAAGCGGCGGCCCGTAGGGGGCGGGGCCGTCGGTGGGCTCGTTCGGCTGGGGTGCGATGGGAGACTCCGGATGCTGTCCTGGGGCGGGAGCGAGCCGGGGAGCGACCCGTCCCCGCCGCGTACTGCGTCACGATTCCGTATGCTCGCCTGCTCAGGAACGGTCGCGAGGCCGCAGACCGGACTGGCTGGGGGGCGAAAGGGATCCTGTCGGAGGGGGCGCGTTCGGGGGGACACACCACCGGAAGCGAACAAGAGGGAGAGCGGTGACGGACCCTTCCCGGCCGCGCGCTATCCTCGTGAGGTAAGGCGGTGGCGACACTGCCGCCACTATCCTAGTCAGTGCTCTCCACGGGGGACCGTTCCACCGTCCGGTTCCGCTAGCGGAGCGACTGACCTCAAAAGACGCGCGGGCGCGTGACCAACCCGACGGGTCGGGGCCGGTGACGGTGCACAAGCACTCGTCACTCAAGGCATAATGAGAGTGGAGTAATCGCGCACCGCGACATGAGCGCTGGCCACCCCATGGCACGAAACCGGTGCATGGGGGCTTTGACCTGTGACTCATGTCCGGGCTACGATTCTCCTTCGTTGTGCGTTGAGTTGCCGTGGGTACCCACCAGACCTCGTTGGGCGCCGATCACGCATCACCGTCTGCGCACTCAAACCTACCGAAACGGCCCTCGGGGAACCGGGTGCCTTTCGGGCCAGTAATACGAGTTTCCCCGTCTTCGCAAGCGCGGAGGCGGACACCGCCGACTGAGAAGGCAATACGATCGTGCGCACATTCAGCCCCAAGCCCAGCGATGTCCAGCGTCAGTGGCACGTCATCGACGCCTCCGATGTCGTGCTCGGCAGGCTGGCGAGCCACGTCGCTGCGCTGCTTCGCGGCAAGCACAAGCCGTACTACGCGCCCCACATCGACACCGGTGATTACGTGATCGTCGTGAACGCCGACAAGGTGGCGCTGACCGGTAAGAAGTTGCAGCAGAAGCGGGCCTACCGGCACTCCGGCTACCCCGGTGGTCTGCGCGCTGTCCCCTACAGCGAACTGATGGCCAAGAACCCGGCCCGCGCTGTGGAGAAGGCGGTCAAGGGCATGCTGCCGAAGAACTCTCTGGGCCGTCAGATGGCCAAGAAGCTCAAGGTGTACGCCGGGCCGGAGCACCCGCACCAGGCCCAGCAGCCGGTGCCGTTCGAGATCACCAAGATCCAGCAGCCCGCGTAGGCGTTCGCGAGACTAAGGAAGTACGAGGAGAACCGTGGTCGAGCCCACCGGCATCGAAGACGTTCAGGAATTCGACGAGAACTCCGAGGAGTTCCCGGCCGAGTACACCACCGAGAGCCCCGAGGTGGCCGGCGAGACGTACATTCCGACCGCTTCCGGGCCCGCCCTGGGGACCGGGCGGCGCAAGACCGCCGTCGCGCGCGTCCGCGTCGTCCCCGGCACCGGCGAGTGGAAGATCAACGGCAAGTCGCTCGAGGCCTACTTCCCGGACAAGGTGCACCAGCAGCTCATCAAGGAGCCCCTGGTCACCCTGGGCTTCGAGGGCGCCTACGACGTCTTTGCCCGCCTGAACGGCGGCGGCACCAGCGGCCAGGCCGGTGCGCTCCGTCACGGCCTCGCCCGCGCGCTCGCCGCCATGGACCCCGAGCACAACCGCCCGCCGCTGAAGAAGGCCGGCTTCCTCACCCGCGACGCCCGCCAGGTGGAGCGGAAGAAGGCCGGTCTCAAGAAGGCCCGCAAGGCTCCGCAGTACTCCAAGCGGTAGCACGCCTTCCCGGTTCGGCGGCCGCGTCGTTCGACGCCGCCACGACTGGACGTGTTCCACCGGAACAAGGTCCCAGGCCCGCCAGCCATCCGTCAGGAGGACGGGTGGCCAGTGCGGGCCACAGTCGTTTCTGTCGACGCTCGGCCGCGTCAACCGCCGCATACTGGATCCCATGGCGTTGACCAGCGCCGTCACCTGGACGAAACGGAGCGATTGGTTCGTGACACGGCTGTTTGGCACTGACGGAGTCCGCGGGCTCGCAGGACGCGACCTCACCGCTGGACTGGCACTTGATCTCGCGATCGCGGCGGCCGAGGTACTGCCGGACCGGAACACGGGAGGAAGACGGCCCCGAGCGGTGGTCGGCCGCGATCCGCGCGCCTCGGGCGAGTTCCTGGAGGCGGCTGTGGTCGCGGGACTGGCCAGTGCGGGGGTGGACGTGGTCCGGCTCGGCGTGCTGCCCACCCCGGCCGTGGCCTTCCTGACCGGGACGCTGGACGCGGACTTCGGCGTCATGCTGTCGGCCAGTCACAACCCGGCTCCCGACAACGGCATCAAGTTCTTCGCGCGCGGCGGCCACAAACTGCCCGACGAGGTCGAGGACGAGATCGAGCGGCGCCTGGGCAACCCGGCCCCCGGAGCGACCGGGAGGGACGTCGGCCGGGTCACCGACACCGCCGACGGCGCGGAACGCTACATCAACCACCTGGTGGACTCCCTGCCCCACCGGCTGGACGGCCTCAAGGTCGTCGTGGACTGCGCCAACGGCGCCGCGGTGGGAATCGCCCCCGAGGCGCTGCGCCGCGCGGGAGCCGAGGTCGTCACCATCGGCGACCAGCCCGACGGGTTCAACATCAACGAAGGCTGCGGCTCCACCCACCTGGACGCGCTGCGCGCGGCGGTGCTGGAGCACAACGCCGACGCGGGCATCGCGCACGACGGGGACGCCGACCGCTGCCTGGCCGTGGCCGCCGACGGCTCGGTCGTCGACGGCGACCAGATCATGGCCGTCCTGGCGCTGGAACTGCACGAACGGGACGCGCTGAACGAGGACACCCTCGTGGTCACCGTCATGTCCAACCTCGGCCTCAAACTCGCCATGAAGGAGGCCGGCATCACCGTCGTGGAGACCCCCGTCGGGGACCGCTACGTCCTGGAGGCGATGCGGGCCGGATCGTACTCGCTCGGCGGCGAGCAGTCCGGGCACGTGATCCTGCTGGACCACGCCACCACCGGCGACGGCCTGCTGACCGGGATGCACCTGCTCGCCGCCGTCAACCGCCGGGGGGTGGCGCTGGCGGAACTGGTCAAGGTCATGAACCGCCTGCCGCAGGTGCTGGTGAACGTGCGCGGCGTGGACAAGACCCGGGTCGCCACCTCCGAGCGGATCGCCGTCGAGGTGGCCCAGGCCGAGGCGGAGCTCGGCGACAGCGGCCGGGTACTGCTGCGCCCCAGCGGCACCGAGCCGATGGTGCGGGTGATGGTCGAGGCGGCCTCGCAGGAACGCGCCCAGGACGTCGCGGACCGGCTCGCCGAGGTGGTCCGCGAGGAGCTGGGATAGCGCCGCACGGCGGCGCGCAGGCCCGGGCGTGATCCTTTTCTCCGGCGCCGCCCCGCAGGGCCTCAGCGGCCCTCTCAGCAGCCGTACCGCCTCCTGCCCGGACCCGCGGGCCCCGGAGGCGGGGCGGCTCCCGTTCCCGGACCGCCGTCCGCGCTCCGCCCGGCCAGGGCACACGGAAGGGGGCGGCTCCCCGCGGGGAGCCGCCCCCTTCCGTCCGTTCGGCGGCGCCCGGCGGACTACTCCACCGTGACGCTCTTGGCCAGGTTGCGCGGCTGGTCCACGTCGTTCCCCTTGGCCAGGGCCAGCTCGCAGGCGAACACCTGCAACGGGACGGTGGCCACGATCGGCTGGAGCAGGGTGGGCACCGCGGGGATCTCGATCAGCGTGTCGGAGTAGGGGCGCACGCTCTCGTCGCCCTCCTCCGCGATCACGATGGTCCGCGCACCCCGCGCCCGGATCTCCTGGATGTTGGAGACGATCTTGTCGTGCAGCACGCTGCGGCCCTCCCGCGACGGCACCACGACCACCACCGGCAGGCCGTCCTCGATCAGCGCGATGGGGCCGTGCTTCAGCTCGCCCGCCGCGAACGCCTCGGCGTGCATGTAGGCCAGCTCCTTGAGCTTGAGCGCGCCCTCCATGGCCACCGGGTAGCCCACGTGCCGACCCAGGAACAGCACGGTCTTGGCGTCGGCGAGGGAGCGGGCCAGCTCACGGACCGGCTCCACGGTGCTGAGGACCTTCTCGACCTGCTCCGGCATCCGGGCCAGTTGGCCGATGATCGTGTTGATCTCGTCGCCGAACTTCAGCCCGCGCACCTGGGCGAGGTAGAGGCCCACCAGGTAGCAGGCGACGAGCTGGGTCAGGAAGGTCTTGGTGGCGGCCACCCCGACCTCGGGGCCCGCGTGCGTGTACAGCACGCCGTCGGACTCCCGGGGGATCGTGGAACCGTTGACGTTGCAGATGGCCAGCACCCGCGACTGCTGCTCCCGGGCGTAGCGCGTCGCCATCAGGGTGTCCATGCTCTCGCCGGACTGGGAGATGGCGATGACCAGGGTCTGGCGGTCCAGGATCGGGTCGCGGTAGCGGAACTCGCTGGCGACCTCGACCTCGCACGGGATACGGCACCAGTGCTCGATCGCGTACTTGGCGATCAGGCCCGCGTGGTAGGAGGTGCCGCAGGCGATGATGACGATCTTGGAGATCTGGCGCAGCTCCTGGGGCGCCAGCCGCATCTCGTCCAGGGTCAGGGTGCCGTCCACGGCCACCCGGCCCAGGAGGGTGTCGGCGACCGCGCGCGGCTGCTCGACGATCTCCTTGAGCATGAAGTACTCGTAGCCGCCCTTCTCGGCGGCGGAGGCGTCCCAGTCCACGTAGTACTCGCGCACCGGTGCGGGAGCGCCGTCGTAGTCGGTGATGGTGACCGAGTCGGGACGCAGCTCGACGACCTGGTCCTGACCCAGCTCGACGGCGTCACGGGTGTGCGCGATGAACGCGGCCACGTCGCTGGCGAGGAAGTTCTCCCCCTTGCCGCGGCCCACCACCAGCGGGGAGTTGCGGCGCGCGGCCACCACCAGGTCGGGAATGTCCTCGCAGATCGCGACCAGGGTGAAGGCGCCCTCCAGACGGCGGCAGACGGAGCGCATCGCGGCGCCCAGGTCCTTGTCGCCGCGTTCCTTCAGCTCCTCGCTGAGCAGGTGGGCCACGACCTCGGTGTCGGTCTCGGAGCGGAACTTGCAGCCGCGCTCCTCCAGCTCCACCCGCAACTGGGCGAAGTTCTCGATGATGCCGTTGTGGATGACCGCCACGCGGTTGGTGTTGTCCACGTGGGGGTGGGCGTTGTGGTCGGTGGGCGCACCGTGGGTGGCCCAGCGGGTGTGGCCGATGCCGATGCCGTCGGCGGAGCGCGGGTTCTGCTCCAGCGCGGCCCGCAGGTTCGCCAGCTTGCCGGCGCGCTTCTCGGTCTGAAGCTTGCCGTCGCTGAGGATCGCGACACCGGCGGAGTCGTACCCCCGGTATTCAAGCCTGGCCAGGCCTTCGACGACGACTTCCAGCGCCGGTTTCGGCCCGACGTAGCCAACGATTCCACACATGAGCGTCAGAGTAACCAAAAAAGGAGGCGGAAGAGAGCTGCGACGGTCTGGCCCAATCACGATTTTCGCAGGTAGCGGTATAGACCAGAGGTCCGTGTACCCCCTTTGACGCAGGTCGTGGCGGTGCGGTTCGCCCGCATTCGCCCGCGGGAGCGTCTGGCTTCTCACACAGAAAAACCCGAGGTCCGAGCGTTTCCCGGGCTAGCGCAGCCAGGGGAAGCGCCGCACCAGCGGGCTCTGGCGCCAGACCCGGCCCAGTCCCCAGACCTCTCCCGAGCCGTTGGCGGCCAGACCGAAACCGAGCAGGAGCAGGATCAGGTGGAGGTTGACGAACAGGTCCGGCGGGTCGGGGAACCGGGCCAGCGCGGACAGGCCCATCAGCAGCGCGTTGCCGACCGCGGCGGCGCGCAGCGCCACCCCCAGGGTGAAGGCCGCGCACAGCAGCAGGAGCAGCAGCATCAGGGCCAGGTCGAGCAGGGGATGGCCCGCCGTGGGGCGGAAGAGCTCCGCGGCGGGGGAATCCAGGCTGATCAGGGACCACCGGATCGGGCTGTTGCCGGTGAGCCAGGCCCGCTCGGGCGGCGCGAACCAGCCCAGGCCGAAGGTGAGGTCCAGGAAGGCCCACAGGTAGCCCAGCCCCAGGTTGATCCGGAGCAGCGGCCACACGACGGCGGCCGTGTCGCCCGACGGGCCGGTCGGGGCGGGACGCAGGCTGTGGGAGCGCTCACGGAGCACGGACACGGGAATCTCCACTCCTCGGATCTGCAAGGAAGACAGCACACAAGGGGGGTGTCGTCCAGCGCAACCGGCGCGTACCGTCGGAATAGTTCACCGCTGCGGTCTTTTTACGCGCCCCGGACCAGGACTTTGCGCTCGGTCCGGCCGGGAGCGGGTGATCCGGTCCGGCACGGGGGCAGGGAAGAGGCGGGGCGCACGCCGATACCGAATCCCGTTCGTCTAGGGTGGGCAGACGTGTCTCATGCGACGAAGAACGGCTTCCTGACGCCGTACATGGAACTCGACCGCGATTCGTGGGCCGAGTTGCGGGCGGCGACCCCACTGTCGCTGACCGAAGCGGAGCTGGAGGTGCTGCGCGGCACCGCGGACCCCACCTCGCTGGACGAGGTCCGCGACATCTACCTGCCGCTGTCCCGGCTGCTCAACCTCTACGTCAAGGCCACCCGGCAGCGCCACGCGGCGGTGCGCGGCTTCCTCGGGGAGAGCGACCGCCCCACCCCCTTCGTCATCGGAGTGGCCGGAAGCGTGGCGGTCGGCAAGTCCACCACGGCCCGGCTGCTGCGGGCACTGCTGGCCCAGTGGCCCGACCACCCCAACGTCGAACTCGTCAGCACCGACAACTTCCTGTACCCCAACGCGGTGCTCCAGGAGCGCGGGATCATGAACCGCAAGGGCTTCCCCGAGAGCTACGACCGGCGCGCGCTGCTCCGGTTCGTCTCGGAGATGAAGGCCGGCGCCGACATGATGAAGATCCCCATCTACTCGCACCTGGCCTACGACATCCTGCCCGGCGAGACGCAGACCGTGCACCGGCCCGACATCCTCATCGTCGAGGGCATCAACGTGCTCCAGCCGCCTCCTGCGGGACGGCTGGCACTGGCCGACTTCTTCGACTTCTCCCTCTACGTGGACGCCCGGGTGGAGCACATCCGCTCCTGGTACCTGGACCGGTTCATGGAGCTGCGCCGCACCGCCTTCGAGGACCCGCGCTCCTACTTCCACGCCATGGCCACCTCCGCCACCGAGGAGGAGGCCAGGGAGTTCGCGCTCAACACGTGGCGCACCATCAACGAGGTCAACCTGGTGGAGAACATCATCCCCACCAGGCCGCGCGCCACCCTCGTCCTCTACAAGGGCGAGGACCACCGGGTCCGCCGGGTCCGACTGCGCAAGACCTGACCCCTCAGGAGCCGCGGGGGCGGTGCCCGGTGGGACCCAGGCAGTCGGCGAACGGGCCGTCGGAGCCGAGCAGCCGGTCCAGGGCGGGGTCCAGGTGGTCGCGGTGCCACAGCCCCGGCCCCGACGGCCCGGACAGGTGGGTGTCGGTGAGTTCCAGGTAGGCCAGGCGCACCGCGTGCAGCCGTCCCACCGCCTCGTGGTGCTCCCACCAGGCCGGGCACCAGCGGGTCACCGGCCCCGCGTAGACCGGGATGAGGAAGTCGTTCACCCAGGAGACGAGGGCGGCGAGCTCGCCGCGGTACTCCTCCCGGGACAGGTTGAAGATGAACTGCGACGCGGGCTGCCGCTCCTGCGACCGCGGGGGCGCGGTACTGGTCGCGATCTCGCTGAGCTGGGTTTGCAGCCGGATGACGTCCGCGCCGAGCTTGTGCATGGCGTTCTGCAGGAGGGAGACGCGGTCGGTCAAGCCGGAGTCGGTGGTAACACGGTCGTCAGTGAAGGTCATGGAAGTGTTCCGTGCTGCTGCTCGATGGATGGCGGCTGGTCTTCGCGGTGGCAAAAGTAAACCAGGGAGGGCAATCGGCCCCGGCGGGTGGATCGGGTAGCTGTGTGGCGGAGGACACACAGCCGCGTCGGGTGGAACATCACCACCATGATCGCACCGAGCGCCGGGCATGCCGTGCGATCGATCCGACCGTCGACCGATAGGGGAGAGCATGCGCACCGCACACGTCGTGGAGACCGTCCGAACCGCCGAGCACGCGCTCATGGCCCGGCTCCCCGACGGCACGCTGATGCACCGGGCCGCCTTCGGACTGGCCTCGGTCTGCGCGCAGATCCTGCCCCGCGTCTCGGGGGCGCGGGTGGTGCTGCTGGTCGGCAGCGGCGACAACGGCGGCGACGCGCTCTTCGCCGGAGCCGAACTGGCGCGGCGCGGCGCCGCGGTGACGGCGGTCGCCGCGGGCCGCACCCCGCACCCGGGCGGCCTGGCCGCGCTGCGCGCCGCCGGAGGCCGCACCGCCGCCGTGGCGGAGGCCGCCGACCTCGTCGCCGCCGCCGACCTGGTCGTGGACGGCCTCGTGGGGATCGGCGTGCGCGGGGCGCTGCGCGAACCGCACGCCTCCCTGGCCGCGCTGACCGAGACCACCGACGCCGCCGTGGTCGCCGTGGACCTGCCCAGCGGGGTCGACGCGGACACCGGCGCGGTCCCCGGGGCCAGCGTGCGGGCCGACGTCACCGTCACCTTCGGCACCCACAAGCCGGGGCTGCTCGTCGACCCGGGAGCGCAGCGCGCCGGGGTCGTGGAGTTCGTGGACATCGGCCTGGCCCCGGACCTGCCCGCCCCGGACGTGGTCGCCCCGCAGGCCGCCGACGTCGCCGCGCTGCTGCCGCGCCCGACCGCCGAGAGCGACAAGTACCGGCGGGGCGTGCTCGGCCTGGCGGCGGGCAGCGACCGCTACCGGGGGGCCGCGGTGCTCGCGGCCGGGGGAGCGCTGCGCACCGGCGTGGGCATGCTCCGCTACGCGGGACAGCCCGAGGTGGCCCGCGAGGTGGTGGCCCGCTGGCCGGAGGCGGTCGTGTCGGTCCTGGACCCGATGGACCCGGTGGCGAGCCTGCCCCGGCGGGTGGCCGCGTGGGTGATCGGGCCGGGCCGCGGCCTGCACCCCACGGCCGCGGCGGAACTGGAGGCGGTGCTGGCCACCGAGGAGCCGGTGCTGGTGGACGCCGACGCCATCACCCTGCTGGCGCGCGACCCGGACCTGGTGCGCAAGCGCGACGCCCCCACCCTGCTCACCCCGCACGCGGGCGAGCTGTCGCGGCTGCTGCCCGGCGCCGACCGCGCCGACATCGAGGCCAACCGGCTGGAGCACGCGCGGCGGGCCGCCGCCGAGTACGGCTGCACGGTGCTGCTCAAGGGCTCCACGACCCTGGTCGCCGAACCGGGCAGGCCGGTGGCGGCCAACCCGACCGGCACCCCGCTGCTGGCCACCGCGGGCAGCGGGGACGTACTGGCGGGCATGATCGGCGCGCTGCTGGCGGCTGGCCTGCCCTCGTGGGAGGCCGCGGTGTGCGGTGCCTACCTGCACGGCCTGGCCGCCCGCCTGGCCCACGACGGCGCACCGATCAGCGCCTCCGACCTGTTCGACGCCGTCCCCCGGGCCATCGCAGCGGTCACCCGCCCCGGGGAGTAGACGCGGGCGGCCGTGCCCCGGGGCACGGCCGCAGCACAGAAGGGCCTGCCCCGGACGTGGGATTCGAGGGCCGTCCGCCGGGCGGCGGTACGGGGACCCCTGCCGCCTGCTTCGGCCGCGAGGCGCGGCAGCCTTGACCGCTCCTCGGGTGCGGGAGGGACTGTCGGCCGCCGGGTTCCCGGATGGCGGAGCGCTGCGGAGAGCCGACAACCCCTCAAGCACCAGAGCGCCCCTCAAGGCTGCCGGGCCTCCCGGCCGAAGCAGACCGGAGGCTTCCCCGCCCGCATCGCCCCCACCCCCGGGGCCCCGTCAGCGGCTCCAGCACCCGACCGCCCGCTCGGAACGCCAGTGTTCTTCCGCCAAAATTGGTCTAAGGTGACTGACGGGCCGAGACTGCCCTGCAAGGTTGATCACGGCAAGATAACGCCCCGAAAAACCGCAGGTCAGTTTCTGTGCTCCCCACGCACGTGGGGATGGTCCGCACTTCGACCAGGCACTCCTGGAAGAGCTCGCGTGCTCCCCACGCACGTGGGGATGGTCCGTCGGATCGGGCCATCCCCACGTGCGTGGGGAGGTGCTCCCCACGCACGTGGGGATGGTCCGAGGACGCCGATGTCTGAGACCACGCCCCGTCCGTGCTCCCCACGCACGTGGGGATGGTCCGGTCACCGCCGAGTACGTCATGGAGCACCTCCCGTGCTCCCCACGCACGTGGGGATGGTCCGCCAAGGCCGGGCGGGTGCTGTCGGCGAAGAACGTGCTCCCCACGCACGTGGGGATGGTCCGGGCACCAAACGCTGCACGGTCCAGGGCTGCGGGTGCTCCCCACGCACGTGGGGATGGTCCGCCTAGGCCTCATCGGTTTTCTCCCTAGCTAGCGTGCTCCCCACGCACGTGGGGATGGTCCGACCTCATGCAATCGGGCGGTCTCGTCATCGTCGTGCTCCCCACGCACGTGGGGATGGTCCGGAGCGCCGTGCACGCGCCCATGCTCTCCCGGAGTGCTCCCCACGCACGTGGGGATGGTCCGTCGACAACCGGCACACCCTCGTCGTGGGGATGGTGCTCCCCACGCACGTGGGGATGGTCCGATCGTGTCGGTTGCCGCCCGCCGCGACACGTTGTGCTCCCCACGCACGTGGGGATGGTCCGGCCAGGAACGCGTTGATCGCCAGGTTCTTCGCGTGCTCCCCACGCACGTGGGGATGGTCCGGCCATACCACGGGCACGGACGTCCGGTTGGCGGTGCTCCCCACGCACGTGGGGATGGTCCGCCGTCAAACCCATCGCCCCCACCAAACCGGCCGTGCTCCCCACGCACGTGGGGATGGTCCGACCGACCCGGCCGCGCTCGCCGAGCGGCTCACGTGCTCCCCACGCACGTGGGGATGGTCCGATCATGCAGACCGCCATGCAGCGAGCCGCCTAGTGCTCCCCACGCACGTGGGGATGGTCCGAGTCTGCCCCATTTTGTCTGGTTTCTGTTTGAGTGCTCCCCACGCACGTGGGGATGGTCCGTCGGGGTACCTGCGGGTTCCGGAGGCCTCGAGGTGCTCCCCACGCACGTGGGGATGGTCCGCCACGGGCGGAAACGTGATTACCGCGCGGTTCGTGCTCCCCACGCACGTGGGGATGGTCCGAACTCGGCCCAGGACATGGGGCGACTGATCGCGTGCTCCCCACGCACGTGGGGATGGTCCGGCCGCGATCGACGGCCTGGTGGACGCCCGCGTGGTGCTCCCCACGCACGTGGGGATGGTCCGCGGTTGGGGCCGCACGCCGAGGCGGCGTGGACGTGCTCCCCACGCACGTGGGGATGGTCCGCAGTGGATAGGGGCACGACCCACGCGGGGTTCGTGCTCCCCACGCACGTGGGGATGGTCCGGCTATGGTGAAGGGCGGTCCGCTCGCTGACCTGTGCTCCCCACGCACGTGGGGATGGTCCTAGACCGCGACCCGGCGCGGGTCCCGCGCCTTGGTGCTCCCCACGCACGTGGGGATGGTCCGCCGCGGCCAGTCGCTTTCCGGGATGCCCTGCTGTGCTCCCCACGCACGTGGGGATGGTCCGTCGCGGCTCCTCGACCAGTCGCGGCTCCTCGGGTGCTCCCCACGCACGTGGGGATGGTCCGGGTCTTCCGGAGCCCTGGCAAGCCGGAGTCAAGTGCTCCCCACGCACGTGGGGATGGTCCGTGAATTCGCCTCCGCTCGCCGCGGTGCAACGCGTGCTCCCCACGCACGTGGGGATGGTCCGCGTTCGTGGTGGTGCTTCCGGGGGAGCCGAGCGTGCTCCCCACGCACGTGGGGATGGTCCGGGGGAGGAGTCGTCGCTGTGGCTCCACTGCGCGTGCTCCCCACGCACGTGGGGATGGTCCGGCCCCGCCACCACCACGGTGACGGGGCCTACTGTGCTCCCCACGCACGTGGGGATGGTCCGTCGTACTCCTCGTGCAACCACACCGTTTCGATGTGCTCCCCACGCACGTGGGGATGGTCCGAGGGCGGCGAGTGATCCACTTCTGCATGAACTGTGCTCCCCACGCACGTGGGGATGGTCCGGGGCGATGAGCGCCGAGTCGCGCGGAGGCGACGTGCTCCCCACGCACGTGGGGATGGTCCGCGTTCGCAACCGGCCGCGGCAACGCCACCAAAGTGCTCCCCACGCACGTGGGGATGGTCCGCGGCGGGTGGTGCTGGGTGAGTTCGGGCCGGTGTGCTCCCCACGCACGTGGGGATGGTCCGCCTGCCGCAGACGCTTGCGTCGTTCTCAGCCTGTGCTCCCCACGCACGTGGGGATGGTCCGGCGAACATCGCCCGAAAAGCGCCGTCCCTGACGTGCTCCCCACGCACGTGGGGATGGTCCGACGTGAAACAGGTCGTGGCCGCCGCGCGCGCCGTGCTCCCCACGCACGTGGGGATGGTCCGGCGCGCAGGGACAGGGCGTCGCAGTGCGGGCAGTGCTCCCCACGCACGTGGGGATGGTCCGCGGCTAGCCACACGTTCCTTGTCAACTCAATAGTGCTCCCCACGCACGTGGGGATGGTCCGCCCGGCAATGTAGGTTTCTCCGTCGTCATCCTGTGCTCCCCACGCACGTGGGGATGGTCCGGCGCAGGACCTCTGGAATGACCTGAAAGAGGCGTGCTCCCCACGCACGTGGGGATGGTCCGATCACCCCGGAGCTGCGCGGCCAGCTCCAGCGGTGCTCCCCACGCACGTGGGGATGGTCCGTCACCGGACGTGCCCCAGCGGATCTTGCGGCCGTGCTCCCCACGCACGTGGGGATGGTCCGCGGCCCCCGTCCACCTGAGTGGTGGGCGGGGGGTGCTCCCCACGCACGTGGGGATGGTCCGACCGCCCGAGTCGCCGTGGACGGCACAGAGACGTGCTCCCCACGCACGTGGGGATGGTCCGCCGCACCTCGCCAAAACGGCCGTGCCGCGCCGGTGCTCCCCACGCACGTGGGGATGGTCCGTGGCTGTACCGGTCTGGGGTGAAGCGCGGCGCGTGCTCCCCACGCACGTGGGGATGGTCCGATCCGCGTCCACACCGACACCGGTGAGGTGCTGTGCTCCCCACGCACGTGGGGATGGTCCGGCCGCTGCTTCCTTCGGGGACCACAGCCGGTCGTGCTCCCCACGCACGTGGGGATGGTCCGTATGCGGCGAGCCGCTTGGGGTCAGAGGCCCGGTGCTCCCCACGCACGTGGGGATGGTCCGCTGACGGCGGCTACATCGTCGCCCCGCCGTCCGTGCTCCCCACGCACGTGGGGATGGTCCGACAGTTCGGGCTTGCCGGACACCTTGAACGTGGTGCTCCCCACGCACGTGGGGATGGTCCGCCATAGCTCCTCCAACGTCAGGTTGCGTGCACGTGCTCCCCACGCACGTGGGGATGGTCCGCCCCCTCCAGAGCCCAAGAGTCGTGGGGGCCCGTGCTCCCCACGCACGTGGGGATGGTGCTGCATTGCAGCAACAGTTTCTGTCTGCTTCGGACGCGAGGCGCGGCAGCCTTGACCGATCCTCGGGCGCGGGAGGGGTTGCCGGGCGGCGGGTTTCCGGGTGGTGAAGCGCTACGGGAAGCTGACAGTCCCTCAGGTACCGGAGCGGCGCTCAAGGCTGCCGCGCCTCGCGGCCGAAACAGAGGGAACAGTGAAGTGCCCCCACCAGCCTGGGCCGGGCCGCGAGGTTGCGGCACCGTTTCACCGTCTTCCATGGCCCTGGGGGCATAACAAGCATCTGTTCTGTCCCTGGGGCCATGATCGTCAAGGCCGTGCCGGTGGTCGTCCGTGGCGTCCGGCGACAGGAGGGCTTCCAGCCGGTTCCGCGGTCCAGCGGGCAGGACACGAGCGGACTGTGGGACTGCGGGGGCGTTGCCGACGGCTGGGGTGCTTGCCCAGGTTTTCCCGAGTGAAGGAAAACCGCCCGGGCCGCTGGTAAAGTCCCAGGTCGCCAAGGGAGCTCCCCGCGCACGCGGGGATGGTCCCGGCGTACCTGACCGCGGAAAGGCTCTGTTCAGGTGTGGGTGACGTGGGTGGGGTGGGCGATGGTGTTGCTGGAGAGTTTGAGCATGGGCGGCAGGCCAGGGGAGTCGGTGTAGCCGGTCACGGTGTGCAGGTTGCCCCCGAACCGCACCCGGGCACCGACCGGGTAGGCCTCGCGCAGGGCGTCTTCTTCGCGGGTGCGGGTGATGGCGGCCAGGGTCTGGGCCAGGGCGTGGATCTGGGCGGGGGACAGTTCGGTCTTTCCGCGCCAGACCCGGTTTTCGCTGATGCGGTAGATGCGCGCCTGTTCGGACCGGCCGCTCACGGGGCCTCCTCCCCGGCATCGCCCTTCGGGTTGTCGTTGTGGCCGAGTAGTCCGGGGGCGGCGTAGATCCAGCGGTCTTCGGTCTGCTGCTGGTAGAGGCCGGAGGCTCCGCAGTGGGTGAGGAGCAGGAAGCGGTCGTTTCCGTGGTCTTGGGCGAGGGTGTCCAGGTGGGTGCGGGTGACGGTGAGCCCGTCCAGAGGGCCGGCATACAAGGTCACGAAGTCGTCATCAGGCATGGAACACAGAACCTTTTCGACGTCGAATCGGGGTGGCCGGGGCCGGGGAAGGAGACGGCCCCGGCCACGCTTGCGGGGCTGACTGCTGCGGGCGTGGGCCGACCGCAGCGGGGCTGGGTCGTGCGGGATGCGGTCCGGGCGTGTGCGGCCTGCCCGGGCGGGTTCGGTCAGGTTCTTGGGGTGGGCCAGTGGAGGAGGAAGTAGACGCCGTGGGCGTGGGGCAGGCTGCCCCAGCGGGTGGTGAGCTGGTCGACCAGGGCCAGGCCGCGCCCGCCCTCGGCCAGCCCGCCAAGGTCGGCCTGGAACACGTGCGGGGTGTCGTGCCGGTGCAGGAGGGCTCCGCTGTGCACCTCGCCCCGCACCCGGCACGGGGTGGTCTCCACGCGCACGCTGAAGGTGCCCCCGGAAGCCCCGGTGCGGGTGTGGCGTAGGGCGTTGGTGGCCAGCTCAGAGACGACCAGCTCCACCGCCTCGGTGACCTCGTCGGGCACCCCCACCGGACAGGCCCGCAAGGACGCCGCCACGAAACGCCGCGCCGCCCCCACACTGTGCGGCTGTCCGGGCAGGGTGGTGAACACCGTGCTCACCCCGCCTCCCCGGCCTCTGCGGCCTGTGTGGCCTGCCCGGCCTGGTCGGGTGGCGTGGGCTGCCAGGGGCGGGTGCGCCGGTACAGGGCCACCGCCGACAGGGCCGCGCCCAGCAGGCTGTCGAGGTTGGCCAGGGCGGTGACCGTGGCGGACACGTCGCCTACGGGCAGGATGAGCTGGTCTGCTCCCAGCACCACGGCCAGGCCGCGGGGATGCTCCTCCACGTAGGCGCGCCCGTCGGCCAGCAGAGCAATCTGGTCAGCAGTGAGGGTGTAGTCGGCCATCACCACCCGCCCCCGTTCCACCGCTCCTGCGCGCTGTCGGTGCGCTGTCCCGCCGCACGGCCGCCCTCCAGACGGCCGCCCGGCTGGGTGCCGTGACGGCCACGGCTTCGGCTGCTCCCGTAACTGTGGCCGTGGGGGAGGAAGTGCTGGCCGTAGTAGCCGCGTACGGGGTGGGGGTGTTCGTAGGTGGCCAGGATGTGGTCGAGCAGGTCCACGTCGTCGGCGGCCACCGTGCTTCCGGTGACCCGGTTGCGCGCCACGTACGGGCAGGGGGAGCCGTGGGTGTAGGTGGCCTCCCACAGGGCCGAGTGGCGGCGGGCGCAGGCGGCGAACTCGGTGTAGTTCGGGATGCGCGGGGGCAGGGTCCGTGCCTGCCGCTTCGGCGGTGCGGCGTGTCGCGGCCGGTGCACCACGGGCCGCCTGCGGAGTGCGGGGGAGTCGGGCGCGGGGCGGAAGGCCGCCAGCAGCAGCGGCACGGCCAGGCCCAGCACGAGACCCGCCACACCGCGGGCACCTCGCCCGGCGGCCGCGTTCTGAGGAGTCCTGGAGGAGGGCGTCGTGCCGCCTCCGCGGTGGGAGCCTGCCCGCACAGGGCGGATGCGGGCGTTGTGCCGCGAATCGGGCACGGGTAGGGCAGTAGCCTTGGGCATGAGTCACCACCTGGTCCAGTCAGGTCGGGGGCTAAGGCCCTGTCCGGTGTTGGCGCACCGGACAGGGCCGCTTGTGTCTGTTACGGCTGGCACCACGTGCAACCTTGAGAGCAGGAGTGGTGCGGTGAGCGGATTTCGGCTTCAGGTTCACTATAGGCTAGGTTGCCTAGGCATGCTAGTCATATTGCGGGAATCGGGCGCACTTCTTCTAGCTTGGCTAGGCAGGTTCTCTAAGCTGGCTTCATGGCCATCGACCCTGAAGATCCCCGACCGCCTTTTCAACAGGTCGCCAACGCGCTACGCGCCGCCATCCTCACCCGCAAGCTCAAGCCAGGGGATAAGCTCCCCTCCGGAGCCGAGTTGGCGGCGACCTACGGAGTGGCGCGGATGACCGTGCAGCAGGCCATCCGTGTCCTCCGTGACGAAGGACTGGTCGTCTCCCAACAGGGACGCGGAGTGTACGTACGCGAGCGTGTCTCCCGTCCAGTCGGTCTGCGCCCTCACATTGGGCGCGCCTTCACCAGTGAGACTGTCACCATCGACTTCGCCGGTCTGTCCGCGGAGACCCTTCACGGAGCCCTGCAAGAGCCGCTGGACCAAGTTCGCCACGGGCGGTTCACGCCCCGGAGCATTCGGATTCGCATCCTCGTCCCGGACACCTCGGTTCCGATGGCTGTTCCCACACGGGGTGACACTGGCGCGGACGATCCCGAGATTCGCGCGCGACTTCAGCGGATCATCCTGCGCTACACCCAGGCCATCGAGGACGTTGTCGGAGAGCTGGAAACGCTGGGATTGGTGGAGAGCGCTACCGTGGAAACCCGTGTCTATGCCACCTCACCCACTTTCAAGCTCTACATCATTAACCAGAGGGAGGTGTTCTTCGGCTTCTACCCGATCACCCAGCACGCCGTCACCATCAACCAGGAGAGGATCGACATCTACGACCTCATGGGCCGTGACTCCGTCCTCTTCCACCACAGCCACGACGAGGATCCGGAATCCGTCGCTTCCCAGTACGTGACACAGGCGCGGTTGTGGTTCGACAGCGTCTGGGGAACGATCGCCACAGGACGTTCCTGATGACTGGCGCTGACCACTGTGCTCTGCTGCCTCTGCTGCGGCAGACCAGTGCGGTGCTGCTTGATTTCGACGGGCCGGTCTGCGACCTCTTCTCCGCCTATCCCGCACCCCGAGTCGCCGCGGACCTGCGCGACCACCTGGACGCCCACGCCATCCCCGTGCCCGAGGAGCTGCACGGCCTGGACGATCCGCTGGCCCTCGTCCGCCAGCTCCACCGGCACGCCCCCCAGCACTACCCTGCGGCCGAGGCGTTCCTGACCCGGGCCGAGACCCGCGCCGCCGCCCGCGCCGCCCCCACCCCCGGGGCTGTGGAGGCCCTGGCCGCCTGCGCCCGCCGGGCGCTTCCGGTCGCCGTAGTCAGCAACAACTCCCCCGAAGCCATCCGGACCTTCCTGGCCGCCCGCGGCCTGCAAGGGCTGGTCGCCGGGGTCTTCGGACGAGACAAGACCACCCCCGAGCGGCTCAAGCCCCACCCCCACCTGCTGAACCGGGCAGCCGCCGCACTGCGCACCCCCCACCGGGAGTGCCTGATGGTCGGAGACTCGACCACCGACGTCCAGGCCGCCCACGCCCTGGGCGTGCGCGCGCTGGGCTACGCCAACCAGCCCGGCAAGCACGCCGCTTTCCAGAGACTCGGCTGCGCAGCGGTCATCACCCGCATGACCGACCTCGCTCACGCACTTCTGACTCCTGCGGCCTGAGTCGAAGGACGGCTCTGGCCCTCGTGTTCACCCCCGTGTTGATGTCAGCGACAGGACCGACGCAGCCATGACGGAGCAGGGCAGCGCTGGCACACCAGAGCCCTCTCAGACCAGCCCGCCCACAGGGAAGCCCAACGCCGATCCCGGGCGCAGAAGCGGATGCTGCGACCGTCGGATGAGAAGTCCGCTGCTCGCAACATCCCCGGGTGCGCGGGGAGCATCCTTGACGATCATGGCCCCAGGGACAGAACCGACGCTTGTTCTGCCCCTGGGGCCATGACGGTGACGCGGTGCCGCAGCCCTGTGACCCGGTCGGGCTGGCGGAGGCAGTTCACTGCCGGCCCCGGCCGAAGGAGACAGAAACCGTCACCGCCGCGCGAAGGCGTCCGCAGCCTGGAAAGCGTCTGTGGGGAGTACGCGGACGGGAGGGCCGGGGCGAGGGAGAGCCAGGACTGTCCCTGAACACGTGGGAAACCCTGGCGCGGGTGGTCCGACGGCCCGGCCGTGGTGGGCGCTGGACCGTCCGGTCTGCCTGCGCCTGCCGACGGAACTGGTCCTACCAGCGGCCTCAGCCGGGCCGGAGCCGCGGCGCCCGCAAGGCGGGCATTCCCGTGTTTTCCGGTGAAGTGGTGTTCTCGGATGTCTTGAAAAAGTGTTGATTCGTCGCGATAACGTAAGCACTTCGCCGGATCGCTCCGGCGTGACGTGTTGTGTCGGCACACCGGACACGGGAAAACGAGGCCATGGACCAGCAGGCCATGCTCACGCGCGATCTGGTACTGCGGATCTGCGCCACCGCCACCGAGTTCGACCCGGAGTGGATCCGGCTCGACCGCAAGGTCGTGGCGCCGTTCACCGCACCGCGTGACACCTCCCTGATCGAGCGGGTCACCGCCGCGGCCGCCGCGGTGGGCGTGGAGCACGTGCTGATCTGCCGCACCCGGCCCGAGTACGCCTACGAGCCGGTCACCCAGGTGCGGGCGGCCACCGCCTCCCTGATCGGGGTCATCCGCAGTTGGGGTGACGAGCCCACCGACTTCCTGGTGTGCCTGGAGGACTTCTCCGCCGCGGTCCTGATCACCGCCGAGGAGCTCACCGTGGCCGCCGGACCCGCCGACTACGTGGCCGCCCTCGTCGGCCCCGACATCGGCCGGGCCCGCGCCGACTTCGCCGCCGCCGCGCACGACCGGCAGGACCCCGATCTGCTGGAGGCCGCCGACCTCTACGGCTGCCCGGTCCCCGACGACCCGGCCGCGCCGTCCCGCCGCAGCCTGGCCGACCGCATCACCGGCCGCAACCGCGCCGACCGCGACGGGCCGCCGCGTGCCGCCGCCGGGCCGCGCGCGCTGCGGGGCGCGTGGGGGTGGGCCATGGTGGTCGTGCTCGTGGTCGCGGCGCCGTTCGTCCCCGGCATCCCCGGGACCGTGGCCGTCGCGGTGCTCACGGTGTGGCTGCTCGCCCAGCTCGCCTGGCTGGCCCGGTCGCGAACGCTCAGCTTCGCCGCGCTGCTGCGCCTGGCCCTGCTCGGCGCGCTCACCACCTGGCCGGTCGCCCTGGTGGAGCTGGCCGTGGCGTCGGCGGTGCGGCTCGACCCGGGCGACCCGCTCGCCTACGTCTACCTCGCGGTGCCCGTCGAGGAGGCCGCCAAGTTCACCCCGCTCCTGCTGTTCTGGCTGGTGGCCCGGCGGCGGATGCGGCGCTTCGCGGCCGTGGACTACCTGCTGGCCGCGGCGGCCTGCGGGGCGGGCTTCCAGCTCGTGGAGTCGGCCGCCTCGCTGCTGGTGTTCAGCGACGCGGTCGCCTACCCGCTGCCGCAGGGCGGGCTGTTCACCCTGCTGCCGGGCTGGCTGGAGCACCCCGTGGCCGGTATCCGCTTCTCCGGCCACGCCGTCACCACCGGGCTGGTCGGCGCCGCGGTCGGCCTGGCCGTGGTGGGGCGGGGCCTGTACGGGGCCAAGCTGTGGCTGCTGCCGCCGCTCGCGCTGGGCGCCACCGCGCTGGAGCACCTCAACCACAACGCGGCGCTGGCGGAGCTGACTCCCACCGCGCTCACCACCGTGGTCTTCGCCCTGTACGGCAACGGCGCGGCGACCCGCTGGCTGCTGCTGCTCCTGCTGGTCTGCGCGGTGCTGCTGGACCACCGGATGCTCCGGTTCGCCGCGCAGAGCACGCCGCCCCTGCCGGGGGAGGCCCCGCTGCGCGGGCTCACCGCCCGGGCCCACGGCCGCGCCGTGTGGCGCCGCTCCCACCTGCCCGGGGACATCGCCCCGCTGTTCCGCGGCATCGCCCTGGCCTGGGCGCGGTTCCCGGTGACCCTCACCCAGGCGGCGTCGGCGGTCCTGCACGAGTTCGCGGTGCAGCTCGCGGCGGCGAGACGGGGACCGGCGACGCTCTACTCGACCTGGCGGCTCCTGCGCCGCCGCCGGGAGCACGCCATGGGCGTGGCCCGCGCCGCGGGGCGGACCCGGCGGCAGGACCCCGACCGCGGGGAGCTCGCCGCGGAGGTGGACGGCCTGGCCGAACGGCTCGGCCTGGCCGCTCCCGCTCTGGCGGCCTCCGCGGTCCTGGCGGTCGCCGGGGCGGTGGCCGCGGCGACCGTCCCGCTTCCCGCGGCGGTCGGCGAGCCCGGAGCGGCCTACGCGTTCGTCACCGTCACCTTCCTGACCGACTGGTTCACCGCGCTGCCCACCGTCCAGGCCGCCTGGGCGGCGGCCGGGACGCTGGCCCTGGCGTCGCTGCTGGCGAGCGGGTGGAGCGTGCCGCGCGACCTGCCCAGTCTGCGCCGCTTCCTGCGCACTCCCAGCGCCGCCGTCGGCACGGTCCTGGGGGCGGGCGCGCCCGGCCAGCTCCCCTACGCGGTGGTGGGCCTGCTCGGCCTGCTGCTGCCGAAGAGCACGGACCGGCTTCTTGCCCGCTCCCGGTGACCGCTCTCTCCCCGACCGCGACGGCCTCTCGGGCCGCGCGCCAGGGCCGCAGGTCACGAGCGTGAACGCCCCTTTTCGTGACAGACTTGCAGACATGCCTTCTTTTGCCGAAGCCAGGGTCGATCTGGACGCCATCAGCGGCAACGTCTCCCTGCTCGCCGAGCGGGCGGCGGGGGCGCTGGTCATGGGCGTGGTCAAAGCGGACGGCTACGGACACGGCATGCTCCCCGCCGCGCGGGCCGCGCTCGCCGGGGGCGCGACCTGGCTGGGCACCGCCTTCATCTCCGAGGCGCTGCACCTGCGCGCCGCCGGGATCGACGCCCCCGTGCTGGCCTGGCTGGTGCCTCCCGGCGAACCCCTCACCGAGGCGATCGACGCCGGTATCGACATCGGCGTGGGCTCGGTGTGGCTCGTCGACGAGGTCCTCGACGCGGCCCGCCAGGCCCGCCGTCCCGCCCGCGTGCAGCTCAAGGCCGACACCGGGCTCAACCGCGGCGGCATCGGCCCCGTCGAGTGGCCGGACGCGGTCGCCGCCCTGGCCCGCGCCGAGGCCGAGGGGCTGGTCACGGTCACCGGTGTGTTCTCGCACTTCGCCTGCGCCGACGACCCCGGACACCCCGCCACCAGCGCGCAGTTGGAGGCGTTCCACCGGGCGCTGGACGTCGTCGACAAGGCCGGGCTGCGCCCGGAGGTCCGGCACATCGCCAACTCCGCGGCCGTGCTCACCCGCCCCGACGCCCGGTTCGACCTGGTGCGGCCGGGCATCGCCGCCTACGGGCTCTCCCCCATCCCCGGGCTGGCCGTGCCGGGGCTGCGCCCGGCCATGACGCTCAGCGCCATCCTGGTCGGCTGCAAGCGCGCCCTCGCCGGAAGCGGCGTCTCCTACGGCTACCGCTACGTCACCGAACGCGCGACCAACCTGGCGCTGGTGCCCCTCGGCTACGGCGACGGCGTGCCGCGCGCCGCCACCAACCGCGGTCCCGTGTTCGTGGCGGGCCGCCGCCGCACCATCGCGGGCACCGTGTGCATGGACCAGTTCGTCGTGGACATCGGCGAGGACACGGTCTCCCCCGGCGACCGCGCCATCCTGTTCGGCCCCGGCGACCACGGCGAGCCCACCGCCCAGGACTGGGCCGACGCCCTGGACACCATCTCCTACGAGATCGTCACCCGCATCGGGCAGCGCGTGCCGCGCACCTACACCGGCGCCGTGCGCTGAACGCGGACCGTCCGGCCCACTCCCCGCAGTGCCTACCCTGGTGCTGTAGGGCGAGTACCCGACGCCTCCCTCCGACGCCGCGAGCCGAACGCACATGACCGACACCGCATTGACCGACACGACCACCGTCACCGTCGCCACCGACACCGCGATGCGCGCGCTGGGCAGCGCGATCGCCGCCGAGGTGCGCGCCGGTGACCTCATCCTGCTGTCCGGGCCGCTCGGCGCGGGCAAGACCACCTTCACCCAGGGGCTCGCCCAGGGGATGGGCGTGCGCGGCCCCGTCACCTCGCCCACCTTCGCCATCGCCCGCACCCACCCCAGCCTCGTCGGCGGACCCGACCTGGTCCACGTCGACGCCTACCGGCTCGGCGGCCCCGAGGAGCTCGACGACCTCGACCTGGAGGCGGGCCTGGCGGAGTCGGTCACCGTCGTCGAGTGGGGCACCGGCATGGCGGAGTGGCTCAACGACGACCGCCTGGAGATCAGCATCGACCGGCACGCCGACGACGTGCGGACGGTGCGGGTCCGCCGGGTGGGGGAGCGCTGGCGCGGCACGCTGGCCGCACTCGCCGCGGACGAACTCGAATAGGCTGGTCGACCGTGCTGCTTCTGGCTTTTGACACCGCCACCCCCGCCGTCACCACGGCCCTGTGCGAGCCCGACCCCGACGGTGTGCGGGTGCGCGCCGCCCGGTCCTCCGTGGACGCCCGGCGCCACGGCGAACTGCTCGCCCCCCAGATCCGCTCCGTCGTGGCCGACGCCGACGCCGTGCTCGGCGACGTCACCCACATCGCCGTGGGCATCGGCCCCGGCCCCTACACGGGGCTGCGCGTGGGACTGGCCACCGCGCACGCCCTGGCCGAGGCGCTGGGCGTGCCGTGCGTGGGCGTGGCCACCCTGGACGCCCTGGCGTGGGCGTCGGGCCGCACCACCCCGTTCGTCGCCGCCACCGACGCCCGCCGCCGGGAGGTGTTCTGGGCGCGTTACGCCGACTCCGCCACCCGGATCGGCGACATCCGCGTGGACCGGCCCGCCGACGTCGACACCGGGGGAGCGCCGGTGATCGGCCACGGCGCGCTGCTGTACGCCGACGTCTTCGGACAGGACCCCGATGCGGCCGCCCCGGTGTACCCGTCGGCCGCCGCGCTGGGGGAGCTGGCCGTGCGCGCGCTGCTCGACGGGACCGAGCTGCCCGAGCCGCGCCCGCTGTACCTGCGCCGCCCCGACGCCCAGGTGCCCGGGGCACCCAAGAAGGTGCGCCAGCCCACCGCGGCCGAGCTGGGGCAGGCCCGATGACCCCGGTGCTGCGTCCGATGACTGTCGACGACGTCGACGAGGTCATGAAGCTGGAGCGGGAGCTGTTCCCCACCGACGCCTGGACCGAGGGGATGCTGCGCGACGAGCTCGCCCAGCCCGACCGCTACTACCTGGTCGCCCAGGACCCCGACGGCCCGATCGTCGGCTATGCGGGGCTGCGCGCGGTGCCGCCCGAGGGCGACGTGCAGACCATGGCCGTGGCCCCCGACCGGTGGGGGCGCGGCATCGGCGGCACGCTGCTGGCCGCGCTGCTGGACGAGGCGCGCCGCCGCGGCGTCGGCGCCGTGTTCCTGGAGGTGCGGTCGGACAACCCGCGCGCCCAGGAGCTGTACCGGAGGTTCGGTTTCGTGGAGATCGGGATGCGCCCCGGCTACTACGTCGGCGCCGACGCCGTCGTTATGCGCCGCCTGGAGCCCTTTGAGGAGGAGCGATGAGCACTGCCGGGCAGCCGCCCCTGGTCATGGGGATCGAGAGTTCCTGCGACGAGACCGGGGTCGCCTTCGTGCGCGGCTGCGAACTGCTCGCCGACGAGGTCGCCTCCAGCGTCGACCAGCACGCCCGCTTCGGCGGGGTGGTGCCCGAGGTCGCCAGCCGCGCGCACCTGGAGGCGATGACGCCCACCGTGCGCCGGGCCGCCGAACGGGCGGGCGTGCGGCTGTCCGACGTGGACGCGATCGCGGTCACCGCCGGCCCCGGGCTGGCGGGGGCGCTGCTGGTGGGCCTGTCCGCGGCCAAGGCGTACGCGCTGGCCCTGGACAAGCCGCTGTACGGGGTGAACCACCTGGTCGGCCACGTCGCCGTGGACCAGTTGGAGCACGGCCCGCTGCCCAAGCCGGTGGTGGCGCTGCTGGTGTCCGGCGGGCACACGTCGCTGCTGCTGGTCCGCGACCTGGCCACCGACGTGCGCCTGCTCGGCGAGACCGTGGACGACGCCGCGGGCGAGGCGTACGACAAGGTGGCCCGCCTGCTCGACCTGCCCTACCCGGGCGGCCCGCAGATCGACCGGGCGGCCCGCGGCGGCGACGGCCGGTCGATCCGCTTCCCGCGCGGCAAGTGGGGCGACGGCACCTACGACTTCTCCTTCTCCGGGCTGAAGACGGCGGTGGCCCGCTGGGTGGAGGACGCCGAGCGGGCGGGCCGCACGGTCAGCGTGCCGGACGTGGCCGCGGCCTTCCAGGAGGCGGTGGCCGACGTGCTGACCCGCAAGGCCGTGGACGCCTGCCGGGAGTACGGCGTGCGGCACCTGGTGATCAGCGGCGGGGTGGCCGCCAACTCGCGGCTGCGCGCGCTGGCCGAGGAGCGCTGCGCGGCGGCGGGCATCGAGGTGCGGGTGCCCCGGCCCCGGCTGTGCACCGACAACGGCGCGATGATCGCGGCCCTGGGCGCGGAGGTCGTGGCGGCCGGGCTGCCGCCGTCCCCGCTGGACCTGGCCACCGACACCTCGCTGCCGGTGAGCAGCGTGCTGGCGGGCTGAGGGGAACGCCGGGGAAACCCCTCCGCTGCGGGCCCCCGGGCCGTGTGACGCGGTCCTCCTGCCGTGGCGCCCGCGGTCCTGTCGTTGCACCGCGCGGAGCGGCGGGCGGGGATGGGGGCCGCCGCTGCCGCGTCCGGGCGTCCGGGAAGACGGCGAGGGGCCGGTCCGTGCGGACCGGCCCCTCCGGTTTTTCCGTCCGGGACTACTCGTCGTCCTCGTCGTCGTAGCCGCCGGAGCGCCGCTTCCGGCTGCCGTCGCGGCCGGGCCGCAGCAGGGCCTCGGCCAGGGCGAGCATGGTCTCCTCCAGGGCGGCCAGGCGCTTGGTGATGTCGTCGTGCGACGTCTCCACGGCCTCGCTGACGGTCTCCTCGAACTCGTGCCGGTCGGGCCGTGCGCGCAGCTCGTTCAGCAGCGGGTCGAGGCCCTCCTCCAGCTTGCGGTCGAGCGAGTCGAGGCGGTCGCCGTGGTCGATGACCGGGCGCTCCACCAGTTCGGCCAGGCGCCGGTGCACCTCGCTGACCTCCAGGACGGCGGGCAGTTGGGCCAGGCGCTGGTTGACCGCCTCCAGCCGGTCGTCGATCGCCTCCAGGCGGCCGTCGACCCCCTCGAAGTGGCCGTGGACGCCCTCGAACTTGCCCTCCACGCCGGTGACCCGGCCGTCCAGGCCGTCCAGTCGGCCGTTGATCCCGTCGATCTTGCCGTCGATGCCCTCGAAGCTGCCGTCGAAGCGGCCCTCGAAGGTGTCGAAACGGCTGCTCAGGTTGCCCAGTCCGAGCTCGAACTTGCTGGTCAGCGACTCGTGCTGGGTCTCCAGGCGGGTGTCGACGGCGGCCTGGTGGGCGTCGAGCCGCTCGGCCACCTCGCGCTCGTGCTGGTCGAGCTGTTCGGCGACGGCGGAGCGGTGTTCGGCGAACGCCTCGGCCAGGGCGGTGCCGCGCTCCTCCACGGTGGTGCCGAGCGTGCGGACGTCCTCGGCCACGGCCGCGCGCAGCTCCTCGACGAGCGCGGTGAGCCGCTCGGCCAGGGCGGCGGAGTCCGTCTTGGCCTCGGTGCGGGCCTCGGCGAGCGCGGAGGTCAGCTCGGCAGCGGCAGCGGCGGCCTCGGAACGGGCCTCGGCGAGCGCGGCGCGCAGGTTCTCGGCGGCCTCGGCGAGCCGGGCCAGCACCGCCTCGTGCAGCTCGTCGTCGCGCTCCCGCAGCTCCGCGTGCTGGGCGCTGAGCTGCTCGGACAGCTCGGCGCGGTTCTTGCGCAGTTGCTCGCGCATCTCGCCGAGCTGCTCGGCGCTGCTGCTGCCCAGCTTCACGACCGCGCTGTTGACGTCGGCGATCGCCGCGGTGGCCTCGGCGTGGTTCTCGTCGGCCTGCGTGGTCAGGAACTCCACGCTCTGCGAGAGGGCGCTGTTCAGGGCGTCGCGCTGTTCGGTGAGGGCGGTGGTGAGGCTGGTGTGGCGCTCGGAGGCCTCCTGGCTCAGGGAGGCAGCGGTGTCGGTGATGCGCTGTTCGAGCTGTGTGCGGGTCTCCTCCAGCGCCTCGCGCTGCGCCTCCGCGGCAGCGCCGAGCCGCTGCTCCAGCCGCTCGCCCACCGACTCCACCGCGTTCTCCAGGGTCGCGGCCCGGGTGCTCAGCGACTCGATGGCCTCGTCGATGCGGGACAGACGCAGGTCCAGGGCGCTGGCCAGGCTCTCCAGCCGCTCGGAGAGCGCGGCGGTCCGGTCCGCGGTGCGCGCGGCGGTGTCGGCCAGCTCCGCCAGGCGGTCCAGGGAGCTGTCCAGGCCGCTCACCAGTCCGGTGACGTCCGAACGCAGCGGGGCCATCTCCGCGAGCGGCCTGACCCGCACCCCCACCTGCTCGATGTGCTCGGCGAGCGTCTCGGCCCACTCCGGGGGGCGCGTGGACAGCTCGTCGACACGGGCCTGGACCGCGGCGACGGTCTCGGACAGCGCGGCCAGCTCCCGCTCCCGGAACTCGCGCAGCAGCCACTCCATGCCCTCCAGCCGCTGGCGCATCTCCTCGGTGATCGCGCCCTGCGATTTCTGCTCCGAGAGATGCTCCTGGGCAGCCCGGGAGAGCAGCTCCCGCATGCGATCAGAGATCCCGGCCTGACCTCCCCCGTTGAGGAAGTTGTGGTTGGTCTGTTCCACCGAGGTGCTCCTTATGTATGGCACGTCCCCGTCCTTCGGTGCCCCGGGACGGGGGAGTTCCCGCGAGGTCCGGCGGTGACGCGGGACCACCACGGCACGCAGCGCAACCTCTTGTCCACGGTGGGTAGGCGACGTTGCCGTGGCGGAGAGGCCGTGTGGGTGGTCCGGAACCGACCGCCGTACCAGAGCGGGTTGAAGGGGGAAACATTCAGCGCGGCCAGTCTAACGACACGGGGGCCGTTGTCCCATGAGACAGCCGAAGAACCGTACGTACCGTTATGTACGGAGGTTCGGCGCGCCGGCGCGGGAAGAAGGGCCCGAGGCGGTGCGCTCCTGGCCGCCGGTGTCGGGGCCGACCTCGGCGCACAGCAGGCAGTAGGGCCGGGAGCCGAAGCGGGTCAGCACCACCACCGCCGACTCCGGGCCGTTCAGCCGCAGGTCGCGGCGGAGGCGTTCCACGTCGACCGCGGAGCCGCGCTTCTTGATCGTCACCGTTCCCACGCCCCGTTCCCGCAGGGCGGCCCGCAGCCGCTTCAGGGAGAAGGGCATGACCTCGTGCACCTCGTAGACCCGGCACAGCGGGGTGCGCACCAGGGAGTCGGAGGTGAGGTAGGCGATGTCCGGGTCGAGCAGTGCGCCGTCCACGGCCTGCGCGGCCTCGGCGACCAGGTGCGAGCGGACGACCGCGCCGTCGGGTTCGTACAGGTAGCGCAGCGGCCGCGACACCGGGGGCGCGCCCAGGCCGCGTCCGGCCAGCGTGGTGACCTCCGGCTCTGCGGAGCCGGGGCGGGTCCGCAGCAGCGTGGCCCGCCGCGCCGGGACGCCCTCGGCGAGCGCCCCGAACCACAGCGCGGTCTCCTTGACCTCCCAGTCCACCGAGATCCACTCGACCGCCGCCCCCGCGGGCAGCGACTCGTGGGGCAGGCCGGGTGCGGCCTTGACGCAGCCGGCCGGGGCGGTGCGGGCCAGGTGCACGACCGTGTCCCAGGCGGGGGAGTAGGCGCGCGGGTCGAAGACGCGCCCGTGCCGTCCGCGCCGAGCCGGGTCGCAGAACACGGCCGCGTACTGCCCGGCGCGGACCTCGGTGGCGTCGCCGACGCGCACCCGGGCCCGGTCGGCCAGCCCGGCCGCCGCGATGTTGGCCTCGGCGACGGCGACGGTGAACGGGTCCAGGTCCACGCCCTCCACCGACAGCCCTTCCCCGGCGAGGGCGAGCAGGTCGGCGCCGATCCCGCAGCACAGGTCGGCCACGGGGGCGCTGTCGCGGCCGACCCGTTCGGCGACGCGGCGCGCCCGGTAGGCCGCCAGCGGCGCTCGGGTGGCCTGCTCCAGGCCGTCGGGGGTGAAGAAGAGGCGGTCGGCGAGGGGGCCGAACTTCTCCCGGGCGCGGGCGCGCAGCCGCGCCTGGGTCAGGACCGCGGTGACCAGGTCGGCGGCGGCGTCGCGGGGGGTTTCGGCCAGTGCGGGGTGGCGGCGCAGCCGGTCCGCGGCCCGTAGCGGGTCGGCCGCCGACTCGCCCGGGGAGACCTCGTCGAGGAGGCGTCGTCCCACCGGGCTGAGCAGCGCCCGGAAGCCCGCAATCTGCCTGTTCGTCACCCTCGTGTTCCCCTGTGACCTGTTGTTTGACGACCCTGATACGCCCTACTACTGTTTCGTATTGGCACTCTCAAGGGTAGAGTGCTAACCACGACGAGGTTGGTCTGGCACCCGCGACGGCAGGCCGCCGTGGTCGTCCCTTTTGTCTGCATGCCATTCATCGTTCAGAAATTCTGAAGGGGGAGGTCACACCGTGTCGACCGCCACCAAGATCGTGCTCAAGCCGCTTGAGGACCGCGTCGTCGTCCAGCCTCTGGAGGCCGAGCAGACCACCGCGTCCGGCCTGGTGATCCCGGACACCGCCAAGGAGAAGCCGCAGGAGGGCAAGGTCCTCGCCGTGGGCCCGGGCCGTTGGGACGACGAGGGCAACAAGCGCATCCCGCTGGACGTCAAGGAGGGCGACATCGTCCTCTACAGCAAGTTCGGCGGCACCGAGGTCAAGTACGACGGTGAGGAGTACCTGGTGCTCTCCGCTCGCGACCTGCTCGCGGTCGTCGAGAAGTAGGCCACGGAACATCCTTCCGAGCAAGGTTTGACAGCGCGCGGGCGGGGCCACCCGCCCGCGCGCTTTCCGTGCCGCCGAGCCGTGCCGTCCGGCACGGCCGTCCGCAGAGTCGATCTCCGACAAACCCCGAGGAAGTCCCAATGCCCAAGATTCTGGAGTTCGAGGAGGCCGCACGGCGCTCCCTCGAAAGCGGCGTGAACCGCCTCGCCGACGCGGTCAAGGTGACGCTCGGCCCCAAGGGCCGCAACGTCGTCATCGACAAGAAGTTCGGCGCCCCGACCATCACCAACGACGGCGTCACCGTGGCGCGCGAGATCGAGCTGGAGGACCCGTACGAGAACCTGGGCGCCCAGCTCGTCAAGGAGGTCGCCACCAAGACCAACGACGCCGCGGGCGACGGCACCACCACCGCCACCGTGCTCGCCCAGGCGCTGGTCCGCGAGGGCCTGCGCAGCGTCGCCGCGGGGGCCTCGCCCATCGCGCTGAAGCGGGGGATCGACGCGGCCGCGCGCGCCGTCTCCGAGGCCCTGCTCTCCCAGGCCCGCGAGGTCGGCGAGCGCGCCGACATCGCCTACGTGGCCACCAACTCCGCCCAGGACCAGCGGATCGGCGAGCTGATCGCCGAGGCGTTCGACAAGGTCGGCAAGGACGGCGTCATCACCGTCGAGGAGTCCCAGACCTTCGGCATGGACCTGGAGTTCACCGAGGGCCTGCAATTCGACAAGGGCTACATCTCGCCCTACTTCGTCACCGACGGCGACCGCCAGGAGGCGGTGCTGGAGGACGCCCTCGTCCTGATCCACCAGGGCAAGATCAGCAACCTCAACGAGCTGCTGCCGCTGCTGGAGAAGGTCGTCCAGACCAAGAAGCCGCTGCTCATCATCGCCGAGGACGTCGAGGGCGACGCGCTGGGCGCCCTCGTGCTCAACAAGATCCGCGGCACGCTGTCCGTCGCCGCGGTCAAGGCGCCCGGCTTCGGCGAGCGCCGCAAGGCCATGCTCCAGGACATCGCGATCCTCACCGGCGGCCAGGTCGTCGCCGAGGAGGTCGGCCTCACCCTGGAGAACGCCGAGCTGGACGTGCTCGGCAAGGCCCGCCGCATCACCGTCACGAAGGACGACACCACCATCGTGGACGGCGCCGGCGACCAGTCCGAGGTCAACGACCGCATCAACCAGATCCGCAAGGAGATCGAGGCCAGCGACTCCGACTGGGACCGCGAGAAGCTCCAGGAGCGGCTGGCCAAGCTCGCCGGCGGCGTCTGCGTGCTGCGGGTGGGCGCGGCCACCGAGGTCGAGCTCAAGGAGAAGAAGCACCGCCTGGAGGACGCCATCTCCGCGACCCGCGCGGCCGTGGAGGAGGGCATCGTCGCCGGCGGCGGCGCCACCCTGGTGCACGCCGCCAAGTCCCTGGAGGGCGACCTGGGCCTCAGCGGTGACGAGGCCACCGGTGTGGCGATCGTGCGCCGCGCGCTGTCCGAGCCCGCGCGCTGGATCGCGATCAACGCCGGGGCCGAGGGCTCCGTGGTCGTCTCCAAGATCGCCGAGCTGGAGCCCGGCCAGGGCTACAACGCGGCGACCGGCGAGTACGGCGACCTGGCCTCCCAGGGCATCATCGACCCGGTCAAGGTCACCCGCTCCGCGGTGCAGAACGCGGCGTCCATCGCCGGGATGCTGCTGACCACCGAGGCGCTGGTCGTGGACAAGCCCGAGGAGGAAGAGGCGGCCGCGGGCGGCCACGGACACGGCCACTGATTCCGTAGTCCCCGCTACGGCTGGGGCAGTCCCTTACCACGTGTGTCCCGGGTGTGCGCCCGGGACACACGTGGTGTTTCGCGAGAATAGTTCCGAATGTAACCATTCTGTTGCCCCGAATCGTGACGAGTGAGTCTCCGCCAGTGGGCATCATTCGATATGTGAGGGATCTACGCGTCGCGGGGGGCACGCCGCTGTCTCGGGGACACGCCACCCGCTCGCGGGCGGACGACGCAGAGCTCAACCACCTCACCTCGCTGGCGGCCCAGGGGGACGACGGCGCGGTGGACTCGCTGATCCGCGAGGTACACCCCATGGTGGTGCGCTACTGCCGTGCCCGGCTGTCCCGCGTCTCCGGTTACGCCCACGACTCCGACGACGTGGCCCAGGAGGTCTGCATCGCCCTGCTGTCCGCGCTGCCGCGCTACCGGGACATGGGGCGTCCGTTCGCCTCCTTCGTCTTCGGGATCGCGGCGCACAAGGTCGCCGACGCCCTGCGCGGCTGCACCCGCGCGGACGTGCCCACCGACTCGGTGCCCGACCGGCCCGACGACTCGCCCGGTCCCGAGGAGTCGGCGGTGCGCACCGCCGAGGTCGAGCAGGCCCGCGAACTGCTCAGCGAACTGCCCGAACAGCAGCGGCGCCTGCTGTCCATGCGGGTGATCGCCGGGCTGTCGGCGGACGAGACCGGGCACGTCCTGGGCATGTCGCCCGGCGCGGTCCGGGTCGCCCAGCACCGCGCCCTGGCCCGGCTGCGACGCGCCGCCACGGCCAACCGCCTGCTCTGACCGGCCTCCCCGTTCCGCGGGCTGTGAGCGGTCCGACGCCCTCCACCGGCCACGACGAGTGGCCGGTGCGCCCTAGGATGAACGGGGAAGCTGTCGCTCGGTTGGAAGGTGCCATGTCGCTCAACTCACCAGGGGGCCAGGAGGAGTTCGAGAAGGTGCTCGCTCCCGGGCTCACCTACGACGATGTCCTGCTGGTTCCCGCCTACTCCGATCTCCAGCCAGGCGAGGCGAACACCACCACCAGACTCACCCGCAACATCACCCTGCGCATCCCGCTGGTCTCCGCGGCGATGGACACCGTGACCGAGTCGCGGATGGCCGTGGCGATCGCCCGCCAGGGCGGTGTCGGCGTGCTGCACCGCAACCTCTCCATCGAGGAGCAGGCCGCCCAGGTCGACCTGGTCAAGCGCTCCGAGGCCGGGATGATCACCCACCCGGTGACCTGCCGCCCCGACGACACCCTCGCCGACGTCGAACGGCTCAGCGCCCACTACCGGATCTCCGGCGCGCCCGTCGTCGACTCCGACGGCCGCCTCGTCGGCATCGTCACCAACCGGGACATGCGCTTCGAGGAGGACCGCTCCCGCCCGGTCCGCGAGGTCATGACCCCCATGCCGCTGGTGACCGCACCGGTGGGGGTCTCCCGCGAAGAGGCGTTCGCACTGCTGCGCGACAACAAGATCGAGAAGCTTCCCCTCGTCGACGAGCAGGGACGGCTGCGCGGCCTGATCACCGTCAAGGACTTCACCAAGAGCGAGCAGTTCCCCAACGCCACCAAGGACTCCGAGGGCCGCCTCGTCGTGGGCGCCGCGGTCGGCGTGGGACCCGAGGCCGAGCGGCGCGCCCGCGCCCTGGTCGAGGCCGGGGTGGACTTCCTCGTGGTGGACACCGCCCACGGGCACTCCGCCGGCGTGCTGGACATGGTCGCCAAGCTCAAGGCCAACACCCGGGTCGACGTCGTCGGCGGCAACATCGCCACCCGCGCGGCGGCCCAGGCCCTCATCGACGCCGGAGCCGACGCGGTCAAGGTGGGCGTGGGACCCGGCTCCATCTGCACCACCCGGGTGGTCGCGGGCGTGGGCGCGCCGCAGATCACCGCGATCCTGGAGGCGGCCAAGGCCGCCGGACCGGCGGGAGTGCCGGTCATCGCCGACGGCGGATTGCAGTACTCCGGCGACATCGCCAAGGCCGTCGTCGCGGGCGCCAGCACCGTGATGATCGGCAGCCTGCTGGCCGGCGTCGAGGAGAGCCCCGGCGAGCTCGTCTTCATCAACGGCAAGCAGTACAAGACCTACCGGGGCATGGGGTCGCTCGGCGCGATGCGCGGCCGCTCCTACTCCAAGGACCGCTACTCCCAGGCCGACGTGGCCGCCGAGGACAAGCTCATCCCCGAGGGCATCGAGGGCCGAGTCCCCTACCGGGGGCCGCTGGCCACGGTGGCGCACCAGCTCGTCGGCGGACTGCGCCAGTCCATGTGGTACGCGGGCGTGCGCACCCTGGACGAGCTGCGCGAGCGCGGCCAGCTCATGCAGATCACCACCGCCGGTCTCAAGGAGAGCCACCCGCACGACATCCAGATGATGGTCGAGGCCCCCAACTACCAGGCGCGAAGCTGACCCGTCCCACGCCGCGCGCCTCCGGGCGCGCGCGGGGCGGCGGGCCGCCCGGCGGTAGACTCGCGCCGGTGGTCATCGCCGGTCGCCGCCGCGGCACTCGGCAGCCCCGACCGAAGACCCCGCCGCCGGGCGGGGCGGCTCCGCAGACTTACAGAGGAGAGCACAGCGTTGGCTCAGGTTGAGATCGGGCTGGGCAAGGCCGGACGGCGGGCGTACGAGCTCGACGAGATCGGGATCGTGCCCGCACGGCGCACCCGGGACCCCGAAGAGGTCTCCATCTCGTGGCAGATCGACGCCTACCGGTTCGACACACCGCTGATGGTGAGCCCCATGGACAGCGTGGTCTCGCCGAAGACCGCCGTCGCCATCGGCGAACTGGGCGGCCTGGCGGTGCTCGACCTGGAGGGTCTGTGGACCCGCTACGAGGACCCCGAGCCGCTGCTCGCCGAGATCCGGGAGCTCGACGACGCCACGGCCACCCGCCGGCTCCAGGAGATCTACGCCGAGCCGATCAAGGAGGAGCTGATCGGCCGCCGCATCGAGGAGATCCGCCAGGCCGGGGTGATCACCGCGGCCCGCCTCTCCCCGCAGCGCACCGCCCAGTACCACAAGGCCGTGATCGACGCGGGCGTGGACATCTTCGTCATCCGGGGCACCACGGTCTCCGCCGAGCACGTCTCCGGCCGCGCCGAGCCGCTCAACCTCAAGCAGTTCATCTACGACCTCGACGTCCCGGTGGTGGTGGGAGGCTGCGCCACCTACACCGCGGCCCTGCACCTGATGCGCACCGGGGCGGCGGGCGTCCTCGTCGGCTTCGGCGGCGGCTCCGGGCACACCACCCGCAGCGTGCTGGGCGTCGCGGTGCCCATGGCCAGCGCGATCGGCGACGTCGCGGCGGCCCGGCGCGACTACCTCGACGAGTCCGGCGGCCGGTACGTGCACGTCATCGCCGACGGCGGCATGACCCGCAGCGGCGACATCGCCAAGGCGCTGGCGTGCGGCGCCGACGCGGTCATGATCGGCTCCCCGCTGGCCCGCGCCACCGAGGCCCCCGGCGGCGGCTACCACTGGGGCAGCGAGGCGCACCACCAGGAGCTGCCGCGGGGCGAGCGGGTGGCCGTCGGCACGATCGGCACCCTGGAGGAGATCCTGCGCGGCCCGGCCTCTACCAGCGACGGCTCCATGAACCTCATGGGTGCGCTGCGCCGCACCATGGCGACCGCCGGATACACCGACCTGAAGGAGTTCCAGCGGGTCGAGGTCGTGGTGGCGCCGCACTGAGCGCGCCCGCACCCCCCTCTCACCGACAACTCTTCACGACGCCCCCGTCCCGCGGTTCGGGGGCGTCGCCGTGTCGGGAAAAATCCCGTACGGAGCCGATGACGCGAACAGTCTGAATTCTTCCGGCAAGCCGCTGTTCCGAGGAGCGGGGACGGGTAATTTCGGCCCTGAACTCCCTGGGTCGGCAGAGAAGTGGGGTTCTGGTGGCCGAGACGCTCTCCAACACCCAGACAGAACCGGTCCCCGACGCGACTCCCGCGTCCGGACGGCGTTCCCTGGCCGTGGCCGGAGTCGCGTTGACCGTGGTGGTGGGGGCCACCGGCGGCATCCTCGGCGTGGTGGCGTCCACCACCGGGCCCGACGGGCAGCCGACCCTGCCCCCCGGCCCCGGCGACCTGGGCGGGAGCGTGGCGACCGTCGTCGAGTCCGGGGCGGACCCGGCCGAGGAGGCCACGGCGCTCCCCGAGGCCCGGCCGCTGCCGTCGCAGACCCCCCAGACGGTGCCGCAGGCCGACCCCGCGTGGCTGGACCGGGTCGCGTCGGCCACCGGCATCCCCCGCCGCGCCCTCCAGGCGTACGCGGCCGCGCAGCTCCGGCTGATGGTGGAGCAGCCGGACTGCCAGGTCTCCTGGCCCACCCTGGCCGCGATCGGCGAGGTGGAGTCCGAGCACGGCACCTACGCGGGCGGCGAGCTCGCCGCCGACGGGACCACCACCGTCCCGGTGATCGGCATCCCCCTCGACGGGACCGCCGGGACCGCGGCGATCCCCGACACCGACGGGGGCCGCCTGGACGGCGACACCGAGTGGGACCGGGCGGTCGGCCCCATGCAGTTCATCCCCACCACCTGGGCGATCTGGGGGACCTCCGCCGACGGCGGCGAACCCGATCCCCACGACATCGACGACGCCGCGCTCAGCGCCGCCCGCTACCTGTGCGCCGACGGCCGGGTGATGACCACCGCGCAGGGCTGGTGGGAGGCCGTCCTCGCCTACAACCGGTCCGAGAAGTACGCCGAGAAGGTCCTCGCCATCGCGTCCGACTACGCCGAGGCCGCCAACTGACCTCCTCCGCGCGGGGTACAGACCGTGATGAACTGTCCGTTATAGCCTGACTCCAGGACGGACCTCACAACGGACAGCCACCCGCTCCACGCGCCGCGCACCGCGCGGCTTCCCGCGAGAGGAGGGAAGCGGGGGTCCTCCGTTCCCCGCGACCCGGGGAGGGGGACACCGCGAACCTGATGACGGCAGCACGGTTGGGACCGGGAGAACGGGACGCCGCCCTCGACCACATGGCCGGCAACGAACTCGACGTGTTGGTCGTGGGCGGCGGCATCGTCGGCGCCGGCGTCGCACTGGACGCGGTGTCGCGCGGCCTGTCGGTCGGGCTCGTCGAGGCCCGCGACTTCGCCTCGGGGACCTCCAGCAGGTCCAGCAAGCTCATCCACGGCGGCCTGCGCTACCTGGAGCAGCTCGACTTCGCGCTGGTGCGCGAGGCGCTGACCGAACGGGGGCTGCTGCTCGGCCGCATCGCCCCCCACCTGGTGCGCCCCGTCCCGTTCCTGTTCCCGCTGCGCCACCACTGGGAGCGGCCCTACGTCGGCGCGGGGGTGGCCCTCTACGACGCGCTCTCCCTGACCTCCACCCACACCCGCGGACTGCCCGCCCACCGCCACCTCACCCGCCGCGGAGCCCAGCGGATCTTCCCCGCGCTGCGCCGCGACGCGCTGGTGGGCGCCGTGCGGTACTGGGACGCGCAGGTCGACGACGCCCGCTACGTGGTGACGGTGCTGCGCACGGCCGCCACCTACGGCGCCCACCTCGCCTCCCGCACCCAGGCCGTGGGCTTCCTGCGGGAGGGCGAGCACGTCACCGGCGCCCGCGTGGTCGACCTGGAGCGCGGCCGGGAGTTCCCGATCCGCGCCAAGCAGGTGGTCAACGCCGCCGGGGTGTGGACCGACGACATCCAGCAGATGGTGGGCGGGCGCGGCCAGATCCACGTGCGCGCCTCCAAGGGCGTGCACCTGGTGGTGCCCCGCGACCGCATCCAGGCGTCCTCGGGGCTGATCCTGCGCACCGAGAAGAGCGTGCTGTTCGTCATCCCGTGGGGGCGGCACTGGATCATCGGCACCACCGACACCGCCTGGGACCTGGACAAGGCGCACCCCGCGGCCAGCCGCGCCGACATCGACTACGTGCTCGACCACGTCAACGCGGTGTTGAAGACCCCGCTGACCAGGGACGACGTCGAGGGGGTGTATGCGGGGCTGCGGCCGCTGCTGTCCGGGGAGTCCGACGAGACCTCCAAGCTGTCCCGCGAGCACACCGTGGCGCACCCGGTCCCCGGCCTGGTGCTCATCGCGGGCGGCAAGTACACCACCTACCGCGTCATGGCCAAGGACGCCGTGGACGCCGTCGCGCACGGTCTCGGCGGGGGAGTGCCCGAGTCGGTGACCGACCGGCTGCCCCTGGTGGGCGCCGACGGTTACGCCGTCCTGTGGAACCAGCGCCGCGCCCTGGCCCGCCGGGCCGGGCTGCACGTCTCCCGCATCCAGCACCTGCTGCGCCGCTACGGCTCCCTCGTCCACGAGGTGCTGGAACTGGTCGCCGAGCGGCCGGACCTGGGCGAGCCGCTCACCGGGGCCGACGACTACCTGCGCGCCGAGGTCGTGTACGCGGTCCTGTGCGAGGGCGCCCGCCACCTGGACGACGTGCTCAGCCGCCGCACCCACATCGCCATCGAGACCTGGGACCGCGGCCTGGCCGCCGCCGAGGAGGCCGCCCGGCTGATGGCCGGACCGCTCGGCTGGGACAACGGACAGATCGCCCGAGAAGTGGAGTACTATCGCAAACGCATCGAAGCCGAACGCGCCGCGCAGGAACAGGACAGCGACCACGAGGCCGACGCGGTGCAGCACGGCGCCCCCGACATCGTGCCGCAGGCGGCAGCAGCACGGCTGTGACCACGCCCCGCCTCGCGGGGAGGAGGCAGGCACAGTGACCCGGGTCCTCGACCTCCCCGCGGCGGGCCTGGTGCTACTCGTGGGAGTCTCCGGAGCGGGCAAGTCCACCTTCGCCGCCCGCCACTTCCGCCCCACCCAGGTGGTCAGCTCCGACCGCTGCCGGGCCATGGTCAGCGACGACGAGAACGACCAGTCCGCCACCGCCGACGCCTTCGAACTGCTCCACTCCGTCGTCGACCGGCGGCTGCGCCGCGGCCTGCTCACCGTGGTCGACGCCACCAACCTCCACCCGCACCCCCGCCAGGAGCTGCGGCGCATCGCCAAGAAGCACTGCCTGCCGACCGCCGCGGTCGTCCTGGACCTCCCGGCCGACCTGATCCGCGAGCGCACCCGCAACCGGTCCGACCGCGTCATCGACGACGACGTCACCGCCCGGCAACTGCACGACCTGCGGCGCGCGCTGCGCCAGTTGGACCAGGAGAAGTACCGCGCCCTCCACGTGCTGCGCACCCCCGAGGAGGTCGACGCCGCCGTGGTGCGGCTGGTGCCCCTCCGCTGCGACCGCTCCGACCTGCGCGGCCCCTTCGACATCATCGGCGACGTGCACGGCTGCCGCGCCGAACTGGAGGAGCTGCTGCACCGGCTCGGCTACCGGCTGCGCCGCGACGGGCAGGGGCGCGCGGTCGGCGCGCACCACCCCGACCGCACCGCGGTGTTCGTCGGCGACCTGGTGGACCGCGGCCCGGACTCGCCCGGGGTGCTGCGCCTGGTCATGGGCATGGTCGCCGACGGCGACGCGCTGTGCGTGATGGGCAACCACGAGAACCGGCTGGTGCGGGCGCTGCGGGGCAGAGCGACGCGGCTGTCGTACGGCCTCCAGGAGACCCTCGACCAGCTCGGCGCCGAAACCGAGGAGTTCCGCGACCGGGTCCTCTCCTTCTGCGCGGGCCTGGTCGACCACTATGTGCTGGACGGCGGGAACCTCGTGGTCGCGCACGCCGGGCTCAAGGAGGAGTACCACGGCCGCTCCTCCGGCCGGGTGCGCGCCTTCGCGCTGTACGGCGAGACCACGGGAGAGGTGGACGACTACGGGCTGCCCGTCCGCCTGCCCTGGGCCCGGGACTACCGGGGGCGCGCGGTGGTCGTCCACGGCCACGTGCCCGCCAGCGACACCATGTGGGTCAACAACACGCTCTGCGTGGACACCGGGTGCGTGTTCGGCGGGAAGCTGACCGCGCTGCGCTACCCCGAACGGGAGATCGTCGACGTGCCCGCCGAGCGGGTCTGGTACGACCGGGGGCGGCCGCTCGAACCCCGCAGTTGACCCGGCCGGAAGCCGGGTAGTGGACACCGGACGCGGTGGCGGCGCGGCCCGTCGCGTCGGGAGGACCACAGCCCGGCACGGCACGGCCCCGCCGTCGGCCCGCCTATGCTGGTGGGGCCGCACCGTCACTGCGGTCTGCCACGCGAATCCAGGTGTGACCATGAACGTACTGCTCACCGGTGGAGCCGGGTACATCGGAACGCACGTCGCCGTCGAGCTGCTGGAGAGCGGCCACGGGGTGATCGTCGTCGACAACCTGAGCAACAGCTACGAAGAAGCGATCCGCAGGGTGGAACGGATCACCGGCCGCCAGGTCCCCTCCTACATCGGGGACTGCGCCGACCGGGCCCTGCTGGAGCGGGTCTTCGCCGAGCACCGGATCGACGCGGTCGTGCACTGTGCCGGACTGAAGGCGGTCGGCGAGTCCACGGAGCTGCCGCTGCTGTACTACCGCAACAACCTCGGCTCGCTGCTGACGCTGTGCGAGGTCATGGACGCCCACGGCGTGCGCTCCATGGTGTTCAGCTCTTCGGCGACCGTCTACGGCGACCCCGAGCGGGTGCCCGTCACCGAGGACGCGCCGCTGAGCGCCACCAACCCCTACGGGGCCACCAAGCTCTTCGCCGAGCGCATCCTCGCCGACCTGGCGCGGGCCGCGCCCGACTGGCGGATCATCGCGCTGCGCTACTTCAACCCGGTGGGCGCCCACCCCAGCGGGCTGATCGGGGAGGACTCCAACGGGGTGCCCAACAACCTCTTCCCCTACATCGCGCAGGTCGCGGCGGGCCGCCGGGAGAAGGTGCTGGTCTACGGCGACGACTACGACACCCCCGACGGCACCGGCGTCCGCGACTACCTGCACGTGGTGGACCTGGCCCGGGGGCACCTGGCCGCCCTGGAGCGGCTGGAGGACGCCTACGGCATGCGCGCCTACAACCTGGGCAACGGGCACGGCTTCTCGGTGCTGGAGGTCATCGCCGCCTTCGAGCGCGCCTGCGGCCGTCCGATCCCGCGCCAGGTGGTGGCCCGCCGCCCCGGGGACATCGCGATCTGCTACGCCGACCCGTCCGCCGCACAGCGGGACCTGGGGTGGAAGACCAGCCTCACCCTGGACGACGCCTGCGCCGACACGTGGCGCTGGCAGAGCGCCAACCCGAACGGGTTCGCGGGCTGAACCGGCAGCCCTCCCGCGGCAGCGGCGGGGGCACTTCCGCCGAATCGCCGCCGTTGCGGACGGACCGGCCGGTCAGCGGCGTTCGGGGGTGCGGACGTGTTCGGGGAGCAGGCCGTACATCAGGGTCCGGCCCAGCGAGGCGCCCAGCACCCGGCCCGCCACCCTGCTCCACCTGCCGTCGGAGAACAGGCGGGCGACCGCGGGCGGCAGGGCGACCCGGCCGTTCAGCGCCGGTTCGACGATCCGCCGCTGGATGACGCGCTGGACGAGCTGGGTGCCCCGGGTGGGCAGTTCGCGGCGGCGCTGCACCCGCTCCACCAGGGCGGGGTTGAACGTCCGGGTGAAGCGGTCGGGGTCGGCCTGCGCCCGGTACAGCGGCTCGGCCAGCAGGTTGGCGGCGGCCACCGCGTCCTGGACGGCCAGGTTGATGCCGACTCCGCCGATCGGGCTCATGGTGTGGGCGGCGTCGCCGATGCACAGCAGGCCCGGCACCGACCAGCGGGGCAGCCGGTCCAGGCCGACCTCCAGGAAGGCCACCTGGTCCCAGGACTCCAGTCCGGCGACCCGGTCGGCCAGGAACGGCAGCAGGTCGGCGACGGCCTCGCGCAGCGGTCCCAGGCCGCGGCGGCGCAGCTCCGCGTAGCCGCCCTTGCGCACCAGGTAGGCGATCTGCCAGTAGTCGCCGCGGTCGATGCCCACGGACATGCCCCGCGCCCCGATCCGGCCGGCGAGGCCGTGGGGGTCGCCTTCGGTCCGGGGCAGGCGCAGCCACAGCACGTCCATCGGCGCCCCCAGGTCGACGGGGGTCAGCCCGGCGGCCGCGCGCAGCACCGAGCGGCGGCCGTCGGCGGCCACGGTGAGCACGGCCCGCAGCTCGTGCTCGCCGTCGGCGTCGCGGTAGCGCACGCCGCGCACCGCGCCGTTCTCCCGGACGAGGCCGTGGGCGGGGGAGTTGAGCAGCAGGCGGAAGGTGGGGTAGCGCTGGGCGTGCTCGGCGAGCAGGGTCAGGAAGTCCCACTGGGGGACCAGGGCGATCCGCCTGTGCGGCCCGGGGATGTCGGCCAGGCGCACGCCCACGAGCTGCTGTCCGGACACCTCGAACCCGATCTGCGCCACGTCGCGGTGGGGCAGGGCGTCGAACGCCTCCAGCAGGCCGAGCTCGGCGAGCAGGGTCAGGGTGGAGGGGTGCACGGTGTCGCCGCGGAAGTCGCGCAGGAAGTCGCCGTGCTTCTCCAGCACGGTGACCTGGACCCCGGCGCGGGCGAGCAGCAGGCCGAGCATGATCCCGGCGGGGCCGCCGCCGACGATCGCGCAGGTGGTGGTGGAGGTCGGCGGTCGCGTCATGGTGTGCTCCCGGGATCAGAAATTCATCACATAATGAATTTATCTCCTGGGGCTCCCGGAGTCCAGGGAAGGCGCCCCCGGATGCGGCCCCCGCCGTTACCGGCGAGTAGAGAAGCGGGCTCCCGGTCACCTAAGCTGCTGGTCATGGAGTCTGTGACGACCACCACAGCCGCGCGTTCCCGTCCCCTGGACGACGGAACCGTCCGCCGGCTGACCCGACACGTGGTGAGCACCTCCGGCGCCACCACCGTCACCACCGCCCCCTTCACCGGACAGCCCCTCGCCGAACTGCCCCGCTCCTCCGCCGCCGACGTCGCCGAGGCGTTCCGCCGCGCCCGCGCCGCCCAGCAACAGTGGTCCCAGCAGCCGCCGAGCCGACGCGTCGCCCCCTTCCTCCGCTTCCACGACCTGGTCCTCGACCGGCAGGCCGAGGTCCTGGACCTCCTGCAATGGGAGACCGGCAAGGCCCGCCGCCACGCCTTCGAAGAGGTCTGCGACGCCGCCCTGGGCACCCTCCACTACGCCCGCCACGCCCCCCGCCTCCTGCGCAGCCGACGGGTCCCCGGCGCGCTCCCCGCGGCCACCCGGACCGTCGTGAACCGCCAGCCCAAGGGGGTCGTCAGCGTCATCACCCCGTGGAACTACCCGCTGACGCTGCCCGTAGCCGACGCGGTGCCCGCGCTCCTGGCGGGCAACGCCGTCGTCGCCAAACCCGACACCCAGACCGCGCTCAGCGCCCTGTGGGCCGTCGACCTGCTGGTCGAGGCGGGACTGCCGCAGGACCTGTGGCTGGTCGTCCTGGGCGACCCCGAGGAGATCGGCGACCCGCTCGTCGACGAGGCCGACTACGTGGCCTTCACCGGCTCCTCCGCGACAGGCGCCCGCATCGCCCAGCGCGCCGCCTCCCGGCTCGTCGGCTGCTCCGCGGAGCTCGGCGGCAAGAACCCGATGATCGTGTGCGCCGACGCCGACCTGGACCGGACCGTCCGCGGCGCGCTGAGCGCCTGCTTCAGCAACTCCGGCCAGTTGTGCATCTCCATGGAGCGCCTCTACGTGCACGAGTCGGTCCACGACGAGTTCGTGGCGAGGTTCGCCGAGGCGACGCGGAACCTGCGGCTGGGAGCGGGCCTGGACTACTCCGCCGACATGGGCTCGCTCACCTACCGCCGCCAGTTCGACCGGGTCGTCGCCCACGTGGAGGACGCCCGGGCCAAGGGCGCCACCGTGCTGGCCGGCGGCCGCCCCCGCCCCGACCTCGGACCGCTGTTCTACGAACCCACCGTGCTCACCGGCGTCGACGAGTCCATGACCCTCTACGCCGAGGAGACCTTCGGACCGGTCGTCTCCGTCTACCGGTTCGCCACGGAGGACGAGGCGGTGGAGCGCGCCAACGACACCCCCTACGGCCTCAACGCCAGCGTGTGGACCCGCGACGTGGCCCGCGGACGCCGCATCGCCGCGCGCCTGCGGGCCGGAACGGTCAACATCAACGAGGGCTACAGCGCCGCGTTCGCCAGCTACGGCGCGCCCATGGGCGGCATGAAGCGCTCCGGCCTGGGACGGCGCCACGGCGACGAGGGCCTGCTGCGCTACACCGAGGCGCAGACCGTCGCCAGCCAGCACTTCGTCGGCCTCAACGGTCCCCCCGGCATGTCCGCCGAGACCCTGTCCCGGGTGATGACCGCCGGAGCCCGCCTGATGCGGACGCTGCGCATCCGCTGACCGCCCTCCCGCGTGACCTTCTGCACACCGCGGCCGACCACGACGCGGCGCAGGGGCAGGATCAGGCCCGCGGACGCCTCCGCGGGCCCCCGCCCCCGCCCCGCGTCGCCGCAGCACGTCCCGGCAGCGCACTAGACTGGCGGTGATCCCGTCTCCTGTTGCTGGAAGGCCGTTACGTGTCCGTTGCCGGTGCTCCCGACAGCACGTTCGACACCGTTCTCGTCGTGGACTTCGGCGCGCAGTACGCGCAGTTGATCGCGCGCCGAGTGCGCGAGTGCCACGTCTACAGCGAGATCGTGCCCTCGACCATGCCGGTCGAGGAGATGCTCGCCAAGAAGCCCCGGGCCATCATCCTGTCCGGAGGCCCCGCCTCGGTGTACGCCGACGGAGCACCGCAGGCGCCCGAAGGCCTGTTCGAGACCGGGGTGCCCACCCTCGGGATCTGCTACGGCTTCCAGGTCATGGCGCAGGCCCTCGGCGGCGCCGTCGAGCGGACCGGCCGTTCGGAGTACGGGCGCACCGAGTTCGAGGCGTCCACCGACAGCCTCCTGTTCCGCACCCTGCCCCAGCAGCAGACGGTGTGGATGTCGCACGGCGACGCCGTGTCCCGGGCCCCCGAGGGCTTCCGGATCACCGGCCGCACCGCGGGAGCGCCCGTGGCCGCGATGGAGGCCCCCGAACGCGGGCTCTTCGGCGTCCAGTTCCACCCCGAGGTGCTGCACACCGAGCACGGCCAGGCCGTGCTGCGGCACTTCCTCTACGAGGGCGCGGGCTGCCGCCCCACCTGGACGATGGTCAACATCGTCGAGGAGCAGGTCGAACGCATCCGCGCCCAGATCGGCACCAAGCGGGTCATCTGCGGGCTGAGCGGCGGCGTCGACTCCGCGGTGGCCGGGGCGCTCGTGCAGAAGGCCGTCGGCGACCAACTGACCTGCGTCTTCGTCGACCACGGGCTGCTGCGCAAGGGCGAGGCCGAGCAGGTCGAGAAGGACTTCGTCGCCGCCACCGGCGCCACCCTCAAGGTCGTCGACGCCCAGGAGCGGTTCCTGAAGGCGCTGGCCGGGGTCACCGACCCCGAGACCAAGCGCAAGATCATCGGCCGCGAGTTCATCCGCGTCTTCGAACAGGCGGCCCGCGAGGTCGTCGCCGAGGCCGGGGACGGCGACGAGGCGGTGGAGTTCCTGGTCCAGGGCACCCTCTACCCCGACGTGGTGGAGTCCGGCGGCGGTACCGGCACCGCCAACATCAAGTCGCACCACAACGTCGGCGGCCTCCCCGACGACCTCCAGTTCACCCTGGTGGAGCCGCTGCGGGAACTGTTCAAGGACGAGGTCCGCAAGGTCGGCGAGGAGCTGGGCCTGCCCGCCGAGATGGTCTGGCGGCAGCCGTTCCCCGGCCCCGGCCTGGCCATCCGCATCATCGGCGAGGTCACCGCCGAGCGGCTGGCGATCCTGCGTGAGGCCGACGCCATCGCCCGCGAGGAGCTCACCCGCGCCGGACTCGACCGCGACATCTGGCAGTGCCCCGTCGTGCTGCTGGCGGACGTGCGCTCGGTGGGCGTGCAGGGCGACGGCCGCACCTACGGCCACCCGGTGGTGCTGCGCCCGGTCACCAGCGAGGACGCCATGACCGCCGACTGGGCGCGCCTTCCCTACGAGGTGCTCGCCACCATCTCCAACCGCATCACCAACGAGGTGCGCGAGATCAATCGCGTCACCCTCGACATCACCAGCAAGCCTCCGGGCACCATCGAGTGGGAGTGACCTCCCGGCACGGGTGAGGGCCGCCCCACGGGCGGCCCTCACCCGTGCGCGGACCCGGCCGCCGGGTCCGCGCGTCCGGTCAGCCCACCGCGTCCTCGTAGTCCGCGCGGCTGTACGTCTCATACCGTGCGTCGTCGCCGACCTGGCACGTCACCTCGAGGAAGTCGTCGTTTCCGCCCAGCAGCGTGACGGTCAGGAAGTCGGCGTCGGGAGCGGTCACCGGGGACAGCAGGTAGATCAGGGACGACTCGGCGCTGTAGTCGTCCGGGTCGTGGTTGCGGATCTGGAAGGGCTCGGCGGGGAACGCCTCCCAGTCGGCCAGCGGGCAGGCGCGCTCCATCAGCGCCCGGGTGTTCTCCGTGACCAGCGCCTCCGCCGGTTCGTTGCAGTAGTCGAACTCCGGAGAGCACTCGCCCGCCCGGTTCAGGGTGGGCGCGCGGCCGTCGGTCCGCCCGGGCTCCAGGCCGCCGGGGCGCACCCCGAAGTCCTCCCGCAGCGCCCGGGTGTCCCACACCTGCACGAACGGGTCGTCGTAGCCGGACAGCACCACGGCCACCTGGTCGTAGGCCCCGGGCACGGTGCTCCAGACGGTCCGGGCCACCTCGGCCGACTCCTCCCGCAGCGTGCCGGGGCCGCCGAAGTCGTAGAGGTACAGCGAGACGTACACGGTGCGCGCGCCGTCGGACTCGACGACCCCGAGGAACGGGTCCTGGTTGTAGTCCGCCGCTATGACGCCGTGCACCGCGGCGAGGTCGCTGATCCGGGTGGGGCGCGACCCGAAGACGAGGACCAGGGCCACCGCGAGCACCACCAGCGCCGCACCGCCCGCGACGAGGCCGACGACCAGCCCGGTGCGGCGGCGCTGCGGGGGCGGCGGGCCCAGACCCGCGGGACCGTACGGCGGGGGCGGTGGCAGGTTCGGGGGACCGCCCTGGTACGGACCGCCCGCCCACGGGGGCTGCCCCGGCGGAGGACCGTGCTGCGGACCACCCCCGTAGGGGCTGTGCTGCGGATCCACGCGGCAACTCCAAAACAACAGTAACGACGGGGAAGGGACGACCCCGGCTCCGAAGCCGGCTGTACAGCGGATGGTTCCCCATCCGGAAAGGCGGAACCGGCCGTACGGCCGGATTCTCGCCGAACCGAGGCGGTACGGTGACCGTCCCGCGGCCCCGGCGGAAGGCCGCGCCCGGCAGCCGCCGGACCTCTCACGCTCCCGCCGCGGCGATCAGCGCCCGGCCGGCCAGGATCCGGGCCAGGCCGCGCCGGTGCTCCGCGTCGTCGACGGTCCGGCCGCCCTGCGCCGCGTCCGCCTCGACGGCCCGCGCCGCCGTGCGCATCAGGGAGGCCCGCACGGGCAGCCCCGCGCATGCGGCCTCCACCGACGGAGCCCGCAACGGGGTCGGGGCCAGATTGCCCAGGACCACCCGCGCCGCGGCCAGGCGGCCGTCCTCCGGGCGCACCCCGGCGACCGCCGCCGTGAGCGCCCACGACCGTCCCGCCGGGGAGAACCGCTCGTAGTGGAACGACCAGCCGGGCCACTTGGGCACGCGGACCCCGGTCAGCACCTCGTTCGGCCCCATCGCGGTGGCCCCCTCGCCCACGAAGAACTGCGACGCCGGAACCCCGCGCTCCCCGTCGGGGCCCGTGACCCGGCACTCCGCGCCCAGGGCCACCACCGCCACGGGAAGGTCCCCGGCCGGGGCGGCGTACGACAGCGCCCCGCCCACGGTGCCGCGGCGCCGCACCGCGGGATCGGCGACCGCCTCCGCCGCCCGCGCCAGCAGCGGACAGTGCACACGCACCAGCGGATCGCACGCCACCTCGTGGTGGGTGGTCAACGCGCCGACCCACAGCGCGTCCCCCTCGTCGCGCACCCCGCGCAGCTCCGCCACACCGCCCAGGTCCACCAGCACGTCCGCGAAGACCCGGTGCGACCGCAGCAGCGGCAGCAGGCTCTGGCCGCCCGCCAGCACCCGCCCTTCCAGGCTGGCGGTCAGCGCCTCGACCGCCTCGGCGACGCTGCGCACCCGTACGTACTCGAATCTCGGCGGAAACACGATGCCCCCTCTCGCCCGGCTCACCCGGCCGTCCGCGTGCCCAGCGCCTCCAGCACGTCCGCCGCCTCGCGGACCGCCCGCACGACGTCCGCCTCGTCGCCGCAGGGACACCGGACACCCGCCAGCCTCGCCCGGATCTCCTGCTCGGAGAGCACGGCCTCCTGGTCCCGCAGCAGGTCCACCGCTGCCACCGTCAGTCCCGGCAGGCACTGCGCGCACCGCCGGACGTAGCGCCGGAACGTCCGCGCCAGACAGCGCACCGCGTCGTCGTCCGCCAGCCCCCGGACGGTGGTGACCTCGCACCCGTCCGCCTGCACTGCCAGCATCAGACAGCTCTTGACGGCCACCCCGTCCACCAGCACGATGCAGCCGCCGCACTCCGCCGCCTCGCACCCCAGGGGGAGGCCGCCGGACACCCGGTCGTGCAGGTAGTGGGTGAGCGGCAGGCACGCCTCCACCTCGTCGTCGTGGCGGACGCCGTCGACGGTGACGGCGACACCGATCCCAGGCACCGAACCCCTTCCCCGCTGCGCCGACGGACCCGCGTTCACCTGCGGATCTGTACGTGCGTCGGCGTGCTCGTCACGGTGCCCCCGACCCTAGACGACCCGGGTGCGCCGACCGCTTGGAGCGGAGCGGGCACAGGGTCTCTTTCCCCCGCCGCGGCGGAAACTTTGCCGAGTCGGGCGTTAGTCCGGGGGAGTCCCGCAGGTCAGGGGGAGTGCCGCTTGGACCGGTCCCGGGAGCGCACCAGCGCGCGCACCACCCCGACCAGCCCCAGCCCGAGGGCGAGCACCGGCAGCACCCACAGCACGTTGAACTCCCACGACGTGGTGCCGCTGACCACGAACGCCAGCCCCAGCAGCACGAACAGCAGGCCCGCGACCAGCGAGGCCCAGTCGGCGCTACGCCGCGACATGCCGCACCTCCACATCTCCCGCACAGGAATCCAGCACGAGGTTCAGCGTCGGCGGCTCCGCTGCCGACTCCTCCTCCGCCTCGTCCGCGTCGGGGGCCGACTCCGGCTCCACGACGCCGCGCACGTCCAGGCCGAACCCCAGAAGGTCCCGCTCCCCGAACGAGAGCCGACCGAACCCGGACCGGCCCCGGACGGTGATCCGCACCGATTCGGGGACCAGGACGTCCAGCGATCCCAGGCCGACCTCCGCGCGCACCGTCACCTCCTGGCCCGGTTCCAGTGCAAGCCCGGTCAGGTCCAGATCTGCCCGGCCCGCGGTCAGCTCGAACGGCTCCTGCGCCTCGGAGACGGTCTCCGGACGCCACACCACCTCGCCGAACCGCAGTTGGGTCAGGTCCGTCGCCGTCGCGGCCACGGCCAGCACCGTCACCAGCGAGGCGACCGGGACCAGGCCGCGCGGGTTGCCCACCCAGGTGCCGACGACGAGCGCCGCCCCGCACAGCGCGACGAGCCCGCCCAGGTAGACCGGGGCGGCCTCCGGGCCGAGCAGGGCACCGGCCGACACCCCGCCGGAGAGCGCGAACACCGCCCCGGTCAGCACCAGTGCGGCGCCGACCGTGAAGCCGAGCAGGCCCACCCCCCGGTCCCGGGAGCGCTTCGCCGCGCCGCCGCCCGGGCGGCCCTCCTCGTCGTCGCCCTCCTCAGCGGGGCTGTAAGCGCCGTGCAGACCGGCCTGCTCGACGGCCTGCCGCGCCACCACCGCCAGGTCGATCGGCCCGCTCGGCGCCGCGGCCCAGGGCTGCGCCGGGTTGTAGTAGGCGGCGTCGGGCGCAGGGTCGGGGGCGCTCGGCGGCGGTTCCCGCCGCCGCAGCCACTCCGGAAGCTGTTGGACGACCCGGTGCAGGTCCACGCCGCGGTTGTGCGCGACCAGCCCGGCCAGTACCAGCGGGACCGCCAGCACCAGTGTGGTCCAGCCGAACCCGCCGACCAGGTTGCACAGCGTGCCCAGGGCCAGTCCCGCGCCGAGCAGCGCCAGCACGGCCTCGCCGCCCAGCCGCCGGTTCAGCAGTTGTTCGAGCACTGCGGGGCCGCCGCGTGGGTCGCGCATCAGCAGCCATGCAAAGGCGTACAGCACCACCCCGGTGCCCGCCCCCAGCGCGGTCACCCCGAACGCGCAGCGCCACACCACCGGGTCAATCCCGGTGTGGCGGCCCAGTCCCGCGGCCACACCGGCGACCACGCCGCCGACGTCGTCCCGGTACACGCCGTCCCCGGCGGCGCCGACCGCCGCGGGGGACTCCTGCGCCTCCGCCCCACTCCTCGGCTCGCCATCCACCATGGGTCCATGGTCCCCTCTCGGGGATCCCAGTTCCCATCAGGGAGTTCCCTGACCCCACCCTGAACCCGGGTCCCGCAGGTCCCGGGCCCCACCCCGATGCGGGCTCCCTCTGCCGGGCGGCATCCTGGGAGGGAAACCGACGAATGCGAGGAGACGGTGACCGCGACGCGAGAAGAGACACCGCGGCTGTACCGGAGACGCGACGACCGGCTGCTGGGCGGGGTCTGCTCCGGCCTGGCCCGCCACCTCGGCATCGATCCGGTCGTGGCCCGCCTGGCGCTGCTCGCCCTGGCCGTCGGAGGCGTCGGCCTCGCCGTCTACATCGCCCTGATGCTCGTCGTCCCGGTCGAACCGGAGACCGGGGAGGGGGCCTTCCCCACCGGAGAGGAGAGCGTCCGTCGCAAGGGCCGCGACATCAGCCAGATGCTGGCCTACGTCGCGCTGGCCACCGGGTTGGGACTGCTCTTCCTGCTCTTCGGCGGGGTCCTCGACCCGCTGCTGTGGTTCCTGGTCTTCGGGGCGCTCGGCGGGACCATCCTGTGGCAGCAGGCCAACCCGGCCGAACGCGACGAGTGGGTCGCCTCCACCGCCCTGCGCGGCAAGGCGTGGCTCCGCACCGGGGTGGGCATCCTGCTCGTCATCGTCGGCGTCATCGGCTTCCTCGCCTTCCAGCAGCAGCTCCACGAGGCGCGCGCGGGCCTCACCTTCGCCCTCACCCTGCTGGCGGGGATCGCGCTGATCGTGGCCCCCTGGATCGTCGGCCTGGTGCGGGAGCGGGACCGGGAGCGCCGCGAACGCATCCGCAACCAGGAGCGCGCCGAACTGGCCGCGCACATCCACGACTCCGTGCTGCACACCCTCACCCTCATCCAGCGCCGCGCCGACGACCCCCGCGAGGTCCAGCGCCTGGCCCGCGTCCAGGAGCGCGCCCTGCGCAGTTGGCTCTACCAGCGCCGCACCGATACCGAGACCACCGTCTCGCCCGCCCTGGAGCGGGTGGCCGCCGAGGTGGAGGAGACCCACGGCGTGCCCATCGAGGTGGTCAGCGTGGGGGACTGCCCCCTCGACGAAGGACTGCACGCCACCCTGCAAGCAGCCCGGGAGGCCATGGTCAACGCCGCCAAGTACGCGGGGGCGGACACGATCTCGGTGTTCTGCGAGGTCGAACCCGAGGAGGTGCTCGTCTTCGTCCGCGACCGCGGCGCCGGGTTCGACCTGAACGCCGTTCCGGCCGACCGGATGGGCGTGCGCGGCTCGATCATCGGCCGCATGGAACGCCACGGCGGGCAGGCCCGGATCCGCACCGCCCCCGGGGAGGGCACCGAGGTCCAGTTGCGCATGCCCCGCAGTCCCGCCGCCCGCTAGCCGTCCCGGGCCGGTCGGCTCCGTCCGATGCCGGACGCCGGGTTCCCCGGGACGGAGGGGGCGGGTAGAGTCCACGGCGTGGGAGAAGAGAACACCTTCGCCAACGGCCGTGTCCCGCGGGTCGTGATCGTCGACGACCACCGCCTGTTCCGCAGCGGAGTGCGCGGCGAACTCGGCGACGCCGTCGAGGTCGTCGGGGAGGCAGGCGACGTCGACAGCGCGGTCCGCGTCATCAGCGAACAGCGTCCCGACCTGGTCCTGCTCGACGTCCACCTGCCCGGCGGGGGAGGCGTCGAGGTGCTCCGCCGGGTCCTGCCGAAGCACCCCGAGATCCGCTTCCTCGCGCTGTCGGTCTCCGACGCGGCCGAGGACGTCATCGGCGTGGTGCGCGGCGGCGCCCGCGGCTACGTCACCAAGACCATCTCCGGCAAGGAGCTCGCCGACGCGATCGTGCGCGTGGCCGACGGCGACGCCGTGTTCTCCCCCCGGCTGGCGGGCTTCGTCCTCGACGCCTTCGCGGCCACCGACGCGCCCCCCGTGGACCCCGAACTCGACCGCCTCACCCAGCGGGAACGCGAGGTGCTGCGGCTGATCGCCCGCGGCTACGCCTACAAGGAAGTCGCCAGGGAGCTGTTCATCTCGGTCAAGACCGTGGAGACCCACGTGTCCTCCGTGCTGCGCAAGCTCCAACTGTCCAACCGGCACGAGCTGAGCCGCTGGGCCACCGCCCGCAAACTCGTCTGAGACCGGCTCAGGCCAGCGCCCGCAGCATGCGGGAGAGGAACTCCGGCACGTCCACCTCGGTGGGCAGCACCACCGGGTCGCGGGAGCCGGCCTCCGGCCGCGTCCGCAGGTCCGCGACGGTCATCCCGCGGGTGTAGGTGCCGGTCAGCTCCACCTGCACCGGAACGGTCACCGACTCCGTCACCAGCGCGGGGTCGAGCAGCACCGCCGCGGCGAGGGGGTCGTGCATCGGGCAGGCACGCCGACCCAGGAACTCCGTGTACCAGTCCAGGTAGTAGGTGAGGAACCGGTGCGCGTAGCTGGCGCGTTCGCTCGCCAGGCCCGCCAGCTCCTCCAGCCACGGCTCCGTGGCCAGCGCCCGCATGGTCACGTCCAGGGCCACCAGGGTCAGGTTGAAGCCCGCGCCGAGTACGGCCTCGGCCGCTTCCGGGTCGTTGTTGACGTTGGCCTCGGCCCACGGCGTGACGTTGCCCGGGGCCCGCACCGCGCCGCCCATCACCACCACGCGGTCCACCAGCTGCGGCAGCCGCGGCTCCAGGGCCAGCGCCAGGGCCAGGTTGGTGAGCGGGCCGAGCGCCAGGACGCTGATCTCCCCGGGAGCGGAGCGGGCCAGCCGCACCAGCACCTCGGCCGCGGACTCGGAGACGGTGGCCGCCTCGACCGCCGGGAGTTCGATGCCGCCGAGCCCGTTTGTGCCGTGGACGTGCGCGGCCAGCCGGGGCTGCTGCACCAGGGGGCGGGCCGCTCCCGCCGCGACCGGGACGTCCGGCCGGTCGAACAGCCGCAGCAGCCGTACCGCGTTGTCCGTGGTCGTCTCCACGGAGGAGTTGCCGTAGACCGTTCCCACACCGACGATCTCGACGCTGCTGTCCGCCGCCAGGTAGGCCAGGGCCAGCGCGTCGTCGATTCCGGGGTCGCAGTCGACAAAGACCCGCACCGAATCCTCCACAGCCGTCGCTTCCGCAGGTTCCGGCCCAGACTAGTCGGGATGGCCCGCGGCCCTTCCCGCCCGCGTCTACCCTTGGTGGCGTGTCCTCCCAAGAGCAGCTTCTCGAAGGTCTGAACGAACCCCAGCGCGCGGCAGTGCTCCACCAGGGCAGTCCGCTGCTGATCGTCGCCGGAGCGGGGTCGGGCAAGACCCGCGTCCTCACCCACCGTATCGCCTACCTGCTGGCCGAGCGGGGGGTCCGCCCGGGGGAGGTGCTCGCGATCACCTTCACCAACAAGGCGGCGGCCGAGATGCGGGAGCGCATCGAGCGGCTGCTCGGCGAGCGCACGGTCAACGCGATGTGGGTGATGACCTTCCACTCGGCGTGCGTGCGCATCCTGCGCCGCGAGGCCGGACGCCTGGGCTATCCGAGCAGCTTCACCATCTACGACTCCGCCGACTCGCGACGGCTGATGCAGTTGGTCTGCCGCGAGCTCGACCTGGACCCCAAGCGCTTCCCGCCCAAGTCGTTCTCCGCGCAGGTGTCGAACCTCAAGAACGAGCTGGTGGACTACGACACCTTCGCCGACCGGGCGGCCAACGAACAGGAGCGCGTCCTCGCCGAGGCGTACAAGCTCTACCAGCAGCGCCTGTACGAGGCGGGCGCGATGGACTTCGACGACCTGATTATGGTCACCGTCCACCTGCTACAGATGTTCCCCGAGGTCACCGAGTACTACCGGCGGCGCTTCCGGCACCTGCTGGTGGACGAGTACCAGGACACCAACCACGCCCAGTACGCGCTGGTGCGGGAGCTCGTGGGCGACGCCGACCCGGCGACGCCCGGCCCGGAGCTGTGCGTGGTGGGCGACGCCGACCAGTCCATCTACGCCTTCCGCGGGGCGACGATCCGCAACATCCTGGAGTTCGAGCGGGACTACCCCCAGGCCACGACCATCCTGCTGGAGCAGAACTACCGGTCCAGCCAGAACATCCTCAGCGCGGCCAACGCCGTCATCGCGCGCAACGAGGAGCGCCGCCCCAAGAACCTGTGGTCGGCCCGCGGGGAGGGACCGCCCATCGTCGGCTACGTCGCCGACAACGAGCACGACGAGGCGGCGTTCGTCGTCCGGGAGATCGACGCGCTCACCGATGCGGGGGCCTGCGAGCCCGGCGACGTCGCGGTGTTCTACCGGACCAACGCGCAGTCCCGGGTGCTGGAGGAGGTGTTCGTCCGCACCGGAATGCCGTACCGCATCGTCGGCGGGGTGCGGTTCTACGAGCGCAAGGAGATCCGCGACATCCTCGCCTACCTGCGGGTCCTGGCCAACCCCGAGGACACGGTGAGCCTGCGCCGGATCCTGAACGTGCCCAAGCGGGGCATCGGCGACCGGGCCGAGGCGGTGGTCGAGATGTTCGCCTCGCGGGAGCGGATCACCTTCGCCCAGGCGCTGCGCCGCGCGGACGAGGCGCCGGGGATCGCGACCCGATCCCTCAAGGCGATCAAGGAGTTCGTCGCCCTGCTGGACGAGTTGACCGCCCTGGCCGCCGAGCGCAGCCCGTCCGAGACGGTGGAGGCGGTCCTGGAGCGCACCGGCTACCTCAACGAACTCGTCAACTCCAAGGACCTCCAGGACGAGAGCCGGGTGGAGAACCTGGAAGAGTTCGTCGGGGTGGCCCGCGAGTTCGAGGCGTCCTTCGGCGCCGGGCCGGTCGGGGAGGACGTCGAGGACACCGCCGGGGGCGAGGCCGAGCCGACCCTCGTGGACTTCCTGGAGCAGATCTCCCTCATCGCCGACGCGGACCAGGTCTCCGAGAGCGACGAGCAGGGGGGAGCGGTCACGCTGATGACCCTGCACTCGGCCAAGGGACTGGAGTTCCCGGTCGTCTTCCTCACCGGCCTGGAGGACGGGGTCTTCCCGCATCTGCGCACCCTGGGCGACCGGTCGGCGCTGGAGGAGGAGCGGCGGCTCGCCTACGTGGGCATCACCCGGGCCCAGGAGCGGCTCTACCTCAGCCGGGCCGCGGTGCGCAGCTCCTGGGGAGCGCCGTCCTACAACCCCGCCTCCCGGTTCCTGGACGAGATCCCCGCGAACCTGGTGACCTGGCGTCGCGCCGAGTCCTCGATGGACTCGCTCCGCCGCTCCGCCTCCCCGAGCCGCGGGCCGGCGTCCCGCAGGGCGGAGCGCCGGGTGCCGTCGCTGCGTCCGGGCGACAAGGTGAACCACGACTCGTTCGGCCTGGGCACGGTGCTCCTGGTCGACGGCACGGGGGACCGCACCAAGGTCCGGGTCGACTTCGGTGCGGACGTCGGGGAGAAGGACCTCCTGGTCCGCTTCGCCCCGCTCGAGAAGCTCTGAGGAGCCGTCGCGGAGGGCACAGGGGAGGCGGTGCCTGACGTGTCGCGTCCCCTGATTCGCCAAGTGGACGGAGGTCGGCTAAAGTCTTGCGACGTCGCCGAGCTCCGGGGCCTCCCGGAGGGCGGTGGCCCGGTCCAGAATGTGCGAAACACTCGGCGGAGCAGGTATTCTGGATCTTGAACCGAGCGAGACGGACGCGGCGGAAGCCGCGGCCGGGCCGGTTCTCCCACTCCAAGCCGGATGGTCCGAGCACCCTCGGACAGGCGCTAGAGTGGAAACACCCCGGAAACACCAACCAGCAAGAGCTGGTGCGGTTTCTGGGACAACTGATGCGGTTGCCGTGGCT
>NZ_KQ950183.1:0-6110 GCF_001517975.1 Thermobifida cellulosilytica TB100
ACCTGGTGGCCGCCGAGGCGCGCGCGGGGACCTCGGAGGTCCCGGGGCGGGGCCTGCCCGACGACGACCCCCGGTTCGTCGACCAGTTGCTGTCGATTCCGCACGTCCATCTGCTGGTGGACGGCTACAACGTCACCAAGACCGGGTACGGCGACCGGCCGCTGGCCGACCAGCGGGCCCGGCTGCTGGCCGGGCTGGAGGGGCTGGCCTCGCAGACCAAGGCCGAGATCACCTGCGTGTTCGACGGCGCCGAGATCGACTCCCCGGTGGTGCTGGCCTCCTCCCGCCGGGTGCGGGTGCTCTTCAGCAGCCCGGGGGAGACCGCCGACGAGCTGATCATCCGGCTGGTGCGGGCCGAACCGGAGGGACGGCCGCTGGTGGTGGTCACCTCGGACAAGGAGATCGTCACGGCGGTGCGCCGGGAGAAGGCGCGCGCCGTGCCGTCGACGCTGCTGCTCCGGCGGCTGGACTGAGGCTGCCGGGAACGGAAGAGCCCGCTGTGCCGACAGTTACAATTCCTCATCGCGGTTGAGTCCCCCGAAAGGGAGCCGCTAAGTTCTATCCGGAGTCGTGGCTGTGTACCCCCGTCCGCGCCACCGGCTCCATGCGTCGCATCCCCCGGACGCATCCCCCTATCACCAACCCCTCACGGTGACTTTGATCTAAGGAGCGTGTACCGCCCCATGGCTGACAAAGGTGGACGGCGCGCGGCCCGTCGAATCGCGACCGGACTCGGGTTCGTGGCGGCCGGCAGCCTGGTGCTGCCCCAAGGGATCGCGCACGCGGAACCGACCCAGGAAGAGGTCGAGGCCAAGCTCCAGGACCTCCACGAGGAGGCCAGTGCCCTCGTCGACGAGTACAACGCGATCCAGGAGGAGTACGAGGCCGCCAAGCAGAAGGTCGAGGAGATCGAGAAGCAGCTCGGCGACGAGGAGGAGCGCTACGAGGAGCTGCGGGAGAAGGTCGCCGGCTTCGCCAGCGCCGCCTACATGTCCCCCGACCTGGAGGCGGTCTCGACGATCCTCTCCGTCGACGACCCGTCCGAGATCCTCGAGCAGTCCGCGGACCTCAGCTACCTCTCCGAGAGCCAGCGCGCCGAGCTGGAGGAGTTCAGCAACTCCTCGGAGCGCCTGATCCAGCTCAAGGAGGAGAACGAGGCGCTCCTCGAAGAGGCGGAGGACAAGAAGAAGGAAGTCGAGGACAAGCAGAAGGAGGTCGAGGACAAGATCGCGGAGCAGGAGGACCTGCTCGCGCAGTTCCCCGGCGCCGACCCGCTGACCCAGGGGTCCAGCTCGGCCGGCGGCTCCTACAGCGGCCCCGCCTCGGGCAACGCCCGCACCGCCCTCGACTACGCCTACGCCCAGCTCGGCAAGCCCTACATCTGGGGCGGCACCGGCCCCGACGGCTTCGACTGCTCCGGCCTCACCATGCGCGCCTGGGGCGCGGCGGGCGTGAGCCTGCCCCGCACCACCTACGCCCAGGCCACCGTCGGCAGCCGGGTGAGCTACGACAGCATGCAGCCCGGCGACCTGATCTTCTTCTACCCCGAACTGGGCCACGTGGGCATGTACGTGGGCGGCGGCCAGATGATCCACGCCCCCAGCTCCGGGCGGACCATCGAGGTCGTCTCGCTGTCCGGCTACTGGAGCCAGCACTTCCAGTTCGCGGTGCGCCCGTAGCGGCGTCTCCCGAGGGTGAGGTGACGGGCGTTCCTCCCGGGGGAGGGACCGGCGGGCCGCGGCCCCGGTCCCGTGCGGAGGACGCCCGGATTCGGCGCACCGTGCGCAGGTCCCGGTCCGGGAGTGGCGTCGAGCACTGCTCCGCCGCTCCCGGCCTGCTTTCCGGGGCCGGAGGCGACCGCGGAGGGGGTCCGGAAGTTCCGGAGGCGTCGGCTTTCCGGCACTGGTCGCAGGGGTGCGGTCCGTCCGCAACGTGATTTAGGACGTTTGTAGATTTTTTGCGGAAAATAACGAATTGGTTGAGCATGCTGCGCTGAATGCACTATGTTCAGCACCGAGCAGAGTCGTGACTCTCGCCATCACCCGATGGCAGCGACCGCTCCCGCCGCACTCCGCAGCCCCCCTGCACTTCGAACGCGGAGGCCGGAAACCTCCCCTCCCGGCGTGCGACCCCCAGAACGAACCGCGCCAGGGGAGCTGTTCACGCTGTCGGGCGTCTCCCCGTCCCGACCCACAGGCGTTCCACCGGTAGGCGGACACGGGAGAAAGGTGTGCCACACCGTGGATGATGACCGCCGCAACCGTGGCTTCTGGCGCCGCCTGACGGCCACGGGCGTCATCGCCGCGAGCCTCCTCGCCCTGACCCCGGGGGTCGCCCACGCCGAGCCGACCGCCGACGAGGTCCGCGAGGAGATCGAACGGCTGGAGCAGGAGTTCTCCGAGCTCAACGAGGCATACAACAAGGCCAAGGAAGAGCACGAGGCGGCCCAGCAGAAGCTGGACGAGATCAACGACGACCTGGCGGAGACCGAGGACGAGCTCGGCGAGCTCCAGGAGTCGATCAGGATCCTGGCCAACACCGCCTACAGCGGGGCCGACTACGACTCGCTGGTCTACCTGATCGGCGCCTCCGACCCCGACGAGATGCTGGCCCAGTCGGCGGACCTGTACTACCTGTCGCAGAGCCAGCAGGGCAAGCTGGACCGCTACGTCGAGCAGAAGGAGAAGCTGGAGCAGCTCCGCGAGGAGGCCGAGGCCACGGAGCAGGAGGCCCAGGACAAGCTCGACGAGGCCGAGGCGGCCCGCCAGGAGGGCGAGGACAAGATCGCCGAGCAGCAGGCCCTGCTCGACGAGCTGACCGCCGACGAGCAGGCCGAGGCCACCGCCGGGATCAACACGGTCAGCAGCTCCTCCGGCGGGACGGCCACCGCCGGCTCGGCCACCGGCAAGGCCAGGATCGCCCTGGAGTTCGCCCTCAACCAGGTCGGCAAGCCCTACATCTGGGGCGGCACCGGACCCAACGGCTACGACTGCTCCGGGCTGACCCAGGCCGCCTGGGCGGCGGCCGGCGTGAGCCTGCCCCGGGTCTCACAGGACCAGTTCTACGCCGGACAGCGCGTCTCCTGGGAGAACATCCAGGCGGGCGACCTGCTGTTCTTCTACGACAGCACCGCGCCCACCCACGTGGGCATGGCCACCGGGGACGGGCGCATGGTGCACGCCTCCACCTCGTCCAAGCCCATCAGCGTGGTGGAGCTGACCTCCTACTACCGGCAGAACTTCGTCGGCGCGGTCCGGCCCGCCTGACGGGCCCGTCGGCCGCCGAGGAGAACGCACGGCGTCCCGCCTCCCCGGGGAGGCGGGACGCTTCTTCGTGTCTGCGCGCCGCAGGACCGGTGCGGCGGCTCACTCCGCGTAGAGCGCCTCGATCTCGGCGCTGAACTGCTTGGCGATGACGTGCCGCTTGAGCTTCAGGGACGCGGTCATCTGGCCGCCCGCCTCGGAGAAGTCCACGGGCAGGATGGCGAACTTGCGCACCGACTCGGCTCTGGACACGGCCCGGTTGCCGTCGTCCACGGCCTGCTGCACGAGGGCCCGCAGGTCGGGGTCGTCGACCAGTTCGGCGATGGTCCCGGTCTTGTTGTTCTGCTGCTTCCAGAACTCGAACGCCTCGGGGTCGATGGTGATGAGCGCGGAGACGAACTTGCGGTTGTCGCCCACGACCATGCACTGACTGACGATCGCGTGGCCGCGGATGCGGTCCTCGATGACCGCGGGGGCGACGTTCTTGCCGCCCGAGGTGACGATGATCTCCTTCTTGCGGCCGGTGATGCGCAGGAACCCGTCGTCGTCGAGGGAGCCGAGGTCTCCGGAGCGGTACCAGCCGTCCTCGGTGAACGCCTCCTCGGTGGCCTTGGGGTTGTTCCAGTAGCCGCGCATCACGTGGTCGCCCTTGACGAGCACCTCGCCGTCCTCGGCGATGCGGATCGAGGTGCCCGGGATGGGCCGTCCCACCGTGCCGATCCGGTTGTCGGCGGGGGAGTTGGCGGTGGTGGGGGCGGAGGTCTCGGTCAGGCCGTAGCCCTCCAGGACCGTCAGGCCGATGCCGCGGAAGAAGTGGCCCAGCCGCTCGCCCAGCGCGGATCCGCCGGAGACCGCGTGGGTGGCCTGGCCGCCCACGGCGGCCAGGATCTTGCCGTAGACGAGCACACGGAACAGGGCGTGCCTGAGGCGCAGCCCGAAGCCCACCCTGCCGGAGTCCAGGGCCTTGCTGTAGGCGATGGCGGTGTCGGCCGCGGCGCGGAAGATCTTGCCCCGGCCCGAGGCGATGGCCTTCTGCTCGGCCTTGTTGTAGACCTTCTCGAACACGCGGGGCACGGCCAGCAGGAAGCGGGGCTGGAAGGAGGCGAGGGCGTCCAGGAGGTCCGGGCCGGTGGAGGGGAAGTGGCCCATCACGGTCTTCGTCTCCACGCAGCCCACCTGGATGATCCGGGCCAGCGAGTGCGCCAGCGGCAGGAACAGCAGGGTGGAGCGCCCCGGGGTGGAGAAGACCTCGCGCATGGGGCCGCTGTTGACGCTCATGACGTCGAAGGCCAGGTTGCGCTGGGTCAGCTCGCAGCCCTTGGGCATGCCGGTGGTCCCGGAGGTGTAGATCAGGGTGGCGAGGTCGTCGAGGGAGGTGGCGAGGCGGCGCTCCTCGACCGTCGCGTCCGCCACCTCGGCGCCGGACTCGGCGAGCCGGGTGAGGTCGTCGCCCTCGATCTGCCAGACCTCGCCGAGGTCGGGCAGCCGGTCGGCGACCGCCTTGACCCGCGCGGCGTGGTCGCCGTGCTCCACGAAGGCGGCCTTGCTGCCGGAGTCGCTGAGGATCCAGTGGACCTGTTCCTCAGAGGAGGAGTCGAAGATCGGGACGGTGACCCCGCCGATCGTCCAGATGGCGTAGTCGATGACGGTCCACTCGTAGCGTGTGCGCGACATGAGGGCGACCCGGTCCCCGTGCTCGATGCCCGCGGCGATGAGCCCTTTGGCGATGCGTACGACGTCGCGGTGGAACTCGGCGCAGGTGACGTCCCGCCACTGGCCGTCCTCCAGCCGCCGGAACATCACGGCGTCGGGCTCCTCGGCGGCACGGGTGAAGACCGTGTTGGTGAGGCGCGCGTCCGGAGGCAGTTCCGTTACCGCGGGGCTGGTGTACTCACGCACTGTTCAACTCCTGGTGTCGTGCGGGCGTGGCAAGAAGTGTGACGACGGTAACAATTTCAGCTACTCATCGGTAGTTTCTGTTTCCTTTTGGTATGCGATGGTGACCCTGCCTCCACGTCCCGGAGCGGACCGTCGTGCCCGCCGCCCGCGGGTCCTAGGGCCGGAGCGCGGCGGGGCAAGTATGGCGCACCGGCAGTACGAAAGAAACGACAAACAGGCATCTTCTGGAACTTCCACCCGAGCCACCAAGGTTTCTGACATTCGGCGCAGACAGCAGGCCGATGGACGATTACCGTGGGACGAGGCAACCGATGAACAGACGGGTGAGCATGGCCAGTTCCAACCGTGACCAGGGAAGTTCCACCGAGATCATCGACGAGGCGCTACGTCTGGTGGACACGCTGCAACGCAGGCTGCTCGCAGCCGGGCTGCGGCGCCAGGTGAACAACGTCACCTCCCCGCGGTCCCGCGAGGAGGACGTGTGGGCGGAGGCGGTCAAGCCGGAACCGGAGCCGGAGGTCCCGGTGGCCGACCAGGTCCTCGCCATCGCGCGGGAGACCCTGCCCGAGGTGGGCCGCCATCTCAGCGCCGCGGGCGCGCTCGTCTTCGACGCGATGAGCAGGAGCCTCTCCGCGGTCGAGCGCTCGCTGCGGTACCGTCCCGGGGGCGAGTCCTCCGGGTCCCCTTCCGAAACGGGACGATAGGCCGGAGGCGGCAGGGCCGACCGTCCAGGCCGAGCATCGGGACTGGTTTAATCCAATGGTTTACTCCAATCGGCGAGCCCCAGGGCACTCGGACGTGAGCTCGGGCATGAGGTGAAAGGGAGCCGACCATGCGGTTGACGATCGGCGTGGACATCGGCGGCACCAAGGTTGCCGCCGGCGTTGTCGATGTTGACGGCCGGATCCTGGAGAAAGTGAAGCACCCCACCCCCGCCGACGGCGAAGC
>NZ_KQ950183.1:7712-19997 GCF_001517975.1 Thermobifida cellulosilytica TB100
GCCGGAGGGGCGGTCGCCCATGCGGACCAGCAGGATCACGAAGCCGGTGACGAAGGCGCACAGGGCCGCCAGCACCAGCCAGCCGGGAACGGCCATGCCCAGCAGGGTGACGACCAGCAGCAGCGCCGGAGCGCCCAGCAGGCCGCCCCAGGCCAGGCGGCCGACCAGGTCGCCGCGGGGCAGCGGCGGCGGGGGCGGCGGGACGTAGCGTCCGCCGCCGCCGTCCTCGTCGGGGTCGTCGAACTCCCCGGCGGAGGAGCGGACCGGCGGGGCGGGCGGCTCGTCGGGACCGTCCGGCTCCGCAGGTTCCTCCCGCTCGGAGACGTTCTCGGCGTCGGGCCAGTCGGAGCGCGCGGTGTCGGAGTCGTAGAACCGCGCCACCAGGTCGGCCCAGACCTCGTCCGGGTTCTGCTCCTCCGGCCGGGCGGGCGCGGGGTCCGGGGCCTGGACGATCCGGTCGGCCAGTTCCGGAAGCTCCGCGCGCAGCAGCGCCGCGGCGGCCGCGTGCTCCTTGGCGTCCACGTACAGGTGGTCGGTGGGGGCCTCGTCGTCGGTGTCGTCCCCCGGGGCGGCGCCCACCGTGACGGCGTAGGCGGCGATGCCCTCGCGGCCCAGCGCCTCCAGCATGGTGTCGGCGTGCACGGGGGTGAGCAGGACCAGCGGGACGTAGGACTCGGCGAGCAGACCGTTGCCGCGGCGATCAGTCATGTCCTGCCCCTTCCCCGCTCCTGCTGTGTGCGCGCACGGAGGCGGGCCGCTCCCCGCGGAAGGCCGCCGCGCCGTCGTCCGGGGCGGCAGAGCGGACCGCTCCTCTTGTGAGGATACGCAGACCGGTCGGACGGGAGGCCCGGTGCGTGCGGACCCGCGGAGCCGCCGCGGCGGCCCACGGCAGGCCCCGCCGGACGGTCTGCCGCGGCCCCCGGGGACGACCGCGCCGCGGGACGGCGCCGACGTGCCGGAACGCTCCGGCCTCCGCAAGCAACGGCATCTCGGCCCTTTCCAGGCGGGTGGTGTGGCCAGCGGGCAACGCTGGGATTACGAAACTAGCCGAGCGCCGCGGCGCCCGGTACCCCTCTCCGGCCGTGTGGCGCGACGTCGACTTTGGCGGTGCCCCGCGCGAGATGGGAAGATGACCGCAAATGTCAGCGGCAGCGGGAGAACGAACGTGGCCGTGCCGGACGGGCACTCCCGCACAGGCAGAGGTGAACCGTGTTCTACTGGGTGCTCAAGGCGACTCTCGGACCGGTGCTCGCGGTGCTGTGGCAGCCGCGCGCCTACGGAGTGGAGAACGTCCCCCGCCACGGTCCCGCGATCATGGTGGGCAACCATCTGTCCTTCTCGGACCACTTCTTCGGGCCGCTCCCACTGCCGCGCAAGATCACCTTCCTGGCGAAGGCGGAGTACTTCACCGGCACCGGGATCAAGGGCTTCCTCAGCCGCCTCTTCTTCACCGGGGCGGGGCAGATCCCCATCGACCGCTCCGGCGGCAAGGCCAGCGAGGCGGCGCTGCGCACCGGGCTGCGGGTGCTGGAGCAGGGCAAGCTGCTGGGCATCTACCCGGAGGGCACCCGCTCCCCCGACGGCAGGCTCTACCGGGGGCGCACCGGCGTGGCCCGCATGGCCCTGGAGGCCAAGGTCCCGGTGATCCCGATGGCGATGATCAACGCCGACAAGATCATGCCGCCCGGCAAGATCATCCCCCGGCTCGGCATCCGGCCCATCGTGAAGTTCGGCAAGCCCATGGACTTCTCCCGCTACTACGGGCTGGAGAAGGACCCCCGGGTGCTGCGCGCCGTCACCGACGAGATCATGTACGCCCTGATGGAGCTGTCCGGCCAGGAGTACGTGGACCGCTACGCCCAGTCGGTCAAGGCCGAGCTGGAGGCCGCCGCCAGGCAGGAGAAGCAGGAGTGGCAGCGCTCCCGCAAGGAGCAGCGCCGCGCGGAGCGCGAGGCCAGGCGGCGGCAGCGGGCCCGGCGCAAGGCGGAGCGCAGGCGGGAGAAGCGCAAGAAGGACTCGGAGCGGTCGAAGCAGCAGTGAGCTCGCTCACCATGTGCCGCGGACACCGCGCTCACCTGGTCGTTTGGGGAACCCGACGCGGGTAGGGGGGCGCCGGAGGAGGCGTATAGGGAAAACGGGAGAACGCACGAGTTGGCCTCGACCCTCGCGGACGCTATGGTCTAGACCATACGATGGTTGCTGCGTGAGAACGCGGTCCTGCCGTGTGCGTTCCGCACCCGCAGGGCGAGGCCCTGACCGGGAGCGGCCGTTTTCGTGACTCCCGTGGCGCACGGGGGTTCCAGACGATTCAAGGAGTACACGCAAATGCGAGTCGGGGTTCTGACCGGGGGCGGCGACTGCCCGGGCCTGAACGCGGTCATCCGTGCGGTGGTCCGTAAGGGCATCAAGGACTACGGATACGAGTTCGTCGGCTTCCGGGACGGCTGGCGGGGGCCCCTGGAGGGCGACACCATGCCGCTGGACATCGAGGCGGTCCGCGGAATCCTGCCGCGCGGTGGCACCATCCTGGGCTCCTCGCGCACCAACCTGATGAAGATCGAGGGCGGTGTCGAGCGGGTCAAGGACAACATGGCCGCACTCGGCGTCGACGCGCTCGTCGCCATCGGCGGCGAGGACACCCTCGGCGTGGCGCGCCAGTTGCACGAGCACGACGTCAACGTCGTGGGCGTGCCCAAGACCATCGACAACGACCTGAACGCCACCGACTACACCTTCGGCTTCGACACCGCGGTCAACATCGCCACCGAGGCGATCGACCGGCTGCACACCACCGCCGAGTCGCACCACCGCGCCCTGATCGTCGAGGTCATGGGCCGCCACGCGGGCTGGATCGCGCTGCACGCGGGCATGGCCGCGGGCGCCAACGTCATCCTGATCCCCGAGCGGCCGTTCGACATCGACGAGGTCGTCGCCCACGTCGAGAACCGCTTCAAGACCAAGTACGCGCCGATCATCGTGGTCGCCGAGGGGGCCCACCCCAAGGAGGGCCAGATGGAGCTGGCCAGCGGCGAGCGCGACTCCTTCGGCCACGTCCGCCTGGGCGGCATCGGCCAGCGCCTGGCCGAGGAGATCGAGGCGCGCACCGGCAAGGAGGCCCGCTCCGTGGTCCTCGGCCACGTGCAGCGCGGCGGCACCCCGTCGGCCTTCGACCGCGTGCTGGCCACCCGGCTGGGCGTGCACGCCATCGCCGCGGTCAACGACAAGGACTTCGGCAAGATGGTCGCCCTGCGCGGCACCGAGATCGTCCGCGTCGACCTGGCCGCCGCCACCGACGAGCTCAAGACCGTCCCGCTCGAGCGCTACGAGGAGGCCGAGGTCTTCTTCGGCTAGTCCCCGCAGGCGTTCCGCGGCTCCCGGCCTCCCCGCCGGGAGCCGCCGTCGTCTGCGCCCCGGCCCCTCCGGCGACGGGACAAACCGCTTGCTCCGGTGGCCGATACTGGTAGACGGCGCTCCCCACCCCGGGACGCCTCTCCCCGTCAGCTCACACCACCGGAGGTACCGTCATGTCCGCCTCGCTCGACTCCCCCGTCGTCGACGCGCGTGCGGACGGCGCGACCAGGACGTCCGCGCAGGGGCTGGGCGAGCTGTGCGTGCTCATGAAGCTCGGCGAGGTCGTGCTCAAGGGCAGCAACCGGCCCCTGTTCGAGCGCCGCCTGCAGAACAACATCCGCGCCGCCGCCAAGGGGCTGCCCGAGTTCCGGCTCTCCCAGCGCAGAGGCGTCATCATGCTGCGCATGCCCGACGCCTCCGACCTGGAGGTGGCCCAGCTCGCCGAACGCATGCGCAACGTCATGGGGATCGTGTGGGTGCACCTGGTGCGCCGGGTCCCCAAGGACCTCGACGCCGTCGTCGACGTCGCGGTGCGGTCCATGGCCGACCGCTCCGGATCCTTCGCGGTGCGCGCCCGCCGCCGCGACAAGCGCTTCCCGCTGACCTCCTCCGAACTGGCCGCGCACGTGGGCGGCGCGGTCAAGCAGGCCCACCCGCACCTGACCGTCAACCTCAAGCAGCCCGACCACGCGTTGCAGATCGAGGTCGACAAGGACGAGGTGTTCGTCTTCACCGACGGCATGCCCGGCCAGGGCGGCCTGCCGGTGGGGATGAGCGGGCGCGGCCTGGTGCTGATGTCCGGCGGCATCGACTCCCCGGTGGCCGCCTACCGGATGATGCGCCGCGGCCTCAAGGTCGACTTCCTGCACTTCTCCGGCATGCCGTTCACCGGCCCGGAGTCCATCTACAAGGCCTACAGCCTGGTCCGCCAGCTCGACCGGTTCCAGTGCGGCTCCCGGCTGTACGTGGTGCCGTTCGGCAAGGCCCAGCAGCAGATCCGCAACTCGGGGGCGGAGCGGTTGCAGATCGTCGCCCAGCGCCGCCTCATGCTCAAGACCGCCGAGGCCCTCGCCGACCGGCTGCGCGCCACGGCCCTGATCACCGGGGACGCGCTCGGCCAGGTCTCCAGCCAGACCCTGGCCAACATCACCGCCCTGGACGACGCCGTGGACCTGCCGATCCTGCGCCCGCTGATCGGCATGGACAAGACCGAGATCATGGAGCAGGCCCGCGCCATCGGCACGCTCGCCATCTCCGAGCTGCCCGACGAGGACTGCTGCACCATGCTCACCCCGCGGCAGGTGGAGACCGCCGCCAAGATCGCCGACCTGCGCCAGATCGAGAGGCGGCTGGACGCCGAGGAGCTCGCCGAGCACCTGGCGGCCAACGTGCAGTTGCACCGCCCCAGCTTCTTCGGCGAGCAGGCGGACGCGGCCTGAGTGCGCCCCCGCTGCCCGGATCTCCGTCCGGGCAGCGGGAGCGGCCGTTCAGACCCCGGCCGGGGCGGCCGAGGGGACCGGGGTGAGGGTGCGCCCCACCAGCGGGGGCAGCGTGTTCACCAGGTGCGCCAGCTCGTCCAGGTCGGCGGCGGTCAGCGCCTGCGGACCGTCGCACAGCGCGGTCTCCGGGGCCGGGTGCACGTCGACGATGATGCCGTCGGCGCCCACCGCGATCGCCGCGCGCGACAGCGGCAGCACCAGGTCGCGCTTGCCGCCCGAGTGCGACGGGTCCACGATCACCGGCAGGTGCGACAGTTGCTGCGCCACCGGCACCGCGCTGATGTCCAGGGTGTTGCGGGTGGACTTCTCGAAGGTGCGGATGCCGCGCTCGCACAGCACGATGTCGAGGTTGCCGCGCTGGGCGATGTACTCGGCGGCCATCAGCCACTCCTCGATGGTGGCGCTCATGCCGCGCTTGAGCAGCACCGGCTTGCCCGCCTCGCCCGCCGCCTGCAACAGCGCGAAGTTCTGCATGTTGCGGGTGCCGATCTGGAGCATGTCCGCGTAGGAGGCGACCAGCTCCACGTCGGCGGCGTCCACCACCTCGGTGACGATCGGCAGCCCCGTCTCGTCGCGCACGTCCGCCAGGATCTTCAGACCGGTCTCGCCCAGCCCCTGGAACGCGTAGGGGGAGGTGCGCGGCTTGTAGGCGCCGCCGCGCAGCAGCGACGCGCCCGCGCGGCGGGCCATCAGCGCCGCCTCCAGGGTCTGCTCGGGGGTCTCCACCGCGCACGGGCCGGCGATCAGCGTCATGTGGTCGCCGCCGATCGGCACGCCCGCCACGCGCACCACCGACCGCTGCGCGGTGTTCTCCCGGCTGACCAGCTTGTAGGGGGTGGAGATGCGCAGCACGTCGGCGACCCCCGGCAGCGCGTGCAGGTCGAGGCTCTCGAACCGCTGGACATCGCCGACGAGCCCGATGATGGTCCGGCTCACCCCGCGGGTCACGTAAGCCTCGCCCCCGACCGAGGCGACGAGGTCCACGATGGAGTCGATGGTGTCGGAGGAGGCACCCGGTGCCATGACGATGACCATTTGAACGCTGTCCTTAACAGAGGGTGTGGAGAGTGTGGGAGGCAGCGGCGGAGCGGACAAAAAAAGCCCCGGACCGAGTCGGCCCGGGGCGATAAGTCGTCCGTGTCAGCGCAGCGCTCGTCGGGCGACCGAACCCGTGGGCCGGTAGCCATAAAAGCGCCAGAACTTCCGCTGCATGGCAGTGACTATAGCGCACGGAGTGAACGCCGCGGAAACAGAGGGTGGCCCTGCGGCGGGAGTCGACACCTGGAAAGATGGCGTCGGACGAGCATCGGGAGAGGGAACGATTGTCTGAACGACGGCTGCCGCCAGGGCAGTACGTGCCGAGCGGATGGCCCGCCGTGCACTACGGCCCGGTGCCGCGGTTCCGCCCGCAGCGCTGGGATCTACAGGTCTACGGTGCCACGGCGAACGCGGTGCGGCACCGGTGGGACTGGGCCGAGTTCCAGGAGCTGCCGAAGGTCGACGTGGTCGCCGACTTCCACTGCGTGACCAGGTTCACGGTCACCGACGTGCGGTGGCGGGGCGTGGCCGCCGCCACCCTGGTGGAGCTCGCACCGCCGGCCGAGGAGGCGACCCACGTCATGGTCTGGGCCGAGTACGGCTACAGCGCGAACATGCGCATGAGCGACTTCCTCCGCCCCGACGTGCTGCTGGCCACCCACCGCGACGGAGAGCCGCTGGAGCCCGAGCACGGGTTCCCGGTGCGGCTGGTCGTCCCGCACCTGTACGCCTGGAAGAGCGTGAAGTGGGTGCGCGCCATCGAGTACCTGACCGCCGACCGGCGCGGCTTCTGGGAGGAGCGCGGCTACCACAACCGCGCCGACCCGTGGGCCGAGCAGCGCTACTCCTACCAGGAGGACCCCGGGGACGGCCCCCCGCTGGACTGAGCGGGCCCGCTCAGTCCAGCGGCCAGAACCAGGGGCGGTGGTCGTCGCCGCGCCCGCCGAACGGGGAGGTCCAGATCTCGATCGTGGCGCCCTTCGCCGCCTCGCCCTTGGGGTTGTAGTCGCCGACGCGGTCGCCGATCAACTGGTGCACCGTGACGGTGAAGCCCAGGTCCTCCAGCTCCTTGCGGGCCCTGTCGACCTTCCAGCCGCGGATGTCGGGGATCTGCACCGTCTCCGGGCCGGAGGAGACGGTGAGCGTCACGGTCTGTCCGGCGCCCACGGTGGTGTCCGCCTCCGGGCTCTGCGCGATGACCTGCCCCTTCGGCACCTCGTCGTGGTGCTCCTCGACGACCTCGACCTCCAGGTCGCTGGCCTGCAACAGGTTCCTGGCGTCGTCGACCTGCCGGCCCACCACGTCGGGCACGGGGAACCCGGCGCTGATGGTCAGCGTCACGCTCTCCTCGCGGTCGGCCTGCTGGCCCGGGGCGGGCGCGGACGTGATCACCGTCCCCGGCGGGTTGTCGTAGGAGGTGATCTCGTCCTCCACGATGTCGGTCAGCCCCGCGTCCTCCAGGACGTCGCGCGCCTCGGCCACCGAGGCGCCCTCGACGTCGGGCATGGTCACGTACCGCGGACCCGCCGAGAGGATGAGGGTGACCAGCGTGCCCGGCAGCAGCCTGTCCCCGGCCGCCGGCTCGGTCCCGGCGACGGTGCCCGCCGGGGCGTCGTCGCTGTACATCGGCTCCTCGGCGGTCTGCACCCGAAAGCCCAGCAGCCGCAGGTCCTCGCGGGCCGCGTCGCTCTCCTTGCCGACGAGGTCCGGGACCGTCTCGTAGCGGCCGTCCACCATCCACCAGCCGAAGCCGACCGCCACCACCAGCAGCAGCGCCCCGAGGACCATCAGCGGGGTGCGCAGGCTCGGCCGCGCCGGACGCTCGTCCTCGTAGTCGTCGTAGTCCACCGGCGGGAGGTCCAGGGCCTGTAGCGTCTGCGTGTCGCCGCCCGCGGACCCGGCGCCGGGGGCCTCGGCGGGCACCGCCTCCAGCACGGAGGTGGCGGCCTCCTGCGGCGCGGGCTGCTGCTTGAGGGCCTTCTGGGCGGCGAACACCGCGGCGAGGAACTGCCCCGCGTCGGCCAGCCGGTAGGCGGGGTCGCGTTCGGTGCTGCGCACCACCAGCGCGTCCACCTCGGGAGGAATGCCCGGCACCACCCGCGACGGGCGCGGCACGTCCTCGTTGACGTGCTGGTAGGCCACCGCGATCGGGGACTCGCCGGTGTGCGGCTGGTGCCCGGTCAGCAGCTCGTACAGCATGATCCCGCACGCGTAGACGTCGCTGCGCGCGTCGGCGGTGCTGTGCGTGATCTGCTCGGGGGCCAGGTAGGCGGCGGTGCCCATGAGCGTGCCGGTCTTGGTCAGCCCCTGCTGGCTGGCCTCCACGGCCCGGGCCAGCCCGAAGTCGGCCACCTTGATCTGGCCGTTCCGGGTGATCAGCACGTTCTCGGGCTTCATGTCCCGGTGCACCATGCCCGCCTGGTGGGCCGCGCCCAGCCCGGCCAGCACCGGCACCATGATCTGTAGTGCCTCCTCGGGGGAGAACCGGGAGCGCGCCCGCATCGCCGCGCGCAGGGTCTGCCCCGGCACGTACTCCATCGCCAGGTACACGTGCCCCTGGTCGCTGCCCTGGTCGTAGACCTGGACCACGTTGGGGTGGGAGAGCTTGGCGACCGCGAGCGCCTCGTTGATGAAGCGCTGGACGAACTGCGGGTCCCGCGCCAGGGTCGAGTGCATCACCTTCAACGCGACGCGCCGGTCCAGTCGCAGGTCGTGAGCGGCGAAGACGGTCGCCATGCCGCCGTTGGCGATCCTCGATTCGACCCGGTACCGACCGGCGAGGGTCGTTCCCACTAGCGCGTCCGCAGCCGTCATGTCCACGAGGTGCAGTTTACGGGGAACGCGGAATGCGGCGGTTTCACGATGTCCTCCTCGGCGGCCGGCGGGGCCGGGAGGCCAGGCCCCGCCGGCCCGGTCACTCGTCGCGGGCCGGGGAGGAGGCGTGCGCGTAGCGCCGGACCGGGATGCGCCCGGCCAGCCGGGCCCGCCGACCGGCCGACACCGCCTCGCGCATGGCGTGCGCCATCAGCACCGGGTCCTGGGCCCGGGTGACCGCGGTGGCCAGCAGGACCGCGTCGCAGCCCAGCTCCATGGCCAGCGCCGCGTCGCTGGCGGTGCCGATGCCCGCGTCCAGGATGACGGGGACCCCGGCCTCCTCGACGATCAGTTCGATGTTGTGCGGGTTGCGGATGCCCATCCCCGAGCCGATCGGCGCGCCCAGCGGCATCACCGCGGCGCAGCCCACCTGCTCCAGCCGCCGGGCCAGCACGGGGTCGTCGTTGGTGTAGGCGAGCACGGTGAACCCGTCGTCCACCAGCCGTTCGGCGGCGTCCAGCGTCTCCACCGGGTCGGGCAGCAGGGTGCGCTCGTCGGCGACCACCTCCAGCTTCACCCAGTCGGTCTCCAGCGCCTCGCGGCCCAGTCGGGCGGTGCGCAGCGCGTCGACCGCGGTGAAGCAGCCCGCCGTGTTGGGCAGCGGGCTGATGCCGTTCTGCCGCAGCACGTCCCAGACCGAGCCCTGGGCGTTGGGGTCGACCCGGCGCATCGCCACGGTCGTCAGCTCGGTCCCGGAGGCGCGCAGCGCCTCGGAGAGCACCTGCAACGACGGCGCGCCGCCGGTGCCCATGATGAGCCGGGAGCGGAACGTCCGCCCGGCGATCACCAGCGGGTCCTCCACGGTGTCGGGGCGGGCCTCCTCGGCCACGGTACTGGTCACGTCAGCCTCCCTGGACGGCGGTGAGGACGTCCACCCGGTCGTCGGGGGACACCGGGGTGCTCGCCCAGGCGGTCCTGGGCACCACCTCGTCGTTGAGCGCCACCGCCACACCGGACTCCGCGCTGGTCAGGGAGCGCACCACATCGGCGACGGTGGTGCCCGGGGCGAGTCGGCGCGGCTCGCCGTTGATGATCGCGTTCACGGTCCTTGGGTCCCTTCCAGTGGTGGGGGTGCGGGCAGGGGGCGGTCCGCCGCCAGGTGGCCCGCGTACTCGGGCAGCCGCCCGGTGCTCAGCGCCTCGGCCATGACGTCCCCGGTCGCCGGGGTGAACAGCACCCCGTGCCGGAAGTGCCCGACGGCCAGGTGCAGTCCGCGCAGGCGGGTGGGCCCCAGCAGCGGCTCGTTGTCGGGCGGCCCGGGGCGCAGGCCCACGCACGTCTCGGTGATCTCCAGTTCGGTGACGCCGGGGACCAGTTCGCGCGCGTCGCGCAGCATCTCCCAGACCCCGCCGACGGTCAGCCGCGTGTCGAAGCCCATCTCCTCCTGGGTGGCGCCCAGGACCACCTCGCCGTCGGCGCGCGGCACCAGGTACACGGGGGAGCCCTTGACCAGGCCGCGCACCGTGCGGGTCACCAGCGGCTCGGCCCCGGAGGGGACGCGCAGCAGCAGGAGCTGCCCCTTGACCGGGCGGAGCGGCGGCACCACCCCCTCGGGCAGCCCGCCGATCCGGGAGGTCCACACGCCCGCGGCGAGCACCACCTGGCCGGCGTCCACGGCGGTGCCGTCGGCCAGGACCACGCCGCGCACGGCGTCGCCGTCGAGCGCCACCCGGACGGCGCGGCCGGAGACGAACGACGCGCCGCGCGCCGCGGCGGCCGCGCGCAGCGCCGCGGCCAGGCGGCGCGGGTTCACCGAGTGGTCGTCGGGGGCCAGGAAGCCGCCGCGCACCGAGGGCGCCAGCATCGGCTCCAGGCGGCGGCACTCGCGCGAGGTGAGCCGCTCGGTCCGGATGCCGAGGCTGTCGCGCAGCTTCTCCAGTTCGGCGAGCGTGGCCAGGTCGTCGGGGTCGAAGGCCACCTGGAGGGTGCCCTCGGTGCGGTAGCCGGGGTCGACGTCGGTGTCCTCGGCGAGTTCGGCGACGAAGCCGGGGTAGCGGCGCAGGGAGCGCAGCCCGAAGCGCATCAGCGACTCCTCGCCGAACACCGCCTCCGTCGCGGGGGTCAGCATGCCGGCGGCCACCCCGGACGCGGCGCCCGCCTCCTCGGCCGACACCACGGCCACCCGCATGCCGAGGCGGGCCGCACGCCACGCGGTGACCAGGCCGATCAGTCCGCCCCCGACGACGAGCACGTCGGGGGACGAGCGCAGGTCCACAGCACTCCACTCCCTTCGCCGGTATGACCCGGATCAGGTTCTGCGGTCGGAGGCGGACAGCCTCCCTCTCAGCCGGGTTCCGCCCGGCTCCCGCGGGGATTTCGGTTCCGTCCGCATTCTAGGTCGCCCGCCCGACAGGGGAGCAAAGGCCCGATGTGTACGCCCAAAGCGATCACGCCCGGTGAGGGGAGGTGCTGGAGCGCCGGATGTGGGAGATTGGAACCGTGACACCGATCGATCGTGACACCGACGAACTCGTGGGCGAGTGGCTCACCCTCCGGGAGGCGGCCACGGCGCTCAACGTCAGCCCCAACCGGGTCCGGCAGATGATCCGCGACCACAAGCTGCTGGGCGCCCTGCGCGAAGGAGAGCTCTCGATCCCGGCCGCCTTCATCGTCGACGGCCACACCCCCAAGGGGCTTCAGGGCGCGCTCACCCTGCTGGCCGACAGCGGCTTCACCCCGGAGCAGGCCCTGCGCTGGATGTTCACCCCGGACGACAGCCTGCCGGGCACGCCCATCGAGGCCATCCGCGCCAACCGCGGCACCGAGGTGCGCCGCCGCGCCCAGGCGCTCCTGCTCTGAGCAGCGCTCCTCCCGGGGACGGCGCCGCGCGCTCCCCGGGAGGGCCACCGTCCGGCGGGGCCTCTAGGGTGGGACCCGTGGACGAGACCCTGCGCACGCGGCTCGAAGCCGCCCGGCTGTACCTGTGCACCGACGCCCGCACCGAGCGCGGCGACCTCGCCGAGTTCCTCGACGCGGCGCTGTCCGGAGGCGTCGACATCGTGCAACTGCGCGACAAGACCCTGGAGGCGCGCGAGGAGCTCGCCGCGCTGGAGACGGTGCGGGAGGCGTGCGAGCGCCACGGCGCGCTGCTGGCGGTCAACGACCGCGCCGACATCGCCCACGCGGTCGGCGCCGACGTGCTCCACCTGGGCCAGCGCGACCTGCCCGTGCCCCACGCCCGCGCGATCCTCGGCGACCGGCCGCTGATCGGCCGCTCCACCAACACCGCGGAGCTGGCCGCGGCCGCCGACCGACAGGAGGGCGTCGACTACTTCTGCATCGGCCCGGCGTGGGCCACCCCCACCAAGCCGGGCCGCCCCGCGGCGGGACTCGGCGAGGTGGCGCGGGTCGCCGCGGCCGCTCCGGCCCGGCCCTGGTTCGCCATCGGCGGCATCGACCTGGACAACCTGGACCAGGTGCTGGCCGCCGGGGCCCGCCGGGTCGTGGTGGTGCGCGCCATCACCCAGGCCGAGGACCCCCGTGCGGCGGCGGCGGAGTTCACGCGCCGCCTGGCCGCCGCGGG
>NZ_KQ950183.1:20003-41356 GCF_001517975.1 Thermobifida cellulosilytica TB100
CGCCGCCTGGCCGCCGCGGGCTGAGCGGCGTCCTGCGGTCCGCCACGGACGCACCGCCCGGCCGCGGGCAGCGCCCCGGTCCGGGCGGCCGCGCGGTCACGGCGCCGTCACCGCCTTGCCGGAGTTGCCGAACAGCGGGGCGTGCGACAGCGCGCTGGGGTGCTTGCGCAGGTAGCCCTCCAACGAGCGGGCCGGGTGGCCGGTCAGCCGCGGCACGGTGAAGCTGACGGCGTCCAGCTCCCCGGCGGCGACGGCCGCGCACGCGCCGACCCGTTCGGCCACCTCCCGCGCGGTCAGGCCGCGGGAGTGCAGGTAGCCGGCCGCCTCCTCGGGGGTCTGCGGGACGTAGACGACGGTGCGGCCGGTGAGCGTGGACAGGCGGGTGGCGGTCCACCCCAGCGACACCGCCTCCGGGCCGGTCACGTCGTAGACCCGGTTCACGTGCCGTTCGGGCTCGCGCAGCACGGCGGCGGCCACGTCGGCGACGTCGTCCCGCGACACCCAGGCCACCCTGCCGTCTCCCGCCGGGCCGCGGATCGTGCCGTCCTCGCCGATCCAGCCGGGCAGCAGGTCCAGGTAGAGGCTGGGCCGCAGGAAGGTGTAGGCCGCGCCCACGGTGCGCAGGTAGTCCTCGGTGGCGTGGTGCTCCCGGCCGAGCGGGCAGGTCGCCGAGGCGTGCGCGTTGAGGAACGACAGGTAGACGATGTGGCGCACCCCCTCCGCGACGGCCGCGTCCACCACGGCGCGGAGCAGCTCCGTGCGCTCCTCGGCGCGGTCGGCGGCGACCAGGAACAGCACGTCCGCGCCGCGTACGGCGCGCCCGAAGGCAGCGGGGTCCTCGTAGGCGGCCAGGGCCGCGCTGGACTTCGGCAGTTCCGGGGCGCGGTTGAGGTCGCGGACGATCAGCCGCTGCGGCAGGCCCAGCCGTGCCAGCCGGGCGGCCACTCTGCCGCCGACGGCCCCGGTCGCCCCGGTCGTCGCGATGATGCGTTCCGCTGTCAGATCCTCACCCATGCTCCTTATCTTCGGCAAACAGCCCCTCCCGCGCACTCACCGGCGCGCCGGGGTTCGGCGGCCGCGCGCGGCGCCCCGCCCGCCCGGGAGGCCGCGTTCCCGCGGGCGCCCCCGGCGGCCCGGCGGGGGAGCACCCTAGAATCGCGCCATGCACCCCAACACCCGCAGAGTCGCCGACCTGCTCGCCGCCCGGGGGGCCGGCGGCACGGTCCGGGAGCTGCCGGACTCCGCCCGCACCGCCGCGGCCGCCGCGGCGCAACTGGGCTGCGACGTCGGCGCGATCGCCAACAGCCTCGTCTTCGCCGCGCGCGGCGGCGACTTCTCCCCGTCCGACGGGCTCCGGCCGGTGCTCGTCCTCACCAGCGGAGCCCACCGGGTGGACACCACGAAGGTGGCGGTCCTCCTCGGCGCCGCGGAGGTCGTCCGCGCCACCCCCGAGTTCGTGCGTGAGCACACCGGCCAGCCCATCGGCGGGGTGGCCCCGCTGGGCCATCCGGCGCCGATCCCCACCCTCGTCGACGAGTGGCTGGACCGCCACGAGGTGGTGTGGGCCGCCGCGGGCCACCCGCACACGGTGTTTCCCACCTCGTTCGCCGAACTGTGCCGGCTGACCGGCGGCACGCCCGCCGACGTCGGCCGAGACGCCCCCTGAGCGCCGGGCAAGCGCCTAGGGTGGCGGTGTGGAGACCGAAATCGAACTGTGGGAACTGGCCGCACCGGCCTTCGTCGGCGCGCTCCCCGCGCTGATCGAGATCTACGCGGCCGCCATGGCCCCGCCGCGGGAGCAACTGGCGGGGCGGCAGGCCGTCATGCGCCAGCACGCCGGGTACCCGCGGTTCGGGGCGGTGGTCGCGGTCACCGGGGACGGCGACGCGGTCGCCTTCGCCTACGGCTTCCACGGCCGCCCCGGGCAGTGGTGGCACGACGTGGTCACCGCCGAGCTGGCCCGCACCGACCCGGCGGCGGTGCGCCGCTGGTTCGCCGACTCCTTCGAGGTCGCCGAGGTCCACGTGCTCCCGGAGTGGCAGGGCAACGGGATCGGCCGGGCCGTGCTGCACCGGCTCGCCGGGGCGCGGCGGGAGCGCACCGCGGTGCTGTCCACCCACACCGGGAACACCCCCGCCCACGCGCTCTACCGGTCGTCCGGCTTCGTGGACCTGATCACCGGCTTCTACTTCCCGGGGACCCCCGACCGGCCGTTCACGATCATGGCCGCGCCGCTTCCACTGCGGCGGCGCGCGGCCGGGGGGAGCCCACCAGCCGCCGGTAGACCTCGCGGGTGGCCGTCGACCGGTTGAACGTGATGAAGTGGATGCCGGGCGCCCCCTCGGCGAGCAGCCGCTCGCACAGCCGGGTGGCGTGGTCGATGCCGAGCGCGCGCACCGCCTCGGGGTCGTCGGCCACCCGCTCGAACTCCTCGGCCAGCCGGGCCGGGAAGGGGGCTCCCGACAACTGCTCGGAGCGGGCGATGGTGCTGTACTTGGTGACCGGCATGATCTCGGGGATGATCGGCACGTCGCACCCCCGGGCCGCCACCCGGTCCCGCAGCCGCAGGTAGTCCTCGGGCTCGAAGAACATCTGGGTGATCGCGTAGTCGGCGCCCGCCCGGCACTTGCGGACGAAGAAGTCCGTGTCGGTCTCCGGGTCGGGGGAGCGCGGGTGCTTGTAGGGGAAGGCCGCCACCCCCACGCAGAAGTCGCCGCTCTCCTTGATCAGCCGCACCAGCTCCTCGGCGTAGGTCAGCCCCTCGGGGTGCCTGACCCACTCGCCCAGCGGGTCGCCGGGCGGGTCGCCGCGCAGCGCGAGCACGTTGCACACGCCCGCGCTCGCGAACCGGCCGATGAGGTGGCGCAGCTCGCGCACGGAGTGGTTCACCGCGGTCATGTGCGCCACCGGCAGCAGCGTGGTGTCGGTGGCGATGCGCTCGGTGACGTCGACCGTGCGGTCGCGGGTGCTGCCGCCCGCGCCGTAGGTCACCGACACGAAGGACGGCCGCAGACACTCCACCTCTCGGATCGCCCGCCAGAGCAGACGCTCGCCCTCGGGGGTCCTGGGCGGGAGGAACTCGAACGAGAACGTGGGTTCTCCGGTCGCGAGCAGTTCGCTGATCCGGCGCGGCCGGGGCGCCGGACGGGTGGGTGATCCGAGCATGGCCCCCACTGTAACCGACAGTATCGGCGGGTTCTGGTGTGTCGCGGTGGGGCCGCACTCCGCGGCAGTCGGTAGCCTGCCCCTATGACCTCCTCGCACATGTCTCCGGTCTCCTTCGTGCGTCCGATGATCGACACCGAGCTGGCGGCGTTCGTCGCGAGTCGGCGTCCCCTGCTGCTGAAGATCGGCGCGGAACTGGAGCCGGTCCTGGCCGCCCTGGACACCATGATCAACGGCGGCAAGCGGCTGCGCCCGACGTTCTGCTACTGGGGCTGGCGGGGCGCGGGCGGCAGGGAGGAGCCCGGGCTGTACACGGCCGCCGCGGCGCTGGAGCTGTTGCAGGCGTGCGCGCTGATCCACGACGACGTCATAGACAACAGCGACACCCGGCGCGGCAGGCCCGCCATGCACCGGAGGCTGGCCGCCCTGCACCGGGACTCGGGCTGGCACGGCGACTCCGAGCAGTTCGGCCGGGGTGCGGCGATCCTGCTCGGCGACCTGTGCCTGGCCTGGTGCGAGGACATGTACCAGTCGAGCGCGCTGCCGCCGGAGGCGCTGGCCGCGGGCCGCGTCCCCTTCGACCTGATGCGCACCGAGGTGATGGCCGGCCAGTACCTGGACCTGGTGGAGCAGGCGCGCGGCGCGGACACCGTCGACGCGGCGCTGCGGGTGATGCGGTTCAAGTCCGCCAAGTACACCGTGGAGCAGCCGCTGCACCTGGGCGCGGCGCTGGCGGGGCGGCACGCCGAGCTGGCCTCGGCCTACACCGCCTACGGCATCCCGCTGGGCGTCGCCTTCCAGTTGCGCGACGACGTGCTCGGGGTCTTCGGGGACCCGGAGGAGACCGGCAAGCCCGCGGGCGACGACCTGCGGGAGGGCAAGCGCACCGTGCTGGTGGCGGAGACGCTGCGCCGCGCGGGCAGGGCCGACGCCGAGGAGTTCCGGCGGCTGCTGGGCGACCCGGACCTGGGCCCCGAGGAGGTGGCGTGGATGCGCTCGCTCATCGCCGACAGCGGCGCGCTGGAGGCCTGCGAGGCCCGCATCGCCGACTACGTGGCCGACGCGACCCGGGCGCTGGAGAACGACGCGATCGCCGACGACGCGCGCTCCGCCCTGGCGGACCTGATCGTCGCCGCCACCGCGCGCAAGCACTGACCCGCACGGCGGCCGTCCGGGGCGCCGGGGACCCCGTCCCCGGCGCCCCGCGCCGTTGCGGCGCAAAGCGTGCTCGGCGCGTGCTGTTTCCGCAGGCCAAAAGGGTTGACGAACACGTGTTCGAAGGTGTTCACTGGGATCAGCTCGAACCTGACCTTCGGCCATGACGGCTGTGGAGATCCCCCGACTCGGGCTCGTTCCGGGGCGGTCGCCCCCTTGGTGCTCCGGAACGTGAGCGGTCGGGCGGGAGGAGGGGAAGCCTCTCGTCCGACCGCGGCCACAACGGCGAGCGGCCTGGAGGTGACGGCATGTCCCAACCGGCGATCTTCTCCGTTTCCGAGGTCACGCGTCGGCCGTGCCGCAGGCCGGCCCCGACGGTGGCCCCCGCGCTGCGCTCGGCGCGGTCCCACCTGCGCGACGCCGAGGAGGCGGGCTCCGCTCCCGCCCGCTACGTCAGCGCCCACCTGGCGGCCCTGCGCGCGGCGGCCGCGGTCCTGGCGCAGCGCGGGGAGCCGCAGAGCCGTCCGGGGCGGGGGCGCCGGCCGCGCAGCGCCTGGGAGCTGCTGCCCGCGGCCGCGCCGGAGCTCGCCGAGTGGGCGGCGTTCTTCGCGGCGAGCGCGTCGCGGCGCGCCGCCGCCGAGGCCGGGCTGCCGGGAGCCGTCACCGAGGAGGAGGCCGACGCGCTGCTGGGCGAGGCCCGCGCGTTCCTGGCCGTGGTGGAGTCCCTGCTGGGCCGCGGCTCGCCGCGCCGCGTCGGCTGAGCCCGACGGTGCGGGCGCACACGGCGACGGCGGCCGCCGTGGGGCGACCGCCGTCGGTGTTCTGCGCCCGGACGCCCTCAGCGGTCTGGTGTCCGGGATCTGTGTCGGGTCGGAGCCGGAGGTCCGGCCGGTGCGGTCGGCCTAGAAGGCGTCCACCGCGCGCCGGGCCTCGGGGTCGAGCACGCCCCAGTTGATGAGCTCCTCGGTCAGGTCGGCGGGCGAGCGGTCGTAGATGACCGCCAGCGAGCGCAGGTCCTCCTGGCGGATGGACAGCACCCGGCCGTTGTAGTCGCCGCGCTGGCTCTGGATGGTCGCCACGTAGCGGGCGAGCGGCCCGGCCTTCTCCTGCGGAAGCTGCTGCATCCGCTCCAGGTCGATGACCAGCTTGGGGGTGGGGCCCAGGGGAGTGGGCGCGGCCCCGCCCGGCAGCAGCTCCGACATCGGCACGCCGTAGAAGTCGGCGAGCTCGGCCAGCTTCTGCACGGTCACGGCACGGTCGCCACGCTCGTAGGAGCCGACCACGACGGCCTTCCACCGTCCGTGCGACTTCTCCTCCACGCCGTGCAGGGACAGGCCCTGCTGGGTACGGATGGCGCGCAGTCGGGCGCCCAGGGCTTTTGCGTATTCGGATGGCATGTCTTCGTGCTCCCCGGCCGTGAGAAAAGTGGCTGAGATGGGCGGCGGGACTCGCGGCGGGCTCGTTGCGGAACCCCGTCGCGTCGGAACGACCTGTGTGCGGCTCAGTCGGCGACTCGCGGAGTCACACCCCCACAGTGGTTACGCACAGTGACGGTAGGGCGGGAAGAGTACTCAGGTCAAGCCGTTGGGTGAAAACGCGACGATTCAGTGGCCAAACTGTGTGTAAGTGAGGCGACTCTCATAGTCTCCCCAAACGGGGCGCAACGCCTCGGTCGATTTTTCCCGATTGTCCCGTCTTCCAGCGTTTTTCCGCTGCTCAGCCCCGCCGTCGCGTACCGTGGTCACTCCTGTGAGAACCGAAGAGTGCCCCCAGGTCAAGCGATATTTGTGTGATCAGTATCATATTCGCTGGTTGTTGGGTCCATGCTACGTCACCGGCGGAAAACCGGCGCTGGTACCGTGAGAGCCGTCCGACGTCCTTTAACGACCTGTCCAGTGAGGCAGGGAAGGAGGTCAGCTCGTGCATGCCCGGAAACATGCCGACGGCGAGCGACCAGACCAGCGCAGAGCGGTCCTCGAAGGCCCCGAGATCGACCGGGCCCTGACCCGCATCGCCCACGAGATCCTGGAACGCACCAAGGGCGGCGACGATCTCACCCTCCTGGGCATCCGCACCGGAGGCGTCCCCCTCGCCCGGCGGCTCGCCGAACGCATCGAGCGGGTGGAGCGCCGCCCCGTCCCCTGCGGCGCCCTCGACATCACCATGTACCGCGACGACCTGCGGCTCGCCCCGGCCCGTGCGCTCGGCCGCACCGAGATCCCCCCGGAGGGAGTCGACGGCCGCGTCGTGGTCCTCGTCGACGACGTGCTCTTCTCCGGCCGCACCGTCCGCGCCGCCCTGGACGCGCTCAACGACCTGGGCCGCCCCCGCGCGGTGCAACTGGCGGTCCTGGTCGACCGCGGCCACCGGGAACTGCCCATCCGCGCCGACTACGTCGGCAAGAACCTGCCCACCTCGCTGCGGGAGAGCGTCAGCGTCCTGCTGGAGGAGCTGCACGGACGCGACGCCGTCCTGATCGGCCCGGCCAAGCCGCGCCCCGGCGCCGCCGAGCCCGCAGCCGCCGCCCCCGAGGGGGGACGCTGATGCGCCACCTGCTCTCCGCCGGGGACCTCACCCGCGACGAGGCCCTGCTCATCCTCGACACCGCACGGGAGCTCGCCCAGGTCGGCGAACGCTCCGTGAAGAAGCTCCCGACCCTGCGCGGCCGCACCGTGGTCAACCTCTTCTACGAGGACTCCACGCGCACCCGCATCTCCTTCGAGGCCGCGGCCAAGCGCATGTCGGCCGACGTCATCAACTTCTCCGCCCGGGGCTCCAGCGTCTCCAAGGGCGAGAGCCTCAAGGACACCGCGCTGACCCTCCAGGCCATGGGCGCCGACGGGGTGGTCATCCGGCACAGCGCCTCCGGGGCGGCGCGCCGCCTGGCCGAGTGGGTCGACGGCGCGGTCGTCAACGCCGGGGACGGCACCCACGAGCACCCCACCCAGGCCCTGCTGGACGCCTTCACCATGCGCGAGCGCATGGGACGCCTGGAGGGCCTGCGCGTGGCCGTCGTCGGCGACATCCGGCACAGCCGCGTCGCCCGCTCCAACGTGCTGCTGCTCAACACCCTGGGCGCCGAGGTCACCCTGGTGGCCCCGCCCACCCTGCTGCCCGTCTCGGTGGACGCCTGGCCCTGCGAGGTCTCCTACGACTTCGACGAGGTGCTGCCCAAGAGCGACGTCGTGATGATGCTGCGGGTGCAGGCCGAGCGGATGAACGCCTCCTTCTTCCCGTCCGCGCGCGAGTACAGCCGCCGCTACGGCCTCACCGCCGAGCGGTTCGCGCGGATGGCCGACCACGCCATCGTCATGCACCCGGGGCCGATGATCCGCGGCATGGAGATCTCCGCGGAGGTCGCCGACTCCGCCCGCTCCACCGTCGTGGAGCAGGTGACCAACGGCGTCAGCGTGCGCATGGCCGTGCTGTACCTGCTGCTGGGCGGCGCCATCCAGGGACCGGGACACCAGGGGGAGACCAGATGACCGACACCGTGCGCTACCTGATCCGCGACGCCCGGATCCTGGGCGGAGAGCGCGCCGACCTGCTGCTGGCCTCCGGCCGCATCGAGGCGATCGGCCAGGGCCTGAGCGCCGACGGGGCCGAGGTCGTCGAGGCCGCCGGGGCGGTCGCCCTGCCCGGACTGGTCGACCTCCACACCCACCTGCGCGAACCCGGACGGGAGGACGCCGAGACCGTCGCCACCGGCTCGCGCGCCGCGGCGATGGGCGGCTACACCGCCGTCTTCGCCATGGCCAACACCGACCCGGTCGCCGACACCGCCGGCGTCGTCGAGCAGGTCTGGCGGCTGGGCCGCGAGGCGGGCTACTGCGACGTGTACCCCGTGGGCGCGGTCACCGTCGGCCTGAAGGGCGAGCAGCTCGCCGAACTCGGCGCGATGGCCGACTCCCCGGCCCGGGTGCGGGTCTTCTCCGACGACGGCATGTGCGTCTCCGACGCGCTGCTCATGCGCCGCGCCCTGGAGTACGTCAAGGCGTTCGACGGCGTCATCGCCCAGCACGCCCAAGAGCCCCGGCTCACCGAGGGCGCCCAGATGAACGAGGGCGTCGTCTCCGACCGGCTGGGCCTGGCCGGCTGGCCCGCGGTGGCCGAGGAGGCCATCATCGCCCGCGACTGCCTGCTCGCCGAACACGTCGGCTCCCGCCTGCACGTCTGCCACGTCTCCACCAAGGGGTCGGTGCAGATCATCCGCTGGGCCAAGAGCCGGGGCTGCGACGTCACCGCCGAGGTGACCCCGCACCACCTGCTGCTCACCGACGACCTCGCCGAGAGCTACGACCCGGTCTACAAGGTCAACCCGCCGCTGCGCACCGCCGAGGACGTCCAGGCGCTGCGCGAGGGGCTCGCCGACGGCACGATCGACATCGTCGCCACCGACCACGCCCCGCACCCCAGCGAGGCCAAGGAGACCGAGTGGAGCCAGGCCGCGATGGGCATGCTCGGCCTGGAGACGGCGCTGTCGGTGGTGCAGCACACCATGGTCGACACCGGCCTGCTGGACTGGGCCGGGGTGGCGCAGCGCATGTCCGCCGTCCCCGCCCGCATCGGGCGCGCCGTCGACCAGGGCCGCCCCCTCGCCGTCGGGGAGCCCGCCAACATCACCCTCTACGACCCCACGGCGACCCGGGTGGTCGACCCCGCGGCGATGGCCTCCAAGAGCCGCAACTCGCCGTACGCCGGGATGACACTGCCCGGACGGGTGCTCGCCACGTTTCTGCGCGGGGTTCCCACCGTTCTCGACGGGAAGATCCAGTGAGCATGAGCGACCACGCCCAGACGGCCGCGCCGCGCCGCGGCGACCAGACAACCACCACGCCCGCAGGGGGGAAGAAGAACGTGCAGGTTCCCGCGATCCTGGTGCTGGAGGACGGCCGAGTCTTCCACGGGGTCTCCTTCGGCGCCGAGGGCGAGACCTTCGGCGAGATCGTGTTCAACACCGGCATGACCGGCTACCAGGAGACCCTCACCGACCCCTCCTACCACCGCCAGATCGTGGTGATGACCGCGCCGCACATCGGCAACACCGGCGTCAACGACGACGACCCCGAGTCGGGGCGCATCTGGGTGGCCGGGTACGTCGTCCGCGAGCCCTCCCGCGTCCCGTCGAACTGGCGCGCCAAGCGCACCCTCGACGAGGAGCTGCGCAGCCAGGGCGTCGTGGGCATCGCGATCCCCGGCACCCGGGCGCTCACCCGCCACCTGCGCGACAAGGGGGCCATGCGCGCCGCCATCAGCACCGTGGAGTCCGACCCGGCCGCGCTGCTGGAGCGCGTCCTGGCCAGCCCGCGGATGGCCGGCGCCGACCTGTCCGGCGAGGTCAGCACCACCGAGCCGTACACGGTCCGCCCGCCCGAGGGCGTGCCGGCCCGCTTCACCGTGGCCGCGGTCGACCTCGGCATCAAGGCGATGACCCCGCAGCGGCTCGCCGAGCGCGGCTGCGAGGTGCGGGTGCTGCCCGCCGACACCACCGCCGAGCAGATCCTCGCCCTCGACCCCGACGGGGTGTTCTTCAGCAACGGCCCCGGCGACCCGGCCACCGCCGACACCGCGGTGGCGGCGATGCGCGGGGTGCTGGACGCGGGCGTCCCGCTGTTCGGCATCTGCTTCGGCAACCAGATCCTGGGCCGGGCGCTGGGCCTGGGCACCTACAAGCTGCCCTTCGGCCACCGCGGCGTCAACCAGCCGGTCCGCGACACCCGCACCGGGCGCGTCTACATCACCAGCCAGAACCACGGCTTTGCGGTCCGCGCCGACCTCGACGGCCCGTTCGACACCCCCTACGGCCGCGCCGAGGTCAGCTACGTCGGCCTCAACGACAACGTGGTCGAAGGACTGCGGCTGCTGGACCGGCCCGCGTTCAGCGCCCAGTTCCACCCGGAGGCCGCCGCCGGTCCGCACGACGCCGCCGACCTGTTCGACGAGTTCGTGGCGATGATGGCCGCCCACCGCGACGCGCGCGAGTCCGCACGCGCCTGATCCGCTCCGCGACCGGGCGCGTGCCCGCCGACCGCCGGCGGCAGCGCCGTTCGCGCCTCGACCCGACCCTGAGGAATACACAGAGCAATGCCGCGCCGTACTGATCTTTCGTCTGTGCTCGTGATCGGCTCCGGGCCGATCGTCATCGGCCAGGCGTGCGAGTTCGACTACTCGGGCACCCAGGCATGCCGGGTGCTCAAGGCCGAGGGCCTGCGGGTGATCCTGGTCAACTCCAACCCGGCCACGATCATGACCGACCCCGAGTTCGCCGACGCCACCTACGTCGAGCCCATCACCCCGGAGATGGTCGAGAAGATCATCGCCAAGGAGCGCCCCGACGCGCTGCTGCCCACCCTGGGCGGCCAGACCGCGCTGAACACCGCCGTGGCCCTGCACGAGTCCGGTGTGCTCGCCAGGTACAACGTCGAGCTGATCGGCGCGAACATCGACGCCATCCAGGCCGGCGAGGACCGCGACAGCTTCAAGCGCATCGTGGAGCGCGTCGGCGGGGAGTCCGCCCGCTCGGTGATCTGCCACTCCATCGAGGAGTGCCTGGCCGCCGCCGAGGAGCTCAACTACCCCGTGGTGGTGCGCCCCTCCTTCACCATGGGCGGCGCCGGCTCCGGCTTCGCCCACGACGAGGCCGAGCTGCGCCGCATCGCCGGGCAGGGCCTGGCGCTCTCGCCCACCACCGAGGTGCTCCTGGAGGAGTCCATCCTCGGCTGGAAGGAGTACGAGCTGGAGCTGATGCGCGACGCCAACGACAACGTGGTCGTCGTCTGCTCCATCGAGAACCTCGACCCGATGGGCGTGCACACCGGCGACTCCATCACGGTCGCGCCCGCCATGACCCTCACCGACCGCGAGTACCAGCGGCTGCGCGACCTCGGCATCGCCGTCATCCGCGAGGTGGGTGTCGACACCGGCGGCTGCAACATCCAGTTCGCGGTGCACCCCGAGACCGGCCGGATCATCGTCATCGAGATGAACCCGCGCGTCTCGCGCTCCTCGGCGCTGGCCTCCAAGGCCACCGGCTTCCCCATCGCCAAGATCGCCGCCAAGCTCGCCATCGGCTACACCCTGGACGAGATCCCCAACGACATCACCGCGGAGACCCCGGCCAGCTTCGAGCCGACCCTGGACTACGTGGTCGTCAAGGTGCCGCGGTTCGCGTTCGAGAAGTTCCCCGGCGCCGATCCCGGCCTGACCACCACCATGAAGTCGGTGGGCGAGGCCATGGCCATCGGCCGCTCCTTCCCCGAGGCGTTGCAGAAGGCCATGCGCTCGCTGGAGAAGAAGGGCTCCTCCTTCAGTTGGGCGGGCGAGCCCGGCGACAAGGAGGAGCTGCTGCGCGCGGTGCGCACGCCCAGCGAGAACCGGCTGCGCCAGGTCCAGCAGGCGCTGCGCGCCGGGGCCACCGTCGACGAGCTGTACGAGGCCACGAAGATCGACCGGTGGTTCCTCGACCAGATCCTGCGGCTGGAGGAGAAGGCCCGCGAGCTGGCCGCCGCTCCCCGGCTGGACGCCGAGCTGCTGCTCTCGGCCAAGCGGCTGGGCTTCTCCGACGCCCAGATCGGCGAGATCACCGGCCGCTCCGAGGAGGTCGTGCGGGAGCTGCGCTACGCCCTCGACATCCACCCGGTCTACCTCACCGTGGACACCTGCGCCGCCGAGTTCGCCGCGCGGACGCCCTACCTGTACTCCAGCTACGACGAGGAGACCGAGGTCCCGACCAGCACCCGGCCCAAGGTCATCATCCTCGGCTCCGGCCCCAACCGGATCGGCCAGGGCGTGGAGTTCGACTACAGCTGCGTGCACGCCTCCTTCGCGCTGGCCGAGGCCGGATACGAGACCGTCATGGTCAACTGCAACCCCGAGACGGTCTCCACCGACTACGACACCAGCGACCGGCTGTACTTCGAGCCGCTGACGCTGGAGGACGTGCTGGAGGTGGTCCGCGCCGAGCAGGCCACCGGCGAGGTCGTCGGCGTGATCGTGCAACTGGGCGGCCAGACCCCGCTGGGCCTGGCCCAGCGGCTCAAGGAGGCCGGGGTGCCGATCGTGGGCACCAGCCCCGAGGCCATCGATCTGGCCGAGGACCGCGGCGAGTTCGGCCGGGTGCTGGCCAAGGCCGGACTGCCCGCCCCCAAGCACGGCACCGCCCAGTCCTTCGAGGAGGCCCGGGCCATCGCCGAGGAGATCGGCTACCCGGTGCTGGTGCGCCCCTCCTACGTGCTGGGCGGCCGCGGCATGGAGATCGTCTACAACGAGGCCATGCTCGCCGACTACATCGAGCGCAACGCCGAGGTCAGCACCGAGCACCCGGTCCTGGTCGACCGCTTCCTCGACGAGGCCGTCGAGATCGACGTGGACGCCCTCTACGACGGCGAGGAGCTGTACCTGGGCGGCATCATGGAGCACATCGAGGAGGCCGGGATCCACTCCGGCGACTCCGCGTGCGCCCTGCCGTCCGTCACGCTCGGCCGGGAGGACATCGAGCGCATCCGCTACTCCACCGAGGCCATCGCCGCGGGGGTGGGGGTGCGCGGCCTGATCAACGTGCAGTACGCGCTCTCCTCCGGGGTGCTCTACGTGCTGGAGGCCAACCCGCGCGCCTCGCGCACCGTGCCGTTCGTGTCCAAGGCCACCGCGGTGCCGCTGGCCAAGGCCGCCGCCCGGGTGATGCTCGGCGCCACCATCCGCGAACTGCGCGCCGAGGGCCTGCTGCCGCCCAGCGGCGACGGCGGCACCCTGCCGCCGGACGCCCCGGTCGCGGTCAAGGAGGCGGTGCTGCCCTTCAACCGCTTCATCGACCGCCACGGCCAGGGCGTGGACACCGTGCTGGGACCGGAGATGCGCTCCACCGGCGAGGTCATGGGCCTGGACGCGGACTTCGGCACCGCCTACGCCAAGTCCCAACTGGCCACCTACGGCACGCTGCCCACCTCCGGCACGGTGTTCGTCTCCGTGGCCAACCGGGACAAGCGCACCATGATCTTCCCGGTCCGGCGCCTGGCCGACCTGGGCTTCGAGATCCTGGCCACCGAGGGCACCGCGCTCGCGCTGCGCCGCCACGGCGTGCAGGCCCGCGTGGTGCGCAAGCACAGCGACGGCCCCGGACCCGACGGGGAGCCGACGATCGTGCAGCGCATCCACAACGGCGAGGTGGACCTCATCGTCAACACCCCGTTCGGCGGCCCCGGCCAGTCCGGGCCGCGCCTGGACGGCTACGAGATCCGCACCGCCGCGATCGCGCGGGGGGTGCCCAGCGTCACCACCGTGCAAGGGCTGGCCGCCGCCGTGCAGGGCATCGAGGCCCTGGTCAACGGCGACGTCGGGGTGCGCTCCCTTCAGGAGCACGCCCGCGCCCTACAGAGCGCGACCTGGGAGGCCGCGGTGCGCTGAGCGCGGGCCGTCCGGGCGCGGTCCCGCGCGGGACCGCGCCCGGACGGTGCTGCGGGTGCGGAACAATGGGGCAGCGAGCGCCCGGGACCGGGGTTCTTCGCCCGTGAGGCTCTCGCGGCCCGCCACGCGGCGTCCGGCGAGGCGCTCAGGACGTGGCGGAGACCGGAGGGGACCCCCAGGAGTGAGTGACGTGCGCCCGGTGCAGATGAGCAGCCCGGTACTGACGGTGCGGCAGGTGGACGCCTACCACGCCATCACGGTGGTCGCTCCGGGCATCGCGGAGCGGTTCCGCTCGGGGCAGTTCATCGCCGTGGCGGTCGGCGGCGAGCACTCCAGCATGCTCACCCGGCGGATGTTCGCCATCCACGAGGTCAAACCCGACTACGGCGGCACCGTGGAGTTCCTGTTCACGGTGCGCGGCAGGGGCACCGCCTGGCTGGCGGAGCGGCGCTCCCGGGACCTGCTGGACGTCATCGGCCCGCTGGGGCGGCCGTTCCCGCTGCCGCGCGACCCGGTCAACTGCGTCCTGGTCGGCGGCGGCTCCGGCAGCGCCCCGCTGTTCCCGCTGGCGCACGCGCTGCGGCGGCGCGGCTGCCGGGTGGACTTCGTGCTGGGCGGGGCCACCGCCTCCCGGGTGTTCAGCGCGATCACCGCGCGGCGGATCGCCGAGACCGCGACCGTCACCACCGACGACGGCTCCCTGGGCACCAAGGGCCGGGTCACCGACGTCCTGCCCCGGGTGATCGACGAGGCGTGCTCGGACGTGGTGTACGCGTGCGGGCCGATGCCGATGCTGCGCGAGGCCACCGCGGTGGCGATGCGCTACGGCATCCCGATCCAGGTCTCGGTGGAGGAGACCATGGCCTGCGGCACGGGGATCTGCATGTCGTGCGTGATCCCGGTGGTGGGCGAGGACGGCATCACCCGCATGGCGCGCGCCTGCGTGGACGGCCCGGTGTTCCGGGGCGAGCGGGTGCGCTACGACGACGTCGGAACGGTCCCCTTCGACGCCCTGGGCGCCCCGGGCTGGAAGGCGCGGGGCGGCGGGGAGGACCGCACCCGCGAGGCCGGGTGACCGGTGGGGGCGCGCGGAGGGCGACGGAGGGAACGGCGATGATCCCGGACCTGCGGGTCAGGTTGGGCGAGTGGGAACTGGACAACCCCGTGATGACCGCGGCCGGGTGCGCCGGGTCGGGGCGCGAGCTGGCGCGGTTCTTCGACATCTCGCGGATCGGGGCGGTGGTCACCAAGTCGGTGACGGTGGAGCCGCGGGCGGGGATGCCCGCGCCGCGGATCGCGGAGACCCCCAGCGGGGTGCTCAGCGCGGTCGGCCTCCAGGGGCCGGGGATCGACGTGTTCCTCCAGCGGGACCTGCCGTGGCTGCTGTCGCGCGGGGCCCGTGCCGTGGTGTCGGTGGCCGGGAGCAGCGTGGACGAGTACGTCCTGCTCGCCCGGCGGCTGTCGGAGGCGCCCGGGGTGACCATGATCGAGGTGAACCTGTCCAGCCCGGACCTGGCGCGCGGGGGACGGCACTTCGCCGAGGACACCGCCGCGGCGGCCCGGGTGGTGGCGGCGGTGCGGGAGACGGCTCGGGCCGACATCCCGGTGTTCGCCAAGCTCCCCCCGGACGTCGCGGACCTGGTCGAGCTCGCCGGGGAGTGCGTGGCGGCGGGCGCGGACGGACTGGCCATGATCAACACGGTGCGGGGGATGGCCATCGACGTCGACACGCGCCGCCCGGCGGTGGCGGGCGGCATGGGCGGCCTGTCCGGCCCCGCGATCCGGCCGATCGCCGTGGCCTGCGTCTACCGGGTGCACGCGGCCTTCCCCGAGGTGCCCCTCATCGGCATGGGCGGGGTGCGCACCGGCGCCGACGCGATGGAGTTCCTCATGGCGGGGGCCAGCGCCGTGGCCGTGGGCAGCGCGCTCTTCCACGACCCCTCGGCGTGCCTGCGGGTGCTGCGGGAACTGGAGCAGGAGCTGCTCGACCGCGGCGTGGAGCGGGTCGACTCGCTGATCGGCGCGGCGCACCGGACCGCGGGAGCGCCGGGAACGGCCGTGGGGTGAGCCGGGCCGCAGGACGAGAACCCGTCCGGAAACGCGCTGAGACGTCCTGTGCCGAGACGAATTCGTCGAGTGACCCTTTCCTGGCAGGAAGGGGAGTTTGGGCTCTTGTGGCGCTTTGAGCGCCTTCTGTGCCCCTGTCCGTTCCACCGGGGGTTTCCGGGCGGGCAGGGGACAGGCCCCTCCGCAGCGGAGGGGCGTGATCCGACCAACCACGACACGCAAGGAGGGCCACCGTGGCCGCACCCATCGCCGTCGCGATCGACGCACCGGACATCCAGACCGCAGCCCGCTGGGCCGCCGCGGTCGCACCCCACGTCAGCACGCTCAAGGTGGGCCTGGAGCTGTACCTGCGCTACGGCCCCGAGGTCGTGGCGGCCGTCCAGGGCGACCGCGGGACGGAGCTCTTCCTCGACCTGAAGCTGCACGACATCCCCGCCACGGTGGCGGGAGCGGCGCGGTCCGTCGCACGGCTCAAGCCCCGCTACCTGACCGTGCACGCCTCGGGCGGGGCCGACATGATCCGCGCCGCCGCCGAGGCGGCCCCCGACACGCGCATCGCCGCGGTGACGGTCCTGACCTCGCTGGACGAGGCGGCCCTGGCAGCGGTGGGCGTGCGCGGGCCCGCCTCCGACGCGGTGCGCCGGCTCGCGGTGCTCGCGGTCGGCGCGGGGGCGCGCGCACTGGTCTGCTCCCCGCACGAGGCGGCCGCGCTGCGCGCCGAGGTCGGGCCGGAGGTGACACTGATCACTCCCGGGGTGCGCCCGGCGGGTGCGGACCGGGGGGACCAGGCGCGGGTGGCCACCCCGCAGGAGGCGCTCGCGGCAGGGGCCGACCTGCTGGTGATCGGCCGCCCCATCACCCGCGCGCCCGACCCGGGGGCCGCCGCGGCGGAGATCGGCGCCGCCCTCCGCGGGTCCGGAGCCGCCCCCGCCTGACCGGCGCAGATCTGTTACGGTCGTCCATCGATTCCGGATTTCTTCGTCCGAAAACCCGAGAGCAGACGTGAATGTGGCCAACCTCACGTCAGGGTCCTTGGTGACTTTCGGTGGCCTGTCCGGATTGTCAAGCAGGGTGAAAGCGCACAAAATAGCAACCGTGCGTAGTGGTGACGCTCCAGGCAGTGATTCCTTGAAGGAAATAGGGCGTGAAAAGCGCCTTTGCGTTGCCGAAGAGGGGTGGAACCTACTAACTTGCGCAGGCGTCCGCCCTCTGAAAACTAGAGAAAACCGAGGTGACCCGGCGTGGCCCTTCCTCCCCTCACTCCTGAACAGCGCGCCGCGGCTCTTGAGAAGGCCGCGAAGGCCAGAAAAGAGCGCGCGGAGGTCAAGCACCGCCTCAAGCACGGCGGTATCTCGCTGACCGAGGTCCTCAAGCTCGGCCAGAGCGACGAGGTCATCGGCAAGATGAAGGTCTCCGCTCTGCTGGAGTCGCTGCCCGGCGTCGGCAAGGTCCGCGCCAAGCAGATCATGGAGCGGCTCAACATCGCCGAGTCGCGGCGTGTCCGCGGCCTGGGCGCCAACCAGCGCGCCGCGCTGGAGAGCGAGTTCGGCGGCCAGTAGTTCAGGTGCGGCCCGGCGCGCCCCACGAAGCGCGCCTACGCGTTCCGGACCGGCTCGGCGATGCCCCGGCATCGCCGAGCCGGTCTCGTTGAGCTGGTATAAAAAGACCCACCCGCGCCACCGCGCGGGAGCCGCGAACCGCCGTCCAACCCGCCCGGGGCGGAAACCCCGGGATTCGGAGCACCAGTGCCAGTCGAGTCCGGGGCCGGTATCGGCCAACCGAAGCGTCTGACGGTCCTGTCCGGACCCTCCGGGGTGGGCAAGAGCACCGTCGTCAAGGAGCTGCGCCGCCGCCACCCCGAGGTGTGGCTCTCGGTGTCGGCCACCACGCGCGCCCCGCGCCCCGGCGAGACCGACGGGGTGGAGTACCACTTCGTCGACGACGCCGAGTTCGACCGGCTCATCGCCGAGAACGAGCTGCTGGAGTGGGCCGAGTTCGCGGGACACCGCTACGGCACCCCGCGCGAGCCGGTGCTGGAGCGCCTGGCCGCGGGCCAGCCCGTGCTGCTGGAGATCGAACTCAACGGCGCCCGCCAGGTCCGCGCCAACATGCCCGAGGCCTTCCTCGTCTTCCTCGCCCCTCCGTCCTGGGAGGAGCTGGTCCGCAGGCTCACCGGCCGCGGCACCGAGCCCCCCGAGGTCGTGCAGCGCCGCCTGGAGACCGCCCGCGTCGAACTCGCCGCGGAGAAGGAGTTCGACGTCACGCTCGTCAACACGTCAGTGCACGAGGTCTGCGACGAGCTGCTAGGTTTGATGGTTGCGCCGTCCGCATAGCGACCAGGCGCAACCCGGGGCGTCCCGCCCGGAGGACCCGGGCGGAGCCGCGTCGGCGGCTCCACGCCCCGCCGTCCTGTCATCCGCATCCCACGGCGCCGCGCCCGGCGCGGAGCCGACGACCGTCTAGGGGTTAGGCACCTTGGCTGGTACACCGCCCGTTGCCGAAGGCATCACCAACCCGCCGATCGACGAGCTCCTCGAGGTCGTCGACAGCAAGTACAGCCTCGTCACCATGGCCGCCAAGCGGGCCCGGCAGATCAACGCCTACTACGCCCAACTGGGCGAAGGGCTGCTGGAGTACGTGGGCCCGCTCGTGGACACCCAGGTCCAGGAGAAGCCCCTGTCCATCGCGCTGCGCGAGATCAGGGAGGGGCTGCTGACCGCCGAGACCCAGGAGCAGTAATCCCGCGCTGCGGGCTTCCCGCCGGCCGCTGACCTCACCCCCGCCGGAACCGACCACGACGGCGGTGGATAAGGTCGCGGTCGGCGGGAAGCCGAAAGTGGACAGCGAGGGAAGGGACGGTGCCGCCGATGACGGCTCAGCACGCACCCCGGGTCGTTCTCGGCGTGGGCGGCGGGATCGCCGCCTACAAGATCTGCGAGCTCCTGCGCCGCCTCACCGAGTCCGGACACAGCGTCCGCGTGGTCCCCACCCGCGACGCCCTGCGCTTCGTGGGCGAGCCCACCTGGGCCGCGCTGTCCGGCCAGCCCGTGGCCACCGACGTGTGGCAGTCCGTGCACGAGGTCCCGCACGTCCGCCTCGGCCAGGAGGCCGACCTGGTGTTCGTCGCGCCCGCCACCGCCGACCTGCTGGCCCGCGCGGCCCACGGCCTGGCCGACGACCTGCTCACCAACACCCTGCTCACCGCGCGGTGTCCGGTCGTGTTCGCCCCGGCCATGCACACCGAGATGTGGGAGCACCCGGCCACCCGGCACAACGTCGCCGTGCTCCGCTCCCGGGGGGCGATCGTGCTGGAGCCCGCCTCGGGGCGGCTCACCGGGGCCGACACCGGCAAGGGGCGGCTGCCCGAACCCGCCGAACTGTTCGACGTCGCCCGCCGCGTCCTCGCCCGCGGGTCCCTCACCGCCGACCTCGCCGGACGGCACGTGGTGGTCTCCGCGGGCGGCACCCGGGAGGCCCTCGACCCGGTCCGCTTCCTGGGCAACCGGTCCACCGGAATGCAGGGGTACGCGCTGGCCGCCACCGCGGTGGCCCGCGGCGCCCGGGTGACCCTCGTCTCCGCGAACGTGTCGCTGCCCGCCCCCGCGGGCGCCGAGGTCCGCCCGGTCACCTCGGCCCGGGAGCTGCGCGAGGCGGTCCTGGCGGCCGCGGCGGACGCCGACGCCGTGGTCATGGCGGCCGCCGTCGCCGACTTCCGCCCCGACACGGTGGCCGCGGAGAAGATCAAGAAGACCGGCGGCCGTCCCGCGCCGATCACCCTCGTGGAGAACCCCGACATCCTCGCCGAGCTCAGCCGCGACCGCGCCCGGGAGGGCCAGGTCGTCGTGGGCTTCGCCGCCGAGACCGACCACGTGCTGGAGCACGGCCGCGACAAGCTCCGCCGCAAGGGCTGCGACCTGCTCGTGGTCAACCAGGTCGGTGACGGCATGGCGTTCGGGACCCCCGACAACCAGGCCGTGGTGCTCGGCCCCGACGGGCTCGCCGTGGAGATCCCGCGCGGCCCCAAGGAGGATCTCGCCGACCGTGTGTGGGACCTCGTGGCCGAACGTCTTGGCGAACCGGGGCGCCACCGCTGATACTGGGCGGGAACACGGGCCCCGCCCCGCGGCGGGGGTCCGGTGCATCGGAGCGCGGCGCCCGCACCGCACTCCGAAACCCCCCACCGCCGCAGCCCCGGTGCGCACCCGCGCCCACTACAGTGGACCAGTAAAACCAACCCGGCCGGTCGGGAACTCGAGGCGCTCCCCGCAGCCTCCGGTCCCGAACGGCACGACAACTGTCAGCCAGCAGCCGCTGCAAGGAGTCCCACACCGTGTCCCGTCGACTTTTCACTTCCGAGTCGGTCACCGAAGGCCACCCCGACAAGATCGCTGACCAGATCAGCGACGCGATCCTCGACTCGATGCTCAGGGATGACCCCCACAGCCGGGTCGCGGTGGAGACCCTCATCACGACCGGTCAGGTGCACGTCGCCGGCGAGGTGACCACGTCCACCTACGTCGACATCTCGACCATCATCCGCGAGAAGATCCTGGAGATCGGCTACGACTCCTCGGCCAAGGGCTTCGACGGCTCCTCCTGCGGCGTCTCGGTGTCCATCGGCGCCCAGTCGCCCGACATCGCCCAGGGCGTCGACACCGCCTACGAGGCCCGGGAGAACGAGGCGTTCGACGACCTCGACCGGCAGGGGGCCGGCGACCAGGGCATGATGTTCGGCTACGCCAACAACGAGACCCCCGAGCTGATGCCGCTGCCGATCAAGCTCGCCCACGCCCTGGCCCAGCGGCTGGCGGCGGTGCGCCGCGACGGCACCATCCCCTACCTGCGCCCCGACGGCAAGACCCAGGTCACCGTCGAGTACGACGGCCAGACCCCGGTCCGGCTGGACACCGTCGTGGTCTCCAGCCAGCACGCCCCCGACATCGACCTGCGCGAGCTGCTCACGCCCGACATCAAGGAGCACGTGATCACCCCGGTCGTGGCCGACTACGGCCTCGACGCCGACAACTACCGGCTGCTGGTCAACCCCACCGGGCGGTTCGAGATCGGCGGCCCGATGGGCGACGCCGGCCTGACCGGCCGCAAGATCATCGTGGACACCTACGGCGGCTACGCCCGCCACGGCGGCGGCGCCTTCTCCGGCAAGGACCCGTCCAAGGTCGACCGCTCCGCCGCCTACGCCACCCGCTGGGTCGCCAAGAACGTCGTCGCCGCGGGGCTGGCCGAACGCGTCGAGGTGCAGGTCGCCTACGCGATCGGCAAGGCCCAGCCGGTCGGCGTCTTCCTGGAGACCTTCGGCACCGAGCAGGTCGCCCCGGAGCAGATCGAGAAGGCCGTGCTGGAGGTCTTCGACCTGCGTCCCGCCGCGATCATCCGCGACCTCGACCTGCTGCGCCCCATCTACTCCAAGACCGCCGCCTACGGCCACTTCGGCCGCGAGGAGCCCGAGTTCACCTGGGAGCGCACCGACCGCGTCGAGGCGCTGAAGTCCGCCGTGGGCGCCTGAGCCCGGTCCGCGGACCGTCGACGGCGGTGCCCCGTCCCGC
>NZ_KQ950183.1:41402-49441 GCF_001517975.1 Thermobifida cellulosilytica TB100
CCGTCCCGCGCGCGGGACGGGGCACCGCCGTTTTCCGGAGCAGGACGCCCGTCGTTCCTGAGTGCCAGTGGGCGAACCAGGCGTACAGTGGTGGCGTGTCTGTCGAGCCCGGGGAGCCGACCGTCGGCTAGGCCCGCGACCGTCGCTCCGACGCGGTGAACCGGGCGGCGTTCGGCGCAGAGGTCACCTACGTCACCCGGGGGCGCGGACGGGAACGTGCCGCAGCCATTGCCCGGCCGAACTCGTCGAAGCCTACGAGGAGCTTCTGGACCGGGAGGACGGGCAGACGGCCCGGGAACGCCTGGACGACGTTCGTGCCGGTCGGGTCCGGTCCCTCTCGGCCGAGGACGTGGGCAGGGACCTGGGACTGTGAGTCCGAAGAGCCACCGGGGCGGGTACGCCCCCCGGCGGCCGAAGAACCGTCGAGGTAGGACAGGGCGGTGGCGCACACGGTCCGTGCCGCGGTCCTCGCTCTGTCCCGGGACCCGAGGCCGAGCGGATGCCGCCAGGCGAGCGGCTGTCCGGGAGTACGGCGGATTCGAGTCGGCGACTACCGGGTCGTCTACAGCATGGACGACGGCGGACTCGTCGTGCCGGCGCTACGGATCGCCCACCGCCGTGAGGTGTACCGGGAGTTCTGAGGCGCTGCCGACGCTTCTGGGCACCCGTGCCCGGGAGGGCGCCGCCCTGCGGTCCGGCCGACCGCGTCAAGGTGCTGCGCTCCGCGGCGGGAGCCCCGAACCTCGACAGGCAGTCCGCCAGCGTCCGACCGGGCCGGTGCAGCCCACCGGCGCCACGGGGCGGCCACATAGCGGTCGAGCAGGAACAGGTTCGCTCCGCCCTGGGCGGCGGCGGACCGGGGCCGCGCGGCCGGGCCGCCGCCGTTGCGAGACCGGGGAAGCGGTGCGGCGCTTCGGCGGGTCCGGCAGGGGTGCGTCGGCGTGCGGGACGCACCCCGGAGCGGGGGTCAGCCCACGAGGTCGATCTCGCAGCGGGCTCCCTGACCACGAGCAAGCCGGGCGTCCGACGTCACCAACGTCGCCCCCAGGCTCTCCGCCAGGGAGATGTAGGCGGCGTCGTAGACGGAGTAGTTGTCCCGCAGCTCCCAGATACGGCCCAGGTAGGGCCAGTGCGGGACCCGCTCCAGAAGCAGCGCGCTGAACGTCCGCCGTGCGAGTTCGGCGTCCTCCGGGACGATCTTCTTGCCGAGGACGAGGTTGCGCAGCGTGTGCGTCACCTCAAGGCTGACGACGTCGGGAGCGTACAGTCGCTGCCCCACCAACCGTTCCTTGGCCTTCTTGCCCAGGTCCTCCCTGTTGGTGAGCGCGTGGACCAGAACGGAGGCGTCGACGACGATCATTCGGGTCGCTCCTCCTGACGCGCCGCCAGGACGTCCTCGTTGGTGAGGGAGCTGGTGATGTGAGAGCGGTGCTCGTCCAGGAGACGATCGTTGAAGGACGGCGCGTCGGGGCTGCTCTGGGAGTCGGCTTCGACGAGGGAGCGCACGTAGTCCGGCACGCTCATGTGGGCGGCTTCGGCCCCGCGGCGGACGGCCTCGACGGTCTCCTTGGGGAGCAGCAGAGTCTCTGAGGTGATCATGTCGTCCACGGTTCCACCCTTCGGCCCCGCTTCGTGGGCGTTCACAACGTTCGGTTTTTTTACGTACCCGTCCGAAAACGGCGGACAGAACGGACAGCCGCTGGTCGTCGGCTGCCCGTTCGGGGGGAAACGCGGGAAAACGTCAGATCCGCACCACGGTGCTGCGCACGATCTCGAAGACCGGGTGGCGGGGCGCCTCGCGCTCGAAGTCCTCCTGGGGGGAGTCCGGGGTGACCTGGAAGTAGGGGCCGACCACGAAGATCCGCGGGTGGTCCAGGTACTCGCGCAGCACCGGGGCGGCCCGCTCCGGGCCGACCTCGACGACGCTGACCAGTTCGATCCAGCCGCCCCGGCGCAGCGTCGCGTAGCCCTCCTTGCGGATGTTGCGCACCCAGCCGACCTCGCCGTAGGGGGCCACCAGGAAGCGGCCGTCGGTGTTCTCGACCAGGCTCACCGGAACGGTGCGCAGGAACCCGGTCCTGGCCCCCCGGGTCGTCAGCAGGTGCAGGTCGCGGGGGCCGACGCCGTAGGCGACCGCCCCGCCGACGACGGCGTTGAGAACGCGCCGCGCCCGGGTCATCGCAAAACGCTTCGTTCCGTGCTCCATCGCACCTCTTCCTCTCACACCCCCATTGTGGGGGTGCGCGGGGTTCTTCGCGCTGAGGCATACCCGGGCGGACGGTCAGCGGAACGCGGAGATTCCGGTGACCGCCCGGCCGATGCTGAGCGCGTGGATCTCCTCGGTGCCCTCGTAGGTGGCGACCGTCTCCAGGTTGAGCAGGTGGCGCAGCACCGGGTAGTCCAGGGTGATGCCGTTGGCCCCGTGCAGGGACCGCGCCGCGGCCGCCACCCGCCGGGCGGCGGCCACGTTGGCGAGCTTGCCGAAGCTCACCTGCTGGTGGTGGCAGGCCCCGGCGTCCTTGAGCCGCCCCAGGTGCAGCGCGGTGAGCGCGGCCTGGTTGACGTCCACCACCATGTCGGCGAGCTTGCGCTGGGTGAGCTGGAACGCGGCGACGGGCCGGCCGAACTGCTCGCGGGAGGCGGTGTAGGCCAGCGCCGCCTCGTAGCAGGCGCGGGCCGCGCCCGCCGCGCCCCACACGATGCCGAACCGCGCCTCGTTGAGGCAGGACAGCGGCGCGCCCAGCCCTTCGGCCAGCGGCAGCCGCGCCGCCTCGGGCAGCCGGACGCCGTCGAAGGAGAGCGCGGAGGTGACCGACGCGCGCAGCGACAGCTTGCGGTGGATCACGGTGGCGGTGAAGCCCGGCGTGTCGGTGGGCACCACGAAGCCGCGGACGCCCTCGTCGGTGCGGGCCCACACCACGGCCACGTCGGCCACGGAGCCGTTGGTGATCCACAGCTTCGCGCCGTCCAGCACCCAGTCGGTGCCGTCCCGGCGGGCCCGGGTGCGCATCGACCCCGGGTCGCTGCCCGCGTCCGGCTCGGTCAGCGCGAAGCAGCCGATGGCCTCGCCCGCGGCCATCCGGGGCAGCCACTCCTCCTTCTGCTCCGCGGAGCCGTACCGGTGGATCGCGGTCATCGCCAGCGAGCCCTGCACCGAGACGAAGCTGCGCAGCCCGGAGTCGACCGCCTCCAGCTCGCGGCAGGCCAGCCCGTAGCAGACCGCGCTGGCCCCGGCGCAGCCGTAGCCCTGCAGGTGCATGCCGAGCAGGCCGAGCCGTCCGAACTGTCGGGCCAGGCCGCGCGGGTCGGGGAGGGTGCCGGCCTCGAACCACTCGGCGACGTGCGGCAGCAGTTCACGGCGGCCGAACTCGCGCACGGTGTCGCGCACGGCGGCCTCCTCGGCGCTGAGCGAGGCGTCCACGGCCAGGAAGTCCAGCGGGTCGGGGGCGGCGGGTCGGGAAGGGGTGCTCATCGGCGGTCAACTCCTCGACGGAAGCGGACGGGAACGGGAAGCGGCGTCGGCGCCGGTCAGCGGACCGGGTGCTGGACGACGGCGCCGCGCTCCAGGAGGGCGGCGATCTGCTCGGCGGACAGGCCCAGCTCCTCCAGCACCTCGGTGGAATGCTGCCCGAGCAGCGGGGGAGGCAGCACCCGCGGGCCGGGCCCCGGGCCGCGGTCGGCGAAGCGGAACCCCGGCCGGACCAGCTCCAGGTCGCCCAGGACGGGGTGGGCGACGGTCAGGGTCGGCTCGTCCCCGGAGGCGTCGGCGGTGCGGATCGCCTCCAGCACGCCGCGCACCTTGCCCACCGGGACCCCGGCGTCGGTCAGGAGTGCGCTCCACTCCTCGGCGCCGCGGGCGGCCAGGGCGGCGGTGATCTCGGCGACCAGGGCCTCGCGGTGGGCGACCCGGTCGGCGTTGCGGCGGAACCGCGGGTCCTCGGCGAGGTCGGGGCGGCCCAGCACCGCGCACAGCTTCCGGTACAGCTCGTCGTTGCCGGCGGCGACGACGAGCTCCCCGTCGGCGGTGGGGAAGGTCTGGTAGGGCACGATGGCGGCGTGCGCGTGCCCGGTCCGCTCCGGTTCGACCCCGGTGACCAGCGCCGACTGGCCCACCTGCACCAGGCCGGACAGCGCCGAGTTGAGCAGGGACACCTGCACGTGGCCGCCCCGCCCGGTGGCGGCGCGCCGCACCAGGGCGGCGCACACCGCCGCCGCGGCGTTGAGGCCGGTGAGCACGTCGGCCAGCGGGACGCCGATCCTGGTGGGGCCCGTGTCGGGCTCGCCCGTGGTGCTCATCAGCCCGCTCTCGCCCTGCACGACCACGTCGAACCCGGGCCGGTCGGGCCGGACGTGGCCGGGGCCGAACCCGCTGACGGAGCAGTAGACGGCCCCCGGGTTGTCCGCGGCGACGTCCGCGTACCCCAGGCCCAGCCGCTCGGCCGTGCCCGGCCGGAAGTTCTGCACCACCACGTCGGCCCGCGCGCACAGCGCGCGCACCGCGGCCAGGCCGTCGGGGTCCTTGAGGTCGACCGCCAGGCTCCGCTTGCCCCGGTTCAGCGCCAGGTAGTAGGCGGCCTGGTCGCCGGCCCACGGCGGCCCCCAGGAGCGGGTGTCGTCCCCGCGCTCCGGGTGCTCCACCTTGACCACGTCCGCGCCCATGTCCGCCAGCAGCATCGTGGCGTAGGGCCCGGCCAGCACCCGCGACAGGTCGGCGACGCGGACGCCCGCCAGCGGGGCGGCGGGTCCGGCGCAGGGGGAGCCGGTCACGGCCGCTCCCCCTCCGGCCGGTGCGGGGCGGCACGCAGTTGCAGCCCGCTCTCCAGGCAGCGGCGCAGCGCGGTGCACAGGGCCGCGCCGGACTGCCCGGCGTAGCGGGTCTGCACCCGGTGCACCATCTCGGCGAGGTCGTCGTAGATCGACAGCCCCTCGACCAGGACCCGGAAGAACTCCCGGCCCAGTTCGGTGATCAGGGTGGTGTCGGCGGCCACGACGCGGCCGGTGGACCGCTCCACGGCCAGGACCACGCCGAGCCGCTCGTACTGGTGGCGTCCCGCCACGGTGTCGGGCAGCCGGGCGTATCCCGAGATGAGGACGACGTCGGGGTTGTCCAGGAGGCGGCGTGCTTCCTCGCGCACGAGAAAAGCCCTCTCTTCGACGGTGGGCACACGAAACTCCCGCGCTGGGGTCTCGCGCCTGGGCAGGACGTCGGCGGGAAGCGGTGCGGGGCTCCTCGGTGGCGTCCTCGGCGAGAGGGCAGGCCCCTCCAGTATGTCAACCGGGCCGCGAGCGCTGTCAAACGGCCTCGCGGCCGCGGGGGTGCAGCCGTTGACCAGGGGCGGGGCGCCCGGTGGGGAGGGAACCGGAGGGGAAGAGAAAAGAGTGAGAATCATCCGATGTGTGAAGTTCCGTTGAGGCGCTAACATCGGAGGTCAGTGACCGAGGTCACGGTGGGCGAGTGCGGGGTTGAGCCTCCCGTTCCGTCGGCCGCGTCCTCACCGGCCGACGGTTGGGGGAACGCAATCGTGATCGAACAGCGGCAGGTGCTGCCCGTCGACGACGAACCCCACTCCCCGGAGGTGCCCGCGCCCCGGGTGATCCGGATGGACGACTACCGCAGCGCCGCGCCCGCGGCCGCGCCCGCCCCGGAGACCGCCCGGCTCGTCGAGGCCGAGTCCCGCTTCCTCGCGCGCTGCGTCGGCTACCTCGTCGCGGACCTGAAGATACGCCAGTACGTCGACCTCGGCTCCCGGGTGCCCCACTCGGGCGGGATCCACGACCTCGTCTCCGAACGCCTTCCCGACGCCCGCGTCGTGCGGCTGGACACCGGACCGGCGGTGCCGCTGCACCCGCGGGCGTCGGCGTCCGGGCCCGCCGTGCTCCGGCTCGACCAGCCCTGCCCCGAGGAGCTGGCCGCCCAGCTCGCCCTGCGCGGCCTCGTGGACCTGGGCGAGCCCGTGGCGGTGCTGGTCGACGCCGACCTGCTGCCCGAGAGCCTCGACGTCGGCGAGGTCGTGCACGCGCTGCACGAGGCACTGGTCCCCGGCAGCCACCTGGTGCTCCGCCAGCGTCCGGTCAACCCGGCCGACCCGTACGCCCGCGCGTTGGTCGCCGCGCTGTTCGAGCCGTTCTGCCTTCTGGAGCCGGGGGTGGCCGATCTGGCCTGGTGGCCCTACCCGGACGAGGAGGTCGCGGCCGAGGGGACGGGCGTCCTGGCGGGGCTGGCCCGGCGCCGCTGAACGCCGGGCCGCACGGCTCAGCCCGCCGGGGCGGCCCTGCGCTGCCACTCCCGCTGGTAGACCTCCACGAGCCAGGAGTCGGCCCAGGCGTGGTCGGCCCGCTCGGGCAGGTCGGCCCGTTCGACGAGGTCCGCCAACCGCCGCTCGTACTCGTCGGCCACCTCCAGCGCCTCCTCGCGGCGGTGCCTCCCCGCGCGCAGGTCGCACAGCCACGTCCGCCACGGCTCGGGCATCGGCAGGGTCAGGCGCCCCGTCTCCAGCAGCTCCACGCCCTGGACGCCCAGCCGGATCATGTGGTAGGCGAACTTGACGTCGAAGCCGTACCGCTCGACGAGTTCGGGGCGGTTGGTGCTCCTGCCCCGCAGGCCCAGCATCCTCTCCCGCTGGGAGCGCAGGTACCCCAGGAAGCGGCGGCCGGCGTGGCGGGACACGAAGCGGTGGGCGTTGGCCCGCAGCTCCCGGCCCGCCTCCTCGATGCGGACGATCTCGGAGTCAGGCACGAACAGCGGCAGCAGCACCGTGGGGTTGCCCTCCAGGGCCAGCCTGGTCCACTTGCGCAGCGAGTAGACGGTGAGGTCCAGGTCGCCCGGGCCCGAGCGGACCCCCTCGGGCTGGGTGCGGAAGACGTACTGCTCGAAGGTGCGCAGCCCGATGACGTACTCGGGGGGTTCGACGCAGACGCCCATCTCGTCGCGGTCGTCCTGGCCGGGCACGGTGACGCCGTGCACCCCGGAGCCGACCTGGCAGCGCAGGACGGTGCCCTCCTCCGCCAGTCGGGCGAAGACGGCACTGGAGTGCTTCACGGGGACCTCCCTCGGGACTCGGGGGCGGAGGGATCCCGAAGCTAGCCGAGCCGCGGCGGTGCGGGCCACCGGTTTTCCCCGGGGGTCAGACCACGTCCAGCGGGTCCATGCGGACCTGGACCGACCTCTCCTCCCGGCGGGCGCTGCGGGCCGCACCGGCCGCCTTGAGCGCCGCCGCCAGCTCCCGGGAGGCGTCCCGGCGGACACGCAGCAGGGCGCGTTCCACGCCGTCCTCGCCGAGGGGGACCGGCCCCAGCAGCTCCGCCCCGGGCGGCAGGACGGCCTGGTCGAGGAACTCCCGCACCCGCGCGGCCTCCCCGGTGACCGAGGCCATCGTCACGGCGGGCGGAAAGCCCAGCTCCCGGCGTTCGGCCAGCTCCCGTTCGGCGAAGGACGCCGGGTTCCACCGGATGAGCGCCTGGACCGCGGGCAGCCCCGCGTCGGCCAGCACCACGACCTGTCCGCCCTCCTCCGCCGGGCGCACCAGCGCCGCCGCGTTGCACCAGCGGCGCAGCGCCTCCTCGGCGGCCCGCAGGTCGGCCCGGCCCAGCAGCGCCCAGCCGTCCAGCAGCACCGCCGCCGCGTATCCGCCGACCGCGTGCGGCTCGGCGCCCGGGGTCGCCACCACCAGCGCCGGAGAGCCGGGGACCTCGGTGAGCACCTCCTCGCGCCCCGAGGTGCGCACCGGCAGCGCGGGGAAGGCCCGGCCCAGCTCCTCGGCGGTGCGGCGGGCCCCGACCACGGTCGCGCGCAGCCGGGGGGACTCGCACGAGGCGCAGCGCCAGTCCCCGGCGATGTGCCCGCACCAGCGGCAGTACGGCATGGCGTGCGCGCTGCGCAGGGCCAGCGGCCCCCGGCAGGCCGCGCAGCGCGCCGGGGTGCGGCAGCGCGCGCAGGCCAGCGCGTTCAGGTAGCCGCGGCGGGGGACCTGGAACAGCACCGGGCCGCTGCGCGCGGCCTCGCGGGCCACCCGCAGGGCCAGGCTGGGCAGCCGGCCGAG
>NZ_KQ950183.1:49865-56390 GCF_001517975.1 Thermobifida cellulosilytica TB100
GCCGAGCCGTTCGGCCAGGGCGGCGTCCAGGCGGGCGACGTCCCGGCCGTCCGGAGCCACGACGAGCACGCCGGGCCAGCGCGACCGCGGCGCACCAGTGCGGCCCCGGCAGCGCGGTCCACACCGCGCGCGGTGCCCGGTCCGCGCGCAGCGCGGCCAGGAACGCCCGGCCGGCCGGGTAGTCGGACCAGGGGCCGACGTCGTCGGGCGGTGCGGGCGGCTCGGCCGGGGGCCGCGGGGTCCTCCTGCTCCACCCGGGCGTGGCGCGGCGGCACGGCCAGGCGCAGCACGTCGCTGAGCGTGCCCGCGTAGTGGTCGGCGACGGCGCGGGCCAGTTCGGCGATCTCGGGGGTGAGCACCGGTTCGGGGGAGACCACCCGGTGCAGGTAGGAGAGGCGGCCGGGGAAGTCGGACTCGTCGACCCGTTCCAGCAGGAACCCGTCGAGGGTCTGGCCGTTGAAGCGGACCCGGACCCGGCAGCCGGGCACGGCCGCCTCGTCCAGGGACTCGGGCACGAGGTAGTCGAAGGGACGGTCCAGGTGCGGCAGCGGGGTGTCCACGGCGACCCGTGCCACGGGCCGGGTGGCGGCGGGTCGGCGCGGGCGCGGCCGCGGGGCCGTCGCGGCGCGGGGAACCTCGAAGAGGGCCGCCTCCGCGGGATCTGGCTGGTCGGACATTGCCTCCCCGTTCTACCAGAGCCGCGGGGCCGCCCGGCGGGACGGCGGCGCCGCTGTGGAGGACGGCGCGGCCGTCCCGCCGGGGAAAGGGGGGAGGCCCGGGCCGGTGCCCGGGCCTCCGGTGCGCTGCCTGAGGGGTCAGTTGGCAGTGCAGGTGAGGGTCGGGACGCTGTTGGCGCCGCTCTTGGAGCCGACGAAGCCGAACTCGGTGGAGGCGCCGGCGCCCAGCGCGCCGTTGTAGCCGACGTTGGTCGCCGTGACGCTGGAGCCGCTGGTGGACACCGTGGCGTTCCAGGCGTTGGAGATGGTCTGGCCGTTGGCGAAGGTCCAGGTCACGGTCCAGCCGTTGATGGCCTGGTTCGCGGTGACCTTCACGTTCGCCTGGAAGCCGTCGTTCCACTCGTTGGCGATCGTGTACGTCGCGGTGCAGGCGCCCGATCCGGGGTTGCCCGGGTTGCCGGGGTTGTCGGGGTTACCCGGGTTGTTGGGGTTGCCGGGGTTGTCAGGGTTGCCCGGGTTGTTGGGGTTCCCCGGGTTGTTGGGGTTGCCGCCTGCGGCGATGGCCAGGTCGTATGCGGCCTGCGGCACGAACTGGCCGGCGGCGGCGATGCAGCCGTCGGCTTCACCCGGCAGCTTCACCCACAGGAACGCGTCGATCATCGGGTCGCCCGTGTTGGTGGTGCTGGGCGTGCCGATGGCCCGTCCGCTCGGGTCGCACCACTCGCTGCCGGCGGGGCCGTTGCCGTTGCGGCTGGTGTCGATCACGGCGCGCAGCGAGGGGTTGCCGATGGCCGAGAGCACGGCCTTGGCGTAGGCGACCTCGTCGGAGGTCCACCGGTAGTTGGAGGTGTTGGTGGCGATGCCGTGCGCGCTGTTGGAGATGTCGGCCTGGTTGAGCCAGGCGGCCATCTGCGCGGGCGAGTGCCAGGCCGAGTGGCCGGCGTCGAAGTAGACCCGCGCCTGCGAGGACCCGGCCTTGAGCGTCTTGCCCGCGTACGCCAGCGTTTGCAGCACCTCCTGCTGCGTCGACTGCATGCAGCTCGACATCAGCGAGATCAGGTCGGGCTCGACGATGATGTAGGCGGGGCGGTTCTTCAGGCCGGCGGCGAACTCGTTGATCCAGGACCGGTAGGCGCTGTGGCTGGGCGCGCCGCCGCTGCTGTGGTTCCCGCAGTCGCGGCCCGGGGCGTTGTAGACCACCAGGATCGGGATCTTGCCCGCGGCGGCGGCCGCGCTGACCAGCGCGTCCACCTGGCCGGTGATCTGGCCGGGGTTGTGGTGGGCGAACCAGGTCGCCTGCGGGACGCTGGCGATCCGGTCGCGGATCACGGCCGCGCGCGGGTCGTTCGGGTTGTTGCGCACCCACTCGGCGGACGCCATGTTGGGGTTGACGTAGAACGGGGAGTCGTTCGCGGCCGCCTGCGACGGGAAGACGAGCGCAGCCGCGCTGAGCACGGCCGCGGCCGCTGCCCCGAGCAGCGCGCGAAGAGGTTTGGGGGACATCCTTTGGGGCTCCTAACGGGCACGAGGGCTCCGGAGGGACGCGACGGGAACGCGATTGGGAGCGCTCCCAGGTCGCTCTCCGTTTCGGACCATAACCATCGGTGAGGGTTATGTAAAGACCGAATGTCTGCCCCGTTGCCGTTCTGCTTCCCTCGAGAGGGGCGGATTTTTTCGGAAAAGCGCATAAAAGCGACAAAAGGCCGTGCGCGCGGAGTGACTAGTGGTTTCAGACGTCTGATGATGTGCGCTGATCATTTCTGTGCCCCGGAATCCCAGGTGGCAGCAGAGAAAAGAGAACCGGTGGGCGGCAGCCCGGGAAGCGGGCAGTGGTAGGAGGCCCCGGGGCGTCCCGTGGAAAACCACGGCGAGTGATCGGAGAGAAGTTCCGGCACTCGCGGAGCCGTTCGGGACAACGACGGGGCGGCGGAGGCCGGTGCGCCGCACGGCCGGTCCGAAACGCCCGGGCGCGGCGCACCGGAGAGCGGACGGGGAGGCCGCGGAGGTCAATACGCTTGGACCACGGCCGGATCGCGCGGGCGGGCACGCCGCGGCGCACCGGCCGCGTCGACGTCGCGGATAGTTGGGGGTCCTCCATGAGACTGGTCTTCGCGGGCACGCCCGAGGTGGCCGTGCCGTCCCTGGACGCGCTGCTCTCCTCCGGGCACGAGGTGGCCGCGGTCGTCACCCGGCCCGACGCGGCCGCGGGGCGGGGCCGCCGGGTCGCGGCCAGCCCGGTGGCGCGCCGGGCCGCCGAGGCCGGGATCGAGGTCCTCAAACCCGCCCGGGCCGACGACCCCGACTTCCTCGACCGGCTGCGGGCCATCGCCCCCGACTGCTGCCCCGTCGTGGCCTACGGCGCGCTGCTGCGCCAGGAGGCGCTCGACATCCCCCGCCACGGCTGGGTCAACCTGCACTTCTCCCTGCTACCGGCCTGGCGCGGCGCCGCCCCCGTGCAGCACGCCGTCCTGCACGGCGACGACATCACCGGAGCCACCACCTTCCGCATCGTGCGGGAGCTGGACGCCGGGCCGGTCTACGGCACGGTCACCGAACCCATCGGCCCCCGCGACACCAGCGGGGAGCTGCTGGAACGCCTGGCGCGCTCGGGGGCCGAACTGCTCGTGCGCACCCTGGACGGCATCGCCGCGGGCGCCCTCGAACCCCGCCCCCAGGAGACCGAGGGGGTCACCTACGCGCCCAAGCTCACCCCCGACGACGCGCGCGTCGACTTCACCGCCCCGGCCGTGCACGTCGACCGCCTCGTCCGCGCCTGCACCCCCGCGCCCGGCGCGTGGACCCTCTTCCGCGGCGCCCGCCTCAAACTCGGCCCGGTCCAGGTGCGCGCCGACGCGCCCGCGCTGCCCCCCGGCCGCCTCGCGGTCACCCGCAGGGAGGTCCTGGTCGGCACCGCCACCCACCCGGTGCGGCTCGGCGAGGTGCAGCCGCAGGGCAAGAAGGCCATGGCCGCCGCCGACTGGGCGCGCGGCGTCCGCCCCGGCGACGACGAGCACCTCGGGGACCAATGAGGCCCGGCGCGGACCGATACCCTCATTGACGTGGGACGCACCACAGTGAACAGCGCAGACACGACCAGGCACGAGGCGGCTCAACCGTGACCGACAGACCCCGATCCCCGTACCGCTCGACCCGCCGCGTCCGCGGCGGCCCCGCGCCGCAGCCCCGCCGCCCCCGGGACCCGGCCCGCCGCGCCGCCTACGACGTGCTCAACGCGGTGCAGAGCCGCGACGCCTACGCCAACCTGCTGCTCCCGGTGACCCTGCGAGAGCGCGACATCACCGGCCGGGACGCCTCCCTGGCCACCGAGCTCACCTACGGGACGCTGCGCCACCAGGGCTCCTACGACGCGATCCTGGACGCCTGCGTGGACCGCTCCCTGCGCTCCGTGGACGCCGAGGTCCTGCCGCTGCTGCGGATGGGCGCCCACCAACTGCTGTCCATGGACGTCCCCCGGCACGCCGCGGTCGACAGCTCCGTCGAACTGGCCCGCCGGGTCGTCGGCCACCACCGCTCCCGGTTCGTCAACGCCGTGCTGCGCAAGGTCAGCGCCCGCACCCTGGACGAATGGCTGTCCGTGGTGGCCCCCGACCGCGCGGCCGACCCGGTGGGGCACCTCGCGGTGGCCCGCAGCCACCCCCGCTGGGTGGTGCAGGCCCTCGCCGACGCCCTGGGCGAGGACCCCGCGGACGGCCTGGCCGAGACCGAGCGGCTGCTCGCCGCGCACAACGAGCGCCCGCGGGTGACCCTGCTCGCCAAGCCCGGCCGCGCCACGGTCGCCGACCTGGTCGCCGAGGGGGCCGTCGCCGCGCGCTACTCGCCCTGCGCGGCGGTCCTGCCCGAGGGCGACCCCGGAGCGCTGCACGCGGTCCGCCAGGGGCGCGCCGCCGTGCAGGACGAGGCCAGCCAGCTCGTCGCCCTGGCGCTGAGCCGGGTCCCGGTCGACGGGGCCGACCGGCTGTGGCTCGACATGTGCGCCGGCCCCGGCGGCAAGGCCGCCCTGCTGTCCGGCCTCGTCGGGCAGCGCGGCGGGCGCCTGCTGGCCGCCGAGGTGCAGCCGGCGCGCGCCGGGCTGGTCGCCCGCGCCGTGGACCGCTCGGTGGGCGACTCCGCCCGCGTGGTCGTGGCGGACTCCACCCGGCCGCCGTGGCGCGACGGCCGCTTCGACCGGGTCCTGGTGGACGCGCCGTGCACCGGGCTGGGCGCGCTGCGCCGCCGCCCCGAGGCGCGCTGGCGGCGCACCCCCGACAGCCTCGCCGAGCTCGTCCCGCTCCAGCGCGCCCTGCTGGAGCGGGCGCTGGACGCGGCGCGCCCCGGCGGGGTGGTCGGCTACGTCACCTGCTCGCCGCACCTGGAGGAGACCCGCGGCGTGGTCGGCGGGGTCCTGGCCGCGCGCGGCGACGCCGAACTCCTCGACGCGGCGCCCCACCTGCCCGAGGTGCCCGACGCCGCCGCCGACCGCTTCGTGCAGTTCTGGCCGCACCGGCACGGGACCGACGCGATGTTCCTCGCCCTGGTCCGCAAACGCTGAGCCGGTCCGAACCGCGGGTTCGGCGCCAATACACTCTCCTACCGTGGCAATCCAGATCTCACCCAGCATCCTCTCCGCCAACTTCGCGCACCTGGCCGACGAAGTCGAGGCGGTCGCCCGCACCGCCGACTGGCTGCACGTCGACGTCATGGACAACCATTTCGTGCCCAACCTCACACTGGGCCTGCCGGTCGTGGAGTCCCTGGTCAAGGAGTCGTCGCTGCCGCTGGACTGCCACCTGATGATCGAGGACCCCGACCGGTGGGCCCCGACCTACGCCGAGGTGGGCGCGGGCAGCGTCACCATCCACGCGGAGGCCGCCAAGGCCCCGGTGCGCACGCTGCGCGCGATCCGCTCGGCCGGGGCGCGGGCGGGCCTGGCCCTCAACCCGGCCACGCCGGTCGACGCCTACGCCGACCTGCTGGGCGAGATCGACATGCTGCTCGTCATGACGGTCGAGCCGGGGTTCGGCGGCCAGAAGTTCCTCGACCTGGTGCTGCCCAAGATCCGCCGCGCCCGCGAGCTCATCCGCAACTCCGAGGCCTCGGTGTGGCTTCAGGTGGACGGCGGGGTGAGCACCGAGACGATCGAACGGTGCGCCGAGGCCGGGGCCGACGTCTTCGTGGCCGGGTCCGCCGTCTACGGCAGGGAGGACCCGGGGGCGGCGGTGGACGAGCTGCGCTCCCTGGCGGAGCGGGCCGCCGGGCGCTAGAACGCCTCCGTCCCGCACGCCCTCCCCGCGCGGCCGACCGGGGGCCGCCGGTCGGCCGCCCCGGCAGCCGACCCCCGCCGTGGTGGCGGAATACGCCCCTGTGGCACACTGTTGACCGAGAAGTACGAACGCGTGCTCCGGGGTCGGTGAAAGTCCGAACCGGCGGTGACAGTCCGCGACCCAGCCGAAGCCATCGGCTGGTTGAACCGGTGGAATTCCGGTACCGACGGTGAAAGTCCGGATGGGAGGCAGTACGTGTTGGATTGGTGCGGTGCTCGCTGCGGCGTGCCACCGCGGTCCATTGGCGGTCGACGCCGCCTTGCCCCGGAGCCTGACCAGGCTTGGGGGAAGGCTCTCGCATGTTCACCGGAATCGTCGAGGAACTCGGCACGGTCGTCGACGTCGTCCCGGTGGGATCCGACGCGCGCGACGCGGTCCGGCTCACCGTCCACGGCCCCGAGGTCACCTCTGACGCCTCGCCCGGCGACTCCATCGCGGTCAACGGGGTGTGCCTGACCGTCACCGAACTCGGCGACGGCCGGTTCGGCGCCGACGTCATGAAGGAGACCCTGGACCGCTCCAACCTG
>NZ_KQ950183.1:57557-58721 GCF_001517975.1 Thermobifida cellulosilytica TB100
CCCGCCCACCCCACCGAGGAGTTGCCGTGAACCGCACCCCTGCCGACCCCATCCCGCTGGACGACATCGACGAGGCGATCAAGGACATCGCCGAGGGGCGCCCGGTCGTCGTCGTGGACGACGCCGACCGCGAGAACGAGGGGGACCTCGTCCTCGCCGCCGACGCGGCCACCCCCGAGACGCTGGCCTTCGTGATCCGCCACACCTCCGGCGTGGTCTGCGTGCCGATGCTCGGCGAGGACCTGGACCGGCTCAACCTGCCGCTGATGACGCCGCGCAACGAGGACAGCCTGCGCACCGCCTACACCGTGACCGTGGACGCCCGCACCGGCGTGCACACCGGAATCTCCGCCGCCGACCGCGCCCGCACCATCCGGCTGCTCGCCGACGCCGACAGCGTCCCGGGCGACTTCACCCGCCCCGGACACGTCTTCCCGCTGCGCTACCGGCCCGGCGGCGTGCTGGTGCGCCGCGGCCACACCGAGGCGGCCGTGGACCTGGCCCGGCTGGCCGGGCGCCGCCCGGCCGGGGTGATCGCCGAGGTCGTCAACGACGACGGCACCATGGCCCGGCTGCCCCGGCTGCGCGAGTTCGCCGACGAGCACGGGCTGCGCCTGGTCTCGGTGGAGCAGTTGGTGGAGTACCGCCGCCGCACCGAGGTGCTCGTCGAGCGCGTCGTGGAGACCCGCATCCCCAACCGCCACGGCGAGTGGCGGGCGGTCGGCTACCGCTCCGTGGTGGACGGCTCCGAGCACGTGGCCCTGGTCCACGGCGACCTCGGCGACGGGCAGGGGGTGCTCGCCCGGCTGCACTCCGAGTGCCTCACCGGCGACGCCTTCGGCTCGCACCGCTGCGACTGCGGCGACCAGTTGGACGCGGCCATGGCGCGCATCGTCGCGGAGGGCCGCGGCGTCGTCGTCTACCAGCGCGGCCACGAGGGGCGGGGGATCGGCCTGCTGCACAAGCTGCGCGCCTACCAGCTCCAGGACGAGGGCGCGGACACCGTCGACGCCAACCTGCGGCTGGGGCTGCCCGCCGACGCCCGCGAGTTCGGCACCGGCGCGCAGGTCCTGCGCGACCTGGGCGTGCGGTCGGTCCGGCTGCTCAGCAACAACCCGGACAAGGCCGAGGGGCTGGCCGAACACGGGGTTGTGGTGGCCGAGC
>NZ_KQ950183.1:59891-62388 GCF_001517975.1 Thermobifida cellulosilytica TB100
CTGACCCTCGGCGTGGTCGCCACCCGCTGGAACGCCGAAGTGGTCGAGCCGCTGCTGGAGCGGGCCCTGGCCGCGGCCGAGGAGTGCGGCGTGGTCGGGCCCACGGTCGTGCGGGTGGCCGGTGCCGTGGAGGTCCCCGTGGTCGCCCAGGAGCTGGCCCGCGCCCACGACGCCGTCGTGGCGCTGGGCGCGGTCGTCCGCGGCGGCACCCCGCACTTCGACTACGTGTGCCAGTCCCTCACCCACGGGCTGACCGAGGTGGCGCTGCGCACCGGGGTCCCCGTCGGCAACGGCGTGCTGACCTGTGACACCCTGGAGCAGGCGCTCGACCGCGCGGGCCTGCCCGGCAGCCGCGAGGACAAGGGGTGGGAGGCCGCCGTCGCGGCCCTGGACACCGCCCTGGTCCTGCGCGGACTGCGGGTCGGCGAGGCGCGGACGGCCTGAGCCGCGAGGAGAGGAAGGGAGAGCGGGCGTGCCCGGGCAGGACGGGGGAGGCGAGGAAGCGGTGAACGGTTCGGGGCAGCGGACTCCGCGGGCGTTGCCGGTGACCTTCCGGCCGCGCAACATCCGCCTCGTCGCCTACGGCCTCACCGCGCTCGTCATGGCCACCATGGCGGTCCTCGCGGTGATCCTGCCGCGGGACTGGGGGGTCCAGGACCGCCTCTCCCTCCTGCTGCTGGGCGCGGTGATCGGGGGCGGGCTGCACTTCCTGGCGCGCCCCCGGCTGGTGCTGACCGAGGAGCGCGTGACGGTGGTCAACTCCGTGCGCACCCACGTGCTGGTCTGGCCGGAGATCATCGACGCGCGCATGCCGGTGGGGGAGCCCTGGCCCAGTATCGACCTGGCGGACGGCTCCACGCTGGCGGTGATGGCGATCCAGAGCAGCGACGGCGAGCTGGCCCGCAGCAACCTGGAGGAGTTCCGGCGCCACCTGCGCGAACGCGGCGAGGCCGCGGAACCGGACGGGCACTGAGGCGCGGCCGGGCGCCGTCGGCCGCCCGGCAGGAACGTCAGAATTCTTCGCTTTCTGGTGGAAACAGGTCAAAAAGCGGCCAAAATGGAGAACCTTCCGTAGCGTGCGCGCGTCCCAGGGTTATGGGCGCCAAGCACTGGGGAAGGAAGTACCGACATCAGGACCGGATCGACCGGACGGTCACCGCGCTGCTGTGGCTGACCGTCGTCGCCCTGGCGCTGGCCTCGCTCCTCACCTGAGCGGGACCGGCCGACCTCCGGACCGCGGGCGCGCCGCTCCCGCACGGCGTGCCGCGGTCACCCCGGGGTGGAGGTGATCCCGAAGGACGACTCGGTGCTCTGCCCCGGTTCCAGCACGATCAGGTCGGTGCCGGTGACGAACGCGTTGGGCGGGCAGGTCATCGGCTCCACCGCCAGGTGCCGGCGGCGCTCGGGGCCCGGGTAGTCGGCGGAGAACACCTGCAACCACCCGTAGCTGCTGTCGGCCCACAGCCCCACCTCGGCCTGCCCGGCGCTCAGCACTGTCCAGGAGCGGCCCTCCCCGTCGACGCTCAGGTCGGTGAAGGCGGTGTCCAGGACGGTCGCCCCCACCCGGCGGGGGGTGCGGAAGTCGTACTCGGTGTCCGCCACGGAGCGGACCGCTCCGGAGGGGATCATCCGGATGTCGACGGGGAGCCACCCGGAGGCCGGAAGCCGCAGCGTAGTCTCGTCCACCGGCAGGCCCAGGGTGAGGTAGTTGTGGCTGCCGTGGCCGTAGGGCGCGGGCCGGTCCCCCGTGTTGCGCGCCCCGACCCGCACGCTCAGCCCGAGCACGGGGTCGAGCGCGTAGTCGACCCGCAGCTCCAGCCGGAACGGGTAGCCGGGAGCGCCCTCGAAGGCGAGGTCGAACCGGACCGACTCGGCGGCGACCTGGCTCGGCTGCCACGGCAGGGAGCTGGTCAGGCCGTGGATCGCGTTGTCGAGCTCGGGTTCGGTGATCTCCAACTGGTACTCGGTTCCGGCGAAGGTGTACCGCCCGCGGTCGATCCGGTTCGGCCACGGGATGAGGAGCTGTCCCTGCGCGTACTGCGGGCGCCCCTCGGGGTACCCCCAGACGAGGTCCCGCTCGTCCCAGCTCAGCGTACGCAGCGCAGCACCGAGCGGGTCGACTGTGGCTCGGTACTTCCCCGCCTCCAGAGTGATGGCGAGAGGTGAACCCCCGGTCATTTTCTGCCACCGTTCTACGTTTGTGGGGTTGACAGACCGTTTGCGAATATAACCCTTTTCCGCTTCCCGGAAACCGACGCGACGGGGGGAGGAACGTCACTCTGCGTTGGTGACCTGGCTCGTTTCGTTTCCAAGAATTTGGTTAGTTTTCGGTGAAAGTTTCCGGGCGGAAAGGCGCGTCGGGGTCAGCCGGTCAGCATCGCGTAGGGGATCAGGACCCCCATGAACAGGAAGAACAGTCCGTGCGCGAGGACCCTGACCGCCACCAGGACGCTGCCGGCCGCCGCCAGGCGGTAGGCGACCAGCCGGGTGCGCGCCC
>NZ_KQ950183.1:62752-76913 GCF_001517975.1 Thermobifida cellulosilytica TB100
GGGGAGGCCCACTCCCGCGGGGCCGTGGCGGCCCGCCGCTCCCACTGCCGCGCCATCCGGTCGCGGGTGGCCGACCACCCCGCCTCGACCGAGGTGGTGAACCGCTCCCAGCGCTGCCGGCGCCGCAGCCGGGCCGCGGCGCGGTCGCGGGCGCGCTGGGCGGCGCCCGCCTGGACCGCGCCGGGAAGCAGGAGCACCGCCGTGACCAGGGCCGCCCGGGTGCCGCGCGCGGTGCGCTCGCCGCGCAGCGCCGTGGCGCGCTGCTCGTTCCACCACTGGGCGCGGGCCGCGTCGCCGCGCTGCCCGGGCAGCCACGCCTGCGCCCACAGCAGCCGCCGGTAGCGCGCCGTCGCCTCGGGGTCCAGGACGAGTTCGGCGGCGCGCGCCCAGGCCGCGTCCCAGTCGTGCTCCTCGGGCCGGGTGAAGCCCGGGGCGCCGGCCAGGCCCCGCACGGTGGCGCGCACCTGGCGCATGACGAGCGGCACCTCGTGGTGGACCAGTTGCAGCAACTGGCAGCGGCGGGTCTCCTGACTGCGGCATCCGGGGTGGTCGCACCAGTGCCGGGCCGCCGACTCCAGGGCGCCGGACTCGATCGCCTCGCGCAGCACGGCCTGCTGGGTGCTCTCGCCCCGGGCCAGCTCCAGCACCCCCTCGGCGCTGACCAGGTGGCCGCGGTAGCGCGGGGGCAGGCCGGGCACGTACTGGGCGGCCAGCGCGCTGATCGCGGCGTGCGCCGATCCGGGGTCCCTGCGGAGCCGTTCCAGCGGTGCGGGGTCGAAGGTGAGGTCGCGCACCTCGCGGTCCAGCCAGGTGCGCAGCTCCTGGTGGCGGTGCTGGAGCCAGACCGCCCCCTTGTCGAAGCGGTCCATCAGGTCGAAGGCGAGGCTGGGCGGGTCCTCGTGGGACATGCCCTCGAAGGTGATCGGCCGGTGCCGCCGCGGCTTGGCCACGGTGGGGCGCTCGCCGCGCAGCCACTGGCGCACCTGGGCGTCGCCCCAGCGGGCCTTGGGGTCGGGGGTGAGCAGGCCGCGGACCAGCAGCCGCCAGTGCTCGTCGGCCACGGCGGAGACGTCCACCTCGCTGCTGCGGGCGGTCAGCCAGTTGCCGCTGCGCGGGGGCCGCCGCCCGGTGACCAGCTCGTGGGCGATGACCCCCAGCGACCACCACGCGGCCGGGGCCTCGCGGCGGCCCTCGACGACCTCGGGCGCGGCGTAGGCCTCGGTGACGGCCTGGCCGCCGTAGACCTGGCTCATGGTCGCGCGCACCGCGCCGCCGAAGTCGGTCAGCGCGAACACCGGCGGGTCCAGGGAGCGGACGAGCAGGTTCTCCGGCTTGACGTCGGTGTGGTTGTAGTTCAGCGACTGCTGCCAGTGGCGCAGGCAGTCGGCGACGGCCCCGACGACCGCGCGGGCGCGGTCGTCGGGGAGCGGGGCCTGGTCGATGAGGGTGCGCAGGGAGCCCAGCGCGAAGAACTCCTGGGCCTCCCAGGCGATCTCCTCGCCCCAGGGGGTCCGGGCGTGCCCGTAGCCGTGGACGGCGGGGACGTGCGGGCCGGGCGAGCGCAGGGCGCGCAGCCGGTCCAGCAGGTCCCGGTTGAGGTCGTGGCCCTCCCGGTACAGCTTGAGGGCGATCTGCTGGTCGCCGCCGTCGGCGGGCACGGCCCGGTAGACCACGGCCTCGCCGCCCGCGCCGACGTACTCCTGCACGGTGTAGCGCTCGCGCAGCTCGGCGGGGATGCGGTACTCGACCTCGCTGGCCGGCCCCTCCAGGACCCGCCAGGCGAGGCGGCCCAGCACCCCCCGGCGGCGGGCGGGCGCGGTCAGCACCGCGGTGCGCCCGGGGTCGGCGTCGAGCCGCCGGGTGGCACCGGGGCGCAGCAGAGCGGTGAGCCTGCGGGTCACGCCCGGTTCGGACGCGGTGATCCGGACGGTCGGCTCCGCGGCGTCGATCCTGCGGGTGGTGGAGTCGGGGTTGGAGGGTTCGGGGACAGCCATCGGGAAGCGACGCTCCAGGGACGGTTGGGCCGGTGGTCCCGGCCCTTCTCAGGGTAGGCGACCGGCGGACGCTGCGCCGGTCTCTGCGGCACGGGTCGTCCTGTTGGACGCAGCGCAGCGCGCCGCGGATGCGTCCGGAGCGGATTTCTGCCGGAGCCGTCCGGTGCGGCGGGGCCGCACGGGCGGTCAGTGCCCGCCCTCGCCCTCCCCGCGCGGGGCCACGCCGAGGCGCTCGCAGGCCTCCTGGTAGAGCCGGACCACCTCGGCGCGGATCTGGGCGCGTTCGGTGAGCGGCTGCGACCAGGGGACGCGCACCTCGACCTCGCGGCCGTCGACGGTGGCGGCGTACTCGCCCGCGGTGCCGTCCAGGCCGGTCATCCGCGCCGCGGTCGCCTCCGGGAGGCCGCCGAAGGCGCGGACGATCAGCAGGGTGTCCTCGGGGTGGTCGTCGTTCATGTGCCTGGTGACGGCGGCGACGACCTCGGGGGAGAACGGGTTGGCGGACACGCCGGGAGTCCTTTCGTGTGCGGGTGGACCGGGCCGCCGGCGCACCGGCCGACGGCCCCACCACGATAGCGGGAGCCCTGGCGGGGGCCCCGCGGCGGCCGTGTCCGCGCGGGGGTCAGCCCTGCTGGAGGGTGAACTCGGCGTCGATCTCGATCGAGATCTTGTCGCCGACGACCACGCCGCCGCCCTCCATCGGCATGTGGATGTCCACGCCGAACTCCTTGCGGCTGATCTGGGTCTCGGCGTGGAAGCCCGCGCGCTTCATGCCGTAGGGGTCGGTGGTGGAGCCGTTGAACTCCAGGGTCAGCTCCACCGGGCGGGTGTTGCCCTTGATGGTCAGGTCGCCGGTCAGGACGAAGTCCTCGCCCCGCTGGCTCAGCCCGGTGGAGACGAAGGTGAACTCCGGGTGGTTGGCGACGTCGAAGAAGTCGGCGGAGCGGACGTGCTCGTCGCGCTGGGCGTTGTTGGTGTTGATGGAGCTGGCGTCGATGGTGGCGGTCACCGAGGACTCCAGCGGGTTCTCCGGCACGGTCAGCGTGGCGTCGAACTTCTCGAAGCGGCCCCGCACCTTGCTGACCATCATGTGGCGCACCGAGAAGCCGATCTCGGAGTGGGCGGCGTCGATGGTCCAGGTGCCTGCGGGAAGCTGCTGTTCGGGCATGGTGGTCTCCCAGGGGTTCGCCGGTGGGGTGCGCCGCTGTTGTTCAAGAGGTAACAACGTCGCCAGAATCTTCTTCCTGGGAAGATAACTTAACGTGCGAAAACGGGTGGCGCAAGTACGATGGCGGCCATGAACGAGGTCAACTGGCTCAGTGCGGAAGAACAACGCATCTGGCGCAGCTTCCTCGCAGCCACCTCCCTCCTCCAGGAGCGCCTCGACCGGGACCTGCAACGCAGGAACGGCCTCACGCTCGTGGAGTACGCGATCCTGGTCCACCTGTCCGAGGCCGAGGGGCGGCGGATGCGCATGCGCTCCCTCGCCGACACGGTGATCGTCTCCAAGAGCCGCCTGTCCCACCAGGTGGCCCGCCTGGAGCGGGACGGCTACGTGCGCCGGGAGGACTGCATGGAGGACCGCCGCGGCTTCTGGGCGGTGCTCACCGACAAGGGGGCCGAGGTGCTGCGCGCCGCCGCGCCGGGCCACGTCGCCCAGGTGCGCAAGTACCTGTTCGACCAGCTCAGCCAGGCCCAGACGGCCGAGTTCGGCGAGATCGTGACCACTGTGGAGCGCCGACTGCGCGACTCCTCCTCCGACTGAGCGCAAAGCCGCCGCGAAAACCCCGCCAGGACGTCGGGCGGACCCGTGAAGACGCAGTAAAGTCACGGGTGTGGCTGGACCTACCATCATCGGCGCGCAGCACTTCCGGAACGACGACGGCAGCGCCGACCCCAGGGTGCGCGAGAAGCTCGACGCCTACGTGAGAGGACGGGTCGGAGACCGCCAGGTGCTGGAGGCGCTGCGCAAGTCGCGGCTGCTGGTCCCGGTGGTGGCCCGGCCGGTCAAGACCGCCCAGGGCCCCGACGGGCGCCCCCGCGAAAAGCGCAGCGAGGTCGCGATGCCCGTCCTCATCGGCAAGGACGGACGGCGCGGAGTCCTCGCCTTCACCTCGGTGGACACCGTCAGGCGCTGGCGGGAGGACGCCCGGCCGATCCCGGTCACCACCCAGGACGCCTGCCGCGCCGCCTTCGAGGACAACGCCGACGCCGTCGTCATCGACGTCGCCGGACCCGTGACCTACGCCATCCAGGGCCGCTTCCTGAGCGCCCTCGCCGAGCACGGCATGGTGCCCGCCCCCAAGGACGACCCGCAGGTCCTCGCACTGATCTACCGCATCACCCACACCGAGTTCGGCATCGAGCGGGTCCGCATCCACGACTCCGAGCGCGCCGACATCGGCATCCGGCTGGAGCTGGAGCGGCGCGACGACGAGGCCATCCGCAACGTCGCCGAGCGCCTGGCCTCCGAGCTGGCCGTCATCCTGCCCGGCGGCGTCGAGCTGAGCGCCGTGGTCCGCGCCCGCCGCGACAGGTGAGCCCCGCCCCGCCCGGGTGAGCGGCCCGGCCGGAGCGGGACCCCGGAGCGCCGTCCACAGCCGGACGGTCCGGCCCCGTACGGCCCGGGAGGGACGGCAGAATGCCGGACATGCCCTCCGCCCTGCTGCTCGCCGCGGCCTTGGCCCTCCTCGGCGGCCTGCTGGCCCACCACGCCGGACGCGTCGTCGTGCTCTTCGCGGCCCACGACCCCGACAGCGACGCCGGACCGCCCCCGCATGCCTGCCCGGGTCGGGCCGCGCCGTGCCCTGGGCGCGCTGGTCGCCGCTGCCGTGGCGGCTCGTCCTCACCGGACGCGGCCCCGGCGGAGAACCGGTGCGCGCCCCCCGCCCCGTCGTGCTCGCCGCCGCCGCGGCGTTCGCGGCGGTCGGCCTCGCCTCGGCGCAGCGTCCCCCCGCCGAGACCGCGGCCCTGGCCTTCCTCGCCCTGTGGGGCGTCCTGCTCTCCGCCGTCGACCTGCGCGTCAGACGGCTGCCCGACGCGCTGGTCCGCCCCGCCTACCCGGTGGCGCTGGCACTGCTGGGCGGTACCGCCCTCACCGTCCCCCACGGCCGCAGCGCGTTCCTCGGCGCGCTCGTCGGCATGGCCTGCCTGTGGGCCTTCTACTGGCTGCTGTGGTTCGTCTACCCGGCGGGCATGGGCTGGGGCGACGTCAAACTCTCCGGACTGGTCGGCCTCTACCTGGGCTGGGCCGGCCCGGGACCGGCGGTCAGCGGCGCCTTCGCCGCGTTCCTGGCCTCCTCGTGCGTGGGCCTGGTGCTCGTCCTGCTGGGGCGCGCCGGGCGCAGGACCGAGCTGCCCTTCGGGCCGTTCATGGTCGGCGGCGCGCTCGCCGTGCTCCTCCTGGGCGACCCGCTCGCGCCGCTCACCGGCTGGGACGGGCGCGGGTGACCAAGGGGTGAGACCGATGTCGCTGTCCGGCGCGGGACGTGAAAAGATCGGAACCATGTTGCGCTGGCTGACCGCTGGGGAGTCCCACGGACCGGCACTCGTCGCGATCGTGGAGGGCCTACCGGCCGGCGTGTCCGTCACCTCGGACGACATCGCCGCCGCGCTGCTCCGCCGCCGCGCCGGGTACGGTCGGGGCGCCCGCATGAAATTCGAGAAGGACGAGGTCTCCGTCATCGGAGGCATCCGGCACGGCCGCACCCTGGGCGGACCGGTGGCCATCGAGGTGGGCAACACCGAGTGGCCCAAGTGGGAGAAGGTCATGGCTCCCGACCCGGTACCCGCCGAGGAGCTGGAGGGCGTGGCGCGCAACGCCCCGCTGACCCGCCCCCGCCCCGGCCACGCCGACCTCGTCGGCATGCAGAAGTACGGCTACGACGAGGCCCGTCCGATCCTGGAGCGCGCCAGCGCCCGGGAGACCGCCGCCCGCGTCGCGCTCGGCGAGGTCGCCCGCCAGTTCCTCCGCCAGGCGATCGGCGTCGAGATCGTCAGCCACGTCGTGGCGATGGGCAGCGTCTCGGTGCCCGACGACGCGCCCGTCCCGGGGCCCGAGGACCTGCCCCGCGTGGACGCCGACCCGGTCCGCTGCTTCGACCCCGAGGCCAGCGCCCGCATGGTCGCCGAGGTGGACGACACCCGCAAGACCGGCGACACCCTCGGCGGCGTGGTCGAGGTCATCGCCTACGGGCTGCCGCCCGGCCTGGGCAGCCACGTCCACTGGGACCGCCGCCTCGACGCGCGCCTGGCCGGGGCGCTCATGGGCATCCAGGCCATCAAGGGCGTGGAGTTCGGCGACGGCTTCCGCACCGCGGCGCGGCGCGGCTCGGCCGCCCACGACGAGATCGAGCCCGGCCCCGACGGGGTGCGCCGCCGCACCAACCGCGCGGGCGGCGTCGAGGGCGGCATGAGCACCGGCGACCCGCTGCGGATGCGTGCCGCGATGAAGCCCATCGCCACCGTGCCCCGCGCCCTGGACACCATCGACGTGACCACCGGCGAGCCCGCCCAGGCCCACCACCAGCGCAGCGACGTCACCGCGGTGCCCGCTGCGGGCGTGGTCGCCGAGGCCATGGTCGCCCTGGTGCTGGCCGACGCGGCCCTGGAGAAGTTCGGCGGGGACTCGGTCGCCGAGACCGCCCGCAACCTGCGCGGCTACCTGGACTCGCTGGCCGTCCGGTGACCGCGCCCCTGGGAGGCAGAGGAGTTCCCCGATGAGCAGACCCCTCGCGGTGCTGATCGGCTCGCCCGGATCCGGCAAGTCGACCGTGGGCCGCGCACTCGCCGACCTGCTCGGCGTCGACCTGCTCGACACCGACGCCGAGATCGAGAAGCGCGCGGGCAAGCCCATCGGCGACATCTTCGTCGAGGACGGCGAGGAGGCGTTCCGGGCGATGGAGCGCCAGGTCGTCGCCGAGGCGCTGGCCGAGGCCACCGGAGTGGTGGCCCTCGGCGGCGGCGCGGTCCTCGACGAGCGCACCCGCGCCGACCTCGCCGGACACCGCGTCGTCTACCTCCAGGTGGAGTTCGCCGACGCGGCCCGGCGGGTGGGCCTGGACACCGCCCGCCCCCTGCTGCTGGGCAACCCGCGCGCCCGCCTCAAGGCGCTCCTCAAGGAGCGCCTGCCCATCTACGAGAGCCTGGCCACGATCACCGTGTCCACCAGCGAGCACTCCCCCGAGGAGGCCGCCGGGAGGATCGCGGAGGAGCTGCGCGGCAGCAACGGCTGAACCGTCGGCCGCCGCTGTCGCGCGGGCACGGCGGCCGACGAGCGGTGCGGCAGCCGTGCCCCGTCCCCGGCCGGGCGCCCATCGAAGTCGTACGTCAACCAGTGGAGCAGACATGACGGTTACCCGCATCGGAGTCGGCGGCACCTCCGCGCCCTACGACGTGGTCGTGGGCCACGGCGTCCTGGCGGAGCTGCCCGCCCTGGTGGGGGAGCGGGCGCAGCGGGTCGCGGTCGTCCACCCGGACGGCCTCGACGCCCTCGCCCAGCCGGTGTGCAAGGTGCTCCGCTCGGCCGGCTACGAGGTCCACCCCCTGGCCGTCCCCGACGGGGAGGCCGCCAAGGACGTGTCGGTGGCCGCGCGGCTGTGGGCCGAGCTCGGCCGGGCCGCCTTCACCCGCACCGACGCGGTCGTGGGTGTCGGCGGGGGCGCCACCACCGACCTGGCCGGGTTCGTCGCGGCGACCTGGCTGCGCGGGGTGCGCGTGGTCCTGGTGCCCACCACCCTGCTCGGCATGGTCGACGCCGCGGTCGGCGGCAAGACCGGCATCAACACCGCCGAGGGCAAGAACCTCGTCGGCGCGTTCCACCCGCCCGCGGGAGTGCTGTGCGACCTCGACACGCTGTCCTCCCTGCCGCGCGCCGACTACATCGGCGGACTCGCCGAGATCGTCAAGGCCGGGTTCATCGCCGACCCGGTCATCCTCGACCTGGTCGAGGCCGACCCCGAGGCCGCCGCCCGCCCCGACGGTCGGCACACCCGGGAACTCGTCGAGCGCGCCGTCGCGGTCAAGGCCGACGTCGTCTCCTCCGACCTGCGCGAGAGCGGCCGGCGCGAGATCCTCAACTACGGCCACACCCTCGGCCACGCCATCGAGCGCGCCGAGAACTACACCTTCCGGCACGGCTACGCGATCGCGATCGGCATGGTCTTCGCCGCCGAGCTGTCCCGCCTGGACGGCCGCATCGACGAGGCAGCCGTGCAGCGGCACCGCGACATCCTGGAGTCGGTGGGGCTCCCGGTGCGCTACCGCGCCGACGCCTGGCCCGCGCTGCGCGACACGATGCGGGTGGACAAGAAGGCCCGCGGCGCGACCCTGCGCTTCGTGGTGCTGGACCGCCTCGCCGAGCCCGCGATCCTGGCCGGCCCCTCCGACGCGCTGCTGGCCGAGGCGTACCGGGCGGTGGGCGACACCGCGCCGGACGTGCCCGACACCCACTAGACTCACACGCAGGAGCGGTTCTGCCCGCTCGTCACGATCGCCCGGGTTCGACCGGGCGCAGCGGGCCGGACAGCGATCCCCCGCACCCGTGGCCGCGGCCACGGACCATCGGACTGTGTGCCCTACTGGCTGAGAGAGACGACCGAAGTGGCGACGACGAACGACCTCAAGAACGGCATGACCCTCAGGCTCGACGGTGGTGAGCTGTGGAACGTCGTTGAATTCCAGCACGTCAAGCCGGGTAAGGGCGGCGCATTCGTGCGCACCAAGCTGAAGAACGTCACCTCCGGCAAGGTGGTGGACAAGACCTTCAACGCGGGCGTCAAGGTCGAGGTCGCCACGGTCGACCGGCGCGAGATGCAGTACCTCTACGCCGACGGCGACTCCTACATCTTCATGGACAACGAGACCTACGACCAGATCTACGTCCCCCGCGAGGTCGTCGGCGACAACGCCAACTACCTGCTGGAGGGCGCCGTCGTGACGGTCGCCGTCAACGAGGGCACCCCGCTCTACATCGAGCTTCCCGCCTCCGTCGAGCTCACCATCTCCCAGACCGACCCCGGCCTCCAGGGCGACCGCTCCACCGGCGGCACCAAGCCCGCCACCCTGGAGACCGGAGCCGTCATCCAGGTCCCGCTGTTCATCTCCACCGGGGACAAGGTCAAGGTCGACACCCGGTCCGGCGAATACCTGGGCCGCGTCAACTGATGCGGGGGTCACGGCACAAGGCCCGGCTGCGCGCGGTCGAGGTGCTCTACGAGGCCGAGGTCCGCGGGGTACCGGTCGCCGACGTGCTCGAACGCCGCCGGGCGCAGGCCGAGCCACCGATCAACGAGTTCACCGAGCGGCTCGCCACCCGGGTGGACGAGCACCGCAAGCGGATCGACGAACTGCTGGAGACCTACTCCATCGGCTGGACGCTGGAGCGCATGCCGGTGGTGGACCGCAACATCCTGCGGGTCGGCGCCTACGAACTGCTGTGGGACGACGACATCCCCGACGGGGTGGCCATCGCCGAGGCGGTGGCCATGGCCAAGGAGCTGTCCACCGACGAGTCGCCGGTCTTCGTCAACGGCCTGCTCTCCCGCATGATGGAGAACAAGGCGTCACTGTCGCTGTAGCGTCGCCCCGCGACGCGCGGGGCAGGGGAAAGGACTCGCATCGTGGACTCCTCCACCGTCGGCTCCCGGCGAGCCCCCAGTGCCGCGCGCACCGCAGTGGTCTGGGAGGCGCTGACCGCGGAACTGGACCGGGCGGCCGAGGAGTCCACCGGCCCCCTGGAGATCGTCGACGCGGGCGGCGGCACCGGCGGTGCCGCCGTGCCCCTCGCCCGGCTCGGCCACCGGGTGACGGTGGTCGACCCCAGCCCCGACTCCCTGGCCGCGCTGAAGCGGCGCGCCACCGAGGCCGGGGTGCAGGTGAACGCCGTCCAGGGGGACACCCGCGACCTGCGCGAACTGGTGCCCGAGGCCGGCGCCCACCTGGTCCTGGTGCACAACGTCCTGGAGTACGTGGACGACCCGCTGGCCGCGCTGCGCGACGTCGTCCCCGTCACCCGCCCCGGGGGAGCGGTCAGCGTGCTGACGGCCAACGCCGTGGCGGCGGTCCTGCACCGCGCGCTGGCCGGGCACCTCGCCGACGCCCTGGCGCTGCTGGAGTCGGACGACGGCCGGTGGGGACCGGGCGACCCGATGCCGCGCCGCCTGACCGCCGAACGGCTCACCGAGCTGGTCCGCGCGGCGGGGCTGGAAGCGGAGCGGCCCCGCGGCGTGCGGGTGCTGGGCGACCTGCTGCCCGGCCGGGTGTTCGAGGACCCGCAGACCCCCGAGATCCTCGTCGCCCTGGAGAAGGCGGCCTCGGCCCACCCCGAGCTGTCGGGCGTCGCCACCCAGTTGCACCTGATCGCCCGGCGTCCGGCCTGACCCGGGCCCTCCGCCGTACTGTCCGCACCCCCTGGTAGAACAGCACCGGAACGGACCTCGGGGGGAGGGACGCGATGAGCCGTCGGCAGCTCGAACGGGGCGAGCCGGTGCGCGGCGCGCTGACCGACGAGGGCATCGTCCCGCTGGACGGCCGCCCGGTCGACGACGCCGACTGCACGGTGCTCCACATCGACATGGACGCCTTCTTCAGCAGCGTGGAGGAGCTGCGCCACCCGGAGGTGCGGGGCCGTCCGGTGATCGTGGGCGGCACCGGGCCGCGCGGCGTGGTCGCCGCCGCCAACTACCCGGCCCGCCGCCGCGGCGTGCACTCGGCGATGCCCATGTCCCGGGCGCTGCGGCTCTGCCCGCACGCGGTGGTCTTCCCGCCCGACCTGCCCGCCTACCGGCGCATCTCCGCCCGCGTCATGGACATCCTGCGCTCGGTCACCCCGCAGGTGGAGCAGATCTCCGTCGACGAGGCCTTCCTGGACGTGACGGGCGCGGACCGCCGTCTGGGTGGACCGGTGCGCATCGCCCGGCGCATCCGCGACCGCATCCGCACCGAGCACGGGCTGACCTGCTCGGTCGGGGTGGCGGCCACCAAGTTCGTCGCCAAGCTCGCCTCCACCCGCTGCAAGCCCGACGGGCTGCTGGTGGTCCCCACCGCCCACACCACCACGTTCCTGCACCCGCTGCCCGTGGGCGCGCTGTGGGGCGTGGGCGAGCGCACCGAGCAGGCGCTGCGCCGCATGGGGCTGCGCACCGTCGGCGACGTGGCCCGGACCCCGCCCGAAACGCTCCGCCACGAACTGGGCAGGGCGCTGGGCAGCCGCCTCGCCGAACTGGCGTGGGGGCGCGACCCGCGCCCGGTCGCCCCCGACAGCGTCGACAAGAGCGTCAGCACCGAGGAGACCTTCGACACCGACGTCCGCGACCCGGAGCGGATCCGCCGGGAACTGCTGCGGCTGTCGGAGAAGGTCGCCCGGCGGCTGCGCGCCGCCGGGAACGCCGGGCGCACGGTGGGGATCAAGCTGCGCCGCGCCGACTTCGCCACGGTAACCCGCTCCCGGACCCTGCCCGAACCCACCGACGTGGCCCGGGAGATCGCCGGGGCCGCCCGGGAGCTCTACGCCGCCTCCGGACTGCTGGGAACCCCGCTGCGCCTGGTGGGCGTCAGAGTGGAGGGACTGGTCCCCGCCGACCGGGTCCACCACCAGTTGGCGCTGGACGAGGAGGAGACGGGATGGCGCACGGTCGAGAGGGTGCAGGACGAGGTGGTCCGCCGCTTCGGCGCGGAGGCGCTCAGGCCGGCGTCGCTGGCTCTCCGTGACGAGGACGACGTATGATACGGCATCTTTTCCGTGCCGTGAGCGTTGCACGAGGGGGAGGGAGCGGCCGCGGTCGGCCGCGCCGAACCGGGGACGGGGCTCCCCGGGACGGGGGAAGAGAGGGACGTGCTGGTGAGAGCCGACAAGGTCGGGGGTACTGTGGTCAGTGAAAGGGACTCGTGCGCGTATCTTTTCTTTCCACGAAGCGCTAAGTCCCCGTATTCTGGGCATATCACAGGCCATCAGATAGTTGTTCAGCACCCGTTGCCCCACCCGGGGACTGCTTTTGGGAGGCGCCGTGCCGCTCTCTGAACACGAGCAGCGCATGCTCGAACAGATCGAGCGGGCGCTGTATGCGGAGGACCCGAAGTTCGCGAACACCGTACGGCAGACGAACCCGCAGGTCCACTACAAGCGTCGGCTCATCAAGGCGTCGGCCGGTTTCGTGGCCGGTATCGGCCTCCTCCTGGGAGGCATGGTCTTCCAGACGGTGCTGGTCAGCGTCGTCGGGTTCATCATCATGCTGGTGTGTGCCCTGTGGGGGTTGTCCGGGTGGCGGCGTGCCGCCGGGAGCAGTGCCATCGGCGCCGACAGGGAGGCGAAGCGTCGGCAGCGCCCCGGGATGATGGACCGGTTCGAGGAGCGCTGGCGCCGCCGCCAGGAGGGCGAACAGTAGCAGACGTGAACGTGGATCCGGTCCGCCCGGTGCGGACCGCTCCTCCCCCCGTGGTCATGCGTGTGGGGCGCGGCGGACGCCGCGCCCCACACGCATGACCACGCCCGGCACGGCCCACAGGGAGCGGGGCAGCACCGCCGCGCGGACGCGGACCGGCAGGCCGCAGGCGGCGGCCAGGGCGCGCCGCACGGTCCGGCAGTCCTCGGCCAGGCCGACGGCTGTGACGGCGGGGGGACGGGGGGAGTAGCGCACCGCCTCCTCGGCCGCCACGATCCGGTGCAGGGCCTCGCGGGCCGGCCCCTCCGGCAGCCCTCCGGAGGCCAGGGAGCGCTCCACCGCGCGCGGACTGAGCGCCGCATTCCACTCCAGCCCCAGGTCGACGACGTCGTCGCGCAGCTCTGCCCAGGCGGCCCGCGCCGCCCCGGAGGCGTCGCGGACCCGCCGCCACCGCAGGGCGCGCACCAGGCGCCGCAGCAGGGCGGGCACGGCCAGCAGGACGGCGGCGCCGGCCGAGGCGGCGGCGACCACCGCAGCGTGCGCCGACCCGCCGTCGCGGCCCCCGCGGTCGGCGGCGGGGCTCTCCTCGGGCTGCTCGGCCTCCGCGGAGGCGGTCGGGCTCGCCGGGGAGGGGGCCTGCTCGGGCGAGGCCGACTCCTCCTCGGGCGCAGCGGTGGCCTGCGGCTCCCGGGAAGGCGTGGGGTCCGGGGCGGGGGCGGTGTAGGCGGGGGCGGAGGCGTTCGGCTGGCCCTCTCCCGGGGTCGGCTCGAACCGCAGCCACCCGTACCCCGGGAAGTACAGCTCCGGCCAGGCGTGGGCGTCGCCCTGGCGCACCGTCCAGCGGTCGGTGCCGACGTTCTCGCCCGCGGTGTAGCCCACCGCGACCCGCGCGGGGATGCCCAGGTACCGGGCCATGACCGCCATCGCCGAGGCGAAGTGCTGGCAGTAGCCGGTCCTGCTGTCCCGCAGGAAGTGGACGAGCGGGTCGGCTCCGGAGGGGACCTGCGGCGGGTCCAGGTCGTAGGTGAAGTCGCCGCCGGTGAACCAGTCCTGGAGGGCGAGCGCCTGGTCGAAGGAGGTCTCGGCCCTGGCCGTGACCCTCTCGGCCAGTTGCTCCACCTCCCCCGGCAGCGGGGGGAGGTCCAGGTAGCGCTGGTCGACCCGGAGGCGCCCCGTGCTCCCGGCCGAGCGCAGCGCCTCCCCGTCGGGCACCGAGGCGGCGCTGGTCACCGTGTAGGTGAGCCCGGAGGCGTCCCCGGCGGGGGAGAACACCATGAGCGTGTCGGGGTCCACGTACCACTCGCCGTCCACCCGCACGTCGCTGCTGGGATAGGGCAGCGGCAGGAAGTCCATGCCCCGGACCTCGGTGGAGACGGTGATCTCCGTGGTCACCAGCTCGCCCGAGGAGGCCCCGGAAGACCCCGGGGGACGGGGGATCACGCCGTCCAGCAGGTGGTCGGGGGAGGCCTGCACCGGCGACATCGTCCACGTCTCGCCGTCGAAGGAGTCGAGCACGTGCGTGCGCAGGTACTCGGGGGTGGGGTCGTCGGTCCGGTAGTCCAGGACCCGGCGGTCGCCGCCCGAGGTCAGGGAGCCGCGCAGGCTCGTCAGCGGGTCCACCGTGGTCACCGTCTGCCCGCCCGCCCGCAACTGCTCGACCAGGGAGTACACCGAACCGCCGGTCAGACCGGGCACGAGGGCGGGCAGCAGCAGGGCCAGCACCACGCAGACCGCGGCGGTCCCCGCGGCGCCCAGCCCCCACAGCCCCGCCGCGGCGGCCGTGCCGGC
>NZ_KQ950183.1:77537-82472 GCF_001517975.1 Thermobifida cellulosilytica TB100
GCGGCGGCCGCGGCGGCCAGCGACAGCAGGGTGGCGGGAAGCGCCTGGTCGACGGGTCTCACCGGGCCTCCCCCGAGTCACGCCACAGTCCGGGCAGGTCGGCGACGCGGTCGGGGCACAGTACCCGCCAGCCCGCCTCCGCCAGCGCCCAGGCGGCCCGGTCGCGCTCCTGCGCCGACCACGCGGCCCGCGGCACCAGGACCGCGACCCGCGTGCCGGACCGGCCCGCCCGGCACGCCGCCAGGGCCGCCACCTCCTCCGGGGAGAGCGCGCCCAGCACCGCGACCAGCATGCCGCGGCCGAGCACCGGGCTGCGCGACAGCCGGGTGATGTCCTCCACCAGGGAGGACTCCCCGGTGACGGGGCGGGCCACGGCGAGCGCGTCCAGGACCGTGTCGCGGTGGCGCGCGTCCACCGGCCCCTCGCCCGCGCCCAGCAGCCGCAGCCGGTGCCCCAGGCCGACCAGGTGCACGGCGACCGACGCGGCCAGGACGACCGCGTCCTCCAGGGAGGAGGCGGCCGCGGCGGCGGTGTGCGCGGCGGAGCGCAGGTCCACCAGGACGGCGCCGTGGTCGAGGCGCCGCTGCTCCTCGCCGCGCACCATGAGCCGGCCGCGCCGCGCGGTGGAGCGCCAGTGCACCCGGCGCACGTCGTCGCCGGGGCGGTAGGGGCGGGGGACGGCGTCCTCCGCGGTGTCCGCGGGCCTGGGGCCGCGCCGCTGCCCGCCCGCCCCGGTCCCGCCGCCCCGCGGCGCGACCGCGGGAAGCTCCACGGTCCTGGGGACCACCAGCAGCGACGCCTCCGCGCCGACCCGGCGCTCCAGACGCGCGCAGCCCAGCGGGTCGGTCACGCTCAGGACCAGCGGGCCGACCGGGTAGCGCCCGCGCGCGTGCGAGCGCAGCCGGTAGGAGAACCTCCGCCGCTCGCCGGGGCGCAGCAGCCCCAGCGGGAAGCGGGGCGGAGAGCCGAGCGCGAACGGCAGCCGGTCCTCCGCGACGACCGGGCCGAGCGGGAGCGGGAGCGCCGTGTCGGCCCGGGCCAGGGTGAGCGTCACCCGGCAGTCGCCGCCCACGGGGACGCGCACCGCCGACAGCGTGCGCGTCTGCGTCAGGTCCCGGGGCGCGCACAACACCAGCAGGACCGCGCCGACCAGGGGGAGCGACAGCACGAGCACCGCGAAGCGCAGCAGGTCGCGTTCCCCGAGCAGCAGCGCGCCGGCGCCGATCGCCGTTCCCGTGGCGGCCAGCGCCCAGCCGCGCGGGGTGAGGGACCGCAGCACGTTCACCTTCTCGCTCTCGGCTCCCGGCGGTCAGCCCTGGGTCGGGACGGGGACGGTGGCCACCAGCTCGCCGACCACGTCGGCGGGGGAGCGGTGGGTCGCGGTGCTGGGCAGCAGGCGGTGCGCCAGCACCGGGACGGCCAGCGCCTGGACGTCGTCGGGCAGCACGTAGTCGCGGCCGCCCAGGGCGGCGTAGGCGCGGGCGGCGCGCACCAGGTGCAGGGTGGCCCGCGGGGACGCGCCCAGCAGCAGGGACGGGGTGGTCCGGGTGGCCGTGACCAGGTCGAGGACGTAGCGCTTGACCGCGGGCGCGACGTGGACCCGGCGGACCCACTCGATCATCGCGTTGACCTCGGCGACGGTGGCCACGGGGGCGAGCCGGTCCAGCGGGGAGTACACCGTGTGCGAGTCGATCATGCCGAGCTCGGCGCTGGGGTCGGGGTAGCCCATGGACACGCGCGCCATGAAGCGGTCCCGCTGCGCCTCGGGCAGCGGGTAGGTCCCCTCCGTCTCGGTGTCGACGGGGTTCTGCGTGGCGATCACCATGAAGGGCCGCTCCAGGCGCCGGGTGACGCCGTCGACGCTGACCTGACCCTCCTCCATGCACTCCAGCAGCGCCGACTGCGTCTTGGGGGAGGCCCGGTTGATCTCGTCGCCCAGCACGATGTTGGCGAACACCGGACCCGGGCAGAACTCGAACACGCGCCGCTGCTGGTGGTAGACGCTCACGCCGGTGATGTCGCCGGGCAGCAGGTCGGGGGTGAACTGCACGCGGCTGACCGTGCAGTCGACGGCCCGCCCCAGCGCCTTGGCCAGCATGGTCTTCCCCACACCCGGGACGTCCTCGATGAGCAGGTGCCCCTCGGCCAGCAGTACGGTCAGGGCGATCCGGATGACCTCGGGCTTGCCCGTGATCACGGTTTCGACCGCCGACCTGATGCGGTGCGCGGGATCCAGGAGGCCGCTGACGCCTGCGGGACTGTCGGCGGGGCCGTTCACCCGGGTGTCGAGCGACACGTGTCCCCCTTGAGTGTCGTGGCTGATTCACCACGAGGCTAGGGCCAAAGCGGGGCTTTGCAAACAAGGGGGCCGGGTCCGGCCGCGGCGCGCCCCGGCCCGGCCGGGGCCGCGGCGGCGTGTCGGGACCCTCCGCGGACGCCCGCGCACCCCCTCTGCGGAGGGTGGTTCCGCTGGTACGGCGGGTGTTCGGCGCCGTCCGGCGCTGTTGACGGTGGGGGAGAGTGGAGTACAGTGGAGCCAAGTGGAGGAAGAGCCCTCGCGGTCGGGAGGTGGGAGACGATGTTCCTCGGCACCCACGCGCCGCGACTCGACGAGAAGGGACGCATGTTCCTTCCGGCGAAGTACCGCGACGAACTGGCGGGAGGGCTGGTGGTCACGAAGGGCCAGGAGCGCTGCCTCTACGTCTTCCCGATCCGCGAGTTCGAGCGCATCACCCAGGTCCTCCGCTCGGCTCCGGTCACGGCCAAGGCGGTGCGCGACTACAGCCGCGTCTTCTTCGCCAGTGCCTCCGACGAGCTTCCCGACCGCCAGGGTCGGGTGACCATCCCGGCGAACCTGCGCGCCTACGCGGGGCTGGACCGGGACTGCGTGGTCATCGGGGCCAACACGCGCCTGGAGATCTGGGACGCCCGGACCTGGGCCGACTACGAGGCCGAACAGGAGCAGGTATTCGCGGAGCTGGCGGAGGAGGTGTTGCCGGGGGTGCTGTGATCCCGCGGACCGCCGCGCCGCCACGGGCTGCGCCGCGGTCGCAACGGGGGTCGCGGCTGTCGATCCCCGTCGGGTTCCAGGCCTCCAGACGCGGCCGGTCAGGTCCCACCTGGCGCATCTTCCCCGGCGCCAGGTGGCAGCGGGGCACACGGCGACCGCGCCCGACGGGCGCGTCTGGAGGCCCGACCGTGCCCGGAGGGGAGCGACGGCCACGGGGAACAACGACCAAGGGGGAGACTCGCCAGTGGCAGGCGACGCGCCGGGGGGCGCACCGAGACACCGCGACGCCCCCGCCCCAGCACACGTGCCGGTCATGCTGGAGCGGGTCCTGGAGCTGCTCGCACCGGCGCTGGAGCAGCCGGGAGCCGTCGTCGTGGACGGCACGCTCGGCCTGGGCGGCCACTCCGCGGCGCTGCTCGACGCCCACCCGGGCCTGCGCCTGGTGGGCGTGGACCGCGACACCACCGCACTGGAGCGCAGCCGCAGGCGGCTCGCCCCCCACGCCGACCGCGTCAGCCTGGTCCACGCCGTCTACGCCGACATCCCCCGCGTCCTGGACGACCTCGGCATCGACCGGGTCCAGGGCCTCCTGTTCGACCTGGGCGTCTCCTCGCCCCAGTTGGACGAGGCCGAACGCGGCTTCGCCTACTCCTACGACGCGCCGCTGGACATGCGCATGGACCGCACCCAGGAGCGCACCGCGGCCGACGTCGTCAACACCTACTCCGCCGGGGAGCTCACCCGCATCCTCAAGGTCTACGGCGAGGAGCGCTACGCCGCGCGGGTGGCCCAGGCCATCGTGCGGCGCCGCGCCAGAGAGCCCGTGCGCACCACCGGGGTCCTCGCCGACCTGGTGCGCGAGGCCATCCCCGCCCCGGCGCGCCGCACCGGGGGCAACCCCGCCAAGCGGACCTTCCAGGCGCTGCGCATCGAGGTCAACTCCGAACTCGCCATCCTGGAGCGCGCCCTGCCCGCGGCGATCTCCCGCCTCGCCGTGGGCGGGCGCGTCGTCGTGCTGTCCTACCACTCCCTGGAGGACCGCATCACCAAGCGCGCCCTGGCCGCGCTGAGCACCGACACCACCCCGCCCGGACTACCGGTGCCCCTGCCGGACCGGCAGCCCGAACTGCGCCTGCTCACCCGGGGCGCCGAACTCCCCACCGAGCAGGAGACCGCACGCAACCCCCGAGCGGCGTCGGCCCGGCTGCGGGCCGCGGAGAGAACGCGGGAGCCGTGACCGTCGGCCCCGCCAGTCAGCACCAGCGCGCCCCGGCCCGTGCCGGGAGCCGCGACGGCGTCCGGGAGAACACAGTGGAGACCAGCACCAGAGAACACACCGAGACCGCACGGAGCAGACCGCGCACGGCAGCACCCCGCCCGCGCACCGGGCGCGCCCCCGCGCCGCGCCGCGCCGCCCGTCCGCGCACCTCCGCGCCGCGCCTGCCGTTCGTGCTGCTCATCCTGGGACTGCTCGGCGGGGCGATGGTCACCCTGCTGATGCTGCACGCGGTCCTCGCCGAGGACACCTTCGAGATCGCACGGCTGCAACAGGAGAACCGCGAACTCAGCCAGCAGGAGCAGGCCCTGCGCGAACAGGTCATGCGCGCCGAGTCGCCCGAGGCGATCGCCGACGCCGCCGAGGAGCTGGGCATGCGCCCCGGCGCCGAACCCCAGTTCCTCGACCTGGACAGCGGCCGGATCACCGGGAAGTCGGACGGGGCGGGCGAGTGACCGCGACGGCGCCGTCCCGCGCCGCCGCGACAGGGCACCGAGCAGGGGGGAACGTCCACCGTTGAGCACACCGCGCGACCGCAGTCCCAGAGGCCCCCGTCGGCCGTCGTCCGCGGCGGGCAGCCGGCGCGGGCCCGGGCCGGGGCCCGCGAAGGCCGCCCGGCGCTCCCCCCACCCCCGAGTCCGACGCCGCC
>NZ_KQ950183.1:83281-151426 GCF_001517975.1 Thermobifida cellulosilytica TB100
TCCGGCTCACCCTCGACCTGGACTTGCAGTGGTACGCCCAGCAGGCCCTCACCGAGCGGGTCGAGCAACTGGACGCCGAGGCGGGCACGGTCGTCGTGATGACCCGCGACGGCCAGATCAGGGCGATGGCCAACTACCCCACCTACGACCAGGCCGACTTCGCCTCGGTCAGCGCCGAGCAGCGCCGCAACGGCGCGGTCGCCGACGCCTTCGAGCCGGGCAGCACCAGCAAGGTCGTCACCGTCGCCGCGGCGCTGGAGGAGGACCTGGTCACCCCCGACACCGTCTTCACGGTCCCCAGCTCCGTCCGCCGCTACGACCAGGTGTTCCGCGACTCCTCCCCGCACCCGACCCAGCGGCTCACCGTCAACGGGATCATGGCCACCTCCAGCAACGTCGGGGCCATCCAGATCGGCGAGCAGGTGGGCGCCGAGCGGATGTACGACTACCTGCGCCGGTTCGGGTTCGGCCGCCCCACAGGGCTGGACCTGCCCGGCGAGAACACGGGAATCCTCACCGAGCCGCAGGGGTGGTCCGGCACCGACCTGCCGTCCGTCTCCTTCGGCCACAGCCTCTCGGTCAACGCCGTGCAACTGGCCGCCGCCTACGCCGCCATCGCCAACGACGGCGTCCGGGTGGAGCCCACGCTCGTGGCGGGCACGGTGGACGCCGACGGCGAGTTCGAGCCCGCGCCCCGGCCCGCGAGCGAACGGGTGGTCAGCGCCGAGACCGCCGCCGAGATCCGGCTGATGCTGGAGGCCGTCACCGGCGACATGGGCACCGCCGGCCAGGCCCGCATCGACGGCTACCGGGTCGGCGGCAAGACCGGCACCGCCAACCGGATCGACCCCGACACCGGCCGCTACGAGGGCGGCGGCTACGTCAGCTCCTTCGTCGGCCTCGCCCCGGTCGACGACCCCGAGCTGGTCGTCCTGGTGGTGCTGCACGGCCCGCAGGACGAGTACTACGGCGGCGAGGCGGCCACCCCGGTCTTCACCGACGTGATGTCGTTCGCGCTGAAGACCCTCCAGGTGCCGCCGACCGGCACCCGGCCGCCCGCGCTGCGCCTGGTGGAGTGAGCGGCGGGACGGCCGAACCGGTGCCGGACACACCGGCCGGGATCGCTTGCCAGGCGACGGCGCGGTGCCCGATGCTTGCGGACGTCCCCGACGCCTGACGCCGCCGGTCCCGGAGCGGAGCCGGCCGCACCGCGCCCGCGACGGACCGGGCGGGCACGGCGCTCCCCGAGCCGAACGTCTCCGCGGAGAATTGACCTCCACCAGCGGTGAACCGATAACCTCACGAGGTGTCACCCGTAATGCGACCCGAACACGTCCAGCCCCGTCCGCTGTCCGAACTCGTCCCGCTGCTCGGCCCGGACGCCTTCGTCACCTGCGTCGACCCCCTGGAGCCTCCGCTGGGCAGCGCGGCCGCCCCGCAGGCCGCGGAGCCGGAGCAGCCCCACGACGTCGCCTCCGTCCTCGTCAGCGGCATCACGCACGACTCCCGCGCGGTGCGCCCCGGGGACCTCTACGCGGCCCTGCCGGGGCAGCGCGTCCACGGCGCCAAGTTCGCCGAGCAGGCCGCCCGGGCCGGGGCCGTGGCCGTGCTCACCGACCCCGCCGGCTACGACCGCGCCGCGGCCACCAGGCTGCCGGTGATCACCGTGCCCGACCCGCGGGCCCTGCTGGGGGACGTGGCCGCCTGGATCTACGGCCGCCCGGCCGGGGAGCTGCTGCTGATCGGCATCACCGGCACCAGCGGCAAGACCACGGTCAGCTACCTGGTGGAGTCGGGGCTGCGTGCCGCGGGCCTGCGCAGCGGCCTGGTGGGCACCGTGGAGATCCGGGTGGACGACGAGCGCGTCGCCTCCTCCCTCACCACCCCCGAGGCCACCGACCTGCACGGGCTGTTCGCCCTCATGCGCGAACGCGAGGTCGACGGCGTGGCCATGGAGGTCTCCAGCCACGCCCTGGCGCTGGGCCGGGTCGACGGCGTGCGCTACGACGTCGCGGTGTTCACCAACCTCTCCCAGGACCACCTGGACTTCCACTCCGACCTGCGCGACTACTTCGACACCAAGGCGCGGCTGTTCACCCCCGAGTTCGCCAAGGTCGCCGTGGTCAACCGGGACGACACCTTCGGACGGGAGCTCGTCGACCGGATCACCGAACAGGGCGCGATCCCGGTCACCACGTTCTCCGCCGCGGGCGACGCCGAGGCGGACTGGTACGCCACCGACGTCGTGCTCGGACCGGAGGGCAGCCGGTTCCGGGTGGTCGGCCCCGGCGGGATGGAGATGGACGCCTCGGTGCGGCTGCCCGGCCCGTTCAACGTCTCCAACGCCCTGGCCGCGATCGTCGCCCTCATCGAGGCGGGCGTGCAGTTGCCCACCGCCCTGGACGGGGTCGCGGCGGCGCCCGGCGTGCCCGGCCGCATGGAGCGGATCGACGAGGGGCAGAACTTCACCGCCGTCGTCGACTACTCGCACAAGCCCGGCGCCATCGAGGCGGTCCTCACCTCGCTGCGGTCGATCACCAAGGGGCGGCTGACCATCGTGGTGGGCTGCGGCGGGGACCGCGACCGGGGCAAGCGCCCGCTCATGGGGGAGGCGGCGGCCCGGCTCGCCGACGCGGTCGTCCTCACCGACGACAACCCCCGCAGCGAGGACCCGATCACCATCGTCACCAGCATGCTGGAGGGCGTGGCGAAGGTCCCCGTGGACCAGCGCGCCCGCATCACGGTCGAACCGGACCGGCGCACCGCGATCGAGCTGGCGGTGGAGCGCGCCAAGCCCGGAGACGTGCTCGTGGTGGCCGGCAAGGGGCACGAGCGCGGCCAGTACGTGGGCGACCGGGTGCTGCCCTTCGACGACCGCGAGGTGCTGCGCGAGGCGCTGCGCTGGCGGGTGGGCGGGGAGTGACCCGCCGCCCGGCGCCGCCCCGCGGAGGCCGGGCCCGCCCGCTCCCCGGGGCACGGCGGCCGCGGGACGGCGGTCCGGCCACCGGTCCGGGCTGGTAGGGGACAGGTGCATATCCATCGCCCGGAGGGCCGGTTTTCGGACATCGGGTCCACAACGGGTCTCACTCGTGCCACATTCGGGTCTGAGCGCAACCCGGGTCGTCGATCTTGTTCTAAGGTTAGGTGCGGCAATCTCAGCCCGGCACCGTGGCGTCCGCATGCCGCTTCGCGGCTTTTGTGCAGCATCCCCGTTTCTCGCACGCTGTTCACTGTCAATCACGACGCTTCGAGCGTGGTGGACCGGGCCCGACTTGAGGAGTGGATTTGATCGCGCTGACGCTCGATCGGATCGCCGAGATCACCCGATCACGACTATGCGGATCGGCGCAGCCCGCAGCCATCGTCGACGGCCCGGTGGTGGTCGACTCGCGGCAGGCCGCTCCCGGTTCGCTGTTCGTCGCCCTGCGCGGCGCCCGGGTCGACGGCCACGACTTCGCCGAGGCCGCGGTCGCGGCCGGAGCGACAGCCGTCCTGTGCTCCCGCCCGGTGGACGTCCCCCACCTGCTGGTCGACGGCGGCGACGACGAGGTCGTGGCGGCGCTGGCCGAGCTGGCGCGCGCGGTCGTGGCGGAGCTCCCCGGCGCCGACGTCATCGGAGTCACCGGCTCGTCCGGGAAGACCACGACGAAGGACCTGCTGGCCCAGGTGCTGGGACGGATCGGCCCCACCGTCGCTCCCCCGGGGTCGTTCAACAACGAGATCGGCCATCCGCTCACCGTCCTGCGCGCGGACGAGACCACCCGCTTCATCGCGCTGGAGGTCGCCGCGCGCGGCGTGGGGCACATCGCGCACCTGTGCCGGATCGCGCCGCCGCGCATCGGCGTCGTGCTCAACGTCGGCAGCGCCCACATGGGCGAGTTCGGCGACCGCGAGACCATCGCCCGCGCCAAGGGCGAGCTCGTCGAGGCACTGCCCCCCGCCGAGCAGGGCGGCGTGGCCGTCCTCAACGCCGACGACGCCGCGGTGGCCGCCATGGCCGGGCGCACGGCGGCCCGGGTCGTCACCTACGGCCTGGCCGCGACCGCCGACGTCCGGGCCGAGGGAGTCGACCTGGACGAGACGGGGCGCCCCCGCTTCACCCTCGTCGTCGGCGGCGCCTCCGCCCCGGTGCACCTGCGCCTGGTCGGCGCCCACCAGGTGCACAACGCCCTGGCCGCCGCCGCGGTCCTGCACGAACTGGGCAGGGACGCCGCCGACATCGCCGAGGCCCTGGGCGAGGCCGGGCCGGTGAGCCGCTGGCGCATGGAGGTCACCGAGCGGCCGGACGGGGTGACCGTCGTCAACGACGCCTACAACGCCAACCCCGAGTCCATGGCGGCGGCCCTGCGCACGCTGGCCGCGCTGGCCACGGGCCGCCGCTCCTTCGCGGTACTGGGCCACATGGCCGAACTCGGCCCCGCGCACCGCACCGAGCACGAGCGGGTGGGACGCCTGGCGGCCGAGAGCGGAGTGGACGTCCTCGTCACCGTGGGCGACCAGGCGGCGGGCATCGCGGACGGGGCCGCCTCGGTCGCCGACTGGAAAGGGGAGACCGTGGCGGTCGCCGACGTGGCGGAGGCGGTCGCGGTGCTCGGGGAGCGTCTCAGACCCAAGGACATCGTCATGCTGAAGGGATCACGAGTGGCCGGTCTGGAACAGGTAGCCGAGCAGCTCATGGGTGTGGAGGCCGCCGAATGACCGGTATCATCGCGGCCGCGGGGATCTCCCTGCTGGTCTCCTTCCTCCTCATGCCCCCGCTGATCAAGATCCTGTACCGCTTCAAGTTCGGGCAGGAGATCCGCGACGACGGCCCGCAGGGCCACAAGACCAAGCAGGGCACGCCCACCATGGGCGGCATCGCCATCATCTTCGGCTCGGTCGTCGGCTACTTCGGCGCGCACGGGGTGACGATGACCCCGCCGACCGTCTCCGGCGTACTGGTGATCTTCCTGTTCGTCGGACTGGGCTGCGTCGGCTTCCTCGACGACTTCATCAAGATCTACAAGCGCCGCAGCCTGGGCCTGCGCAGCGGCGCGAAGATGCTCGGCCAGGTCATCGTGGGCGTGGGCTTCGCCGTCGGCGTCACGATGTTCCCCAACTCCTACACCTACACGCCGGGCTCCACCCACCTGTCGCTGCTGCGCGATTTCGGCCCGCCCATGGCGGTGTGGCTGTTCGTGATCTGGGCGCTGCTGCTGATCGTGGCCACCTCCAACGCGGTCAACCTCACCGACGGCCTGGACGGACTGGCCACCGGGGCGACCATCCTCTCCCTCGTCGCCTACGTCATCATCGGCAACTGGCAGTTGCGGCAGAGCTGCATCAACGCGCTGGAGCCCAACTGCTACACCGTGCGCGACCCCCTGGACCTGGCCGTCGTGGCCGCCGCCGCGCTGGGCGGCTGTATCGCGTTCCTCTGGTTCAACGCTCCCCCCGCCAAGATCTTCATGGGCGACACCGGGTCCCTGGCGCTGGGCGGCCTGCTGGTGGGCCTGGCCATCACCACCCGCACCCAGTTGCTGCTGCTGGTCATCGGCGGCCTGTTCGTCCTGATCACCGCCTCGGTGATCATCCAGGTCGGCTCGTTCCGCCTCACCGGCAAGCGGGTGTTCCGCATGGCCCCCCTCCAGCACCACTTCGAGCTGAAGGGGTGGGCCGAGACCACCATCGTGATCCGCTTCTGGATCATCCAGGGGCTGTTCGTGGCCGCCGCGATCGCCCTGTTCTACCTGGAATGGATGCCACGGTAAGCGATGACTGACACCACGACGGAGCTGGGAGGACGTCGGGTCTGCGTGACCGGGCTGGGGGTCTCCGGACCCCCGGTCGCCCGGGCGCTGCTGGAGCGGGGCGCCCGCGTCACGGTCGTGGAGGGCCGCGACGACGAGGCGAACCGGGAACGCGCCCGGCAGTTGCGCGACCTCGGCGCCACCGTGGAACTCGGCGAGGTCGGCCTGCCCGAGGGCACCGAGCTCGTGGTCACCTCGCCCGGCTGGCGGCCCGACGCGCCCGTGCTGGCCGCGGCCGCCGACGCCGGGATCGAGGTGATCGGCGACGTCGAACTGGCCTGGCGGCTGCGCCCCGCCGACCAGGTCTGGCTCGCCGTGACCGGCACCAACGGCAAGACCACCACGGTCCGCATGCTGGAGGCGATGCTGCGCGCCGACGGGCGCCGCGCCCTGGCCGTCGGCAACGTCGGCACCCCCGTCATCGAGGCGGTGCTCGCCACCGGCGAGGAGCGCTACGACGTGCTCGCCGTGGAACTGTCCAGCTTCCAGTTGCACTGGTCGTCCACGCTGCGCCCGCACGCCGCCGCGATCCTCAACATCGCCCCCGACCACCTGGACTGGCACGGCGGCATGGAGGCCTACGCCGCGGCCAAGGCCAGGATCTACGGTCCGGGGACCGTGCGCGTGGTCAACGCCGCCGACCCGCTCATCCGCACGCTCGCCGAGACCCACGGCGACCCCGCGGCCCCGCTGGTCGGCTTCGGCACGGGCGTGCCGCGCGCGGGCGAGCTCGGCCTGGTCGAGGACCTGCTGGTGGACCGCGCCTTCGTGCCCGACCCGCGCACCGGCGCGGTGGAGCTGGCCACGCTGGCCGACGTGGTCCCGGCCGCGCCGCACAACGTCGCCAACGCGCTGGCCGCCGCCGCGCTGGCCCGCTCGGCCGGAGCGGCCCCCGAGGCGGTCCGCGCGGGCCTGCACGCCTTCCGCCCCGAACCGCACCGCATCGCCCACGTGGCCACCGTCGACGGCGTCGACTACGTCGACGACTCCAAGGCCACCAACGCGCACGCCGCCGCCGCGTCCCTGGCCGCCTACCCCTCCGTGGTGTGGGTGGCCGGCGGGCTGCTCAAGGGCGCCGACGTCACCGACCTGGTGCGGGACGCGGCCGGGCGGCTGCGCGGCGTGGTGCTGCTGGGCGCGGACCGCGAGCAGTTGCGCGAGGCGCTGGAGAAGTACGCGCCGCACGTGCCCGTCGTGGACGTGGCGCGCACCGACGAGGGCGCGATGGCCGAGGTGGTCGCCGCGGCGGCACGGCTCGCGCAGAAGGGCGACACGGTGCTGCTCGCCCCCGCGGCGGCCTCCATGGACATGTTCCCCAACTACTCCGAGCGCGGCAACGCGTTCGCCCGGGAGGTCCGCGCACTGGCCTCCTCCTGAACCGGACCGCGACCGAATCGGTGCCGTATCGACGCCGGGGGCGCGTGAACCTTCTGGCGAGTTGCGCGTCCCCCGCCCGGTCCTGTCAGAAAAAACCCCAACACGCCGGTTATGTGCGCGTCCCCGCCGCCCTCAGCCGTCAGACTGGTGCACCGGGTGCACTGTGCACCGAGGGTCACCAGCAGGCGTGGGCGGGAGGAAGTACATGGCGGCCACGACATCGGTCCCCCCTGCCGCCGGGGGCGGCGCAGCCCGGGCGCGGCGCGCGCCGCGGACCGGGACGGCCGACAGAGCCGTGCTCGGCCGCGCCCGCGAGTTCACCCGGCTCCTGGACCGTCCGCTGACCTCCTACTACCTGCTGTTCGGCAGCGGCGCCCTGCTCATCGGGTTCGGCCTGGTCATGGTGCTGTCCTCCTCCATGGTCGACTCCTACACCGAGACCGGGTCGGCGTTCTCCCTCTTCCTCAAGCAGGCGTTCGCCGCGCTCATCGGCATCCCGCTGATGCTGCTCGCCTCCCGCCTGCCGGTGCGGGCGCTGCGGCAACTGGGCGGGCCGCTGATGCTGGTCTCCGTCCTGCTGCTGGTCCTCACCGTCTTCCAGGGGGTCGAGTACTACGGCGCCAGCCGGTGGCTGGAGATCGGCGGGATCACCGTCCAGGCGTCCGAGCCCGCCAAGCTCGCCTTCGCGCTGTGGGGCGCCAACGTGCTCGCCCGCAAGGAGGAGCTGCGGGAGCTGAGCGAGTGGCGGCACCTGCTGGTGCCGCTGCTGCCCGGCTGCGGCGTCCTGGTGCTGCTCGTCCTCATGGGCAGCGACCTGGGCACCTCGTTCGTCCTCATGGCGGTGCTGGTGGCGCTGCTGTGGATCATCGGCGTGCCGGGACGCCTGTTCCTCGGCGTGGTCGGCCTGGTCGGGCTGCTGGTCGTCATCATGATCGCCGTCGAGCCCTACCGGCTCAAGCGCCTGACCGCCTTCCTCAACCCCGAGGCCGACCCGTTCAACAGCGGCTACCAACTGCTGCACGGCCTCTACGCGATGGGCACCGGCGGACTGCTGGGGCTGGGCATCGGCGCGAGCCGGGAGAAGTGGGGGCACCTGCCGCACCCGGAGAGCGACTTCATCTTCGCGATCATCGGCGAGGAGTTCGGCCTGCTCGGCACTCTCCTGGTGATCGGGCTGTTCGGGGTGCTCGGCTACTCGGGGCTGCGCGTGGCCGCCCGGGCCGCCGACCCCTTCGTGCGGCTGACCGCGGTGGCGGTCACCACGTGGATCTGCGTCCAGGCGATGGTCAACATCGGCACCGTCATCGGAGTGCTCCCGGTCACCGGCATTCCGCTGCCCTTCGTCTCGGCCGGGGGCTCCGCCCTCATCCCCACGATGCTGGGCATGGGCGTGCTGCTGACGCTGGCCAGGAACGAGCCCGCCGCACGCCAGGCGTTGGCGGCTCGGGGTCCGACATATACGCAAAGGGCTCTAAGCTGGCTGGGCCTGGGTAACGGCGCGGGCCGTGAGTCCGCACGCGCCGACCGGGCTCCCAAGACACGCCCGACGCAGGTTCAAGCGAGGAGGAATCGGCGACGATGAGGGTAGTCCTCGCCGGAGGCGGCACGGCCGGACACGTGGAACCCGCACTGGCCCTGGCCGATGCACTGCGGCGCATCAACCCTGACACCCAGGTGCTGTGCCTGGGCACCGAGCGGGGACTGGAGCAGCGCCTCGTCCCCATGCGGGGCTACGAACTGGCGCTGATCCCCGCGGTGCCGCTGCCCCGCAAGCTCACCCCCCAGTTGCTGTCGGTCCCCGGTCGGCTGGCCAACGCGATCAGCACCGCGGCCAAGCACCTGGAGCGCATCCAGGCCGACGTCCTCGTCGGCTTCGGCGGCTACGTGGCCACCCCCGGCTACCTGGCAGCGCGCAGCCGCCGCATCCCGATCGTGGTGCACGAGGCCAACCCGCTGCCCGGTCTGGCCAACCGGCTCGGCGCGCGGCTCACCCCGCACGTGTTCACCGGGCACCCCCACACCGAGATCCGCAACGGCCGCTACATCGGCATCCCCCTGCGCACCCGGATCTCCACCCTGGACCGGCTGGCCGCGGGCGACCGGGCCCGCGCCAAGCTCGGCCTCCGCCCCGACCTGCCGACCCTGCTGATCTTCGGCGGCTCCCAGGGAGCCCAGGTCATCAACCAGACCGCCTTCGAGTGCGCCGAGGACTTCCACCAGGCCGGCATCCAGGTGCTGCACGTGGTCGGCCCCAAGAACGCCGACGGCCCCGAGGACCGCACCCGCGGCGGAGTCCCCTACGTGGTGGTGCCCTACGTCGACGAGATGGAGCTGGCCTACGCCGCCGCCGACGTGGCCATGTGCCGCTCCGGCGCGCTCACCTGCGCCGAGCTGACCGCGGTGGGCCTGCCCGGCGCGTTCGTCCCGCTGGCCATCGGCAACGGCGAGCAGCGGCTCAACGCCGAGCCGATCGTGCAGGCCGGGGGCGGCATCATGGTGGCCAACTCGGAGCTGAGCCCGCAGTGGATCCGCGAGCAGCTGATCCCGCTGCTCCTCGACACCGACCGGCTCGTGGCGATGTCGGAGGCCGCGTCGCGGCTGGGCCGCCGCGACGCCGACATGGCGCTGGCCCGCGAGGTCATCGCGGTGGCCAACGGCGACCGGTCCGGGGTGGACATGCCCATCGACTACTCAGAGGAACCGGGAGACGCCCGATGAGCCTGGTCGAACCGACCGAGCCGGTCGAGGTCGACAAACTGGGACGGGTCCACTTCGTCGGGATCGGCGGGGCCGGCATGTCCGGGATCGCCCGCGTGCTGCTGCAACGCGGCGTCGAGGTGTCCGGCAGCGACGCGCGCGACAGCGCCCTGCTGCGCGAGCTGGAGGAGCTGGGCGCGACCGTGCACGTCGGCCACGCCGCCGAGCACGTGGGCACCGCCGACACCGTGGTGGTCTCCTCCGCGGTCCGCGACACCAACCCGGAGCTGGTCGAGGCGCGCTCCCGCGGCCTGCGCGTGCTGCCGCGCGCCGCCGCGCTCGGCGCGCTGCTGCTGGACCGGCACGGGGTGGCGGTCGCGGGCACCCACGGCAAGACCACCACCACGTCCATGATCACCGTGGTGCTGCAACACCTGGGCGCCGAGCCCGGCTACGTCATCGGCGGGCAGTTGGTGACCACCGGGCTGGGCGCCGACGCGGGCGCGGGCGACGTCATCGTGGTGGAGGCCGACGAGAGCGACGGCTCCTTCCTCATGCTGTCGCCCAGGATCGCGGTGGTCACCAACGTCGAGGCCGACCACCTGGACAACTACGGCGGCCTGGAGGAGATCCACGCCAACTTCGCCGCGTTCGTCGACCGGGTCTCCGACACCCTCGTGGTGGGCGTGGACGACCCGGGGGCGCGCCGGGTCGCCGACGTCGCCCGCGAACGCGGCCGCAAGGTGCTCACCTACGGCGAGTCCGAGACCGCCGACTACCGGGTCTCCGACATCGCGGCCGCCGGGTTCACCACCGAGTTCACCCTGCACCCGCCCTCCGGCGACCCGGTGCACTGCACCCTCGCCGTGCCCGGGCGGCACAACGTGCTCAACGCCGCGGCGGCCGTCGCCGTCGCCGACGAGCTCGGCCACGACCCCGAGGTCGCGGTCGAAGGGCTCGCCGAGTTCGCGGGCACGGCGCGCCGCTTCGAGTTCAAGGGCGAGGCGGGCGGGGTGCGCGTCTACGACAGCTACGCCCACCACCCCACCGAGATCGCCGCGGACCTGGACGCCGCGCGCGCCGCACTCCGGTCGCGCGCCGCGGCCGGCGGCCCGGAGGGACGGGTCGTGGTGCTGTTCCAGCCCCACCTGTTCAGCCGCACCCGCATCTTCGCCGCCGAGTTCGCCGCGGCGCTCACCAAGGCCGACGAGGTCGTCGTCCTGGGGATCTACGCCGCCCGCGAGGACCCCGAGCCCGGGGTCACCTCCGAGCTGATCACCGACCGCGTCGGCCACGACCGGGTCTGCTACCAGCCCGACCGGGCGGAGGCCGTCCGGCGCGTGGCGTCGGTGGCGCGACCGGGCGACATCGTGCTGACGATGGGCGCCGGGGACGTCACCGAGCTCGGTCCGGAGATCGTCGCCGCACTGGGGTGAGGCGGTGCGCCGCGGACGGCCTCGCGGTGCACCGCCGACCGCAGGCACCGGAAGGAGGAGGGTGACGGCCGAGGAGCAGCGGGAGACGGACGCCCCCGTCGCGCGCCGCCAGTCCGACCCCTGGCAGGTCGCCTTCGTCGTCCTGCTCCTGGCGGGCCTGGTCGGCGCCGTGCTCTGGCTGCTGTTCGGCTCGCGGCTGCTCGTCGTCCGCCAGATCGAGGTCAGCGGAGTGGAGCGGCTCACCGAGGCCGAGGTGGCGGCCGCGGCGGACGTGGCCACCGGCACCCCGCTGGCCCGGGTCGACACCGAGGAGGTCGCGGCGCGCGTGGCCGCACTGCGCCTGGTCGAGTCCGTGGAGGTCCACCGCGGCTGGCCCGCCACGCTCCGCCTGGAGGTGACCGAGCGCGTCCCCGTGCTCGGCATCGCGGTGGAGGGCGGCTACCTCCTGGTGGACCGCGAGGGGGTGCGGATCACGGAGTCCGACGCCCGCCCCGAGGACTACCCCCTGGTCCGGGTCGCCGGAGAGGTCCACGGCAACCCCGCGGTCACGGAGAGCGCCGACATCGTCGGCCACCTGCCCCGGGAGCTGGCCGAGCGGGTCGACACCGTGGTGGCCACCGACCGCGCCCGCATCACCCTGGAGCTGGCCGACGGCACCACGGTGATGTGGGGCGACGCGGAGCGGGGCGCGGACAAGGCCCGGACGCTGGAGGTGCTCATGGCCCAGCACCCGCCCGAGCCGGGCCGCCACTACGACGTGAGCGCCGAGGGCGTCGCCGTCGTCCGGTAGCCGCGCTGTTGCGGCGGTGCCTGGCATTCGGCCGTGCGACACGCCGATAGGCTGAGGACGGTGGTTAGTTGCCCCTCACCAGGGTGGCGGCTTACTGTCGGAAAGCACAGTCTTTAGTTGACATAACTACGAGTACTGCCGTGTCACCCTGTGGCACGGACGGGGAGCGGACGTGCCCGCACGGTCCGTCCCCCGGCCCCCGGACGCCTCCCCGGAGACGCCCGGAACCACCGAAGCAAGCAGAACCGGACAGCTTTCGCGTCGATCCGGTCCCGGGAGGGACGCCCCCCACGGTCGCTCTTCCCGGGGGATCGGCGGAGTTGGCAAGAAGCGAGCGGAAAGGCCCCTCGTCGTGGCAGCACCGCAGAACTACCTCGCGGTCATCAAAGTCGTCGGAATCGGCGGCGGCGGCGTCAACGCCGTCAACCGCATGATCGAAGAGGGTCTCAAGGGCGTCGAATTCATCGCCATCAACACCGACGCTCAGGCGCTGCTCATGAGCGACGCCGACGTCAAGCTCGACGTCGGCCGCGAACTCACCCGCGGTCTGGGCGCGGGCGCCAACCCCGACGTGGGACGCAAGGCGGCCGAGGACCACCGCGAGGAGATCGAGGAGGTCCTCAAGGGCGCCGACATGGTCTTCGTGACCGCGGGCGAGGGCGGCGGCACGGGAACCGGGGGCGCCCCGGTGGTCGCCAACATCGCCCGCTCGCTGGGGGCGCTCACCATCGGCGTGGTCACCCGACCCTTCAGCTTCGAGGGCAAGCGGCGCGCCACCCAGGCCGAGTCGGGCATCGCGATGCTGCGTGAGGAGGTCGACACGCTCATCGTCATCCCCAACGACCGGCTCCTGTCGATCTCGGACCGCCAGGTCAGCGTCCTGGACGCGTTCAAGGCCGCCGACCAGGTGCTGCTGTCCGGTGTGCAGGGCATCACCGACCTGATCACCACTCCCGGCCTGATCAACCTCGACTTCGCCGACGTCAAGTCGGTCATGTCCGGCGCAGGGTCGGCGCTCATGGGGATCGGCTCGGCCCGGGGCGACGACCGCGCCGTCGCGGCGGCCGAGATGGCGATCTCCTCGCCGCTGCTGGAGGCCAGCATCGACGGCGCCCACGGGGTGCTGCTGTCCATCCAGGGCGGCTCCGACCTGGGCCTGTTCGAGATCAACGAAGCCGCCCAACTGGTGGCCAACTCCGCGGCCCCGGAGGCCAACATCATCTTCGGCGCGGTCATCGACGACGCGCTCGGCGACGAGGTGCGGGTCACGGTCATCGCGGCCGGGTTCGACGAGCCCCAGGTGGAGGCGCCGCCCCCGGCCCGCACGACGGCCGCGCCGACCCCGCCGCAGCCGGAGCGGCGGCCCGAACCGTCCGCCGCGGCCCGCACCGCGGAGCCTCCCCGGCCCGTGAAGCCCTCCCTGCCGGAGGCCGTGACGCGCCCCGATCCGGAACCGGGCCGCGAGGCCGGGGCCTCCGCCGAGACGCCGAAGACGGAGCAGGCCAAGTCCGAGGACCCGGCGTCCGGGGAGGCCAAGGAGTCCCGGGACGAGGACCGCCCCTACCGCCCGGGCGCCATCCACCCGGTGGGCGACAGCAGCTACAGCCGTCCCCGCCCCTCCGACAGCCCGTTCTCCCGAACCAGCGAGATCCCCACGCCGCGGCGCCGGGTGGTCTTCGACGAGGGCGACGATCTCGACGTCCCGGACTTCCTCAAGTAGCCGTCCCCCTGGCCCCTCCGCCCGGAGCGGCCAGGCTGCCCCCCGAACGATGAGGAGGTGCTCGCGTCATGGGCGCCGTGGTCGAGTTGGCCCCGGGTGTGCGCGCCGGGTTCACCGGGCGCGCCGGCGGGGTCAGCCGGGAGCCGTACGCGACCCTGAACCTGGGCGACCACGTCGGGGACGATCCCGAGGCGGTCGCCGAGAACCGAAGACGGGCCGCGGCCGGTTTCGGCCTCTCGCCGGACCGTGTGGTGTGGATGAACCAGGTCCACGGCGCCGACGCGGTGACCGTGACCGCTTCCGGCCGGGCCGGGGACGTCGACGCCGTGGTCACCACGGAGCCCGGGCTCGCCCTGGCGGTGCTGGTGGCCGACTGCCTGCCGCTGCTGGTGGCCGACCCCGAGGCCGGGGTCGTCGGCGCGGCCCACTCGGGCCGTCCGGGCATGGTGGCCGGGGTGGTGTCCTCCCTGCTCGCGGAGATGGAGCGCAACGGCGCCCGCCCGGAGCGGTGCACCGCGCTGCTCGGCCCGGTGATCTGCGGACGCTGCTACGAGGTGCCCCGGCAGATGCAGGACGAGGTGGCCCGCGCCGTGCCGGAGGCGAGATGCACCACACAGGAGGGCACTCCGGGGGTGGACATCCGGGCGGGTGTCACGGCACAGTTGAAACGCCTGGGTGTGGCGAATGTCACCCATGATGCTCGGTGCACCCGGGAGAGCCCCGACCTGTTCTCGTACCGTCGCGACTCGACCACCGGCCGGTTCGCCGGGTACATCTGGAGGCTCCCGTGAGCGGGGACGCGCGGCGCGCCCAGCTCGCCGCGAACCTGGAACGGGTCCGGGAACGGGTGGCCGCCGCCTGCGCGGCGGCCGGGCGCGCGGTCGAGGAGGTCCGGGTGATCGCGGTGACGAAGCACTTTCCGGCCTCTGACGTGCGCATTCTCGCCGAGCTGGGCCTGCGCGACGTGGGCGAGAACCGGGACCAGGAGGCCGCCCCGAAGGCCGCCGAATGCCGTGATCTCGATCTCACCTGGCACTTCGTCGGACAGTTGCAGACCAACAAGGCCCGTTCGGTGGTGCGCTACGCCGACGTGGTCCACTCCGTGGACCGCGCCCGGCTGGTCACGGAGCTGGGCCGCAGGGTCCGCGCCGCGGGGCGCACCCTGACCTGCCTGGTGCAGGTCAACCTCGATCCCGACTCCGAGAAGGGGGTGATCGGCCCCCGTGGCGGAGCCGACCCCGCGGACGTCCCGGCCCTGGCAGAGGCGGTCGAGGCGGAGGAGGGGCTCACTCTGGGCGGTGTGATGGCCGTCGCACCCCGCGAGGGGGATCCGAGAGCCGCGTTCGACCAGCTTAAAGCAGTCGCCGACGACCTTCGGGCTCGCTACCCTCATGCCACGACGATCTCCGCCGGCATGAGCGGGGACCTGGAGGCCGCGGTGGAGCGGGGAACGACACATCTGAGAATAGGTGCGGCGTTGCTTGGCGATCGGAGGTTGATCGTGGGGTAATGTCCCCAGATGGACCCTGGGGGCACACGCTGTTCCCTCCGCTCAGGGGGTGGATGGGGACCGAATCCATCGACAAGTCATCTGCGGTGAATCACCACAGGGACGACGGAGGACAAGAGATGGCCGGCGCGATGCGCAAGATGGCGGTCTACCTCGGCCTCGTGGAGGACGACCGTTACGATCACCGTTATGCCGACGACTACGATGACTTCGAGGACTTCGACGAGGCCGTCGACGAGCGGCCCGTCCGGAAGCGCGGTCCCCGTGACGAAGCCCGAGACGACTCCGTAGCGGATTCGGTTGATCACCCCTCGTCGCGAAACGAGCGTCGTTCCGCCCCGGCCACCGCAGATCTCGCCCGAATCACGACACTCCATCCCCGGACCTACAACGAAGCGCGTACTATCGGAGAGCATTTCCGTGAAGGCATCCCGGTGATCATGAACCTCACCGAGATGGTTGACAGTGACGCCAAGCGGCTGGTCGACTTCGCGGCGGGGTTGATCTTCGGCCTCCACGGGAGCATCGAACGGGTGACCAACAAGGTGTTCCTGTTGTCTCCGGCTAATGTTGAGGTGACCGCTGAAGACAAAGCACGTATCGCTGAGCGAGGGTTCTTCAATCAGAGTTAGAGCAGCAGACACGTTGAGCGAGGCAGCCGGAGTACGGGAGTGAACATCGTCCAAGTCGTGCTCGGCAACGTTCTGATCTTCGTCCTATACCTCTTCCTGTTCGCGCTGATCGGACGGTTGGTGTTCGACCTGGTTCAGATGTATGCCAGATCATGGCGGCCCGCCGGATTGGTCCTGGTTCTGGCCGAGACGACCTACACGATCACGGACCCGCCGCTCAAGTTCCTGCGTCGCTTCATCAAACCCATCAGGTTGGGGAGTGTCGCGCTCGACTTGAGCTTCATGATCCTGTTCCTTGTGGTGTCGATCCTCCTCCAGGTCGTGACGTCTGTCCTGACCATGTAGCGAGACCCGAGACGGCAGAAAGGTAGGCTCCGGTTCCGATACATGAGTCTTGGTCATGATCTGGAGTGCCATAAGGTCACGATCAGGTAGCGTCCCTACGGACGGAGTCCAAGCGCGCCAAGGAGACGAACATGCCGCTGACACCTGCGGATGTACGCAATAAACAGTTCAGTACGACCCGGTTGCGTCCGGGATACGACGAAGAAGAGGTCGACGCCTTCCTCGACGAGGTCGAAGCCGAGCTCGATCGTCTGATCCAGGAGAACGAGGAGCTGCGCGGCAAGCTCGCAGAGTGCCTGCGCGGCAAGGTTCCCCCCGCGGGAATGAACGACTTCCAGCCCCAGGAGCCCCCCGTTCCCCAGGAAGCCCCCAAGGCCGAGATGCCCATGCGGCAGCCCGAGCCGATGCGTCCGCCCGAGCCGGCCCCCGCTCCCACCATGGGACTGCCCGGCGGCGAGGACAACATGGACACCGCCGCCCGGGTGCTGGCCCTCGCCCAGCAGACCGCCGACCAGGCCATCTCCGACGCCCGTCGCGAGGCCGACGAGACGCTGGGCCGCGCCCGCCACGAGGCCGAGGACATCCTCGGCAAGGCGCGCCGCCAGGCCGAGCAGATCATCAACGAGGCCCGTGCCCGGTCGGAGAACCTGGACCGCGACGCCCAGGAGCGGCACCGCCAGGTCATGGGGTCGCTCGTGCAGCAGCGCGACGAGCTGGAGCACAAGGTCGCCGCTCTCAAGGACTTCGAGCGCGAGTACCGCAGCCGTCTCAAGGACTACTTCGAGCGCCAACTGCGTGAGCTCAACGAGGGAGCGCCCGACTACGGCAACCCGAACACCACGGGTGGCTTCCAGACCATGTCGCCTCCCACCGGGGGCAGCCCGTCGCTCCAGCACACCAGCCCGGGGACCCCGAACCCGTTCGCTTCGCCCGAGCCGGCGCCGCACGGCTACCACCCGGGTGATCCGCACGACCGTCACTGAGCGGACGGTCCGCAGAACACACGGTCCAACTCGCCCCTGAACCCTGAGAAGGCATTCACCCGGTGATCATCGTCTGCCTGGTGCTGGTCGTAGCGGCCTTCGTCGTGATCGGCGTGGCACTGGCGCTCGCAGAGCTGACTCTGGTCAACATCGCGCTGGCGCTCGGCGGCCTGTCCGCCGTGCTGCTCGCGGTGGAGTTCGTCCGCAACAGGAAGACCCTGTTCGGGCCGGGCCGTGCAGCGGCACTGCCCGATCACCGGAATGCCCGACTCCACGGGGCCATGACGGGACAGGCACGGACGGACGGTTTGGGGAAGGCGTCCGTCCCGCCTCCGAGCATGGTGGCGGCCACCGGCCAGGTGGCTCCGGTCGCCGACGTCGGCGGCCTCCCCGTGGCGGTCCAGGGGACCGGGGACCCCGACACCACCGTCCCCGCGCCGGTCGCCGAACCGGTGCGGGAGGCGTTCTCCCCGGCCTCTCCCGGGGCCTCCGGCGCGGTCGGGTCCGATGCGGCGGAGCCGCACGGATCGACCGCGGCCGACGGCCCCGAGGCCGACCACTCCGACGACGCCATTCCGCAGCGCACCGCGGCCGCGGCCGAGGACGCCGGAACCGACGGCTCCGGTGCGCCCGACGAGGCCGCGGAGCACTCCCGGGACGGGGACGTCGACGACACGGGCGCCGCGGAGGCGGACACCGAGGCCGAGGAGGCCGCGGACGACGACGCGGATCCCGACGCCACGATGACGATGCCGGTTCCCGTGGGCCTGCACGGGGCCACCGCCGTCAGGACCGAGGAGGCCGCGGACGACGAGGCCGCGGAGGCCGCCGCGGAACCGGACGGCGGCGCGGACACCGCGCCCTCCGCCGACACCGGCTCCTCCGAGGCGGACCGCCCCGACGGCTCCGACGGCGACAGCGGGGCCGCGCGCGACTCTGCCGACACCGACTCTGCCGACACCGACTCTGCCGACGAGGGCTCCAACGACACGGGCGCCGCGGAGGCGGACACCGGGGCCGAGGAGGCCGCGGACGACGACGCGGATCCCGACGCCACGATGACGATGCCGGTTCCCGTGGGCCTGCACGGGGCCACCGCCGTCGACGCCGACGAGACCGCCTCCGCAGACGACGACACCGACCCCGGCAGCTCCGACGACGCGGAGGACCTCGGCGAGATCACCTTCCGGGAACCCGCCGAGTGGAGCCCGCCCTTCGCCCTGCCCACCCGGGAGCAGAGCGAGAGCAAGAACGTCTCCGCCGCGGCGATCGCCGCGCTCGCCGCCCGCTGGACCCCCACCGGCGCGGACCTGGACTCCCCCGGCACGGACGCCGACGCGGCCGAGGAGCCCGACGGCGGCCGGCCCACCGGCTCCGCCGGGACCGACACCTCCCGCGACGGCACCGCGGCCAAGGACCCCGACGCCGCGGACTGACGACGCCCGCGCGCCCCGCCCGCTTCCCAGGGCGCAGCATCCGCCCCTCACGGGGGCGTCCCGGCCCCCTCCTCGCGCCGCCGCACGCCCGCCGCTGCGGGCGGACCCGCGGGACGCACCAGCCGCCGTGTCCCGCACCCCGGGCGCGGCCCGACGGCCGCAGACCACCCCCGGAACCGTCCTGCTGTCCTCCGGACCGGGCCCCGCAGCGGCTCCGCCGTCCCGGACAGCCCGACAACAGCGGCGGGGCCGCGGACCGGTCCCGGTCCGCGGCCCCGCTCCGGTCGGATCAGGCCTTGCGCAGCCGCAGGGTGATGCCGAACTCCTCCGAGACCACCTCGTAGGCGTCGTCGGCGCCGGGACCCTCGGTGAGGGAGACCGCCAGCACCTCGCCGCCGATCGTCTCGGCGTGCTCGGCCATCGCCTGCGCCACCGTCTCGTCGGCGGACGACCACCACAGCTCGATGCGGTCGGAGATGTCCAGCCCGCTGGACTTGCGGGCGTCCTGCACCAGGCGGACGACCTCGCGGGCCAGCCCGGCGCGGCGCAGCTCCGGCGTCAGCTCCAGGTCCAGCGCCACCGTCTCACCGGACTCCGAGGCCACCGCCCAGCCCTCCCGGGGCTGCTCGGTGACCAGCACCTCGTCGGCGGAGAGCACGACCTGCTCGCCGTCGACCTCCACGGTCGCCGAGCCCTCGGCGCGCAGCCGCTCCACCAGCGCCTTGGCGTCGGCGCCCTGGATGGCCTGGGCGACCCGCGGGGTGCCCTTGCCGAACCGCTTGCCCAGCGCGCGGAAGTTCGGCTTGACCGAGTAGTCCACCAGGTCGCCGACCACCGACAGCGGGTCGAGCTGCACCACGTTCAGCTCTTCGGAGATCTGCGCCCGCAACTGCTCCGGCAGCGCCTCGAAGCCCCTGGCGCCCACGAGCGCCCGCGCCAGCGGCTGGCGGACCCGCTGTCCGGAGTCCACGCGGGCGGCCCGCCCCAGCTCCACCAGGCGGCGCACCAGCGCCATCTGCTCCGACAGCTCCGGGTCGATCAGCGACTCGTCGGCCTTCGGCCAGGAGGCCAGGTGCACCGACTCCGGGGCGTCGGGGCGGCGCAGCGCCTGCCAGACGTGGTCGGTGATGAACGGCACGATCGGAGCCATCAGCAGGGTGAGGGTCTCCAGGCACTCGAACAGCGTCGCGAACGCCGACGCCCCCTCGGGGGTGTCGGGGCCCGCCCAGAAGCGGCGGCGCGACCGGCGCACGTACCAGTTCGACAGGTCGTCGATGAACGCGGTGAGCGCGCGGCCCGCGATCGCCGGGTCGAACCGCTCCAGCGCGTCGTCGACCGTCTTGACCAGCGAGTTCAGCTCCGACAGCAGCCAGCGGTCCAGCAGCGGCCGGTCCTTGGGGGCGGGGGCGTCGGCGAGCCGGTCGTGGCTCCACCCCTGGCCCGCGCCCGCGTACAGGGTGAAGAAGGACGCCGAGTTGTAGTAGGTCAGCAGGACCTTGCGGACGATCTCCTCCAGCACGGTGTGCCCGACCCGGCGCGGCATCCACGGGGAGCCGCTGGCCGCCATGAACCAGCGCAGGGCGTCGGCGCCGTGCCGGTCCATCACCGGGATCGGCTCCAGGATGTTGCCCAGGTGCTTGCTCATCTTGCGGCCGTCCTCGGCGAGGATGTGGCCCAGGCAGACCACGTTCTCGTAGGAGGACCTGCCGAACACCAGGGTGCTGACCGCCATCAGCGAGTAGAACCAGCCGCGGGTCTGGTCGATGGCCTCGCAGATGTACTGGGCGGGGAAGTTCGCCTCGAACTTCTCCTGGTTGCGGTGCGGGGCGCCCCACTGCGCGAACGGCATCGCGCCCGAGTCGAACCACACGTCGATGACCTCCGGCACCCGGCGGGCCACCCGCTGCTCCAGCGGCAGCGACGGGTCGGCGTCGGGGTCGGGGATGACGATGTCGTCCACGTAGGGGCGGTGCGGGTCCAGGTCGGACAGGTCCTGCCCGCTCAGCTCGCTCAGCTCCTTGAGGGAGCCCACGCAGATCCGCCGCCCGTCGGGGAACTCCCAGATCGGCAGCGGGGTGCCCCAGTAGCGGCTGCGCGACAGCGCCCAGTCGACGTTGTTGCGCAGCCACTCGCCGTAGCGGCCGTCCTTGACGTTGCCGGGCACCCAGTTCGTCTTCTCGTTCTCGGCGAGCAACTGGTCCTTGATCGCGGTGGTCCGGATGTACCAGGACGGCACCGCGTAGTACAGCAGCGGCGTGTGGCAGCGCCAGCAGTGCGGGTAGCTGTGCTCGTAGGCCAGGTGCGCGAAGAGCAGGCCGCGCTCCTTCAGGTCGGCGACGAGCGCCTTGTCCGCGGTCTTGAAGAACACGCCGCCCACGAGGTCCAGGTGCTCCTCGAAGGTGCCGTCGGCGCGCACCGGGTTGACCACGGGCAGCCCGTAGGCGCGGCAGACCTGCATGTCGTCGGCGCCGAAGGCGGGCGCCTGGTGGACCAGGCCGGTGCCGTCCTCGACGGTGACGTAGTCGCCGAGCACCACGAAGTGCGCGGGCGTGTCGAACTCCACCAGCTCGAAGGGGCGCCGGTAGGTCCAGCGCTCCATCTCGGCGCCGGTGAACCGCTGCCCGGTGGGCTCCCAGCCCTCGCCGAGCGCGGCGCCCAGCAGCGGCTCGGCCACGACCAGCCGCTCGGAGCCGTCGGTGGCCACCACGTACTCCACCTCCGGGTGCACCGCCACGGCGGTGTTGGACACCAGCGTCCACGGGGTGGTGGTCCACACCAGCAGCGCCGCCTCGCCGGCCAGCGGGCCGGAGGTCAGCGGGAAGCGCACGTACACCGACGGGTCGGTGACGGTCTCGTAGCCCTGCGCCAGCTCGTGGTCGGACAGCGTGGTGCCGCAGCGCGGGCAGTAGGGGCTGATCCGGTAGTCCTGCACCAGCAGGCCCTTGTCCCAGATCTGCTTGAGCGCCCACCACACCGACTCCACGTACTCGCGGTCCATGGTGCGGTAGGCCTCGTCCATGTTCACCCAGTAGCCCATGCGCCGCGTCATCTCGGTGAACGCGTCCACGTTGCGCAGCACCGACTCGCGGCAGCGGGCGTTGAACTCGGCGACGCCGAAAGCCTCGATGTCCTTCTTGCCGGAGAGCCCCAGCTCCTTCTCCACGGCGACCTCGACGGGCAGGCCGTGGCAGTCCCACCCGGCCTTGCGGTCGACGTGGAAGCCCTTCATCGTCTTGAAGCGGGGAAAGACGTCCTTGAACACGCGCGCCTCGACGTGGTGCACGCCGGGGGTGCCGTTCGCGGTGGGGGGACCCTCGTAGAACACCCAGCTCGGGCCGCCCTGTGTCTGCTCCAGGGACCGTTCGAAGATCTTCTGCTCCGTCCAGCGCCGCAGCACCTCGTGCTCCATCGAGGGCAGGTCGATCTGGGCGGGCAGCGCGGGGAACGGTCGGGTCGACTCCTTCGACACGTGGCGTACCTTTCCATCAGGGGTGTCGGTCACCTGACGGAGGGACGAGGCGGCAGGCCCCGCGGTACCACCCTCCTTGGCCGCGCGGCCGGGCGCCGCGCGTCCCACTTCGTTCCTGACGCTGCCGGTTCTACTGGGCGCCTTCGGGCGCCGTTCTTCCGGCGGCTCCGGGGTGATCTTCCCGTGCGGGCATACCCCCGGGCTTCCACCGTCCCCGGGTCGCTCACGGCTGTGTCCGCCGGTACTCGTCCCCATCAACGCCTTGCTGGCTCGAGGATAACCCACCCCGGGAGGGCCGCCCGCGCCGTTTTCCGACCGTGACGCGGCCGGTGCATACTGACGCGGAAACCCACGAGACCGAGGAGGAAACAGGTGACACGAGCGTCCCACGAGGGGGCCGTGCTGGTGACGCTGGCGGAGCGCGACGCCGCCGAGGAGCTGGCCGGCCAACTGCTGGAGCAGGGCTACGCGCCGTGCACGGTGCACCGGGACATGTACGCGGGCGAGGACGACGCCGAGGACGTCGACTGGGTGGTGGAGGTCCGCACCGGGCCGGGCGGCGCCCCCGCGGCCCTGGACGAGGACGGCCTGGCCGCGCTGGCCGAGGAGTACGGCGGGTTCGCGCACGTCGAGCGGTAGCGGGCGGCGCGCGGCCCCGCAGGGGGCGGGCGCGCGGGTGCATACAATGAGGCAGGCCCGCACGCCGTGCGGACGGACCGACAACGGCCGCGAGAGTACGGGAGCGGCGCCGCACCGCACCCCACGTTGAGGAGTTCCGCTGAGCGACGTCGACCCCGCCCGGGGCACCCAGGACACCCAGGACGTTTCCCCGCCGGTCCGGCCGCGCCGGATCGGCCTGCTGCTGGCCGTGGCGGCCCTCCCCCTGGTCGCCGACTTCGCCACCAAGGAGCTGGCGCTGGCGTACTTCTCGCCGCAGGACCCGGTGGTGCTGCTGGGCGGCCTGCTCAAGCTGACCCTGGTGTTCAACCCCGGCGCGGCGTTCTCCATCGGCACCGGCATGACCTGGGTGTTCAGCCTGATCATGGTGGGCGTCATCGGCTACATCCTGTGGACGGCGCCCCGGCTGCGCAGCGTCGGCTGGGCGGTGGCGCTCGGACTGATCCTCAGCGGCGCCGCCGGCAACTTCATCGACCGCGTGTGGCGGCCCGCCACCCGCGAGATCCCCTCGGCGCTGGTGGGACCGGACGCGCCGGGCACGTGGGCGGAGCGGCTGTTCCAGCCGCCGTCCCCGCTCCACGGCCACGTGGTGGACTGGATCCAACTGCCCTACTGGCCGGTGTTCAACATCGCCGACTCGGCGATCGTCTGCGGCGGCGTGCTCGCCGTGCTGCTGGCCTTCCGCGGGGTCAACATCGACGGCACCCGCGAGACGAAGGCCGACCGGACGGAGAACACCGAGCGAGGAGGGGGAGCGTGAGCGACCACCGGAGCATGCCGGTGCCCGACGGGCTGGAGGGCGAGCGGCTGGACGCGGCGATCGCCCGCCTGTTCGGCCTGTCGCGCACCCGCGCCGCCGACCTGATCGCCGAGGGCAACGTGCTGGTCGACGGCGCGACCGCCGCCAAGTCCGACCGGGTGAGCGCGGGCGCGTGGCTGGACGTCACGCTGCCCCCGCCGCCCAGCGCGCCCGCGCCGCGCCCCGAGCCGGTGCCGGGCATGACCCTCGTGTACGAGGACGCCGACATCGTCGTGGTGGACAAGCCGACCGGCGTGGTCGCCCACCCCACGGTCGGCTGGACCGGGCCGACCGTGCTGGACGGCCTGCTGGCGGCCGGCGTCACGGTCGCCACCAGCGGCGCGGCCGAGCGGCAGGGCATCGTGCACCGCCTGGACGCCAACACCACCGGGCTGATGGTGGTGGCCAAGAGCGAGGTGGCCTACAGCGTCCTCAAGCGCGCCTTCAAGGAGCGCACGGTGCACAAGACCTACCACGCGCTGGTGCAGGGGCACCCCGACCCGCTGCGCGGCACGATCGACGCGCCCATCGACCGGCACCCCTCCGGCGACGGCCGCTTCGCGGTGGTGTCGGGCGGGCGCCCGTCGGTGACCCACTACGACACGCTGGAGGCGTTCCGCGCGGCCAGCCTGCTGGAGATCGACCTGGAGACGGGCCGCACCCACCAGATCCGGGTGCACATGTCGGCGATCCGCCACCCGTGCGTGGGCGACCTGCTGTACGGCGCCGACCCCACCCTGGCGCAGCGCCTGGGGGTGCGCCGCCAGTGGCTGCACGCGGTCCGGCTGTCCTTCGAGCACCCCACCGAGCACCGCCCGGTGGAGTTCGAGAGCCCCTACCCGGAGGACCTGGACAAGGCGCTGGAGATCCTGCGCGCCGAGACCTGACGGCGGCTGCGCCTCCCCGCGCGTGGCCGACGGGGAGGCGGCGGCGCCGCGGCCGCTGGAAAAAAATATGTAGATTGGTCTACTGTTTCGGCGTGGGCACCAAGGGAGCGGCGACACGGGAGCGCCTCGTCGACGGCGCTCGGGAGCTGATCGAGACGCACGGCTACTCGGGTACGGGACTCAACCAGGTCCTCGCGGTCAGCGGGGCGCCGCGCGGGTCCCTGTACTTCCACTTCCCCGGCGGCAAGGACGAGCTCGTCGCCGCCGCGCTGGAGAAGGCGGCCGAGGAGACGGCCGCGCTGCTGCGGGAGCTGTCGCAGCAGCGCGCGGACCTGGCCGACTACGCCCGCAGCCTAGTCGGGGCCTTCGCGGCCCGGATGGAGGAGTCGCGCTTCACCAAGGGCTGCCCGCTGGCCACCGTGGCGCTCGACGTCGCGGCCACTAACGACCGCGTCCACGCCGTCTGCCGGAAGGGCTACCGCTCCTGGCAGGCGGTCGTCGCCGAACGCCTGCTGGCCGAGGGGTGGGAGCCCGCCCGGGCCGAGGCCGACGCGTGGTCGGTGCTCTCCCTGGTGGAGGGGGCGCTGCTGCTGGCGCGCGCCACCCGCAGCAGGGAGCCGCTGGACCGGGCGGGCGAAGCGGTCGTGCGGCTGCTGGAGCGCCCCTGACCCGGGACCGGGACGGCCGCGTCCGGTCCCGGCTGTTCGTCACCACAGAATATGTAGATCGGTCTACCGAGGAGGAAGCATGTCCCCACCCCCCGACAGCCTCGTGCTCGGCGCGACCGGGTTCATCGGCCGCTGGCTGCTCGCCGAACTGCTGCGGCGTGGCCACAGCGTCGCAGCCGGGGTACGCGGCGGCCCGGACCGCGAGCCGTACCTGCGCGACTGGCTGCGCGCCCACGACGCCCCCGTGGACCGCCTCAGCGTCGTCCACGTCGACATCACCCGCCCCGGCCTCGACCTCGACGGCGCCGCCGCGCGCCACCTGGCGCAGGTGCGCGACGTCCACAACTGCGCCTCGCTGTTCCGCTTCGGCCTGGCCCGCCAGGAGGCGCGGGCCGTCAACGTCGACGGCGCACGCAACGTGCTCGCCTGGGCGGCCGGGCTGTCCGGCCTGCGGCGCGTGGTCCACATCACCGGCTACCGGGTGGCGGCACACCCCGGGGACCCGGCCGGGATCGCCCGCCTCTACCGCAAGGCCGGCGCCTACGAGGCGTCCAAGGTCGAGGCCGACGCGACGGTCCGCGCCCTCGCCGAACGGGACGGCCTGCCGCTGAGCATCGTCAACCCCAGCACGGTCATCGGCCACTCCGCCACCGGGGAGGCCGGACAGTACCTCGGCCTGGCCGAGACCGTCCGGACCCTGTGGCAGGGCAGGCTGCGGCTGCTGCCCGGCGGGGAGGCGACCTTCGTGCCGGTGGTGGCCGTCGACCACCTCGCCCGCTTCCTCGCCGAGGTGCCCGGCCGCGACACCGGGGGCGTGCGCGCCCACTGGGTGCTCGACGAGACCACCCCCAACCTGCCCGAACTCGTCGCCCACCTCGCCGACCACCTGGGCGTGCCCGCGCCGCGCCGCAGCGTCCCGACCGCGCTGCTGCGCCGCCTGCCCCGCGCGGTGACCCGCGTCGAACCCGAGACCCTGCCCTTCCTGGCCGCCGACCGCTACGACACCGCCTCCGCCCACGCCCTGGCCCGCACGGCGGGTCTGCGGCACCCGCCGGTGCGCGACGCCCTGTCCCGGTGGGCGGACCGGCTCGTCGCCGACGGCTTCGGCGCGCTGCCCCCGGGCCGCCCCGGAGGGCTGCACCCGGTCGCCGGGAGCCGCACCTACCTGGTGGGGGAGCGGGCCGCGCCCGACTACGTGCTGCTGCACGGACTGCCCCTGGACGGGGAGTCCTGGCAGGACGTGGCCGACCGGCTCGACGGGAGCACCCTGGTGCCCGACCTCCCCGGGCTGGGCCGCTCGGCGCCCGCGCGCGTGCCCGCCGAGGTGTGGCTGGCCGAGCTGCTCGCCCCGGCGGCGACCCGGCCGGTCCTGGTGGGGCACTCGGCGGGGTGCGCCCCGGCACTGCGCCACGCCCACGCCCACCCCGACCGGGTCGCCGCGCTCGTACTGGTGGCCCCGGCGTTCCTCCAGCCGCACGCCTCCCCGCTCCTGCGGATACGGCCCCTGGCCCGCAGGGCGCTGGCGCGCATGACACCCGGGCGGCTCGCCGCGTTCACCGGGCTGGGCGAGGAGGCCGCCGGGCACCGGGCCGTGGCCAGCGCGGCGCTGAACCTGCGCCGCTCCGGCGCCGCGGCACGCGCCGCGGCGCACCTGGCCGCCGCCCGCCGTCCGGCGGAGCGCGCCGCGCTGCGCAACCTGCTCGCCGCCTGCCCGGTCCCGGTCACCCTCGTGGTGGGGGAGCACGACCCGGTGGACGCCTCCGGGCTGGACGTCCCCGTGGTCACGGTCCCCGCAGCCGGGCACTACCCCCAGCTCACCGCGGCGCAGGCGGTCGCCGAGCAGATCACGCGCGCCGCCGCGGAGGCGCGCGCGGCGGCCTGACCGGCGGCGGAGCGACGGCGTCCCGCGGGGCGGCCTCCGCCCGCGGGACGCCGGGCGGCTCGGCGCCTCAGACGAGCAGGCGCAGCGCCTCCAGGGCCTTGCCGCGCACCAGCAGCTCGTGCCGGGTCTGGTTGCGGTAGGTGCGCAGGCAGCCGTAGCAGGACGTCTCCTCGCCGCAGTCGCAGTTCTCCAGCCGCTTCACCGCCGCCAGCAGCACCTCGGAGAAGTGCTCGGTGATCCGGGTGCCCCCGCCCGCACCGCCGGGCACCGTGTCGAACAGCACCAGGCTGGTGCCGCGCTCGCGGCGGTGGTACAGGGTGCCGTCGATGTCGTCGCGACTGATCTCCAGCGCGGCCGAGGCCCCCTCCAACAGCGCGTACAGCAGCGAGTAGCGGGTCTCGGGCGAGATGTCGTCGCGGTCGAGCTGGAAGCTGCCGGTGAAGGTGATGTCCACGAGGTCGGTCTCGTACTGGTGGGCGAGCGCGAGGCGCTTCAGCGGTCCGGCGCAGGTGCGGTCCCGTAGCGGGGAGGAATGCTTGCTGGGTTTGCGCGAGGCGAAGCGGTCGCCCCAGCCGCACTGCTCACAGATCCAGAATCCCTGACCGCCCGGCCCTTCGGAGAGCGCCACCAGTTGGCCGCGGCTTCCCGCCCGGCAGAGCATCTCGCCTCCCGGATATGAATAGCTACGCTGTGTGGTTAGCTCGGCGGCCAGGCGCAGCACGTGGGTGGTGCCGTGCCAGGAGCGCTGCGGGGGGACCAGGCCGGCCGCAGCGGTTTGGGGATCGGCCACGAAACCGAACTCCGGAACGCAGTACCTGGCAGGGGTGCGGGAGTTCTTGGCCGGTTCTTCCCCGCAGGACGAGCAGACCGGGGGGAGGGGAGCCTTGTCCTCCTCGTAGTACCTGCAGTTGTCGCACACCCGGTAGTAGGAGAGGGGCAGCCTTCGCTTGGGCAGCAGGTACACGCCGCGCGACGTCCACTTCCTGCCGCCCGCGACGACCTCGCTGCCCGGCGCGTACTCGTAGATCGCGGAGGTGAGGTCGCGGGACAGTTCCAGGTGCCTGCCCACCGAGTCCTCGGCGTGGCTGGTGCGCAGCTCCACGGTGTCCACCGGGAAGCCGTACTTGGGGAGCACGTTGCGGGTGGCCAGGAAGCCGATCAGGGAGCGGTGCTTGATGGTGTTGATGGTTCTCTCGAAGTGTTCGGCCTTGCGGTACTGGCGTTGCTCGGAGGCTTCCTGGCGGCGGCGCTCGAAGTAGGCCACGTCCTCGGCGACCTCTTCGTGAAGCTTCTCCAGGCGCTGGCACAGCTTCGCGGCCCACCGGCCGTCGTCCACGCCGAGCTCGCCAGCTATCCGATCGGGAAGGATGCGCCGCAGCGCCGCGCTGATCTCCTCGGGGACCGGGGTGAGGAAGGCGGGGACCCGGGTGACCGGCGCGGGGGAGCCGTCGTCGCCGGGCAGGAAGAACGCGCCGACGGTGCGCCAGATCTCCCGGGAATCGCGGTCCGTGGAGGAGGTCTCCCCGGTGGCGCGGTGCCAGTGCCGGAAGAACGCGGCCAGCGCCACCGAGTGGGCGTGGCGGCGGGCGATACGCTCGTTGTCCAGCGGCACGTAGGGAGCGCGCACCTGTCCGGCGATCATCTGCTCGGGCTCCTGGTAGCGGGACAGGTCGTGGGAGCGGCGCTGGGCGTACGTGACCACCAGGGCGGCCGAGTCGGTGCGCCGTCCGGCGCGTCCGGCGCGCTGCACGTAGTTGGCGGTGGTGGGCGGCATGTTGCGCAGCAGCACCGCCTGGAGTTCGCCCACGTCCACGCCGAGTTCGAAGGTGGTGGAGCAGGACAGCACGTTGACTTGGCCCTCGATGAAGTTCTCCTGGACGCGGGAGGCTTCCTCGGTGGACCACTGCGCGGTGTGCTCCCTGGCGTGCAGCACCACCGGGTTGAGGCTGCGGTAGAGGCGCCGGTAGTGGTCGTCGTCCTCCTCGGGGGCGGGCGGCGTGAACGGGTGGAGCGTGCCCGGGCAGTTGAGGGTGGGGCACACCCCGCGCACCGACACCGGGTGCAGGCGGCGGCAACTGTCGCACTGGTAGAGCCGGGTGGCAGGCGTGACCGGACTCAGTGACAGGAAAGTGTGGTCGACCTGCCAGAGCACGCCGAGGGAACGGTCGGAGACGGGGACCAGCCAGCTTTCCGAGTCGCGGTGGTGGGCCGCGTCGGTGAGCAGTTGCCACACTCCGCGCAGGATCTTCTCGCCGCGGTGTTTCCGCTCGGTGGCGTCGAGCGTGGGGTCCATTCTGCCGAGCAGCCTGTCCAGGTAGTTGAGACGGCGGTTGTTCCCCTGGCCGGGCAGCCAGGAGATGACTTTGCGCTTGCGGTCGGGGCCGCTGAGACGTACGTAGATCGGTCCACGGCGGGGCGCGAACGCCTCGTCGTCGGGGGCCACCCTCTCGGGCATGGTCAGCGCGCCCTGCTGGCGCAGGCTGCGCACGAGTTCGCCGAGCAGGTCCCACACCTCGTCCTCGTCCAGGCCGAGCTCTCGGGGCAGCGCCGGGGGCAGCCGCGTGCCCTCGGGGCGTTCCATGCGGACGTGCAGCAGGCCGCGCCCCTCCAGGGACTGCCGGTCGTCGGTGGCGACGAGCTCCCGCATCACCCACAGGCCGGCGGCGTGCTCCCGGCGCTGGCGGGAGACGCGCCGCTCGAAGTTCCCGGCGCGCGCGGCCCGCTGCGCGGTGTGGCCGATCAGGTCGTCGACCCAGAAGTCGTCGTCGGGGACGTAGCCGTGCTCCAGCCCTTCGAGGATGAGCCGCCGCTGCTGCAGCAGCGAGTAGCTGTGCTCCAGGTAGGGCGCGAAGAACGCGGCGGCCTGGCGGCTGTCGCTGAACGTGAGGAGTTTGCGGCCCCCGCCGGGGCGGTCGGCGCGCTGGGCGTCGGGGTCCTCGGGCAGCGCCTGGTAGAGCGCGGTCGCCACCACGGCCGCCGCGGCCTCGTTGCCGCTCTCCAGGCGGCGCACCGTGTCAGGGCCGCGTGCCCCGCACGACAGGCAGCCGCTGGGGCGGCCGTTGTTGCTACGCAGCTCCTGCACCGCGCGCGCGGCGCGGCCCGGACAGCCGGGCAGGCAGGCGCGCGCCGCGGTGCCGAGCGCGCCGCAGCCGACGCACAGGTGGTTGCCCTTTGCGGTGGGCTGTGCGGCGGGCTCCTCCAGGGTGTCGTCATCCTCGTCGACGGTGATCGGGGTGTTGCCCAGGTGCAGCCACAGGATCTGGTCCTGGGTGCGGCGCTGGGGCAGGAAGCGGACCGCGCCGTCCTCAGCCGCCGTGGTGCCCACCAGGTAGGTGTCGCCGCAGCGTTTGCAGGCGGCGAGCTCGAAGGCGGGCGCGTGGCAGTCGGGGCAGTGCTCGTGGCGGGAGAGCCAGACGTGCGGCCCCTTCTCGGACAGGCAGGTGAACGCGCCCTCGGTGGCGCGGGTGAACAGGTGGTAGCGCGCGGAGAGCAGTGGGCTGCCGTCGGGGTCGCGCACCCGGCTGCCCAGGGCGACCATGGCGGCCAGCGCGGCGGGCTGTACCGCGCCGTCGTCCTCTTCGGTGAAGATTCGCGCGGCCAGGTCCTCCAGCGGCTGCGGGCCGCCGTCGGCGAGCAGGGTGCGCAGCGTGCGCATGCGCTGTTCGGTGGCGAGCAGCCGGTAGGCGCCGCCGTCGGGGACGCCGTGCCGCCGGGCCGCGGCACGGAGCTCGGTCTCCGGGGCGGCGGCGTTGCCGATCGCCGCGTAGTCGGCGGCCGACAGCGGCCCCCACGGTTGCCCCGGAGGATCGGTGCGGTGGGTGGCGGTCACCAGGCCCTGCCGGTCGGGGTCGGTCGCGTCCCACTCGAAGTCCGACTTGAAGAACAGCCGGGACGCGAACTCCGTGACCTTCTTCGGGTCGTCGCCGACGGTGGCGCTGGTGGCGATGTACTGCAGGCGGCGGCCGGGGGCGACCCGGTCGCGCAGGCGGCGCAGCAGCATCGCCAGTTCGGCGGCTTTGGCCCCGTCGTAGACGTGCGCCTCGTCCAGGGCGACGAACCGCCAGTGCCCGGCGTGCTCGCCCTCGAACAGGTCGAGGTCGTCGGGGCGCAGCAGCAGGTACTCCAGCATCGCGTAGTTGGTGAGCAGCAGGTGCGGCGGCCTGCGCTGCATCTGCTCGCGGCTGATGAGCTCGTTGGGCAGCGGGTCGCGTCGGTGCAGGGTACGGAAGAGTTCCCGGGCATCCCGCTCGCTCTCCTTGGTCTCGCCGGTGTAGCGGCCGAAGGTGATGTGCGGGCTGCCGGAGAGCAGTTCCCGCAGCCGTTTGAGCTGGTCGTTGGCGAGCGCGTTCATCGGGTACAGCAGCAGCGCCCGCACGCCCGGCCCGAGCTCGCCGCGCCGGTGCTGCTCCTCCAGCTCGTTGAGGACGGGCAGCAGGAAGCTCTCGGTCTTGCCCGACCCGGTGCCGGTGGCCACCACCAGGTCGCGTCCGGCGCGGGCCTTGCGGATCGCCTGCTCCTGGTGCAGGTAGAGGGGCCGGTCCAGGTGGATCGCGGGGCCGCCGGGCGCGGCGAAGGAGGGCGACAGCACGCCTTCGGCGACCAGTTGGCGCGGGGTGGCGCCGGTCCGGTAGGGCGGGGTGGCCTCCAGCAGCGGCCCCTTGGTCAGCAGCGGGCTGGTGCGGATCTGCCGGTCCAGGGCGTCGGCGAGTCCGCGGTCGCGCAGCGGCAGCAGGGAGCGCAGGTAGCGGCGGTAGCTGTCGCTGATCAGGGCGCTGACGCCGAGGGGGTCCAGGGTGGTGGTCACGCGGTCGGCTCCTTGAACAGTCGGGCGCGTTCGATTCCGGCGAGGGTGAGTTCGGCGAGGACGAGGTCGACGGCGGCGAGGTCGGGGGCCGCGGCGGCCAGTTCCGCCCACTCCCGCTGGTAGCGGTCCACCAGCCGTCGGCAGTCGTCCACGTTCCGGGCGGCCAGGCGGGCGGCGGCGGCCAGCGCGACGGACAGGGCGGGCAGGTCGCGCCAGGACCCGGGTCGGTCGGGGCGGCGGCTGTCGATCAGGGCGCGTGCCGCCGTCCGGTAGGCGTCGGGGAGCCGGTCGCACACCGCGGCGGTCAGCTTCAGGACGGTGGCCGCCTGGGAGCGCACCCCGTGCAGCGCGGTGCTGTTGCGCACTTTGAACAGGTCGAGGACGGCCTGGGAGCGGCTGTCGGCGTCCAGCAGCGCCCGGGGCATCACCCGGGCGGCCCGCCACACGGCCCTGAACTGCGCCTCGGGCATGCGGGCGAGGTGTTCGGCGGAGGCGCCGAAGCGGCCGACGCGGGCGTGCGGGTCGTCCCGGCCCGCCAGCAGCTCCGCGGCGGCGGTCCCGCAACTGTGCTCCAGCTCCTCCAGCAGTTCGGCGTGCTCGGGCGGCTGCCGGGCTGGGTCGGTGGGGATGCGGGGCAGCAGGTCGCTGGTGGCCAGGGCGGCCGCGGCGGGCAGCCGCTGCCACAGCCGGACCGCCTCGTCCACGGTGACTCTGTCGTGCTGGGGTGCGGCGGCCAGGCCGCTGGCGATGAGGGCGCGGACGCTGTCGGCGGGGGCCAGCCCGGCGGAGCCGTGGGCGAGCAGCGCGGTGACGGGGTGTTCGCCGAGGACGCGGGCGCAGGCGTCGACGGCGGCGGGGTCCACGCCGACGGCGGTGAGCCGGTCGGCCAGGCCCACGACCCGCCACAGCCGGGCCGCGGTCTCGTCGGTGACGCGCAGCCGGGCGGCGTCGGCCTCTCCGGCGAGGACCCGGGAGAGCAGTTCCTCGTCGGGGTCGTCGGAGGCGGGGACGCCGGGCGCGGGGCAGGTGAGCCGGTTGGCGTCGCGCCGGTCGGGCCAGTCGGGCCACTCCGCCGCCGACCACGGGTCGTCCACGGCCAGCAGCACCTCCAGCGGGCCGCCGTCGCGCAGGTCCTCGGGCAGTTCGACCCGGCCGTCCTCGGACACCGGCACGACCCGGGGCGTCCGCCACGGCGCCCGGTGCGGGTAGAGGGCGGCGTCGATTCCGGGCAGGCCGGGGAAGTCCGCCAGGACGACGGCGCCGTCCTCCTGGTGCGCCCCGGTGGCCAGGCGGCGCGGGCTGACCACGGCGACGGGCAGGACCCGGCCCCGGTAGGGGGCGACGATCCGCAGGTGCCGGTGGACGGCGGCGGTGTCGCCGATCTGGGCGATCGGGTAGCGGACGGTGGCACCGCCCCGGTAGGCGGCGGGTTCGACCCGCTGCACCGGCTCCTCGCCGGAGAGCACGGTCAGCGGCCCGGGCAGCTCCCCGCCCTCCTCGCCCTCGGGGAGGCGCAGCAGCAGGTCGCCGATCTCGGTCACGGTCTCGGTGGCCAGCCGCAGCGGCTGGGGGCGCCACTGGGGGCTGGGGTCGCCGGTGCACAGCACGGCCAGGTGGGGCGGGCGGACGGCGACGGCCAGCTCGGCGGCGGCGGTGCGCAGTTGCGCCGCCAGCACGGCCTCGCCGAACCCGAGCCGCTGCGCCTCCGGTTCGACGTCCATCCCGTCGGGGCCGGACAGGACGGCGTCGGCCGGTTCCAGCCCGGCGGGGGCGAGTGCCCGGAAGGCGGGGTCGTAGCGGACGGCGAGCCCTTCGGCGACGGTGAGGTGGCGGCGCAGCCCGCGGCCGAGGGGGCCGCGCACGGTGAGCAGGAACGAGCCGAGCACGGGGCGGGGCAGGCCCTCCAGCGGGCTGACGCGCTGCCCGCTGCGGCCGGTGGTGCCGGCCAGCAGCTTCCCGGTGTCGGCGTGCAGCACGTCGATCCGCCAGTCCACGGCCTCGCCCTCGGCCTCGGGCAGCACCACGACGGGCAGGTCGGCGTGGACGGGCGAGCCCGCCGCGGTGGTCACGCCCCGCACGGGGGCGGACTGGTCGAGGTGGGGGCGGGCGCGGCCGTGCACGGGGCGTTCGGGGCAGCCCTCCAGGCCGATCCGGTCGCCGCGGCGCAGGGTCACCCGCAGCAGCGTCCACCCCTCCCACCCGTAGGGGGTGTCGCCGGGCACGTCCTCGTCGGTGCCGCCGTCGGGGCGCAGCAGCGCGCGGTCGGCGGGGTGCAGCAGCCACAGGCGGCCGGGCGGCAGGGCGAGCCGCGGGTCGAGCAGGTCGCCGTCGTCGGTGAAGACGAGCAGCGGGTCCTCGGGGTCGACCAGCGGCAGGAGCTCGGTGAACCCGGTGTCGCCGAGGGTCACGCGCACGGTGCGGCTGGGCTCGGGCAGCGGGAACAGGGTGGGGGAGGCGGCGCCCGTGGCGGCGGCCCACCGGCCGTGGCCGCGCACCTGGTGGGTCCCGTGGTCGGTGGTGATGTGCCAGCGCACGATCTGGTCGTCGCTGTCGCCGATGACGGGCAGGACGACGTGGACGCCGTGCGCGTGGGGGTCGAGGCGCAGCCGGGGCCGGGCGGGCTGCTGCCGCCGGGGGCCGCCGGCGCGGCGGGCGGGGGCCACGCCCCTGGCGGCGGCCTGTTCCAGGGCCTCGCGGGCGGGGGCGAGGAAGCGCGCGGGCAGGCCCACGGAGCGGCAGTCGGTGTCGGGGTCGTCGCGGAGCCGGTCGAGCAGGTCAAGGCAGCGGTCGACGACCTCCAGGGCGTAGTCGCCGCCCTGGGCGATGAACCGGCGCGCGGGCACGTCGAGGCTGTTGAGGCGGTGCCGCCCGGACACGGCCCAGTGGTGGAAGGCGGGCGCGTCCAGTCCGGGGGTGCGTGCGCTGCGCTCCAGCAGCAGCGCGAACACGTCGCGCAGGCAGTAGGTGGGGATGCCCGCGTGCATGAGGATCGGCGTGACGTAGGGCAGGTGCTCGTCGGGGAAGGCGTCCAGGCCGAGGTCGTGCAGGGCGTCCAGGAAGGCCCGGCCCCAGGCGGCGTAGTCCTGCCGGGGCGCGGGCACCTGGGCGGTCTCCCACAGGGCGGGCCAGAACGCGCCGTGGGAGTAGCGGGCGGTGGCGACGCCCGCGGTGACGGCGGCCATGCAGGCGGGCCAGCGGGACAGGTTGGGGGCGCGTCCCCGGTCCAGGGCCCTGGTGAAGAGGCGGCCGAGCGCGACCGCGGCCTGGTCCAGGTGTTTCTGGGGCAGCACGGCCTCGCTGACGAGGGAGCGCGACTCCAGGCGGGGCCGCCACTCGGCTTCGCGGATGTCGAGCAGTTCGGTGGGGGTGACCTGGCGGGGCTTTCGGTCAGGGGAGGGCATGGGGGCTCCAACACGCGGGGGGCGGACGCGAGCGGGGGCGGGGCCGGAACGGGGGAGTTGCGGAGGGGGCGTTCCGTTGCTGCGAACTTAGATGATGTACGAAAACTATGTCAATCCCCTTCTGCTCCGTCTGTTGTTGTTTGGCGCTCGGTGTACACGGACCGGCTGGAACGTGCCGCCGTGTCCGGTTCTCCGAGGTCGCGGAGGAAGAACACCGCCGGGCCGGGAGGGCGTCCCGGCCCGGCGGCGTACTCTCCGCTCCCCGCCCCTGTTCACAGGGGGCAGACGGAGACGGTCACGGCGAGGCAGGCGTACCCGCCGAGGAGCGCGCCGAGCAGCGCGGCCAGCACGATCAGCTCCCGCTGCTCTGCAGAGCACTCTCGGACACGCCGGTGCCGGGCGTGCCGGCCGCGGGACCGCCGCGGCCGGACCGGCTCCGACTGCGGGGGAGCGTCGGGGCGGACCACGCGGTGCGGCGGGTGCGGCTCCCGGCAGGCGTACATCCAGGCGGGCAGCACGGTCTCGGGCGGGTCGTCGGGCACCCAGGGGCGCGGCGGGCGCATCCGGGGGCGGGGCGGCGGCGACGGCGGAACGGACACGGGCATGGTGCGGCTCCGTGGGGGTCGGGACGGCCGGGCGGCCGTCGGGCGGAAAGAAGGTCGTGGTGTGCCCGGGTCAGGTCGGGGGGTTGCGGGTGACCTGGCGAGGGCGGGCGATGGTGTGGCCGGACAGGCGCAGCGAGGGCGGAAGGCCCGGGGAGTCGGTGTAGCCGGTGACGGTGCGGGGCGTCGGGTCGCCTCTCAGCCACACCCGGGTGCCGACGGGGTAGGCGGCGCGCAGTTCGGCCTCGCGGCGGGCGCGGGCCACGGCGGCCAGGCGGGCGGCCAGGGCCTCGATGCGGCGGGTGGACAGCTCGGCGCCGTCGCGCCAGACCCGCTGGCCGCGCACCCGGTAGACCTCGTCGGTCTCCTGCCCGTCCGGGGTCTTGGGGGTGGGGGTCATGCGGGCTCCTCGGGCTGGTCGGTGGACTGGTCGGGGGCGGCCGGCAGGTGCGGGGTGGCGTAGACCCAGCGGCCGTCGACCTCCTGGTAGAGGCCGGTGACGCCGCGGTTGGTCAGCAGGCAGTAGCGTTCGCTGCCGTGGTCCTGGGCCATGCGGTCCAGGTGGGCGGCGGTGAGCACCAGGCCGTCCAGCGGCCCGGCGTACAGGGTCACGAACCCCTCGCCGGAGGGGGTGGTGTCGTGGTCCATGGGTGCGGTTTCTCCACTGGTCGGGCGCCGCGCAGGGGGTGGTCCCCTGCGGTCAGCGCGGCGGACAGGTGAGTGCGGGTCGGGCGCTGCGAGGGGCGGGCTGGCCGGGGGACAGCCCGAGGGCAGCGCTGCGGGTGAGTGAGTGCGGATCGGGTGCCGTGTGAGGGGCGGCCCCCGGGGGGCAACCCCCCGGAGGGTCCAGCGCTGCGGGGACGACCCCTCCGGCAGGAGAGCGGTCCTGGAGGCTGCCGGGCCTTCCGGCCGAAGCCGACCGGCCGCTTGCCTGCCTTGGCCCCGGTGGGTGCGGGGCTGGTGTGGGATTCCGCCGCCTCGGTCTGCTTCGGCCGGAAGGCCCGGCAGCCTTGACCGCCCCCGGGGGTGCGGGAGGGGTTGGTGCGTGCGGGTGGGCTGCGGGCCGGGGCCGGGGAAGGAGCGGCCCTGGCCCGCAGGTCCGGGCAGGCCGCCGACAGCGCGTCGGCCATGCCCCCAGTGCCGTCACGGCGGCCGGGCATGGCCCTGGGGGCATGGCCGTCGGCGGCCCTGCGGTCAGGGTGCGGGCCGCAGGCCGTCGCGGGCCAGGTGGAAGTAGACGCCCTCGGACCAGGGGGCCAGGGTGCCCCACGCGGTGGCCAGCCGGTCGACCAGCAGCAGGCCGCGGCCGTGCTCGGCCCACGGGTCCCGGCAGGAAACGGCCCGGGGCACGGAGTGCCCGTGGCGCGGGGCCAGGGTGTGCACCTGGACGTGCAGGCCGCGCGCGTCGGTGTACACGTGGACCCGGAAGGTCTGGCCGGGCTCGCCGGAGCGGGTGTGGCGGATGGCGTTGGTGGCCAGCTCGGAGACGATCAGCTCGGCCCGGTCCACCATCTCCTCGGTGGCGTCGGCCTGCGGGCAGGCCCGCAGCACCCCGGCGACGAACCGGCGGGCGGCGGCCACGCTGTCGGGCGTACCGGGAAAGGACGTGAGCGAGAGCGTCACCGGGCCGCCTCCTGTCCCCAAGGGTGGAGCGGTTCGCCGGGGTAGTGGCCGCAACCTCCGCATCCCAATAGGCTTCTCAATGTCGGCACTCCCTTGCAGTGCTCGGCCACGCTCCCGGACCGTTGCCGCGGTCGCGGGAGCTTTTAGCTACCCATCGATGTTACAAGACGTCACATGACTTCATGTGACAACAGATAAACACGCACGTCAACCACTATGAACACATGGTGATTGACCTAGACGGACCGGAGTTTCTCCGGGATCAGGTTGCTGCGGTGCTGCGAGAGCGCATTGCTCGCGGCGAGTACCAGCCAAATCGGCGCATTCCACCCGAAACAGACCTGATCGAGGAGTTCAACGTCTCCCGTCCCACGGTTCGTGCAGCGCTGTCGATTCTTGAACAAGAGGGATTGATCATCACCCTTCGAGGCAAGGGGCGCTACGTCAAAGCTCGGGAAGAGTCCGACTAGCGCGCCCTGTCCCGGACATCTCGCGGTTTGCGCACAACAGATCGCACTACTCGGGAAGCCCAAGGGGGACCTCGTGGGGCTGACCTCATCTGGTTCAAGCCCAGCCACAGCAACCAGACCGGCAGGGCGCGTACTCGGGGAGCCGGGCGAGGTGGGGGTGTGGGGCGGGCAGCAGCCTTGGGCATGAGTCCTCGACCTGCTTTCTCCAGGTTGGGGGCTAAGGCCCTGTTCGGTGTGCCAGCACCGGGCAGGGCCGCTTGCATGTGAGAGACAGAAGCGCGGCCAGCTCTGTACTCTCGATGTACACCCTGACAACACCTAGATTTCCCCGCTACTCCTTTGACTTTAATCCACAGAAAAGTCGATTCCGGTGGTAGAGGGAGCACACTCTGTGCTCAACTGAGGAAGTATGGCGCACACAGTCAAAGGACGCTGGGTCAAAATTGGCCGTCAGATCAAAGGCTGCCGGGAACGAGCAGGACTCTCGCAACGAGAGTTGGCGCGAAGGGTGGCACTGTCGCCCACCATGTTCAGTGCCATGGAGCGCGGAGCACGGGGGATCAAAAGGGAACACTTGGAACGAATCGACAAGGTGCTCGGCACCGGCGGTGTGCTCGTGGACGCCTGGGACCGTTCCTCCGACTCAGGACTTCCTGAGTGGTATCAGGACGGCGCGGAACGCGAGCGAATGGCCTTCGAGATCCGCCAGTACCATCCGCTGGTCGTGCCGGGACTGCTCCAGACCGAAGAGTACGCGCGCACACTGCTGCGCGTGGGACTGCCGCACAGCACCCCCGCCGAGATCGAAGACCTGGTACGCTGCCGAATGGATCGGCAGGCCATTCTCACTTCGGACCGACCCCCGCGACTACTGGTGGTGGTTGACGAAGGTGTGCTCCGCCGACCACTGGGAGGCCGTGGGATTATGAAGCGACAGCTCGCCCGACTCCTGGAGGCATCCGACGAACAGCACATCTCCATCCAGGTGGTTCCCTACGACACCGAGCACCACCCTGGCCTGTCCAATGCGTTCACCCTGTACGAGATCTCTGGCCGGGGAAGCGTGCTGTACGTGGAGACACGAGGCTCGGGTACGGCTACGGACGACACCGAGAAGGTGAATGACCACATACGGCTGTTCGGGGACCTCCTCGGGGTCGCACTGCCCCCAGTCGCTTCCCGGAAGCTGATCGAGCAGATCCTAGGAGAATTCTCATGACCGTCCGAGATCTGAACTGGCGCAAGTCCAGCTACAGCAATGACACCGGCGGTGAATGCGTCGAGGTCGCTGAGACCCCCTCCGCTGTCTTGGTTCGTGACACCCAGAACCGTCACCTCGGCCACTTGGACTTCGCTCCGGCTGAGTGGGTGGCGTTCCTGGCTGACCTGAGGGCGGGGCGGTTGTAGTCAGTAGGTTCTCACCGGTTTGGCCGTCAGGGTGCGTTCGTTTGCGGGCATGACTCTGGCGGCCTAGTCGTCGAAGCGGTGAGGAGAGCTACCGGTGAGTGGTCTCGAAGAAACTTGGCGTAAGTCCAGCTACAGCGGTAACGCAGGGAACTGCGTCGAGGTTGCCGTCTCTTGGCGCAAGTCCAGCTACAGCAACGACACAGGAGGCGAGTGCGTCGAGGTTGCCGAGACCCCCTCCGCTGTCCTGGTTCGTGACACCCAAAACCGTCACCTCGGCCACTTGGGCTTCTCCCCGGGCGAGTGGACGGCGTTCCTCTCCAGTCTCAAGAACGACCGGCTGTAGCTGGACGGCAGGGCGCCCGTGGGGCTGGGGTGCGGCGTGTGTTCTGCCTGGCGGTTTGCTTCGGCCGGGAGGCCCGGCAGCCTTGAGGTCTGCTTTGGTGCTTGAGGGGTTGTTGGCTTTCCGTAGCGCTTCGCGTCCGGGTGCTGGTCCTTGCTGGTCTGCTGCCTGCCCCTGCCGGTCTGCTCCCTGCCGGGTTCTCCGGTGTGTGGTCGGTGGTGGGGGTGGTGGGTGTCCTGGCTGAAGCACGTGCCCGTGCCAGGGCTTGGCTTGTCTGTCTGAATCGGTGCTCGACCTGAAAGGGACGCCCGTCTTGCGGAGGGCTCAGCGTCCGGGAACCTGTCACCTGACAATCCCTCCGACAGGGGAGCGGGCCTGAAGGCTGCCGGGCCTTCCGGCCGAAGCAGACCTGGGGTTTGACGCCTCGGCCCGCCCAAGGCCCGTCCCCAGCATCCAGGAAGGCTCAGAGCACACAGACGAGCGCGGACTGAGGACAACGTCACTGTTTTGTGAAAACCTTGTCAACACCAACATGGTGTGCTGTAATTCTCTCGCCCCTGAGGCGTGGGCGTTCCCGGACCGGCCTCAACTCAGGCCGTTCGATTCGGTGATTCTCCCGCAAGGCAGTGCCCGTTCTGCCAGAATCGCCCCATCCTCGAACCCCTCAGCCAGACCGCCTGACCGGCGTGGAAGGACACCGTGGACAACAGCAAGCACCAAGAGCTGGTGAGCTTCATCTGGTCGGTCGCCGACCTGCTGCGCGGCGACTACAAGCAGTCCGAGTACGGCAAGGTCATCCTGCCGTTCACGGTGCTGCGACGCCTGGACTGCGTCCTGGAGCCGACCAAGGAAGCGGTCCGCGAGGCCCACGAGAAGTGGAAGGACAAGCCCGTCCACCACAGGATGCTGCTGAAGGCCGCGGGGCAGAGCTTCTACAACACCAGCCCGCTCACCCTGGAACGGATTGCCGCCGACCCCTCCCAAGTCGCCAAGAACCTCACCACCTACATCGGCTCCTTCTCCGCCAACGCCGCCGAGGTGCTGGAGAAGTACGACTTCCTCAACCAGATCAAGCGGCTGGACGAGGCCGGGCTCCTCTACCAGGTGGTGGGCAGGTTCGCCGAGCTGGACCTGCACCCCGACCGGGTGTCCAACCTCCAGATGGGCTACGCCTTCGAGGAGCTGATCCGCAGGTTCTCCGAGATCTCCAACGAGACCGCCGGTGAGCACTTCACCCCGCGCGAAGTCATCCGCCTCATGGTGAACCTGCTGCTCGCCCCCGACGAGGAACGTCTGAGCAGGCCGGGCATCGTCCGCAGAGTCCTCGACCCGGCCTGCGGCACCGGCGGCATGCTCACCGAGGCCCACGACCACATCCGCGCCCACAACCCGCAGGCCAACGTGGAGGTGTTCGGGCAGGAGCTCAATGCCGAGTCCTGGGCGATCTGCCGTTCCGACCTCATGATCAAGGGGCAGGACCCGGAGAACATCGGGTTCGGCAACTCCTTCAGCCACGACCGGCACTACGGCAAGTTCTTCGACTACATGCTTGCCAACCCGCCGTTCGGCGTGGAGTGGAAGAAGGTCAAGGCAGAGGTGGAGGACGAGCACGAACGCCTCGGCTACTCCGGCCGCTTCGGTGCCGGGCTGCCGCGCATCAACGACGGGTCGCTGCTGTTCCTCCAGCACATGATTGCCAAAATGAAGCCGGTCCAGACGGACGCGGACGGGCAGACCGACGGCGGCAGCCGCATCGCGATCGTCTTCAACGGCTCGCCGCTGTTCACCGGGGCCGCCGGATCGGGCGAGTCGAACATCCGCCAGTGGATTCTGGAGAACGACTGGCTGGAGGCGATCGTCGCCCTCCCCGACCAGTTGTTCTACAACACCGGCATCTCCACCTACTTCTGGATTCTCACCAACCGCAAGGACGCGGCGCACAGGGGCAAGGTCGTGCTGATCGACGCCCGCGAGCACTTCGTGAAGATGCGCAAGTCCCTCGGTGAGAAGCGCAAGGAGATCTCCGCCGAGCAGATCGAGGAGCTGACCCGCCTCTACGCGGACGCGCTCGCCGTCGCCGAAGACCCCGAACACCCGCTGCACGACAAGGTCAAGGTGTTCGACAACGAGGACTTCGGCTACCAGCGCATCACCGTGGAACGGCCGCTGAGGCTGCGGTTCGAGGTCACCGAAGAGGCACTGGACGCGCTCAAGGCGGCCAAGCCGCTGGCGAAGTACGACTACCGAGACCAGTTGATCGAGGCGCTTCGCCCGCTGGTCGGCCAGGAGCCGTGCTACGCCAAGGCCGAGTTCGCCAACCGGCTCCGCGGGGCGCTCGCCGAGGGAGGCGTGCCCAAGCCTCCGGCGAGCGTGGACAAGGCGATCTGGGCCGCGGTTTCTGTCCGAGACCCCAAGGGTGAGGTGCAGACCAAGCGCGGGGGAGCGATCGAGCCCGACCCGGAGCTGCGGGACTACGAGAACGTGCCGCTCAAGGAAGACGTCGACGCCTATATGGAGCGTGAAGTCCTGCCGCACGTCCCGGACGCCTGGGTGGACCACGACAAGACCAAGATCGGCTACGAGATCCCGTTCACCCGGTACTTCTACAGGTACGTTCCGCCGAGGCCGCTTGAGGAGATCGACGCCGAGTTGGACGCGCTTGAGACAGAGGTTCAGGACCTGCTGCGGAAGGTGAAGAAGTGAACTGGCCCAGGATCCCTTTGCGTAGGTTGTTTCGGGTTGTCAACGGAGGGACACCGACCTCTGATCCTGAAAACTGGAACGGCAGCATCCCGTGGGCCACGCCAGTCGACTTGGGATCGGTTTCGGGGAAGCTGAACTCTACAAGGCGTACAATCACAGAGAAAGGGGCCAGGACGGGATCTACGGTCGTTCCTGCTGGCTCGATCCTGATTTCGACAAGGGCACCCATAGGATATACGGCTATTACTGGTGTCCCTCTGGCGTTTAACCAGGGTTGTAGAGCGCTTGTTCCGACTGGTGAAGTTGATGCCAGGTTCTTTTGTTATCAGTTGGAAAGTATGAAAAATGCTCTGCAATCGCAGGGTTTGGGTTCCACTTTCTTGGAGCTCTCCTCGGAGGCTTTGGCGGCGCTTCCTATTGTTAATCCTCCGCTGGATGTTCAGGGGAATATTGCTAATTTTCTTGATTCTGAGACAAGGGGTATCGATCGTCTTAGTGGCCTGATATCTCGTCAGCTTGATCTGCTCGAAGAGCGGAGACAGTGGACGCTTGACGAAGTTTGGCGTCGTGCTGGTAGGGCTCAGTGGAAAAAGCTTGGATATGCAACTCTTCTGGTTACAAGCGGACCTCGTGGCTGGGGTGGATATCTTGATGATGATGGGGAGATTTTCTTCCGCAGTGCTAATCTGAATAGAAGGTCCCTTGTGCCTGATCTGTCTGATGTGGCTTATGTCCGACTTCCTGCTGAGGCCAGAGTTGAGGCTGTCAGGTCGAGAATATCTTCCGGTGATGTTCTTGTGGGTATCACCGGGGCAAACTCCGGATGGGTTGCCTTGGCCGATGCATCGGTCTCTGGTGGTTATGTGAGTCAACATGTCAGCCTGGTCAGGCCCGACTCCAGGATTCTTGACGGTCGCTGGCTCGGCTACATGATTGCGTCCTCCGTGGTTCAGAGTGAACTCATGGGAAGCCAGTATGGGGGAACTAAAACCCAGTTGTCGCTTCCAGACATCCGCAACATCAGGATTCCCGATATTCCTCTGGAAGAACAGAGGAGGCTGGTACGTGAGGTTGAACGAACAGAAGAACTGATTAACCGGCAGAAGAGCCTGCGTAAGAAACAACTCTCCCTCCTCGCCGAACGCCGCCAGGCCCTCATCACCGCCGCCGTCACCGGTCAGATCGACGTCACCACCGCCCGGGGAGCCGACCTGTCATGAGTCCTGTCCACGATGAACGCTCTTTCGAGGAGGCCGTCGTCGCCGCGATGACCGCCTCCGGTGGCTGGCGGCTGGGGTCCGCCGCCCACTACGACGCCGAGCTTGCGCTCGACACCGCCGAACTGTTCGCGTTCATCGGGGACACCCAGGGCGACGCCTGGGAGCGCCTCGTCCCCTACTACGGCGGCGACCAGGCCGCCGCCCAGCAGGGCTTCCTCAAGCAGCTCACCAAGGAGGTCGACCGGCGCGGCACGCTGTCCGTGCTCCGCGAGGGGTTCAAGGACCGGGGGGTGCGGTTCCGGCTCGCCTACTTCAAGCCGTCGCTGGCCGCCGCCGCGGACTCCTTCGCCGAGTACGACGCCAACCGGCTCACCGTGGTCCGGCAGCTCCGCTACTCCGCGGACGGCTCCGACCGGGGCAACGCGCTCGACCTCGTGCTGTTCGTCAACGGGCTGCCGGTGGCCACCGCCGAACTGAAGAACCCGATGACCGGGCAGACCGTCGAGGACGCCAAACGACAGTACCGCTTCGACCGCAACCCGATGGAGGCGCTGTTCGCCCGCCGCGCCTTCGTCCACTTCGCCGTCGACCCCGACCAGGTGTTCCTCACCACCCAGTTGCGCGGCAGGGACACCCGCTTCCTGCCGTTCAACACCGGCTCGGCCGGGCCCGGCCGGCCCGGCGGTGCGGGCAACCCGCCCGCCCCCGACGGCGGCTACCGCACCTCCTACCTGTGGGAGCGGGTGTGGCGGCGCGACGAGTGGCTGGACCTCCTCGAACGGTTCCTGCACGTCGAGGAGAAGAAGACCGACCGGGGCCGCACCTCCCGGACGCTGATCTTCCCCCGGTTCCACCAGTGGGACGCGGTGCGGCGGGTGACCGCGCACGCCGCCCGGTACGGCGCCGGGCACAACTACCTCGTCATGCACTCGGCCGGGTCCGGCAAGTCCAACACCATCGCCTGGCTGGCGCACCGGCTGTCGTCCCTGCACACCCCCGCCGACCCCGCCGAGCTCGACCCGGAGGCCCGCGCGCGCGGCCTGGAGCCCAACACGCCCGTCTTCGACAAGACGATCATCATCACCGACCGGACCGTCCTGGACCGCCAGCTCCAGGACACCGTGGGCGGCTTCCAGCAGACCGAGGGCCTGGTGGTGCGGGTCGACGGCCGCCACGGCTCCAAGTCCGAACAGCTCGCCCGGGCGCTGTCCGGCCGCACCGGGCGCATCGTCGTGGTCACCCTCCAGACGTTCCCCGCCCTCCTCGACTACCTGCGGCGCGAGCCCGCCGAGATCCGCGGCGGCCGGTTCGCGGTCATCGTGGACGAGGCGCACTCCTCCCAGTCCGGCGACGCCGCCGCCGACGTCAAACGGGTGCTGCGCGGCCTCGGCCTGGACGCCGACGACGACACCGACATCGCCGAGGGCGCCGACCCCACCGAGCGGGCGCTCACCGAGTCCGCGAAGGCGCGGGGCCGCAGCCGCAACCTGTCCTACTTCGCGTTCACCGCCACCCCCAAGCACAAGACCCTGGAACTGTTCGGGGAGTGGGACGCCGAGGCACAGCAGTACCGGCCGTTCCACACCTACTCGATGCGCCAGGCCATCGAGGAGGGCTTCATCCTCGACCCGCTGCGCAACTACGTCACCTACAAGTCCTACTTCCGGTTGGTGCGCCAGGACCCCCACGACCCCGAGGTGGACCCGGACAAGGCGAGCTCGCTGCTGGCCCGCTTCGCCTACCTCAACCCGGCCATGCTTGCCCAGCACGCCGAGATCATCGTGGAGCACTTCCGCGCGCACACCGCCGGGCTGCTGGGCGGGCGCGCCAAGGCCATGGTCGTCACCCGGTCCCGGGAGAACGCGGTGCGGCTGTACCGGGCGCTGCGTAGCTACATCGCCGACCGCGGCTACCCCGACCCGGGCGTGCTCGTCGCGTTCTCCGGCTCCCTGAAGCTCGCGGGCGAGGCCGAGGAGCTCACCGAGTCCGCGGTCAACGGGTTCCCCGAGGGGGAGCTGCCCGGACGGTTCGCCTACACCGCCGCCGACGACCGCAACGCCGCCGCGCGCCGCGCCGCCGGGAAGCGCGAGTACCGCATCCTCGTGGTGGCCGAGAAGTACCAGACCGGCTTCGACCAGCCGCTGCTCACCACCATGTACGTGGAGAAGCCGCTCAAGGGCATCGCGGCCGTGCAGACCCTGTCCCGGCTCAACCGCACCCACCCCCTCAAGGCGCAGGAGGACCTGTTCGTCCTCGACTTCGTCAACGAGGCCGAGGACATCCAGGCCGCGTTCCGCCCCTTCCACGAGGAGGCGGTCACCGCCGGCACCGACCCCAACCTGCTCTACGAGGCGCAGGGCCGGGTCATGGAGCCGCCGATCCTGCTGCCCGGGGAGATGGCCGAGTTCGCCGCCGCCTACCTGGACGCGCGCCGGGAGGACGGGCGCTCCGGGAAGCACGCCGAGCTGCACACCCTCACCACCCCGGCGGTGGAGCGCTACTGGGAGCTGTACCACGGCGACGAGGCCGACCGGGCCACGGCCGAGCGGTTCCGCGCCGACCTGACCGACTACATCCGCAAGTACGGGTTCCTCGCCCAGGTCGTGCCCTACACCGACCCCGAACTGGAACAGCTCTACCTGTTCGCCAAGCACCTCGCGCCCCGGTTGCGCGGCAGCGGTGACGGGAGCGTGGACATCGGCGAGGTCGACCTGAGCCACCTGCGGGTCACCAAGACCGGCGAGCACAACCTCAGCCTGGACGCCGAGGGCGAGCAGGCGCTGCCCGGATTCTCCGACCAGGCCGGGGCGGGACCCGACGAGCCGGAGAAGATGCTGCTGTCGGAGATCATCGCCGCGCTCAACGAGCGCTTCGGCCAGTGCCTCTCGGAGGCCGACCGGCTCATGGTCGAGGAGCGGCTGGCCGCCGCCATGGGCAACCCCGACGTGCAGTTGGCGGCCGTCGCCAACTCCGACGAGGAGGCGTTCGCGCACGTCTTCGACCCGGTGATGGAAGACGTGATGCTGGAGCGCGCCGAGGCCAACAGCACGTTCACCGACCGCTACTTCGGCGACGACGAGTTCCGCAGCTCCCTCAACAACAGCATGCGCCGCGCCGCGTTCCGCCTGCTGCGCCGCCAGCACGGCGTCACCGACCGCTAGCCCGCCGGGCGCGACTCCGCCCGGCCCCGGTGCCACGGCCGCCGCCTGCCGGTGCCGGGACCGGCAGACGACGGGGAGGCCGGGTCAGCCGGTGGCCGCCGCGAGTCTGGCGGCCAGTCGCGGTGCGGGAAGCTCCGCCGGGCTGCGCCACGCGTGGCCGGTGACCTCCTCCGTCTGGAGGTGCACCCCGTGGGCGGAGGCCCGGTGCAGGTAGCGGAAGTCGAAGTGCCAGTGTTCGGGCTCGCCCCTGGCCGGGTTGGCGGGAATCCGGTGGATGTCGAGGTCGATGGGGGCCGGGTCTGTTCCGTCGTGGGGGTGGACGTGTTGGGGGTGCAGGCCGGTCTCCTCGGCCAGTTCGCGCAGGGAGGCGGCGAGCAGGTCGGTGTCTTCGGGCTCCAGGTGGCCGCCGGGCAGCAGCCAGGCGTTCAGTGCTCTGTGGCGGATCAGCAGCACCCGGTTGTCGGGGTCGACCACCACCGCTCCGGCGGTGGCGTGGCCGATGCGGAACTCCGTGCGCGAGGACAGGTCGTGGCCCTCGGCGAGGGCCTGCTCCAGCAGTCCGACCCGGTCGCGCTCATCGGGGAAGCGGGCGAGGTAGCGGTCCAGGGCGGCGCGGATCTGCGCGTTGGTGACGGTCATGGTGCTCCAGTGAAGTGGTCCAGCCAGGTGGCCGCAATCGATTCGCGGATATCTGCGGGAAGTTCGTGGTGTCCGGGCTCGTGTTCCTGGTCGGCCAGCAACGCGACAGCAGCGAGTATTTCGGCCTGGACCAGGAAGATGAAGGCACCCACGCTGGCTCCGTGCAGGAAGTTGACGGCATTGCCGTCGTTGAGGACGTAGAAGTAGTGACCGGTGCGGGAGTAGCGGGTGACATGGGGGGCGACGTGCTCGCTGGTGTAGCTCCGGTGGAGTACGTCGAGCTCGAGTTCGTCGTCGGACGAGGTGACCGATGCGATGTAGGCCCCGTTGGCGACACGGTCGAAATCCCCCTGCCTGAGCGCCAGGTTGCCGGTCGCGCATACGATGATGCCCGCGTCGGTGAGGGCTTCACGCAGGGAACAGGTTGTGCGGAACCCCTGGGCGAGTGCGTGGGTGCGTTTGACTGGATCGGTATCGAATACCGTTACTTGTACGTTTCTGGTGTGCAGCATGTGAGCCACCGAGGAACCCAGTTTCCCGAACCCGATCACTGTTGCGCCGCGGCCGTAGAGGATTTCCCCCCGGGAACGGATCAGCGCTTCGGTGGAGAACACGACTGACTGGCCCACGAGATAGTCCTCGGGGGTTTTGAGCGGGGAACGGGCCACGCTGTACACCGGGCACGGTGGTTTGTCGTAGGCCAGGTAACGACGGTGCCCGTTCTCGGTGTCCTCGACCAACCCCAGGATCTGTCCGGAGAACCTGTCGCAGATCTGCGGGAGAGCTGGAGCAAAGTACCCGCCGACGTCCAGCAGCACCAGACGTTGCCCGGGGGCGCGATTCTCCAGGTAGGACAGGGCTTGTTCGGGGCAGGCGAAGCGGTTCCGGTCGAGTTGGTCGCATCTCCAGTGCTGGGAGGCTTCCTGGTGCGCTGTGGGGTCGATGCTCTTGGGCTTGGGAAGCAGGGCGCACACCTGCGTCAGTTGAGCGAGTGCGTGAAGGAAGAGCGGGCGTTCTGCGAGCAAGTGGGTGACCGCGATGGAGGACACACGTCGAGTGGGGGCGAACGGGCTTGTGACCTTGGTGAAGTAAGCAGTGATCCGGTCGCGTTCGAAGTCTTCCAGCACGGAGGGCTCCTGGCTGCGAGGAGGGGTCAAAGCATCACAACCTTAATGCTTTGATGATTGATGCATCAAGGTAATAGCTGTGATTCCTCTCTGAGGCACAGGTGTCCCGCAGTTACCCGATGACGTCCCGGTACAGAAGTTCGTACCGGTGGGCGCCCTTGACCAGGATGGAAACCTCAATGGGGCGGGACTGGTCGGTGTAGACGGTGCGCAGGGTGCGCAGCACGGGGACGTCGTCGGGTAGCTCCAATGCTTCGAACTCCTCGGTGGTGGCCAGCCGGGCCGATACCCGGTCGACGTGCTCACGCGCCGGATACCCGAGGTCAGCGAGAAGACGCGGGGAGCCTCCGCGGATTTTCTTCTTTTCCAGGAGGGGGGTGCCGCGCGCGATCTCCATCGGAAAGTAGTTCCACACCAGTTCAGCGGGTTCGTCGTCCAGAAGCAGCATCTGGTGGCGCAGTGCCGCACTCTGCCCCGCTTCGAGCCCCAGTTCCCGGGCCACCTCGGGCGGAGGAACCGTCTCCCCCACGGTGATCAGGCGTGCGGAGCCTCGCTGGGAGCGGCGCTTCGCCTCACTGATCCACCGGTAGGGCTGCTGCTCTGCGGCTGGGGGAAAGTAGGAGGCAGGTTGAAGAGCCAGAGGCGTCTCGTTCCGCACGTACACTCCGACTCCGGCCCGGCCGATGACGAATCCCTCTTCTTTGAGGACCTTCAGTGTGCGTTGTACGGTCTGGCCGGTCACCTGGTAGCGCGATGCCAATTCCTGGGTGGTGGGCAACTGCTGGCCGGGGGCCAGCTCTCCGGACATGATGGCGGCGCGCAGTTCGGCCGCGATCTGCTGGTGTCGGGGACGGGAGTCTTTCTTGTGCGCCACCGCTCAGCCCACCATGATCCGGTAACGCAGGTGGCGGCCTTCCGGGCGCATGATCATCATCGACGCCTCGAACGCCGTGCCGTCAAAGGCGCGGGTGACCCGAAACAGGACGAGTACGGGGTGCCCTTCCGTGATCTCCAGTTCGGCAGCCTCGACAGCGGTGGCTTGGCGGACGCTGATGTCCTCGACCACCTCGTGGGGTGGGTATCCCAGTCGGGCCAGCAGTGTGGGTGCGCCTCCGGGGATCTTGCGTGGTTCTGCCAACTCGGTACCTGACGCGATCGGTGTCGGGTAGTAGGAGTGGGTCAACTCCACCGGCCGACCGTCGAACAGCATGATCCGGCGGCGCAGTACGACTGGGCTGCCCTCCGCGAGAGCGAACGCCTCGGCCACCGGTTCGGGAGCGGGCACCTCGGCCACCTCGACCAGGCGCTGTGAAGTCCTTCCACCACCCTGCGCAGACCACGGGTCGGGCACTCCCGCGGCACGGGGCGTCACGTAGTCCACGGAGTCGTCGTTCACGCGCGGTAGATCCACGTTTCCTCCCCGGTGTGATGGTTGTGGTGGCACAGTAGCAAGCACCGCCTTCACCCTACGTCCGGCTTGGAGTGCCGGAATTTGGACGGCCCCGGTGTCACGGCCGCCGGGCGCCGTCGGGCTCTCCGAGGACGGCCGCGAGTCTGGCGGCCAGTCGCGGTGCGGGAAGCTCCGCCGGGCTGCGCCACGCGTGGCCGGTGACCTCCTCCGTCTGGAGGTGCACCCCGTGGGCGGAGGCCCGGTGCAGGTAGCGGAAGTCGAAGTGCCAGTGTTCGGGCTCGCCCCTGGCCGGGTTGGCGGGAATCCGGTGGATGTCGAGGTCGATGGGGGCCGGGTCTGTTCCGTCGTGGGGGTGGACGTGTTGGGGGTGCAGGCCGGTCTCCTCGGCCAGTTCGCGCAGGGAGGCGGCGAGCAGGTCGGTGTCTTCGGGCTCCAGGTGGCCGCCGGGCAGCAGCCAGGCGTTCAGTGCTCTGTGGCGGATCAGCAGCACCCGGTTGTCGGGGTCGACCACCACCGCTCCGGCGGTGGCGTGGCCGATGCGGAACTCTTTGCGCGAGGACAGGTCGTGGCCCTCGGCGAGGGCCTGCTCCAGCAGTCCGACCCGGTCGCGCTCGTCGGGGAAGCGGGCGAGGTAGCGGTCCAGGGCGGCGCGGATCTGCGCGTTGGTGACGGTCATGGTGCTCCGGTCAACCGGCCCGGCCGGGGGCCCGCAATCGATTCGCGCACACCGGAGGACACCCATGAAGATGACGTTAAGTAGCGAAAGCGTCACCCATTTCGCTGATGTGTGATGTAATCACTTCAGCGTCCCCCGAGACTCGCACCTCAGGGTGAGACGTCTCCCCGGCCCCCGCCGCGCCGTCCCTCGATTCTGAGGAGAGCCATGCTCTGTCACTGCGGTGAGCCCGTCTCTGTCAGCTACGACCACTACCCCAGCCCGTTCTGCGGCAATTGCAGTCTCGTCAGCGCGTCGCGGGACTCGGCGTCCAGCTCTTCCGGCGGGGCCGTCTGGCTGATGCTCTACGGAGCGCTCGGCCTGGGCCTGGCCGTGCTGCTGGCGTTCGAGCTCCTCACAGGCTGGTAGGACCGCCAGCCCGGTCCGCCGGCGGTCCCGCGCCCGATCGGGGGGAGGCGCGGGGCCGTGCGGCCGCCCTCGTCGGTGAGGGGGAGGGCAGAGGCGGTCGCCGCCCCGGAGACGGCTGCCGCCTCCGGCCCGGTGCCCGCGGGCCGCGACGGCCGCGCCCGGCCGTCGCGGCGACCGGGTCAGTAGACGCGGGTGACCGTGGTCTTCTCGGTGGAGAGGAGGTAGTCCTCGGGGTCGAGGTTCATCGCCGCGCGCCTGGGGGAGGCCCAGTAGCGGCGGTTGGCCTCGGCGAAGCCCTCGGGGCCGTCGTAGCCGAGGGTCCAGATGAACCTGTTGTTCTCGCGGTCGATCCACGCGCCTTCGATGGTGAACCCGAGTTCCAGGCGCAGCGGGACGATCTCCTCGCGCCAACGCCGCACCCACTCGTCCAGCAGTCCCTCGCGGACCGTGTAGACGCGGTGCTCGACGGTACCGGCCATGCAACCTGCTCCAATCCTCGGTCGGGGGCGTCGGCGGGCGACACACACACGGTAGTGTGCCCCGAGCCGCCGGAACAGCCGACACGGAACGTGCTTCCCGTCCGCTGTCGAGAGGCGGACCCGAAATGGCCGGATCCGGCCACGGCGGTCGGTGGCGCCGGTGGGAGGCGGCACGGCCGCTCCGGCGCGGCTCCCCTCCCGGCGGGCCGCTCACGTGGGCCCTGTCCGAATTTCCCGCCGGGGAGGAACCGCCGTTCTCCCCGTGGTGGCCGGGGGCGCGTCCGCAGCGAACGGCACCGGGCCCGGGAGGATTCCGGCGAAAACCCCGTGAGGATTTTCCGTGGAGATTAGTATCGTCGCGGACGCGATCGGTATACGGCCCAGCAAGGAGTGTGCGCCAGGTGTCTTCCCCGGCTTCGTCCCAGATCCCGGAGATCCGTACCGACCAGCCCACGGTCGCGCGTGTCTACGACTACGGAATGGGCGGCAAGGACAATTTCGAGGTCGACCGCCAGGCGGCGCTCGCTCTGGTCCAGGTCTCGCCCGAAATGCTCGACGTCGCGCGGGAGAACCGCCTCTTCCTCTACCGCGCGGTGCGCTACCTGGCGCGCGAGGCCGGAATCCGCCAGTTCATCGACATGGGCAGCGGAATGCCCACCCGCAACAACGTGCACCAGGTGGCCCAGGAGTTCCAGCCGGAGGCCCGTGTCGTCTACATCGACATCGACCCGATCGTGCTGGCGCACGGGCGCGCGCTCCTCGCCGACGACCACAGCACCACGGTGATCACGGCGGACATGGCCCAGCCCGAGCAGATCCTCGCCAACGAGGACCTGAGGGCCCTCATCGACTTCGACCAGCCGGTCGGTCTGCTGTACTTCTCCGTCCTGCACTGCCTGCCGGACAGCGCCGACCCCGCGGGCGCGCTGCGGACCATGCTCGACGCGGTGCCGTCCGGCAGCTACCTCGCCATCTCCCACCTGTGCAGCGACGACGTGGAGGCGGGCGACGCCTTCACCGAGGAGATGCTCGCCCTGGGGCCGTGGGGGCGGGTGCGCCGCCCCGCGGAGCTGCACGAGTTCGTCGCCGGTCTGGAGCCCGTCGAGCCCGGCATCGTCGACGTCTCCCAGTGGCGGCCCGACCCGAACCAGCCGTCGCTCGGCCCCGTCCCCGAGCCGCTGCGCCCCTACGTCGGCCGCTCCTCCGAGACCAAGAAGATCTGGGAGCTCGGCGGCGTCCTGCGCAAGCCCTGACCCGTCCGCCCGGTCCTCCGGGCGGGCTCACCGCCGGTCCGCTCCGCGTTCCTCGCCCCACTGCCGCGCGGCGACCGCCGCGCGCTCGACGGCCCGCGGAGGCGGGGCCAGCCGGACACCGGCGTCGGTGAGCATGCTCAGGTCCAGCGTCCACGCCACCCGCGACCGCGCCTCCCACACGGCGAACGCCTCGTCGACGTGGCGGCGGGCCTGGGCCTCGGTCATCCCCGTGACCTCGCGCAGGTGGGCGAAGGCCCGTCCGGCCAGGCCGCGCACCTGCGCGAGGCCGAAGTGGGTGACGGTGTGGCAGTCGGTGCACAGGCAGATCAGGCGGCGCAGCGCCTGCACGCGGGTCCGCTCGTCGTAGACCCAGCGTTCGTGCACCTCCAGCCACCGCCGGGCCGCGCGGTCCTCCGCCGCGCCGCAGACCTCGCAGCGCCGTCCCGCCCGGCGGGTGACCATCCGCCGCAGCCGCTCCCAGTCGCGGGCGTCCACGCACGAGCGGACGTTGGTGAACCAGCACGTGCTGGGCACCAGGTCGACGAACAGCCCCGAGCCCAACGACCGGTCCTCGCCGGGCAGCAGGTCGGGAACCTCGGGAGCGGCGGCCCACCGCGCCAGCGCGTCCATGCCCGGCCGGGGCGCGTACCACCGCTTCTCGGCCGGGTCCCAGCGCGCGCCCGCTGCCTTGGCCTCGTCCTTCTCCGCGAACGGCACGTCCAGCCAGATCCGTCGGCCCGTCATGGGCGTCCTCCTCCACCTCGGCGGGGACCATTCTCCCCTCCCGGCGCAGCGGAGGAACCGGCCGGCCCGGCGGCGGGCGCGCCCGCCGCCGGGCCGGTCCGCGGGGTGCGGAGGGCTAGCGTCCCACCGCGCCGTCGATCTGCTCCCGCAGGATGTCGGCGTGGCCGGCGTGGCGGGCGGTCTCCTCCACCATGTGGACCAGCACCCAGCGCAGCGACGGCGCGGGCTCGTGCTCCCGCAGCGACCGCACGCCCGGGCGGTCCAGGTCGTCGCAGGCCAGCGCGATCTCGTTGGAGCGCTGTGCCGCCTCCCGGTAGGCGGCCAGCACGCTCTCCACGGTGTCCTCCTCGGCGGGCCGCAGCCGGTAGTCGCGGAACGGGCCCGGGTCCCCGGCGTAGGCCCAGGCGAACCAGTCGTACTCCACCGCCGCCAGGTGCTTGACCAGCCACAGCAGGCTGGTGCCCGAGGGCACTCCGGGGGTGCGGGCCTGCTCGTCGGTCAGCCCCGACAGCTTCGCGGCCACCGACTCGCGCAGGTAGTCGAGGAAGGTGAGCAGGGTAGTCTTCTCGTCGGCGTTGATCTTCGGAGGGCGCACGTCGCCGCGCGGTCGGGAGTTCGTCACGCCGCGACACTACTCCCGCACGCCCGGACAGAAGAGTGCGGGGGTCGCGGTGGGGGAGCGCGCGCCGCCGGGGCGGATGTCCGCTGCCGCCGAATCCGGCCGACCGAATGGGTGGAAAAGGGGGCAAAGCATCCCGCTGTGGGGTTGAATGCCGGTGAGCGCGCCCGTCGAACGTCGTCCGCAGCACCGAGGAGGCCAGCACGCCGTGCCGACGCAGGGAGACCGCATCCGGGGACGGTACGAACTCACCAGGCCGATCAGCAGCGGCGGCATGGGGCAGGTGTGGCAGGGCTACGACATCGTGCTCGACCGGCAGGTGGCGGTCAAGGTCATCCGCCCCGGCGTCGCCGCCGACCGGCTGGAGGCCGAGGAGCTGGCCGCCCGGTTCCGCCGCGAGGCCAGGATCACCGCGCGGATCGAGCACCCGGGCGTGCCCGCCGTCTTCGACGCCGACATCGACGGCGACCACGAACAGCTCTACCTCGTCATGCAACTGGTGCGCGGCGTGCCGCTGGGCGACCTCATCGAGGAGGAGGGGCCGCTGCCCGTGGCGACCGCGGTGGCCGTCGCCGCGCAGATCTGCACGGTGCTGTCCTACGCCCACGCGGTGCCCGTCATCCACCGCGACCTCAAACCCGGCAACGTCATGGTCGCCGAGGACGGCTCCGTCAAGGTCCTCGACTTCGGCATCGCCGCGGTGCTGCGCACCGACACCACCCGGCTCACCGCCACCGGCAGACGCCTCGGCACCTGCGCCTACATGCCGCCCGAACAGGTGCGCGGCGGCGTCGCCGGACCCGCCAGCGACCTGTACTCGCTCGGCTGCATGCTCTACGAGCTGCTCACCGGGCACCGGGTGTTCCCCGGCGACAGCGACTACGAGGTCATGGACCACCACGTCCGCACCGCGCCCCAGCCGGTACGGGACCTGCGCCCCGACGTGCCCGCCGCACTCGACGACCTGGTGCTGCACCTGCTGGCCAAGAACCCCGAGGAGCGCCCGGCCGGCGCCCAGGACGTCCACGACCGCCTCGTGCCCTTCCTGCCCGCCCCCGATCCCGCCGCCGCGGACGCCCTTCCGCCCCCCGGGGGCCTGCCCGACCCCACCCGCCCCTACCGGCGTCCCCTGGCCCCGCGGCCCCGGCCGGACGGCGCCGCACCCCGCCGCCCCGCGCCCGCCCGGCCCGCGCAGCCCGACCACCAGGCCCCGTCGCTGCCCACCCTCCCCTCCGTCGAGGAGCTGGAGGACGAGCTCGCCGAGGTCGCCGAGCACGTCGAGATCCTCATCGAGGAGGAGCGCTACGCCCAGGCCGCCGGAGTGCTCGACGAGGTCCTCGACCGGGCCGTGCCCTGCCTGGGCGCCGCCCACCGGGACGTGGTGGAGCTGCGGCTGAGCCGCGCCGTCGCGCTCAGCCTCGGCGGCGACCACCGGCGCGCCCTGCCCGAGTACCGGGAGCTGGCCGACCACTTCGCCGCAGCAGAGGGGCCGGACAGCGAACGCGCCCTGCTCTGCCGCCAGCAGGCCGCCCTGTGCCGGGCGCAACTGGGCGAGTCCACGGTCGCGCTGCGCGAGTTCCAGGAGCTCCTCACCCGCGTCGCGCCGGTGCGCGGCGACCGCGACCAGATGGCCCTGGAACTGCGCCTGGAGATCGGCAGGCTGCTGCTGTACACCGGGCGCGTCGCCGAGGCCCGCCGCCGTCTCGGCGCGGTGCACGCCGACCTGGCCGCGGCCCTCGGCCCCGGCGACCCCCTCACCCGGGAGGCCGCCGACCTGCTGGCCCGGCTCGGCCGCGACCGCGCCTGACCCCCTCCCCAGGAGGACGGCCCCAGTAGCCGGGCCGCGCCGACATCACCGCCGTCGACTTCCAGGCCGACCGGGGCCCCACCGGGGCACGGGAGGGCGCGGGCCGCGCTTCCTCGACGGCTCCGAGGAACAGCAGCGCCGGGAGGAGGCCGCCGAACGGTCCGCGCTTCCGGGAGCGGACGGTTCCTGGGCCAGGAGCAGGCACGTCGTCGACGAGGCCCGGGACCTGCGCCCGGCCCGGTGGCGCCTGCTGCGCGCGGCCGTGCCGGTCGCCCCGACGGCCGCTTCGCCGTCGCAGACCCGCACCAGTGAATCTACGACATAAAGGCGGCGCTGCGGGCACTGGGCCGACCGGTGGGAGGCGTCGCCCGGCTGCACCGCAACCACCGCAGCGCCCAGGAGATCCTCTCCCGGGCGGGAGGACTGCCGGACGGGCAGTCCGCGGCGAGGGCCGGGCCGCGGGGAGGTCAGCGCGCTCACCGGGTGCCGCTCCGCGCTCCACGGCGAGCCTTCCGAGACCCGCGCGGCCGCCGACCGGGAGGCGGAGACCGGGGAGCGCGTTCCTGGTGGAGGCGGACATCGCGTGAGCCCGGCCCCGCTCCCGATCCGCGGGGGAGGGGGCATACCGAATGGTCGGCAGTCTGCGGGGACGCCTGTCGGGTCGGACTGGTTGACACCGCAACCGGAACTGCTGTCGCGCCAGGGCTGCCCCGGAGGGCTTTGTCCAGGTCAGGAAAGTGGTCTGAAGACTGCTGAAAATGTCACATTCGATACAGGCTCGATTGCGCAGTGTTTCCAACTGGAGTGGTCTAGATTTTGGGAGCGCTCCCAAAACGTCGGATTGGACTGCATCCATGACCGCTCCCCTGTCCGCATCCTCCGCCGAAGCCGACCGCTCGGACCGTCCTCCGGTGTCGGGGCAGCGCCGGGCGCTGGGCGCGCTGCTGTTCGCCGTCTGCTCTGCGGTGCTGGCGGCGGCGGCACTGGCGGTCGTCTCCGCCCCGATCAGCCTGCTGCTGCCGAGCGAGGCCAGCATGCTGGCCCCCGGCGCCGTCGCGACCCTCGGACTGGCCGGGCTCCTGGTCCTGCTGTCCCTGTGGGCGTTGCTGGGCCGTGTCCTGCGCGGCCTCGGCGTCCAGAACCCCCTCGCGACCGCCTCGCTCGCCCTGATCGTCCCGGTGGGGTACGCGATCTCGCGGGTCGGCTGGTACGGACCGGTCGACGCCCTGTGGTGGGCGTCGGGCCTCTCCGCGCTCGCCGGCCTGCTGGTCTGCGTGGCGGCCACCGGTCGGCGCGGCAGCTACCGCAAGCCCGTGCTCGCCGTCACCGCCGCCCTCGTCGTGCTCGTGGGGGGCGTGCTGACCGAGAACGAGGTGATCCGGCTCGCCCCGCGCTCCGAGTTCGACCGGCACCCCGCCATCCCGGTGCTGCGCCACCCCGACTGGGACCTGGAGGACGTCGAGGCCTCCCCGGAGCGGGCCGAGGTGCTCGTGGAGTACCGCAACATCAAGCGCGAGGACGCGGAACCGCTCTACCTCCACGTCTACCGCCGCGAGGCGGAGAACTGGGAGTCGCTGAGTCTCGTGGAGGGCACGCAGGGGCAGGAGGTCGTCAAGCGCGACGGGACCACCGTGGTGCTCGACGTCTCCAACGGTCCGAGCCTCTACCTCAACCTCGACCTGGGGACCCGGGTCCGGGTCGTCTGGGCCAGCGGCACCGACGAGGAGCTGCTCTCCCTGGCCGGGTACATCGGTGCCGCCACCGGCGTCGAACGGGCCGAGCTGCGCAGCAAGATCAGCCCGTTCAGCCACGGCTAGGATCCGGTCCGGAAAGCGGCGTGCCCGCGGCGGGCACGCCGCCCCGCCCTCCGGGGGAACGGGGGAGAAGCCCGCGGGAATCCGCGTACTCGGTCCGGAAAAAAAGTGTTTTCCTCCGGTTGTGTGCGGGAAAGGGAATGACGATCCCGTCCATTCTTCTGCGTTGTCGCCGACCACGGGCGGTGCTAGCCTCCGAATGTTTCTCCCCTGGGGAATGTGAGACCGGAACGAGGACCGATGAAGCTCACCATGCTTGCCAAAGACGACAAATCGGGCAACAGGGGATGTCCAGCCGTCTACCTCGCCGACACCGGGGAACTGGTCGTCCAGGGTGCCCGGTTGGCAGACTCCGATCTGGGCGAACTGGAGAATTTGCTGCCCGGGGAGACCGCGGTGCGCATCGCGCCCGAGACGGTGCTCCGGGCGGTCGAGCGCTACCGGGAGAGCCGACAGTCGTGACCTCTGCCGGAACCGAACGGTCCCGGCCGGTCGACGAGGCGGAGTTCGACCAGCTCTTCACCGGCTTCCGCTACACCGCCTTCCGGCTGGAGACCCTCCAGCGCTACGACGTCGACTACGAGAAGGAGCCGTTCCGCAGGTTCCTCGCGGGCGAGCCGTGGTTCTTCCCCGACCAGGAGGAGTGGGCCGAGGAGCTGCGCGACGGGATCCGCCGGGGCCGCACCTACCGCAGGGTCCACGTGGTCACCGAACCGCTCACCGACTACGTCCGCTTCGAGTGCGCCTGGGCCTACCGCCCCAACGTCGCGGCGGGCGAGGACGTGCGCATCCTCCCGGTCGCCGAGGGCGACTGGCCCGAGGGGCTGCCGCGCTTCGACTACTGGCTGTTCGACTCCTCCCGGCTGCTGCGGATGAACTACGCCCCCGACGGCTCGATGCTGACCCCCGAGCTCGTCGAGGACCCCGAACAGATCGTGCTCGCCAACCTCTGGCGTGACCGGGCGCTCCACCTGTCCGTGCCGTTCCGCGAGTACGCGGCCCGCTTCGACTCGGCCATGCGCCCGCTGTGACTGGCGACCGCCACCCCGCCACGGCCAACACGGTGCACGGCGACTCCGGAGCGGTCGTGCAGGCCGCAGCGGTCCACGGCGACGTGTACGTCACCGGTGCGGCAGCCTCCCAGGAGCCAGCGCCGCGCCAGCTCCCCATGGCGGTGACGGGTTTTGTCAACCGCGAGGCGCAGCTTGCCTACCTGGACAGCCTGCTCCGTGCGGGAACGGAGGCACCGTACCGCGACAGCGGCGGCGCCGTGGTGATCTCCGCGATCGGTGGTGCTCCCGGTGTCGGCAAGACCGCCTTGGCGGTGTACTGGGCGCACCGAGTGCGCTCCCACTACGTCGACGGCGATCTCTACGTCAACCTGCGCGGCCACGGCCCGGGACCGGCGATGGGCGCGGCCCAGGCGCTCGACGTGCTGCTGCGCTCCCTCGGCGTGCCACCCGAGCGCATCCCCGACGACCTGGACGGCAAGGCCGCCCTGTACCGGTCCAGGCTCGCCCGGAAACGGATGCTGATCGTCATCGACGACGCCGTCAGCGCAGACCAGGTGCGCCCCCTGCTGCCCGCCTCCTCCACCTGTCTGGTCCTGGTGACCAGCCGCAGGGCGCTGTCCGGCCTCGTGGCAAGGGAAGGAGCCGAGCGAGTGACTCTGGATGTGCTCTCCACGGAGGAGGCGGTCGACCTCCTCCGGAGGACCGTGGGGGAGCGGCGCGTCGACGCGGAGGCCGGGGCGGCACGGGCGCTGGCGGCGCACTGCGCCCACCTGCCGCTGGCCCTGCGCATCCTGGCGGAACGCATCATCAGCAGGCCCGACACCCCGCTGGCGGAGTTCGCCGCCGAACTCGCGGCGGAGGACGAGCGGCTCGACGCGCTGGGGGCCGAGGACGACGAGCTGAGCGACGTGCGCGCGGTCTTCAGCACTTCCTACCGGGCGTTGGACGCCGAGTCGGCTCGCGTGTTCCGCCTGCTGGGCGTGCACCCCGGAGCGGAGTTCGGGGTGCACGCCGCCGCGGCGCTGGCCGGGCTGGCGGCGGCGCGCACCAGACGGGTGCTGGACCGCCTGGTCGGGGTCCACCTGGTCCACCGCGTGCGCGACCGCCGCTACCGGCTGCACGACCTGCTGCGCCTGTACGCGGCGGAACGCCTCCGGCAGGAGGAGAGCGAGGAGGAGCAGACCGCGGCGCTGCGCCGACTGGCGGGCTGGTACCTGCGCGCCGTCGACAACGCGCGCGCCGTCACCCATCCGCACTTCCGTGCGGTGGCCGTCCCGCAGGACGTCGAACCGGCGGAAGTGCCGGTCTTCGACTCCACCGAGGAGGCCATCGCCTGGTTCGACGAGGAGTACGCCAACCTGCTCGACGTCCTGGGACTGGCGGCCGAGCGGGGCCAGCACGACCTGGCCTGGCGGCTTCCCGTGCTGAGTTATCCCCTGCTCGAACTGCGCGGCCACTGGCGGCACTGGCGCGAGGCGCACCTGAGGGGAGTGGAGTCGGCCCGGCGGGCGGGGGACGGCCACGGACTGGCCCGCAACCTCCTCGGACTGGGTGACGCCGAGTGGGTGCTGGGCCGCAACCGCGAGGCCCTGGAGCGCTACCGGGCGGCGCTCGACGCCCTTCCGGAGGAGGGGGACGGGTGGATCGAGGGGTTCGCGCTGCGCCAGATCGGCCTCGTCAACTGGCAGGAGGAGCCCTCCGAGGAGGCTGTCGCGCTGATCGAGAGGGCTGTCGCGGTCTTCCGCCGCGTCGGTGAGCGCAGGGGCGAGGGCATGGGGCTGCTCAGCCTCGCCGAGTGCGCGCGTGACCGCGGCAGGACCGGCACGGCCCTGGAGTACTGCCGTGCCGCCCTGGAGGCCCTCGACGGGATCGGCGACACCTGGAGTGTTGCGTGGGGACGCTGTTCGCTGGCGTCCGTGCTGGACTCCGCCGGGCGGCGGGGCGAGGCCCTGGCCGAGTACCGGGCGGCCGCCGAGGTCTTCCGCGGCTTCGCCGACCACGCCAGCGAGGCGATGGCGCTGACCCGGATCGGGGAGATCCACGAGGCGTCGGGGGAGGCGGACCGGGCCCGGTCCGCCTTCGCCGCGGCGGCGGAGCTGCTCGGCCGGAACGGGGACCCGGAGGCGGAGCGGCTCCGGGAACGCGCCGAACGTCTCGGCGCGCACGGCTGACCCCGGCCGCCCGGCCTTCCCGCAGCCCCGCGGCCGGTCCCGGAACCGGACGGGGGGACGGAGTCCTCGCCGGGGAAATGCATTCTGCGCATCGCATACATCTGGCGGGATAAAAGGCAGAAAAAGGGACGCCATTCGCGTTCGGGTGTTGTCTCGCCGGTGGTGCGCTGTTACTCTCGGAAAAATTTTTGTTTCTCTGGGGAGAATCGCCGAGACGGAAAGCGGTAGAACTCACGATGAGTGACAAAGACGAGGGAACCGGTGAGGGCGGCGGCGACCAGCCCGTCCGTTTCGTCGAGAGCAGCGAGGCGGTGGAGGGGGACCTGCTGACCTCCGTCGACGTGGAGGAGAGCCTGGACGGTCTGCTGGAGGGCGAGACCGAGGAGCACGCCGCCCCGGAGGCGGTGCTCCGGGCCTTCGAGCTCTACCAGGAGAAGCAGCTCGGGTGAGGGCCGCCGGGCGCCGGATCAGCCCGCACCGAGCGCCCGCAGGACCGCCGTGGTGGCCGCGGCCACCACGAGCACCAGGAGGAAGGGGGCGCGCAGCAGCAGGGCCGCCACCGCGGCGGCCATGCCGCCCAGCCGGGGCAGGTCGAGGACCAGCCGGTTCCCGTCGGCCACGGTCTGCAACGCGATGAGCGCGGCCAGCAGCGCGACCGGCACCGCCAGCGCGAAGCGGCGCACCAGCGGGTGCTCCAGCAGGGCGCGCGGGGCGGACAGTCCCGCGTACTTGAGCAGGTAGCAGCCGACTCCGGTGACCAGGACGGCGGCCCACAGCGTCATCGTGCGCTCCTCTCCGAGGCGGTCGGCTCCCCGTCGTCGCCCAGCGCGACCAGGGCCGCGATCGAGGCGAGCAGTACCGGCGCGCCTGGCGGCAGCAGCGGGGTGGCGGCCAGGGCGATCGCCGCGCCCAGCAGCGCCACGACCAGGGTGCGGCCGCCCTCCTTCAGCCGCGGCCACAGCAGGGCCAGGAACGTCGCCGGGCCGACCGCGTCCAGCCCGAAGACGTCGGGGTCGCCGATGCTCTCGGTGGCGACCGCGCCGACCAGCGTGGTGGCGTTCCACAGGGTGAACAGGGTGGCGAAGGTGGCGGTGAAACCGGCGCGGACGTCCGCACGCCCCCGCTGGGCCAGTGCCACCGCCGTGGTCTCGTCGATCACCCCGTGCGCGGCGAGCGCCCGCCGGGGGCCGTGCCAGTCGAGCAGTTCGCTCAGCCGCAGCCCGTAGAGGGTGTTGCGGAAGCCCAACAGCAGCGCGCCCACCGCCCCCGCGACCAGGTTGCCGCCGCCCGCGACCACGCCGACCAGCGCGAACTGGGAGGCCCCGGTGAACGTCAGCAGGCTGAGCACGCACGCCTGGAGCACCGACAGGCCGGAGGCGACCGCGGTGGTGCCGAAGGCGAGCCCGGAGAATCCGACGGCGAGGCCCACGCCGAACCCGTCGCGGACGGGAGGTCGGCGGGCCAGGGCGGTGAGAGCGGAGAGCGGGACTGGACGGTTCACGTCAGCGAACCTAGCCCACCCGCCTGCCCGGCCGGGAACCAGCCCGGACTATCGTCGTGGCGTGCTGGACATCGTGGTGGCCCGCGGCGAGCGGGAGCGTGCGGCGGTCTTCGTCCTGCGGGGCGCGGTCTTCGTCGCCGAGCAGAACGTGCCGATCGAGGAGGAGTGGGACGAGCGCGACGCCTCGGCCGAGCACTTCCTGGCGCTGCGCAACGGCGTCCCGGTGGGCACCGGCCGGCTGGTCGTCCAGGGTGACGAGGGGCTGCTGGGACGGCTGGCGGTGCTGCGCCGGGAGCGGGGCAGGGGCGTGGGCGCGGCGCTGGTGGCCGCCATCGAGGAGCGCGCCGCGCAGCGCGGCCTGGCCGCGGTGGAGCTGCACGCCCAGGTCCACGCGCTCGGCTTCTACGAGCGGCTGGGCTACACCGCCTACGGGCCGGAGTTCGAGGAGGCGGGCATCGCGCACCAGAGCATGCGCAAGGAGCTGCCCCGCCGGGGCGGCGGCCCACTTGACTAGAATCACGTTCTGTTTTGTGGCTCCACGGCGCCCCGCGAGTCTACTCGCGAGTAACATTTGGTGTGGTCACGGCGATCCGCGCCGGACTGACTGTGACTGAAGGGCTGACGACACTGCCATGACGGTCGATGCACACCCGATCGCGGACCTGCCCAACCCGGCCGACTACGGGTTCACCGTGGTCGACCGCCAGGAGCTCCCCGCCGAGCTGACGGCCCTGGCCGACCAGGTGCGCCGACTGATCGACGCGGTCGCGCACACCGACGCGGACCCCTCCGAACTGGCCGCCGTCAACCGCGCGGTCGGCGAACTCACCGAACGGCTCAACACCCGCCGCCGCCCGGCCAGCACCATGGTGCGCCAGACCTGGGACGGCGGGCGGGTCGACTACAACACCATCGCCAACGCGGTGAGCGGCCCGGCCAACCCGGTCGCGCCGCTGCGCAACCTGCGCGTCACCGAGGACGGCCTGTACGGCGAGACCACCCTCGACAGCTTCTACGAGGGGCCGCCCGGATGCGTGCACGGCGGCTGGGTCGCCGCCCTGCTCGACCAGGTGCTCGGCGAGGCCACCGCGGTCTTCGGCCGCGTCTGCCTGACCGCCAACCTCACCGTCGACTACCGCCGCCCCACCCCCCTCAACACCCCGCTGGCCGTCTCCTCCCGCATCACCGGCGTGGAGCGGCGCAAGGTGTTCGTCTCCGGGGAGATCCGCTGCAACGGCGAGGTCACCGCGGAGGGCACCGCGATCATGGTGCAACTGGCGGCCCCTCCGGCCTGACCGGGCGCCCGGCCCGCCGACCCCGGGGTCAGCCGCGGCTGACCGGGTAGCGCAGGATGGTGCGCAGCCGCTCCGGAGCGGTCCGCGCCGGGTTCGACAGGTAGATCTCGTGGTGCCTGCCCGAGATCCGGTACCCGTGCTCCTCGGCGAAGGACAGCAGCCGCCGGACCGCGGGTCCCTCCTCGGCGTAGGGGCCGGTGTGCAGGAGCTGGACGCTGGGCCCCTCGGCCACCTCCCGGAACTCGACCCGGTCCACGGCCGCGTCCGGCCTCCTGCGGGACGCCTCGGCCAGGGCGTCGGCGACGCGTCCGGCGTCCGCCTGCGGCGGCTGCATGATCATCATGGTCCAGTGCCACGCGTCCCGGTCGTCCATGGGCAGGTCGTGGCGGCCCGGCGCCCACCACAGCCCCTCCAGGGGCATGACCGGGTACTCCACCACCGCCTCGCGCTTCAGCGCGAACCGCAGTGCGTAGGAGGCCGCGTACAGCGCCTCGACGGCCCGGCGGTAGGCCGGCCCCGACGGGTCGCCGACCCCGTCGACCGCGAGGAACGGCAGGGCGGGCACGTCCACCACCTCGGGCTCGGCGGAGGCCGAGTACAGGTTCCGGTACTGCTTCTTGAAGTCGGTCCTCGGCGCGGCGGCCATCCTCACTCCTCCTCGTGCAGGGGGACGACGATCCGCGTCCGCAGCCCGGCCGGATCGGTCGTCCTCGGATCGTCCAGGTACTCCTCGTAGACCGAGCCCCGGGGACGCAGCGCGCGCTCGTGGACCCAGGCGAACACCGCCTGGTAGGTCAGGAACAACTGCTCGTAGGGGCCGGTGTGCAGCGCCGTCGCGGCGAGCCCGCCCGGCAGGTGCTCCACCCGGGTGCCGGGGACCGGCGCGGCGGTCGGCGCCGCCACCCCGACCGCCACGGCCACCCGCTCCCGCAGGTCGACGGGGAAGCGCCCCCACAGCGGCGGGGACCACTCCAGGCCCGCCGCGGCGGCCGTCACCTGCTCCACGCACCGGCCCATGGCGGCGCCGATCTCCTCCGGCGCGCACTCGGCGGAGCAGACCAGCAGGCGCCGCTCCGGCTCCCGGGACAGCGCGACCTCCTGGTGCAGCAGGCCCTCGGCCACCAGGCGCTCCAGCGCCTGCCAGGCCCGGCGCTGGGCGGCGATGCGCTCCTCCAGGCGGCGCTGCTCGGCGCGCAGCACGGCGTCCTGGACGCCGCGGTCGCCGCCGAGCATCCGGGCGATCGACGACAGCGGGACGTCGAACCCGCGCAGCAGGGCGATGGCCATCGCGTCGCGCACCTGGTCGCGGCCGTAGTACCGGTAGCCGGTGGCGGCGTCGACCCGTTTCGGCGGCAGCAGGCCGAGCTCGTCGTAGTGGCGCAACTGCTTGACGCTCAACCGGCACAGCCGGGCGAAGGCGCCGATCGACAGCAGGTCGGTGGACATGGCCCCATCCTGGTCCCTCCCCCCGTGGGAGAGTCCAGCGCGGCCCGCACCGCCGCGCCCGCCGGGCGGGGGCACTAGGCTCTGACCGCCGACACGACGGGGCAGGACCCCACGAAACTCCGGGCGGTGGTGGATGACGCAGACCGGCGAACGCGCGGACGGGACGGCCCCCGCCGACCCGTCCGCCGGATCCAGCGGCGGGTCCTGGCCGTGCTGGTGGCCGCCCAGGCCGTCGGCGGGATCGGGAGTGGGGCGGCGCTGACGGTCGGCGGCCACGTCGCCGCGGACCTCACCGGCACCGACGCCTGGGCCGGAGCGGCCACCACCATGTTCCCCCCGGGCGCGGCGGCGTCCGCGCTCCCGCCGGCCGCGGCGGCGGCCCTGCGGGGACGGGCTCGCCGCCGTCGGCGCTGCCATCAGCCTGCACACCGCGGGTATGTATGCACTGTCCCCGCTGGTGGGCCGGCTCGCCGACCGCCTCGGCCGCATCCCCGTGCTGCTGGGCGGCCGGGCCGTCCTGCTCGCCGCCTGCGCCGTGTCCGGCCTGGCCGCTCCCGCCTCCCCCGCGGTCACCGTCGGCCTGGTCCTGCTGGGGGCGGGCTGGTCCGTGGGGCCGGTCTCCGGCTCCGCGCTGCTGGCCGAGTCGCTGCCCCCGAGCGGCGCCCCGCCCTCCGGGGCGTGTCCGACCTGCTGATGAACGCGGGCGGCGCCCTGTCCGGCGTCCTGCCGGCCCACTTCGGGTACGGCGGCCTCAACGCGGTCGCCGCCGCCCCCACCGTCCCGGTGCCCGGGTGTGCGGCGTTCGTGCTGCTGCGTAGGGCTCACAAGGAGGACACGTGACCGAACGCATTCTCGTCACCGGCGCGGGCGGACGGATCGGCACCCTGCTGTGCCCCCGCATGGCCCGCCCCGGCCGCGTCCTGCGGCTGTACGACCGGCGCCCCCTCGAACCGGGAGCGGGCGTGGAGACCGTCACCGGCGACGTCACCGACCTCGACGCCGTGACCAGGGCGATGGACGGGGTGGACGCGGTGGTCCACCTGGCCGCCCGCAGCACCGAGGCGCCCTGGGAGGAGATCCTGCACACCAACATCCACGGCGGCTACGTCGTGCTGGAGGCGGCCCGGCGCGCCGGGGTGCGGCGCATGGTGCTGGCCAGCTCCAACCACGCCGTGGGCTTCCACCCCCGCTCCGCCGGGACCGCGCCCGACTACCTGTTCCCCCGCCCCGACACCTACTACGGGGTCAGCAAGGTGACCCTGGAGGCGCTGGGCAGCCTGTACGCCGACCGCTACGGCATGGACGTCGTGTGCCTGCGCATCGGCTACTGCGGACCGCACCCGCTGGGCCGGCACGGCCTGGCCACCTGGCTGTCCCCCGACGACTGCGCGAACCTGGTCGAGGCGTGCCTGAGCGCGCCCTCTCCCGGGTTCCGCGTGGTGTGGGGCGTCTCCGACAACACCCGGCGCTGGTGGTCCCTGGACGAGGCCCGCGCCCTGGGGTACACGCCCCGCGACGACGCCGAGGTGTTCGCCCCCGACTGGGAGGGGGCCGCCCCCGAGGACGACCTCGACCCCGAGGGCCCCACCGTGGGCGGCAACTTCTGCGGCCCCCACCTCGACGCCGATCGCCTGCAACACGGGGAGGAGTGAACCGGGAGCCGGACCGTTCCCGAATTCCTCGGAGCGGGGTGTGAGAAAGGCGGGCGGTCGGGGAAGTGGCGGCCCGTAGGTGAGTGACCGACTGGCTTCGCACCCGGGGGGACTTTCCATGGCGGTTTCCGGTGACCTGGTCACGGTTCCCTACACCCTGGTGGGGGACGAGGACGGCGCAGACGAACTGGAGGACCCGGCGCAGGTCGGAGGGCATCGGATCGTCGAACGGATCGGCACGGGAGGGGCCGCGGCGGTCTACGCCGCGCTCGACCCCGAGGAACGGTGGGTGGCGGTCAAGGTCCTGCGTCCGGCGGTCGCCGCCGACCCCGCCTTCCGCAGGCGCTTCGCCCGGGAGGTCGAGCTGCTCGGCAGGGTCGCCGAGGAGTACACCGCGCCGCTGCTCGACGCCGACGTCCACGCGCCGCGCCCGTGGCTGGCCATGCGCTACGTGGCGGGGCCGACGGTCGGCGACCACGTCGACCGCGACGGCCCGATGAGCGGGGTGGAGCTGCTGGAGTTCGCCGCCGGCCTGGCCGAGGCGGTCGCGGCCGTGCACCGCAGCGGCATCGTCCACCGCGACCTCAAGCCCGGCAACGTCCTGCTGGCCGAGGACCGCCCCAGGATCATCGACTTCGGCATCGCCCGCAGCACCGACGAGGACACCCGCGGCTCCGGGGAGATCCTGGGCTCCCCCGGTTGGATCAGCCCCGAGCAGTTCCACGAACGGGTCCCCGGCCCCGCCGCCGACGTCTTCGCCTGGGGCGGACTGGTCGCCTACGCCGCGACCGGGCGGCGCCCCTTCGGCGCGGGCACCCTGCGGCAGACCGCCGAGCGGGTCCTCAACGGCGAGGCCGACCTGCGCGGCACCCCCTCCGTCCTGCTGCCCTGGGTGGAGGCCGCGCTGCACACCGACCCCGGCCGCCGGCCCACGTCGGCGCACCTGGCCGCGGCGATCGGCGGGCTCCTGGGGCGCCGCTCGGCTCAGGCGTCCAGCAACTGGGCCTCGATCAGCTCCCGGTAGAGGTCGTCGCTGAGCATCAGGTCGGCGTGGCGGCCCACCGCCCGGACCCGGCCGCCCTCGACGACCACGATCCGGTCGGCGTCGACCACCGTGGACAGCCGGTGCGCGATGACCATGACCGTGGTGGTCCGCGCGACGTCGGCGACCACCTCGCGCAGCGCCGTCTCGTTGGCCGCGTCCAGTTGCGAGGTGGCCTCGTCCAGCAGCAGCAGGCGGGGGCCTGCTGCCAGGGCGCGG
>NZ_KQ950183.1:151526-227681 GCF_001517975.1 Thermobifida cellulosilytica TB100
CTCGTCCAGCAGCAGCAGGCGGGGCGGCGCAGCAGCGCCCGGGCGATCGCCACCCGCTGGCGCTCGCCGCCCGACAGCGCCGTCCCGCGGTGGCCGACCTCGGTGTCCAGCCCGTCGGGCAGCCGCTCCACCAGGGAGGACAGCCGGGTCAGCGCCACCACCCGGCGCAGCTCCTCCTCGCCCGCGCCGGGGGCGGCGTAGCAGAGGTTGTCCCGCAGGGTGCCCGCCATGATCGGCGCGTCCTGCTCCACGTAGCCGATCATGGAGCGCAGCCGCGCCAGCGGCAGGTCGCGCACGTCGACGCCGTCGACGGCGACCGTGCCCTCCGACGGCTCGTAGAACCGCTCGACCAGCGAGAACAGGGTGGTCTTGCCCGCTCCGGACGGGCCGACCAGCGCGGTCAGCCCTCCGGCGGGCACCTCCAGCGTCACGTCCCGCAGCACCGGCGGCCCCTCGCGGTAGCGGAACGTCACCCCGGTGAAGGACACCGAGGCGGGCCGTTCGGGCAGGCCCGCCCGGTGGGCCGGGCCGCTCCGCTCCACCGGAAGCCGCTCCACCTCCTCGATGCGGCGCATCGCGGCCAGCCCGCTCTGCACGCTGCTGACCCCCTGCGCCAACTGCGCGACGAAACCGGTCAGCCGGATCAGGTAGAGCAGGAACGCGACCAGCCCGGAGACGTCGAGCGCGCCGGTGGCCACGCGCGCGCCGCCCACGCCCAGCACCACCAGGAACGCCGCCTGGGAGGTCACCACCGCGGCGACGTCGGTCACCGCCGTCCACCCGGCGGCGCGCACCCCCTCGCGCCGGGCGCGGCGCACCGCCCTGCGCGCCGAGGCGGTCTCGCGCTGCTCGGCTCCGCTGGCCTTGACCGTGCGGAACGCCCCCAGGGAGCGCTCCAGGAGCGCGCCGACCTCGCCCACCGCGCGCTGGGACCGCTCGCTGGCCCTCCTGATCGGCGGCATCAGCAGGGCCGAGCCCGCGCCGATCACCCCGATCACCGCCAGGCACACCAGCAGCAGCGGCAGGTCGATCCACGCCATCAGCACGACCGAGCCGACCGCCACCAGCAGCGCGCTCGCGGAGTCCACCAGCGCCTGCCCGGCCGCCGAACGGATGTGGGTGGTGTCGGAGGTGACCCGGGAGAGCAGGTCGCCGGGCCGCAGCCGGTCCAGCTCGGGCACGCGCAGCAGCAGGATGTGGGAGACCAGGCGCTCGCGCGCCGCCGCGACCATGCTCTCGGCGGTGCGCTGCAACACGTAGGAGCTCATCCCGGCGACCAGTGCGCCGCCCACCACCAGCACGGTGAGCAGCGCCAGCAGCCGGCCCAGCGGGCCGTCCGCGGCGAGCGCGTCGACCACGGCCATGGCCACCAGGGGTTCGGCGAGGGTGCCGACGCCGCCGAGCAGGCCCAGCAGCGCGCCGTAGCAGACGGCCCGGCGGTGCGGCCACAGGTGCGCGGCCAGCAGGCGCAGCGATCGGGGGGCGGACAGGCGCACGGCGGGGTCAGTCGACGGTGATCAGGCGGCTGAAGTAGTCGTAGTCGACGCCCTCCTCGACCAGGCGCCCCTCGGCCTCCACCCAGGCGTGCCCGGCGAACGGCGGACGCCGGGGCACCCCCACGCACCACGTGGCCCAGGTGCCGCGCATCCGGCACAGCAGCGCCACCGCCAGGGACCGTTGCAGGCACGCCTCCAGGCCGGCGCAGCGCAGGCTGACCGCCAGCACCGCGTCGCGGGCCGCCTTGGCCTCCGGGTAGGTCGCGGGGCGCACCGTGCCCCGCAGCCGCCGCAGGGTGGCGCGGATGCGCTCGGGGGAGCGGCGGGCCAGCAGCCGGGCCAGCCCCACCGCGCAGCGCGCCGCCCACCGCTGTCCCAGGGAGAGCCGCACGTCGCTGCGTTGCAGCACCACGTACTCGCTCACCGCGTCACCATCCCGCTCTCCAGCATGCCGGCGACGAGCTCGGCCACGTCGCGTTCGGCGTCCGCGGAGGTGACTTCGTACTCGCTGACCAGGAACCGGACGACCTCGTCGGGCGAGTGCCCGTCGAGCAGCCGCTGGACGATCTGCGCCGCGGTGTCGTTGAGCTGCCAGTACTCGCCGTTGCGGCCGTCCAGCAGCACCAGGCCGTAGTCGGTCTCGGCCATCGAGACGTCCGGCCGCAGCCGGAACTCAGCTCCTGTTGTCTCCACCGTTTGCTCCCTGTAGGACGCGTTCGCGGGAACGCAGCCACAACTCGACGGTGAGGGTCAGTTCCATCCCCCAGTCCGGTCCGCGGTGCGAGTACGGCTGCATGAGCCGCTCCACCAGCGGCTCCGGATCGACCAGGCCCAGTTCGGCCAGTCGTGACTCCCGCCATATCTGGACGAGCCGGTCGCGCTGCCGGGCGAAGCCCTCCGCGGCGAGCGTGGTCCCGTCGGTCTTGGACCGGCGTTGCAGGAACTCCTCCGGGAGCACCCCGGCCATGGCCGCCTTCATGAGGGGTTTGAACTCGAACGGGGTCGTCCGGCCCTCGTGGCGCACCCGCAGGCAGGCCTCCATGACGCGGTCGTCGAGGAAGGGCGACTCCGCGCTGGGCAGGCCGATCCCGCCGACCTGGTGGATCAGCCGCAGGTCCCGGCCCGCGGAGCGGATCGAGGCCAGGTCGGCGTGCCTGCCCCGGGTGGGGGCCAGCGGCTCCAGGGACTCCGCCGCCGCGTCGAAGCGGGCCAGCACGCGCTCCCGGGCCTCGGCGGTCAGCCACGGGCCGCAGTGGGGCAGCACGTCCCAGCCGAAGTCGGCGTTGCGGGGCTCCTCCCCGGTGGCCACGCAGCGCCGGGTGGCGGCGAACCAGGCGCGCAGGTCGCGGCGGTCGGCGAGGGAGGCGACGGTCGTCGCCAGGGACAGGCCGAGCAGCAGGCGGTGGCCGCGCACCAGCGGCAGCGCGGTCAGCGGTCGGCTGCGCAGCAGGTCGTGGTAGAGGGAGGGGGTGCCGCTCAGCATCTGGTCGCCGCCCAGGCCGTCCATGTGCAGGCGGGAGCCGTGCTCCTGGGCCATCCGCAGCCTGCTCAGCACGCGCGGGGCGCTCATCACGGCCACCGACGGCTCGTCCAGCAGGGGCAGCTCCCCGTCCAGTCCGGCGTAGAAGCCGGGCAGGTCGTGGGAGGAGAACACCACGTGCTCCACCGACGGGAAGGAGCGCCGGGCGATCCGCGCCCAGCGCAGGTCGTCGTCGGTGTCCAGGTCGCTGTGGAGGGTCAGGGCGACGACCTTCGCCGAGCCGCGGGAGGCCAGCGCGCACAGCGGGGTGGAGTCCAGGCCGCCGGACAGGTCGGCGCTGACCACTCCGCCGCCGCGGGTGCGCGCGTCCACCGCCTCGGCCAGGGCCTCGCGCAGCAGGGGAGCCCCGGCGGCCACGTCCAGCTCGGCCTCGGGGGGACGCCACCACCGGACCACCCGGTGGCCGCCGCCGTGCAGGTCGAGGTCGAGGTAGTGCCCAGCGGGGACCGGTTCGACGCCGGGCCACACGGACGCCTCGTTGAGCGGGTACGGCAGGCCGTGGAACATCCGCAGCGCGAGGACGTCCGGGGCGGGGGAGACCCCCAGCAGGTCGGCCAGGACGTCGGAGCGGTCCGCGGCGATCCGGGCCGCACCGACGGCGGCGTGGAAGACCCGGCGCAGCCCGGAGGCGCTGCCCTGCACGCGTATCCGGCCGCCCGCCACCGCGACGAGGTGGAAGCTGCCGGGCAGGGCGCGGGCGAGCCGGTCGAGCCCGGACACGTCGTCGAGCCGGTCGAGCTCGGCACGCAGCCGGTCCGGGCTCGCAGCACAGCGTCCGATCACGGCGAGACGCCGCTGCCCCGACTCGACCAGCAGGAACTGGTCGTCCGGGAGCTCGCCCACGATCCAGGGCCGCCCCGAGGGGTGCGCGGCCCGCCGGTGGTGTTCCGGAAGGTGGTCGGCCGCACTCCCAAGAGCACCGACATCAGGGAGAACAGCGAAGTAGGGACTGGTGCGGCCGACCACGGACCCTCCGGTGAAGACAGTGACGGTGTGGGACGGGGATTACAGGTAGCGCGGGAAGATGAGGTAGATCTCCAGGCCCCATTTCCCCTGAATCCAGCCCGTGGACTCCTTGAAACCGCCCGCCTTGGCGATCTGCGGCCGGGTGTACTTCTTGCGCTGGGTCTTCTTTTCCTGCATCGTTCCCTCTTCTCGGAATCGAGGTATACGGATGAGCGCGCTGCGTAACTGCCTGCAGGTAGCACAAAGGCTAGGGGATTCTGTGACACATGGCAACAGGTGAGGTCAGAAAGGATTGGTATGACCAAACTTGACATAAATGAAGAAGGGAATCTGCTGTGCAGAAACGTTCAGAAATTGTGTTTCCGCTGGTGGAGGGCTGTCCCGGGGAAGGGGTCCGGCGGGGTGTCGGCCCCGGCGCGCCGCCGCGCCGGAGGGCTACGGTGGTCGGAGGAGTGCCGCGCCGGCTCCGGTCGCCGCCCGCCGCTGCGGCGCGGCCGAGGGGGCGGCGGGAGGGGCCCGGAAGCGGCCGCGACGCCGTCCGGAACGCGGGACAAAGGCCGTGTCGATGCGGGGAAGAAGGAATTTCGGACAAAAAGGGCAACCCCGGTTGTCCGCCCTGGGAATAGGTCGTCCGGCATTTGGGCGACGGGGCCGAAAAGAGGACCGCGGACCCTGGAGAACCGCGGCTCGGCTGAGCGGTAAGGCGGCCGGAAATCCCTTCGTCCGGGCGGGGCCGGGCTTTTGGCGCGCGGTGCGATTTCCTTGCGGGTGCGGCTCCGCCGCCCCGCGCCGCGGCGGCGGGGCCTCCGGGCAGGAGATACCCTCGGGGCGGAACGACCGAGAGGGGACGGGTGGGCCGGTCATGGGGCGCAAACTCGCCGTGGGGGCGGTGGTCTTCGGCGGCATCACACTGCTCGGGCTGCCGCTGGGGGTGCTGTGGTGGCTGCTGGCGCCGCGTCCCGAGGCGACCGTCACCTCCCAAGGGCTCGCCCGCTACCCGCTCTCCCAGAGCTGGTTCGCCGTCGACGGCTGGTACTCGGTCGTGATGCTGGCCGCCGGACTGGCCGTCGGCTACACCTGCTACCTCCTCCAGCAGCGGGCCTCCCAGCGCCACGGGCTGGACCTGCGGCTGCCCGCCCTGATCGGGGTCGTCACCGGGACCCTGGCGGGCTCCTGCGTCGCCTGGGGCGTGGGCGCGGGACTCGACCTGCGCGCCGCCGACGCCGCCCTGCTGCTGGCCCGCCCCGGCGACGTCGTCCGCACCGGGCTGACCCTGCGCTCCTACAGCGCGCTGCTGCTGTGGTCCTTCAGCGCGGTCCTGCAATACGGGCTGTTCGAGGCCCTCACCCTGTGGCAGGAGGAGCGGGCCGACCCCGGCGACGGCTCCTGAGCCGCCGCGGCCGCCGAGGGGAGGGCCCGCTCCGGGGAGGACCGGGCCGCCCGGTCAGTCGTCCCCCTCGTCGTCCTCGGCGAGGATGCGGTACACGCCCTGGCGCGCCTCGACCAGCAGCCGCTTGGCCCGCTCCACCTGGTCGGCGGTGCCCACCTGGGAGACCTGGGCCGCGGCGGCGGCCAGTTGGGCGGCCAGTTGGGCGAGCTCGGCGTGCGGGGCGTGCGCCTCCTCGTACTCCCGGGCCGCGCTCTCCCAGGGCGGGGTCAGCTCCTCGGCGTGCTCGGCGACGTAGGCCTGCCCCTCCTCGGTCAGCCGGTAGGGGCGGCGCCGCCCCCCCTCGCCGTCGGCGGCGGTGACCAGGCCCTCGTCCTCCAACTGTTGCAGCACCGGGTAGACCGAGCCAGGGCTGGGCCGCCAGGCGCCGCCGCTGCGCTCCTGGCTCTCCTTGATGATCTCGTAGCCGCTCATCGGCCGCTCCGCCAGCAGCAGCAGGATCCCGGCGCGCACGTCGCCGCGCCGGGCGCGCGGTCCGCGGCCGCCGAAGAAGCCGAACGGCCCGCCGGGGCCGCCGAACAGCGGTCCGCCGGGGTGGAGGCCCCAGGGGCCGTGCGGCGGCGGGAACGGCGGCCGGAACCCTCCGGGGCGGCGCGGACCGCGCGCGCTCGCCCGGTGCAGGAAGCGCCTCGGCCGGGGGAGGCGCCGGGCCCAGCCCGGTCCGCCGATCTTCCAGCCCAGGGGTATGAACGTGGTGGCCATCGGGTCTCCTCGAGAGGTCGGCGACTACAACCGAACGATCGACAATTTAACGATATATCGGATATCAGTCGGCGACAATACCCCGAGTGCTGCTTCCACGACGCCGCGGCCCCGCGCCGCCGGGTTTCAGGGGCGGCCGGAGGAGGGTCCCCCGCGGTCCCGGCCGCCGTGCTGCGCGGCCGACGGCAGCGGCAGGCGCTCGGCGCGCGCCCACTCGCCGCACGACCCGTCCCAGCCGAAGTCCCCGCCCACCCCCCGGTCCGCGCAGCCGAACGAGCGCCCGCACGCCGCGGCGAAGGCGGCCAGCCGCACCAGCCGGGGCGGGGCCGCCGGCGGCGCTCCTCTTGCCCGCAGCCCGCGGAACCCCAGCAGCGCGGTCGCCCGCAGCAGCGCCCCGTCGCCGCCGCACGTCTCCAGCTCCGCGCGGGCCTCGGCCAGCAGGACGTCCCCGGCCGCCGAGCGCGGCCCCAGCCGCCCCCCGGTGCCCCGGTAGACCGCGTAGGCCGCGAACCACCCCGCGAACAGCGCGGTGGCGGCCAGCAGCTCCGCGGCGAACCTCCCGGCCACCGCGCTCACCGCCACCACCAGCGCCGCCGCCCCCACCGCCCCCGCAAGACCGCCGGCCGCACGGTAGGCCGCGTGCAGCAGGAAGGGGTAGCCCAGCAGCAGGACCAGCAGCAGCGGTGCGGGGGAGCGGTCCGCCGAGGCCGACGACACCGTCCACCCCACCGCGAACCCCGCGCCCAGTACGCCCGTGACCCCCAGGGCCGCCTGGGAGAGCCACGCCGCCCGCCGCAGCGCCGTCACCCGGCGCAACCGGTCCGGGGCCAGGAACAGCCCCAGCCGGCGCAGCCGCCACAGCGTCGCGGTGACCGCGTCGCCGCACGCCGCCGTGGACGCCAGCCGGTCCACGGGCAGCGGTCGGTCGCTCACCAGGCGCGCGGCGAGCAGCCGCACGAACGGCGCGGCCGACAGCGGGGCGGGGGGCGCCTGCCGGGAGTCCGGGACGCGGGCGACCATGCCGGGGCCCCACGCCGTGATCCGTCCGGCGAGGAACAGCTCGGCCACCGCCACCTCCCCCATCCGCGTGCGGCCTCCGGCGAGCAGGGCCAGCGTGTAGGGGTCCAGGTCACCGGGGAGCACCGCGGGCCGCAGCGGACCGGCCGCGCGCACCCGCGAGTAACGGATCCGGGTCGCCGCATAGCAGAACGTGACGAGCAGGTAGAGCAGGGCCGTGCCCCACACCACCGCGGCGACCATCGCGGACTCCTCGCCTGTGCTGTGTCAACGGGATATTGATCACACTAGGTCGGTTTTCCGCGACGGGAAAGAGCCTGCGCCGCCCCCGCCGGGGACTCAGTCCACGGCACAGATCGGGGCGGTGTCGGCCCCGGTGAGCCGTACCAGGTCGGCGGGGTCCAGCTCCATCTGAAGACCGCGCCGGCCCGCCGACACGTACACGGTCTCGTGCTTCAGCGCCGAGGAGTCCACCACGGTCCGCAGTTTCCTGCGCTGCCCCAGCGGGCTGATGCCGCCGCGCACGTACCCGGTGGCCCGCTCGGCCCTGGCGGGGTCGGCCATCCGCGCCCGCTTGCCGCCCACGGCCGCCGCCAGCGCTTTGGGGTCGAGCCTGCCCGCCACCGGCACCACGCCCACCGTCAGCGTGCCGTCGACCTCGGCGACCAGGGTCTTGAAGATCCGCTCGGGCGACACCCCCAGCGCCGCCGCGGCCTCCTTGCCGTAGGAGTCCGTTCCGGCGACCTCGTAGCTGTGCAGGGTGAACGCCACACCGCCGCGCTCGGCCGCGACCGTGGCCGGAGTTCCCTTACCGCTCAACGCTGCTCGCTTCCCGTGACGTGGACCGGTCAGTTCAGATTGATCACCTGCTGCGGGAAGCGCCCCGCGGGCAGCAGGCGAAGCGCGGACAGCACCCGGTTCTCCCGCCGCAGCAGGTCGACGGCGAGCGCCAGGCGCTCGGCCGCGGAGGGGGCCTCCAGCAGCGCCTGCTTGTCGGGCATGTCCAGAACCAGGGCGTCGGCCACCGCGTAGGCGGCCTCCGGCGGCGTGTCGGGCAGCTCCGCGTCCTCTGCGGCCAGCACCCCGATGCGCTCCAGGCGCTCCAGGTACACCGCGAAGGACCGGGCCGCCCGCTCCCGCCAGACCTCGGCGTCCTCGCCGCTCTCCTCGGGCAGCGCGACGACCCGCGCCCGCAGGTAGGGCGTGTCCTTGTCCGGTTCGATCCACTCCACCACCCGGAACCGCTCCACCCCCGCGACCACCAGGTCCAGGCCGGAGTCGGAGCGGCGCTGCACCGCGCTGATCTCGGCCGTGCAGCCCACCTCGGCGATCTGGTGCGCCCCCCGCTCCCCGACCTCGTGGCCGAGCCGGATGCCCACCACCCCGAAGCGGCGGGGCTGGTCGGCGGGCAGCGCCATCAGGTCGTCCACCAGTCTCAGGTAGCGGTCCTCGAACACGCGCAGGGCCATGGTCAGGCCCGGGTAGAGGACCGAGCCGAGCGGAAAGAGCGGCAGCGCGGTGGACACCGTACAAGTATGCCCGCCGGCGGGGGAGCGGCGTCCCGCGGCGGCGGGCGGCCTCAGGACACGGCCGGTCCCGCCGTCTCCGGGGCCCCGGTCTCCGCGGCGCCCCCCGGGCTCAGGTCGCGGGCGACGAAGGTCTCCACGGCGAACAGGTCGCCGTTGGCGCGGTCCATGACCGTCAGCAGCGTCGACATCGTGGCGACCTCCTCCACCTGCTCCTTGAGGAACCACTGGAGGAACTGCTCGCCGGTGTAGTCGTGCTCCTCGCGCGCGGTCGCGGCCAGCCGGTGGAACTGGTCGGTGACCACGCGCTCCTGGCGCAGGGCGAGCGCGACCGGGTCGCGCGGGGTGTCGAAGTCGTTCTGCACCGCGTCGGTCCCCGGCACCGGGGCCGGGACGCCGCTGTCGAGCAGGAAGCGCAGGATCATCATCGCGTGGTCGCGCTCCTCCAGCGCCTGGCGGTAGAAGAACCCGGCCAGCCGGGGCAGGTCCCGGCCGTCGAACCACGCGGCCAGCGCCACGTACTGCTGCGAGGCGGTGAACTCGTGGCGGAGCTGGTCCGCCAGCAGTTGGTGGAACTTCGAGAGTCCCTGGTGGGACGTGTGGACGTCGATACTCATACCCCGCCGCTGACCGCACGGGCGCAAAGTATGCGGAAGAGAGGACGCGCCCGTCCACAGGCCTCGCGGCCCGGGGAGCCCCGCACGGGGCCGCCCCTACAATGAGGGGCGTGATCTCCCGAATCGATCTCCGAGGCAACCCCGCCGATCCGCGCGACTCGCTGCCGCGCGCCGAGACCGACGTCGCGTCCGCGGTCGAGAAGGTCCGTCCCATCTGCGAGGACGTGCGCAGACGCGGGGTCGAGGCGCTGATCGAACTGGGAGAGCGCTTCGACGGGGTGCGCCCCGCCCACCTCAGGGTCCCCGCCGAGGCCCTGAAGGCCGCGCTCGCCGAGCTCGACCCGGCCGTGCGCGCCGCCCTGGAGGAGTCGATCCGCCGCGCCCGCCTGGTCCACCGCGACCAGCGCCGCACCGACACCACCACCCGGGTCGTCCCCGGCGGCACCGTCACCGAGCGCTGGGTCCCCGTCGACCGGGTCGGCCTCTACGTGCCCGGCGGCCGCGCCGTCTACCCCTCCAGCGTCGTCATGAACGTCGTGCCCGCCCAGGAGGCCGGGGTCGGCTCCCTGGCCGTGGCCTCGCCGCCGCAGGCCGACTTCGGCGGACTGCCGCACCCCACCGTCCTGGCCGCCTGCGCCCTGCTCGGCGTCGACGAGGTCTACGCCGTGGGCGGCGCCCAGGCCGTCGCCATGTTCGCCTACGGGGCGGGCGAGTGCGCCCGCGCCGACATGGTCACCGGCCCCGGCAACATCTGGGTCGCCGCGGCCAAGCGCCTGCTCAAGGGCGTCATCGGCATCGACTCCGAGGCCGGCCCCACCGAGATCGCCGTCCTCGCCGACGACACCGCCAACCCCGGCTACGTCGCCGCCGACCTGATCAGCCAGGCCGAGCACGACGTCGTCGCCGCGTCGGTGCTGGTCACCCCCTCCGAGGAGCTCGCCGACCGCGTCGAGGCCGAGCTGGCCGAGCGGGTGCCCGCCACCAAGCACAGCGAGCGCATCGCCCAGGCCCTCTCCGGTCCCCAGTCCGGCATCGTCCTCGTCGAGGACCTCGACCACGGGCTGGCCGTCGTCAACGCCTACGCCCCCGAGCACCTGGAGGTCATGACCGCCGACGCCCGGGAGGTCGCCGCCCGGGTGCGCAACGCCGGGGCGATCTTCGTCGGCGACCACTCGCCGGTCTCCCTGGGCGACTACTGCGCGGGCTCCAACCACGTGCTGCCCACCGGCGGCTGCGCCTGCCACTCCTCGGGACTGAGCGTGCAGACCTTCCTGCGCGGCATCCACGTCGTCGAGTACGACCGCGCCGCCCTCGCCGACGTCGCCCACCACGTGGTGGCCCTCGCCCAGGCCGAGGACCTCCCCGCGCACGGCGAGGCCGTCACCGCACGCATCCCGCTGGAGGAGCAGGCGTGAGCGACCTCGGACACCCCGGCTTCGGCCTCGACGACCTGCCCCTCCGCGACGACCTGCGCGGACAGGCCCCCTACGGCGCCCCGCAGTTGACGGTGCGGGCCGTCCTCAACACCAACGAGAACCCCTACCCGCCGTCGCAGCGGCTGGCCGAGGCGATCGGCCGCGCCGTCGCCGAGGCCGCCACCGGGATCAACCGCTACCCCGACCGCGACGCCGTCGCCCTGCGCCAGGCGCTCGCCGACTACCTCGGCCACGGCCTGGACGCCGCCAACGTGTGGGCCGCCAACGGCTCCAACGAGGTCCTCCAGCAGATCCTCCAGGCGTTCGGCGGCCCCGGCCGCACCGCCGTGGGCTTCGAGCCGTCCTACTCCATGCACCCGATCATCGCGCGCGGCACCGCCACCCGCTGGGTGTCGGTGCCCCGCACCGCGCGCTTCGAGGTGGACGTCGACGACGCCGTGGTCGCGGTCAAGGAGCACCAGCCCGCGGTGGTCTTCCTGACCTCGCCCAACAACCCCACCGGCACCGCGCTGCCGCTGGAGACCGTCGAGGCGGTCGCCGCGGCCTCCCCCGGCGTCGTCGTGGTCGACGAGGCCTACGCCGAGTTCCGCCGCGAGGGCACCCCCAGCGCCCTGACCCTGCTGCCCGACCACCCCAACGTCATCGTCTCGCGTACCATGTCCAAGGCGTTCGCGCTGGCCGGGGCGAGGCTCGGCTACCTCGCCGCGCACCCGGCCGTCGTCGACGCCCTGCAACTGGTACGGCTGCCCTACCACCTGTCGGCCGTCACCCAGGCGGTGGCCCGCACCGCCCTGGAGTACGCCGACGAACTGCTGGGCGCGGTCGACGCGCTGCGCGCCGAACGCGACGCGCTCGTCGAGTGGCTGCGCGCCCACGGCTTCGAGGTCGCCGACTCCGACGCCAACTTCGTGCTGTTCGGCCGCTTCCCCGACCGTTCCGCGGTCTTCGCCGACCTGCTGGAGCGCGGGGTGCTCATCCGCGAGGTGGGGCCGCCCGAGTGGCTGCGCGTCACCGTCGGCACCCCCGAGGAGATGGCCGTCTTCCGCGACGCGCTGCTCGCGGCGACCGGCCGCGCCTGAGCACGGCCCCGCCACCCACCCCGACCCCGGCGGTCCACCGCCCCCGACGAGGAGAATCCAGACCATGAGCCGCACCGGCCGCGTCGAACGCACCACCAACGAGACCAAGGTCCTGGTCGAGATCGACCTCGACGGCACCGGAGCCGCCGACATCTCCACCGGCGTCGGCTTCTTCGACCACATGCTCCACCAGCTCGCCAAGCACGGCCTGTTCGACCTCACCGTGCGCACCGAGGGCGACCTGCACATCGACTCCCACCACACCATGGAGGACACCGCCCTCGCCCTCGGCGCGGCCTTCCGCGAGGCCCTCGGCGACAAGGCCGGCATCCGGCGCTTCGCCGACGCCAAGGTCCCCCTGGACGAGGCGCTCGCCGAGGTCACCGTCGACGTCTCGGGACGCCCCTACCTGGTGCACTCCGAACCCGAGGGCATGCCCCCGGTGATCGGCCGCGACTACGACACCACGATGACCCGGCACATCTTCGAGTCGTTCGTCGCCCAGGCCCGCATCGCCCTGCACGTCCACGTCCCCTACGGCCGCAACGCCCACCACATCGTGGAGTGCCAGTTCAAGGCGCTGGCCCGGGCCCTGCGCTTCGCCTGCGAGCGGGACCCCCGCGTCACCGGGATCCCCTCCACCAAGGGAGCGCTGTGAGCATCACGCTCCTCGGGGTGCTGCTGATCGGCCTCAGCGGACTGCTGGTCGGCGGCACCCTGGCGACGTGGAAGACCAACCGCGCCCTCGCCGCGGGCCTGGCCGCCTGCGCGGTCCTGGCCCTGGCCGCCGGGGTGCTGCGCCTCGGCTACCTCTGACCGCCCTCACAGGAAGGCACGCCCACCCGTGCAGCCACGTGTCGTCATCCTCGACTACGGATCGGGAAACCTGCGCTCCGCACAGCGGGCCGTGGAGCGAGTCGGCGCCCACGTCACCGTCACCGCCGACCCGCACGCCGCGCTGGAGGCCGACGGGCTCGTCGTGCCCGGGGTCGGCGCGTTCGAGGCCTGCATGAAGGGGCTGCGCTCCGTCAACGGCGACCGCGTCATCGGCAAGCGCCTGGCGGGCAACCGACCCGTGCTGGGCATCTGCGTGGGCATGCAGATCCTGTTCGAGCGGGGCGTCGAGCACGGCGTCACCACCCCCGGCTGCGGCGAGTGGCCCGGCACCGTGGAGCGGCTGGACGCCCCCGTCGTCCCGCACATGGGATGGAACACCGTGGACGTCCCCGAGGGCTCCGCCCTGTTCGCCGGGCTCGACCGCGACACCCGCTTCTACTTCGTCCACTCCTACGGGGTGCGCACCTGGGAGATGGCGGACACCAACCCGTACCTGAAGCCGCCGCTGGTCACCTGGTCCACCCACGGCTCCCCGTTCGTGGCGGCCGTGGAGAACGGCCCGCTGTGGGCCACCCAGTTCCACCCGGAGAAGTCCGGAGACGCGGGAGCCCACCTGCTCGCCAACTGGGTCGCGACCCTCTGACCGGCCCGCCGCCGGAGCGGCCCCGACGTTCTCCCCACCCGTGAAAGGTTCAATCCACATGGCGCCCACACTCGAACTCCTGCCCGCCGTCGACGTCTCGGGCGGCCAGGCCGTACAGCTCGTCCAGGGCAAGGCCGACACCGGGGGCCGCTACGGCGACCCGCTGAAGGCCGCCCTGGCCTGGCAGGACGCCGGAGCCGAGTGGATCCACCTGGTCGACCTGGACGCCGCCTTCGGCCGCGGCAACAACCGGGAGCTGCTGGCCTCCATCGTCGGCAGGCTCGACGTGAAGGTCGAGCTGTCCGGCGGCATCCGCGACGACGAGTCGCTGGCCGCGGCGCTGGCCACCGGCTGCCGCCGCGTCAACATCGGCACCGCCGCGCTGGAGAACCCCGAGTGGTGCGCCAGGATCATCGCCGAGCACGGCGACCGGATCGCCATCGGCCTGGACGTGCGCGGCACCACCCTGGCCGCGCGCGGCTGGACCCGCGACGGCGGCGACCTGTACGAGACGCTGGAGCGCCTGGAGGCCGCGGGCTGCGCCCGCTACGTCGTCACCGACGTCAACAAGGACGGCACGCTCAAGGGCCCCAACCTCGACCTGCTGCGCGACGTGTGCGCGCGCACCGACAAGCCGGTCGTGGCCAGCGGCGGCGTGTCCAGCCTGGACGACCTGCGGGCGCTGGCGTCCCTGGTCCCCGAGGGCGTGGAGGGCGCCATCATGGGCACCGCCCTGTACGAGGGCGCGTTCACCCTGGAGGAGGCCCTGGCCACGGTGCGCGAGGCCGCCCGATGAGCCTGGCGGTACGCGTCATCCCGTGCCTCGACGTCGACGGGGGACGGGTCGTCAAGGGCGTCAACTTCCAGAACCTGCGCGACGCGGGAGACCCCGTCGAACTGGCCCGGCGCTACGACGCCGAGGGCGCCGACGAACTCACCTTCCTGGACGTCACCGCCTCCAGCGGCAACCGCGAGACCACCTACGACGTGGTGCGCCGCACCGCCGAGCAGGTGTTCATCCCGCTCACCGTCGGCGGCGGCGTGCGCAGCACCGACGACGTCGACCGGCTGCTGCGCGCCGGGGCCGACAAGGTCAGCGTCAACACCGCCGCGGTCGCCCGCCCCGAGCTGATCCGCGAGATCGCCCAGCGCTTCGGCAACCAGGTGCTGGTCCTCTCCGCCGACGTGCGCCGCACCGTCGAGGGGACCACCACCCCCAGCGGGTTCGAGGTCACCACGCACGGCGGACGCCGGGGCACCGGCATCGACGCGATCGAGTGGGTCCGGCAGGCCGTGGAACTCGGCGCGGGCGAGATCCTGCTCAACTCCATGGACGCCGACGGCACCAAGGCCGGCTTCGACCTGGAGCTGATCCGCGCGGTGCGCGAAGCGGTGACCGTGCCGCTGGTCGCCAGCGGGGGAGCGGGCGCCGTGGAGCACTTCGCCCCGGCGGTGGACGCGGGCGCCGACGCGGTCCTGGCCGCCAGCGTGTTCCACTTCGGCGAGTTCACCATCAACGACGTCAAGGCGGACCTGCGCGCCAAGGGCCACCCGGTGCGCTGAGCCCGACGGTGCGGGCCCCGGCGCGCAGCACACGCCCCGCGCCGGGGCCCACACCGGACACGGCAGGGCGCCCGCGCAGCGGTCCCGGACCGAGCCGCCCCCCGCACCGTCCTGCGGCGGCCCGCCACGCTGACCGGAAGCGGACGTCCGGTGCGCTGCGGCGGCGGAATACCCGGGCCGTCCACAGCGCTGAACCGACCGGTGTCGTCCGGCAGGCCGCTGGGTACGGTGGGAAACCGTGCGTCCGTCGGGGGACGGCGCTGCTCACCGGCACAGCATCACAGGGGGACGAATGGCACAGGGGTCGGCCAGGCCCGGAATCGACTCTCGGATCCTCACCGAAGGGATGCGCGTCCTGTGGGTCGCGATCCGCACCGAACCGTGGGTCTTCACCGCGGCACTGGTCGGCGCACTGCTGTATGCGGCCGCCGCCGTCACCTCGGCCTCCGTCCTCGGCGCCGTGTCCGAACGGGTCATCCTGCCCGCCATCGCCGAGGGGCGCACCACCGCAGCCGCGGTGGCCGGGGCGGCGGCGGTGGTGTTCGGCGTCGGCGTGCTCCGCGCCCTGGGCCTGGGCGCGCGCCGCCTCTACGCCGGCCTCATGCAGTTCCGCATGCAGGCCCACTACCGGCGCGCGGTCGCCCGCAAGTACCTCCAGCTCCCGCTCTCCTGGCACCAGCGCCACCCCGCCGGGCAACTGCTGTCCAACGCCAACGCCGACGTCGAGGCCGCCTGGCAGCCGCTCGCCCCGCTGCCCATGGCCGTGGGCAGCGTCGCCATGCTGGTCATCGCCGCCGTCGCGATGCTCGTCACCGATCCGGTGCTGGCCCTGGTGGGCTTCGTGGTCTTCCCCGCCCTGGCCGCGGCCAACGTCGTGTTCCAGCGCCGGGTCTCCCCGGTCGCCGCCCGCGCCCAGGCGCTGCGCGCCCAGGTCAGCGAGGTCGCGCACGAGTCCTTCGACGGCGCGCTCGTGGTCAAGACCCTCGGCCGCGAGGACACCGAGACCGAGCGGTTCGCCCGCGCCGCCGACCGCCTGCGCGACGCCCAGATCAGGGTCGGCCGGATGCGCGCCGCGTTCGACCCGCTCCTGGAGGCGCTGCCCAACCTCGGCGTGCTGGCGGTGCTGCTCATCGGCCTGGTCCGCATCGACCTGGGCGCCGCCACCTCCGGCGAGGTCGTCCAGATCGCCTACCTGTTCACCCTGCTGTCGCTGCCGGTGCGCTCCTTCGGGTGGCTGCTCGGCGACCTGCCGCGCAGCGTGGTGGGGTGGCGGCGGGTCCGCGCGGTGCTCGACGCCGAGGGCGGCACCGACTACGGCGACGCCGTGCTCGACGGCGACCACGGACTGGCGGTCAGCGTCCGCGGCCTCAGCTTCTCCTACGCCGACACCTACACCGACCGGCGCGACGACACCGCCCCCGAGAGCGCCCGCGGCCTGGACGCCGCCGACGACGGGCCGACGGCGCGCACCACCGTGCTGCACGACGTCGACCTGGAGCTGTCCCCGGGACGGGTCACCGCCCTCGTCGGCCCCACCGGGGCGGGCAAGTCCACCCTCACCATGCTGCTGGCCCGCCTGGTCGACCCGGACAGCGGCCGGGTGCTCGTGGACGGGGTCGACGCCCGCGACTACGCCCACGGGGAGCTGGCCCGCGCCGTCGCCCTGGTGCCGCAGCACACCTTCATCTTCGACGACACCGTCCGCGGCAACGTCACCCTCGGCGCCGACGTCGACGACGCCGCCGTGTGGCAGGCGCTGCGCCTGGCCTGCGCCGACTCCTTCGTCGCCGCGCTCCCGCAGGGGCTCGACACCCGGCTGGGCGAGCGCGGCACCAGCCTGTCCGGCGGCCAGCGCCAGCGCCTCGCCCTGGCCCGCGCCCTGGTCCGCCGACCGCGGCTGCTCATCCTGGACGACGCCACCTCCGCGGTCGACCCCCAGGTCGAGGCACAGATCCTGGGCGGGCTGCGCGAGGCCGACCTCGCCGGGGCCACCGTCGTGGTCGTGGCCTACCGCAGGGCCACCATCGAACTCGCCGACGAGGTCGTCTACCTCGAACAGGGCACCGTGCGCGACCGGGGCACCCACGCCGAGCTGCTCGCGCGCTCCCCCGGGTACCACCGCCTCGTCACCGCCTACGAGCAGGCCGCTGCACAGCGCAGCGCCGAAGCCGCCGCCCGATCCGCCGACCAGGAGGCCGTCCGATGAGCGCCCCGGCACGCACCCGGGCCTCCCGCGCCGACGCCCGGGAGACCGCCGCCCCCGCCCTGCACCGCTCCACCGACTCGGCGTGGGCCACCCTGCGCCGCGGCCTGGCGCTGTCCCCCGAGTTCACCCGCGGACTGCCGGTGACCGTCGCGCTCGCCGTGGCCGCCACCTTCGGCAAGGTCGTGGTGCCGCTGGCGGTGCAGCAGATCATCGACAACGGGCTGCTCGCCGAGGGCGGCCCCGACATCGGCTTCGTCGTCGGCGCGGTCGCGCTGTGCGCCGCACTGGTCGCCCTCACCGCGCTGTGCTCCTACGTGATGAACACCCGCCTGTACCGGTCCACCGAGTCGGGCCTGGCCACCCTGCGCCGCAAGGCGTTCCGCCACGTCCACGACCTGTCGGTGCTCACCCAGAACAGCGAGCGCAAGGGCGCGCTGGTCTCCCGGGTCACCAGCGACGTCGACCAGATCAGCACCTTCATGCAGTGGGGCGGCATCCTGCTGATCGTCAGCACCGGGCAGGTGGCGATCGCCACCACGCTGATGGCCGTGTACTCCTGGCAGCTCACCCTGCTGGTGTGGGTGTGCTTCACGCCCCTGCTGTTCGGCGTGCGCCAATTGCAGAAACTGCTGTCCAGGGCCTACCTGAAGGTGCGGGAGCGCACCGGCGAGATGCTCGGCGTGGTCGGCGAGACCGTCGTCGGCGCCGCGGTCATCCGCGCCCACGGCACCGAGGAGCGCACCGCCAGGCGCGTCGACGCCACCGTCGTGGCCACCCGCGCCGCCCAGGTCAGGGCGCAGCGCCTGTCCATGGCGATCTCCCCGCTCGCCGAACTCGTCTCCGCGTTCACCTACGCGGTCGTCATCGTCGCCGGCGTGGCGCTGGGCGTGGCGGGTTCCCTCACCGCCGGGCAGTTGGTCGCCTTCCTGTTCCTCATCAACCTGTTCATCATGCCCATGACCATGGCCACGGAGATCTTCAACGAGGCCCAGAACGCGATCGCCGGATGGCGGCGGGTGCTGGGGGTCCTCGACACCGTGCCCGACATCGCCGACCCCGGCCCCGACGGCAAGCACCTGCCGCGCGGCCCCGTCACGATCCGCTTCGACCACGTCGGCTACGCCTACCCCGGCGGCCCCCGCGTCCTCGACGACATCGACGTGGACATCGCCCCCGGCCGCCGCGTCGCGGTGGTCGGGGAGACCGGCTCCGGCAAGACCACCTTCGTCAAGCTGCTCACCCGGCTCATGGACCCCGACGAGGGCACGGTGCTGCTCGACGGCGTCGACCTGCGCGAGGTGGCGTTCTCCTCGCTGCGCTCCCGGGTGGTCATGGTGCCCCAGGAGGGCTTCCTGTTCGACAGCACCCTCGGCGACAACATCCGCTTCGCCCGCCCCGAGGCCACCGACGAGCAGATCCGCGAGGCCGTCGCCGAACTGGGCCTGGGCGACTGGCTGGCCGGGCTGCCGCACGGCCTGGACACCCCGGTGGGCCAGCGCGGCGAGTCCCTGTCGGCCGGGGAGCGCCAGCTCGTGGCGCTGGTCCGCGCCTACGTGGCCGACCCCGACCTGCTCGTCCTGGACGAGGCCACCTCCGCGGTCGACCCGGCCACCGAGGTGCGCATCCAGCGCGCCCTGGACCGCCTCACCCGCGGCCGCACCTCCGTGGCGATCGCCCACCGGCTCTCCACCGCCGAGGCCGCCGACGAGGTGCTGGTCTTCGACCGCGGCCGCATCGTGCAGCGCGGCACCCACCGCGACCTGGTCGCGCGCCCGGGCGTCTACGCGGACCTGCACGCCTCCTGGGTGCGCAGCTCGGCGTGAGCCGGGCGGGGCCGCGGAGGACGCCGGAAGGCTCCGCCCGGCTCAGCCCTCGCGCTCCCGCCACCAGTGCAGCGCCAGCAGCTCGCTGACCAGCGGGTCGACGAGCAGGCGCACGTCCGGGTCGCCGTCCCCCGCGTAGCGCAGGCTCGCCGTGGCCCCCGCGACCTCGCCGCCCACCGCGACGAAGGCCCCGCGCAGCGCCCGCAGGTGGTCGGAGAACCGCTCGTCGAACCGCGACCCGGTGAACAGCAGCGCCCGGTAGTCCTGGATCGCCGCCAGGTAGCGGTCCACGTGCGACCACTCGCCGGTCTCGCAGGCGTGGGCGGCCAGCACGGGGCCGCGCCGCAGCGTCAGCGCGCCGAACCGCGCCGACGGCAGCAGCTCCTCCGGGGCCACCAGCGCCGTCCCGGAACGGCCGCGCAGCACCTCGGCCACCCGGGGCACCCAGGAGGGGGCGCGCTCCCACAGGTCGGTGACGGAGTTCGCGGCGCGGCGCAGCGTCGCCGACGGGTCGGCGACCCCCGGCGGCGCCGCCCTCAGGCGGGCCGCCAGCACCAGCAGCAGCGCCACCGCCTGCTGGTAGGCCACGACCTCCAGCTCCCGGGCGGCCCCGTCCGCCATGAGCGGCGCCACCACGTCGGCGTAGCGGGCCTCGGGCGCCTCGGGGGAGTCGGCCAGCACCACCACCGCGCTGGACTGCGCGTAGCGCTCCAGCGACTCGCGCAGCTCGCGCCGCCCGCTGCCCAGCGCCACCGCCACCACCAGCGTGTCCGGCCCCCCGGGCGGCAGGTGCGCCGCGGTCGCGGACTCGGCGAACGCCCCCAGCCCGGCGGCGCGCAACCGCGCGCCCGCCGCCTGGCACGCGTAGCGGCCCGCCCCCACCCCCAGCAGGACGACCGCGGCGGGCTCGTCGTCCAGCAGGGAGGGCAGCGCCGCGTAGGGGTCGTGGCGGGCCAGGTGGTCGGCCAGCCGGTTCAGGGCCGCGGCCTTGCCGGCCAGGTCGGCCGCGAGCTGTTCGACGGTCACGGGGGCTCCATCCTCGACGGTCTCGACGGTGCGCGGGACGGCGGGAGGCCCGCCGCTCGGCCGCGGCGGCCTCCCCGCACCAGATAAGCACAAACCCCGTCCGCGGCCCCCGCGCGCACGGCCGTAGGCTTGCAGGCATGAGCAGCAGTCCTCCCGAACTGGACCCCGGCATCGCGGCACGGCTCAAGCGCAACCCGGACGGGCTGGTGCCCGCCGTCGTGCAGCAGTACGACACCGGAGAGGTCCTCATGCTCGCCTGGATGGACGACGAGGCGCTGCGGCGCACCCTCACCACCCGGGCCGCCACCTACTGGTCGCGCAGCCGAGGGGAGTACTGGGTGAAGGGCGCGACGTCCGGCAACACCCAGCGCGTCGTCTCCGTCGCGCTCGACTGCGACGGCGACACCCTGCTGGTCAAGGTCGACCAGACCGGCGGGGCCTGCCACACCGGCGACCGGACCTGCTTCGACGCGGACCGGCTGCTGTGAGCGGCGCGACGGCAGCGGCGCCCCCCGCGTCCCGCCGCCGGGAGTACCTGGCCGCGCTCGCGCTCACCGCGCTCGGCGCGGTCGCCCTGCTCGCCGCCTCCGCCCAGGTCTGGGTGAGCGCCCGGGTCGACCTGGCGGGCGACCTCGCCCCCGTCGCCGTCGAGCTGTCCGCGGCCGACCTGGTCCCGGCCGTCTCCGCGCTGGGCTGGGCCGCGCTGGCCGCGCTGGCCGCGCTGGTCGCGACCGGGGGAGCGGCCCGCCGCCTCGTCGGACTCCTGGTGGCGCTGCTGGGGGTCGGCGTCCTCGGCGCCGTCGCGACCGGCCTGCGCTCCTCCGCCCTGGCCGACGCCGCACTGCGGGCGGTCACCGCCGAGGGGACGCTCGGCGCCCTCACCGTGGCGTGGACCTGGCCGGTAGTGGCCACCGTCGGCGCGGTGCTGCTGTGCGCCGCCGGGGTGCTCACCCTGGTCCGGGGTACCGCGTGGCCCGCCATGAGCAGCCGGTACGATCGCCACAGCGCCCCCCGCGCGACCCGCACCGGTACTCCCGCAGAGCTGTGGAGGTCGCTCGACAGCGGCGCGGACCCCACCGATGAGAACGCTGAACCAAAGGAGCGTTGATGGCCGAAGAACACCACGACGACCACGGCAACACCGTTGCCGGCTGGTTCCTCACCATCTCGTGGATCGTCGTCTGGGTCGCGGCCGCGACCGCGATCATCGCCGGCCTGCCCATCGTCACCTGGACGATCATCGGCCTGGCTGCCAGTGTCGTGTGCGCTGTCGTGGCCGGTGTGATGAAGAAGGCGGGCCTGGGCCGCAAGGCGCCCCGCCCCCGCCCGATGACCCGCGAGGAGTACGAGGCCAAGCTCGCGGAGAGCAGCAGCACCGCGGCGGTGTGACCGACCGGTCTCCGGGCTCTCTCCGGGGACCGGCCAGTCCTCATGCCGGTTCGATCGCCGATCGTTACCGGTGCCGGCCGCACAAACGACGAGAAAATCTGGCATGATTCGGTCGTTCGCGGCGCGTATGGAGGGGTACTTCCAACCGTGACACCTGTTGGTTCCTGTCTCCCCGGTCGCGACGCGCTCTGACGATCCGCCGTACACGGAAAGACACACCAAACATGAGCTACGGTCCTCCCGGCCCCCCGCCCCCCGGCGGCTTCGCCCCGCCCCCCGGCTACCCCAGCGGCGGACAGCCTGCCGCCCAGCCCCCCAAGAACTACCTGTGGATGAACATCCTGGGCATCTTCGGATGCATGGGCATCCTCGGCATCATCGGGCTGGTCTTCTCGCTCCAGGTCAACAGCAAGTGGAGCGCGGGCGACTACGCCGGGGCCGAGAGCGCAGCCGGCACCGCCAGGATCCTGGGTCTGATCAGCTTCACCCTCACGGTCATCACCTGGGTGGGCATGATCCTCTACTTCATCTTCGTGATCCTCATGGTGGGTGCTGCGACGACGACCACCTACTCCTACTAGTCGAACCATGCCCGGCCCGAGAGTTCCGGCACGACCACGGCGCCGTCTGCATCCTGCGGCGGCGCCGTTGGCGTTGGGCTTCATGGGGTTGACCGGCGCGGTCGTGGTGCACTTCGTCGACCCCAACGAACCGGGGCACTACCCCGTCTGCGTCTGGCTGGCCCTCACCGGCACCTACTGCCCGGGCTGCGGCACGACCCGGGCGCTGCACGCGCTGACCCACCTCGACATCGTCGGCGCCGCGCAGATGAACATCCTGCTGCTGGCCGCGCTGCCCTTCCTCGCACTCGGCTACCTGCACTGGGTGTACCGGTCCTTCCGGCCCTCCCACCGGCCGCCCCCGCCGTTCCCCCCGTTCCTGGCGTGGGCGGTGCCGGGGATCGTCGTCGCCTTCTGGATCCTGCGCAACCTGCCCTTCGGGGTGCTGCTCGCCCCCGGGGGCGTCCCCGCGCCGATCCTGTCCTGAACGCCTCCCCGCCGGGGCGGCCCGTGCCCGGCGACCTGCGCGCCCGCTGCGCCGGAGCGCCCCGGCGGACGCCAATGCACGGTGCCGGTGTCCGGCTGTCCCCGGGGACGGATACGATCGGGACATACGGCGGGAGTGAGCCCTCTCACTCCCCGTCACCCAGTCGACAGCAAGAAGGGGCCCTCTCACGTGAGCGTGCTCGACGAGATCATCGACGGAGTGCGCGCGGACCTCGCCGAACGCCAGGCCGCCGCACCCTTGGATCAGCTCAAAGAGCAGGCCGCGACCCTACCGTGGCCCAAGAACGTGGTGGCGGCGCTGCGCGCCCCCGGAGTCCAGGTCATCGCCGAGGTCAAGCGCTCCAGCCCCTCCAAGGGCGCGCTCGCCGCGATCGCCGACCCCGCCGCACTGGCCCGCGACTACGCCGCGGGCGGCGCCTGCATGATCAGCGTCCTCACCGAGCAGCGCCGCTTCGGCGGCAGCCTGGCCGACCTGGCGGTGGTCCGCGCCGCGGTGGACACGCCGCTGCTGCGCAAGGACTTCGTGGTCAGCTCCTACCAGTTGTGGGAGGCGCGGGTCTACGGTGCGGACGCCGTCCTGCTGATCGTCGCCGCGCTGTCCCAGGACGCCCTGGTCTCCCTGGTGGAGCGGGCCGAGTCGCTCGGCCTGACCCCGCTCGTCGAGGTGCACACCGAGGAGGAGGTCGAGCGCGCTCTGGACGCCGGGGCCACGGTCATCGGGGTCAACGCCCGCAACCTCAAGACCCTCGAGGTGGACCGCGAGACCTTCGCCCGGCTGTCCCCGCTGATCCCCGACGACAAGATCAAGGTCGCCGAGTCCGGCGTGCGCGGCCCCCACGACCTGCTCGCCTACGCGAGCGCCGGCGCCGACGCGGTGCTGGTCGGGGAGAGCCTGGTGGTCGGACGCAAGCCCCGCGAGGCCGTCGCCGACCTCGTCACCGCGGGCGCGCACCCCGCGCTGCGGGACCGGCGCTGACCGTGGACGCGCTCCGGGCGCCCCGCGCGGCCACCCTGACCCGGCGATGGCGCAGGAGGCCACGCGGGCAGGGCTGCGTGCTGCGCACCGCTCCCGCGGATCCGGTACGGTCCGGGCCGTTCCGTGCATACTGTCGGTAGGTGCGGCACGATCCTCGGTACCGGACAGCGGGTGTGCGTCGATCGCAGGCGGGACCCAGGACCGCAGCCACCTGCCCCGGCCGCCCCGCAGGGCGACCGCAGACCGTCCGCGTGGCCTCGTCACCGAACCCGTGCGGCTGCCTGAGCACGGGTTGCGCGCCGCGACCGACCGTCCACTCACGCCGTGCCCCCGGCGGGGCACCTGGAGACCTGATGAACACGAACAGCGCACATCCCGTGCCTCCCTACCTGAGCGAGGGCGGACACTACGGCCGCTTCGGAGGCCGGTTCAGTCCCGAAGCCCTCGTCGCGGCCCTCGACGAGGTCGCCGTGGCCTGGGACAAGGCCAAGCACGACCCGGAGTTCCAGGCCGAGCTGCACCGGCTGCTCACCGAGTACACCGGCCGGCCCAGCCCGCTGACCGAGGCCCGCAACTTCAGCGAGTACTGCAACGGCGCGCGGATCCTGCTCAAGCGCGAGGACCTCAACCACACCGGCTCCCACAAGATCAACAACGTGCTCGGCCAGGCGCTGCTCACCAAGCGCATGGGCAAGACCCGCGTCATCGCCGAGACCGGCGCGGGCCAGCACGGCGTGGCCACCGCCACCGCGTGCGCCCTGCTCGGCCTGGAGTGCGTGATCTACATGGGCGAGGAGGACACCCGCAGGCAGGCCCTCAACGTCGCCCGCATGAACATGCTCGGCGCCGAGGTCGTCCCGGTCACCGTGGGCAGCCGCACCCTCAAGGACGCCGTCAACGAGGCGTTCCGCGACTGGGTCGCCAACGTCGACACCACCCACTACCTGCTGGGCACCGTCGCCGGGCCGCACCCCTTCCCGTCCATGGTCCGCGACCTGCACTACATCATCGGCGCCGAGGCGCGCCAGCAGGTCCTGGAGCGCACCGGGGCCCTGCCCGACGCCGTCGCCGCCTGCGTGGGCGGCGGCTCCAACGCCATCGGCATCTTCGCGGCCTTCATCCCCGACGAGACGGTGCGGCTGTACGGCTTCGAGGCGGGCGGCGAGGGCATCGGCACCGGTCGGCACGCCGCCTCCATCACCGGCGGCAGCGTCGGCGTCTTCCAGGGCGCCCGCACCTTCGTCCTCCAGGACGAGCACGGCCAGACCGTGCCCAGCCACTCCATCTCCGCCGGACTGGACTACCCGGCGGTCGGCCCCGAGCACGCCTGGCTCGCCGACAGCGGGCGCGCCACCTACGCCCCGGTCACCGACGCCGAGGCCATGGAGGCGTTCCGCCTGCTGTGCCGCACCGAGGGCATCATCCCGGCGATCGAGAGCGCCCACGCGCTCGCCGGGGCGCGCACCATCGGCGCCGAGCTCGGACCGGACGCCACCATCCTGGTGAGCCTGTCGGGCCGCGGCGACAAGGACGTCAACACCGCCGCCGCCTACTTCGGGCTGCTCGGCGACAGGGGGGAGCAGGACCGATGACCGCACTGCAACGCAAGCTCGCCGAGGCCCGGGCCGAGGGAAGGGCCGCGCTGGTCGGCTACTACCCGGCGGGACTCCCCGACGTGGACTCCTCCGTCAGGGTCATCGAGGCGATGGTCGCGGGCGGCTGCGACGTCATCGAGGTCGGCCTGCCCTACTCCGACCCCACCATGGACGGCCCCGTCATCCAGCAGGCCTCCGACGCGGCGCTCGCGGCGGGCACCACCCCCAAGGACGTGCTCGCCGTGGTCCGCGCCACCGCCGAGACCGGCGCGGCGGCCCTGGTCATGTCCTACTGGAACCCGATCGAGCAGTACGGCGTGGACGCGTTCGCCGCCGACATGGCCGCGGCGGGAGGGGCGGGCGTCATCACCCCCGACCTGATCCCCGAGGAGGCCGGACCCTGGATCCGGGCCAGCGACGCCTCCGGGCTCGACCGGATCTTCCTGGTCGCGCCCTCCTCCACCGACCAGCGCCTCAAGCTGACCTGCGACGCCTCCCGCGGGTTCGTGTACGCGGCGTCGCTCATGGGCGTCACCGGCACCCGCGACAAGGTCGCCGCGACCGCCCGGAAGCTGGTGCAGCGGGTCCGCGGGGCCACCCGGGACAGCGGCCTGCCGGTCTGCGTCGGCCTGGGCATCTCCAACGGTGCGCAGGCCGCCGAGGTCGCCTCCTACGCCGACGGGGTCATCGTCGGCAGCGGCTTCTGCCGCCGGGTGCTGGACGCCCCCGACCTGGACACCGCGTGCGCGCAGGTCCGCGACTTCGCCGCCGAGCTCGCCGAGGGCGTGCGTTCGGCCGCTCGGTGAGAATCCGGTGAGAGTTCACCGCTGATCCCGAACCCCGGCCCCCCGGTGCCCACCGGGGGGCTACTGTGCTGAAAAGAGCGCCACTACCAGGGCTTCGGTCGCCATGTGACGAGGCGGACACGCAGAGTAGTAGTCTCTGAGTCGTTCCCGCGGCGTCCGCAGCACGGCGCACGCACACGACGACACGTTCGGGGAGAGGCATGTCGACCGGCACCGAAGAGAACGCCCGGAGCGGCAGCGCGGAGGACACCCGCGGCGACGGACAGAGCACCAGCCCCACCGCCGACTCCCGGTGGCCGGCGGTCCAACCCTGGCTGAGCCTGGCCGCACGGCTGGGCCTGGCCGGAGTCCTGGGCTATGCCGGATACACCAAACTGGTCGTGCCCGCACTCTCGGTGGAGTCGGTGGCGGCCTACGAGCTCTTCAGCGACGGTGTCAACCAGTTCATCGGCTACACCCTGCCGCTGTTCGAGATCGCCCTGGCCCTGCTGCTGCTCACCGGACTGGCCACCCGGGTCACCGGAGCCGTCTCCGCCCTGCTCATGGCGGTCTTCATCGCGGGCATCGCCTCGGCGTGGGCCCGCGGCCTGTCCATCGACTGCGGCTGCTTCGGCACCGGCGGCGCGGTGGACCCCGACGAGACCGCCTACGGCCTGGACATCGCCCGCGACCTCGGCTTCATGGCGCTGGGCCTGTTCCTCGCGGTCTGGCCGCGCTCGCGCTTCTCCCTGGACCGGGTCCTTGGTCTCTATCCGGGCTCCGAACGGCAACGGTAGAACTCCACCGACCCCTCGGCGGCGACCCGCCCCGGACGGCGCGGACACGGACGGCGGCCACGCCCCGGTCCGGCAGACACACTGTTCCAACGAGAAAATGGTGATCGGCTGATGAGCAAGGAGTCGCGGCGCGCCAACCGCGAGCGCCTCAGGCAGGAGCGCATCAAGGAGCAGAAGCGGGCCAAACGCAACAGACTCCTGGCCGCCATCGGCGCCGCGGTTGCCGTGGTCGCCCTCGTCGTGGGCGGCGGCTACCTGATCATGCAGGCGTCGAACGGAACCTCCGCGGAGGAGTACCAGGGGGACCTCGCCCCCCAGACCCTCCAGGAGGACGGCAGCGTCGTCATGGCCCGCGAGGGGGTCCAGGCGCCCGTCGTGGAGGTCTACGCCGACTACCAGTGCTCCCACTGCGCCCGGTTCGAGAAGATCAACGGCACCAACCTCAAGGAGCTGGCGGCCAACGGGGAGGCCATCGTCCACTTCCGCCCCGTGAGCATCTTCGCCGACGCGGGCGCCCCCGCGGGCGCCAACTCGCTGCGCGGCGCGGCCGCGGCACGGGCCGCCGCCGACTACGGCAAGTTCGTCGAGTACAACGACATCCTCTTCGACAACCAGCCCGGCGGGAACCAGGAGGGCTACGCGGTCGAGGACCTCGTCGCGTGGGGCGAGGAGGTCGGCATCACCGACCCCGCCTTCGCCGAGCGGGTACGCTCCGAGAACGAGGTCGTGGAGGAGTTCGTCGAGAACTACTACCCTGAACTCTCGACCAAGGCGCGGGCCGAGATCCCCGAGGACCGGCTCCGGACCATGCGGCTGGGCGATCTGATCGACTGGGGAGAGGACAACGGCGTGGACTCCTCCTTCATGGACGGCAGCTACGTCCGCCAGGTCCTCGACGCCACCGCCGCGGTCAACGCCAAGTACCCCGAGGGAAGGAACGCCTTCGGAGGGACCCCGTCCGTCTACATCAACGGTGAACTCCTGGGCAACGAGACCTACTCCGCGACCGACTTCCCCGAAGCGGTCCGGGCCGCCTCCCCCGGCACGGTCGACACCCGTCCGGCGGCCGGGGACGGCTCCGCGGAGCCCTCGGCTTCGCCGTCCGCCTCCCCTCCCGTCTAAGGAAAACCCGGAGTTATGACGAGTCCGTCAAGCATCACCGCGGGCGCGGCCGACCTCGGCCGCGCCCTCGCGGCTATTCCCAGCCCTGGCATGAACGCCATCGAACTGGGCCCGCTGAGGATCCACTTCTACGCGCTGTGCATCCTCGCCGGGGTCGTCGTCGCGGTCTACTGGAGCGAGCGCCGCTGGGCGGCCATGGGCGGCCGTCCCGGCACGATCATGGACCTGGCGGTTCCGGCGGTGCTCCTCGGACTCGTCGGCGCGCGCCTCTACCACGTCGTCACCGACTACCAGTTGTACTTCGGCCCCGGTAAGGACCCGATGGGCGCCCTGTACATCTGGAACGGCGGCCTGGGCGTCTGGGGCGCGATCCCGCTGGGCGCGGTGGGCGTGTGGTGGGCGGCGCGGCGGCGCGGCCTGTCGCTGTCGCAGTTGTCGTTCGCGATCGCGCCGACCCTCCCGCTCGCCCAGGGCATCGGACGCTGGGGCAACTACTTCAACCAGGAGCTGTTCGGCGGCCCCACCGACCTGCCGTGGGCGCTGCGCGTGACGCCCTACGAGACGGGTGAACTGCGTCACGGAATGGTGCCCGGCGTCGAGACCTACCACCCGACGTTCCTCTACGAGTTCCTGTGGTGCGTGGGCCTGTCCGTCGTGCTCGCCTGGCTGGGGCGGCGCTACGGCGACGCGCTGCGCGGCGGACGGCTGTTCGCGCTCTACGTCATGGGCTACTGTGTGGGACGGTTCTGGATCGAGTACATGCGGGTCGATCCCGCCCACGAGATCCTCGGTCTGCGGCTCAACAACTGGACCTCCCTGCTGGTCTTCCTCGGCGCGCTCGGCTACTTCGTGTGGGCCGGGCGGCGGCTCGACTCGTTCTCCTCGCGGGTGCTGCCCGAGGGCGAGGACGAGGGCACCCAGATGATCGCGGTCGAGCCGGACGAGGAGAGCACGGACAGCGTTCTCGACGACGAGGAGCCGCCGGAGGAGGCGGCCGTACGGTCCGGCTCCCGGGCGCAGACGCAGGACGACGAGGCCTCGACCGAGGCCCCGACCGAGCTCCCGGACCGGGACGACGGAACACGGGACTGACAGACAAGGCCCTCCCCCTCGCGGCGGCGCCGCGAGGGGCCCGCACCCCTTGGACGAGTACGTGAAGCTGCACAACGCCGACTCCACCGGCCACCGGAGCCGTTCGGCACCGGAGCGTCGGAGCCGGAGCGGAGCCGAACACCGGCAGGACGACTACGACGAGTATCCCGACACCGCACAGAGGTCCGCCGGGTCGCGCAGAGAGGCCCGCAGGGGCCGCCGCTCCACCGGGCGGATCAAGCAGGACGCCTCGCGCGGAGGCCGCAGGGCCGCCAGGGCCGCCTCCCGCGGCACGGCCCCGGCACGTTCCGCGAAGTCCTCCGACGGCCCCCGCCGTGCCGCCCGCACCCGCAAGCCCCGGGCCATCGACCAGGTCTCCCGGTTCTCCGCGTCGGCGCTGCGCCGGGTCACCGTGCTGGGCGACCGCCCCGAGCAGGTCGTCTACACCCTCGCCGAGCAGAGCCGGCAGAAGCACGGCACCTACGTGCTGATCGCGCTGCTGGTCATGGCGGTCGTCTCGCTGCTGGCGCTGCTGGCCGCGCTCGTCTTCCAGGTGCTCAACCCGCAGGCGGCGACCAACCGGACCCCCGCCCCCATCGTCGAGCCGCCCGCCGGGCACAGCACCCTGCGCCCGGAGCTGTTCCACGCCCAGGACCAGCAGGACATCTTCGATCCCATCGCCGAGCGCCCCGCCGACGCCGAGCCCCTCACCGAGGAGGAGATCTTCGGGTCGGTCAAGGAGCTGTCCCTCAACGGCATGGAACTGACCCTGCGCGACTCCGAGGTCACCGACGCCTGCACCGCGCTGGTGTGGGGCGAGGAGCTCGCCCAGACCCTGTCCACCGGCTCCTGCACCTCCGCGGCCCGCGGCGTCTACCAGGACACCGACCGGGAGTACGTGGCGCAGTTCACGCTGTTCGACCTGGCCGACGCCGAAGCCGCGAGCGCCACCCTGGAGAGCCTGGAGTCCCAGCGCAGCCCCGGCTTCATCCTGCCCATGGCGGAGGACATCAAGGGCCTGCACACCGGGTACAGCCAGGCCACCGCCCAGGCCATGGGCCACTACCTCGCGGTGTTCTGGGTGGCCCGGGCCGACGGCGCCGAACCCTCCGGCGACGACTCCATGGCCACCCTCAACGTCGCCGCGATGGACGCCGCCCTCGTCGTCTACGAACAGGTCCGCGACGCCAAAGACCAGAAGGACTGACTCCGGCGGCTCTGCGGTTCCCCGGCGGGCCGCCGGGGAGTCCTCTATCCTTCCCTACAGCCCTCCCGAAACCATCAGCTCATCGAAGAGGTCACAGGTGTCACCTACCGAGTCGCCCGTGTCCGGCGCCCCCGGCCGACGCAGGAAGCCCCCCGCGAGCACCCCCCAGGAGCGTTCGGGGCGCAGCCGGGGGACCCGGCGCCGCAAGGGCGGACGGCGCGCGAGCCGGAGCTTCCCCCTGGTGCCGATCCTCGTCGGTGCGCTGGTCGTCGCCGTGATCGCGGTGGCCGTGGTGGTGGTCCTGCGCTTCGTGGGCACCGGCGAGCCGGAGACCGTCCAGGCCGTGCCCTCCCGCTACCAGGTCTACGAGTCCGGCCAGGCCAACGAACTCCTCGCCAACCGCGACGACGACCCCCGCCCCTTCACCGAGCAGGACTTCTTCCCCGAGGGCGACGCCGACATCAGCTCCCGGGACCTGACCTTCACCTTCCGGGGCGGCTCCGTCGACGACAACTGCGCCGAGGCGGTCTGGGGGCCCAAGGCCCTGGCCGCGGTGGAGAGCGCCGACTGCTCGCAGGTGGTGCGCGCCGGCTACGTCTCCGACGACTACATCGGCGTGGCCGCGGTCTTCAAACTCCGCGACATCGAGGCGTCGCGGACCCTCGCCGAGGCCCTGGCCCCCGCCGAGGAGGAGACCGCCGAGGAGGGCGGCTTCCTGCTGCCGCCCGTCACGGAGGAGCCCTTCGACCTGCTCGGCAGCGGGTACAGCTCGGCCGAGGCCACCGTCAACGGCCACTACCTGCTGGTGCTGTGGGTGCAGTCCAAGAGCTCCACCTCCACCGAGGAGACCGAGGTCCTACAGCAGCCGCTGGTCACGCTGAGCCGCTTCGACATGCCGATCTACCAGCGGATCAACGAGCGCAAGAACTTCCTGGAGGCCAACGGGGTCGACACCGGGGACCAGGAGGCCCCGGCGGGAGACGGCACGGGCACCGGCACCGAGGGCATCGGGACCGAGGGCACGGGCATCGGGACCGAGGGGACCGGCACCGAGGGCGCGGGAACCGGCACCGAGGGCACGGGCCTCTCCCAGGGAACCGGATGACCCGCCTCCCATGACCGACCGCACCGCACCGCACGCCCCGCTCGCCGAGCGGGGCGTGCACGCCGTACGCGGCCAGCTCGTCCTGGGTGCCCTCGCCGACGGGCGCTGGTGGACCGCCCGCGACCTGGTGCGCGCCACCGCGGTGGCGCACCGGGTGGTCGCCGACACCCTCGCCGCCGTCGAGACCGAACTGGACCGCGACGGCGACCGAGTCCGCCTGCGCGACCCGGACCGGTACGCGCCCCTCGCCGCGCGCCCCCGCCTGGCCGACCCGGTCGGCCACCTCGTCGCCGCCCACGCCGACGTCGAGGCCGAACTGCGCACGCTGGTCGCCGAGGCGCCCCCGCCCCGCGCGGACCTGGACCACGTGTCCGCCACCGCACGCACCGCACTGCGCCGCGCCCTGCTCCTCACCACCTGCTTCGCCACCGGCGGCGCCCGCCTGCTGTGCGTGGGCGACCACGACCTCACCTCCCTCGCGCTGACCCTGGTGGACCCCGACGCCGCCGCCACCGTGGTGGACATCGACGAGCGCATGCTCGACTACATCGACACCGCCGCGGCCCGGCTCGGCTGCCGGGTCCGCTGCTACTTCGCCGACCTGCGGTTCGGACTGCCCCCGGCGGTGCGCGGCAGCGCCGACCTCGTCTTCACCGACCCGCCCTACACCCCCGAGGGCGTGGAGCTGTTCGTCCGCCGCGGGCTGGAGGGCAGCGCCGACCCCGCCGCCACGCGCGTCCTCCTCGCCTACGGCGCCAGCGAGACCACCCCGGCCCTGGCCGCCCGCGTCCAGCAGCGCCTCACCCGCCTCCACCTCGCCATCGAGGCCCTCTGGCCGGACTTCAACCGCTACCTGGGCGCCGAGGCCATCGGCGCCGCCAGCGACCTGTACCTGCTGCGCGCCACCGCGCGCACCCCCGTGGGACGCGCCGCCGAGTCGGCCGCGCGCATCTACAGCCAGGGCGCCAACGCCCGCGAGTCCGCCGCGGCCCTCACCGCAGCGACCGCGCCCCGCGCCTGGGGCGGCACGCCCCCCGAGGTCTGCGTCGGGGACTGGCCCGAGCCCCTGCCGGAAGGGGTGCGCCGGGTCGGCCTGGACGCCTGGCTGGCCGCCCCGCCGACCGCCCGCAGCGCCGCCGTGAACCTGACCGGCGGCGCCGAGGCGCTCACCGAACGGGTGATCCTCGCCGCACCAGCCGCCGACCTGCACGTCGTGGTGGCCTCGCACGCCCCCCAGGTCCGCGACGCCGCCGGACAGCAGGGGCTGCGCCGGGTCGTCGGTCCCGACCGCCCCCTGCGCTTCCTGCGCGGTGTGCCCGACGCACGCCACACCGTCGTCCGGGTGGGCGCGGCGGCACCCCCCGACGACACCGCCGACCCCGCCGTCTGGCTCGCCCGCCGCCTGCGGCAGCGCGCCCACGGATCGGTCGCCTCGGTCCTGCGCGAGGGGCTGGTGCGGGTCGCCGCCCGCACCGGACGGCCCGTGAACAAGAAGTGGGCCCGCACCCGCGTGGCCGAGGCCCTGCCCTGGCTGGCCGGGCACACCCTGCTGGACCTGCCGCTGCACCGGTTCGCCGCACTCGACGACGCGCTGCACCGGCTCGCCGGCCAACTGCCCTGACCCCGGACGCCCGCCGGGGGCAACCACCGGGGCCGACCGGTCGAGGACGTGTTACAGGCATGTAAGCTGACTCCGGTCGCCGCACGAGCCTTCCCACCGGGAGGTTTCACGGTGCCATCCGCGGGATACACAACCGAAAAGCCGCAGCAACCCGCGCGGCATCGCACACACCCACCCCCCAACCAGGGGATCCCGCGGACGGCCGGCACCGTACCGCGGTGACAGGTGGTCTAGACCTCAAGCTACAGTGGGGGCAGACCACCGAGAAAAGTGAGTCACCGGCGGGTGGCGCACTGTCCGGACGAGCACCGACGGTCACGATGGAGTGTCCCGCGGACCGATCGATCCAATCCGCGTGAATCGGGTGCGGACAGTACGGCACACGCTGACGCAGCAGGGCCAACGTCGTCCCACTGCGCTTTTCGAAAGCACAGAGGAAGAGACGACAGGAGGGTAGATGCCTGCTGGCCAGGTGCGGCGTTCGACGGTCCGACCGAACGCGAAGACCACTTCCGAGGGCCTGTACGACAGCTCCTACGAACACGACTCCTGCGGCGTCGGTTTCGTTGCCGACCTTTCCGGTCGTCGCAGCCACGACATCATCGAGAAGGCGCTCACCGTGCTGCGCAACCTCGACCACCGTGGCGCTTCCGGAGCCGACCCCGACGACGGCGACGGCGTGGGGATCCTCACCCAGATCCCCGACCAGCTCTACCGCGAGACCTGCGGATTCGACCTGCCGGAGGCGGGCGCCTACGCCGTGGGGATCGGGTTCCTGCCCACCGAGGCCGCGGCCCGCCAGGAAGCCGTCGCCGCCATCGGCCGCATCGCCGAGGAGGAGAACCTCACCGTCCTGGGCTGGCGCGACCTGCCCCACGACCCCCGCCACTGCGGCCCCGTCGCCCGCGAGAACATGCCGTTCTTCAAGCAGCTGTTCCTCGCCGGCCGCCCCGGCACCCCCACCGAGAACCTGACCGGCATCGAGCTGGAGCGCCACGCCTACTGCCTGCGCAAGCGCGTCGAACACGAGGTCGGCGTCTACTTCGCCAGCCTGTCGCCGCGCACCATCACCTACAAGGGCATGCTGACCACGCCCCAGCTGGAGCCGTTCTTCCCGGACCTGTCCGACCCCCGCTACGCCTCCGGGCTGGCGCTGGTCCACTCGCGGTTCTCCACCAACACCTTCCCGTCGTGGCCGCTCGCGCACCCCTTCCGCTACATCGCCCACAACGGCGAGATCAACACCGTCAAGGGCAACCGCAACTGGATGCGCGCCCGCGAGGCCACCCTCGCCAGTGACCTCCTCCCCGGCGACCTGTCCCGGATCTTCCCCGTCGTCGACGCCGAGGACTCCGACACCGCCTCCTTCGACGCCGCCCTGGAACTGCTGCACCTGGGCGGACGCTCGCTGCCGCACGCGGTGCTCATGATGATCCCCGAGCCGTGGGAGAACCACACCGAGATGGACCCGGCGGTGCGGGCCTTCTACGAGTTCCACTCCATGCTCATGGAGCCCTGGGACGGCCCCGCCTCCGTCACCTTCACCGACGGCACCCTCATCGGCGCGGTCCTCGACCGCAACGGCCTGCGCCCCGGCCGCTACTGGGTCACCGACGACGGCCTCGTCGTCATGGCCAGCGAGGTCGGCGTCCTCGACATCGACCCCAAGCGCGTCGTCCGCAAGGGCCGCTTGCAGCCCGGCCGCATCTTCGTCGTCGACACCGCCCGCGGCCGCATCCTCGAGGACGAGGAGGTCAAGGCCGAGCTCGCCGCCGAGCACCCCTACGCCGAGTGGCTCGCCGACAACGTCGTGCGCCTGGCGGAGCTGCCCGAGGCCGAGGCCGCCCCCGTCGACGACATCGTCCACCACCAGCGGGTCTTCGGCTACACCGAGGAGGAGCTGCGCGTCCTGCTCACCCCCATGGCGCGCACCGGGGCCGAGGCCATCGGCTCCATGGGCACCGACACGCCCGTCGCCGTGCTGTCCAGCCGCCCCCGCCAGCTCTTCGACTACTTCTCGCAGAACTTCGCGCAGGTCACCAACCCGCCGCTGGACGCCATCCGCGAGGAGCTGGTCACCAGCCTCAGGACGGCCCTGGGCGCCGAGGAGAACGTCCTGTCTCCCGACCCCGAGGACTGCCGCCGCATCGTGCTGGACACCCCGATCATCCAGGAGGCGGAACTCGCCGCCATCGTCCGCGCCGGCGGACCCGACGGTGACCCCGCCTTCCGCGTCCACACCGTCCGGGGCGTCTACCCCGCCGCGGGCGGCGGCACGGCCCTCACCGCACGCCTCGACGAGATCTGCGCCGAGGTGTCGCAGGCCATCGCCGAGGGCGCGCACATCGTCGTCCTCAGCGACCGCGGGGCCGACGCCGACCACGCCCCCATCCCGTCGCTGCTGCTCACCGGCACCGTCCACCACCACCTGGTCCGCGAGAAGACCCGCACCGAGGTGGGCCTCGTGGTCGAGGCCGGCGACGTCCGCGAGTGCCACCACGTCGCCCTGCTGCTGGGCTACGGCGCGTCCGCGGTCAACCCCTACCTCGCCCTGTCCACCGTCCGCGACCTGGCCGCGCGCGGCGTCATCAGCGGCGTCGACCCCGACACCGCCGCCCGCAACACCGTCAAGGCGTTCGGCAAGGGCCTGCTGAAGATCATGTCCAAGATGGGCGTGTCCACGGTCAGCTCCTACACCGGCGCCCAGATCTTCGAGGCCCTCGGCCTCGGCCAGGAGGTCATCGACCGGGCCTTCGTCGGCACCACCTCCCGCCTGGGCGGCATCGGCTTCGACGTCCTCGCCGAGGAGGTCCGCGCCCGCCACGCCGCCGCCTACGCGCCCAACGCCGCCGCCCACCGCCGGCTGCCCGTCGGCGGCGAGTACCAGTGGCGCCGCGAGGGCGAGCCGCACCTGTTCAACCCGGAGACCGTCTTCAAGCTCCAGCACGCCACGCGGACCCGGCGCTACGAGATCTTCAAGGAGTACACCTCCAAGGTCGACGAGCAGGCCGAGACCCTCATGACCCTGCGCGGCCTGTTCAAGTTCAAGGAGGGCGTGCGCGAGCCCGTGCCGATCGACGAGGTCGAGCCGGTCTCGGAGATCGTCAAGCGCTTCTCCACCGGCGCCATGTCCTACGGCTCCATCTCCGCGGAGGCCCACGAGACCCTCGCCATCGCCATGAACCGGCTCGGCGCCAAGTCCAACACCGGCGAGGGCGGCGAGGACCCGCGCCGCTACGTCCCCGACGCCAACGGGGACCTGCGGCGCAGCGCCATCAAGCAGGTCGCCTCCGGCCGCTTCGGCGTCACCTCGCACTACCTGACCAACGCCGACGACATCCAGATCAAGATGGCCCAGGGTGCCAAGCCCGGCGAGGGCGGCCAGTTGCCCGGCCACAAGGTCTACCCGTGGGTCGCCGACACCCGGCACTCCACCCCCGGCGTCGGCCTGATCTCCCCGCCGCCGCACCACGACATCTACTCCATCGAGGACCTCGCCCAGCTCATCCACGACCTGAAGAACGCCAACCCCTCGGCGCGCATCCACGTCAAGCTGGTCTCCGAGGCCGGAGTGGGCACCGTGGCCGCGGGCGTGTCCAAGGCCCACGCCGACGTGGTCCTCATCTCCGGGCACGACGGCGGCACCGGGGCCTCCCCGCTCACCTCCATCAAGCACGCGGGCACCCCCTGGGAGCTCGGCCTGGCCGAGACCCAGCAGACCCTGCTGCGCAACGGGCTGCGCGACCGCATCGTCGTGCAGGTCGACGGGCAGCTCAAGACCGGCCGCGACGTCGTCGTCGCCGCCCTGCTGGGCGCCGAGGAGTTCGGCTTCGCCACCGCGCCGCTCGTGGTATCCGGCTGCGTCATGATGCGCGTGTGCCACCTGGACACCTGCCCGGTGGGCGTGGCCACCCAGAACCCCGAGCTGCGCAAGCGCTTCAGCGGCAAGCCCGAGTTCGTGGTGAACTTCTTCGAGTTCATCGCCCAGGAGGTCCGCGAGTACCTGGCCGCCCTGGGCTTCCGCAGCCTCGACGAGGCGATCGGCGCCGTCGAGATGCTCGACACCCGCGACGCCGTCGACCACTGGAAGGCCGCCGGACTCGACCTGTCCCCGATCCTGCACCAGGTGGAGCCGTGGGAGGGCGACCACCGCCGCCAGGTCCGCGCCCAGGACCACGGCCTGGACAAGGCCCTCGACCTCACCCTCGTCCAGTTGTCCGAGGGCGCCCTGGAGTACGGCACCCCGCTCAAGCTGGACCTGCCGGTCCGCAACGTCAACCGCACCGTCGGCACCATGCTCGGCCACGAGGTCACCAAGCGCTACGGCGCCGAGGGGCTGCCCGACGACACCATCGACATCACCTTCACCGGCTCGGCGGGACAGTCCTTCGGGGCGTTCCTGCCCCGCGGCATCACCCTGCGCCTGGTCGGCGACGCCAACGACTACGTCGGCAAGGGCCTGTCCGGCGGACGCATCGTCGTGCGCCCCGCCGACGGGGTCCAGTTCGTCCCCGAGGAGAACATCATCGCCGGCAACGTCATCGCCTACGGCGCGACCTCCGGCGAGCTGTTCCTGCGCGGCGTCGTCGGCGAGCGGTTCTGCGTCCGCAACTCCGGTGCGCTGGCCGTCGTCGAGGGCGTGGGCGACCACGGCTGCGAGTACATGACCGGCGGGCGCGCCGTCATCCTGGGACGCACCGGACGCAACTTCGCGGCCGGCATGTCCGGCGGCATCGCCTACGTCCTCGACCTGGACGAGCGGCGCGTCAACACCGAGATGGTCGACATCGACCCGCTCGACGACACCGACCGCGCCTTCCTGGAGGACGTGCTGACCCGCCACCACGCCGAGACCGGCTCCACCGTGGCCCAGCGCATCCTCGCCGACTTCGACATCGCCGTCGAACGCTTCGCCAAGATCATGCCGCGCGACTACAAGCGCGTCCTGAACGCCCGAGCCGAGGCCGAACGCGAGGGACGAGACGTGGCCGAGGCCATCATGGCCGCTGCCCGGTCCTGACACCAGCAACGAGAAAGGAGGGACAGAGATCCATGGCCGACCCCAAGGGCTTCCTCAAGATCACGGACCGGGAGCTGCCCCGGCACCGCCCGGTGGAGATCCGCATCCAGGACTGGCGCGAGGTCTACGAGGACTTCGACCGCGGCACCCTCATCAAGCAGGCGTCGCGCTGCATGGACTGCGGCATCCCGTTCTGCCACAACGGCTGCCCGCTGGGCAACCTCATCCCCGAGTGGAACGACCTGGTCTACCGGCACGACTGGCGTGAGGCGATCGAGCGGCTGCACGCCACCAACAACTTCCCCGAGTTCACCGGACGCCTGTGCCCCGCCCCGTGCGAGTCCGCGTGCGTCCTGGGCATCAACCAGCCCGCCGTCACCATCAAGAACGTCGAGGTCTCCATCATCGACCGCGCCTGGGAGGAGGGCTGGGTGCGGCCCCAGCCGCCCGCGGTGCGCACCGGCAAGAAGGTCGCCGTGGTCGGCTCCGGCCCCGCCGGACTGGCCGCCGCCCAGCAGCTCACCCGCGCCGGGCACACGGTGACCGTCTACGAGCGCGCCGACCGCATCGGCGGCCTGCTGCGCTACGGCATCCCCGAGTTCAAGATGGAGAAGCGGCACCTCGACCGGCGCCTCGCCCAGATGCGCGCCGAGGGCACCGAGTTCCGCACCGGCGTCAACGTCGGCGTGGACCTCAGCGTCGAGCAGCTCCGCGCCGAACACGACGCCGTCGTCCTCGCCGGCGGCGCCACCGCCTGGCGCGACCTGCCCATCAAGGGCCGCGAGCTCAACGGCGTCCACCAGGCCATGGAGTACCTGCCGCAGGCCAACCGGGTGCAGGAGGGCGACTACGACACCCCGCCGATCAACGCCCGGGGCAAGCACGTCGTCGTCATCGGCGGCGGCGACACCGGGGCCGACTGCGTCGGCACCGCCCACCGCCAGGGCGCGGCCTCCGTCACCCAACTGGAGATCATGCCCAAGCCGCCCACCACGCGGCCCGCCCACCAGCCGTGGCCGACCATGCCGATGCTGTACAAGGTCACCAGCGCCCACGAGGAGGGCGGCAAGCGCCTGTACTCGGTCAACACCCTGGAGTTCCTCGGCGACGACGAGGGCAACGTGCGCGCCCTCAAGCTCGTCGAGGTCAACCGCACCGACAAGGGCTTCGAACCGGTGCCCGGCACCGAGCGGGAGCTGCCCGCCCAGCTCGTCACCCTCGCCCTGGGCTTCCTCGGCCCGCAGCGGGAGGGCATGCTGGAGCAGCTCGGCGTGGAGCTCGACGCGCGCGGCAACGTCAAGCGCGACGCCGACTACGCCACCAGCGTCGAGGGCGTCTTCTGCGCCGGGGACATGGGCCGCGGCCAGTCCCTCATCGTGTGGGCCATCGCCGAGGGCCGCAGCGCCGCCGCCGCGGTCGACGCCTACCTGACGGGCAGCACCAACCTGCCCACCGCCATCCCGCCGACCGCGCGGCCGCTGACCGTCTGAGCCGGCGCGGCGCGCAGCGACACGGAGCCGGAGGCCGCCCGGGCGGCCCCCGGCTCCCCGGCGTTCCCCGCGCCGGGCCGGCCGTCCGGCCCGGCGCGGGGAACGCACTGCCGGCCCGCCGCGGCCCGGGCAGCCCGCAGCAGACTCCCCGAGCTGCACCGACGCGACGGTCCGCGTCTCCCGTCCAGGTTTGAACCCCTGCCCCGGCGGCACCAAGTCCACCATGGACACCTCATGGGACACGCTCCACGCCGCCGAACACTTCGTCGCCCGCAACGCCCGGCTCCTGGACCGCTACCGCTACGCCCACCACTTCCAGAGCGAGCCGCCCCACGCCGCCCGCGCCGTCCTCGACGCCCACCGCAACGTCGACGGCGGGTACGGCAACGCCCTCGACCCGGAGCTGCGCGGCCACGGCAGCCAACCGCTCGCCACCGCGCTGGCCCTGCGCCTCCTCGACGAACTCGGCGCCCTGCCCGCCGACACCGCCCGGGCCGCCTGCCGCTACCTCACCAGCGTCACCCGGCCCGACGGGGGAGTCCCACCCGTCCTGCCCGCCGTGCGCCACACCGAGGCCGCGCCCTGGTGGCGCGAGCACCGCGACTTCGCCAGTGCGCTCAACCCCACCGCGACCATCGCGGGCCTGCTCCACAAGCACCGCGTCACCGACCCCTGGCGGGACCGCGCCTCGGCCTTCTGCTGGAGCCGCATCTCCGCGCTGAACTGGACCGACCCCGAGGAGGCCGACGCGGTCTGCACCTTCCTCCAGTACGCCCCCGACCAGGAGCGCGCCCGCGCCGAACTCGCCCGCCTCGCCCCGATGATCCGCGCCGTCGTGCCGCTCGACCCCGCCGCCCAGGGGCGGGCGCACACCCCGCTCGACCTCGCCCGCCGCCCCGACGACCTGGCCCGCACCCTCTTCACCGACGCCGAGATCGACGCCCACCTCGACGCGCTCCAGGCGGCCCAGCAGCCCGACGGCGGCTGGCCGCTGCGGCGGCCCTGGGCCGCCGGCCCCGACGCCGAACGGCGCGGCGCCCTCACCGTGTCCCGCCTGCTCACCCTGCGCGCCTACGGCCGCCTCCCGCAGCCCGCCCCCCGCATGCTGTCCCGGTCCGCCCCCACGGCCGGCGCATGAACGCCCCATGCCTGGGCAGGGGGCCACCGAAGCGCACCGCCCGACGGGAGGAGCATCCCATGTCCGGCACACTCGACGGAGTCACCGTCGCCGTGCTCGTCGCCCCCGAAGGAGCCGAGCAGGTCGAACTCACCTCTCCCTGGGAGGCCGTCCGCGAGGCGGGCGGACACCCCCGCCTGGTCTCCACCACCGGCGGGCGCGTCCAGGCGTTCCACCACCTCGACCGGGCCGACACCTTCGCGGTGGACGCGACCGTCGACCGGGTCGGCGCCCGCGACTTCGACGCGCTGCTGCTGCCCGGAGGGGTGGCCAACCCCGACTACCTGCGCACCCACGAGCGCGCCGTCGCCTTCGTCCGCGAGTTCTTCGACACCGGGCGCCCCGTCGCCGCGATCTGCCACGCCGCCTGGGTCCTCGTCGAGGCCGACGTCGTCCGCGGCCGGACCCTCACCTCCTACCCCAGCCTGCGCACCGACCTCACCAACGCCGGAGCCGTCTGGGTGGACCGGCCGGTCGTCGTCTCCGCCGACGGCCCCAACGCACTGGTCACCAGCCGCGGCCCCAAAGACCTGCCGGTTTTCAACAAGGCTCTGGTCAGCGCGTTCGCCGCCACGACGGTCTCGTGACGCCTACTTGCAACCTGGTTTAGACCAATCGGCCCCAGAAAAGCTCTAAAGTGTTACACGTGACACGTCGAGCAAAGATCGTCGCGACCCTTGGACCGGCCACTTCGAGCCCGGAAACCCTCCGCAGGCTCGTCGACGCCGGTCTGGACGTAGCGCGACTCAACCTCAGCCACGGTACCCACGCCGACCACAGCGCCAACTATGCCAACGTCCGCGCCGCCGCCGAGGCCAGCGGACGCAGCGTCGGCATCCTCGCCGACCTCCAGGGACCCAAGATCCGCCTCGGCACCTTCGCCGACGGCCCCGTCACCCTCAACCCCGGCGACGAGTTCACCATCACGGTCGACGACGTCCCCGGCGACCGCCACCGGGTCTCCACCACCTACAAGGGACTCCCCGGCGACGTCCGTCCCGGCGACCGCGTCCTCATCGACGACGGCCGCGTCGTCCTCGAGTGCGTCAAGAGCTCCAGCACCGACGTCCACACCCGGGTCATCATCGGCGGCCAGGTCTCCGACCACAAGGGCCTCAACCTCCCCGGCGTCGCCGTCGCCGTCCCCGCCCTGACCGAGAAGGACGAACGCGACCTGCGCTGGGCCCTCGAACAGGGCGTCGACCTGGTCGCGCTCTCCTTCGTGCGCAGCCCCGCCGACGCCGAGGACGTCCACCGGGTCATGGACGAGGTGGGCGTGCGCGTCCCGCTCATCGCCAAGATCGAGAAACCCCAGGCGGTGGAGCGCCTCCAGGACATCATCGAGGCGTTCGACGGCGTCATGGTCGCGCGCGGCGACCTCGGCGTCGAGCTGCCCCTGGAGAACGTTCCGATGGTGCAGAAGCGCGCCATCGAACGCTGCCGCGACAAGGCCAAGCCGGTCATCGTCGCCACCCAGATGCTGGAGTCCATGATCAACGCCCCCCGGCCCACCCGGGCCGAGGCGTCCGACGTGGCCAACGCCGTCCTCGACGGCGCCGACGCCGTGATGCTCTCCGGCGAGACCAGCGTCGGCAAGTACCCCGTGGAGACCGTGCAGACCATGGCGCGCATCATCGCCGCCGCCGAGCAGGAGTCCCTGCGCGCCTCCCACATCCTCAACCGCGTTCCCGAGACCGTGGGCGGCTCCATCGCCCGCGCCGCCGCGGAGGTGGGCGCCACCGTCGGAGCCAAGGCCCTGGTCGCCTTCACCAGCAGCGGCGAGACCGCGCGCCGCCTGGCCCGCTACCGCTCGCCCATCCCGCTGCTGGCCTTCACCACCGAGTCCTCCACCCGCGCCCAGCTCTCCCTCACCTGGGGCGTGGACACCCACCTCGTGCCGTGGGTGGACAACACCGACGACATGGTCCGCCAGGTCGAGACCGAACTGCTGGACATGGGCTACCAGAAGGGCGACAAGGTCGTCATCGTCGCCGGCAGCCCGCCCGGGACCCAGGGGTCCACCAACATGCTGCGCGTGCACCGCATGGGCGACGCCATCACCAACCGGTGACCCCGTGCCGTCGCGTCCGCTCCCCGGCGGGGTGACCACGCCGCGCCCCGTCCGGGGAGTCCGGCCCCGCCCCGGCGAGGAGGGGGCGTCTCAGGAGCGGTGCTCGCGGCCCTCGCCCCGCTCTCCCACGACCACCCGGTCCAGCGGCATGTCCCAGGGCAGCAGCCGCCACGGGCTCGTCGGATCGGTCGTCAGCAGGCCCAGCGCGGCCCACATCCGGTCGGCTCCCGCCGCGGCCGGGCCGTCCTGCTCCAGCAGGAAGCCGGCGTGGAAGGCCGCCGACAACTGGCTCCACCCGCCGAACCGGCGTTGCAGATCCGCGGCCACCCGGCGCAGCAGCCCCTGCGTCTCCACCGGGCTCAGCCAGTCCAGCGTGGCGCCGCCGCAGATCAACGGGACCAGGTACACCGCCCGCCACCACTGGTAGGCGCCCACCACCACCGAGTCGGCGGGCTCGCGGGCCCCCGCGACCTCGCGCAGCCGCGCCACCTGCTCGGCGGTGAGCACCAGCGTCTGCTCGGGCTGGCAGCCGTCGGAGCGGCGGCTGCGCGCCACCCCCGACCGCAGGTCCACGACCAGGTCGGTCTCGGGGGCGGCGTGCAGTTCCGCCCAGAGGCCCTCGATCTTCGCCAGCAGCCCTGCCCGGTCGGTGACGCCCAGCTCCCGGGCGAACGTGCGGCGGTAGCGCGACCGCAGTTGCGGACGGACCACCACGTCCCACGGCTCGGCCAGCGCCACGCGGAACGGCGCGGCCACCGCGGCCGCCCAGCGCTCGGTGCTCAACGGCGCGTCCGGATCCTTGGTCCGCAGCGCCGGGGCCTCGTAGGCGCCCACGACCAGCTCCGCGAAGGTGCCGACGAGCAGCGCCGCCGTGGGCAGCAGCGACCACCCGGGGAGGCCGGCGGCGACGAGCACCACGGTGAGCAGCGCCAGGGGGGCCATCAGCCACGGCAGGCGGCGCTTGGACGCCCAGGACACCACGGCCCACGCGCCGATCGCCAGCGCGCCCACGACCCCGGCCACCGCGGTGAACACCCGTCACTCCTCTCCTCGCCGCCGTCCGTGGCAGGACACACGGAAGAATCCAGTGCTTCCAGGATCGACGACCCCGGGCGGCGACAGGAACCAAAGCGGCATGTTGTACTCAGGTTGTGGCCGTGATGTGACCCGCTATGCCCGGAAGCGGGGAGAAGGTGCAGGTAGCGTCACTGCCCGGAGACGCAGACGGCAGGAGCCCCGGTGTTCCGCGCCGACCGCGCGACGGATTCCGGACCTCCGAAGCGGCCCGCCGGGCCGGGCCCGGCCCCGAAGGCAGGCACCGGGCCCCGCAAATCCCCGGCCCTCCGCCGCGGAAAACACGGCGGGAATCCGCGCGCCCTCCCGGTCCGCGGGGCTTTCCCCTGCGGCCGACGGGGCGGCGCGGCGCGGAGCAGAACAGGCCGCAGACCGGTTTTCCGCAATGGCGGAAGGCGGCGTCGGAACGCCGGGGAAAGCGGCGGACGCCGACCGGGGGAGCGGTACGGGAAAAAGGCGCACGGAGCCGTTTCCGGCGGACGCCTCCCGGCAATTCCCGCCCTGAGGGGAGCACCGTTGCGCGACGGTGCGGAAAAACGTCCGGAGCGGTGCCGCCGCGAGCGTCGTCGGCGGTCCGGGGCAAGGCGCGGGCCCCGGGAGGGGCAGGACGGCGCGGCACGCCCCCGGAGCCGCCGGTCCGCCGCCCGGGGCGCGGAAGGAGTGCGGGGAAAAGAGGACGGCAGACAAGAAAGCCGCCTCTGGCGGGCGGCTTTCGCGTGCGAAGGGGAAGAGTACCCCGGGTCGGATTCGAACCGACACTGTATGGATTTTGAGTCCACCATCTCTACCGATTGGATTACCGGGGCGCTGTCGAATCTGGTCGTCCTGGAGGAGCTTTTCCGGGATTCCCGCGTTCCTCCGGGGACGGTCCGGCCAGGGGCTGGCGGCCCCGGACGGTGCAGACTATCTTAGCGGATCTCTGTACCCTCTTGTCTGTGACGCAGACGCAGACGCAGAGCCGCGTGGTGATCGCGGAAGACGAGGCCCTGATCCGACTGGATCTGAAGGAGATGCTGGAGGAGGACGGCTACGAGGTCGTGGGAGAGGCCGGGGACGGGGAGGCCGCCGTCCGCCTCGCCACCGAGCTCCGCCCCGACCTCGTCATCCTCGACATCAAGATGCCCGTCCTGGACGGGCTGTCCGCCGCCGAGCGGATCGCCGCCGAGCGGATCGCGCCCGTGGTCATCCTGACCGCCTTCTCCCAGCGCGACCTGGTGGAGCGGGCCCGCGACGCCGGAGCGATGGCCTACCTGGTCAAGCCCTTCACCAAGAGCGACCTGGTGCCCGCCATCGAGATGGCGGTGAGCCGCTACGCGGAGATCACCGCCCTGGAGGCCGAGGTCAGCGGGCTCAACGAGCGCCTGGAGACCCGCAAGATCGTCGAGCGCGCCAAAGGGCTGTTGCAGAGCCGGCACGGCCTCAGCGAACCCGAGGCGTTCCGGTGGATCCAGAAGAACTCCATGGACCGCCGACTCACGATGCGCAAGGTGGCCGAGACCGTGCTGGAGACCCTCGGTGACCAGTGACCGCCCCCCGGGGGAAGCCCCCCGGTCCCCGCGGGGCTGTTGTGGGGCCGGCCGCGCCCAGCGGCCGGCCCTTCCGTGTTTCTCCTGGAAAAGCGAGTCAACGGCAGGACAGTTCCGATTGCGTCACGGTTGCGCACGAAGCAATGACGTTTGGATCACGTGGCTTAAGTGATCCTGAATAAACCGCCTAAATCCCGCTAAACTCGCGCCACCGAAACAACCAGCTTGGCCCATGGGTGAGCCCCGGGGCCTCCTCGATATGCGCAAGGGAGCGCGCACGTGCGCAGACGCCTCGTGACTGTCCTCCTCGCCGTGGTCGCCGCCATCCTGGCGACCCCGGCCGGGGCGGTGGCAGACACCCAGGGCGGTGAGACGCTCAACGGTCAGATCCGCAAACCCGAGACCGTGGAGGGAATCGACATCACGGTCTTCCAGGGGGACGAGGAGATCGGGACGGCGACCACCGACTCTGAGGGAAGATGGGAAGTGGAGCTGCCCGGACCGGGCGACTACCGCGTTGTGCTGGACGAGGAGTCCGTGCCCGACGAGTTCGTCGTCGCCGAACGGCCCGGCACCGAGCACACCGACGTCCAGGTCAGGCCCGGACAGCAACGCACCGTGATCTTCGTCCTCGAGTACCCGGGACAACAGGAGTCCACGCCGTCGCCCACGCAGAGCGAGGACGACTCCGCCGGGGAGTCCTCGGGCAGCGGGGAGGACGGCACCGAGGGCGTGGCGGCCGCGCCGGGCGTCTCCGCCAACTCCTCCTTCGGCACCAAGGTCCTCCAGCTCACCGTCGCCGGACTGCTCTACGGGCTGATCATCGCCATCTCCGCGGTCGGCCTGTCCCTGATCTTCGGCACCACCGGGCTGACCAACTTCGCCCACGGCGACATGGTGACCTTCGGCGCGCTCATGGCGCTGCTGTTCAGCGGCATGACGCTCTTCGCCGACGTCCACACCGCGATCACCGGCCTGCTGTCGGACGTGTGGCTGCTCGGCCCGGTCCTGGGCTTCGTGTTCCGGCCCATGGTGCTCGCCACCCTGGTGGCGATCCTGCTGGGCGGGCTGCTGGGCGCGGTGCTGGAGCGGTTCGTCTGGCGGCCGCTGCGCAGGCGCAACGTGGCGCTGATCCAGATGTTCATCGTCTCCATCGGCCTGGCCATGGTGCTGCGGCACGTCCTGCTGGTGGCCTTCGGCGGCAACCGGATCACCTACCCCGACTTCCAGCTCCAGGAGGCGATGCGGCTGGGACCGGTCGCGATCACCCCCCGCGACCTGACGATCATGGTCCTGTCGGTGCTGGTCCTGGTGGGAGTGGCCGCCCTGTTGCAGTTCACCCGGGTCGGCAAGGCGATGCGGGCGGTCTCCGACAACCGCGACCTGGCCGAGTCCTCCGGGATCAACGTGGACCGGGTGACGCTGTACGTGTGGACGCTGGGCGGCGCCCTGTCCGCCCTGGGCGGCGTCTTCTACGGCCTCAACCAGGTCGTCTACTGGCAGATGGGCTTCCACCTGCTGCTGCTGATGTTCGCCGCGGTCATCCTCGGCGGCCTGGGCACCGCCTACGGCGCGATGGTGGGCGGCCTGGTCATCGGCCTGGTGGCGCAGTTGTCCACGCTGTGGTTCCCGTCGCAGCTCATGAACGCCTGGGCGCTCGGGATCATGATCATCATGCTGCTGGTCCGGCCCCAGGGCATCCTGGGACGGCGCGAGCGGGTCGGCTAGGAGAGGAACGATGGATATTCTGCAGGTCCTCGCCGATGCCACGCGGTCGGCGATCGGTCCGGTGGCCGCCGTCTACGCGCTTGCCGCCATCGGACTGAACATGCACTTCGGCTACACCGGCCTGCTCAACTTCGGCCAGGTCGGCTTCATGCTGGTCGGCGGCTACGGCGTCGCGGTCAGCGTGAGCACCTTCGGCCTGCCCCTGTGGGCGGGCATCCTGGTCGGCATCGCCTGCGCGGTCGCGCTGGCGCTGCTGCTGGGCGTCCCGACGCTGCGGCTGCGCGCCGACTACCTGGCGATCACCACGATCGCGGTGGCCGAGGTGGCGCGCCTCGTCTACCGGGCGGAGTTCCTCCGCGACATCACCGGCGGCGTCTACGGCCTCCAGGGGTTCGCCGGCGGCTTCTACGACCTCAACCCCTTCCCCTCCGGCCGCTACGGCTTCGGATGGCTCGCCTTCAACGCCCGCGACCTGTGGATGATGACGGTCGCCTGGGGGCTGGTGCTGCTGGCCAGCGTGCTGATGTGGCTGCTGGTCCACAGCCCGTGGGGACGGGTCATCAAGGGCATCCGCGAGGACGAGGACGCGGTGCGCAGCCTCGGCAAGAACGTCTTCGTCTACAAGATGCAGAGCCTCGTCCTGGGCGGCGTGTTCGGCGCGCTGGCGGGCGCGATGCTCGTGGTCAACCAGCAGACGATCACCCCCGACCAGTTCATGCCGCAGGTGACGTTCTACCTGTGGGCGATCCTGCTGCTGGGCGGGGCCGGGCGCACCCTGGGGCCGGTGCTGGGATCGGTGGTGATGTGGTTCCTGCTCACGGCCTCCGACAGCGTGCTGCGCCAGCTCACCTCCTCCGGGGTGATCACGTTCATCACCAACTCGGAGATCGGCGGCATCCGGCACGCGCTGGTGGGCGTGGCGCTGGTGGTGCTCATCGTCTTCCGGCCGCAAGGGCTCATCGGCAACCGCAAGGAGATGCTGGTCAATGTCAAGTGACGTGAACGGGGCCGCGGCCGACCGGATGGCCGGGGTGGAGCCGGTACCGGGGGTGGCCAAGCCGGACCCGATCCTCGTGGTCGACGGGGTGCGGCGCTCCTTCGGCGGCCTGACCGCGGTCGACGTGGACCACCTGGAGGTGCAGCGGGGCACGATCACGGCGCTGATCGGCCCCAACGGTGCGGGCAAGTCCACCCTGTTCAACCTGCTCACCGGATTCGACCGGGTCGACGCGGGGGAGTGGCACTTCGACGGCACGCGGCTCAACGGCCTGGGCGGGCACCGGGTGGCCCGCAGGGGGATGGTCCGCACCTTCCAGTTGACCAAGGCGCTGACGCGGCTGACGGTCATGGAGAACATGCTGCTGGCGGCGCCGCGGCAGACCGGTGAGCGCATGCTCGGCGCGTTCGCGCGCCCGGTGTGGCGCGCCCAGGAGGCGGCCAACCGGGAGCGGGCCGAACATCTGCTGGAGCGGTTCAAGCTGCTGGCCAAGAAGGACGAGATGGCGGGCAGCCTCTCCGGCGGACAGCGCAAGCTGCTGGAGATGGCCCGCGCGCTCATGGTCGAACCGTCGATGATCATGCTCGACGAGCCGATGGCGGGGGTGAACCCGGCACTGGTGCAGTCGCTGCTGGAGCACATCACCGCGCTGCGCGACGAGGGCAGGACGGTACTCTTCGTCGAGCACGACATGGACGTCATCATGGGCATCAGCGACTGGATCGTGGTGCTGGCCGAGGGGAAGGTGATCGCCGAGGGCCGGCCCTCGGACATCCGCGCCGACCAGCGGGTGATCGACGCCTACCTGGGCGCCGGGCACGACGATTCCGAGCAGGAGCCGCCGACCGACAGCGGGGGAAGCCATGAGTGAGCAGGAGCGGGGCGCGACGCCGGACGAGGCGGCGGCCCACCAGCAGGCGCGCGAGGAGGTCCTGGAGCGCGCCGCGGCCGAGGAGGTCGGCGCCGACAGCGACTACCTGGTGGTGGCGCGCGACCTCGTGGCCGGATACGTGCCCGGGGTGAACATCCTCAACGGCTGCACGCTGACGCTGTCCGAGGGCGAGATCGTGGCGATCATCGGCCCCAACGGCGCGGGCAAGTCGACGCTGATCAAGACGGTGTTCGGGCTGATCCCGGTGCGCAGCGGCAGCCTGTCGCTGCGCGGGCAGAGCATCGTGGGACTGCCCGCGCACGAGCTGGTGAAGCGGGGCGTGGGCTACGTCCCGCAGACGCGCAACGTGTTCCCGTCGCTGACGATCGAGGAGAACCTCCAGATGGGCGCCTACCTGCGGCCCAAGCAGGTGCCCGAGCGGTTCGAGGCGGTCGCCGAGCTGTTCCCGCTGCTGGCCAAGCGGCGCAAGGCGAAGGCCGGGTCGCTGTCGGGCGGCGAGCGCCAGATGGTGGCCATGGGCCGGGCGCTGATGATGAACCCGTCGGTGCTGCTGCTCGACGAGCCGACCGCCGGCCTGTCGCCGATCTACCAGGAAGAGGTCTTCCAGCGGGTCAAGCAGATCAACGCCACCGGGGTCTCGGTGCTCATGGTGGAGCAGAACGCCCGGCGCTGCCTACAGATCTGCGACCGGGGCTACGTGCTGGACCAGGGGCGCAACGCCTACACCGGCACGGGCCGGGAGCTGCTGAGCGACCCGAACGTGATCGAGCTGTACCTGGGGACGCTGGCCAAGGCCTGAGCCGCCCCCGCCGCGCGGAGGGGTTCCGGAGGACGTCCGGGACCCCTCCTCCGTTGTCCGCGGCCCTCCCCCCGCTGCGGTCCGGGGCCGGGGCGCCGGAGGAGCGGGCCGGGACAGCGGGGCGGGCGCCAGGGGGCCGGAGGAGCGGGTCGGCGGACACGGGAAGGGCCCGGAACCTGCGGTTCCGGGCCCGGTGCGTGCGGGAGACGGGGAGGACTACTCCTCGCCGCCGCTCTGGACGTACTCGAAGACCGTGTACTCGCCGTCCTCGAACCCGTAGATCATGAACGAGGCGGCGGTGACGTCGCCGTTCTCGTCGAAGTCCAGCGGGCCGCTGACGCCGTCGAAGTCGATGTCGGCGCCCTCGGACAGCAGGTCGCGGCACTCCGCGAAGGAGGTGCACTTCTCGCCGTCACGGGTGACGTCGATCATCTCGGACACGAAGTCGGAGGGCGCGGTGCTGCCCGCGGCCTCGGCGGCCAGAGCGATCGTGATGGCGCAGTCGTAGACCTGCGCGGCGTACTGGTAGTCCTCCAGGTCCGGGGCGAACTCGGCGAGGGCCTGGTCGAACTCGGGGGCGTTCACGCCGGGGGCGGTGCCCTTGAAGCCGTCCAGGACCGACGGGTCGCCCTCGTCGACGGAGGTGTTCAGGGTCGTGGAGTTCATGCCGTCGGCGCTGTACATCTGGTCGGCCTTGATGCCGGCCTCCAGCAGGCCGGAGATGGCCTGCACGCCCTCCTCGAAGGAGACCAGGACGACCGCGTCCGGCTTGGAGTCGGCGATGGCGTTGACCGCGGCGTCGAAGTTGGTCGCGTTGGGGTCGTAGCTCTCCTTGGCCGTGATCTCCGCACCGCTGGCCTCCAGGGCCTCGGCCACGGAGTTGGCCAGGCCCTCGCCGTAGTCGTCGGCGCGGTAGGCGATGGCGACGCTCTGGTGGCCGTCGGCGAGGATGGTCTCGGCGAGCACCGGACCCTGCATCAGGTCGCTGGGGGCGGTGCGGAAGTAGTAGCCGCCGTCCTCGTAGGTGCTGAGGGCGGGCGAGGTGTTGGAGCCCGAGCACTGCACGACCTCGGCGCCGGTGACGGAGTCGATGATCGCCATGGTCATGCCGGAGGCGGCGGCACCCAGGATGGCGTCCACGCCCTGGTCGAGCAGGCGGTTGGCGGCCTCGTTGGCCTGGGCTGCGTCGCCGGCCTCGTCGCCGCCCACGAGCTCGGGAAGCTGGGTCCCCAGCACACCGCCGGCGTCGTTGATCTCCTGGATCGCGTACTCGGCCGCGGTGATCTGCGGCGGGCCGAGGAAGGAGAGGTCGCCGCTCTCGGGGAAGATGTAGCCGAACTGCAGCGCGTCGCCGCCGCCTTCCCCTCCCTCGCCGCTCTCGCCGCCACCGCCGCACGCGGTGAGTCCCAGGGCCAGCGCCGCGACCGCGGCAGTAAAGCCCAGCGCCTTCGTCTTAGGCATCCATCTCTCCATTCAACCCGCGTTGATCGCGTGTGAATCTCCACGTCTGCCCTGCCGCCATGTTCGGGCGGGCTTAACCATGGGCGTTAGCGGAGCTTAACGCCGGAATCTGAGGTTGAGGAAGATGGTCCGGTGTGTCGCTGCGGAGTCGGGTTCATGCTGTTACTTACCTGTAGCCGAATATTTGGCTGGTAATAGGGGCTTTTACGGAGAGTTGTGTGACGGAGGCTTCACGTGGTGGCGAAAGGGCTTCGGGCGGCGAAAACCCGGAAATAGTGCCGGTCTGGAAAACGCCGGAGAATTCGGGGTCAGAAAGCGGCGACGAGCGCGGTGAGGAGGGGGGCGACCAGCAGGGCGGGCAGCAGGTCGGCGACGGGCAGGTCCTCGCGGATGCGCAGCAGGCGCAGCGCCACGCCGACGAGCAGCAGCCCTCCGGTGGCGGTGAGCGCGGCGATGTGGGCGTCGGGCAGGACGCTGCCCAGGGCCACCCCCAGCAGGGTGAAGGCGCCCTGGTAGACGAGGACGGCCAGGACCGAGGCGAGGACGCCCGGCCCCAGGGCCGCGGCGAAGGCGATCGAGGCGAAGCCGTCCAGGGCGGCCTTGAGGGCGAGCTGGTCGATGCCGTTGCCCAGGCCGTCGCTGAGCGCGCCGAGGATGGCCAGGGGGCCGACCAGGAAGACCAGGGAGGAGCTGACGAAGCCCTCCACGAAGCGCTCCGAGGCGCTGGCCGCGCCCCCCTCCGCGGTGCCGGAGCCGGGGGAGGCGGCGACCGCCGCGGCGGAGCGGCGGGTCAGCACGGCGCGCAGCGTGCGGCCGAGCTGCTCCAGGCGCTGCTCGATGCGGAGCAGGGAGCCGACGATGCCGCCGAGCAGCAGCGAGCCCAGCACGATGAGGGTGGGGGCGGCGCCGCCGACCGCCGCGGCGAGGTCGGCGGAGAGCACCTCGGCGGTGTTGAGCGCGGCGATGAGGAGCACCACGAGCCCCAGCGCGTCGGTGACCACGGTCCGGGTGCGCTCCGGGAGGCGGCCGCCGAGGGCCAGGCCCAGGCCCGAACCCACGACGATGGCGATGACGTTGACGAGCGTGCCCAACCCGGGCATCCGATCCTCCGATGTCTTCTGGTGCGGACGGGGCGGCGCGCCGCGCGCCGCCCCGGTGGCGGTGGTGCCGGGCGGGCTCAGCGCGGGGGCGCGTCGCGCAGCATGCAGGTCAGCCGGGAGGTGCACACGCGCCGACCGGTGTCGTCGGTGATCTCGATGTCCCAGGTGGCCAGGGTGCGGCCGCTGTGGACGGGCACGGCCACCCCGGTGACGTGGCCGGAGGTGGCGCTGCGGTGGTGCGTCGCGTTGATCTCGATGCCCACGGCGACGCGGTCCGGCCCGGCGAGGAGGGCCGATCCGATCGAGCCGAGCGTCTCGGCGAGCACGCAGGAGGCGCCGCCGTGCAGCAGGCCGTAGGGCTGGGTGTTGCCCTCGACGGGCATGCGGCCGACCATGCGCGTCGCGGAGGCCTCCAGCAGCTCCACGCCCATCCGCTCGGCCAGCGCGCCGAGGGGGATGGAGCCGAGGAGTTCGGTCTGCTTCTGCGGGTCCAGTGCCATGGGACGAGCTCCGTGTCGGGAAGTGGATCGGACGTGCTCCGCCGGGGGCCGCGAAATTGTCCCCCCGGCATCCTAGGATTCGTCGTGTGGTGAACACACAGGCGACCCCCGAGCAGACCCGTTCCTCCGAGGCCGGCGAGGGGGGTGGACGCCCTCGGCTGCTGTTGGTGGACGGCCACTCCATGGCCTTCCGCGCCTTCTTCGCCCTCCCGGCGGAGAAGTTCGTCAACAGCGCGGGCCAGGCGACCAACGCCATCTACGGCTTCACCTCGATGCTGGTCAAGCTGCTGCGCGACGAGCAGCCCACGCACATCGCGGTGGCCTGGGACCGCTCCGAGCCGACCTTCCGGCACGAGGAGTACGCCGACTACAAGGCGGGCCGCGCCGAGACCCCGCCGGAGTTCCCCGGCCAGGTCGGGCTGCTCCAGGAGCTGCTGGGCCTGATCGGCGTCACCAGCCTGTCGGTCGCGGGCTACGAGGCCGACGACATCATCGCCACGCTGGCCGTCCGCGGGCTCGACCGCGGCATGGAGGTGCTCATCGCCTCGGGCGACCGCGACACCTTCCAGTTGGTCGGCGCCGACTGCACGGTGCTGTACCCGGGCAAGAGCCTGTCGGACCTGGTCCGCATGACCCCCGAGGCGGTCGAGGCCAAGTACGCGGTGCCGCCCGAGCGCTACCGCGACCTCGCGGCGCTGGTGGGGGAGAAGTCCGACAACCTGCCGGGGGTGCCCGGGGTGGGGCCCAAGACCGCCGCCAAGTGGCTGGCCAAGTACGGCTCCCTGGACGAGCTGGTGGCCCGCGCCGACGAGATCGGCGGCAAGGCCGGGCAGAACTTCCGCGACCACCTCGACGACGTGCTGCGCAACCAGCGCCTCAACCGGCTCGAGACCGACGTCGACGTCGGCCTCGACGTGGCCGAGATGACGCTGGGCGCCTGGAACCGCGACGGCGTCAACCTGCTCTTCGACAACCTGGAGTTCGCCTCGACCCTGCGCGACCGGCTGTTCGCGGTGCTGGGCGAGAGCGAGGCCGCCGGAGAGGCCGCGGACGTCCCCGACGAGGGGTTCGCCGTCGAACTGGTCGAGGTCGCCCCCGGCGGGCTCGCCGCGTGGCTGGCCGCCGAGACCGCGGCCGGAGCGCGCACCGGGCTGGCCGTCGAGGGGACCTGGGGGCGCGGCAGCGGCGACGTCGTCCGGCTGGCCGTCGCGGCGCCGTCGGGCCGGGCGGTCTGCCTCGACCCGGCGCGGCTGGACCCGGCGGACGAGGCCGCGCTCGCCGCGTGGCTGGCCGACCCGGCCAGCCCCAAGGCCCTGCACGACGCCAAGGGGCCGATGACGGCGCTGCGGGCCCGCGGCTGGGAGCTGGCCGGGCTCGACTCCGACACCGCCATCGCCGCCTACCTGGCGATGCCCGGGCGGCGCAACTTCGACCTGGCCGACCTGTGCACCCGCTACCTGGGCCGGGAGCTGACCGAGTCCGGCGCCGAGGGCGCCCAGCTCACCCTCGACCTCGACGGCGTGGGCGACGACCAGGAGGCGCAGCGCCGCGCGCTGGCCACCCGCGCGCTGGCCACCCTGGAGCTAGCCCTGGCCCTGGACGCCGAGCTCGCCCGGCGCGGCGCCGACGGGCTCCTGCGCGACCTGGAGATCCCGCTGGCGGGGGTGCTGTCCCGGATGGAGTCCGCGGGCATCGCCGCCGACCTCGACTACCTGCACGCGCTGGAGGAGGAGTTCGCCGCCGCGGTGCGCCAGGCGGTGGACGAGGCGCACCGGGTGGTGGGCCGCGAGTTCAACCTGGGCTCGCCCAAGCAGCTCCAGCAGATCCTCTTCGACGAGCTGGGCCTGCCCAAGACGAAGCGGATCAAGACGGGCTACACCACCGACGCCGACGCGCTGGCCTGGCTGGCGGCCCAGACCGACAACGAGCTCCCGGTGATCCTGCTGCGCCACCGCGACCAGACCAAGCTACGCACCACCGTCGAGGGGCTGATCAAGACCGTCGCCGAGGACGGGCGCATCCACACCACCTTCAACCAGACGGTGGCCGCCACCGGACGGCTCAGCTCGGCCGACCCCAACCTACAGAACATCCCGGTGCGCACCGACGCGGGCCGGCGCATCCGCCGCGCCTTCGTCGTGGGCGAGGGCTACGAGTACCTGCTCACCGCCGACTACAGCCAGATCGAACTGCGGATCATGGCGCACCTGTCGCAGGACGAGGCGCTGATCGAGGCGTTCCAGAGCGGCTACGACTTCCACGCCCAGATCGCCGCGCGGGTCTTCCACCTGCCCGTGGACCGGGTCGACGGCGAGGCGCGGGCCCGGATCAAGGCCATGAACTACGGCCTGGCCTACGGGCTGAGCGACTACGGGCTGTCGCAGCAGCTCGGCATCACGCCCAAGGAGGCGCGGGTCCTCATGGAGGACTACTTCGCCCACTTCGGGAAGGTCCGCGACTACCTGGAGGCCGTGGTGGCCCGGGCGCGGCGCGACGGCTACACCGCCACCATGCTGGGACGCCGCCGCTACCTGCCCGACCTCAACAGCGACAACCGGCAGCGCCGCGAGATGGCCGAGCGCATGGCCCTCAACGCGCCCATCCAGGGGTCGGCGGCCGACATCATCAAGCTCGCGATGCTGCGGGTGGACCGGGCGCTGCGGGAGAACGGCCTCGCCTCGCGCATGCTGCTCCAGGTCCACGACGAGCTGGTGCTGGAGGTCGCGCCCGGCGAGCTGGACACGGTGCGGGAGCTGGTGGTCGAGCACATGTCCGGCGCCCAGGAGCTGCGGGTCCCGCTGGCCGTGTCGGTGGGGGTGGGCCCCAACTGGCACGACGCGGCGCACTGAGCGGGCGGCCCGGCCGCGCACGTCCGGGAGAAGGCCTCCCCGCCCCCGGGGGCCCGGCGGTAGGATCCCGGAGGAGGACGGCGACCGGGAACGAGGAGGCGCGATGGGGGACCCGCACGGCGCCCCCGCCGTGGAGCTGCGCGAGGAGGAGCTGGTGTGGCGCTTCTCCCGCTCCTCGGGGCCCGGCGGGCAGCACGTCAACACCTCCGACACCCGGGTCTCGCTGTCGCTGGACGTCACCACCACCGCGGTCCTCACCGAGGCCGAGCGCGAACGCGCCCTCCGCAGGCTGGGGCCGCGGCTGGTCGACGGGATGCTGACGGTGTCGGTGCAGGACTTCCGCTCCCAGGCGCGCAACCGCGAGGCGGCCCGCCAGCGGCTGGCCGCACTGCTGGGCGAGGCCGCGCGGCCCCCGGCGCGCGGCAGGCGCCCCACCCGCCCCACGCGCGCGGCGAAGGAGCGCCGGCTGCGGGAGAAACGCCGCCGCTCCGCCCTCAAGCGCGCCCGTTCGGGGCGTTACGACGACTAGATCACCCGAGACGGAAATTTTACTCACCCGAAACCTTCAAAGACGGGGCTCCTGCTTGTAGCATCCGTGGTGGAGTGCGGCCAAGATCACGCAGAGGCGAGTCCACTCCCCCCTTTTTCTCTCCGGCCTCAGAAACATGACGAAACAGGATTGATTCCGGCGCTCACCCCTGCTTCCGATTGACCAAGGGGCAGTCGTCTCATAGGCTGGTGTGAGCGTTGTGGATTCGCATGCACACACTCGATTCGGGGTTCGCCCAGGGTCGGGGGAGGCTCGACCGGCCGCCGTGCGGATCGTGAGGCCAGTCACACCCCAGTGTGGCGGACCTTCCGTCCGGACCACGCCGTTCGAATCCGAATCAATGTGTTCTCACAGCGTGTCCAAGCTTCTATCCATGTCCGTACCGGAGTCCACCCACACATGACGAGCAGCACCGAGGCCACCTCGACACCGCAGGTAGCGGTCAACGACATCGGTTCCGAGGAAGCCTTCCTCGCCGCGATCGACGAGACCATCAAGTACTTCAACGACGGTGACATCGTCGAAGGCACCATCGTGAAGGTCGATCGAGACGAGGTCTTGCTCGACATCGGCTACAAGACCGAGGGTGTGATCCCCTCACGCGAACTCTCGATCAAGCACGACGTCGACCCCAACGAGGTCGTCGCCGTCGGAGACCATGTCGAGGCCCTTGTCCTGCAGAAGGAGGACAAGGAAGGCCGCCTCATCCTGTCCAAGAAGCGCGCCCAGTACGAGCGCGCCTGGGGCACGATCGAAAAGATCAAGGAGGAGGACGGCGTCGTCACCGGCACCGTCATCGAGGTCGTCAAGGGCGGTCTCATCCTCGACATCGGCCTGCGCGGCTTCCTGCCCGCCTCCCTCGTCGAGATGCGTCGCGTGCGTGACCTTCAGCCCTACGTGGGACGCGAGCTCGAAGCCAAGATCATCGAGCTTGACAAGAACCGCAACAACGTCGTCCTGTCGCGCCGTGCCTGGCTGGAGCAGACCCAGTCCGAGGTCCGCCAGACCTTCCTCAACACCCTGCAGAAGGGCCAGATCCGCAAGGGTGTGGTCTCCTCGATCGTCAACTTCGGCGCGTTCGTGGACCTCGGCGGTGTCGACGGTCTGGTGCACGTGTCCGAGCTGTCCTGGAAGCACATCGACCACCCGAGCGAGGTCGTCGAGGTCGGCCAGGAGGTCACGGTCGAGGTCCTCGACGTCGACATGGAGCGCGAGCGCGTCTCCCTGTCGCTGAAGGCCACCCAGGAAGACCCGTGGCAGCAGTTCGCCCGCACCCACCAGATCGGCCAGGTCGTCCCCGGCAAGGTCACCAAGCTGGTGCCGTTCGGTGCGTTCGTCCGGGTCGAGGAGGGCATCGAGGGCCTGGTGCACATCTCCGAGCTGGCCGAGCGCCACGTGGAGATCCCCGAGCAGGTCGTCCAGGTCGGCACCGAGATCTTCGTCAAGATCATCGACATCGACCTCGACCGGCGCCGCATCAGCCTGTCGCTCAAGCAGGCCAACGAGAGCGTCTCGCCGGACCAGACCGAGTTCGACCCGACTCTGTACGGCATGACCGCCGAGTACGACGAGCACGGCAACTACAAGTACCCCGAGGGCTTCGACCCCGAGACCGGCGAGTGGATGGAGGGCTACGAGGCCCAGCGCGACGAGTGGGAGCGCCAGTACGCCCTGGCGCAGGCCCGCTTCGAGGCGCACCGCAAGCAGGTCCAGGAGGCGCAGGCCGCCGAGGCCGAGGCTGCCCAGGCGCAGTACCAGCCCGAGGTGGAGGACAGCGGCTCCGGGCAGGGCAGCAGCGGGGCGCTGGCCTCCGACGAGGCCCTGGCCGCGCTGCGGGAGAAGCTCGCGGGCGGCGGCGAGAGCTGATCGTCCCACGGCTGACCGAGGGGGCCGTCCCGAAAGGGGCGGCCCCCTCCGCGTTGCGCGGACGCGGTCCGTAGGATCGGCGCCATGCTGACAGTGGGACTGACCGGCGGGATCGGGTCGGGCAAGAGTTCGGTGGCGCGCCGCCTGGCCGAGTACGGGGCGCTGGTCATCGACGCCGACGCCGTCGCACGCGAGGTCGTGGAGCCGGGCACGCCCGCGCTGGCCGAGATCGTCGCCGAGTTCGGCGAGCAGGTGCTCACCCCGGACGGGCGGCTGGACCGGCCCAAGCTCGGCGCGATCGTGTTCGCCGACGAGGCCAAGCTGGCCCGGCTGAACGAGATCGTGCACCCCCGCGTGGGGCAGCGCACCCAGGAGCTGATGGAGCGCGCCGGGGAGGGCACGATCGTCGTCTACGACGTGCCGCTGCTGGTCGAGAACGGCCTGGCCGACCGCTACGACGTGGTGGTCGTGGTGGACGTCCCCGTCGAGACCCAGGTGGAGCGGGTGGTGGCCAACCGGGGCATGCCCGCCGACCAGGTCCGCGCCCGCATCAGGGCCCAGGCCGACCGGGAGCAGCGCCGCGCGGTCGCCGACATCGTCATCGACAACTCCGGCACCGAGCAGGAGCTGGACGCCCGCGTCGCCGAGGTGTGGCAGGAGTTGCAGCGCCGCGCCGCCGCGTGACCCCCTCCCCGCCTCCCGGACGCCGCCGCGGCCGGGAGCGGACGGGAAAGTGCGGCGGGTCCCCGGGAAGCGGGGAACCCAGACACGGAGTTGACGAACTCCGCACTTTTCGATCGGTTGGCAAAGAGAAGACGACTTCTTTCCCCTCGGGGGTTCGCGGCGAAGAGCGGGCGGTGCCGCGGCAGGCGCCCGGGGAGGAAGGCGCCGGCCCCGTCGTGCTCGCCGGTGTCCCCGCGCTCAGGAGGCCGCAGAGCGCTTCCCGGCCGCGGGGCGCGGCCCGCGACACCGGCGCCTGCCCGGGGAGGCAGCGAGGCGCCTCCCGGCGCCCTCGGACGGCCGTGGACGGGTCGCGTCGGCGTACCGTGTCACTGCCGCGCCCTAGAGTGGGGAGGGGCGGACAGGTTTTCGACACGCCGGGGGGACTCATGCGACCGGTCACCGACATCCAGCGCACGGCCAAGCCGTTCGAGGTGGTCTCGGAGATGGTCCCGGCGGGCGACCAGCCCGCGGCGATCGCCGAACTGGCCCGGCGGATCGAGGGCGGCGCCAGCGACGTGGTGCTGCTGGGGGCCACCGGTACGGGCAAGACCGCCACCGTGGCCTGGCTGGTGGAGAAGCTCCAGCGCCCCACCCTGGTCATGCAGCCCAACAAGACGCTGGCCGCGCAGTTCGCCAACGAGCTGCGCGAGATGCTGCCGAACAACGCCGTCGAGTACTTCGTCTCCTACTACGACTACTACCAGCCCGAGGCGTACGTCCCGCAGACCGACACCTACATCGAGAAGGACTCCTCCATCAACGAGGAGGTCGAGCGGCTGCGCCACTCGGCGACCACCTCGCTGCTCACCCGCCGCGACACCGTCGTGGTGGCGTCGGTGTCGTGCATCTACGGCCTGGGCACCCCGCAGGAGTACGTGGACCGCATGGCCGCCGTCGAGGTCGGCATGGAGATCGACCGCGACGAGCTGCTGCGCCGGCTCGTGGAGATGCAGTACAGCCGCAACGACGTCGCGTTCACCCGCGGCACCTTCCGGGTGCGCGGCGACACCGTCGAGATCATCCCGGTCTACCAGGAGCTGGCGATCCGCATCGAGATGTTCGGCGACGAGGTGGAGCGGCTGCTGACGCTGCACCCGATCACCGGCGAGGTGCTGGGCGAGAGCGACCGGGTCTACATCTTCCCCGCCTCGCACTACGTGGCGGGGCCCGAGCGCCTGCAACGCGCCATCGCCGACATCCAGGCTGAGCTGGGCGAGCGGCTGTCCGAACTGGAGGCGGCGGGCAAGCTGCTGGAGGCGCAGCGGCTGCGCATGCGCACCACCTACGACCTGGAGATGCTGGAGCAGATGGGGACCTGCGCGGGGGTGGAGAACTACTCCCGGCACTTCGACGGCCGCGCCCCCGGCACCCCGCCCCACACCCTGCTCGACTACTTCCCCGAGGACTTCCTGCTGGTCATCGACGAGTCGCACGTCACCGTGCCGCAGATCGGCGGCATGTACGAGGGCGACGCGGCCCGCAAGCGCACCCTGGTCGAGCACGGTTTCCGGCTGCCGTCGGCGATGGACAACCGCCCGCTGAAGTGGGAGGAGTTCCGCGAGCGCATCGGACAGACCGTCTACCTGTCGGCCACGCCCGGCCCCTACGAGCTGGAGCGGGTCGGCGGCGACGTGGTGGAGCAGGTGATCCGTCCGACCGGCCTGGTGGACCCGGAGGTGGTGGTCAAGCCCACCGAGGGGCAGATCGACGACCTGGTGCACGAGATCCGGGTGCGCGCCGAACGCGACGAGCGGGTGCTGGTCACCACGCTCACCAAGAAGATGGCCGAGGACCTCACCGACTACCTCACCGACCTGGGCATCCGGGTGCGCTACCTGCACAGCGAGATCGACACGCTGCGCCGGGTGGAGCTGCTGCGCGAGCTGCGGGTGGGCGTCTTCGACGTGCTGGTCGGCATCAACCTGCTGCGGGAGGGCCTGGACCTGCCCGAGGTGTCGCTGGTGGCGATCCTGGACGCCGACAAGGAGGGGTTCCTGCGGTCGGAGACCTCGCTCATCCAGACCATCGGTCGGGCCGCGCGCCACGTCGCCGGGCAGGTGCACATGTACGCCGACCGGATCACCGACTCCATGGCCGCGGCCATCGAGGAGACCAACCGGCGGCGCGCCAAGCAGCTCGCCTACAACGCCGAGCACGGCATCGACCCCAAGCCGCTGCGCAAGAAGATCGCCGACATCCTCGACTCGCTGGCCCGGGAGGACGCCGACACCGCCGAGCTGCTCGCCGCCGGACGGCGCGGGGAGCGGCGGGCCGGGACCCCGGTCCCCGGGCAGGCGCGCGGCCGCGGACGCGCCGGCGGAGCGGCGGGCCTGCCCCGCGCGGAACTGGCCGACCTGGTCGAACAGCTCACCGAGCAGATGCACCAGGCAGCCGCCGACCTGCAGTTCGAGCTCGCCGCGCGGCTGCGTGACGAGATCAAGGAACTCAAGCGCGAGCTGCGCGGGATGGAGGAGGCGGGCATCGGCTGACCGGTGCCGCGAACTTTTCCTCCGCCGGGGGCGTCTCACCGGGGGGAGCGGCCGGTGCGCCGTACGGAGAGGGAGCAAAGGAGACGGGAGTGCGGAACCGGATTCCGGCGGTGGTCGGCACGGTGGTGCTCGTCGCCGTCGCGGCAGCGGGGTGCGCGGGCGGGATCAGCCTGCGCGACGAGAACGGCACGGGGATCTCGATCGACGAGAACGGCGACATCTCGGTGGGCAACGGCGAGACCGAGCTGGAGATCTCCGGTGACGGGGAGGGCGCGTCGGACGGCGGGGCCGTGGTCACCGACGAGCTGATCAACGTCGCCACGGACGGGGGGACGGTGGTCCACGACTGCGGAGGGCGCAGCGCCAACGTCGTGGCCAACGGGGCGACGGTCACCCTCAACGGCTCCTGCGTCCTGGTCACCGTTGCCGGGAGCGGCAACCAGGTGAGCGTAGGATCGGCCACGGAGGTGAATGTTCTGGGATCCGACAACACCGTCTACTACGCGTCCGGAAACCCCGTCATCACCGATCTGGGGAGCGGGAACACCGTCGAGCAGGGAGGGGACGCCGCTCCCTGACCCCCGAGGGCTCCCGTACCGGCAGGACCGTCCGGACCTCGGACGCTTCCTGTTTTGGTTACGGTTGAGGGGTTTGCTCCAAATGTGTGGACCGTGGGAGATTGTCTGACGACAATTGGCCAACAATGGGAGAAACTTCTGGCGTTTTGCCTGCGTTCCGCGGTTCGAAGCGATACCGTACGCTTCGGTAGTCGATATGCGACTTTAGGTGATCGGCAACAAGGGTACTAGCGGCGGGGCGCTAGTGGCCCTCGGTGCGTACGCGAGAGCGTACCGCCGCCAGGGAGGGATGAATGAGCGGTTATGTCGCGCGGGTGCGGCATGACAATCCGCCGAACGGAACAGCCGAATTCGACAGACTCGTGGAATCGGTGGCCAGGCGTTGGGCCGCGGTCGATCCGCTGCTGCCCGGGCCGTCGCACCCGAAGTTCAACACCAACCCGGTGTTGACCGTCAGCGACGAGAAAGGCCGTCCGATGGCGGTCGGCACCATGCGCTACTCCTGGTACCAGCCCGGGGAGGCGGGCCGGACCTGGGGAGTCCCCGACCAGCACTGGATCACCCCGCTCGTGGGCGGTTCCGACCCGGAAGGAGCGCTCGACTCGCTGCTGACCAGTTGGCGCGACCAGTTGGAGGAACTGCCCACCGGGACCGGTTCGGAGTCGGCCGCGCTGCTGACCTGGCCCGCCCGGGACGTGTGCGGGGTCCGGCCGTTGCAGCGCCACGGCATGCAGCCGGTCACCGTCATGGCGGTACGGCAGCGCCGCCGGGGGGTGCCCCCCGCGCTGCCGCCCCGGGACGTCACGATCCGGCTCGCCGACATCCAGGACCTCGCCGCGGTGGTCAGCCTGGTCATGGAGGAGCACCGCTACGAGGAGCACTTCGGCAACGTGTTCATCCAGCCGGAGACGGCCGAGCAGACCCGCCGCGTGGCGGCCCGGGCGCTGAGCCGCAACCCGTCGTGGATCTGGCTGGCCGAACGGCGCGGCCGCCCCGTGGGACTGCTGTGGGTGTCGCCGCCCCACCGGGCGCGCTGGGTCGCCCCCCTCGTCAGCGAGTCCCCGGCGGCCTACATCGGCTACGGCGCGGTGGCCGAGGAGGAGCGCGGCCAGGGCATCGGGACGTGCCTGGTCAGCCACGCGCACCACGCCCTGGACACCCACGGCATCGCGGTCACCCTGCTCAACTACGCGGTGATGAACCCCCTGTCGGGGCCGTTCTGGCACCGGATGGGCTACCGCCCGCTGTGGACCACCTGGGAGGTCCGTCCGGCGCTGGCCCTGCGCTGAGCGCGTCCGGTCCGCGGGCGCGGACCGGGACCCGGTCCGCGCCCGCGGCGCCGATCGTCCCGGTCCCGGCGGAACACTGCCGTAACCTCCCGGTGTGGTCGGGGGGTGTTATCCTGGTGGCCCGTGGAGTCCGCAGAATGTGTTCGGCCGTGTGCCGTTGGCGGGCACCGCACGGTCGCCTGTCGGACCTGACGGCGTTCCGTAGCCGCACAACCACGGGAGCAATCTTGGCATCCGCCGCGAGCAGCAAGCACCTTTTCGTCACCGGCGGCGTCGCCTCCAGCCTCGGCAAGGGCCTGACCGCTTCCAGCCTCGGACGGTTGCTGAAGTCGCGAGGGCTCCGGGTCACGATGCAGAAGCTCGACCCCTACCTCAACGTCGACCCGGGCACGATGAACCCGTTCCAGCACGGGGAGGTGTTCGTCACCGACGACGGCGCGGAGACCGACCTGGACATCGGCCACTACGAGCGGTTCCTGGACACCGAACTGTCCGCCTCGGCCAACGTCACCACCGGCCAGATCTACTCCAGTGTGATCGCCAAGGAGCGCCAGGGCGCCTACCTCGGCGACACCGTGCAGGTCATTCCGCACATCACCAACGAGATCAAGGACCGCATCCTCGCGATGGACAGCGAGGACGTGGACGTGGTCATCACCGAGATCGGCGGCACGGTCGGCGACATCGAGTCGCAGCCGTTCCTCGAGGCGGCCCGGCAGATCAGGCACGAGATCGGCCGCGACAACTGCTTCTTCCTGCACATCTCCCTGCTGCCGTACCTGGTGCCGTCCGGCGAGCTGAAGACCAAGCCGACCCAGCACTCGGTGGCCGCGCTGCGCAGCATCGGCATCCAGCCCGACGCGATCGTCTGCCGAGCCGACCGGCCGATCCCCGCCGGCCTCAAGCAGAAGATCAGCCTGATGTGCGACGTGGACGAGGCAGGCGTCGTCTCCTGCCCGGACGCGCCGTCCATCTACGACATCCCCAAGGTGCTGCACCGCGAGGGGCTGGACGCCTACGTGGTGCGCCGCCTCGGGCTGGCCTTCCGCGACGTGGACTGGACCGAGTGGAACGACGTGCTCAGCCGCGTCCACCAGCCCGACCACGAGGTCACCATCGCCCTGGTCGGCAAGTACATCGACCTGCCCGACGCCTACCTGTCGGTCACCGAGGCGCTGCGCGCCGGCGGGTTCGCCCACCGTACCCGGGTGAACATCCGCTGGGTGGCCAGCGACAACTGCGCCAGCCCCGAGGGCGCCCGGCGCGAACTGGAGGGGGCCGACGGCGTGCTCATCCCCGGCGGGTTCGGGGTGCGCGGCATCGAGGGCAAGGTGGGCGCGATCCGCCACGCCCGCGAGCACGGCATCCCGCTGCTGGGCATCTGTCTGGGACTACAGTGCATGGTCATCGAGTACGCCCGCAACGTGGCCGGGCTGCACGGCGCCAACAGCACGGAGTTCGACGACAAGGCCGAGCACCCGGTCGTCGCCACCATGGCCGACCAGGTCGACGTGGTCGCCGGGGAGCGCGACATGGGCGGCACGATGCGGCTGGGCCTCTACCCGGCCCGCCTCGCCGAGGACTCGCTGGTCCGGGAGCTCTACGGGGGCGCCGAGGAGGTCCGGGAGCGGCACCGCCACCGCTTCGAGGTGGCCAACGCCTACCGGCCCGCGTTGCAGAAGGCCGGCCTGGTCTTCTCCGGCCTGTCCCCCGACGGCTCCCTGGTCGAGTACGTGGAGCTGCCCCGCCAGGAGCACCCGTTCTTCGTCGGCACCCAGGCCCACCCCGAGCTGCGGTCCCGGCCGACCCGGCCGCACCCGCTGTTCGTCGGGCTGGTCGAGGCGGCGCTGAAGTACTCGGCGGGGACGCGCTGATGGGCGACCACGGCACGATCGCCGACACGCCGGACTCCTGGCCGGTCGAGCGCTCCGAGACGCGCTACCGCAGCCCCATCGTCGGCATGGTCACCGACTGGGTGCGCATGCCGGGGGCGGACGGCGAGGAGACCGTGTCGCGCGACCGCTTCGTCCACCCCGGGGCGGTGGCGGCGCTGGCCCTGGACGAGGCGGGGCGGGTCCTGCTGCTGCGCCAGTACCGGCACGCGGTGCAACACCGGCTGTGGGAGCTGCCCGCGGGCATCCGCGACGTCGACGGCGAGCCCCTGGTGCGCACCGCGCAGCGCGAACTGCTGGAGGAGGCCGGCTACCGGGCCCACACCTGGCACGAGCTCGTCGACTTCTTCCCCTCGCCGGGGTTCTCCACCGAACGCATCCACGTCTTCCTCGCCCGCGACCTCGTCCGGGTCCCCGACGAGGAGGTCGACTTCGTCCGCGTCCACGAGGAGGCCGACATGACCGTCGAGTGGCTGCCGCTGGAGGAGGCGGTGGCCGCGGCCCTGGCGGGACGGCTGCACAACGGCGCGGCCGTCATCGGGGTCCTCGCCGCGCACGCCGCGGCCCGGGAGGGTTTCGCGTCCCTGCGACCCGCACGTGGATGAGCCTGGCGGCGGTGGGAACCGTGACATCGAGCGCGGTTCCACCGCCGCCGAGACCGACGCCGTGAGGGAGGCAGCAGGATGCCGGAAGGGGCGACCCGCCTGCACTCGGCGGTGCGCGGATACCTCGACCACCTGACGGTGGAGCGCGGCCTGGCCGCGAACACCCTCCTGTCCTACCGCCGGGACCTCCGCCGCTACCTGGAGTTCCTGGCCGGACGCGGCATCGGCGACCTCGGCGAGGTCAGCTCCGAGGACGTCGCCGGCTTCGTCCGCACCCTGCGCGAGGGCGACCCCGAGCACCGGCCGCTGGGCGCCAACTCCGCCGGGCGGGCCGTCGTCGCGGTGCGCGGCCTGCACCGGTTCGCCCTGCGCGAGGGCCTGACCTCGCACGACCCGGCCCACCAGGTGCGGCCGCCCACCCCGCCGCGCAGGCTGCCCAAGGCCATCACCCTGGAGCAGGTGGAGGCGCTGCTCGCCGCGGTCGGCTCCGAGGACGACCCCCGGGCGCTGCGCGACCGCGCCCTGCTGGAGCTGCTGTACGGCACGGGGGCGCGCATCTCCGAGGCGGTCGGCCTGGACGTGGACGACCTCACCCGGCTGCGCCCCGACGCCCGGACCGGAGCCGAGGTCGGCGTGGTGCGCTTCCGCGGCAAGGGCGGCAAGGAGCGGGTGGTGCCCGTCGGGCGGTACGCGCGCGCCGCACTGGACGCCTACCTGGTGCGCGCCCGCCCCGGGCTGGCCGCCGCCGGGCGGGGCACGCCCGCGCTGTTCCTCAACGCGCGCGGCGGCAGGCTCACCCGCCAGGGAGCCTGGGCGGTGCTGCGCGCCGCGGCCGAACGCGCCGGTCTCAGCGACGTGTCCCCGCACACCCTGCGGCACTCCTTCGCCACCCACCTGATCGACGGGGGCGCGGACGTGCGGGTCGTCCAGGAGCTCCTGGGCCACGCCTCGGTCACGACCACGCAGGTCTACACCCTCGTCACCGTGGACCGGCTGCGGGAGGTGTACGCTGCGGCACACCCCCGGGCGAGAGTGTCGCGTTGATTCACCGCATCCGACACTCTAGAGTCGCCGCACGACGGTGCAACACTTGTCGACAAATCAAGTTTTTCCAACGGCCTGTCAACCGGTTCGGGGGAACCGGGGTGATCAAGACCGGTCCGTAGGGAGGTCCTGGGTTGTGAGCTGGTCCGGATACGACGACGCGGGCACGCAGGGGCCCACCGGTGCTGCGGCGGCCGAGCCGGCGAACAGCCACTGGCAGGAGCCGCCCGGCGCGGCGCTGGGCGGGATGAGCCGACCGAAACCGGAGTTCCCGGAACCGCCCCCGGTCGACCGCCACGGTCCCGCGCGGGTGGTGGCGCTGTGCAACCAGAAGGGCGGCGTCGGCAAGACCACCACCACCATCAACCTGGGCGCGGCGCTCGCCGAGTACGGGCGGCGGGTCCTGCTCGTGGACTTCGACCCGCAGGGCGCGCTCTCGGTGGGGCTGGGCCGCCGCGACCCGCGCGAGCTGGACCTCACCATCTACAACCTGCTCATGCAGCGCGAGGTCACCATCGACAAGGTGCTGCTGCACACCGAGGTCGAGGGGCTGGACCTCATCCCCAGCAACATCGACCTGTCCGCCGCCGAGGTGCAGATGGTGGGCGAGGTCGCCCGCGAGCAGATGCTCAGCCGCGCCCTGGCGCCGGTGCTGGACGACTACGACGTGGTGCTCATCGACTGCCAGCCGTCGCTGGGCCTGCTCACCATCAACGCGCTCACCGCCGCGCACGGCGTCATCGTGCCGCTGGAGTGCGAGTTCTTCGCGCTGCGCGGCGTGGCCCTGCTCATGGACACCATCCAGAAGGTCAAGGAGCGCCTCAACGAGGACCTCGTCATCGACGGGTTCCTCGGCACCATGTACGACCCGAGGACCCTGCACGCGCGCGAGGTGCTGGCGACCATCATGGAGGGCTTCGGCGACAAGGTGTTCCACACCGTCATCAACCGGACCGTGCGCTTCCCCGACGCCACCGTCGCGGGCGAGCCGATCACCCGGTTCGACCCCTCCTCGGGAGGCGCCCGAGCCTACCGGGAACTGGCCAAGGAGGTGCTCGCCCGGTGGCCCCTCGGCGTTCGCGACGCGTGACGCTGCCCGGTGCCGACGAACTGTTCTTCCGGCCCACCGCACCCCGCCCCGAGCACCCCCCGGCCGATCCGCCGGGAACGGAGCCCGCGCAGCGCGTCCGGGCGCCGGGCCTGCGGCGGCGGATCGCGGCGCAGCCCAGCGGACGGCAGCGCCACGACGAGAAGATCACCGTCTACGTCTCCGCCCCGGAGCTGCTCGCCCTGGAGCAGGCCCGGCTCGCCCTGCGCGCCGACTACGGGCTGACCGTCGACCGCGGCCGCATCGTGCGGGAGGCGGTCGCGGTGCTCCTGGCCGACTTCGAGGAGTACGGCGAGGCCAGCATGCTGGTCCAGCGGCTCAACGGGAGCTGAGCCGCCCCGTGGACACCAGCCCGCCCCCCGACCCCGGGACCGGCTCCGAGACGCCCCTGACGGCCCAGGAGGCCCCGGAGGGAGGCTTCCTGGTCCACCTCGACAACTTCGAGGGCCCCTTCGACCTGCTGCTCGCGCTGATCTCCAAGCACAAACTGGACATCACCGAGGTGGCGCTGTCGAAGGTCACCGACGAGTTCATCGCGCACATCAGGGCCTACGGGGACTCCTGGGACCTGGACCTGGCCAGCAACTTCCTGCTGGTGGCCGCCACCCTGCTGGACCTCAAGGCCGCCCGGCTGCTGCCGCGCGGCGAGGTGGAGGACGAGGCCGACCTGGCCCTCCTGGAGGCCCGCGACCTGCTCTTCGCCCGCCTGCTTCAGTACCGCGCCTACAAGGAGGTCGCGGCCCTGTTCGCCGAGCGCCTCGCCGAGCAGGGGCGCCGCTTCGCGCGGGCCGTCCCGCTGGAGCCGCGCTTCGCCGCGCTCCGCCCCGACGTGCTCCTCAAGCTCGGCCCGCAGGAGTTCGCGGCGCTGGCCGCCCGCGCCCTCACCCCGCGGGAGCCGCCCAGCGTCCCGGTCGCCCACATCCACCAGCCCAAGACCTCCGTGGCCGAGCAGGCGGTGCTGGTGGTGGCGGCGCTGCGCGAGCACGGCCGCCTCACCTTCGCCGAACTCACCCGCGAGTGCACCGGTACCTTTGAAGTGGTGGCACGCTTCCTGGCGCTGCTGGAGCTGTACCGGGCCGCCAACGTCAGCTTCGACCAGCCCGAACCCCTGGGGGAGCTGGTGATCACGTGGACCGGCAGCGGACAGGGCGAGGTCACGGTGACCGACGACTACGGCCGGACCAGGGACCACGACGACGGGGAGACGCAGTGAGCCGCACCGCGACCGACACCGACCTCACCGCGCTGCGCCGCAACCTGGAGGCGGTGCTGATGGTCGTCGACCAGCCGGTCGCCGCCTACGACCTGGCGCGCGCCTTCGGCACGGACGTCGACACCGTCACCCGCCTGCTGCGCGAGACCTCCCGCGAGTACACCGCGCAGGGACGCGGCTTCGACCTGCGGGAGGTCGCCGAGGGGTGGCGCTTCTACACCCGCCCCGAGTGCGCCGAGGCCGTGGAGCACTTCCTGCGCGACGGGCACGAGGTCCGGCTCACCCAGGCCGCGCTGGAGACGCTGGCGGTGGTCGCCTACCGCCAGCCCGTCTCCCGCGGCAGGGTCTCGGCGGTCCGCGGGGTGAACTGCGACGGAGTTATGCGTACCCTCGTACTGCGGGGGCTGATCGAAGAAGCCGGCCAGGACCCGGAGTCGGGAGCGGTGCTGTACCGCACGACCAGCTACTTCCTGGAACGGCTGGGGCTGCGCAGCCTGGACGAACTTCCCGACCTCGCCCCCTTCCTGCCCGACGACATCGAAGGTCTCGACGACACCGGTGAACAAGCCACACGATGACGACAGCCGTCGCCGCGGCGACGGCAGGCCGCGCGGTGGGCGCGGCCGCCCCACCCCGCGCGGTGTGCGCGGCAACTCCGACCAGCCCGGACGCCGTTCCGGCCGGGAGCCTGGGGAGGAACGGTCCGCCGACCGCTCCCGCGACCGCGCGCAGCGGCCGCGCGCCGAACGCTCCGGAGGGGACGCGCGCGACCGCGGTGAACGGCGCGCCCGCGACGGGCGCGGCGACCGGTCCCGCGACCGCCGGACCGGACACCCCCGCGGCGCCGGGCACCGCTCCGAGCAGGAGCTGTCCCCCCGCGCCCGGGCCCGGCTGCGGATGCTGCGCGCCGAGTACGACCCCAGCGACGACGACCGCGTCGACGACGCCGAACGCGACACCTACGCCGACGTCCCCGGCGGCATCCGGTTGCAGAAGGCCCTCGCCCAGGCGGGCGTGGCCAGCCGCCGCGCCTGCGAGGAGCTCATCGCGGCCGGGCGGGTCAGCGTCGACGGCCAGGTCGTGCGGCGCTTCGGCGCCCGCGTCGACCCGGAGAAGTCCGAGATCCGCGTCGACGGCATGCGCGTGGTGACCGCCCCCGACCTGCGCTACTACGCGCTGAACAAGCCGCGCGGAGTGGTCAGCACCATGTTCGACCCGCAGGGGCGCCCCACCATCGCCGACTACGCGGGCCAGACCGAGGGACGGCTGTTCCACGTCGGCCGGCTCGACACCGAGACCGAGGGCCTCATCCTGCTCACCAACGACGGCGAGCTGGCCAACCGGCTCGCCCACCCCCGCTACAAGGTGGTCAAGACCTACATCGCGAAGGTGCCGGGACCCGTGCCGCGCGAGGTCATCCGGCGCATCCGCAAGGGGGTGGAGCTGGACGACGGGTTCGTGAAGGTCGACTCCTTCCGGGTGATCGACAACATCGAGCCGAAGGCGCTGGTCGAGATCCGGCTGCACGAGGGGCGCAAGCACATCGTGCGCCGCCTCATGGAGGCGGTCGGATACCCCGTGTCGGACCTCGCGCGCACCCAGATCGGCCCGGTGGGGCTCAACAACCTCAAGACGGGCACCCTGAGGGCGCTGACCTCGAAGGAGGTCAGCGAGCTCTACACTGCCGCAGGGATGTAGCCCAAGGATTCGGGAGGACGAGACAGTGGCGGTACGAGCGATCCGCGGCGCGGTCCAGGTCGAGGCCAACGAGCGCGACCTCGTGTTGGAGGCGACCGAGGAACTGGTCGCGGAGGTCATGCGCCGGAACGAGCTGAGCACCGACGACTTCATCAGCGTGCTGTTCACCGCGACCCAGGACCTGAACGCGGAGTTCCCGGCACTGGCCGCGCGCAAGCTCGGGTTCGCCGACGTCCCCCTGATGTGCTCCACCGAGATCGCGGTGCCCCACGCCCTGCCCCGGGTGGTCCGGCTCATGGCGCACATCGAGACCGACCGCCCCCGCTCGGAGCTGCACCACGTCTACCTGCGGGGAGCCCAGGTCCTGAGACTGGACATCGCGCAGTAGCCGGCGGCGGGGCGACCCCCGCCGCCGGGTGGACCGCCACCGGCGCCCCGGCACCGGGGACCCGGGGCGGACAGCCGGAACAGGAGACGAGGACATGGTCGAAAGCGCGGTCGTGGTCGGAACCGGGCTGATCGGGACGTCGATCGCGCTGGCGCTGCGGCAGCGCGGCGTCGACGTGGCACTGAGCGACCGCGACCCGGCGGCCCTGCGACTGGCCTGCGACCTGGGAGCCGGCCGCCGCCTCGGGACCGGGCCCGCAGGACCCGCCGACGTCGCCGTGATCGCGGTGCCCCCGAGCGCGGTCCCCGCGGCGCTGCGCGAGGCCCAGGAACGCGGCCTCGCCCGCGTCTACACCGACGTGGCCAGCGTCAAGGCCTCCGTGGTCGAGCGGGCCGCGGCACTCGGCTGCGACCTGGCCGGCTACGTCCCGGGCCACCCCATGGGCGGACGGGAGCGGCAGGGGCCCGGCGCGGCCCGCGCCGACCTGTTCCTGGGCCGCTCCTGGGCGCTGTGCCCCACCGCCAGGACCGCCCCCGAAGCGGTCAAGACCGTCACCGTGCTCGCCGAACTGTGCGGGGCCGACCCGCTGGTGGTCGACGAGGCCGCGCACGACCGGGCGGTGGCACTGGTCTCCCACGCCCCCCACGCGGTCTCGGCCGCCGTGGCCGCGCGCCTGCTCGACGGCGACACCACCGCGCTCGCCCTCGCCGGGCAGGGGGTGCGCGACATGACCCGCATCGCCGGGGGCGACCCCCGCCTGTGGCGGGAGATCCTCGGCCACAACGCCGGCCCCGTGGCCGAGGTGCTGGAGCGCGTCGCCGCGGACCTGGCCGCCGCGGCCGCCGCGCTGCGCTCCGGCGACCCCGGACCAGTCGACGACCTGCTCGAACGCGGACGCGCCGGGCACGCGCGCCTCCCCGGCAAGCGCGGCGCCGCCTCCACCCCCGACTACGCGGTGCTCTCGGTGGTCGTCCCCGACGAGCCGGGCGCGCTGGGACGGCTGTTCGCCGCGGCCGCCGAGGCGGGCGTCAACATCGAGGACGTGCGGATCGACCACTCCCCGGGGCTGCCGCTGGGCGTGGCCCAACTGTCGGTGGCGCCCCGGGTCCAACAGACCCTGGCGCAGGCCCTGACCAGGGGCGGCTGGTCGGTGCACCGGTGAGCCGGCCGACCGCCGGGGCCGCCCGCCGAGGGGACCGAGACGGCCCGGACCACCGGTAGTCTGATCCGGAACAAAGACGACAGGCGGATGTTGGCGGGAGAACGGTAGACGTGAGCGGGCAGGGGCGCAGCGGAGGGCTCGTCATCGCCATCGACGGTCCTTCTGGCTCGGGCAAGTCCAGCACGGCCAAGAGTGTGGCCCGGGCACGTGGCCTCAAGTACCTCGACACCGGCGCGATGTACCGCGCCATGACCTGGTGGATGCTGGAGAACGGCGTCGACGTCGCCGACGCCGAGGCCGTGGCCGCAGCGGCCGGGCGCCCGGCCATCACCATGGGCACCGACCCGGACGCGCCCACCGTCCACGTCGACGGCGTGGACGTGGGCAAGGTGATCCGCGGCGACGAGGTCACCTCCAACGTCAGCGCGGTCAGCGCCGTGCCCCGGGTGCGGGAGCTGCTCGTGGCCCGCCAGCGCGAGATCATCGCCGAGGCGTGCGCGAGTGCCCCCGGCATCGTCGTCGAGGGCCGCGACATCACCACCGTGGTCGCGCCCGACGCACCGGTCAAGCTGTTCCTGACCGCCAGCGAGGAGGCCCGCGCGCAGCGGCGCAGCAAGGAGGTGCGGTCCGGCGACGTCGCGGCCACCCAGGCGGCGCTGGCCCGGCGCGACCGGCTCGACTCCACCCGCGCGGTGTCCCCCCTGACCCAAACCCCCGACGCCACCAAGCTGGACACCACCAGCCTCTCCCTCGACGAGGTCATCGCGCTGGTGGTCAAGCTCGCCGACGAGGCGCGGGCGTCGGCCCTCTGAACCACCCGGCCCCGGACGGGGCCGCGGCACCCGTGCCGGGACCGGCACGGCGAACACGGTCCTCACGGCACGCATCCTGGGCGCGTGAGGGCACTGCTACCGGGAGTTGTGTGATGAGTGACATGGTCGACGAGCGCACCGACGGTGCCGCCAGCGACGAGACGACGCGGGTCAAGCCCGTGGTGGCCGTGGTGGGACGCCCCAACGTGGGCAAGTCCTCCCTGGTCAACAGGATCATCGGGCGTCGCGAGGCGGTCGTGGAGGACGTTCCCGGGGTCACCCGCGACCGGGTGGCCTACGACGCCACCTGGCAGGGACGCGAGTTCACCCTCGTCGACACCGGCGGATGGGAGACCAGCGCCAGCGGGCTGGCCGCGATGGTGGCCCGCCAGGCCGAGTACGCCGCCGAGACCGCCGACGTGATCCTCTTCGTGGTGGACGCCACCGTCGGCATCACCGACGCCGACGAGGCCGTCACCCGGGTGCTGCGCGCCACCAAGCGGCCCGTGGTGCTGGCCGCCAACAAGGTCGACGGGCCGATGAACGACGCCGACGCGCTGGAGCTGTGGAACCTGGGCGTGGGCGAGCCGCACCCGGTCAGCGCGCTGCACGGCCGCGGCACCGGGGACCTGCTCGACGCGGTGCTGGAGGCCATGCCCGAGGAGGCCCCCCGCGAGTCCGAGCCCGTCCTGGGCGGACCGCGCCGCGTCGCCCTGGTGGGGCGGCCCAACGTCGGCAAGTCCAGCCTGCTCAACCGGCTCGCCGGGGAGGAGCGGGTGGTCGTGGACTCGGTGGCGGGCACCACCCGCGACGCCGTCGACGAACTCGTCGAACTGGGCGGCAAGACCTGGAAGTTCATCGACACCGCCGGCATCCGGCGCAGGTTCCGAGCGTTGCAGGGCGCCGACTACTACGCCACGATGCGCACGGCCGCGGCGCTGGAGCGCGCCGAGGTCGCCGTGGTGCTGCTGGACGTCAGCGAGCCGCTGGCCGACCAGGACATCCGGATCGTGGAGCAGGTCGTCGACGCCGGCCGGGCGCTGGTGCTGGCGTTCAACAAGTGGGACCTGCTCGACGAGGAGCGCCGCTACTACCTGGAGAAGGAGATCGACCGGCAGTTGTCCCGGGTCGGTTGGGCGCCGCGGGTCAACATCTCCGCCAAGACCGGACGGCACGTCGAGAGGCTGGTGCCCGCGATCGAGCAGGGGCTGGCCAGTTGGGACACCCGTATTCCCACGGGACGCCTCAACACCTGGTTCAAGGAGCTGGTCGCGGCCACGCCGCCGCCCGCGCGCGGCGGCAGGCAGCCCAAGATCCTCTTCGCCACCCAGGCCGACGTCCGCCCGCCGCACTTCGTGCTGTTCACCACAGGGTTCCTGGAGGAGGGCTACCGCCGCTTCATCGAGCGGCGGCTGCGCGAGGACTTCGGCTTCCAGGGCTCCCCGATCAAGCTGACCATGCGCATCCGCGAGAAGAAGAGCGGGAAGGCCGCGCAGAAGACGCGCGGCAGGCGGGGCTAGGACGCCCGGCCGGGAACAGGCGGCGCACCGGACCCCGGAGTCCCGGGCGGCGGGGGCGGGTATCCCGCAGGTGCCACCCCCGCCGCCGGGCGGGACGGACCGGGCGGCGCCCCGCCGGGCCCGGTCCGCACGCCGAGACGGCCGGAGCCGCCCGGGCGGGGCGGCGTCGAGGAGGAACCGATGGAGCGGATTCTGGTCAGCGCCTGCCTGATGGGCCGGGCGGTGCGGTTCGACGGACGGGCCAAGCCCACCGACCACGAGATCTTCCTGCGCTGGCGGGACGAGGGGCGCCTCATCCCCTTCTGCCCCGAGGTCGTGGGCGGGCTGCCGGTGCCCCGGCCGCCCGCCGAGATCGAGGACGCCAGGGGGGCGCGCGCCGTCCTGGAGGGGCGGGCCCGCATCCGCACCCCGGAGGGGCGCGACGTCACCGCGTTCTTCCTCGCCGGGGCCAGGGCCGCCCTGCACGCCGCCCTGGACCAGGGGGTGCGCCTGGCCGTGCTGAAGGAGAACAGCCCCTCCTGCGGCGTCCACCGGGTCTTCGACGGCTCGTTCACCGGAACCAGGACGCCCGGGCCGGGCCTGACCACCCTCCTGTTGCAGGACCACGGCATCGACGTCTTCACCGAGGACGAGCTGCCCCAGGCCCGCAAGCGCCTGGCCGAACTGGAGGCCGCAGGGGCCTGAACGGGCCGGGCGCACGCCCCGGACCGGTCCGCGGCGGGTTGCGTAGAGTCCCAGACGGACGGCGGCGGTGGAGCAGCGCACACCGGACCGCGCGTCCGCGACCCCACCGATTCGTACCCCTGCGAGACCGGAGGAGCCCCCCATGCCCCTGCCCGACGCCAAGGCCCTGCTGCCCGCCGCCCAGGAGGCCGTCGACCGGGCCGTCGAGTACGTGCTGTCCCACCCCGCCACCGGAGTCCGCGACAAGGGCGTCCGCGAGATCGTCACCGACACCGACGAGGCCGTCGAACGCATCGTCCGCGACCACCTCCTCCGGGAGACCCCCGGCATCGGGTTCCTCGGCGAGGAGACCGGGGCCGCCGGGGACCGGGACACCTACTGGGTGCTCGACCCCGTCGACGGCACCACCAACTTCTGCCACGGCCTGCCGCTGAGCGCGGTGTCCCTGGGCCTGGTCCACGGCGACCTACCGGTGCTCGGGGTGGTCGCGCTGCCGTTCCTGGGAAGCCGCTACTGGGCCGCGCACGGCTGCGGCGCCTTCCGCGACGACGTGCGGCTGCACGTCTCCGACACCGCGGACCTGTCCCGGGCGCTGGTGGCGCTCAGCGACTACGGGGGCGGGCCCGACGCGCCCGTCCGCGACCTGCTCTCCGCCGCCCTGGACCGCGAACTGTCCCACCGCACCCAGGGACTGCGCCGCCTGGGCGCCACCGCCGTGGACCTCGTCTTCGTCGCCGAGGGCGCCCTCGACGCCAGCATCACCCTGGGCAACCGCGCCTGGGACACCGCCGCCGGGGCGGTGATCGCCCGCGAGGCGGGCGCGCTCGTCGTGGACAGCGACGGCAGCCCGCACACCACCCGGTCCCGGTGCGCGGTCGCCGTCACCCCGGGCCTGCGCGACGCCGTGCTGTCCCTGCTCGACATCACCCGGCAGACCCCGTACCGGCCCGCGCGGGACTGACGGGCGGCCCCCAGGTCACCGGTGCTGTCGGGCGGCGTGGTAGGCGTCGACCACCGCCCGGGGGATACGGCCCCGGCCGTTGACCCGCTCCCCGCGGGCCCGGGCCCACGCCCGGATCTCGGCGGTCCGCTGCCGGCACTGGGCGGGAGCGGCGGCCTGCGCCTCGGACGGCCGGGCCGGCGCCAGCCGGGCGGCGGAGACGAACGGGG
>NZ_KQ950183.1:228248-254796 GCF_001517975.1 Thermobifida cellulosilytica TB100
GTTGGCCACCCCGAAGACCGCGATGAGGACCGCCAGCCCCACCAGCGCCAGCACGGCCAGGAACACGGCGTCGAGCATGTCCTCGAACTCGGCCTTCAACTGGGCCGGGCTGAGCACCTGCAGCTCCGGGTGGTCGGCGACCGCGGCGTCGACCGCCTCGGCCGCCTCCTGCAGCGACACGCCCTCGGCGGCCTTGACGTAGACGGCGCTGTCGGCAGTGCCGGGGAAGAGCCTCTCGAAGTCCTCCACGGAGACCACCGCGCTCGTGATCCCGCCGCCGTCCGGCAGGAGCGCCACGACGGTGAGGGACAGCTCCCCCGCCTCGCTGGTCAGCGTCAGCTCATCGCCGAGGCCCACCCCCAGCTTGTCCGCGAGGAGCCCGACGAGCGCGACCGCCCCGGGCGCCACGTCCCGCGTGTCGCCCTCCTCGGCGCCTCCGGCGACGTCGACTCCCAGCCGCGCGCCCGGGTAGGCGGTGACGACGGCGTCCTCCATGGAGGTCTCCGTGCGCTCGGTGAACACGCGGTCGACGGCGGGGGACTCCTTCAGGTCCGCCAGGACCTCCGCGGGCACGAACCCGAACCCGTCCGTGCTGTCCGGGGCCCACGGCGGGGACACGATGTAGTCCACCGGGAACTGCTCGTTCAGGCGGGCATCCAGGGTGCTGCGCAGGGACGCGCTGATCGTCGAGTAGCCGGTGATGAGGGTGGCGCCCACCGCCAGCGCGACCATCGTGGCCGCCGCCCGCCGCGGGGCGCGCAGCGCGTTGTCCACGGCCAGCGAAGCGGGCGCGCCGACGCGGCGCAGCGGCCGGCCGAGGACCGCGATCGCCCCCCGCACCAGCAGCGGGGCGAACACCACCACACCGGCGAAGCACACCATGCCGGAGGCCACCACCATCGTCATGCTGGTCTGGCTCGGACCCGCCACGAGCGCCCCCACCAGCAGCGCGGCCGAGCCGAGCAGGGACAGCACGCCCACGGCGGTGCGGATCCAGCCGACGCGCCGCTTCGGCTCCTCGGTCAGCGCGCTGGCGCGCAGCGCGGCCAGCGGCGGCACCCGCGTGGCCCGCACCGCCGGGACCAGCGCCGAGCCCACACTGGACAGGGTGCCCACCAGCAGGCCCACCACGACCGGCGTCGCCGTGACCACCACCCCCGACGAGACGGGCGTGTTCAGGTAGTGGGAGCCGAGGGCGAACCCGCCCCACCCCAGGGCGATGCCCGCCGCCACGCCGACGGCGGAGGCGAGCACTCCGACGATCAGGGCCTCCAGCAGCACGGAGCGGAACACCTGGCCGCGGGTGGCGCCCACGCAGCGCAGCAGCGCCATCTCCCGCTGCCGCTGGGCCACCAGGATCGTGAAGGTGTTGTAGATGACCACCACGGAGACGAACACCGCGACCGCGGCGAACAGCAGCAGCATGGTGGTGAACATCCCGGCTTCCATCCCGGCCGCGGCGGCCAGCTCGTCGCCGTACTCCTGGCCGGTGGCCACCTCGGCGCCGTCCCCCAGCACCGCGGCCACGGCCGACTCGGCCTCCTCCGCGGAAACCCCCTCGGCGGCGCGCACGTGGATCTCGGCGTACCCCTCGGCGCCGGTCAACCGCTGGGCGCTCTCCAGGGGGAGGGCGACCGCGCCCCGGAAGCCGATCTCCTGGTCCAGGCCGAAGTCGACCAGCCCGGTGAGGGTGAACTCGTGCTTCTCGCCGTCGGGGTCCAGCACGGTGACGGTGTCTCCCACGCCGAAACCGCTCCGCTCGGCGGTGGTCGTGGCCAGCGCCGCCTCGCCGTCGGCCTCGGGCAGACGCCCCTCGGCGGCCTCGTAGCGGGCCACGTCGCCGCCGACCGACACGCCCAGGGTGGGCATCGTGCCCAGCACCCGGCCGTCGGCGTCCAGCAGCGGGACCGTGCCCGTGACGACCCCGGTGGCCGCCGCGACCTCGGGCAGCTCGCGGATCTCGCGCAGCGCGGCCTCGTCCAGCAGCTCCGGTTCGGCCTCCCCCAGCCCTTCGGACAGGGCGATCACGTCCACCCGGTCCATCGAGCCCCTCGCCTGCGTCGCGAAGTTCTCGCCCAGGGTGTCGCCGAAGACGAGGGTGCCGGTGGTGAAGACGACGCCCATCGCGATGGCCAGGACCGTCGCGGCCAGCCGCCCCCAGGAGGCGCGCAGGCCGGCCAGTGTGGTGCGCAGCACGGATCAGCCCTCCAGAGCGGCGAGACGGTCGAGGACGTCCTGGGCGGTGGGGTGGGCGACGTCGTCGACGAGACGGCCGTCGCGCAGGAACACCACCCGGTCGGCGTAGGAGGCGGCGATCGGGTCGTGGGTGACCATCACGACGGTCTGCTCCAGGTCGCGCACCGAGTCGCGCAGGAAGGACAGCACCTCGGCGCCGGAGCGCGAGTCGAGGTTGCCGGTGGGCTCGTCGGCGTAGAGCACCTCGGGGCCGCCCACCAGGGCGCGGGCCACGGCCACGCGCTGCTGCTGGCCGCCCGACAGCTTGGCGGGCAGGTGGTCCAGGCGGTCGGCCAGACCGGTCACCTTGACGACGTGGGCGAAGCGCTCGGGGTCGACGGGGCGCCCGGCGATCTGCGCGGGCAGCAGGATGTTCTGCCGGGCGGTGAGCATCGGCAGCAGGTTGAACGACTGGAAGACGAACCCGATCCGGTCGCGGCGCAGCAGGGTGAGCCGCTTGTCGTCCAGCGAGGTCAGCTCGGTGGAGCCCAGCCGCACCGACCCCGAGGTGGGGGTGTCCAGCCCGGCCATGCAGTGCATGAGGGTGGACTTGCCGGAGCCGGAGGGGCCCATGATCGCGGTGAACGCGCCGCGGGCGAAGGACACGTCGACGCCGTCCAGGGCGCGCACCGGCTCGCCCCCGGTCGGGTAGACCTTGGTCAGTCCTTGGACGACCACGGCGTAGGGTGTCGGCGCCTCTGCGGCGGAGGGGGGTGTGGACACGGTCTCTCTCTCCTCGTCGGGACCAGAAATTCGCGACACCTCGACGCTAGGCCCCGGCGGGCCCGCCGGACCTCGGCCCCGCAGGCGATTCGCGCGTCCCCGAAGGGCGGGGGAGGGGCGGCGGGAAGCGGACTTTCGGTGGTGGGCGACCACCGACTTTCGTCGGTCCGGGATCGCGCCGGCGGGGGAGGAGCGCCGCGCGTACGGCTCCTAGACTCCGAGCCATGGTGCGGAGGTGGATCGAACGGGCCCGGGCGGTGGGGCTGTGGTGGTGGCAGCGCCGCTACACGCTGGCCGACGTCGCCTACGCGATGGGGTTCTTCCCGTTCGTCGTCGTGGGCATGTTCGTCGCCCTCGACTACGGCGAACGGCTGGAGTGGGGGCTGGTCTCCCTGCCGGACCGGCTCGCCGACGCCTACCCGGTCGTCTCCCTGCTCCTGAAGATCCAGATCAGCGTGGTCGTCCCCGGACTGGTCGCGCTGACCGTCCTGATGCGCCGCCGCCGCCCCGTACTGCTGATGGGCGCGAGCCTGCTGCTGATCGGGGTCTTCGGCAACGTCTACGCGGCCCCCATCGCCCTCTACAGCTACGCGGCGTGGTTCCCCGGACGGTGGCAGCCGCTGCTGATGTGGTCGGGAGCCCACCTCGTGGCGCTGGGGGGCGTCTACTCCGTCTGGCAGCCCACCCTCATCCCCTTCTACAGCATGATGTTCCTCGTGTTCCCCCTGCTGGTCGGCCTGTGGGTGGGCACGCGCCGCCAGCTCGTGGAAAACCTGAGGGAACGCGCGGAGCGCCTGGAGCGCGAACAGCACCTGCTCGCCGAGACCGCCATCGCCGCCGAACGCACCCGTATCGCCCGCGAGATGCACGACGTCGTGGCGCACCGGGTCAGCCTCATGGTGCTGCACGCGGGCGGCCTGGAGGTCTCCGCCCCCGACGAGCAGACCGCCAAGGCCGCCGAGCTGATCCGCACCACCGGCCGGGAGGCGCTGAGCGAGCTGCGGGAGATCCTGGGGGTGCTGCGCGACGGCGGCGACGCCGCACCGACCGCGCCCCAGCCGGTCCTCGACGACCTGGACCGGCTGGTCGACTCCGCGCGCGCCGTCGGCGTGCCGGTGGACCTCACCGTCACCGGGACGCCGCGGCGGCTGGGCACGCAGGTCGAGCGCACCGCCTACCGGGTGGTGCAGGAGGCGCTGACCAACGCGGCCAGGCACGCCCCCGGAGCCGCGGTCGACGTCCGTGTCGACCACGGCAGGCGCGAGCTGACGGTCACCGTGACCAACGGCCCCGCCGCGGTGGACGGTGTCGACCCCGTGCCCGGCAGCGGCTACGGTCTGGTGGGGCTGCGGGAACGGCTGGCACTCGTGGGCGGGACGCTCGTGGCGGGCCCGCTGCCCGACGGAGGCTGGTGGGTGCGCGCCGCCATCCCCGTGACCCCCGCAGAAACCCCCCGGCAGGTGGAGGAAGCCCCGTGATCTCGGTCCTCGTGGTCGACGACGAGCAGTTGGTGCGCTCGGGTCTGCGGATGATCCTGGAGTCCGCCCCCGACCTGGAGGTCGTGGGGGAGGCCGCGGACGGCGCCGAGGCCGTGGAGCGGGCCCGGGAGCTGCGGCCCGACGTGGTGCTGCTGGACATCCGCATGCCCGGTGTCGACGGGCTGACCGCCGCGGCACGCCTGGCCGAGCTGCCCCACGCCCCCCGGGTGGTGCTGCTCACCACCTTCGACCTGGACGAGTACGTCCACCAGGGGCTGCGCGCCAAGGCGGTGGGCTTCTTGCTCAAGGACACCCCGCCGCGCGACCTGGTCGCGGCGGTGCGCACCGTCCACGAGGGCAACGCGATGCTCGCGCCCAGCGTCACCAAGCGCATGCTGGAACGCTTCGCGGCGCCCGGCGGCGCCGGCGCGGCGGAGGCGGCCCGGCAACTGGAGGTGCTGAGCGAACGCGAACGCGCGGTGCTGCTCGGCGTGGCGCGGGGGCTGTCCAACGCCGAGATCGGCACGGAGCTGGGGATGCGCGAGGCCACGGTGAAGGCGCACGTCAGCCGCATCCTGACCAAGCTCGGCAAGACCAACCGGGTGCAGATCGCGATTCTCGCGCACGACGCCGGATGGGTGTGACTCCAGGTAGGCACGGTGTAACAACGTCGACATACGAAGGTCACGAACAAATCACGCTCGGGGCTCGGTTGTTAACCGGCGTGCCCCTATGGTGGGTGCTGGGCGGTTTCTGTGCACCGCCACGGCCGGGTGAGCCGACCGGCCGTGCAGTCGCTGCTGTGCAGCCGACCGGAGTGTGAGCGCCATGCAGTACGAGATCTGCGAGAACGTCGAGGAGTACCTGCGCGAGGTGGCCGTCGATGTGGTGGTGCGTACGCTCGTCGCCCCGGAGGCGGTGGCCGAGCACGAGCGACGGCACTACCGCGAGCTGTTCCACGACCTGATCGAGCGGGGGCAGCGCGCGGGGGTCTTCGCCAGCCGGGTCTCCGGCGACGTCGTCGCCGACTTCTACCTCGGATCAGTGCGCTCCCTGGGCACGTGGTGCCGCCCCGAGACCGAGGACGCCTCGGCCTTCATCGGCCACCACTACGCCAGCAGGCTGCTGGACGGGCTGCGCACCGGCGCCGAGTGAGCGCGCGGCCCACCGTGCGGGCCGCGCGCGTGAACCGCTGTCCCCGGCGGCCGGTTTCGGCCGTGGTCTGGGTCCTGGTTTGGGTCTGTGGGCCCTGTCGCGCTGTGACGGAAAGCGACTAGTTTCGTACGGTCCGCGCCTGCTGGTGGTGTGCGTGGTGGTCGGTGGCGGTCTGCGCGGGACGGTGGGCGGTGCTGAGGCGGATTCACGACCCGGAGCGGGGGGCGTCGTTCGCGGAGTACGCCGGGGTGGTGGTGCTGGCCGCGGCGATCGTGGCGGTGCTGGCGTTCTCCGGCCTGGGCGGCCGGGTGGCCGGGGCTGGCGCGGTGGGTGGCGGCCGGGGAGCTGGAGCCGGGCACGTGGCTGCGCACCAGCGCGGGAAGCTGGGTGCGGGTGGCGGAGGTGCGGGCGCGCACCGCCCGGGAGCAGGTGTACAACCTGACCGTCGCCGGGCTGTACGCCTACTACGTGGCGCCGGCACCACCACCCTCCTCGCCCACAACGCCGGCGGAGGCCCCTGCCCCGAGGCGGAGGCGATCGCACGGCACGCCAACGAGCGCTTCGACCAGGGGCCACGGACCACTACGTCAGGGGCGTCCCCCACGACCGACTCGCGGAGTACGTCGATGACGTGCTCAACGAGGAGATCCCGGGGCTGGAGGTACGGTACGGGCTGCGGAACGGCCGTACCGCCTACTGGGACCCCGCGAGGGGAGCCGTCGCCATCGAGGACCCGGGCTCGCCCCACGGAGGCACCGTCTTCACGCCGTCCGAGGCAAAGACCTATTTCGAGGAACCGGAGTGGAGGAGGGGCCGACGTGGCAGCGGACGACGCCGCCGTGCTCCTCAGCCGGGACGGGCTCTTCCTGCTCCACCGCCTGGCGGTGGAGGCGGGCAACGTCGCGGGCTACCGGTCGCCCACCGCGGAGGAGCGGGCGGCCGTGGAAGGGCTGCGGCGGGTGCGCGCACCGCTGCGCGGGATCCGGGAGCGGCTGCGGCACGGCCAGGACGGCCCCGCCCCCGCGTCCCCTGGCGAGGGGGAGGCGGCGGTTCGCCTGGTGCGCGCGGACGCGGACGCGGTGGTGCTGTCCCTGCCGGCCGCCGTCCTGGGCGAGGTCCTCGCCGGAGCCGCGGCGGTCCACAGGAGCCTGGGCGACGACGAGCTGCGCACCCGCACGGGCTGCTCCCCGGCCGAGTGCGCCGCGCTCCTCGCCCGCCTCCACGCGGGGCTCCCGTAGGCACAGGCCGTGCCCGGCGGGAGCGCCCCTCCGGTGGGCAGGCCGGAGCCGGCACCCCGTCGCCTGCTCCGGGGGCGGCGGGAGCGGCCTGGAGGGCGGCGTGGCGGTCGGGTCCGGCGGGCGGACCGGGGACGCTGTCCGGGACCGCGCTCCCCGCCCCCGGTCCCGGACGCGGGGAAAGACCGCGAACACGTAAAACCAACCAGACGGTATGTCTTGTTCTCCTCAATGCTCTTCCAGAAATTCCCTTTCGGTATATTTCCTGTGTTCACCATGGGATACCGATTGGTCGGTCAATTTGGAAGGGGAGTCGATGAGCGTGGAGAACCCGCCCGGACTGGACCTGCGGCGGCTGCGCGCCCACCTGGACGAGGTGCGGCCCGGGCTGGTCGCCGGCCCGCTGACCGGCGAGCTCATCGAGGGCGGCCGCTCCAACCTCACCTACTCCGTCACCGACGGCGTCGCCCGCTGGGTGGTGCGCCGCCCCCCGCTGGGCCACGTGCTGCCCACCGCGCACGACATGGCCCGCGAGTACCGGGTGATCTCCGCGCTCGCCGGAACCGAGGTCCCGGTGCCCGGAGCGGTCCTCCTGTGCGAGGACGAGACGGTCATCGGCGCGCGGTTCTACGTCATGGACTTCGTGCCCGGCGTCCCCCTCCGCAGGGCCGAGCAGCTCGTCCCCCGCGGCCCCGAACGCACCCGCGCCCTCGCGCTGCGCCTGGTCGACACCCTCGCCGCGCTGCACTCCGTGGACCCCGGCGCGGTCGGCCTGGCCGACTTCGGCCGCCCCGAGGGGTTCCTGGAGCGCCAGGTGCGCCGCTGGGGCAAGCAGTTGGACGCCTCCCGCAGCCGCGACCTGCCCGGCATCGACGAGCTGCGCGCCCGCCTGGCCGCCTCCGTGCCCGACTCGGGACCGGCCGCGATCGTGCACGGCGACTACCGGCTCGACAACGCGCTCGTCGACGCCGACGACCGGATCACCGCGGTGCTGGACTGGGAGATGTCCACCCTCGGCGACCCGCTCACCGACCTGGGGCTGCTGCTCGTCTACCTCAGCGACGAGATCCTCGCCACCCCCGGCCCCGGAGACGTGCACCGCGCCCCCGGGTTCCCCTCCGCCGAGGAGCTCATCGCCCGCTACGCCGAACGCTCCGGCCGGGACGTCTCCCGGCTGGACTGGTACACCGGCCTGGCGTTCTTCAAGCTCGCCGTCATCCTGGAGGGCATCCACTACCGCTACGTCCAGGGCAAGACCGTCGGCGGCGACTTCGCCTACATCGGCTCGGTCGTGCCCTCCCTCGTCGCGGGCGGCCTCGAACGGCTGCCCGGCTGAGCGCCCCGGCCGGAGCGCGGCCCGCGCGCCGGTCCGCCGCCGTCCCCGGCCACAGAAGTCGGACCCTGTGATCCTGGTCTCGGCGGCGGCCGCCGCGCCCCGGCGCAGCCCCCGGGAGAGGAGCTGCCACGGCCGCCGGACGCCGGGAGCGGGCGGGGACGGGCGGCCCCGTACCGTGCGGGTTGGGTCTACCCGCCGGTAGGTCGATACTCTGCTGTCCGTTCCATACACGTTCTACCCGGCAGCGTTTCGGAGGTGCCGTACATGTCTCGCTCGGTTCTGGTCACCGGTGGCAGCCGGGGGATCGGCCTGACCATCGCCAGGGAGCTCAAGGAGGCGGGCGACGACGTCTCGGTGACCTACCGCACCGGTCAGCCCCCCGAGGGGCTGTTCGGGGTGCCGTGCGACATCACCGACAGCGCCCAGGTGGACGCCGCCTTCAAGCAGGTGGAGGAGGAACAGGGAGCGGTCGAGGTCCTCGTCGCCAACGCCGGCATCACCAGAGACCAGTTGCTGGCCCTGATGAGCGAGGACGACTTCAACGCGGTGCTCGACACCAACCTGACCGGTGCGTTCCGGGTGGCCAAGCGCGCGGTGCGCAGCATGATGCGCAAGCGCACCGGCCGCATCATCTTCATCTCCTCCGTCGTCGGCCTGTACGGCGGGCCGGGACAGGCCAACTACGCCGCGTCCAAGGCCGGACTGGTCGGCCTGGCCCGCTCCCTCGCCCGCGAGCTCGGGTCGCGCAACATCACCGTCAACGTGGTGGCCCCGGGCTTCATCGAGACCGACATGACCGCGGCGCTGTCCGAGGAACGCCGGGAGGAGATCAAGAAGGGCATTCCGCTGGGCCGGTACGGCAGCACCGCCGAGGTCGCCAAGACGGTGCGCTTCCTCGCCAGCGAGGACGCCGCCTACATCACCGGCGCGGTCATCCCCGTCGACGGCGGTCTCGGCATGGGCCACTGATCGCACCACACCAGCCACCCGTCAAGGAACGAGACAACGCATGGGAATTCTCGAAGGCAAGCGCATCCTGGTCACCGGGGTCATCACCGACTCCTCCATCGCCTTCCACGTGGCACGGCTGTGCCAGGAACAGGGCGCCACCGTGGTGCTCACCGGGTACGGCCGGCTCAGCCTCGTCGAACGCATCGCCAAGCGGCTGCCGGAGCCCTCGCCGGTCCTCGAACTGGACGTCACCAACGACGAGCAGCTCGACAGCCTCGCCGGACGGGTCGCCGAGCACGTCGACGGCCTCGACGGCGTCGTGCACTCCATCGGCTTCACCCCCCAGGAGGCACTCGGCGGCAACTTCCTCAACACCCGCTGGGAGGACGTCGCCACCGCCCTGCACACCTCCACCTTCTCCCTCAAGGCGCTCACCACCGCGGTGCTGCCGCTCATGAAGGACGGCGGCTCGGTGGTGGCGCTGGACTTCGACAACAGCGTCTCCTACCCCATCTACGACTGGATGGGCGTGGCCAAGTCCGGGCTGGCCTCCACCGCCCGCTACCTCGCCCGCTACCTCGGCGACCAGAAGATCCGGGTCAACCTGGTCTCGGCCGGGCCGCTGAGCACCATGGCCGCCCGCAGCATCCCCGGCTTCGAGGAGCTGGCCTCCGCCTGGCCGCAGCGCGCCCCCCTCGGCTGGGACGTCACCAACCCCGAACCGGCCGCCCGCGCGGTCGTGGCCCTGCTGTCGGACTGGTTCCCCGCCACCACCGGCGAGATCGTGCACGTCGACGGAGGATTCCACTCCACCGGCGCGTGAGGCGGACCGCGGCCGGCCCGGACCGCGGGCCGGCCGCACGCGTGGACGAGTGAGGAGACACGGATGGACCTGGGACTGCGCGGGGCCAGGGTGCTGGTCACCGGGGCGAGCCGCGGAATCGGCCGCGCCATCGCCGGGGCCTTCGCCGACGAGGGCGCGCACCTGGCGATCTGCGCCCGTGCCCGCCAGCCGCTGGAGGAGGCCGCCGAGGAGCTGCGCGGCCGGGGCGTGACCGTGGTCGCCCGGGACCTGGACGTGGCCGACACCGCGGCGCTGCGCGTCTTCGTCGACGCCGCGGCGGCCGAACTGGGCGGCCTCGACGCCGTGGTCTCCAACGTCTCCGGCGGCAGCGCGGCCGACTGGGAGAAGGCCCTGCGCACCGACGTCCTCCCGTTCACCGCCCTGGTCGAGCAGGCCCAGGAGCACCTGGCGGCCGCGCCGCACGGCGGCTCGGTCGTGCTGGTCTCCAGCACCTCGGCGCTGCACGTCACCGCGCCCTCCGGCACCAAGCCCTACAGCGCGGTCAAGGCGGCCCTCAACCAGCACGCCGCCGCCCTGGCCCGGACCCTGGCGCCCCGGGGGGTGCGGGTCAACACCGTCTCCCCGGGACCCGTCGAGTTCGACGGCGGCGGCTGGGCGCGGCGGCGCGACACCGACCCCGACTACTACGCGGGTATCCGCGCCCGCATCCCCCTGGGCCGCCTGGGCCGTCCCGAGGAGGTCGCCCGCGCGGTGGTGTTCCTGGCCAGTCCGGCCGCGAGTTTCGTCACCGGGGCCAACCTGGTCGTCGACGGCGGTTTCCTGGACCGGGTCTGAACAGCCGGGGGAGTGGCCGGAAGCGGCCTTGAGACGAAGGTCACACCATCACCGCGGAGGCGGGGAGTCCGCGCGCCGCCCCGAGCCGATGACCTGCGCCTCCACCCCCGCCCGGGGAAGCGGGGGCGGACCGGGGCACACCGTTGCCCGGACACGCAGCGTCACGGAATCATCCTGATTCATGCCCCTCTGGTTGCTCGCGCTGCTGTGCGCCGTGTTCGTCATGCACACCGACGACCACGTCGTCGCCGGAATCCTCCCCGAGATCGCCGCCGACCTCGGGGTCAGCGAGGCCGCCACCGGACAGCTCGTCACCGTCTTCTCGCTGACCGTCGCCGTGGGGGCGCCCGTGGCGGCCGTCGTGACCGCCACCTGGCCGCGCCGCCTGCTCTTCGCCGGAGCGCTCGCCGTGTTCGTCGCCGCCAACGCCGCGGCCGCGGTCGCCCCCTCCTACGGGGTGCTGATGGCGCTGCGGGGGGTCGCGGCGGCGGCGACCGCCACGGCGACCCCCGCGCTCATGGCCACCGCGGCGGCCCTGGCCCCCGAGGGGCAGCGCGGGCGCTACCTCGGCACCGTGGCGCTGGGCGTCGCCGCGGCGATCACCCTCGGCGTCCCCCTGGGCATCTGGACCGGCGGCTACCTGGGCTGGCGGGTCACCTTCGCGGTGATGGCCGCGGCCGGGGCGCTCGTCCTGGTCTGGCTGGCGGCGGTCATGCCCGAGGCGAGGCCCGAGCCGCCCACGCCGCTGCGCGACCAGGCGCGCATCCTGGCGTCGGGACCGATCTCGCTGGGGCTGCTCGGCAACCTGTGCATCGCCACCGGGTCGATGATGCTGCTCGTCTACCTCGCCCCCTACCTGGCCGCGGTGGCGCACGTGGGACCGGGCTCCCGCGGGGTGCTCTTCGCCGCCGCCGGAGTCGCCGGGGCGGCCGGCACCTGGCTCGGCGGGCAGGCCACCGACCGGTGGGGCCCCGACGCCGCGCTGCGGGGCGGCGTCGGCGTCTTCGCGGCCCTCATGGCCGTGCTCACCGCGCTGTGGCCGCTGCGCCCGGTGTCGCCCTGGCTGATCGGACCGGTCGCGGTCGTCTGGGGCGGCTCCACCTTCTTCGCCTCCCCGGCGATCAGCGCCCGCCTGCTCCACCTCGCCGGCCCGGTCGGCACCCAGGCGCTGGCCGTCAACGCCGGCGTCGTCCACCTGGGAGTGTCGTTCGGCGGCGCGCTGGGCGGGGCGCTCCTGGCCACCACCACGATCGCGTTCCTGCCGCCCACCGCGGGCGTGCTGTGCCTGGCCGGACTGTCGCTGTTCGGCCTGGGGGCGTGCGCGGCCCGCAAGAACACCGCCGAGCCGCAGGTCCCGGCCGCCTGACCGGCGGGGCTCAGCCCTCCCGGAGCAGCCGCGCCAGCCGGGTGCTCCGGGGCGGCGCGGACGTGCTGCGCACCGCGGCGGCCAGTTCCGCCCCGGCCGCGTTGACCACCGAGACGTGCCGCTGGCCCCGGGTCAGCGCGGTGCGCAGCGCCGGACGCGACAGCGCCGCATCGGGGGTGAACACCGCGACCGCCGCGGGCCAGGCCCCGCCGAGCGCTGCGGCCAGCGGCACCGCCCAGCCGGGGCGCAGGTGGGCCGGGTGCGCCACGGCGACCGTCGTGCCGTCGGCCAGCTCCACCGCCGCGCCGCTCCCGTCGTGGCCGCGCAGCACCCCGGTGTCGCCGGGGGCGTACCCCGCGCCGCGGCCCGCCAGCAGCACCCGGTCGCCGACGTCCAGCCCGGCCACCCGTCCGGGCCCCGGGTTGAAGCGGGCCTTGCAGGCCGCGTTGAGGGCGGCCGCGCCCGCCTCGCCGCCGGGCGCGGCCGTGACGATCTGGACCTGGTCGGGCTCCAGGCCGAAGGTGCGCGGAATGGAGTCGGTGACCAGTTGCAGCGTGCGGTGCGCCGCCTCGCCCGCCGAGGCGGCGGGCACGAACACCACCTCGCGGCCGGGCAGGTCCACCCGGTCGGGCAGGCGCCCCTCGCCGACGCCGGCGGCCAGCGCCTCGCGCGGGCCCGCGTCGGGAGCGTCCGGCAGCACCGCCACCGCCGCGGTCCGCGAGGCCACCAGGTCGGCCACCACCTGCCCCGGACCGGCCGAAGGCAACTGCCCGGGATCGGCCAGCAGCACCAGGTGCGCCTCGGCCGGGCAGGCCGCCGCCAGCGCGGCGAACGTCTCGGTGTCCACGGCCGTGGCCTGGTCGACCACCACCAGGCCGGCCTCCACCGCCGGGTCGGCCAGCAGCGCGGCGACCGTGCGCGCCCGCACACCGGTGTCGGCCAGGGCGCGGTTCAGCGCGGCCGCCCCGCTCGCGCTCGGCGCGACTAGCGCCATCCCCACCTGGCTGTCGGCGGCGATCGCGGCCGCGTAGCGGATCGCCTCGACCCCCGTCCCGGCCGCGGCGGGGCCGCACAGCAGCACGGCGACCCCGCGCAGCGCGACCGTGACCAGGGCGGCCACCGTCTCGGGAGCGGGGTCGCGGCCCAGCTTCCCGGCCGCCGCCAGCACCGTCTCCGTGGCGGTCGCCGAGTCCATGACCGGTTCGCTGGCGGTCATCCGGACCAGCTCCGCGGCCAGGCGCCGCTCGGCCTCCCCCAGCGCGGCCAGGGCGAGGAAGCGCTCCGGGGCGGGCGGCTCGGGCAGGTCGCCGTCGAACTCCTCGTCGTCCTCCTCGGGAAGGTCCTCGACGAGGAGGATCCGGTCGTCCTCGGCCGCCGCCTGCAACGCCGCGTCCGCGGCCGCCACCCCCAGGCCGCGCAGCGCCCGCGCCATCCGGCCGTACTCGACAGCGGTGTGCCCGTCCCGGGAGGCGCGCCGCAGCAGGTGCGCCACCAGGGCGCGCACCCGTCGGGGGTCGTCGGGGCGCGCGGCCTCGCCCAGCAGGGTCCGCGCGCAGTAGTCGGCCTGGCGCGGGGTGACCGACCGCAGGTCCAGCAGCCGCCACGGGTCGGCGGTGATCCGGGCGTCGGCGTCCGGGCCGAGCACGGCGACCAGCGGCGCGGCGAGCTGTTCGGGCGCGCCCATGCGGGTCAGCGCGCTGCGGGTCCGTTCGACGGCGTCGTCCGGGGCGGCGGGCGGGGACGGATCGACCACGGCTGGCAACCTCACTGGCTGGACACGGACAGGGCGCGGGGGCCGGTCCGTGCGGCCCCGCCCCGTGAGCTTAGTGCGGCGCCCACGGCGGTTCACCGGAACGCGGGGCCGTCCACAGGCGCCGGTCCCGCGGCGCGCCTCAGCCCGGCGCCGCCGACGCGTCGTCGAGCGCCTCCCGGATCTCCCGGGGCAGCACCACGCTCTCGGCCACGAGGATCTCCGACAACTGGGCGACCGTGCGCGGCCCCGTGCAGGCCGCGGCCACCCGGTCGCGGCCCAGCACCCAGCTCAGCGCCACCGCCAGCGGCGACACGCCCAGCCCCTCGGCCGCCGTGCACACCGACTCCACCACGCGGCGGCCCCGCTCGTCCAGGTAGGGCTCCACGAACGGCGCCATGTGCGAGCTGGCCCCCCGCGAGTTCCGGGGCACCCCGGTGCGGTACTTGCCGGTCAGCACCCCGCGCCCCAGCGGGGACCAGGCCACCAGGTCGACCCCGCAGGCCGCGGCTGCGGGCAGCAGCTCCCGCTCGCAGTCCCGGTTGAGCAGCGAGTACTCGGTGCCCGCCGACACCACCGGCGAGGCCCCCGGCAGCGCCCGCTGCCAGGTGGCGTAGCGCGCGAGCTGCCACCCGGTGAACTGCCCCACGCCCACGTAGCGCACCTTGCCCGAGGCCACCGCCGACTCCGCCGCCGCCAGGGTCTCCTCCAGCGGGGTGCCCGGGTCGTACACGTGCACCTGCCACAGGTCCACGTAGTCCGTCTGCAGCCGGCGCAGCGACGCCTCCAGCGCGGACAGCAGGTGGCGCCGCGACGTGTCGGCGGGACGTCGGCGATCCAGGCAGTGACCCGCTTTGGTCGCTATGATCATGTCGTCGCGGCGCACCACGGCGGGCAGCAGCCGACCGAGAATGCGCTCTCCCTGTCCGCCCTGGTAGATGTCGGCGGTGTCGATGAAGGTGCCGCCCGCGTCCGCAAACGTCGCGAGAAGGTCGGCGGCCTCGTCCTCCTCGGTATCCTTGCCCCAGGCCATCGTGCCCAGGGCGATCCTGGAGACCCACAGCCCCGACCCGCCCAGCTGTCGCTGTTCCATGGCGCGGAGAGTACCGTCTCCCCCCGTCCCGGCGACACTGCTCCTCCGAGCGGAGGCTCCGGGAGGCGCTAAGCTTCCCGGAGCCTGCCCCGCACCGCGCTGTGCGGCCCCTCCGCACGCCCCCCGTTACTCGCCCTTTCGCGACCAGGAGCCGAATCCGCCGTGTCCATCATCGAGGCCATCGTCCTTGGACTGGTTCAGGGACTGACCGAATTCCTGCCCATCTCCTCCAGCGGCCACCTGCGCATCGTCGCGGCCTTCTCCGGCTGGCACGACCCGGGGGCCGCGTTCACCGCGGTCAGTCAGATCGGAACCGAGCTGGCCGTGCTGATCTACTTCCGCAAGGACGTGTGGAACATCCTGTCGACCTGGTTCCGCTCCCTGGTCAACAAGGAGCTGCGCCGCCACATCGACGCGCGCATGGGCTGGTACGTCATCATCGGCAGCATCCCCATCGGCGTGGCGGGCCTGCTGTTCGAGGAGCAGATCAGCGCGCCCTTCCGCGACCTGCGGCTGACCGCGCTGACCCTGATCGTCTTCGGCGTCCTGCTGGGCGCGGTGGACCGCTTCGCCCGCAAGCACCGCGAGCTGACCGACCTCAACGCCCAGCGCGGCCTCGTCTTCGGCCTGTTCCAGATGCTCGCCCTCATCCCCGGCGTCTCCCGCTCCGGCGCCACCGTCACCGGCGGCATGCTGATGGGCTTCAAGCGCGAGGCCGCCGCCCGCTACGCCTTCCTCCTGGCCATGCCCGCGGTGTTCGCCTCGGGTCTGTACAAGCTCAAGGACATCGGCGGCAACGAGTACGCGGGCCCGCTCGCGACCATCGTCGGCACCGTGGTGGCCTTCGCCGTCGGCTACGCGGTCATCGCCTGGTTCATGCGGTTCATCTCCACCAACAGCTTCATGCCGTTCGTGTACTACCGCATCGCCCTGGGCGTCCTCATCCTCGCCCTGGTCAGCTTCGGCGTGCTCACCCCCGAGTCGGGCGCGTCCTTCGAGGGGGCCGAGGCCGCCGCGGCCACGGCCGCAGCCACCCACTAGGGTGCGACCATGAGCACACCCCACGCCGCGGCCGTGACCCTGCTGCTGGTACGGCACGGTCTGACCGCGGCCACCGGACACACCCTGGCCGGCTGGACGCCCGGCGTGCACCTGGACGAGCGCGGCCGGGCCCAGGCCGCGGCGCTGGCCGCCCGCCTGGCGCCGCTGCGCCTGGACGCCGTCGTCACCAGCCCGCTGGAGCGCTGCGTGGAGACCGCGCAGGTCGTCGCCGAGGCCGTGGGCGTGCCGGTGACCGTCGACGAGCGGTTCGGGGAGTGCCGCTACGGGGAGTGGACCGGCCGCCCCCTCACCGAACTCGCCGCCGAGGAGCTGTGGCCGGTCGTGCAGGCCCACCCCAGCGCCGCCCGCTTCCCCGGAGGGGAGAGCCTCGCCGAGACCGCCCACCGCGCGGTCTCGGCGGTGCGCGACCACAACGCGCGGCTGCTCGCCGAGCACGACGCACCCGTCTACCTGGTGTGCAGCCACGGCGACGTCATCAAGGCGGTCCTCGCCGACGCGCTCGGCCTGCACCTCGACCAGTTCCAGCGCATCCAGATCGACCCGTGCTCGCTCAGCGTGGTCCGCTACACCGCGCTGCGGCCGTTCGTGCTGCGCCTCAACGACGTGGGGAACCCCCTGGCGGGACTGCGGCCCGAGCCGGGGGCCTCCAGCGACGCCGTGGTCGGCGGCGGCGCCGGGGAAGGCTGATAGAAAAGGGAGAGAGAGCCAGACCAGCAGGCACAGCCGTCCGACAGCCCGGAGTCCCCGCCGATGCCCCTGTACCAGTACGACCCCCCGGAACGATTCGTGGTCGGCACCGTCGGCCGTCCCGGAGAGCGCACCTTCTTCCTCCAGGCGGAGGGCGGCGGCCGCATCACCAGCGTCGTCCTGGAGAAGACCCAGGTCGCGGCGTTGGCGGAACGGGTCGGGGAACTGCTGGAAGAGGTGCGCCGGCGCTTCGGCGACGCCCCCGACCTGCACGAGACCGCCGAGAGCGACAACGGCCCGCTGAGCCAGCCCATCGTGGAGGAGTTCCGGGTCGGCACGCTGGCGCTGGCCTGGGACGCCCGCAACCGCCGGGTCATCGTCGAGGCCCAGCAGGTCCGCGGGCCCGAGGCGGCCGGGGAGGACGACCAGCCGGTCGAGGCGTTCACCGACGACGTCGCCCACGACGTGCTGCGGGTCCACCTGACCCCGGCCGCGGCGCGCGCCTTCGCCGAGCGTGCGCTGCGCGTCGTCGCGGCGGGCCGCCCCAACTGCCCCCTGTGCGGAAACCCCCTCGACCCGGACGGGCACATCTGCCCCCGGCAGAACGGCTACCGGCCCGTGGGGATCGGGTAGCCGACGACCCCACCGGAACGGAGACCCATGACCGCGGCGCCGCACGGCCGCTTTGACCCCGACAGCGATCTGGAACTACTGCTCTCCGGACGGCTCACCGTGATCGGCAGGCTCACCGGAGCCTCCAACGCCACCCTGTACTGCGAGGTGGCGGACGGCGGACGGACCATGCCCTGCGTGTACAAGCCGGTCGCGGGGGAGCGTCCGCTGTGGGACTTCCCCGACGGCACCCTGGCCGGCCGGGAGGTCGCCGCGCACGCGGTGTCCCAGGCGCTGGGCTGGGGGATCGTGCCGCCCACCGTCTACCGCGAGGACGCCCCCCACGGCCCCGGGATGGTGCAGGCGTGGATCATGGCGGACCCCGCGGTCGACCTGGTGGCGCTGGCCCGCGACACCGACAACCCGCAACTGCGGCTGATGGCGGTGTTCGACGCGGTCATCAACAACTCCGACCGCAAGATCGGCCACCTGCTGCCCACCCCCGACGGCCGCCTCTACGGCTGCGACCACGGGGTGTCCTTCTCCGAGGAGTACAAGCTGCGCACGGTGCTGTGGCAGTGGGCGGGACAGCCGCTGCCCGCCGAGGCCGTGGAACGGCTGGGCGCGCTGCTGGAGATGCTCCACGACGCCGACAGCGAGGTGTCGCGCGTCCTGGCCCGCCACCTGACCCCGCAGGAGCGCTACGCCACCCTGCGCCGCGTCGAGGTGCTCCACGAGTACCGGGTGCACCCCTACCCGCCGGAGGACTGGCCCGCGCTGCCGTGGCCGCCGATCTGACCGGCCCCGCGCCGCTCAGCGCTTCCGGGACAGCAGCCGGTCGTCGACCACCCGGACCACGGTGATGACGGCCGCCGCCGCCCCCGCCACCGCGAGGGCCGTCGCCACCGCCGCGGGGTCGCTCACGTCCAACGCGAAGAACGCCCGCCCCAGCGGGGTGAGCAGCGCCGTCAGCAGCAGCCCCACCATGCCCGCGACCAGGACCGCCTTCCACCACACGTACGGCCGCGCCACCAGCAGCAGCACCCACAGCGTGGTCGCGCACAGCGTGATCAGCACCGCCGTGCGGTCGGCCGTGGTGGGCGTGCTCGCCCCGTCCAGCACCAGCAGGTAGGTGGTCATCGCGGCGAGCCCGCTGACCAGGCCCGCGGGCACGGCCAGGCGCAGGGTGCGCGCCACGAAGCCGGGACGGGCGCGCTCGGTGTTCGGCGCCAGCGCCAGGAAGAACGACGGGATGCCGAAGGTGACGGCGTTGATGAGGGTGGCGTGCCGGGGGAAGAACGGGTAGGAGACCGCCAGCAGGCTCACCACGGTCGCCATGGTCATCGAGTACACGGTCTTGGTGAGGAACAGGTTGGCGACCCGTTCGATGTTGCCGATGACCCGGCGCCCCTCGGCCACCACGTGCGGCAGGGACGCGAACCGGTTGTCCAGCAGCACGATCTGCGCGACCGAGCGCGCCGCCGGGCTGCCCGAGCCCATCGCCACCCCGATGTCGGCGTCCTTGAGCGCCAGCACGTCGTTGACGCCGTCCCCGGTCATGGCCACCGTGTGGCCGCGCTCCCGCAGCGCCGAGACCAGGGACCGCTTCTGCTCGGGGGAGACCCGGCCGAACACGGACGCCTTCTCCGCCGTGTCGCCGAAACCGGCGTCCTCCACCGGCAGCTCCCGGGCGTCCACCGGGGACTGCGCGCCCTCCAGCCCCAGCTCCCGGGCGACCGCGGCAACCGAGGCCGCGTTGTCGCCGGAGACCACCTTGACCGCCACGTCCTGGCGGGCGAAGTAGTCGAGGGTCTCCGCCGCGTCGGGGCGCACCCGCTGCTCCAGCACCACCAGCGCCGCCGGCGCCACCGCGTGCGGGCCGTCCACCGCCGCGTCGGCGCGGCCCAGCAGCAGCACCCGCAGCCCTTGCTCCGCCACCGCCGAGGCCGCGGCCAGCTCCGGCGACCCCGGCCCGGCCAGCACCTCGGGCGCGCCCAGCACCCAGTGCCGGTCCCCCTCGGGGGTGGCGAAGCTCGCCCCGCTCCACCGGCGCGCCGAGGAGAACGGCACCACCGCGGTCACCGGCCAGGCGGGCGGCTCCCCGCAGCAGTCGCGGATCGCGGCCATGCTCGGGTTGGGGCGCGGGTCGGTCGCGGCCAGGGCCGCCAGCACGCCGACCAGCCCGGCTGCGTCGGAGCCGTCCAGCGGGCGCACCTCGGCCAGCCGCATGCCGGTCTCGGTGAGGGTGCCGGTCTTGTCGGTGCAGACCACGTCCACCCGGGCCAGCCCCTCGATGGCGGGCAGCTCCTGCACCAGGCAGCGCCGCCGCCCCAGCCGCACCACGCCCACCGCGAAGGCGATGCTGATCAGCAGCACCAGCCCCTCGGGGATCATCGACACCAGGGCGGCCACCATGCCGCGCAGCGCGTCGGCCAGCGGCCCCGACAGCGTGCCGCCCGAGGACACCTCCTCGGTCACCTGCGCGCCCAGGAACAACTGGCTGTACAGCAGCAGGCCGCCGACGGGGAACAGCAGCCAGGTGATGAACCGCAGCAGCCGGTCCAGGCCCGACCGCAGCTCGGAGCGGACCAGGGAGAAGCGGGCCGCCTCCTCGGTGAGGCGGGCCGCGTAGGCCGCCCGGCCCACCCGGGTGGCGCGGAACCGCCCGCTGCCCGCGACCACGAAGCTGCCCGACATGACCGGGTCCCCGGGCTGTTTGAGCACCGGGTCGGCCTCGCCGGTCAGCAGCGACTCGTCCACCTCCAGCCCGGAGGCGGACACCACCACGCCGTCCACCACGACCTGGTCGCCCGAGGCCACCTCGAGCACGTCGTCCAGCACCACCTCCTGGGCGGCCACCTCCACCACCGCGCCGTCGCGCACCACCCGGGGCCGGGCGGCGTTGACGATCGCCAGCGAGTCCAGGGTCCGCTTGGCGCGCAGCTCCTGGACGGTCCCGATCAGCGTGTTGACCACGATGACGAGCGCGAACAGCCCGTCCTGGACGGGGCCGACGACCGCGATGATCCCGAACAGCACCGCGATCATCGCGTTGATGCGGGTAAACACGTTGGCCCGGACGATCTGCCAGACGGTGCGGCCGGCCCGCACCGGGACGTCGTTGCCCAGCCCGTCGGCCAGCCGCTGCGCGGCCTGCTCGGAGGTCAACCCGGCGGCGGGATCCTCCGTGAGCACCGCCGCCTGTCCGTCCTGCTGGACCATCGACCACCATCCCGTCTGATACTGGAGGAGAGCGTGCTGCGACAATCGGGCCGCGGGTGTGCAGCCAGAGCCTACGGGAGAAGCCCGCGGAGCGCTGCCGGGCCCGTCCCGTTCGTCCGGCCAGACCGAGGAGCCGCACCGTGTGTACCGCCATCGTGGGGTTCGACCCCGCCTGTCCCGTCCCCCTCGTGGTCGCCGCGCTGCGCGACGAGATGACCGACCGGCCCTTCGACGGGCCGGGACGGCACTGGCCGCGCTGGCCGCACCTGCTCGGCGGGCGCGACGCGCAGGCGGGCGGCACCTGGCTGGCGGTCGCGCCCCCCGAGTCGGGGACGCCGCGCGTCGCCGCGGTGCTCAACGGGCGGCTGGAGCAGCCGTCCGCCGCGGGGCGGCGGCCCGTGTTCGACTCCACCGTGCCGCCGGGCGTGCCGCGCCGCAGCAGGGGCGAGCTGCCGCTGCGCGCCGCCGCCACCGGGTCGCTCGGCCTGGCGGGGGACGAACTGCGCGCCTTCGACCCCTTCCACCTGGTCGTGGCCGATCCGGACCGGGCCGTGCTCCTTAGTTGGGACGGCGCGGACCTGACCGAGCAGAAGATCGCCCCGGGCGTCAGCGTCGTGGTCAACACCGGGCTGGACGAGCGGGCGGCGCGCGCGGTCCGCCACCGCCCCCGGTTCGCGGCGGCCCGCCCCGTCCCCGCCGCGGCGGTGCTGCGCACCGCCGACGACGTCGGCGCCGTCTGGGGCGGGTGGGTGGACCTCCTCGACGAGGCCGCCCGCGGTGCGGCGCGCACCGCCGCCACCGGCGCCGCCGCGGACGACCCCTCCTCGCTGGTGGCCCGGATCGAACTGCCCGACGGCCGGGTCTGGGCGACCGGGTCGGTCACCCTGCTGGCCCTCACCCCCGACGTCCTGCGCTACGCCTTCACCGACGCCCCCGGCGACCCGCACGCCTGGCGCCTGGTCCGGTGAAAGGCCCGGTAAACCCCCCGACCGCCCCACACGTCCGTAATAGTGGCCTGATCGGGAACACAGCCGGAACCGTCTGCGGTCGAGAGGGGGCGAGGTGCACCGTGGGCAAACCGTGGGTGTGGGAGAGCGCCGCCTACTGGCTGCTGTACGTGGTGGCGCTGGCGGCCGTGCTGTGGCACTGGGCACACGACAACCCGGTCCTGGCGGGGCTGTGCCTGGTCGGAGTGGTCGTGAGCATGCGGCTGATCACCCGGTCCCCACGGCGCAAGGACCCGGTCGGCCCGCCCGGACCGTGAGACGCCGCGGCCGCACGAGCCTCCGCCCCGACCGGCGAGATGTCCGGTTCGGCGGATAACCTCGTGATCATGCGTTCTTGGCCTGCGCCTGAAATCGTCGCCCTGCCGCACCACGGCGGCCCACTCAGCGTCCACGACACCGCCACCGGCTCCCTGCGCACCACCGCCCCGGGGGCCACCGCACGGATGTACGTCTGCGGGATCACCCCCTACGACGCCGCCCACCTCGGCCACGCCTTCACCTACCTCACCTTCGACCTGGTCAACCGGGTCTGGCGGGACGCCGGACACGCCGTCGACTACGTGCAGAACATCACCGACGTCGACGATCCGCTGCTGGAGCGCGCGGCGGACACCGGACAGGACTGGCGCGAGCTCGCCGAACGGGAGATCCAGGTGTTCCGCGACGACATGGCGGCGCTGCGGATCCTCCCGCCGCGCGCCTTCGTCGGCGTCGTGGAGTCCATCGACCTCATCGCCGAGTTCGTCGCCCGGCTGCGCGAGACCGGGGCCGTCTACGAGGTGGACGGCGACCTCTACTTCTCGGCCGCCGAGGCCCCCGGCTTCGGCAGCGTGTCCCACCTGGACCGCGCCGCCATGCTGGAGCTGTTCGCCGAGCGCGGCGGAGACCCGGGCCGCCCCGGCAAGAAGGACCCGCTGGACTGGCTGCTGTGGCGGGCCGAACGCCCCGGCGAGCCCGCCTGGGACACCCCGCTGGGCCGCGGCCGCCCCGGCTGGCACGTGGAGTGCAGCGCCATCTCCCTGCGCGAGCTGGGCATGGGCTTCGACCTCAACGGGGGCGGCGACGACCTCGTCTTCCCGCACCACGAGATGGGCGCCGCCGAGGCCCGGCGCGCCACCGGGACCCACCCCCAGGCCCAGAACTACCTGCACGTGGCCATGGTCGGCCTGCACGGCGAGAAGATGTCCAAGTCCCGGGGCAACCTGGTGTTCGTCTCCGCGCTGCGCCAGGCGGGCGCCGACCCCATGGCGATCCGCCTGGCCCTGCTGGCCCACCACTACCGCACCGCCTGGGAGTGGACCGACGGCGAGCTGCGCGCCGCCGAGCGGCGGCTGGAGCGCTGGCGGGCCGCGGCCGCGCTGGAGAGCGCGCCCGACGCCGCGCCGCTGCTGGCCCGGGTGCGCGCCGCGCTCGCCGCCGACCTGGACGCCCCGCCGCGCTGGCCGCGGTCGACTCCTGGGTCGAGGCGGCCCTGGGCGGGGCCGGAGGGGACCCGGCCGCCCCGGCGCTCATGCGCGACACCGTCGACACCCTCCTCGGCGTGGCCCTCGACCGCTGATCCCCGGGCCGGGACGGGACCCCCGTTCCGGCCCGCCCGTCGCGGCCCCCGCCCGGCTCGGACCACGGGAAGTGTCACCGCGGGGCGTTATAGTGCCGTGCGCCAAGTGCGGTGCAGGTATGACGACGATGCCCCATGGGCTGGGAAGGGTGGGCCGTGACCGAGCGCGCGTTCCAGGTGGACCTGCGGGGGGTGGTCGACTTGCTCAGTCGCCACCTGTACTCCAGTCCGCGGGTCTACCTGCGCGAACTGCTGCAGAACGGGGTGGACGCCGTCACCGCGCGGCGTGCCGGGGAGCCCGACGCCCCCGCCCGTGTCCACGTCGAGACGCCCGAGCACACCGGCGACGGCACCCTGCGCGTCCACGACACCGGGGTGGGGCTGACCGAGGCCCAGGTGCACGAGCTGCTGGCCACCATCGGCCGCTCCGGCAAGCGCGACGAACTGGGCTACGCCCGCCACGAGTTCCTCGGCCAGTTCGGCATCGGCCTGCTCTCCGGCTTCCTCGTGGCCGACGAGATCGAGGTGACCACCCGCTCCGCCCAGGGCGGCCCCACCGTCCGCTGGGTCGGCCACGCCGACGGCCGCTACCGGGTGGAGCCCGCCGCCCGGGAGCGCGACGAGGTCGGCACCACCGTTGTCCTGCGGCCCCGCCGGGACGCCGAGGAGTGGTTCGCCACCGACACCGTCGTCGAACTGGCCCGCCACTACGGCGCGCTGCTGCCCGTGGAGCTGCGGGTCGGCGACACCCCCGTCACCGGGGACGGCCCGCCGTGGAGCCGCGCCTACCCCACCCCGGCGCTGCGCCGCGCCGCCCTGAACGACTACTGCCGCTCCCTGTTCGGCTTCCTCCCGCTCGACGTGATCGACCTCGACGTGCCCGAGGCCGGACTGCGCGGGGTGGCGTTCGTGCTGCCCCACGCGGCCAACCCCACGGTGCGCGCCACCCACCGGGTCTACCTCAAGCGCATGCTGCTCGCCGACAACGTCGCCGACCTGCTGCCCGAATGGGCGTTCTTCGTCCGCTGCGTCGTCGACGCCGGGGAGCTGCGGCCCACCGCCAGCCGCGAGGCCCTCTACGAGGACGACCTGCTGGGGCACGTGCGCGAGACCCTCGGCGGCCAGGTCCGCGACTGGCTGGTCGCCCTCGCCGAGAGCGACCCCGAGGCGCTCCGCCGCTTCCTGCGGCTGCACCACGTCGGCGTCAAGGCGCTGGCCGTGCACGACGACGCCATGCTCGACCTGGTGTACCGCTGGCTGGAGTTCGAGACCAGCTCGGGCGCCATGACCCTGGCCGAGTTCGCCCGACGGCACCCGGACGCCCGCTACACCCCCGACGTCGACGAGTTCCGGCGGCTCTCCGCGGTCGCCGCCGCCCAGGGGATCGGCCTGGTCAACGCGGGCTACGTCTACGACGCGGAGATCGTCGCCCGCCTCGCCGACCTGGACGGCGGCGTGAAACTGCTCCCGCTCGACCCGGGCGAGCTCACCACCCGCTTCGGCATCCTGGAGTCGGGGGTGGAACTGCGGCTCCGCGACTTCCTGCGCGCCGCCGAGCGCGCCCTCGACCCCCTCGGCTGCACCGTCGTGCTGCGCGACTACGCGCCCGCCTCCCTGCCCGCGCTGTACCTGACCAGCCGCGCCGCGGAGCACCGCGCCGAACTCGCCGAGTCCCGGGCCCAGGCCGACCCGCTGTGGGCCGACGTGCTGGGCGCGCTGGAGCCCGCGCTGGCCGCCGACCGACCCCGCCTGGTCCTCAACCACGCCAACCCGTTGACCAGGCGCATCACCACCCTGACCGACCCCGAGCTGATCGGCCTGGCCGTCCAGGCACTCTACGGCCAGGCCCTGCTGCACGGCCGCCACCCCCTGCGGCCGGCTGACGCCGCGGCGCTCAACCGGTCCTTCCTGGGACTGCTGGACTGGGCTGCCCCGGCTGAACCCGAGGAGCACGCATGAGCGACAACTGGCGCGAACTCTCCGAGCAGGCCGCTGCCCTGCCCTACGGGCGGGCCCGCACGGTCGCGGCGGAGAAGGCCCTGCAACTGGCCACCCGCGACGGCGCCTCCGAGGAGGAGCTGTTCTGGCTGCGGATGGCCCTCACCGAGGCCTACGAGCACGGCGGCGAGGAGGCGCGCGCCTTCACCCCCTTCAGCCGCTGCCTCAGCGCCTTCGACGCCGACCCCGCCCGCTACGGGCCCGAGGCCTACAAAGAGCTTCTGTGGCAGTTCAAGTGGATGGTGAGCTCGCTCCTCTCCTTCCCGGAGATCCCCCTGGACCGCACCATGGCGGTGCTCGACGACATGGAGCGCCGCTACCGCGAGGGCGGCCACAGCCTGCACAGCGTCCACAGCCTGCGCTGCCGGGTGGCCCGCCACGTCGGCGACACGGCCGCCGCCGACGCGGCGTTCCAGCAGATGCGCACCACCGCGACCGACGAGACCTCCGACTGCGAGGGCTGCGTGCCCTCCATGGTCGCCGACTACCTGGTGGGGCGCGGCGACCACGAGGAGGCGATCGCCGCCGCCGAACCGGTGCTGTCGGGACAGTTGAACTGCATCCAGCAGCCGCAGCGGATCCTGACCGTCCTCATCGAGCCCTACCTGTACACCGGACGCCACCGGGAGGCCGCGGACGCCCACCGCCGCGCCTACCGCGTGCACCGCCGCGAGGACGTCCGCCACCTCTCAGAACTCGGCCGCCACCTGTTCTTCTGCGCCCTGACCGGCAACCACGCGCGCGGCCTGGAGATCCTGGAGCGGCACCTGGGCGCCCTGGACACGCCCCCCAACCCCCACGACGCCATGGAGTTCGCCGCCTCGGCCGCGCTGCTGCTGGACCAGCTCGCCGCCGCCGGGTACGACGGCCTCACGGTGCGCCGCCCCGCCCACGGCGACCGCCCCGAGGCCGAGGTCGGCGTCGCCGACCTGCGCGACCAGATGCGCGCCCACGCCTACGCCATCGCCGCCCGGTTCGACGCCCGCAACGGCACCACCGCGCAGACCGACTGGGTGCGCGGCCGCCTGGCCGCCGAGCCGGTCCTGGAGTCGCTGCCGCTCACCGAGTACGCCCCGCGCCCGCGCACCGCCGTGCCCGCCCCCGCGCCGCAGCCGGCCGCCGAGGCGCCCGCCGAGGACTGGGCCGACCTGCTGGAGCAGGCCGAGCGGTGGTGGCGGGAGGTCCGCGAGGAGCAGGCCCGCGCGGCCTGGCGGCGCTTCGACGAGCTGACCGCCGGCGTCGACCTCCCCGCGTGGGCGCTGGGCCGCCGCACCGATCGCCGTGGCGATCCCCAGCCCGATGGACGCGAAGTTCAGCGTGTGGGTGAACGCGGTGGGCTCCGGGACGTGCAGGTAGCGCCAGGGCGCGTAGACGAACCGCCCGGTGTCGGTGACCACCACGCGGTCGGCGGGCAGCAGCTCGTCGAGGCGGATCAGCGCCG
>NZ_KQ950183.1:254966-256044 GCF_001517975.1 Thermobifida cellulosilytica TB100
CCGCCTGCCTGGCCGTGCGCGGCGACCTGGAGCGCGCCCGCACCCTGCTGGAGCAGACCGACACGGCCGGGACCACCGCGGGCCTGCGCTACGGGGCGCTGCACCTGCTCGCCGCCGTCCTCGAAGGGCTGGAGGCCCCGTTCGCCGAGCAGGACGCGGTGCTGGCCCGGGCCAGGGAGGCCGCGCGGGAGAGCGGGGTGCCGCGGCTCGTCGCCACGGCCGCCTACCGCCACGCCCACCTGCTGCGCCACCAGGGCGAGGAGGAGCAGAAGGCCGCCTGGCAGGCCATCGAGGAGGCCGCGGCGCAGCCCGCCTCCGCCCTCCCCGGCGGACTGCACGCCTCCATCGAGTTCACCCGGGGCCGGTGGCTGTGCGAGGAGCAGGACCACGGCGCGGCCGTCGCGCCGCTGGCCGAGGCGGTCGCGCAGGCCGCGTCGCTGGGCCTCGCGCCGCTGGCCGCGCAGGCGCGCTTCCTGCTGGTCCGCGCCTACTACGGCAGCGGGCGGTACTTCGACGCCGCGGAGGCCGCCGAGGAGCTCCTGGCCTCCGGGGAAGGGCTGGACGAGGCCGACCACAGGGCGCTGCGCGGACTCCTCGCCGCCGCCCTCACCGAGCTCGAGGAGTACGACGAGGCCCTGGCCCGCTGGCAGGAGCTGCTCGACATCGAGGACGAGGAGCGCAACCCGGAGGGCGTCGCCGTGCTCCGGACCAACACGGCCCGGCTGCTGGAGGTGCTGAACCGCCCCGGGGAGGCCGCCGAGCGCTACACCGCGGCCGCCGAGACGTGGGAGCGGCTCGGCCGGCCCTACCCCGCCGCCGAGCTCCAGCAGCGCGCGGCGCTGCTGCTGGAGAGGACCGAGGGCGTCGACGCGGCCCTGGCGGCCTCCCGCCGGGCCGAGCGGCTGCTGGAGCGCTGCACCGCGGGCTCCGGCGAGGACGTCACCCCGGAGGACCTGCGCTTCCAGCTCGCCCAGCTGCGCCACGAGCGCGCCTTCATCCTCTGGCAGCACGTGCCCGCCGCCGAGGTGGAGGCCGAACTCCTGGCCGCCGTCGACCTGTACCGCGAGGTCGGCGCGGA
>NZ_KQ950183.1:256771-273349 GCF_001517975.1 Thermobifida cellulosilytica TB100
CAGGAGCCGCCGCGCCTGCGCTTCAGATACCGCTCGAACTCGCGCGCGATGGCCTCGCCGGACGCCTCCGGCAGCTCGGAGGCGTCCTTGGCCTCCTCCAGGCTGCGCACGTAGCCCGCGATGTCGGAGTCCTGGGCGGCGAGCTCGTCCACCCCGCGCTCCCAGGCGCGCGCCTCCTCGGGCAGCTCGCCCAGGCGCACGGTCAGGTCCAGGGTGTCCTCCACCCGCCGCACCAGGGCCAGGGTCGCCTTGGGGCTGGGCGGCTGGGCCACGTAGTGGGGGACGGCCGCCCACAGGGAGACCGTCTCCAGCCCGGCGGCGGTGAACGTCTCGTGCAGCACGCCGACGATCCCGGTCGGCCCCTCGTAGGTGGCCGGTTCCAGGCCCGCCGACCTGGCCAGTTCGGGGTGGGAGAACAAGCCCGTGACCGGCACCGGCCGCGTGTGCGGCACGTCCGCCAGCAGCGCGCCGAGCAGGACCACCCGCCGCACGCCCAGCTCCCGGGCGACCGACAGCAGGTCGCTGGCGAAGCCGCGCCAGCGCATGCTGGGCTCGGCCCCCCGGACCAGCACCACGTCCCGTCCTCCGGGGGAGCTGGCCAGCGACACCGTCACTCCGGGCCAGCGGATTCCCTGGCTGATGCCGTCCACCGCGGTGACCCGGGGCCGGGTGACCTGGAAGTCGTAGTAGTCCTCCGAGTCCAGGGAGACCAGCTCCGTGGCACCCCAGGTGTCGGCCAGGTGGTCGATTACGGCGCTGGCCGCCTCACCGGCGTCGTTCCAGCCCTCGAACGCGGCCACCATCACGGGCTCGACCAGCTCCGAGACGCTGTCGAGCTCAGGCACAGGCCGCCTCCTTCAGTCGTCGGGGTCCCTGAGTGCCGGATCACCGTCGATCAGCGGCACCACTGCTGGGTCCACCATATGTTCAATCGGGGCGTCGCCGTAGAGGCGGAACGAACAAACCGCCGGAGCGCCGGTGGCACACCCGGGGCGGCGATGTGGAGCACACCACACCAATCGGATGCGGGGGGTGAAAACGGAAGGGTAGTACGAGCACGGTGCGCTATCGTCGGACACCTGGGTGGTGCCGTGGGGAGTGGCGCCCTGACCGGCCGGCCCGACCGTCCCAGCGGCCCCTGTGCGGCGCCGCACGTCGTCAACAGCGAAGTCAAAGGTCTATGAGCGCTCGACTCTCCTTCCGTGAAGTCCTCGGTACCCGGGTCCTCGTCGCCGACGGAGCGATGGGAACCATGCTGCAGGCTCACGACCTGGGCATGGACGACTTCCAGGGGTACGAGGGCTGCAACGAGATCCTCAACGTCACCCGGCCCGACGTGGTGCGGTCGATCCACGAGGCCTACCTGGAGGTCGGCGTCGACTGCGTCGAGACCAACACCTTCGGCGCCAACTTCGGCAACCTCGGCGAGTACGGCATCCCCGAGCGGACCTACGAGCTGGCCGAGGCCGGCGCGCGGCTGGCCCGCGAGGCCGCCGACGCCTACAGCACGGCCGAGCAGCCCCGCTACGTGCTGGGCTCGGTGGGGCCCGGCACGAAGCTGCCCACGCTCGGCCACGCCCCCTACGCCCTGCTGCGCGACCACTACGAGCAGTGCGCGCTCGGGCTCATCGACGGCGGGGCCGACGCGATCGTCATCGAGACCTGCCAGGACCTGCTCCAGGCCAAGGCCGCCGTGGTGGGCGCCCGCCGGGCCCGCCGCGCCGCGGGCACCGACACCCCGATCATCGTGCAGGTCACCATCGAGACCACCGGGACCATGCTGGTCGGCTCCGAGATCGGCGCCGCGCTGACCTCGCTGGAGCCGCTGGGCATCGACGTGATCGGCCTGAACTGCGCCACCGGCCCGGCGGAGATGAGCGAGCACCTGCGCTACCTCTCCCACCACGCGCCCGTCTTCCTCTCCTGCATGCCCAACGCGGGCCTGCCCGAGCTGGGCGCCGACGGGGCCGTCTACCCCCTGCAACCGCACGAGCTCGCCGACGCCCACGACACCTTCGTCCGCGAGTTCGGCCTGGCCCTGGTGGGCGGCTGCTGCGGCACCACGCCCGAGCACCTCGCCCAGGTGGTGGAGCGGGTGCAGGGCCGCGGCGTGGCCGAGCGCAGGCCGCACCTCGAACCCGCCGCCGCCTCCGTCTACCAGAGCGTGCCGTTCCGCCAGGACACCAGCTACCTGGCCATCGGCGAGCGCACCAACGCCAACGGCTCCAAGGCGTTCCGCGAGGCCATGCTCGCCGAACGCTACGACGACTGCGTGGAGATCGCCCGCGACCAGATCCGCGACGGCGCGCACATGCTCGACCTGTGCGTCGACTACGTCGGCCGGGACGGCGTGCGCGACATGCGGGAGCTGGCCTCCCGGCTGGCCACCGCCTCCACCCTGCCCCTGGTGCTCGACTCCACCGAGGTCGCCGTGCTGGAGGCCGGGCTGGAGGCGATCGGCGGGCGCGCGGTCCTCAACTCCGTCAACTACGAGGACGGCGACGGCCCCGACTCCCGGTTCGCCAAGGTCGCCTCGCTGGCGGTGGAGCACGGCGCGGCCCTGATGGCGCTGACCATCGACGAGGAGGGGCAGGCGCGCACCGCCGCCAAGAAGGTCGAGATCGCCGAACGGCTCATCGCCCAGCTCACCGGCGAGTACGGCATCCGCAAGCAGGACATCATCATCGACTGCCTGACCTTCACCATCGCCACCGGCCAGGAGGAGTCGCGGCGCGACGCCCTGGAGACCCTGGAGGCCATCCGCGAGCTCAAGCGCCGCCACCCCGACGTGCAGACCACGCTGGGCCTGTCCAACGTCTCCTTCGGCCTCAACCCGGCCGCGCGCATGGTGCTCAACTCGGTGTTCCTGCACGAGTGCGTCCAGGCCGGACTGGACTCCGCCATCGTGCACGCCTCCAAGATCCTGCCGATGAACCGCATCCCCGAGGAGCAGCGGCAGGTGGCCCTGGACATGGTCTACGACCGCCGCACCCCCGACTACGACCCGCTCCAGCGCTTCCTGGAGCTGTTCGAGGGCGTCGACGCCCAGCAGATGCGCGCCTCCCGCGCCGAGGAGCTGGCCGCGCTGCCGCTGTGGGAGCGCCTGGAGCGGCGCATCGTGGACGGCGAGGCCGTGGGCATGGAGGCCGACCTGGACGAGGCGCTCGCCCAGCGGCCCGCGCTCGACATCGTCAACGACACGCTGCTGTCGGGCATGAAGACCGTCGGCGAGCTCTTCGGCTCCGGGCAGATGCAACTGCCGTTCGTGCTGAAGTCGGCCGAGGTGATGAAGGCCGCCGTGGCCTACCTGGAGCCGCACATGGAGAAGGTGGAGGGCGCCGCGGGCAAGGGCCGCATCGTGCTGGCCACCGTCAAGGGCGACGTGCACGACATCGGCAAGAACCTCGTCGACATCATCCTCTCCAACAACGGCTACGAGGTCGTCAACCTGGGCATCAAGCAGCCCGTCTCGGCCATCCTGGACGCCGCCGAGGAGCACGACGCCGACGTCATCGGCATGTCGGGGCTGCTGGTGAAGTCCACGGTGGTCATGCGGGAGAACCTGGAGGAGATGAACGCCCGCGGCGTGGCCGAGCGCTACCCGGTGCTGCTCGGCGGCGCCGCGCTGACCCGCTCCTACGTGGAGCAGGACCTCGCCGAGATCTTCAAGGGCGAGGTGCGCTACGCCCGCGACGCCTTCGAGGGGCTGCGGCTCATGGACGCGATCATGGCGGTCAAGCGCGGCGTGCCCGGGGCCGAGATGCCGCCGCTGCGCTCCCGCCGGGTCAAGCAGGGGGCGAGGCTCACCGTCACCGAGCCCGCGGACATGCCCGCGCGCAGCGACGTGGCCACCGACAACCCGGTGCCCGTCCCGCCGTTCTGGGGCGACCGCATCAGCAAGGGCATCCCGCTCGCCGACTACGCCGCCTTCCTCGACGAGCGCGCCACCTTCATGGGCCAGTGGGGGCTGCGCGCCTCCCGCGGCGACGGCCCCTCCTACGAGGAGCTGGTGGAGACCGAGGGCCGGCCGCGGCTGCGCATGTGGCTGGACCGCATCCAGACCGAGGGGCTGCTGGAGGCCGCGGTCGTCTACGGCTACTACCGCTGCTACAGCGAGGGCGACGACCTGGTGGTCCTCGACGAGGACGGCAGCGAGCGCACCCGCTTCACCTTCCCGCGCCAGCGCCGCGACCGGCACCTGTGCCTGGCCGACTTCTTCCGGCCCAAGGAGTCCGGCGAGCTGGACACGGTGGCCTTCCAGGTGGTCACCGTCGGGTCGGCGATCAGCCGGGCCACCGCGGAGCTGTTCGAGAAGAACTCCTACCGCGACTACCTGGAGCTGCACGGGCTGTCGGTGCAGCTCACCGAGGCGCTCGCGGAGTACTGGCACGCCCGGGTCCGCGCCGAGCTGGGGTTCGCCGGGCAGGACCCCGACCCGGCCGACCTGGACGCCTACTTCAAGCTGGGCTACCGGGGCGCGCGCTTCTCCCTGGGCTACGGGGCCTGCCCCAACCTGGAGGACCGCGCCAAGATCGTGGAGCTGCTGCGCCCCGAACGGGTCGGTGTGACGCTGTCCGAGGAGTTCCAGCTCGTCCCCGAGCAGTCCACGGACGCGATCGTCGTCCACCACCCGGAGGCGAAATACTTCAACGTATGATCTCTGACTCTGACCCGCAGATCCCGCAGGCCGTGCTGTTCGACATGGACGGCACGCTGATCGACACCGAGCCGATGTGGATGGACACCGAGGCCGAGGTCGCCGCCGCGTTCGGCTACACCTGGACCGCCGAGGACCAGCAGCGCTGCCTGGGCGGCTCCGCGGCCGCGGTGGCCGACCTCATCGCCGAGCGCTCCGGGACGCGGACCCCGCAGAGCGAGATCGTCGCCATGCTGTACGCCGCGGTGGAGCGGCGGATGGCCGAGGGGGTTCCGGTGCGGCCCGGCGCCAAGGAGCTGCTCACCGAGCTGGAGGCGCAGGGCGTGCCGATGGCGCTGGTCACCTCCACCTACCGGTCGCTGCTGACCGTGGCGCTGCGCGCCATCGGCGAGCACTACTTCGCCGTGTCGGTCGCCGGCGACGAGGTGACCCGCAACAAGCCGCACCCCGAGCCCTACCTCCGGGCGGCCCGGCTGCTGGGCGTCGACCCGCGCCGCTGCGTGGCGGTGGAGGACTCGCCCACCGGGGTGGCCTCGGCGCAGGCCGCGGGGTGCACCGTGGTCGCGGTGCCGCACATGGCGTCGGTCCCCGCGGCCGAGCGGCGGTACGTGGTCGGCTCCCTGGAGGAGGTCGACCTGGCCTGGCTGCGCCGGGTGTCCCCCGCCTAGGGGAATCTCCCGATTCGGGAGGCAAAATCCGCATAGCAGGCGTCCACTAGGGGAGAAACCCGATGTGGAGACGGCTCATGCGGGGTGAGACTGGGACCATGTCGACACAGATGCCGTTCGAAGGTCTGCTGCTGGGTGCCGCACTCACGGTGGTGGGGCTGATCGTCTCGTGGGTGGTGTGGCGCCGCAGGGGGGCCTCGGCGGGGCTGCGCGCCGTGGCGTGGTCGCTGCTTCCGCTGGCGTTCGGCCTCATCGGGCTCATGGAGCTGCTGGCGTCGCTGGTCGGCCAACTGGTGCGGTTCTTCGTCGGGCTGGTGCTCGACCCCCTGGCCTGGGCCGGGGTGGCGGTGGCCGGTCTGGCGGCGGTGCTGTGGACCACCGGCCGCCTGCTGCGGCGGCGCGGTTCCGGGGCGTCCGGGGCGGCAGCCGAGCAGAAGGCCGCTCCGGGGCGTCCGGACGCGCCCGCCGTGGGCGGCGCCCCGTCGAGGAAGCCCCAGGCCCCCGCGGGAGCCGACGACGACTTCGCCGAGATCGAGGCGCTGCTGCGCAAGCGCGGGATCACCTGAGCCGCCGACGCGGCCCGCCGTCCGCAGGGCCCCGCCCCCGACTCCGGGGGCGGGGCCCTGCCGTGTACGGGGCCCCGGCCGGGGCGCGGCGGCCGGACGACCACTGCCACCAATAATCACTATAAGTTGCAATGAAATTGCTCAAAGTAAGATCAAGGGTGGATGACGGATGGGTAGTACTCGGATCACGATTGGAGTACTGAGTGGCCGAATTGGACAATATGCTGATTACTCGGGAGTATTTTTGGCCAAGTGTGTCACCGGGTGCACCAGAAACCCCGGTTGTGTTCGCCGTCCGCGCTGAACTGCTGGAACGGTGACGCCGGCGGCGGCGCGGACCCCCGCACCGCCGGGGGAACGGTCCGGGGACGCACGACACCACGCCACCGGGCCGACAGCCCGGGCCGAACCGCAGCCACAAGCGCGAGAAGTGGGGGAAAGGTGGCATGACCGCGCCGTTGGACGCGCCCGAGTCGGCACAGCACGCCGAACCCGAGGCCATCGCCCGGGGGAGGCGCGACACCGAGAGCCGCTCTCTCACCCAGATCGCCTGGCGGCGGCTGCGCCAGGACCGGGTCGCCCTGGGCGGAGGAGCCTTCGTCGCCCTGCTGATCCTGGTCGCGGTCTTCGCGCCGCTGCTCACGGCCTGGTTCGGCCACCCGCCCAACCAGTTCCACCAGGACCTCATCGACCCGGCCACCCAGGGCGTCCTCAAGGACCCCGACGACCCGTGGAGCGGCATCGACCCGACCGGAGGCATGAGCGCCGAGCACCTGCTGGGCCTGGAACCGGTCAACGGGCGCGACCTGTTCAGCCGGATCGTCTACGGCGCACGCATCTCCCTGCTGGTGGCCTTCCTGTCCACCCTGCTGTGCGTCGTCATCGGAACCGTCCTCGGCATCGTCGCCGGCTACCTCGGCGGCTGGGTCGACACCGTCATCAGCCGCGCCATGGACATCTTCCTGGCCTTCCCGCTGCTGCTGTTCGCGATCGCGCTGGCCGGGGTCATCCCCGACGACGCGTTCGGCCTGAGCGACAACGCCCTGCGCATCGCCGTGCTCGTGTTCATCATCGGCTTCTTCAGTTGGCCCTACATCGGCCGCATCGTGCGGGGGCAGACCCTCTCCCTCCGGGAGCGCGAGTTCGTCGAGGCCGCCCGCAGCATGGGAGCGGGCACCGGCTACATCCTGTTCCGCGAGATCCTGCCCAACCTGGTGGCGCCGATCCTGGTCTACGCCACCCTGCTGATCCCCACCAACATCCTCTTCGAGGCGGCCCTGTCCTTCCTCGGAGTCGGCGTCAACCCGCCCACCCCCACCTGGGGCGGAATGCTCTCGGAGTCACTGGCCTACTACACGGTCGCCCCGCACTTCGTGATCATTCCCGGCCTCGCGATCTTCGTCACGGTCCTCGCCTTCAACCTCTTCGGCGACGGGCTGCGCGACGCCTTCGACCCACGCTCCTCCGACTGAGGCGCGTGCCCTCCGGGCACGCGTGCCCGCACGGCGGTACTGCCGCCACTTCCGTGAGAAAGGGAACCCAGTGAACAAACGTGTCATGGGATTCGCCGCGTTCGGCGCGGCGGCCGCCCTCATGCTCACCGCCTGCGGCGGTGACGGAGGCGAGGGCGGCGGAGGCGGCGGCAACGGCGCCTCCTTCGACCAGGGCAGCACCGAGATCGTCAACCCCTCCGACGCCACCGGCGGCACCCTCCGCTACGCCATCTCCTCCAACATGGAGAGCACCGACCCGGGCAACACCTACTACGGCTACGTCTGGAACTTCAGCCGCTACTACGCCCGCACCCTGCTCACCTACGCCGCGGCCCCGGGCCAGGCCGGCACCGAACTGGTCCCCGACCTGGCCGCGGAGATGCCCGAGGTCAACGACGACGGCACCGAGTGGACCGTGAAGCTTCAGGAGGGCCTCAAGTACGAGGACGGCTCCGAGATCGTCGCCGAGGACGTCAAGTACGCCATCGCGCGCAGCAACTTCGGCGACCAGGCGCTGCCCAACGGCCCCAAGTACTTCCAGCAACTGCTCGACGAGGACGACTACGACGGCCCCTACGGCGGCGACGACCCGCTGGAGGGCTTCGACGCCATCGAGACCCCCGACGACCACACCCTGGTCTTCCACCTCAAGGAGCCGTTCGCGGACTTCCTCTACGTCCTGGCCCAGCCGCAGACCGCCCCGGTCCCGGCCGACGCCGACAAGGGCGAGCAGTACCAGAGCCGCGTCGTCTCCTCCGGCCCGTACAAGTTCGAGGACGACTACACCCCCGGCAACGGCCTCGTCCTGGTCCGCAACGAGGAGTGGGACCCCGACACCGACCCGATCCGCACCGCGCTGCCCGACCGCATCACCGTCGAGGAGGGCGTCGACCAGAACGAGATCGACCAGCGCCTGGTCAACGGCGAACTCGACGTCGACCTGGCCGGCACCGGCCTCGGCCCGGCGATGAAGGGCCAGCTCGTCGGCGACGAGGACGCCCGCAACAACCTCGACAACCCGACCACCGGCGCCCACTTCTACGTCAACATCAACACCAAGGTCGAGCCGCTGGACAACCTCGCCTGCCGCCAGGCCGTCCAGTACGCGGTCGGCCGCGAGGGCATCCAGCGCGCCTACGGCGGCGACCTGGGCGGCCAGATCGCCACCCAGGTGCTGCCCCCCGACATCCCCGGCGCCGACCCGGAGCTCGACCTCTACGAGGCCGCCTCCGGCAAGCCCAACGCGGACAAGGCCAAGGAGAAGCTGGAGGAGTGCGGCCACCCCGACGGCTTCGACGTCAACATCGGCGTGCGCTCCGACCGTCCCGCCGAGGTCGACGCGGTCGAGGCCATCCAGCAGAGCCTGGCCGAGGTCGGCATCAACGCCCAGGTCAAGGGCTACCCCTCCGACACCTACACCAACACCCAGGCCGGCTCGCCCGACTTCGTCGCCGAGAACAAGCTCGGCCTGACCTACTACGGCTGGATGGCGGACTGGCCCTCCGGCTACGGCTACATGAGCTCCATCCTCGACGGCGACGCCATCAAGGAGGCGGGCAACTCCAACATCTCCGAGCTGGACGACCCCGAGATCAACAAGCTGTTCGACGAGGTCATCAGCGTCGAGGACCCCGAGGAGCAGGCCAGGATCTACGCCGAGATCGACCGTCTGGTCATGGAGAACGCGGCCATCCTGCCGGGCGTCTTCCAGAAGTCCGTCATCTACCGGCCGGACAACCTGACCAACGTCTTCTTCAACCCGAGCTGGCACATGTACGACTACATGACGCTCGGCACCACCGAAACCGAGTAGTCGCCACTCTCGACCAGTAGCGGGAAGGCAGGTGAAGGCGCGGGGCCGGACGGGACGCACACCGTCCGTCCGACCCCCGCGCCGACCGCGATGCTGAGATACATCCTCCGGCGCCTGGGCGCGAGCGTGGTCCTGCTCCTCGTGGTGACCCTGATGACGTTCGTCATCTTCTACGTGGTCCCGAGGCTCGCCGGCCGGACCACGGAGCAGTTGGCCACCATGTACGTGGGCCGAGCCCCCACCGAGGCAGCCATCCAGGCCACCATCCAACGGCTCAACCTGGACCAGCCGCTGGTCCTGCAATTCTGGGAATTCGTCAAGGGCATCGTCGTCGGAGCCGAGTACACCTTCGGCAACGACGTCGTGCAGTGCTCCGCACCCTGCTTCGGCTACTCCTTCCAGACCTACCAGGAGGTCTTCCCGGCCATCCTGGACCGACTGCCGGTCACCTTCTCCCTGGGCCTGGGCGCGGCCGTGCTCTGGCTCCTCGGCGGCGTCGCCGTCGGCGTCGTCTCGGCGGTCAAGAAGGGCAGCATCTTCGACCGCATCTCCATGGGCCTGGCCCTGGCCGCGGTCTCCCTGCCCATCTTCTTCACCGGCCAGCTCGCCCTGGCCTTCCTGGTGCACGACTGGGACCTGTTCCCCAACGCCAGGTACACCCCCTTCACCGAGGACCCCGTCGCCTGGGCCTCCGGGCTGATGCTGCCCTGGCTGACCCTGGCCTTCCTGCACGCCGCGCAGTACGCGCGCCAGACCCGCGCGGGCATGCTGGAGACGATGGGCGAGGACTACATCCGCACCGCCCGCGCCAAGGGGCTCAAGGAGAGCCGGGTCATCCTCAAACACGCACTGCGCCCCGCCCTCACCCCGATCCTCACCATCTTCGGGCTGGACGTCGGAATGGTGCTCGGCGGCGCGGTGCTGACCGAACAGGTGTACTCGCTCAACGGGATCGGACGCTACGCGGTCACCGCGATCGTGCAGAGCGACCTGCCGGTCATCCTCGGCGTCACCCTGTTCGGCGCGTTCTTCATCGTCCTGTGCAACCTGGCCGTGGACCTGCTCTACCCGCTGGTCGACCCCAGGGTGCGCGCGGCCCGCTGACGTCCGGGAGAGCCCGACCGTGATCCGCTGTCCGGCCCGCCGCGGCGGGACATCCGAGCCGAAGGAAAACTGGCCATGACCACTCCGGAAACCGGGAACCGGAACGACGCCCTCCCCGTCGTCTCCGTGCGCGACCTCTCCATCACCTTCCCCACCGCCGACGGCGACGTGCACGCGGTGAAGAACCTCTCCTTCGAGGTCGCCCAGGGCGGTGCGCTGGGCGTCGTGGGGGAGTCCGGGTCCGGCAAGAGCGTCACCTCACTGGCCCTGATGGGCCTGCACCGCGGCACCCGGGCACGCATCTCCGGGGAGATCCGCATCGCCGGCACCGACGTGGTCACCGCCGACGACCGGACGATCCGCGCCATGCGCGGCAACGACATCGCCATGGTCTTCCAGGACCCGATGTCCTCGCTGCACCCGCAGTACACCATCGGCAACCAGCTCGTCGAGGCGTACCTCACCCACCGCCCCGGCGCCGGCAAGGCCGAGGCCCGGCGGCGCGCCGTGGAGGTGCTGGACCGGGTGGGCATCCCCGAACCCGCGCGGCGGATCAACTCCTACCCGCACGAGTTCTCCGGCGGCATGCGCCAGCGCGTCCTCATCGCCATGGGCCTGGTGTGCGAACCGAAGGTGCTGCTGGCCGACGAGCCCACCACGGCACTGGACGTCACCGTGCAGGCGCAGATCCTCGACCTGCTCGACGAGCTCCGCCGCGACCTGGGCATGGCGCTCATCCTGGTCAGCCACGACCTCGCGGTGGTCGCCGGATCGGTGGACGAGGTCCTGGTGATGCGCAAGGGGGAGGCCGTCGAGCGCGGCGACGTGCGCCGGGTGCTCGGCTCCCCCCAGCACCCCTACACCCGGCAGCTTCTCGCCGCGGTGCCCCGGGTCGAGGTGACCCGCGCCCAGCGCCGCGCCCAGTTGCGCGCCGAACGCGAGGGCAGGCCCGTCCCGGTCGCGGCCGAGCCGCCCCGCCCCGCCGGGCAGACGGGCGAAGAACCCCTGCTGGTCGTGCGCGACGTGCGCCAGCGGTTCCGCATCCGCGGCGGCCTGTTCGGCAGCTCCACCGACTTCTACGCCGTCGACGGCGTCTCCTTCGACCTGTACCGCGGGGAGACGCTGGGCGTCGTGGGCGAGTCCGGGTCCGGCAAGAGCACCCTGTCCCGCATGGTGATGCGCCTGCTGGAACCCACCGAGGGCTCCATCGTCTTCCAGGGCCGCGACATCACCCACCTGCCGGAACGCAAGATGCGCCCGCTGCGCCGCGACATCCAGATGGTCTTCCAGAACCCCTACTCCTCGCTCAACCCGCGGATGACCGTCGGCGAGAGCATCGGCGCCCCGCTGCGCATCCAGGGCGAGCGCAACAGCAAGCTGATCCGCTCCCGGGTCCAGGAACTGCTGGAACGGGTCGGACTGGAGCCGTCCCACTACAACCGCTTCCCGCACGCCTTCTCCGGCGGGCAGCGCCAGCGCATCGCCATCGCCCGCGCGCTGATCCTCCGCCCCAAGCTGGTGATCTGCGACGAACCGGTCTCCGCGCTGGACGTCTCCACCCAGGACCAGGTGCTGCGCCTGCTGGCCGAGCTTCAGGAGGACTTCGACCTGACGCTGATCTTCGTGGCGCACGACCTGGCGGTGGTCCGCCAGATCAGCGACCGCGTCCTGGTCATGTGCAAGGGGAAGATCGTGGAGACCGGCGACAGCGACGAGGTCTACGAGAACCCGCAGCACCCCTACACCCGGCAGTTGCTGGCCGCGGCCCCCGTCCTCGACCCCGACGAGGCCCGGGCGCACCGCGCCGAACGCGCCCGCCTGCGCGGCGGCCAGCCGCAGGCGGAGGCCGTCTGAGCCGGGTCAGTAGCCGCCCCGGGTGCGGTGGGCGGCCTGGCGGCCGCGGCGGCCTGCCCCCACGAGGCCGCCGCGGGAGAACGCCCGCACCAGCTCGCCGCCGAGGTTGACCCCCGCACCCAGGGCCAGGCCGACCGCGACCGCCTCGCCGAGGCTCGCCACACCGGCCAGCGGCTCCCCCGTGCTCATCTGGACCAGCCCCCGGTACAGGACGCTCCCGGGAAGCAGCGGGGCGATCGACGGGACGATGTAGGTCAGCGCGGGCCGCCGGGTGCGCCGCGCCAGCCAGTGCCCGATCACGCCGACCACGACCGCGCCCGCGGCCGTGCCCACCACCGGCGGCACCGACAGCGCCTCGCGCAGGCCCGCGTAGCACACCCAGATCAGCACCCCCAGCACGGCGGTCGGCAGGAGGGTGCGCACGGGCGCCACGAGGGAGACCGCGAAGGCCACCGCGATCCCCGCCGCGCCCGCCAGCACCAGCGGCTCCGTCGAGGTGCCCGCCGAGGGCAGGTTGTCCAGGTCGACGTAGATGCCCAGGCGCACCGCCGTGTAGGCGACCGCGCCCACCCCCGCGACGATCGCCCCCAGGGTGAAGAACACCTCCAGCAGGCGCGCGGCCGCCGACACGTAGGCGCCGCTGATGCCGTCCTGGAGGCTGGACACCAGGGGACGCCCCGGCAGCAGCGCCATGATGCTGCCGGTGACCACCGCGTTCGCGCGCAGCCCCAGGTCCAGTTCGCCGCTGAGCCACAGCAGCGTCATGCCGGTGCTCGCGGCCAGCAGCGCGGCCACCGCCATCTGGTAGAACTCGGCGACACCGCGCGAGGCCAGCCAGACCGCGGCCCGGTCCCCCAGCACGGTGGCGGCGAACGCCGTGGCCGCGACGATCGGGCCGCCGCCCACCATGACGCTGGCGCTGCTGGCGATCAGGCCGAACCCGGCCACCACCGCCCAGCGGGGGTAGGGAGGGCGGGCGTGCTTGACGGCGCGCAGCCGCGCGGCGGCGCCCTCCAGGTCCACCAGCCCCAGCGCCGCGTCCTGCACCAGCGCGTGCAGCACGTCGACCTTGTGGTAGTCGAGGGTGCGGCGGCGCACCACCCGCTCCCCGGTGACCGGGGGCTCGTTCCCGCCGGGATGGCACGACAGGGTGAGGCCGGTGAAGGTCACCGAGACCTCGCTGCGCGGCAGGCCGAACGCCACGGCCAGGCTCAGCATCGCGTCGCTGACCGTCTCGGTGGCCTCGCCGCTGGCCAGCAGCAGCTCCCCGACCCGCAGCACGAGGTCCATGGCGCGCGGGTCGGGACGCGGCGACTCGTCCTCGAACTCCTCGACCGCCGGGTCCGGCTCGCCGCGGCCGGCCCGCCAGTCGCGCAGCCGGGTCAACAGGACGGGGGAGTGCGGTCCGTGCTGCCGCCGCCGGTCCGTCACGGCGCTCACCTCCTGGGGACGGGACTCCTCCCCCCGGACGCGCGCCTCGCCCCGGAACACTGATCATCCGGTCATGGGACGGCAGGAAGCCCGGAGGCGGCGGGGAAGAAGCGGGAAGAACAAGGGGACCCACCCAGGGAGACGTCCCTGCCGCGGCCGGGGTTGCTCCGCCCGCGGCACGGACCGCCGGAAACCGTATGAGATCCCTCACCCGCCCCCGGGAGGCGGCGGACCGCCCTGCCCCGGGACGACCAGGCCGTGCTCGTAGGCGTAGACGACCGCCTGGACGCGGTCGCGCAGCCCCAGCTTGGCCAGCACCTTGCCCACGTGCGTCTTGACCGTGGTCTCGCCGAGCACCAGCCGCCCGGCGATCTCCGCGTTGCTCAACCCGCGGCCCAGCAGTTGCAGCACCTCCAGCTCACGGCAGGTCAACCGGTCCAGGCCGGGCGGGGAGGCGGGCCGGTGCGCGGGCGGCAGATCCGCCAGCCGGTCCAGCAGCCGGGCCGCCACCGACGGGTCGAGGACCGCGCCGCCCTCGGCGACCAGGCGCAGGGCGCGCAACAGCTCCTGCGGGGAGGAGTCGCGCAGCAGCAGGCCGCGCACCCCCGACCGCAGCACCCCGACCGCGGTCTCGTCGTCGACCGCGGAGGCCACCACCAGCACCCGGACGGTCTGCGCCGCTCCCGCCGCCCACTCCAGCACGCCCCGGGCCAGGTCGGCGGCGCTCCCGTCGGGCAGCTCCAGGTCGGTCAGCACCACGTCGGGAAGCAGCCGGCGGACCGCCGGCAGCGCCGCGCGCACGTCGCCGGCCTCACCGATCACACTCGCCTGCGCGTCGGACTCCACCACGAGCCGCAGCCCGGCGCGGACCAGCGGACGGGCGTCGACGAGCAGCACACGCACGGGCACGCGGCCCGCCTCAACCGGTCGGGGAGTCGACGGCCACGGCCCCCTCGGGCAGCGGCGGGGGAGTGCCGTCGAACGCCGGGCACAGCGCCCGGTGGTCGCACCAGCCGCACAGCGGCGAGCGGCGCGGCAGCCAGCGCCCCGTGCGGGCGGTCTCCACGATGTCGGCCCACACCGCGCGGATGTGCGCCTCGGCGTTGCGCAGCTCCTCCTCGGTGGGGTCGTACCACAGCGCCGTACCGTCCCCCAGGTACAGCAGTTGCAGCCGGTCGGGGACGCGGCCGGTGTCGCGCCACACCATCACCCCGTAGAAGAAGATCTGGAAGCGGGCCTTGTCCGCGTAGCGCGGGGCGGGGCGCCTGCCCGTCTTGTAGTCGACGATCCGCACCCGGCCGCTCGGCGCCACGTCCACGCGGTCGACGTAGCCGAGCAGTTGCGGCCCCGACTCCAGGGAGACCTCCAGGCGGACCTCCCGGTGGCGCGGCTCCAGCCGCTGCGGGGTCTCCAGGTCGAAGTAGCGCCGCACCAGCGCGCGCGCCTCGGCCAGCCACGCCTCCAGCTCTGCGGAGTCGGAGAACATCGTCTCGACCTCGGGCTCGCGTTCGCGCATCCGCTGCCACTGCGGCTCCAGCAGCGCCAGCGCCGAGTCGGGGGTGCGCGACTCCGCGGGCAGCTCGAACAGCCGCTCCAGCACCGCGTGCACCAGCGTGCCGCGCTTGGCGGCGGGACTCGGCGGCTCCGGCAGCCGGTCGATCACCCGGAAGCGGAACAGCAGCGGGCACTGCATGAAGTCGGTCGCACGCGACGGCGACAGCGCGCGAAGGGGCACGGGGGACGGGGCGGAACTCATGGCTCCCCACCTTAGCCGCCGACGCGGACAGCACGCCGGACGCACGACGCCGTAGCCTGGAAGGGTGAACCAACCAGACGGCACCGCGGACCGACCCGAGGGCAGACGCGGCGCACTGCGGATCGGGCGCCCCTTCGGCATCCCCGTGTACGTCACCCCCTCCTGGGCGGTCGTCGCGGCTCTGATCACCCTGCTCTACCAGCCGGTGGTCGACGGCGTGCTGCGCCTGGGCGCCGCCTCCTACCTGGTGGCCCTCCTCTTCGCGGTGCTGCTGTACGCCTCGGTGCTGGTCCACGAACTCGCGCACTGCGTGGCCGCCCGCCGCTACGGGCTCCCGGTGCGCAGCATCACCCTCTACCTGCTCGGCGGGGTCTCCGAGATCGACCGCGAGGCCGAGCGGCCCGGCCAGGAGTTCTGGATCGCCTTCAGCGGCCCGCTGCTGTCCCTCGCCCTGGCCGCGGTCGGCTTCGCCGGCTACCTGCTGGTGGCCCCCGACACCGTGGCGGGGGTCCTCGTCTGGCAGTTGTGGGTGGCCAACCTGCTGGTCGGCGTCTTCAACCTGCTGCCCGGGCTGCCGCTGGACGGCGGCCGGATGCTGCGTGCGGGCGTGTGGGCGGCCAGCGGCCGGCCGTTCACCGGCACGGCCGCGGCCGCGTGGGCGGGCCGGGCGCTCGCCGTCGCGGTGGTCGCGCTCCCCTTCGCCTACTCCTGGCTGACCTGGCACGCCCTCCCCAGCGTCTTCGCGGTCCTGTGGGCGGTGCTGCTCGGCGTGTTCATCTGGCGCAACGCCTCGGGGGCGCTGGAGGCGGCCCGGATCCGCGCCCGACTGCCGCGGCTGGTCGCCCGCGACCTGGCCCGCACCGCGGTCGCGGTCGCCGCCGACACCCCGCTCACCGAGGCGCTGCGGCGCCGCGCCGCGGCCGGCGCCCAGGCGATCCTCGTGGTCGACTCCGCCGGAACACCCACCTCGCTGGTGGACGACGCCGCCGCGGAGGCGGTGCCCGAGGAACGGCGGCCCTGGCTGTCCGTCGCGCACACCGCCCGCTCGGTCACCCCCGAGACGGTGCTCTCCGCCGACCTGGCCGGAGCGGACCTGCTGGACGCCATGAACGCCCGCCCGGCCGCCCAGTACCTGCTGGTCGACACCGACGGCGCGGTCGTGGGGACGCTGCGCACGGCCGACGTCCGCCGGGCCGTGGAAGGGACCTGACCCCGCACGGCCGACGGGCCGCGTCC
>NZ_KQ950183.1:273449-299775 GCF_001517975.1 Thermobifida cellulosilytica TB100
CGCGTCCCCGCGGGGACGCGGCCCGTCGGCCGTCGACGCCGCTGCTCACAGCAGCGGGGTCAGCAGCGTCAGCCCGTAGCGCGTGCCCACCGCGACGACCGCCACCGCGGCCAGGGAGACCAGCGTGTGGTGCAGCCGCCCGGCAACGCCCCACCAGCGGGCGGGCCAGGCCCACACAGCCCCGGCCAGCGCCGCCACCGCCAGGACCGCGGCCACCGTCAGCGGCACGGTGAGCAGCGGAGAGTTGTCGAGGACCAGCGTCTGCAACAGGCTCATGTCGCTCATCAGCACCACGGCCAGCAGGACGTAGCCCAGGCACAGCACGGCCGCTCCGGCCGCCGTCCACCGGGCCGCGCGGGCCGCGGCGGGAACCCGGCGGCTGCGCCCCAGCAGCCTGCGGACCAGGGCGGTGACCGGCCACGCCGCCACCGACACCAGCACCAGCAGCGACCCCACGAGGACCGCCAGGTGCAGGAAGGGGGAGTCGTACCAGGGGACCCGCGCGTAGTGCTGCTCCGGGAAGAGGTCCGTGGCGAGCCCGACCACCTCGCCGTCCCGCTCGACGAACGCCATCAGCTCGCCCGCCTCCGAGCGGAACACCCCCGGCTCGACCTGCACCCAGTGCTGCTTGTCCAGCATCGGGCTGACGGTGCGCAGCCCGTCGGGCGTGGCGGCCACCAGGACCGAGTCGAACAGGGCGAACATCGCACTCAGCTCGTCCCTGCTGGTCCGGGTCGTGATGTAGGAGCCCGCGTAGCGCTGAAGGTCCGCGACCTCCTGCGGGGACAGGCCGGGAGCCGGGGCGGGAAGCCCCTCGTCCCGCCCGGTCCCCGCGAACTCCGCCAGGAACTCCTCGGCGATGCGGAAACGGGCGTCGGCCAGCAGGTCCCCGCCGACGGTGGAGCCGTCGCCGTTCACCGACACGAAGAAGCCCAGGTCCTGCTCGGGCACGAGCACGTACAGGCTGTGCGCGCCGTTGAGGTCGCCGCCGTGGCCGACGACGCGCGGCCCCGCCACGGACTCCTCCCAGAGCCCGTAGCCGCTGCCCGCCACCTCCGGGTGCGCCGCGGCCTGCTGGGACGTCATCGCCGCCACGCTCTCCTCGGACAGCACCCGCACCCCGTCGAGCTCCCCGCCGCCCAGCAGGGCCAGCATGAAGCGCGCCATGTCCGGGGCCGTGGTGTAGGCGCCGCCCGCCGGAACCTGGTTCAGGTACATGTCCGGCACCAGCACGTCGGGGGAGGAACCGTACAGGGTGGGCGCGTGCAGCCGCTCGGCGGCCTCGTCGGGCTGGACGAACCCGCTGCTGTCCATGCCCAGGGGGGCGAAGACGTGCTCGGCGACGTACTCCTCGAACGGGACGCCGGAGACCTCCTCGACGACGTATCCGGCCAGGGTGGTCCCGTAGTTGGAGTAGGCCACGAAGTCCCCGGGCGCGTACACCCGCTCCGGCTGGTACTCCACCACGTACTCGGCCAGCGGCAGCCGCTCCGCGCGGCTCGGCACGGACATGCCCACGACCGCCTCCTCGAAGCCCGCGGTGTGGGTGAGCAGGTGGTGCAGGGTGACCGGCTGCCCGGGATAGGTGTCGGGCAGATGCGCCCGCTGGGGCAGGTACTCGTTGACGTCGGCGTGCAGGTCCAGCTCCCCGCGCTCCACCAGTTGCAGCACGGCCGTCGCGGTGAAGGACTTGCTCACCGACGCCACGGGGAAGGCGGTCCGGTCGACGTCGACCTCGGTCCCCGAGGCCACGTCGGCCAGCCCGTAGCCGCCCGCGAACACCTGCTCGCCGCCCGCCACGACGGAGACCACGGCGCCGGGCACGTCGTGCTGCTCCAGCAGCTCGGGCACCCGCTCGTCGAGGAAGCCCTGTACCGCGTCGGGGGTGGGTTCGGCGGGCGTGCCGTCCGCGGCCGACGCCGCCGGGGCGGCGGCGAGCACGGGAGCGGCGGCCAGCACCGCTGCCGCGCACAGGGAGAGGACAGGTCTTGCTCGTGGAGACACCACACCGGCTCCTCACGTCGTGGTCCAAGGGCCGGGAAGGCCCGCATCACGACACGAAACTAGGAACCGGAGCGGGGTCCGGTCAGTAATGCCGCCACCACACCTGGGGTAGTGGTGGCGCTACCCGGGCAGTGCCCCGGGCGGGCGCCGCCGCCGGACGGCACCCGCTCACAGCCGCAGGCGCCCGGTGACCAGGGAGGTCAACTGCTCGTCCAGCTCGGCCACGCACCGCGCGTACGGCCCCCGGTACTCGCGGCGGAACCGCCGCACCCGGTTGACGACCTTCTCCGAACGGTAGGCCGCCCCCGTGTGCAGGGCCTCGGCGGCCAGCCGGAACGCCTCGTCCACGTCCCCGGCGTCGGCGTGCACCGAGGCCAGCTCCACCATCAGCATCGACCGCTGCTTGGGGGCCGGGGACATCGTGGCGAACGCCTCGGAGAAGGCGGTGCGGGCCTCGTGCGGGCGGTGCAGCCGCACTGCGGCCAGCGCCCGGTACCCGGCGACCTTGGCCGAGTCGAACGGGAAGACCCACGGCCAGGGCGGCTCGGTGTTGTCGGAGCGCTCCACGGCGGCCTCGGCACGGCCGAGCTCCCGCTGGGCGGCCGAGACGTCGCCCAGCCCCGCGTGGGCGAGCGCGCGCACGCACGACAGCCAGGCCCGCGCGGTGGGATGGGCGCCGTCGCCGAGCCGACGGGTGGCCTCGTGGGCCAGTTGCAGCCCCAGCACCGGATCCTCCGAGTCGACCTCGAAGATCGCCAGACTGCCGAGCATGTAGACGGCCAGCAGGACGTCCTCCGACTGGCGGGCGTGCTCCACGGCCCGGCGGTAGAACATCCGCGCCGACCCCGCGTCGCCCATGTCGGCGTGCAGCCAGGCGGCGAACCCGGCCGCCTCGCTGGTCGCGGCGGCCACCTCCGTGAGGAAAGGAGTCTGCCTGGCCCGCAGCAGGGTCCGGGAGGACAGCTCGAGGTGCGCCAGCGCGGCCTTCACCAGGTCGCGCGAGGGCGCCGAGGCGTCCAGCCTGCGCTGGCCCCCGGTGATGGCGCGCAGAGTGGCCGCCGTCAACTCGTGGATGTCGCCCACCGCCGAGGCGCTCGGCAGGGGAAACGCAGCCAGGGCAACAGCCTTGGTGAAGTCTCGACGTCGCGTTGGACCCGCCCCCTTCGTCCGGCCCGCCGCGGACGCGGCGGGAGGGCGTGAGGCCACCGATGGCGTGGAAACAGGGCTCGCCGGAGCGAACCGCAGCAGGTGAACCGGGATCCCCAGCCGTTCGCAGACCTCCCTGACCTGGTTCAGGGTGAGCGACTGCTGGCCGTTGACGACTCGGGACACCCAGCTCTGGCTGTAGCCGACCGTCCGTGCCAGGTCGGCCTGGGACCACCCCCGGGCGAGCCGGACGGCTTCCACAAGGGACGCCATGTCGCAGGTGGCCAGTGCGGCGGCCACCGCGGGGCGGGTCCAGAAATCCACGGGCAGAGTGCCTTCACGCTGGGCCATGAGCCTAGGTTAAAGAGTTGACCTGGGGTTTGTAGCTATCAGTAAAAGAAATACGAGCATGCGGGAGGCGCATAAGGGTTTCCGATCCGGTCACGGGACGGGCACAGTCAGGAGTCCGGGGCCTCGCCGGCATGCGGGGTTCCAGAACGGAGGGGGAACACGTGACGATCGAGATGCCACCCAGGGGGACGCCTGCACAGTCCCGGGCCGCGTACCGCTTCGACGGGCACCGCGGCGACGCGCAGTGGAGCCTGGCACTGTGCGAACTGGAGGCCTCGCTGCGCCGGGCCGGCGTCGAGGCGACACTGAACGGCCAGATCGGAGCGGTCGACGCCGTGCTCCGCGGTACCGCGGGGAGGCGCAGGTCCCGGACACAGCGCACCGTCCTGCGACCGCACCGCGGCCGGCTCTGGTGGTGGCTGCGGGTGCCGCCGGAGGAGGCGAACGCGCCCTACCTGACGCCCCTGGCGCCCGCCGCCGAACCCGCCGCGGTGGCCCGGCGCATCCGCGGGCTGCTCACCGCGGTACAGGACTGACCGCCCGCCCCGCACCCGGCGACGAGGAGGCCCGGGGACCGCGGCCCGCCCCCCTGACCGGACCGCGCCTCCGGTCCGGGCCCGGCGGCACCGCCCCGGCGGTCACGCGGCGGCCCCCTGCCCGCCCAGCCGCTCCGCGGCCAGCACCGCGGCCCCCACGATCCCCGCGGTGTTGCGCAGCTTCGCCGGCACGATCGGCGCGTTCAGGCGCAGGTAGGGAAGGAACTTGTCGGACTTGCGGCTGACCCCGCCGCCCACCACGATCAGGTCCGGCCACAACAGGTTCTCCACCACCGAGTAGTAGCGTTGCAGCCGCTGTTCGGCCCACTCCCGGTAGGACAGGTTGTCCCGCTCCTTGGCGCTGGAGGCGGCCCGGGTCTCGGCGTCGTAGCCGTCGATCTCCAGGTGGCCGAACTCGGTGTTGGGCACGAGGATCCCGTTCACCAGCAGCGCCGACCCGATCCCGGTGCCCAGGGTGGTCATCAGCACCACGCCGTCGACACCGGCCGCGGCGCCGTAGCGGTGCTCGGCCACCGCCGCGGCGTCGGCGTCGTTGATCACCATCACGCGCCGACCCGTGGCCTCGGCCAGCAGCGCCGCGACGTCGGTGCCGATCCAGGAGCGGTCCACGTTGGCGGCGCTGCGCGCCACCCCGTTCTGGATGACCGCGGGGAAGGTCACCCCCAGCGGGGCGTCCTCGGCCACGTGCTCGGGGAAGGCGGCGGCGATCTCCGCCACGACCGAGGCGACCGCCTCGGGCGTGGCGGGGCGCGGCGTGGGGATCTTCAGCCGGTCGACCACGAACGTCCCGCTGTCCAGGTCGACAGGCGCGCCCTTGATCCCGCTGCCGCCGATGTCGATGCCGAGTCCGATTCGCGAAATGGGGCGCGTCATCAGGTCTTCCGCCTCTCCCGTCACCCTGCCTGGCAGGTGTATTTAACCCTGTTCCTGCCCCGGCTTCGCCGATTACGCCGCAAATCCCCGCTGCGGATAGGCTGGACGACCGGCACCCAGCACCCGGACTCACGAAAGAAGACGACACCAGTGACCGGCATCCACGGCCGACGCGGCCCCTTCGCCGAGGGCGACATCGTGCAGTTGACCGACCCCAAGGGCCGGATGCACACCATCACCCTGCGCGCCGGCGCGGCGTTCCACACCCACCGGGGGCGGCTCGACCACGACGACCTCATCGGCCGCCCCGAGGGCAGCGTCGTGACCGCCAGCTCCGGCATCGCCTACGTCGCCCTGCGGCCACTGCTGGCCGACTTCACCCTGTCGATGAAGCGCGGGGCCACCATCGTCTACCCCAAGGACGCCGCGCAGATCGTCGCGCAGGCCGACATCTTCCCGGGCGCCCGGGTACTGGAGGCCGGGGTCGGCTCGGGTGCGCTGACCTGCTGGATGCTGCGTGCGGCCGGGGAGCACGGCTACGTCTCCTCCTACGAGCGCCGCGCCGACTTCGCCGAGATCGCGCGCACCAACGTCACCCGCTTCTTCGGCGCCGAACCCGCCTCGTGGCGGCTCACCGTCGGAGACCTCGCCGAGAGCCTCGACGAGGGCGACTTCGACCGGGTGGTCCTGGACATGCTCTCGCCCTGGGAGTGCCTGGAGGCGGTCGCCAAGGCGCTCAACCCCGGCGGCCTCATCTGCGTGTACGTGGCCACCACCACGCAGTTGTCGCGGATCGTGGAGGCCCTGCGCGAGCACGGCTCCTTCCACGAGCCCTACCCCTTCGAGACGATGGTGCGGACCTGGCACGTGGAGGGGCTGGCGGTGCGCCCCGACCACCGCATGATCGGGCACACCGGCTTCCTGGTCACCGCCCGCAGGCTCGCCGACGACGCGACCGCGCCCGAGCGGCGCCGCCGCCCCGCCAAGGGCGCCTACGGGGAGGACTACGCCGAGGCCCGGCAGGCCCTGGGCCAGGCCGGGCAGCAGGAGGAGGAAGACGGGGGACGGTAAGGCCACCCGACGTTACGTTCTCATTACGCCGCTTCCCGATCTGTGGGCTGACCTCGCTGTTCCCCCGAACGGCCAGTGGACTGCCCCACACTCGACCAGATCGGCAGGTTAGGAACGGGGCCTGGGTAGGTAGGCTCCGGAATAGATTTTTCCTCTTAACGGGAGGTGGCGGACGTGGCCGATCGCGATGACGAGCGTCATGCAGAACGCGACCGTGACGAACTCGTGGCTCAGGTCTCCTACCTGGAAAAGGAGCTCAGCGTCCTGCGGCGTAAGCTCGCCGACTCCCCTCGGCACGTGCGGCTGCTGGAAGACCGACTCCAGGAGGCCCAGGCCGCCCTGGCAGCGACCACTGCCAAGAACGAGCGGCTGGTCACGGCCCTGAAGGAGGCCCGCGACCAGATCGTCGCCCTCAAGGAGGAGGTCGACCGGCTCTCCCAGCCGCCTTCCGGCTTCGGGGTCTTCCTGGGGGCGCGCGACGACGGCACCGTCGAGATCTTCACCAACGGCCGCAAGATGCGGGTCAACGTGAGCCCCTCCGTCGACGTCGACGACCTGCGGCCCGGCCAGGAGGTGATGCTCAACGAGGCGTTCAACGTCATCGAGGCCGCCTCCTACGAGACCGTCGGCGAGGTCGTCATGCTCAAGGAGATCCTTGAGGACGGCGAGCGCGTCCTGGTCATCTCCAACCACGACGAGGAGCGGATCGTCCGCGTCGCCGAGCCCCTGCGCGACGAGCCGCTGCGGGCGGGCGACTCCCTGCTGCTGGAGCCGCGGTCGGGATACGTCTACGAGCGCATCCCCAAGTCCGAGGTCGAGGAGCTGATCCTGGAGGAGGTGCCCGACATCTCCTACACCGACATCGGCGGCCTCAGCGGGCAGATCGAGATGATCCGCGACGCGGTCGAACTGCCCTACCTGCACAAGGAGCTGTTCCGCGAGCACAAGCTGCGCCCGCCCAAGGGCGTGCTGCTGTACGGCCCGCCCGGATGCGGCAAGACCCTCATCGCCAAGGCGGTCGCCAACTCGCTGGCCAAGCAGGTGGCCCAGAAGACCGGCCGCGACGTCGGCAAGAGCTTCTTCCTCAACATCAAGGGCCCCGAGCTGCTCAACAAGTACGTCGGCGAGACCGAGCGGCACATCCGGCTGGTCTTCCAGCGGGCCCGGGAGAAGGCCAGCGAGGGCACGCCGGTCATCGTGTTCTTCGACGAGATGGACTCCATCTTCCGCACCCGCGGGTCGGGGGTGTCCAGCGACGTGGAGAACACCATCGTCCCGCAGTTGCTCAGCGAGATCGACGGTGTCGAGGGCCTGGAGAACGTCATCGTCATCGGCGCCTCCAACCGCGAGGACATGATCGACCCGGCGATCCTGCGGCCCGGGCGTCTGGACGTCAAGATCAAGATCGAGCGGCCCGACGCCGAGGCGGCCCGCGACATCTTCTCCAAGTACATCACCCCCGACCTGCCGCTGCACGCCGACGACCTCGCCGAGCACGGCGGCTCGCCCACCGCGACGGTCAACGCCATGATCCAGCGGGTGGTCGAGCGCATGTACGCCGAGTCCGACGAGAACCGCTTCCTGGAGGTCACCTACGCCAACGGCGACAAGGAGGTCCTCTACTTCAAGGACTTCAACTCCGGCGCGATGATCCAGAACATCGTGGACCGGGCCAAGAAGATGGCCATCAAGGACTACCTGGACACCGGCTCCCGCGGCCTGCGCGTCTCCCACCTGCTCCAGGCGTGCGTGGACGAGTTCAGCGAGAACGAGGACCTGCCCAACACCACCAACCCCGACGACTGGGCGCGCATCTCCGGCAAGAAGGGCGAGCGCATCGTCTACATCCGGACCCTGGTCTCGGGCAAGAAGGGCGCCGACTCCGGCCGCTCCATCGACACCGTGCCCAACACCGGCCAGTACCTGTAACCACCGCAGCAGCGGGGCCCGCCGACTGCTCGGCGGGCCCCGGAGGTCCGGCGCTGGAAGCCCTCGTCCTGACCCGGGGCGGGGGCTTCTCGGTGTTTCAGGAGGCCGACCTCTCCCGGCCGGGCTTGGGATTCACCACCCACAGTGGGGTCTGTGCTCCGTCTTCCCCGCCTTCTTCGGAGCGCACCGACATTCTGAAGGTGTGCTCGCCGTGTGCGGTGACGGTGAACTGGAAGTCCATCGCCACGTTGATCCTGGGGGGAAGTCCGGGGAGGAGGCGGGGGCGAATTGCTGGTGCTCGGCCGTTCCGGGCGAAGACGACTTCCCCGTCGGGGGCGAACACGACCAGTGTGAAGTGGAGATTCTTCGCGGTGGCCGCCTCCTCGCCCGAGCTCCGGGCGAGGAGCACTCCGCGCGGGGCCGCGGGCAGTCGATCGGCCAGGACCACGTTGTGGTCGAAGCCGACGACCGTGGTGGCGCCCCGACTGTCGAGAGCAGTGTGGTGTGAGTGTTGAAGGTCCTCACCGGGGCGGGGGGGAGGAGGTCTCGATCCGGGACCAGGTAGCGGTGGAGGTCACTGGGGGGACTGCACACGCGGGAGACCGGTCACCGTGAAGCGGAGGCGGGCCTGCACGGCGCGCGCGTAGCGCTGGATCGTGGAGATGTGCGGATCGCCCGCGAAGGTTTCGATATGTCGGACACGGCTGACTGCGTGGTGCCCATCCGCTCGGCGACCGCAGCTTGAGTGAGGCCGTTCTGCTTGCGGATCTGAACCAGTGTTTCGACCAGGTCGACGAACGCGTCGACGTCGTGCGCCGCTGCCTGCTGGGCTGGGTCGTGGGGGCAATCCCAGGCAGATCGTCCAGGCTGGTGTCGTCCACTGCACCCTCCTGGCCACCTGGTTTTCGGGGATTGTCTGGCGTCTTCGGGATGTCGTCGGGTTGGGGTGTTGAAAGGACCTCTGTTCGGCGGGGAGGCGTCGTCAGGGAGGAATGCGGTCCCCGACGAAAGAAGGGGCGCTTCGACCTGCGATTCAGGAAATCCCGGCCCCCTGGTCGGCCTTGACCTGCAATTTCCACCTCCCGCGCATCAGGGTCGTCCGCCCGTCGGGGGTCACGCGCACCCACGCGCCCCGCACCGGCAGCTCCCCGTGCCGCAGCCAGTGGTCCCGCACCCCGTCCAGCAGGTCCCACAGGCGCCGCGGCCCGCCCTGGTACACCACGGGAGGCTCCTGCCCGCGCGCCTCGGCGCGGGCCCACGAACCGTCCGGGTGCGCCATGAGCGCGGTCCGGCGCTCCCCGTCCGCGGAGTAGCGGTGCCGCACGCCCGGGCACAGCAGGGCCAGCATGGACTGCACGTCCCAGGCCTGCGCCACGTCGAGCACCGGGTAGCGGCCCGTCTCGGGAGTCCCCTCTCCGGTGGCCGCGGCCGTCCAGTCCACCCCGTCGTCGGGGTGGTCGTCGCCGGAACGGGCGGACATGAACCCGCCCCGGTCCCACGTGGTGTGCCCCAGCAGGGTTCCGTCGTCCTGCCGGTCGGCGACCACGATCAGGCTCGTGTCCGCCAGGGTGGCCACCACCCGCCCGCCGGGGCGCAGCGCGGCGATCCACGAGGGGGAATCCCGGGCACGCCCACCGTCGCCACGATCCGGTCGTAGCCGCCGGGCGGCAGCTCCCCGCCCAACGCGTCCAGGCAGTGGAGCCCGGGGGACAGGCCGACGGCGGCCAGCCGTCCGGCCGCCGCCCGCACCAGGTACCGGTCGACGTCGACCGACACCACCCGGTCTCCGCCGAACCGGTGTGCCAGCAGCGCCGTGCCGTACCCGGAGCCGGTGCCGACGTCCAGCACGCGCATCCCCGGCGCGAGGAGCGCGTGCTCGTACATGCGGACCGTCAGCGACGGCATCGTGGCCGACGACGTCGGCCGACCGTGCACGGCCTGTCCGGGGAGCGCGTGGTCGGCGTGCACGCCTCCCACCCGGGTGACGAGGCTGCGCTCCGAGTAGGCGGCCTGTAGCCACGCCTCCGGGGCGTCCGCGCCGCGCCGCACCCGCCAGGTCCGGTCGTCCGCCTGCTCGAACCAGGCGGGGACGAACACGTGCCGGGGCAGGCCCAGCACCGCGTCCCGCCACGGCGACCCGGGTCGGGCCACCCGGTCGGCCAGCGCGGCGGCGTGACCACTCCAGTCCATCGCGGTCTCCTCACTCCTGAAGCGGCGGCCCCTCGCCGCCAGGCCTGCACACCGGACCCCGCCAGGGAAGGAAGGCCTCCGGTCCCGGGCGGGGCCGGGACCCCGGAGACGGGCGGGAAGGCGGCGGTTTCCCGCCCGCACCCGCCGAAGGCGGTGCCGCGGCCGGGTCAACTGGCGAGGGCCTCCGGGGCCGGTGGCGGCTCTTCGGAGCCGTCCTGCCGGGGCAGCCGGGACACGGCCCTGCGTTCTGTGAGCCGGTCGACCCACTTCTTCCCCTCGGCTCCGATCCCCTCCAGCAGGAGCATGGACTGCCGGAACCCGGAGGAGTCGAGGTTCCTCTCGAAGATCTCCTCGCCGGTTTCCTCCGGGAGGAGGGAGTCCTCCGTCTCCCGGGGAGAGGAGAACTCCTGGCTCGTGCCGTCCACGAGGGCGACCTTCATCGTCATCTTCTGGTCCTCGTCCTCCACGGAGACCGAGGAGACGGAGTCGAAGCTGAACTCCTTGCGTGCCGTGCAGCGGAAGTCCGCCTTCTCGAAGTCGAGGAGGAAGACGGCCTCCCGTACTCCGCCCCGGGTGATGAGGAAGATGCGGACCTCGTACTTCGAGTAGCGCCACTGTCCGCGTTCGATGCGCCTCTGCTTGCAGGAGCCTGCCGCTCCCAGGTGGAAGAAGTGGGCGATGACGTCGTGCCACTTCAACTGGTAGTGGCGGAGTGCGGCGTCCAGCAGGAGGGTCAGGTCGGCGTGGAGCCACGCCTGCATCTCCCCCTCGGACGGCCGGGTCTCCTCCAGCCTCCGCCGCCAGCGGAGCTCCTCGGCCTTGCGCTCGTTCAGGACGCGTTTCCGTTCTTCCTCCTCCTCGGCGAAGCGCCGCTTCTCTGCGGCGATGCGCAGCCACAACGGCACCGCGAACCACGCTCCGGCCAGGACGAGAAGCGTGGTGAGCACGGTGGTGAACGGGCGGCCCGGAAACGCCGCGGCCGTCAGCGCCACGGCCGCCGCGGCCGCGACAGCCAGGGAGAGCACGCACCGGAGCTTCGTGGTGGGGCTGACCTGGTACCGCTTCCGGTACTCCCACAGGGTCCCCGACAGCCAGCGCCGTCGGACGTCGCGGACCAGGTACCTGACCAGCCAGGCGACCCGGCGGGCGGGGATCCGGCTCTCCCGGTAGATCTCGACGACCTCGTTGCGGAGCGCCCGGCGCACCCCCGCTGTCGTGCGCAGCCACTCCTCGGCGGCGGAGGCGGGGGCGTACTTGTGGGAGTAGTAGCGGAACAGGGAGTCGACCCTTCCGGCGAAGCCGTCCGCCCCGGCAGAGGAGGCACCCGGGCGCGGGCCGCCGTACTCGCGCTCCTTCGCCCGGAGCCGCTGCGTGCAGGAGTACCACCGCAAGCCGGCGGCCGCGGCCACCGGGCCGCAGGCGAGGACCAGCAGCAGGAGGAGCGCCGGGAGCGGCCCCGTGGCGGCCAGGGGCGCCCAGCAGGTGCCCGCCGCCGCCAGGGCGACCGCGGACCAGAGCCCGGCAGGCAGGAGCCCGTCGAGATCGGCCGGTGCGACGGTCCGGGACCGGGCCTCGATCGGGTCGGGCTCGAAGTAGGCCCACACCCGGCCGGTGCGTTCGTCGGCGGTCTGCTGCTGCTCGGCCTTCCGGCAGATCTCGGCCCACAGGCGCTCCTTGGCGCTTCCGGTGAGCACCGCGTCGAGGTGGCGGAGGATCTGGTCGCGCTGGCGGTCGGGGAGGGTGTCGAGAGTCTTGAAGACGGTGTCGTCCCCGCCCTCCTCGGCGAAGCGGAGCAGGCCGAAGACCACCTCCAGGGCGCGCCGCCACTCGTCGTCGGGCAGAGAGTCCAGTTCGATCGAGACCTGGGAGAGGTTCTCCCGGTCCTCCGGGCTCAGCACGTACGGGGAACGCGCGCTCAGGAGGGCGAGAACCCAGTGGAACCGCACCTCGCCGCTGTCGTGTCCGTGGGCGCGGGCCTCTCCGATCAGGGCGCGGGCCTGGGAGGGCACGCCGTTGGCGAGGTAGCGGAGGCCGACCTCGTACTTGCGGCGGGGAGGGGCGTCCGGGGACATCAGGTAGATCTTCGAGTTGTGGATCTCTCCGGCCTGGACCCCCACGAAGGAGTCGGTCGCCGTGTTGGCGGTGTGGGCGGCGGTCATGACAGTCCCCGGAGTGCGGTGACGAGGGCGGCGGCCTTCGCGGCCAGTTCGGTGAGGTCGGCGAGGCGGTTGGAGAGGCTCCGGAGCGCGAGTGCGGCCATGCTCCTGCCCTCCGGGGTGTTTTCCGCCAGCGCCCTGGCGGCCAAGTCGAGTTCGGCGCGGGCCGCGTGGTAGACGGACCCGTCGAGCCTGCCGGAGGAGTGCTCCCGCCGGAGGGCGTCGCGCAGCGCGGCCAGGTCGGCGGCGGGGGCGCTCCCGCCCGGCCGTGGGGAGGGGAACGTCACGGACACGGTGCTGCCGGTGATGATGCCCGCCTGGATGGCGACCTGGCTGTTGTGGGCGTTGTTCACCACGGAGCCGTTGCGGTGCTGGGGGGTGGAGGACATGGAGTGCTCCCGGTCGTCGATGATCTCTGCGGCGAGCCGGAGGGCGAAGGCCGCGGCGTTCGCCGCGGCGACGGGCTGCCAGGCGTGGTCGTTCCCGGTGGTCTTGGTGCCGTCGGCGCGGTCGCTGATGCCGCGGACCACCGCCACGGGGGCGCCGCCGAGGTGGCCGGCCTGGGCCACGCCCGCCGCCTCCATCTCGATGGCGATCGCGTCGTTGTAGGTCTGGCGGATCCAGCGCGCCTCGCGGGAGATCCGGGAGTTCTGCACGACCTCCCCGGCGGCGACGGGGCCGAAGTGGACCTGGGGGGCGGGGTGGTCCGGGTGTGCCGCGGCGGCCCAGTCGGCGGTCCTGGCGAGGGCGTGGCCGAGCTGGAGGAGGTCGTGGGCGGTCTCCCAGACGCGGGGGCGGGCCTTGAGGCCGTCGTCCTCGCTGGTGCCGCCGTGGTAGGCGTAGACGTGGGTGGCCATGACGACGTCGCCGAGCGGGGGAGCGTCCCACAGGGCGCCGGCCACACCGACGAACACGAGTGCCGCGGGGGAGAACTCCTCGACGGCCCGTTCGGCCAGGACCGCGGAGGTGTGGTTGCCCTTGCCGGTGAGGCCGAGCACCACGGGGGTCCGGGTCCCCGCGACGGTGCCGGTCTCGAAGCGGGTTCCCCGGGGGTGGCGGTGCGGGCGGAGGCCGTCCAGGCCGTTGCGGACGGCGGTGTATTCGAGGTCGAGGGCGGTGAGGATCACCACGGGATCGGTCATGGGTCGGTCCTCAGGGGTGTAGGTGTCTGGGACGGCGGGCGGTTGAGCGGGGGGAACAGCACGGTCTGCGGTCCGCGGCGGAAAAGCTGTGCGGGGCGGCCCCCGGTCGTGCGCCGTTGCGATCCGGCCGGGACGATGAAACCGGGAATTCCGCGGACTTTCCGGTAGAAATTACGCGGATCGAGTCGGGTTCCCCAGACCGCTTCGTAGACCTGCTGTAGTTCCGCGATGGTGAAGGTCTCCCCGCAGAATGCGGCGGCCAGGGAGGATTTCTCGAGTTTGGTGCGGGCGCGCTCGATTCCGTCGGCGAGGATCTGCCGGTGGTCGAAGGCGAGTTCGAGGTGTCGCGCCTCGACGTCGTGGACGGGCACCCAGGCGGCGCCCGCCGCGTCGGTTCCCGCCTCCGGCTCCGGGAGCCCGGGGGCGACGGCCAGGTAGGCCACGGAGACGACCCGGCCCCGCGGGTCGCGGCCGAGGGCCCCGTAGGCGCCCAGTTGCTCCAGGTGCAGGCGGGCTGCGTCGAGGTTGGCCTCCTCCCGCAGTTCGCGCCGGGCCGCTGCCGTGAGGTCCTCGTCCGCGTGGCTGAGAAAGCCTCCGGGGAGCGCGTGGCGGCCCCGGTAGGGCTCGATTCCCCGTTCGACGAGCAGCACGTGCAGTTGCGCGGAACGGAGCGTCAGAATGACCAGGTCGACCGCGAGAAGAACGGGAGGAGGCGTCCACGGGGTGTCGGGCATGGCAGCCATTCTCCCTTGCCGTCATTCTGACAGGAAGTGGAATCCGTTCTTTTCCTGAACAACGGAGAAAAGGGGCGTCCCCAACTGTTTCCCCTGGGGGAGGATTCCGGTTTGCCGGTGTGAGGGCTCCGGGAGGGAAAGCGGCCGCGCCCGGCGGGCGGGCGCTTCCCCGCCGGGCGCGGGGGCCGGGACTCCCCCCGCGCCCGGCCGGGGAGTGCAGGACGGGACGAACACGGCTGTTCGAGCACAATTCGGCGGGTCGCGCATCAAAGCGTGTCCCGCTGGATACCCTTCACAACATGACTGTGCGGCGGATTATGGGCATCGAGACCGAGTACGGGATCTCCGTGCCCGGCAACCCCGGTGCCAATGCGATGGTGACCTCCACTCAGGTGGTCAACGCCTACCTGGCGGCCTCGGCCGCGCGGGCGCGCAGGGCCCGCTGGGACTTCGAGGAAGAGAACCCGTTGCGTGACGCGCGCGGCTTCGACCTGGCGCGCGAGGCCGCAGACCCCAGCCAGCTCACCGACGAGGACCTGGGCCTGGCCAACGTCATCCTCACCAACGGCGCGCGGCTGTACGTCGACCACGCCCACCCCGAGTACTCCGCCCCCGAGGTCACCAACCCCCGTGACGCGGTGCTGTGGGACAAGGCGGGCGAACGGGTCATGGAGGACGCCGCCCGGCGCGCCTCGGCCCTCCCCAACGCCGAGCCCATCCAGTTGTACAAGAACAACACCGACAGCAAGGGCGCCTCCTACGGCTGCCACGAGAACTACCTGATGCGCCGGTCCACGCCGTTCGCGGAGATCGTGCAGCACCTCATCCCGTTCTTCGTCTCCCGGCAGGTGGTGTGCGGCGCGGGCCGGGTCGGCCTCGGCGTCGACTCCCGAGAGGCGGGCTACCAGATCAGCCAGCGCGCCGACTTCTTCGAGGTCGAGGTGGGCCTGGAGACCACCCTGAAGCGGCCCATCATCAACACCCGCGACGAGCCGCACGCCGACCCCGACAAGTACCGGCGGCTGCACGTCATCATCGGCGACGCCAACATGAGCGAGATCTCCACCTACCTGAAGCTGGGGACGACCTCGATCGTGCTGTCGATGATCGAGGACGGCTTCCTCACCACGGACCTGTCGCTGGAGACCCCGGTCGCCGACCTGCGGGCCGTCTCGCACGACCCCGGCCTCACCCACCAGGTGCGGCTGCGCGACGGACGGCAGATGACCGCGCTGCAACTGCAAGGCGAGTACCTGGAGCAGGCCCGCAAGTACGTCGAGGACCGCTACGGCACCGACGTCGACCCCGACACCGCCGACGTGCTCGACCGCTGGGAGGCGGTCCTGACCACCCTGGCCGACGACCCCATGCGGCTGGCCGACCAGCTCGACTGGGTGGCCAAGCTCAAGCTCCTGGAGGCCTACCGCGCCCGCGACGGACTGGCCTGGGACCACCACCGCCTGCAGATGGTCGACCTCCAGTACTCCGACGTGCGCGAGGACCGCGGCCTGTACAACCGGCTGGTGGCGCGCGGCAGGATGCGCCGCCTCCTCGACGAGTCCGAGGTGCAGCGGGCCGTCACCGAGCCCCCCGCCGACACCCGCGCCTACTTCCGCGGGCGCTGCCTGGCCAAGTACGCCGACTCGGTGGCCGCGGCCTCGTGGGACTCCGTCATCTTCGACATCCCCGGCTACGACTCCCTGCAACGCGTCCCCACCCTGGAGCCGCTGCGCGGCACCCGTGAGCACGTGGGGGAGCTGCTGGACCGCTCCGACACCGCCGCGGACCTGGTGGCCGCCCTCACCGGCGGCAGGCGCTGACCCGCGGCGCCCCGGCCGCCCGCTCGGGACCGGCGGCCGGGGCCGCGGACCGGAGCACCCCCGGCGGCCCGCCCGGGCTCCCGGACCTTCGCGCCTCAGTTGCGCCCGGCAGCAGAGCGCATGTAGGCGGTGAACTCCTCCAGGGAGATCAGCCCGTCGCCGTCGGAGTCGATGCCGCGCACGGCCGCCTCGGCCTGCTCCGCGGTGATCGGCGATCCCAGCACCTCCATCAGCCGGCTCAGCTCGCCCGCGGAGATGCGCTGGTCGTCGTCGCTGTCGACGAGGTCGAACGTCGCCGCGTACTCGTTGGTGTCGGCCACCGCCGTCCCCTTTCCGGCCCCTCGGCCGTGCCGTGATCGTGATGCGTGGACGATCGGTACCCTACAGCCGCCGTGCGGCGGACGGGACGGGCCGCAGCGAGCCGGGAGGGACGGTCCGGAGGGGCCGCAGAACCGGTCCGGAATCCCCGGCGACCGCGGCGGGCGGGATCCGCGTTGTTGCTGTTCAAACGTGTGTACGGGTGTTCCCGTGGGTAACGTGCGCAAAACAGGCGCCCTGATCAAGGTTGAGCGGGGCCCCAAGTGGCCAAGATAGAGGCGAGAGCTCGACAACAGGGAGGAGCCTCCACATGGCGACCAGGGAAACCGGGGGTCACAAGCACGCCACTCGGCACGACCAGGACCAGGAGATCGAAGAGGTCGAGACCGGGACCGAGGCCGCGGCCCGCAACGAGAAGCTGGCCGAGGACGTCGACGACATCCTTGACGAGATCGACGAGGTCCTCGAGACCAACTCCGAGGACTTCGTGCGGCAGTTCGTGCAGAAGGGCGGACAGTAGCGCCGACGGGGGCGGCAGTTCGCTGACAGAGAAGTCGTCACCGGCGGGTACCTCCGCCTCCTGAGCTGTCAGTAGGGTCACAGCAAGGCAACCGAAGCAAGTCCGCGGCGTCCCGCCCGCACCCGCGGGCGGGACGCCACCGAAGGGAGTCGCGTGTCTGAAGCGTTCATGGGCAGCGGACGCCTGCCCGCAGCGTTCATGAATCCGGGGACCTCGTCGTTTGTCGACTTCCTCAGCCAGGTGAGCCCTGACCGGCTGCCCCGCCTCGCAGACCTGACCTCCGACGGCTCCCCCGCCCACCTGACCCCCGAAGCCACCACCATCGTGGCCCTCGTCTTCCCCGGCGGCGTCGTCCTGGCCGGCGACCGAAGAGCCACCTCCGGCAACGTGATCGCCAACCGCGACATGGACAAGCTGTTCCGCACCGACGAGTTCTCCGCCGTCGCCATCGCGGGCGCTGCCGGGATCGGCATCGAACTGGCCAAGCTCTTCCAGGTGGAGCTGGAGCACTACGAGAAGCGCGAGGGCCGCCCGCTGTCCCTGGAGGGCAAGGCCAACCGGCTGGCCACCATGATCCGCTCCAACCTGGGGCTGGCCATGCAGGGCTTCGTCGTGGTCCCGCTGCTCGTCGGCTACGACACCGCCCGCGGGGAGGGGCGGATCTTCAGCTACGACCCGGTGGGCGGCTGCTACGAGGAGCACCGCTACCACTCCATCGGCTCCGGCTCGGTCTACGCCAAGGGGGCGCTCAAGAAGCTCTACCGCGAGGACCTCACCGAGGCCGACGCCGCGCTGGCCGCACTGCAGGCGCTCTACGACGCCGCCGACGACGACTCCGCGACGGGAGGCCCCGACTTGCAGCGCGGGATCTACCCGCTGGTCGACGTCATCACCGAGGAGGGGCACCGCCGGATGTCCACGGAAGAGGTCGAGTCGCTGGCGCGGACGGTCGTGGCCGGACGCGCCGAACGCCCCGACGGCCCCACCGCCCCGGTGCGCTGATCCTGTCGTCCCCCGCCCTTTCGACCAGTAAAGGAAACCACGCCGGTGTCGATGCCCTTCTACGTCTCGCCCGAACAGATCATGAAGGACAAGGCGGACTACGCGCGAAAAGGGATCGCGCGGGGCCGCAGCGCCGTCGTGCTGCAGTACGACGGCGGAATCCTGTTCGTGGCGGACAACATGTCGCGGACGCTGCACAAGATCAGCGAGCTCTACGACCGGGTCGCCTTCGCCGCGGTCGGCCGCTACAACGAGTTCGAGAACCTGCGCCTGGCCGGGGTCCGCTTCGCCGACATGCACGGCTACACCTACGACCGCAGCGACGTGACCGGCCAGATGCTGGCCAACGCCTACGCCCAGACCCTGGGCGCGGTCTTCACCGAGAGCAGCAAGCCCTGGGAGGTCGAGATCGTCGTCGGGGAGGTCGGAGACTCCCCCGACACCGACCAGATCTACCGCATCACCTTCGACGGCTCGGTGGTGGACGAGCACGACTTCCTCGCCATGGGCGGATCGGCCGAGCGGGTCACCGCGGCGCTGCGTGAGCGGTACGTCAAGAACATGTCCCTGACCGAGGCGCTGCGGGTCGCGGTGCACGGTCTGGCCCACGAGAACGGCGAGCGGCGCGAGCTGAAGGCGACCAGCCTCGAGGTGGCGGTGCTGGAACGCTCACGGCCGCACCGCAAGTTCCGCCGCATCCAGGGGGACCGCCTGGTCCGGATGCTGGAGGAGGCCCGGCAGGCCGAGGAGACGGCCGAGGCCCAGGCACCCGAAGACGGCGGCGCCACTGACGGAGTGTGATTCGGCAGGCGCCGCGGGCCCGGGTCCGCGGCGCCGCGGACGGAAGAAGGACGGGTGAGGCCGCGTGGAACGCCGCATCTTCGGTCTGGAGAACGAGTACGGGGTCACCTGCACGTTCCGGGGGCAGCGCCGGCTGTCGCCGGACGAGGTGGCCCGCTATCTGTTCCGCCGTGTGGTGTCGTGGGGACGCAGTTCCAACGTGTTCCTGCGCAACGGAGCGCGGCTCTACCTGGACGTGGGATCCCACCCCGAGTACGCCACCCCCGAGTGCGACAACCTGCTCGACCTGGTGGCCCACGACAAGGCCGGCGAGCGCATCCTCGAAGGGCTGCAGGTCGACGCCGAGCAGCGGCTCCACGAGGAGGGCATCGCCGGGGACATCTACCTGTTCAAGAACAACACCGACTCGGCCGGCAACTCCTACGGCTGCCACGAGAACTACCTCGTGGGGCGGCACGGGGAGTTCGGGAAGCTGGCCGACGTCCTCATCCCCTTCCTGGTCACCCGCCAGATCATCTGCGGCGCGGGCAAGGTGTTGCAGACCCCGCGCGGTGCGCTGTACTGCGTGAGCCAGCGCGCCGAGCACATCTGGGAGGGCGTGTCCTCGGCCACCACCCGCTCCCGCCCCATCATCAACACCCGCGACGAGCCGCACGCCGACGCCGAGAGGTTCCGGCGGCTGCACGTCATCGTGGGCGACTCCAACATGAGCGAGACCACGACGCTGCTCAAGCTCGCCTCCACCGACCTGGTGCTGCGCATGATCGAGGCGAACGTGGTGATGCGCGACTACACGTTGGAGAACCCGATCCGGGCGATCCGCGAGGTCAGCCACGACATGACGGGCCGCCGCAAGGTCCGGCTGGCCAACGGCCGCGAGGCCAGCGCGCTGGAGATCCAGCGCGAGTACCTGGAGAAGGTGCAGAACTTCGTGGACCGCACCGGTACCGACGCCACCGGCAAGCGGGTGCTGGAGCTGTGGCAGCGCACCCTGGAGGCGGTCGAGACCGGCAACCTGGACCTGGTGGCGCGCGAGATCGACTGGGTGGCCAAGTACAAGCTGCTGGAGCGCTACCGTGCCAAGCACGGGCTGAGCCTGTCCTCGCCCCGGGTGGCCCAACTGGACCTGACCTACCACGACATCCACCGCGACCGCGGCCTGTTCTACCTGCTGCAACGGCGCGGGCAGATGGAGCGCGTGGTCAGCGACCTGAAGATCTTCGAGGCCAAGTCGGTGCCGCCGCAGACCACCCGGGCCCGGCTGCGCGGCGAGTTCATCAAGAAGGCACAGGAGAAGCGGCGCGACTTCACGGTGGACTGGGTGCACCTCAAGCTCAACGACCAGGCCCAGCGCACCGTGCTGTGCAAGGACCCGTTCAAGGCGGTCGACGAGCGGGTGGAGAAGCTCATCGCGGGCATGTGACCCGGCGCCCGGCTCCCCGCCCCGGGCGGGGAGCCGGGGACGGTCCGCCGGGGTCAGCGGGCGGAGTCCCCGACCGGCCGCCGCAGCGTTCCCCGCGCCGCCGGGGCGGAGTCGGCGGCACCGCCGACGCCGTGCCGCAGCAGGTCCTCGGCGGTCTGCTCCAGGTGGGCGTTCATCGCGGCCCGGGCCGCCGCGGGGGAGCCGGCGGTGATCTCGGCGAGGATGCGGCGGTGGTGCCGCAGGGTGCGGCGGCGGACCTGGACCACGTGGGCGGCCCGGGTGTGCAGCCGCAGCAGCATCCGCTCCAGCGGTCCGCACATCGCCGGGACGAACACGTTGCCGCAGGAGCGCAGGACCGTCGAGTGGAAGGCGAGCTCGGCGCGGACGAAGGCGGCGGCGTCGTGCTCGGCGACGGCCTTGTCCATCTCCGCCACGTGCGTCCCCAGCAGGGCGAGGTCGGCCTCGCTGCGGCGCTGGGCGCACAGCTCGGCCGCTCCCGTCTCCAGGATGCGCTGGGCCTCCAGCAGTCCCAGCGCCGCCGTGCTCGACCCGCTGCGGCGTCCCGCCAGGCGCAGGACGAGCTCCAGGTCGGTCCACTGGTCGGGGGCGTTGACGTAGGTGCCGCGTCCGCGTTTGACCCGGACGATGTTCTTGGTCCGCAGCACCTTGACCGCCTCGCGGACGGTCAGACGGCTGACGCCGGCCTGTGCGGCGATCTCGCCCTCCGAGGGCAACGCCTCGTCCACCGCGAGCTCGCCGCGCACCACCTGGTCGAGTAGCTGGTCGGCCAGGCGGTCCGCCAGGCTCTCACTCCCCATGCACGGACTACCTTCGGAACAGTTCGGTTTCCGCGAAAGTAACACTCCATCACTCAATGTGCAAGATGTCACACAGGGAGACATGGGGAATAAAGGTCACCATTCGGCGAAGGAGCCGTCGGGATGGCGCCAGACCGGCCCCCGCCAGTCGGGCACCGACCCGTCGGCGGCGCGCACCGCACGCTCGTCCACGGTGATCCCCAGCCCGGGTCGGAGGGGACGGGGCAGGTAGCCGTCGGCGACGGTGAACACCTCCGGGTCGACCAGGTAGTCGAGGACCTCCGCGCCCCGGTTGTAGTGGATGCCGATGCTCTGCTCCTGGATGAGGAAGTTCGGCACGCAGCAGGCGATCTGCATGCCGGCGGCCAGCGCGACCGGCCCCAGCGGGCAGTGCGGGGCCAGCAGCACGTCGAAGGTCTCGGCGAGCGCGGCGATGCGGCGCACCTCCGAGATGCCGCCCGCGTGCGACAGGTCCGGTTGCAGCACCGCGATCCCCGCCTGCAACGCGGGCAGCATCTCGGCGCGGGAGAACAGCCGCTCCCCGGTGGCGATGGGCACGGTGGTGGCGGCCACCACGTCGCCGATGCGGTGGGTGTGCTCGGGCAGCACCGGCTCCTCGACGAACAGGGGGTGCAGCGGGGCCAGGTGCTCGACGACCCGCCGCGCGTTGGCGGTGGTGAAGCGGCCGTGGAAGTCCACCGCGAAGTCCCGGTCGGGGCCGAGGGCGGCGCGCGCCGCCTCGGCGCGGCGCACGATCTCCGCCACCGCGCGCGGCGTGGAGAGCGGGTCGGTGCGGCCCGCGGCGTTCATCTTCACCGCGGTGAACCCCGCCTCCACCCGCTCGGCCACCGCCTCGGCGATCTGTCCGGGCTCGTCCCCGCCGACCCAGCCGTAGCAGCGCACCCGGTCCCGCACCGGGCCGCCCAGCATGACGTGCACCGGGACCCCCAGCACCTGGCCCGCGATGTCCCACAGCGCCTGGTCGAGCCCGGCCACCGCGCTGGACAGCACCGGCCCGCCGCGGTAGAAGGACGCCTTGGCCATCGTCTGCCAGTGGTCCTCGATCCGCATCGGGTCGCGGCCGACGAGCAGCTCGGCGAGTTCGTGCACCGCGGTGCGCACGGTGGAGGCGCGCCCCTCCACCACGGGCTCGCCCCAGCCCACCACGCCGTCGTCGGTCTCCACCCGGCACAGCAGCCAGCGCGGGGGCACGGCGAAGGTCTCGACGCGGGCGATCTTCACGTGTGCTCCTCCCGGTCGGGGGGACCGGCCGCGGGGGCGGCCAGGCGGCGGACGTCGGCGGCGGAGGCGGCCAGCAGCGCGCGCATCGCGGCCTCGGCCGCGTCGGCGTCGCGGGCGCGCACCGCCTCCAGGACCGCGCGGTGCCCCGGGACCGGGTCGGCCCCCGGGTCGGCGGAGTGCACCAGCACGTCGCGTTCCACCAGGCCGGGGGCGACCAGCAGGTCCATGCGGGCCAGCAGCTCGTTGCCGGAGGCGGCCAGCAGGCAGCGGTGGAACTCCAGGTCGGCCAGCGCGTGCGCGCGGGGGTCGCCGCGGGTGCGCTCCATGCGGGCCAGGGCCTCGGCCAGGTCCGCCACCTGCGCACCGGTCCGGCGCGCCGCCGCGTAGCGCGCGGCCGCCGGCTCCACCAGGGCGCGCAGCTCGGCCAGGTCGGCCATGAGCCGGGCGGTGTCGCCGCCGCAGGCGCGCCAGCGCGCCACGTCCGCGTCGAGCAGGTGCCACTCCGAGCGCGGCCGCACGAAGGTGCCGCGCTTCTGCCGGGAGTCCACCAGCCCTTTGGCGGCGAGCACCCGCACGCTCTCGCGCAGCACGCTCATGCTCACCCCGAGTTCGGCGCCCAGGGCGCGCAGGTCGAGGAGCGAGCCCTCGGGCAGCGCGCCGGAGGCCACGCGCCGCCCCAGCAGTTCGACGATGCGGCCGTGGACGCCCCGGCCCGCGTACCCGCCCACGGTCACGCCGAGGTCTTGTAGGAGGTCCAGCCGCCGTCGACGAGCAGCGTCGTCCCGGTGACGTAGGAGGCGTCGTCGGAGAGCAGGAAGGCGATCGCGGCGGCGACCTCGGCGGGGTCGCCGAGACGGCCCGCGACGGTCTGCTCCGCGCTGCGGCGCACGTCCTCGGCGCTGACGCCGTCCCAGGCGCGGGTGCGGATCGGCCCGGGCAGGACGCTGTTGACCCGCACCCGGGGGCCGTACTCCACCGCCAACTGCCGCGCCAGGCCGGTCAGCCCCGCCTTGGCCGCGGCGTAGGCGGGACGGCCGGGCAGTCCGACCAGCGCGTGCACCGAGGAGACCGCCACCACGCTGCCGCCGCGGGCGAGCAGGTCGTCCAGGCAGGCGCGCACCCCCAGGAAGGTGGCGGTCAGCGTCACCGCCAACTGGTCGTTGAAGTCGGCCGGCGAGGTGGCGTGGGCGGGGGCGACGGTGACCCGGTAGGCGTTGCTGACTAGGGCGTCCACGGGACCGAACGCGTCGTTGGCGGCGCGCACGGTGCGCGCCCAGGCGTCCTCGTCGGAGACGTCGCAGTGCTGGAAGAGCGCGCGGCGGCCGTGCGCGCGCAGCTCGGCGGCGGCCTGTTCGCCGCGCTCGGCGTCGATGTCGGCGAGGACGACGGCCGCGCCCTCGGCGGCCAGCCGCCGCGCGGTCGCCGCTCCGATGCCTCCCGCGGCTCCGGTGACCAGGGCGACGCGGTCGGTGAAGCGGGAGGCGGAAGGGCCCGAGGGTGCGGATGGCGGCACGGTGCTCTCCGAGGACGGCCGAAACGGCGCGGAATAAATCTGAATTAATTTTTGCGCCGCAGGTCACCGGGGCGCAAGGGCTATCGGTGAAATCACCGGTTCCTCCGGTGGACACTTCCCGGGGCACGGGGCCGTGGGTAACTTGAGGGTCCGCGGCACAGCCCCCCTTGTCCCTCCCCGGCGTGCCGCAGTGTCGGCCCCGTCGCATACCAACCGGTTGGGATGCGACGGGGCGTGTCCCGCGACCCCACCCGCGGTGGCCCCGCACAGACAGAAAGAGACGCCATGGCCCCTACCGCATCCTCCCCCCTGATGGAGGCCGAGGGGGTGACCGTCCGCTTCGGCGGCCTCGCCGCGCTCTCCGACGTCGGACTGAGCATCGCCCCCCAGAGCGTGACCGGCCTCATCGGGCCGAACGGAGCCGGCAAGACCACCCTGTTCAACGTGCTGACGGGAGTGGTCAGACCGCAGCGCGGCACCGTCACCTTCAAGGGCCGCCCTCTGCGCGGCCACCGGCCGCACCGGTTGGCGTCACTGGGGATCTCCCGCACCTTCCAGGGACTCAACCTCTTCGGCCTGATGACGGTGCTGGACAACGTGATCGTCGGCGCGGACCCCCTGGGCCGCTCCCGGCTGCCCGGCATGCTCACCGGCCTGGGCGGCTACGAACGCGACGAACGGGAGCTCGCCGACCGCGCGATGGCCCTCCTGGAGGAGTTCGGCATCGCCGACGTTGCCCACGCCCTGCCCGCCACCCTGCCCTACGGGTTGCAGAAGCGGGTGGCGCTGGCCCGCGCCCTGGCGGCCGAACCCGAACTGCTGCTCCTCGACGAGCCCGCCAGCGGCCTGTCCGGCGCCGACCTGGCCGACCTGGCCGCCGTCATCCGCCGGTGCAGCCGGACCATGGGCGTCGTCCTCGTCGAACACCACATGGACCTGGTCATGGACGTGTGCGACCACATCGTCGTCCTCAACTTCGGCAGGGTCATCTGCTCCGGCCCGCCCGCCGCCGTCCAGGCCGACCCCGCCGTCGCGGAGGCCTACCTCGGCACCCCCGTCCAGGAGGACGCCGGTGACTGACACGCCCCTGCTCCAGATCGAGAACCTCTCCACCCACTACGGCGCGGTCCAGGCGCTGCGCTCGGTGGACCTGACCGTCCACGCCGGCGAGATCTGCGCGGTCCTGGGCGCCAACGGCGCGGGCAAGACCACCCTGCTGCGCACCGTCTCCGGACTCCAGCCCGCCGCGCCGGGCAGCCGGGTCCGCGTCGGCGGCGTCGACGTCACCCGCAGCCCCGCCGAGGACATGGTCCGCCACGGCCTGGCACACGTGCCCGAGGGCGGCGGCGTCATCGTCGAGCTGACCGTCGAGGAGAACCTGCGCCTGGGCGGGCTGTGGCGGCGGGACCGGCGCGACCGCGCCAGGGCGCTCGACGAGGTGTACGCGCTGTTCCCGCCGCTGGCCGAGCGGAGGAGGCGCCCCGCCGGCACCCTGTCCGGCGGCGAGCGCCAGATGCTCGCCATCGGCCGGGCGCTGATGGCCCGGCCCCGGGTGCTGCTGCTGGACGAGCCCTCCCTGGGACTGGCCCCGCTCGTCACCCGGCAGATCATGCGGCTGCTGCACGACCTGCGCGAGCGCACCGGGCTGACGGTGGTGCTGGTGGAGCAGAACGCCGCGAGCGCCTTGTCCGTCACCGACCACGGCGTCGTGCTCTCCCAGGGGGCGGTCGTGGCCCGCGGAAGCTCCGCCGAACTCCTCGCCGACGACCGCATGCGCCACGCCTACCTGGGCTTCTGAGGGGGCCACGTGAACCAGTTCGTCAGTCTCACCTTCGAGGGGATCGCCAACGGCGCGGTCTACGCGGCCCTCGGGCTGTCCCTCGTCATCGTCTACCAGGCGACCCGGGTGGTGAACTTCGCCCAGCCCGCGCTCGCCCTGATCGCGGCCTACACCGCCCACACCGTCATCCGGGCGACCGGCAGCTACTGGCTGGGCTTCGCCTCCGCCGTGGCCGCCGGGACGCTGCTGGGCGTGCTCACCGAGCGGCTCCTGCTCCGCCGCGTGCAGGACCGGTCCCCGCTCAACGCCGTCATCCTCACCCTCGGCCTGCTCCTCGCCCTGCGGGGCCTGGCCGGCATGGTGTGGGGCAACCTGCAACACTCCTTCCCGCCCCCGATGAGCTTCCGCGACCTCGAGGCGGTCCCCATCTCCCCGGAGGAGCTCTTCGCCCTCGCCTCGGTCGCCCTGGTCGCCGCCGCGCTGTTCGTCCTCCACCGCTTCACCCCCCTCGGGCTGCGGATGCGCGCCGCGGCGCTGCGCCCCGAGTCGGCGCGGCTCAGCGGGGTCCGGGTGGGACTGGTGCTCACCGCCGGCTGGGGCATCGCCTCGGCGATCGGCGCGCTCGCCGGGATGCTCGCCGTCCCGCCGCTGCTGTCGCCCACCGTGCTCGACGCGGTCTTCGTCTACGGCATCGCCGCGGCCGTGCTCGGCGGCCTGGACAACCCGTTCGGGGCGCTCGCCGGCGGCCTGGTCATCGGCGTGGGCCTGTCCTACGTCTCCGGCTACGTCGGCTCCGAGCTCACCACGCTCGCCGCCCTGGCGATCCTCGTCGTCGTGCTCAGCCTGCGGCCCGCCGGACTGTTCTCCCGGGCGACCGTTCGAAAGGTGTAGTCGATGGCCTCCTCCCTGCGACGAGACGACCCCCCGGCGACGGCC
>NZ_KQ950183.1:300416-319665 GCF_001517975.1 Thermobifida cellulosilytica TB100
ACTGTCCGGCCTGCTCACCGACAACCAGTGGAAGGCCCTGGTCGTCTGGCTGACCGTGCTGACGGCCCTGGTGGTCCTGGCGACGCTGAGCCGGGGACGGCTGGGGCGGCGCATGCGCGCCGTCCGCGACGACGAGTCCGCCGCGGCCATGGCAGGCATCCCGGTCGGACGCACCCGGGTCACCGCGTTCGTCGTCAGCGCCGGATGCGCCTCGCTGGCCGGGGCCTGCGAGGCCTACCTGCTGGGCACCGCCACCCCCAGCTCCTTCTCCCTGGCGCTGTCGCTGAGCCTGCTCGCCGCGCTCGTGCTGGGCGGCCTGGGCAGCCTGTGGGGCGCGCTGTGGGGCGCCCTGGCACTGGTCTACCTGGAGGCGGCGGGCAGGGAGCTGGCGGACCTGCTCGGCCTGGGCAGCAGCGTCGCCGACAACCTGCCGCCGGTCTTCTTCGGCGTGATGCTCGTCGTCATCGTCACGGCCTGGCCCACGGGCGTCCACGGCGCGCTGCGCCGCCTGGGCGGCCTGTCGGCCCGGCAGCGCACACCGAACCCTCCATCAGATCCCCCATCCATCACCACGACGGGAGCGTGACATGAGGAAACCGACCGCTGTCGCAGCGGGGGCGCTGGCCCTGACGCTGCTGGCCACCTCCTGCGGAGGCGCCGGAGAGGTCGAGGAGAGCGCAGGAGCCGACCTGAACGTGTCCGTCGGCGTCACCGACGACACGGTCACCATCGGCACCCACCAGCCGCTCACCGGCCCGGCCTCCGCCGGCTACCTGGCGATCTCCCAGGGCGCCTCGGCGATGTTCGACTACATCAACGACCAGGGCGGCGTGCACGGCCGCCGCATCGAGTACCTGGTCAAGGACGACGTCTACGACCCCACCAAGACCGTCGAGGTCACCCAGGAGCTCGTCGAGGGCGAGGAGATCTTCGCCATGCTGGGCGGCCTGGGCACCCCCACCCACTCCAAGGTCGTCGACTACCTCAGCGAGAAGGGCGTGCCGGACCTGTTCCCCTCCTCGGGCGCGCTGATGTGGAACGACCCGGAGCAGTACCCGCTGACCTACGGCTACCAGGTGGACTACACCAAGGAGGCCAAGATCCTGGCGAAGTACGTGGCGGAGAACTTCCCCGACGCCAAGGTCGCCTACTACTACCAGAACGACGACGTGGGCTCCGACTCCATCGCCGGACTGGACCAGTACCTGGCCGACCGGGTCGTCGCCGACGCGGGCTACGAGTCCACCGCCCCCGAGGCGGTCGGCGGGCAGATCTCCTCCTTCAAGGAGGCCGGGGCCGACCTCGTCGTCTGCGCCTGCATCCCGGCCTTCGCCGCGCTGGGCATCCTCAACGCCGTCGGGCAGGGCTACCAGGCGCAGTGGGTCATCACCAGCATCGGCTCCGACACCCCGACGCTGCGCGCCCTGCTCAAGGAGTACGCCGAGGACGACGGGCTGCCGGTCGACCAGCTCCTCGACGGCATCATCACCAGCGGCTACCTGCCGCAGGTCAACATGGTCGACGACCCCTGGACCCGGTTCTTCACCGAGGTCCACGACAAGTACGGCGAGGGCGAGCTGACCAATACCCGCATCTACGGCATGGTCCAGGCGGTCATGTTCGCCAAGGCCCTCAAGGCCGCCGGGGAGAACCCGACCCGGCAGAGCCTCCTCGACGCCGTCGAGTCGATGGAGTGGAACGGCCCCGGACTCGTCCCGTTCGCCTCCACCGCCGAGGACCGCGGCGGCCACGCCGGAGTCCTCGTCCAGCAGTACCGGGAAGGAGACGGCGAGGGGGTCATGGAGCAGCTCCAGGAGCCCATGGTGACCGACCGCGACGGCGGCGAGATCGTCCCCGCCGACTTCGACCGGCTCGGCCCCGACGAGTACGACTTCCACGACTGACCCTCGGCCCCGCACCCCGCAGCGGGGCGGGAGGGGGCGAGCGGGGGTCCGGTGTGCCGTGCCGGACCCCCGCTGTCATCGGGCATGACCGGCGCACTCGGTGCGCCGACAGAGAAGGAGCAGCTCCACGATCGCAGGGCGGGCGGAGCCCGGACAGGGGCGACAGTCCCACCGTTGACTGTGATCTACGTCTCGGTAACGTGGGTCACATGGCAGACGTACTGACGGTCCCGGCCTCCCGCACACACGGCCGGGGCGCTGAGGTCGAGCACCTGGCCGCCCTGCTCTCCCGCTGCACCACGGGCCGGGGCGGCGCGCTGGTCGTCCAGGGCAGTCCCGGCATCGGCAAGAGCGCGCTACTGGACACGGTCCTCGACCGGACCGACGGCCACCGGGTCCTGCGGATCAACGGCCGCCGCCCGGAGACCGGCCTCCCCCTGTCCGGACTGCACGGGCTGCTGCTGCCCGTGCAGCACCGCCTGGGCACGCTCAGCCCCGAGCACGACCGGCTGCTGGACGGCGTGCTGCGCCGCGGCCGCTACGACGGGGAGGGGCGGCTGGCGCTGTCGGTGGCCGTGCTGGCCCTCCTCACCGCGCTGGCCCGCACCCGCCCCCTGGTGTGCGTGGTCGACGACGCCCAGTGGATCGACCCCGACTCGCTCGGCCTGCTCTCCTTCGCCGCCCACCGCCTGGACGAGGTCGGCGCGGCCGTCCTCTTCGCCACCCGCGACACCCCGCCCGAGGAGCTGTCCGGCCTGCCCCGGCTGCGGCTGGCGCCGCTGGCCGAGGAGGTCCTCCAGGGGATGCTGGAGGAGACCGACCCCGACCTGGACCCGGCGGTGCGCAGCGAACTCGCACGCCGCGCGCACGGCAACCCCATGGCCGCCCGCTGCTACGCCGCCTCCCTGACCGCGGGCCAGCGCACCGGCGCCGAGCCGCTGCCCAGGGTCCTGCCGCTGCCCGCGGAGATCCTGGACGCCTACGCCGAGACGCTGGACTTCCTCCCCGACGACGTGGCGTGGCTGCTGCTGCTCGCCGCGCTGGAACCGGGCGTGGCGGTCCCGGTCCTGACCGCGCCGCGGGACGGCGCCGCCGACCCGGTCGCGGCCCTCGACCGGGCCGAGCGGGCCGGACTGCTGCGGGTGCAGGCCGACCGGGTGGAGTTCGCCGACCCGATGCTGGGCGAGGTGGTGTGCCGCCGCGCCACCAGCGGCCAACTGGCCCGCGCCCACCTGGAGATGGCGCGCCTGCTGGACGGCCGCGGACCCCGCTACCGGGTGCTGTGGCACCGGGCGGCGGCCACCGGCGGCCCCGACGAGGAGCTGGGCCGCGAACTCACCGCCGCGGTGTCGGCGGGCGAGCCCGGGCTGACCGCCGAGGAGGCGTCGGTCCTGCTGGAGCGCGCCGCCGAGCTGACCGGCAAGCCCAGCCGCCGGGCCAACCGCCTGGCCGAGGCCTCCTACCAGGCGTGGGCGGCGGGCCAGTACAGCCGCAGCACCATCCTCATCAAGCAGGCGGCGCCCTACGTCCCGGCCGCCCGCATCCGGGGCCTGCCGGAGATGGTCGACGGCTACCGCGCGGTCGGCGAGAAGGACTCGGTCCAGGGCTGCGACCAGTTGATGGCGGCGGCCCGCGAGGTCGCCGGGCGCAACCCCCGCCAGGCGCGGTCGCTGCTGCTGCGCGCCGCCGACGCCGCCTCCCTGGCCGGGGACCTGGACCGCTTCGCCGCGGCCGCGCGCCAGGCGTTCGCCCTCGACCTGGACGACCCGCAGCACGACTCCGGACTGGCCTACCTGGAGGGCTCCATGCTGGCCTTCCAGGGCGACTACGAGGCGGCGGTCGAGCCGCTGCGCCGGTCGGTGGCCCTGGCGGAGCGCGACGACGAGCCGTTCGGCCTGATCTTCGCGATCGTGGCGGCGCTGCGGCTGGGCGACACCGTCGGGGCGCGCCGCCAGACCGCCCGGGCGATCGCCCGGGCCGGGGTGCGCGGCACCGTGTCGATGGTGCCCAAGGCGCTGTCCTACGCCGTCTACGGCGAGTTCCTGCACGGGTCGCCGGCCACCGCGACCGAGCACGCGTCGCTGGGGCTGCGGCTGGCGGGGGAGACCGGGCAGCGCAACTGCGCCGCGCACCACCTGGCCGCCCTGGCGATGCTGGCGGCGCTGCGCGGCGACGCCGAGGAGTGCGCGGTGCGCGCGGCGGCCGTCACCGAGCACGCCGACAGCCGCCCGCTGGGGCTGCCCCGGGCGCTCACCGAGTGGGCGCTGGCCTTCCTCGACCTGACCCGGGGCCGGATGCGCGAGGCCGCCACCCGCCTGGAGGAGCTGGCGCGCAGCGAGCCCTGCCAGGGCCACCGCACCATCCGCCTGCTGAGCGTGCCCCACTACGTGGAGGCCGCCGCGCACCTGGGGGAGACCCGGCGCGCCGAGGCCGCGCTGGCCGGCTACGAGCGGTGGGCCAGGGCCGTGCAGGGCCCCAACGAGCTGGCCCTCGCGGCGCGCTGCCGGGCGCTGCTCAGCGACGGCGAGACCGCGCGCGAGCACTTCGAGGAGGCGCTGGCCCTGCACCGCCGCGGCGGCGCGGGCATCGAGGAGGCGCGCACCCGGCTGGCCTACGGCACGTTGCTGCGCCGCTCCCGGCTGCCCTCCGCGGCCCGCCCGCACCTGCGCGCCGCGGTGGAGGCGTTCACCCGGCTGGAGGCGCCGCTGCTGTTGCGCCAGGCCAAGGAGCAGTTGCGCGCCACCGGGGAGGCGCTCGACAGCGGCGTCTCCGCCGCCACCGCGGGGCTGACCCCCCAGCAGGAGCAGATCGCCCGCCTCGTCGCCGAGGGGGCCACCAACCGCGAGATCGCCCAGCGCCTTTACATCAGCCCCCGCACCGTCGAGCACCACCTGCGCAACATCTTCCGCCAACTGCAAATCCGCTCCCGGGTGGAGCTGGCCAGGCTGGTCAGCGGCCGGTGAGGCGCCCGCGGCGGCCCACTCCCGGGCGCGGCGGGCGCCGCGCCCGGGACGGGGGAGGGCGCCCTCCCCCGCACCCCACGAACGGACAAATGGGTTAAAAGCCATCAAATTTCGCATACAGCGCGCGGCGGTGGGAGGCCCCGGGGTTCCCCCGGTGTGACCGATGTCCTACTCTGCACGCAAGAAAACTAACAGCGATAGTTTTTGGGGTGCGGCATGGATTTCACCCTCACCGAGGAGCAGACCGCGCTCCGCGCCATGGCGGCGGAGTTCGTGGACCGCGAGATCACACCGAACGCGGCGGAGTGGGACCGGGCCGAGAGCGTGCCCCGCGAACTGGTCCCACGCCTCGGGGAACTCGGCTTCCTCGGCATGACCGTCGACGAGGAGTACGGCGGCGCGGGCGGCGACCACCTCTCCTACGTCCTGGTCATGGAGGAGCTCGGCCGCGGCGACTCCTCGGTCCGCGGCCTGGTCTCGGTCTCCCTCGGCCTGGTCGCCAAGACCATCGCCGCCCACGGCACCCCCGAGCAGCGCCGCCGCTGGCTGCCCGGCCTGTGCTCGGGCGAGCTCCTCGGCTGCTTCGGCCTGACCGAACCCGACACCGGCTCCGACGCCGCGTCGCTGTCGCTGCGCGCCGTCCGCGACGGCGACGACTACCTGCTCAGCGGCTCCAAGATGTTCATCACCAACGGCACCTGGGCGGACGTCGCCGTCATCTTCGCCCGCACCGGCGGCCCCGGCCCCAAGGGCGTCACCGCCTTCCTCGTCCCCACCGACTCCCCGGGCCTGGAGCGCACCACCATCCACGGCAAGCTCGGCCTGCGCGGCCAGCCCACCGCCCAGCTCTTCCTCGACGAGGTGCGCGTGCCCGCCGACGCCGTCCTCGGCGAGGAGGGCCAGGGCTTCCGCATCGCGATGTCCGCCCTCGACAAGGGGCGGGTCTCGGTGGCCGCCGGAGCGGTCGGCGCCGCCCGGGGCGCCCTGGAGAGCGCCCTGGCCCACGCCAGGCAGCGCGTCCAGTTCGGCCGCCCCATCGCCAGGTTCCAGCTCGTCCAGGAACTGCTCGCCGACACCGCCGTCGAGACCGACGCCGCCCGCCTCCTGGTGTGGCGGGCCGCCGACCTCATCGACCGGGGCGAGCCGTTCGCCACCGCCGCGTCCATGGCCAAGCTCTACGCCACCGAGACGGCCGTGCGCGCCGCCAACAACGCCATGCAGGTCTTCGGCGGCTACGGCTACATCGACGAGTACCCGCCCGGCAAGTACCTGCGCGACGCCCGCGTCACCACCCTCTACGAAGGCACCAGCCAGATCCAGAAGCTCCTCATCGGCCGCGCGCTCACCGGCGTCAGCGCCTTCGTCTGACCGACCCCGCCTGGAGGCACCGTGCTCACCACCGACCGGATCTACGTCGGCGGCCAGTGGACCGCCCCCCAGACCAGCGACCGCATCGCGGTGGAGAACCCCTACACCCGCCGCACCCTCGCCCACGTCCCGCTGTGCGACGCCGACGACGTCGACCGCGCCGTGCACGCCGCGCGGCGCGCCTTCGACTCCTGGGCCGCCACCGACCTCGCCGAACGCCTCGCCCACCTGGACGCCCTGCGCCGCGAGCTCACCGTGCGCGCCGCGGAGATGTCCGCCCTCATCACCTCGGAGATGGGCGCGCCCAAGACGGTCGCCGACCGCATCCAGGTCGGGCTGCCGCTCACCGTGCTCGCCGACACCGTCGCCGCCGCCCGCGACCTCGCCTGGACCGAGCAGATCGGCAACTCCCTCGTCCTGCGCGAACCCGTCGGCGTGGTCGGCGCCATCACCCCGTGGAACTACCCGCTGCACCAGACGATCGCCAAGATCGCCCCCGCCCTCGCCGCGGGCTGCACCGTCGTGCTCAAACCCAGCGAGGTCGCACCGCTGTCCGCCTTCCTGCTCGCCGAGATCATCGACTCCGTCGGCTTCCCGCCCGGCGTGTTCAACCTCGTCACCGGCACCGGACCGCAGGCCGGCGAGGCGCTGGCCGCCCACCCCGACGTGGACATGGTCTCCTTCACCGGATCCACCCGGGCCGGCAGCCGCGTCAGCGAGGCGGCCGCCCCCACCGTCAAGAAGGTCGCCCTGGAACTCGGCGGCAAGTCCGCCGCCGTCGTCCTGGACGACGCCGACCTGGCCGCCGCGGTCAGAGCCGTCGTCGCCGACTGCATGCTCAACTCCGGCCAGACCTGCACCGCCCTGACCCGCCTGCTCGTCCCGCAGGACCGCTACGACGAGGCCGTCGCCCTGGCCGCCGAGGCGGCGCGCGCCAGGCGCATGGGCGACCCCGCCGACCCCGCCACCCGCATCGGGCCGCTGGCCTCCGCCGACGCCCACCGCCGCGTCCTGGACCACCTGGAGCGGGCCCGCAAGGACGGCGCGGTCTTCGCCACCGGCGGCCCCGACGCCGAGGTCCCCGACCAGGGCTACTTCGTGGCCCCCACCGTGCTGGCCGGACTCGGCCGCGACGCCGCGGCCGCCCGCGAGGAGATCTTCGGCCCGGTGCTCACCGTGCTCGGCTACACCGACACCGACGACGCCGTGGCCCTGGCCAACGCCACCGACTACGGCCTGTCCGGCGCGGTCTGGTCGGCCGACACCGACCGGGCCCTGGCCGTGGCGCGCCGCATGCGCACCGGCCAGGTCGCCGTCAACGGCGGCCGGTTCAACCCCTCCGCCCCCTTCGGCGGCTACCGCAGGTCCGGCAACGGACGCGAACTGGGCCGCTTCGGCCTGGAGGAGTTCTGCGAGCTCAAGGCGGTCCAACTCCCGTGACCCCGCACACCGATCCCGACCAGAGGAGGACCATGTCCACCACACTCGCAGCCGTGGTACGCGCCCCCGGCGAACCGGTGCACACCGCAGAGGTCGCCCTGCCCGACGTGGGACCGGGACAGGTCCGGGTACGCATGGCCGCCGCCGGCGTGTGCCACTCGGACCTGTCGCTGGCCTCGGGCAGGCTCGCCCACCCCATGCCCGCCGTCCTCGGCCACGAGGGAGCCGGACAGGTCGTCGCCCTCGGCGAGGGGGTGACGGACCTGGCCGTCGGGGACACGGTGCTGCTCAACTGGAACCCGCCCTGCCGCGCCTGCTGGTACTGCGCCAACGGCGAGCCCTACCTGTGCGCCCGCGCCGCCGACGCCTCCGGCCGCGTCTGGGGGACCCTGGCCGACGGCACCGGCGTCCACCCCTGCCTGGGGGTGGCCGCGTTCGCCCAGGAGACCGTCGTCCCCGCGGGCGCCTGCGTGCCCGTCCCCGGCGACATCCCCCCGGTCGAGGCGGCCCTGCTCGGCTGCGCGGTGCTGACCGGGGTCGGCGCGGTGCGCAACGCCGCGCGCGTACAGCCCGGCCAGTCGGTGGCCGTCATCGGCCTGGGCGGTGTGGGGCTGGCCGCCGTCCAGGGCGCGCGCATCGCGGGCGCCGCCACGATCGTCGCCGTCGACCCGGTCGAGGAGAAGGAGGAGCTGGCCCGCTCCCTGGGCGCGACCCACTTCCTCACCCCCGGCGACGACCTCGCCCGCCGGATCCGCGCGATCGCCGACGGGCGCGGCGTCGACCACGCCGTCGAGTGCGTGGGCCGCGCCGCCACCATCCGCGCGGCCTGGTCGTGCACCCGCCGCGGCGGCACCGCCACCGTGGTGGGCATCGGCGCCGCCACCGACACGCTGACCCTCAACGCGCTGGAGGTCCCGCACTTCGCCCGCACCCTCCGCGGGTGCATGTACGGCAGCAGCGACCCCGCCGCCGACGTCCCGGACCTGCTCAAGCTGTACCGCGACGGCCAACTGCTCCTGTCGCCCCTGGTCAGCCGGACCATCGGGCTGGAGGACGTGGGCGGTGCCCTCGCCGACCTGCACTCCGGCCGCGGCGCGCGCAGCCTGGTGGTGTTCTGACCCCCGGGAAAGGCCCGTGACGCGGGCGTGTTCCGGCAATCACCCGCCGGAGTGAATTCCCGACAAATAGAAAACAGGCGGCCGACGGGAAACACCGCGGCCGCACCCCGCCGGAGGGCCCCGTCGAAAGGCGGGGTCCTCTTTGTCCGCACCGGACGCCGCGGACCGGGCGGAACGGTTACCGCGGCGCAGCCGCACCCCCCGGCCACGGCCAACGGAACCGCAATATCCGGGAAAACGCGTGGAGACGGCGGAAGTGTCGACGGGTTTTCCGGAGATTTCTATAGTATTTCACCAATATTAGCGAGAACAAAGGGGGGATGAGGTGGCACGGAAGACGGTGGTCGAACTCGTCGACGACCTCGACGGCTCCAGGGCCGACGAAACGGTCACGTTCGGCATCGACGGAACGGTCTACGAGATCGACCTGTCCGCCGACCACGCCGAGGACCTGCGCGCCATCTTCGAGGCGTACGTGAAGGCCGGGCGGAAGGTCACCGGCAGGTCCCGCCGCGCGGCGCGGTCCGAGAAGCTCGACACCCGGGCCGTGCGGGCGTGGGCGCGCTCCCAGGGGATGGAGGTCAGCGAACGCGGCCGCATTCCCCAGCACGTCCTCGACGCCTACCGCAACCGCGACCGCGGGGAGTGAGGAGCGCCGCGGCCCGGACGCGCAGGCCGCCGCGGAGCGGCCGCCGGGCCGGGCGGTGCGGCGCTCCGGAAGTTCTTAACGGCCTCTTACTCGGATACGGCATTCTTGCCTCTCCGATAGTGTGTCGGAGATTCTGGCCAAACTCTTGAGGTAGTGACAACATGCGTCGACGTGCGGCTGTGGCCCTTGCGGTGCCGTTGAGCGCCCTGATGCTGGGGGCGTCCGGATGCGGGGTCATTCCCGAGGACTGGCAGACCCCCGCCCTGATGCGCAGCGAGCAGGAGTACGACACCCGCCTCCCGGTCGTCAGCGGCCCCGTCGGCGAGGAACCCGAGATCACCTTCCCCGACATCGCCCCGCCCACCGAGCGGCTCTCCGGCGTCGCGCACAAGGGAGAGGACGCCAACGTCCTGATCCGCAAGAGCGACCTGCTGGTCGCCCACATCGTGGAGTACCGGTGGACCGAGGCGGGCAAGGGGGAGCAGACCAGCTCCACCTACGAGCACGACGCCCCGACGCTGCTGCCGCTGTCGCAGATGCCCGAGGACCTGGCGGACGCCGTCATCAACCAGTCGGTGGGCTCCCGCGTGGTGTTCCTCTTCCCGCCGCCCAGCGAGGACGAGCGCGCCCAGTACGAGGCGATGGGCCAGGAGGCGCCCGAGGGCGCGTCGGTGTCGGTCGTGGACATCGTCGCCCGCCACGGCAAGGGCGACGTCGTCGAGGGAGAGCAGACGTCCTCCGGCGGCGACGGGCTGCCCACCGTGACCGACAACGGCCGGGCCATTCCCGACATCACCATCCCCGAGAACACCGAGGCCCCCAAGGACCTGAAGGCCGTCACCCTGATCGAGGGCGACGGCCCCGAGGTCACCGAGGGCCAGCAGATCGTCGTCCAGTACACCGGCGTGCGCTGGGACGACGGGAAGGTCTTCGACTCCACCTGGAACACCGGGCTGCCCGAGCGCGCCGCCGCCGAGAACGAGGACACCGACGGCGACCCGCTCAGCTTCCAGATCGGCGTCGGCGGAGTCATCGAGGGCTGGGACGAGGGCCTGGTCGGCCAGCGGGTCGGCAGCCGCGTCCTGCTGGTCATCCCCGAGGACAAGGCCTACGGCAAGGAGGCCGAGGAGCGGGGCCAGCCCGCGGGCACCCTGGTCTTCGTCGTGGACCTGCTGGGCGCCTACAACACCGCCCCCGAGGAGGAAGAGGAGACCGACGCCCCCGCCGACGAGGGCGACGCCTCCGAGGAGTCGGGCGACGCCTCCGAGGAGGAGGGCGGCGAGTAGCCCGCCGCGCACCGAACAGCCGCCGGGGGCGGGGCCGCACGGCCCCGCCCCCGGACATGCCCGCAGCCGCCCGGCCGCTCAGTCCAGCAGGCGGGCCGCGTGGCGGCCCGCCGCCGCAGCGGCCAGGAACGCCGCCGTGTCCTCGGCCAGGCCGCGCCCCATGGTGGACAGCCGCACCGGGACCGCCTGCAACGCCGCCAGCAGGCCCTCCACCTCCACCTCCACCAGGGTGTGCCGCTCGCCCAGCACGGCGGCCTCGGCGCGCAGCAGCGCCCCGAAGTCCCCGCCCAGCCGCGGCACCACCACGTCGGCGCGGGCCAGCGCCACCCGCCCGTAGGCGGTCAGGCTGTGGTGCGACACCCCCCGGTGCCGTCGGCGCGGATCGGCCTGGCTGACCCGCAGCGCCCCCACCGGGCGCCCCCGCAGCACCGCCGCCGCGTTGACCGCCTCGCCCACGGCCACCCCCGAGAACCCCCACGGCGTCCCGGTGCCCAGGTTGCCCGGCCCCTGCGCCACCACGGCGACCTCGGCGCCCAGCACGTGCCGGGCCGCCAGCAGCCCGGTGTGCACCGTCACCGCCTCCACGTCGCCGCCGAACGCCTGCCCCACCGTGACCGAGCCCGCCAGCGCCCCGGCCTCGCGCAGCCGCGCCACCGTCCGGGAGAACCACAGCGGCAGCGCCCCGCCGTCCAGCATCACGTAGGCCACCCGCGTGCCCGGGCGCTCCGCCAGCACCCCCGCCACCACCGCCGGAAGCGCCGAGTGCAGGTCGGCGGTCACCACCGGCATGCCGTCCACCCCGTCGCAGTCGCGCAGCAGCGCGTGGTGCTTCGAGTCCTGCTCGTCGGCGCCCAGCACGGTCACCTGAAGCGGGGTGTAGCGGGCCTTGACCAGGTGCCCCGGGCCGCCGGGGTCGGGCGGCAGCCGGTCGGGCACGGCCACCACCAGCGCGTAGCCGCCCGTGCCCAGCCCCATCGCCAGCGCCGTGGTGTTCAGCAGCACCCGGTCGCCCGGCCGGGGCTCGCCCACCAGACGCGGATAGGCCAGCGCCCGGCAGCCCCCCTCGCCCCCCGCCAGCTCCACGTCCAACTCCACCGCGCCGGGCCAGGAGCGGCCCAGACCGCGGACCCGTCCGTCACGCCATCTGATCACGCGCGTCACGGTACCGTTCGTGGTGTCGCGATTCCGGGAAACCGACGCACTAGCGGGCGGGCGGCGTCCAGAAAGGCGGAAAATGTCGCAGGACAAGACCGAACGGCAGCTCAACCTGGTGATCTGCCTGCTGGCCACCAGGCGCTTCCTCACCGCCCAGGAGATCCGGGCGACCGTGCACGGCTACGGCGACGTCGAGAACGACGCGGCCTTCAAGCGCATGTTCGAGCGCGACAAGAAGGAGCTGCGCGACGCCGGCATCCCCATCAGCACCGGACGCCGCGACCCGTTCAGCGACGAGGACGGCTACCGCATCCGCCGCGACGACTACGAACTGGAGCCCATCGAACTGCTGCCCGACGAGGCGGCCGTGCTGGGCCTGGCCGCCCGCGCCTGGCGGCACGCCGTGCTCGGCGAGGCCGCCGCCAACGCGCTGCTGAAGCTGCGCACCGCCGGGGTGCCCGTGGACTCCGCGGCGCTGCCCGCCGTCGCCCCCGTGCTGGGCGCCGACGAGCCCGCCTTCCCCTCCATCTGGCAGGCCGTCCGCGACCGCCGCCCGGTCAGCTTCGACTACCGCCGCCCCGGCCAGGACACGCCCACCCACCGGGAACTGGAGCCGTGGGGCATCGCCAACGTCGGGGGACGCTGGTACGTCGCCGGATACGACCGCCTGCGCCGCGACCGCCGGGTCTTCCGGCTCAGCCGCATCGTCGGCGAGGTGCGGGTGCACACCACCGGGCCGGCCGTGCAGGTGCCCGCCGGGGTGGACGTGCGCTCCCTGGTCAACGCGCGCCCCGCAGAGCCCGACCAGGTGGCGCTGCTGGAGGCGCGCACCGACGCCGCGCACGCGCTGCGCCGCGACGCCCGCCGCATCGTCCCCGGGGAGCGCGCAGGCGCAACCGGATGGGACCTGGTGGAGTACCCCTACACCGACGAGGCCGCCCTGGCCGCGCGGGTCGCCGAGTACGGCGAGCACGTGCTGGTGCGCGAGCCCGAACGGGCCCGCACCGCCGTCGTGGAGCACCTGCGCGCCGTCGTCGCCGCACCCGTCAAGGACACCGCCGACCAGGAGGCCCCGCCCGCCGAGCGGCCCGCGCCCTCCCGCCGGGCCAACGCCTCCTCCGAGCAGTTGCGCCGCCTGCTCATGCTGGTGCCCTACGCGCTCAGCCGCGACGTGCGGGTCTCCGAGGTCGCCGAACACTTCGGCCTCACCGAGAAGCAGGTGCTCAAGGACCTGAGCCTGCTGTGGATGTGCGGCCTGCCCGGCTACACCCCCGGCGACCTGATCGACGTGGACGTGGAGGCCGCCGCCGAGACCGGGGAGATCATCATCGCCAACGCCGACACCCTGGCCGCGCCGCTGCGGCTGACCGCCGACGAGGCCGCCAGCCTGGTGGTCGGCCTGCGGCTGCTGCGCGACCTGCCCGGGGTGGACAGCTCCGCCCTCACCCGCGTGGAGCAGAAGCTGCGCCAGGTCGCGGGCGCCGCCGTGGAACTCGCCGACTCCGTGGACGTGCGCGTCGACGCCGACGGGGAGACCGCCCGGCTGCGCAAGCAGATCGGCGAGGCGCTGGAGACCGGCCACCGCCTCCACCTGCGCTACCTGTCCGGCTACGCCGACCGGGTCAGCGAACGCGAGGTCGACCCGATGCGGCTGGTCGTGCAGGACGGGCACGTCTTCCTGGAGGGCTGGTGCCGGCTGCGCCAGGACGTCCGGCTGTTCCGCCTGGACCGGATCCTGGAGCTGACCGTGCTGCCGGTGGCCGCCGAGGTCCCCGCGGGGGTGCGCGGACTCGACCTCAGCGACGGCGTGCTGCAACGCTCCGCCGACGACGCCTTCGTCACGTTCGAACTGGAGCCCGCGGCGCGCTGGGTCGCCGAGGACCACGTCTGCTCGCAGGTGCAGGAGCTGCCCGGCGGCCGGCTGCGCGCCACCCTGCGCACCCCCGAACCCGGCTGGGCGGTGCGGCTGGCGCTGCGGCTGGGCGCCACCGGGCGGCTGGTCGCCCCCGCCGACCTGGCCGAACGGGCCCGCGAACTGGCCGAGCGGGCGCTGCGGCGCTACTCCGGACGAGACCGACGTCCACCCGCGGACGGTGGCGCCGCGCCCCGGATTGAGTAGGCTCGAGACGTACTGTGAACCGTTGCCGCCCGTCGGCCGCCGGGACGCCCGCCGCGGGCGCGTCCGGCAGTCCACGACCCCGGCCGACGCCGACCCGGCGGGCGCACGGCCGGACCAGGACGTACCATCGGTGGCGCAGGCGGCGTCGCACAGAGAGGCTGACACAACATGAGCATCGGGCCCCGCGAAATCCTCATCCTGCTGGTGATCGTGCTGCTGCTGTTCGGCGCCAAGAAGCTGCCCGAACTGGCGCGCTCGCTGGGCCGCAGCGCCCGCATCCTGCGTGCCGAGGCCAAGGGCCTGGCGGAGGAGGACGGCGCCCAGCAGCAGGCCGCGGGCCAGACCCACCAGGCCGAGGCCCGCCCCGAGCAGTCCGGCGCCCAGCAGGGCAACGGCTACCCGCAACTGCCGCCCGGCCAGCGGATCGTCGACGGCTCCGCGGAGTCCGCCCGGCGCCCCTACAATTCCTGACCTTCGGTCGGCCAGTCCAACGAAGCCGCGCCGGCGCCGCACGGCCGCCACGGGCGCGGACGGTACCGGGTGAGTCGGAGAACACACACAGCGATGAGGACGAGACGACAGCGCAAGGCGAACCCCGAGGCGCGCATGCCGCTCATGGACCACCTGCGGGAACTGCGCAACCGGATCATCAAGGCGCTGCTGTTCATCAGCGCGGGCGTGGTGGCCGGCTTCCTCGTCTTCGACCCGGTCTGGGAGTTCCTGCAACGGCCCTACTGCTCGCTGCCCGCCGAGGTGCGCGGCGGCGAGGACTGCGGACTCAACTACACCGGCATCTTCGACGGGTTCAACCTCTACTTCAAGGTCGCCCTCATCGTCGGCCTGCTGGTCTCCAGCCCGTTCTGGCTGTACCAGGTGTGGGCGTTCGTCGCCCCGGCGCTGCGCGGCCGGGAGAAGCGCTACACCTACCTGTTCGTGGGGTTCGCGGTCCCGCTGTTCTGCGCGGGCGCGGCGCTGGCCTACTACGTCACCGCCAAGGGCATGGAGATCATGTTCTCCTTCGCCCCGGAGGGCTCCACCGCGCTGATCACCCTGCAGAACTACCTCACCTACATCATCATGATGCTGGTGGTGTTCGGCGCCGCCTTCCTGCTGCCGCTCATCGTGGTGATGCTGAACTTCCTGGGCGTGCTGCCGCACCGGATGATCGCCAAGTGGCGGCGTGTGATCATCTTCCTGGCGTTCGTGTTCGCCGCGATCGCCACCCCGGGTGGCGACCCGTTCACTATGCTTGCGCTGGGAATTCCGGTGGTCGCACTGTTCGAGATCGCCGAACTGGTCGCCTTCGTCAACGACCGGCGCCGCGGCCGCAGCCGCGACCCGCTGGCCGAGCTCGACGACGACGAGATCTCCCCGCTGGACGACGTCGACAGCGCCGCCGGGACCACGCCGAACCGTTAGAGTCCGCACCGAACACCCGGTCCGGACGACAGTCAACAGGAGAGACCCATGGACGAGCAGCACACCTCCTCCGCCTCCCGCCGCGACCTGCCCCCCGAGGCGCGGGGCAACGAGAAGTGGCACGACACCACCAACGCGGTGTGGATGCGCTCCTCGCTGTCGCGGGAGGACTCCGAGGCCATCGTCGAGGTCGCCAAGTTCGACGACGGCTACCGGGCGGTGCGCGACGGCAAGAACCCCGACAAGGGCATCCTGTTCTTCACCCCCGCCGAGTGGGAGGCGTTCGTACTGGGCGCCAAGGACGGCGAGTTCGACATCCCCGAGGAGTACCTGACCCCCGAGGAGGCCGCCATCCAGCGCGGCGAGGTGCCGGTCACCGCGGTGCCCTCGCCGCTCAACAACACCCCCGCCGCCGAGGCCGACTAGCCCCGCGCCCCGCCGAACCGGAGGACCCGTCCCCCCGTGCCGACCATCGCCCTGCTGGTCAACCCCGCCTCCGGACGGCGGCGGGCCGCCGTGGCCGCGGCCGCACTGCGCGACCGGCTGCGCGCCCGGGGCGCCCGGGTGCGCGTGGCCGCGGGCGCCTCGGCGGCCGACAGCGCCCGCCTGGCCGGGCAACTGGCCGCCGACCGCCCCGACGCGCTCGTCGCCGTCGGCGGCGACGGCCTGGCCCACCTGGCCCTCCAGGCCGTGGTCGGCACCGACGTCCCGCTGGGAGTCGTGGGCGCGGGGACCGGCAACGACATCGCCCGCGAGCTCGGCCTGCCGCGCAGCCCCGACGCGGCGGCCCGGGCGGTCCTGGCCGGACACACCCGGCGGATCGACACCGTCGCGGCCGCGGGCCGCCACTACCTGAGCGTCCTCGCCTGCGGATTCGACTCCCGCGTCAACGAACGCGTCAACGGCCTGCGCGTCCGCACCGGCCGACTCGACTACGTCGCCGGACTCCTCGCCGAACTCGGCTCCTTCACCCCGCTCCGCTACACCCTGGACGTGGACGGGCAGCGCCTGGACGCCGAGGGCGTGCTCGTCGCCGTCGGCAACACCCGCTGCTACGGCGGCGGCATGCGCATCTGCCCCGACGCCCGCCCCGACGACGGACTCCTCGACGTGGTGCTGGTACGCGCCATGGGGCGGGCCCGCTTCCTGCGCCTGTTCCCCCGCGTGTTCACCGGCTCCCACCTGAACCTGCCCGAGGTCGCCGTGCTGCGCGGCCGACGCGTCGCCGTCGCGGTGCACGGCGCCGCCGACGTGGTCGCCCACGCCGACGGCGAACGCCTCGCCGCACCGCCCCTGGTCTGCGAGGCCGTCCCCGGCTCGGTGCGGATGCTCACCGGCCGCTGACCCGGCCCCGCCCCGCCGGACGCCCTCCCGGGAACGGGCGCGCCGCCCCCGCCACCCTCTAGGCTGACCAGTATGAGCACTTATGCCGCCCGCTACGCCGAGTTCCGCAGGCGACAGCAGAGGTCCAGCCCCGTCATCGAGGACTTCCAGGCGCTGTACGGATTCGAGTTCGACGACTTCCAGGTCCGGGCCTGCAAAGCGCTGGAGGAGGGGCACGGGGTGCTGGTGGCCGCGCCCACCGGGTCCGGCAAGACCGTCCTCGGCGAGTTCGCCGTCCACCTGGCGCTGCGCGACGGCCGCAAGTGCTTCTACACCACGCCCATCAAGGCGCTGTCCAACCAGAAGTACACCGACCTGGTGCGCCGCTACGGCGCCGAGAAGGTCGGCCTGCTCACCGGGGACAACAGCATCAACGGCGAGGCGCCCGTGGTCGTGATGACCACCGAGGTGCTGCGCAACATGCTGTACGCGGGCTCCGCCACCCTGTCGGGGCTGGCCTACGTGGTCATGGACGAGGTCCACTACCTCGCCGACCGGTTCCGCGGCGCGGTCTGGGAGGAGGTCATCATCCACCTGCCCGCCTCGGTGCAGGTGGTGGCGTTGAGCGCGACCGTCAGCAACGCCGAGGAGTTCGGCCAGTGGCTGCAACAGGTGCGCGGCGACACCTCGGTGATCGTCGACGAGAAGCGCCCGGTGCCGCTGTGGCAGCACGTGATGGTGGGCAACCGCATCCACGACCTGTTCGTCGAGCCCGACGGCCCCGCCGACGCCGAGCAGGACGACGAGGCGGGGCGCGGCTCCCGCAAACGCCGCCGCTCCCGCACCGACGCCCAGCGCACCGTGGAGATCGAGGTCGGCGGGGAGCGCCTGAGAGTCAACCCGCGCCTGATCCGCTTCGCCGAGGAGGACGCCCGCCTCTCCCAACTGGCCTACCAGCGCCGCCACCCGCAGGCGCGGGCGCGCGGCGGCGGACCCCGGCCCCGCAGCAGGTTCACCCCGCCCAGCCGGGTGCAGATCGTCGAACAGCTCGACCGCGAGGGCCTGCTGCCCGCCATCACCTTCATCTTCAGCCGCGCCGGCTGCGACGACGCGGTGCGCCAGTGCCTGGCCGCGGGCCTGGTGCTGACCACCCCCGAGGAGGCCGCCCAGATCCGCGAGTACGCCGAACGCCAGTGCGCCGACATCCCCCCGCCCGACCTGGCCGTGCTCGGCTACTCCGAATGGTTGCAGGCCCTGGAGTGCGGCATCGCCGCCCACCACGCCGGACTGCTGCCCACCTTCAAGGAGGTGGTGGAGACCCTGTTCTCCCGCGGCCTGATCCGCGCGGTCTTCGCCACCGAGACCCTGGCCCTGGGCATCAACATGCCCGCCCGCACCGTCGTCATCGAGAAGCTGGACAAGTGGAACGGCGAGACCCACGCCGCGCTCACCCCCGGCGAGTACACCCAGCTCACCGGCCGCGCCGGACGCCGCGGCATCGACGTGGAGGGGCACGCGGTCGTGGTGTGGCAGCCCGGCACCGACCCGGAGGCGGTCGCGGGCCTGGCCGGAACCCGCACCTACCCGCTCAACTCCAGCTTCCAGCCGTCCTACAACATGGCGGTCAACCTGGTCGCCCAGGTCGGCCGCGAGCGCGGCCGGACCATGCTGGAGTCCTCCTTCGCCCAGTTCCAGGCCGACCGCGCCGTGGTCGGCCTGGTGCGCAAGCTGCGCAGACAGCAGGAGGCGCTGGAAGGCTACGCCAAGGCCGCCGAGGACCCCAACGGCGACTTCATGGAGTACGCGGCGCTGCGCCGCCGCCTCAGCGACCTGGAGAGCGCCGCCCAGCGCAACCGGCGCACCGCGCGCCGCAAGGAGGCCGAGCGCAGCCTGCGCTCCCTCAGACCCGGCGACATCATCCGCATCCCCTCGGGCCGCCAGGCCGGCTACGCCGTCGTCCTCGACCCCGGCCTGGACAGGGGGCCGCTGCCCGCGCCGCTGGTGCTGACCGTCAACCGCCAGGTCAAACGGGTCAGCGCCAGCGACTTCCCGGTCCCGGTGGAGCCGTCGGGGCGGCTGCGGCTGCCCAAGTCGTTCTCCGCGCGCTCGGCCCAGTCCCGCCGCGACCTGGCCTCGGCGCTGCGCAGCAAACTGGAGACGCTGCCGGCCGCCCCGGTCCGCCACCGCACCCGCGACGGGGCGGCCGAGGACCCCGAGATCGCCGAGCTGCGCGCCCGCATCCGCGAACACCCCTGCCACCACAGCGAGGGCCGCGAGGACCGGGCGCGCTGGGCGGAGCGCTACTTCCGGCTCAAGAAGGAGACCGACGAGCTGGAGCGCCGCATCGAGGGCCGCTCCCACGTCATCGCCCGCACCTTCGACCGGGTCTGCGGGGTGCTCCAGGAGCTCGGCTACCTCGCGGGCGACACCGTCACCGAGGAGGGGCGGCTGCTCGGCCGCATCTACTCCGAACTGGACCTGCTGGCCGCCGAGGCGCTGCGCCGC
>NZ_KQ950183.1:320383-323905 GCF_001517975.1 Thermobifida cellulosilytica TB100
ACCGCCGCGGCCGCCGCCGCCGGCAGGTGGAACGGCGCGTCCTGGGCGGTCAGCCCGGCCAGGGAGTGCAGCGCCTCGGTCGGCAGCACCCCCAGCACGACGCCCTGCCAGGACTCCGGCCCCCACCGCACCGGGGCGGGCAGGGCCAGCAGGACCAGCGCGCCCACCACGCCTCCGGTGGTGCTGCGCAAGACCACCGCCAGGAACACCGCGGCCAGCGCCAGGAACGGGGCCGTCAGCGCCGTGCCGCCCAGCGCCCGCAGGACCTGCGGCTCCAGCGGCGACACCGTGGGCAGCCCCGCCGCCGCCAGCACCAGTTGCCCGGCGGCGAACCCCGCCGCCGCGGACAGCAGCCCCGCGCCCAGCGCCGCGGAGCCCACCGCCGCGGTCCGGGCCGCCAGGAAGCGGCCCCGCGCCGGCAGCGCGGTCAGCGTGGTGCGGACCATCCCGGTGGAGTACTCGACGCCGACCGTGGCCGCGCCCACCGTCAGCAGCACCACGGACGCGGCGTCGACGCCCAGCAGGCTGGTGGCCACCATGTCGAAGGCGGAGTGCTCGGCCATCGAACTCCCGGTGGTGGCGCCCACGGTCGCGCACAGCAGCACGGCCACGGCCGCGCTCACCGCCGGTGCGGCCAGCACCGCCGCCCGGTGGGCGCGCAGCGTCCACAGCTTGTACGTCTCGGCGGCCGTCGCCGCCGCCAGAGGGGCACCTCGCGTGCCCCGCACCGTCGCGGTCATCTCTCCTCCTCGCTGTCGGCCGCCGCGTGCGGGCGCAGGCCGTCCAGGTCGCGGGTCAGGTCCAGGAAGGCGTCCTCCAGGCGGGACCGGTGGGACACCAGTTCGTGCAGGGCGATCCCGTGCCGCGCCGCGGCCTCCCCGACCGCGGCGGCGTCCAGGCCGGTCACGGTGAGCCGTCCGGGGCCGTCCACCCGCGCGCTGCCCTCCGGCAGCACCGCCGCCAGCTCGGCCCAGCGCGGCGTGGCCACGGTGACGCGCCCGCCCGCCGCCCGCCGGGTCAGCTCGCCCACCCCCATGTCGGCGACGAGCCGCCCCGAGTCGATCACCAGGACGTGGTCGGCGGTGGCCTCCATCTCGTTCATCAGGTGGCTGGAGACGAACACGGTGCGCCCCTGGGCGGCCAGGTCCCGCAGCAGGACGCGCAGCCACACGATGCCCTGGGCGTCCAGCCCGTTGAGCGGCTCGTCGAGCAGCAGCACCGCGGGGTCGCCCAGCAGCGCGGCCGCCACCCCCAGGCGCTGGCGCATGCCCAGGGAGAACTCCCCGATCCTGCGGCGGCCCTCCCCGCCCAGCCCGACCAGCTCCAGCACCTCGCCGACGCGGCGGGAACCGATCCCGCCCGCGCGGGCCAGCCAGGACAGGTGGGCGTGCGCGGTACGGCCCGGATGCACCGCACCCGCGTCCAGCAGCGCCCCCACCTCGCGCAGCGGGGCGGCCAGGGACGCGTACGGCACCCCGTGCACCAGCGCCACCCCGGAGTCCGGGGCGTCCAGGCCCAGGATCATCCGCAGGGTGGTGCTCTTGCCCGCCCCGTTGGGCCCCAGGAACCCGGTCACCCGGCCCGGCGGCACCGTGAACGTCAGGTCCTCGACCACCGTGCGCGCTCCGTAGCGCTTGGTCAGGTTCCTCGCCTCGATCATCGTCGGCTCCTCCCGCTCACCTCTCCACTCTGTCCCCGGCCGGGGCAGGACGCCTGATGGAGCTGTCATGACCTGACCGTGACCGCTGTCACGGGTGCCGTGCGCCGCCGTTGCCTACGATGCGGGCGTGCCTACCGGACCCCGCAGCCCTGAGGCCCGCGGCCGGGCGCTGTCCTCGGCCGCGGGCGCGGCGATCGCCCTGCTGACCCTGCCCCAGTGGGTCGCGGCGGTCACCGCCCTGCCCGATCCGCGCATGCGCGCCCTGGCGGCCGCCGCGGCGGTGCTGTATGCCCTGGTGTGCGTGTCCGCGGTCCCGCTGGCCTCCGGGGCGCGGACCGCGGTGCGCCTGGCGGTGTGCCTGGGCGCCTTCGCCCTGGGCGGGGTCCTGGCCGTCGTGCTGGGCCCGGACGCCTCCTGGACGGTGCTGTTCGCCCTGGCGGTGGCCGCGGCCCTGCTGCCGGTCCGCCCGCTGGCCGCCGTGGCCGCACCGGTGGTCGCCGCCGCCTCGGTGTGGGCGCTCGTGTCGGGCGGCGTCCGCGACGCGACCGCCACCCTGGTGGTCCTGGCCGCCTCCACCGCCGCGGTCGCGCTGCTGCGCGCCGTGGCCGACGCCAACGCGCAACTGCGCACGGCCCGCGACACGATCGCCGTGCTGGCCGCCGAACGCGAACGCCACCGCGTGGCGCGGGACCTGCACGACATCCTCGGACACAGCCTCACCACCGTCCTGCTCAAGGCGGGTGTGGCCCGGCGGGTGCTGGAGACGACCGGCGACACCGCGCGCGCCGCGGCGGAACTCGCCGAGGTGGAGGAGCTGGCCCGCGCCGCGCTGGCCGACGTGCGCGCCACGGTCGCCGACTACCGCACGGTGACGCTCCCCGGGGAGCTGGCCGCCGCGGCCTCCGCGCTGGAGGCCGCCGGGATCGCCGCCGACCTGCCGGCCACCGTCGACGACGTCGACCCGAAGCTGCGCACGGTTTTCGGGTACGTGGTCAGGGAGGCCGTCACCAACGCGGTGCGGCACTCGCGGGCCGCCACGGTGCGGGTGCGCCTGGGCCGCCGCTGGGTGGAGGTCGTCGACGACGGGCGGGCCGCGGCCCCGGTGCGGCCGGGCAACGGGCTGCGCGGCCTGGCCGAGCGGATGCGGGAGGCCGGCGGCGTGCTGGAGGTGGGGCCGCGCGAGGGCGGCGGGCTGCGCGTGCGCGCCCACGTACCGCAGGAGGGGGAACGGCGGTGATCCGGATCCTGGTGGCCGACGACCAGGCGCTGGTGCGCGGCGCCCTGGCCGCCATGCTCGACCTGGAACCCGACCTGGAGGTGGTGGCCCGGGTCGGCGACGGCGCGCGGGTGGTCCCCGAGGCGCGGCGCACCCGCCCCGACGTGGCGCTCATCGACGTGCGCATGCCGGAGGTGGACGGGCTGACCGCGGCGGCCGACCTGGTGCGGGCGCTGCCGTCCTGCCGGGTGCTCATGTGCACCACCTTCGACCGCCCCGGCTACCTGGCGCGCGCCCTGGCGGCGGGCGCCAGCGGGTTCGTGGTCAAGGACGCCAGCCCCGAGTACCTGGTGGACGCGGTCCGCCGGGTGCACCGGGGGCTGCGCGTGGTCGACCCGGACCTGGCCGCGGAGTCGCTGACCCACGGCACCAGCCCGCTGACCGCCAGGGAGAGCGAGGTGCTGGCCGCGGCCCGGTGGGGGGCGAGCGCGGCGGAGATCGCGGCCCGCCTGCACCTGGCCGAGGGCACGGTGCGCAACCACCTGTCGTCGGCGATCGGCAAGACGGGGGCGCGCAGCAGGATGGAGGCGGTGGCGATCGCGGAGCGGTGGGGCTGGCTGTGACCCGGCCCATCCCCTCCGGCGGC
>NZ_KQ950183.1:324285-326834 GCF_001517975.1 Thermobifida cellulosilytica TB100
GCCGCCGGAGGGGATGGGCCCCAATCATGAATCTACAACGTAAAGACCGGGGTCCGGGGCCCCACCGCCCCCCGCCGCACCGCGGAGACCCCCGAACACGCCGCCCCCGCCGCCCGCACGGCCGGTCAGTCCGCGGCCCGCAGCCACACCGCCGTGTTGCCCGGCAGGACGCCCGCCTCCAGCTCCGCGCTGGCCAGCAGCACCTCCCCGGGCGGCAGCGCCGCCGGAGCGGCCCCGGTGTTGACCACGACCAGCAGGTCCGCGCCGCGCCGGAAGGCCAGCACGTCGCCGCCGTCGAACCGCTCGTCCCAGCAGAAGCGGGGGTCGGACCGGAAGCCGCGGCGCAGCCGCAGCGCCCTGCGGTACAGCGCCAGGAACGAGCCGGGGTCCTCCGCCTGGGCCCGCACCGACAGCTCGCCCCAGTCGTCGGGCTGCGGCAGCCAGCCCGGCGCCGGACCGAAGCCGAAGGACGGCCCGGTCCGCTCCCAGGGGATCGGCACCCGGCAGCCGTCGCGGCCCTTGGCGGTGTGTCCGCTCCGCTCCCAGGTGGGGTCCTGCAACACCTCGGCGGGCAGGTCCGCGACCTCGGGCAGGCCCAGCTCCTCGCCCTGGTAGAGGTAGGCCGAGCCGGGCAGCGCCAGCTCCAGCAGCGCCGCCGCGCGGGCCCGCCGCCGCCCCAGGGCCAGGTCGGCCTTGGGGTCGCTGCCGTCGCTGAGCAGCCAGGCGTCCAGGTCGGTGCCCGGGGGCAGGCCCAGCACCGACACGGGGCGCACCACGTCGTGGTTGGACAGCACCCAGGTCGCCCGGGAGCCCACGGCCGCGGCATCGGCGAGGCTGGCCGAGACGACCCGGCGGTAGGCGGCGGCGTCCCACGGGCAGCGCAGGAAGCCGAAGTTGAACGCCTGGTGCAGCTCGTCGGGGCGCAGGTAGCGGACCAGCCGCTCGCTGGGCAGCCACGCCTCGGCCACCGCCATCCGCGGCGGGTCGAACTCGTCGAGGACCCGCCGCCACTCCCGGTAGATCTCGTGGACCTCGGGCCGGTCCCAGTGCGGGTGGTCGGGGTTGGTGGTGAAGGGGTCCACCCCGCTGGGGTCGTCGTGCGGCAGCACCTCGCGCAGCGGCTCGGACAGGTCCTTGACCAGCGCGTTGGCCACGTCGACGCGGAACCCGTCCACGCCGCGGCGGCACCAGAAGCGCAGGATGTCGCGGAACTCGGCGCGCACCTGGGGGTCGAACCAGTTCAGGTCGGGCTGCTCGCGGGCGAACAGGTGCAGGTACCACTGGCCGTCGGCGACCCGGGTCCAGGCGGGGCCGCCGAACATCGACTGCCAGTTGCTGGGCGGCCGCGAGCCGTCCGGGCCGAGCCCGTCGCGGAAGACGTAGCGGTTGCGCTCCGGCGAGCCGGGCGGGGCGGCCAGCGCCTGCCGGAACCACTCGTGCCGGTCGGAGGTGTGGTTGGGGACGATGTCCACGATGACGCGCAGGCCCGCCCGGTGCGCGGCGGCCACCAGGGCGTCGAAGTCGTCCAGGGTGCCCAGGCGCGGGTCCACCCGCCGGAAGTCGGCGACGTCGTAGCCGCCGTCGGCCAGCGGCGAGGGGTAGAACGGGGAGAGCCACAGCGCGTCCACCCCCAGCTCCACCAGGTGGTGCAGGCGCTGGACGAGTCCGGGCAGGTCGCCGAGGCCGTCGCCGTCGGAGTCGGCGAAGCTGCGCGGATAGACCTGGTAGATGACCGCGTCGTGCCACCAGTTCCGGGTCATGGCTCTCCTATCGCGTCGCGGCGCGCAGGGGCGCCAAGCAGGGCCGGTCGCTGTGCACGGTCGACCGGAGGGCGCACGGAAACGGGGTGCCGCCCCGGACGACACTCACGGTGTTTCCCGAAAACACCGGAAGGATTCCGGCGGGGGGCGAGGATGTGCTGGACGGAAGCGACGAGGGACGGGGGAGCAGGCCGATGCCGGGACGGACACTGCTGGTGACCAACGACTTCCCGCCGCGCCGCGGCGGGATCGAGACCTTCTGCCACGAGCTGGCGGTCCGCCTGGCCCGCCACGGCGGCGTGGTCGTCTACACCTCCGCCACGCCGGGCGGCCGGGACTTCGACGCGGGACTGGACTTCCCGGTGGTGCGCGACCGCAGCGGCGTGCTGCTGCCCACGCCCCGGGTGGCCGCCCGGGCCGCCGCGCTGCTGCGGGAGCACTCCTGCGACCGGGTGCTGTTCGGGGCGGCCGCGCCGCTGGGGCTGGCGGCGCGGCGGCTGCGCGCGGCGGGGGCGCGGCGGATCGTGGCCCTCACGCACGGGCACGAGGTGTGGTGGGCGCTGCTGCCCGGCTCCCGCGCGCTGCTGCGCCGGATCGGCCGCGGCGTCGACGTGCTCACCTACCTGGGCGGCTTCACCCGGGCGCAGGTGGCGCGCGCCCTGGACCCGCGCGACCTCGGCAAGCTGGTCCGGCTCGCCCCCGGGGTGGACCCCGACGTGTTCCACCCGGACGTGGACGGCTCGGCGGTGCGCGACCGCTACGGGCTGGGGGAGGCGCCGGTGGTGCTGT
>NZ_KQ950183.1:328221-445659 GCF_001517975.1 Thermobifida cellulosilytica TB100
GCCGATGAAGCCGGCGACGAACAGGTTGACCGGGTGGTCGAAGAGGTTCTTGGGCGTGTCGACCTGCTGGAGCTTGCCGTCCTTGAGGACCGCCACGCGGTCGCCCAGGGTCATCGCCTCGACCTGGTCGTGGGTGACGTAGATGGTGGTCACGCCCAGCCGCTCGTGCAACTGGTGTAGGGAGGCGCGCATCTGCACGCGCAGCTTGGCGTCCAGGTTGGACAGCGGCTCGTCCATGAGGAACGCCTGCGGCTCGCGGACGATCGCGCGTCCCATCGCCACGCGCTGGCGCTGGCCGCCGGAGAGGGCGGCGGGCTTGCGCTTGAGGTAGGGCTCCAGGCCGAGCATGGCCGCGGCCTCCTTGACCCGGCGCTCGATCTCGGGCTTGGGGGTCTTGCGCAGCTTCAGGCCGAAGGCCAGGTTCTGCTCCACCGTCATGTGCGGGTAGAGCGCGTAGTTCTGGAAGACCATGGCGATGTCGCGGCTCTTGGGGGGCAGGTCGTTGACGACCTTGCCGCCGATGGTCAGGGTGCCCGCGCTGATCTCCTCCAGACCCGCGATCATCCGCAGCGCGGTCGACTTGCCGCAGCCGGACGGGCCGACGAGCACCATGAACTCGCCGTCCTTGATCTCCAGGTTGAGGTTGTCCACGGCTTTGACGCCGCCGCTGTAGATCTTGTCGACGCCGCTGAGGACGATCTCGGCCATGAGTGCACAGCTCCTTATGTGACCGATAACGGATCGGTGTGTGACTTAGATCGAACACCAGATTGATCGATTTGTCTACCTGTCCGCAATGGATGATCGATTTCGTGATCGATTTGATCGATTTTTTCGGGCTGGGGTGGACTGGCGTCAGCGGCGGCGTTGCGTTAGCCTGACACGCGCCGTCAATCCAGACAGCGGCGTGACGGCCGTGCGCCGTCGGCGCCACCGCGCGCCGACACACGAGCGCGCACGGTGATGGACGAGTGCGTGAGTCTGGGTAGGCTGACGGCCAGTCCAGCGCTGGACGGACCGGTCTGCGGCCTGGAGACTCGCGCGTCGGACGCCGCGCCATGCACCAGGTTCGGCGCACGGCGTGGGAGGACCAGCACACCGCGGCCGGGCGGGGGGTTGGACCCGGAAAAGGCCCGAACATCCAGTAGACAACGGTCTCCGAGCTCGCCGCCTACGGGACGGAACCGGTCCGAAGGGTGTCCGGGCCTTTCTCCGCACTCCCCGCATCCCACGCGTTCCCCCGACCCCGCCGCACCCCGTAGGCTTCTCGCGTGACCCTCCTTCTCCGCGTCCTGGCCGCGGCCCTGTCGGGCCTGGCCCAGCTCGCCGCCCTGGAACCGTACGGACTGTGGCCGCTGGCCGTCCTCGGCCCGGCGCTCCTCCTCGCCGCGGTCCACGGCACACGCCCGCGGCGGGCCGCCTGGCTCGGCGCGGTCAGCGGAGCCTGCCTCATGGTCCCGCTCATCAAGTGGCAGGAGGTCTTCGGCGTCGACGTGTGGCTGCTCATCGCCGCCGCCGAAACCGTCTACTTCGTCCCCATGGCCGCAGGAATCGCCCTGGTGGCGCGCCTGCCCGGCTGGCCGCTGTGGACCGCGGCACTGTGGGTGGCCCAGGAGTTCTGCCGCGCCCGCTTCCCCCTCGGCGGCTTCCCCTGGGGCAAACTGGCGTTCAGCCAGCCCGACACGCCCTTCGCCGGCTACGCCGCCCTCGGCTCCTCCGCGCTGGTCACCTTCACGGTCGCACTGGTCGGCGCGGCCCTGGCGGCCGCGGCCCGCGCACTGTGGTCGGCCCGCCGCGGCACCACCGCACGCCGCCTGCTGCCGCCGCTCCTGGGCGGCCTGGCCGCAACCGCCCTCGTCCCCCTCGGCGGCACCCTGGCGCTGCACGCCACCGCACTGGAGGAGGACCACACCGCCACCGTCGCCCTCGTCCAGGGCGACGTGCCCAACGCGGGAGAGATGAACATCCTGGGCGAGCGCATGCAGGTGCTGCGCAACCACGTCGACGGCGTCCACGCACTGGCGCGCCTGGTACGCCAGGGCGAGGCCCCCCAACCCGACCTGGTGATCCTGCCGGAGAACGCCAGCGACATCGACGCCTACACCGACCCGCAGGCGGCCGACCTCATCTCCGCCGCAGCCGACGACATCGGAGTGCCGCTGCTGTTCGGCATCACCCGCTACAGCCCCGACGGCACCGAACGCGAGATCCGCAGCGTGGTGTGGCACCCCGCCAGCGGCCCGGGCGACCACTACACCAAGCGCTACCTGGTGCCCTTCGGCGAGTACGTGCCGATGCGCGACCTGTTCGCCACCGTCGTCACCCGCCTGGAGCAGGTCGGCAGCGACGCCGTCCCCGGCACCGAGCCCGGGGCGCTGGACATGAACGGCACCACGGTCGCCGCCGCCATCTGCTTCGACATCGCCTTCGACCTGCCGGTGCGCGAGTCGGTGGCCGCGGGCGGCCAGATCATCGTGGTGCCCACCAACAACGCCAACTACAACTTCACCGGCCAGTCCGCCCAGCAGCTCGCGATCACCCGGCTGCGCGCCGTGGAGCACGGCAGGCCCGCCGTGGTCGCCGCCACCAGCGGCATCAGCGCCGTGGTCGACCAGCGCGGACACGTCCTCTACCGCTCCCCGGAGGCAGAACCGGCCGTCCACGTCGCCGAGGTCCCCGCCATGCGCGGCCTGACCCCCGCCACCCGGCTCGGCGCCCTCCCCGAGACCGCCCTGGCCCTGCTCGGCCTGGGCGCGGTCGCCGCAGCCCTGCTGCGCTCCCGCCGCAACCGCGCCCGGCAGGAGCAGCCGGACGGCCACGACACCGCGCCCCTGCCCACCGGCTGACCCCCACACCCCGCCCGGGAGGGCCGCCGGCCCTCCCGGGCGGGGAAGGTCAGGGCACCCGGGTGCCGGGCGGCACGATCGCGTCCAACGCCGCCAGGTCCTCGGCGGCGGGCTCCCAGCGCGCCGCCGCGGCATTGGCGCGGACCTGCTCGGCACTGGTGGCCCCGGCGATCACCGACCCCACCACCGGCCGGGCCAGCAGCGCCGAGACCGCCACCTCCAGCAGGGTCAGCGAACGCTCCGCCGCGTAGGCGGTGAGCCGCTCCACCGCGTCGAACCGGGCCTCGGTGAGCCGGTCGGCGATCCCCCACGCCGCATACCGGCTGTCGGCCGCAGGCGCGACCCCCCGCCGGTACTTGCCCGTCAACAGCCCGCTCGCCAGCGGGAAGTACGGCAGCACGCCCACCCCGAAACGCTCGGCGGCGGGCAGCAGCTCGGCCTCCACCCGCCGGTCGAGCAGGCTGTACTCGTTCTGCGCGCTCACGAACGGCACCAGCCCCCGCGAGCGGGCCGTCCACGCGGCGTCGGCGACCTGCCAGGCGGCCAGGTTGGAGGAGCCCACGTAGCGCACCTTGCCCTCGCGCACCAGCTCGGTGAGCGCCTCCAGGGTCTCCTCGACCGGAGTGAGCGGGTCGGGCCAGTGAAGCTGGTACAGGTCGATGTAGTCGGTGCGCAGGCGGCGCAGCGACCGCTCCACGGCCCTGCGGATGTAACGGCGGGAGCCGCGCGCCCCCCAGTCGGGGCCGTTGGCCCCCTTCAGGTCGCTGCCGAACTTGGTGGCCAGCACGAACTCGTCGCGGCGCCCCTGGAGCACCTCGCCGAGGATCTCCTCGGAGTCGCCGTAGGAGTCGGCGGTGTCGATGAGCGTGATCCCGGCCTCCTGGGCGGCGTCGACCACCTTGCGGGCGCCCTGGGCGTCCACCCGGCCCCGCCAGCCGAAGTTGTTGGTCCCCAGGCCCACCACGGACACGACCAGACCGGAGTCGCCGAGACGGCGGTATCGCATCGATGTCATACCACGATCGAATCGCGCACCGGGCCCGCTTATTCCCCGCACCGGGAACGCCGCGCGGGCGCGCCGCGTTGACAGGAGGAGAGTCGTTCCCGGCCGTTGGATGGGGCACCATGCCGCTGTTGACCGTGATCGCGCTGATCGCGCTGCCGTTCCTGGAGATCGGGCTGATGGTCCTGGTGGGCAGCCAGATCGGGGCCGCCTGGACGATCGTGGCGCTGGGCGCGCTGAGCCTCGCCGGCGTGCTGGTGGTGCGCCACGCCGGACGCGGCGCCTACGCCGACCTCCAGCGGGCGCTGCGCACCGGCGAGCCGCCGCGCGCCGACCTGCTGGACACGCTGATGCTGCTGGCCGGCGGCGTCCTGCTGGCCGTCCCCGGCTTCCTCACCGGCCTGGCGGGCGCGCTCATGGCGCTGCCCCCCACCCGCCCCGCGCTGCGCTGGGCCGTCGACGGCTGGCTGCGCAGGCGCCTGGAGCGCGTGCGCGCCCAGATGGAGGCCGACCTGCTCACCCTGCGCGACTACGCCTCCGGCGCGGCCGGGCCCGACGGCGGCTTCCGCCCCGGCCGGGGCCGGGTCATCCAGGGCCGCGTCATCCACGACGAACCCGGCCAGGACGGCCCCGGGGAGGGCACGCCGCCCGTCCTGCGCGGCTAGCCGTCCCCGGAACCCTCCCGGCCGCGGCCCGCCGCGGGCTCACGCCCCCGAGCCCGCCGGCTCCGGCAGCCCCAGCACCGCGCGGACACGCCGGGCCAGCGCGGCCTCCTCGCCCGCCGGCAGCACCGGGTCGAGGGAGAAGTCCGCCTCCGGCCACACGAAGCACCACATGAGCCGGCGGTCGAACGTGCGCAGCGCCACCGTCTGCGTCCTGCCCTCCAACACCCCGGTGACGGTCATGGTCGGCCCGTCGGGCAGCGGCCGCACCCCCAGCCGGTCCAGCTCCACGCACAGCCTCCTGGCCGCCTCCTTGCGTTCGTTCATCGTCTCCTCCCGGGCGGGGCCGCGCCCCCGTCGGCAGCGGCCGAGAATCCTGAAACCCCCGCCTGGGATCCACTGTCGCGTTACAAACGACAGGAGGAGACCGGAGCCACTGACCTGCCCATTCCATTCGTGCGGGGTGGCCGGTCGTGAAATCGGGGTGGAGGCTGGTGGAACCGTGGTGAAACGTCAGGTCCGCGCAGAAGGGATCAGGTTCGGGACGGAGCTGAGGAGGATCCGGCTCAACGCCGGGCTGACCCAGGGCCAACTGGCCCGGGCGGTCAACGTCTCGACCTCCCTGATGAGCTGCTTCGAACGGGGGACGCACTGGCCCAGACGGGACGTGGCCGAGGCCCTGGACCGCGCCACCGGCGCCTCGGGGCACCTGATACGGCTGTGGGTGGAGCTGAGCAACCGGCAGGCCTACCCCGGCTGGCTGGGCGAGCTGGTGGAGGCCGAACCCCAGGCCACGCTGATCCGCGACTACGCGCCGCTCGCCGTCCCGGGGCTGTTGCAGACGGAGGCCTACGCCCGGACGGTGATCGAGGCCGCCAACTCCCTGGCCACCCCGCGCCAGATCGACGAGCTGGTGGCCGGACGCATGCGCCGGCAGCGGATCTGGGAGTCCGCCGAGCCGCCGGCGATGGTGACCGTCATCGCCGAACCGGTGCTGACCAGCCCCATCGGTGGCCCAGTTGTTATGAACTCCCAGCTCGAACACCTGATCAGCCAGGTGGAGAAGCATAGAATCCGGTTGCAGGTGATACCGGCGGACACCCGGCTGCACCCGGGGCTGGCGGGGATGTTCCTGCTGCTGTCGTTCCGGGACAGAGCCGATGTCCTGTACGTGGAAAACGCCGTGTCGGGAACCATGATCCACGAACCCGACCAGGTGCGGCGCATGTCGATGCTGTTCGGGGACCTCCAGGCGGTCGCACTCTCGCCCGAACGGTCGCTGAACCGGCTCAACGAGATCAGGAGGCAGTTCCGTGGAACTCCGGAAGCAGTGGCGTAAGTCCAGCTACAGCGCGGGCAACGGCGGGGCGTGCGTGGAGGTCGCCGAGACGGCCTCGCGGGTGCTGGTCCGCGACACCCGCCACCGGGAGCTGGGCCACCTGGAGTTCGGGCACCGGGAGTGGGCCGGCCTGCTGCGCGCGGTCAAGACCGGCCGGCTCTAGCGGCCTCCCGCCGACGGGACCGCCCGCGACGGCGACCCCGCCCGCGGCACGGCGTGTTTCACCGGTTACTGGTGGGACAATCGGTACGTGATGCAAGAAACCGGTTACAACTACCTGATGGACATGGACGGTGTGCTCGTCCGCGAGGAGCACGCCGTCCCCGGGGCCGACCAGTTCATCGCCGAGCTGCGCGCCAACGGCACCCGCTTCATGGTGCTGACCAACAACTCCATCTACACCCCGCGCGACCTGCGGGCACGGCTGCTGCGCAGCGGACTGGACATCCCCGAGGAGGCCATCTGGACCTCGGCGCTGGCCACCGCGCGCTTCCTGCAGGAGCAGCGGCCCGGCGGATCGGCCTACGTCATCGGGGAGTCAGGGCTGACCACCGCGCTCCACAACGCCGGCTACATCCTGACCGAACGCGACCCCGACTACGTGGTCCTGGGGGAGACCCGCACCTACAGCTTCGAGGCGATCACCCGGGCCATCCGCCTCGTCGAGAGCGGCGCCCGGTTCATCGCCACCAACCCCGACGAGAAGGGGCCCAGCCGGGAGGGGTCGCTGCCCGCCACCGGGGCGGTCGCCGCACTCATCGAGAAGGCCACCGGACGCGCCCCCTACTACGTGGGCAAGCCGAACCCGCTGATGATGCGCTCCGCGCTGCGCGCCCTGGGCACGCACTCGGAGAACACCGTGATGATCGGCGACCGGATGGACACCGACGTGCGCTCCGGACTGGAAGCGGGCATGAAGACCGTCCTGGTTCTCACCGGGATCTCCGACGCCACCACCGCGGAGCTCTTCCCCTACCGGCCCACCGCCGTCCTCGGATCCGTGGCCGACCTGGTCGGGCGCAGCCGCGACCCGTTCGCCCCGCAGCCCTGCGCCGACTGACGTCGGCTCGGACACAGACGACCGCGGGGCGGCGCCAGGCGCCGCCCCGTGCCTCGTCGGACCGCGGTCAGGCGCTGCGCCGCTGCTCGGACAGGGAGCGCATGTGCTTCTGCTCCTCGCGGCGGCGGGCACGCAGCAGCTCCAGACGCTCGGCCAGCACCTCCTCCAGGTCCTCCATGCTGCGCCGCTCCAGCAGCATGTCCCAGTGGGTGCGCGCGGGCTTGGTCTTCTTCGCCTGCGGCTGCTTGCCGTCGACCATCAGCGCGCTCTCCCCGCAGAAGCGGCACTCCCAGGTCGCGGGGATCTCCGCCTCCGAGGCGAAGGTGATGGCGAAGCGATGGCCCCGAGGGCAGTCGTAGGTCACCTCCTGGCGCGGAGCCAGGTCGGTGTTGCGGTCGTTTTCGTAGCTGGTCGCCCCGAGTCGGGTTCCGCGAAGTGCTCGCTCGGCCATCGTGTGGGTGCCTCCAGGCGCTCTTGCGGTCTCGTGGGTGTCAACGCAACAGTCGGTCTCAAGATTCCCCGGACGGTGAACGCCCAACCGTGCGACAATGATCCGTTTCACGGTGGTCCCGGATCCGGTCCACCGATCCCCGCATTGTGGCCTGGGCCACCTGCCCCGCGGGCCGTGAATCACCGCAGTTCGCCACCGTTTGGCACAGCCTTTGCGGAGCGGCCGCCGCCGCACGGCACCACGCCGAAAACCCGTGCTTTCGCCGCGGAAGCATCCCTGAAACATTCCGCTCCTAGGCTTCGGAGGCGTTCCCCGCACAAGGAGCACTGCCGTGAACCAAGGTCCGAGCCGCCCCCGCCCCACGCCCGGAACACCCCCTCAGCCGCGCTGCCCTGTGCACGCCCAAGCCGTCCCCCTCTACCGGAACGCCCACCGCTCCGACCACGCGCTGCTGTGGGAGGAGCTGCGCGCCCGCTTCGGCGCGGTCGCCCCCGTGGAGATCAGCCCCGGAGTCCCCGGCTGGCTGCTGCTGGGCTACCACGAGAACCTCAACGTGCTGCGCAACCCCGTCAGCTTCTCCACCGACCCGGCCCGGTGGCGCGAGGCACGCGAGGGACGGCAGGAGAACCGCGTCGGCGGCACCGCCCTGGCCGCGGACGGCGAACGCCACCGCCGGATGCGCACCCCCCTCGTCGAGGCGCTGCACGCACTCAGCGGACGCCGCCTCAGCAGGACCGTCACCCGCCTGGCCTCCTCGCTCGTCGACCGGTTCGCCACCACCGGACGCGCCGACCTCATCGCCGACTACGCGGCGCCGCTGCCCGCCATGGTGCTCAACTTCCTGTTCGGCCTCGACGACCGGTACGGCGACCTGCTGGCCCGGCTGTGCGCGGCCCGCGACGGCGACGACCCCGACGCAGCCGAGCGCGCCACCGCCGACCTGCGCCGCTACGTGCGCGCCCTGGTCGCCCGCCGCCGCGCCGAACCCGGCGACGACCTCGTCTCACGGCTGCTCGCCCACCCCGTCGCCCTCACCGACGCCGAGGTCGCCACCGAAGTGGAGACGCTGCTGCGGCTCGGCGTGGAACCCACCGCACACCTCATCGGCAACGCGCTGCGGCTGCTGCTCACCCAGCCCGAGGTCGCCGCCGCCTACCGGGGCGCGGCGCTGCCCTCCGTCGACTTCCTCGACTACGTGATGTGGGCCGACCCGCCGTTGCAGGCCCTGCAAGCCCGCTACCCCACCCACGACGTCCGCATCGGCGGCGCCGACATCAAGGAGGGCGAGGCCCTGGTCCTGGGATTCGCCCCCGCGCACGCCGACCCGGCGACCCGCCGCGGCCACGCCCTCGACGACCTCGCCGGCAACCGCTCCCACCTGATGTGGGGGGCCGGACCGCACGGCTGCCCCGCCCGGGCACTGGCCTCCGAGGTCGCGGCCACCGCCATCGACGTCCTCCTCGACCGCCTCGACCCGAAACTGGACGGGCCGCCCGAGCAGCTCCGCTGGCGCGCCTCGCTGTCGGTGCACGGACTGGCCGCGCTGCCCGTGGTCTTCCCCCCGGAACCGGCCCCCGCCGTGCCGCAGCAGCCCGCCCCCCGCCCCAGGCGCCGCCTGCTGGCACGCACCGCACGCCGCACCGCCGCCCCGCGGGGAGCCCGCTACGGCGCCCCCGGCGACACCGCCGAACCCCCCGCGCCCCGCACACCGACCGCCCGCCACGCGCGCGTCCCCGCACCCGCCTCCCGGGCGACCGGAGCCCGCTACCATGTGCCCGCCCCCGCCGACGAGCCGCGACCCGACCCCCTGGAGGGCCTGCTCGCCCAGTGGGCGTGACCGGGGTTCCCGGGCCGCGGCCCGGGAACCTCAGACCCGCTCGGGCACCCGGTTGCCCGCCGCGCGGATCGCCGCCGGGACGTCCACGGCCAGCAGCAGCACGAACCCCAGGGCGAAGAACACGATCATCGACAGGATCGCCAGCCGGTAGTCCCCGCCGGTGGCGTCCAGCACCACGCCCAGCGCGAGCGCCCCCAGAAACGCCGACCCCTTGTCGCTGATCTCGTACAACCCGAAGTACTCCGCCTCCTTGCCCCTGGGGATGAGCTGAGAGAACAGGGAACGCGACAGCGCCTGGGTGCCGCCCAGCACGATCGCGATGAAGAAGGCCAGCGCGAAGAACTGCACGGCCGCGCCCTCCTGCAACAGCGGCGCCACCGCCACCACCGCGGTCCACACCACGAGACTGCCCAGGACGGCTTTCTTCGCGCCCACACGCCGGGCGATCGCACCCAGCAGCAGCGCCCCGCCGAACGCCACGAACTGCACCATGAGGATCGTGCCGATCTGCACGGTCTGGTCCAGGCCCAGCGCCTGGTCGGCGAAGGTCGCCGAGAACCCGATGACGGTCTGGATGCCGTCGTTGAACAGGATGTAGGCGACCAGGAACAGCAGCGTGCGCGGATAGGCGCGCAGACTCTTGACGGTCTGCCACAACTGGGTGAAGCTGCGGCCCACCGACAGGCGCCGCGGAGCGCCGTCCGGCTCCCCCCGGCGCCGGTTGCGCAGCCGGGCCAGCGGGATCAGGGTGAACACCGCCCACCACACGCCCGCCGACACCAGGCAGATGCGCACCGCGTGCCCCTCCTCCAGGCCCAGGCTCTCGTGGCTGAGGAACAGCGCCAGGTTGAGCGCGAGCAGCAGCGCGCCGCCCAGGTAGCCGGTCGCCCAGCCGCGGGACGACACCGCGTCCCGCTCGTCCTCGGAGGCCAGGTCGGGCAGGAACGCGTTGGCGACCACCACCGAGGCGCCGAACGCGACGTTGGCCACCACGAACAGGCCCGCGCCGAGCACGTAGCGGTCCCCGTGCACGAAGTACAGGCCCATGGTGGCGAACGCGCCGAGGTAGGCGGTCACCCCGAGCAGCTCCCGCTTGCGCCCGCTGGTGTCGACGAACGCGCCGAGCACCGGCAGCAGCACCAGTTGGAGCAGCACCGACAGGGACGTGGCGTAGGGGTAGAGCGAGGCGGGCGTGACCAGCCAGCCGAACACGCTGATCCGGCCGTCGGCCCCGGCGCCGCCCTCGGCGAGCGCGGTCAGGTAGGGGCCGAGGAAGACGGTGATCACGGAGGTGGTGAAGACCGACTGCGCCCAGTCGTACATGTACCAGGCGCGCCGCTCGGAGCGGCGGGCACGGTCCTCGCCGGGAGGGGCGGGGGGCGGCGCGGGAGTGGGGGACGACAACGCGGTGCTTCCTCTCGTACGGGGACCGGCGTGCGGCGGCCGGCGGGTGGTCAGGACGAGGGGGCTGCGGGCCACAGCCCCCGGTCGGTCAGGACGCGGCGCAGCGCGGCGACGTCGTCGGTGACGATGCCGTCCACGCCCGCGTCCAGCAGGCGCCCCATCAGCGCGGGGTCGTTGACGGTCCACACGTGCACCTGGAGGCCCAGGCGGTGCGCGGCCGCCACCAGGTCCCGGGTGAGCAGCGGGAACCCCCGGTAGCGCAGGGGGATCTGCACGCAGGAGACGTCACGGCGGGCCAGCGGGAGCAGCAGCGGCACCAGGGAGGCCAGCCGCACCCGCAGCACGTCCACCGGGCCGCTGGACAGGGCCACCGGGCGGTCGAAGGTGCGGCGCACCCGCTCCAGACGCGCCTGGCTGAACGAGCCGACGCACACCCGGTGCCAGGCGTTGGTGCGGCGCAGCACCCGGCGCAGCGGCTCCACCGCCGCGTCGTCCTTGACGTCGATGTTGAACCGCGCCTCGGGCAGGGCGCCCAGCAGGTCCTCCAGCAGCGGCACCGGCTCGCTGCCGCCGACGCGGGCGCGCGCCACCTCGGCGTAGGGCAGTTCGGCGACGGCGCCGGTGCGGTCGGTCACCCGGTCCAGGACGGGGTCGTGGAAGGCCAGCAGCACCCCGTCGGCGGTGGCGCGCACGTCCGTCTCCAGGTAGCGGTAGCCCAGGCGCACCGCGTGCTCGAAGGCCGCCGCGGTGTTCTCCAGGTCGGTGCGGACCCGGCCGTCCGGGCCGGTGATCCAGCCGCCCCGGTGCGCCAGGCCGATGGGGCCGGGGGCGGCGAGGTACACGTCGCTCACCCGACCAGTATGGCGGGGCGGGATAACGGCCGAGGTACAGAAAGGGGCAGATCGGGAAGCAGCGGGCGGGCAAGCGGGAAAATCCCGGTTCGCATGGTCGAACGGGGCGCGTGGCGACTCTGGAACGGGCGACGACTGTCCCCCCGAGAACCGGCTTCGAGCCGAAGGAGGCGTCATGACTATCGCCACGGACGACCACCGGCGGGGACGCCGGGAACGGCGGCTGCCGGCCTGCCCCTCCCGCCGCCGTGTCCGCCCCGGACGCGACCTGCCGCTCCTCGCCCAACTCGTCGCCGAGGTGCTGGCCGGACAGCGCTCCCCCCGACAGTTGCGCCCCTGCCTGTCCGAGAGCGCCTACCGGAGCCTGCTGCTGCGCGCCGGCTGCTACACCATGCGGCAGCGGCCCCGCCTGCGCATGGTGGTGCTGGACGGCCCCGAACCGGGCGTCGCCGAGGTGAGCGGCGTCGTCGCCTACGGGGAGCGGCACCGCGCGCTGGCGCTACGGGTGGTCTACGCCGAATACCGTTGGGTGTGCACGCACATCGAGACCGACGTGCGCTGACCCGGGGTGGTTCGGGCGCGGCCGCGGCCACGCCCGAACCACCCGGAACAGGCGGTCGGTTTCGTTACTATCGGCAGGGTCGGACGGCACGGCGTACTAGCGGAGGTCAAACGTGGGCCCCTTGGAGAACGGCGATCCGGAACGGATCGGCCGCTATCGGCTGATCGGGCGGCTGGGCGCCGGAGGCATGGGCCAGGTCTACTTCGGTCGTTCCGCGGCCGGGCGGCCGGTGGCCGTCAAGCGCATCCACCCGCACATGGCCACCGACCGGTCGTTCCGCGAGCGCTTCGCCCGCGAGGTCACCGCCGCCCGCCGGGTCAGCGGGGCGTTCACCGCCCCGGTCATCGACGCCGACCCCGAGGGCGAGGTGCCGTGGCTGGTCACCGCCTACGTCCCCTCGCTCCCGCTGGACCAGGCGGTGCGCGACCACGGCCCGCTGCCGGAGCCGAGCCTGCGGGTGCTGGCCGCGAGCCTCGCCGAGGCGCTCACCGAGATCCACCGGGTCGGACTGATCCACCGCGACCTCAAGCCCGGCAACGTGCTGCTCGCCGAGGACGGGCCGCGCGTCATCGACTTCGGCATCGCCCGCGCCACCGAGGGCACGGCCGCCACCCAGTCGATCATCGGCACGCCCGGGTTCATGTCGCCCGAGCAGATCCAGGGCGCCCCCCTCACCCCCAAGAGCGACATGTTCGCCTACGGCGCGGTGCTGGTGTACGCCGCGGGCGGGGTGGGGCCGTTCGGCGAGGGCCCCATGCCCACCATGGTCATGCGGGTCCTGCACCACGAGCCCGACCTGTCGTCGGTGCCGGCGTCGCTGCGCGGGCTGGTGGCGGCCTGCCTGGCCAAGGACGAGCGGAACCGCCCCGGGCCGGGGGAGGTGCTGGACGCGCTCGGCGACGTGCCCGCGGGCTCCTCCTGGCTGCCCCCGGTGTTCATGCGCGGCATCCAGGAACGGGTCGCCCAGGTCAACGCGGCGCTGAGCGGGGCGCTGCCCGCCGACGGCGGCGCGACCGCCGTGCTGGGAACGCAGGGCGCCGCCCACCCCGCGACCGAGGTGCTCGGCGACGACCAGCAGCGGACCTCGGTGCTGGGCGCGGACCCCGGCCCCGCCGGCGCGGCGCCCACCGCCGTCTACGGCCAGCCCAGCGGCGGCCAGGTCCCGCCCACCGCCGCCTACGGCCAGCCCAGCGGCGGCCAGGTCCCCCCCACCGCCGCCTACGGGCAGGGCGCACACCAGACGCCGCCCACCGCGGCGATGCCACCCGCCACCCAGGCCACCCCGCCCTCGCGCGACGACGCCTACGCCGACCTGTACCGCGGCTCCCCCGCCGAGGAGCAGCGCCGCCGCGAACGCGAGGAACTGCGCCGCCGCGAGGAGCGCATGCGCCGGGAAGAGGAGGAGAGGCTGCGCCGCGCCCGCGAAAGGGAGCTGGAACGCCAGGAGGAGCTGCGCCGCCGCCAGGAGGCCGAGCGCGCCCACCGGGAGCGGCTGCGCGCCGAACGCGAGTACGAGCGGCGGGCCCGCGCCGCCCGCGCCGCCGCCGACCAGCCCAGCCTGTGGAGCTTCGTCAAACTGCTCCCGCTGCTGATCATCCCGATCATCCAGATCCCGCTGGGCTGGGGCGCCTCCATCGCCTGGGAGTGGTTCGCCACCACCGAGCTCTACACCGGGGACGGCTGGTACTACCCTGGCCTGCTCACCGTCGACGGCTTCTTCCAGGCGCTGTACCTGGGCTACTTCCTGCTCAACAACGTCGTCGCCGCCGAGTACCTGGTCCGCTGCCTGCGCACGGGGTTCGTGACCGGGACGATGCTGGCCCTGGCGGCCGCCCTGGGCACCAACTGCGCCCTGTGGTACTTCGGGTTCTTCGGCTGACCGACCGCCCCGCAACCGGCATTCCCCCCAGTGGCCACAACAGGCCGCAACCTCGGACAAGCCCCTCCGGCCCGCTATGGTGCTGCCCCGACGCTGCCCGACACGGCGGAGGAGGCCCGGTGGGAGCACGACGGCGGCCCCTGGAGGCGGCACTGGACCGGGTCGAGGCGCACGGCCGCGCCGGACGCACCACCGCCCAGCTCATCCGCTTCGGCCTCGCCGAGGCGGCAGCGTGCGCGTTCGCGGCGTGCGTCTTCACCGGCCTGGCCCTGTCCACCGTGCTGCCGCTGCCCCTGCCCCGCTACGACGCACTCCTGGTCTACCTGGTCGCGGTGACCGCGGTGTTCTGGGCGCTGCGCCTGGAGACCGGCCGGGAACTCCTCGCCGTCCTCGGCTTCCACGTGGTCGGCCTGGCCTTCGAACTGTTCAAGGTGCAGATGGGCTCCTGGACCTACCCCGAACCCGCCTGGACCAAGATCGCCGGCGTCCCCCTGTACAGCGGATTCATGTACGCCGCGGTCGGCAGCTACGTGGCGCGCGCCTGGCGGCTGCTCGACCTGAGGCTCACCGGCTACCGGCGCGCCGCCACCGCCGCCGTGGCCGCCGCGGTCTACCTCAACTTCTTCGCCCACCACTGGCTGCCCGACCTGCGCGCCCTGCTCGCGGTCGCGGTGCTCGCGGTCACCTGGGGCACGTGGGTGCACTTCACCGTGGGACAGACCCGCTACCGCATGCCGCTGGCGCTGTCGTTCGTCCTCATCGGCTTCTTCCTGTGGGTCGCCGAGAACCTCGCCACCCTGCTGGGCGCCTGGAACTACCCCGACCAGACCGAGTCGTGGACGATGGTCTCGCCCAGCAAGTTCGGCTCCTGGGCGCTGCTGGTCACCGTGTCGTTCGTGCTGGTGGTCGCCTGGAAGCGCAGGCACGCACTGGAGGAGGGCGCCCCGGCCGCTCAGTCCGCGTAACGGCGCACCATGGCCCGCGCCAGCGCCAGCAGCCGCTCCCGCAGCTCCCGCGGCTCCAGCACCTCCGCGTCGGGACCGCACTGGGCGAACTGCGCCACCGCCTGCTCCACGGTCTCGAACGGCACCCGCGCCAGCAGGCGCCCACCGGGCTGCGGCTCGGCCGCCGCCAACGCGTCGTGCAGCACGGGCGGCGAGGCGGCGCGCAACAGCTCCAGGCCCCGCTCGGTGAGCAGCACCCGCGCGGTGTGCCGGTACAGGCCCGCCTCGAACTCGCGGGACCACGCCTCCCAGTAGGCGGCCAGGTCGAAACCGTCGGGCCGGTCGAAACGCTCCCCGGTCACGGTGAGCTCCTCCACCCGGGAGGCCCGGAAGGTCAGCGGCCCGCGGCCGGGCGCGGCCGGGTACGGCAGCGCCACGAAGTACCACAGCCCGCTCTTGAGGACCACGCCCAGCGGCGCGAGGACGTGCACCACCGGCTCGGCCCGCCACCGCCGGTAGCGGACCTCCACCACCTGCTGCTCCCACACCGCCGAGGCGATCGCCGCCAGGTGCGGGGCCCGGTCGGGGTCGCGGAACCAGGCGGGCGCGTCCAGGTGGAACCGGTCGCGCACCCGCTGGGCGCGCTCACGCATGCCCTCGGGCAGGGCCGCCAGGAGCTTGCGGTGGGCGGCGGCCATCTCCGCGCCCAGGCCCAGCTCCGCGGCGGCCTGCGGCACCGCAGCCAGGAACACCGAGTCGGCCTCCCCGCTGTTGAGCCCGGTCAGCCGGGTGCGGTAGCCGTCCACCAGCCGGTACCCGCCGCCCGCGCCGCGCTCGGCGTACACGGGCACGCCCGCAGCGCTCAGCGACTCCACGTCGCGGTAGACGGTGCGTTCGGAGACCTCCAGCTCGGCGGCGATCTGCGCGGCCGTCAACCGGCCGCGGTTCTGCAACAGCAGGAGCAGGGAGAGCAAGCGGCTGGCGCGCATACCCCCATTCTCGCCCGCTCCCCGCCCCGGCTTTCTCCCGGACAGAGGGGTTGAGGGCGGCCGCCTCGGATAGAGGGCACCCGCGACGGGACGACAGCACAGCACGCGCCGGCGCGCCGTGGAGCAGTCCCGCCGCCGGCGCGAGAAGGAGACGACATGAGAGCCGTGGTGTGGCACGGAGTGGGGGACATCCGGGTGGAGGAGGTCGCCGAACCGGCCGTCCAGGACCCCCAGGACGCGATCGTCCAGATCACCACCAGCGCGATCTGCGGCACCGACCTGCGCCTGCTGCGCGGCACCCTGCCCGGCATGCAACCGGGCACGGTGATGGGCCACGAGGGGGTGGGGGTGGTCACCGAGGTCGGCCCCGGGGTGCGCAACTTCCGGCCCGGGGACCGGGTGGTGGTCCCCGCCACGATCGGCTGCGGGACGTGCAGCTACTGCCGCGCCGGCTACTTCGCCCAGTGCGACAACGCCAACCCGGGCGGCCGCCGCGCCGGGACCGCCTACTTCGGCGGCCCGCGCGCCACCGGCTCCTTCCACGGCACGCAGGCCGAACGGGTCCGCGTGCCCTACGCCAACGTCGGCCTCGTGGGCCTGCCCGAACGGGTCAGCGACGAAGAGGGCATCCTGCTCTCCGACATGTTCCCCACCGGCTGGTTCGCCGCCCGGCTCGCCGAGGTCACCAGCGGCGACACCGTCGCCGTCTTCGGCTGCGGACCGGTGGGCCTGTTCACGGTCCTCAGCGCCTGGCAGCAGGGCGCGGGCCGGGTGCTGGCCGTCGACGGGGCGCCCGACCGCCTGGAGCAGGCGCGCGCCCTGCACGCCGAGGTCGTCGACTACACCGCCGAGGACCCGGTGGCGGCCCTGGTCGAGCTGACCGGCGGCATCGGCCCCGACCGGGTGGTCGACGCGGTCGGCGCGGACGCCCACCGGCCCGCCGGCGGAGCCGCCGCCGCGGCCGAGGACGACGTGCACCGCCTGGAGAAGGAGCACGCGGCCACCGTGCCCAGCGCCCGCACCGGGGACGGGCAGACCGTCGGCGGGGGAGGAGCCCAGGCCCTGCACTGGGCCGTGGACGCGGTGGCCAAGGCGGGGACGGTCGCGGTCGTCGGCAGCTACCCGCCCGACGCCGACGCCTTCCCCGTCGGCCGGGCCATGAACAAGAACCTCACGGTCAACGCGGGCCACTGCAACCACCGCGCCTACATCCCGCAACTGCTGGACATGGTCGCCTCCAAGCAGCTCGACATCACCTCGGTGCTCACCCGGGAAGAACCCGTCACCGGTGACGTCCTGCACGCCTACGAGGCGTTCGACCGGCACGAGCCCGGCTGGACCAAGGTGGCGCTCACCGCCGTGTGACCGCGACGACGAACGAGGAGGCCCGATGCCGTCACTACGTCGCGACGACCTGATGATCCCCGACTACGAGTACCTGCCGCTGGGCACGCTGCAACACCGCATCCGCGCCCTGGACCAGGAGCAGATGCGCCAGCTCATCGCCTACGAGGAGGCGCACGCCCGGCGCACCCCGGTGCTGGAGCTGATGTACCAGCGGCTCCGGAGCCTCCAGGAGGGGGCGCAGCCCTCCTCCGGGGACCAGACGGCCGCCCCCGAGGTGCCGCCGCCCGCCTCGGGCGACTCCCCGGTGAGCCGGGCCGGGCAGGCGCCCGCCGCCGGCCCGCCGCCGCACGGAAACCCCGCCCAGCCGGGCAGGGCCAAGGGCGACCGCCGGACCTGACCACCAGGGCACCGCCCGGCGCGGGCCGACCGGCCCGCGCCGGGCGGTGCTGTCCTTCGCACTCCCGGAACGGACACCGCCCCGGTTGGGTACCGTCGGCGGTGTCCCCTGTCCACCCCGACCGTCCGGGAGGTGCCCCCCATGGCGTCCGGTGAACCGTTCCGCCTGTCGGTGCTGGAAGGAGTGCTGGAGCGCGTCACCTACGCCAACGAGGAGACCGGCTACACCGTGGCCCGCGTCGACACCGGACGCGGCGGCGACCTGGTGACCGTGGTCGGCGCGCTGCTGGGCGCCCACCCCGGCGAGTCGCTGCGCATGGAGGGCCGCTGGACCTCCCACCCCCAGTACGGGCGGCAGTTCCAGGTGGAGAACTACACCACGGTCCTGCCCGCCACCGTGCAGGGCATCCGCCGCTACCTGGGCTCCGGCCTGGTCAAGGGCGTGGGGCCGCGGCTGGCCGAGCACATCGTCAACCACTTCGGCGCCGAGGCGCTCGACATCATCGAGCACACCCCCGAACGGCTCATGGAGGTCCCCAAGCTCGGCCCCAAACGCACCAAGATCATCACCGAGGCCTGGGAGGAGCAGAAGGCCATCAAGGAGGTGATGGTCTTCCTGCAGACCGTCCGGGTCTCCACCTCCCTGGCGGTGCGCATCTACAAGAAGTACGGCGACGACGCGATCCGCGTGGTGCGCGAGGAGCCCTACTCGCTGGCCGCCGACGTGTGGGGCATCGGCTTCAAGACCGCCGACGCCATCGCCCAGGCCGTCGGCATCCCGCACGACAGCCCCCAGCGCGTCAAGGCCGGCATCCAGTTCACCCTGTCGGAGTCCACCGGCGACGGCCACTGCTACCTGCCCGAGGAGACGCTGATCAGCGAGGCCGTCAAGATCCTCCAGGTGGACTCCGCCCTGGTGATCGACTGCCTGGCCGAACTCGTCGCCGAGGAGGGGGTGGTGCGCGAGAAGCTGCCCGACCGCGACGGCGAGACGGTGACGGGCATCTACCTGCTCCCCTTCCACCGCGCCGAGACGGCACTGGCCAACCAGTTGCGCGCCCTGCTCAACGCCGACCAGGACCGGCTGGGCGCCTTCGCCGACGTCGACTGGGACCGGGCACTGTCGTGGCTGCGCTCCCGCACCGGCGCCGAACTGGCCCCCGAACAGGAGAAGGCGGTCAAACTCGCCCTGACCAGCAAGGTCGCGGTCCTCACCGGCGGCCCCGGCTGCGGCAAGTCCTTCACCGTCTCCTCCATCATCACCCTGGCCGCCGCCAAACGCGCCAAGATCGTGCTGGCCGCCCCCACCGGGCGCGCCGCCAAACGGCTCACCGAGCTGACCGGCCACGAAGCCTCCACCGTGCACCGGCTGCTGGAGCTCAAGCCCGGCGGCGACGCCTCCTACGACCGCGACAACCCCCTCGACTGCGACCTGCTCGTCGTCGACGAGGCGTCCATGCTCGACCTGCTGCTCGCCAACAAACTGGCCAAGGCCGTGCCGCCCGGCGCGCACCTGCTCCTCGTCGGCGACGTCGACCAGTTGCCGTCGGTGGGCGCCGGACAGGTGCTGCGCGACCTGCTGGCGGAGGGCTCGCCGGTGCCCAGCGTCCGCCTCACCCAGGTGTTCCGCCAGGCCGCCAAGTCCGGCGTGGTCACCAACGCGCACCGCGTCAACACCGGCAGGCCCCTGCTGCTGGAGGGCATGTCGGACTTCTTCCTCTTCCCCTGCGAGGACGCCGAGGCCGCCGCCGAGCTCACCGTGGACGTGGTCGCCCGGCGCATCCCGCGCCGCTTCGGCCTGGACCCGCGCCGCGACGTCCAGGTGCTCACCCCCATGCACCGCGGCCCGGCGGGCGCGGGCAACCTCAACGCGCTGTTGCAGGAGGCGCTCACCCCGGCCCGCCCCGGCGCGCCCGAGCGGCGCGTGGGCGGCCGCGTCTTCCGGGTCGGCGACAAGGTGGTGCAGATCCGCAACAACTACGACAAGGGCGCCAACGGGGTGTTCAACGGCACCCTCGGCACCGTCACCGCCATCGACCCGGTCGAGCAGGAGCTGACGGTCCTCACCGACGAGAACGAGGAGGTCGGCTACGACTTCGCGGAACTCGACGAGCTGACCCACGCCTACGCGCTGACCGTCCACCGCTCCCAGGGCAGCGAGTACCCGTGCGTGGTCGTGCCGATGACCACCAGCGCCTGGATGATGCTGCAACGCAACCTGCTGTACACCGCGATCACCCGCGCCAAGAAGCTGGTGGTCCTGGTCGGGTCGCGGCGGGCGATCGCCCAGGCGGTGCGCAGCACCGCCGCCGGACGCCGCCACACCGCGCTGGACCACCGGCTGGGCCGGTGGAGTCAGTCCGCTTCCGCGTAGGCGCTGCCGTCGGGCAGGTCCAGCTCGAACCAGACCACCTTGCCGGTCGTCTTGGCGCTGGCGCCCCACCGCCGCGACAGGTGGCTGACGAGTTGCAGGCCGCGCCCGCCCTCGTCGGTGGTGGACGCCCGGCGCAGCACCGGACGGTGCTGGTCGTCGTCGGTGACCTCGCACAGCAGGATGTCGGTGCGCAGCAGCCGCAGTTCGATCGGCCGGGACGCATAGCGGACGGCGTTGGTGATCAGCTCGGTCGCCAACAGCTCGACCAGGTCGGTCATCTCCGCCAGGCCCCACTCGGCGAGCGTGGTGCGCAGCAGGCGGCGGGCCAGCGCGGGCGTGGTGGGCCGCGGTTGCAGCATCCACTGCGCGAAGTCGCCGCTGGAGATGCCGCGCAGCCGCGCCACCAGCAGCGCCACGTCGTCCTCCTGCTCGGCGGTGTTCAGCGCCTGGAGCAGCGTCTGGCACTGCTCCTCCAGCGGCAGGTCCGGGTCGCTGAGGTGGGCGCGCAGCTCCTCCAGCCCGGACTCCACGTCCCGGGTGCGCGTCTCCACCAGCCCGTCGGTGCACAGCACCAGCACGTCGCCGTCGGCGACGCTGAACTCGAAGGACTCGAAGGCCACCCCGCCCAGCCCGATGGGCGCCCCGGTGGGCGGGCGCAGCACCTCGGTGCTGCCGTCGCCGCGCAGCAGCACCGGCGGCACGTGCCCGGCGCTGGCGATCGTGCACAGGTGGATGACCGGGTCGTAGACCGCGTACAGGCAGGTGGCCAGGTAGGTGTCGCCGAGCTGGTGGGCCAGGTCGTCCAGGTGGCGCAGCACCTGGTCGGGCGGCAGGTCCATGGCGGCCAGGGTCTGCACCGCGGTGCGGAACTGGCCCATGACCGCGGCGGAGCGCAGCCCGTGCCCCATGACGTCGCCCACGACGAGCGCCACCCGGTTGCCCGGCAGCGGGATCGCGTCGAACCAGTCGCCGCCGACCTGGGCGGTGTGGCTGCTGCTGACGTACCGGGAGGCGATGTCCACGCTGGACAGCCGGGAGGGCAGGGTCGGCAGCATGCTGTGTTGCAGGGAGTCGCCGACGCTGGCCTGCACCTGGTACAGGTAGCCGTTGTCGACGCCGAGGCTGGCCTGGGCGGTCAGTTGGCGCGCGGTGAGCACGTCGACCTCGTCGAAGCCGGGCCGGTCGGGGTGGCGGGCCAGGACGGCGGCGCCCAGCTTGCGCCCCCGCACCGTCAGCGGCACGACGAGCAGCGGACAGCCCGACAGGTTGCGCCCGCCCGGACCGTCGCCCAGGACCGCCGCGGTCACGGGGTCCACGGAGCAGACCACGGGCTGCCCCTCGGCCATCGCCCGGTGCACCGGGTGGGCGGGCACGGGTGTCCAGGTGTCGCCCGTGACGGCGAGGGCGCGCCAGCGGGGGTGGTCGTCGTGGGTGACCGCGGTCTGCCACAGGGTCCGCGACGACGGAGGAGCGGGCTCGGGAGGCCCCACCTCCAGGCGGTGCGGCAGGCGCAGGGCGTCCACCAGGTGCACCGCGGCGAAGTCCGCCAGGGTGGGCACCAGCGCGTCGGCCAGACCCCAGGTGGTCTTCTCCGGGTCGAGGCTGGCGCCGATCGCCATGGTCGCCTCGTTGAGGAAGCCGAGGCGGTCCCGGAGCAGTGCCCGCGGCTCCGGGACGTCGGGAGAGGTGCTGCGCCTGTGTGGTCTCGGTTCCATCGGTGTGGGCTCTCCGCGTTCGACGGACGGTCCTGGGAGGGTGGGGCTGCGCGGCCGGGAAGCGGAGCAGGGCCGCCCGGCGGCGGCCTGCCCGCTTCCGCGACGCAGCGGCCCGGAGGAGTGTCAGTCGATGCGGCGACAGGTGAGGAAGAGCTGGACTTCGGGGTAGGCCTGGGAGCTGGCCGGGGCGTAGGAGAAGGCGTTCTGGTGCTCGACGGAGAAGCCGGCGTCCTCGACCACGGCGCGCAGTTCGTCGCGCAGGTAGCCGCTGACGTGGACCAGGTTGCCCAGGAAGGGGATGGGCTCGTCGTCGATGTCGGCCTCCACCATGGACAGGCAGAACCAGCCGCCGGGCACCAGCGCGCGGTGGATCGACCTGAGGACCTCGGGGATGCGCGCGCGGGGCAGCATCAGCAGCGCGAAGAACGCGACCACGGCGTCGTATTCCTGCTCCGCCTTCAGGTCGACGATGTCGGCGACGTGGAACTCCCCCTCGGGGACGTTGCGGCGGGCCAGGTCCACCATGGCGGGGGAGATGTCGGTGCCGGTGACCCGGAACCCGGCGTCGACGAGCTGTCGGCTGGTCGGTATCCCGGTGCCGCAGCCGAGGTCGAGCACGTGGGCGCCCTTCGGCAGGTGGGCGGCGAGCCGCTGCACGGTCTCGATCTGCCCCTCCTTGTGCGGGAACGCCTCGTCGTAGTTCTGCCCGATGTTGTCGAACGCCGCCGCGTGGCTGGCCGCCCGTTCCTTCCACGCCTCGGCGGAGGTGATGTCCTGCGTTTCGCCAGTCATCGTGATGTGCCCCTTTGACTTTCGCCAGAGTTTTCGGCTGGCCGGAAAGTACAGTTCCCCGGAAAGGGGATGCGATCCTACCCCGTTTATGATCATGTGGCCACGCGCGAGGAAAAAACGGATGCGAATGATTCATGTAACGGATCGACCGTTGCATTTTGGGGCTTAAGGCCTAATTCAGACGCTACCTGGCAAACGCGACAAAAGGGTGTTGTGGGTGTGGTGGGTCCGGAGCGGGTGCGCCTCCCCTCACGGCCTGCGCGGCCGCGAGCAGCCCCGGCGCACTCCGCACGGGCCGGCCCCGTACCACCCCGCTCCGACGCGCCGCGAACAGGGCGGGCAGCGGCAGCACGGGCGCGGTACGCCGAGAGCGCGCCCCCTCACGGCCTGCGCGGCCGCGAGCGCCCTCTGGCGCGGCTTTCGCGGCTCAGCCCTCGTACAGCCAGTCCAGCACGACCGCGGCCGTCCACGACTGGCTGAGACTGCCCAGCGGGGCGCCGGTGAGCGGGTGGTAGTACTCGGCGAAGGTGCCGTCGGAGACCAGGCGCAGCGTCTCGGCGCGGATGTCGGCGGCCGTGTCGTACATGCCGCCCCGGCGCATCGCCCAACTGAACAGCCAACTGATCACCGGCCACTGCGGCCCCCGCCAGTACTGCTTGGGCATGAAGTGGGGGGAGGAGGGGGAGACCGTGGGCGGGGTGGCGACGACCAGGTCGGGGTGGCCCATCCAGTCCGGGCCCTCCAGGACGGCCAGCATCTCCGCCTGCTGCTGCGGGTCCAGCCCGCCGCACAGCAGCGGGGCGAAACCGGCGATGCTGGGAGTGGAGACCCACTGCCCGGCGCGCACGTCGTAGTCGCGCGCCAGCCCGGTCACCGGGTCGCGGGTGTCCAGCACCGCGGCCCGCGAGCGCGCCGCCCACCGCCGCAACTGCGCGATCTGCTCCTCGGGCTGGCCCCCCTCCTCGCCGAGCTCGGCCAGCACCTCGCAGGAGAGCGCGAACAGCGCGGTCATGAACACGTCGCCCACCAGGAAGCTGCCGGTGCGCACGACCTCGTCGGGGCGGTAGCCGACGCGCCGCATCTCCTCGATCAGCCACAGGTAGCGGTCGTACTCGGCGTCGGTGGGCCGCTCGCCCTCGTCGCCCACCTTGTCGAGGTCCTTGCGCACGTACGGCGGCAGGTCCGCACCCGGCTGCACCGCCGCGTAGGCGGAGTCCCAGCGGGGCGAGTTGTCCATGCCGGACTCCCAGCCGTGCGTCACCGCGATCAGGCCGGTGCCCAGCGGGTCGCGGTAGGTGGCCAGCCACCGCTGCCAGGCGAACAGCCGGGGCCAACTGTAGTGCAGCAGCGACTCGGCGCGGCGGCGGTCCGCACCGGAGCGCCGCCGCCCGGCGTCCACGATCTTGCGCAGCGCGATGGCGTGGACCGGGGGCTGGCAGATGCCGGAGGTGTGCGGGCGGGCCGGCGCGTGCTCGCACACCACCGCCGTCTGCCAGCGGTCGGGACCGGGGAAGTAGCCGTTCTCCTCGCTGAACACGATGTGCGGGATCATGCCGTCGGCCCACTGCCCGCTCAGCAGGGTCTCCATCTCCCGGGCGGCACGGTCCACGTCCAACTGGGCCAGGCCCACCATGATGAACGCGGCGTCCCAGCTCCACATGTGGGGGTAGAGGCGCGGCGAGGCCGTCACCATGGTTCCGGTGTCGTTGCCGGCCAGGACCCAGGCCGCACCCGAGGCGAGCGCGACGGATCCCAGCCGGGGGCGCTGTGGTTGGGGCGCGAACAGGCCGATGGGGCCCGTGGTCATGGAAGTCTCCAAAGGGACGAGGTGCTGCCGGGTAGAGACGGGTTCGGTCCGATGCTCGCGCGCCTGTTGCGGGTGCGGGAGAGGAGCAACGAGCGTGTTAATAAAATGTTACAGCCACGGTCAGGGAAGAGCCATCCTTCTGGCGAATGCCGGGCTGCCCCGAAACAGGTTTTCTGCGCGCCTTTGCGCCGACGCCCGAGCCTCGTGTGCGGACCCGTTTCCGCTATGGTGCCGCGCTTCCCGCGCGGAACCGAGCCTCCTGGTCGAATGTGTCTCGCGTCACGTCCGCCGGTAAAGTGCGGTTTGTCCGGGCGTGGGCTCCAACCGCAGGTCACCGCCGTCGCCGCGCACCACAAGCGGAGGAAAGCCGCAAAAGACGCCAGAACACCGCCACCGACAGGCCGATACCGGCACCGACCGGATCCCGTAGTTCCAGACGTCCCTTAACCGGCGGGCCGTTCGGCCCCGCACCGCCCGGCCCGCGCCTCACCGCGCCCCGCCCGACCACGCGTCCCCGACGCCGCACACCCCCGCCCGACGGGCACCGCAGGAGAGGGCACCCGAAAGACCCGGGTCACCGGCACACCGCTGCCCCGCAGCAGGTGCACACACGCCCGCACCCGCTCGGCCAGGTCCGGCACCGCGGCGTCGAAGAGCACACCCGCCACGTTGCCGCTGTGCGCGACCTGCACCCCCGTGCCGCCGCTGCCGCGGGCCGCCTCCTCCACCGCGGGCAGCTCCGGCTTGGGCACGGCGCGCTGGTTGCGCCGGGCACTCTCGGTGGCGACCCGGCCCAGCAGCACCGGATCGGCCTCGGCCACCGCCCGCCGCAGCAGCGCGCGCAGCTCCTCGAACGCCGCCAGGTCCGCCGCCCCGTAGCGGACGGGCGCCAGCCGCAGCGTGTCCACCGCACGCCCCCCGCCGGTCAGACAGCCCACCACCACGCTCGCGGGCAGGGCCGCGCCGAACTCCTCCAGGACGCGCCCCTCGCGCTGCGCGAACAGCACCGGACGCTCCCCGAGCATGGTCGGGTCGGCCGCGGTCTCGGCGCGCACCGCGATCCGCGCCACCTCCCGCGCGGACAGCTCCACGGCGAAGCACGCCGCCACCGCGCGCACGGCCGCGATGACGTCACTGGTGGAAGAACCCATGCCCAGGCCCACCGGCGCGCCGCCGCGCAGCACCAGCCGCCCACCGCACACGGCACGTCCCGACCGCCGGGCGCACTCGGCGACGGCCAGCCGCGCGGCCCGCGCGGCCTTGACCCGACCGGCGGGGACCACCGCGATCCGGTGGGCGGGCGCGTGGGGCAGGGGCACGAACACGGCGCGCGTCACGGGCGCGGCCAGCGGCAGGGTGACCAGGCCCCGGCAGGGCCTGCCCCCGCCGTCGCGGAAGACGCCCTGGAGGATCTCCCCGTGGTGGCAGGGCGCCGACCCCCGGCCCAGGGTCACGGCCCGCACCCCGCGCCGGGCACGGCCGCACCACAGCCCCGGCACGGCGGGGCGGCACAACTCTGGGCGGGCACGACGCGAGCCTAGCCCCCGGCCCCGCCGCCCCGGCAGGCGGGGCCGCCTCCCACCGGGAACACCCCCACGGCCACCCGCCGACACGGGGCCGCACCCCCGCCCCCCAAGACAACAAACCAGCGAAAAACAGGATTTTTCGTGAAGACGCTATTATCGTCGCGAAACGACAGACCGGACCTTTCCCACATCCGTCGGCTCCACCGCGAAGACCGGCGACACGCCGCAGTCCACGCCGACAGCCCGACGGCTCCCACGAGACAAGCGATGAGCGACTACATCCCCCCGGCGGCCCTCCCGGAAGACTTCCTGCAGCGCGCCGACGTCCAGGAAGCCCTGGCCCGCAGGGACTTCGGACAGCTCTTCCACCTCGCGCGGAAGTGGGCGGGCATCAGCTACAGCAAGATCGCCGCCTCCTGCGGCATCAAACCCGAACGGGTGGGACGGCTGGCCCGCGGCACCGGCTCCATCACCACCTACGACAAGATCGTCCAGATCTGCGACGGCATGCGCATCCCCGGCCACTTCCTCGGCCTGCTGCCCCGCCCCTGGGAGAACCAGCAGGACCCCGCCGGCAGCACCCGCCCCTGAGACCGCCCGGACCCGCCGCCGACCGGCGGACGGACGGACCGGCCCCGGGGCACCGCCCCGCGCCGGACCCGCCCGCCGCCGGCCGACCTCACACCCGCACCGTCACGCCGCGGCCCGCTGCGCGCTCAACCGCACCGGCAGCGACGCCGGGGAGTTGATGAACACCGACCCCAGCCGCGGCACGTCCCCCTCCACCAGGGAGACCTCCGGGAACCGGGTGAACAGCGCCTTCAGGGCCACCTCCAGCTCCAGGCGGGCCAGCGCAGCACCCAGGCAGGTGTGCGGGCCGTGCCCGAAGGCCAGGTGCCGGGGACGCGACCGGGTCAGGTCGAACTCCGCGGCATCCGCACCGTAGCGGTCGGTGTCGAGGTTGGCCGCCAGGTAGGCGAGCAGCACCGGCTCCCCGGCCCGCACCGTCCGCCCGCCGATCTCCACGTCCTCGGCGGCGAACAGGAACGGCAGCGTCGCCACGCTCCCCGCCTGCCGCAGCACCTCCTCCACCGCGTCCGTCCACGCCGCCGACCCCGACCGCAGCAGCGCCAACTGCTCCGGGTGCGACAGCAGCGCCTGCACACCGTTGACCAGCGCAGACGACGTCGTCTCGAACCCGGCGGTCACCAGCAGCCACAGCGTGTCACGCAGCTCGGCGTCGCTGAGCTGGTGCTCCTCGTCGGTCGCCGACACCAGCGCCGACGTCAGGTCCTCGCCCGGCTCGCTGCGCTTGTCCGAGATCAGCTCGGTGAGGAACGCGTCCAACTGCTCACGCATGGCGCGCACCTCCTCCGGCGTGGACGGCGAGAACGCCGTGGCCACCATCTGCCGCATCCGGTCGTGGTCGCGCTCGGGAATCCCGAACAGCTCGCTGAACACCCGCATCGACAGCGGATAGGCGAACTCGGCCTTGAGGTCGACCGGGCCGTCCCGCTCGGCCAGCTCCTCCAGCAGGGAGTCCACGACCGCGCCGACCGCCGGGCGCAGCGCCTCCACCCGCCGCGGGGTGAACGCCTTGGAGACCGGGCCGCGCATCCGCCGGTGCGCCTCACCGTCCACGGTGAGCATGTTGTCCAGGTACACCATCGCCGCCACCGGGTGGTCGGTGGCGACCTCCCCCTCCGACAGGGCACGCCAGGTGCGCCAGTTGCGGCGGAACCGGGTGTCGACCAGCGCCTCGCGCAACTCCCGGTCGTGGGTCAGCGCCCAAACCTCCAGACCTTCCACCACCACGCGGGCAAGCGGCCCCGCTTCACGGAGCCGGAGGGCTTGGTCGTGGGCGTCTGAGGGGACGAGGACGATGGGTTCGGGGACTGCGGCCATGAGGCTTCTCCAGGTGGGGTGATGTCAACGGGGTAGAAGGTGACGGGCAGGGACTTCAGGCCGTGCGCGAACAGCGACCTGCGCCACTCCAGCGTCTCGGCGGGCACCGCCAGCCGCACGTCCGGCAGCAGGTCCAGCAGCGCCTCCACGGCGTCCACCGCGATCTGGCGGGCGATCTGCTGGGCCGGACACGCGTGCGGGCCGGTGCCCCACGCCAGGTGGGCACGCATCCCCGACAGGCTGAGCGGGTCGATGTAGGGGGCCACCGTCGGATCGGCGTGCGCCGGACCGTAACCGATGATCAGACAGTCGCCCTCGGACAGGCGGGCCCCCTCCAACACGGTGTCGCGCACCGGGTAGCGGCCCGGAAGCAGCGTGATCGGCGGAGACCGCCACAGCACCGTGTCGACCACGTCCTCCACCCGCAGGTGCGCCCCCGCCACGTCGTGCCGGACCTGCTGGTCCGTCATCAGCGTGTACACCGTGTTGGCGATCAGGTTCATCAACGGGTCGTGCGCCGCCGAGATCAACAGGATGAGCTGGTGCGCGATCTCCTCGTCGTCCAACGCGTTGGGGTGGACGACCATCCGCGACACGATGTCGGACCCCGGCTCCTCCCGCCTGCGGGCGGTCACCGCCTGGGCGTAGGAGAACAGGCCCAGCCGCGCCGCCTCCGCCTGCTCACCGCCGTCCCACACCTGCCGCATCAGGTCCACCAGGTCGGCGCCCTCCTGCGGCGGCAGGCCGAAGTAGCGGTTGAGCACCAGCAGCGGCACCCGGAACGCAAAGTCGGACACCAGGTCGGCACGCCCCGACTGCGCCACCGGCGCCAGCAGCTCGGTGGAGATCCGCCGCACCGCCAGCCGCGTGCCGTCGGCGGTGATCCCGCTGAGCGCGTCCACGATCACCGGACGGTAGCGGCTGTGGTCGGGATCGTCGGAGGCCAGCGCGTTGCGGAAGTACCAGAACGGACCCGGCACCTTCTCCGGGGTGGCCCGCCCCTCCCGGGCCTCCCGCCACCGCCGCGGATCACGCGCGAACTCCGTGGAATCCTGCAACACCCGGCGGTTGGCGTCGTAGCCCAGCAGGATCCACGCGGCCACCCCCGGCGCCACCTCCACGGGCGCCACGGCACCGAACCGCTTGCGCAGCCGCTCCAACAGCTCCGGAAGGTTGGTGTCCAACTCCCCGTGCACGGGCACCGCCAGACGGTGCAACGCCTCCGGATGGGACAGGTCGACAGGGCAGCCGCCGGGGGGCCCCTCCCCAGTGCGGGACTCCGGACGGTCTGCCGGAAAGAGTGGCTGGTTCACGAACCACCGCCCGCAGACAGGATCCAGCGGGAACGAAGAAAACGAGAAGACATCAGACTCATAACGCCAAGATCGTGAACAACCCTCCGCCCGTTTGTCATGCCCATGACGGATATCCCCATGATGGGGATGCCCCGTGTCGGTACCATCGGACCTGTGACGGTCCACGAGCAGGCAGACGCCGCAGAACCGAGACCGACCTTCGCCCTGCCCGAGGAGGTCACCTGGCGGCTGCACCTCGACCGCGCCATGTGGGTGGCAGGCGTACGCGCCCTCATGCTCCAAGCCCTGCACCCCGTCGCCCTCCAAGGCGTCTGGCAGCGCTCCGACTTCCGCACCGACCCCACCGGACGCCTCCTGCGCACCGCCGACTACGTCGCCGTCACCACCTACGGCAGCCCCGCCGAGGTCGAACAGGCCGCCGCCCGCGTCCGACACGTCCACGCCCGACTGTCCTTCACCGACCCGGCCACCGGCCGCCGCCACCGCGTCGACGAACCCGACCTGCTGCTGTGGGTGCACTGCGCCGAAGTCGTCTCCTACCTGGAAGTGGTGGCCCGCGCGGGACTCCCGCTCACCCGCGCCGACGCCGACCGCTACCTCGCCGAACAGGTTCGCACCGCCACCCTCGTCGGACTCGACCCCGCCGACGTGCCCGCCTCCGTCGCACAGATGCGCCGCTACCTCGCCGCGATCCGCCCCCGCCTGCGCGCCGGACCCCAGGCCCGCGCCGTGGCCCGCTACCTGCTGTGGCCCGCCCTGCCCGACCGGCTCGCCCCACTGCGCCCCCTGCGACCGCTGTGGCTGCCCGTCGGCGCCCTCGCCTACTACACGCTGCCGGACTGGGCACGCCGCGCCTACCGGCTGCTGCCCGAACCACCCGGCACCCAGACCGCCGTCACCGCCGCCCTCGGCGCGCTGCGCACCGCCCTCAACGCCCTGCCCACCACCGTCTACAACCTCCTCTTCGACGAAGCCACCGTGCGCCGCGCCGACGCCGCCAGACACCGGCTCGCCGCAGCCGGATACGACGTCAGCCGCGGCCTGCAAGGCCTGCGCCGCCCCGCCTCCCGGCCACCCGGCCGCACCCACCCGAATCAGCCCGCCCCGCACGGGTAGCAGCCCCCACGAGGACACCCGCCGGGAGGGCCGAGATGACCTACATCAACCGGACGGACGCGGGACGACGCCTCGCCGCACAGACGGCACGCCGACTCGGCGGCCAGGACACCGTCGTCCTCGGCCTGCCGCGCGGCGGCGTCCCCGTCGCCCACGAGGTCGCCACCGCGCTCGACGCACCCCTGGACGTCATCGTGGTCCGCAAGATCGGCGTCCCCTACCAGCCGGAACTCGCCATGGGCGCGATCGGCGAAGACGACGTCCGCGTCGTCGACCGGCGCGTCCGCGCCATGACCGGCCTCGGCGACGACGACTTCGCCGCCGTGGAACGCCGCGAACGCGCAGAACTGCACCGCCGCGTCCACCGCTTCCGCGCAGGACGCCCCAGGACACCACTGCACGGCCGCACCGCCGTCGTCGTCGACGACGGCATCGCCACCGGCTCCACCGCACGCGCCGCCTGCCAGGTCGCCCGACGCCTGGGCGCACGCCGCGTCGTCCTGGCCGCCCCGGTCGGCTCACCCGACGCGGTCGCCCGACTGCACGACGACGCCGACGAGGTGATCTGCCCGCTGGTCCCCGACGGCTTCTCCGCGATCGGCGAGTGGTACACCGACTTCACCCAGACCACCGACGACGAGGTCACCGCACTCCTCGCCCGAGCAGCCGCCCGCCCCCGCACCGAACACACCCCCTCGCACGGCCCCGCCGTCGACGAGGTCGAGATCCAGGCCGGACCCGTCCGCCTGCCCGGACACCTGACCGTGCCGCAACGGGCCGTGGGCATCGTGGTGTTCGCCCACGGCAGCGGCAGCGGACGGAACTCGCCGCGCAACCGCGCCGTCGCCGAGGAACTGCACCGGGGCGGACTGGCCACCCTCCTGTTCGACCTGCTCGACGACGCCGAAGCCGAGGAACGGGCCAACGTGTTCGACATCGCCCTGCTCGCCGGACGGCTCGCCGTGGCCGCCGAGTGGGTGCGCGAACGCCCCGACACCGCCCGACTGCCCCTCGGCTACTTCGGCGCCAGCACCGGAGCCGCCGCCGCACTCGCCGCCGCCGCCCGACCGGACAGCGACGCCCAGGCCGTCGTGTCCCGCGGCGGCCGCCCCGACCTCGCCGGAGAGGCCCTGGAATCGGTGCGCGCCGCCACCCTGCTCGTCGTCGGCGGCGACGACCAGACCGTCCTCGACCTCAACCGCAGGGCCCGGGTGCGGCTGCGCTGCGAGCACCGGCTCACCGTGATCCCCGGCGCAGGCCACCTCTTCGAGGAGCCGGGCGCGCTGACCACCGTCGCAGAACTGGCCCGCGACTGGTTCACCACCCACCTGGCCGCGGCCCCGCGCCCGGCCCGGCGCTGAACCGCCCGGACCGCCCGACCAGAAGGAGGAGGCGAAGGACCGTGGCCGTGCACCGGTGGAGCAGCACCGCGCTACGGCGCTGGCGCGGCCAGCCGCGCCGCAGACGGCGCTACGAGGCGCTGATGGCGGCATGCCTGCTGCTGTTCGCACTGTCCGCGCCGGTCGGCATGCTGCTCGGCGCGGGCTGGGGCCTGGCGATGTGCGTGGCCGCAACCGCCATCCCGCCCGTCGCCGTGGTCATCGCCAACACCGCCGACCCCCGCGACCCCAAGGACCACGACGCCCGGTACGGCCCCAACGCGCCCCGCTGAGCCGGGGACCGGACGCGGCCGACCTCCGGCTCAGCGCACCATCGGCCATGGCACCAGGGCCGTTTGCGGCACCGGCCATGGCCACGGGGCAGACGGCGCTCAGGAAGGCACGGCCGTCGCCTCTATACGGCCCAGCACCTCCACCAGCGCCTCCATGCCGTCCTCGTCGAACAGGTCCTCGGGGCCGTTGGGGGCCAGCTCTGCGAACGGCGACTCGTACAGCGCGCCGACCTCCAGCACCCCGTTGCGCTCCAGGTAGTCGACCATCCTCACCACGAACCGCGTCTGCGCGGCGCTGAGGGAGCGGCCGTGCCGGAACGCGGAGAAGGCCGCCTCGACCGCGTCGCGGTCCAGACCGAGCTGGAGCCGCACCAGACGGCCGAGGCCGCCCCCGTGCTCCTGCTCCGCCTCCCGCAACTCCTCCGCGGTGCACACCTGCGCCTCCAGCAGCGCCCCCTCCAGGGCGGCCAGGTCGGCGGCATCGACCTGCACCGCCGAACGCAGCTTCCGCACCGCAGGAAGGTCCTCGTGGCCGCGCAGGAAGCGCCGCAGCCGCCCCTCCAACCGGTCGCGTGCGGCGTCCGCCGGCACACCCCGCAGCACGGCCTCCGCGACCTCGCCGAGCTCGTCCTCGAAGTCGGTGTAGACCACCGTCCGCTGCACGGGGTCGACGAACCGCACCAGGGAGCGCATGCGGCGGCGCATCGACTCCAGCATCGGTGCGGTCACGTCCACCCACCACTCGTCCCCGGCGACCTCCTCCAGGAACTCCTGCTGCCGACGCACGTCGGGAATGGAGGTCTTCCCCAGCAGCGCCGATGCGAGCTCCTGGATCCTGCCGCGGAGCCGCTCCTCGCCCGTCAGGTCGCCCGTGAGCCGCCCCAGTTGCAGGCGCAGCGACCACAGGTCGAAACGCCTGGCCTCCTCGGTGTCGTCGTCGGAGCGGTACTCGCTGGGCAGGCCCGCCAGGTGCTCGGTGATCTCGTCGTAGTCCTCCGGGCGCAGACGGCGCCAGTGCGCGTAGTCGCTGTAGAACTCGACCTGGCGCAGGTGCGGGCGGACCAGGAAGCTGTCGCGGTTCATGCCCGCTACCGTGCGGTGCAGGTGGTGGGCCAGCTCACGGCGCAGGCCCGCCTCGCTGCGGGTGCCGTCCTCCTGCGGCTCCTCCTCACCCGCGGCGGCACCGCGCTCGTCGAGGACACGCAGCACCTCCAGACGCTGCCGCATCAGCCGCTCGCCCAGCGACGGGGCCACGTGCCCCTCCGAGGAGGGCAGGTCCTGGTTGAAGAACTCGACGTTGCCGCACAGGTCGAAGACGAGGAAGTCCTCCTTGTCGCGGCCGGGACCGAACAGGTCGGGGCACAGCCGGGTGCCCCGACCGATCATCTGCCAGAACTTGGTCTTGGACCGCACCAGTTTGAACAGCACCAGGTTGACGACCTCGGGTACGTCGATGCCGGTGTCGAGCATGTCCACCGAGATCGCGATGTGCGGAGCCCGGTCGGAGGCGGCGAACCGGTCGATGAGGTCCTGGGCGTACTCGCTGCGGTGGGTGACGACCCGGGCGAATTCGCCCCGGTACTCGGGATAGTTGGCGTTGAACCGCTCCTCGATGAACTCGGCGTGCGCCTGGTTCTTCGCGAAGATGATGGTCTTACCGAGCCGGTCGCCGCCCGCGACCCGGTGGCCGCGGGTCATCAGCACCTCAAGCGCCTTGTCCACGGTGTCGGCGTTGAACAGGAACTTGTTGACCGCCTCGGAGTCCACCTCGTCGGGCGGACCCTCCTCACCCCAGTCGAGGGCGTCCCACTCGGCCTTCTCCTCCTCGCTGAGGTCGTCGTAGCGGATGCCCTCGCGCTGGAACCGCAGCGGCACCGCCACGGTCTTGGGCAGCACCAGGTAGCCGTCGTGGGCGGCGTCCTCCAGGCTGTAGACGTAGGTGGGGTTCCCGGCCTCCAGCTCGAACAGGCGGTAGGTGTTGCGGTCCACCTCGTCCTTGGGGGTGGCGGTCAGGCCCAGCAGCAGCGCGTCGAAGTAGGCGAAGATCTCCCGGTACTTCTGGTAGACCGAGCGGTGCGCCTCGTCGACGACGACCAGGTCGAAGAAGCCGGGACCGAACCGGCGCACCCCCTCGTCGGTGCGGTCGATGAGGTTCATCATGGTCGGGTAGGTCGACACGTACACCCGGCCGTCGGCGTCCCGCTCGGTGACCAGGTTCACCGGGTTGGAGGCGCCCAGGTGGTTTTTGAACGCGTTCACGGCCTGGGTGACCAGCGCGGTGCGGTCGGCCAGGAACAGCACCCGCTTGACCCACCCGGCGCGCATGAGCTGGTCGACGAGGGCGACCGTGGTGCGGGTCTTGCCCGCGCCGGTGGCCATCACCACCAGGGCCTTGCGCCGCCCCGACTCGAACGCTTCGCCGATGCGGCGGATCGCCTCCTTCTGGTAGGGGCGGCCCGCGATGTCGGAGTTGACCGGGACGCCCGCGAGGGCCTGGCGGGCGCGGCGCTGGACGAGCAGCCGCAGTTCGTCCTTGGTGTAGAAACCGCGCACCTGCCGGGGCGGGTACACAGTGTCGTCCCACAGGTAGGTGTCGTAGCCGCTGGTGTAGAAGATCACGGGACGGCGGCCGAACCTGGCTTCCAGGGCGTCAGCGTACAGCTTGGCCTGCTGCTGGCCCTCGGCGGGGCTGCGCCGGGCGCGTTTGGCCTCGACCACGGCGAGCGGGCGGCCGTCGTCGTCCCACAGCACGTAGTCGACCCGGCCGTTGCCGGAGGCGTTGGGCATGCCGGAGACCGGGTACTCGCGGTCGTGTTCGCCGTCGAGGCTCCAGCCCGCCTCCCGCAGCATCAGGTCGATGAGCAGGGCGCGGGTCTGCGCCTCGTCGTAGTCGTGCCGGTCGGCGCGCGCGGAGTTGGCGGCCTTGGCCTCGGCGACCTCGGCGCGCAGCCGCTGGAGTTCGGCGTTGAGCGCTTCGTTGTTCGCGCGGGCCTCGGCGAGTTCGGCGTCCCGGCGGGCGTGCTCCTGCTCCAGCCTCTTGAGTTCGGCCTGCCGCTTGATCCGCTCGGCGGGGGTGGCGGGGCGTTTGATGACGCCCGCGTCGAAGACGAGGGTGTCGGCGGGCAGGTGGGCGGGGTCACGGGTGTAGGTGCGGGCCACCCAGTACAGCACGTGGAACAGTTCGGCCGCGACCTTCACAGCGTCCGAGGCGTGCACCGGCTCGGGCCGGTGCACCGCCCGGTTGCCGATACGCCGGATCACGTCCATCTTCCGCTGGAGAGCAGCACCGACCAGGGCGACCAGCGTCGGCTCGGTGATCAGCCCGTGCAGGTCGTCCCTGGCCGGTCGACGGAGAGAGGCGTCGTACCGGTACAGCCAGTCGACGGTCAGCTCCAGCGCACGCCGCGCGTAGAAGCACGACGTGCGCGGATCGACCCGCGCGAGCCGTTCGGCCCGCACAGCCTCGTCGTACAGTTCCGGCCACTCAGCGGAGAGGAACGCAAAGTTGGACATGCCCGGGATCTTATAGCGGGCGATCTAGAAAAAACGGGCATTTCATCAGAATTGGCTACGAGGCTGGCGGGATACGGCCGCTGCGGCTACGCGGCGTCGGAGAAGAGTTCCCCGCGGAAAGCCCGGTGCTGGAGGGAGGCGAACAGCTCGTCCAGGCGGGCGAGATGGGCGCGGTGGGCCTCCTTGAGGGAGTTGATGGCGGAGACCTGTGAGAGGTAAGCCTGCTGGTTGGCGATCGGGGGAATGTTTACCTGAATTCCTCGCACGTCGCGCTGGTTGATGCTGGACTGGTTGACCGCGTTTTTCGCTGCGGACATGATCTGTGACTTGACGTATCTTGTCTGCAAGAATTGAACAAGATATCCGGGTTCGACTACATCGCGTTTCAGGCTGAACCTCATCATGTTCGACTCGAACACGGTTGGCTCCGGAAGGTGAGGAACCAGGGCGCACTTTCCCAGGTATTCAAGGCTGTTGACCCTGTTGATCAGGACGTCGCCTGGGTGGAGGAGATAACGATCAATTTCGTTGGCTTCGAGTTCAACGCGTTTAAGGGAAGAGGGGTTCTTGATGACTCCGTCGTAGAACGCATCAATCCGGACAATAGGGGTGCCTGTCCCGTACCTGCTCGATGGCTTGTATATCCCGTTCTGGGGGCCGTTGTTGATTAGTTCTCCCAGAGAAACCCTTGTCCAGTTTTTAGTATTTCTTTGGGGGTCGCCGAACATGTCGAGGAAGACGGACTGGATGAGATCGTCGAGGAGGGCGATGGACTCGCGGCGCTTGGCGCGCAGGGCGTCGACCTTGTCGAGGACAGCGGCGATCCGGCGTTGTTCGTTGAGCGGAGGGAGGGGGACGGGAAGTTTCTTTAGATTGTCAATAGGAAAGTTGTCCGCAGTGGTGGCTCGGACCCATTGCAGAATATGCCCTGATCGCTCCTTGATGAATCGGGCTAGATAGTTTGGATCTATGCGATCTGAACAGACCAGGGCCTTCATGTCTTGATTGATGGCGACCGGCCTGCGGTTTAGGCTGACTGGGAGAGTGTGTTTCAGAACTCCAGAGCGAACGACAATTAGGACAGAATTTGCAGGAACGAGTCGGGTGCTGCTGTGCTCAAGTCCTTCCTGGGTGATATTTACTTGAGCCTTGTCTATGTGCCATGATTTCATGTCCTTGGGGGTCACCCAAGGGATGTCGCCACCATAGTAGTCGGGATTGGTTCGGGCTGGGGTTCCGCCGCCGACCACACGGACTACTTCGCCGATGAGAGCTCTGTCCCATTCATTCATTCCAGTAGTCCTTTCAGATCCGACATGCTTTCTTGGATTTCTGTTTCAATTCGGGTCAGATCATTCATGATCTCGGCTGGAGCGCGGTGCTTGACTTCCTCGTAAACGACTTCCTTGTACCGGTTGAGGCTCAGGTCGTAGCCGTTCTCAGCGATCTCGTCCTTAGGGACGCAGAAGCTTTGTTCGGTGCGGGCTCTGTCTTGCTCGTCTGCATTACGCCGGTTCCAGCGAGCGAGTACATCGGGCAGGTTGTTCTTGGCGTGCTCGTCCTCGCTCAACTCTCCGGCTGCGGGAACCGGGCCGAGTTTGTCTTCGGGGAGCAGCGGGTTCCGCTTGTCGTCCAGGCTCAGCCCGTCGGCGGTGACCTCGTAGAACCACACGTTGTCGGTGCCGCCGCTGTTGGTCTTGGTGAACAGCAGGATCGCGGTGGACACCCCTGCGTACGGTTTGAACACCCCGCTGGGCAGCTTGACCACGCCGTCCAGCTTGTGCTCCTCCACCAGGATGCGGCGGATCTCCTTGTGCGCCTTGGTGGACCCGAACAGCACACCGTCCGGCACGATCACCGCTGCCCGGCCGCCCGGCTTGAGCAGGCGCAGGAACAGCGCGAGGAAGAGCAGTTCGGTCTTCTTGGTCTTGACGATCCGCTGGAGGTCCTTGGCGGTGCTCTCGTAGTCGAGACTGCCCGCGAACGGCGGGTTGGCCAGGATCAGGGAGTACTTCTCGGCCTCACCGCTGGCGCTCTCGGCCAGGGAGTCGCGGTAGCGGATGTCGGGGTTCTCCACCCCGTGCAACAGCATGTTCATGCTGCCGATGCGCAGCATGGTGGAGTCGAAGTCGAACCCGTGGAACATGCTGTTGTTGAAGTGCCGGGTCTGCTCGGGGCCGAGCAGAGCGTCGGCATGGGTACGGCGCACGTAGGAGGCCGCCTCCATGAGGAAGCCCGCTGTGCCGCACGCCGGGTCGCAGATCTCGTCATCCGGTCCGGGGGCCGTCATCTCGACCATGAGCTGGATGATGTGGCGGGGCGTGCGGAACTGGCCGTTGTGCCCGGCGGTGGCGATCTTGCTGAGCATGTACTCGTACAGGTCGCCCTTGGTGTCGCCCGCCTCCAGGTCAACTTCGTCGAGCATGTCCACCACCCGGGCCAACAGGCCGGGAGTGGGGATGGTGAACCGGGCATCCCCCATGTGCTCCGAGTAGGTGGAGCCTCCTCCACCGAGGACGCGCAGGAAGGGGAAGACGCCCTTGTCCACGATCTCGTACATGACCTCGGGGGCGTAGCCCTTGAAGACCGACCAGCGGAGGTCCTGCTGGTCGTCGGTGAAGATCGGGTTCTCGATCGGCCGTCTGGTGCGGTTGGCCTTGCGCTCCTTGCGGGTGTGGATCTCGTCCAGCCGCTTGATGAACATCAAGTAGGTGATCTGCTCGATCACCTCCAGGGGGTTGGAGATGCCTCCCGACCAGAAGGCGTCCCACACGCGGTCGATCTTGTTCTTCAGTTCTCCGGTGATCACGCGGCGACCGTACCAGGGTTGGAGGACATATCGGGCCTGTTCTTGCCGTATCGGCGCCGGTGGGAGCGGGAAGTGAGGCCGCGCTCCCACCGGCGCCCCGATCACGGCCGTGCGGTGTCAGAGGGCGGGCCAGGCGCTTCCGGCCAGGTCGTAGTCGAGGGTGAACCAGACGCGGCGGAAGGACTGGCGGCCGTCGTCGCCCCAGGAGGTGGCCAGGGCGTCCACCAGGGCCAGGCCGCGGCCGTGCTCGCGCTCGGGGTCGAGGGGGAGCACGGCCAGGTACTCGGGGTCGCGGATCGGGGTGATGCGGCCGTCGCCGGAGTCGGAGCAGGTGAGTTTCATGTGGGTGGGGGTGCGCACCACGTGCAGGGTGAAGGTGCCGCCCGCACGGCCGGAGTTGGTGTGGCGGATGGCGTTGGTGGCCAGCTCCACGCCGAGTAGGCGGAACAGGTGGACGTAGTCGGGGTCGCGTCCGGCCGCGCACGTGGCCAGGAAGGCGTGGACGAGGGGGAGGAAGGCGCGTTCGCCGCGGAACTCGAAGGAGCGGCGGGTGTAGGGGACGGGCTCGGCTGTGGTGTCGAAGTAGTGCTCCTTGCCGGGCGGGATCACCAGCCCCAGCGGGACGGTGACGGAGGGGAGCGGCGGAGGGGCGAGCAGCGGCATGGCGAACTCCTCGGAAGACGACGTGGCTGTGCGGTGAGATGCCCGTGAACAGTGCGGTTTGCGGGACAGGGACGGCAGACGCCTCATAAGTTCGGTCGACAGACAGTCCGTAGCTGTCTGACCACTCCCATAGTAAACTCAGAATCCCAATCCACAAGCGAAAAACTCAGATTCCCAAAGTTGGGATGGTTCATGGACTACCGCAGCCCCAACGTCCGTCGCCGACGTCTTGGCCAAGTCCTACGAGGACTCCGCGAACAGGCCGGGATGACACTGGAGGAAGCCGCCCAGAAGGCCAACGTGCCCCGCTCCACCCTGGGACGCATCGAAACCGCTGACGCCCGACGCCTCCGTGCGAGTGATCTTGATGCGCTCGCCGACCTCTACAAGGTGGACCAGAAGACACGCGAGGCGATGCACCAGCTCGCTCAGCAGTCCAAGGAGCGCGGCTGGTGGTCCAAGTACCGGGATGTCTTCGGCGATCAGGCGCTTCCCGACTGGGAGGCGGAGGCGTCGATGATTCGGACCTTCGAGGCGCTGACCATTCCCGGCCTGTTCCAGACTCCCGAATACGCCACCGCTGTCTTCCAGGCTGGCCGTGCCATTAGGGAAGAGGATGTGGTCCGCCGTGTCGAGGCGCGCATGAAGCGTCGCGAGATCTTCAACTGGATCAAGCCGCCGCACATGGTGGCGGTCATCGACGAAGGGGCACTGCGCCGCCTTGTCGGTGGTCCCGAGGTGATGCGTGAGCAGCTTGTTCACCTGAAGAACATGGCCCACCGTCACCACATCGACATCCAAGTACTTCCTTACGCAGCAGGAGCACACCTCGCCCTGGCCGGACCGTTCACTATCCTCGACTTCCCAAGTCCGAAAGACCAGCCGATCGTCTACGTTGGCACTGCCGCAGACGACCTGTTCCTGGAGCAACCAGACGAAATCGAGCGGTATAACGTGGCATTCAGTAACGTTCAGGGCGTGGCGCTGTCCACAGCTCTGTCGGTTGAGTTCATCGACGACGTTCTGAAATCCCTGGGGAGCGCATCATGACCGTCAGACTGGAGTTCCGGAAGAGCAGCTACAGCGCTCAGAATCAGAACTGCGTAGAGGTAGCCTCAGTGCTTCCCGACTTGCGCAAGAGCAGCTACAGCAGACAGGAACCCAACTGCGTCGAAGTCGCCCCTCTGCCTGCCCCCGGCGCAGCGGTGCGGGACTCCAAGCACCCTGGTGCCGGGTACCTCGCCTTCCCCGCCACCGAGTGGGAGGCGTTCCTCGCCACCGCGCGCCGCGGCGCACTCTGATCCGCATGGGGCTGCCGCCTGCGGGGCGGACTACAGAAGGCGGCCGTGGTTGGTGCCGGCCTTCGCCGTGAGGGGTGTGTTTCGGCCGGGGAGGCCCGGCAGCCTTCACCTCTCCCTGGGTGGGGGAGGAGTTATCACCTTTGCGCCTGTGAGTGGTTTCTCGAGGGCGCAGGGGAGAGGGCTTCCCCTTCGGGGCGGGGGAAGTGACCCCGAGCTCACGAGGGCGGGGCAGGGGCTTTCACCTTTCTGGCCGAGGGCGGCTTTCCCAGCGCCCGGGAGCGGCGGAAGGGCCTCCCCGCGGCCGGGCGGCTTCCTGGGGCGTAGGAGCTTCGCTGTCCCTCCGGTACCAGGAGTCTCCTCGGGGCTGTCGCGTCTCGTGGTCGAAGGACGCCCTGGTCGGGCGGTGGCGGTCCTCGGCCGAGGAGCTTCCCCTCCCGCGGTGGCCGTGGGGGCATGGGTGCTCGTGCGGGGAAGGCCGCCCCGCGGGCGTCGCGGCTGCCGGGAGGGCGCCCGAGCTGCCTGCTCCTAGCATGGGAAGCAGGACCGCCCCGCCGGGGTTGACACAGGGTGGAGACGTGACGAGGAGGGCAGCCGTGACCGAGCAGCAGTACTCCGAAGGACAGCGGGACCGCGACGGCCAGGAGCGGGACACGACCGCGGAACCGCAGTTCAAGGGACGCAAGAACGGCCCCTACAAGGACGTCTCCCCGGAACTCGCCGAGTGGATGCGCACCGGGTGGGCCGACACCGAGCGGCGCGACCTGGAGCCGATCGAGCAGGCCGCCTACACCGCCAAGCGGCGCGCCGCGCTCAGCGCCCGCTTCCCCGGCGAGCGGCTGGTGATCCCCGCGGGCAACCTGAAGACCCGCTCCAACGACACCGACTACCCGTTCCGCGCGGCCAGCGACTACGTGTACCTGACCGGCGACCAGTCCGAGGACGGCTGCCTGGTGCTGGAGCCGCGCGCCGGCGGCGGCCACGACGCCGCGCTGTACCTGCGGCCCCGCTCCAGCCGGGAGAACGGCGAGTTCTGGCTGGACGGGTACGGCGAGCTGTGGGTGGGGCGGCGCAACAGCCTGGCCGAGGCCTCCGCGCTGTACGGGCTGCCCACCCGCGACATCCGCACCCTGGCCGACGTGCTGCGCGAGGCCCCCGAAGCACCCACCCGGATCGTGTGCGGCCACGACGCCGGCCTGGAGGCGGTCCTCACCCTGCGCCGCTCCACGGGGGACGCCCGCGACGCCGAGGAGGCCGCGGAGCGCGACGCCGAGCTCGCGGTCTTCCTGCACGACCAGCGCCTCGTCAAGGACGAGTGGGAGATCGGCCAGCTCCAGCGGGCCGTGGACTCCACCGTGCGCGGCTTCGAGGACGTGGTGCGGGCGCTGCCGCAGGCGCAGGCCACCTCCGAACGCTACATCGAGGGCACGTTCTTCCTGCGCGCCCGCGTGGAGGGCAACGACGTCGGCTACGGCACGATCGCCGCGGCCGGGCCGCACGCCACCACGCTGCACTGGGTACGCAACGACGGCCCGGTGCGCCCCGGCGACCTGCTGCTGCTGGACGCGGGCGTGGAGACCACCACCCTCTACACGGCCGACGTCACCCGCACCATCCCCGTCAGCGGGCGCTTCAGCGGCGTGCAGCGGCGCGTCTACGACCTGGTGTACGCCGCGCAGGAGGCGGGCATCGCCGAGGTGCGGCCGGGGCGGCCGTTCCGCGCCTACCACGACGCCGCCCAGCGGGTGCTCGCCGAGGGCCTGGTCGAGTGGGGCCTGCTGGAGGGGCCGGTCGACCGCGTCCTGGAGCTGGGGTTGCAGCGCCGCTACACCCTGCACGGCACCGGGCACATGCTCGGCCTGGACGTGCACGACTGCGCGGTGGCGCGCACCGAGGCCTACGTCGACGGCACCCTGGAGCCCGGCATGGTGCTGACCGTGGAGCCGGGCCTGTACTTCCAGCCCGACGACCTGACCGTGCCCGAGGAGCTGCGCGGCATCGGGGTGCGCATCGAGGACGACATCCTCGTCACCCCCGACGGCAACCGGAACCTGTCGGCGGCGCTGCCCCGCACCTCCGCCGACGTGGAGGCGTGGCTGGCCGAGCTGCTGCCCCGCTCCTGAGGCCGCCTGCTGCCCGCGCCCCGGCGCCCGCGCGCCGGGGCGCGTCCTTTTCCCGGCAAACGGAAAAAGATTATGTAATGCGGACAAGTCCGAAACAATGGAATTCGCACGCCGGAAGTCGACACAGCCCACTGAGTGACAAACCACTCAACCGGTCTGTCCTGTGCTTTTTCAGTAAGGAGACGTCGACTTACGGCAAAATGTGCCGAACGGGGATCAAACCACGATAGAAATGTCCGGTGATCTATCACGTGGCACCGATCGAGAGATGGCGGTCCAACCCCGACCGCCCGTATGCGCCCGCCTCGCTGCAGCGGGACGGATTCATACACGGCGTCGCCGACGAGGAGATGACCCTTCGGGTCGCCAACGCGTTCTTCCGCAACCCGCCCAGTCCGGTGATCGCCCTCGTCATCGACGAGGCAGGACTCGGCGACGAGGTGGAGGTCCGCGACGAGAAAGCCGTCCCCACCCCGCCGGGATTCGACGACGGAGTCGTGTTCCGACACGTCTACGGCCCCATCGACCGCTCCGCCGTGGTGGCACTGCTCGACCTCGAACGGGACGAGCACGGCCGCTACACCGCACTCGTCCCCCGCCGCTGACCGCCACCGCACCCGCCGACCGGTTCCCCCGCACCGGGGTCTCGTGCTCCGGACGGGTTCGGGATACTTTGACCACGGCGGGAGAAGGCTTCGCCCGCGGTCCATGCGGCGTTCGGATCCGTCCGGCAGTCTTTTCTCCCGTCCCGGCAGAACCGGGGCCGGTCCCGGCGGATCCGACCGGGCGGGCGCGGTACGGCTCGACGGGCCCCGGTCCCGGCGGCGGGAACCGGAGGCGCTCCGCCGACCGGGGCCCGGCAACCGAACCAACCTGGACGATGGGGAGAAGATGAAGATCTCGGTGGTGGTGCCCGCCTACAACGAGGAGGCGGCCATCGGGCACTGCCTGGACGCACTCGTGAACCAGATCGTGCCGGTCGACGAGATCCTGGTCGTCGACAACAACTCCACCGACCGGACCGCCGAGATCGCGGAGAAGTACCGCGACCACGGCGTCCGGGTGATCCGCGAGACGGTCCAGGGGCTGATCCCGGCGCGCAACCGCGGATTCGACGAGGCCACCGGCGACATCCTGGGACGCATCGACGCCGACACCCGGGTCGAACCGGACTGGTCGCAGCGCCTCGCCGAGGCGTTCGCCGACCCGACGGTCTCGGCGGCCACCGGCCCCTCCTGGTTCTACGACGCACCGCTGCACCGCACCGGCCTGGCCGCCCAGCGCCTCTTCTGCCACCGCGTCAACCGGATGCTGTCGGGCCACCCCATGCTGTGGGGCTCCAACATGGCGCTGACCAAGGAGTGCTGGCAGGAGCTGCGCCACCACGCCTGCCCCGGCCCCGACATCTTCGAAGACCTCGACCTGGCTATCCACCTGCACCGGCTGGGCCGCAAAGTGCACTACGCCGACCGGCTGCGCGCCCCCGTCTCGGCCCGCCGCATCGCCGGGTCACTGCGCGACCTCCACCGCTACCTGCGCACCTGGCACCGCACCTACGCCCTGCACGGCCAGCGCAAGGCCGCGGTGGGCGCACGGGCCTTCAAACTCGCCGGACTGGTCTTCCTGTTCCCCTCGGTCGCGCTGATGCTGCGCGCCTACACCCCCGACGAGGGCAGGCTGTCGCTGCGCAAACTGCTCTCCCGCTCCTCCTCGGCCGAGGCGCGGCCCATCCCCTGACCCGCACCGGGCGGGCGGCGCGCGCCGCCCGCCCGCTAGTCCACGGCCCGCCAGTCGGCGTTGGCCCCGCAGACCACCACGCACGGCAGCTCCCCGGGGACCCGCCCGGCCAGCCACGCCGCCAACGGCACGGCCGCGGCCGGCTCCGCCGCGATCCGGAACTCCTCCCACAGCAGGTCCCGCGCGGCCAGGATCTCCTCGTCCGACACCAGCGCCGTGGCCACACGCCGACCGCGCACCACCGCGAACGGGACCTCGCCCACCCGGGAGGCGCCCAGCGCCGAGGCCGCCACCGAGTCCACGGGCGCGTCCACCGGTCCGCCCGCCGCCAGCGCGGCGTGCAGGCTCGCGCAGCCGTGCGGCTCCACGCCGACCGCGGTACGCTCCTCGCCGATGCCCAGGCTCACCCCGGCGAGCAGCCCGCCGCCGCCCACGGCCACCGCCACGGCGTCGCACTCGGGCGCGTCGGCGACGATCTCGTAGCCGATCGTGCCCTGCCCCGCCACCACGTCCGGGTCGTCGAAGGCGTGCACGTAGCGCACCCCCTCGTCGGCGGCGCGCGCCAGGGCCGCCGACGCGGCCGCGGCGTAGTCCCGGCCCGCGCGCACCACCTCGGCCCCGGCATCGCGCAGCCGCCGCTCCTTGACCCCGGGGACGGTCTCGGGCACGTACACGGTGGCCGCCACGCCGAGCATCCGGGCGGCCGTGGCCACCCCCAGGCCGTGGTTGCCGCCCGACGCGGTGACCACCCGCCCCGCGGCCCCGCCCGCCAGCAGCGCGTTGAGCGCGCCGCGCAGCTTGAACGCGCCCGTGGCCTGCAGGTGCTCCAGCTTCAACAGCAGGGGGCGGCCGTGCAGGCTCGCCCGCAGCAGCGGGGTACGACGCAGGTACGGGGCGGTGCGCTCGGCGGCCCGACGCACGTCGAGGGCCGTGGGAACCGGACGGGGCACGGTGATGCTGGACGTCATGGTTCCACTCTGCCCCCGACACACGTTAAGTTAAAGTTGCCTTTTCTAAAGATGTTTAAGTAATTCTTATCTTTGGGGGTGTGGTGCTCGACGCCAACCGGCTGCGGGTCCTGGTGGAGGTGGCACGCGCGGGATCGATCACGGCGGCCGCCGAACGCCTGTCCTTCACCCCGCCCGCGCTCTCCCAGCAGCTCGCCAAACTGGAACGGGAACTCGGCTGCGTCCTGCTGGAACGCGGCCGCAACGGGGTGCGCCTCACCGAAGCCGGACGGGTCCTGCTCGACCACGGCGAACGCGTCCTGGGGGAGCTGCGCGACGCCGAACGGGCCGTGCGCGCCACCCTCGGCCAGCACCCGCCGACCCTGGCCCTGGGCGCGTTCGCCAGCGCCGGAAAGACCCTGCTGCCCGGCGCCCTCGCCGCCTTCCGCCACGCCCACCCGCACGTGCGCCTGGCCCTCAGCGACGTCGAACCCCCCGACGGCTACGGCCCCGTCACCTCCGGCGACCTCGACCTGCTCATCACCCACCGCTACCCCGGAACCGAACTGCCCCCCGCACCCGGACTGCACCGCGAACCACTGCTCACCGACCCGCTGCTGCTGGTCCTGCCCGCCACCCACCCCGCCGCCCACCGGCCCCGCCTCACCCTCGCCGACCTCGCCGACGAAGAATGGATCTGCGGCGCGCCCGGCATCCACAACCGCATCGCCCTGGACACCGCCGCACAACAGGCCGGAGTGGACGTCACCGTCGCCTACGAGACCCGCGACTACGAGGTCACCCTCGCCCTCATCCGCGCCGGCGTCGGCATCGGCCTGGTCCCCGCCACCATCCTGCGCTCCCACCCCGAAAAAGGCTGGAAGGCCCGCCGCCTGCACGGCACCGACCTGGCCCGGCAGATCTTCGTCGTGCACCGGCCCCGCCTGCACGACCCGGTGCCCGCCATGGTCGCCACCCTGCGCGAGGCCGCCCGCACCGCCCTGGACTGAACCGCCCCGCTCACGCCGGGACAGGCTGCCGGTCCGGCAGATCCTGCTCGGCCCAGATGGTCTTGCCGTCGCTGCGGTGCCGCGTCCCCCAGCGCCGACTGAGCTGCGCCACCAGGAACAGGCCGCGCCCGCCCTCGTCGAAGGTGCGCGCCCGCCGCAGGTGCGGCGCCGTGTTGCTGGCGTCCGACACCTCGCAGATCAGCGTCCCGTCCCTGATCAACCGCAGCTCGATAGGCGCCCGCGCATACCGGATGGCGTTGGTCACCAGCTCACTCACCACCAGCTCGGTGGTGAACGACAACTCCTCCAACCCCCACTCGGCGAGCCGCTCCGACGCCCAGGACCGCGCCTCGCCCACCACCGCCGGATCCGCGGGCAGGTCCCGGGTGGCCACCCGGTGCGCGTCCAGGGCACGCGTCCGCGCCACCAACAGCGCCGCGTCGTCGGGAGCACCCCCCGGAAGCATGGTGCGCACCACCGCGTCGCACACCCCCTCCAGCGTCTGCGCCGGACGGGCCAGCACACCGCGCAGCCGCTCCAACCCCAGCCGCATGTCGTGGTCCTGCGCCTCCAACAGCCCGTCGGTGTAGAGCACCAGCAGACTGCCCGACGGCACCTCGAACTCCACCGACTCGAACGGCAGCCCGCCCACCCCCAGCGGCGGCCCGGCAGGCACCTCCACGAACTCGACCCGCCCGTCGGGATGCACCACCGCGGGCGGCGGATGCCCCGCCCGCGCCATCACACAACTGCGCGACACCGGGTCGTAGATCGCATACAGACACGTCGCGCCGATCTCCGACATCAGGTCCAGCCGCTCCTCCGTCGCCGGCGAAGGGTGGGACACCTCCTCCGCGTTCAGATGCGTCACCAGGTCGTCCAGGTAGGTGAGCAGCTCCTCCGGGGCCAGCTCCACGTCCGACAGCGCCCGCACGGCCGTACGCAGCCGCCCCATCGTCGCCGACGCGTGCAGGCCGTGCCCGGTCACGTCCCCCACCACCAGCGCCACGCGCGCCCCCGACAACTGGATGACGTCGTACCAGTCGCCGCCCACACCGAACCGGAAACCCGCAGGCAGGTAGCGGGTGGCGACCTCCACCGCCGAGTTGTGTGGCAGCCGCTGCGGCAGCAGGCTGCGTTGCAGGGTCAGCGCCGCGGTGCGCTCCCGCGAGTAGCGGCGCGCGTTGTCGATACGCACCGCCGCCTTGACCGCGATGTCCTGGGCCAGCAGCAGGTCGTCGTCGGTGAACGGCGTGGTGCGCTCATGCCGCATGAGCAGGGCCAGCCCGAACAGCTTGCCGCCGATCAGCAGCGGAAGCATCATCAGCGACTGCACCCCGTGGGTGCGCAGCGCCGACCCCTGCCCGGGCTTCTCCTCCAACCACCGGGCCAGACGCGGGTCGTCGATCCGGTACCGCACCGGGCTGCGCCGCGCCAGACAGTCCCCGATCGGCGAGTCCAACGGATAGTCGAACAGGTCGCCCGGAGAGGGAACCCCCTCCAACGGCCCCTCCAGCACCGAGTGGCGGGCCAGACAGCGCAACCCCACCGGATCGGGCAGCGGCGCGAACGTCGGCTCCGCCCCCTGGTACACCGACTCCAGCAGCGACACCACCACCGAGTCGGCGAACCGGGGGACCAGCACCTCCGCGGCCTCCTCCGCGGTGCGCGCCATGTCCAGAGTGGTGCCCAGACGCGTGTTGGCGTCGTCCAGCACGGCCAGGCGGCGGCGCGCCCAGTGCTGCTCGGAGTTGTCGAGCACCGTGCAGGCCACGCCGTGGATCCGCCCCGCAGGATCCCGCAGCGGCGCGAAGAACACCGTCCAGGCGCGCTCGCGGCCCCCCTCGCCCACTTGACCGTGGACCTCGTGGCGCACCATCCGCCCCGTGCCCAGCGTCTGCTCCACCAGCCGGTCGAACTCGGCGAAGACCGCCAGCGGGACCAGCTCCCGCAGCCGCATCCCCACCGCCTGCTCCGCGGAGATCCCCGAGATACGGACCATGGCCTCGTTCATCTCCGCGATCCGCCCCTTGTGGTCCAACAGCGTCACCGGCAGCGGCGACTGGGCCAGGGCCCACTCCCGCAGCAGCGGCAGATCGGCGTCGTCCACGGCCGGCAGCGACTCCACGGAGAGATTCGGACGGGTGACCGTCAGATGCCACTGGAGCGACCCCTGCCCCCCGAAAAGCGGCTGGGCGTACAACCGCAGCCGCAGCGGGGCGCCGTCACGGTCGTGCACGGACACCTCCCCGGTCCACGCCGCCGGATACCGCGCGAAGTCGACCGGCGCGGACGCCCCCAGACCGAACACCTCGACCACCGGACGGCCCACAGCCTCCTCGGGCGAGTAGCCGAACAGCCACTGGGCCCCCGCACTCCACGCCAGCACGGTGCCGTGCCCGTCCACCGTGGCCGAAACCGTACTCCCACCGGGAGTCGGTCCGTAGGAGGCATCCCCGAAGGTGTTGTCGCTGTCCATGCCTCACCTCGCTGACGCCGATCGCCGAGCCGCCGCCTCCCAGGCAACTTCCCAGATCAGGGCGGATTCACCGGAGACGGTCCGATCCGCGGCCACAACCGACCCGGCCCGCGCCGCCTCACGCGGCCAGTGCCGGCACGGCCGAGCACACCCCGCCCCACCCGCCCCGGGCGACCACGAGCACGGGAGCGGCCACCCGCACACCCCCGGCCGCCGCGTCGAGGAACACACCGCCCGCCCCCACGTCCACCCGGTGCCCCGGCGGCGCGATCCGCCCCGCCAGCTCCGTCACGGCCGACAGCACCTCCTCGGCCGAGGACGCACGCCCCGGCAGGACGGCCAACGCCTCGCCCCGGCTGATCAGCGGCAGCCACAGCCGGGAGGCGACCGGCTGCACGGACACCAGGTAGCGGTCGTGCCAGGCCGCGCACAGCGCCGCCTCGCCCGGGCAGCGGCCCACAGCGGCGTCACCGACCAACGCGATGATCCCCACGGCGAAGGCGTCGAGACGGAACGGTCGCAGAGCGGTCGCGGACATCGTCGTCCTCCACACGGAACAGCCGGGCACCCTCCTCGGCACCCCCACCGGCTCTGATGCGCACACAACGGCCCGAGGGCGCACCGTGGCCGCACCCGGCCACCGCGCGCCCTCCTTCGCGGTTACCCACCAGGCCCGCCCCGAACCGGGACGCCGCGCAAAAACGCGGCCCGCGGATCAGGCCGACGCGGGCAGGCCGCTGTCCGGCTCGAACCGCACCACCACCGACTTCGACGTGGGAGTGTTGGACACCTCGGCCGTGGAGTCCAACGGCACCAGCACGTTGGTCTCCGGGTAGTAGGCGGCCGCGCACCCCCGCGCCGTCGGATAGTGCACCACCATGTAGTGGGCGGCGCGCCGCTCCACCCCGTCGGGCCACTCGCTGACGATGTCGGTGTAGGACCCGTCGGCCAGCCCCAGCTCCGCGGCGTCCTCCGGGTTGACCAGCACCACGCGGCGCCCGTTGCGCACCCCCCGGTACCGGTCGTCCAGCCCGTAGATCGTCGTGTTGTACTGGTCGTGCGAGCGCAGCGTCTGCAACAGCAGCCGCCCCTCAGGCACCCGCAGCACCTGCGTCGGGTTCACCGTGAAATTCGCCCTGCCGGTGGCCGTGGGAAAACGGCGCTCGTCGCGCGGCGCGTGCGGCAGCGTGAACCCGCCCGGGCGGCGCACCCGCGCGTTGAAGTCCGCAAACCCCGGCACCACCCGCTCGATACGGTCACGGATCAGGTCGTAGTTGCCGGCGAACTCCTCCCACGGCACCGGGTCGTCCTCGCCCAGCACCCGCCGGGCCAGACCCGCCACGATCGCCACCTCCGAACGCATCTGGTCCGACAGCGGCTGCACCGACCCGCGCGAGGCGTGCACCATGCCCATGGAGTCCTCCACGGTCACGAACTGCTCCACCCCGCCCGACAAGTCCCGGTCGGTGCGGCCCAGCGCGGGCAGGATCAGCGCCCGCGCCCCGGTGACCACGTGCGACCGGTTCAACTTCGTGGACACGTGCACCGTCAGCCGGCACCGCCGCATGGCGTCCTCGGTGACCAGGGTGTCGGGCGACGCCGCCACGAAGTTGCCGCCCATCGCGAAGAACACCCGCACCCGGCCGTCGCGCATCGCGCGGATCGTGCGCACCGTGTCGTAGCCGTGCCTGCGCGGCGGCTCGAAACCGAACTCCGCGCCCAACGCGTCGAGGAACTCCTCGCTCGGCCGCTCGAAGATGCCCATGGTGCGGTCGCCCTGCACGTTGCTGTGCCCGCGCACCGGGCACACACCCGCACCCGGACGGCCCACGTTGCCGCGCAGCAGCAGGAAGTTGACGACCTCGCGGATGGTGGGCACCGAGTGCCGGTGCTGGGTCAGGCCCATCGCCCAGCACACCACGATCCGCCTGCTGGCCAGGATCATCGCCAGCGCCTCGTCGATCTGCTCCCGCGGCAGACCGGTGGCGGCGTCCACGTCCGCCCAGAACGCGTCGTCGTCGCCCGAGCACAGCTCCTCGGCGAAGGCGTCGAAGCCGTGCGTGTACTCGGCGATGAAGTCGCGGTCCAGCACCGAACCGGGGGAGCGCCGGTCCGCCTCCAGCATCATCCGGTTCCAGGCACGAAACAGCGCCAGGTCCCCGCCCAGGCGGATCTGCAGGAACAGGTCGGTCAGGCGGGTGCCGCCGCCGACGACGCCACGCACCTTCTGCGGGTTCTTGAACCGCTGCAAGCCCGCCTCCGGCAGCGGGTTGACCGTGATGATGCGGGTCCCGCCGCGCTTGGCCCGCTCCAGCGCCGACAGCATCCGCGGATGGTTGGTGCCCGGATTCTGCCCGGCCACGATGATCAGGTCGGCCTGGTACAGGTCCTCCAGCAGCACGCTGCCCTTGCCCACGCCCAGCGTCTCGGTCAGCGCCGACCCCGACGACTCGTGGCACATGTTGGAGCAGTCCGGCAGGTTGTTGGTGCCGAACTTGCGCGCGAACAACTGGTAGAGGAACGCCGCCTCGTTGCTGGTGCGGCCCGACGTGTAGAACGCCGCCCCGTCGGGGGAGTCCAGCGCCGCCAGCTCCTCGGCGACCAGGTCGAAGGCCCGCTCCCACGACACCGGCACGTAGTGGGTGGCGCCCTCGTCCAGGAACACCGGGTGGGTCAGCCGCCCCTGCTGGCCCAGCCAGTACCCGGACCTCTCGGCCAGCTCGGCCACCGAGTGCCGGGCGAAGAACTCGGGGGTGACGGCGCGGCGCGTGGCCTCCTCGGCCACCGCCTTGGCGCCGTTCTCGCAGAACTCCGCGGTGTGCCGGTGCTCCCCCTCCGGCCAGGCACACCCCGGGCAGTCGAACCCCTTCTTCTGGTTGACGTTCAGCAGGGTCAGCACGCCGCGGGCGGCACCCGCCTGCCGGCCGACCACCCGCAGACTGTTGACGACGGCGGGAACACCCGCGGCCGAGTCCTTGGGAGCGCCGATCTCGGGCGTGTCCTGACGGGGGTCCTCCTGCGGCGCGCGTGACATGTGTCGAGCTCTTTCCGTCTCAAATCGTCCAGTCGCGGACCCTGCGGTGAGGGCCGCCTTCCCCTCCCCACCCGGCGTGACCTGGGTGAAGGGCGCTGACCCAGGATAGTGAGCGCAGATACGGGCCGCCCAGGAGGGTCGTGTGGTAGCGTGGAACACGGGTTGCAGTCGTTGATTTCTCCTGATCGTTCGCGATCGCCCGCGGAGTGGTTGACCGGCGGGCGTTTTTCCTTGTCGAAGAAGGTTCGCAGCACCCGCAGATCCGCACGGTGCGGGTCTGGACCCGATTCGCAGAAGGAAGATCGCATGTCCCAGGGGACCGTCAAGTGGTTCAACGGTGAGAAGGGCTACGGCTTCATCAGCCAGGACACCGGAGGACCCGACGTTTTCGTGCACTACAGCAACATCGAAGGGCGCGGGTTCCGCAGCCTCGAGGAGAACCAGCGCGTCGAGTACACCGTCGCGCAGGGCCCCCGAGGCCTACAGGCCGAGAACGTGCACGTTCTCTGACCTCCGAACCCCACGGGGCCGCCCGGACCACCGGACGGCCCCGTCCGCGTCCCACCGGCGCGCCGTCAGCCCCCCGAGGCCAGCGCCCCCGCCAGGCTCGGCGCGACCGGCAGCAGCGGCAACCGCGTCGCCTGGTAGGCGTGGTACACGTCCGGCTTGCCGCTCCACGTGCCGCCCCGCGGCGGGCACAGCGACGCGTCCAGCTCGTGGTGCCAACTGCCGCCCACGGCGTCCACGAAGTACGCGGCGGCGTGGTCCCACCACTCCCGGTACCACCGCTCGTAGCGGCCCTCCCCGGTCCGCCGCCCCAGCACGGCCGCCGCCGAGATCGCCTCGGCCACCACCCAGTGCATACGGGCCCGCACCACGGGCGTGTCGTCGTAGTCCAGCGTGTAGACGAACCCCGCCGAGCCGTCCACCGACCAGCCGCGCTCCACCGCCGCGGCGAACATCGCCTCGGCGTCGGCCAGCAGCCACCCCGGAGCGTCCGGCAGCGCCGCCTCCAGGTGCACCAGCAGCCGCGCCCACTCCAGCACGTGGCCCACCGTCACCCCGTAGGGGCGGAACGGATGGGCCCGGTCCTGCGCGTTGTAGTCCGCCACCACCCGCCAGTCCACGTCGAAGTGCTCGGGCAGCCGCCAGTCGCGGGCCGCCGCCACCTCGTGCACGAAGAACCGCGCCACGCGCAGCGCCCGCTCCGCCCACACCCGCTCCCCGGTGGCGTCGAAGACCGCCAGAAACGCCTCCACCAGGTGCATGTTGCTGTTGGCGCCCCGGTAGGGCTCGTCGGCGCTCCAGTCCCGCTCCCAGCTCTCCCGGCAGCGGCCCGCCTCCTCGTCCCAGAAGTACCGCTCCACCACGTCCGCGGCCTCGGCCAGCAGCTCCCGCGCGCCCGGACGCCCGGCGACCGCGGCGCTGGCCGCGGCCAGCAGCACGAAAGCGTGCTGGTAGGCGTCCTTGCGGGTCTCGGCGGGACGGCCGCGCGCGTCCAGCGCGGCAAACCAGCCGCCGTGCTCGCGGTCGCGCAGCGGCCCCGCCAGCGCCCGCAGCCCGTGGTCGGCGAGCAGCCCCGCCCCGGGCACCCCCTCCAGGTGCGCCAACGCCGCCACGTGGGCGACCCGGCAGGTGATCCAGGTCCGCGTGCCCTGCTCCGGCACCGGCGCACCCCCGGCGTCCAGCCAGGCGAAGCCGTGCGCGGGGTGCGCTGCCGCGGACACGAAACCCAGCAGGCGCCGGGCCTCGGCGTCCAGCCAGGCCCGGTGCGCACTTCGTACGGTCCATGAGGTCGTCATGGCGTTCCCCTCGGTCGTGCGGACATCGGGACGCCGCCCTCCCTCCGTGCCGTCGGCGTGTGGGTGCGGCACGCGCACACGGCGCCGCGTGGAGGATACCGGCCGAACCGCCCCCGCACGCTCCCCGGCCGCGGCGCTCACCCAGGGCCCGCGCGGCGGCACAGCCGCGCATACAGCGGGGCCAGCGCACCGTCGGACGCGCCCGGCGCGGGCGGCCCGGCCACCGCCGGCAGCGCCGGCAGGGCAGGGGCGGCCCAGAACGCCGCGGGATCGGCGGGCAGGGGAGCAGCCGCCACCCGCACCGGCGGCACCGCGTCGCCGCCGTCGGCCGCCCGCCCGGCCCGGGCCTGCCCGCGCACCGCGGCCACCAGCGCACCCCGCTCCATCCCCCGCCACGCCGCCAGCACGAACGGGTCGGCGTCCACCCGCTCCGCCACAGCCTCCAGCACCGCCGACACGTGGTCGCACACCTCCCCCCACTCCGGGCACGAACAGGACACCACCAGCTCGTCCAGCCCCCGCGGCAGCAGCGCCAGCCCCAGCACGTCGAACACCCGCACCACCTCGACCGGCAGCCGCCCGGCGAGCAGACGGGCACGAAACAGCGGCTGGCCGCCCAACGCCGCCGCCACCGTGTCCCACTGGGCGGCATCCAGCACGGGCAGGATCAGGCTCACCCGATGCACCCGGCCGCGCGCCGCCACCCGGGCCGACACCTCGCCCGCGGTGACGCGCAGCCCCGCCACCGCGCCGACCGGCACCCGACGGGCAGCGGACAGCCCCAGCACCGCACGGAACAGACGCGACCAACCCTCCCGGCGGCTCACCCCACCACCGCCTCCGGCGACAGCCGCACCACCTCCCGCAGCTCGGCCACCGACAGCTCCGCCAGCCACTCCTCCCCGCTGCCCACCACGCTCTCGGCCAGCGCCTTCTTCCGCTCGATCAGCTCGTCCACCCGCTCCTCCACCGTGCCCACGCACACCAGCTTGCGGACCTGCACGTCACGCCGCTGCCCGATCCGGAACGCACGGTCGGTGGCCTGGTCCTCCACGGCCGGGTTCCACCACCGGTCCACGTGCACCACATGGTTGGCGGCGGTCAGGTTCAACCCGGTGCCCGCCGCCTTCAACGACAGCAGGAACACCATCGGCTCCGCCGACTCCTGGAAGCGCCGCGTCATCTCCTCGCGGCGGGACCGGGGCGTGCCGCCGTGCAGCCACAGCACCTCACAGCCCAGCACCTCCGCCAGGTAGGGGGCGAGCCGGTCCCCGAACGCGGTGTACTGGGTGAAGCACAGCGCCTTGTCGCCCACCGCGACCGCCTCGCCCAGCAGATGCTCCAGCCGCTCCAGCTTGCCGGAGCGGCCCGCCAGCGCCGAACCGTCGCCGAGGAACTGCGCCGGATGGTTGCAGATCTGCTTCAGCTTCGACAACGCCCCCAGCACCACGCCCCGCCGCCGCACGCGGTCGGCGCCGTCCAGCCGCTCGGCCATCTCGTCCACCACCGCCCGGTACAGCGACGCCTGCTCGGGAGTGAGCGTGCACCAGGCCCGCATCTCCTGCTTGTCGGGCAGGTCCGCGATGATCGACCGGTCCGTCTTGAGCCGCCGCAGCAGAAACGGGCCGACCCGGCGGCGCAGCAGGGCCGCGGCCCGCGCACCGTCCTCCCCCTCGGCCGACGCGGCCGCGAAAGCACGCTCGAACTGGGCGGCCGGCCCCAGCAGCCCCGGATTGGCGAACTCCATGATCGACCACAGCTCGCCCAGGTTGTTCTCGACCGGCGTGCCCGTCAACGCGATCCGGGTGTCGGCCGGCAGCGCACGCACCGCCCGCGCCTGCCGGGTCGTGCTGTTCTTGATCGCCTGCGCCTCGTCGCAGACCACCCGCCGCCACGGCACCGCCGCCAGCTCCTCCACGTCGCGGGACACCACCCCGTAGGTCGTGACCAGCAGGTCGGTCGACCCCAGCAGGCGGGCCAGGTCGTTGCCGTGCGGCCGGTCCGGGCCGTGGTGCAGCCGCACCCGCAGCCCGGGCGCGAACCGGGCCGCCTCACGCAGCCAGTTGCCGGTGAGCGACACCGGGCAGACCATCAGCGTCGGCCCGGACACGCCGCGGGCGCGCTCATCGGCCAGCAACGCCAGCAACTGCACGGTCTTGCCCAGCCCCATGTCGTCGGCGAGGATCGCGCCGAACCCCAGGTCGCCGAGGAAACGCAGCCAGGCCGCACCACGCCGCTGGTAGGGGCGCAGCTCCCCCTCGAAGCCGGGCGGGGTCTCCAACGGGGTCAGGCGGTGCTCGCAGTCACCGCCCAGCAGCGCGCCCAGCGCGCCGTCGGCCCGCACCGACTCCACCGGAACCGGCAGGCCGGCGGACGGCGCCACCGCCAACGCCACGGCACGGGAGCGGCGCATCCGGCCGCGGCCCCGCAGCCGCAGCAGCTCCAGGGTCCGCTGCAACGCGCCCGGGTCGACCATCGTCCACCGGCCCCGCAACCGCACCAGCGGCTGCTTGAGCCGGGCCAGCTCGGCCAGCTCCTCCAGGTCGACGCGCTGCCCGCCCAGCACCGCCTCCAACGAGAAGTCCACCAGGTCGTCCACGCCCAGGCCGCCGCGCCCCGCGGGAACACGGTCGTGCACGGTCAGCTCCAGCGCCAGCGCGGACCGGCCGCTCCACGCGGGCAGCAGCACGGTCACCCCGGCCGCGTCCAGACGGGGCGCGGCCTCCCGGACGAACGCGTGGGCCTCCCGCAGCGACAACCGCACCGTGTCGGGGGCCAGCTCCTCCACCGCCCGCGCCAGCGGGGAGAAGACCCGGGCCGCACGGTCCAGCTCGCGCAGCGCGGCCGCCTCCGCCTCGGGCCCCAGCCAGGCCCCGCCCTCCCCCCGCCACAGGTCCCGCAACGGCAGCCGCAGACTCGGATCGACCGCGGACTGCACCCACAGCTCCAGCGACCACGCGTCCCCGCCCGCCTCCTCCTCCGGCTCCACCAGGCGCAGCAGCAGCCGGGGACGGCCCACACGGTGGGCGGCGTCGAACGCCTCCCGCAGCTCCCCGGCAAGCCGCGCACCGGCACCCCGCAGCCGCGCATCCGGGCCCGTCAGCGCGGCCGTCCACGGGGCCGCTCCCGGCGGCACGGCAGAGCCGAGCCGCTCGCGCGCCACCTCGTCGACGAGCGCGCACAGCACGGCGTGCACCTGCACGTCGGCCGAGGGCGGCTCCCCCGGGTCGAGGTGGGCGTGCGCGGACGGCGGAAGAGCCGCGCACAGCTCGGCGAAGTACGCGGCGTCGGCACCGGCCAGCAGGGGACGCCAGCGCAGGCACGGCGGCACGCCCACGACCAGCGGAGCCACGCGGGCCGCGGCCACCAGGTGCTCGGCGAAGGCGTGCACCGCACACAGGTGGGCCAGGCCCGGACCGACCGCCAGGCCGTCCGCGGCGCAGTCGCGCAACGCCGCCAGCAGCCCGGCAGCACCCGCCCGCACCGCCACGCCCGCCACACGCCAGCGGCGCAGCACCGGGGACGGCACGGCGGGGCTCCCCGCGGGCGGCACCAGCGCGGGGGAGGGCAGCGGATGCCGATCGGAGCCGGGCAGGCTCACCACCAGCGACACCGGCTCGACCGCGGCGGCCGCACGACCGACCGCCCCGACCAGCGCGGCCCGCAGGGAGTCGGCGTCGGCCGAGAAAGGATGCGCAGGCACGGCGGCACGCGACCCGGTGACGGCACGGCCGGCCGAGTCCTCCGCCCACAGCACGAGCGCGCCCTCCGCCCACACCGCGTGCACCACCAGCACGGTCCACCCCCGCATCGCCTCCGCTGCCGCGCGGCACCCAGTATGGCGAGCCGCGACGACAGGACGCGCCGCAGCCGCGGACCCGGCCCACCCCGCGGAAAACACCCGGGCGGGGAACCGGCCGCACCGGGACGGGATCCAAGACAGCGGCCCCCACACCCCTCGAACGAAAGCGACGGACCGCGTTGTTCGGAATCCTGCGGCCGTGCCGGCACTCCCTGCCCGGCGACCTGGCCACCCAGTGGATGTCCCACCTGTGCGGACTGTGCCTGGCCCTGCGCGACGAGCACGGCCAGACCGCACGGGTCGCCACCAACTACGACGGCCTCGTGGTCTCGGCCCTGGCCGCCGCCCAGACCACGCCCGGCAGCAGCACCCGCACCGCAGGCCCCTGCCCGCTGCGGGGCATGCGTTCCGCCCAGGTCGCCGACGGCGCGGGCGCCAGGCTCGCCGCGTCGGTGTCGCTGCTGCTGGCCGCCGCCAAGGTCGACGACCACGTCGCCGACGGGGACGGCGTCTACGGCCGCACCCCGGTGCGCGGCGCGGCACGCCGACTCGCCCGCCGCTGGGCGGAGGACGCCCGCGCCTCCGGCCGACGACTGGGGTTCGACGCGCAAGCCCTGCTGGCCGCCGCCGACCGGCAGACCACGGTCGAGGAGGCCCTCGGCCCCGGCGACGACCTGCTCGCCGCCACCGCCCCCACCGAGGAGGCCACCGGCGAGGCGTTCGCGCACACCGCGCTGCTGGCGGGCAGGCCCGGCAACGAGGCGCCGCTGCGCGAGGCCGGGCGGCTGTTCGGCCGGGTCGCGCACCTGCTGGACGCCGTCGAGGACCAGGCGGCCGACCGCGCCCGCGGCGCGTGGAACCCGATCACCGCCACCGGAACGGACATCACCCGGGTACGGCAACTGTGCGACGACGCGGTGCTGGGCGTGCGGCTGGCCCTCGCCGAAGCCGAGTTCACCGACGGCCGACTGGTCCACGCCCTGCTGGTCCACGAACTGGACCGCGCGGTACGGCGGGTCTTCGCCGCCTCCGGACACGGGGACGAGCACCCGCACTGCTCGGCCCGCCACCCCGGCCCCCGCACCGGCACGCCGCACGAGGACGACCGCCACGACACCCGGGACAAGCCGGTCGACCAGGGCGGGTGGTGCTGCACCACGCCCCGCGCCGAGCGGCCGCCGCGGCGCCGCGGCCTGTGGGCGGGCTGCGCGGTGGCGCTGTTCATGACCTGCACCGGCCAGGTGTGCTGCCGCGACCCCTACCCCGGCCCGTGGCGGGGAGAGCCCCGCGAGGCGTGCTGCTCCTCGTGCGGGGACTGCGTCCCCGACTGCGGCTGCGACTCCTTCGGGGACTGCTGCAAGGCCTGCGGCCGATGCGACTGCGACTGCTGCCCGTGCGACTGCTGACGGTCCGGCTCAGCGCACCAGCAGGTCCAGCAGGCGGGCCGCCTCGGCCGCCGGGTCGAGGGTGAGACCGGTGTGCACCGGCCCGGGCTGCACCACGGTGCTGCGGGGCGCGGTGAGCCACCGGAACCGGCGGCCGACGTCCTCGGCCGCCGCCGGACCCGCCCCCGGGGCGGCGGCGCACACGGCCTCCACGGCGCGCAGCGCCGACCGCACGGCCTCGGCGTCGGCGTCGGGGGCCAGCGCGTGCAGCCGGTCCACGTCGAGGTGGACGTGCGCGGCCAGGAAGCGGCGGTCCTGGCAGTACAGGACCACCCCGGCGTTGATGCACTCGCCGCGGCGCAGGTCGGGGACGACGCGCAGCAGCGCGTACTCGTAGGGGAGGCGGGTCATCGGACGGTCTCCGGAAGCCAGGAGCGGTCGGCGACACGGGCCAGCAGGTGGCGCACGTAGGCGTCGCGCACCTCGTCGGGCGAGGCGAAGCCGGGCTCGTCGGCGAGCCACCGGTCGGGGACGAGCGCGGTGACCTCGGCCAGCAGCGCACGGGTGATGCGGGGGGCGAGCGCGGCGTCGGCGGAGGCCAGGTCGGGGCGGGCGGTGGCCAGCACGTGGTCGTCGGCGTTGTAGGGGCGCAGCACCGCCCCCTCGGCGCCCGGCCAGTTGTGGTGGAAGATCAGGCTGGCCCCGTGGTCGATGAGGTAGGGGCTGCCATGCCACAGCAGCAGGTTGGGGTTGCGCCAGGTGCGGTCCACGTTGCTGGTGAAGGCGTCGAACCACAGGATGCGCCCGGCCAGGTCCGGGCCGAGGGAGTGGACCGCGGGGTCGTAGCCGATGGAGCCCGGCAGGTAGTCCATGGCGAGGTTGAGTCCGGCGCTGGCGCGCAGCAGCTCCTGGATCTCGGGGTCGGGCTCGGCGCGGGCGACCAGCGGGTCGAGGTGGATGAGCGCCAGGTCGGGGACGGGCAGGCCGAGGCGGCGGGCCAGCTCCCCGGAGACGATCTCGGCGACGAGGGACTTGCGGCCCTGACCCGCGCCGACGAACTTGATGACGTAGGTCCCCAGGTCGTCGGCCTCGACGACCGCGGGAAGGGAGCCGCCCTCCCGCAGGGGCGTGACATAGCGGGTGAGGGTGATTTCCGGGAGCACGGACCGATCCTAGTGCGCGGCCGCCGCGCCGCCCGCCGCGCGGGACAGCAGGAACACGGGCCCCCGGTGTAACAGAGATCACATCATCCGACAATATTTTTGTGGATTTTTTACGCCGCACGGCGTGTTCGCACCGTTCGGTGTCCCATCCTCCGCTCTTCTGTTGTCGGGTCATCCCATGCTTCGAAGGAGTGCAGTGACGCGCAGCGAGGCCGAGCCCCCCGTGCCGACTCCCCCCGAAACCCCCGGCCCCCACCACCCGGCCCCCGCGAAGCGGCGACGGCGGTCCGTCCTGCTGCTGGCCGTGGTCCTCGGCGTGCTCGCCGCCGCGGGCCCCCTGGCCACCGACCTGTACCTCCCCGCGTTCCCGATGATCGCCGAGGACCTGGGCACCACCGAGGCGCGCGTCCAACTGACCCTGACCTCCTCCCTCCTGGGCCTGGCCGTGGGACAACTGGCCGTGGGGCCGATGAGCGACGCGTGGGGACGGCGCGGACCGCTGCTGGCGGGCACCGCCCTGTTCTGCGTCACCTCACTGCTGTGCATGCTCGTCACCTCCGTGGAGGCGTTCGTCGCCATCCGGTTCGTCCAGGGACTGGCCGGCTCGGCGGGCGCGGTCGTCTCCCACGCGGTGGTCCGCGACCTCTACGAGGGCGACGAGGCGGCACGGTTCTTCTCCCGCCTGATGCTCGTGTCGGGCATGGCCCCGATCCTCGGACCGCTCCTGGGCGGCCAACTGCTGCTCGTGGGCCCCTGGCCGCTGGCCTTCGCCCTGCTGGCCGCGGTCAACGGACTGGGATTCCTGGCGGTGCTGCTCCTCCTGCCCGAGACCCTGCCGCGCGGCGACCGCCGGCCGCTGCGCCCGGGAGCACTGCTGGCCACCGTGGCACACCTCCTGCGCGACCTGCGCTTCCTCGGTCCCATGCTGGCGCTCAGCCTGAACTTCGGAATGATGTTCACCTACATCTCCTCCTTCTCCTTCGTGTCGCAGAACGAACTGGGCGCCTCCCCCCAGACCTTCGGCCTGCTGTTCGCGCTCAACGCGGTCGGCATGATGGCCGGCACCCAGCTCAACGGGCTGCTCATCGGCCGCATCGACACCACGCGGCGGCTGCTGGCCGGCCTGCTCCTCGGCTTCGGCAGCGTGGCGGCCATGGTCGTCCTGGAACTCACCGACACCGCCGCACTGCCCGCCCTCACCGCCGCCCTGGCGGTCATGATGTTCGGCATGGGCGTGGTCTTCCCCAACGCGACCACACTGGCGCTGTCCTCGCAGCCGCCGTCCGTGGCCGGAACCGCCTCCGCACTCTCCGGCTCCTCCCGCTTCGTGTTCGGCGGAATCCTGGCCGCACTCACCGGGATCGCCGCCGGAGGCCACGCGTCGCTGGCGAGCATGGTCTGGGTCATGGCGGCCACCGCGGTACTCGCCCTGGGCGTCTTCACGGCCACCGCCTGGCTGGGACGCAGCCCGGCCACCTGACCAGCCCCGCCAACACAGGACCGGACCAGCGACAAGACCCGCGACGGACTAGACTCGTCGCCCCCTGAGACCTGTTGCGCAAGGAGGCGACGATGGCGTTACGGCGGCTGCTGGCCGGACTGGGATTCGGCGGCGCCTCGGTGGAGACGGTCCTGGACGACGCCGTCGCCGTGCCCGGCGGCGTGATCCGCGGCCGGGTGCACATCGAAGGCGGCACGGTCGACCAGCACGTCCAGGAACTCACCGTGGGCCTGCAGACCCGCGTGGAGGTCGAAGCGGGCGACAGCGAGTACACCCGCGACATGGAGTTCACCCGCCAGCAGCTCGGCGGCGCACTGCACCTGGCCCCCGGAGCACGCCACACGGTCCCCTTCGAACTGCGGATCCCCTTCGAAGCCCCGCTGAACTGGTACCGCGGCACCCTGCTCCACCCGATGCGGCTGGGCGTCAACACCCGGCTGAGCATCGCCGGAGCCGTCGACCCCGGCGACCTCGACCCGGTCCGCATCGCACCGCTGCCCTCCCAGCAGGCGATCCTGGACGCCCTGGCCGCCCTCGGCTTCGTCGTCAAACACACCGACACCGAACAGGGACACCTGCGCGGCACCCGCCAGCGGCTGCCGTTCTACCAGGAGATCGAGTTCCACGCCCCGCCCCGCTACCGCGGCCTCAACGACCTGGAACTGTCGTTCGCCACCGACGAACGCGGCGCCGACGTCGTCCTCGAACTGGACCGCAAGTCCGGCCTGCTGACCGAACGCTCCGACACCTACTTCAGCTTCTCCTTCGACCACGCCACCGCGACCCAGCAGGACTGGACCGGCTACCTGCACACCCGGATCGACGCGATCGCGGGACGGCGCGGCTGGCTGTGACGGACCGTGAGCTTGCCCGAAGGTAACGATTCAGTGCACAGTAGGGCACGTTCGGATGACCGGGGACAACGGGGGGAGCTTCTCCGGCCCTGCTGCGAGGAGTGGGAAGGTAATGCGCCAGTCACGAATCCCTGATTCACCGCTGTCGCGCCCGGACGTGCTGGGCGAGTTGGCGTACCTGTGCGCCGAACGTGACGGCGACCGTGTGGTCCTGCAACTCCCCACCGAGGACGGCTGGCGGGACGTGACCGCCACCGAACTCCTCACCTCGGTGACCAAACTGGCCAAAGGCCTGATCGCCGCGGGCGTCGCCCACGGAGACTGGGTCCTCCTCACCGCGCCCGACGGCCACGAGCGGACACTGCTCACCCTCGCCGTGTGGGCCGTGGGAGGAGCCGCGGTGTGGGTGCCGTCGCGCTGCTCGCCCAAACTGCTGCAATGGACGCTGCGCGACAGCCGCCCCGTCGCAGCGGTGCTGCGCGACCAGCGGCAGGCCCGCGTGGCCGCCCCGCTGCAACGCGAACTGGTGGACCTGGGACGCATCTGGACCCTCGACGAGGCCGACCTGGACGCCATCGCCAAACCCGGCGCCTACATGGACGGCACCGCCGTACGGTTCCGCATCGAGGAGACCAGCGCCCAGGCGCCCGCACTCCTCCACTACACGGCCACCGCACGGCGACGGGTGCGCGCCGCCGTGCTCACCCACCGCAACCTGCTGTCCGCCGCCTCGGCGACCCTGGCCCGCCTCTCCCCGCTCCTGCAGAGCATCCCACCCGGCGAGGCCTCCACCCTCCTGGGACCCCAGACCCAGGGCTTCGCCGCCTGCGCCACCGTCGTCGCCGCACTCCTGGGAGGCGTGCGCACCGCCTTCGCCCGCCCCGACCGGCCCTTCGCCCACCAGGTCCGCGACTACGCGCCCACCCTGCTCGTGACCGACGCCGCCTTCCTGACCCGCGTCTACGAGGTGGAACGCTCCCGCGCCCAGCAGCAGGGCGGCTGGGACGGCGCCCAGGGCTTCGAAGCCGCCACCCGGCTCGCGGTGGACCTGGGACAGAAGAAGCGGCGGCCGTGGCAGCGGATGTCGCGCGCCATCTACGACTGGGCGTTCGCCCGGGTCCGCGACGCCCTCGGCGGCCGACTGCGCGCCGCCGTGTGCCTACAGGGCGGACTGGAACCGCGGATGGCCTACTACTACGCCGGCCTGGGCATCCCCGTCCTCGAAGGATTCGGACTGGTGGAGACCGGCGGCCTGGCGACCCTGGCCGCCCCGGGCGAACCCCGGCCCGGCACGGCGGGACCCGCACTCGACGGAACCGAGGTGAAGACCACCGCCGACGGCGAGGTGCTGCTCCGCGGCCCCGGCGTGTTCACCGGGTACCACGGCGCGGTACGCGAGAACGACCAGGCGCCGGCGGACGGCTGGCTGGCCACGGGATGGCTGGGAGAAGTGGACGACCACGGCTACCTGGCCCTGCGGGGCCGCCGCAGGGGCGCCCCCCACCGCGGAGCCGAACTCCCCCCGGTGGTCGGAGTCGTCACCGACGCCTCCGCACGGCCCGCGACCCCCGACTACGCGGACCTGGAGGCGCAACTGCTCGCGCACCCGCTGATCAGCCAGGCCCTCGTGCTGGGCGAGGGACGCCCCTACGCGACCGCGCTGATCACCCTGAAACGCGACCAGCTCGAGTACTGGCGGCTGGTCAACAACCTGCCGCTGTCCGTCCCCCTGGAACAGGTCGCACTGACCCCCGAAGTGGGAGCGGAGATCCGCCGCGCGGTGGAGGAGGTCAACAACGGACTGCCCGCCGAGATGGCGATCCGCGCCTTCCACGTGCTCCCCGAGGAGTTCAGCCAGGCCAGCGGACTGCTGCTGCCGTCGGGACGGCTGCGCCGCGACGCGGTGCTGCGCGCGTTCGCCGAGGAGATCGAGGCGCTGTACACGCCCCCGTCGATCGAGGGCGGCCGCTGACCCGGGCACGCGATGTGTGGACGCCGACCCGCCGGGTAGCGGTGGTCCCGGGCGCGCCCGCCCCGCGGCGGCGCGCACCGGCACCGTCGACCAGGGAGGACACCGCATGTCTCAGGTCATCGAAACCGTCGAGGTCAACGTCCCCGTCCAAGCCGCCTACGACCAGTGGACCCGCTTCGAGACGTTCCCGAGGTTCATGGAGGGCGTGGAACTCGTCGAACAACGCGACGACACCCACACCCACTGGCAGATCTCCATCGGCGGCCGGCACCGCGAGTTCGACGCGGTCATCACCGAGCAGATCCCCGACGAACGGGTGGCCTGGAAGAGCGAGGACGGCACCACCCACGCCGGCGTGGTGACCTTCCACCGCATCGCCCCGCAGCGCACCCGGGTGACCCTGCAGATGGACACCGCCCCCGAAGGCGTCGTGGAGAAGCTCGGCGACAAACTCGGCCTGGTCAAGGCACGCGTCAAGGGAGACCTCAGACGCTTCAAGGAGTTCATCGAGAAGCAGGGCGCTCCCCCCGAGGGCGGCTGGCGCGGCGAGGTCCGCCCCGGCCGGGGCAAGGTCGCCGGAGACCGGCCCGAACACCCCCGCGGGACGACCTAGCCCGCAGCGCGCACGGGGCCGGGGCGGCGGCGACCGCCCCGGCCCCGTGCCGTGCCCGGCCCCGCCCGCAGGCGCGGACCACGCCCGTGACACGGTGGTACCGGCGGGCAACGGCGCCCCCGCCGGGGCACGCCGACAGGAACGCGAAGAGTGCAGAAGCGTGTGCGCTGCGACGTCATCCGTTGGCCACACGTCGGCGACGCGCCGGAAAAATTCGGACGCTATAACGAATCGCCGGGACGCGGCACCCCTGCCGCGTCACAGAGTTGATTCAGGGGAGGCACCGTGCTGCCAGAGGTAGAGGCATGGCTCGACCGGCGCACCAGCCGTGCGCAGGACTGGGACGCCGGCGTCCTTGCCGAGAACAAGCGGGGCCAGCGGATCACCGTGGTCCTTCCGGCCCGTAACGAGAGCGCGACCGTCGGCACCATCGTGACCGACATCCGCACCGCCCTGTGCGAGCGGGTTCCCCTGGTGGACGAAATCGTGGTCATCGACTCGCGGAGCACCGACAACACCGCGGAGGTGGCCGCGCAAGCGGGGGCGACCGTCTACCACCAGGACGCGATCCGCCCCGACCTGCCACCCGGAGCCGGCAAGGGCGAAGCCCTGTGGAAGTCGCTGTTCGTGGCCACCGGAGACATCATCGTCTTCATCGACGCAGACCTGCTGAGCTTCACCCCCGACTACGTGTCGGGACTGCTCGGACCGCTGATCACCGACCCCGAGGTGGTCTACGTCAAGGGCTGCTACGACCGGCCGCTCAACGGCGCCTCGGACGGCACCTACAACGGCGGACGGGTCACCGAACTGGTGGCCAGGCCGCTGCTCAACCAGTACTGGCCCCAGCTCGCCGGATTCGTCCAGCCACTGGCCGGGGAGTACGCCGGACGCGCCGACGTGCTGCGCCGCGTACCGTTCGTCTCCCACTACGGAGTGGAACTGGGGCTACTCATCGACCTGCTGGAAACCGTCGGCCTGGACGCTCTCGCCCAGGTCGACCTGGGAGTGCGCGAACACACCAACCAGAGCACCCCGGACCTGGGGGTCATGGCCGCCCAGATCCAACACACCGCCCGCAACCGCCTGCTGCGGTCGGGCCGCCTGGTGGAGACCGTCGACACCTCCACCACGCTCGTACAGTACGTGCGCAGTGACACCGCCGACGGCACCTACCTGCCCTACCCGCGGGAGACCGCCATCACCGAACGGCCCCCAGCGGACAGCGTGACCGAACCCGTCCTGACCTGAGCCACAGCGCCCCGTGAGCCCGGGGCGCCCACCGCGGTGGATCCGCACCCCCGGCGGGCGGATCCACCGCGGACCCGTCCGGCTCCGCCCGCCGATTTCCGGTGACAGGGGCGGAGCTGTGATGATTCAACCGTGTGGCGCTTACTGATCCGTGAACTGTACCCCGACGCGGAATTCGCCGAACCGGCCAAGGAGGCCCTGTTCTGGCGGATCGAGGAGACGCTCGGCCTGCCCGTTCCCCTGGAACTGGTGGAACTGCTGCGCGAGACCAACGGGGTGTGGAACGAGTACGGCGACGCCGTGGTGTGGCCCGCCGAACGCATCGTCGAGGACAACCTCGCGATGCGCACGGAACCGGACTACCGCGAACTGTACGTGCCTTTCGACGACCTGCTGTTCTTCGGAGACAGCGACATGGGCCCCCAGTTCGCCTACGTCCACACCGGATACGGCCCCGGCATCATCACCTGGGACCACGAGACCGACGAACGCCGGCTCGTGGCGGTGTCCCTGCGCGACTACCTGGTGCGCTGCCTCACCCCGGGCGACAGGTTCCGGTGAACCGGGCGCCCTCAGCTCCGCGGCAGCCGGGGCCGGGGCGCACCGCTCCCGGCCAGCACCTCACGCATCGGCGGGCGCTCGCTGACCTCGACGTCCCAGTCCAGGGACTCGTAGCCGTCCGCGGTCTGCACGAACTGGGTGATCCCCCGGGAGAAAGGACGCTCCGGCACGACGATCCCCTGCCGGTGCATCCGCGACCACGCGGTGTCGAGGATCTGCCCCGCCATGCGCCCCAGCGCCGCGGTGGACTGGTGGGAGTGCTCGCGACAGCCCAGGTCCACCTGGGCCATGCGGTCCACGCCCACCAGTTCGGCCAGGTCCACCAGCAAGGCGAACTCCACGCCGTAGCCGCACACGAAGGGCACCGCCTCCAGGGCCGTACGCCGTCCCGCGTACTCCCCGGCCAGCGGCTGCACGAACCCCGACAGCTCCGGCCAGCACATGTTGAGCAGCGGACGCGCCAGCAGCTCGGTGACCCGCCCCCCGTCGAACGGACTGAAGGAGTCGGCCTCCCGCAGCGGACGGCTGTAGCAGCCCTTCACGTACACCAGCTCCGGATCGGCCAGCAGCGGACCCACCAGGCCCGTCACGAAGTGCGGCCCGAAGTTGCGGATGTCGGAGTCGACGAAGACGACCACGTCCCCGCTGGTGACCGCCAGCGACTTCCACAGCGCCTCGCCCTTGCCCCACAGCCCCGGCAGGTGGGACAGGATGTCGTCCTGGTGGTGCACGGTCGCGCCCGCCCGCGCCGCCACCTTCGCGGTGTCGTCGGCGGAACGCGAGTCGATCACGACGAGCTCGTCGACGAGTGGCACCCGCTCCACGAGGGCCTCCCGGATGGCCGAGACGATCGACCCCACCGTCTCCTGCTCGTCCCTGGCCGGCAGGACGACGCTGATCGTGGTGTCTCCCTTGAGCGCCAGGGCACGGGAAGCGGGCCAGTCCAGGTGCGAACTCATCCGGTTCGCCAGCCACTGGCGGGTGCGGGTTGGCATCATGGGCAACTCCTCACGGTTGCGGCGGGAGTCGGACCGTCCGGCCGCCCCGGACGGGGGCACGAAAAGCCCCGGTGACGTGCGCCCTCTCCCTAACCAGGATTGCCCGGTATGAACATCGAAGTGCGGGTTTATTGTGATGTGCCCGCAAACGCGGGGCGGCACCCCCGACACCCCCGGCCCTCCCGCACGCAGGACCCGGCACGGTGCGGCACCGGCTCAGGCGGTGCGCAGCACCGGAGTACGCCGCCCGAGGAACACCCAACCGGCGAACACCGCCCCGGCCGCGGCAGCGGTCAGCAGCATCACCACCGACATCGACATCAGGCTCGCCGCCCCGCCCTCGCCCATGCCCGTGGTCGCGGCCAGACCGCCGCCCACCGCGAACTGCAACGCACCCAGCAGCGCCGAACCGGTTCCGGCCACCGAGGAAGGCTGGCTGGCGATCGCCAGCGTCGTGGCGTTCGGCGAGATCAGACCGGTGAAGAACATCATCACGAACAGCACGGCCGTCACCGGCACCAGCCCGGCCCGCCCGGAGGCCGCCAGGCACACCAGCACCGCCACCGCACCCAGCGCACCCAGCAGGCCCGCCAGCAGCCGCCGGGGACCGTCCACCCGGCCGATCAGCACCGTGTTGACCTGGTTGCCCAGCACCATGCCCAGCGAGTTGACCCCGAAGATCAGGCTGAACTGCTGCGGAGTGGCACCGAACTCGCTCTCGGACACGAAGGAGAACGCGGAGATGTAGCTGAAGGTCATCGCGAAGCTCAGCGCCATCACCAGGGTCGGACCCATGAAACGCGGGTCCAGTTGCAGCCGCAGCAGCGACCGCAGCACCGAACCCCGCTCCCCGGAGCGTCGTACGCCCCGCTCCCGCGGCAGGGTCTCGGGCAGCGCCAGGTGCACCAGCACCAGGTTGGCCAGGCCTACCAGGGCCAGCACGCCGAACAGCAGCCGCCACGAGCCGAACAGCAGCAGTTGCCCGCCCAGCATCGGAGCCAGCATCGGAGCCAGACCGGTCAACAGGGACAGCCGGGAGAAGAAACGGGCTCCCTCCTCGCCGTCGAAGACGTCACGCACCACCGCACGGGCGATCACCGCACCCGCGGCACCCGACAGGCCCTGCAGCAGGCGCAGCACGCTCAACACCTCCACCGAGGGCGCCACGACCGACACCAACGACGACAGGGTGAACACGCCCGCACCGGCCAGCAGCGGCAGCCGACGCCCCAGACGGTCGCTGAGCGGCCCCAGCACCAACTGGCCCACGGCCAACCCCACCATGATCGCGGTCAGGGTCAACTGCACCTGCGCCTCGGAGGCGCCCAGGTCGGCGGAGATCTCGGGAAAAGCCGGCAGGTACAGGTCGGTGGCCAGCGAACTGGTCGCCGTCAGCAGGCTCAGCACGAACACCAGCAGGGCCACCGACCGCCGGGGACGGCCCCCCGGCACGGAGCCGACCGCCGGACGCCGGACGGCGGGCGCCCGGAACGCGGCGGAGGAAGCGGAAGCAGCGGACTGGCGGGGACGCAGAACGGTCAAAGACAACTGCACACTCCGAGACACGCGTCGAAGGAAAAGGAAGAACCAGGGAGGGTGCGCCACAGCACTGCACAGGGGCGCGGGAAGGATCCGCCGGGGCCGCGCTCAGGACGATCGGAGCGTCCCCTCCGCCGCACCCGCACACGGAGGCGGTTCCGCCACGGAACCGGATCCCGAACGGCACCGGACCGCCACCTTCGGGACACGCGCCTGACAACAAACCCGGAAGGCGGTAATAATCCGACGAAAACCCGTTGAAACGGCGTGACCTGCGACACGGCCGGAAACCCGCGCACCCGCCAGGAAACCGCGCCCTGTGAAAGCCGCCACTGCCGACCGCAGAAGGAACGGACCCGGCCGCAACGGCAAGCCCCGCCGCCGGCCCACCGGCCGGGCACGGCCGCCGCGAACCGGGACAGCGCTCCCCGGCCCCCGAACCGGCGGAGGCGGGAACACGGTGCCACGTGCCGGCCTGCGACTACGACGACACACTCGCCCCAGCCGGCAGAGTCGACGCCGCGACCGCGCACACGCCAAAACGGCTCTTGCACCCCGGGCTCCGCCAGGTCCCGGTGACCGGACGCCGACCCGACGACCTGCTCGGCGTGTTCGACACGGTCGTGGAGAACGGCGCCGTCCTCCACGACCCGGACCGGCACGACCGCCGACCGCTCGCCGAACAGCCCTCCGCCGAGTCCGTCACCCGGCCGCGCTCCCGGGACGTCGCCCCGCTCGCCGTGGCCGACGTGGTCGCCACCACCCGGGAACCGCACGGCCGGACCGTGCTCGACACCATCCGCGACCCGGGCCCGGACCTCCACACGGTCCGCAACCGGAGCGACGTCGTGGTGCTCCCCGCAGAAGCCGGCAAGGCGTCGGGACCGGCCGCGGCACTGCACCGGAAGCAGCTCTCCCCGCACTCCGCGGCCGCCGTCGGCGACGCCGAGAACGACCGCGCCGTGCCGCACCACTGCGAATGCGCCGCCGCCCTCGCCAACACCCTCGAACCGGTCACGAAGACGAACCACCCCGTCCTGGACCACCCCCGCGGCCGAGGAGTGGCCGACCCCCTCGACCAGCTCCTCACCGACGACCCCGCCGGAGTCCCCGTCACCCGGCACGACCTGCGCCTCGGCGCCGCCGACACGGCCCCCTCCCTCGCCCCCACGGCACAGTCGCGACCGTGGCGGGCCACTCCGACAGCCGCCGGGCCGCCGCGGCCGCACCTCCGGCCCGGCTCGGCCGCAGCGGCTACCAGTACTGCGTGATCACCCCGGAAGACGGCCACGCCCCCGCGAGGAGGCGACCGCGGTCGGCGACGCCACCCGCGCCCCTCGGCCGACGAGGCGGGGGCCGCGCTCCACGCCCCCGGCACCCGGGGCGTCGCCACCCGGCGGCCGTCCCCCGCACCAGCGCTCCACCCGCGCCGCCGACCTGCTGCCCCGCCTGGCAGGCTGCTGCGCAGAACTGGGCCACCCGCATGGCCGGCGGTCGACGAGGCCCACCGCCTCCTGCCCGCCGACCCGGCACGCCCCCGCCGCTGCGACAGCAGGTCCACACCGTCGTCGCGGTCGGCCCCCACACCCAGGACACCCCGGCGCGTTCGCCGCGGCCACCGGCCGCACCCCGCCCCGGACGACAGCCGAAGACGGACACCGTCGTGTGGCGGGTCGACCGCCCCGAGGCGCACCGGGCCGACCTCGCCCCCGGAGAACACACCGCACCCGGCACAGCCGCGGACACGCCGCGACCCCGCCCGGCAGGGCAGAGGGGGAAGTGCGGCCGCACCCCGAGGCCCGACCACCCCGCACGACCGGGCCGACCACGCCCCGGTGCCGCCCACCGCGACGCCGCACCGTGCACCGAGACGCCCTCCCCGCGCGGCAGCACACACCGCGCCGACACGCCGCACGGACAGGACGCGGACCCGGCCACACGCACCGTCGGCCGTGCCACCGCACGACGACGGCCCCGCCCACCGGCCCTCCGGGCCACGGCCAGGCGCAAGCCGCCCGGTGTGATCCTCGTCCGACCAACGGGCGTGAACCGCATACACCCTGACGTCCGTTATCGTCGAGAACGCCGGAGAGCGCGGTCGCTGATACCGTGCAGGAGCCGTTCCAGCCACGGAGTTCCCGGTGTACGGCCGCCCGACCATCTGGAAAGACGAGTCAAGCGATGTCTGAGCAGCACGTGTCCGAAGCCCCCGTCGACACCCGGGTGCGGGTCCAGGGACAGCCCGTGGACTCCTACCCCGAGCGGGCGCCCGAGGCCGCCCGCGGAAAGACGCTGCGGGTCACCGTTGTCGGCGAGGACGTCCTGCACCGGCGCAACGCCGAGGTCACCGAGTTCGGCACTCCCGAACTGCACACGCTCATCGACGACATGTTCCGCACCATGTACGTCGCAGAAGGGGTGGGACTGGCCGCCAACCAGGTGGGCGTCGACCTGCGCGTGTTCGTCTACGACTGCCCCGACGACGAGGGCGTGCGCCACGTGGGCCACGTCGTCAACCCCGTGCTGGAGACCTGGGGCGTGGAAGAAGAGGGCCTGGCCGTCGAGAACGAGGGCTGCCTGTCGGTGCCCGGACCGCACGCCGAACTGCCCCGCGCCCCCTACGCCCGGGTCACCGGCTTCGACCGGGACGGCAACCCGGTGACCATCGAGGGCAGCGGATACTTCGCACGCTGCCTGCAACACGAGACCGACCACACCCTGGGCCGCCTCTACATCGACCGGCTGCCCAAGCGGGAGCGCAAGAAGGTCCTCAAGACCATGAACGACATGAAGGACCAGGTGTTCGCGCGCCGCGCGGAGAACGCCGAGAACATGCGGTTCGAATAGCCGACACGCGGCCGGAACGCGGACACCGCCGCGGCGGGCTCCTAGGATCGCACCGTGGTCCACGTCCTCGGCAGCCGTGTCCTGCTGCACCCCACCGACCTGGAGCGCAGCCGCGCCTTCTACCGGGACGTGCTGGGACTGGCGATCTACCGCGAGTTCGGCCCGTACGAGCAGCGCGGCACGGTGTTCTTCCTGGGCGGCGGCTTCCTGGAACTGTCCGGAGGCAGCGGGCACCCGCCGGACCCCGAAGCCGTCCAGTTGTGGCTACAGGTGCCGGACGTGGCCGCCGCGCACGCCGAACTCGTCGAGCGCGGCGCCACCGTCCTCACAGCGCCCCGGCGCGAGCCGTGGGGACTGGTCGAGATGTGGATCACCGACCCCGACGGGCTGCGCATCTGCGTCGTCGAGGTGCCCGAGGAGCACCCGCTGCGCTACCGGCCCTGACCGCGCGGCCCGGCGCTAGGCTGCAAGGGTGAGTGGCAACCCCGTTCCCGCGGCCGCGCTCGTCGCAGCCGTCCCCGTTCTCGCTCCGGTCGGCCGCACCGAACGCGGCAGGGTCAGCTCCGCCACGGTGCCCCCGGGACGCGCACTGCCCGACAAGGTGGTGGTGGACTTCGGATGGCGCTCCGCCGACGCCCACCTCGACCTGGAGATCACCGTCCGCTGCTGGGAGGCCGAAGCACCTCCGCAGGAGCGGTGGCTGCGTGCGTTCTGCACCGAACGCGACATCATGCAGCGCTGCACCGTCGGCGCGGCCGACTGGGCCGCACCCGCGCCCGCACCCGACGCCGCCTGGTCCACCCGCTCCCTCACCGTCGACGGGACCGCACGGCCGTTCACCGTGCTCACGACCGGGCACTCGTGGGTCGCCGCCGCGGTGCTCGACGCCGACTGGGTGGTACGCCTGTTCGCGCCCGCCGAGCCGACCGGGCTCACCGCACTGCGCCGCGTCACCGACCCGGACGACCTGCGCCCCCTGCTCGGCCGGGGCTGACCCCGACGGTGCGCCGCCCTGGCGGCCCGCAAGCGGCCGGGGAAGCGCCGCTGCGGCACGACCGTGGAAGCACCCGCGGCCGACGGCGTGCGGCCGCGGGCTTCGCACGCGCAACAGGGAGCTCCGCGGCGAACACGCACGGCCCTCCCACCGGAGCAGCGCCGAAAATCCCTTGGCCTCCACCGACACGACGTGTGAGGCTGACCGGCATGTCCATCGCCGAGCTCTACGCGACCCTGCACGCCCGGAAACGCCCCGAGGACGTCGCCGACCTGATCCTCCGGGTCCTGCCGGGGGAGAAGCCGCGTGCCCTGAGACAGGCGGCGAAACACTCGCTGCGCCGTACCTGGCACGGCTACACCTCCATGCTCGAGGACTTCGCCCGCCCGGTCGGCGCGCACAAACAGCTCACCTCGGCCGCGCGGGTCTTCGAGACGCTGCGCGACCTCCCCGCTGACACGGCGGACGACCCCGAACGGCTCGCGGAAGCCGTCCGCGCGGCAGGCAGGGAGATCGCCAAGGAGTACGGCGCCAACGACTACCTCGGCCACCGGCTCAACCGGGCCCGGCGCAGCGAGGCGGGACTGGGGCAGATGTCGCGCCGCCAGTACAACAAGCGGTTCCGCGCACTGCGCCACCTGGAGGACAAGATCACCCGCCTGGCGCGGGCACAACACCTGCGGAAGGTGACCATGACCGGGAAGTCCGGACTGGCCACCAGACTGTCCTACGAGGAGTTCGCCGCCGACACCGCGACCGCGTGCTTCGTCGCCTACCTCACCGCGCGAGCCAACCTGCGCACCGAGTTCACCGTCACCGGCCACAAACGCGCCTACGACTCGGTCGCGCGGTCGCTGATGGAGATCCTGCGGCGCAACCCCGACCGCACCAACTGGTTCGCGGTGGCACACGTCTTCCCCACCACCGAGGTGCTGGGCCACCTCGACGACGAGCAGAAGGGGAGGCTGCTCGGCATGTGGTACGGCGTGCTCACCGAGGTCGGCGACCTCCTGGAGAGCCTCTGGAACAAACAGCGGCCGGACCGCTCCACCATGATCGTGCGCCCCGGAGACGACTCCACCACCTGGAACCAGGCCGCCCGGGCCTGGACGAAGGCGCGCGAGGGCTGGTTCGCGCTGCTGCACGCCGTGGGAGCCGAGGAGATCCTCGACCGGATGTGCCCCGGCAAGGTGCTGCTGCTGGTCGCCGCGGACCTCGCCGCCCTGCACCGGCAGCTCGGGGGCGGACTGCACCCCGACACACCGGTGTGGGCAGAACTCCCGCTGCCCTGGCAGGTGCTGCGCGGCGAGGCCGAGTGCCCCCGCTCCCTGGTGGAGGAGGTGTGCGCACGGCACGGGCTGGATCCCGCGGCCACCGGATGGACCGCGCCCCGCCCCGACCCGCAGCACGCGGTGCCGTTCGAACCCACCCCGGAACTGGTCCACGGCGTCGCGGTGAGCGATCCGCTGCTGGCCACGCTGCTGCGCTCGGCCGGAGTGTTCTCCGGCAAGAAGAAGCCCGCCGCAACGAAGGCCGCGACACGGACCGGAGAAAACCCGTCGCACGGCGATCCGCGGAAAACCGGTTGACCGCCCCGCCGCGGTGGTCCATCCTGGCGGCGCCCCCGGGGTAGTTCAGAGGTAGAACGCCCGGCTCGGGACCGGGTGGACGCAGGTTCGAGCCCTGCTCCCGGGGGCCTCCAGACCGGACGCGCCGCCGGAGCGGAGACGGAACGCCCAGCTCCCGACCGCACGGACGAGGGGTTCGGGCTCTGCTCACAGGTACGGCCCGGCGCTTTGGCTCCTCCCGCGCCGCAGACCGCTGCCGGGGAGTGCCCCGCGAAGGCACCGCGGCCCCGGCAGCGTTCCCGCCTCACCCAAAACCGGCTCCGCGGGGCCGCGCAGAACACGCACCCCCGCTCCGCTGTCGGCCACGGCCGAACGGAAACGGGCTAGGGTCACCACCGACGGACACGACCGCACCACCGGGAGGCCCCCATGCTCGACGACGCCGACATGCGGCACCTGCGCCGCTGCGTGGAACTGGCGGCCCAGGCCCTGGAGGCGGGCGACGAACCGTTCGGTTCGGTGCTCGTCGCCGCAGACGGCACCGTGCTCGCCGAGGACCACAACAGGGTCGCCTCCGGCGACCCCACCCGCCACCCCGAGTTCGCACTGGCACGCTGGGCCGCCGAACACCTGGACCAGACGCAGCGGGCCGCGGCGACCGTCTACACCTCCGGCGAGCACTGCCCGATGTGCGCCGCCGCACACGGCTGGGTGGGCCTGGGCCGTATCGTCTACGCGGCCTCCTCGGCACAGTTGACGGACTGGCTCGCCGAACTCGGGGCACCCGCCCCTCCGGTGCGTCCGCTTCCCGTCCGCGAGGTCGTCCCCGGCGTCGCGGTGGAGGGACCGGCGCCCGAACTCGCCGCACAGGTGCGCGAACTGCACCGCCGTTTCCACCGCACGACAGCAGCACAGCGCTGACCGGCAGGCCGCGGCGCGGCCGCCGCAGCAACAGGACGTGGAGACGGAGGCGAGGAAGATGTTCCTGGACCTGTCGGTGCCCCTCACCGAGCAGACACCGGTCTACCCGGGCGATCCGCAGATCCGGATCGACGCCGCCGCGGACCTGGTGCCCGACGGGTACCGTTGCGGGCGCGTCTCGCTGGGCACGCACGCGGGCACACACGTGGACGCCCCCAGCCACATGCTGGCCGACGGGCCGAGCCTGGACCACTACCCGGTGGACCGCTTCGTAGGCCGAGGACGCTACGTCGACGCCCGAGACGGATTCACCCTCGACGCCGTGCGGCGGGCAGACCTCGCCGAGGGCGACATCGTGCTGTTCCACACCGGGATGGATGCCGCCCGCTCCGACCCGTCCTACTTCACCGACTTCCCGGCACTTCCCCTGGAGATCGCCGACTACCTGGTGGAACGCCGGGTGTCCATGGCGGGGGTGGACACGTGCAGCGTCGACCACGAGCCCTTCGAGGTCCATCGCGCACTGCTGGCGGGCGACGTGCTCATCATCGAGAACCTGTCCGGGCTCGACCGGCTGAGGGGACGGGAGTTCCGCGTCTACGCCCTGCCGCTGCGCCTGGACGCGGACGGCGCACCCGCGCGGGTGGTGGCCGAACTGCGCTGAACCGCCCTCACCCGCCCCTCCCGCGTGCGACGAACACCTCGATACCGTCGAGGACACGCGCCAGACCGAACTCGAAGGCGCGGTCGGGATCGTAGGACGTGCGGTACGCCTCGCCCACGGCCGTACCGACCCGTCCGGCCACCGGGAACCGCGCCGGGTCCATGACCTTCTCCAGGAACGGCGCCTGGGCGCGCCACCACTGCTCGTCGGTGACGCCCGAGTCGCGGCGGCTGCGCGCGGTGTCGAGCGCATTGCGGGCCGCGCCGTGCACGTAGTCGGTGACCAGGGTGATCACCGAGTCCATCTCCAGGTCGCTCAGCCCGATGCCGTCGATGGCGCGCAACTGGTACTCGTAGTTGAGCGAGATGTTCGGCCCCAGAGGCACCCGGTTGGTGAGCACCCGCAGCAGCCAGGGATGGCGGTGGCACAGCGCCCAGTTGTCACGGGCGATGAGCTCCAGACGGCGCCGCCAGCCCCCGGCGGCCTCGTGGTGGCGGCCCAGCTCGCCGTGGACGGTGTCGATCATGGCGTCGAGCAGTTCGCTCTTACCAGGCACGTAGGTGTAGAGGGACATCGTGCCGACACCGAGGCGCTCGGCGACCCGGCGCATCGACAGCGCCGCCACCCCCTCGGCGTCGGCCAGCTCGATCGCCGCATGCACGATACGGTCCACGCTCAGACCGTGCTTCCTGCCCCTGCGGCCGCTGCTCTCCCCGGTACGCCACAGCAGAGCCAGACTGCGGGCGGGATCGGAGGTCTCGGTGCGGTGCTCGTCGGTGGTCATCTCCCGACCATCCTACGGAGCCGCCGGAGACGGGACCGGCAGAGCCGCGCGACCGGTTCCGGTGCTCGGCGCACAGCCAGGGGTGGCGTCCGGCGATCACCGAGTGGAGGCGGCGGCACAGCAGCGCGGTGATCCGGGGCAGACCGCCGCGGACGCGCGGCCCGTGCACCGGAGCGCCGTGACGGGCGAGGACGTGGTCCAGGCAGTAGGGCTGCCCGCGCCGCGGCGGCTCGGCGGACGTGGTGCGGGGCAGCTCCCGGCGGGGCAGTCCGCTGCTTCGGGGCTCAGCGGAAGAGGAACCTCCCCGGGCGGTGCTGTGCGGGGCCGTCCGGGGAGGTTCGGGGCGTCCCTCCGGCTCGGGCGGGCGGGGCGCGGCGGCCCGGACCGTTTCCATGGCCTTCTTCCGGCGCTGCTCGGCGGCGCGCCGCGAGGCCGCGGCGCGGCGTGCCGCCTGCTGCGCCCGGGCGGCGAAGTCGGCGCCGGCCTCTGCGGCCCGCACCCGCTCCACCCGGTACAGGGCTATGGGTCCGGAGGAGCGGAAGTACGGATTGGGAAGCAGCGAATCGGGGTCGCCGAGCAGGTCGCGGACCATCGCGGGGGTCCAGCCGCGGTGGCGCAGGTCGGAGACGGTGAGCAGGACTGGGGCGTCGGACACAGCGGGACTCCCGTGGGTCGGCGTGGGCGTGCGGGCGGCCGGAGCGCTGCCGTGGGCTGCGGCCTTCCCCGTCGGTTCACTCGTGGGGCAACCGTAGGCGGCCGCAACCGGACGCTTCCAGCGCGACCGCCGAGGTGTGGACAACGTTCGCCGACGGTGCGGAAACCCGGGGCTCTTTGCCCCGAAAGCGGGGAAGCGACACCGCCTCCCCTTTCCGTATGCTGTACGGTACGTTGTACGAAAAAGGAGGCGGTGTCCGGGAGGGGCGCACCCGGCCGCCGCATCTGCACCGCCCGGAGCGGTCGGCACCGCACGCCGTGCACCCCGACCGCCCCCACCGGAACCGCCTCCTCAGGGGAGACGGCCGTGTGCGCCTTCCGCCCCCGGGACATGCCGCGACCGTCCACCACGACACCCGCACCGGACCACCGGGCGCCCGGCCGCGCCCCCGCACCCGCGGACCGGGGAATCTCCGCACCCGCGGACACCGTTTCCCACCGCAACAGCCGACAGGGAGAAGAGCACCCCGGATGACCGCGATCGCACCCCACGAGGCGAGAAGACTGGCCCGCTGCGCCGTGGCCGTGGAGCCGGGCGACCCGCCGCGCACCACCACCCTCGTCCTGTGGAGTCAGGACACCGCGGACCTCCGCACCGGCGCAGACGTCGGCGAACCCGGCACGGCCACCGTCGCCCTGCCGCACGGCGACGGAGTCCGGACCACCACCGTGCCCGCCCTGCGACTGGGAGTCGCCGAGGCCCTGCCGGTGCTGCTCGCAGCCCGCACCAGCACCGACGCCCACCCGGCCGCCGTCTTCTGGGGAACGGCCGCCGCAACGGCCCTGGGCCTCGTCGCACGCGGCCGCCTCCTTCCCGGCCTGACCCCCGCAGCCCACGACGCCTGGCGGATCGGCCCGCTCGACGCCGACGACACGCACGCCCTGAAGACCCTCGCCGCCGCCATGCCGCCCTCAGCCCGCGCGATCCCCCTCCCCGACACCGACCCGCCCGTCCTGGCCCTCGCCGAACCACTGGTGCGCGGCCTGGCAGACGCGGTCGCCGACACCCTGCCCCGAACCCCCGCCGCCCCCCGCCTCACCGGATCCGCCCCCTTCGCCGCCGCCGAACCGCAGCACGTGCCGCACCTGCGCGCCTGGACCGACCAGGTCGCCGCCGAACTCGACACTGGGGTGCGCATCTCGCTGCGCGTGGAACTCCCCGACGGAGCCGAGGACCTCGACGACCTTCCCGACGACGCAGCCCTGCGCGCCGTCCTACAGGTCCACAGCCGCACCGACCCCGGACTCGTGGTCGACGCCGCCGACCTGTGGCGCGACGGAGAGACCGGCCTGGGACCACGGGCCCGCCTGGACACGACACTGGCGCTCCGCCGGGCCGCCCGGCTCTGGCCGCCCCTGGAACGGCTGCTGGACCGAAGCGTCCCCGACGCCCTCACCCTCACCGACACCGAACTCGACGACCTGCTGGGAACAGCCGCCGAACGCCTCGCCGGGGCGGACGTCGCCGTGCACTGGCCGCGGACCCTGGTCCGCGGCCTCACCGCCACCGCCGTGGTCGGCGACACCGGCGCTCCCGGCCGCGCCGGACCGGGCCTGGGCACGGAACCGTTCGCGCTGGACTGGCGCATCACCCTCGACGGCACCGAACTCACCGCGGCCGAACTCGACCGCGTCGCCCAAGCGCACCGCCCCCTCGTACGGCTGCGCGACAGGTGGGTGCTGCTCTCCCCCGACCTCGCCCGCAGGGCACGACACCGCGGCCGCACACCACTCGCCCCCGTCGACGCACTCGCCGCCGCACTGACCGGAACCGTCGACGTCGACGGAGAACAGGTACCCCTGACCGCCACGGGCCGACTCGAACAGGTGCGTGCGCTCCTCAGCGACCCCGACGGTGGGGACGAGCCCCCGCGTCCTCCCACGGCCCTGACCGCCACACTGCGCGACTACCAACTGCGCGGACTGCGGTGGCTGGACCGCACGACCCGGCTGGGACTGGGCTGCTGCCTGGCCGACGACATGGGACTGGGCAAGACCGTCACCCTCATCGCCCTGCACCTGCTGCGCGCCGAACGGGCAGAGCAGCCCGGCGCCACCCTCGTGGTGTGCCCGGCGTCGCTGCTGGGCAACTGGGAAAAGGAGATCCGCCGTTTCGCCCCGGCCACCCCGGTACGCCGCTTCCACGGCAGCGACCGCGTCCTGGACCCCCAACCCGGCTCCGTCACCCTCACCACCTACGGCACCCTGCGCGTCGACGCCGAACGCCTCGCCGGCACCTTCTGGGACCTGGTCGTCGCCGACGAGGCCCAACACGCCAAGAACCCCGTCTCGGCCACCGCCCGAGCACTGCGCCGCCTCCCCGCCTCCGCACGCGTCGCGCTCACCGGCACCCCCGTGGAGAACAACCTGACCGAACTGTGGGCCGTCCTCGACTGGACCACTCCCGGGCTGCTCGGCCCCCTGGCGCGGTTCCGCGCCCGCTGGGCCGACGCCGCAGAGTCCGGCACCGACCCGGAGGCCGCCGAGCGTCTCGCCCGGCTCGTCCGCCCGTTCCTGCTGCGCCGCCGCAAGAGCGACCCAGGCATCGCCCCGGAACTGCCCCCCAAGACCGAAACCGAGCACCCGGTCACCCTCACCCCCGAACAGGCCGGACTGTACGAGGCCCTGGTCCGCGAGACCATGGAGCGCATCCGCGCCTCCTCCGGCACGGCCCGCCGAGGCCAGGTCATGGCACTGCTCACCGGCCTCAAACAGATCTGCAACCATCCGGCCCAGTACCTGAAGGAGACCGCACCGCGCCTGCCAGGCCGCTCCGGAAAACTGGACCTGCTCGACGAGCTCGTCACGACGATCCTCGCCGAAGGCGGATCCGCACTGGTGTTCACCCAGTACGTCGCCATGGCACGGCTCATCGAACGCCACCTGCGCGACCGAGGCGTCCCCTCCCTGCTGCTCCACGGTGGCACCCCGGTGGCGCGCCGCGAACAGACGGTCCACGCCTTCCAGGAGGGAGACGTCCCGATCCTGCTGCTGTCGCTGCGCGCCGCGGGCACCGGCCTCAACCTCACCCGCGCCGACCACGTCGTCCACTACGACCGGTGGTGGAACCCGGCAGTGGAGGAGCAGGCCACCGACCGCGCCCACCGCATCGGCCAGACCCGCCCCGTACAGGTGCACCGACTGGTCGCCGAAGGCACCGTCGAGGACCGGATCGCCGCCGTCCTGGAGGCCAAACGCGACCTCGCCGAGGCCGTCCTGGCCTCCGGTGAGACCGCCCTCAGCGAACTGTCCGACACCGAACTCTCCGAACTGGTGGAACTGAGGAGGGCCCCATGAGAGCACAGGACGCCGAGGCCCGCGGTTTCCCTCCCTTTCCCGCAACCCGGAGCCGCCGCGGAGGGGCCACGGCCCGCACCTGGTGGGGCAGGGCCTGGAACAGCGCGGTGGAACAGGCCGCGCTCGACGCGGACCAGTTGCGTGCCGGCCGCACCTACGCCCGCAGCGGGAGAGTGGGCAGCATCGCCGTCAGCCCCGGCCGGATCTCCGCGTCCGTCGACGACACCGACGGGCTCCTGCGGGTGACCGTGTCGGTACGCACCCTCACCGACGCCGAATGGAACCGCTTCGCCGCCGAGGCCGCGGCCCGCACCGGACACGTCGCCGCACTCCTGGACCACGACATACCCCGCGACCTCCACCAGGCAGCCGAGGACGGGGGAGTGCGGCTGCTGCCCCGCGACGACGAGTTCGACTTCACGTGCGACTGCCCCGGATGGGAGCACCCCTGCCGGCATGCTGCGGCCCTGTGCCACCAGTTCGCCTGGCTGCTGGACAGCGACCCCCTCCTGCTCCTGCTGCTGCGGGGCCGTACCGGGCACGCGCTTGCCGACGAGCTCCGCCGGGTCCGCCTCCCCTCCGAGGCCGCGGAGCCCTCCGACGCCGCCCACACGCACGAAGGAGAGGACGCCGCGCGGGCCTGGCGGCGCCCCGCGCCACCGCTGCCCGAACCCTTCCCGCCGCCTGGGGGCACCGGCACGCCGCCCGCGCTTCCCGACACGGAGGAACTCGACGCCGCCGCGGTGCGGCAGCTCGCCGCAGACGCCGCGCACCGCGCCGCCGCCCTGCTGCGCGGTGCACGGCCCGCCGACCTCGACGCGTGGCAGGACACCGTGCGGCTGGCCGCGTCCTGCCCCGAGGAGCGGCTACGGCGGCGCCTGGCGCGGGCGAGCGGACGCGTCGAAGGATTCGACCGGGCTGTCCGAGCCTGGCAGTACGGCGGTGCAGACGGCTTGGAGACGCTGGAACAGCCCTGGACGCCTCCCGCGGCCGTGACGGCGCGGGCACGTGCCGCACTGCGCGCTGCCTGGGAGGAGCTCGGCGAGGCACGGGTCTGGCGCAACCGGTGGACACTGCCCGAACGCGGTGTGCAACTGCGGTACGGCCGTGACGGCCGCTGGCACCCCTACCTGCTGGTGGAGGGGGAGTGGTGGCCTGCCGCGCCCGGCTCCGCGGATCCGGGGGCGGCGCTGTCCGCACTGTTGGCCGGGGAGCTGTGAGTACGGCCGGTGCCGGCCGCGGAGTCGGACACGGCTAGGACAGCAGGTCCTGCGCGGTGTCGACGGTGAGGGCGCGGCGGATCCAGGTGGTGAGCTGGTCGAGGTCGGTGCAGGAGGTGATGCGCTCGCGGATGGTGTCGCAGACCAGGATGCCGCGGGTCTTCAGGATCAGCAGCACCGACTTCGCCTCGCCTTTTGCTTCCCCCTGGGCTTCGCCGAGGGCGAAGGCCCGGCCGAAGAGGTCGGACCTGAACTCGTAGGTGCCGGTGGTCACAGCGTCCTCCGGGTACTTCCTGGCTGCGGCGGGCAGCGCCGCGAGCACGTAGTCAGCGTACAAAGCTCCCCTGTCGGGGGCGAGCGCGTCGATCGCGGGCAGCAGCGCGTCCAGGACGGCCGGATCGTCGGTGTGGTGGACGATCGCGGCCAGGATCGCCAGTTCCGGTTCGGCGCGGGCCCGTTCCGGATCGGCGATCGGGGGGCAGGTCCGCCAGGGACAGCGCGACAGGCCGGTGCACCAGGGAGCCCCAGCCCAGGTCGATCGGGGCCGCGCACCACTCGGCCACCGCCCTGCTCGGGGAGAGGGTGAGCAGCACCGTCGGGCACTTCAGTCGGGCACGCAGGTTGGCCACGTAGGCGGGCCCACCGAAGCGCTTGCGCTCGTCGGGGCGGCGCTGGCACTCCACGACGATCACCAGCACCGGGACTGGGCTGCCGACGCCGGGGGCGGGACCGCGCTCCAGGACGACGACGGCGTCGGCGCGCAGTTCCGGCGGTGCGGTGGTGGTCGCGTCCCCCGAGTCGCACCGGGCCCGGGAGAACTCCGGCAGCGGCACCTTGGAGGCACGCTCCGGCAGACAGGGGGCCAGGACAGGAAAGTGGCGGATGAGGTCGAGGGGAAGTTCATGCTCCAAAGACGGCAGGGCGGAAAGATACGGGGAATTCGGGGAAAGGTGGTAATGGGAAAAGATCTGAACTGTCTGGCTTCTGGGTTGTTTCTTGGTGGTGCAGACGTAATTGTTGGTTTATGTTTTTCTTGTGAATTTGTGGCGTCTGTGGCTTGTTTCCCCTGGGGTGAAGGTGACGAGCTTCGTGGGGAGAAGTCTGCTCCGGTCAGTTGCAGACCAGCCGCGGCATGCCGGTCCGTGCCTCTTTCCTTGCTTTGGTAAGGACTTAAGATCTTGCTCCGCTCGGGCCAGAGGCAGACGAGGCCGTGCCGAACAGCTTGGAAGACGGATTCCGGTTTCGGAGAAAAGAACGTCCCGCGGGAGGAGTCGCGTGCCGCGGCGTGTCCGTTCCGGAAGGACGTGCCGCGGACCATGCCGGGACGGTCGAAGTGGACGCTTCGGCAGGAAAGGGGTGACGACGACAAGGCCGCTTGCCGTCGGGCGTCGTCGATTCCCGGGGTGGGGCCCGGGCTGCCGAAGCAGCGGAGGACTCGGTGCTCCGTGCGGGGGGAGCGGTCCGTGCCGGGCCGGGGTGTGGGCGGCAGGAAGGTCGGCCGCGTGGGACGGGCCTGCCGGAGGCGGGCCCGCACGGAGCGGCAGCCGCAGGCGGAACGACCGAAACAGGCCACCGTACCGCCGGCGGGTCGCGGCGCCCAACCGTTTTCCGCCCTGGTGAGGCAGCGGGCCCCCGCTGACGCCCGGCGCGGTTCGGCGTACTTCGGAAAGCGGTTTCACAAAGAGGCGGAACAACATACGGGGGATCATGCGGGGTGCCGCCGGGAACGGCGTCGCCAGACGCAGGGGATACCGCCACCCCTGACCAGGTCGGTCCCGGCCGTCCGCGACGACGGGGCGGGGGAGTGGAGCTCCCGACGGCTCCCGGAGCATCCCCGAAACGGTGCTCGTGGGACGGCCGGCGGAGAAGCTGCGCGTGACCGCCGAGCAGCACGGGATCGAACGGTGGAGCACCGACCTCGACACGGCGCTCTCGACGACTCCGTCGAGGTGCACTTCGACGCCCAGATCACGCACGCCCGCGAGGCCGCGGCGCGCTCCGCCATCGCCGCGGGCAGGCACGGCTGCGTCGAGAAGCCGACCGCCGACAACCCGGCTGGCGCAGCCCTGGAGCCGGCCGAACCCGCCCGAGACGCGGGGGTGAAGAACGGCGCCGCCCAGGACGGGCAGTTCCCCCCGCGGCATGCTCACGCTGCGCCGCCTCAGCGACAGCGGCTTCCTCTGCCGCATCCTGTCGAACCGCGGCGAGTTCGGCTGCTGGGCGTTCGAAGGAGACCGGCAGCCCGCACAGCGCCCCAGCCGGAACTGCCGCGCCGAGGACGGCGGCGGCATCGCCCTCGGCATGTTCCTCCACCGGCATTCCGTCCCGCAACAGCGGGCGTGACCCCCGTCGTCATGGCCAGCCGCGCCCTCGCAGCCGCCGCGGACGACCCCGAGGACTACGCCAGGCGGTACCGGCGGCTGCTCTCCGAGACCGGCCGGTCGTCCCGCACCGACGGGGAGCAGTCTTCGCCCGGCACTCGACGGGCACCGGGACCACGCCGACCCGGCCGACGCGGTCGAGGACGTGGCCGCCCCCATCGCCGACCCCGCACGCCGCTGGTGCCCCGGCCGGGACACCAGCGGCACCGGACCAGAAGGACTCAGCCGACCCGGTCGCGCAGGGCCTCCAGGAAGCGCAGCACCGCCACCGATCCGGGGTCGGCCTCACCCACACTGCGCTGCCCCACCCAGGCGGCACGGCCGCGGGACGAGGCCAGTTCCCGGGTCTCGGCCACGGTGCGTTCGGCCGCCGCGACAGCCGCCTCGGCCGCCGAACGCGCGTCGGCGGTACCGGACAGCGCCTCCGCCACCGCCAGCAGCACGTCGAGGAAGGTCTTGTCGCCGCGGCGGGCACCGCCGCGCTCCTGCACGCGGCGGGCGACGGCCTCCGTGATCCGGGCGGCGTCCGCCGCGGTGGGCCCGGCGACGCCGTCGACCTCGGCGGCGGCGTGCAACAGCCCGGTTCCCACCAGCGCTGCGAACGTGGAGGGGTTGGCGGAGGCGAACGCCACACCCGCCGCCCGCAGCAGGTCGGCCGCGTGCACGTCCTCGGGCAGGCCCAGCAGCGCCTCGCGGACCGCCTCTGCCCCCGCGGACACGGTGATGCCCAGGTCGCCGTCGCCCAGGCGGGCGTCCAGGGCGCGCAGCTCCTCGGCGTGGGCGGGCAGCGCGGGCAGCACGTCGAGCAGCAGGGCGCGCAGCGCGCTGGGGGAGCCGGTCCGCCGCACCCGCACCTCGGACGGGGCGTCCCCGCCGCTCCCGGGGACGCCGTCGACGGCCCGGGCGGCAGGCCGGACCGGCGCGGGCTGCCCCTGGGAGAAGAACGGGGAGGCCGCGGGCGCGTCCAGCAGTTCGGCCAGTTCGTCGTCGAGCAGCAGCAGCGACAGCGACGCCCCCGCCATCTCCAGGCTGGTGGCGAACTCGCCGATGTAGCGGCGGTGGATGACCACGCCCCGTTCGGCGAGGACCTGGTGGGCGCGCCGGTAGACGAGGTAGAGCTCCTCCAGCGGGGTGGCGCCCAACCCGTTGACCAGCACCGCGACCCGCTGGCCCGGGGCCGGGTCGAGTTCGGCGAGGATCTCGGTGAGGAACCGGTCGGTGATCTCGTCGGCGCTCTCCAACGGCCCCCGGTGGCTGCCCGGCTCGCCGTGGATGCCGATACCGACCTCCATCTCGCCGTCGGCCAGGGTGAAGGTCGGTCGGCCCGCGGCGGGCAGGATCGTCGGGGACAGGCCCACGCCCATCGTGCGGGTGGCGTCCACGGTGCGCTGCGCGATCTCCCGCACGCCCTCCAGGTCGTCGCCGCGGTCGGCGGCGGCTCCCGCGGTCTTGTAGGCGAAGAACAGCCCGGCCACCCCGCGCCGGGTCGACTCCCTGCCCCTGGGGGCCGACAGGATGTCGTCGGTGCCCAGCACGGTGGCGGTGGCGATGCCCTCGGCCGCGACGATGTCGGCGGCCAGGTCGAAGTTGTAGATGTCGCCCCCGTAGTTGCCGTACAGGTACAGCACACCCGCCCCGCCGTCGGAGGCGCGGGTGGCCGCCGCGATCTGCTCGGCGGAGGGGGAGGAGAAGACGTTGCCGACCGCGACGCCGGTGGCCAGCCCCTGGCCGACGTAGCCGAGGAAGAGGGGCAGGTGGCCGGAGCCGCCGCCGGTCACGATCCCCACCCGGCTGGGCACGGGGGCGTCCGCACGGACCAGCGCCCGCCGGTCGGCCGAGGCGGCGCGCAGCCGGTCGGGGTGGGCCAGCAGCAGCGACTCGGTCAGCTCGTCGACGAAGTCCTCGGGCTTGTTGATGATCTTCTTCAGTGCCACGTCGCTCACTCGCTTCTCGATGGGGCGGCGGGCGGCCGCGTCGCGCCCGCCGCGTGGTGGTGCTCGGACCCGCCGCGGGTCAGGCCACGGCCGCGGCGGTCGCCCGCAGCTCTTCGAGGTCGGCGGCGGAGACGGACCCGCAACTGACCCGGACCGGTCCCACGGGCAGTCCCCGCACCTGCAACCCCGCCTTGAGGTGGGCGATGTTGCCCGCCTTGACCGCGGCGACCGCCCGCTCCACCAGGGGCTGCGCCGCGGCCGCGGCCGCGGCGTCACCGGAGCGCAGTGCGTCGCGCAGGGCCACGAACGGCTCGGGGAACACCGAGGAGACCCCAGAGACCACGCCCGTGCCGCCGGAGCGGACGAGCTCGGCGTAGGAGACGTCGTTGCCGGAGAAGAACGCGAAGCCCTCCGGGGCCTCGGCGAGGAACGCCGCGACCGACTCGTCGCTCTCCCCGCTGATCTTGACCCCGCTCACGCCGACGTCGGCGAGGCGGCGCAGCACGGACGGCGCGGCCGGGGTGGTGGAGCGGGCCTGGAACAGGTAGGCGAACACCTGGGCGCCGTCCGCGGCGGCGACGACCCGCTCGAAGTAGCGCAGCAGCGCGTCCTCGGGGGCGGGCAGGTAGAACGGGGTGATGGCGGCGACCCGGCGGGCGCCCGCGGCCACGGCGGCCCGGGCGAGCCGTTCGGCCTGCCGGGCAGTTGCCGCGCCCACGTGCGCGTAGGTGCGGTCGGGGCCGAACACCTCCAGGGCGACGCGCAGCACCTCCAGCCGCTCCTCGTCGTCCAGGGCGGTGAACTCGCCGGTGGTGCCCGCCGCGAACACTCCGTCGGCGCCGCTGTCGCGGATCCGGGCCGCCAGGACGGCCAGGGTGTCGGTGTCGAGCCGCTCGTCGGCGGTGAACGGGGTGGGCATCGCGGTGATCAACTGTGCTTCGGGCATGCGCGGTCTCCTCGGGAGGAAAGGAAGAAGGGGTCAGCGGGTGGGGGCGGCCGCCCCGGCGGTGCGGCGGCGCCTCCAGGCGGCGCGCAGCGGCGGCAGCAGCAGGGCCAGCAGGCTCACCGTCAGGATCGCCATGGCGAGCGGGCTGGTCAGGATGTTGGAGGGACCGCCGATCTCCAGGGCGCGGCGCAGGTTGCTCTCGGCGAGCTTGCCCAGCAGCAGGCCCAGCACCACCGGGCCGGCCGGGACGGAGAAGCGCCGCAGGAACAGGCCGACGAGCCCGAAGGCCAGCATCACGCCGACGTCGAAGACGCTGTTGTTGACGGCGTAGGTGCCCACCATGCAGAAGATCAGGATGACCGTCCACAGGAAGTGCCGCGGCAGGTCGAGGAGCTTGGCGACGCTCCGCATGCGCAGCAGGCTCAGCCCCAGGGCCAGCAGCGTGGCCACGATCATGATCCCCGCGATGCTGTAGACCAGCTCGGGGTTGTTGGTGAACAGCGACGGACCGGGCTGGATGCCCCAGACGATCATGGAGCCGATCATCACGGCCATCACCGAGTCGCCGGGGATGCCCAGGGCCAGTGAGGTGGTCGTGGAGCCGCCCAGGGTGGCGTTGGAGGCGGTGTCGGCGGCGGTGATGCCCTCCAGCGACCCCTTGCCGAACTTCTCCGGGTGCTTGGAGACGCGCCGGGCCTGGTCCCAGGCGAGGATGCCGGCGATGTCGCCGCCGGTGGCGGGCACCACGCCGACCACCCCGCCCACGCCGCTGCCCACGAGCAGCGGTTTGACCATGACGCGCCAGTCGGAGCGGCGGGGGAACCACCGGCCGAACTGGGTGATCGGGGCGGGGCCGCTGCCGGTGCGGTGGGTGAGGATCTGGTCGAAGACCTCGGCGATGCCGAACAGGCCGATGATCGCGGCGATGAACGGGATCCCGTCGGACAGTTCGAGGACGCCGAAGGTGAACCGGGGGTCGCCGGTGATGGGGTCGCGGCCCACCGCCCCCAGCAGCAGCCCCAGGGCGCCGGCCATGAGGCCCTTGACGATCTGCCCTCCCGAGATCCCGACCATCATTGTCAGGCCGAAGGCGACCAGGGCGAACATCTCGGCGGGACCGAACTGCAGGGCCAGCCGGGACAGCGGGATGGCCGCGAACATCAGCAGCAGCAGTCCCGCGAACGTGCCGATCGCGGAGGCGAACGCCGACGCGGTCAGCGCCAGGCCGGCCCTGCCCTGCTTGGCCAGCGCGTAGCCGTCGAAGGTGGTGGCGATGGAGGCGGGCGTGCCGGGGGTGTTGACCAGGATCGCGGGGACCCGGTCGCCGAAGTTGGCGGAGACGTAGATGGTCAGCAGCACCGCCAGGCCCGGAAGCGGGTCCAGGGAGAGCGTGAAGCCGCTGGCCAGGGCCACCGCCATGGTGGCGGTGATGCCGGGGAAGGCGCCGACCAGCATGCCCAGCACGGCCCCCGCCGCGATGCACAGCAGCACGGTGGGGTCCAGCAGCGAGCCGAAGCCTTCGACGAGAGGACTCATCGGGTCGTCGGGGCCGTCCGGCCGGACATTGGCCGTGGGGAGGGGCCCCTTCCTCCTCTCCGGGGGACGGGACGGTCGTGCGGGGCCGGGAGCGGACTCCGGTCCGCGGGCGCGGACGGGGGCGCGGCCGGCCGGGAGCGGGGCGGGCGCATCAGAGCGGAACCTTCAGCAGCACGCCGAACAGCAGGTAGAGGACGGCGGTGACCACGGCGGGGAAGACGAGCAGCGCCTTCCAGCCGCGGCCGCCGCCCAGGTGGACCAGGGCGGCGAGCAGGACCGGGGTGGAGACCCGGAAGTCCACGAAGTACCAGAGGACCCCGTAGCCGAGGACCGCCAGCAGCATCGCGGTGAGGCGGAGCGCCCCGGTGCGGCTGGCCGGGTCGGGAAGCTCCGCGGTCGCGCGGGGGCGCAGCAGCGCCAGCGCGGCGTGCAGGACGCTCAGCCCCAGCAGCACGTACGCCAGCGCCTCCGGCCACCAGCGCGGACTGAAACTGGTCAACCCGGTCTTCTCCGGGACCTGGGCCGCCAGCACCAGGGCGCCGACGGCCACGGCGGCCCCGGCCAGCGCCGGGACCAGTTCGCGCAGCGGTGCGGAGGGGCGGGCCGCCGCCACCGGGGACGGCCCGCCCTCCTCGGGAACGGATGCGGTGGACAACGCCGATCAGCCCCGGTCGCTCAGGAGGCCTTCGAAGCGCTGGGTCTCGCTCTGCACGAACGAGGCGAACTCGTCGGCGGGGACGTTGACCGGGATGCTGCCGGAGTCGGTGATGATCGCCGTGAACTCCTCGGACGAGGCCGCGACCTCGAACGCCTCCTCCAGGGCCTGCTTCACCCCGTCGGGGAGGCCGGCGGGAGCACCGATGCCGCCCCAGCCGCCCATGACGACGTCCACGCCCTCCTCGGCGGCGGTGGGCACGCCCGGCAGCGACTCCGACGGCTGCTCGTCGAACACCGCGAGGACGCGCAACTGGCCGTCGGCGTGGGCGGGAGCGGTCTCGGAGATGCCGGCGATGACCGCGTCCACCTCGCCGCCGATGGCGGCGGTCACGGCGGGGGCGCCGCCGTCGAAGGGAACCGGCTTGAACTCGGTGCCGGTGGCCTCGCCCAGGGCCGCGGTGGTGGCCTCCCAGATGGAGCCCGCACCGGAGTTGGAGACGGTGATCTTCCCGGGCTCCTTCTCCGCCGCCTCGACCAGGTCGCCGAGGGTCTCGTACGGGCTGTCGGCGGGGACGGCCACGGTCGCCGGGACCGACACCATCTGGCCGATCAGGTCGTAGTCGGCCGGGTCGACCTCGTAGCCCTGGAAGCCGAGCATGACCGTCTCCACCGGCAGGTAGCCGATGGTGTAGCCGTCGGCGGGCGCCGAGGCCAGGTGCTGCAGGCCCACCGAGCCGGCGCCGCCGGTGCGGTTCTCCACGATGATGCTGGTGCCGAGCTCCTGCTCGAGCTGCTCGGCGAGGGTGCGGGCGGCCAGGTCGGAGGCGCCTCCGGCCTGGTAGGGGACGACGAGGGTGATGTCCTTGCTGGGGTAGTCGGCAGCGTCCTCGGAGACCGCTCCGCGGTCGGCGCAGCCCGCGGCGGTCACGAGGGCGGCCAGGGCGAGGACGCCGCCCGCGGTGCGGAGGGTGGTGGGGCGCATGACGCCTCCTTCGGGTGTGACGAGTCCAGTGACGAATGTGCGGGTTTTGGCATGAAGATCCGATGATCGGAGGTATTCGGGCGGAAGGGCCCCTTGTGAGGGGCGGCCCGGGACCGGGGCTATGCGCTCCCCGGGAACTGCTCCTGCTCCGTGTAGGGTCTGCGGAGCCTGCGCCTGGCGTTGTCCAGGTGCGCGTGCAGTTCGGCGAAGACGGCTTCGGGGTCTCCCTCCTCGACCAGGCGGGCCAGCAGCTCGTGCGCGCGGACCGAGGGGGTGAGATCGGCGTAGCGCTCGTTGGACGCGAGCAGCAGCATCTCGATGGTGGGACGGTACTGCGCCCAGACGTCGCCCAGCCGCCGGTGCGCGGCGACGTCGTAGAAGACCGAGTGGAAACGCAGGTCGGCCGCTGTGAAGGCGGTGGGGTCCCGCTCCTCGGCGGCGCGCCGCATGCCGCGCAGCGCGGCCTGGAGGCCCTCGGTGAGGCCCCTGCGGTCCCGTCCCAGCGCGATCTCCAGGGCGAGCCGCTCCATCGCCTCCCGCAGGGAGAACAGCTCGTCGATGTCGGCGCCGCTGAGCCCCACGACGGTGGCGCTGCGCCGGTTGGTGTCGACCAGCCCCTCGGCCGCCAGGGTCTTGAGGGCGTCGCGGATCGGCCCGCGGCTCAGGTTGAACTTCTCGGCCAGGTGGCTCTCCACCAGCGTGGTCCCCGGAGCGTAGCGGCCGGTGATGATCATGCGTCGAAGCTCGCCGGCCACCTGGTCCCCCAGGGCCCGCGGCTTGATGGGCAGGATCTCCGACATCGTTTCCTCTCGGTTAACTGTTAACAGTTGACCAGATTGAATCACGGCCCGATCCGTGTCAAGTCGCCGGGGCACGGAATTCCGACCTGCTGACCTGGAAGAAGACGGAAACCCCTGCGGGTACGGGGAAACACGGCCGGGGCCCGGGCCGCGACGAAGAGGCCCCGGGGCGACGGCACCACACGTGCGGCACCGCCGCCCCGGGGCCCCGGAGCCGCGGGACAGGAGGTCAGCTCCGCGTGGGCGGAGCCGTGCTCTCCCGCACGACGACCTCGCCGCCGACCGGCACCACCCGGGGCTCCTCGGGCGTCTCCCCGTCCAGGGCCAGCCGGGCCGCCTCCTCGCCCATCCGCTCCAGGGGCAGCCGCACCGTGGTCAGCGCCGGAGTGAGGTCGCGCAGCGTGGGAATGTCGTCGAACCCGGCCACCGACAGGTCCTGCGGCACCCGCAGCCCCAGGTCGCGCAGGGCCGCCATCGCACCCGTGGCCATGACGTCGTTGACCGCGAACAGGCAGGTCGCGTCCGTGCCCGCAGCCATCAGCCGCCGGGTCGACTCGTACCCCCCATCACGGGTGAAGGCGCCGTGCACCACGTTGTGGTGGGCGAGCTCGACCCCCGCGCTCGACAGCGCCGAGTGGAACCCGTCCAACCGGTCGCGCGCGGTACGCAGATCGGCGGGACCGGCCAGGATCGCGAACCTGCGGTGCCCCTGCTCGACGAGGTGCCGCGCCAGCGCCGCGGCGCCGTTGCGGTTGTCGGGCACCACCGTGTCCGCGGGCAGCCCCTCCTGGGAGACGCAGGCGACCCGCCCGCCCTGGCGGGTGAAGATCCGGATCTCCTCGGCCAGTCGGCGCGTGCCCTCCTCGTCGATCGTGCGGCTGCCCACCAGCACCACCGCGCGGGCGCGGTGCGCGCGCAGCGTCGCCAGCATCTGCACCTCGCGCTGTGGGGCGCGCCCGGTGGTGCCCAGCACCACCACCAGGCTCTCCCCCTCGGCACGGCGGGTCACCCCCGCGGCGATGCCGGAGAAGTAGGGGTCGGCGATGTCGTGCACGATCAGCCCCACCAGCGAACTGGTGTTGCGGGCGAGCGTCTGCGCCGAGGCGTTGGCGAGGTACCCCAGCTCCCGGGCGCTCGCGGTGACCCGCTGTCGCAGCTTCTCGCCGACCTGGCGGGTACTCCCGTTGATCACGCGCGACGCGGTCGCCAGGGACACCCCGGCATGTTTGGCCACCTGCTCCAGTGTCACGTATCCGGACCCCACCCCGTTGCCCTTTCCGCTGCGTGCCACCAGGAAAACTCTTTCCTCTCCGCTCGTGGGCGGCGTCGGCGGCTCAGGAGTTCGCGCCGCCGACGCCGCCCGGTACGTTCTGCCGCAGTTCGGTACGCCGGTGCCTCCCGGAACGCCAGCCTAGGGCCTCGTGTGCCGCCGACGAGCTGAAATCCGACCGCCCGCCGGCCAGGCCCGCCGTGGCCGGGCGCCCCGGCGGACGCGGCCCGGCGGCCGCCCCACCGGGCCGCGGAGGGCCCCGCACCGCAGGCCGGGGAGGGGAGGCGGCGCGGGACGGTGTGGACCGCGGGCCCGACCGGGCAGCAGTTCCTCCGCCTGCACCGGGGCGCCCGACCCCGTCGAGGCGTTGACGGCCGGGCCGGCCGGCAGGGCGTGGGTGCCGTCGTTGCGGTCGGGGCGGATGCCGTCGCCGTGGGAGCCTTCGCCCACCGCGGCGGAGACGTCCTGCGCGGGGCTCGGTGCGGGCGCGGGGGGCGGTATGGCCGTGGTGTTCTCCTCGGAGGGCGGGCGTGGCGCGCACCGGCGTCGTCTCGTCCCGGTGCGGGGAGGCCCACGGGATCCCGGTGACGTCGAGCTCCGGGCGGCCCCCGGCCGCCGGTGGACGAGATCCGGCAGCCCTCCCAGGCCGCCAGGCGGCAGGTGGGCCTGGCATCCGAGGCGTGGCGAGCAGCACCGGCAGGTCCTCCCCCGATGGGTGATGCCGGGACCGAAGACGTTGAGGCCGCGCCGGCAGCCGTGCTCGTGCCCGACGTCCGGGGAAGCCGGGTCGGGGCCAGGGCTGCCGCTCAGGTGCAGTGCGAACGGGGCGTTCCCGGCGGCCGGACCGCCGTGGCTGCGCTCGTGGTCGGCGGCGACGCCGTGGCGGCGGCCTCCTCGCCGCAGGAGAAGAGGCCGGCCCGGGCGAAGACCTCGGCGGGACGGGAGTCGGTCCACCGGTTGACCAGGTCGGGGCGGCGGCTGGCCTGGGGCGTCAGGAGGCCGCCGCAGTGGCGCTCGGCGCGGTGCCGGCGGCGGAACCGGGCGGTGCCGTGGCGCAGGCCGAGCAGCCACGCGAAGGGCGCCGAGCCGGTCTCTGCGACGGCCCCCGAGGCAGCATCGCGCAGGTGCCCGTGGACGGGGCTGTGCCGGTGGTTGGACCCGCCGAGCCCTGGCCGCAGGTGCGCTCCCGGGCGTCGCGGACGCGGCGGCAGCCGTCCAGGCCGACGGTAGCGGCCTCTCGGCGGCGACGGCGCGGCCCGACTCCAGGGCGGCCGCGATGCAGCCGGCGCGCAGACGGTCGGGGGCGCACACGGCGACCTCGTCCACCGGCTCGGCGTCGAGCCTCCGGGGAAGTCGTCGGGCGTGCAGGCGGTAGCGGGCCGGGGCCCGCCTCGGCGACGATCGTTGCGGACACCCGTCCGGGGGCGGTTGGCGCCGCACAGGGCGGTCGGCCCCGGACGGCGCGCGTGGTGACCAGGCGCGGGGGACGTCCGGGGGCGCGGCCCGGCGCCCACGGTCGCCCACCGGCGTGCGGGGTTCGGTTCCGGAAGCGGGGCAGGTTCGTCCACCCCTCGGTAAACGCTTTCTGTGCGGAGGAGGGGACGGCCGGGCGCCTCGCAGAGCGCGGGGACCGAGGCGGGCGGCCCCGACCGGCCGGTGCTGCCCGCCGACAGCGGCGCCATGGCGCACTTCCGGGCCACCCGGCTCGGCGCGGTCAGCTCCGCGCCGGGCCGCGAGCCGACTGCTGCGCCACCCGGGCGGGCCGGGCACGCGCGCACCGGCATGCACGTCAGGCCCGCGGTGTTCTGCTCCGTCTGCGCCGACACCGGGTACCCGGAGGAGGCCGCCGGGTGCGTCGGCTTCCTGCCCGGCAGCGGGGAGGCCCGCGGTCCTGCCGGCCGGGGCGGCCTGTCGGCGTCGACGTCCGCGGGCCCGCCGCGGGCGCTGCCCGAGGCCGACAGGCGCAGCGCCGAGTTCCTCGCCGCGCGACACCGCCAGGCGCCCCGACGACGGCCTGATGCCCGGCGGACTCGCCCCGGCCGAGGCCGCCGCCGGGGCGCCTGGCCCCTCCCGCCCCGTCCAGCGGAAGGGCCCGCCGCGTCCTCCCCTTGCCGCGCGGCGGGCCTGCCCCGTCCGGCCGTCAGAGCGCGGCCTCGACCCGTTCGGCCAGGTCTTCCGACAGCAGACGGGAGTAGGTGGCCGTGATGTGGTGGCTGTCCCGGTAGACGAGGACGTTGCCGATCACCGCCGGGCAGACGTCGTCGAGGCAGAACCGGTCGCTCAGGTCCACCACACGGGCGTCCACGCCGCTCTCCTCCGCGGCGATGACCTGCGGGTCGCCGCCTCCCAGCGCGCGGTCGCGCTCCCGGACGCACGCGTCGGTGTCGGGGGCGTGCAGGTCGATGCACTCCACGATACGGCTGCGGGCCGTGGGGGTGTCGCGCAGCGCCACCACGGTGACGCCCATCGCGTCCAGCTTCCGCCACAGCTCGGACATGCCCTCGGCCACCGCCTCGCGCGCCTTCTCCTCGTCGTCGATCCCGTAGGGGGCGGCCTGCGCCCGGGAGCTGGTGAACACGATGTCCGGCCCCAGGTCGCGCAGCCGCTCCAGCACGTTGCCGGTCCACTCCCGGCACTGGGTGTAGGGCTCCTCCTCGCCGGGGCGCACGAGCAGTGTCGCGGTGAAGGCGCACGACGACTTGGTGAACGTGTGCAGCTCCCACCCGCGCTCCTCGGCGACCTCCTGCAACGCGGGGGACCAGTGCGCGGCGTGCGAGTCGCCCACGAGCGCCACCGTGGTGTCGGCGTCCTCGGCGCCGTAGACGCACGGCGAGGGCTCGGTGTCGGTCTCGGAGGACTGGCAGCCGTCGCCGTAGAGGTCGGGCAGGTCGTCCTCGGCGGTCAGCACCGAGGGGTAGGGGGGAGCGGTGAGCGCGTCGGGCTCGTCCGCGACGTCCAGGGCCTGCGGCCCGAGGTGGACCTGCGGGTCGAACTCGGTGGAGCGGACCTGCTGCACGTGGAGCTGGATGCCCCACGCGGCGCCCGCCACCACCAGCACGCCCGACAGGGCGAACGCCGCTGCCGACCGCCCGGTGGCGAGCAGACCGCGCACCCGCACCGGGTCCTCCAGCACGATCTTGGTGGCCCAGGCCAGGGCCAGGGAGAGCGCGGCCACCGCCGCCGCCTGGGCGGGGGACAGCTCCGGCACGTTGAGCACGCCCAGCGTGATCACGACGACCGGCCAGTGCCACAGGTACAGGGCGTAGGAGAGGTCGCCGACGAGGCGCGCGGGCCGGGTGCTCAGCAGCCGCCCCGCGCTGTAGCGGCTCCTGCCCTCGCCCGCGGCGATCACCGCGGCCGCACCCAGCACCGGCAGCGCGGCGGCGTACCCGGGGAAGGCGGTGTGCCCGTCGTAGGCGACTGCGGCGACGGCGACGGCCGCCAGGCCGGCCCAGCCCAGCGGGTCGCGCAGCGGGCCGGGGACGCTCCACCGGGACAGCGCGAGGGCCAGCAGGCCGCCCGCGGCCAGCTCCCACATCCGGGTCCAGGGCAGGAAGTAGGCGGCGGTCGGGTCGGACGAGGTCAGCAGCACCGAGCAGACCAGGGAGGCCGCGACGACCGCGGCCACGGCGCCGCCCAGTACGGCGGCGGCCCGCCGGGCGCGGATCCGGGAGCGCAGCGCCGCCCACCCCACGAACAGCAGCGGCCACACCAGGTAGAACTGCTCCTCCACGGCCAGCGACCAGAAGTGCTGGACCGGGCTGGGCGCCTCCTCGGCGGCCAGGTAGTCCACGGTCTGCCCGGCCAGGACGAAGTTCTCGATGTAGGCGGCGCTGGAGGCCAGTTCGAGCGCGGTCTGCTCCAGGCGGGTCGAGGGCAGCAGGAGCAGGGCGGCGGCCGCGGTCGCCGTGAGCACCAGCGTCGCGGCGGGCAGGATGCGCCGCACCCGCCGGATGTAGAACCGGCTGATCGAGACCCTGCCGCTGGAGCGGACCTCGCGCAGCAGCAGGGAGGTGATGAGGAAGCCGGAGATCACGAAGAAGACGTCGACTCCCACGTAGCCGCCGGTCAGGTAGGAGGAGTCGAGGTGGTAGACGAGCACCAGCAGTACCGCCACGGCCCGCAGCCCCTGCACCTCGGGGAGGAAGCGCCGGGGTGCGGGGCGGTGCGGACGCGTGCCCGTGGGCGCGGCGGAGTGCGGTGCAGGGGCGTCCACTGACACGAGGTATCGCTCCAAGCGTCGGTCGGAAGCAGGTTGGTACCCGAGGGGTCACGGCGTTCCGTCGCGGAACGTGCTCGGGGGAAGAGATCCTCTCAGGATCTGTTCAGAAAATTCTCATATTTCGCCCAGAAAATCACGTGGTTCGGGCGTGGTGGACACGCTGGGCGACCGCCACGATACACAGGTGCGCCCCGGGGCGGGGGCGAACGCGGGAACGCGGAGCGCGGGCGGGCAGGTCAGGCGCGCCGCCGTCCGCGGCGGGCCCGCCCGGCGAGAGCGCGACGGCTCACCCGGCCCGCGCCGGGGCGGCGGCCGCGCCCTCGGCCGCGCCCGGGGCCAGGTGGGCGCGGACGAGGTCCCGCAGCACCGCGGCGACGCGGTCGGGGGCCTCCAGCGGGGTCATGTGGCCGATGCCCGGCAGCAGGACGAGGTCCTCGCAGGCGGGCAGCGCCTCGGCGAGCCGGTGGGCGTGCAGCGGCGGGGTGAGCCGGTCGGCGGTTCCGGCGAGGACGCGGGCGGGCACGTCGAGGCGGCGCAGCGGCCCGGTCAGGTCGAGGTCCCGCAGGACCGCTCCCCACCGGGCGCGCGGCACCGGCCGGCAGGCGTGCACGATGCGGGCGCACAGGTCCACCGTGTCGGCCGGGGCGTCGGCGGCCATGACGACGCGGCGCAGGCCCGCGCGGGTGAGCGGGGTGACCGGCCCCAGCGGCAGCGGGACGGTCAGCGCGCTCCGCCGCAGGGCCGCGCGCAGCCGGGCCGGGCGGCGCAGCGGGCCGCCCAGGACGAGGGCGGAGGACACCAGGTCGCGGCTGCCGGTGCTGGCCAGCAGCACGGCCGCGGTCCGGGAGCGGAACGCGGGGCGCTCGGCGGCGGCCATGACCGCCATGCCGCCCATGCTGTGGCCGGCGACGACGGCCCGCGTGCCGCGGGCCACCGTCGCCCGCAGGACCGCGCACAGGTCGTCGGCCAGGGCGGTCGTGCCGTAGCCGCCGCGGCGCGGGACCTCGCTGCGGCCGTGGCCGCGCTGGTCGTAGAGGACGACCCGCAGGTCGGCGCCGAGGGCGCGCAGCACGGGCGTCCAGAACAGGGTGGAGCAGGCCCAGCCGTGGCTGAGGACCACGGTGGGGGCGTCCTCGGGGCCGTGGACCTCGGCGTGCAGCAGGGTGCCGTCGTCGGAGCGCACGCGCAGCACACCGGCGGGCCGCGGGGGCCGCAGCGCGTCGGGGAGTCGCACACTGCCTCCGGTGCGGTCGTGGCGGGCGGGGCGCGGACGGGGCGGCGCCTCCCGGCGGGTCCGTGCGGGCCCCGCCGTGCAGGCCGCCGGACGGCCCGGCGGAGCCGGGAGCGGTTCCGTCCGCCGCAGGCCATCGTAGCCCCGGCTCCGCCGGACCGCCCGGCGGCCGTGCTCCGCCCGCACCGCCCCCGGCAGCCGCCGTCGGACCGGCGGGTGCGCACGTGCGCCGGGCCGGGCCCCGGTCACAGCCGGTCGAGGAGCTCGGTCTTCTTGGCCTGGAACTCCTCCTCGGTGAGCAGGCCCTCGTCGCGCAGCCGCCCCAGTTCCCGGATGCGGTCGTAGACCGTCTTCTCCCCGGCGGGGGCGCCGAGGTCCGGGGCGGGCAGGGCCGCGGCGCGCCGGGAGTCGGCTTCCCGCGCCCGCAGGTGGGCGGTCACGGTCGCCGCCATCAGCAGCATGCGGGCCTCCTCCCTGCGGGAGGAGCCGGTCACCAGGCAGTGCGGGTCCTTGTCCGGCTTGGCGGAGGGGGAACCCCCCGAGTCGTGGGTCAGGATCCGCAGGTGTCCCTCGACCCAGCCGTCGGAGGGCACCCACTCGACGCTGCGGATCTCCGGGAGGGCGAACTCCCGGCGCTGCTGCTTCCGCTTGGCGGAGTCCGCGGCCCACCCCGACCACACCAGGCGCACCGTCTCGCCGTCGAAGAAGGCCGTCCCCTCGGAGGTCTGGACGTGCAGCGGCAGCGGCGGGACCAGGCGCACGGCCAGTTGCTCCGGGGCGGGCGAGGGGGCCGCGCCGCGCGCGGCCTGCGCGGCGGCGGTGAACTGGTCGGCGTAGTACTCGGCGAGCAGTTCGCGCTGCGGGGCTCCGGTCAGCACGAACGGGTGGCTTCTGCCGTTCAGGCCCGCGCCGACCGCGGAGAAGGGGTCGACGCGGTCGTGCAGCCGCAGTCTCAACTGCCAGCTCTTCCCCCGGAGCCTGGAGGGGGTGAACTCCGCCGAGGAGAGGGCCGCCACGGGCACGTCGCACCGGCCGAGCTCGGCCAGGAACGGGTCGGCGCGCCAGCCTGTGCGGTAGTGGAGGGAGACCGTCTCCCCGTCGAACCGCCAGACTCCCTCGCGTCCCTGCAACTCGTCCACCCGGCAATTCTAGGAAACCGGTGCAGGACGGGCGCCCTGCCGCGGCCCCCTCCCGCTGACCGGGGTGGCGACCGCGGCTCCGCGGATCAGGCCGCGGCCCCGTCGACGAGGCTCCCCGACGGCTGCTGGAACTGTGTCCGGTACAGCTGCGCGTAGCGGCCGCCTGCGGCCAGCAGCTCGGCGTGCGTGCCGCGCTCCACGATCCGCCCCGCCTCGACCACCAGGATGAGGTCGGCCGACTGGACGGTGGACAGCCGGTGCGCGATCACCAGGGCGGTGCGCCCCTCCAGCGCCTCGGAGAGCGCCTCCTGCACCTGCGCCTCCGAGTCGGAGTCCAGGTGCGCGGTGGCCTCGTCCAGGATCACCACCCGGGGCCGCGCCAGCAGCAGCCGCGCGATGGTCAGCCGCTGGCGCTCACCGCCGGAGAACCGGTAGCCGCGCTCGCCCACCACCGTGTCCAACCCGTCGGGCAGGGACGCGACCAGGTCGGCGATCCGGGCCCGCCGCAGCGCCTCCCACAGCTCCTCCTCGCCGGCCTCGGGGCGGGCCAGCAGCAGGTTGGCCCGGACGGTGTCGTGGAACAGGTGCCCGTCCTGGGTCACCATGCCCAGGGTGGCGCGCAGCGAGTCGAACGACAGGTCCCGCACGTCGACCCCGGACAGCCGCACCGCCCCCTCGTCGACGTCGTAGAGGCGCGGCAGCAGTTGGGCGATCGTCGACTTGCCCGCGCCCGAGGAGCCCACCAGCGCCACCATCTGCCCCGGCTCGGCACGGAACGACACCCCGTGCAGCACCTCCTCGCCGCCGCGGGCGTCCAGCCGCGCCACCTCCTCCAGCGAGGCCAGCGACACCTTCTCGGGCGAGGGGTAGGCGAAGCGCACCCCGTCGAACTCCACCGACACCGGGCCGTCGGGCACCTCGCGGGCGTCCGCGCGCTCCTGGATCAGCGGCTCCAGGTCCAGCACCTCGAAGACCCGGTCGAAGCTCACCAGCGCGCCCATCACCTCCACCCGCGCGTTGGCCAGCGCGGTCAGCGGGGCGTAGAGGCGGGTCAGCAGCAGCGCCAGCGCCACCACCGAGCCCGGGTCCAGTCGGCCGTGCAGCGCGTAGAACCCGCCCAGCCCGTAGACCAGCGCCAGGGCCAGCGCCGAGACGAGGGTCAGCGCGGTGAAGAACACGTGCTGCAGCATGGCGCGGCGCACGCCGATGTCGTGCACCCGTCCGGCGCGCGCGGCGAACTCCGCCGACTCCTGCTCGGGGCGGCCGAACAGCTTGACCAGGGTCGCCCCCGGGGCGGAGAAGCGCTCGGCCATCTGCGTGCTCATCGCGGAGTTGTGGTCGGCCGCCTCGCGCTCCAGGCGGGCCAGCCGGGCGCCCATGCGGCGCGCGGGCAGGACGAACACCGGCAGCAGCGCCAGCGCCAGCAGGGTGACCTGCCAGGACAGCCCCACCATCACCACCAGCGTCAGGGTGAGCGTCACCAGGTTGCCCACCACCCCCGACAGGGTGTCGCTGAACGCCCGCTGCGCCCCGATGACGTCGTTGTTGAGCCGGCTGACCAGCGCCCCGGTGCGGGTGCGGGTGAAGAACGCCACCGGCATGCGCTGCACGTGGTCGAACACGGCGGTGCGCAACTGCAGGATGAGCCCCTCGCCGATGCGGGCCGACAGCCACCGCGTGGCCAGGCCGACGCCCGCCTCGGCCAGGGCGATGGCGGCGATGAGCACGGCCAGCCCCACGACGAGCCCGGTCTCGGCGCCGCCGACGATGCCGTCGACCACCCGGCCCGCCAGCACCGGGGTGGCCACCGCCAGCACCGCACCGACCACGCTGCACACCAGGAACCAGACCAGCCGGACCGCGTGGGGGCGGGCGAACCCGGCGATGCGCCGCAGCGTGGCCGCGGACAGCGGGCGCCGCTCGTCGGGGGCGTGCGTGGCGCGGTACAGCGCGCGCCAGGCGGTCATCTCCATGCTCATGAGGTGGTCACCGGCCTTTCCGGGTAGGGACGAAGGACAGCGGGCGGGGCACTGCTCGACGCCCGACGCGACGGAGCCTAAAAGCTCGACTTAGGTTGAGGTCAACTCCGCGGGGCGGGCGGGCCGGGGGCTCCACCCCCGTCTTCGTCGAACACGTGTACGATAACAGTGGCGGCTGGGAGGAGCCCTCCGCAGACACCCGGGCGAGGGCGGTCGGGCGGGGCCCAGCGGAGCCGCCGGAAGGAAGGCCGCCATGGCGCAGTCCCACACCGCGTCGACCGCCCGCTGCGGGCCGACGGGGGGCGGACCGTGAACCGCCCCGTCGGCCCGGCCGTCGAGGCGGCCGGCCTGGTCAAGAACTTCGGGCGCACCCGCGCCGTCGACGGCGTCGACCTGCGGGTCCCGGCCGGGGGCGTGTACGGCGTCCTGGGGCCCAACGGAGCGGGTAAGACCACCGTCATCCGCATGCTCGCCACCCTGCTGCGCCCCGACAGCGGGTGGGCCCGGGTCTTCGGCCGCGACGTGGTGCGGGAGGCCGACGCCGTGCGCACCCTGGTGAGCCTGACCGGGCAGTTCGCCTCGGTCGACGAGGATCTCACCGGCACCGAGAACCTCGTCATGCTGGCCCGGCTGCTCGGCTACCGCCGTGCCGCCGCCCGGGCCCGGGCCCGCGAGCTGCTGGCCGCCTTCGACCTCGCCGAGGCCGCCGCAAAACAGGTCAAGACCTACTCCGGCGGCATGCGGCGGCGGCTCGACATCGCCGCGAGCATCGTGGTCACCCCGCGGCTGCTGTTCCTCGACGAGCCCACCACCGGCCTCGACCCGCGCAGCCGCAGCCAGGTCTGGGACATCGTGCGCGCCTTGGTCGCCCGGGGCACGACGGTGCTGCTCACCACCCAGTACCTGGACGAGGCCGACCAGCTCGCCGACCGGGTCGCGGTGATCGACCGCGGCCGCGTCATCGCCGAGGGCAGCCCCGGCGAGCTCAAGGCGTCGGTCGGCACCGGCACCCTGCACGTGCGCCTGCGCGACCCCGACCGGCGCGGCGAGGCCCGGCGTCTGCTCGGCGAGGTGCTGGACGCGCCCGTGCAGGAGGAGGGCGACACCTCGGCGCTGTCCGCCCGGGTCTTCGACCCCGCCCTGGCGGCCCGCGCCCTGGCCGAGCTGTCCGCCGCCGGGCTCGCCGTCACCCACTTCTCCCTGGGGCGGCCCAGCCTCGACGAGGTGTTCCTGGCCCTGACCGGCCGCCCCACCGGCACCGACGACACCAGCGAGGAGGCGGCATGACCGCCACGACCACCCGGTCCCCGGCCGGGACCGACGAGAGGCTGCACACCGCCCTGGCGCACCGCGCCCGGCCGCCGCGCCCCGGACCGGTGACCGCGTCGCTCGTCTTCGGGTGGCGGGCGCTGCTGAAGATCAAGCACGTGCCCGAGCAGCTGTTCGACGTCACCGTCTTCCCGGTGCTGTTCCTGCTGATGTTCACCTTCCTGTTCGGCGGCGCGCTGGCGGGCTCCCCGGACGTCTACATCCAGACCCTGCTGCCGGGCATCCTGGTCATGACCGTCGTCATGATCACGATGTACACGGCCGTGGTCCTCAACACCGACATCCAGAAGGGGGTCTTCGACCGGATCCGGTCGCTGCCGGTGTGGCGGCCCGCGGCACTGGCGGGCGCCCTGCTGGGCGACGCGGTCCGCTACACGGTCGCCTCGACCGTGGTCGTCGTGCTCGGGCTGGCCCTGGGGTTCCGGCCGCAGGGCGGCGCGGCCGGGGTGCTGGCCGCCGTGGCGGTGCTGGTCGCCTTCTGCTACAGCCTGTCGTGGCTGTGGAGCATGCTGGGCCTGGTGCTGCGCACGCCCAACTCGGTGATGAGCGTGAGCATGATGGTGCTCTTCCCGGGGACCTTCCTGACCAACGTCTTCGTCGACCCGGCCACCATGCCCGGCTGGCTGCGCGCGTTCGTCGAGGCCAACCCGGTCACCCACCTGGTCACGGCGGTGCGCGGCCTGGTGCACGGCACGGCCGCCGCCTCCGAGGTGGCCCTGGTGTTCGCCGAGTGCGCGGTGCTGGTCGGAGTGTTCGCGCCGCTCACCCTGTACCTGTACAACCGCCGCAACTGAGCGGTGCGCGGCGCCGTCGGGCCGCGGCGGCCGTGGTCTGCCGCACGTACCAGGACAGCAGCGGCCCCCTGCCGCGGATCGCGGTGCGCACCGGCGGGGCGGCAGTGGACGCCGCGCGCGGGCCCGCGGGCCGCACGGCCGGAGAACCGGCTTCCCCTGCCGTGGAAGAGGCGTTTCGCACCCCCGGCGGACGAGGAAGCGCCCGGGAGGCCCGCCGCAAAAGGTCGCCGTGCGCAACTGCCCGGGCCGTGGGCGCGGAGGGTTGTTTGGCGCAACTGTTCGGGGGTGCAATCCTCGGGAGGGATGGACACGACACCGGCACACCGGCTGCACCGGGCGCTGACGGACCTGATGCGCCTGTCGGGGCTGCTCCACAACGACCAGCAGGTCCTCGGCCACCCCGTCTCGCTCTCCCAGGCGTTCGCCCTGGACGAGCTGGACACCCCCGGACCCCCGCTGTCCCAGCAGGACCTGGCCGAACGGCTGGGACTGGAGAAGAGCACCGTCAGCCGCCTGGTCGCCGACCTGGAACGCAAGGGGCTGGTGCACCGCGAACGCGACCCCGCCGACCGCCGCACCTACCGGCTGCGCCCCACCGAGCGGGGCCGGCAGGTCCGCGCCCACATCGCCGAACTGTTCCGGCAGCGCTACGAGCGGTGGAGCGCGGCCATGACCCCCGACGAGCACGACGCCCTGATGCACGGCCTGTCCGCCCTGCTGCGCGCCGTCCGCGACGACCCGCCGCACCCGGTCCGTCCCCGGCACGCGCGCAGCCGCCACACACGAGGAGGCACCCGCCCGTGGAGAACGACAGAGGACTCCGCCCGCCGCCGACCGGCCTGAGCCGCCTGCTGTTCCGGCTGCCCGTCCACCTGTACCGCGCCCGCCTGGGCTGGCTGTTCGGCGACCGGCTGCTGATGCTCACCCACACCGGCCGCGTCACCGGCCGCACGCGCCGCACGGTCGTCGAGATCGTCGAACGGGACCCCGCCGACGGCTCCTTCACCGTCTGCTCCGGGTACGGCCCCCGGGCCGACTGGTACCGCAACCTCATGGCCCGCCCCGAGGCCGCCGTCCAGGTCGGCACCCGCACGATCCCGGTCACCGCCGAACCGCTGCCCGCCGACCGGGCCGCGGAGGCGCTGGTGCGCTACGCCCGGCGCCACCCCAGGGCCGCGCGCTCCCTCAGCCGGCTCGTCGGGCTGCCGCTCGACGGCTCCGAGGCCGGCTACCGCCGCGCGGCCGAGATCCTGCCCTTCGTCCGGCTCGTCCCCCGGCACCGCGGCTGACCCCGCTCCGCGCGGCCGACGACGCCCCGGACGCCGTCGGCCGCGGCGTCCTCCGCCGAGGAGGGCCGCACCCGGAAGAGGAGAACCGCCCGGCGGAACCGCCGGCGGGCCTGCCCGTACTCCTGGCCCCGCCGGACCCGAAGACGGTGACCGGGCCCCCGGTGGACCACGGCCGTGCCCCGCCACTGCGGCACGGGCCGTCGGCCGCGCCGAAACGCCGGTTCTCCCCGTACCCGGCCGCGAAGGCCGCGGCGGCGCACCGCAGCCGCGCGTCGTCGAAGAGCCGCACGGCCTCCCCCTCGACCACCGGGGCCAGCCCTTCGCCGGGCGCGGTGCGGCCGGTGGCCGGCACACGGTGCGGAGCGGCCGCCGGGCCGGCGGCCCTGCGCTCGTGCAGCCCGGCGCACGAGCACAGCGCACCGTCCCGCCGTACCGCCGTCAGCGGGGCGACGTGCAGGCGCCCGCACGCCGCCCCGTCGACGGCCGGAACACCTCGGCCGACGCCGGCAGGGCGCGCGCCCGCTCCCGGTCGAACGCGGCCGCCCCCTCGCTGCTGTACCCGGCACCCGGCTCCCCCGCCGGGGCTGCGCGTCCCGTCGCGGCCCCTCCCGCGGGCCGCTCCGTGCCCCCCGGGGCGCACCGGCCGACCGTCGGCCGGGGGCCTCGGGCGGGCGGCTTCCCCGCGGGGCCGCGGCACCGTCAGTCCAGGATCGGACGGAGCGCGGCGACCAGCCGCCGCTTCCAGGACACGACGTCGCCCGGCACGTCCGGGTACTCGGCGACGAACTCCGCCCAGTCCACCTCCCAGCCCATGACCAACGACTCGGTCAGGCCGTCGAACCGGTACTCGGCGTCGGCCAGCACCCGGGCGACCAGCTCGCGCGACGGGAGGTACCGCTCGGCCAGCAGCACCGCGTCGTAGAGGTCCTTGCCCTGCGGGTAGCAGTCGTCGTGCAGCCACAGCAGCTTCCAGGCCAGCGACAGCTGCGGGCTCGCCCCCAGCAGGTGCAGCGCGCCGCCGTCGAGGGTGGGCACCAGCGCCTCGACGGGGGGCTCCGGCAGGTGCTCCCCGAACACGAAGTCGAGCTGGAGGGTGCCGTCGGGCACCTCCGGGTGGGACCAGCGCAGCAGCATTCGGCGCCCCGGGACGCGGTCGTAGGTCCAGATGTCCTCGACGGCGACGTCGCCCGTGTCGATGCGGGCCCCCATGAGGGTCAGGGAACTGCCGTGCACCGCCTCGACCAGCCGGTCGAGCAGCTCCGCGGCCTTCGGGTCGTCGACGCCCAGGGAGGGCGGGACCACCACCCAGTCCAGGTCGCCGGGGTCGCGGGCCGCGCCGCCCACCCACGACGGCATCAGGGCGCTGCCGCGCAGCACCAGGTGGTCGGCCCACTCCGCGGCGGACACCAGCCGCAGCAGGTGCTCGCGCACCGAACGGCGCACCAGGCGCCACCGCGCGGCGGTCGCGGGGTCGTCGAAGACCGGCTCCCCCGCCCGGAACGCGTTGTCGAACTGCTTGGTCGCCGGGTCGAAGACCGGGTACTGGCGGGCCTGCTCCCCGTGGGTGACGGGCTGGTAGGTCGCCGGGAAGCCCGCGCTGCCCGCCTCGGGGACGCGCCTGCCGGCGGGGCCGGCGCCGTCCGGGGCCCGCCAGGACGTCTGCTCGGGGGTGGACCATCCCGCGTCCAGCGACAGCCGGTCGTCGAGGACGACGAACTCCCGCTCGACCTCCAGGACGGCGACCCCCAGGTCCGCCAGGACCGCCAGCAGCTCGTCCAGGCGCCGGCCCGCCTCCTGGGCGCCGATCCGGTAGCCGCGCTGGGTGACGAACCGCTCGTGCCGTCCGTCGGCGCGCCGCCGCCGGGCGTTGCGCGACAGGTGCGCGCCGTGCCGCGCCACCGCCCCGCGCACCCGGTCCAGGTCCTCGTCGTCCAGCAGCAGCTTCACGTGGTGCTCGAAGTACTGGTCGGGCCGGTTGGCCACGGCTTCCTCGTCGGTCTGCGGCACCCCCGGGTTCCACGGCGCCGCCTCGATCTTGGTGCGCACCACCGGCCAGCCGAGCCCGGCCAGTTCGGCGGCGTAGCGCTCGGCGGCCGCGCGCTGCTCCTCCAGCGAGCCCGAGGCGGTGAAGGTCAGCATCGGCTGGTCGGCGTGGCGTCCCCGGTCCAGCAGGATGCGGGTGTACTTCAGCCCGCGCCCGGCAGCCCAGCGCTCCAGCTCCTGCTCGTCGCCGCCGCTGAGGGGGGACACCGTCAGATGGGTCTCGAACTCCCCGGTCTGCACCGACATCATGCACCACTCCCTAAGGTCCGGCGCCCGTGGCGCCCGCGGACGGATCCGCGGCCACGCTACTGGGGAGGCAGGCGCTCCTCCCACCGAATTTTCCGGTTCCGCGGCGCGGCGGGACCGCGCGGATCGGCGGCCCGCCGGGGGTTTGCCGCCCCCCGCCGGGGATAGTGCGGACGCCGTGACCCGGACCTCGGGCGCACGGATCCCGCAGCGGCGCCCGTCGACGACGGCCCCGCCCGGCCCGGGAGCGGGGCGGCCCGCTCCCGGGCCGCAGCCAGCAGACGGAAGGGTGATGACGACAATGACCGCTTCGGACGTGGTCCAGCCGACCACCGCGGCGCCCCGGAGACGGCCCAGGGGGTCGGTCATCGCCGCGTGGATGTCCTCCACCGACCACAAGGTCATCGGCTACCTGTACATCTCCACCGCGTTCGTCTTCTTCCTCGTGGCGGGGGTCATGGCGATGCTGATCCGCGCGGAGCTGATGTTCCCCGGCATGCAGTTGATGACCAACGAGACCTACAACCAGTTGTTCACGGTGCACGGCGGCGCCATGCTGCTGCTGTTCGCCACCCCCATGTTCACCGGGTTCGCCAACGTCATCATGCCGTTGCAGATCGGCGCGCCCGACGTGGCCTTCCCCCGGCTGAACATGTTCAGCTACTGGCTGTTTCTGTTCGGCGGGCTCATCGTCGTCTCCGGGTTCGTCACCCCCAGCGGCGCGGCGAGCTTCGGCTGGTTCTCCTACGTGCCGCTGTCGGACGCGGTGCGCTCGCCCGGCATCGGCGGCGACCTGTGGGTGCTCGGCCTGATCGTCGCCGGCCTGGGCACCATCCTCGGCTCGGTCAACTTCATCACCACCATCGCGTGCATGCGCGCGCCCGGCATGACCCTGTTCCGCATGCCGATCTTCACCTGGAACGTGCTGTTCACCAGCATCCTGGTGCTGCTGGCCTTCCCGGTGTTCACCGGGGCGCTGGCGGGACTGGCCGCCGACCGGATCCTGGGGGCGCAGGTCTTCGACCCCTCGCACGGCGGCCCGATCACCTACCAGCACCTGTTCTGGTTCTTCGGCCACCCCGAGGTCTACGTCATCGCGCTGCCGTTCTTCGGCATCGTCACCGAGGTCGTCCCGGTGTTCAGCCGCAAGCCGCTCTTCGGCTACAAGGGCATGGTGGCCGCGACCGTGGCGATCACCGGCCTGTCGATGACGGTGTGGGCGCACCACATGTACCCCACCGGCGCGGTGCTGCTGCCGTTCTTCGCCTTCCTGTCGTTCCTGATCGCGGTGCCCACCGGCGTGAAGTTCTTCAACTGGATCGGCACCATGTGGCGCGGCCAGCTCACCTTCGAGTCGCCGATGCTGTTCGCCGTCGGCTTCATGGTCACCTTCCTGTTCGGCGGCCTGACCGGCGTGATCCTGGCCTCCCCGCCGCTGGACTTCCACGTCACCGACACCTACTTCGTGGTGGCCCACTTCCACTACGTGGTGTTCGGCACCGTGGTGTTCGCGATGTTCGCGGGCTTCTACTTCTGGTGGCCCAAGTTCACCGGGAAGATGCTCAACGAGACGCTGGCCAAGTGGCACTTCTGGCTGCTCTTCTTCGGCTTCCACGGCACCTTCCTGGTGCAGCACTGGCTGGGTGCCGAGGGCATGCCGCGGCGCTACGCCGACTACCTGCCCAGCGACGGCTTCACCACGCTGAACCAGATCTCCACGGTCGCCTCCTTCGTCCTGGGTGCGTCCACCCTGATCTTCCTCTGGAACATCTGGACCACCCACAAGAAGGCGCCGAAGGTGACCGTGGACGACCCGTGGGGCTACGGCGCGTCCCTGGAGTGGGCGACCTCCTGCCCGCCGCCGCGGCACAACTTCACCTCGCTGCCGCGCATCCGCTCCGAGCGTCCCGCCTTCGACCTGCACCACCCGTACGCGGCGGCTCCCGCAGCCGCTGCGGAGAGCGCGAAGAAGTAGGAGGGGAGCAGCATGCGCGTTCAGGCACTCCTGTTCATGGGGGTCTCCAGCTTCTTCGGTGCGATGGCCGTCATCTACGCCCTGGCGAGCTGGTACTTCGTCGGCGAGATCGAGTGGACCGGTACGGTCACCCTGCTCATCGCGATCGGCTTCGGCTGGATGGTCGGCTTCTGGCTGTTGCAGGCCACCCGGCGCAGTGAGCGCTACCACGGCCTGCCGCCGGAGGAGCGGATCGACGCCGAGATCGACGAGGGCGCGGGCGAGTACGGCTTCTTCAGCCCGCACAGTTGGTGGCCGCTGTTCGTGGCCATGTCGGTGGCCTTCACCGCGGTGGGCGTCGCGGTCGGCTGGTGGATGGCCGCCATCGGCGCACTCGCGCTCATCCTGACCGTCATCGGCTGGGTGTTCGAGTACTACCGGGGCGAATTCCAGCACTGACAGCACTCCGGACACACCGGGGGCGGCGCCTGCTTGGCCGGGCGCCGCCCCTTTCGGTATCTTTCTGATCACGGGCCAGGTGCGTGTCGAAAACGTGACACGCGCCGGGGCCCTTTTTCTTTTTTCGCTTGAACTTTTCGGTCAGGCCGCGCGTCCTACCAGCCGCAGAACCATGTTCACCAGAGGAATCAGATACTGGAGGTCGCACGAGTGGAGGGCAGAGCATTCCCGGCGGCTCGCCGTCTCGGGGTTGGATTGGCGGCAGCGAGCCTCCTCTTCACCGTGGCGTGCTCCGGTTCGGGAGGAGAAGAAGCCAGCGGCGTCAGCAACGAGTCTCCTACGGTAGAGCTCACCATCGTCCCGGCCGACGGGGAGACCGAGGTCGCCCCGAACACCCCGGTGACGGTCACCGCGTCCATCGGCACGATCGAAGAGGTCACCGTCACCCAGACCCCCGCCGCCCCGGAGGACGCCGACGCCTCCGCCTCGCCCGAGGCAGCGGAGACCGAGGAAGCCGAAGAGGCCGGCGCGGGGGAGGTCGACGAGATCACCGGGACCCTCAACGAGGACGGGACCGAGTGGGTCAGCGACTGGACGCTGACCCCCGGCAGCACCGTCACCGTCGTGGCCACCGGCAAGAGCCCCGAGGGCGAGACCGCGGAGTTCACCAGTACCTTCACCACCCTGGAGGCCACCCCCGGCCACCGGCTGGAGGTCCAGTCGAACTTCCCGGTCAGCGGTGACGTGGTCGGCGTGGGCATGCCGGTCATCATCAACTTCGACCTGCCGGTGGAGAACAAGGCCGCGGTGGAGGCGGCACTGGAGGTCGTCTCGGAGAAGCCCACCCAGGGCGCGTGGAACTGGTTCGGCGACCAGACGGTGGTGTTCCGCACCGAGGAGTACTGGGAGCCCTACCAGAAGGTGACCGTCAACATGCACCTGGCGGGCGTGCAGGCTGCCGAGGGGGTCTACGGGATCGAGAACCACCAGCTCACCTTCGAGGTGGGCCGCTCCCAGATCAGCGAGGTCGACAGCGAGACCCACCGCATGGTCGTCACCCGCGACGGGGAGCAGATCAAGGACTTCCCGATCAGCACCGGCAACGCCACCACCCGCGCCTACACCACGACGTCCGGGACCCACCTGACCATGGAGAAGTACCAGCACCTGGTCATGGACTCGGCCACGGTCGGTATCCCGCCGGGGCACCCGGACTACTACAAGCTGGACGTCAACTACGCGGTCCGCTTCTCCAACAGCGGCGAGTTCACCCACGCGGCGCCGTGGAACGGCTCGCTGGGCCAGGCCAACCTCAGCCACGGCTGCGTCAACATGAGCACCGCGGACGCCCAGTGGTTCTACGAGAACTCCTACATGGGCGACCCGCTGGTGGTCACCGGCACCGACCGGGAGCTCGAGGTCGACAACGGCTGGGGCTACTGGCAGCGGTCCTGGGAGGAGTGGCTGGCCAACAGCACGCTGGGCGAGGCGGACCGTACCGACGAGCCCGGCTCTCCCGGCTCCCCGCACCGTTCTGTCGGGGAGCAGGCCGAGGCCGCCGAGTAGGCCGCACCACCCCGCACCCGAGGAGCACAGAGGCCCCCGCAGCGCTGCTGCGGGGGCCTCTTCCCGTCTTCTCCCCGTTCCCTTCCCAGGGCTGGCCTCCCGGGCGCCCACGGGCCGCTGGAGCGCCTTCCAGGAGGGGCAGGTGGCCGACCGGTCCCGGACGGCGGGGAGGAGCCCTGACGGCGGCCACGGCGCCGGCGGGAGGTCCAGAGGGGCGGGAGCCCTCGGGGGCTCCGGAAGCCGCCGCCCCGGCCGGAGGGCCCTCCCGCGGCGGCCAGGGGCTGCCCGATCCGCCTCCGTCCGGCAGCGGGAGGGACGGCAAGCCCGGCAGGGGAGGCGGGGCCGGGCGGCGGGAGGCCCGGCACGGGGCTCTGGCGGCCCTGCCGGGCACACGAGAAGGCCCGGCGGGGAAGAACCCCGCCGGGCCTCGGCCGTTGCCGTGGCGGCCGCCACGGCGCCTGCGGTTAGTGCTGTCCGACCTTCTCCTCGGAGTGCGCGCCGTGCAGGTGGGCGTGCGGCTCCACGTCCTCGAAGGACACGTTGTCCTTCGTGTACCAGTGGGCCAGGCGGATCCGGAGCTTGCCGAAGAGGCCGCGCGCGGCGGGGGACTCCACGCCGTTGGCGTCCACGGTCGGCGGGACGGACCGGAAGCCCTGGTACTTGGCGCTCTGGAGCACCTCGACGGTCTCCGGAGAGGACGGCTTGTGGACCTCGACGAACTCACCGCCCGGGAGCTGCGTGATGGTACCGCTCTCGTACCCGTGCTCCAGGGTCGCGCGGTCCCGGCGTTGCAGGCCCAGGCAGATCCGCTTGGTGATGATGAACGCCAGGACCGGTGCCACGAACAGCGAGATCCGGAAGACCCACGTGGTCGTGTACAGGCTGATCTGGAACGTGTGCGACAGGATGTCGTTCGATCCGGCCAGCCAGAGCACACCGTAGAAGGTGATGCCCGCGACGCCCAGGCCGGTGCGGACCGGAGCGTTGCGCGGCCGGTCGGCCACGTTGTGCGCCCGCTTGTCGCCGGTGATCCAGGCCTCCAGGAACGGGTAGACCGCCAGGCCGCCGAAGAGCAGACCCATGAAGCCCAGACCCGGGATCAGCACGCCGGTCACCACCGCGTACCCGCCGATGTCGAAGTCGAACCAGTCGGGGAACAGGCGCAGCGAACCCTCCAGGAAGCCCATGTACCAGTCGGGTTGCAGACCCGAGGTGATGGACGTCGGAGTGAACGGCCCGAACAGGTGGATCGGGTTGATCTGCACGAACGCGCTCAGGCCGGCGATGGCCGCGAACGTGAAGAAGAAGAACCCGCCCGCCTTGATCGCGAAGCCCGGGAACATCGGCGTGCCGACGACCTGCTTCTCCGTCCGGTTCGGCCCCGGGTACTGGGTGTGCTTCTGGTACCACAGGATCATGAAGTGCGCCGCGATCAGCGCCAGCAGGATGCCCGGCAGCAGCAGGATGTGCAGCATGTACAGCCGCGGGATGATCGCCTCGCCGGGGAACTCGCCGCCGAACATGAAGAACGACAGGTACGTTCCGATGACCGGGATCGCCAGCAGCACACCCTGGAAGATGCGGATGCCCATGCCGGACGGCAGGTCGTCGGGCAGCGAGTAGCCGAAGAGGCCCTCGACGATCGCGAGGGAGAAGATCCCCACGCCGATCAGCCAGTTGATCTCACGCGGCTTGCGGAACGCGCCGGTGAAGAACACCCGCAGCATGTGCACGACCAGCGACGCCACGAAGATGAGCGCCGCCCAGTGGTGGATCTGCCGGATCAGCAGACCGCCGCGCACGTCGAAGGTGATGTGCAGGGTCGAGGCGTAGGCCTCGCTCATCCCCACGCCGCGCAGCCGCTCGTAGGAGCCCTCGTAGGTGGTGTGCGCCATGCTGGGGTTGAACCACAGGGTCAGGAACACACCGGTGAGCAGCAGGATGATGAACGAGTACAGCGCGATCTCGCCCAGCATGAACGACCAGTGGTTCGGGAAGACCTTGCGCAGGTTCTTCTCGCCGATCTTGGCCAGATGGAACCGGTCGTCGATGTAGTTGCCGATGCCGCGCAACGCCTTGGGCGCCTGCGGTGCCTGGTTGTCGCTCATCAGTCCTCAACTCCAGCGTCCCAGAAGGTGGGGCCGACCGGGGCGGAGAAGTCTCCGGCCGCGACGAGGTAGCCCTCCTCGTCGACCCTGATGGGCAGTTGCGGCAGAGGCCGGTGCGCCGGGCCGAAGACCACCTTGGCGCCGTTGGCGGCGTCGAAGGTGGACTGGTGGCACGGGCACAGGATCCTGTGCGTGGTCTGCTCGTACAGGGCCGCCGGACAACCCACGTGGGTGCAGACCTTGGAGTAGGCGACGATGCCGTCGTGCGTCCACTCAAGCTGCTGTTCGGACATGTCCGGACCGAAGTCCTTGGGGTCCATCCTGATGAGGATGGTGATCGTCTCGGCCTGGTCGTTCATGCTCAGCCCGTGCTCGGGGTCCTCGACCTCGGGAAGCACGGAGATCATGCTGCCCGGGACGAGGTCCTCGGCCCGGACGCGCCGGTTGGTGCCCTCGACGACCAGGTGCATACCGTCCCGCCAGAGCGTCCGCTTGAGCTGGTCACCGGGCAGCGGGCCCATGTCGCGCAGCAGCACGACCGGGGCCAGCCCCAGCGGCACCATGGCCAGCAGCAGGGTGCGCCGCATCAGCGGGCGCTTGGTGAAGCCGCTCTCGTTGGCCCCCCGCATGAAGAACTCGCTGAAGGAGCGCTTCTCCTCCTCCGACGAGGGCATCTCGTCGTAGGGCGAGGAGACCTCGTAGTGCGGCAGCACCCGGCGCGCCCACACGGTCATGCCCGCGCCGATGCTGAAGAGCGCCAGTGCGAGGGTGCCGCCGAGCAGCATGTTCGCCCACTGGGCGGTCTGCGGGTCCGCGATGGAGGGTGTGCCGTCGCTGTTGGCCGGGAACATGAAGTAGCTGACGAAGAAGCCGATGCCCGCCAGGAAGGCGAGGAGGAACCACAGCGCGGCCAGGCGTTCGCCCTTGCGCTGCACCTCCTCGGGACGGACATGGGTCTCCTCAGCCGGGTAGGGGCCCTCGTGTCGGCGGTGCGGCGCGTCCTCGGCGGCGGCCAGCGAGGCTCCGTCAGAGGCCGCCGGAGTGCCGATGACCCGTTCCCGGGGCTTGTCGGCGCCGGATTCGGCGTCGTGGTGGTTGGTGTTGTCAGTCATGGGCTCGCTGCTTCGCGGTGATCCAGATCGCGCACGCCACGATCAGGCTGAGGCCGATGGTCCAGCCGATGAACCCCTCGGCGACCTGGCCGACCCGGTCGAGGGAGAAGGGGCCGCCGGCGTTCGGCTCGGCCTGCAGATTCTTGACGAACGAGATCAGTGCCTGCTTGTCCTCCGGGCTGAGGGTGGCGTCGTTGAACACCGGCATGGCACCGGGGCCGACGACCATGGCCTCGTAGATCTCCCGAGGAGAGGCCTGGGAGAGCGCCGGAGCCCAGCGCCCGTCGGTGAGGGCACCGCCGGCGCCCGACCAACTGTGGCAGTGGGCGCAGTTGGTCATGTACAGGCGCATCCCGGCCTCGGTGTCCCCGCCGCCGACGTAGGCTTCGTAGTTCTTCTCGTACTCGGCCAGCGCCGCCTCGTAGTCGGCCTCCGAGTCGAAGTCGCTGCGCTGCGGGGCTTCGCCGGGCACGTTGTACGGGATGCCCGGCCCGCCCCCGAACGCGCTCTCCACGTAGGCGGCCAGGTCGGCGATCTCCTCGTCGGAGTAGACCTGCGGCCTGCGTGGCATCTGCACGTTGGGGTCGGTGGACGGCATACGGCCGGTGCTGACGTAGAAGTCCACGGCCGCAGCGCCCACACCCTCCAGGCTCGGACCCCAGGCGGCGGCGTCGCCGGTCTCCTCCTGGGTGCGGCCCTTGCCGTCCTCGCCGTGGCAGCTCATGCAGCTCTGCGTGTAGATCTGCTTGCCGTTGGCGATGTCGACCTCGCCCTGCTCCGACGAGGCAGCCACGGTGTCGGCCGCGGCTTGGTCAGGGGTGGGTGCGACGAGGGCGTAGCCCACCCCGAGAAAGGCCAGCGCGATGATGACGACGACATACCCCGCCAGGGGATGCCGTCGCCGCGCGGTAATCCATTTCACGGTTTCCCCGTTCGGGTCACTGGAGTAGGTAGATGGATGCGTACAGGCCGACCCAGACGACGTCGACGAAGTGCCAGTAGTAGGACACGACGATCGCGCTGGTCGCCTGCTGGTGGGTGAAGCGCTTCGCGGCGTACGTGCGTCCCAGCATGAGCAGGAACGCGATCAGACCACCGATGACGTGGAGACCGTGGAACCCCGTGGTGAGGTAGAACATCGAGCCGTAGGCGCTGGACTGCAGCGTCAGCCCCTCGTGCACGATGAGCTCGTAGTACTCGAAGCCCTGGCCGACGATGAAGATCGCGCCCATGACGAACGAGATGATGAACCACCTACGGAGCTTCTTGACGTCACCGCGCTCCGCGGCCCAGACGCCGAACTGCGCGGTGAAGCTGGAAGCCACCAGAATGATGGTGATGGTGGTGGACAGCGCGACGTTCAGGTGCGCGTCCGGCCACGGACCCAGTTCGGGGTTGCCCTTGGTCACGGATCGGATGGTGAAGTACATCGCGAACAGCGCCGCAAAGAACATGAGTTCGTTGGCAAGCCAGACGATGGTGCCAACACTCACCAGGTCAGGTCGCTTAGCCGCACCATGCACTGGTGTCGGCCCTGTCTCTTGGTTCGCGGTTACTGTCGCCACGCCAGCATTATTACGGCATCTTGCGGGGAGTGCTCCCCGCCCCCCCGTAACGCGTCGGACGAGGACGGAACCCGGGTGCGGCGCGCTGAACTCGTTCTCCTCGCGCCACCCCCGCTGCCGCCGCGGGATCGGCGGCCGGGCGCGGGGTTTTCGGACCGACCCTATCGGTTCGGCGCGGGTGACCGCGACGAACGGAGGGGGGCGACGCCCTGTCGTCTTCTCGACTGTGAGGCAATAGGCTCGCACAGAGCACCCCGGCCAGTGTTAAGGACGGTAACCATGGCGAACACCGGAACCGACAAGTCGGCGTCGATGCGCGTCCTCGTCTACAGCGACGACGCCTCCGTCCGCGAACAGGTACGTCTCGCGATCGGCCGCCGGCCCGCCGCCGACGTGCCCAGGGTCGAGTTCGTCGAGTGCGCGACCGCCCCCGCGGTCCTCAAGCGCCTCGAGGAGACCCGGATCGACGTCGCCATCTTCGACGGCGAGGCGCGGCCGGCCGGAGGGATGGGCCTGTGCCGGCAGGTCAAGGACGAGATCTTCGAGTGCCCGCCGGTCCTCCTCGTCGTCGGCCGCCGCGACGACAGGTGGCTCGCCTCCTGGTCGCGCGCCGACAAGGTGGTCGGCCACCCCATCGACCCCGTCGCCCTGGCCGAGTCCCTGGCCGAACTGATGCGCGACCGCGTCCGTCGGTTGGCCGCCGCCCGGTAGGCCCGGAAGAAGCGGGTAACAGCCACCGTGTCACTCGTCTGCGCCGCCGCGGCACCCCGCGGCGGCCGGTTCCTCCGGCCCTTCGCCGGCGCACTGCGTCACGGGGCGGACACCTCCCGATGGCGTCCCGGCGCCCGGCGCACCGCGCCCCGACGTGTCCCCCCTCCCGGTGAAAGCTAAGGAAACGAGGAATCCCCAGTGAGTGAACGAACCTGGTCCCACCTGATCGGCACCCTGCTCGACGGAGTCTCCCTCTCGGCCGCCGACACCGAGTGGGCGATGAACGAGATCATGTCCGGGTCGGCCACCGACGCCCAGATCGCGGGCTTCGCGGTCGCGCTGCGCGCCAAGGGCGAGAGCGTCGCCGAGGTCCGGGGCCTGGCCCAGGGCATGCTCGACAACGCGGTGACGATCTCCGTCCCCGGGGAGACCCTCGACATCGTGGGCACCGGCGGCGACCGCGCGCACACGGTCAACGTCTCCACCATGGCCTCGATCGTCGCCGCCGCCGCGGGGGCGCGGGTGGTCAAGCACGGCAACCGGGCCGCCTCCTCCTCGTGCGGCACCGCCGACGTGCTGGAGCGGCTGGGCGTGGTCATCGACCTCCCGCCCGCCGACACGGCCGCGGTCGCCGAGGAGGCCGGCATCACCTTCTGCTTCGCCCCGCTGTACCACCCCTCGCTGAAGTACGCCGCCAAGACGCGGCGCGAACTCGCCGTGCCCACCGTCTTCAACTTCCTGGGGCCGCTCACCAACCCGGCCCGGCCCGTGGCCTCCGCCATTGGCGTCTTCGACCGGGGCATGTGCGAGGTGATCGCCGGAGTCTTCGCCGACCGCGGCGCGCGCGCCCTGGTGTTCCGCGGCGACGACGGGCTCGACGAGCTGACGACCACCACCACCTCCTCGGTGTGGGTGGTGGCCGACGGCGCCGTCCGCCAGGAGCGGCTGGACCCCGCCGACCTGGGCATCGAGCGCTCCGAGCCGGACGCGCTGCGCGGCGGCGACGCGGAGTTCAACGCCCGGGTGGTGCGCGAGTTCCTGGACGGGCGCCCCGGACCGGTGCGCGACGCGGTCCTGCTCAACGCGGCCGCGGCGCTGGCCGCGCTCGACGGCGTCACCGGCTCCCTCACCGAGGCGCTGCGCACCCAGTACCGGCGCGCGGCCGAGGCCGTGGACAGCGGCGCGGCCCGGGAGAAGCTGGAGACCTGGGTCGAGGTCAGCCAGGACCGCGCCAAGCGCGCCTGAGCGCCGGCCTTCCCGGCGGCAGAGAGCAGCGGAGGCGTCGGCCGCGGCCCCGCCTGCGCCCGAGCGGGCGCAGGCGGGGCCGCG
>NZ_KQ950183.1:446077-447128 GCF_001517975.1 Thermobifida cellulosilytica TB100
TGCACGTCGGACAGGCGGGCGCCCGCCCCCCAGCGGACGCGGTAGACGAGCAGCCCCACGACCAGTCCGGTGAGGAAGCCGTAGACGTGTGCGGCGTAGGCCACGCCCTGCTGCTGCCCGTCCTGCGGGTAGAGGCTGCTGCCGAGGTAGAGAAGGTAGTCCAACGCGAAGAAGGTGGCCACCAGCATCCACCCGGGCAGCCGCACCGGCAGGACGCCCAGCAGCAGGGTGGTCACCCGGCTGCGGAACTGCACGACGAGGTAGGCGCCCAGCACCCCGGAGATCGCCCCGGAGGCGCCCACCATCGGGACCACGGCCGCCCCCTCGGCGAGCGCGAAGCCGTAGCAGGCCGCCACCCCGGTGCCCAGGTAGATGAGCGGGTAGCGGAGGCGGCCCAGCCGGTCCTCCACGCAGGGGCCGAACACGAACAGGTACACCATGTTGCCGACCAGGTGCCAGGCGTCGGCGTGCAGGAACATCGAGGTGACCGCGGACAGCCCCGGCCAGATGGCGGCGGGGGCGACGGGGCAGGCGGTGAAGGAGGCCACCTGCTCGGCGCTCAGCCGCGCCCCGGAGAGCAGCTCGGCGGGGAAGGCTGCCCAGCGCAGCAGGTACCCCTCCACCGCGCACCCCCGGGCGGCGGGGTCCCCGTACCAGACGGCCAGCAGCGACATCGGGGACAGCAGGTAGACGGCCACGTTCACGGCGATCAGCGTGTAGGTGACCACCGGAGTGCGGCGCACCGGGTAGTCGTCACTGAGCGGAATGCCTGCCATTGCCCCCGTGTCCCGTTTCTGCGAGAACTCCTGTCGGGGCCAAGTCTGTCAGGCTTTTCGGCCGATTCCCCGTCTAGGGCGGGGTGTGGCGGTAGACCAGGCCCCGGTGGCGCTCCGCCCCGCCGACCGGGCAGGCCCAGTCGCCCGCCACCTCCAGCAGGCGCACGCCCGGCGACTCCAGCCAGCGCAGCAGGCACTCGGTCTCCGCGGCGTCGGCGCGGGGCAGCGAGGCGGTGCCCGGCGCGACGGTCTCGGCGGTGGCCACCACGGCGCGC
>NZ_KQ950184.1:0-1605 GCF_001517975.1 Thermobifida cellulosilytica TB100
CTGGGCGCCTTCCTCGGCGGGACGGTCGCCCCCAAGATCATCGGCCGCACCGGCACCAAGGGCGCCCTGGTCCTGGGCCTCCTCATCCAGGCCGTGATGACCGGCGTGCTGTTCTGGCTCGGCGACCCCGAGGCGCTCGCCGAGGGCGACGTGGCGCTCCTGGCGCCCGGCACCCCCGTCGCCCACCTGGCCATCCCCGCCATCGGCCTGGAGACCGTCGTGGTCGAGGGCACCGCGAGCGGCGTCACCGCCTCCGGACCGGGACACCGGCGCGACACCGTGCTCCCCGGCCAGCCCGGCACCAGCGTCATCATGGGACGCAAGGACACCTACGGCGGTCCCTTCTCCCGCCTGCACGAACTCTCCACGGGCGACGTCATCACCGTGGTCACCGGACAGGGCGAGCACACCTACGAGGTGATCTCCCGGCGGCTGACCGGCGACCCGATGCCGCCCGTGCCCGACGACCCCGAGACCGGCCGCCTCACCCTGACCACCGCCGCCGGACGCCCGTTCCTGCCCGACGACGTGCTGCGCGTCGACGCCGAACTGGTCTCCGACCCCGTGCCCGCCGCACCCCGGCTCATCGCGGCGGGCTCCCTGCCCGCCAGCGAGGAGGCGATGAGCGGCGACCCCGACGCGTGGACGCCCGTCCTGCTGTACGCGCAGGGCATGGCGCTGGTCTCACTGGCCGTCGCCTGGGCACGCCGCTCCTGGGGCGGCGTGCAGGCGTGGACGGCCGGCGTCCCCGTCCTGGGCTTCTTCGGGCTGTCACTGGCCGACCAGGTCAGCCGCCTGCTGCCCAACCTGCTGTGACCCCGTCCCCGCGACCCCGCTGAGGAGTGGCCGATGACCACGACCGAACCGCTTCCCGCCCCGCCGTCCGCGAGCGGCCTCGCGGGAATCGACGCGCGCGACGTGTCCGCCTGGTTCGGGCGGCACAAGGTGCTCGACCGCGTCTCCCTGACCATGCCCGCAGGCCAGGTGACCGCCCTCATCGGCCCGTCCGGCTGCGGCAAGTCCACGTTCCTGCGCACCCTCAACCGGATGCACGAACTCATCCCCGGCGCCTCCCTGGCGGGCGAGGTGCTGCTGGACGGCCACGACATCTACGATCCGAGGCGGCGCCTGACCGAGGTCCGCAAGCAGATCGGCATGGTCTTCCAGAAGCCCAACCCGTTCCCCGCCATGTCCATCTACGACAACGTGCTCGCGGGACTGCGGCTCACCGGCACCCGCGCCTCCCGCTCCGAAAAGGACGCCCTGGTCGAGGAGTGCCTGACCAAGGCGGGCCTGTGGAAGGAGGTCAGCGACCGGCTGCGCCAGCCCGGCGGCGCGCTCTCCGGCGGCCAGCAGCACAGGTGCTCCACGAGCTTGCCCGGCCCCCACCAGCGGCGCGAGCAGCGCGCCGAGCGTGCGCGGCTTGTCCCACCAGCCCGCCTCGTTCCAACTGGCGATGAGCCGCTGCCCCCACTCTCGCTCGACCACCTGCGCGACCCCAAGACGCGGGCGGAGAACCTGATGATCGTGGACCTGCTCCGCAACGACCTGGGACGGGTCTGCGCGGTGGGCAGCGTCGAGGTCCCCGGCTTCCTGTACACCGAG
>NZ_KQ950184.1:3551-19861 GCF_001517975.1 Thermobifida cellulosilytica TB100
CGCTCGACCTCCGCCTCGGCGGACGCAACGTCTACGGCACGCGGACGGAGGAGCGCCCCCGCCTCGGCGACGGACGGCCGCCCGAGGCCGCCGACATCCGCCGCGCCGTGCGCCTGGCCCGCGCCGTCACCGCGGGAGCGGCCCTCCTCGCCGCGGCGACGGCCTGGGGGACGGCCCCGCCGGCCGCACGGCGTCGGCGGAGGATCAGAAGGTCAGCGAGCGGACGTAGTTGAACTGCTGGTGGGTCCGGGTGATGTCGGCCGGGGAGCGCACCGGCACCTGGGTGGTGTAGAACCGGTCGCCGTAGGTGACGGTGACCTGGATGGTGCCCGTCACCGTGGTCTCCTTCACCAGCAGCAGGAGCAGGCTCAGGGCGCAGACCAGGAAGAAGCCGAGCACCGCCAGGACCGTGGCCCAGGTGGGGATCCCCTGCTGCACCGTCGTCATGTCGTTGATCGCCCACATGCTGCCGCGCAGCGGAAACGAGCCGCCCGGGGTGACGACGGTGTTCTGGGTGACGGTGATGTCGCCGATCACGGCGATCGGCTGCTCGGGAACGGCAGGCAGCGGAGCGGAGTAGCCGCCCGTGGACTCGTACGGCGGAACCGGGCCGGGCAGGCCCTGGCCCGCGTTCCACGGGGAGCCTGGACCGCCGTGCGGATCGGGATAGTGGCTCATGACCGGATTCTCCCAGAGGACGCGGCCGACCGGCCAGGGAAACCGGGACGGCGGAGGCGGCGCCCGGCAGGCCCGCCCCGCCCTCCGCGCAGACTGCTCCGATCCGGAAACGGACGGTGCAAAGGGGCGATTCGCGGGTAACTCTAGAGTGCGCGCCGCAGAAGGCGGGAGAGGGTATGCCGGTCTGGGTTCTCTGGTTGGTCGTGGCCGTCGCACTGGGTGTGGCCGAGCTGTTCACACTGACCCTTGCCCTCGGACTGCTGGCCGCGGCGGCACTGGTCGCGGGGGTGGCGGGCGCGGCCGGGGTCGGCCTGTCCGGGCAGGTCCTGGCCTTCGTGGCCGCCTCTGCCGCGGGGCTGCTCGTCATCCGGCCGATCGCGCGCCGCCACATGGCTCAGCCGCCGCCGCTCCGCTCGGGAGCCGAGGCGCTGGTGGGACGGAGCGCGCTGGTGGTCGAGGAGATCACCGCGGACGGCGGCCGGATCAAGCTCTCCGGTGAGGAGTGGACCGCCCGGTGCCTCGACGAGACGCTGCGCATCCCCGCCGGAACCCACGTCGACGTCATGCAGATCGACGGCGCCACCGCGGTGGTCTACCCGCGCGACGCGCTGCCGTGACCCGGACCGGTGGGACGGCGCGCCCCGCCCCTCCCGCGAGATCCGCCTCCCGCTCCGGGCAGCCACCGAAGGAGGAGAAGCAGCCGCCATGGAGATCGTCCTCATCGCCCTCGCCGCCATCGTGGTCCTGGGAGTGGTGTCCACCGTACGGATCGTCCCGCAGGCCCGCGCCTACAACATCGAACGTTTCGGACGCTACCTGCGCACCCTGCAACCGGGCCTGAACTTCATCATTCCGGTCGTGGACCGCGTCAACACCAAGTTCGACCTGCGCGAGCAGGTCTTCTCCTCCCGGCCGCAGCCGGTGATCACCGAGGACAACCTGGTGGTCAACATCGACACCGTCCTCTACTACCAGATCACCGACCCGCGGGCCGCCGCCTACGAGGTGGCCAACTACCTACAGGCCATCGACCAGCTCACCATCACCACGCTGCGCAACGTCATCGGCGGCATGGACCTGGAGCGCACGCTCACCTCGCGCGAGGAGATCAACTCGCGGCTGCGCGGCGTCCTCGACGAGGCCACCGGCAAGTGGGGCATCCGCGTCAACCGCGTCGAGATCAAGGCCATCGACCCGCCGCCCACCATCAAGGAGGCGATGGAGAAGCAGATGCGGGCCGAACGCGACAAGCGGGCCGCGATCCTGCACGCCGAGGGGGAGCGGCAGGCCCGCATCCTCACCGCCGAGGGCGCCCGCCAGCAGGCCATCCTGGAGGCCCAGGGCCAGCAGCAGGCCGCGATCCTGCGCGCCGACGGCGAGGCGAAGGCCATCGAGCGGGTGTTCCAGGCGGTGCACGCCAACAACGCCGACGCCAAGCTGCTGGCCTACAAGTACCTGGAGACCCTGCCCGCGCTCGCCCAGAACGAGGGCAACACCTTCTGGGTCATCCCCGGCGAGCTCACCCAGGCGATCCAGACCCTCAGCAAGGCGTTCGCCCCCTCCGCCGAGGAGGAGCGCTCCGGCAGCGGACAGGAGGACACGACCGCGGAGCTCACCGCGGGGACGGCGACCAGCGCCGAGACGCTGCACGCCGCCGACCTGGCCGCCGACAGCGCGGCCGAGGCGGTCGCCGAGGCCAAGGCCGAGGCCAAGGCGGCGTCGGGGCCGTCGGGCCTGCCCTCCCAGCAGCGCGGCGAGGAGTGAGGCGGCGGCCCCGCCGGCCGCGGGGCCGCGCCGTGGCGTGAGGAGTCCGGAGGACGCCGTCCGGCGCCCTAGACGAGCAGCAGCTTGCCCGTGGTGGCCCGGGAGGCCAGGTCGGTGTGGGCGCGGTGTGCCTCGGCCAGCGGGTAGCGGCCGCCCACGTGCACGGTGAGCCCGCCGGAGGCCACCAGGCCCAGCACGTCGGAGGCGCGGTCCAGCAGCTCCTGGCGGGTCCGGGTGTAGTGGCCCAGGGAGGGCCGGGTCAGGTAGACCGAGCCCGCGGCGTTGAGCCGCTGCGGGTCGAACGGCGGGACCGGGCCGCTGGCCTGGCCGAACAGCACCAGCATGCCGCGCGGGCGCAGGCTGGCCAGGCTCGCGTCGAAGGTGGCGGCGCCCACCCCGTCGTAGACCACGGGCACTCCCTCGCCGTTGGTGAGCCGGTGCACCTCGGCGGCGATGTCGGCCTCGGTGGAGCGGATGACCTCGTCCGCGCCCGCGGCGCGGGCCTCGCGCTCCTTGGCCTCGGTGGAGACCGTGCCGATGACCCGGGCGCCCCGCAGCTTGGCGAACTGGACCACGAGCCGCCCCGTCCCTCCGGCCGCGGCGTGCACCAGCACGGTGTCGCCCGGATGGACCGGATAGGTGGAGTGGGTGAGGTAGTGCGCGGTGAGCCCTTGGAGCAGGACCGCGGCGGCCTGCTCGATGGAGACCCCGTCGGGCACCGGGACGAGGTCCTCGGCGGCGACCACGGCGCGCTCGGCGTAGGAGCCCCGCAGCGACGCCGACACCACCCGCGAGCCGACGGACACCCCGGTGACCCCCTCGCCGACGGCGCTGACCACACCCGCGCCCTCACTGCCCGGGATCCACGGCAGGGACACCGGGTAGAGGCCGGACCGCTGGTAGATCTCGATGAAGTTGACCCCGCGGGCCGCCAGGTCGACGACGACCTCCCCGGGGCCGGGGACCGGGTCGGGCGCCTCGGTCGGGCGCAGCACCTCGGGACCGCCGATCTCCTCGACAACGATGGCGCGCATGCGCGGCCTCCTCGAATCTCGCTCGAACACTCACGGGCTCCGTGCCGGGTGACGTTACCGCTCCGACTCCTCAGCCTGACCGCTGTCCAGCCGGTACACGGCGAAGTCGTCGAAGACGACGACAAGGTTGCCGCCCCCGCCCACGCCGCGGGTCACCCTGATGCCCGCCTGCGGGGCGTCCTCGTCGTCGTGCGGCAGCGGGTTGGGGTCGACCGCCTCCAGCACGTGCTCGCCGTTGATCCACAGGTTGAGGGCGACCGTGTCGGCCTCGCCGTTCAGTTCGCAGGTGAAGTCGAGCGTGTTGACGGCCGGTTCCGCCGCCTCCTCGGAGGACTCGACGAACCCGGGCAGGGGGGTGCCGGTGACCTCCTCCAGGTGGGTGGAGCCCTCCTCGCCCCCGTCGCGGCGGATCTGGGCCATGGTGCCGTCCACCCGCACGCTGGCGGTGTAGGAGGTGACGTTGTCGCCGTCGTCGTTGTGGAAGCAGTACAGCCCGTAGGTGCCGTAGGCGGGACCGGACAGCACCCGGGCGGTGGCGCTGACCCGTACCTGCTCGGGCAGTTCGGAGACGGGGGCGGTGTGGAGGGTGGAGACCTGGGACTCCCCGTCGGCGGCCAGCGCGTAGCCGCCCTCGTGGTAGCCCATCCAGTAGAAGGTGTCCCCGGGGTCGAAGTCGCGGTCGTTCCACCCCTGGCGCGTGGTGAAGTCGTCGGCGTAGATCTGGATGCCCTCCGGCACCCCGCGGCCGCCGAACAGCCACACGCCGCCCAGGACGGCGGCGCCGACCAGGAGCAGCGCGCCGGCGCCGGCGCCCACCGCCCGCAGCGGGAAGGGGCGGCGCGGCCCCTCGGGCTGCGGGGGGAGGGCCGCCGTCGGCTGCTGGCCGCCCGGCGGGGTGGGGCCGCCCTGCTGCGGGAGGACGGGGGACGGGGGAGCGGGCGGGAACCCGCCGGGCTGCGGCGCGGCGGCCCCGAGCCGTCCGACCGGGGAAGCGGCCACGGGGGACGGCGCGACGGGGACGGCCGGGTTCGGACCCGAGGGGACGGCCTCCGGGCGGGTGACGGACGGCGGGGTCCAGGAGCGCACCACGGTCTCGTGGACGGCGTCCGGGCTGGGCGCCTCCTGGCCGATCAGCCGGTTGAGCAGTTGCTGGGCGGTGGGGCGGTTGTCCGGGAACTTGTCCAGCGCGCTCTCCACGAGGTCGCGCAGCGCCGGGTCGAGCCCCGACAGCTCGGGAGGCGCGGAGATGATCTGGTGCAGCACCGCGGGGACGGTGGGACCGTCGAAGGGGGCGCGTCCGGTTCCGGCGTAGGCGACCAGGCAGCCCCAGGAGAAGATGTCGGAGGGCTGCCCCGGGGGCTCCCCCGCGATGATCTCCGGGGCGAGGTAGGCCGGGGTGCCCATGATCTGGCTGGAGCGGGTGACCTCGCTGTGCTCGTCCAGCGCCCGGGCGATCCCGAAGTCGATCACCTTCGGGCCCACCGCGGACAGCAGCACGTTGGCGGGTTTGAGGTCGCGGTGGACGATGCCCGCGCCGTGGATCGCGGTGAGTGCGGCCGCGACGCCCAGCGCCAGGCTCTCCAGGGTGCCGCCGTGCATGGGGCCGTCGACCCTGACCGCCTCGGCCAGGTCGGGGCCGGGGACGTACTCGGAGACGATGAACAGCGGGTCGCCGTCCAGTTGCGCGTCGATCACCGCGGCGGTGGAGAACCGGGCGACCCGGCGGGCCGCGGCCACCTCGCGCGCGAAGCGCTGCCGGAACGCGGGGTCCTCGCTGAGGTCCGGGTGGATCAGCTTGACCGCGACGCGCTGTCCCCGCTCGTCCACGGCGAGGTAGACCGTTCCCATGCCGCCGCGGCCCAGCCGTCCGAGGACGCGGTAGCCGCCCAGCTCGGTGGGGTCGCCGGTGCGGAGGGGCTTGGCGCGCTCGTGCCCGTTTGGCCTCACAGCGGGAATTCCTTTGCCAATGGTGCGGTTCGCCTCCCACAGCCTAGCGATCCCGGCGTGGGGAGGCGGGGAGGGCGCTTCTCGGGACGGTGGCAGTCAATCACGAGCGGGTGACGGAAGGCGACTCCGCGGGGGCGGAAGCGGCGGGAGCCCGGAAACGTCGGGTGTTTCTCCTCTGTTCCGCGCCGTTCTCCACTATCATTAGAACATGTGTTCGACCGCGGTTGCGGTCGCAACGCCTGTCGGTCGCCTGTGCGCTGGATCTGGGGGGTTCATGGGAGCAGTGATGACGGGACGGGTCTACGGCGTGCCGGTGCAGGTGTGGGAGCGCGACGGGCGGCCCGCGCGGTTCGTCTGGCAGGGGCGGGTCCACACGGTCCGGCAGATCCTCGACCACTGGGTCACGGTGCGCTCCGACTTCACCGGGGAGGGCAGGCGGCCGGAGCGGGTCTTCTGGCGGGTGCGCGCGGGGGCGGGCGCGGACTTCGGCCTCTACGAGCTGCGCCACGACTCCGCCACCGGCACCTGGCTGCTGGCCCGGGTGGCCGCCTGAGGAGGCCGCTCAGGCGGCCGGGCCGTCCTCGGCGTCGTGCGGGGTGCGCCGGTGCGTCGGGGTGGGCGGCGGGAGCCGGATGAGGCGGGCGAAGAGCGCCAGCAGGGGAACGAGCACCACGAGCAGGACGCAGGCGAGCAAGAGCCAGACCACGGGACGCTCCGGGAAGGTGGCAGGGGGTATTCGCCTAACACCCTGCCAAACCGGCGCGGCTCCGGGGACCGGAAACGGTCACGACGGACACCGGTCATCCGGCAGGAACGTGTTGGCCGGAACCGACCGTCTTGGCACACTGGCGGAATGCAGTCGCCCGGTCACGGACCGGCGCCGCCGGGAACCGGGGCGACCGCCCCGGCCCGGAAAGGAACGATGTGCCCACCGCCCCGATCATGCCCAGCGTCATCCTGGAGACCGAGCGCCTGCGCCTGCGCGCCTTCACCGAGCACGACGCCGACGACGTGCTGAGGGCGGCAACCGACCCGCTCACCCAGCGCTGGCTGCCGATCCCCGCGCCCGGCCGCCCCTACACCCGCGCCGACGCGGTCGCCTGGTGCGTCGAGACCGCCCCGGCCGCCCGGGCCAGCGGCGACGGCCAGCACTGGGCGGCCGTGTGCCGCCGGACCGGACGCTACGTCGGGTCCTTCGGGGTGAGCCGCGCCAACTGGGTGGCGCGCACCATCGAGATCGGCTATCTGATGTCCCCCGACGCGCGCGGCCGCGGACTGGCCCCCGAAGCGGTCGTCGCCATCACCCGCTGGGTGCTGCTCGACCAGGAGTTCGAGCGGATCGCCCTCAAGGCCGCCACCGACAACGTCGCCTCCCGTCGCGTCGCCGAGAAGGCCGGCTACGTCTACGAGGGGATCGAACGCAACGCCATACGGCTCCACCGCGGACGCGCCGACCTGGCCGTCTACAGCGTCATCCGCCCCGACCTGACCGGCTGACCCGCCGAAGACGCACCGTGCCCGCCCGGACGCGAACGGTGGCCGACGTGTGCGGCAGGGGGAGGGGGAGCGGCAGCCCGGCCCCGGCCGGACGGTAGGTTCTTCCCCCGGAGAACCGAGCAGCGTATTGGGGAGCGCCGGAGCACATGGTCGATCTGCGCCACCACGGCGACGCCGAGGTCGGGCCCGGCCTTCTCGACTTCGCGGTCAACGTGCGCGACCGCACCCCGCCGAGCTGGCTGGCCGAACGCATCGCGGCCTCCGTCACGGACCTGGCCGCCTACCCCGACCCGGAACCCGCCCGCCGCGCGGTGGCCCGCCGCCACCGCCGCGAGCCCGCCGACGTCCTGCTCACCGCGGGCGCGGCCGAGGCGTTCGTCCTGCTGGCCCGCGTGCTCGCACCGCGCCGCGCGGTCGTGGTCCACCCCCAGTTCACCGAGCCGGAGGCGGCCCTGCGCGCCGCCGGGCACCCGGTGGAGCGGGTCGTGCTGGACGGCGACTTCACCCTCGACCCCGGCGCCGTCCCCGACGACGCCGACCTCGTCGTGGTCGGCAACCCCACCAATCCCACCTCCGTGCTGCACCCCGCCGCGACCCTGGCCGCCCTCGCCCGGCCGGGGCGCGTCCTCGTCGTGGACGAGGCGTTCGCCGACTGCGTCCCCGGAGAGCCGGAGTCCCTGGCCGGACGCACCGACCTGCCCGGCCTGGTCGTCGTGCGCAGCCTCACCAAGACCTGGGGACTGGCCGGGCTGCGCGTCGGCTACCTGCTGGCCGAGCCCGGGCTGGTCCGCCGCCTGGCCGAGGCCCAGCCGCTGTGGCCGGTCTCCACACCGGCGCTGGTGGCGGTACGCGAGTGCACCGCCCCCAGGGCGCTCGCCGAGGCCCACGCCTGGGCGGTCGACCTGGAACAGCGGCGCGCCCGGCTGGTCCAGGACCTCACCGCCCTGGGCCTGGCCGTCACCCCCCGGCCCCGCGCGTCGTTCCTGCTCGCCCGCGTCGCCGGAGCGGACCTGCTCCGCACCCGGCTGCGCGAGCGCGGCGTCGCGGTGCGCCGCGGCGACACCTTTCCCGGCCTGGGCCGGGACCATCTGCGTATCGCGGTCAGAGGGCCCGAGGCGAACGCTCGGCTCGTGGCACTTCTGGCAGAGTTGCTCTGAGTGGAGGAGACGACTGACGCCCGGCCGACGCCCCGGCCCGGTCCCGCCGCTCGGAGACCGGGACCGACCAGCGACCACGGAGGAAACCCTTGAGCGGTGACCGCACAGACAGCGCGCCCGGCGACGAGCGGAGCGCCGACCACGCAGGGACGGGGGGAAGACCCGACCGGGCCTCCTCCCTGCGGTCCGAGCCGTCCCCCGGAGGACGCTGGTCCGCCGTGTTCCCGGCCTGGGAGTCCCGATCGCCGGGCGGGCTGCTGGACGGCCTGCCCGAGGCCGGGCGGGGAACCGGCGGAGCGCTCCCGCCCCTCGCCCCCGCAGGGCGCACGCTGCCCCCACCGCCGCCCGCGGCGCGTCCGACGGCCGTCCGGCCGACCGCGCCCGAACCGGCCCGGCCCGCTTCCGCCGAACCGCACCGGAGCGGCCCGGCGCCGGTCCCGCCCGCCCCGGGCGGCGCGACCCCTGCCGGGGACCGTCCCGCGCACAACGTCGTCCCGCTGCGGGGCGCTGTCGGACAGAGCGCCGTACGGCAGCCTCCCCGGCAGCCCGCTGCCCCGCAGCGGCCGGCGGTCGAGCCCGCCGCCGTTGCGCCGCACCACAACGAAACCGCACAGCCCGAAAGTCACGACGAGCCTGTGAACGCACCATCCGCGGCCTTCGTGCCCGAACCCGAACCCGCCGAGGAGACCGCAGTCCTCGGACCCGCACCCGAACCCGGACCGGCCGCCCCGGCCCCCGCACAGGCGGAGGAGCCGGTCGCGGCGGAGGAGGAGCCGGTCGTCCACGACCCCGACGAGGCGGTCGCCGAACCGGTGGGGGCGGCCGCCGCACCGGCCGAGCCCGCCGAGGCCGGACCGCCCGCCGACCCGGCCGCCCACGCCTACGACGACGCCGCACGCGAGGCCGTGTACCGGGTCATCCGGGAGCGCCGTGACGTCCGGGTGGGATTCCGCCCCGACCCCGTTCCCGACGAGGTCCTGGTCCGCATCCTGGAGGCCGCCCACCACGCGCCCTCCGTCGGCTTCTCCCAGCCCTGGGACTTCGTGGTCATCCACGACCGCGGCACCCGCGCCCGGGTGCGCGACCTCGTGCAGCGGCAGCGCGAGGCCTACGCCATGGCCCTGCCCGGTGCGCGGGCCCGCACCTTCTCCGGGCTCAAGGTCGAGGCGATCCTGGACACGCCGCTCAACATCGTGGTCACCGTCGACCCCACCCGGGGCGGGCGGCACACGCTGGGACGGCACGTCCAGCCGCAGACCGCGGCCTACTCCACCGCCCTGGCCGTGGAGAACCTGTGGCTGGCCGCCCGCGCCGAAGGGCTCGGCGTGGGCTGGGTGAGCTTCTTCTCCGAGCGGGAGCTCGCCCGCGAACTGGACCTGCCGCCGCACCTGGAGATCGTCGCCTACCTGTGCGTCGGCTACGTGGAGGAGTTCCCGCCCGAACCCGAGCTCGCCCTGGGCGGCTGGGCGCAGCGCCGACCGCTGGCCTGGGCGGTGCACCGCGAGCAGTACGGGCAGCGCGGGCTGCCCGGAGAGGAGTCCGCCAGCTTGCTGGAGGAGACGATCGCCGGGATCGGACCGCTCCACCAGCGGGCCATGGAGGAGGCCCGGGAGCGCCAGTCCCGCATGACCAAGCCGCCCGGCTCCCTGGGCGTGCTCGAGGACGTCTCGGTGCAGTTGGCCGGTCTGGCCGGGGAGTGCCCGGCGCCGGTCCCCGAACCCGCGGCCGTCGCGGTGTTCGCCGCCGACCACGGCGTCCACGCCCAGGGGGTGACCCACTGGCCGCAGGAGGTCACCACGCAGATGGTGCACAACTTCCTCGCCGGCGGTGCGGTGGTCAACGCCTTCGCCGCGCAGGTCGGCGCCGAGGTCACCGTGGTGGACGTGGGCGTGGTCGACGACCTGCCCGCCGTGCCGGGGCTGCTGCCCCGCAAGATCGCCCGCGGCACCGCCGACATGACCAGGGGCCCGGCGATGAGCCGCCTACAGGCCGAGTACGCCATCGAGACGGGCATCGAGGTGGCTCGCGACCTGGTGGCGGCGGGCAACCGCTGCCTGGTCACCGGCGACATGGGCATCGCCAACACGACGGCCTCCGCAGCACTGGTCGCCGCGTTCACCGGCCGTGACGCCGCCGAGGTCACCGGCCGGGGCACCGGTGTCGACGACGCCGTGTACGCGCACAAGGTGGAGGTCGTCCGCGCGGCGCTGCGCGCCAACCAGATCGACCCCTCCGACCCGGTCGGGGTGCTCGCCGCCGTGGGCGGCCTGGAGCACGCCGCCCTGGCCGGGTTCATCCTGGGCGCGGCGTTCCTGCGGGTTCCGGTGCTGCTGGACGGGATCATCGCCGGCTCCGCGGCCCTGGCCGCGGTGGCGCTGGCCCCCGAGGCGCGGCTGGCCTGCATCGCCGGGCACCGCTCCAGCGAACCGGGGCACTCCGTGGTGCTGGAGCACCTGGGCCTGCGCCCCCTGGTCGACCTGGACCTGCGCCTGGGCGAGGGCACCGGGGCGCTGCTGGCGCTGCCGCTGGTGCAGAGCGCCGCGCGGGCGCTGCGGGACGTGGCGACCTTCGACTCCGCCGGGGTGTCCCGGAGCGGTTGAGCCACCCGCCCCTCAGCGCTGTAGTCACCGCCACAATCCGGATTCCTCACGTTAGACAGTAGTAGCGGTAAGGGAGCGGTCGGCACGGTATTTTGGGACCATGTGCGGAATAGGGCTTTCGCGTCGTGCCCCGTTTCGTCCACACGGCCGGAAACCGGTGCCGGACCGCTCCTGAGCAGACCGCGACGATCCCCCCTGTCCCCGTGGCCGGTGGGGACGGGCCCGGCACACGAACGCGGTGGAGCCCCCGGAGCCTGGGGCTGGTAAGCGGAATTGGAGGCCTCCTCGGTGACCTATCTCCTCGGTTTGCGACTGCAGGGACGGGATGTGCTCGTGGTGGGCGGGGGACGTGTCGCCCAGCGCCGCGTCCCCGTCCTCCTGGACGCGGGTGCCCGGGTCACCGTGGTCTCGCCGCACGTCACCACGGCGTTGCAGGGACTCGCCGAGAGCGGCCGGGTGCGCTGGGAACGGCGCGCCTACCGGCCCGGTGACGTCACCGGGCTCGGCCGCTTCTGGCTGGTCCACGCGGCGACCGACTCCGCCGAGGTCAACGCGGCCGTGACGGCCGAGGCCGAGGCCGCGCGCATCTGGTCGGTCCGCGCCGACGAGCGCCACTCCTCCAGCGCGTGGACCCCCGCCACCGGCAGCGCCTCGGGGATCACCGTCGGGGTGATCGCGGGCGGCGCCCCCCGGCGCGCCGCCGGACTGCGCGACGCCATCGTCGACGGACTGGCCGACGGCACCCTGGACGCCCGCCGGGGGCGTGCGCCGATGCGCGGCGTGGCCCTGGTCGGCGGCGGTCCGGGCGACCCCGGTCTGATCACGGTGCGCGGTCGGCAACTGCTGGCCCAGGCCGACGTGGTCGTGGTCGACCGGCTCGCCCCCACCGGGCTGCTCGACCAGTTGCCCGGCGAGGTGGAGGTCATCGACGCGGCCAAGATCCCCTACGGCCGTTCGATGTCCCAGGAGAGCATCAACGAGGTGCTCGTCGACCGCGCCCGGCAGGGCAAGTTCGTGGTCCGGCTCAAGGGCGGCGACTCCTTCCTGTTCGGCCGCGGCGGCGAGGAGGTCGCGGCGTGCGTCGCCGCGGGGGTTCCGGTCACCGTGGTTCCCGGGGTGACCAGTGCTCTGGCCGCCCCCGCGAGCGCGGGCATCCCCGTCACGCACCGCGGCGTCGCCCAGCACCTGCACATCGTCTCCGCCCACGTCCCTCCGGGGGACGAGCGCTCCACCGTGGACTGGGCCGCGCTTGCCCGCAGCGGCGGCACGATCGTCGTGCTCATGGGGGTCGAACGCATCGGACGGATCGCCTCCGCGCTCGTCGAGTACGGTCGTGACCCCCGCACGCCGATCGCCGTGGTCCAGGACGCCACCCTGCCGACCCAGACCACCCTGGTGGCCACGCTGGAGACGGTCGAGGAGGCGGCGCAGGAGGCCGGGGTGCGCCATCCGGCGGTACTCGTCATCGGAGAAGTGGTGGACACGGCACGAGAGCTTGACATACTGCCCAGAGGCCAGAACACCGCAGAGGTTCCGACCGCTCCGGTCAGGGGCGCCGGACCGGAGTGACGAGGGCAGCGGGGAATCGGGTGTTGTGACCACGAATACCGATGAGAAGGGCGGAACCGCCATGACCCGGCCGCCTGCCGTGCCGGAAGCGACAGGACCAGGCGAACTGACGCCGGACGCGCCCGTGCGCAGCATGGGCGGGGGACACAGCACGGTCCAGGGCCGAGACGCCCCGACCGCCTCCACCACGGCGCGTCCCCGCAGAAGCGGCAGGGGAGGAGCGCACCGCGGGGCCACGGCCCGGGACACCCGCCTGGAACAGAACCTCGAAGCGCTGCGGGACCGGATCCGCGCGGTCGAGTTCGCCGACGGACTGCCCGGAGCCGAGGAGGGCCGCACCGCACGCAGCGACGTCCTCGACCAGCTCAACGACTACGTGCTCCCGCGGGTGCGCAGGACCGACGTCCCCCTGCTGATCGCCGTCGCGGGCTCCACCGGAGCCGGAAAGTCCACCCTGGTCAACAGCCTGGTGGGCGCCCAGGTGACCACCACCGGGGTGCGGCGTCCCACCACCAACAGCCCCGTGCTGGCCTGCAACCCCGCCGACGTGGACTGGTTCAGCGAGGCGTCGTTCCTGCCGTCGCTGCCCCGGGTCCGCCAGCAGGGTCTGGCCATGCCGGGCAAGGACGGAATGCTGGTGCTCGCCGCCACCGAGCACATGCCCGAGGGGGTGGCGCTGCTGGACACCCCCGACGTGGACTCGGTCGTCGCCGCCCACCACGAGTTCGCCGCGAAGTTCCTCGACGCGGCCGACCTGTGGGTGTTCGTCACCACCAGCAAACGCTACGCCGACGCCCGGGTGTGGCAGTTCCTCCAGGTCGCCCGGGACCGGGACACCTCGCTGGCGGTGGTGCTGTCCCGGGTCCCCCGGCGCGGACGCCAGCAGATCGTCGCCCACTTCGGGGCGATGCTGGAGGCCAACGGCCTGGGGTCGGCGCCCCGCTTCGTCATCCCGGAGACCGACCAGATCGCCGGGGGGCGCTTCACCGCCAACACCGCCGACCAGATCCGCGGGTACCTCGCCGACATCGCCGGGGACGAGGTGGAACGGGAGCGGATCACGCGCCGCACCCTCCTCGGCGTGCTCGACAGCTTCCGCACCCGCATCCCCGAGCTCGCCAAGCACGTCGAGACCCAGGCCGAGGTGGGGCGGGTGCTGGCCACCTCGGCGAGCACCGCGTTCGCCCAGGCCATGGCCGAGGTCGACCGCGGCACCTCCGACGCCTCCCTGCTGCGCGGCAACGTGCTGGCCCGCTGGCAGGACATCGCCGCCAGCGGTGAACTGGCCCGCTCCCTGCGCATCCGCAACAAGCGCACCAGGGCGCAGGCCGAGGACCGCACCCGGGTACGCGCCCTGGAGCAGGCGATCCAGGACGCCGTCGAGGCGCTCGTGGTCTCCGCCGCGGAACGCGCGATCGAGACGGCCATGCAGCACTGGCGGAAGATCCCCGGGGCCTCCGCCATCGCCGAACGCCACTCGCTCGACCGGATTCCCGCGGACTTCCCCTACCGGGCCCGCACCGCCGTCGCCGACTGGCAGGCCCACATCACCGAGCTCATCTCCTCCGACGGGGTGGTCAAGCGCTCGGTGTCGCGGTTCTTCACCTACGACGTCGAGGCGTTCGGCCTCGTCCTGATCGTCGGCCTGCTCGGCTTCGGGATCTCCGACCACGACAGCGCTGCCGCACCACCGCCCAACGCCGCACCGAGCCGGCTGCTCCGCGCCCTCTTCGGAGCCGAACCGCTCCGGGTCATCGGCGGCCGGGCCCGAGACGACCTGCGCGCACGGGTCAGCGCCCTTTTCGAGGCCGAGAAACTCCGCTTCGCGGAGGCGCTGGCCGAGACCAACCTGCCTGACCCTGCCGTCGCCGCACAGCTCTACCAGGCCAACGACCACCTTGAGATTGCACGATGACCATTCCTTCCCACCCCGCTCGCCCCGGGCAGGAACCTGACATGGCGGATCCCGAAGCAGAGCACTCGAAGGGCGCCTCCCCGCACTCCGGCGGCGCCGACGCGCCGCCCCGGCCCGACCAGGACGGCGAGCCGCGTCCCTACGGCCCCAGCGACGGGTTCCGCTACCGGGTCCCCGTCGCTCCGGCCTCCGACGGAGCCCTCGCCTCACGGGCCGGGCAGGCCACGCCGGCCCGCGGCACGCCCGTCGTGACCGTGGAGGCCGACGAGGAGCCGCCCGCCGAGGAGCGCACCGACCCCGACGACCCGGACAACCTCGCCGGCTGGGTGGGCAGCCTCGCGGCGGTCGAGGAGGGCGAGATGATCGCCGGACGGCGCACCGGGCCGCTGCCCACGGTCCCCGCGCAGCCCGCCGCAGAGCCGGACGACTCCGCCTGGTCGCCCGACGACGAGGAGTACCAGCCCACCCGCCGCGACCTGTGGCAGCCGAGGCCGACCACCAGCCGGGAGGAGCTGATCTCCAAGCTCGACGCCCTGGCCGTCCTCGTCGAGCTGGGCCGCGACCACTTCGACCCGGACCTCGTCGAACGCGCACGGGGGCTGCTCAAGCACGCCGGGGCCCGGCTGCGGCTGTCGGCCGACCACACCGTGGTCGCCCTGGCCGGCGGGACCGGGAGCGGCAAGTCCTCGCTGTTCAACGCGCTGTGCGGGCTGGAGCTGTCGCGGGTGGGCGTCACCCGGCCGACCACCACCGCCGCGCACGCCTGCGTGTGGGGCGTGGAGAGGGCCGACAACCTGCTCGGCTGGCTGGGCGTGCCGCCGAGGTACCGGCACGCCAGGGTCAGCGAACTCGACCGGGACGACTCCGACCTCAACGGGCTCATCCTGCTGGACCTGCCCGACCACGACTCCGTGCGCGCCGTGCAGACCGCCGAGTCCGACCACCTCATCAGGACCGCGGACCTGCTGATCTGGGTCCTGGACCCGCAGAAGTACGCCGACGCCGCGGTGCACCACCGCTACCTGGCCGAGATGTCCGGGCACGGGGCGGTGATGGTGGCGGTGCTCAACCAGATCGACCGGATCGACCCGGAGGAGACCGAGGAGCTCCTGACCGACCTGCGCAGGCTGCTGGAGGACGAGTCGGGGGTGCACCCGCGGCTGCTGACCACCTCGGCGGTCACCGGGGAAGGGCTGCGCGAGCTGCGCCAGTTGCTCGTGGAGACCGTCGCCGACCGCCGCGCCGCCATCGACCGCCTCGCCGCCGACCTGGACCAGGTGGTCGCCGGGTTCGAGGTGTACGGCGAGCCGGACGGCACCGCCGAACTGCCCCCGCCCGCCCGGGCCGCCCTGGTGGACCGGCTGGCCGAGGCCAGCGGGGTCGAGGCGATCGCGGACGCGGTGGAGACCGCGCACGAGCGCCGCGGGGCGCGGGCCGTGGGCTGGCCGCTGGCCCGGTGGGTGCGGCGGCTGCGCCGCGATCCGCTGCGCGCGGCCCAACTGGGGTTCCTCACCGAGGAGGTGGCGGGGACGGGGACCGGTCCGATGGGCGCGCAGCACGCCGAGATCGCCACCGCGATCGCTGCGGCGGCCGACGCCTCGGCCGCCTCCCTGCCGGACCCGTGGCCGCAGCGGGTGCGCGCCGCCGGGCGGACCCACCTGGACACGCTCCCCGAGGAGCTGGGCGCGGCCGTCGCCGGGACGCTTCCCGACGAAAGCGTCGCACCTTCGTGGTGGGGTGCGGTGCGGGTCGTGCAGTACCTCCTGGTGGCGCTCACCGGGGTCGGGCTGGTGTGGCTGGGGGCGCTGCTGGTCGGCTGGATCGGCGGCGGCCTGGCCGAGCCCTCGCTGCTGTTCCTGGCGGCCGCGCTGACCGCAGGCTCCCTGCTGCTGGGCTGGCTGACCGGGGTGGGCTGTCGCAACCTCGTCACGGTCGAGGCCGCTCGCCGCCGCGAGTACGTCGAGACGCACGGTACCGAGCAGGTCAAGCGGATCGCGGTGGAGCGGGTGGTCGCGCCGCTGGAGGCGGAGCTCCGCAACTACGAGAGGTACTGCCAGGCTCTCAAGGAGGCGCAGCCCGCCAGGCGCAGGTGACGTCGTCGTGCCCCCGCTGCGGCGCCGGACGGGACCTCCCGTCCGGCGCCGCAGCG
>NZ_KQ950184.1:19872-25082 GCF_001517975.1 Thermobifida cellulosilytica TB100
GCGCCGCAGCGGTGACGGGCCCGGGCCGGACGCCGCTCGGCCCCGGTGCCGCGGAACCCGATACGGGAGACTCCTCGTGTCAATGTGCCGGTTCTCCGGCGGTTTTCACGAATGGCGATTAGAATATTACCTAAAGTAGTCTCCCATTGGTGCTCCGTTTCCGCGGGCAGGACCGGAGGACAGGACCGGGCGGCGGCGGGGTCGAGGCACCCGCCGTACCGGGTCGGCCGACAGCGAGGAGGCCCCGATGACACTCACCCGGCATCCGATCACCGAGCGTAATCGTCGAGTGCTGTTCCGTCCCCGGGAATGGGCGCTGTTCACCCAGCCGCGAGCCGTGGTCGGGTTCGTGGTGGCGCTGGTCGCCGTCGACGTGCTGCTCGCTGCGGTGGGGGTGTGTACCACCGCTCCGCGCGCCGGGGAGCTGCTCACCGCCGCGGTCATCGTCGCCTCCGGAGCGGTCTGCGTCGAGGCCATGCGCCGCCTGGGCATGCCCCAGGGGATGGTCCGCGACCTCCTCGGCGTCTGGTGGATACCGGTCGTGCTGCTCCTGCCGCCGCTGTACTCCCTGCTCACCCCGATCCCGCTGTACGTGCTGATGCAGTACCGCATCCAGCGCGCCGTCATGTTCCGGCGCGTGTTCAGCGCGGCGGTGGTCGCGCTCTCCGGGTTCTCCGCCTCCACCGTGTTCCACGCCCTGCGGCCCGGGCAGGTGGTCCTGCTCGACGGGGTCGCCGGATCGGCCCGGAGCAGCGTGCTGCTCAACGGCCCGGGGATCGGCGCCGCCGTGCTGTGCGCGGTCCTGTTCACCGTGTGCAACACCGTGCTCATCGCCGGGGCGATCCGGCTCAGCGTGCCCGAGGAGCCGCGCCGCACCACGGTCTGGAACTCCGAGTCGCTGCTGCTCGACACGGTCGAGGTGTGCGTCGGGCTGATCGTGGCCGTGCTGTGCGCGCTGTCGCTCTTCCTCCTCCTGGTCGTGCTGCCGCCGGTGCTGCTGCTCCAGCGCAGCCTGCTCTTCCAGCAGTTGCAGACGGCGGCGCGCACCGACCCCAAGACAGGACTGCTCAACGCGGTCGCCTGGGAGCGGGTGGCCAAGACCGAGCTGGCCCGGGCGCTGCGCACCGGCTGCCCGCTGGCCGTCCTCATCGTCGACATCGACCACTTCAAGAAGGTCAACGACACCCACGGGCACCTGATCGGCGACCAGGTGCTGCTCGGCGTCGCCACCACGCTCAGCCACCAGCTCCGCCAGTACGACGTGATCGGCCGTTTCGGCGGCGAGGAGTTCGTGGTCCTGCTGCCCGGGGCCGACATGGCCGAGGCCTGCCGGGCCGCCGAGCGGCTGCGCACCCGGGTGGGACGCATGGCGCTGCCGGTCAACGACACCACGGTGACCGTCACCGTCTCCATCGGGGTGGCCCTGCTGCGGGTGCACGGACGGGACCTGCTGGAACTCATGGCAGCGGCCGACCTGGCACTGTACCGGGCCAAGGACTCCGGACGCGACCGCGTCTGCCTCCCGGTGGCCAAGTCGGTGGGGGTCTCCGTCCGCTCCGCCGACGAACCGTCCGCGGAGTCCCGCGACTCCTGAACGGCTGTCCACAGCCCGCGACTGCGACTTGTGCCGCCGTGAGAGCGGTCACGGAGGGTGGAGGCATGAACACCGAAGAGCAGTTCCGCTTCCCTGTCCGCCTCTCCGTACGCAACCCCGTCGACCTGATCGCCGCCGTCCCCTACCTGATCGGCTTCCACCCGAAGGACTGCATCGTCGCGCTGGGCTCTGACGGCCGCGACGGCTTCATCAACCTCGCCTCGGGCTGCGGCCCCCTCTCCGAGAGCGACCACGACCCCTCCGACATCGCCACGCGCCTCGCCGACTCCTTCGCCGAACAGGGCTGCACCCGGGCGGTCGTCCTCGGCTACGGCCCCGCCGAGCTGGTCGCCCCCTGCCTGCTGGCCTCCCGGAACAGCCTCGTCGACCGGGGCGTCGCCGTCGCCGAGACGCTCCGGGTGACCGAGGACCGCTACTGGTCCTACGACTGCTCCGATCCCGACTGCTGTCCACCCGAGGGGGTGGCCTACGACGTCCACCGCTCCACCATCCCCGCCGCGGCGGTCGCGGCGGGAGTGCGGGTCCGCGCCGACCGGGACGAGATCCTGGCGCTCGTCGAACCCGTCGGCGGAGCCGAGCGCGCAGAGATGACCCGGGCCACCCGGGAGGCCGAGGAGCGCGCGGCGCGGCTGTGGGGAGCCGCACCCAGCCCGCGCCACGAGGCCCTCACCGCCGAGGGCGTCCGCACGGTGCGGGCCGTGGTGTCCGCCGCGTTGGAGGGCGCCCCGCCGCCGGACCACGCGACCGTGGCCTGGCTGGGGCTGCTCCTGGTCGACCTGCGCGTCCGGGACGAGGCATGGGCGCACATCGACCGCGAGCACGTCGCCGTCCACGTCGGCCTGTGGTCGTACGTGCTGTGCCGTGTCGATCCCGCCTACGCCGCCGCGCCCGCGTCCCTGCTCGGGTTCGCCGCCTGGCAGAACGACGACCCCGTGCTGGCCGACGCGGCCCTGGCGCGGGCGCTGGAGGCCGATCCGGACTACTCCATGGCCCAACTCGTCCGCCGGGCGGTGTACTACGGACTTCCTCCCCGCAAGTGGGAGGGCTTCGGCCCCGACTGGCTCGCCGACCAGGCGCCCGTGGGCGACGGCGCCACGGCACTGCGGCCCGCCCGGGACCACGACTCCTGAACCGGCGGCCTCCCGGGCAGTGCGGTGTGGCCCGGGCCGCACCGCAGCCCGCCGGTCCGCGGACGTGGCCGGTGCAGGCGACCGAACACCCTAGGCTGGGAGTCATGGCGGAGTACATCTACACGATGCGAAACGTGCGTAAAGCGCACGGCGACAAGGTAGTCCTGGACGACGTCTCGGGCTCCTTCCTCCCCGGCGCCAAGATCGGCGTCGTGGGCCCCAACGGCGCGGGCAAGTCCACGCTGCTCAAACTGATGGCCGGCATCGAGCAGCCGTCCAACGGCGAGGCGCGTCTCATGCCCGGGTACACCGTCGGCCTACTCGCCCAGGAGCCGCAGCTCGACCCCGCCAAGACGGTTCTGGAGAACGTCCAGGAGGGTGTCGCGGAGACCAAGGCGATGCTCGACCGCTTCAACGAGATCGCCGAGAAGATGGCCACGGACTACTCCGACGAGCTCCTCGAAGAGATGGGCAAGTTGCAGGACGCCCTGGACCACCGCAACGCCTGGGACCTGGACAGCCAGCTCGCCCAGGCCATGGACGCGCTGCGCTGCCCGCCCGCCGACGCCGACGTCTCGGTGCTCTCCGGCGGTGAGAAGCGCCGCGTCGCGCTGTGCAGGCTCCTGCTGGAGCAGCCCGACCTGCTGCTGCTGGACGAGCCCACCAACCACCTGGACGCCGAGAGCGTCCAGTGGCTGGAGCAGCACCTGGAGAAGTACCCGGGAACGATCATCGCGATCACCCACGACCGCTACTTCCTGGACAACGTCGCCAACTGGATCCTGGAGATCGACCGCGGCCGGCTCTACCCCTACGAGGGCAACTACACCACCTACCTGCAGACCAAGGCCGAGCGCCTCAAGGTCGAGGGGGCCAAGGACGCCAAGCGCAAGAAGCGCCTGGAAGAGGAGCTGGAGTGGGTCCGCTCCAACCCCAAGGCCCGCCAGTCCAAGAGCAAGGCCCGCCTACAGCGCTACGAGGAGATGGCCGCCGAGGCCGCCAAGACCCGCAAGCTGGACTTCGAGGAGATCCAGATCCCGCCGGGGCCGCGCCTGGGCAGCACCGTGGTCGAGGTCAAGAACCTCACCAAGGGCTTCGGCGACCGCATCCTGATCGAGAACCTGTCCTTCTCCCTGCCGCCCAACGGCATCGTCGGCGTCATCGGTCCCAACGGCGTCGGCAAGACCACCCTGTTCAAGATGATCGTGGGGCAGGAGCAGCCCGACAGCGGCTCCATCACCATCGGCGAGACCGTGAAGATCTCCTACGTCGACCAGTACCGCGGCCGCATCGACGACGACAAGAACGTCTGGGAGGTCGTCTCCGACGGCGAGAGCTTCATCCGGGTCGGCAACGTCGAGATCCCCAGCCGCGCCTACGTCGCCGCGTTCGGGTTCAAGGGGTCCGACCAGCAGAAGAAGGCCGGGGTGCTGTCCGGCGGCGAACGCAACCGGGTCAACCTGGCGCTCACCCTCAAGCAGGGCGGCAACCTGCTGCTGCTGGACGAGCCCACCAACGACCTGGACGTCGAGACCCTCGGCTCGCTGGAGAACGCGCTGCTGGACTTCCCCGGCTGCGCCGTGATCACCAGCCACGACCGCTGGTTCCTGGACCGGGTCGCCACCCACATCCTCGCCTGGGAGGGCGGCGCCAACTGGTTCTGGTTCGAGGGCAACTTCGAGCTGTACGAGAAGAACAAGATCGAGCGCCTCGGCCCCGAGGCGGCCCGCCCGCACGCCGTGACGCACCGCAAGCTCACCCGCGGCTGACGACCGGCCCGCACCCGACGTCCCCGGTCGGCTCTGCCGGGGCGCGCCGCAGTCTGGACCTCCGGGCAGGATCCGCGGCGCGCCCCGGGCGGCCGGCACGTACCCTGTAGGCGCTATGACTTCCCAGCACGATGACCAAGTGACCTTCTTCGAGGCAGTCGGCGGTGAGGAGACCTTCACCCGCCTGGTCCGCCGCTTCTACGAGGGGGTCGCCGCCGACCCCGTCCTGCGTCCCCTGTACCCCGAGGCCGACCTGGGCCCGGCGGAGGAGCGGCTGCGCCTGTTCCTCATGCAGTACTGGGGCGGCCCGCGCACCTACAGCGAGCGGCGCGGCCACCCGCGGCTGCGCATGCGGCACTTCCCCTACCGCATCGGCGCCGAGGAGCGCGACCGCTGGCTGGCGCACATGCGCGCGGCCGTGGACGAACTCGAGCTGCCTGCCCACCTGGAGGAGCCGCTGTGGAAGTACCTGGTCTACGCCGCCTACGGCATGGTGAACGTGCCGGAGGACGCCGAGCCCCCCGTGGTCACGCGCTCCTTCACCGTCACCGACCGCAGGAGCGACGACGGCGACGAGGGCGAGACGATCCGGGTCTCGCTGAGCTGAACCCTGGCACGGGCGGCCGTCACGGCCGTCCGAGCGCCGCACGGCGGGGGACCACGCCGATCGCGGCGGCGCCGAACAGCGCCGCCGCG
>NZ_KQ950184.1:25119-74602 GCF_001517975.1 Thermobifida cellulosilytica TB100
GGCGAAGGCCGCACGGTAGTCGAACCAGTCGATCAGCATCCCCATCACCACGGGGGTGAGGGACGAACTGACCGCCTGGAGCGAGTTCTGCGCCGCCATCGCCCGACCCGCCCAGGCCATGCCCGCGGTCTCGGCCACCGCGGTGAACGTCAGCCCGTTGTGGCTCATGGTCGCCACCGCGGCGACGACCAGCAGCACCACGGCCGCCCCCGGCAGCGGCGACGCCACGGCGAGCAGCAGCAGCGCCGCCGACCCGCACCCGGCGATGATCCGCACCGGCCCGAGCCGACTGCCCACCCGGTCCGACCAGACCCCCGCGCCCAGCCGCGCCAGCGCACCGGGGACCTGCAACGCCGCCATCAGCGCCCCCGCCGCCGGTGCGCTCCAGGAGTGCTGCTCCACCAGGTACACCAGCGCGTACGTCACCACGGTGAACTGCGGCACGCCCAGCAGCATGCTCACCCCGTGCACACACCAGATCGTGGCGTACCGGTAGGGGGACGGGCCCGCCGCGGCCCGCTGCGCCCGCGCGCCGCCCTCAGCCCGGGGGCCGCCGGGCGGCACCGCGAAGAGCACCACCAGCGGGAGCACGGCCACCGCCAGGACACCCGGAAGCAGCATCGCCACGGTGAAGCCGTAGTGGTGGGCGAGCACCGGCAGCAGCGCGGCCGACATCCCCACGCCCAGCGGCTGCGCGGTCTGCCGCAGCCCCATTGCCAGGCCGCGCTCCCGCACCGTGAACCAGCCCATGACGAGACGGCCGCCCGCCGCGTTCACCGGGCCGCCCGCCGCCCCCACCAGGAACAGCAGGACGCCCGCGCCCAGCGGCGTGTCCACCACGGTGAACAGCGCGAGCACCCCCGCGGTCAGCGCCAGGCTCGCCGTCATGGTCACCCGCTCGCCGTAGCGGTCGATGACCACGCCCCAGCCCAGCAGGGTCAGCAGCAGCCCGAGGCTGGGCAGCCCGGCCAGCGTGCCCGCCTGGGTGACGGTGATCCCGTACGTCTGCCGCAGTTCCGGGATGACGAACGCCACCCCGAACAGCGCCGACAGGCTCGCCGTCTGCGCGACGATCGCCAAACACAGGATCAACCAACGTCTGCCCACGCGACGAGGCTAGACAACCCGCTGCCCGCCCCGACGACCGGCCCCGTCAGGCGAGGTACTGCTCCAGGTGGGCGCGCTCCGCCGGGGTCAGCCGACGCGGGCACTGCTCGGCGAGGTCGTAGGCGACCAGAACCGACAGCGCCCGCAGGTAGACCGCCTCGTCGTCGAGGATCTCGTAGCGCAGGGTGAAGCTGGCGTTCCTGATGCCGGTCACCCAGGTCTCCACCCGGAAGGGCGCGCGGCGCAGGGTCAGCGGGCGCAGGTAGTCGGCCTCGTGCCGGGCCACGACGAGGTCGCCGAAGATCTTCCGGTCGCCCTCCTCGTCCCAGCGCAGGAAGGAGACGCGGGCGTCCTCCAGGTAGGTCAGCATCCGCACGTTGTTGACGTGGTTCAGCGGGTCCAGGTCGGCGAAGCGGACCCGTCCGAGGTGGACGTGGCGCCGCCCGGACGCCGTTTCGCTGCCGGTGCCGTGGTTCAGGGCCGTTTCGCCCACTGCTCTCCCCCCATCGATCGCGTCTTCCCGATTGTGGCAAGCCCGGCCACGGCGCCCGCGGCCGGGCAGCGCACTCGCGCCCCGGGTCAGGGGACCCGCAGCCCGGTGTGGTGGGCGAGGAAGGCCAACTGGTCCGCGCTGAGCTGGACGCTGCGGCTCACCGACCGGGAGCTGTGCCCGACCTCGGCCTCCCTGCGCAGCAGGACGGGGGCCTGGTCGAGCGGAGCCGACGTGGCGTGCTGCAACGCCGCGCACATCTTGCGGGCGTGCAGCGGGTCCACCCGGGTGTCGTTGTCGAAGACCGTGAACAGGACCGCCGGGTAGCGCACCCCCTCGCGCACGTTGTGGTAGGGGGAGTAGGCCAGCAGCCAGTCCAGCGCCTCGGGGTCGTCGGCGCTGCCGTACTCCACGCTCCACAACTGGCCCAGGCCGAACCGCTCGTAGCGCACCATGTCCAGCAGCGGGGCCGAGCACACCGCCGCGGCGTACAGCTCCGGGCGCTGGGTGACCACCGCGCCGACCAGCAGGCCGCCGTTGCTGCCGCCCATCACCGCGAGCTGCTCCCGCGTGGTGGTCCCCGACTCGATGAGGTACTCGGCGGCGGCGTGGCAGTCGTCGAACACGTTCTGCTTGTTGCCGAGCATCCCGGCCCGGTGCCACTCCTCGCCCTCCTCGAGGCCGCCGCGCAGGGAGGCGACCGCGTAGACGCCGCCCGCCTCCACCCAGGCCAGCGCCGACGCCGAGTAGCCGGGGGTCAGCGAGATCGCGAAACCGCCGTAGCCGTACAGGAGGGTGGGACGGGGGCCGTCGGCGTCGGGCGGGGAGACCACCAGCATCCGCACCGGGGTGCCGTCCCGGGAGGTGTAGGTGACCTGCTCGGTGCGGACCCGGGGAGAGTCCACCGCTCCGGGAGGCCCCTCCCACAGGGACACCTCGCCGGTGCGCGCGTCGTAGCGGTAGACCGCGGTCGGCGAGGTGGTGTCGGTGTAGTTGAACCAGGCCTCGGCGCCGCCCTCGAAGCGGGTGGTGATACCGCCCACCGATCCCAGCCCGGGCAGTTCGAGGGCGCCGGTCCGCTGCCCCGTCGCCAGGTCGTGCACGCTGATCTCGCTGATCGCGTGCCGTTCCCAGAGCGCGAGCAGCACGGGCGTGTCCAGCTCCGCGCCGTCCAGGATCGCGTACCCGCTGAGCACCGCCTCCGGGTCGCTGTCGATCAGCGTGCGCCAGTGCTGCGGGCCGGGCGAGGCGGGATCGGCCACGCACAGTCGGCCGCGCGGCGAGTTGCGGTCGGTGAACAGGTACAGCCGCCCGTCCCTGCCCACGAACGGGAAGGACTCGGCGTCCACCCCGGTCTGGATCTCGGTGAAGCGCGGCGCCTCCGGGGAGGAGGCGGCCAGGTCCGCGATCCAGGCGTCGTTGCGCGGCGCGGTGCCCGGCGAGGCGGTCAGCGTCAGCCAGCGTCCGTCCCGGCTCACCGACACCCCGAAGTACTCGGTCTTGTCCCGGCCCTCCCCGAACACCAGCGGGTCGGAGTCGGGGGAGGAGCCCACCCGGTGCAGGTAGACCCGCCGGTGGTACTGCTCCTCCCCGTCCGGCACCTGCTCGGGCGGCAGGCGGCGCACGTAGTAGAAGGCGTCCTGGCCGGGCAGCCAGGCGATGGGGGAGTAGGAGCAGCGGTCGATCGGCCCGTCCACGGGCTCCCCGGTGGCGATGTCCATGACCCACAGCCGGGACTGCTCGTCGCCGCTCTCGGACAACTGGTAGGCCAGCAGCCGCCCCTCCGGATCGGGGACCCAGGCGTCCAGGGTGGTGGTGCCCTCCGGGTTCAGCGCGGTGGGGTCGACGAGCACCCGCTCCGTCTCCGAGCCGTCGCGGACGTACAGCACGGCGTGCTCCTGGTCGGCGGCGCGCCGCAGGAACAGGCAGCGCCGCCCCCGCCACACCGGGGAGCCCACGTAGCCGGCGCCCAGCAGCGCGCGCAGCCGGTCGCGGAACCGGTCGGTCGCGGCCCAGGTGCCGCGGACCCGGGCGAACAGGGCGTCCTGCGCTCGGGACCACTCCTTGGTGGCGGCCGAGTCGGCGTCCTCCAGCCAGCGGTAGGGGTCGGAGACGGTGCGGCCGTGCAGGACCTCGGTCAGTTCCTGGCGCTCCGCAAACGGGTAGGAGGGGAGGTGGGACATGTCCAGCACTCTAGCCGCAGCGTCGCGGCGCCCGGGGGTGTCGCCGTTCCCCCTCCACGCCGGTCCGCGGTTTTCTGCGGCGCGGCGGGGAAATGGGGTGGCGGTGACCAGCCCCGACCAAGCAAACTGAATGAGGGACAGCACTCGGCGGGAACCACCCACGGGAGGTCCGTGTGGCAACGCTAAGCGCGCCGGCCGTCCGGCCGGTGCACAAGGAGGTCTCCTGGCTGGCCGACAGGCTGGCCGGGGAAGAGACACGGGCGACCGACACGTCGGACGCCGGGAGACGCTCATGAGCGCCCTGAGCGGTACGGAGGGCGGCCCACCAGTCCGCCGCCACGTGCTGCTGCTCAACGCCAGCTACGAACCCCTGACCACGGTGCCGCTGCGGCGCGCGATCCTGCTGGTGCTTCGGGAGAAGGCCGAGGTCGTGCACAGCGACGCCACCGGCGCCGTGTTCCACTCGACCACCGTGTCGCTGCGGGTGCCGTCGGTCATCCGACTACGCCGCTACATCCGGGTGCCCTACCGGCGCAGGGTCCCCCTGACCCGGGTGGCGCTCATGCGGCGCGACGGATACCACTGTGCCTACTGCGACAAGCGGGCCGAGACCATCGACCACGTGATCCCCCGCAGCCGGGGCGGCCAGCACGTCTGGGAGAACGTGGTGGCCGCCTGCCGGTCGTGCAACCACCGCAAAGCGGACCGACTCCTCGACGAACTCGGCTGGAAGCTGAACGTCACCCCCACGGTGCCGCGCGGCATCCACTGGCGCCTGATCGGCGAGACCCACAACGATCCTCTCTGGGCACCTTACATGGCCCGAGTACGGGTCTGAAACTCCGTCCCGGGCCGAGACGGTCTCCGGTCGGCCCGGGACGGCGCCCGCCCGCACCGGGGGGACGGGCGCGGCGCCGCCCGGCGGGGCGCGGCGCGTCCCGCCCCGTCGCACGGACGGGAGGCGCCGCGCGCCCCGGTCGTATCCTGGTCCCATGCCTCGTTACGAGTTCCGCTGCCGCGCCTGCGGCGAGACCTTCGAACTGTCCCGGCCCATGGCCGAGGCCAACGAACCGGCCGAGTGCCCGAACGGGCACGACGACACGGTCAAGCTGCTGTCCACCATCGGGGTGAGCGGCCTCGCCCAGGCCCCGCGTCCGGCCGGGGGCGGCTGCTGCGGGGGCGGCTGCTGCGCCTGACCCGCGTCCGGTGCGGGGCGGTCCCGAGACGGGGCCGCCCCGCACGCAGGTCAGGGGCGGATCTGCTCGACCTGGCTGATGTCGCGGGCCGCGCCGGTGGAGGCCGAGGTGGCCATCGCCGCGTAGGCGCGCAGCGCCGCGCTCACCGGACGCTGCCGGTTGCGGGGCCGGAACCCGCCCAGCTCCTTGAGCAGCCGCTCGCGGCGGGTCTTCAGCTCGTCCTCGGGGACCTCGAGGGTGATCGACCGGTTGGGGATGTCGATGGTGATGATGTCGCCGTCCTCGACCAGGGCGATGTCGCCCCCGGCGGCCGCCTCCGGGGAGGCGTGCCCGATGGACAGGCCCGAGGTGCCGCCGGAGAACCGGCCGTCGGTGATCAGCGCGCACGCCTTGCCCAGGCCGCGGCCCTTGAGGAAGCTCGTCGGGTACAGCATCTCCTGCATGCCCGGGCCGCCCTTGGGCCCCTCGTAGCGGATGACCACCACGTCACCGGGCTGGACCGCCTTGTTGAGGATGCCGTCCACGGCGTCCTCCTGGCTCTCGAAGACCTTGGCCGGGCCGCTGAAGGTCCACAGCTCCTCCTCGACGCCCGCGGTCTTGACGATCGCGCCGTCGGGGGCGAGGTTGCCCTTGAGCACGGCCAGACCGCCGTCGGCGGTGTAGGCGTGCTCGACCGAGCGGATGCACCCCGAGACGCGGTCCAGGTCGAGCGAGTCCCACCGGGTGTCCTGCGAGAACGCCTCGGTGCTGCGCTTGCCGCCGGGCGCCGCGTGGAACAGCTCCACCGCCTCGGGCCGCACGTTCGGCGAGGCGATGTCCCAGGCGTCCAGGTACTCGCCGACCGTCAGGCCGTGCACCATGGGCAGCGAGGTGTCCAGCAGGCCGGCGCGGGCCAGCTCGCCCATGATCGCGGGGATGCCGCCCGCCCGGTGCACGTCCTCGATGTGGTACTTCTCGCTGTTCGGGGCGACCTTGCACAGGCACGGCACCCGGCGCGACAGCGCGTCGATCTCGTCCAGGCCGAAGTCGACGCCCGCCTCGGTGGCCGCGGCCAGCAGGTGCAGGATCGTGTTGGTGGAGCCGCCCATGGCCACGTCCAGCGCCATCGCGTTGCCGAACGCCGCCGGGGTGGCGATGGACAGCGGCAGCACCGAGTCGTCGTCGTCCTCGTAGTAGCGCCGCGCCGCCTCCACGACGAGCCGCCCCGCGTCCCGGTAGAGCTGCTTGCGCGCGGTGTGCGTGGCCAGCACGGTCCCGTTGCCGGGCAGCGCCAGGCCGATGGCCTCGGTCAGGCAGTTCATCGAGTTGGCGGTGAACATGCCCGAGCAGGAGCCGCAGGTGGGGCAGGCCGCCTCTTCCAAGGCGTCCAGCTCGTCCTGCGAGACGCTCTCGTCGGCGGAGGCGATCATCGGGTTGATCAGGTCGAGCTTGCGCACCGTGGTGGCGGTGCCGTCGACGACGGTGACCTTCCCGGCCTCCATCGGCCCGCCCGAGACGAACACGGTGGGGATGTTCAGCCGCAGCGCCGCCAGCAGCATGCCGGGGGTGATCTTGTCGCAGTTGGACACGCACACCAGCGCGTCCGCGCAGTGCGCGTTGACCATGTACTCCACGGCGTCGGCGATCAGCTCCCGGCTGGGCAGGGAGTACAGCATGCCGCCGTGGCCCATGGCGATGCCGTCGTCGACCGCGATGGTGTTGAACTCGCGCGGCACCCCGCCCGCCTCGCGCACCGCGTCGGCCACGACGTCGGCGACCTCGCGCAGGTGCACGTGTCCGGGCACGAACTGGGTGAAGCTGTTGGCGACCGCCACGATGGGTTTGCCGAAGTCCTCACGGGCCACGCCGGTGGCGCGCAGCAGCGCGCGGGCACCGGCCATGTTCCTGCCGTGGGTGACCGTCCGTGAACGAAGCGCGGGCATGGAAGTCTGCTCCCGTCGAGAGAAGAACCGGTACCGGTGGCGGGACGGAGACGGTGGGGTCCTCGCCGACGGTCCGTGCGGCGTGCCCTGTGGGGGGTGCCGCGCTGAGTCAGAACTGGAGTCGTTCTTCCGATGGTAGTGCCCCCGCCCGACCGTCGGCACCGTCACCGCGGCGGGCGCCGCGCCCCCCGGGAGCAGGACGGCGGGGCGGCCGCCGGGGCCGCCCCGCCGCGCGGACGACAGGGGAGGGGAGGGTCAGTACCGCGGCGGCAGCACCTTCTTGGCCGCCTGGTAGATCTCCTCGATCTCCTCCTCCGACAGCCGGTCCTTTCCGCTGCGCAGCCACTTGCGGACCTTGGTGCCGACGATGATGTCGACCCCGCGCAGCCGGTGGCTGTCCCACGGCATGCTGGGACCGTAGATCGCCAGTGCGGGGCGTACCTTGATCTCGCGGCCCAGCTCCTGGGAGATCAGCCGCTCGGCGTTGCGCGCCTCGGCCAGCGCCTCGTCGATGCGTTCGTTCTTGGAGAACCGGCCGTGGTAGAGCTGCTCCAGCTTGTTGCGGAGCGGCAGCCGCTTGTCCCAGGACTCGGAGTCGATGGCGAAGGCGCCGCGCCGCCCCACGATGAAGTGGTCGATCTGGCCGTTGCCGTCCTGGATGCGCCGGGCGTGCAGCACCCGGTAGCCGAAGCGCTGCATGACCCGCAACTGCGCCTCGGTGCGCCGCTGGGCGGAGGAGGGCCTGCGCCACTGCGGGACCTCGGACTGGCGCTGGGAGGTGTAGACGACGAAGCCGACGAGCACCGCGGCCCCGGCGGTCACGCCCACCCGCCAACTGCCGGTCAGCAGGCCGAGGACCAGCACCGCGACCAGGCAGGCGGCGGCCTTGGGCAGCCAGCGGCGCACCGAGGCGGGCTGCATCAGCGAACGGTAGGTCCGCACCAGCACGTCCGTCCTGGGTGCTGCGGGTCTGCTGACGGGCCGGGTGAAGGGGGAGGGGCCGTCCTTCTCCCGCCGGACCTCGTCGTCGGTGGTCGGGGGCTCGTCCGGTCTGGTGCTTGTTGCCGATTCCACGCTTCAGAAGGGTAGTTCTATTCGCAGGGCGCTCCTAGTCCACGGGAGCTCACACTTTTGTTCCCCTTCCGACGCCTGACCCCGGGTGTCCGCGCCCCGCTGACCGGGAAGAATCACTGTTCACCCGTTTTCACCGCCCGGGGCCGCCCCCGCCGCCTAGCCTGGGCCCGTGAGCGAGATCCACGACCTGACCGCGGTGCGCCAGGCGGCGCTGTTCCGCAGCCGGGAGCTGTCCCCCGTCGAGGTGACCGACCACTACCTGGACCGGATCGAGCGGCTCGGCGACGCGGTGGGGGCCTTCGTTACGGTCACCCCGGAACTGGCCCGACGGCAGGCCCGCGACGCGGAGCGGCGGCTGCTCTCCGAGGAGCCGGAGCGGCTGCCCCCGCTGCTGGGCCTGTGCGTGCCGGTCAAGGACCTGGACATGGTCGCCGGGGTGCGCTGCACCCTCGGGTCGGCCGTGTTCGCCGACCGCGTCGCCGACGCCGACGAGGGCTACGTGGTCGAACTGCGGCGCGCGGGGGCGGTCCTGCCCGGCAAGACCAACACCCCCGAGTTCGGGCTGTCCTGCCACACCGAGAACGAGGTCGCCCCGCCCGCCCGCACCCCGTGGGACACCGCCTGTTCGGCGGGCGGCTCCAGCGGCGGCGCGGCGGCCGCGGTGGCCGCCGGGCTGGCGCCGCTCGCCCAGGGCAGCGACGGCGGCGGGTCGATCCGCATCCCCGCCGCCGCGTGCGGGCTCTACGGGATCAAGCCCACCCGGGGCCGGGTCACCACGGCCCCGCTGCGCACCGACCTGTTCGGGCTGTCCGTCACCGGTCCGCTGGCCCGCACGGTCGCCGACGCCGCCCTGCTGCTCGACGCGATCACCCTCGGCGACGCGGGCGACCCCTACCCGGCGCCGCCGCTGCCCCGGGGCGAGACCTTCCTGGCCCACGCCGGGCGTCCCCCCGCACGGCTGCGCCTGGCCTGCTTCGCCTCCCCGCCGCTGCCCGGCGTCCAGGTGCACCCCGACGTGCTGGCCGCCTACCGCGACACCGCGCTGCTGCTGGAGAAGCTGGGGCACGACGTCACCGAGATCGAACCGCCCTTCGACGGCTCCCACATGCGCCACTTCGCGACCGTGTGGGCGGCGACCGCGGCCGCCGTCCCCGTTCCGGCCGCCGACGAGCACCGGCTGCAACCGCTGACCCGCTGGCTGCGCGAACGGGGGCGGGCCACCCCCGCCCCCGACTACCTGGAGGCCGCCGCGCAGTTGCGCCGCTTCGCCCGGCTCGCGCTGACCGTGTTCGCCCCCTACGACGCGGTCCTCACCCCCACCCTGGCCGTGCCGCCGGTCCCGCTGGGGCACTTCACCGCGGCCGCCGACCCCGCCGAGGAGTTCGCGCGGATGAACGCCTTCACCCCGTTCGGCAACATCGCCAACATCACCGGCCAGCCCGCGGCGACCCTCCCGCTGCACACCACCGCCGACGGACTGCCCGTCGGGGTGATGCTCACCGGGCGGATCGGCGGGGAGGCGACGCTGCTCTCCCTGTCGGCCCAACTGGAGGAGGCGCGGCCCTGGCTGGACCGCCGCCCCGAGATCTGGCACCGCTAGGCCGCCGGCCGCGGACCGTCCTCCCGCTCCGGGGCCCGCGACGCGGACCCGCGGCCCGTCCGCCCCGCCCCCAGGGTGAGCACGGCGGACAGCAGCACCATGGCCGTGCCGCCCGCCACGCCCAGCGCGGGGCCGCCCAGGTCCACCAGCCATCCGGTCACCGGGGCGGAGGCCGCCACCCCGGTGGTGATGCCGGTGTTCATCCAGCCGAACGCCTCGGCGCGCCGCTCGTGCGGTGCGGCGTCGCCGATCTGCTCGGTGGCCGCCGCCAGCGTCGGGGCGATCGCCAGCCCGGCGACGAACAGCACCGGGGCCAGCAGCCACGGCGTGGGCAGCTCCAGCACCGGCGGCAGCAGCGGGATGAGCAGCGCGATGCCCGCCGTGGCGGCGAACGCCCGGCGGCTGAGCCGCGGCCTGCCCGCCAGGCCGCCCGCGACCAGTCCGCCGACCAGGGAGCCGCAGGACCAGATCGCCGCGAGTATCCCGGCGCCCCCGGGACGGCCCATCTCCCGCGCCCACGCCACGATGACGAGGTCCACGGCCGCCAGGCCGGCGATCAGCAGCAGGCACACGACGACCAGGAGCGCCAGCTCCGGGAGGCGCATCAGGGACCGGTTCCGGTTCCCGCCCGCCGGGGCGGCCTCGGGGCCGTGCTCGGGAGGCTCGGCCAGGCCCGCGCGCCGGATCGCCACGGCGAAACCGGTGGAGCCCGCCACCGACACCGCCGCGATGAGCAGCACCGCTCCCACGCCGCCGCCCATGCCGACGGCCGCGGCCGCCACCAGCGGGCCCAGGACGAACACGAGCTCCTGGAAGGTGGACTCGGCCGCGTACATGGCGGTGCGGGTCTGCCCCGAGGTCAGCCGGGGCCACAGTGCGCGGCCCACCTGCGAGGCCGGGGGAGTGAACAGGCCGGTGACCAGGCACAGCGGGAAGGCCAGCCACCACAGGGAGGCGGGCAGCAGGGCCAGCACCACCAGCCCCGCCCCGTAGCAGAGCCCGCACAGGGTCATCAGCCGGTCGGTGCGCCCCCGGTCGGCGCTGCGGCCGCGCAGCGGCCCGGCCACCGCGGCGCCCACGGTCAGTGTGGTGCTGACCGCTCCGGCCAGGGCGTAGGAGCCGGTCCAGTCGGCCACCAGGAAGGTGATGCCGATCGGCAGACCGGCGATGTTCATCCGGGCGACCAGCGACCAGACGAACAGTTCCGGCAGGTGGGGGACGGACAACAGAGGGCGGTAGGACTTGAGCACCAGACAAGTATGACCAGATTCGTAGGATGATTCCTCCAGTTTTTTAGTAGAAAGCAGGACGATTCACTGACAAAGAGGAGAAAACTGGTCGGCTGCGCGACTGGCGGACGGAGATACCGCTGATCAGAGCCCCTCTGAGGCATGATCGGATGGTGTGAGCGATGCTGAACTGGTCCGACTGGCCGAAGAACACGGCGTCTCGACGAGCTACGCCGACTGGCGGGGCGTGCGGACCGCGGTCTCCGTGGACACTCTGCGCCACGTGCTCACCGCCCTGGGAGTGGACGTCAGCGACCCCGCCGCCGCCCTCGCCGCGCACCGGGAGCGGCGGGCCGCGCGGCTGCTGCCCCCGGCCGTCGTCACCCGCCACGGGCGTGCCCCGCGCCTGACGCTTCCCGACGGCGCCCGCACCTGGGTGGAACTCGCCGGCGGGGAGCGCGCCGAGGCGGGAGCCACCCTGCCGCTGGGCGTGCACCGGCTGCACGTGGAACACGGCCGCAGCCACCAGCACGCGCCCCTGCTGGTGGTGCCCGACCGGCTGCCCCGGCCCGTGCACCGCCGGGTGTGGGGCCTGATGGCGCAGTTGTACTCGGTCCGCTCCCGCGTCTCCTGGGCCATGGGCGACCTGCGCGACCTCACCGAGCTGTCCACCTGGGCGGCGCGCGACCTGGGCGCCTCCTTCGTCCTGGTCAACCCGCTGCACGCCACCGAGCCGCTGCCGCCCCTGGAGGCCTCCCCCTACCTCCCGGTCAGCCGCCGCTACGCCAGCCCGCTCTACATCCGCATCGAGGACGTCCCCGAGTACGGGAGGCTGAACTCCGTCCAGCGGGAGACGGTCCAGCGGCTCGCCCGCCCGCTGCGCGACCGGGGCCGCACCGCCGACCTGCTGGACCGCGACGCGGTCTGGCAGGCCAAGCGCGCCGCCCTGGAGGTCATCCACCAGGTCCGCCGCCCCGCCGGACGGGAGCAGGCGTTCCGCGCCTACCTGGCCCGCGAGGGCGAGGCCCTGGAGTCCTACGCCACCTGGTGCGCGCTCGCCGAGGAGTACGGCCCCGACTACCGGCGCTGGCCGGAGCCGCTGCGCGACGCCGGATCGGCCGCGGTCCGCGCCGAGGCCCGGCTGCGCCGGCAGAGCGTCGACTTCCACCGCTGGATGCAGTGGATCCTGGACGAGCAGCTCGCCGCCGCGCAGGCCGGCGCCCGACGCGCCGGGATGGACATCGGGATCGTGCACGACCTCGCCGTCGGAGCGCAGAGCGGCGGCGCCGACGCGTGGATGTACCGCGACGCGCTCGTCTCCGGAGTCCACGTCGGAGCGCCCCCCGACGAGTTCAACCAGCAGGGGCAGGACTGGGGGCAGCCGCCCTGGCACCCGGTCCGCCTCGCCGAACAGGGCTACGGCCCGTTCCTGGAGCAGTTGCGCCAGGTGGCGCGGCACGCCGGAGGCATCCGGATGGACCACGTGATGGGCCTGTTCCGGCTGTGGTGGGTGCCCGAGGGGGCCTCCCCGGCCGACGGCGCCTACGTGCGCTACGACCACGAGGGCATGGTCGGCGCGCTGCTGCTGGCCGCCCACGAGGCCCGCACCCTGGTCGTGGGCGAGGACCTGGGCACCGTCGAACAGCGGGTCCGCGACCACCTGGCCGAACGCGGGGTGCTGGGCACCTCGGTGCTGTGGTTCGAGCAGGACGAGAAGGGGGTCCCGCACCGCCCCGAGTCCTGGCCCGTCGGCTGCCTGGCCACCGTGGCCACCCACGACCTGCCGCCGGTCGCCTCCTACGTCACGGCCGAGCACGTGGAACTGCGCGCCCACCTGAACCTGCTGACCCGGCCCGTGGAGGAGGAGCGCGCCGACGCCGAGGCGCGGGTCGCCGCCTGGCGCGCGCTGCTGGTCGAGCTGGGCCTGCTCGACCCGTCGGTCGACCCGGTCGCCGACCCCGCGGCGGTGGTCGCCGCCCTGCACGACTACCTGGCGCGCACCCCCTCCCTGCTGGTCGGCGCGGCCCTGACCGACCTGGTCGGCGACCACCGCATGCAGAACCAGCCGGGGACCAGCACCGAGTACCCGAACTGGCGGATCCCGCTCACCAACGGAGAGGGGGAGCCGGTGTTCCTGGAGGACCTGTCCACCAACCCCGAGCAGGCCGCGGCGGTGCGCGCCGCGTTGGGCGCCCTGGCCGACCTGGCTCCGCAGCCCCGTCCCGGCGGGGAGCTGCCCGCGCCCCGCCGCCCGGCGCCCCCGATCCTGCGCCCGCGACCGGGACGTCCGGGGCCGCCGTAGGGGGGACTGCTCCCGCCCGGGGAGGGGACGGCCCGCACAACGGCGACGGCCGCCGCGCACGGTGCGCGGCGGCCGTCTGCGGTGTCGGTCCTCAGCCCGCCGCCTCGGCGTCGCGGGCCTGGGCGTGCAGCGCGCGCTCCACGCCCGCGCGGCCCTCCAGCAGCAGGCGGCGCAGCGCCGGGGCCGGGTCCGCCGACTCCAGGTAGGCGTCGGTGCGGCGCAGCGTCTCCTCCTCGATCAGGTAGCCCGGGTAGGCGAACTCGGCGAAGGTCTGCGCGAACTCGCCGGTCCACTTGGCCCACGCCTCGGCGAGCTGGTCGAAGTAGCGGTCCACGTAGGGGCGGAGCAGCTCGGCGTGGGCGGGCTCGGTGAACCCGCCGAGGGTCGCCCGGAACTCCGCGTTGGCCAGGGTGCCGCCGGTGATCCGCTCCCAGGCCGTCGCCTTGGCGTCGGCGGTGGGAATGGCGGCCCGGCAGCCCGCGGCGGCCCGCTCGCCCGCGGCGGTGGGGTCGCGCTCCAGCTCGGCGGCGATCTCGTCCTCGCCTGCGACCCCGGCCGCGACCAGGCGGCGCAGCAGCGTCCAGCGCAGGTCGGTGTCGACCTTCAGCCCGTCCACCTCGATCGCCCCGTCGTAGATGCCGCGCAGCAGCGACAGGTGCTCGGCGGAGCGCGCCGCGTCGGCGAACCCGTGCGCGTAGGCCAGTTGCAGGTCGCTGCCGGGCTCGGCGGAGGTGAGCAGCTCCCGCAGCCGGGTGGCCAGCAGGTCGAAGCCCTCCTCCCGCCAGTCCGGGGAGACGTAGTTGACCAGCGCGGAGACCGCCTGGCGCTGTAGCGTCTGGGCCACCGCGACGTCGCTGACCCCCGCCAGGTTGGCGGCGACCAGGCGCACGTAGTCGCGCGCGGGCATCTCGCCGTCGCGGGTCATGTCCCAGGCCGCGGCGAAGGCCAGCGCGCGCGGCAGCGACTCGACGATCTCGCCGACGCTCTCCACCACGGTGCGCAGGCTCCGCTCGTCCAGGCGCAGCTTGATGAAGGTGAGGTCGTCGTCGTTGATCAGCACCAGGTCGGGCTGGGCCTTGCCGACCAGCTCGGGCACCTCGGTGCGCTCCCCGCTGACGTCCAGCTCCACCCGCTCGCGGCGCACGATGCCCTTGTCGGTGCGGTCGTACAGGCCGATGGCCAGGCGGTGCGAACGCAGCGTCGGGTGGTCGGCCGGGGCCTCCTGGAGCACCGCGAAGGAGGTGAAGTTGCCGTCGGCGTCCACCTCGAAGGAGGGGCGCATGGTGTTGACGCCCGCGGTCTCCAGCCACTCCCGCGACCAGTTCGACAGGTCGCGCCCGGACGCCTCCTCCAGCTTCACCAGCAGGTCCGACAGCTCGGTGTTGCCCCAGGCGTGCTCCTTGAAGTAGGCGCGCAGGCCGGCGAAGAACTCGTCCACGCCCACGTAGGCCACCAACTGCTTGAGCACCGAGGCGCCCTTGGCGTAGGTGATGCCGTCGAAGTTGACCTCGACCGCCTGCATGTCGGGCATGTCCGCGGCGATCGGGTGGGTGGAGGGGAGCTGGTCCTGGCGCAGCGCCCAGGCCTTCTCCACGTTGGCGAAGGTGGTCCAGGCGTCCGTCCACCGGGTCGCCTCGGCCTGGCAGTACACGCTGGCGAACGTGGCGAACGACTCGTTCAGCCACAGGTCGTCCCACCAGCGCATGGTGACCAGGTTGCCGAACCACATGTGCGCCATCTCGTGCAGGATCGTCTCGGCGCGGCGCTCGTAGCGGGCCTCGGTGACCCGCGAGCGGAAGACGTAGTCCTCCAGGAAGGTGACCGCTCCGGCGTTCTCCATCGCCCCGGCGTTGAACTCCGGCACGAACAACTGGTCGTACTTGCCGAAGGGGTAGCGGATGCCGAAGACCCGGTGGAAGAAGTCGAAGCCCTGCTTGGTGACCTCCAGGATCGCGTCGGCGTCCAGGTACTGGGCGAGGGAGGCGCGGCAGTACACGCCCAGCGGGATGCCGTCGTGCTCGTCGCGCACCACGTGGTAGGGGCCGGCGACGAGCGCGGTGATGTAGGTCGAGATCCGCTTGGTCGGCGGGAAGTGCCAGCGCACCGCCGTGTCGTTCTTGGCCGGCTCGCGCACCACGTCGGGCGCGGTGTTGGAGACCACCTCGAAGTCCGCGGGGGCCAGCACGGTCAGCTCGAACGTCGCCTTGAGGTCGGGCTGGTCGAAGCAGGCGTACATGCGGTGCGCGTCGGCGGTCTCGAACTGGGTGTAGAGGTAGACGTTGCCGTCGACGGGGTCGACGAACCGGTGCAGGCCCTCGCCGGTGCGCATGTAGGCGGCGTCGGCCACGACGCGCAGCTCGTTGTCGGCTTGCAGAGAGGGCAGGGTGATCCGCTCCCCGTCGAACACCTCGGCCACGTCGAGCGCGGTCCCGTTCAGGCGGACCTCGTGCACGGTGGGGGCCGTCAGGTCCACGAAGCTCGTCGCCCCCGGCTCGGAGCAGGCGAACCGGATCACGGTGGTGGAGGTGAAGGTCTGGTCGCCCGAGGTGAGGTCGAGTTCCACGGCGTAGGAGTCGACGTCGAGGATTCTCGCCCGCTCCCGTGCCTCCTCACGTGTCAGATTGCCTGCCACGACCCGCTCCCTTCACAGACGTTCTCGGTGTCGGCCGCGTCGGGGCCCGCGCCCACGGAACGCGGGCGGACGGCCACCGTCGGGTGATGCGGTTCGATCCTGCCACGCCGCAGAGCGGAATGCGGAACCGATCACGGTGGTTTCTCCTTGCAGAGCTGGGCGTTTTACGGGTTTCGCCCGGCTTCTTGGTGTCAGGCTAAGGAGAAGGAACAGTGAGTGACGAGCGCATCCCCGTGGACCTGTGGTTCGACCCCCTCTGCCCGTGGGCCTGGATCACCTCGCGCTGGCTGCTGGAGGTCGAGAAGGTCCGCCCGGTGCGTCCGCGCTGGCACGTCATGAGCCTCGCCGTGCTCAACGAGGACAAGGACGTGCCCGAGGAGTACCGGGAGATGCTGCGGACCCAGGCGTGGTGGGGGGTGCGCGTGGCCGTCGCGGTCGAACAGCGCCTGGGCAACGAGGAGCTGGGCCGCTTCTACACCGCGCTGGGCACCCGGCTGCACAACCGGGGCGAGCCGCGGGCCGTGGAGACCATCGCGGCGGCGCTGGCCGACGCGGGACAACCGGCGGAGCTCGTCGAAGCAGCACTGAGCACTGACTACGATGAGGCCCTGCGCAAGTCGCACCATGACGGCATGGACAGGGTCGGCCAGGAAGTGGGCACTCCCGTGATCGCGGTCGAGGATGTCGCCTTCTTCGGCCCCGTTGTGTCCCCCGCCCCCAAGGGCGAGGCCGCCGGTCGGTTGTGGGACGGCGTTCTGCTGGTTGCGGGAACCGACGGGTTCTTCGAGCTCAAGCGGAGCCGCACCCGCGACCCCATCTTCGACTAGCCGCGACGGTGTGAAGGAGCGAGCATGAGCGAACCGGACGAAGAGCGCGTGGTCGTCTTCGACGACGAGCTGGAGATCCTGCCCGACACCACCTCCGACGAGTACGGCGCGGGCTGGGGGGAGTCGGCCGAACAGGAGGAGCGGTCCCGCATGGAGGAACTGCTCGGCGATGTCCCCCCGCACTGGGCCTGACCGCTTTGCCGACCCCATACCTGCTGGTGAGGAACGCTAGCATCGTCTTTGGTGAGTATTTTGTCCGTTCCTGCCGAGGTGGTGTGAGTTGAGCAAGAAGGCAGAGTCCAAGGCGGTTCCGCTGAGCAAGGACATCAGGCTCCTGGTGGCCATCAACCTGGTCTTCCTCCTGGCCGCCGTCGCCTTCGGCGTGCTGGGCGCGGCGGTCACCTTCGCCGCCGTCTGAGACCGGGGGACGTCGTCCGCCGCCCGGCGGCCCCGAGCCGCCGGGCGGCCCTCCCGGGCGCACCACGCCCCCGGGCGACCTGTCAGACTGGGGCCGTGCGTATCTACATCGGATCTGACCACGCCGGCTACGAACTCAAGCAGCACCTCGTCTCCTGGCTGCGGCAGCAGGGGCACGAGGTGGTCGACGCCGGCCCGGCCGTCTACGACGCGGCCGACGACTACCCGCCGTTCGTGCTGCGCGCCGCCGAAGGGGTGGCCAAGGACCCCGAGGCGCTCGGCATCGTGCTCGGCGGCTCCGGAAACGGCGAGCAGATCGCCGCGAACAAGGTCAAGGGTGTGCGTTCGGCGCTGGTCTGGAGCACCGAGACGGCCAGGCTCGCCCGGGAGCACAACAACGCCAACGTGATCAGCATCGGTGCGCGGATGCACTCGCTGGAGGAGGCCACCGGCTTCGTCGAGGTCTTCCTGAACACGCCGTACAGCGGTGAGGAACGCCACAGCCGACGGATCCGGATGCTGTCCGACTACGAGACCACCGGGCAGCTCCCGCCGCTTCCCTAGCAGGACACGACCGGAACCGGCCGGCGCCGGGGAGCCGGGCGGGGCGTCCGCAGCGCTGCCGTGGTGCGGACAGGGCCCCTCTCCCGTCTCCCCGGAGCGGCCGGGCCGTGCTCCGCGCGCGGGGGAGCGCTCCGAAACAAGGGGACACGGCCGGGCCGCACCGCGCCCGTTCCCGAACGGACGGGGACGGCACTCGGCGCGCTACCCCGGACGGTACCCCGCCGCGGCCCGCCCGGACAGTCTCCCGGTGGGGACAGAGTCCTCACCCCGCGGGCTCAGAAGATCCTCGAGCAGTGCGGCGCCGCCGGCACGGCCAGCGCCGCGGACAGCTCCAGGACCGCCCTCGGACGCGACTGGCGCACCAGGCCCGCGGCCGCGTACCCGGTCAGCGGCTCGCCGCCCAGGTACGCCGAGCTCAGCACCTCCACGTCGAGGGAGAGGTCGGGGCTCCGGTCGGTGCGCTCGCAGTGCGCCGAGCCGCCCTCCGCGCGCAGCCGCCAGCGTCCCCGGTTCCACGGGCACACCGCGTCGGCCACCTCGACCACCACGTCCACCGGCGCCGCGTAGCGGCGCTCCGCCAGGGCCCGCGGCAGGTCCACCAGCCGCCCCCACAGCCCGGTGTTCGGGGTCCACCGCGCCCGGTGCCGGTCCGCCAGCAGGTACAGCAGGGGGTCGTCGGCGGGCCGCAGCCCGGCCGTGACCCGCCCCACCAGGTCGCGGTTGAGCAGGAACTCCCACAGCCGCACCAGCGCCGTCGGCCGGACGGCGAACAGCTCCACCACGTCGAGGACGCCGTCGGCGTTGCCGAAGTCGTCGAAGCCCTGCCTGGTCCGGTACAGCGCGTACCCCACCGGCTCGGCGCCGTCCTCCACCAGGACGCACCTGGGCGGGTTGAACCCGTCCCGCTGCTCCCCGACGGGGTCGAGCAGCCGGTCCCACCACCACCCGGTGCGGCGGAACTCGCCGGTGCGACCGCCCAGGGCGGCCTCGTGGACCCGGGCCATCTCCGCCCGGACCTCGTCGGGGGCGGCCAGGCGGGTCCGCAGGGCGGGATCGCGCGGGGCGTCCGCGCGCAGCGCCCCCTCGCCGCGGTGCACGGTGACGGTGCCCAGCAGCGACCCCAGGCCGTAGCCGAACCGCCCGTAGATGCCGCCCTCGGAGGCGAAGAGCAGGGACACCGCCTCCTCGCCGCGTTCGTGGACGTCGCGCAACTGGCGGCGCATCAGCGCGGTGAGCACGCCCCGGCGGCGGTGCGTGGGCAGCACGCCGACCGCGGAGACGCCCGCGACCGGGCGGATCCCCCCGGGCAGTGCGGACTCGAAGGAGAACAGCAGCGTGGTGCCGACGATCCGGTCGCCGTCGAAGGCGGCGAGCGTGCGCTCCAGGTCGACGACGGTGCGCAGCGACTCGACGCGTCCCTCGGCGGGCAGCAGCAGCGCCTCGCAGAAGGTCTGGCAGAATTCGGGGAACTCGGCCTCGGTCACGGGACGGACCGGCCACGGAGCGTCCGGAGCCGACTGGTGTGATGCGGGCATGGCATCCTGCCTACCCGCCCGCCGAGGCAGCGCGCCACCAGTTTTTCTGTCCGAATCCCCGCGCCCGGTCACTGGTGGGGGGCGAGTGCACTGTTGTTACGGAAAGTGACCAAAGAAGCGTGCTGGGCGGGACACGCGGAAAACATGAGAGATTTTTCGCTTTCTTTCGGCTGAGAAGGCCCGACCGTATCGCTGACGGACGGGCTTGGAGAGGTCCATACTGAACCATGGGCTGTTCTGTGCGTTTCCCCGTGTGTACGCTGGGCGGATATCGGTTGGCCCGTTATGGGAAGTCTCGTCGTGAGTGGACGCGGGGCAGCGTGCTTGGGCAGGTTTCGCGCGCTACAGTTCGGCAACGATGAGCACTTCTCCACCCGCCCGCTTCCTCCGCTCCGTCCACGCGTTGACAGAGCGTGTTCTGGCGTTCCTCCGACGCAAAGTGCTCTTCCGCTACCGCCTCGTCCTCATCGTCTTGGTCCTGCTCGCCGTCGGGATCGGCGTCGGCGCGGTGTGGGGTCCGGAGGGCTGGTTCCCGCCCAGCGCGGTCATCCTCACCGTCCTGGCCGGCGGCCTGCTGCTCAAACGCCGCAGCCTGGCCTTCCTGCTCGCCGTCGTGGCCGTGGTCCTCGCCTTCACCGCCGTCGCGCTGGACCTCAGCCAGGTGGGGCCGGGCCTGGCCGTCACCATCGGTGTCACCGCGGTCGTGGCCTACCTCCTGTCAGGGGTGCGCGAGCGGCTCGGGGTCCACGGACTCGACGGCGAGAAGATGCTCCTGGAGCTGCGCGACCGCATCAAGGCCCAGGGGCGGCTGCCGGACCTGCCCGAGGGGTGGCACACCGCCAAGGTGCTGCGGCAGGCGGGAGGATCCTCCTTCGGGGGCGACTTCGTGGTCTCCCTGCTCCGCGACGACCGGCTCGACATCGCGGTGGTCGACGTCTCGGGCAAGGGAGTCGACGCGGGCACCCGCGCGCTGCTGCTCTCCGGGGCCTTCGGCGCGCTGATCGGCGCGGTGCCGCGCGGCGAGTTCCTGGAGCACTGCAACGACTACCTCATCCGCACCGCCAGCGGCGAGGGGTTCGTCACCGCGGTGCACCTGAGCGTCGACCTCTCCACGGGCGAGTACCTGCTCACCTCGGCGGGGCACCCGCCCGCCGTGCAGTTCGACCACACCACCGGGGCGTGGAGCACCACCGAGGCCAAGGGGGTCGTGCTCGGGGTCATCCCGTCGATGAACTACACGCCGGTGCACGGTCGGCTGCGGCCGGGCGACGCCATCATGCTCTACACCGACGGCCTCGTCGAGACCCCCGGGGAGGACCTCGACGCGGGGGTGGACCGGCTGCTCGGCGCCGCCGAGAGCCTGGTGGCCGTGGGTTTCGGCCCCGGCACCGACCGGCTGGTCGACACGCTGAGCAAGGACAAGAACGACGACCGCGCCCTCGTGGTGCTCTGGCGGACCCGCTGAACACCTCCGCCGCCACGCGGCGTACGGTTTTCTGGGAACACGGCCGTGTCCGCCGCGTCGGCGGACCAGCGCCGGGAAGACTTCTCCTGGGGTCCGCGCCCGCTGCCGCGGGGACCCTCCGCAGTCCCGGCGAGGTCGCCGTGCCCGCCCGCGTGCGCCCGACGGCGACGACACCGTCCCGGTCGCTGCGTCACGGTCCACGCCCGCGCTGACCGCAGGGAGGAGGTGCGGTGTCCCCGGCCCGTGCGGGACGGCAGGGGCCACACCGCGATTCAGATGACCGACGCTGAGAAGCCGGTCGAGTTGGCCGACCTGCTCGACACCAACGACCTGGTCGGGATGCGGCTGTGGCTGGCCGAGCATCCGCCCTACGAGATCGCCGACGCGCTGGCCCGCCTCCCCCCGGAACGCGCCATCGTCCCCTTCCGGCTCCTGGACAAGGACCGCGAGCTGGAGGTCTTCGAGGAGCTCGACCCCGGCCAGCAGCAGGCGATCCTCGTGGGGCTGCGCGACTCGGCCTTCCGGGAGCTGCTGGAGAAGATGGAGCCCGACGACCGGGCCCGCCTCATCGGGGAGGCTCCGGCCAAGATCGCCGCGCGGGCGCTGGCCGGACTGAGCCCGGCCGAACGCCGCATGACCGCGGCGCTGCTGGGCTACCCGGAGAACTCTGTCGGCCGGTTCATGACCCCCGACACGGTGGTCCTCCACCGCGACCTCACGGTCGCCCGGGCCCTGGAGGTGGTGCGGGCCAAGGGCGCCGAGGCCGAGACCGTCTACGTGCTGCCCGTCGTCGACCACGGGCGCCGCCTCTCCGGCCTGGTGCAGTTGAGCGACCTGGTCACCAGCTCCCCCGACACCCTGCTCAAGGACCTGGTGGACGTGTTCACGCCCCGCACCTACGCCACCGACCCGGCCGAGGACGCCGCCCGCCTCATGCAGGAGGCCAACCTCGTCGCGCTGCCCGTGGTCGACTCCGAGGAGCGCTTCGTGGGCCTGCTCACCTTCGACGACGCCCTGGAGCTGATCGAGGCGGCCGACTCCGAGGACATCGCCCGCCAGTCCGGTTCCCAGCCGGTCCACGGGCACTACGCCGCGGTCGGCGTGCTGCGCCTGGCCCGCGCCCGCGCGGCCTGGCTGCTGCTGCTCATCATCGCCTCCACGCTGACCGTCAACGTGATGCAGGGCTTCGAGGCGACCCTGGAGCAGGTGACCGCGCTGGCCCTGTTCGTCCCGATGCTCACCGGCACCGGCGGCAACGTCGGCTCGCAGTCGGCCACCGCCGTGGTGCGCGCCCTGGCCGTGGGCGAGGTGCGGCTGCGCGACCTGCACCGGGTCGTCTGGAAGGAGGGACGGGTCGGCCTGCTGCTGGGAGCCATGCTCGCGGCGATCGCGCTCGTCATCGGCTCGCTGCTGGTGGGCACCGGGATCGCGGCCGCGGTGGCGCTGTCGGTGGTGGCCATCTGCGTCTGGGCGGCGGTCATCGGCAGCACCATGCCGCTGCTGGCCCGCCGGGTCGGGGTCGACCCCGCCGTGGTGTCCGCGCCGCTGGTCTCGACCCTTGTCGACGCCACCGGCCTGCTCATCTACTTCTCCGTCGCGCGCGCCGTCCTGGGAGTGTGAGACGCGCGGCGCGCATGACCCCGGCCGGTGCGGGCAGAGGGAGGGCGCGGTGCGGGGCAGCGGGCCCCGCGCTCCTCCGGAAGGGATCGACCATGGGCATGAAGGACACCTTCGACAAGGCCAAGAAGCTCGCCGGACAGCACAGCGACAAGGCGGAGCAGGGCATCGACAAGGCGGCCGAGCACGCCAAGCAGCGGACCGGCGGCAAGTACGACGAGCACATCGACAAGGCCGGCGGGAGCGCCGGCGAGTACGTCAGGAAGCAGGGCGAGCAGGACCGGGAGCGCTGAGCGGACGCGCCCCGGGCGCCCGGGGCGGAGGCGGCCCGAAGGTCAGGTCGCCGCGCCGCGCCGCGGCCGCTCCTGGGCGGCGAACTGGGTCCGGTACAGGGCGGTGTACAGACCGCCGCGCGCCAGCAGCTCCTCGTGGGTGCCGCGCTCCAGGATGCGGCCGTCCTCCAGCACCAGGATCAGGTCGGCCTCGCGCACCGTGGCCAGCCGGTGGGCGATGACCAGCGAGGTCCGCCCTCGCAGCGCCTCGGACAGGGCCTGCTGCACCGCCGCCTCCGACTCGGAGTCCAGGTGGGCGGTGGCCTCGTCCAGCACCACGACCGAGGGGGCCTTCAGCAGCAGCCGGGCGATGGCCAGCCGCTGCTTCTCCCCGCCCGACAGGCGGTAGCCGCGGTCGCCGACCATCGTGTCCAGCCCGTTGGGCAGCGCCTCCAGCAGCGGCCCCAGTTGCGCGGCGCGCATCGCCGCGACGAGCTCCTCGTCGGTGGCGTCCGGGCGGGCGTAGCGCAGGTTCGCCCCGATGGTGTCGTGGAACAACTGGGTGTCCTGGGTGACCACCCCGACCGCGTCCCGCAGCGACTGGCCGCGCACCCGGCGCAGGTCCACCCCGCCGACGCGGACCGTGCCCTCGGTGGGGTCGTACAGCCGCGCCACCAGGTGGGTCAGGGTCGTCTTGCCCGCTCCGGACGGGCCGACCAGGGCCACCAACTGGCCGGGGTGCACGGTGAACGAGATGTCGCTGAGCACCTGGGAGTCCTCGGCGTGCTCCGGCTGCGGCACCAGCTCCAGGGAGGCCAGTGACGCCTCGGGGCCCGGGTAGCGGAAGGAGACCCGGTCGAACTCCACGGACAGGCCGCCCCGGGGCAGGTCCACCGGGTGCTCGGGCTCGGCCACCGACGGCTCCAGGTCCATGACCTCGAAGACGCGCTCGAAGCTGACCAGGGCCGTCATGACGTCCACCTGGACGTTGGACAGCGCGGTGACCGGGCCGTACAGCCGGGTCAGCAGGGTCGCCAGCGCCACCAGGGAGCCCAGGTCGATCGCGCCTTGCAGTACCAGGTTGCCGCCCGCGCCGTAGACCATCGCGGTGGCCAGCGCGGTGATCAGCCCGAGCATGGAGTAGAGCAGGCCGCCGTAGATGCTCTGGGTGACCCCGATGTCGCGGACCCGCCCGGCCCGCGAGGCGAACTCCGCGCTCTCCTCCTCGGGGCGGCCGTACAGCTTGACCAGCATGGCGCCGCCCACGTTGAAGCGTTCGGTCATCAGCGAGCTCATCTCCGCGTTGAGGTCCATGCTCTCGCGGTGCACCCGGGCCAGGCGGCGGCCCAGGTACTTGGCGGGCACGAGGAACAGCGGGATCACCGCCAGGGCGGCCAGGGTGATCTGCCACGACAGGGCGAACATCGTGCTGAGCACCGCCGCCACGCTGACCGCGTTGGCGACCAGCGATTGCAGCACCGACGTGACGGCCTTCTGCGCGCCCACCACGTCGGTGTTGAGCCTGCTGATCAGCGACCCGGTCTGGGTGCGGGTGAAGAACGCCAGCGGCATGCGCTGCACGTGCGTGAACGCCCGGGTGCGCAGCAGGTAGATGACCCCCTCGCCGATGCTCGCCGACAGCCACCGCCCGGTCAGGTTGAGGCCCGTCTCCAGCAGCGCCAGCACGGCGACGGCCACCGCCAGCCAGGTCACCAGGGAGGCGTCGGCGCCGCCGATCCCGCGGTCGATGATCGCCTTGAGCAGCAGCGGGTTGGCCACGACGATGCCGGAGCCGGCCGACGTGGTGAGCACGAACAGCAGGATGCGCCGCCAGTGCGGGCGGGCGTAGCCGAGGATCCGCCGCGGGGTGTCCGGACGGATGGCCGCCTTCCTGGCCGAACCGTCGTTGACCAGGGTCCGGATGGTGCGCGGTCCACCCATCATCATCGCTGTGCCACCCTTCGTGCGGCGGAGGCGGGCCGACCGCGGTCCTGCCGCGACCGGCCGACCTTCCGGTCTTCGTCCCGTCCCGCGGGGCTACAGGGAGCGGGCAAGCTGTCCCAGGGTCGCCGTGGTGGAGCGGCCCAGGGTCAGCGGCAGCTCCCAGGCCTGCGCACCCAGTTGCGCGGCGCCCTGCCGCTTGGCCTCGGCGTAGGGGTCGCCCTCGGTGTAGGCCAGCGCCGCGGGGCGCAGCGGGGAGAGCAGCTCGGCGTAGTGCTGCCAACTGACGGCGCTGGGCGGCCCGGAGATGATGAACACCCCGTCCACGCAGGCCAGGGCGGCGAGGACCTCGGCCCGCTCCTCGGCGGGGTTGACCGGCCGTTCCGGCCCCTTCCAGGCGCGGACCCGTTCGTCCGACTCCACGCCGACGACGAGGGGGAAGCCCCGGGCGCGCACGCTCCTGAGGTAGCGGACGTGCCCCACGTGCAGGATGTCGAAAGCCCCGGTGACGACCGCCGGGCGCTCCGTGCTGGCCGGCCGGGAGACCCAGTCCAGCGTCAGCGAGGGCGCGGCCTCCCGCGTCGGATCGGTTCCCGTCATCTTCCACCCATCGAGAAGCCCTGGCGCACGACCGCGCGCCGAGGGGCGCCCGAGAACTCCGGTCGGGCGCTGTGTGCGGTTCTGACCTGACGATACCCCCGCCCCGCCGTGCGCCGCCCGCGCGGTCGGCCCGGCGGCGGGCCGCGTGCCCGGGAGGAGCGGGCGGTGCCGGGCGGGGGAGCCGGACCGTCCCGCGAAGAGGTCTGACCCGTCAAAAAGTGACGTAGAACACACCGATAGCGGTGGGGTGGTGCCGTGACGGACAGGAGGGGATGGGGCGGGGCGAACCGGTCGAAACAGGGGGCGGCGGAGTCGGTGGGCCCGGACCGCTCCGGGGCCGCCGCGGGTGTCACCGGCTGGGCAAGCCGAAGGCCAGGCCGGGCGGAAGACCGCCTCTGACCTGGCCTTTCGACAGCAGAGCGGGTGACGGGAATCGAACCCGCACGGCCAGCTTGGAAGGCTGGAGTTCTACCATTGAACTACACCCGCATGGCGCGGCATCCGCCGAGTTTCCTCTAGACTCGTGGAGCCGACGGAGACAAGATTACCGCCTCCGCGATGCGGGTCGTGCACTGTGCCGCGAACCCGCGTGGTCCACGGGGAGTGGCGCAGCTTGGTTAGCGCGCATGCTTTGGGAGCATGAGGCCGCGGGTTCGAATCCCGCCTCCCCGACGAGACGGTCGACGGCCCGCTGGACTCCCCGTACCGGCAAACCGTCGTCCCCTTCGTGTCTGCCCTAGACTGAGCGTGATCGCAGACCGCAGGACCACGCTGAAGATCCTGGAGATCACAGCAGTCTCTGGACGTCCGCCGGTCGGCGCCGGTCGACCACCGCCCTGCCGCGGTGCGCCGGGTGCCGTGCCGAGCGCCGGGCGTCACCGCCGGAAACCTAGGAGTACCGCCCCGTGAAGACCGATGTCGAGGAGCTGAGCCCGACCCGGGTCAAGCTGACCATCGAGGTTCCCTTCGAGGAACTCGACCACGCCTTCGACGTGACCTACAAGTCGCTCGCCAAGCAGGTCCGGATCAAGGGCTTCCGGCCCGGGAAGGCCCCGGCGCGGCTGATCGACCGCTACGTCGGCCGTGGAGCGGTGCTCACCGAGGCGGTCAACCACGCGGTCCCCGAGCTCTACAACGAGGCCGTGCAGAAGGAGGAGGTCTTCGCCCTCGGCCAGCCCGAGGTGGAGATCACCAAGCTGGAGGACGGCCAGGAGCTGACCTTCACCGCCGAGGTGGACGTCCGGCCCAAGTTCGAGGTCACCGACTACGAGGGCATCGAGGTCACCGTCGACGACGCCGAGCCCACCGACGAGCGCGTCGACGCGCGGCTCGACGCGCTGCGCCAGCGCTTCGCCACGCTCACCGGCGTCGACCGGCCCGCGGAGGTCGGCGACCACGTCTCCATCGACCTGTCCGCCGCGGTCGACGGCGAGAAGCTCGAGGACGTCCAGGCCAACGGGATCTCCTACGAGGTCGGCACCAACACCATGCTGGAGGGCCTCGACGACGCGATCACCGGCCTGCGGGCCGGCGAGTCCGCGACCTTCGCCACCAAGCTGGTGGGCGGCGAGTACGAGGGCCGCGACGCCGACGTCACGGTCACCGTGCACAGCGTCAAGGTCAAGGAGCTGCCCGAGCTGGACGACGAGTTCGCCCAGATGGCCAGCGAGTTCGACACCATCGAGGAGCTGCGCGCCAGCGAGGCCGAGCGGCTCGGCGAGGTGCTCCGCCGCCAGCAGCTCGCCCAGGCCCGCGACCGCGTCCTCGACAAGCTCGTCGACTCCATGGACATCCCGCTGCCCCAGAGCGTGGTCGACCAGGAGGCCGACCGCCGCCGCCAGGCCCTGGAGCGGCAGCTCAGCCAGAGCGGGCTGAGCAAGGACGCCTACCTGAAGGCCCAGGGGCAGACCGAGGAGGAGTTCGAGGCCGAGCTCGCCGCGAGCGCCGCCAAGGCCGTCAAGACCGGCTTCGTCCTCGACCAGCTCGCCACCCAGGAGAAGCTGGCCGCGGGCAACGAGGAGCTGACCCAGTACATCGTCGAGCAGGCCCAGCTCATGGGCATCTCGCCGGACCAGTTCTTCCAGAGCCTGATGCAGGCCAACCAGCTCCCGCTGGTCTACGTCGAGGTCCTCCGCGCCAAGGCGCTGGACCTGGTGGTGTCCAAGGCCAAGATCACCGACGAGTCCGGCAACACCGTCGAGCCGCCGCCCGCCCCGGCTCCCCAGACCGAGACCGTCACGGTCGCCTCCGGTGCGGAGGAGGCCGAGGCGGACGAGGCCGACAAGAGCGAGGAGTAGCCGGCACGGACCGCTCCGCACGGGCCCCGCGTTCCCGAACGCGGGGCCCGTTGCTTTTCGCCTGCCGCGAAACTCCCTGGTCGCTGAGCACAGCACCTGCGCTGACAGCGAACAGGACGGTGAACTGGTGCGAGCAGGTCGGGGAACGGCGTTAGTGTCGCAAGCGTCGTAACCGTTTCGATCTCGCGGAGCAGGTGACGAGAGTGCCGCCGACCCATAATGAGTTCATGCGAACCGAAGCCCGTGCTGCCGAAGCTCCCATGCAGCCGATGTTCGACCAGACGTCGCAGCGCCTCCTCAGGCAGCGCATCGTCTTCCTCGGCCAGCAGGTCGACGACGAGATCGCCAACCGCATCGTCGGTGAGCTGCTGCTGCTGTCCGCCGAGGACCGGCACCGGGACATCACGCTGTACATCAACTCGCCCGGTGGCTCGGTCACCGCGGGCATGGCGATCTACGACGTCATGCAGTACATCCCCAACGACGTCCGCACTGTCGCCATGGGCCTGGCCGCCTCCATGGGCCAGATGCTGCTGTGCGCCGGCACCCGGGGCAAGCGCTACGCGCTGCCGCACACCCGGATCATGATGCACCAGCCGTCGGGCGGCATCGGGGGTACCGCCTCCGACATTCGCATCCTGGCTGACCAACTGCTCTACGTGAAGAGGATGTTCCTGGAGCGCATCTCGCTGCACACCGGTCAGCCCATCGAGCAGATCGAGAAGGACGCCGACCGGGACCGGTGGTTCACGGCCCAGGAGGCGCTCGAGTACGGCTTCATCGACGAGGTGCTGACGAACACCCCCGACGTCACGGGTGGGCGCTCCTGAACGCCCCCCGCCCCAACAGCCCTTTGGACCGGCGCAGTGTGGAAGGCCAGGAAATGAGCGACTTCAATCTCAGCCCCTACTACCGCTACGGCGGTGGGATGGCTCCGGCGGCTCCGCAGAGCCGCTACGTCCTCCCCTCCTACGTCGAGCGCACGACGTACGGCATCAAGGAGATGAACCCCTACAACAAGCTCTTCGAGGAGCGGATCATCTTCGTGGGGGTGCAGATCGACGACACGTCGGCCAACGACATCATCGCCCAGATGATGACGCTGGAGCACATCGACAGCGACCGCGACATCACGCTGTACATCAACTCGCCCGGCGGCTCCTTCACCTCGCTGATGGCGATCTACGACACGATGCAGTTCGTGCGCCCCGACATCCAGACCGTCTGCGTCGGTCAGGCCGCCTCCGCCGCCGCCGTCCTGCTCGCCGGCGGCACCAAGGGCAAGCGCACGGCGCTGCCCAACTCGCGGATCCTGATCCACCAGCCCGCCACCGAGGGAACGCACGGTCAGGCCAGCGACGTGGAGATCATGGCCAACGAGATCATGCGGATCCGCAACCAGTTGGAGGTCACCCTCGCGCGGCACACCGGCCGCAGCGTCGAGGAGATCTCCCGCGACATCGAGCGGGACAAGATCCTCACCGCCGAGGAGGCCAAAGAGTACGGCATCGTCGACGACGTGCTGCCCTACCGCAAGGCGTCGGCGAAGTAGGACCGGCCACCCGGGAGCGACACGAAGGGGCCGGTCGGACCCGACCGGACGCCGCGGGCGGCGAAGCCGGCCTCCTTCCCCGCCCGGTCCCGGTCCGGACGGCGCTCGGCGCCCCGCAGACGGAGCCACCCGGTCGGCGTCGGGGCGGGCCGGGGCGTCCCGCGGGCGTGCGGCGGACCGAGGCCGACTGCACCACAGGGGCCGAACACGCGAGGAAGCCCGCCGCCCCCCGGCACCGGGAGGGGAAGCGGAGCCGGGGGGTGAAGCCAGTCCGCTTCTTCGCTTAGGCTCGACAGGAACGACGCACAGACTGTCCCGTTAATGGCTCCGCGCGGAAGGCATATCCTGGAAATCGGTGGTCGTCCGGTGAGCCGGGATCGCCCCGCCCTCCCGCGGATCGCGCCGGGCACCCGGAGGCGTCCGGACCCCGCGGCAGCGGGGGGAGGCGTGTGGCGGGACGGCCGACGTTTTAAGGAGTGGCTGGGTGGCACGCATCGGCGACGGTGGAGACCTGCTGAAGTGCTCGTTCTGCGGCAAGAGCCAGAAGCAGGTGAAGAAGCTCATCGCGGGTCCCGGTGTGTATATCTGCGATGAATGCATCGACCTCTGCAACGAGATCATCGAGGAAGAATTCGCGGATGCGACCGAGCTGAAATGGGACAGTCTTCCCAAACCTCGGGAGATTTACGAATTCCTCGACTCCTACGTCATCGGCCAGGAACAGGCCAAGAAGGCCCTGTCCGTGGCGGTCTACAACCACTACAAGCGGGTGCGCTCCGAGGGGGAGCGGCCCCGCGACGAGGACGTCGAGATCGCCAAGTCCAACATCCTGCTGCTCGGTCCCACCGGCTCGGGCAAGACCCTGCTGGCCCAGACCCTGGCCAAGATCCTCAACGTCCCCTTCGCCATCGCCGACGCCACCGCCCTCACCGAGGCCGGGTACGTGGGCGAGGACGTCGAGAACATCCTCCTCAAGCTCATCCAGGCCGCCGACTACGACGTCAAGAAGGCCGAGACCGGCATCATCTACATCGACGAGGTCGACAAGGTCGCGCGCAAGAGCGAGAACCCGTCCATCACCCGCGACGTCTCCGGTGAGGGCGTGCAGCAGGCGCTGCTGAAGATCCTCGAGGGCACCACCGCCAGCGTCCCCCGCAGGGGGGGCCGCAAGCACCCGCACCAGGAGTTCATCCAGATCGACACCACCAACGTGCTGTTCATCTGCGGCGGGGCGTTCTCCGGCCTGGAGAAGATCATCGAGGCCCGCACCGGCAAGCAGGGCATGGGCTTCAACGCGGTGCTGCGCTCCAAGAAGGAGATGGAGAGCACCGACCTGTTCCGCGAGGTCATGCCCGAGGACCTGCTGAAGTTCGGCATGATCCCGGAGTTCGTGGGACGGCTCCCGGTGATCACCAGCGTGCACAACCTCGACCGGGAGGCGCTCATCCGCATCCTCACCGAGCCGCGCAACGCCCTGGTCAAGCAGTACCAGCGGCTGTTCGAGCTGGACAACGTGGAGCTGGAGTTCACTCCCGACGCGCTCGACGCCATCGCCGAGCAGGCGATCATCCGCGGCACCGGCGCCCGCGGGCTGCGCGCCATCATCGAGGAGGTGCTGCTCTCGGTGATGTACGAGGTGCCGAGCCGCGAGGACGTCGCGCAGGTGATCATCACCCGCGAGGCGGTTCTCGAACACGTCTACCCGACGATCGTGCCGCGCACCGCGCTGCCGCCGGAGCCCGAGGAGAAGAGCGCCTGAGACGGCGTCGGCAGGAGCGCGGCCGGACCGCGCACCCGCCGACGGGCGGCCGGTCAGTAACCGGGCGTCACCACCTTCCCGGTCAGCGGGTCGACGTCGACCGTCTGCCTGTCGTCGACCTCGACCTCCCAGACCCGCTGGCCGTTCTCCACGTCCACCGTGGCGTCGGTGGCACGGCTGCCTCCGGTCTCCTCCAGAGCGGTCCTGACCGCGGTGTCGAGACTGTCGGCGGGCAGCCCGGACAGGTCCGCGTCCGGGCCGTCAGGCCGCTCGCCCCGCAGCTCGGAGACCTTGCCGCTGTCCGTCTCGACGCCCAGCTCGCGGGCGGTGCCCTCGTGGACGAGCTCCACCTTCCACTGGCGGTCGTCCTCCTCCAGCTCGACGCTGTAGACCACGCTCCCGGGATACTCCCGCAGCGCCGCGTCGCGCGCGCCCAGCAGGTCGACGCCCCCCGCCGGAGCCTGCGGCGTGGGGGGCACGCCCTCCTCCTGCTCCTGTTGGAGAGCCCCGGTGGGGCGCGGGTCGTCGCCGCCCTTCCCCGGTGTGGCGTCGCCGCCGCAGCCCGCCGCCGCGACGAGCACTGCTGTCAGCACTCCCGCCGCCCCGAGACGCCCCGGACCGGTGGTCCTTCCGCGGCGCATACCGATCTCCCCTCGTCAGCGGATGGTTCCTCACCACCACTGTCCCCCCGGCCGGTCGCAAGGCGCTGGACAGGGAAAAGAACGGCAAAGCCTCGCGGTCCCCGCCGCAGCGCCCACCCGGCCTGCCGTCGGTGACCTGCGCCGACGGCTCGGGCGGCACAGGAGTGCGATTCCCGCGGGGGTAGGCTGAAGGCGCAAGTCGCCGGAGAAACCAACGCTGTGAACAGGGGACACGTGCATCCGCAGTACCAGGAGGCGCAGCAGGAGATCCTCGCGCGCGCGGGCGAGTCGATCATCCACCCCACACTGGACCGCATGCGAGCGGCCATGGACCTGCTCGGCAACCCCCAGGCCAACTACCGGGTCATCCACGTGACCGGGACCAACGGCAAGACCTCCACCGCGCGGATGATCGACAGCCTGCTCAGGGAACGGCAGTTGCGGGTGGGGCGCTACACCAGCCCCCACCTGAAGAGCATGCGCGAGCGCATCGTCATCGACGGCGAGCCCGTCTCGGAACAGGCCTTCGCGGACCTCTACGCCGACGTGCTGCCGTACATACGGATGGTGGACGAGCAGAGCGACGTGCCCATGTCGTTCTTCGAGGTGCTCACCGTCATGGCGTACGCGGCGTTCGCCGACGCGCCCGTGGACGTGGCCGTGGTCGAGGTGGGCATGGGCGGCGCCTGGGACGCCACCAACGTGGTCGAGGCCGACGTGGCCGTCGTCACCCCCATCGCCGTCGACCACACCGACTACCTGGCCGACACGGTCGAGGGCATCGCCGAGGAGAAGGCGGGCATCATCAAGCCCGGCAGTGTCGCGGTGCTCGCCCAGCAGACCCTGCCCGCCGCCCGCACGCTGCTGCGCCGCGCCTCCGAGGTGGGCGCCCAGGTGGCGCGGGAGGGGATGGAGTTCGGCGTCGTCCACCGCGATCTGGCCGTCGGCGGACAGCAGATCGCGCTCAAGGGACTGCACGCGGGCTACGACGGGATCTTCCTGCCGCTGTTCGGCACCCACCAGGCGTCCAACGCCGCCGTGGCCGTGGCCGCGGTGGAGGCGTTCGCCGCCCCCACCGAGGGCGAGGAGGGGCTCGACCCCGAACTGGTGCGCGCCGCCCTGGCCAAGACCTCCTCGCCCGGACGGCTGGAGATCATGCGGACCAGCCCCACCGTCCTCGTCGACGCCGCCCACAACCCGGCGGGCATGACCGTGACCGCGGACGCGGTGCGCGAGGCGTTCACCTTCGACCGGCTGGTCGGCGTCGTCGCGATCCTGGCGGACAAGGACGCCGAGGGCATCCTGGAGCCGCTGGAACCACTGCTCGACGAGATCGTGGTCACCGCCAACTCCTCGCCGCGCGCGCTGCCGCCGGAACAGCTCCGCGAGATCGCCGAGGACGTCTTCGGCCCCGACCGCGTCCACCTGGCCGCCCGGCTCGACGACGCCATCGAGCTGGCGGTCACCCTGGCCGAGCGGGACGCGGAGTTCGGCGGGGCCGGAGTGCTGGTGACCGGTTCGGTGGTCACCGCCGGGGACGCCGCCCACCTGATGAAGAAGGAGTGACCGTGCGGACCGTCTGCGCCGTTGTCCTGGCCTTTGAAGCGGTGGTGCTGGGACTGGCCGTCCCCGTCGCCATCCAGCTCGGCGGCCACACGCCCGGCCTGGCCGGAGCGGTCTGGGGCGGACTCGCCCTGGCCGCGCTGGTCCTGGCCGCACTGCAACGCTTCACCTGGGGCTTCTATGCGGCGTGTGTGCTACAGGCGGCGTTCCTCGCCAGCGGCCTGGTGGTGCCGGGCCTGGCCTACCTGGGCATCGTCTTCGTCGGCCTGTGGATCGCCGGCGTGGTGCTGGGGCGGCGGGTCGAGGCGATGCAGGCCGCCTCCCGGGACGCGGGAGAAGCCTGACCCGGTGCCGGGAGCGTCCGGGCGGAGACGCGGGAGTGCGGCGGCCGAACCGGTAGGGTACCCACCACCGGACGCGGAACGCCGCGGCAGGCGGCGGTTCCGGACCGGTGCACCGTGCACAGTGAACGAACCGTCGAGGAGAAGAGAACCGTGGAGCGCACCCTTGTCCTGATCAAGCCCGACGGCGTGCGTCGCAACATCATCGGCGACGTCATCTCCCGCATCGAGCGCAAGGGGCTCAAGATCGTCGCCCTCGAACTGCGCACCCTGGACGAGGAGACCGCCAGGACCCACTACGAGGAGCACACCGACAAGCCGTTCTTCTCCTCGCTGGTCGAGTTCATCACCAGCGGCCCGCTGGTGGCCATGGTCGTGGAGGGCAACCGCGCGGTCGAGGCGTTCCGCTCCCTGGCCGGGGCCACCGACCCGATCATCGCCGCCCCGGGCACCATCCGCGGCGACTACGGCCTGGACGTGCAGGCCAACATCGTGCACGGTTCGGACTCCACCTACTCGGCCGACCGCGAGATCAAGCTCTTCTTCCCCAACCTGGCCTGAGCCCGCGGGAGTCCCGGACCCGCCGACGCCCCGGCGCAGGGATGTCCCACCGTGGCCGGACGGAACGTTCCGTCCGGCCACGGTCGTGTCTGCGGCATCCTGCGGCAAAGCGGCGCGTTTGCGTAACTACGCGAACTCGGAGAGTTACCCTTGTCGGCGACGGGGGCATGGAACGCACCGCGGTACCCGCGACCGTGTCGTGCCCGTCCGACAGCCGTATGCCGTCCGACGCCGCTGAGGATCCCGCACATGATCACCAGACCCGCTTTTCTCGGCCGTGACATGGCGGTCGACCTGGGCACCGCCAACACCCTCGTCTACCTGCGTGGGCAGGGCATCGTCCTGAACGAGCCCTCCGTGGTGGCCCTCGACTCCTCCACCGGCCGCGTCCTCGCGGTCGGCACCGAGGCCAAGCAGATGATCGGCCGCACCCCCGTCGGCGTCACCGCCGTACGCCCGCTCAAGGACGGCGTCATCGCCGACTTCGAGACCACCGAGCGGATGCTGCGGCACTTCATCCGCACGACCCACCGCCGACGCCCCTTCATCAAACCGCGCCTGGTCGTGGCCGTCCCCAGCGGCATCACCCCGGTGGAGCACCGCGCGGTCAAGGAGGCCGGATTCCAGGCCGGGGCGCGCAGCGTCACCATCATCGAGGAGCCCATCGCCGCGGCGATCGGCGTCGGGCTGCCCGTGCACGAGCCCACCGGCACCATGATCGTGGACATCGGCGGCGGCACCACCGAGGTGGCCATCATCTCCATGGGGGGCATCGTCGTCTCCCAGTCCATCCGCGTCGGCGGGGACGAGTTCGACGCGGCCATCATCGCCGCCGTCAAGAAGGAGCACTCCCTGATGATCGGGGAGCGCACCGCCGAGGAGCTGAAGAAGGCCGTCGCGTCGGTCCATCCCACCGAGGACGAGGAGACGCACGCCGAGGTGCGCGGCCGGGACCTGGTCAGCGGCCTGCCCCGGACCGTGGTCCTGCCGGCCGCCCAGGTGCGGGAGGCCGTCGAGGAGCCCCTCTGCGCCGTCGTCGACGCCGTGCGCACCACCCTGGACCGCTGCCCCCCGGAGCTGGCGGGCGACATCATGGACCGCGGCATCGTCCTCACCGGCGGCGGCGCGCTGCTGCGCGGCCTGGACGAGCGGCTGCGCCACGAGACCGGCATGCCCGTCCACGTCGCCGAGAACGCACTCGACTCCGTGGTGCTGGGCACGGGCGCCTGCGTGGAGAACGACGACCAGCTCAACCGGGTCCTGGTCGCCGAACGGCGGCGCTGACCGTGCGCCGTGACACCGCTCGCGCCCTGACCGCCCGGCCCCCGCCCGCTCCCCCCGCAAACGACTCCGCCGCGGCCAGCGGCACGGTGCGTCAGGAAGAGGGAGAGACCGATGGACAACCCGGTGCGGACGCCCGGGCTCCGACCCCGTCCCGCCACGGGACGCGGACCGGTGCTGATCGCCCAGGTGCTGGTCGTGTGCCTGCTGGCGGTCCTCGTGGGCAGGCTGTGGTACCTCCAGGTGTCGATGGGGGAGCACTACCGGGCGCTGGCCGAGGGCAACCGCATCCGGGTGGTGGTCACCCCCGCCGAACGCGGACAGATCCTGGACGTCACCGGGCGCCCCCTGGTGCGCAACCGGACCGAACTGGTGATCGCGGCCGAGCCCCACGTCCTGGCCGCCCAGGCCGACGGGGGAGAAGCCGTCCTGCGACGCCTGGCCGAGACCGTGGACGTGCCGTTCGAGCAGTTGCACGACCGCGTCCGGCAGTGCGACCCCGAACCGGACCACCCCTGCTGGGTCGACGCCTCCCAGCGGCCGGTCCCCCTGCTCGAGGGGGTCGACCCCCAGGCGGGACGGCGGCTCCTGGAGCACCCCGACGAGTTCCCCGGCATCGTCGCGGAGCAGACCACCGTGCGCGACCACCCGCTCGGGGCGGCCGCCGCGACACTGGTGGGCTACCTCCAACCGGCCACCGAGGAGGAGCGGCGCGCCGGGGAGAACCCGCACGTCCACATCCGCTACGAAGGAGCGCTCCCGGTGGGGCGCGACGGCCTGGAACTCGCCTACGACAAGCAGTTGCGCGGCGAGGCGGGACGGCGGGTCCTGGCCGTGGACAGCCGGGGCGAGGTCACCGACACGGTGCGCGACACCCCGCCCCGCCCCGGCGCGCACCTGGTCACCAACATCGACGCCGACGTGCAGCGCATCGTCGAGAAGGCGCTGGCCCGGGGCATCGAACGGGCCAGGGGCTCCGGACATCCGGCCGACTCCGCGGCCGGGGTGGTGCTCGACGTGCGCACCGGCGCCGTGGTCGCCATGGCCAGCCTGCCCAGCTACGACCCCGCGGTGTGGAACAACGGGATCGACCAGGCCACCTACAACCGGCTGTTGGGAAAGCACGAGGACAGCCCGCTGATCTCGCGCGTGATCCAGGGGCAGCTCCCGCCCGCCTCCACCTTCAAGGTCGTCTCGCTGGCCGCCGCGGTGGCCGAGGGGGCGCGCCTGGACGGCCGCTACCAGTGCCCCGGGTCCCTGCGCGTCGGCGGCCGCGCCTTCAGCAACGCCGGAGGCGCCGGGCACGGCACCATCGACCTGCGCCGGGCCCTCGTGGTCTCCTGCAACACCGTCTTCTTCGACCTCGCGCACCGGATGTGGCGCGCCGACGGCGGGGCCGACCCGGTGCCCCGCCCCAAGGACACTCTGCCCCGCACCGCACGGGCCTTCGGGTTCGGCGAGCCCACCGGTGTCGACCTGCCCAACGAGGCGGTCGGACGGGTGCCCGACCGGCACTGGAAGCGCGACTACTGGGAACGCACCCGCGCCGTGTCCTGCCGCCGGGCCGAGAAGGGCTACCCCGAGGTGGCCGAGGAGGACCCGAAGCGCGCCGCCGAACTCACCGGGATCGCCGCCGAGCACTGCGCCGAGGGGTACGTGTGGCGGGCCGGCGACGCCATGAACCTCTCCATCGGACAGGGCGACCTGCTGGTCACCCCGCTTCAGGTGGCCAACGCCTATGCGGCGATCGCCAACGGGGGCACCCTGTACCAGCCGCGCGTGGGCCGGGCGCTGCTGGAGGCCGACGGCTCCGGCGCCACCCGGATCGAACCGGTCGTGGCGGGCCGCCTGCCCGTCTCCGACGAGACGCTGACCTACCTGCGCGCCGCCCTGGCGGAGGTGACCAGGAGCGGCACCGCCGCCGCCGCGTTCCACGGCTTCCCCCAGGACCGGATCCCCGTGGCGGGCAAGACCGGGACCGCGTCCGGGATCGGACGGCACGACACCGCCTGGTTCGCCTCCTACGCGCCCGCCGACGACCCCCGGTTCGCCGTGGTGGTGGTGATCTCCCAGGGCGGTTCCGGCGGCACCACGGCGGCGCCCGTGGCCCGCGAGATCTACGAGGGCATCTACGGGCTCTCCGGGACCCGCCCCGCGCTGCCCGGCGGCGTGCTGCCCGCCCAGCTCCCCACGGTCCGCCCGGACGGAACCGTCCGCCCGCTCGACAAGTGATCCGGAAGGCCCCGCATGTCGCTCCGCGTCGAACGACTCACGTCACCGTCCGCCCCGCTGCCGCGCCTGCGGCAGCGCATCGCCCGGTTCCTGCCCCGCCGCCTCGACCGGGTGCTGCTGGGGGCGGTGCTGGCCCTCGGGGTGCTGGGCACCCTGATGGTGTGGTCGGCGACCCTCCAGCCCGGCGGCCCGCCGCTGCCCACCGGGTACGCCTGGCGGCACCTGGGCCACCTGCTGGCCGCCCTGCTGGTCTGCGTCGCCGTGGCCACGGTGGACCACCGGCTGCTGCGCGCCTACGTCCCGGTGCTCTTCGCGGTCGCCACCGTCGCGCTGGTCCTGGTGCTCACCCCGCTGGGCCGGGTCGTCAACGGCTCCCGGTCCTGGATCGCGATCGGCGAGGTCCAGGTCCAGCCCGCCGAGATCGCCAAGATCGCGCTGATCCTGTCCGTCGCCGCGCTGCTGGGCGGCCCCCGCGACGGCACGCGCGCGCCCGACCGCCGGGACGTGCTGCTCAGCCTGGGGGCCCTGGCGGTGCTGGTCGGCCTGGTCATGATGCAGCCGGACCTGGGCAGCGCGCTCGTGCTGGGCGCGGTCTACCTGGCGATGCTCGCCCTCTCCGGCGCCTCGCCGCGCTGGGTGCTGGCCCTGATCGGCTGCGGGGTACTGGGCGTGCTCGCGGTGTGGTGGCTGGGCCTGCTCAAGGACTACCAGGTGGCGCGCTTCGCCTCGTTCCTCGACCCGGAGGCCGACCCGCTGGGCGCCGGCTACAACGTCAACCAGGCGATCATCGCGGTCGGCTCGGGCGGCCTGATCGGCTCCGGACCGTTCCGGGGCGCGCAGACCGGCGGCAAGTTCGTGCCGGAGCAGCACACCGACTTCATCTTCACCGTCGCGGCCGAGGAGCTCGGCTTCGTCGGGGGCTGCGCGGTCGTCGTGCTGCTGGGAGTGGTGCTGCTGCGCATCCTGCGCATCGCCGCCCACTGCGACCAGCCCTACGAGCGTCTGGTCTGCGCCGGGGTGGCGGCCTGGTTCTGCTTCCAGGGGTTCGTCAACATCGGCATGACCCTGGGGGTCACCCCGGTCACCGGGCTGCCGCTGCCGTTCGTGTCCTACGGGGGCAGCGCCGCCGTCGCCAACCTCGCCGCGGTCGGCCTGGTCCTGGCGGTCCACGCGCGCACCCGGAGGGCGGAGTGACCGGGGCGGCGCCGCTGTGACGATTCCCAGGCTTCGGCGAAAGGCGCCTATCCTGGCAGGAAGCAGGTGCCGTCGCCTGTCCGCTGCTCAGCGACCGCGAACGTGAGGCCCTTTTCCCGATGACTGTCGAATCTGTCTTCCCGCAGTTGGAAGCGCTGCTGCCGCACGTGCAGAAGCCGATCCAGTACGTGGGGGGTGAGCTGAACTCCGTCGTCAAGGACTGGGACGCCACCGAGGTGCGCTGGGCGCTGATGTACCCCGACGCCTACGAGGTGGGCGTGCCCAACCAGGGCATCCAGATCCTCTACGAGATCCTCAACGAGCGCGAGGGCGTGCTCGCCGAACGCGCCTACGCGGTCTGGCCGGACCTGGAGAAGCTCATGCGCGAGCACGGGGTGCCGCACTTCACCGTGGACGCGCACCGGCCGCTGGCCGCCTTCGACCTGCTGGGGGTCAGCTTCGCCAGCGAGATGGGCTACACCAACCTGCTCACCGCGCTGGACCTGGCGGGCATCCCGCTGCACTCCGAGGACCGCACCGACGAGCACCCGATCGTGCTGGCCGGCGGGCACGCCGCGTTCAACCCCGAGCCCATCGCCGACTTCCTCGACGCCGTCGTCCTCGGCGACGGCGAGGAGATCGCGCTGGCGATCACCGAGATCGTCCGCGAGTTCCGCCGCGAGGGCTCCCCGGGCGGACGCGACGCGCTGCTGACCCGTCTGGCCGCCACCGGCGGGGTGTACGTGCCCCGGTTCTACGACGTCACCTACCTGCCGGACGGCCGGATCGAGCGGTACACGCCCAACCGGGAGGGGGTGCCGTGGCGGGTGCACAAGCACACCGTCATGGACCTCGACAAGTGGCCCTACCCCAAGAACCCGATCGTCCCGATCGCCGAGTCCGTCCACGAGCGCTACAGCGTGGAGATCTTCCGCGGGTGCACCCGCGGCTGCCGCTTCTGCCAGGCCGGGATGATCACCCGTCCGGTACGCGAGCGCAGCGAGCAGGCCATCGCCCGGATGGTCGAGCAGGGGGTGGACTCCTCCGGGTTCCAGGAGGTCGGTCTGCTCTCGCTGTCCAGCGCCGACCACAGCCAGATCGGCGCCATCACCAAGAACCTCGCCGACCGCTACGAGGGCACCCACACCGGCCTGTCCCTGCCCTCCACCCGGGTGGACGCCTTCAACATCGACCTGGCCAACGAGCTCACCCGCAACGGCCGCCGCTCCGGCCTCACCTTCGCGCCCGAGGGCGGCAGCGAGCGGATGCGCCGGGTCATCAACAAGATGGTCACCGAGGCCGACCTGATCCGCACCGTCACCGCGGCCTACGCCGCGGGCTGGCGCCAGGTCAAGCTGTACTTCATGTGCGGCCTGCCCACCGAGGAGGACGCCGACGTCCTGGCCATCGCCGACCTGGCCCGCGAGGTCATCCGGGCCGGACGCAAGGCCACCGGACGCCGCGACATCCGCTGCACGGTGTCCATCGGCGGGTTCGTGCCCAAGCCGCACACCCCCTTCCAGTGGGCGGGGCAGACCCCGCACGAGATCGTCGACGCCCGGCTGCGCAAACTGAAGGACGCGCTCCGCTCCGACCGCGAGTACGGCAAGTCGATCGGGCTGCGCTACCACGAGGGGCGCCCCTCCATCATCGAAGGGCTGCTCTCCCGGGGCGACCGGCGGCTGGGCCGGGTCGTGGAGCGGGTGTGGCGCGAGGGCGGCCGCTTCGACGGCTGGAGCGAGTACTTCTCCTACGAGCGCTGGGTCAAGGCCGTCGAGGAGGTCCTCGCCGACGAGCCGGTGGACCTGGACTGGTACACGGTGCGCGAGCGCAGCGCCGACGAGGTGCTGCCCTGGGACCACCTGGACGCCGGGCTGGACCGCGAGTGGCTCTGGCAGGACTGGCAGGACGCCCTGCACGGCGAGGAGGCGGTGGAGGTCGAGGACTGCCGGTGGAGCCCCTGCTACGACTGCGGTGTCTGCCCGAGCATGGGGACCAGGATCCAGACCCACGACGTGGCGGGACGCAGAATGCTGCCGCTGAGCGTGGTCTGAGGACGGCCGGTCCGCGCGGGAGGGCTCTGCCGGGAGGGTACGGCCCGGCACCCCGCTCGCGCCGGGCCGTACACGTACTTGGACGTGCTGGATCCGGGGTTGGTTGGCAGGGGAACCGGGATTTTTTCCGGGGCCCGCACGCCGCCCCGCGGCGGCGTCCGGCCGCGTCCGGCGGCAGCCGCCCGCTGAGGTCGTGCTTTTCAACCCCGGTCCCAGTGGGAAGAGCTTTGACTGTGCCGGAACACACGTGTCCGGCGAGGGGTTGTACCTCGATGAGGGCGGTGGCGCGGAAGCGCCGATACGCCCCGTAGGCTGGAAAGAAGACGAACTCTCCCGCGGGAGGGCACGGAGCGCCGTGCCGGTCCGTGCGGGAGTCCGAGGAAAGGAGCAGAGCTGCCCCCCGCACTTGAGGGCGCCGATTCGCTCTCCAACGGAAACCCGACCCAGCGGATGTGCGTGCGGTACACCAAACGCCACCGGATGAGATTCGCGAGCCATCGCGACATCGCCCGTGTGCTGGAACGCGCGCTGCGCCGGGCGCGGGTACCCGTGGCCTTCTCGGCGGGGTTCTCGCCTCACCCCAAGATCTCCTACACGGGCGCGGCCCCGACGGGAGTGGCGAGTGAGGCGGAGTACTGCGAAATCACTCTGGCCGAGCCGATGGACCCCGAGGAGTTGCGCCAGCGACTCGACGACGCGCTGCCCCAGGGCATCGACGTCCTCGAGGTGGTCCCGGCGGTGGGCGGTCTGGCAGACCGCCTGGAGGCGTCGGAGTGGCGAATCGAACTTCCGGGCGTCGCCCCCGACGACGCCGCGGCAGCCGTGGCCGCGTTCCTCGCGGCCGAGCAGGTCGAGGTGGAGCGGGTCACCAAGAAGGGACGCCGCCGCTTCGACGCGCGTTCGGCCGTCTTCCTGCTGGACGTCGACAGGCGCGCCGCAACGGAACAACAAGAGACATATGCCATACTTCGCTTGATCGTGCGGCACACCATCCCTGCCGTACGACCCGACGACGTGGTGACCGGCCTCCGTCAGATCGCGGGCCTCGCGCCGCAGTCATCGACGAGGATGACCCGGCTGGCGCAGGGGCCGCTCGACGAGGACGCCGGAACCATCGCGGACCCGCTCGCCGCGGACGACGCGGCCTCCGGGGCAGGCGCCGCCGTCGTCAGCGCACACGCCGGATCCGCCGAGGCGCGATCCGGATCGGGGAACGTGAGCGCACCTCAAGGACTTTGACCGACGTCGCGCCGCAGCGACGCCGGTGCGGATTATTGACAACGACAGTTCTTGCGCGCCGCGGCCGGGCACCTCGTGCGGGCCGCGCCCGAGAACTTGACGGGAGACCGCCCGGATGCTCGAAAACGAGCCCAGCAACGGTGCCGGCGGCACCGAGGGGACAACTGAAACAGAGACGATCACACGGTCGAACGGTTCGACCGCGGTAGGCATGTCCGGAACCGTGCGCCTGGCCCAGCCGGTGCGCCGGGGCCGCGCCGCGAGCAGGCCCGCCGGACCTCCGCCCGACCCCGATCCGATCCCGGTGACGGCGCCCACGACCGTGGCCGCCACCTCCGTGGAACTGGTGACCGCCGATCCGGTCCCGCAGGAGCCGGAGGCGGCGGCCGAGGACGCGGCGGAGGAGGAGACCAAGCGGCGCACCCGCAGGACCACCCGTACCCGGACCCGCATCCGGACCCGCAGGTCCGCGGCGGCCGGGGACACCGCCTCCGCCGACGAGGAGGGGACCGGGGCTGCCGAGGAGAGCGGGGCCGACGCCGCGGCGGAGCAGGCCGCGCCGCCCGCGGAGCCCGCGGCCCTGACCACCGTCACCTTCCAGCCGCCCGTGGTGCTCTTCCAGCCCCCGGTCGTGGAGTCCGTCCACCCGGACGACACCGACGCCGAACTGGAGGACGTCGAGGAGGGCGACGTCGACCTCCCCGAAGAGGTCGGGGAGGAGCGGTCCACCACCCGGCGCCGTCGGCGCCGGGGCGGCCGCCGGGCGCGGGCCCGCAGCGGCGAGGAGAGCGAGGCCGCCGCCGAGACCGACACGACCGAGGACGCGGAGGGCGCCGCCGAGCCCGCCGCGGAGAAGTCCGAGACCGGCGGTGAGCAGGCCGAAACCGCCGCGGAGGAGACCGGGGAGGCCGCGGCCGCCACGACCACCGGCACCAGCCGCCGCCGTCGGCGGCGCCGCCGCCGTTCGGGGGCCGAGGTGGTGACCGAGCCCGAGCCCGACGACCCGCCCAACACGGTGGTGCGGGTGCGCCCCGCCCGTACCGAGCGCACCGAGCGGCCCATCGAGGACGAGGTGCAGGCGGTCCGCGGCTCCACCCGGCTGGAGGCCAAGCGGCAGCGCCGCCGCGAGGGGCGCGAGCAGGGGCGTCGGCGTCCCCCGGTCATCACCGAGTCGGAGTTCCTGGCCCGCCGCGAGTCCGTCAAGCGCGACCTGGTGGTCCGCCGCATCGGCGAGCGCACCCAGATCGCCGTGCTCGAGGACAACGTGCTCGTCGAGCACTACGTCGACCGCGCCGACCACAAGTCCTACGTCGGCAACGTCTACCTGGGCCGCGTGCAGAACGTCCTGCCCTCGATGGAGGCCGCCTTCGTCGACATCGGCAAGGGCCGCAACGCCGTGCTGTACGCGGGCGAGGTCAACTGGGACGCCACCGGGCTGGAGGGGCAGCCCCGCCGGATCGAGTCGGTGCTCAAGTCCGGGCAGTCCGTCCTGGTCCAGGTCACCAAGGACCCGCTCGGCCACAAGGGCGCCCGCCTGACCAGCCAGATCAGCCTTCCCGGCCGCTACCTGGTCTACGTGCCCGACGGCTCCATGACCGGGATCAGCCGCAAGCTCCCCGACAAGGAGCGGGCCCGCCTCAAGCAGATCCTCAAGAAGGTCATGCCCACCGGGGCCGGCGTGATCGTGCGCACCGCGGCGGAGGGGGCCAGCGAGGAGGAGCTGGAGCGCGACATCTCGCGCCTGGCCAAGCAGTGGGAGTCCATCAAGCGCAAGGCGAAGTCGGCCACCGCTCCCGCGCTGCTCAACAGCGAGCCCGACCTCACCATCCGCGTGGTCCGCGACATCTTCAACGAGGACTTCTCCAGCCTCGTCGTCTCCGGCGACGACGCCTGGGAGACCATCCGCGAGTACGTCGACCACGTCGCTCCGCACCTGGCCGACCGGCTCTCGCACTGGACCGAGGACCGCGACATCTTCGAGGCGTACCGGATCGACGAGCAGATCGCCAAGGCGCTGGAGCGCAAGGTGTGGCTGCCCAGCGGCGGCTCCCTGATCATCGACCGCACCGAGGCGATGACCGTCATCGACGTCAACACCGGCAAGTTCACCGGTCAGGGCGGCAACCTCGAGGAGACGGTCACCAAGAACAACCTGGAGGCGGCCGAGGAGATCGTGCGGCAACTGCGGCTGCGCGACATCGGCGGCATCATCGTCATCGACTTCATCGACATGGTGCTGGAGAGCAACCGGGACCTGGTGCTGCGGCGCATGCTGGAGTGCCTGTCCCGGGACCGCACCAAGCACCAGGTCGCCGAGGTCACCTCGCTGGGGCTGGTGCAGATGACCCGCAAGCGGGTCGGCCAGGGCCTGCTGGAGGCGTTCTCGCACACCTGCGAGCACTGCAACGGCCGCGGCCTGATCCTGCACAACGACCTCGTTGAGAGCAGGTCCGGGCGCAAGAAGAAGAACAAGAACGGCAACGGCGCGGACAAGGCCGCCGCGGAGAAGTCGCAGCCGGCGCCGGAGGTCGAGGCCGCTCCGCAGGCCGAACCCGCCGAGGCCCCGGCCGCGGAGCCCGCCGCGGAGGAGACCACGGCGAGCCGGACCTCGCGCAAGGCCAAGCGCGCCGCGGGGCCGCCGTCGGAACCGCAGGAGGAGTCGGCCCCCGCCGAGCCGAGCACCGAGGAGCCCGCCGCCGCGGCGGACTCCGCCCCGCAGGGCGAGGCGGACGGGGACCAGGTCGCCGAGACCGTGACCGAGCGGCCCAGGCGCCGCCGGACCCGGCGCAAGGCGAGCGTGGCCGTCCCCGAGACGGCGGTGGCCGAGGCCGGATGACCCGGTCCGCCGGGCGGGTCCGCCCGCCCGGCGGCGACCGCGCCGTGCGCAACCCGCTGTGGGCTGGTGGTAGGCTGATCTCTGGTGCGTCGGCGCGCCCCACATGTTCGCGCGCCCGAGACCTCCTTTCGAATCCCACGCCACCGCCTCCGGGCAGTGAGCGGGTTGACGACTGCGGTCGATTTTGAGCGCATTCTTTTCTGAAGCGAGCAGGAAGTGAGTTTCCCGGTGTACGCGATCGTGCGAGCGGGCGGCCGACAGGAGAAGGTCTCCGTCGATGACGTCTTGACCATCGACAGGGTGGCCGAAGAGGCCGGTGCCACGCTCAACCTGCAGCCGCTGCTTGTCGTCGACAACGGCAAGGTCATCAGCGACGCTGCCGAGCTGGGCGGCTACCAGGTCACCGCCGAGGTCCTCGGCGAGACCACGGGCCCCAAGATCAACATCCTGAAGTACAAGAACAAGACCGGTTACAAGAGGCGCCTGGGCCACCGTCAGAAGTACACCCAGGTCCGCGTCACCGGCATCGCCGCGAAGTAGCGGGAGGAGCGCGAGATGGCACACAAGAAGGGCGCGTCGTCCAGCCGTAACGGACGCGACTCCAACGCCAAGCGGCTCGGTGTCAAGCGCTTCGGTGGACAGGTCGTCAACGCCGGCGAGATCCTCGTCCGTCAGCGCGGCACCCGCTTCCACCCCGGTGACAACGTCGGCCGGGGCGGCGACGACACCCTGTTCGCGCTGGTCGCGGGCACGGTCAAATTCGGAAACGTGCGCGGTCGCAAGGCCGTGAGCATCATCCCGACCCCGGCCGCCAGCGAGTAGGCCCGGGAACGGCGCAACAGCAGCGGGAGGCGGGCCAGTGCCACTGGCCCGCCTCCCGTGCGTTCCACCACCCAGCGGCACCGAGGAGCCAGCGACATGTCCGATTTCGTCGACGAAGCGGTCTTGCACATCAAGGCCGGAGACGGCGGGCACGGCTGTGCCTCCGTCCACCGCGAGAAGTTCAAGCCGCTGGGCGGCCCCGACGGAGGCAACGGCGGCCGGGGCGGCGACGTCATCCTGGAGGTGGACCGCAACACCGCCACCCTGCTGGACTACCAGCGCCGACCGCACCGCAGGGCGGGCAACGGCACCCCCGGCCAGGGCGGGCACCGGTCCGGGGCCAACGGGGCCGACCTGGTCCTGCCGGTCCCCGACGGAACCGTGGTGACCACCCTGGACGGCGAGGTCATCGCCGACCTGGTCGGGGCCGGCACCCGGCTGGTCATCGCCCGCGGCGGCCAGGGCGGGCTCGGCAACGCCGCCCTCGCCTCCCCCCGCCGCAAGGCCCCCGGATTCGCGCTCAAGGGCGAACCCGGCGAGCAGATCGACGTCCGTCTGGAGCTCAAGACCATCGCCGACGTCGGCCTGGTCGGCTTCCCCAGTGCGGGCAAGTCCTCGCTGATCGCGGCGCTGTCGGCGGCCCGGCCCAAGATCGCCGACTACCCGTTCACCACGCTCGTGCCCAACCTCGGCGTGGTCGAGGCCGGACAGACCCAGTACGTGATCGCCGACGTGCCCGGCCTCATCCCCGGCGCCAGCGAGGGCAAAGGGCTGGGCCTGGAGTTCCTGCGCCACGTGGAGCGCTGCTCCACCCTGCTGCACGTCCTGGACTGCGCCACCTACGAGCCGGGCCGCGACCCCGTCACCGACCTGGAGGTCCTCGAGCAGGAACTGGCCGTCTACGGCGAGCGCACCGGCGTCGACCTGTCCGACCGCCCGCGCATCGTGGCGCTGAACAAGGTCGACGTGCCCGAGGCCCGCGAACTCGCCGAACTCGTCGAACCCATGCTCACCGAGCGGGGCTACCGGGTGCTGCACATCTCCGCGGCCACCCGCGAGGGCCTGCGGGAGCTGTCCTACGCGCTCGGCGAGCAGGTGGCCGCGGCCCGCGCCGCCCGGCCCGTCGAGGAGCCCACCCGCCTGGTGCTGCGCCCGCGCGAGATCGGCGAGACCCCCTTCCAGGTGGTCCGGATCGGCGACAACGTCTTCCGGGTGCTGGGCGACAAGCCCGCACGCTGGGTCCGCCAGACCGACTTCAGCAACGACGAGGCCGTCGGCTACCTCGCCGACCGGCTCAACCGCCTGGGCATCGAGGAGGCCCTGGCCCAGGCGGGAGCCACCGACGGCGCCGAGGTCCACATCGGCGACGAGGACGACGCGGTGGTCTTCGACTGGGACCCCACCATCAGTGCCGAACGGACCGTCCTGGGACCGCGCGGCACCGACTCCCGACTGGGCTGAACCCCTACCGCGAACCGAAAGGACAGATGACGTGGGCAGCCAAGGCGTCGGCCAGACGCGTTCGGCGATCTCCCAGGCCCGGCGAGTGGTGGTCAAGGTGGGATCGTCCTCCCTCACCACCCCGGAGGGAGGCATCGACCACGACCGCATCCGCGACCTCGCCGACGTGCTGGCGGCACGCCGCGCCGCCGGAACCGAAGTGGTGCTCGTCTCCTCCGGAGCCGTCGCCGCCGGAATGGCCCCGCTGGGCCTCACCCGCCGCCCCCGCGACCTGGCCACCCAGCAGGCCGCGGCCAGCATCGGCCAGGGGCTGCTGCTGGCCCGCTACACCGCCGAGTTCGCCCGGCACTCGCTGACCGCCGCGCAGATCCTGCTGACCGCCGACGACCTGATGCGCCGCGCCCAGTACCGCAACGCCCAGCGCGCCATGAGCCGCCTGCTGGAGATCGGCGCGGTGCCGATCGTCAACGAGAACGACACGGTCGCCACCCACGAGATCCGCTTCGGCGACAACGACCGGCTCGCCGCCCTCGTCGCCCACCTGCTCCGCGCGGACGTGCTGGTGCTGCTGACCGACGTCGACGCCCTCTACGACGGCGACCCGTCCCTGCCCACCAGCAGCCGCATCAGCCGGGTCGACTCCCCCGAGGACCTGGCGGGGGTGGACCTCGGCAGCACCAACCGGCGCGGGGTGGGCACCGGCGGCATGGTCACCAAGGTCGAGTCCGCGCGCATCGCCACCGAGGCGGGGGTGGCCACCGTGCTGACCTCGGCGGCCAACGCGCGCGCCGCGCTGGACGGCGAGGAGGTCGGCACCTTCTTCGTCCCCGCCGAGCGCCGCCGCCCCTCCAGCCGCCAGCTCTGGCTGGCCCACGCCACCGCCGGACGCGGCAGCGTCGTCCTGGACCCGGGGGCGGTGCGGGCGGTGACCGTGCGGAAGGCGTCCCTGCTGCCCGCCGGAGTGGTCAAGGTGGAGGGCGACTTCAGCGCGGGCGACCCGGTGGACCTGCGCGCCGAGGACGGCACCATCGTCGCCCGCGGCCTGGTCAACTACGACGCCTCCGAGATCCCCGAGCTCATGGGCCGGTCCACCCGGTGGCTGGCCCGGGAGCTGGGCTCCGAGTACAGCAGGGAGATCGTGCACCGCGACGACCTGGTGGTGCTCTAGCGTCCCGCCGCAGCCGCCCGCAAGCGGGCAGCCCGCTGTCCGAAGTGCACCTTTGGTGAATTCTTTCGGTTGTCCTGGCGGGGCTTTCCGCCTCCTTCCATAGGCTGCCTGTACCCGCGCCTCGACAGACGGGCCGCGGGGAACGGCAGGCTGCGCAGGACGGACGGGGGTGCCCATGGTCGATGTCAGCGTGGTGGTCATCGTCTACAACGACCAGGACCGGCTGCCCACCGCGGTGCGGTCCGTGCTGGAGCAGACGCTGCACGGCGTCGAGGCCGTGATCGTCGACGACCACAGCACCGACCGCAGCTACACGGTGGCTCGGCAACTGGCGGAGCGCCACCCCGGCCGGGTCCGGGCCTTCCGGCTGCCGCGCAACAGCGGCGGCTGCGGCCGGCCCCGCAACCACGGCGTCGCCCGCGCCGCGGGCCGCTACGTCATGTTCCTCGACAGCGACGACGAGCTGGACCGCGACGCCTGCCGCAACATGGTGCGGGCCGCCGAGACCAGCGGCGCCGACCTCGTCTCCGGGCTGTGCGTCCGCGTCCGCACCACCGGCCGCGGACGCCGCGAGAAACCCTGGTACCCCTGGATCTACCGGAACACCCGGGTGCTGGACGGCATCACCGAGTACCCCGAACCGCTCGTCTGGGACACCCTCGCCACCAACAAGTGCTACCGCCGCTCCTTCCTCACCGAGCACCGGCTGCGCTTCCCCGGCGGCGTCGCCTACGAGGACCTGCTCTTCTCCGCGCGCGCCTACCTCGCGGCCCGACGCATCGCCCTCATCCCCAACACGGTCTACCGCTGGCACGTCCGCCAGGACCCGGCGGCCCGGTCCATCACGCAGCGCCGCGACGAGATCGGCAACCTCGCCGACCGCATGGCCATGCACCGCAGGATCGACGCGCTGCTGGCCGAGCGCGGGCTCGACGGGATCCGGCTCGCCAAGGACGTCAAGTTCCTCAAGCACGACCTGCAACTGCACCTGCGCGACCTGCCGCTGCGCGACGAGGAGTACCGGCGCGCCCTCCTCGCCCTGGCCGGCGGCTACATCGCCGACTTCCCCGCCGAGGCCTACCGGCAACTGGCGCCGTTGCAGGCGGTCTGCGCCTACCTGTTCGCCCGGGGCGACCTGGACGCGCTGCTGCCCGCCGTGGACGCGCTGCGCAACCCGTCCAAGACGGCACTGCCCATGGTCGAGCGGGAGGGCCGCGTCTACTGCACCGCCGACTACCTGGACGACCCGCTCGGCCGGGAACTGCTCGACGTCACCGACCTCGGCCACCACCTCCGGTCGCTGGGCAGGCTCGCCCCCCGCAACGCGGTGACCGGCCACGAGGTCCGCGGCGGCCGGGTGCGGCTGGCCGGGCGCGTGGCCAACCCGCTGGGACGCGTCCCGGCCACCGCCCCGGTACGCGGCCGCCTGGAGCTCACCGACCGCCGCTTCGGGCTGCGGACCCTGCGCTTCCCGCTGCGGCGGCTCGTCCACCGCGGCGACCACCTCGC
>NZ_KQ950184.1:74702-168928 GCF_001517975.1 Thermobifida cellulosilytica TB100
GCTGCGGCGGCTCGTCCACCGCGGCGACCACCTCGCCTGGACGGCCGAACTGGACCTGGGCCGCCGCTTCCACCCCCTCGGCGTCGTCGACGACGTGTGGGACCTGCGCCTGGTCCTGGACGTCGCCGGGACCCGGGTGCCCACCCGCCTCACCGTGGACCGCCCCTGCCTCGACACCGCCCCGCTGCCGGTACGGCCGCTGCTGCCGGGCGGCGCGGACCGGGCAGCAGCGGAGGTCTCCGCCAGGGGGCACCTCGCCCTGCACGTCACGGCGTCCACCGCCGCCCGGCGCCGCCTGCGCGCGGCCCTGGCCGCGGCCGCGTCCAGCCGGATCGGCCGCCGCGGCCGCGCCCTGCTCTCCGCCGCCCGCCGGGCGCCCCGCACCCTCGCCTCGGAGCGGAACAAGCGGCGGCTCTACCACACCGTGCTGTGCCGGCTGCCGAAACGCCGGGGACTCGTCGTGTTCGAGAGCCACCTGGGGCGCAGCTACGCCGACAGCCCGCGCGCGGTCTACGAGGAGCTGCGCCGCCGCGGCGCCCCCGTCCGGGCCGTGTGGTCCTACGACCGCAGCCCCGACGGCTTCCCCCGCGACGCGGTGCTGGTGCGCCGCTGGAGCCTGCGCTACCTGCTGGCGCTGGCCCGCGCCGAGTACTGGATCGACAACCAGGGCTTCCCCTCCGGACTGCGCAAACCGGCGCACACCACCTACATCCAGACCTGGCACGGCAGCGCGCTCAAACGGATGGGGTTCGACGAGGTCGCGGTGAAGCTGCGCAGCCGGGAGGCCCGGGCCCGGCTCCAGGCGGACCTCGACCGGTTCGACGCGTTCTGCGTGCGCTCCCGGCACGACATGGACACCCTCGTCCGGGCGTTCCGCCTCGACCCGTCGGTGGCGCTGCCCGTGGGGTATCCGCGCAACGACGCCCTGGTGCAGCAGCGGAGGCGGGAGGAGCGGACCGGCCGCCGCGAGCACCCGGTGATCGCCACGGCACCGCACCTGCCCGACGGCAGGGGCGTGCTGCTGTACGCTCCGACCTTCCGCGGCCGCCCCCGGCGGCGCCGGACGCCGGTCCGGCCGCTGTTCGACCTGGCGGCCTTCGCCCGCGAGTTCGGCGACCGCTACGTGCTGCTGGTGCGCGCGCACTACCTGGAGCGCATGGTGCTGCCGCCGTCGGCGGCCGGCACGGTGATCGACGTCTCCGCCGAGCACGACGCCACCCCGCTGCTCGCGGCGGCCGACGGACTCGTCACCGACTACTCCTCGGTGATGTTCGACTACGCGCTGCTGGACCGCCCGATGGTCTTCTACGTGCCCGACCTCGACGACTACGCCCGCACCCGGGGCACCTACCTCGACCTGGCGGAGACGGCCCCCGGCCCGCTGGCCCGCACCGAGGAGGAGCTGTTCGCCGCGCTCCGGGAGCTGAAGGCCGTCGAGGCCGACTACGCCGAGGCCCGCCGCGCCTTCGCCGCGCGCTTCGCCGCCCACGACACCGGGACGGCCGCGCGCGCCGTCGCCGACCGCATCCTGGCACCGGGGAGCCGCGGATGAGCGGCGGACGCGACCTCGTCCTCGTCGCCAACAGCGTCGACGAACTGGGCGGGGTGACGAGCTGGACGCACCGGATGGCGCGCCTGTTCACCGAACGCGGCCACCGGGTCCGCGTGGTGGGCATCGCCCCCGCCCGGACGGCCCAGGAGATCGGGGCGACGCCCTACCCGGTCACCACGCTCTACGCCAGGCGGCCGCCCCCCGCCTGGCGTCCCCGCCGCCTGCGGGACCGGTTCGACGTGGCCGCGCGGCTGCGGCAGGCCCGGTGGGAGGCGGAGCGGCGCGAGCGCGCGCACGCGCTGTCGGGGCTGCTGCGCAGCGCCGCGCCCGGCGGGGTCGTCATCGTCACCCAGGTGTGGGCGATGGAGTGGGTGGCCCTGGCCGACACCGCCGGGCTGCACGTCGTCGGAATGACCCACGAGTCGTTCGAGGAGTCCCGCCGCACCTCCAGGTTCGCCCGGGTCCGGCGGTACTTCCGCGACGTCGACCGGCTGCTCGCCCTCACCCGCGAGGACGCCGACCGGTGGATCAACCAAGGGCTCAACAACCTCGACGTCATGCCCAACCCGCTGCCGTGGCTGCCCGCGCAGACCTCGCCGCGCACCGCGAGGACGGTGGTCAGCATCGGCAGGCTCGACGAGCAGAAGCGCGTCGACCTGCTGCTGGAGGCGTGGGCCGCGGTGGCGCCCCGCTTCCCCGACTGGACGCTGCGCGTCTACGGCACCGGCGCCGAGGAGCAGGAGCTGCGCGCCTACTGCCGCGGAGCAGGGCTGGACTCCTCGGTGGAGTGGCGGGGGACCACCTCCGACGTGCCCGGCGCGCTGCGGGACGCCTCAGTCCTCGTCCAGTCCTCGCGGGGGGAGGGCTTCCCGCTGGTGCTGCTGGAGGCGATGGCCTGCGCGGTGCCGTGCGTGGCCTTCGACTGCGCGCCGGGGGTGCGCGAGATCGTCACCGACGGCGAGGACGGGCTGCTGGCCCCGCCCGGCGACACCTGGGCGCTGGCGGAGCGGCTCGCCCGGGTCATGGCCGACCGGGAACTCCGCGACAGGCTGGGGGAGCAGGCCCGGCGCTCCGTGCTCCGCTACTCCCCCGAGCGGATCGTGCGCCGCTGGGAGGAGCTGTTCGCGTTCCTGGACCGCTAGCGCCGGACACGGCGCCGCGGCCGCCCGCGCACGGCGGACGGCCGCGGCCGTCGGGAGGTCAGGCGGCGTTGCAGCGCTCGCCGTTGAGGGTGAACTCGGTCGGGTGGGGGTTGGAGCCGCTCCAGGAGCCGTTGAAGCCGACCTCGACGGTCGCCCCGGGCGCCAGGGAGCTGTTCCAGGACATCGGGGTGACGGTGACGTCGGCCCCGCTCTGGTTCCACGTGGCGTTCCAGCCGTGGGTGATCTGCTGTCCCGCCGGGAAGGAGAAGGCGAGCCGCCACGAGGAGAGCGTGGAGGTCCCGGTGTTGGTGATCCGGACCGTTCCGGTGAAGCCGCCGGTCCAGTCGTTGGTGCGGTACTCCACCACGCACGAGGAGCTGCTGCCGCTGTCGGCCAGGGTGGTGAAGGAGACGGTGGCCGGACCGGAGCGGTTGCCGTCGTTGTCCCGGGCCTCCACCCGGTAGGTGTAGGCGGTGGCCGCACTCAGGCCGGTCAACCGGTAGCTGGTCTGCGTGGTCGAGCCGACCAGGACCGCCTGGCCGCCGTCCACCCGGTAGACGTCGTACCCGGCCAGTCCGCTGCCGCTGTGGTCGGTGGAGGGGTTCCACGTCAGGACCGCGCCGGTGGCGCTGATGTCCGTGGCGGTCAGGCCGGTCGGGACGCTCGGCGCGTCGGCGGCGTTGGCGGTGCGGAAGGTGACGGAGCGGCTCTGCTCGGAGACGTTGCCCGCGTTGTCCCGGGCCACGACGTAGGCGGTGTAGGTGGTCGCGGGCTCCAGGCCGGTCAACTGGTAGCTGGTCTGCGTGGTCGAGCCGACCAGGACCGCCTGGCCGCCGTCGACCAGGTAGACGTCGTACCCGGCCAGTCCGCTGCCGCCGGAGTCGGTGGACGCCGGCCAGGTCAGCACGGCGCTGGTGGAGGTGGTGTCCTGCACGGTTGGGAAGCCGGGGGCGGTCGGCGGGGTCCGGTCCTCGACGGGCTCGCCCGGGTCCTCGCCGCCCTCCGGGGCGTTGCCCCACACGGGTTCGCCCGCGTCGTAGAGGACGATGTTGGGGGCGGGGGCGAGCTCGGTGCCGATCCCCTGGAAGGACCAGTCGTTGGAGGGGTCCCAGCCCGGTCCGCCGGCGATGCGGAACTGCACCTCGCGGCGGTGCTGGGACTGGCCGCCGGGGAAGATCTTCTCGCCGGTGCAGTCGATCTCCACGTAGTACAGGTCGCCGGAGACGTGGTGGGCGCCGTCGGGGGTCGAGCACTGGTTGTAGGCGGAGGTGACCACGATGTCGTCGGGGCCGACCCCCTCGTCGAGGGTGAACCAGTACCGGAAGGTGCCCTTGTCCAGCATCCGGGCGGGCCAGGCCGACCGGTTGCGGACCATCGCCTTGATCTCGGTGAACGTGGTGCCCGGGGTGTTGATCTGGGCCTCGACGAACATCTCGGGGCCGTCGGGCTCCTCCTCCGGCGGGAAGTTCGCCAGCGGGGTGCCGCCGTACTCGGCGACCAGCATGGCCAGGGCGCTGGAGAACCCGGCGTTGTAGTCGGTGGCGACCTCGTTGGCGATGTAGTCCTGCCGGCTGTCGGTGTAGGCGTCGTTGGCGGAGCCGGGGCCGCCCACCAGGGCTCCGTAGAGCACGTGCCGGTTGTCGGCGGGGGAGGTGATGCTGTCGGTCCAGGAGCCGTGCGCGGTGCGGTGGTGGGGGTTGCGCGGCGGGTTGTTGCCGAAACCCACCACGTAGCTGGAGTTGCGCGGGTTGTCGCCCAGCGCGTAGTTGATCTGGCGGACGCCGAAGTCGTGGTAGCGCTGGCTGCGCACCGGGTCGTCGTCGACCGTCCTGGCGTGCACCAGCGCGGCGAAGGCGGTGTTGGCGGCGTAGCGCAGCGAGCCCCAGGTGTCGAGCACGGCCTGCCCGCCGGGGGAGTAGGGCACCCGCTGGCCGTTCACGCCGACCGTCCAGTAGTCGAGCCACCGGTTGGCGTCGTCGATGTACTTCTGCTTGCCGGTCTCCTGGGCCAGCAGCACGTAGGCGCCGTAGGACTTGTCGTCCCAGGCGATCGTCCAGCGGTAGCTGCGGATGTCGGTCTGCTGCTCGGTGGACAGGAAGTCGTACTCGTACTCGGCCTTGGCCAGGTAGGAGGCGTCCCCGGTGGCCCGGTACAGCCAGTAGGCGCCCCAGACCAGCTCGTCCTGGTAGCCGGACCAGGAGTTGTAGAAGGAGCCGACGGGCACGCAGTCGGAGTACTTGCCGCGGTAGGTGTCGGCGAAGTTGTAGAGCTGCCTGGCGTGCGTCACCAGGGTGGCGGCGTAGGCCGGGTCGTCGTCGGCGAAGACGATGGAGGAGGCGGCCATCGCCGCGGCGGTCTCGGCAGCCACCTCGCTGCCCGGGCAGGAGGGGTCGACCTTGAAGCTGGGGCGCTCCATCGGCATGACCTCGGCCGGACCCCACCACTTGTGGTCGGCGTCGCCGTCGCCGACCTGGACGTAGAGCACGTTGGGGGAGGGGTGGGCCTTGATGAAGTAGTCGTTGACCCAGCGCAGGTTGTCCTTGAGGTAGGGCATCTGGCCGGAGCGCGTGTACCCCTCGGGGCTCTCGATCGCGCCCCAGGCGAGCATGGTGGCGGTGAAGGCCATGGGAAGGCCGAACTTGACGTGGTCGCCCGCGTCGTACCAGCCGCCGGTCAGGTCCAGTCCGACGTCCGCGCCGTCGGTGAGCCCGGAGTCGCCGCGCCAGGAGACCCGGTTGTCCTCGGGGAGCTTCCCGGAGCGCTGGGCCTCGTAGAAGAACATGGACTTCTGTAGCGCCTCGGCGTAGTTGAAGGCCGGTGCGGCGTGCGCGGTTCCGGTGGCCGGCAGGACGGTCAGCGAGCCCGCGAACAGGGCCACGGCGGCGCCCAGCGCGGTGGAGAGGCGGCGCACCGGTCCGCGACGGGGGGATCGGGGCGGGGGGTCGGTGACGGGCATGGGGTCTCCAGACAGGGGGATTTCGAGTCTGTTACTTGGGAGCGCTCCCATTTCTGGGCCGGTTTCCGGCAGGTGACGTCTCAAGAATGGTGCGACGGGGTGACCCCGTGCGTCAATGGGTCAACACAAAGTAGCCGAACCCGCTCTGAAGTGGTCGGACCAGCGGCCCGCCGCCCCGCGGACCGTGCCCGGGGAGGCCGCTGGGAAACCGGCGCGCGGTGTCCGCCGACGGCGGACCGCGCACTACTGTGGAGGCAAGAGCGCGTGGGGCTCCGGAGGCCCGGGAGACTCCGGGGACCCGCCACCGCCCAGCCGGTTCCGAGGAGAGGGACAGTGGACGCCACCGACAGCACGCGGCGGACGGGCAACCGCAGCGGCTCCCGGCGCGGCAACCGTGCCCGGAACGCCGATACCGTTGTTGTGCACGGGGCGGCGGTACGCGACGCGCACGACCGCCGCCCGGGGCGGCCGGACTTCTCCGGACCGGAGTGGACCGCCTCCACCCACGCCGTCCGGTGCGGCGTGATCGACCGATGACTGCAGAAAGCGAAGACACCATGACTGACATCGAGCGGGACGTCCGCGAGGTTGCTGAGCGCGCTCGGGATGCCGCCGCAGACCTCGCCCCGCTCAGCCGGGACGCCAAGGACGAAGCGCTCAACGCCATCGCCGACGCCCTCGTCGCGCGGGCCGAGGAGATCGTCGCGGCCAACGCCGAGGACGTCGCCCGCGCCCGGGAGAACGGCATCAGCGAGGCCATGATTGACCGCCTCACCCTCACCCCCGACCGCATCACCGCGATCGCGGGCGCGGTCCGCGAGGTCGTCGAACTCCCCGACCCGGTGGGCGAGGTCGTCCGCGGCAAGACCCTGCCCAACGGCCTGGAACTGCGCCAGATCCGGGTCCCGCTCGGTGTCGTCGGCATCATCTACGAGGGCCGCCCCAACGTCACCGTCGACGCCGCCGTGCTCTGCCTCAAGAGCGGCAACGCCGCCCTGCTGCGCGGCTCCTCCTCGGCGTACTCCTCCAATACGGTGCTCATCGACGTGATCCGGGGGGCGCTGGCCGGGACCCGGGTGCCGGTGGACGCCGTGCAGATGGTGCCCGGGATGAGCCGCGAGTCGGTCAAGCACCTGATGCGGGCGCGCGGCCTGGTGGACGTGCTGATCCCGCGCGGCGGCGCCTCGCTCATCCAGACCGTGGTGAACGAGTCCACCGTCCCCGTCATCGAGACCGGCACCGGCAACTGCCACGTGTACGTGGACGAGGCGGCCGACCTCGACCGGGCCCTGGACATCGTGCTCAACAGCAAGATCCAGCGGTGCTCGGTGTGCAACGCGGCCGAGACCCTGCTGGTCCACGCGGGGATCGCGGACGCCTTCCTGCCGAAGGCGCTGGCGGCGCTGCACGAGGCAGGGGTCACCGTGCACGGCGACGAGCGGGTCCGCGCCTACAGCGACGACGTCGTCCCCGCCACCGAGGAGGACTGGACCACCGAGTACCTCTCCCTCGACCTGGCCGCCCGCGTCGTCGACTCCCTCGACGAGGCCGTGGCGCACATCCGCGCCTACTCCTCGGCGCACACCGAGGCCATCGTCACCGACTCCCAGTCGGCGGCCCGCCGCTTCGTCTCCCTGGTGGACTCCGCGGCCGTCATGGTCAACGCCTCCACCCGGTTCACCGACGGCGGCGAGTTCGGCTTCGGCGCCGAGATCGGCATCTCCACCCAGAAGCTGCACGCCCGCGGTCCCATGGGCCTGCCGGAGATGACGTCCACCAAGTACGTCGTCACCGGCGAGGGGCACGTCCGCTGACCCGGACGGGAGCGCGGCGGCCCGGCCCCGCAGGGCGGGTACCCGCCGCGCTCCGCGCCGCGCTGGCAGGAAGCGCGCTCCTGGCCGCCGCGTGCACGCCCGCCGCGGGAGGCGGTGCGGCCCCCGCCGCGGCTCCCCCGCCGGTCGGCGCGCGGTTCGACTACCAACTGGGCGGCGCCTACGACCCCGGCGAGGGGGTCGCCGTGGTCGTCCGCGACAGCACCGCGCAACCCGCCCGGGGGCGCTACTCGGTCTGCTACGTCAACGGCTTCCAGACCCAGCCGCAGGAACGCGACCGCTGGCTCCGCGACCACCCCGACCTGCTGCTGCGGGACGGCAGCGGAGAGGTGCTGGTCGACCCGGCCTGGCCCGACGAGATGCTGCTGGACACCTCCACCCCGCAGCGGCGCACCCGCGTCGTCGAGGCCGTCGCCGGGACCGTCGAGGAGTGCGCGGCCAAGGGGTTCGACGCGGTCGAGTTCGACAACCTCGACTCCTACACCCGCTCCGGGGGCGCGCTCACCGCGGAGGACAACGCCGAGACCGCTCGGCGGTACGTGGACCTCGCCCACGGGCTCGGGCTGGCCGCCGCCCAGAAGAACACCGCGGAGCTGGCGGAGGTCGGCCGCACCGAGATCGGTTTCGACTTCGCGATCGTGGAGGAGTGCGCCCGCTACGCCGAGTGCGCGCAGTACACGCGCGTCTACGGCGACCGCGTCCTGGACGTCGAGTACGCCGACGGGCCCGCCCCCTCCTTCGAGGAGGTCTGCGCCGATGCGGACACCCCGGCCTCGACCGTCCTGCGCGACCGGGAACTGCTGCCCGCCGACGCCGCGGGACACGTCCGCGACCACTGCTGAACCGCGCCGGACCGCGGAGGCGGGGCGTCCACCGCCCACCACGGAGGGTCTTGCGCCCCTCACGGAAACCGGGACAGGATCAGGGGGACCAAACGCAGACCCCGAGGAGCCCCCCATGGCCGAACCGATCTCCCTCCCCGCCGTTCCCGCGCCGCTGACCTGGTGGAACACGCCGGTGAGCCACGCGGTGGAACCCCCCGACCGGCTCACCATCGGCGCCGGTCCGGCCACCGACGTGTTCGGCGACCCGGGAGGGACGGCCCGGACCGCCAACGCGCCCGCCCTGCTGGCCGAACTCGCCGGGGACTTCACCCTCGCCGCGCGGGTCGAGCTCGACTTCCGCACCACCTACGACGCCGGGGTGCTGTTCCTCCACGTCGACGGGGACAACCACGCCAAGCTGTGCCTGGAGCTGTCGCCGCAGGGACGGCCGACGATCGTGTCGGTGGTGACCCGCGGCGGGGTCTCCGACGACTGCAACTCCTTCACCGTCGACAGCGGCGCCCGGCTGCGGATCACCCGCATCGGCGGAGCCTACGCCTTCCACGCCGACACCGGGGACGGCTTCTGGCACCTGGTCCGCTACTTCGCGCTGCCCAGCCCCGCACGGGTCGGCTTCCTCGCCCAGTCGCCCCTGGGCGAGGGGCAGACCGTGCGGTTCACGGAGATCGCCCACACCACCGCCCCGCCCGAGGACCTGCGCGGCGGGCAGTGAACCCGAACGGGGCGGAGAGGCGCCGGGACGGGGCTAGCGGCGGAGCCCCACCGCGCGCGCCACGCGGCCCGCGCGACGGCGCAGGGCGCGGTAGACGCGGCCCGCCCGACGGCGCAGGGCGCGGTAGACGCGGCGCGCGAAGGTGCGCAGCCGGGGCGGCCGCTGCACCGTCACGGACCAGCGGACCAGGCCCCGGGAGAGGTGGATGGGCAGCGGGACGGGGTGGTCCGCGGAGCCCACGGCGACCTGCCAGCGGCCCCGCCTGGGGACCGAGGGGATCTCGGCGGTCAGCACCGCGCGGGGCCGGGCGGCGTCGGTCGGCTGCACGCTCCCGGTGCTCTCCACGCTCGTCCCCTCGCTGACCAGCCGCAGCGACAGGCTGTTCTCCTCGCCGCCGGTGTACAGGGAGAGCGGGACGCGCAGCCGCAGGCTGTCGCTCTCCCGCACCAGGGCGGGCCGCTCGTTCCGGGGGACGAGCGAGGCCAGTTCCTTCCAGGAGGGGTCGACCGTGAGGACCAGGTGCTCCTTGCGGTTGTAGGTGGTGGTCGCCAGGACCGACGTCTCCTCGTCCAGGTGCACGAGCGCGGGAACGCAGCCCGCCTCCGCCTCGGGGGAGCGGTTCGGGCCGGGAATCTGGTCGCAACTGATACCGCAGTACTCCACCCGGGAGACGAACCACCAACTGCCCAGCAGCGGCGAGCCCAGGTTGGCGCGGGTCAGGTCGAGCTTGACGGTCCCGGTCAGCCGTATGGTGAACCGGTCCTGCCCCGTCGGCTCCTCGGTGGAGGTGAACGAGGTCGGCACCGTCACGTCCGCGCCGATCTCCTTGCAGCGCGCGAACGTCTGTAGCTTGATCTTCCGGAGCGGGGCGCTGATCTCCGCAGCGGCCCGCACCCGGGAGTCGGCGAGCGCCTCGGAGGGCAGGTCCCAGTAGACCGAGTCACCCGACCGCACGAACTCCAGCGGCTGCTTGGTGCTCTTGCGCACCAGGGCGCTCTCGATGTCCACGTACAGCGTCGTGCCGTCCCACCGGTAGCCGTTCACCGTGACCCGGTGGGTCAGGTCGAGTTCGAACTCGGTGATCTGGCGGATGAGCGCGAAGTTCCCGCTCCGCAGCGCTGCGGCGCGCAGCCGGGCGAAGGGGTTGAGCTTGGCGTCCAGCCGCTCGGGGACGCGGCGCTCCGCCAGCGAGTAGGCCTCGCTGTGCAGGGTGTCGACGGCCTCCGGCGGGAGATTCAGGTACTTGGCGCCCTGGAACTGGCCCAGCACCTTCCCCCGGTACCACTGCGCGATCAGGGCGTCCTGGAACTCGCCGGGCTCGGTCTCGGCCTCGATGATGTCGAAGATCCGCTCGACGCTGCCGAGGTAGTCCTTGAAGTCGGGGGTGGCGAAGGAGATGTTGCCGAAGTTCTTGTGCCGCACCCAGTAGTAGCAGGTGTAGTCGTGCACCACCGAGATCGAGCGGGCGCGCAGGTAGGCGGGGAGCATGAACATGTGGTCCTCGAGACGGACCTTCCCCTCGGGGAAGCGCAGCCCGTTGGCCCGCACGAACTCGGTGCGGAAGAGCTTGTGCACCGTGAGCGTGCTGAGGAGCACGCGGTGGGTGCGGAGGGTGGCGCCGGAGAGGGGCTTCTGGAAGAGCTCCCGGGGCGCCTTGCGGCCGATGCCCGCCATCCGGCCGATGACGATGTCGGCGGAGTCCTCGCGGGCCTTGGCGACCAGGCGCTCCAGGGCTTCGGCGCCGAGGTGGTCGTCGTCGTCCACGAAGAAGAGGAACTCGCCGCGGGCGCGGTCCATGCCGATGTTGCGGGGGCGGCCCGGCCAGCCGGAGTTCTCGATGTGCACCACCGAGAAGTTCTCCTCGTCGGCCAGCTCGGCGTCGAGCAGCGCGCCGGTCTCGTCGGTGGAGCCGTCATCGACGTAGATGACCTCGAAACGGGAGCGCGGCAGGGTCTGGGCGCGCAGCGACTCCAGGCCCTCCAGCACTCCGCGTCCGGTGTTGTGGACCGGAATGATGACGGTCACGTCCATGGGCATTGATCCCTCGATGGGTGTGGTCCGGCGGAATCCGTCGCTGCGAACACGGTGTCGCCGACGGAGATCGGACGGACCGGTCCCCGCGCCGCGTTCGGGCCGCCGCGATCGTCGCCGGGTTCGTGGTTGATCCGGACTACGGCGAGACCGGTCGCGCGGACGCGCGCGGACCGGCTCGTGTGGGCTGCACTGGGGACTGCTGGGAGGCCGGAGAGGGGATGCCCCGAGCGTCTGTCCCCGAAACGGATGGCGGGGTGGTTCAGAACTCTAATGGGAGTACCGAGTAGTTTGTGCCTTAAATACCCATCAATGTGGAGATTCTCACACAGAAAGGAGGGGTGATATTATTTGAATTTTATTTAACTGATTCTTAGAGTTCTATTTTTTGGGCAAAATGGGCAGCCGGACGGCGGAGGACCGCTGCCCGCCCGTCGGACAGCCCTGGACGGGGCGGCGCCTCAGCCCGAGCGGCGGGCCGACGAGCCGTTCCGCCACCGCTCGGCCACCGTGTCGAAGATCTTGCCGCCGGTGCTCGCCGCGGTTCCCACGACGTCGCGCAGCGTGCCCACCAGGGGGTCGGAGGTGCGCTCCCACGCCTCGCGGTAGGACTGGGCGGCCCTGCGGGCCTCCTCGCCGATCCGGGCGTCGGTGTCGGTGTCGCGGCGCGGGTAGTCCCCGTCGAGGATGCGCCGGTAGTCGCCGTCGCTGATCCAGCGGTCCAGCTCGGCGAGCCGGATCACCGCGAACGGATGGGTGTGCCCCTGGGTGATGAGGAGCTTGAGGAAGCCGTCGCGCACGTCCTCGGCCGCGTCGTACTCCCGGGCCTGCTCCAGGAACGCGTCGACGTTCATCTCGGCCAGGCGCGAGCCCCCGGCCATCTTCATCAGCGCCCGCTTGGCGGCCTCCGGGTTCTGCGAGGCCAGCAGCCCGGCGCGGTCGCAGGAGAGCTCGGACTTGCGGTACCACTCCTCCAGCGCGGCGACGATCGCGCGCAGGCCGACGTAGCCCAGCGGGATCCACGCGACCCGCGCGGCCAGCCGGATCAGCGCCAGCAGCATCGTGCGGTACACGGCGTGCCCGGACAGGATGTGGCCCACCTCGTGGCCCACGACGAACCGCTGCTCCTCGGCGTCGAGCAGGTCGAACAGCCCGGTGGTCATGACGATGAAGGGGCGGCTGCTGCCGATCGCCATGGCGTTGGGCTGCGGGTTCATCTGGATGTACAGCTCGGGCACCCGGTCGAGGTCCAGGACGTAGGCGGCGTCGCGCACGTAGTCGTGGACGTCGGGGAACTGGCGCTCGTTCACCCGCACGGCGCCGGCGAGGAACATCAGCCGCAGCGCCCGCTCGTTGAACAGGCCGGACAGGCGCTTGAAGACCTCGTCGAAGCCCCGCAGCGACCGCAACGCGACCAGTGCACCGCGATCCGCCGGGTGCTCGTAGGCTCGGGAGGAGATGCTGCGGAGTCGGATGCGGGCACGGTCCGGAGTAGTCGACATGTCTGCATGCTATGTGCGGCCATCCCGCAAATCCACGCCTTGTGCGTGAGCCGGTGCGACGCGCCCTTCGGAAGGGCCGCACGCGGCGGCCGGATCCGCGCCGACTACTCTCGAAACCGGAAGGACCCGCCCCGACCGCGGGGCCGAGCCGAGACGAGAGCCTGGACCGTGCCCGAGGAGAAGAGCACCACGTGGGGAAGGGTGCTGCGGCGCCCCTCCTCGCCGCGCCGTATCGGCATCATGGGCGGCACCTTCGATCCCATCCACCACGGACACCTGGTGGCCGGCAGCGAGGTCGCCCACCTGTTCAACCTCGACGAAGTCATCTTCGTCCCCGCCGGGCACCCCTGGCAGAAGCAGCGGAAGGGGGCCCGGGTCACCCCGGCCGAGCACCGCTACCTGATGACCGTGATCGCCACCGCGGAGAACCCCCAGTTCCGGGTGAGCCGGATCGAGATCGACCGGGAAGGCCCCACCTACACCATCGACACCCTGCGTCAGATGCGCCGGCAGTACGGCCCTGACGTGGAGTTGTTCTTCATCACCGGAGCGGACGCGCTGGGCGCTATTCTGAGCTGGCACAACGCGGATGAACTCTTCGAACTTGCGCATTTCGTAGGCTGTAACCGACCGGGGCACCAGCTCGCCGACCCCGGTCTGCCCGAGGGCAAGGTCTCCCTGGTGGAGATCCCGGCCCTGGCCATCTCCTCGACCGAGTGTCGGGAGCGTGTCCGCAAGGGCGAGCCCATCTGGTACCTGGTGCCCGATGGCATTGTCCGCTACATCAACAAGACCGGGCTCTACCTCGATGATCAGGAGGCGGGGTAGCGGCCCACGAGAGGCAGCTAGCACCTGTGACCGCTACGGACCGGACTGTTGAACTCGTCAACATCGCTGCCGCTGCCGCGGCCGACAAACTGGCCCGGGACATCGTCGCCTACGATGTCAGCGACCAGCTCGTGATCACCGACGCCTTCCTGCTGTGCTCCGCGCCCAACGACCGCCAGGTCAGGGCGATCGTCGACGAGGTCGAGGAGCGGCTGCTGCGCCAGGCCGGCGCCAAGCCGGTGCGCCGCGAGGGCGAACGCGACGGTCGCTGGGTCCTGCTGGACTACGTCGACCTCGTCGTGCACATCCAGCACGAGGAGGAGCGCAGCTACTACGGTTTGGAACGGCTGTGGAAGGACTGCCCGGAGATCGCGCTTCCGGAGGGCGCCCGGGGAGTCGAGCACGTGGCAGACGGCACCTGACCGTCCCCGGTTTGCCGCCCTTTCCCCGGACAGGAGTGACCCTGTGACCGAGACCCGCCGTGTGATCTGCTGGCGTCACGGACAGACCGACTGGAACGTCGAGAACCGCTTCCAGGGGCAGCTCGACATCCCCCTGAACACGACGGGCGTCGCCCAGGCCGAACGGGCAGCCCGACTGCTGGCCCAACTGCGACCCGATGCGATCATCGCCTCCGACCTGCAACGGGCCTCCGACACCGCGCACGCCCTGGCCCGGCTCACCGGGCTGACGGTGACCCACGACCCGGCCCTGCGCGAACGCTTCGGCGGCCCGTGGGAGGGCCTGTCCCACGCCGAGATCGCGGCGGGCTGGCCCGAACAGTTGAAGACTATGGACATCCCCGGCGGCGAGGACATGCCCACCGTCGGGGCGCGGGTGGCCGAGGCCATCGCCCGCGGTCTGGAGAAGGTGCCCGAAGGAGGCACGCTCGTCGTCGCCAGCCACGGGGCGGCCCTGCGTGCGGGCATCCACACCATGCTCGGCCTGCCCCCGGAGCACCTGGAGGCCCTGGGCTCGCTGAGCAACTGCTGCTGGTCGGTGCTCGGCCCCCGACGCCTCGGCGGCTGGCGGCTGCTGGAACACAACGCCGGCAGCCTCCCCGAGGACCGGGTGCTGGGCGACGACCGCTGAACCGTTTCGACTAACGCGTCGTTTTCCGCTATCGTTCTGGGAGTCGGCGGGCAGCGCCCGCAGGCTCCACACGGGGCTATGGCGCAGTTGGTAGCGCGCTTCCATGGCATGGAAGAGGTCTGGGGTTCGAATCCCCATAGCTCCACCGGAAAGAAACCGCCCCGCCAGCAGGCGGGGCGGTTCTGTGTTCACGGCCTGTTGCTGCCCGCGGGGACCGGAAGGCGCCGGGAGGCCCGCAGACCGGTGCCGATCCGGGACGGCCGCACGGCGCCGCCTCTGGTCGGGAACCGGCGCACACCCCGGACGGCACGGCGGTCGGCCCTCCCCCTCCGACGACCGGTGCGCTGCGGTGGGAACCGCGGCGGCCCCGCCGGGGGAGCCGACGGCGTCAGAAAGCGTTTTCATGGGTTTGCGGTGGAGATCGGTGCACCGGACGGCGGCCCCCTGACGCCCCGGCCGGGGCGGGATGTACGGAGCACCCCCCAAGATCCGGTAGAGTTGTTCCTGCCGCAAGGGGCTATGGCGCAGTTGGTAGCGCGCTTCCATGGCATGGAAGAGGTCTGGGGTTCGAATCCCCATAGCTCCACGCCGGGGCCCGCAGGGCGAGGACCTCTCCTCACCTGCGGGCCCGTTCCTTTTCCGGGGTGCGCCCGCCGTGCCGCCTGGAGCCGCGGAGCACTCCGGTCCCCGCGCCGCGGCGTCGGTCCGGAAGCGGACTGGGCTGCGGGCAGGACCCGCGGACGGTGCGCAGATCCTGCCCGACCCCTCCGCCCGTCCCCGGCTGCGGTGTCCGGATGCGACGGGGGCACGAGGTGCGGCCGGGCGCCCCGCCCCGGATGCGCGTCCGGGGCGGACCCCTGGAGTGGAAATCGCTTTCCCAGGGGCCTCGGTGCTTGTCCTCTGCTTCCCCGGCCCGAACGGCACCCCGCGGGTCGCGGATCCCGGAACCTGTGCCCACTGGCCGCCGGACGACGGCGACACCGGAACGGCCCGCCGGAGCGGGAACGTGACCGGACCCCTGCCAGGGGCAGCCCTGGAGGGCCGACCGCCGGGGCCGCCTCCGCGTCCGGCAGGCCGACGGCCTCCCCGGCCCCCGCTGTGGACAACCGGCGGTGCCGAACGCGGGAGACCGGTACTGTCGGGTGCGTGTCTGATCTTCCCGACGTCGAAACCCTTCTCGACGCCGCCGTGCGCGCGCTCAACGGCACCCGGCGCGACGGCCAGGTGGCGATGGCCCGGGCGGTGGCCGAGGCGGTCGAGTCCGGCGAACACCTCGTCGTGCAGGCCGGCACCGGGACCGGAAAGTCCCTCGGCTACCTGGTCCCGGCGCTGCGCCACGCCGTCGCCGAGAACGCCACGGTCGTGGTCTCCACCGCCACGATCGCCCTGCAGAACCAGCTCATCGGACGCGACCTGCCCCGCCTGACCGAGGCCCTGGAGCCGCTGCTGGGCCGCAGGCCCTCCTTCGCCATCCTCAAGGGGCGGCGCAACTACCTGTGCCGGCACCGGCTGGAGGGGGCCGCGGCAGACCCCGACGAGGCCGAGCTGTTCGACCCGCACGTGCTGTCCTCGCTCGGCCGCCAGGTGCGCCGCCTGCACGAGTGGGCCGAGGAGACCCTCACCGGCGACCGCGACGACCTGGTCCCGGGAGTCAGCGACCTGGCCTGGCGGCAGGTGTCCGTGGGCGCGAACGAGTGCATGGGGGCGCAGATGTGCCCCTTCGGCGACGACTGCTTCGCCGAACTCGCGCGCGCCGAGACCGTCGGGGCCGACGTGGTCGTCACCAACCACGCCCTGCTGGCCATCGACGCGGTCCAGGGCTACCGTCTGCTGCCCGAGCACGACCTGCTGCTCGTCGACGAGGCCCACGAACTCGTCGACCGGGTCACCTCGGTGGCCACCGGGGTCCTCAGCGTCCGGGCCGTCAGCGTCGCGGCGCGGCGGGCCGCCCGGCTCTGCGACGTCGACCTCACCGAGCGGCTTGCCGAGACCGCCGACGGGCTGGCGCTGATGGTCGACGACACCCCGCCCGGCCGGCTCGACCACCTCCCCGACGCGCTGGCCACCGCCGTCGCCGCGGTCCGGGACGCCGCGCACGCCTGCCTCTCCGCCCTGGCCGAGCGCCCCAAGGACGACGACGCTGGTGCGCGCAGGCTCGCGCTGGCCGCGCTGGAGGAGGTGCACCGCACCGCCGAGCGGATCCTCGCCTGCGCACAGCAGCCCCTCCGCGAACGGCAGGACGTGGTCTGGCTCGCCCGGGGAGCCCGGCAGACCCCCGGGCTGCGCGTCGCCCCGCTCGCCGTCAACCGGGTGCTGCGCCAGGCGCTGTTCACCGACCGCACCACCATGCTCACCTCCGCCACCCTGGCGCTCGGCGGCTCCTTCGACCTCATGGCGCAGCAGTGGGGGCTCGACCTTCCCGCCGGGACGGACGCCGACGCGCCCCCGGAGGGGACCGGGGCGCCCGCCGAGCAGGCGGCGGAGGAGGGAGAACGGCCGCGCTGGCGCGCCCTCGACGTGGGGTCGCCGTTCGACCACGCGCGCAGCGGGATCCTGTACGTCGCCAAGCACCTGCCCCCGCCCGGACGCGACGGCCTGCACCCCGCCTACCTCGACGAGCTCGCCGAACTCATCGACGCCGCCGGAGGGCGCACCCTCGGCCTGTTCTCCTCCACCCGCGCGGCCGTCCAGGCCGCCGAGGAGCTGCGAGAGCGGCTGGACCACCCGATCCTGTGCCAGGGAGACGACGCCACCGGACAACTGGTCAAGGAGTTCGCCGAGAACGAGGCCGCCTGCCTGTTCGGCACGCTCTCGCTGTGGCAGGGGGTCGACGTCCCGGGGCCGTCGCTGCAACTGGTCGTCGTCGACCGCATCCCCTTCCCGCGTCCCGACGACCCGCTGGCCTCGGCCCGCCAGCGCGCGATCGGCGCGGAGGGCGGGAACGGGTTCCTCGCGGTCGCGGCCACCCACGCGGCGCTGCTGCTGGCCCAGGGGGCCGGGCGGCTGCTGCGCTCCGTGCACGACAGGGGGGTGGTGGCGGTGCTCGACCCGCGGCTGGCCACCGCCCGCTACGGCGCGTTCCTGCGGGCCTCGCTGCCGCCGTACTGGGGGACCACCGATCCGGAGGTGGTCCGCGCGGCCCTGCGCCGACTGGACCGGGCGGCGTCGCAGGCGGCCTGAGGCCGCGCCGCGGTCAGCGCGACGAGCGGAAGCCGAACAGCCGGACCGCGTAGTCCGGGCCGTCGTCGGAGGAGTGGACGTACCAGCGGTCGCCGTGCTCGCCGGTGGTCAGCTCGTACCACGCCAGGTCGATGAGCTTGAGCCGGGCCACGACCGAGGAGTGGGGGTCCAGCACGACGGAGTACAGCCGGTCGCTCAGGCGCTGGGTGAGCATGCCGACGGGCTGGCCGTCCCAGATCGCGGGAACGGGGGCGTGGGCGACCTCCACACCGCACCGGCGCAACTGCTCGACCTCCTCGTCCAGCGCCTCGGCGGCCAGCGCGTCGTCCAGCCGCAGCGCGTCCTCCAGCTCGTCGCGGTCCTCGTCGTTGCGCATGTAGGCGTGGTAGGTCCGCCGACCGCAGGAGCGGCACAGCCGCCACACCACGCACCGGGCCGTGCCGTAGGCGGACTGGGCCTCACCGATGCCCCGGTGCGCGCTGACCCGGCGGATCGCTCCGCAGTCGCAGCACAGGGCGGTCAACTCCTGTTTCATCCTCACGATCCCCCCTCCCACGAGTGAGTATGCGTCGCGCCTTCACCACGGGGGAACCGATTTCACCGGGGGTTTTCTCCAAACTGTCCTCACCGGTGCCCAAAGATTCCCTCTCGTCCCCAATGTCGGGTTGTTGGGCTTGCACCACGGTGCCGCGGAGAGTAGATTGCCGCCCCTCCGCGCGCCGCCCGGCAGCGGTCACTCCGGTTCGTCCCGGTCCGCGCCGGAGGCGGAGGAGCCGCCCTCCGGGCCCGGCGCCCCGGCGGCCGGGGCCGGAGCGGGCCGCACTTCCTCCGCGGGCTCCGTGCCGCCCAGCAGCGGGTGCTCGGCCACCTCGTAGCGCTTGATGTAGAGGCCGAGGAAGGTCTGTAGGCTCGCCCCGGCGGGCAGGGCCAGCAGCGCTCCGGGAGCGCCCAGGATCGCAGCACCCGCGAGCACCGACCCGAACGCCACGGCCGGATGCATGTCCAGGGTCCTGGCGGTGATCCGCGGTTGCAGGAGGTAGTTCTCGAACTGCTGGTAGACGGTGACGAACAGCAGCACCCACACCGCCGGCCACAGCCCGTCGAGCAGGGCCACCAGCACCGGGAGCGCCCCGCCGATGTAGGTGCCGACCGTCGGGATGAACTGCGACAGCACCCCGATCCACAGGGCCAGCGCGAACGCGAACGGGATGTCCAGCGCCACCAGCAGCACGTAGTGGGCGAAGGCGCAGATGAGCGCGAGCAGCGCCCGGGAGTAGATGTAGCCGCCGGTCTTCTCGATGGCGATCTCCCAGGCGCGCAGCACCTCCCGCTGCGTGTGCGGGGGCAGCACCGAGCAGATCGTGCGCCGGAACCGGGGGCCGTCGGCGCACAGGTAGAAGGTGAACAGTGTGACCGTCAGCCCGTCGAACAGCAGCGCCAGCACCGTGGAGCCGGCCCCCACCACGTTGCCCGCGAGCTGCGAGAGGTAGTCCTCCGCCAGCCCGCTGACGCTCGTCAGCTCGCTCAGCAGCGTCGTGGGGGAGAAGTCGGTCCGGAAGGTGCTGTTGGCCCAGGCCAGCAGCGACCGGATCATCCGGGGCAGCTCCGTGACGAACGCGGCGACCTGGCCGACCAGCATCGACCCCAGCACCGTCAGGAACAGCCCCAGCAGCCCGGCGGCCACCAGCATCACCGTGCCGGTGGCCAGCCCGCGCGGCCAGCGGTGCCGGTGCAGCCAGTTCACCGCGGGCTCCAGCGCCAGCGCCAGGAACAGCGAGATCAGCAGCAGGAGCAGCAGCCCCTGCAACTGCACGAACAGCCACCACGCGAGGGCGGCGAGCGTCACCACCCACGCCGCCATCAGCAGCGCGCGCAGCAGCCACGACGGCATCGGTACCTCGGAACGAGGGGCCGTCCCGGGGGGACCGGGCCGTACGGGTCCGGGCTCGGAGGCACTCATCGGGTGACGCCATCCTCCGTTTCACAGAGTGGGGGAGGCTAGTCCTCGAGGGACAGCCGACGCTTGTTGCGGGCGGTCCACTCCCGCATGCGCTTGGGATAACCGACGATGTTCACGTCGTAGGCGGGAAGAGCGAGCCGGTGCGCGACTCTGCGGATCACCTCGGGCGAACCGACGCGGCGGCGGATCCACTCCCCGTCGTGGGCCACCGCCACGGCCGTGGTCCCGGTGGCGAAGGTCTCGGGCTCGACGTAGAACTCCACTCCCGTGCGGCTCTTCGCGAACTCGATCAGCGCCTTGACGTCGGAATCCTCAGCCAGGCGGTCGTACCGCGCCTTCCTGCCCCGGCGCTGCGCCTTGCGCAGTCCGAAGCGGTCCAGCCAACCCATACCGTACTTCTCCCGTCGGTGTCTGCGACAACTTTCCCCGAACTCCCCCCACGTTCCAGTGCTGTCGACTCTACAAGGACACTGTCAAGCCCCTCCGTGTCCACCGGGATCCACGGTGGCCGCGCTGCTACTTTCGGTGACGACGGGGAGGGAGTACCGCATGACACTGTGGGTATGGGCGGAGGAGACCGCTGACAAGGCGCGGGCGGACGGGCACGGCAGGCTGGCCGCCGCTCTGGTACGGCTGCCGGAGCTGGCCGTACTGGGCGACGCCGACCGTATCGCCGCCGAACTGCCCGAGGCGCTGCGCGCCGCCGCAGAACCCGGACCGCCTCCCTGGGTCGCGCCCTACCTGCGGCACTGGCACCTCACCGCCCGGGTCGTCCACCGGCAGGAGGGGACGAGCGCGCTGCCCGAGGCCGTCGAGCTGGCCCGCGCCGCGCACGCCTCCCCTGGCCACTGCCCGCCGGGCGCCTGCCCCTCGGTGACCGCGGCCGCCTGCTACGCCAACGTCGACGGCCCCGGCCACACCGTGGAACGCGAGCTGCTGCTCACCGTGGCGTCGGAGCACGTCCGCCCCGGCACCCCCGCGCACCCGCCGCTGGTCGCGGCCTTCGCCGACCTGCTCGTGGACCTGGGCCGCCCCCGCGAGGCCCTCGACCACCTGGACGCCCAGGACCAGCGGGTGCGCTCCGCACCGGAGTGCCTCCTGGCGCGGGTGCGCGTGCTGCGCCGCCTGGACCGCGACGAGGAGGCGCTGGCCGTACTGGACCGGCTGGACGCCGAGGCCACCGTCCTGTGCGGCCCCGAGACGGCCCGGGAGGAGATGCGCACCCGGGTCCGCTTCGAGCAGGCCAGGCTGCTCGCCTGGCTGGCCCGTGCCGGGCGCCGCCCCGTGGACGCCGCCGCGGCGGCCCTGCCGCCGCCCGAGCAGGCCCAGGCCCGCCCGTCCCTGCGGCCGCTGTGGGCGGAGGCGGTCGAGGACCTCGACGCGGTGGGGGCGGCGGGCAACGACTGGCGGCTCGGCGTCCGGCTCACCGGCTGGGTCCGCCACCTGGAGCGGACCGGAGCGCACCGCCCCCGGGCGGAACTGGCGCTGCGCGCGGCCCGGCTGGCACTGCGCCGCGGCGCCCGCTGGATCGCGCTCGGCATGGTGGCGCAGGCCCAGGCGGCAGCGGCGCACCTGCGCGACGACGACGAACTGGCGGCCGACCTGGCCGAGGTCCGCGGCGGCGTCCGCGCCCTCGGCGTCCCGGTCCCCCCGGTCCCCGCGCCGCGGCTGGGCTCCTGGCTGTGGACCGAGCAGGGAAGGGAGCTCGACCCGGAGCGGCGGGCGGACCTGGTCCTGGCCGCGCTGGAGGAGTCCCCGCACGACACGGTGCTCCTCGACGACCTGGGCCGACTGGGGCGGCAGCTCGACTTCGCCCGCAGCGCGGCCCGGGAGCAGTGGGCCAGGGTGCGCGTCCGGCCCGCCGACCGCGACGCGGCCCTGGGACTGCTGGAGTCGCTGCTGCACTCCGGGGACGCCGAGGGCGTGCGGGAGCTGGTCCGCCTCCTGGCCGACACGGCGGCGGACGCCTGAGCGTCAGACGCCGTTGACCACCACGGTGCGCCCGTCCGGGTCGCGCACGGTCCGCGACTGCGCCCCCGCGACGGAGAGCCCCAGGCGGAGCCGACCGGTCGGCGGGCGGTCCCCGGCCGGGTAGAACTCGATGACGGCGCCGTCGGCGAGGACCGCCGCGTAGTGCTCGGGGCCGTCGCCGTGCTTCTCCGCGACCAGGTCCAGCCCCAGCTCCGAGTAGAAGTCGCGGCACTCCGCCAGGCGGTCGGTGTAGACCACCAGCAGGTTCAGCGCGGTCATGCCGCCACACCCTCCGCCAGCAGCGCACCGGCCCGGTAGGACAGCGCCGCCTCCGGAAGCTGCGCGGGCCGGCCGCTGGCGTACACCCGCAGCACTCCGGTCCGGGGCGCGTCGGGACGGGGAGCCTCCCCCAGCCGCCGCAGGGCCTGCGCGGCGACCGCGTCGGCGGCGGTGAACAGCGTCACCTGCTCGCCCAGCGCCGCCGTGACGGCCTCGCTCACCAGGTCGTAGTGGGTGCAGCCGAGCACGACCGCCGACACGTCGGAGGGGGTGCGCGCGGCGGCACGGCCCACGGCCTCCTCCACCGCGTCCCGGTCGGCGCGCTCCACCGCGTCGGCCAGCCCTGGGCAGGCCACCGGGGTCACCGCGACCCCGCGCGCGAACCGGTCGATGAGGTCGCGCTGGTAGGGACTGCCGGTGGTGGCCGGGGTCGCCCAGATCGCGAACGGCGCGCCCCGGTCCGCGGCGGGTTTGACCGCCGGGACGGTGCCGACCACGGGAATACGCGGCTCCAGTTCGTCGCGCAGCGGCTGGAGCGCGTGCACCGACGCGGTGTTGCACGCCACCACGACCGCGTCGGGGCCCTCGTCGAGCACCGCCCGCGCTCCCGCCAGCGCCCGCGCGACGATCTCCGGCACGCTGCGCGGCCCCCACGGCATGTGGTCGGGGTCCATGGAGAGGATCAGGTCCGCGTCCGGGCGGAGCCTCCGCAGCGCGGCTGCGGTGGAGAGCAGACCGATCCCCGAGTCGACTAATGCGATGCGCACGCCAGCCGATGATATGCGCAAAATCGGGAAACGCCGTGCAATGTCCCTGATGCCGCCGTGGCGCGGGGCTAGGGTTGCCCCCAGACCGGCGCCACGGACGCCGCGGGGCGGGCCGGAGCCCGGACCGCACGGTTTCCCGCGGGCAGGCGGGTGAGAAGTGGGTGAACAGCGATGCGTCAGCCTTCCGTGTCCAACCTCGCCGACCACATGAAGGCGGTGCACGAACTGCGCCGCGCCTACACGGCCCTGCCGGAGGACGTGCCGGTACGCCTGGCCAAACCGACCTCCAACCTCTTCCGCTTCGGCCGCGGCGGCAACGCCCACCGGCTCGACGTCAGTGCCTTCACCTCGGTGATCAGCATCGACCCCGACGCCCGGACCGCCGAGGTCGGGGGCATGACCACCTACGAGGACCTGGTCGCCGTCACCCTGCGGCATGGGCTCATGCCGCTGGTGGTGCCGCAGTTGCGCACCATCACCCTGGGCGGGGCCGTCACCGGCCTGGGCATCGAGTCCTCGTCCTTCCGCAACGGGCTGCCGCACGAGTCGGTGGAGGAGATGGAGATCCTCACCGGCAACGGCGAGGTGGTGGTGGCCCGGCGCGACAACGAGCACCGCGACCTGTTCCGCGGCTTCCCCAACTCCTACGGCACCCTCGGCTACGCCCTGCGGCTGCGCATCCGACTCGAACCGGTCCTCCCCTACGTCCACCTCCGCCACCTGCGCTTCGGCAGCGCCGAGGAGGCCATGGCGGCCCTGGAGCGGATCTGCGCGGAGCAGCGCTACGAGGACGAGGCGGTCGACTTCGTCGACGGGGTGGTCTTCGGGCGCGACGAGCTGTACCTGACGCTGGCGTCCTTCGCCGACCGCGCCCCCTGGACCAGCGACTACGGCGGGTCCGACATCTACTACCGGTCGATCCCCCGCTACGCGGGACCCGGCCCCGGCGACTACCTGACCGTGCACGACTACCTGTGGCGGTGGGACACCGACTGGTTCTGGTGCTCGGCCGCCTTCGGGGTGCAGCACCCGGTGGTGCGCCGGCTGTGGCCGCGCTCCCTGAAGCGCTCCGACGTCTACCGCAGGCTCGTCGCCCTGGACCGGCGCACCGACTTCAGCCGCCTGCTCGCCTACTACCGGGGGCAGCTCCCCAGGGAGCCGGTGATCCAGGACATCGAGGTCGAGGTGGGCCGCGGCGCGGAGTTCCTCGACTTCTTCCACTCCGAGATCGGCATGTCCCCGGTGTGGCTGTGCCCGCTGCGGCTGCGTGAGGCCCCGGGCGGGGAGGGGGACGCGGAGCCGGTCTGGCCGCTCTACCCCCTCAGGGCCGGGCGCCTGTATGTCAACTTCGGCTTCTGGGGCATGGTTCCCGTCCGCCCCGGAAAGGGCAGGAACTACCACAACCGAGCGGTCGAGCAGGAGGTGACCCGCCTGGGCGGCCACAAGTCGCTCTACTCGGACGCCTTCTACAGCGAGGACGAGTTCTGGCGGCTCTACAACGGCGAGGCCTACCGCAAGCTCAAGGCCGCCTACGACCCGGACCACCGGCTGCTCGACCTGTACGCCAAGTGCGTCGGCAACAGGTGAGATGAGGGGAGAGCCATGCGACTGGCGGAGATGTTCGAGCGGCTCGCCGGAGCCGACGCGCCCGTCCGGTTCCGCGCCTACGACGGCAGCACCGCGGGGGACCCCGACAGCGAGGTCGCCGTGGTCGTCCGCCATCCCGCGGCGCTGAACCACATCGCCCAGGCGCCCGGGGCCCTCGGGCTGACCCGGGCGTACGTGGCCGGGTACATCGACGTGGAGGGCGACATGTACACCGCCCTGCGCGCCCTGGCCGACCTGGTGCTCAGCGACAGGCCCACGCTCTCCGCCGGGGAGATGCTGCGGATCGTCCGGGACATCGGCTGGGTCAAGTTCGTCAACCGGCTGCCGCCCCCGCCGCAGGAGGTGCGCCGTTCCCGGCTCGCCTCCCTGGGGCTGCGCCACTCCAGGAAGCGCGACGCCGAGGCCATCCACCACCACTACGACGTCTCCAACGCCTTCTACGAACTGGTGCTGGGCGAGTCGATGACCTACACCTGTGCGGTCTACCCGACCCCGCAGGCCACCCTGGAGCAGGCCCAGTTCCACAAGCACGAGCTGGTCGCCCGCAAGCTCGGGCTCGCCCCGGGCAAGCGGCTGCTGGACGTGGGCTGCGGCTGGGGCGGCATGGTCATCCACGCGGCCCGGGAGCACGGCGTCAAGGCCCTGGGCGTGACCCTGTCCAAGGAGCAGGCCGAGTGGGCGCAGAAGCGGATCGCCCAGGAGGGGCTGGGCGACCTGGCCGAGGTGCGCCACATGGACTACCGCGACGTGCCCGACGGGGAGTACGACGCGATCAGCTCGATCGGGCTGACCGAGCACGTCGGCAAGAAGAACGTCCCCGCCTACTTCGCGGCGCTGTACGACAAGCTCGTCCCGGGCGGGCGGCTGCTCAACCACTGCATCACCCGGCCCCGCAACGACCTGCCGCCGTTCAAGCACAACGGGGTCATCAACCGCTACGTCTTCCCCGACGGGGAACTGGAGGGGCCCGGCTGGTTGCAGACGGCGATGAACGACGCCGGGTTCGAGATCCGCCACCAGGAGAACCTGCGGGAGCACTACGCGCGGACGCTGCGGGACTGGTCGGCCAACCTGGACCGCAACTGGGACGCCGCGGTGCGGGAGGTCGGCGAGGGCACCGCCCGGGTGTGGCGGCTCTACATGGCGGGATGCGTGCTGGGCTTCGAGCGGAACGTGGTGCAGTTGCACCAGATCCTGGGGGTGAAGCTCGACGGGACCGACGCGCACATGCCGCTGCGGCCCGACTTCGAGCCTCCCGCCCTCTGAACCGGACGGCGCGGCCGGGGTGTGGACTCCGACCGGTGGGCATGATGAGGGGCATGGCTGCGACAGACGACACCCGGCACCACAAGGCCGTCGCCCTCGACCTCATCGACGCGTACGCGCACGCCGACCGCCGACTGGTCCGCGAGCGCTCCGCGGGGATCAGCACCGAGGCGGGGGAGCGGATCGCCTCCGAACTGAAGGTGTTCGCGGCCTTCCTCTCCCGCCGGGTGCAGGACACCGGGGTGCCGTGGCGTCCCGCCGACACGCGGGAGGCGGTCTCCCGGACCGTCGCGGACCTGCTGGACCCCGAGGTGGAGCTGGCGGTCGTCACGACCTGGGAGGCGTACGCGGTGGGGGAGCACGAGGCCGCCCGTGTCCGGGCCCAGGGCGACCCGCTGGTCTTCGTGCACATGCTGGCCGCGTTCTCCGCGGCCGTCGGGACGGCCGTCTACGGCAGGGAGGAGCTGCTGCCCACCCTGCGCGCGGCCGCGGAGCTCTCCGACTGACACGCCCCGCGGCGCGGAAACCGCCCCGGCCGGGGCGGCCCCGGCCTAGAGTGGACGGAACCACCGGCCGCGGGGAGGCAGTGATGGACCACCAGGCGGACGACCACCTCGTCGAACCGGACGACCCCTGGCCGCCCAGTCCGACCGGCGTGCCGATCCGCTGCAACGTGTGCCTGGACGTGCGGGTCTTCGAGGACCGGCACGCCCTGCACCTCGACGAGTTCGGGCCCGGGCCGTACTGCCGCACCTGCGGCAAGCCCATCGAGTTCCGCTGCACGGTCTGCGACGGGCAGTGGCAGCCGTCGCCCTGAGCCGACCGCCCCGGTCCACTGGGCGGACCGCCGTCGAGCGCCCCGCGCGTCCGCCGGGCGGGAGGGGCCTGCCCGTGCCGGGCCGCGGGCACCGCCCGGCACGGGCGCTCCGGACGGCGCGTCAGCGCAGTTCGCGCTTGAGGATCTTGCCGGTGGCGGTCATCGGCAGTTCGGAGCGGAACTCCACCAGCCGGGGGTACTTGTAGGCGGCCAGCCGCTCCTTGGACCAGTCGATCAGCTCCTGCTCGGTGATCGTGGCGTCCTCGGTGGGGATCACGAACGCCTTGATCTCCTCGCCGTGCGTGTCGTGTGGGACGCCCACGACGGCGGCCAGGCTCACCTGGGGGTGCGTCATCAGCACCTCCTCGATCTCCCGCGGGTAGACGTTGTAGCCGCCGCGGATGATCATGTCCTTGGAGCGGTCGATGATGAAGTAGAAGCCCTCCTCGTCGCGGCGGGCGATGTCGCCGGTGCGGAACCAGCCGTCGCGCATGGCCTGTGCGTTGGCCTCGGGACGGTTGTGGTAGCCCTTCATCACGCAGTGGCCGCGCACCGCGATCTCCCCCGGCCCCTCGCCCTCGACGGTCTCGAAGTTCTCGTCGACGAGCTTCATCTCCACACCCCAGATCGGCAGGCCGATCGAGCCCGGCTTGGCCTTGCGCTTGGGGTTGTTGAAGGACACCACCGGGGAGGTCTCGGACAGGCCGTAGCCCTCCAGGATGCCGATGCCGAACTTCTCCCTGATCCGGCGGGAGACCTCGGCGGGCAGGGGCGCGCCGCCGGACACCGCGGTGTGCAGGGTGCGGGAGATCTTCTCGATGTCGTGCTCGCCCCTGGCGTTGAGCAGCCCCCAGTACATGGTCGGCACCCCGGCGAAGAGGGTGACGCCCTCCCGCTCCATCAGCGACAGCGCCTCGTCGCCGTCGAAGCGCGGCATCAGCACCATCGTGCCGTGCCGGTACAGCGCGGCGTTCATCATCGTGGTCTGCCCGAAGATGTGGAACAGCGGCAGCACGGTGAGGAACACGTCGTGCCCGTCGGGGGCCTGGTCGAACATCGCGCTGGAGGAGACCGCGTTGAACAGCAGGTTGTTGTGGGTGAGCTGGGCACCCTTGGGCTGGCCGGTGGTGCCGCTGGTGTAGATGATCACCGCGGTGTCGTCCGCCTCGGTGCGCACCGACTCGAACTCGCCGGGCTGGCCGGCCAGTGCGGCCCAGAAGGTCTCGGCGCCCTCGATCGCGGACTCGGTGGCCCCGGCCGTGGCGGGCAGGTCGACGTACACCTCGCACTCGGCGACCTCGTGGAACGCCTTCCACGCGCGTTCGCCCAGCGGCAGTTCCGGGGTGCCGGTGAAGGCGAACAGCGCCTTGGCCCCGGAGTCGCGCAGGTGGTACTCGATCTCCCGCGGGGTGAGCAGGACGTTCAGCGGGACCACGACCGCGCCCGCCTTGAGCGCACCGAAGTAGACGAAGGGAAAGTACGGGACGTTGGGACAGGCGATCGCGACTCTGTCCCCCGGCCGGACACCCCGGGACACCAGCAGGTTGGCCACCTGGTTGGCGATCATGTCGACCAGGGCGTAGTTCAGCCGCATGTCGCCGAAGACGATCGCGTCGCGCTCGGGCTGGTTGCGTGCGCCGTCCTCCAGCAGAACCGAGAGATTGAGCATCCTGCCTCCTCCGGAAATGTCGCCCATAGTGTCCTACTGCACAGTAACTTATGGGAGGAGGCAGCGACCAGGAGCCCTCTGCCCAGGAAGCGGGCGGTTATTCCGCCCTGGTGAGCGTCACCGAGCCGGGCATCGACTCGCTGAAGCCCAGCTCCGAGACGTGCCAGGAGACTCCGCCCACCTCCAGCTCCTCGCCGAGCTCCAGGGACTGCTCCTCGCCCCGGCCCCCGTCCGGGGTCACGCTGATGACCACGCTCGGCTTCGCGTCGTCGTACCCGGTGATCTCCAGGACGAAGGAGTCGCCCTCCTCGGTCGTGAGGGTGTAGGGGGTCCCTTCGACCAGTTGGATGCGGTTGTCGTAGTCGCCCAGCACCGGGGCCTGGCTCTGCTCGGCCACCGTCTCGGCGGGGACCTCCTCGCCCTGCGTCGAACAGGCGGCCAGCGCCGCGCCCGCGGCGACGGCCAGCACGGTGGACAGCAGCGTCCGGAACACAGTGCGCAAACGGGACAGGGTCATCTCGATCGGTCTCTCCACTGAACAGACAGCCGCGCGCCGGTGGCCTCGCACCGCACGCGCCTTCGGACGGCGGGCCCGGCCCTCGCGGAGGGCTGCTCCCTCCGGCGCCTCGGCGCCGGTGTGGGGCCGGGCGCCGGCGCACCGGCGGGGCGACGCCCGGGGGACCGGAGCCTTCCCGCGTGGCATCCACGGTAGTGGGTTACCGTACCGTCACGTGGGGTCCGAGGTTTTCCGCGCGGGCCGCACGGCCCGTCGCCCGCCCCCCGACCAGCCCGGGCGCCCCCCGTGGCGGTGCCCGCCGAACGGATGGCGCCGCGGGCGTGTCGCCGCGCGCTAACCTTGAGAGACAGGCACTCGGAGCGGCGGCCCCAGGGACCGCCGACGAGCCGGGAGCGGCTGGTCCACCAGCAGCAGGGCGCCAGATCGGAACCTGTCCCCAGGGCAACACCGGTAGAGGAACCATCCAACGATGACAGCGGTTAGCGGCGAGCAGACGACGAGCGACTCCTACGACGCCCGGGCACTGCAGGAGAAGTGGCAGGCCCGGTGGGCGAAGGAGAACCCCTTCACCGCCAGTGAGGACCCGGCCGACACCCGTCCCCGGCGCTATGTGCTCGACATGTTCCCCTACCCCTCGGGCGACCTCCACATGGGCCACGCCGAGGCGTTCGCGATCGGCGACGTCATCGCGCGCTACCACTTCGCGCGCGGGGAGAACGTGCTGCACCCGATCGGCTGGGACTCCTTCGGACTGCCCGCGGAGAACGCCGCCATCAAGCGCGACTCCCACCCCGCCGAGTGGACCTACGCCAACATCGAGACCCAGGCCGAGTCCTTCCGGCGCTACGGCATCTCCCTGGACTGGTCCCGTCGCCTGCACACCAGCGACCCCGAGTACTACCGCTGGAACCAGTGGTTCTTCCTCCGGTTCTACGAACGCGGCCTGGCCTACCGCAAGGACGGCCTGGTCAACTGGTGCCCGCAGGACCAGACCGTGCTCGCCAACGAGCAGGTCGTGCAGGGCAGGTGTGAGCGCTGCCACACCGAGGTCGAGCGGCGCGCGCTCAACCAGTGGTACTTCAAGATCACCGACTACGCCCAGCGGCTGCTGGACGACATGGAGCAGTTGGAGGGCGGCTGGCCGGAGCGCGTGCTCACCATGCAGCGCAACTGGATCGGCCGCTCCGAGGGCGCCGACGTCGACTTCGTGATCGAGGGCCGCGACGAGCCGGTCACCGTCTTCACCACCCGTCCCGACACCCTGTACGGGGCCACCTTCTTCGTGGTGGCCGCCGACGCCCCGCTGGCCGACGAGCTGTGCGCGCCCGAGCAGCGCGAGGCGTTCGAGGCCTACCGCGTCCAGGTCAGCAAGCTCAGCGACATCGAGCGCCAGTCCACCGAACGGGAGAAGACCGGCGTCTTCCTGGGGCGCTACGCGATCAACCCGGTCAACGGCGAGCGCATCCCGGTGTGGGCCGCCGACTACGTGCTGGCCGACTACGGTCACGGCGCGATCATGGCGGTGCCCGCCCACGACCAGCGTGACCTGGACTTCGCCCGCACCTTCGGCCTGCCGGTGCGGGTCGTGGTCGACACCGGCGAACCCGACCCGGCCGAGACCGGGATCGCCACCCCCGGCGAGGGCGTCCTGGTCAACTCCGGCCCGCTGAACGGGCTGAGCAAGAGCGAGGCCATCCCGCGCATCATCGAGATCCTCACCGAGCGCGGCACCGGCAAGGCCGCCGTCAACTACCGGCTGCGCGACTGGCTGCTGTCCCGCCAGCGCTACTGGGGCACCCCCATCCCGATCATCCACTGCCCCGACTGCGGCGAGGTCCCCGTCCCCGACTCCGACCTGCCGGTGCGGCTGCCCGAGAACCTGCGCGGCGCCGACCTGGCCCCCAAGGGGATCTCCCCGCTGGCCGCGGCCACCGACTGGGTCAACGTGTCCTGCCCCCGCTGCGGCGGGGCCGCCAAGCGGGACACCGACACCATGGACACCTTCGTCGACTCCTCCTGGTACTACCTGCGGTACTGCTCGCCGAACCTGGACACCGCGCCGTTCGACGTGGAGAAGGTCGAGAAGTGGGGGCCCATCGACCAGTACGTCGGCGGCGTCGAGCACGCGATCCTGCACCTGCTGTACAGCCGCTTCTTCACCAAGGTGCTCTACGACATGGGCCTGGTGTCCTTCACCGAGCCCTTCGTCCGGCTGCTCAACCAGGGCCAGGTCATCAACCAGGGCAAGGCGATGTCCAAGTCGCTGGGCAACGGCGTGGACCTGGGCAAGGAGATCGACCGCTACGGCGTCGACGCGGTCCGGCTGACCGTGGTCTTCGCCGGCCCGCCGGAGGAGGACATCGACTGGGCCGACGTCTCCCCGGGCGCCTCCCTGAAGTTCCTCAACCGCGCCTACCGGGTGATGGCCCAGGCCGGAGCCGCCTCCGCGCCGGGCGTCGACCCGGCGACCGGCGACCAGGCCCTGCGCCGGGTCACCCACCAGACCCTGGCGAAGGTGACCGACGCCATCGAGGCGCAGCGGTTCAATGTGGCGATCGCGCGCATCATGGAGCTGGTCACCGCGACCCGCCGGGCGATCGACTCCGGCCCCGGCGCCGCCGACCCGGCCGTGCGCGAGGCCGCCGAGGTCATCGCGATCACGCTCGGGCTGTTCGCGCCCTACGTCGCGGAGGAGGGCTGGGAGCTGCTCGGCCACTCCGGCTCGGTGGCCGTGGGCACCTGGCGCGAGCCCGACCCCGCGCTGCTGGTGCAGGAGAGCGTGACCTGCGTGGTCCAGGTGGCCAGCAAGGTCCGCGACAAGCTGGAGGTGTCGCCGGACATCTCCGCGGAGGAGCTGGAGAGGCTGGCCCTGGCCTCGCAGAAGGTGCAGGGCTTCATCGCCGGGCGCGAGATCCGCAAGATCGTCGTGCGCGAACCCAAACTGGTCAACATCGTGGTCGCCTAGCGGTTCTGCCCGCCGACCCCCGCGGGGCCGCGGCTCGACCGGCCGCGGCCCCGCGGTGTGCGGGGAACAGCCGGGCGTCGCGGCGGAGGAGAGAGGCTGCGGACATGGGCGAGGCGAGACGGCGGACGCTGCTGCGCTGGGTCGCCGCGGTGGGCGGGGTCGCCGTGGTGAGCACCGGGGCCGTCGTCGGCGGGCTGCTGTGGGACGCGCGCGGTCCCGCGGTCGAGGCCACGGAGGCGGACACCTACCCGCAGCCGCCCGACTGCGCGTCGGTGCCGACTACGGCGGTGGAGGCCGTGGTCCCCTCGGCGGTGCTGGAGAGCGACACGGCCGGGCCGCTGTCCCAGTCCGCCGAGCGGTCGTGCGTGTGGTCCTCCCTGGACGCGTCCGGTGCCGACGCCCGGGTCCTCGTCGTCTCCTTCCGCGCCCACTTCGGGGACGGCGACGGTTCGGTGAGCGGGGCGGACCGGGCCGCGGCGGAGCTGGAGGCGCTGAGCGGCGACGCCGCGGAGCCCGTCGAGGAAGCAGTGGTGCGCGCGGCGTCCGTCGGCGACGGCGCCGAGGCGGTCCTGCGGGCCGACAACCTCACGGTCCGGGTCTGGTACGGCGGAGTGCCCGCGCAGGAGGCCCGCAGCGCAGCGGCCACGGTGGCCGCGGAGGTGGCCGCGGCCCTGTGACGGCATCCCGGCGCCGACGCCGGGGCGCGGGCCGGGCCGCCGGGAAAAAGGTCTTCGATCATCGCGAACTTTGTGGCGGGAAGCGGCTTCTCACTCGGTAGAACGGGACGACCGGACCACCTGACGCCGCCACCGGCCGGGTGGCTCCCGACTAGTAGCGTTGGCACGTCGTACCACCCCCGCCCCGGTCCGGGACAGACGAAGGGAAGCCCATGGTCCAGCCGCCCCCCTACGGCGGATTCGCCCCCCAGCAGGAGACGCCGCCCAAGAGCGGCCGCGGTTGCGCGACGGTGCTCCTGGCCGGTGCGGTGCTGGGCCTGGCACTGCTGGTCCTCGGAGGGATCGGCTTCCTCGTCTGGCTGCGTGGGCCGGGTGGGGACTACGAGGCGGCCCCCGAGTGCGCCGTGGTGGAGGAGAGCGGGGTGCTCGACCGCTTCGTCAAGGGACACGTGGCCGACCTCGACAGCCCGATCGACACCGGGGACGCCGACTGGTGGGACGGCACCCAGTGCCGCTGGACGACCACGGAGGACTCCTCCGGGCTGCCCGCCAGCGTGAGCGTGGCGTTCATCCGCAGCGGCAACCGCCTCGGCTACGGCGGAGAGGCGTCGGCCCGGGCCGACCTGAGGAGCGAACCCGGGGGGAACACCGCGGTCGCCGTGGACGACCTCGGCGACGAGGCGGTCCGGTGGTACGACGCCACCACGCTGCACGGGTGTGTGGCGGTACGGAAGTCCAACCTCATGATCTCCACCTGCTACGAGTCCAGCACCGATTTCGCGGCCAGTCGGGAGATCTCCGCGGCGGAAGCCATGGAGGGCGCCCTGACCGTGGCCAGGGAGATCGTCGCCGAACTCGAAGCGGAATAGACCCCCAGGGACCGGGCAGGCGCTCTGCGCCGACACCGGTCGTCCCCATCCCCGATCACGCGGATCACCCGCCAGTACTCAGCGAGGAACCTGATGACGCAGCCGCCTCCCAACGGACCGCAACCTCCCTACGGCCAGCCCTACGGGACTCCCCAGCCCTCCTACGGCCAGCAGTTCACCCCCCAGTACGGGGCCGGATACCCGACGCCTCCGCAGCGGAAGAGCAACGGCTGTCTGATCGCCGGCGTGCTCGTGGGCGCGTTCGTGGTCCTGGCCGTGGCGGGGATCATCGTGTTCTTCGCCCTGAGCGGCGGCAACGAGGCGCCGTCGGCCGGTGGTTCGGGCAACGTGGCCGAGAGCCCCCAGTCCGGCGGGGAGGAGCCCCAGGGGCCCGACGAGACGCCTTCGCCGCAGGGGGAGTTCGTCGTACTGCCGGCCTGTGAGGAGATCGCTCCCGACGAACTGGACACGCTCATGCCCGGGTACAGCCTGGAGGTCGAGGACGTCGACACCGGTGCCCAGGAGTGGTGGGAGGGCTACCACTGCTCCTGGAACAACGCCGTCACCTGGGAGGAGGGGAGCTACTACTTCCTCACGGTCGTGCTCAACGACCCCGAGGAGGCGTACGACACCGCCGACGACCTGGAGCTGTACGCCGAGGACTACGACACGACCCCGGTGAGCGGGCTCGGCGAGGGCGCCCTGTCCTGGTACGACTCCACCAACGAGGTCGGCTGCGTGGCCACCTACGTGGAGAACCTGTCGTTCTCGGCCTGCTACGACGAGATGAGCGGCGGAGAGCCGCTGCCCGAGGACGAGGCGATCGCGCAGGCCGAGGAGCTGGCCCACTCCACCCTGGCGAAGATCGAGAGCGGCGACTACCGCGAATAGCGGAGCCCGGGCGGCGCTCCGCAGCGGGAGCGTCGCCCCCGTGCCGCCCGGGGCGGTCGTGTCTTTCCGGCACGGGAGACCGCGCGGACGGCGGCGGAGGCGTCCACGGCGGGGGCGGAGACGGGGTGCGGGGCCGTCAGGAGGCGCGGATTACGGCGCCGTACCGAAACGACGCGGAGTTGTTACACCTTACGGAGAACGGTGACCACCTTGCCCAGAATGGTCGCGGAATCGCCGTTGATCGGCTCGTAGGCGCTGTTTCTGGGCAGTAGCCAAACGTGTTCTCCGTCACGTTTGAACACCTTCACCGTGGCCTCGTCACCCAGCAGCGCGGCCACGATGTCGCCGTTGTTGGCGTCGGGCTGCTGGCGGACAACCACCAGGTCACCATCGGTGATGGCGGCGTCGACCATGGAGTCGCCCACGACGGTGAGCATGAACAGAGTGCCTTCGCCGACGAGCTGTCGGGGGAGGGTGAAGACGTCCTCGACGTACTCCTCGGCCAGGATCGGGCCGCCCGCCGCGATACGGCCCAGGAGGGGGATGCCGACCGTGGCGGGAGAGTCCGCTGCCCCCGTGTGACCAGGGGTTTTCTGCGGAAAGGTGGGCATTTCGCCGGGAATGCGAATTTCCACCGCTCTTGGGCGATTCTGGTCCCGGTGGAGGTAGCCCTTGCGTTGCAACACCTTCAACTGGTGCGCGACACTTGAGGGGCTGGACAGTCCTACCGCGTCACCGATCTCCCGGATCGACGGCGGGTACCCCCGCTCACGGACGTAGCGGTGGATGACGTTCAGGACACTCCGCTGGCGGTCGGTGAGTGTCGGAGCGGCCTCCGCCCCCCCGGTGGGGGTCGCAGCGGAGTCATCCGTGCGGACCGGGCGGAGTGCGGAGACGGCACTCTCCTCCGCACGGGGCTGCCGCCCTCCGTTGTTCTCCTCCGGCACGTCCGGCCTCCTCGGCGGTCGGTGTCCTGGGTCGTGGACTGTCGGCTGTGTGGCATCGGTGCTTGTTCCGGATGGCCGAGGGTGGCGGTGTGACACGACCGACGCCGACGCTCTACCGGAACGAAACACATTCCACGTTAGTCCCTGCACAAGGCGAGATCAAACAAACGTTCGAGATGGTGCTGAAAAATTTCCCGGAATGCGGTAGTAGTCGAACGCCAGTTCTAGCCGGTGGAGGTAAGGAGACGACGATGTCCCAGACCGCGCTGCCGCGCGCCGCGCAGGCCGCCGACCGTGTCCTCCGCCGTGCGGCCCGCGACGACCGCGCTCCCGGTCTCTACGACTGGTCCCGCGAGGTGCCGGAGTGGGCCGGCGCCGTGGAGCCGCACCGACATCTCCAGGCCGCCGGGAGCCGTCGCAGCACCCGTCCCGTCCCCGCCGGGCCGCCCCGGCTGACCAGGCGCGGCCGGATCGTCCTGTACAGCCTGCTCGGCACGGCTGCCGCGGCGGGCTGCGGACTCCTCTCCGTGGCCTTCGTGGCCCTGAGCGCCACCACCGCCGACGCCTCCACCGAGAGCCTCATGGACCTGCCCGAGCGGTCGCACACCCTCATCGTCAACGAGGGGGACACGCTCTGGGAGATCGCCGAGCGGATCCGCCCCGCGGAGGACCCGCGCAAGACGGTGGACGAGCTCGTCGAGATCAACAACCTGACCGGACCGGTCCTCACGCCGGGCCAGGAGCTCGTGCTGCCCTCCCACTGACCCCGAACCCCGCTCCCGCCGCCTGCCCGCACCAGGCGGACGCCCGCGGCTGCGCCGTGCCCGCGGGACGGCTGGGGTGTGTGCCACGACACTTCCGGGAGACGGACCGGCGAGTTGCGCCCGGGGACGGTGAGGTCTAGGTTATCGACCACTAAATCTTGTACCCGCGTGGGTGAAAGCATCCACAAGTTGTGGTCCTTCGGCGTTGACCTGGGAAGGAAGAGGACTGGTGCGCTGCCCCTTCTGCCAGAACCAGGACACCCGGGTGATCGACAGCCGCGCCGCAGAGGAGGGGGCCGCGATCCGGCGCCGCCGCTCCTGCCCGGCCTGCGAGAGGAGATTCACCACCCAGGAGACCGTGCTGCTCATGGTCGCCAAGCGGTCGGGCGTCACCGAGCCCTTCTCCCGCAGCAAGATCATCGCTGGAGTCCGACGGGCCTGCCAGGGCCGCCCGGTCAGCGAGGACGCCCTCGCCCTCCTCGGCCAGCGGGTCGAGGAGACCATCCGCGCCCGCGGGGCCGCCGAGGTCCCCTCCCACGAGATCGGGCTCGCCATCCTCGGGCCGCTGCGCGACCTGGACGAGGTCGCCTACCTGCGCTTCGCGAGCGTCTACCGCAGCTTCGAGTCCCTGGAGGACTTCGAGAACGAGATCGCGGAGCTGAGAGCGGAGCGTGCCGCGCCGCAGGACTGACCCACCCGACGCCCCACAGCGTCCAGCAGACCAGAGAACACGCACGGTGCCGCCGTGCCGCGACGGGACCGGGCGGCAGGCACCGACCGGGTACACCTCTTCACAGATGGGGGAGCAAAGCGACATGACCGAGACGGCGAGCGGCTCTGCTACACGCAAGGGCAGGAAAGCCCGGGGAGGACTGAAGATCCGGCGGGTCTTCACCACTCCCGGAGTCCACCCCTACGACACCGTGGAGTGGGAACGCCGCGACGTCGTCATGACCAACTGGCGGGACGGCTCGATCAACTTCCAGCAGAACGGGGTCGAGTTCCCCAAGAGCTGGTCGATGAACGCCACCCAGATCGTGGCCAGCAAGTACTTCCGCGGCGCGCTGGGCACCCCGCAGCGCGAGTGGAGCCTCAAGCAGCTCGTCGACCGGGTCGTCAACACCTACACCGCGACCGGCCGCGAGCACGGCTACTTCGCCTCCGACGAGGACGCCGAGATCTTCGACCACGAGCTCAAGTACGCCCTCGTCCACCAGATGTTCAGCTTCAACTCCCCGGTCTGGTTCAACGTCGGCACCTCGTCGAAGGCCCAGGTCTCCGCCTGCTTCATCCTGTCGGTCGAGGACACCATGGAGTCGATCCTCGACTGGTACAAGGAGGAGGGGGTCATCTTCAAGGGCGGCTCGGGCGCGGGCGTGAACCTCTCGCGCATCCGCTCCAGCAAGGAGCTGCTCTCCTCCGGCGGCACCGCCTCCGGCCCGGTCTCCTTCATGCGCGGCGCCGACGCCTCCGCCGGGACGATCAAGTCCGGCGGCGCGACCCGGCGGGCCGCCAAGATGGTCGTCCTCGACGTGGACCACCCCGACATCGAGGAGTTCATCGAGTGCAAGGCCCGTGAGGAGCACAAGATCCGCGCGCTGCGCGACGCGGGCTTCGACGTCGACCTGGGCGGCGCCGACATCGTCAGCATCCAGTACCAGAACGCCAACAACTCGGTGCGCGTCTCCGACGAGTTCATGCGGGCCGTGGAGCAGGACGCCGAGTTCGGCCTAGTCGCCCGCACCACCGGCGAGGTCATCGAGAAGGTCAAGGCCAAGGAGCTGTTCCGCAAGATGGCCCGGGCCGCCTGGGAGTGCGCCGACCCGGGCATCCAGTACGACGACACCATCAACGACTGGCACACCACGCCCGAGAGCGGCCGGATCACCGCCAGCAACCCCTGCTCGGAGTACGTCCACCTGGACAACTCCTCCTGCAACCTGGCCTCCATCAACCTGATGAAGTTCCTCGACGACGACGGCTCCTTCCGCGTCGAGGAGTTCGAGCGGCTCGTCGAGCTGGTCATCACGGCGATGGACATCTCCATCACCTTCGCCGACTTCCCCACCGAGAAGATCGCCGAGACCACGCGGGCCTTCCGCCAACTGGGCATCGGCTACACCAACCTCGGCGCGCTGCTGATGGCCACCGGCCACGCCTACGACTCCGACGGCGGACGCGCCGTGGCCGCCGCCATCACCTCGCTCATGACCGGCGCCGCCTACCGGCGCAGCGCCGAGCTGGCCGGGGTGGTCGGCGCCTACGACGGCTACGCCAAGAACGCCGAGTCCCACAAGCGCGTCATGCGCAAGCACGCCGCCGCCAACGACGCCCTCAAGACCGTCGGCGAGCTGGAGAAGCCGATCCACGCCGCCGCCACCCGGGCGTGGCGGGAGTGCCTGGAGATCGGCGAGAAGAACGGCTGGCGCAACGCCCAGGCGAGCCTGCTCGCGCCGACCGGCACCATCTCCTTCATGCTGGACTGCGACACCACCGGCATCGAGCCCGACTTCTCCCTGGTCAAGTTCAAGAAGCTGGTGGGCGGCGGGTCCATGCAGATCGTCAACCAGGGCATCCCCCGGGCGCTGCGGACCCTCGGCTACCAGGAGGAGCAGATCGAGGCCATCGTCGCCTACGTCGCCGAGCACGGGCACGTGGTCGACGCGCCCGGTCTCAAGCCCGAGCACTACGAGATCTTCGACTGCGCCACGGGGCGGCGCTACATCCGGCCCATGGGGCACGTGGACATGATGGCGGCGGTCCAGCCGTTCCTGTCCGGCGCGGTCTCCAAGACCGTCAACGTCCCGGAGGAGGCCACCGTCGAGGACTTCGAGCGCCTCTACTACGAGGGCTGGAAGAAGGGCCTCAAGGCGCTGGCGGTCTACCGGGACAACTGCAAGGTCGGCCAGCCGCTGTCCACCGCCAAGAAGGAGGAGAAGGAGAAGGCCGAGCAGGCCCCCCGCACCGTCGAGGTGCGGCGCCCGGTGCGGCGCAGGCTGCCCAAGCGGCGTCCCAGCCAGACCGTCTCCTTCACCGTCGGCGGAGCCGAGGGCTACATCACCGCGGGCTCCTACCCCGACGACGGCCTGGGCGAGGTGTTCCTCAAGCTCGGCAAGCAGGGCTCCACCCTGGCCGGGATCATGGACGCCTTCTCCATCGCGATCTCCATCGCCCTCCAGTACGGGGTGCCGCTGGAGACCTACGTGGAGAAGTTCACCAACATGCGCTTCGAGCCGGCCGGGATGACCGACGACCCCGACATCCGGATGGCGCAGTCGGTGGTGGACTACATCTTCCGCCGTCTGGCCCTGGACTACCTGCCCTACGAGGAGCGCGCGGCGCTGGGCGTGCTCTCCGCCGAGGAGCGCGCCGCCCAGGCCGCCGGGGAGGACCCCGCGCAGGTCGCCGCCCAGGTGGTCACCTACGCCCAGTCGGCGCCGGTGGCCGAGGCGGGCGACCCGCTGCTCGAGGCTCCCCGGACCACCGGGGTCCGCGGGACGGTGGAGGCGGCCGAGGCCCGGCAGGGCTTCAGCGCCGACGCCCCGCTCTGCGTGAGCTGCGGCACCAAGATGCGGCCGTCCGGGAGCTGCTACGTCTGCGAGGGCTGCGGCTCCACCAGCGGTTGCAGTTGATCCCGGCGCGTTGGCGCACACGTCCCACGGGGGCGGCCCACCGGCCGCCCCCGTTCGCTGTCTCGGGGCGGTGAGCGCGGCGGAGGAGCGGGTATGACGGTAATACCATTGGTAGCATCGCGGTTGTGAGAGTTGACTCGATGGACACTGAACACGGCACCCCCTCGGAGGTGTCCGCCGAACTCGTCAGAGCTCTGCGGTCGGGGCAGGTCGACCCTCTCACGGTGATCACCGCGCTCCACGACAGCGGGAAGCTCCCCCACCGCGGGGAGACGGCACGGTGGCACGTCGGAGAGCGGGGGCGCTTCTCCTCCGGCTCCGCAAGCCGGACCCGCAAGATCAGCATCTCCATGCCGGAGGACCTCAGCTCCGCCGTCCACGAACGCGTCGGACGCGGCGAGTTCAGCCGCTACGTGACCGAGGCGGTCAGCCGACAGTTGGAACTGGACCTGCTGGCCGAACTCGCCGACCTGCTGGAGAACGAGTACGGGCCGGTCTCCGAACAGAGCCTGGCGGAGGCGGAGGCGGCGTGGCCGGACGCCGACTGACCGGAGGAGGCACCCTCGTCCTCGACAGCGAGGGCCTGTCCAAGATCGCGGACGGCGACGAACGCGCACGGGCGCACCTGGAGGTCGCCCACCGCCGCCGGGCCCGTGTGGTGGTCAGCGCGGTCACCCTCGCGGAGGTGCTCCGCGGCGGCCCCCGGGACGCCGCGATCCACCGCGTGCTCTCCCGGATCTCGGTGCTCGCGGTCACCCCCGAGATCGCCCGCGGCGCCGGTGAGCTGCTGGGGAGGACCGGCCTGACCGGCCACCGCTGCGCGATCGACTCGGTGGTGGCGGTGACCGCGCTCGGCCAGGAACGCCCGGTGGTGCTGCTGACCAGCGACCCCGACGACCTCAGCCGGCTCGTCGAGGAGCCGGACCGGCCCAAGCACCAGCGGGTCGCCGTGGTCCACGTATGAACGTCCGCGGCCGGATCGGAGGGCGTCGGCGCCGCGTGCCCCGGCGCACGCCCCCGCAGCGGACCGCGATGCCGTTATCGGACCGTCGTTCCACCGCGCCCCGGTGGACCGCAACCCCGCGGCAGGATTGCGACCCCGCAGGCAGCACAGTGGAACCGTCGAAAGGTGTATTACGTCCGAAAACACACCCCCCCAACTGAGCGAAAGGAGCCCTCGCCCATGTCCTTCGCGCAAACAGTGCGCGGAGCCGCGAGCGCGATAGCCCAAGGGGCTGATCCGCGCACGGCGCTCGGCGACGCTGTCAACCGGGCAGCGGACCAGTTCGGACTCGATCCAGGCGACTTCCTGGCGGCACGCGACCACGGCGCCTCCGTGGGCACCCGGATCGAACAGCAGACCACCTCGCTGGCCAACGCGGGGGAGGCCCTCAACCGCAGCAGGTACGAGCCCGGCCCCGAAGGCCCGGTCCACGTCATCTGCCCGATGGTGATCCCGCGCGGTCGCACCGCGGGCGCGATGCTGCCCGTGATCCTGCTCGCCGTGCTCGGTCTCGTGGGCACCCTGCTCACCCTGGCCGTCCCGGGCGCCACCATGGTCTTCTTCGGCCCGCACTACTGGCTGCTGGTCGTCGCCATCGGCGCCTTCGGCTGGTGGCGCCAGGGCATGGTCATGGTCCCCGACGGCTGTGTGGCGCTGATCAGCAAGTTCGGAAAGCTGGAGCAGGTCGTCGGCCCTGGCCGGGTCACCCTGTTCAACCCGTGGAAGCGCGTCTCCTACATCGTCAACACGACCCGGGAGTACCCCTTCAACGCCCCGATCCGCGAGGCCCCCACCAAGAGCGGCGTCAAGGCGTCGGTCGACCTGTTCCTCCAGTTCCGCATCGAGGACCCCGTCGAGTTCGTCTTCACCCTGGGCGCGGTCCAGGGCTTCCAGGACAAGCTCAACAACGCCATCAGCGAGACCACCCGCAGCCTCATCTACGAGCAGCAGGCCGCGGAGATCTACGACCTGGTCGGCGAGAACACCGCCCGCCTGCTGGACCAGCTCAACCAGCAGTTCCTGCCCGCGGTGCGGCTGACCAACGCCAACATCACCCACGCCGAGCCGTCCAGCCAGGAGTACCGCATGGACCTGGCCGCCCCCGAGATGGTGCGGGTGGCCAAGGAGGCGTACACCTACGAGTACCAGCTCCAACTGCGCAAGGAGCAGAACGAGGGCGATCTCAACAAGGAGCTCGCCTCCCTCAACGAGACCCTCTCCGCGATCCAGGCCGAGATCGCGCAGTACCAGGCACAGATGGACACCGCCCTGGAGCGGGAGACCAACCGGGCCCGCGCCCTGGCCCGCCAGCGGTTCGTCGAGGCCGAGAGCGCCGCCCAGGCCAACGCGGCACTGCTGGAGGCCCAGGCCCTGGACATCCGCGCGGTCAGCGCGGCCGAGGCGCCCGAGATCCTCAACTACCGCTTCCAGCAGGACCTGCTGGACAAGCTGGAGGCGGTCGCCGACAGCCTGCCGCAACTGGTGCAGATCGGGGACGGCGACGCCGCCATCGACTTCCTCCAGGTGGCCCAGCAGCTCATCGGCGGCGCCGACCAGGTGCTCTTCTCCGACGAGGACATCGCGGCCATCCGCGAGCGCCTCTCCGAGATCGAGGAGCGCATCGCCGCCCGCGAACCCGAGATCGCCGCGCTCCTGGGTGAGAGGGCCTCCGCCCCCGTCGCCGGGGAGGCCGTGGCGGAGGCCGGACAGGCCGCGGAGGGCGACCTGCCCGGTGCCGGGCCGAACACGGACCAGTCCGAGCTCTACCAGCGGGGAGGCCAGTGATGAGCCAACCGACCGGCCGCGGCAACTCCACCATCCGGGAGTCGCTCGCCTCCTGGGGCGACATCGCCCGCCTGCTGCGCGGCGGCGACCAGGGTGCCCTGGTCCCCGTCGTCATCCCCCGCGACAGCCGGGGACTGAAGTGGATGACCCTGGTGTGGGTCGGCCTCTACCTGATCCTGACGGCGCTCGTGTCGGCGGTGGCCGTCGGCGGAGTGGTCGGGACCGTCATCGCGGTTCCCGCCCTGTTCTTCGGGGTCGTCTCGGTGGTGCTCGCCCTGCTGTGGTGGTGGCGCTCCTCCATCGTGGAGATCGAGCAGGGCACCACCGGCGTGCTCACCAGGTTCGGGGCCATCGTCGCCGAACTGGGGCCGGGCCGCCACTACCTGTGGCACCCCTGGACCCGGGTCGACTTCGTCGTGGACACCTCCACCGAGATCCCCTACAACGCGCCCGTGCTCGCCTGCCCCACCCAGGAGAACGTGCCGCTCAAGTCGATCGAGTTCTTCCTGAAGTTCCGCATCACCAACGCGGTCGCGTTCGTGCGCACCATCGGCGCCAGCAACTTCGACCTGGTGCTGTCCAACGCGGTGCAGGACGCCATCCGCCAGCGCAGCCGCCGGGTGCAGACCGAGAACGCCTACGACCTGCGCGGCTCCGACGTGGCGGACATGCAGGAGCTGCTGAACCACCAGCTCAGCCGGTACGGCGTGCAGATCATGGGGTGCAACATCCCCGACGTGCAACTGCCCAACCAGTACCAGCAGCACCTGTCCACCCGGGAGCGGGTCGCCAAGGAGCTGATCGCCTACGAGCAGGAGTGGGAGCTGACCCGCAAGCGCCGTATCGACACGCTCCTGATGGACATCGAGCGTTCCAAGAAGGCCCGGGACGCCAAGATCGTCGAGGTCAAGGCGGCGCTGAACCGGGCGCGCAAGGACGTCGCGCAGATGCTGGAGGAACAGGAGACCGAGGCGCAGCGCGTGCGCTACGAGATCGAGACGCGCGGCCGCACCAACCTGGTGGCGGCCGTCAACGAGGCCACCGCCCAGCGGCGGCTGGCCACCGCCTACCGGGACAACCGCGCGATGCTCCGCTACGAGCTGGCCCGCCGCCGCCTGGACGTGGGGGCCAAACTCGCCGAGCAGGCGCCCAAGCCGGTGGTGGTGCGCACCGACTCCGCGTCGGGGGACACCTCGGCGCTGTCCACGCTCCTGCTCGCCCAGCTCCTGCCGGGAATCGCCGACAACCGCCGACCGCGCGGCCTGGGCGGGTCCTCGCCGGTCGCGGCGGCCGGAGAGGCGGACCCGTTGCAGCAGGTGCAGGGCGCGGCCGCCGAAGCGGCCCGGCTGCGGGAGCAGTGGCAGGTCTGACCGACTCCGGCAGACAACGGCAGGGGGGCCGTCCCGACGGACGGCCCCCCTGGTCACGTCGCGGCCCGCTCGCGGCGGATCAGTAGTCGGTCCAGGAGTACCAGTTGCCCTTGACGTGCTCGTAGACCACGTTGCCGTGGCCGGGGAGGAACACGTCGGTTTCCAGTGCCTTGGGGCTGTAGGCCAGCCCCGACTTCTTGAGGAGCCCGGCCCCCTCCACCGTGAACAGCGTCACGCCCTCACGCTCGCTGACCTCGCTGATGGGGTAGAAGCCCGTCCACCGCTCCTCGGGCAGGACCACCCCGGAGGAACCGGTGGTCTCCCGCAGGTGCAGCAGGTCGGCGGCCGACGCGTCGACCCGGGCCTGCAACGGGACGTCGGCCAGGGACAGCGCGACGGCCGCGAGCGCGATCAGCGGCGGAGTGATCCAGCGCAGCCAGTAGTAGCGGATCATGGGCCGGGCCACGGTCATCGCGATGCCCAGGCGCAGCGCTCCCATGGTGGCGAGGACCGCGCCCCCGCCCAGACCGAGGACGAAGCTGGTCAGGTGGCCGCCGGGAACGCTGTCCTCGTACAGCAGCACCAGCGCGACGATGACGCAACTGGGCAGGTAGAGCTTGCCCGGAGGGCGGGAGGCCCAGGAGATGAGCCGCTGCGCGAGAGTGGGTCTGGGTGCGATGGAGATCAGTTTGGCGACCGATTCCTCCCCGGTCCCTGGCTGTCCACCCTGCGGTGCGGGTCCGGTGGGCTCGGGAATGGCGGCGGACATGAGGAGGCAGCCCCCAACGAACGAAGAGAAGTGGCAAGGGACGTGCGGGCCCGACACACCCGCGGGTACGGCCGCCGGACGGCGGTCCGCGCGGCGCGGCCCGTAACATTCCCAGAATAGGGGAGCCGAGGACAGCAGAAGCGCGATACCGCACGGTAGCGCGGAATCCCGCTACCCTGGGGCGAATGGCGAAGGCATCGGCACCCGTTCCCCCGCCCACCTACGACCTGGAGCGCGAGCTCGCCGCGGAGGGCGCGGCGGTGGTCGCCGGGGTCGACGAGGTGGGACGGGGCGCCTGGGCCGGACCCGTGCTGGTGTGCGCGGCGGTCACCGACGGCTCGCCGCCCCCCGAGGGGCTCACCGACTCCAAACGGCTCTCCCCCCGGCGCCGCACCGCAATGGCCCAGCAGGTCCGCGACTGGGTCCGCGACCACGCGTTCGGCCAGGCGTCCCCGGCCGAGATCGACGAGCTCGGCATGACCGAGGCGCTGCGCCTGGCGGCCAACCGGGCGCTGGAGGCCCTGTCCGTCCGCCCCGACGCGGTCCTCCTCGACGGCAAGCACGACTACCTCGGCGCCCCCTGGACGGTCCGTACCCGTGTCAAGGCCGACCTGACCTGCGTCAGTGTCGCCGCGGCCTCGGTGCTGGCCAAGGTGCACCGGGACGCGCTGATGGCCGAACTGGACACCGAGTACCCCGGATACGGTTTCGCCACCGGCGCGGGCTACCCCTCACCGGCCCACCGGGCCGCGCTCGCCGAGCGCGGCCCCACCCCGCACCACCGGATGACCTGGTCCTACCTGGACCGCCTGCCCCGCTGGCGGCACCTGCGCCGGGTGCGGCCCGGCGCAGCGGACGGCCAGTTGAGCCTCCTGGACTGACCCCGCGCGCGGCGTCCGGAGCCGCGACACGCGCGGCGCTCCTTACGCAGCGCCCACGGGAAGCGGCAGTATGGAACGCGACCCGGTACGAGTGTCCGCGAAGCAGGGCGCACAGGGGCATATCGCGAAAGGGGCAGCGATGGGGCGCCAGACCGAACCCCGAGCCGCGCAGCGACCCGGAACCGCCTCCGTGGAACGCCTCCGTTCCGTCTACCGCCGTGTTCCGGTGCGCACCCGGCTCCTCGTCGGGCTGGGCGCGGTCACCGTGGCCGCGGTCACGGCGTTCCTCGCGCAGGTCCCGGTGTGGGCGGCCGTCGTCGGCACGGTCCTGCTGCTCGGGCTGTTCGCCGCGCTGATGCACTCCGCCGCGGCGGTGGCCACCACCGCGGTCTGCGTGGGCTGGACCCTGCTCGCCCACACGCTGCTGTCCATCCCGCTGCACGGCGAACCCGTCCTGCTGCTGGTGCCGCTGCTGCCGCCGCTGACCGCCCTCGCCGCCGCCCGCATCACCGCGTTCCCGGTGTGGCACACCACGCTGCTGGCCCTGCTGGGCGGGCTGATCGCCGGCTTCGGCGTCGCACTGGCCCACATGATCGTCCCGGCGGTCCCGGTGTGGGCGGGGATCGCGGCGCTGGCCCTGGCGACCGGCGCGGCCCTGCTGTGGCGGGTCGCGGCCGCGCGTCGGCTCACCAGGGAGCTGAACCGCTACCGGCCGGAGCGGCCCGCACCCCCCGCGGCACCCGCACCCGGCAAGCGGTCGCGCGCCCGCGGCGGGCGCGGCTCCGCGGGGAGCGGGCAGGCCGCCGCGGAGGAGCCGATGCCGGTGAGCGAGGCGCTGGCCCGCCTGGAGGGCATGATCGGCCTGGAACCGGTCAAGCAGCAGGTCCGCGCGCTCGCCGCCGCCATCGAGGCGGCCCGGCTGCGCGCCGACGCCGGCTACAGCGTCGAGCGGCCGCTGCGCCACCTGGTGTTCTCCGGACCGCCCGGGACCGGCAAGACCACGGTCGCCCGCGCCCTGGCAGCGATCTTCCACTCCTTCGGCCTGCTGCCCACGGCGCGCGTGGTGGAGGCCCAGCGCGCCGACCTGGTGGGGGAGTACCTGGGCGCCACCGCCATCAAGACCAACGAGCTGGTGGACCGGGCGCTGGGCGGGGTGCTCTTCATCGACGAGGCGTACTCGCTGGTCAACGAGGGGGACGGGCAGCCCGACCGGTTCGGCGCCGAGGCCGTGCAGACCCTGCTCAAGCGGGCCGAGGACGACCGCGACCAACTGGTGATCATCCTCGCCGGCTACGAGGCCGAGATGGACCGCTTCCTGGCCTCCAACCCGGGCCTGGCCTCCCGGTTCGCCACCCGCATCAGCTTCCCCAGCTACACCGCCGACGAACTGTGCCGCATCGCCGAGTCCCTGTTCGCCCGGCGCGGCGACGTCCTGGACGCCTCCGCCGCCGCGGAGCTGCGCAGCAGGATGGACCAGGTGGTCCGGCACGGGGTCGTCGACGAGCTCGGCAACGGCCGCTTCGCCCGCTCCCTGGTGGAGAAGGCCGCCGAGGCCCGCGACGTGCGGGTGGTCACCCGGGAGTCCTCCGGCAGGCGGCCCGAGCCCGAGGAACTGGTCACGGTGCGCGCCGCCGACATCGCCGCCGCCTGCACCGCGCTGACCGAGCGGCTGCCCGGCTTCGCCCCGCCCCCCGACCTCGCCGAGGCGCTGGCCGAACTGGACGCGATGGTCGGCCTGGAGCCGGTCAAACGGCAGGTCCGCGCGATCGCCGCGCAGCTTCAGGTGGCCCGGCTGCGCGAGGGGCAGGGGCTGCGCACCCAGCCCCCGATGCGGCACTTCGTCTTCGTGGGGCCGCCCGGGACGGGCAAGACCACGGTCGCCCGCATCCTCGGCCGCGTCTTCGCCGCCCTGGGCCTGCTCAACCGGGCCGAGGTGGTCGAGGCCGGCCGCGTCGACCTGGTCGGCGAGCACCTGGGCGCCACCGCGGTCAAGACCAACAAGCTGGTGGACCGGGCGCTGGGCGGGGTGCTCTTCATCGACGAGGCGTACTCGCTGGTCAACCCGGGCTACAGCGGCGGCGACGCGTTCGGCGCCGAGGCCGTGCAGACCCTGCTCAAGCGGGCCGAGGACGACCGCGACCGGCTGGTCGTCGTGCTGGCGGGGTACCCGGCGGACATGGACCGCTTCCTCAGCAGCAACGCCGGCCTGTCCTCGCGGTTCAACGTGCGGGTGGCCTTCCCCAGCTACACCCCGGCCGAACTCTCCGAGATCGCGGAGCGCATGGCCGCGCGCACCGGCGACTCCTTCGACGACGAGGCCCGCGCCGACCTGGAGCGCATCTTCGGCTACGTGTGCGAGACGGGCTGGATCGACGAGCTCGGCAACGGCCGCTTCGCCCGGTCGCTGTTCGAGAAGGCGTGCTCCCAGCGCGACCTGAGGGTCGCGGAGAGCCTGGGGGAGAACGCCGACGCCGCCGCCCTGACCACGATCACCAGCGCCGACCTGCGCGCCGCCTACGCGGAGATCACCCAGCGCTGAACGGCGCCGCACGGAGTGCGGCGAGACGGGGCGGAATCCTCTCCCGGCGGGCGGCGGAGGCCCTGCTATGGTCCCGCTCATGAGTCGTTCCAGCGAACCCATCCGACAGGCCGTCATCCTCGCCGGAGGGCAGGCCACCCGGTTGCGCCCCTACACCGACACCCGCCCCAAGGCCATGGTCGAGGTCGCCGACAGGCCGATCATCGACTACCAACTGGAATGGCTGGCCCGGCACGGGGTCGAGCACGTGGTGGTCTCCTGCGGCTACAAGGCCGAGGTGCTGCGCGACCACCTCTCCGGGCGGACCCGCCCCGCGATCAGCATCCTGGTGGAGGACGAGCCGCTGGGCCGCGGCGGCGCGCTGCGCTTCGCGGCCTCCGGTCTCAAGGACGCCGACGCCCCCTACTTCGCGCTCAACGGCGACGTGCTGACCTGGTTCCCCCTGGACGAGTTCACCGCCTACCACCGCGCCCGGGGCGGCCTCATCACCCTGGCGCTGGCCCAGTACCGCACCAGTTGGGGCATCGTCGACGTCACCGACGACGGCCTCATCGAGGGGTTCACGCAGAGCCCGCTGCTGCCGTTCTGGATCAACGCCGGCGTCTACGCCTTCGAGCCGGAGGCCACCGCCCTGCTGCCGGTCAAGGGCGACCACGAGTCCAGCACCTTCCCCGACCTGGCCCGGCAGGGACGGCTCTACGGCTACCGGATCAACGGCTTCTGGCGGGGGGTGGACACGGTCAAGGACGTCAAGGAGGCCAGCGAGCAGATCCCCGGCCTGCTCGGCGGCTCCGCGGACTGACGCGCGGCCGCGGGAGGGCGCGCCGGCGGGCCGCCCTAGAGCTCGTCCAGGATCTTGACGAGGGCGGACTCCTCCTCCGCCCCACTCAACGCGACCAGCAGCGTCTCCAGGACCGCGGAGCGGGGCAGGCCGCGGTCGAGCAGCCGCTGTGCTGCGGGCCACAGGTTGGGCGGGTCGCCCCGCCACAGCCGGTCGGCCAGCCGCTCGTGTGCGTCCAGCGCCTCCTCGTCCAACCGGTCGAGGGGGCGGTGCGGCTCCTCGGAGACGGCGCTGTGCCGCCCCCGTGGCGCCTTCGGCGGGTCGTAGGAGCCGAAGTGGTCCAGGCGCAGCAGTGCGCGCCGTCCGGCCCGGGTCGCCGGGTCGAACTCCTCCTCGTCCAGCTCGGTCACCAGCGGGAAGGCGAACATCCGGCGGGGCAGGGCGGACAGGTCGCCGTCGGGCAGCAGCCGGTTCACGGCCTCCCGCCGCAGCCCGAAGGTGGACGAGGGGTCCCAGTAGGACCGGGTGAACACCGCCGTGGCCTCCCACACCGCGTCGATGGTGGCGTGCAGCGCGATCTCGGGCAGCCCCTGGAAGGGGCCGGCCCAGCGGACCCACGCCGCCAGGACGTGCGGCATGGCCTCCTGCTCCTCGGGCAGCAGCAGCACCCGCCGCGGCAGCCACTCCAGCAGGAACGTCTCCACCTTGCGGGGGCTGACCCGCAGCGGGCGGCCGAAGTCGGCGTCGCAGCCGTAGTCGATGATGTGCTCGGCGCAGCGCCCGGCGGCGTAGCTGTCGGACAGGTCGGCCGCCGCGTCGGAGGCGAGGAAGCGCGCGGCGAGGGTGGCGCGCCGGTCGCGCCGCCACGGGGTCGCCCGGACGGGCGGCTCCGGGGGCAGGACGCGCGTGCGCGCCCGGACGAACCCCAGGAGTTCGGTGACGGAGCGGCTGGGTCGGAAGGCGGGCTGCTCCCCGGCGGCCATCAGGCGGAGGGTCCGCCCGAGCGCCGAGGACAGCATGCTGCGCGCACGTCCCGGGGAGACCGCGGTGAAGGAGGCCAGGGGGTCCCGTTCGGCCTGCTCGGCGCAGTGCCGCAGCAGCCGCTCGACCTTGGTGCTGACCCACGCGTCGCGCAGCACGCCGCCCGAGTTGTGGTCGATGACGGCGACCAGCGCGTGCTCGTCCCCCTCCGGCTGCCCGTCGACCTCGTGGCGGTAGACGCACACGAGTTCGTCCACGTCGCCGAAGAGCGACCGGGACACGTAGGTCCCGACGGGGCGGACGGTGACGGGCACGGAGGCCCAGTGGGGGCCGGGGACTCCCAGGGCGGCCAGTTCCCGGGCGCCCCGCCGGGCCAGCAGCCGGTGCCGGGCGGAGACGCCCACCGAGGAGACCCCGGTGAGCAGGGCCAGGGCGGCGGGCGTGGCGGCGCGGCGCGCGTAGTCGAGCAGGCCCTCCCCGACGAGGCGGTCCGGGTCGATCCCCCGTGACCGCATCTCCTGCCAGGAGCCGAGCAGTTCGCTCACGGTGAGCTCGGCGTCGAGGGGATGGCGCAACGACAGCAGCGCCCGGGCGCCGCGCAGCAGTTCCGCGAACACCTCGTCGGGCGGTGGGGGTGCGTCGGAGCGGGGTGAAGAGGGCGGGTTGGACACTCAACGAGAGTATGACAGGCGGGGGAGGTCCAGGGCGGTTCGACCCGGTTCTGCGGTGCGGCCGGCTGTCGGGCGCGCGGGGACGGCCCCGGCGCCCGCGACCGGGGTCAGTCCGGGCGGCCGCCTCCGGCCGGGTGGGGAGTGGAGTTGACCATGGCGCGCAGGTGCTCCCTGGCGACGCGTTCGACGAGACGGGGCGTGGCCCGGAAGCCGAGGTGCTCGGCGCGGCGCCAGACGTCGGCGACGCAGCGTTCCACCGACCGTTGTGGCAGAATCTGGAACTCACTGCGCAGCCGTGCGGTGACCTGCTGCACAGCAGACGGTTGACCGGTCCTGAGCATCCGCGCCCCCTCATGGCGTCGGGCCTGACGGTGACCACTTCCATTCCACAACGCAGGAACGGTCTGTCAAGCCTCGACGTCCCGGGTATTGCCCATGCTTTGGAGCTTTCTGGGGATGTCTGTGGTGGTTCGTCCCTGTGGGGTAAGGGTGCCGGGAGAGGAGGGTGAGGCCTGACGGCCGGTTTTCGGACTGGTTCCCTCCGTTTACCTGGTGGGGATGTGAAGCCGGTGACCACGGCCTTTGCGGATGGTTTCCGAAAAGGAGCGACCGAAACGGCGGTACTTACCGCACCTTATTCCGGTAATGTATATTATTTACTCTCCGCGATTGCTGTCGGTCGGTCCTGCGGGTGGACCGACAGGTCCGGGCCGTGGTGTCCTATGCTGAGGCGGTGCGGTGACAGGCGAAATCGCGGTCGGGTACGGTTTCCGGAACCGGAGGGACCTTTTCTCCGGGAGGACCGCGCGGCGAGGGGGTGGGCGCTGTGGAAGCCGTTCACGGTCCTGCCCGTCCGGGCGCGCCCCGTATTCTCGGCAAGGGCGGCCGAACGACGCACCGGCCGCTCCCGAAAGTCACCAGTCCTATTCTGACCACGGGGGAAGGGTCCCGGAGGTGGCGCCGATGAGCACCGAGACGTCCGTCCCGTTTCTCCGCGTTTCCCCCATGAACCCGGTTGATGCCGCGCTGCTGGACACACTTCTCAAAGAAGCTCCCATCGGTTTTGCCTTCCTGACCCCCGACCTGTGCTTCCAGAGGGTCAACCGTACCCTGGCGGCCATTTACGGCCGCTCCGCCCAGGACTGCCAGGGCCGCACCCCCTCCGAGGTGCTCTGCCCCTCGGACGCGGAGGAGCACAAACGGGCGCTCACCGCGGTCCTGTCCGGCGAGTCCGTGGTCTACAGCGACCACCACCTCATCGGCGGCACCCCGAGCCAGCCCGACGAGGAGCGCCACTGGGCGCTGTCCTGGTTCCCCGCCCGCGACAGCGAGGGCGAGATCAGCGGGGTCGCGCTGATCGCGGTGGACATCAGCGAGCGCCACAAGGCGGAGCTGGCCCTGCGGCGCAGCGAGGAGCGCTACCGCGCGCTGATGCAGGCGGGCAACCAGATCGTCTGGGCCGCCGCACGCGACGGCCGGGTCGACGAGGACTGCCCCGAGTGGCGCAACCTGACCGGCCAGACCGAGGAGGAGTACCTGGCCGAGGGCTGGCTCGCGGCGGTGCACCCCGACGACCGGGAGCGCACCCGGCTGGCCTGGGAGGACGCCATCGAGGACGCCGCGATCTTCGAGGCCGACTTCCGGGTCCGCATGCGCAGCGGCGAGTACCGGCACTACCGCTCCCGTGCGGTCCCCCTGCGCCGCGACGGCCAGGTGGTCGAGTGGGTCGGCACGCACGTCGACGTCACCGCCACCGCTGAGGTGCGCCAGCGGCTCACCCAGCAGTTGGAGAAGGCCGCGATGCGCACGGCCCGGTTGCAGAAGGCCACCGCCGATCTCGCCGAGGCGCTCACCGTCGACCAGGTGGTGCACGTGATGGCCGAGATCGGCAACACCGCAGTGGGGGTGTACCGCACCGCCGTGGCCCAGCTCAACCGTGAGCGGCTCCGGCTGCAATTGCTCAACGCCGACGGCATCCCCGACGTCCCCGGCGCTCCGCCCCGCGAGATGGGGCTGGAGGACCTCAGCATGATGACCCTGGCGGTCCGCGAGAGCCGCACCGTCGTCGCCGAGTCGCCCGAGGCGCTGCGGGAGGTCATGAAGGACCACGCGGACACCGTCGCCTATCTGGAGCACACCGACGAGCGCGCGTGGATCGCGCTGCCCATGATGAGCGCGGGCCGCCCCATCGGGGCGCTGCGCTTCTCCTTCCGGGAGCCCCGCGAGATCGCCGAGGAGGAGCGGGCGTTCCTGGAGGCGCTGGCCGGGCAGTGCGCGCTCGCCCTGGAGCGGGCCACCCTCTACGAGCGGGAGCACAGCACCGCCGAGGCCCTCCAGAAGAGCCTGCTGCCCGAGGAGCTCCCCGAGGTGCGCGGCATCCGGCTGGGCAAGCTCTACAACCCCGGCACCAAGTACGTGCAGGTCGGCGGGGACTGGTACGACGCCTTCCGGCTCACCGACGGCCGGGTGGCCGGAGTGCTGGGCGACGTCATGGGCAAAGGGCTCAAAGCGGCCACCGGAATGAGCCGGGTGCGCAACGCGCTGCGCGCGCTCGCCTTCAGCATGCCCGAACCGGCCGACGTGCTCACAGGGCTGGACAACCTGTTCAGCGCCACCGAGAGCAACGACCAGATCACCACCCTGATCTACTTCGTCCTGGACCCGGAGAGCGGACACGGCCACATCGCCAACGCGGGCCACCTGCCGCCGCTGCTCATCCCCCAGGACGGGCCGCCCCGGCTGCTGGAGACCGAGCCGTCGACCCCGCTCGGCATCCCGGTGCCGAGAGAGCAGCACAAATTTTTTGTCCCACCCGGTAACACCATCGTCCTCTACTCCGATGGACTAGTAGAGAACCGCAGACGTGCCGCAGGAGCGGGTCTCGAAGAACTCGTCACCGTAGCTTCCCGAGCACCGGCGGAGGTGGTGGGCGATCCACAGAACATCCTGAAGTACCTTGTGGAAAGGATGCTTGCGGGGCATGAGCAGGATGATGACGTAACCTTGCTTGCCGTCCACGTTCCCGCAACGTGAGACCGGGTCGCGCGAGCAGCCAGCGGCGAACCACCCGTCCGCCCACCTAAGGTGGGAGATGAAGATCCACAAGTGGCCCCGCGCCAGCGGGGATGATCCGAGCCCGACCACCGAAGCATCCGCCGCGCACCAGCCGGGTCCGCGGTGGAAAAGATCTTACTTGGCTGATGTGCCGGAACACCAGAGAAGGCACAGCGGTCCGGTGTGACGGTGGTCCCCGCGCCAGCGGGGGACAGGGGTCGAGCCGGGAAACGGACACAGTCCCCCCGACTCGCCGGATCGCCGAGTCCGACAATCTCGCCACACGTCCGTTCGAGAGGTGTTTGTGTCACCTGCCAGTTCGACCCGCTCTAAGCAGCAGCCGGAGGCGCTGCAAGAGCCAGTCATCCAGCAGCTGATCGAGCGTGGGCGGTCCCAGGGGTACCTTGAGCCCGAGGACGTGCGCCGTGCCTTTGAAGAGGCCGAAATCCCGATGTCGCAGGCTCAGGCCGTGCTCCGCACCCTGACCAAGGAGGGGGTCACCCTCATCGTGGGGGCGGCCGAGTCCGCACCGCCTCGACGCAAGTCCACACGGCGCAAGACGACCACCGCCTCTCGGGCGGCGGCTCAGACCGGCACCACTCGGACCAAACGCGCTGCGGCAGCGCAGGAGAAGCCCGAGACCGTGACCGCCGCGGTCGGCTCCGAGGACGCGGAGGAGGCCAAGGCCGCGCCCAAGAAGCGCACCACCAAGGCCGCCGCCAAGTCCAAGACCACGACCGCCAAGCGCAGCACTGCGAAGAAGACCACGACCAAGTCGACGGCGAAGAAGACCACCAAGGCCGCCGCCAAGAAGACCGCCGACCCCGCCCTGGAGCCCGGTGAGGACGCCCTGGAGCTGGAGGCGACCGACCTCCTCGAGGACGACTTCGAGGACACCGGCGCGGACCTGGAGCTGGTCGACGACACCGACGACGCCGAGGTGGTCGAGGCCGCCCCGGCCAAGTCCAGGCGCAGCCTCCCGGAGAAGGCGGACTCCGCCGAGGACGAGTCCTTCGTCCTCTACGACGACGATGACGACGCCCCGGCGGCGCAGGTCGTCGCGGCCGGCGCGACCGCCGACCCGGTCAAGGACTACCTCAAGCAGATCGGCAAGGTCCCCCTCCTCAACGCCGAGCAGGAGGTGGAGCTCGCCAAGCGCATCGAGGCCGGGCTGTTCGCCGAGGAGAAGCTGTCCGAGCAGGGCCACTTGCTCACCCCCGAGGAGCGGGAGGAGCTGGAGTGGATCGCCGAGGACGGCAGCCGGGCCAAGAAGCACCTGCTGGAGGCGAACCTGCGCCTGGTGGTGTCGCTGGCCAAGCGCTACACCGGTCGCGGTATGCTCTTCCTCGACCTCATCCAGGAGGGCAACCTCGGTCTCATCCGCGCGGTCGAGAAGTTCGACTACACCAAGGGCTACAAGTTCTCCACCTACGCCACCTGGTGGATCCGGCAGGCCATCACCCGCGCGATGGCCGACCAGGCGCGGACCATCCGCATCCCGGTCCACATGGTCGAGGTCATCAACAAGCTCGCCCGCGTGCAGCGCCAGATGCTCCAGGACCTGGGACGCGAACCCACCCCGGAGGAGCTCGCCAAGGAGCTCGACATGACCCCGGAGAAGGTCGTCGAGGTCCAGAAGTACGGGCGCGAGCCGATCTCCCTGCACACCCCGCTGGGAGAGGACGGCGACAGCGAGTTCGGCGACCTCATCGAGGACTCCGAGGCGATCCAGCCGGGGGAGGCGGTCAGCTTCACCCTGTTGCAGGAGCAGCTCCACTCGGTGCTCGACACCCTGTCCGAACGCGAGGCCGGCGTGGTGTCGATGCGCTTCGGACTCACCGACGGCCAGCCCAAGACCCTGGACGAGATCGGCAAGGTCTACGGCGTGACCCGGGAACGGATCCGCCAGATCGAGTCCAAGACCATGTCCAAGCTGCGCCACCCGTCGCGCTCCCAGGTGCTGCGCGACTACCTGGACTGAGTCACCGGGCCGGTCTCCTCGGAGGGGACCGGCCCACTCGCGACACGTTCCGGCGGCCGTGTCCCGTCGGCGCGGTGTGGCGAGGTCCGCGGACGGCACCACCGGAGTCTTCCTGCCTGATGATCCCCTGCACCGGGCATCTCCGATGATGCCTCCGGCCGGATATGGGGAGGATAAAAACCGAGACAGCCCCGTGATCCGGAGGCCGCTCCGACAGGGCGCGGACCGCGCCCCGTCGGCGTGTGCACGCTGCCGACTCAGTCGGACACGATGACGTTCAGCACGTGCGGGCCGCCGCGGGCCGGAGCGGTGAGCTCGACGCGGTGGCCCAGGTCGGCCAGGACCTCCACCAGCTCCCCCGGGCTCTGCGGGGCCGCCCCCGAGGCCAGCAGGGAGTGCGCCACCGCGCCGCGGGCCGCCTTGGCCAGGTGGCTCACCACCGACCGGCGGACCACTCCGTCCACCACGGTCTGCCGCAGCACCCGCACGGTCACCGTGCGCTCCGCGACGTCGGGGCCGGGGCGGAACGCGGCGGCGTAGGCGGCCGACCGGCAGTCCACCACCAGGTGCCCCTCCGCCAGCTTGGTCAGCGCCTCGGTGAGCTGGGAGCGCCAGAACGCCCCGAGGGGACCCAGCGGCGGCAGCGAGACCCCCATGGACAGGCGGTAGGGGGGAACCGGGTCGGTGGGCCGCAGCACCCCCCACAGGCCGGAGAAGACCAGTACGGTCTCCTCCACCCGCCCCGCCGACGGCCCGGCCAGCAGTTCCGGGAGCCGCAGGACGTCGTAGAGGACGCCGGTGTACAGGTCGGCTGCGCGCAGCGTCGCGGCGGTGCGCAGCTCCCGGTTCCGCTGCACGGCGTCGGCCTGGCGCGGACCCAGGCCGAGGACGGTGCGCGCCTCGTCCACCGGACGCGCGCACACCTCCTCCAGCGCGGCCAGGACCGACTCTCGCGCGGGAGTGAGCTCGGGCAGGCTGAGCGACGCCGGGTCCAGGGCGGGACCGTCGCCCGACGACGCTTTTCCTTCGGACGGAGGGAGCAGGATGAGCATGGGGCCTTCGGAGATCTCGGAGCTGGGCGACCCGGCAGATCGTACCAAGCGGAGGCTGCGGGAGGGCCGGGGCGGCACCGACGGAGGGTGGTGGGCCCGCACGGTGGCGCGGGACTGGCCCGCGCTCGAGGTCGTGGAGCGCTCCGGCTGGCGGCTGGGCTACAGCCACGGGGTCACCAAGCGCGCGAACTCGGCGGTCGCGGTGGACGCGGACGCCGACCCCGACGAGCCGGGGCGCTTCTACCGGGAGCGGGGACTGCGCCCCGTCGTCCAGGTGTGGCCCGGCCAGGAGGAGATCGACGCGCTGCTGGCCGAGCGGGGCTACCGCGTGATGGCGCCGTGCCTGGTCCTGGTCAGGGCGCTGGAGCAGCGGCCGAAGCCCTCGGCCGAGGTCGTGGTGGACCGGGTGCCGCCCGCGGGCTGGGCGGAGGCCGTTCGCGGCCCGGGAGGGCCGGGACCGCACGAGGCCGCAGTCGAGGCGCAGATCATGGCCCGGCGCGGCATGGTCCACGCGGTGCACGCGCAGGGCCGGGCCCGCGGCTGTGCGGCGTTGACCGGGGACCTGGTCGGCGTCTACGGGATGGCCACCCGGGCCGACTCCCGCAGGCGCGGATGCGCCACCCGGGTCCTCGACTCCCTGCTCGCCTGGGCCTACGACCGCGGCGCGCGCCGCGCCTACCTGCTCGTGGTGGCGGACAACACGGCTGCCCGCACCCTGTACGAGCGGGCGGGCTTCACCGAGGCCTCCCGGTACCACTACCGGGTCGCCGACACCGGCTGACGGAGCAAAGAGCGGCGACAGACACCGGCGGCGGCCCCCTCCGGGGACCGCCGCCGCACGTCTTTCGGGTGAGGGCTAACGCTCGGCGGCACCGGCCTTGGGGGAGAGGAGACGGTCGGTCTCGTCGTGGATCTCCACCGCGACCTTGCGGACGGATTCCCCGTGCTGCCGCATGTGGTGGGCGCAGAACAGCAGTTCACCACCGGAGTTGAGAACCACTCGGACATACGCCTGGGCGCCGCAGCGGTCGCAACGGTCTCCGGCTGTCAGCGGCCTGGTGGGGGCAAGAGTTCCAGTCACTTCGCCTTCCTCAGTTCTCGGCGTTAGTCACTCGGGACAACATCTAACCGGACGAAGAGCTTCCCGACCAGCCCTTCTGTACGCCGACAGCGGAATTGACCCGCTTCGTGGCCTATCTCTCTACCTCGTTCCTCGCTGGTTGTCTGACCCAGGTTCTACCCTGCGACACGCCGTGTTATCCCAGTGGTCCAGAATGCGGACCACGGTGACTGCGGCTACCCTCAGACCGAACTACTGTGCTAACGCACCCCGCACCGGGCAGGTGGCCGCCCGCCCGATCACGACCACGCTTGCCCGTGCCCAGGCCGGGTACGGTGGCGCTCGCAGACCCCAAGACCGCAGGAGAGTCCCCGTGACCGCCCTCACCACTGACTTCCACGACCCCGAGGAATACTCCGCTCGGCACCTTTCGGTCCTGGAAGGTCTCGAGGCGGTCCGCAAGCGGCCGGGCATGTACATCGGCTCCACGGACAGCCGCGGCCTCACCCACTGCATGTGGGAGATCATCGACAACTCCGTCGACGAGGCCCTCGCGGGCCACTGCACCCGCATCGACGTGGTGCTGCACGCCGACGGCTCGGTCGAGGTGCGTGACAACGGGCGCGGCATCCCGGTCGACATCGAGCCCCGCACCGGGCTGAGCGGCGTGGAGCTGGTCATGACCAAGCTGCACGCCGGAGGCAAGTTCGGCTCCGGCTCCTACACCGCCTCCGGCGGCCTGCACGGCGTGGGCGCCTCCGTGGTGAACGCGCTGTCGGCGCGCCTGGACGTCGAGGTGGACCGGCAGGGGCACACCCACGCGATGAGCTTCCGGCGCGGCATCCCCGGTGTCTTCGACGCCGACGGCCCCGACGCCGGCTTCACCCCCCGGTCCGGCCTGGAGCAGGTGCGCCGGATCGCCAAGAAGGTCACCGGCACCCGGGTGCGGTTCTGGGCCGACCGGCAGATCTTCCTCAAGGACGCCGACATCGCCCGCGAGGCCCTGCTGGACCGCGCCCGCCAGACCGCCTTCCTCGTCCCCGGACTGACCATCTCGGTCCGCGACGAGCGGACCGAGGGCGAGGAGCCCTACGAGGAGGAGTTCCGCTTCGACGGCGGGATCAGCGAGTTCTGCGCCTACCTGGCCCCCGACCCGGAGGTCTGCCCGGTGCTGCGGATCGAGGGCAGCGGCAACTTCACCGAGACCGTGCCGGTCCTCGACGAGCAGGGCCACATGGTCCCCACCGACGTGGAGCGGCGGCTCGACGTGGACGTCGCGCTGCGCTGGGGCACCGGCTACGACACCACGGTCCGCTCCTTCGTGAACGTCATCGCCACCCCCAAGGGCGGCACCCACCTGGCGGGGTTCGAACGCGCCCTGGTGCGCGTGGTCAACGACCAACTGCGCGCCACCAAGCTCCTCAGAGCCAGCGACGACCCCGTCACCAAGGAGGACGTCCTGGAAGGGCTCACCGCCGTGGTCACGGTGCGCCTGCCCGAACCGCAGTTCGAGGGGCAGACCAAGGAGATCCTCGGCACCTCGGCGGCCAGCCGGATCGTCTCCCAGGTCGTGGGACGGGAGCTGCGCACCTTCCTGACCTCCACCAAGCGGACCGAGAAGCAGCAGGCCCGCGCGGTGCTGGAGAAGATCGTCAACGCGGCCAAGGCGCGCCTGGCCGCCCGCCAGCAGCGCGAGACCCAGCGGCGCAAGAACGCCCTGGAGAACTCGGCGCTGCCCGCCAAGCTGGTGGACTGCCGCAGCGAGGGCCTGGAGCGCAGCGAGCTGTTCATCGTCGAGGGCGACTCCGCGCTGGGCACCGCCAAACTCGCCCGCGACTCCGAGTTCCAGGCACTGCTGCCGATCCGCGGCAAGATCCTCAACGTGCAGAAGGCCTCCGTGGCCGACATGCTCAAGAACGCCGAGTGCGCCGCGATCATCCAGGTCATCGGCGCCGGATCGGGCCGCAGCTTCGACCTGGACGCCGCCCGCTACGGCCGGGTCATCCTGATGGCCGACGCCGACGTGGACGGCGCGCACATCCGCTGCCTGCTGCTGACGCTGTTCTACCGCTACATGCGTCCCATGCTGGAGGCGGGCCGGGTGTTCGCCGCCGTGCCGCCGCTGCACCGCATCGAGCTGACCAACGTGCGCAGGAAGCGCGGTGCCCGGCCCGAGGACCGCTACATCTACACCTACTCCGACGCCGAGCTGCACCGGAAGCTGCTGGAACTGGAGAAGAAGGGCATCACCTGGAAGGAGCCCGTGCAGCGGTACAAGGGCCTCGGCGAGATGGACGCCGACCAGTTGGCGGAGACCACGATGGACCCGCGCCACCGCACGCTGCGCCGCATCCGCGTGGACCAGGCGGAGGAGGCCGCCGCGGTGTTCGAACTCCTCATGGGCAACGAGGTCGCGCCGCGCCGCGCGTTCATCGCCCAGGGCGCCCGGGAGCTCGACCTCAGCCGCATCGACACCTGACCCCGGTGACGCGCCGGGGCCGCGCCCGGCGGGCGCGGCCCCGAAACCTCGACGAGGGGGTCAGTCGAGCGAACCGCCCGACATGATCGCGTGCATCCTGCGGTGGGGGGCTGCCTCGGAGCCCCGGTTCTGTCGTTCCAGCGAGCGGGCGAGCGCGATGTGCGCCCAGGCGTCGCACGGGTCGAGCTCGATGAGCCTACGGAAGGTCTGTTCAGCTTTGGCGAGCTGAGCCGAGTGGTAGTAGGAGCGTCCCAGTAACTCCAGAACGGTCCGGTTGTGGGGCTCCGCCTCCGCGAGCGGGGCCAGGACCCGGGCCGCGCCGATCGGATCGCCGAGGTCGAAGTGCTGCCTGCCGCGTCGGTAGATGTCGTAACTGCTCTCCACCCTCGCACTCCTTTCCTCGGGAAGCACAACAGTGCCCCCCAGAGGGGAATTCCCGGCGCTCGCGGCCCTGACACCGCGGGCTCTCAGAGGTCCAGCGGGGTCACCCGTCCGGAGTCGACGTCGTAGAGGGCGCCCATGACCGCCAGGTCGTTCGGGAGCAGCGGGTGGTGCCGGATGCGCTCCAGGTCGTGGAAGAGCGCCCCGATCTGGTCGCGGTCGGTGTGGAACTCCAGGCTGCGGGTGTCCACCCCGTACTTGGCGGCGATGAGGTCGTGCACCTCGTCGTCGCTCGCCACCGAGGCCATCTTGCACCGGGTGTGCGGCAGCACCATGACCCGGTTCACTCCCAGCAGGTACACCGCCAGGACCAGGGTGCGCAGGGTGTCGTCGGTGACCCGGGCACCGGCGTTGCGCAGGATCTTGGCGTCGCCGGGCTTGAGCCCGAGCATGTCCAAGGGCTCGATGCGCGAGTCCATACAGGTCACGAGGGCCAGGCCGCGGGCGGCCACCGGCTGTAGGCCGGCCAGGCCGAACGAGCGGACGTACTTCTCGTTGGCGGCGAGGACGTCGTCGAAGGCAGTGCTCACAGGCGCCTCCAAGGCGTGGTGGGGTCTTGTGCGGTTAAAAACACGGGCAAGGCCGCGCGGCCTTGCCCGTGTCTGACAGGGCTGTTCCCCGAATGGCCGGGCCCAATCATCCGCTGGTCAGAGCGGCCGCCACCGTCCCGGTGTCCACTTGTCCGGTGCCCACCGAGGCGATGGGCCGCGGCAGCGCCTCGCCCGAGGCGTCCCGCCGCTCCACCGGGTCGGGAAGCCGGACCGGGCCGCCGTCGGCGCGGAAGGCCCGCGCCGGGGAACGTCCCACCCAGGCGAACAGCAGTATGTCCTCCCCCTTGAGGAAGCGCTGGCAGCGCACCCCCCCTGTGGCGCGGCCCTTGGCGGGGAAGGCCGAGAAGGGGGTCTGCTTGGCCGTTCCGGTCTGCGTGTCGGGCAGTGCGTTGCTGCTGCCCGCGACCGTGACGACCACGGTGTCCTCGGGCGAGGTCACCGCGCCGAACCACAGCGCGTGCGCGCCCTCGCCCAGGCGGATGCCGGCCACCCCGCCCGCGTTGCGCCCCTGCGGGCGCACCGAGGAGGCCGGGAAGCGCAGCAACTGGGCGTCGGAGGTGACGAAGACGAGGTCCTCCTCGCCGGTGACGAGCTGGGTGGCGCCGACCAGCCGGTCGCCCGGCCGCAGGTTGATGATCTCGAAGTCGTCCTTGTTCTGCGGGTAGTCCCCGCCGACCCGTTTGACGACGCCCTGGCGGGTGCCCACGGCCAGCCCTGGGCCGTCCCCGCCGAGCGCGGCCAGGGCGATCACCCGCTCTCCCTCGTCGAGCTGCACGAACTCGGTGACCGGCAGGCCGGAGGCGATCGCCGGGGCGTCGGCGGCCTCCATGGGGAGCTCGGGAAGCTCCAGCACCGGCACCCGGATCATCCGCCCCAGGTCGGTGACGAGCCCGACCTCGCCGCGCACGGTGGCCCGCACGTTGGACGCCATCGCGTCGTGCCGGGCCCGCGGCCCCTCGAACATCGGCGGCAGTTGCGCGCCCGGGGTGCGGCCCAGCAGGCCGCTGGTGCTCAGCAGCACGTGGCAGGGGTCGTCGCCGACCTCCAGCGGGATCGCGGAGGTGCGCTGCTCGCCGGAGCTCTCCCGCAGCACGGTGCGGCGCGGGGTGGCGAACTCCTTGGCCACCGCGGCCAGCTCCTTGGAGACCAGCCTGCGCAGCTTGCGGTCGGACTCCAGGATCGCGGTCAGCTCGCCGATCTCGGCGTTGAGGGTGTCGCGTTCGCGCTCCAGCTCCAGCGTGTCGTAGCGGGTGAGGCGGCGCAGCGGCGTGTCGAGGATGTAGCGGGCCTGCGTCTCGGACAGATCGAAGGCCTCCATCAGCCGCTGCCGGGCCTGGGCGGAGTCCTCGGAGTCGCGGATGAGCGCGATGACCCGGTCGATGTCGGCCAGCGCCACCAGCAGGCCCGCCACCAGGTGGAGGCGCTCCTGGCGCTTGGCGCGGCGGTGCTCGCAGCGGCGGCGCACCACCTCGATGCGGTGGTTGACGTAGACCAGCAGCAGGTCGCGCAGGCCGAGGGTCTGCGGCTGGCCGTCCACCAGCGCGACGTTGTTGATGCCGAAGGTCTCCTCCATCGGGGTGAGCCGGTAGAGCTCCTCCAGCACGGCCTCCGGGTTGAAGCCGTTCTTCAGCTCGATCACCAGCCGCAGGCCCTGGTTGCGGTCGGTGAGGTCCTTCAGGTCCGAGATGCCCTGCAACTTCTTGGCTTGGACCAGCTCCTTGATGCGGCTGACGACCTTCTCGGGGCCGACGTTGTAGGGAAGCTCGGTGACGACCAGGCCGGTGCGGCGCGGGGTGATCTTCTCGATGGACACGGTGGCGCGGGTGCGGAAGGTGCCGCGGCCCTTGGCGTAGGCGTCCCGGATGCCGTCCAGCCCGATGATGGTCCCGCCGGTGGGCAGGTCGGGGCCGGGGATGAACTCCATGAGCTCCTCGAGGGTGGCGTCGGGGTGCGCGAGCAGGTGCCGCGCCGCCGCGACGACCTCGCCGAGGTTGTGCGGGGCCATGTTGGTGGCCATGCCCACCGCGATGCCCGAGGCGCCGTTGACCAGCAGGTTCGGGAAGGCCGCGGGCAGCACCTCCGGTTCGGTCTCCTGGCCGTCGTAGTTGGGCCGGAAGTCCACCACGTCCTCGTCGATGGACTCCACCATCAGCGTGGCCGCGCGGGCCAGGCGCGCCTCGGTGTAGCGCATGGCCGCGGGGGCGTCGTCACCGCCGAGGGAGCCGAAGTTGCCGTGCCCGTCCACCAGGGGGACCCGCATGGCGAAGGGCTGGCTCAGCCGCACCAGCGCGTCGTAGATCGCGCTGTCGCCGTGCGGGTGCAGCTTGCCCATCACCTCGCCGACCACGCGGGCGCACTTGACGTGCGCCCGGTCGGGGCGCAGCCCCATCTCGTTCATCTGGTAGAGGATGCGCCGCTGGACCGGCTTGAGGCCGTCGCGGGCGTCGGGAAGCGCACGCTGGTAGATGACCGAGTAGGCGTACTCCAGGAAACTGCCGCGCATTTCCTCGGAGACGTCGATGTCGATGATCTTCTCGGTGAGTTCCTCGGGCGGCGGGGACGTTGTACGGGCCATGTCCGCCATTGTGACCTGTGTGTGAGACAGGCGCGAACCGGGAAGGTGTCCCCGACACCCCCCCGCACGTGCGCGTCGGCGGCGCCCCGACCGGTCGGAGGCCCGGACCGTCCGGCCTTCGCGGCGGGACCCGTCGCGCGGCCTCGCCCCCGGTGCCGGAAGAACGGGAGGAGGGGAGGTCAGGAGGAGAGCACGCCCGGGCCGCCGTCCACGAATCCGGTGAGAACCGCCACCCCGGTTTTTCCCCGCTGCGGGACAACCGGAGCGGTCGGGCGCTGGTCACCCCCTCCCACCAGCGCGAACACGGAGAGCGAACCGGTGGTGCGGGGTGGATGCGGGCGGAGAATAGTACACCCGTTTCTCCCGGAGTCAAACCGGGGAGCGTGTAGTGCCGGTAACCTTTGGGTGACCCGTCCATCCAGCCACGCTTCATCCGCCCGTCCGCCGCCCGGTGGTGAGAAGGCGCGCCTCCGGTCTGACTGTTCATGGACGTTCATGCTGCTGCCCTTGGTCATCGCGCTCCACGCACTCACCGCCGTCGTTACGCCGCCGCTGACCCGCATCCTCGGGCCCCGCGTCTTCCTGGTGGCCGCCCTGCCCCTGGGCCTGACCGCGGCCTGGGTCCTGGCGCGGACGCCCGGCATCCTCCGCGGCCACCCGGTCGAGGCCTCCGTCCCCTGGGCGCCGGCCCTGGGCATCGTCCTCGACTTCCGTGTCGACGCGCTGTCGGTCGCGATGGTGCTGCTGGTGTCCGGGGTGGGCGCCGTCATCTTCTGCTACGCTGCCGCCTACTTCCACCGGGGGGAACGCGCCCTGGGACGGCTCGTCGGCGTGCTGGTGCTGTTCGCCGCCGCCATGTTCGGCGTGGTCACCGCCGACAACCTGTTCGCGCTCTACGTCTTCTGGGAGCTGACCTCGGTCTCCTCGTTCCTGCTGGTCGCCCACGCCGACCAGCGGGAGAGCGCCCGCCGCGCGGCGACCCAGGCGCTGGTCACCACCGCCGGGTCCGGGCTGCTCATGCTGATCGGCTTCATCCTGCTGGGCCACCTCGGCGGCACCTACCGCATCTCCGAACTGGTCGCCGACCCGCCGCCGGGGAGCCCGTGGCTGTCGGCCGCCCTGGTGCTGGTCCTCGTCGGGGCGTTCGCCAAGTCCGCGCAGGCCCCCCTGCACTACTGGCTTCCCGCGGCCATGGTGGCGCCCACCCCGGTCAGCGCCTACCTGCACGCCGCGGCCATGGTCAAGGGCGGCGTCTACCTCGTCGCCCGCCTGGCCCCCGGCTTCGCCGACACCGACCCCTGGCGGCTGCTCGTCCTCGTCTTCGGGGCGGCCACCATGATCCTGGGCGGCTGGCGGGCGCTGCGCCAGGACGACCTGAAACTCCTGCTCGCCTTCGGAACCGTCAGCCAACTGGGCATGCTCACCGTGCTCGCGGGCGCGGGGACCCACACCGCGGCGGTCGCGGCGATCGGCGCGCTGCTCGCCCACGGGCTGTTCAAGGCCACCCTGTTCCTCACCGTCGGCGTCATCGACCACCAGGCGGGCACCCGCTCCATCAGCCGCCTCACCGGAGTGGGCCGCCGCATGCCGCTCCTCGCCGCGGCCGCGGCCCTGGGCGCCGCCTCCATGGCCGGACTGCCCCCGCTGCTGGGCTTCGTCGGCAAGGAGGCCGCGCTGGAGGCGTTCGTCCCCGGAGCCCACCCCGGCCTGTCCGCCACCGCCTCGGCCGCCGTGCTCGCCTGCCTGGTGCTCGGCTCCGTCCTCACCTTCGCCTACAGCGCCCGGTTCCTGTGGGGGGCCTTCGCCGACAAGGACACCGTCGCGCCGGTCCCCTTCCCCCGCCCCGGCGCCGCCTTCACCGCGGCTCCCGTCCTGCTCGCAGCGGCCGGACTGCTGCTCGGCGTCTCCGCCGCCGCCACCGTCGACCCGGTCGCCCAGTCCTACGCCGCACCGTTCCCCGCCCTCCTCCACCCCTACCACCTGGCCCTGTGGCACGGCCCGACCCCGGCCCTGGCCCTCAGCGCCCTGGTGGTCGCGGCGGGCGCGCTGCTGTTCTGGAAGCGCCGGGCCGTCACCCGCCTGCAGAACGCCATGCCGAACTGGTACGAGGCCGAGGCGGGGTACAACGCCGTGATCCAGGCCATCCGGTGGACGGCGTTCCACGTCACCAGCCGCACCCAGACCGGATCGCTGCCCGTCTACCTGGGCATCATCCTCGCCACCGTGCTGGCGCTGCCCGGCGTCCGCCTGGCCGCCGCCCTGCTCGGCGGCGACGTCGCCGTGCCCGCCGAGGGCGACGGGCTGCGCCTGTGGGACAGCCCGCTGGAGGTGGTCGTCGTCCTGATCGTCACGGTCACCGCGGTCGCCACGGTGCGCGAACACCGCCGGTTCCCCGCGCTCATCCTGATCAGCGCCCTGGGATTCGGCATCGCCGGGCTGTTCGTGCTGCACGGCGCCCCCGACCTGGCGCTGACGCTGGTCCTGGTGGAGACGCTCACCACGATCATCCTGGTGTTCGTGCTGCGGCGGCTGCCCGCCACCTTCACGACCCGCCCCAACGGCTGGCCGAAGCGGCTGACCGTGCTGATGTGCGCCGCGGCCGGGACCTTCCTCGCCCTGACACTGTGGCTGGCCTCCCACGCCCGTACGCACCCCCCGGTCTCCCTGGGGTACACCGGCCGGGCCGCCGAGGCCGGCGGGGACAACCTGGTCAACGTCATCATCGCCGACTTCCGGGCCCTGGACACCCTGGGCGAGGTCGTGGTGCTGGTCACCGCGGCCGTCGCGGTCGCCTCGCTCGTCCTGCTCAACCGGCGCGACCGCATCATCCGGGCGCCCGAGGCCGACGACTGGGAGGAGACCGCCCAGGCCGACTCCGCCGCCTCCGACCGGCCGGGACCGCAGCCCGCCGCCCCGGACCCCCTTGCCGCGCCCGGCGCGAACCACGCCCACCGCCACGGCCCGAAGGAGGACTGACCATGTCCACCGACCGTCCAGAAGGCCGTCCCCTCGTCGCGGGTCCGGGGACGCCCGACGAATCCAGCGGCCCGCCCGAAAGCTGGGAGGCGCCCCGCGAACGCTGGCTCAGCACCGTGGTCCGCCCCGCCTTCGGCCCGCGCTCGGTGCTGCTGGAGGTCGTCACCCGCCTGCTGGTCCCCGCGATCCTGCTGTTCTCGGTGTTCCTCCTGGTCTCCGGGCACAACCGGCCGGGCGGGGGCTTCGCCGGGGGGCTCGTGGCCAGCATGGCCTACGTGCTGCGCTACGTCGCGGGCGGCCGTCACGAGCTGCTCGCCGGGCTGCCCATGCGCCCCAACGGGCTGCTGGCCATCGGCACCCTGCTGGGATGCGTGACGGCGGGCCTGCCGCTGCTGGTCGGCCGCCCCGTCTTCGACAGCGTCAAGTGGGAGTTCACCCTCCCGCTGTTCGGCGAGGTCAAACTGCTCAGCGCGCTCTTCTTCGAGACCGGGGTCTACCTGATCGTCGTGGGCCTGGTGCTGTCCGTGGTCGCCGCGCTCGGCGCCCGTATGGAGGCCGAGGAGGAAGAGGCCCGCATCGAGGAGCGGGAACGCGCCTCCCTCCTGCGGCGCCGCCGCGCCGCCGCGCGTGCCGCAGCCTCCGCCCCGCCCCCCGCAGCCGGGGAGGAGCCGTCGTGAACGCGCCCAGCCTCCTCCTCGTCGCCGCCGTCGCCGTCCTCTACTCCAGCGGCTTCTACCTGCTGCTGCAACGCTCCCTCATGCGCGTGGTGTTCGGCATCCTCATCCTCGGCCACGCCGCCAACCTCTCCCTGCTGGTCACCGACACCGCCATCACCCTGCCGCCGCTGCTGGGCGGGGAGCCAGGCCAGCAGCTGTCCGACCCCCTGCCGCACGCGATGGCGCTGACCGCGATCGTCATCACCTTCGGCGTCACCACCTTCCTGCTGGCCCTGGCCTACCGGGTCTGGCTGGACGACGAGAACGACGAGGTGCCCGACGACCTGGAGGACCGTCGCATCAGCCGCCTCAAGGAACCGGAGGACTCCTCGTGAACGCCCTCCTCGCCGTCCCCCTGCTCGTACCGCTGTGCGGCGCGGCGGTCACGCTGCTGCTGCGCCGCACCCCCCGCTCCCAGCGGATCACCGGTACAACCACCCTGTCCGTCGTCGTGGTCGCCGCCGCCCTGCTGCTGTGGCACACCCGCGACGGCACGATCGCGACCGCCCAGGCCGGAGCCTGGGAGGCGCCGCTGGGCATCACCCTGGTCGCCGACCCCACCTCCGCGCTGCTGCTCCTGGTCTCCTCGGTGGTCCTGCTCATCGTGCTGCTGTACGCGATCGGGCAGGACATCGGCGGACTGAGCCGGGCCACCCCCCAGGTGTTCCACCCCGTCTACCTGGTGCTGACCGCCGGCGTGAACCTCAGCTTCCTCGCGGGCGACCTGTTCAACCTGTTCGTCGGGTTCGAGGTCATGCTGACCGCCAGCTACGCGCTGATCACCCAGGCCCCCACCCGCGCGCGGGTCCGCGCGAGCATGATCTACACCACGGTCAGCCTCACCTCGTCGATCCTGTTCCTGACCGGCATCGCGCTGGTGTACGCGCTGACCGGGACCGTGAACCTGGCCGACGTCTCCGACAAGCTGGACGCGGCCCCGCCCGCGCTGCGCATGGTGCTGGCCCTGCTGTTCCTCGTGGTGTTCGGTATCAAGGCCGCGGTCGTGCCCATGCACTTCTGGCTGCCCGACAGCTACCCGGTGGCGCTCACCCGCATCTCCGCGATCTTCGCCGCGCTGCTCACCAAGGTCGCGGTCTACGCCGTCATCCGCACCCAGACCCTGCTGTTCGCCCGTGACGACACCTCCGCGGTCCTCGCGGTGATCGCCGTCGTCACGATGATCGTCGGCATCCTGGGCGCGCTGGTGCAGTCCGACATCAACCGCATCATGTCGTTCGCCCTGGTCAGCCACATCGGGTTCATGCTCTTCGGGCTGGCGCTGGGGACCGTGGCCGGCCTCGCCGGGGCGGTGGTCTACCTGGTGCACCACATCGTGGTGCAGGCGACGCTGTTCCTGGTCAACGGGCTGATCCGGCAGTACGTCGGACACACCTCGCTCACCGACATCCGCGGCCTGACCGCGGTGTCCCCGGCGCTGGCGGTGTTCTTCTTCCTGCCCGCGCTCAGCCTGGCCGGACTGCCTCCCCTGTCGGGGTTCGTCGCCAAGGTCGCGCTGTTCCAGGCGGGCGTCGACGCGGGCGGGCTGCTGGCGTGGGCCGGGCTCGCCGCGGGCGTGCTCACCAGCCTGCTCACGCTCATCGCGATCTTCCGCGTGTGGACCCGGGCCTTCTGGGGCACCCCCCGCCCCGACGTGCTGGAGGCCCGCGAGCAGTTGCGGAGCGGCGCCAACCGGGGCGGGCTGCGGATCATGACCGCGACGACCGGGGCGATGGTCGCGGTCGGCGTGGCGGTGGCCCTCGCGGCGGGGCCGCTGACCGAGGTCGGCTTCACCGCCGCCGAGGGGCTGCTCGACGGCCGCGCCTACGTCACCGCCGTGCTGGGGGAGGGGGCGCGATGACCGAGAGCCCCGGAACGAGCGCCAGCGCGGTCCCCGCCGCGCGCGTCTGGTGGCGTCGGCTGGCCGCTCGGCTGCCCACCGTGGCCTGGCTGACCGCGATGTGGGTGGTGCTGTGGGGCGACCCCAGCCCCGGGACGGTCGTCGCCGGGGCCGCCGTGGCCGCGCTGTGCTACTCGGCGGCCCGGCTGCCGCACATCCCGGTCCGGCTGGGCTTCCGCCCGCTGCACGCGCTGCGGCTGGCCGCCCGGGTCGCCTACGACATGCTCGTCTCCAGCCTCCGGGTGGCCTTCCACGGGGTGTGGCGTCCCAGGCGCACCAACGGCGCGATCGTCGCGGTGCCCATGCGCACCGACTCCGACTTCCTGCTGGCGATCCTCAGCGCGCTGCTGTCCATGGTGACGGGGACCCTGGTGATCGAGCTCAACCGCAACCAGAGGGTGGTCTACGTGCACGGCCTGCCCGTCAACGACGCCGGAGCGGTCCGCGGTCTGCGCGCCCAGGTGCGCCGCACCGAGGAGCTGCTGGTGCGCGCCTTCGGCACCGCGGAGGACCTGGAGATATTCGAGCGGCTCGCGGGGCTGCCGGAGGAGGCCGAGGCGGCCGCGGCGGCCGCGGCGGGCCGCGCGGCCGGGGAGCACACGCGGAGGGAAGGGGAATGACCGTACTGGACTACGTCTACGCCGCGACCTTCACCATGCTGGGGGTGGGGGTGCTGTTCGTGCTCTACCGGCTGGTGCGGGGGCCGTCGGTGCTGGACCGCATCGTCTGCCTGAACACGATCTCGGTGCTGGTGGTCAGCGCCATCGTGGTGGAGGCGGCGGTGCGCGGCGACACCGCCTACGTCGGACTGATGGTGACGGTCGCGCTGCTGGGGTTCGTGGGCACGCTGACCGCGGCCCGCTTCGCGGAGAGGCGCGCCCATGACCGCGGCTGACTGGATCACCGCCGTCCTGCTCCCCACCGGAGCGCTGTTCGCCCTGGTGGGAACGGTCGGCCTGGTGCGCTTCCCGACCCTGCTGGGCCGGATGCACGCGGCCGCCAAGCCCGACACCGTCGGCCTGTTCCTGCTGCTGGCGGGGGCCGCCTGCCAACTGCCCGACCTGCGGTCGGCCGCGCCGCTGGTGCTGGTGGCGCTGTTCCAGGCGGCAACGGTCGCGGTGCTCGCGCAGACCCTGGGGCGGGTCGCCTACAGCCGCGGCGAGATCGACGAGAGGCACCTGGTGGCCGACGAGCTGGCCGACGCGGTGGAGCGCGCCCGCAAGGACGCGGACTGAACGGCCGCCCCGGCGCGGCAGGCGCCGGGGCGGCCGGGGAACGGGGCGCGGGCGGCCCCGGTCACTCCCGGAACGGGACGGTCAGGACGGCGGCCTGCTGCCCCTCGGGGGCGCCGGTGCGCACCAGGGACGCCTGGCGGCCCAGGGCGCTCCACAGCTCCAGGCGGACGGTCCCGTCCACCAGGTCGCCCAGGGCGCCGCTGCTGGACTTGAGCCCGTGGCCGTGGGTGTAGGTCTCCCAGCCCGGCAGGTCGTTGGTGGCGAAGTAGTGGTAGGTCTCCACCCGGTCGAAGACGCCGTCGCCGTCCAGGTCGTAGGAGACGCGGGCCTGCACGGCGTTGGCGACCGAGGCTCCCGAGTCCACCGGGAAGGCGAAGCGGGTGCTCTGCCCGGTGTACCGTGCGCTGACCCCGTCGATCTCGAACACCACCGGGTTGTGCGGCGTGCCGTCGTGGTTGGCGCCGCCCGCCGCCGGGATCTCCACGCCGGCCTCAAAGGAGGGCGCGGCGGTCGACAGGGCTCCGCCGTCCAGGTAGAGGACGCCGTCGCCGATCGTGCCGGACCCGCCGCCCGGATCCGGGTCCGGGTCCGGGCCGGAGCCGCCGTCGCCGTGCACGGTGGCCAGTTGCCCCGGCGCCGCGGTCAGCGTCGTGCCGTCGGAGAAGGTGACGGCGATCGGGCGGTTCGTGGCGTTGAAGGCCACGTAGGTGCGCCGGTCCCCGTCGTCGAACACCGCGTAGTGGGGGGTGTCGGCGGTGACGGCGGTGGTGACCGTGCCGAACTCGGCGAGGGTGGACAGCCACTGGTAGGTGTGCGCCTTGGAGGAGCCGGACTCCGGTTCGTAGGACCGCCACTGCGCCTCGAAGGCGGCCAGCGCCGCGTCGGGGTCGGACAGCGCCTGGTGCGCCCAGTGGATGTCGTGCCAGGTCTGGGGCTGGCGGCCCAGCCGCGCCACCAGGGACCGGTGGACGGCCGCGGCGTGGTCGACGTCGTGGCCCAGGTAGAGCGAGCCCGCGGTGATCGGCAGGTAGTTGATCCCGTACAGCTCCTCGGGGGTGCCGTCCCACCAGATGCGGTGGTCGCCGCCGTCGCTCCAGACCATGCCGACGACGTCGTGGGAGTAGCCGGAGGGGAAGGCGTCGCCGTCGGAGTTCTGCCAGTACCGGCTCATCGCGGACGCCTGCGTGGTGTGCAGGTACACGCCGAGGTCGCGCAGCTCCTCGTCGCCGAGCAGGGAGCCCAGCAGGGCTGTGCTGGCGGCGAAGTGCATGGCCTCCGACGAGGACTCCTGGTTGTTGCCGGAGGCGAAACCGGCGTGCCCGGAGGCCCAGCCGTGCCCGGCGTAGGGGGAGAAGGACCGCAGCCAGGGGAAGCGGCTGTCGCCGCGGTCGGGGTTGTTGGCGTCCCGCAGCACCGTCTCGACCATCGGCCCCCACCGGTCCTCGCCGATCCAGGCGCGGTCGTAGCGGGCGATCGTGGCCGCGGCGGTGACGAAGTAGCCGTAGTGGAAGTCGTGGTCGTTGAGCTCGGTGTTGGCGCCGAAGCTGGCGGGGAAGCCGATCAGGGTGTCCCACCGCTCGTCGTAGTAGAACTGGGCGTCGTCTCCCGGGCCCTCGGCGGTCAGCCAGTCCTCCATCCGGCCCTTGAGCAGGTCGAGCAGGGCGTCGCGGCCGGAGGTGTAGCCGATGGAGTCGGCGATGGGCACCAGTTGGGCCAGGCGTCCCAGGGCCTTTCCGGTCCAGTAGGTGTCGGTGGCGCCCTTCCACGGGTCGGCGGCGTTGAGTTCGGCGTCGATCAGGGTGCGCATCCGCTGGTGGTCGGCGGAGTCCACGGTGGGCAGGCTCGGCAGGATGCCGTGCGTGGTCAGCTCCGTGGTGAAGCGGTCGCCCTCCACCACCCGCATCGGCCCGCGCGGCGAGGTGTAGGACAGGTCGGTCAGCGCGGTGGTGGTCTCCTTCCAGTGGTGCGGGTACAGCGCCAGCAGGGTGCCCCGCGCGCTGCCCTCCCGGGCCTCGGTGGTCACGCGGTAGGTGCTGGTCAGGGTGGCGGAGCCGGGGTCGTAGTCGTAGCTCAGCCGGCTGTCGGTGACGAAGGAGTGGGCGTAGCGGGCGTAGGTGTCGAAGACCCCGGGGTCGGGCAGCAGCGCCACCGAGGCGTGGCCGGAGCCGCCGACGTGGGCGGTGAAGACCCGGCCCGACTCCGACCAGGACGTCCGGGAGGGAGCGAACAGGGCGTAGTGGTGGCCGTTGACGGTCACGCCGACGGCGCTGCCGGAGCGCCGCCAGACGGTGGGCTGGGCGGTGAACTCCACGCGCACCGGTCCGCCGGAGACGTCGGCGTAGACGAAGGGGAGGCCCTGGCCGATGGTGGCGCGCAGCGTCCGGGAGCTGTCGGACAGGTCGGCGGTGACGGTCCAGTCGCCGTAGCCGGCGACCCTGGCCGCGGGGGCGTTGAGGCCCTGCACGCCGAGGACGAGGTCGGGGGAGTGGGAGTACTCGTACTTGAGTCCGTCGGCGACGATCGCGGGGGTGTCGGGGTAGCCGACCTCCAGGCCGCCCGCGCGGGCCTTGAAGGACAGCGGGTGGGCGTAGAGGTTCTCGCCGTAGGGGTTGTCGGGGTAGCGCTGGAAGATCAGCGAGGACCACCAGTCGTTGGTGGCGACCGGCTGGTCGAAGTCGGCGGTGACCTTCGGGGTGACGGGGGCGCCGGTGACGTCGCTGGGGCCGGAGGCTCCCGGGGGCAGCTCGGTGGTGTAGCTGCCGGAGCCGAGTCGGACCTGTGCCGCGGCCGGGGCCGGGCCGAGGACGAGCAGGGCGCCGCAGGCGAGGGCGGCCGCCGCGGTGGAGGCGGTCACCCGCCGCCACCGCCTTCGGAGCGCGTGGGGCATGGAGGCAGCCTTTCTGGCCAGGAAGAAGCAACAGTGGAAAGGAATGTGACCGTCGTCTCACGGGAGCGCTCCCACATATGAGACAGGCGTCGTCACTCTCTGTCAATGATTGGTGACATCGATGTTATGCGCCTGTTATCCGGCTGCTCGTCGGACCTTTCCGGCCGTCCACGGTCCGTCCGCGTCCCCCGGACGGGTGACGCCGCGGTCTGGTAGTCAGGAGGACATGGCCACACCAGCACCCGATGCCGACCCCGCCCTGCGCGACGCCGCAGAGGCCCACCTGCGCGCCCTGGCCGGGGCCGACGCCCGCCTGCGCGAGGACCAGTGGCGTGCCGTCCGCGCCCTCGTGGTCGAACGCCGACGCGTGCTCGTGGTGCAGCGCACCGGCTGGGGCAAGTCCGCGGTCTACTTCGTGGCCACCGCGCTGCGCCGCGCCGCGGGAGCCGGACCCACCGTGATCGTCTCGCCGCTGCTGGCGCTGATGCGCAACCAGATCGCCGCGGCCGAACGCGCCGGGATCCACGCCCACACCGTCAACAGCACCAACCCCGAGGAGTGGGAGCGCACCTACGACGCGGTCGCCCAGGGGACCGTCGACGTGCTGCTGATCAGCCCCGAGCGCCTCAACCACCCCGAGTTCCGCGACCGCGTCCTGCCCGGACTGGCCGCCGGGGCCGGACTGGTGGTCGTCGACGAGGCCCACTGCGTCTCCGACTGGGGCCACGACTTCCGGCCCGACTACCGGCGCATCCGCACCCTGCTCGAAGAACTGCCCCCCGACGTGCCGGTGCTGGCCACCACCGCCACCGCCAACGCCCGCGTCACCCGCGACGTCGCCGAACAGATGGAGACCGGCGACCGGACGCCCACCCTCGTGCTGCGCGGCAGCCTCGACCGCGAGAGCCTCCGCCTGTCCGTGGTCCGCCTGCCCGACAGCGCCTCCCGCCTCGGCTGGCTCGCCGAGCACCTCGACCGCCTCCCCGGCTCCGGGATCATCTACACCCTCACCGTCGCCGCGGCCGCCGAGACCGCCGCCTTCCTCGTCGGACGCGGCCACGACGTGCGTCCCTACACCGGCCAGACCGACCCGCAGGAACGCGCCCGCGCCGAGGAGGACCTGCTGGCCAACCGCACCAAGGCCCTGGTCGCCACCAGCGCCCTGGGCATGGGCTTCGACAAGCCCGACCTCGGCTTCGTGGTGCACCTGGGCGCGCCGCAGTCACCGGTCTCCTACTACCAGCAGATCGGCCGGGCCGGACGCGGCCTGCCCCGCGCCGAGGCCGTCCTGCTGCCCGGTGCGGAGGACCGGGAGATCTGGAAGTACTTCGCCAGCCTCGCCTTCCCCCCGGAGGAGACGGTCCGCCACACCCTCGCCGTGCTCGCCGAGGCGGACGGCCCCCTCTCCCTGCCCCGCCTGGAGACCCGGGTCGACCTGGGACGCGGCCGCCTGGAACAGATGCTCAAGGTGCTCGACGTCGACGGAGCCGTCCGCCGGGAGCGCGGCGGCTGGACGGCCACGGGGCGCCCCTGGACCTACGACGCCGACCGCTACGCCGCCGTCGCCGCCGCCCGCGAGGCCGAGCAGCGCGCCGTGCTCGACTACATCGCCACCGGGAGCTGCCGGATGGAGTTCCTCCGCCGCCAGCTCGACGACCCCGAGGCCGCCCCCTGCGGCCGGTGCGACAACTGCGCCGGACCCGCCTGGCCCGCCCGCGTCGACCCCGAGGCGCACCGCGCCGCAACCGCCCACCTGCACCGGCCCGGCGTGCCGATCGAACCGCGCCGCCGCTGGCCCACCGGCATGGCCGCCCTCGGCGTGGACCTGACCGGGGCCATCCCCGCCGGACTGCGCGCCGAGGAGGGCCGCGCCCTGGCCCGCCTCACCGACATCGGCTGGGGCACCACGCTGCGCCGCCTGCTCGCCGAGGACGCCCCCGACCAGCCCGTCGACGACGCCGTGTTCCGGGCCGTGGTGGAGGTCCTGGCGGCCTGGCCGTGGCAGCGGCGGCCCGCCGGGGTGGTGGCCATGCCCTCGCGCCGCCGCCCCCGCATGATCACCGACCTGGCGCGGCGGCTGTGCGAGGTCGGACGGCTCGCCCCCGTGGGGACCCTCGGCTACCGCACCCCCGACGGTGCGGGGCCCCGCCGCCACAACAGCGCCCAGCGGCTCGCCTCCCTGTGGCACGCCCTCACCCTGGAGGACGCCCTGCGGCAGCGGCTGGACGCGCTCGACGGCCCGGTCCTGCTGGTCGACGACCAGACCGACACCGGGTGGTCGCTGACCGTGGCCGCGGCCCGGCTCCGCGAGGCGGGGGCCGACGCGGTCCTGCCGCTGGTCCTGGCCGCCCGGGCCTGACCGCGGAGCGGACCGTCAGTCCAGCTCGGGGCGGGCGCCCGGCTGGTGCAGCGCGCGTGCCGCCAGCCGCTGGGCGTTGATCAGCGCCTCCTTGGGGTGCTTGCCCGCCAGCCACGTCGGCAGGAAGCCCGCGATGAAGGCGTCGCCCGCGCCGATCGACCCCGGCGAGGGCTCCACCGGCTCGGCGGGCACGTGCAGCGTGCCCGCCCGGGTCTTGGACGCCCACAGCGCGCCGTCGGCGCCCAGCTTGATCACCACGTTGGGGTACCAGGCGGTCAGCACCTTCGCCGCGGCGTCCGGGTCGTCGCGCCCGGTCAGCACCGCCGCCTGCTCGCGGTTGACGAACAGCAGACGGGTCCCGCTCGTCCACTCCAGGAACGACTCGGCGCCGACCCGCTCCAGGGGGGCGTGCGAACCGCCGTCCACCGAGATGGACATGCCGTTCTCCCGGGCCAGCCGCAGCGCCACCCGGGCCGCCCGCCGGGAGCCCTCGTTGATCAGCGTGTACCCCGACACGTGCAGGTGCCCGTCCGGGCCGAACAGGTCCCGTGGCAGGTCCTCCGGCTGCAACGCGGCGTTGGCGCCCGGGTCGCTGAGCATCGTGCGGTCGCCCCGGTGTGTGATCATCACGACACAGGTGCCGGTGGGACGCTCCGGGTCCATGACCATGCGGGCGTCGACGCCGTAGCCCATGAGCTCCATCTCACGGGTGCGCCCGGTGATGTCGGACCCGCGGCGGCCGATCAGAGCGGTGTCGGTACCCTCCACCGCCAGCCAGGCGGCCACGTTCGCGCCGGAACCACCGCCGTAGGTGGCCACCGAAGCGGGGGTGTCACTGCCACGGGCGAGAGGGTAGAAGGCCCGCGCGACGGAATCGGTCATGAGGTCGCCGACTACGACTACTCGCGTCATGAGTCATATTCCTTACCGACCGGGTGGCCACGTCTTTCCATCCCTACGCGCTCTGAGACGTTAACAGGTCCAGGGCACGTCCCGGGTAACGAATCCGGCGGGCAGACCCGATGTGATCGGCGCCCGCCATCTGGGAAACCCCCGTGCTCCCGGTGATAATCCCCCATACCGGAGGGGAAGTCGTCTACCCTCGCAATCGTGCAGTCATACCCCAAGCACTGGGAAGCGGACGTCGTGCTGACCGACGGCGGCACCGCTCACATCAGGCCGATCACTCCCGAGGACGCCACCCTGCTCCAGGAGTTCCACTCGCGCCTGTCCCCCGAGACGATCTACTACCGGTTCTTCGCGCCCTACCCCCGGCTCTCCTCCCGTGACGTGACCAGGTTCACCACGGTCGACTACGAGGACCGGGTGGCCCTGATCGCCACCATCAGCGACGCCATGGTCGCGGTGGTCCGCTACGACAAGGTCGGCCAGGACGAGGCCGAGGTCGCCTTCGTCGTCGAGGACGCCCACCAGGGCCGCGGGATCGCCTCGGTACTGCTGGAGCACATCGCCGCCGCGGCCCGGGAACGGGGAGTCCGCCGCTTCATCGCCGACGTGCTCCCCGAGAACCGGCGGATGATCAACGTGTTCCGGGAGGCGGGCTACACCGCACAGCAGACCTTCGACGAGGGCGTCATCCGGCTCACCCTCGACCTGGAGCCCACCGAGGTCTCCCTGGAGGTGATGCGCGCCCGCGAGCAGCGCGCCGAGTCGCGCTCCATCGCCCGGCTGCTCTTCCCCCAGTCCGTCGCCGTCATCGGCGCCAGCCGCACCGCGCACACCGTCGGCCAGACCGCCCTGCGCAACCTCCTCAACGGCGACTTCCGCGGACCGGTCTTCCCCGTCCACCCCGAGGCCAAGGCCGTGGCGGGAGTACGCGCCTACCCCAGCGTCCTCGACATCCCCGACCCGGTCGACCTCGCCGTTGTCGCGGTCCGCGCCGACATGGTCGCCGAGGTGGTCGACCAGTGCGCGCGCAAGGGCGTGCACGGCCTGGTCGTGGTCAGCTCCGGGTTCGGCGAGGCCGGACCCGAGGGCCGGGAGCGCCAGGAGCAGCTGGTGCTCGCCGCACGCGCCGCCGGGATGCGCGTGGTCGGCCCCAACTGCCTGGGCGTGGCCAACACCGACCCGAAGGTCTCCCTCAACGCCACCCTCTCCCCGCACCTGCCCCCGCGCGGACGCATCGGCTTCTTCTCCCAGTCCGGCGCGCTGGGCCGCGCCATCCTCGAACGCGTCGCCCAGCGCGGCATCGGTCTGTCCACCTTCGTCTCCGCGGGCAACCGCGCCGACGTCTCCGGCAACGACCTGTTGCAGTACTGGGAGGAGGACCCGGCCACCGAGGTCGTCCTCCAGTACCTGGAGTCCCTCGGCAACCCCCGCAAGTTCACCCGGCTGGCCCGGCGGCTGGCCCGGCACAAGCCCCTGGTCGTGGTCCGCAGCGGGGGCACCGTGCGCGGTGTGCCGGTGGGCCACGCCGCGGGCACGCTCAGCCTGCCCGACTACGCGGTGACCTCCCTGTTCGAGCAGTCCGGGGTGGTGCGGGTGGAGGACATCACCCAGATGTTCGACGTGGCGCAACTGTTCGCCTACCAGCCGCTGCCCCGGGGGCCCAGGGTCGGCATCATCGGCAACTCCGCCTCCCTGGAACTGCTCGTCAAGGACGCCTGCGTGCGCGCCGGGCTGAAGCCGAACGAGCCGGTGGACCTCGGCCCCAACGCCACCGACCAGGACTTCGCCGACGCGCTCGACGCGGCCCTGGCCGACGACTCGGTGCACTCGCTGGTCGTGGTGTTCATCCCCGCGCTGGCCCCCATCTCCAGCGGCGTGGCCGAGGTGCTGCGGCAGCGCTCGGCGCGCTCCACCAAGCCGATCGTCACCGCCTACCTCGGCTACCAGGGCATCCCCGAGGAGCTGCGGCTGGTCGGGGAGGACGGCGAGACCGCGCGCGGCTCCGTGCCGTCCTACCCCGCACCCGAGGACGCCGTCCGCGCGCTCGCGCACGTCACCCGCTACGCGATGTGGCGGACGCGCTCCCACGGACGCCACCCCGAACTCTCCGACATCGACAGCGCCCGCGCCCGCGCCCTGATCGCCCGGGAGCTCGCCGAGGCCGAGAAGGCCGGCACCGTCCAGGACTCGATCTGGTTCTCCAGCGAACCCCTGACCAACGAGGAGGCCACCCTCCCCGTCGAGTCCGCCCGGGAGCTGCTCGGCTACTACGGCATCAGGGTCGAGCCGTACATCCCGGTCGGCTCCGAGGACGAGGCGGCGGCCGCCGCCGAGAAGCTCGGCTACCCGGTCGTCGTCAAGGCCAACTCCCCGGACCTGCGCCTGCGCTCGGGCGGCCGCGGCATCCGCCTGGAACTGCACTCCGCCGAGGACGTGCGCACCGCCTACACCGCGCTGCACGAACGGCTCGGCGACGACGCGATGCTCGTGGTGCAGCGCATGGTCGCCCCCGGGGTGCCCACCCTCGTCCGCGCGGGGGAGGACCCCTCCTTCGGGCCGGTCGTGGCCTTCGGACTGGCCGACGCCACCGCCGAACTGCTCGACGACCGCGCCTACCGGCTCGCGCCGCTCACCGACGCCGACGCCGCCGACCTGGTCCGCGCTGTGCGCTCCTCCATGCTGCTGTTCGGCCTGCCCGCGGGCACCTCGTCGCTGTCCGAGCAGCCCGACGTGGAGGCGCTGGAGGAGGTGCTGGTCCGGGTCTCCCGCATGGTCGACGCGCTGCCCGAGGTCGCCCACGTGGACCTCGACCCGATCATCGTCAACTCCACCGGGGCCCACGTCATGGGCGCGCGGGTGTGGCTGCGCAAGGCCCCCGAGATGCGGCCCGACTTCGGCCCGCGCCGCCTGCGCGTGCCGTTCTGAACCGGGGCGTGCGCCGTCACGGCGGCCCGGGGCGCGGCTCCGGGTCCGGCGGCGGGCGCTCCGGCGGAACCGGGCCCGGAGCGGGCGGCTCCGGCACCGGCATCGGCGGCTCCGGGGGAGTCGGTCCGGGACGCTCCGGCCCCGGCGGGACCGGACCAGGGCCCGGCGGTCGGGGTGTCGGCCCCGGCGGGACCGGCGGAAACGTGGCGTCCATGACGGAGCCACTGCCCTGTTCCGGCACGGGTACACACCCCGCCCGCGCTCCGGGCCGAGATGCGTGTGGCCAGTCCGAGAGGGCAGGATGGACACATGAGGAAAACGCGTGCAGTGCCCACCGACTGGCGACTGGAGATCGAGCGCAGCGGATACTACCCGGCGCTCGTGACCGACGCCGTGGCCACCGCCCTCGGCAGCGAGACCGCCGAAGCCTTCGTGGTGCACCACGAAGCCACCTTCGACCCGGCCATGGAGGTGCGACGGCACATCAGCGTGCTGCTGCTCACCCCCACCCGGCTCATCGTCTGCCACACCGACGAGCATCCCCCGGGGGCCTCCGACGGTCGGCCGCACGCCTCCACCACCACCGATTCCATCCGGCTGACCAACATCCAGTCCGTCGCGCTGACCCGCACCGTCCCCGACCCCGCCGCCTACGTCCCCGGCACCCTGCCCAGCGAAGCCGTCCTCAGCGTCAGCCTCGCCGTGAACTGGGGCTCCATCGCCCACGTCGACCTCGAACCGGCCGCGTGCGCCGACGAGTCCTGCGAACTCGACCACGGCTACACCGGAGCGGTCACCGCCGAACCCCTCACCCTGCGGGTGAGCCAGGCCGCGGACGGTCCCGAAGCGGTCGCCCACCTGCTCGCCTTCACCCAGGCGCTGTCGGAGGCCACCGCCAGATGACGATTCCGCCACCCCCCGACTCCTCCCTGGAAGCCCCCCGCTACGGCGCGGCCTCGCTGGCCGACCTCGGACCCTCCGTCCTCGCCTCCCTGGGCGTGCCCGGCGAACCCGACGTCCTCGGCCTGCCTCCCGCCCGCCGGGCCTGCGTCCTGCTGGTCGACGGCCTGGGCTGGCACGCGCTGGCCGCCCACCGCGACCGCGCCCCCTTCCTCGCCTCCCTCGCCGCAGCCGCCGCCCCGCTCACCTCGGGCTTCCCCAGTACCACCGCGACCTCCCTGACCTCGGTGGGCACCGGGACCGCCCCGGGCCGCCACGGCGTCTTCGGCTACCAGGTGGCGCTGCCCGGCGACGGCACGGTCTTCAACCACCTGCGCTGGACCGCCGACGTCGACCCGCTCGACTGGCAGCCGCGCCGCACCGTCTACGAGCGGGCCGAGGCCGCGGGCGTGACCACCGCCTACGTCTCGGCCGCGGCCTACGAGGGCGGCGGCTTCACCCGGGCCTCCGCGCGCGGCAGCCGCTACGTCCCCGCCGACACCACCACCGAACTCGTGGTCCGCGCCGAGGCGGCCCTCACCGCCTCCGACCGCGCCTACGTCTTCGTCTACCACTCCGAGCTCGACACGCTCGGCCACCTGTACGGGGTGGACTCCCCCTACTGGCGCCACCACCTCGGCCAGGTGGACCGGCTCGCCGAGCAGCTCGCCGCCGTCCTGCCCGCCGACGCCGTCCTCTACGTCACCGCCGACCACGGCATGGTCGACACCACTCCGGACAGCCGCATCGACGTGGAGGACGACCCGGACCTCACCGCGGGGGTCCGGGTGCTCGCCGGAGAGCCCCGGGCCCGCCAGGTCTACGTGCGGCCGGGAGCCGGGGCCGACGTGCTCGCCGCCTGGCGGGAGCGGCTCGCCGGGCACGCCACCGTGGTGAGCCGCGACGAGGCCGTCGAGTCCGGCTGGTTCGGCCCGTCCGACACGGTCGACCGCGACCTGCTGGTCCGCGTCGGCGACGTCCTCGCCGTCGCCCACGGCGCCACCGCGCTGGTCGCACCGCGCCGCGAGGCGGCCGAGTCCCGGCTCGTGGGCCACCACGGCTCCCTCACCCCGCAGGAACTGTACGTGCCCCTGCTGCGCAGCGGCCCCCTCTCCGGGCTGGGCGGGCGGGGCTGATCCCCGCTGCGGCCGGGCAGCGTCGGGCTCCCCGGCCGCACCGGGCACAATGGGGGTGTGCCTTACACCGGAGACACGCACGTCGGAGGTCCCGCCGACGTGCGAGAGCTGTCTGAACTGACCATCAGCAAACTCGCGGTCGGCCCGATGGACAACAACGCCTACCTGCTGCGCTGTCGGCGTACCGGGGAGGCCATGCTCATCGACGCCGCCGACGAGGCCGACCGCCTGCTCGACCTGGTGGGCAGCGACGGCCTGGCCAGGGTGATCACCACCCACCGCCACCAGGACCACTGGCGCGCCCTCGCCGAGGTCGTCGGGGCCACCGGCGCGCGGACCGTCGCCCACCCCGCCGACGCGGGCGAGCTCCCGGTCTCCACCGACGAACCGGTGGAGCACGGCGACACCGTCCCCGTGGGGGCCTGCACGCTGTCGGTGATCCACCTGCGCGGGCACACCCCCGGCTCCATCGCGCTGCGCTACGACGACCCCGAGGGCCACACCCACCTGTTCACCGGCGACAGCCTCTTTCCCGGCGGGGTCGGCAAGACGTGGAGCGACGCGGACTTCCGCAGCCTGATCGCCGACGTGGAGGCCCGCATCTTCGACCAGTGCGCCGACGACACCTGGGTCTACCCCGGACACGGCCGGGACACCACCCTGGGGGCGGAACGCCCCAGCCTGCCCGAATGGCACGCACGCGGCTGGTGACCGCACCTCACCGCTCCTCCCGCACCCGGACGGCGCGCTCCTCCGGCCCCAGGCCGCCCCGGTCCAGGCCGGCGTCCTCGGAGGGCGGCCGCTCCGCCGCGGGGAAGTCCACGTCCGCGCCCTCCTGCCCGGGCTCGGCCTCCCGCGTCCAGACATCGGGCTCCTCCCTGGACAACGCCGTGTCCAACGGCTCCCCGGCCTCCTTGTCGGTTCCGGTGGTGCCGAACTCGTCCATCGCGACGGGCCGGTCACCGGGCAGGACGGTGTCCTCGGTGGTGTCCGCCAGCGCGGGCTGACCGGCGTCCTCGAAGTCGGAGTCCAGCGCGTGGATCGGGTCCTCCGCGCGGTCGTGAGGGGCCTCCTCCGACGGTGCGGCCTGCTCCTCCGACACCGCGCCCTCGTCGAGGTCCTCCGGAAGCACCGGGTCTGTCCTGCGGTCGTCACGCATCTCAGCCATGTCCGACCTCTACCCCCGGCGCGTCGATCATGCCCGCCGCGCGTCCGCCGCTCATCCCGCCCCGAAGCAGACGAAGCCGGCGTCGGCCAGGTGCTCGGCGACCACGGCCGCGGGCGGCACCCCCGACCGCAGCGCGCCGTGCGCGCGGACCATCGCCGCGACGGTCTCCCCGTCGGACACGGGCAGTACGCTCGCCACCACGGTGGCGCTGCCGCGGGCCAGCAGGGACGCGGCCATGCCCAGGGGGAACCCCGACACCGCGGGCGCGGAGCGGCCCGAATCGCACGAGGAGAGCACCACCACGACGGGGAGGCGGCGCACCCGCTCCAGGTCGTAGGCGAACAGCGGGCCGTCCGCGAGCCACAGTCCGGTGCACATCGGAGCGCCGTTCCACGCGAACCCGTGGGCGCTGAGGTGGGCCAGGTCGGCGCGCGCCAGACCACGCAGCACCGAACGGGAGCGGGCCCCGTCCCCCGTCAGCCGCCGCGCCCCCCGGTGCAGCCGGGCCACCGCCTCGGCCTCGGCGTCGGCCGCGGCCAGGTGCGGCCCCGCCACCACCAGCACCCGGGGCCGCTCCGACCGGAAGCGGCGCGCCCGCTCCCGGCAGCGCAGCCAGGCCCGCCCCGAGGGGGCCACGCTGACCGGGCGCCCCCGCAGCCCGGGCAGCAGCCCCCACGGGAGGGTCTGGGTGTGCCGCCCCGGCACGAGCACCAGCTCGCGGTCGCCGATCACCTCGGCCACCGGCGCCACCAGGAGCCGGTGCACCTGTTCGGCCCGTTGGGCCAGCAGGGGCGCGGTCGTGCCGCGCGGGGCGGTGGCCTGCATCCTCGCCAGGTGCTCGAAAGCGGCCACGGCGTCGGCGACCGTCCGGGAGTCGGCCAGTTCGTGCATCCTGATCTGCCCGTCCACCAGGGAGACCGCCGTCGCCGTCCCGCCCAGGTCCGAGTAGTGCACCAGGGCCCGCGAGCCGAGCCCGGAGCTCAGCCGGACCAGCAGGCTGTCGTCCTCGGGCGGCGGAGCGGGGCGGCGGCAGCACGGGTGCCACTGGTGCACGGCGAGCTCCACCTCGAGCCTGGCCAGCCGACGACCGGCCTCCGCCGCGCCCCGCCGCGCGGCGGCGTGTGCGGCACGGTAGTCGTCCAGCAGGGCCGCCCACCCCCGGTGGCGGCAGGTGCAGGGGGCGGTGACGACGGCGCGGGAACGTTCCAGGTGCAGCAGTGCGGCGGCGGCGTTGCCCGCCCGCAGTGCCGTGGCCACCTCGTGCAGCGCCTGCCTGGTCCGCAGGTGGTCGGCGTGCGCGGCCACCTCCAGGTGGGGAGTTGCCGGGCGGGGAGCCGGGGGGCCGCCCGCCGTCCGCGCCGCCCGCGGGACGCCCGCGAAGGTCTCGGTGATCTGCTCCGCCGCGCGCAGCCACGAGGAGCCGGGGCCGAAGAGCCGCCGGAGCCGGTGGACCACGGCGGTGGCCGCGGCCGTGTTGTCGCGCGCCACGGCCAGCTTCAGCGACAGCAGCTCCGCCGACGCGCGGTGGGCCCCGTCGGCGTGCGACCGGTCGAGGGAGCGGAGCAGGAGTGCCGCCTCGCGGAGCAGACCGGCGTCGGCGAGGGCGTGAGCGCGGTCCAGGGCGAGTGCGGGGTGGCGGGTCGGCGGCTCCAGCAGCGGCGCCGCGGCGTCGAAGCGTTCCATGGCCAGTGCCGTGTCGCCCCGGAACGCCGCCAGACAGCCCAGGTGCTGGGTGATGGCCGCGCCCAGCCGGGGCAGCGAGTACTGCTGGGCCAGCGCCAGTCCCTGGAACAGCGTGTCCTCGGCCTCGCCCGGCCGTCCGGCGTGCAGCAGGGCCAGCCCGCGGCGGCACAGCAGCCCGGGGAGCAGCCGGGGGTCGGAGGCGGCGCGGAAGGTCGGCTCCGCTCTGGTGAAGGCGTCGATGGCGGCGTCGAAGCGGCCGCTCCGGCAGGCCGCCACCCCCCGGGCCGCGAGGGCCAGCGTGGAGTCGGGCAAGGAGGACCGCGCCGACGCGGCCTCCTCGGCCGGATCGGCCATGACGGCGCCGCGGACCGCCGCGCTCAGCCGCCGGAGGGCCTCCGCCTCGGCAGGCCCGAGCTCGTAGGAGGCCGGACCGCTCACCCGCAGGGCAGACGCCCGGGTCCGCGGGTCGACGGGACCGGCCAGCAGCCGGTCGGCGCGCTGCTGCGCCTCGGCGGGGGCGCGTGCCACCAGTGAGACGGACAGGGGACCGGTGGGCCGGTGCGGGGCCGCCATGCGTTATCGCCTTCCGTGGGGGATTCGGTCGGAGGAATAACGGGGAAACGGGTACGGTGCGTCACCCGGAGAAACGGACAGCCGAAGTGTTCCGTCTTTCCGAAAACAGCACACCAATTAATAGCAGCCCCATCCGAAAAAGGCGAGAAGGGTGGAAGAACGTCCCATTTTCTGGAATCGTTAAGTATTTTTCGGAAAACGGACGGTTGATTACCGGTGTAGCGTTGTGGGCGTTTTGCGGGGCTGGTGCCGGGTCACAGCACGGTCCACGGCACCATCAGCGCCGGACCGGTCGCCTCCTCGGGGGAGCAGACCAGGCTGACCGGCCCCCGGGGCACGAAACGCACCACGAACGCGCCGCCCCGGTCGCTGGCGTGCCGCGACACCCCCTCGGCATGCCGCAGTTCCACGCTGAAACGGCGCGCGGGGACGAACTGCCCCGCCAGGTCGAAGACGTCGCCGCGCACCGTGACGTGCAGGTGCAGTTCCGAATCCGCCGCGGCGAAGGAGAGCATCCGGGGACCCGACCCCGGCACTTTGCGCAGCCCCGGAGCGGGGCCGTCCGCCGAGTCCGACAGCAGTTCGGCCAGCAGCGCGTCGGGGCGGCGCACCCGATAGGCGGCCCGGGCCGCGGCCAGCACCCGCTCGGGCGGGCGCTCCTCGGGAACCGAGTCCTCGTTCACCTGTCCTCCCCGCGTTTGAGCAGACGGTGCAGCCGCCTGCGGACCCGGCGCCGTACCCGCAGGAGCTCCTTGACGGTCACCCCAGCCAGGCGGGCCGCCTCGGAGGGCCGGAGGTCGGGGCGGTACAGGTCCACCCCGGCCACCTCGCGCTCCGGGGAGTCCAACTGCGCCAGTGCGGAGCGCACCCGGTCCACGTCCTCGGCCGCCAGGCTGAGCGACTCCGGCGTGCGGTAGTCCGGGCTGTCCAGGTCCTCCACCGGAAACGGCTGGACCCGGCCGTGGGTCCGCATGTGGCGGCGGCACTCGTTGCGGGTCACCGTGGCCAGCCACGACCCCAGGCGTTCGGGATCGCGCAGCCGGGTCAGGTACTCGGCGAGATTGCACAGCACCGTCTGGGTGATGTCCTGCGCGTCGTGGAAGTGGAGGGAGTGTGAACGCGCGATCCCCCAGACCAACCCCGAGTACCGGTCCAGCAGGGCCTCCCAGGCGGCCTCGTCGTTGTGGACGGCACGCCGGACGAGTTCCTTGACACAAGCAGCCTTACGGGTCTGGCCACCCAAGGGCACCCCCAGTAAAATCACACATCCGGCCACGCCTGGAGAAACACGGTAACCGCCGGGACCGCGGGATGTGGACCTTTTGGCATTTTCGGTCTTCGACAACCTGGTGCTGTTGAGGTACATGGGACACAATGGAAAGAGGAGAAGACCCATGACGGACATCTCCTCTGGGTGTACGAGGGCGTCGGGGAAGCGCACTCGTTCGTATCAGGAGGTTCGGTGTCCGCACGTGGCGTCTTGTACGTCCACTCCGCGCCCGCGGCGCTGTGTCCCCACGTCGAGTGGGCCGTCGCGGGCGTTGTTGGCGTACCTGTGAAACTGGACTGGCAACCGCAGCCGGCAGCTCCCAACACCTACCGAGCAGAACTCAACTGGCAGGGAGCGCCCGGGTTGTCCGGCGCGATCGCCTCGGCCCTACAGGGCTGGCAGCGGCTGCGCTACGAGATCACCGAGGACGCCACCCCGGGCTGTGACGGGGTGCGGTACAGCTACACCCCCAGCCTCGGGTTCTTCAGCGCCGTGATGAGCGCCTCGGGCGAGGTGATGGTCACGGAGGCCCGCCTGCGCGACGCCATGCAGCGAGCCGCCGCACACGGACTCGACCTCGCCGAGGAGATCGACAAGCTGCTGGGGCGCGCCTGGGACGAGGAGCTGGAGCCGTTCCGCTACGCGGGGGACGGCGCTCCGGTGCGCTGGCTGCACGCCACCGGCTAGCAGTCCCCTCCGGTGCGCCGGGAGGCCCCGGCGGCTGCGGCGTGCTGCGGTCCCCCGGCCGGGCAGACCGCGTCAGTCCCCGTCGGAGCGGTCCCGCCTGCGCTTTCCGGAGCCGGACACGGCGTTGGCCGCGGTGACGACCAGCATGAACCCCAGCGGCCACACGGGCCAGAAGGGCAGCAGCTCCCCGGCCGCCACACTGGTGACCGTCCAGATCCCGATCAGGACGACCGCGATCCCCGCGAACCCGCGCCACGGCTCCAGGCGGTCCCGCCACGGCCGCGCCGGGGGGTGGGCCGCCCCGACTTCGGCGAGGTCCACCGGGGCGTCCGCCGCGCCGGGAACCGGGGGCAGGTCCTGGGTCAGCCGGGCGAGTTCCCCCATGGTCTTGGCGTTCATCGCCGCGGAGAGCCGCTCGTCGTATTCGGTCAGGTCCAAACGCCCCTCCGAAAGGGCGAGGGCCAGCCGTTCGGCGGTCGCGTCCCGGTCGGCGTCCGAGGCGCGCAGCCGCTCCGCGGGAAGGTGCTCGTCGTCCATGTCCGCCCTCATTCCTGTCCGTAAACCAGCTTAGGGACGCGCCCGGACGGGAGGCCAGCCGGGGGAGGCCGCAGAGCAGTGTGGCGGCCGGTCAGCGAGCGACGTGTTCCACCGCTTCTCCCGCGGGCGCGCGTACTCCCCTCGGTCCTTGGACGGATGTCAGCGGCTGCGGGATTCATCGTTGGGCCACACGGCCGCGGCCAGCAGGATGGCCGCCCAGACACCCAGCGGGATCAGGGGCCAGAAGGGCAGCAGCGTCCCGCCGATGATGCTGGTGACCCCCCAGATGCTGCTCATGATGATCGCGCCGCCCAGCCACCACCGCCACTCGTCGAGCCACTCCTTCCAGGGCGAGGAGGAGGCGGGAGCGGGGGCGCGGGTCCCGGCCGGGACCACCTGGTCGCGGTCGGGCTCGGGAAGGTCGGCGACCAGTGGCAGCAGGTCGCCGACGAACACGGCGTTCATGGCGAGCGTCAGCCTGCGGTCGTACTCGGCCAGGTCGAGACGGCCTTCGGTCAGTGCGACCGCGAGACGCTCGGCGACGGCGTCCCGGTCGGCGTCCGAGGCGCGCAGCCGCTTCGGCGGCACACGGTCTTCGTCCTGCATCCCCTTTTCCCCCTTCGCGCGACCGACGGGGTCTCCCTCACGATACGTCGGGATGCCCGTGGAGAACAGCAGTCCGGGTCGCCCGCGTCGCCCGTGGGACCGGTGTTCCGGGGCGGCCGGAGCACCGGCGGAGGAGGCTATCCCCCGGACACGGGGCCGCCCTCCAGCACCCGGTCGAGCAGAGCGGCGAGGTCGCGCGTCCCGGTGTGGCGGTGGGCACGGATGCCCAGCCGCGCGGCGGCGCGCACGTTCTCCTCCCGGTCGTCGACGAAGAGGGTCTCGCCGGGCTCGGCGCCGAGCTCCCGCAGCACGTGCCCGTACACCGCCGGATCGGGCTTGCACAGCCCGATCTCGCAACTGAAGAACAGGGCGTCGAAGCCGTGCAGCAGCGGTGCGGACCGCAGCACGGCGGCGAGGTCGTGCGGGGCGTTGGACAGCAGCGCCAGCCGGGTCGGCCCGGCGGCCAGCCGGGCGACCAGGGCGGCGACCCCGGGATCGGGCAGCAGCCAGCCGCCCATGTCGGTGGCCCACAGCTCCTGTCGCACCGCGGGCGGCCACGACACGCCGAGTCGGGCGCCGACGCGGTCCCAGTACTCGTGGGCGCTGATCCCCGAGTCGTAGGCGCGCCGCTCCCCCCAGTAGGCGTCCCAGAACTCCTCCGCGGGCGCGGTGCTCAGTTCCACCAGGCGGGCGCGGACCGCCGCGGGCGGCGGTACCGACACCACCTCGCCGTAGTCGAGGACCACTGTGGTGACGGGGGAGAGGGGCTCTGCCCCGGGCAGCGGCGTCACGTCGTCTCCTCCTGTTCGGCAGGTGCAGGCGGCGGAGGACGACCCTGCCCCGCGGCGCGGCCGGAGGAGCGGGCCGCTCCGCGGAGCGGCCCGGGCGCCGTGCGGGTCAGGGCACCTCGTAGGTCGGGACGATCATGCCCCGGCCCAGCGTGTGGAAGAACAGGTTGAACCCGAGGACGGCGGGCGGCGTCGACTCGTCGAGCCCGAGGCTCTCCACGTCCACGGCGTGGACGACGAAGAAGTAGCGGTGCGGGCCGTGCCCCGACGGCGGGGCCGCGCCGACGAACCGCCGGCTGCCGGCGTCGTTGCGCAGCGTCACCGCCCCGGGGGGCAGGCCCGAGCCGTCCTCCCCGCCCGCGCCGGTGGCCAGTTCGGTGACCCCCACCGGGATGTCGCACACCGCCCAGTGCCAGAACCCGCTGGCCGTGGGCGCGTCGGGGTCGAAGCAGGTCACCGCGAAGCTCCGCGTCCCCTCGGGGAAGCCGCTCCACGCCAGGTGCGGGGAGACGTCCTCCCCGCCGGCCCCCATCACTCCGCTGACGTGCGCTTTGGCCAGCGGTTTGCCGTCGGAGACGTCGTTGCTGGTGACGGTGAAGGAGGGGACCTGCGGCAGGAAGTCGTAGGGAGACGGCGGTCGGGCCATGAAAACCTCCAGACGGTCGTTTGCGGGCGTCTGCCCCCTTACCCAGGCCAGTATGGTCGGAGCCGGCGCGGTCCGCCGCGTTTCCGCCCGCCCGACCGCCGCGGCGCAGCAGAGCGGGCAGAAAAGTGAAACAGGACACCATTGCTGTCGGAGGCCGGAAAACCACCAGCGGCCCCGGTTCCCCGAGGGGAACCAGGGCCGCTGCACAGAACGACTGGTGGGCGATACTGGGATTGAACCAGTGACCTCTACCGTGTCAAGGTAGCGCTCTCCCACTGAGCTAATCGCCCCGGTAGCCGGGATTTCAGAGGTGGAGACGGGATTTGAACCCGTGTGGACGGCTTTGCAGGCCGCTGCCTCGCCTCTCGGCCACTCCACCGGATAAAACAGACGGCGGGAAAGCCATACCGTCGGTCTCCGAGCGGACGACGGGATTCGAACCCGCGACCCTCACCTTGGCAAGGTGATGCTCTACCAACTGAGCCACGTCCGCGCGACGCTCGGTGCCTTGCCGGACTCCCGGTTCCGCACCGTCGTGCATTAAGAACTGTAGCGGAATCTGGCGAGACAGCAAATCGACATACGTCCTCCGGGCCCCGGAGAGGCCGTCCGACCCGGCCGGACACCGGTGTCGCACGGGAGGCGGCCGGGCCGGGGGGATATAAGGGAGACGTGCGACGACACGGCGATCCCGGCACGGCGCGGACGGGGAACGGACGGCACGGGGCGGCCCTGCCCTGGCCGGTGGCGCGAGAGACGGCCCGGTCGCTGGGGCGGCGGTGCGGCCCCGGCGAACCGCGCTGGGAGCCGCTGGCCGACGCCCTGGGCGGGGTGCTCGCCGAGGACCTGCGGGCGCGGATCGCCGCCCCCGCCTACGACGCGGCGGCCATGGACGGCTACGCGGTCTGCGGGGCCGGGCCCTGGACGGTCCGCGGGCGCGTGCTGGCCGGCCAGCCGCACGGCATCGTGCTCTCGGCCGGACAGGCCGTGGAGGTCGCCACCGGGGCGCGGGTGCCGGAGCGGACCGACGCCGTGCTCCCCTACGAGCAGGCCCGGCGCGACGCCGACACGCTCACCGGAACCGTGCGGCCCGGCCGCCACGTGCGGCGCCGCGGCGAGGAGACCGCCGAGGGCGCGACCGTGCTGCCTGCCGGGACCGTGGTCACCCCCGCGGTGCTCGGGCTGGCCGCGAGCCTGGCCCACGACCGCCTGCCCGTCCACCGGCCCCGGGTGCGCGCCGTGGTCAGCGGCGACGAGCTCGTCCGCACGGGGGTGCCCGGCCCCGGAGCGGTGCGCGACGCCATCGGCCCGGTGCTGCCCGGCCTGGTGGCCGCGGGCGGCGGCGTGCTCACCTCGCTGCGCTGCATCCCCGACGGCTTCGGCGCGCTGGTCTCGGCGCTGGCCGACGGCGACGGCGAGTCGGTGGTCGTGGTCTGCGGCGCCTCCTCGGCCGGGCCCGCCGACCACCTGCGCGGTGCGCTCGCCGAGCTGGGGGCCGAGGTCCTGGTGGACGGCGTGCGCTGCCGCCCCGGGCATCCGCAGTTGCTCGCCCGGCTGGGCGGGGCGCAGCGGCCCGGCCCCGTGGTGGTGGGACTGCCCGGCAACCCGGGCGCGGCCCTGGTCGCCGGACTGACCCTGCTGCTCCCGCTGCTGCGCGCCATGACCGGCCGGGCCGAGGTCGAGCCGGGCCGCACCGCCCGCTGCCGTCTCGACGGGCAGGTGAGCGTGCACGAGCACGACACCCGGCTGGTCGCGGTCCGGGTCGTCGGCGACCGCGCCCGCCCCGTGGGGCACGACCGCCCGGCCTCGCTGCGCGGCGCCGCCGCGGCCGACGCGCTGGCCGTGCTGCCGCCCGGCTGGACCGGGGGCGACGTCGAGGTGCTCTGGCTGCCGGGGTGAGAGCCGAGGGCGCTACCCGTCCGCCGCCAGCGCCGAGGAGGCGAGCTGCGCGGCCTTCTCCACCAGGACCTCGGGGGAGTCGGCGACGTCCAGCATCGTGCCCGCCTCGTCCGGTTCCAGCGGTTCCAGGGCCGAGAGCTGGGAGTCCAGCAGCCCTGCGGGCATGAAGTGGCCGCGGCGGCTGCGCAGCCGCTCGGCGATGAGGTCGGCGGAGCCGTGCAGGTGGACGAAGAAGACCCCGGGGGCGCCGCCGCGCAGGATGTCGCGGTAGGAGCGGCGCAGCGCCGAGCAGGCCAGCACCGAGGACTCGCCGTGCCGCTCCCGCTCGCCGAGCCAGGCCGCCAGCGTCCGCAGCCAGGGGAGGCGGTCGGCGTCGGTCAACGGGATGCCGTTCGACATCTTGGCGATGTTGGCCGCGGGGTGGAAGTCGTCGGCGTCTGCGAACGGCAGCCCCAGCCGCTCGGCGACCCCGCGCGCCACGGTGGTCTTTCCGCTTCCGGAGATCCCCATGAACACGAAATGCATGCCCGCTCCCTCGGTCGAGGCCGCCCGCACCGGCGCGGCTCCGCAGGGTGGCACAGCGGGCGCGGTTGCGCAAGGCCCGCGGGCCGCAGCGCGCAGCTCCGGTCCGACCGGGCCGTGCGACCTCCTATGCTGATGACCTTGTTGCCCATCACGACTGAGGGGAAGGCCCCCATGGCGCTTGAGCGTCCCGAGATCGACTTCATCGACGGCCCGCCGCCGGCCGACCTGGAGATCACCGACATCACCGTCGGGGACGGTGCGCAGGCCGTGCACGGCTCCGTGGTCAGCGTCCACTACGTGGGTGTGGCCCACTCCACCGGCGAGGAGTTCGACGCCTCCTGGAACCGCGGGGAACCGCTGCGCTTCCCCCTGGGCGCGGGGCACGTCATCGCGGGCTGGGACCAGGGCGTGCTGGGCATGCGTGTGGGCGGTCGGCGCAAGCTGGTGATCCCGCCGCGCCTGGGGTACGGCGCCCGCGGCGTGGGCGGGGTCATCAAGCCCAACGAGACCCTGGTCTTCGTCGTCGACCTGCTCGGCGTGGACTGAGCCGGGTCGAGGCCTGCGCGGCAGGCCGGGGTGCGGGGACGGCGGACGAGAGCGGTCCTCGCACCCCGGGCCGGACAGGGACACGGAAACGCCGAAGGGGCTTCCTCCGCGGAGGAAGCCCCTTCGGCGTTTCCGTTCTGGTGGGCGATACTGGGATTGAACCAGTGACCTCTACCGTGTCAAGGTAGCGCTCTCCCACTGAGCTAATCGCCCGAGATCCTGCTGCGATCTCTGCCGCGAGCGGACGACGGGATTCGAACCCGCGACCCTCACCTTGGCAAGGTGATGCTCTACCAACTGAGCCACGTCCGCGTGGTGCGCAAAGCCCCACATCTGGTGGAGTACCCGGAGGTACTTCGAGCGGACGACGGGATTCGAACCCGCGACCCTCACCTTGGCAAGGTGATGCTCTACCAACTGAGCCACGTCCGCGCGGCAGAGACTCCGTCCCCGGAGGGGGTGTCTCCTGCTGCGGTAAGAACTGTAGCGGATTCCCGCGGTCCCACAAACTCGGCGGCGCCGGACGCGCCGTCCGGTCGGCGAGGACGGAGCGCCGACCGGACGGACGGTTCACTGTGCGGTGGGGTCGGGGGGCAGCGGGATGTCCGGCCGGGGAGGCGCGGCCAGGTACTGGCCGACGCGCTGGATGACCATGTTCATCTCGTAGGCGACCATGCCGACGTCGCACTCGGAGTCGGCGAGTACGGCCATACAGGCTCCTTCGCCGGCTGCGGCGACGAAGAGGAACGCCCGGTCCATCTCGATGATGCTCTGTCGCACGTTTCCGGAGCCGAAGCGCCGACTCGCCCCCCCGGCCAGGCTCTGCAACCCGGAGGCGATGGCGGACAACTGCTCGGCGTCGGAACGGGCCAGCTTGCTCGACGAGGCCATCAGCAGGCCGTCGGTGGACAGCACGATCGCGTGGTGCGTGCCCTCCGCTCGGGTGAGGAGGTCGTCGAGCAGCCAGCTCAGTTCGCCAGGGGCGGTGCTCCGTGAGGTCATGGCTCTCTTGATCTGTGTCGTCGTGTGGGAATGGACGGACCGGAACCGGGTCGGGGATCGGCGGTCACCGGCGGATGGTTGTCAGTAGTCCTACGAGCGTTGCCCAGATGATAGCCATTTGTGATGTGTTTGGGGATTCGGTGAGGTCGTCGCTGTGCAGGAGGGTGGACGGGCGCCCCACACGAATCGGTACGGTACCCCCTGCCCCCGTGTCCCGGACAGGTCCGGCCGGAGCCGGTCACACCTGTTGACGGCGGTCCGGTTGCGTGGTGGGGCAGAACGGGGACCTGCAGGAGGAGGGGAAGGGGAGAGGCATGAAGATCTGGATCTCCGGGGCCGGCTACGGCTCCGGTCGCGTGGTGGACGAGAGCGAGGCGCGGCTTCCGGCGCTCGACCACGGCATCACTGTCGGCGACGGGGTCTTCGAGACGGTCAAGTCGGTGGGCGGCCAGGCGTTCGCGCTCACCCGTCACCTGCGCAGGCTGGCCCGGTCGGCGCACGGCCTGGGCCTGGGGGAGATCGACCTCGACCTCGTCCGCGAGGGGGTGCGCCGGGCGCTGGAGGCCAACCCGGACACCGACCCCAGCCGGGTGCGCATCACCGTGACGGGGGGACCGGGGCCGCTGGGCTCCGAACGCACCGGCCGGGAGCTGACCGTCATGGTGGCCGTGGGGCCGTTCCCCCGGCCCGCGCCGACGGTGGACGTGGCCGTGGTGCCCTGGACCCGCAACGAGAACGGCGCGCTGAGCGGTCTGAAGACGACCTCCTACGCGGAGAACGTGCTCGCCCTCGACTACGCGCGCCGCCGGGGCGCCGGCGAGGCGCTCTTCGCCAACACCGCGGGCAACCTGTGCGAGGGCACGGGGAGCAACGTCTTCGTGGTCCTGGGCGGTCGGCTCCTCACCCCGCCGCTGTCGGCGGGGCCGCTCGCGGGGATCACCCGGGAGCTGGTGCTGGAGTGGGTCGGCGGTGAGGAGGAGGACGTGCCGATGGCGGCGCTGCCGGGGGGGTGGGGAGGGGCGCGGGGGGGGGGAGGGGGTAGATTTTGGGGGTCGGCGCAGCAGTCAAAAAAA
>NZ_KQ950184.1:169028-251933 GCF_001517975.1 Thermobifida cellulosilytica TB100
CGGCCGGGAGCTGCCCGCCGCTCCCGGGCCGTTCACGGCCAAGGCGATGGCGGTGTTCGCGGAGCGCAGCGCGGCCGACCTGGACCCCTGACCCTGCGTCCCGGCCCTCGGGCGGAGACGGAGAATGCCGCGATTCTGAGGAACCGCGGCATTCTCCGTGTTCTGCCAGGTATGGCGGTTTAGCCGATGGGCGGCCGGGTAAAGCACTGTGCGGAAGCTGCCGGACACCTCCGGTCGCCGGGGTGCGGGGGGTCCGACAGGGTCAGCAGAGGTGCTCGGCGATCTCGGCGTCCAGGTCGATGTGCTCGCCCTCCTGGCCGGCCGGGACCAGTTCGTAGGTGCGGTGCAGGAACTCCGAGAGGGGGGACACCTGCGCATCGAACTGCGCCTGCCCGAAAGGCGAGGAGAGCGCGATGTTGACGGTGCGCTCCCCCTCCCCCTGGGAGGGCCAGACGCGGACGTCGCCCTCACCGGCCGCGCGGACGATGCCGACGGTCAGTAGCTCCCGCGCGAAGATCCACTCCACGGGCTCGTCCTCGCCCACGTGGAAGGCGGCCTTGATGGCGTAGGGGTCGTTCACGGAGTAGTCGAGCCGGGCGACCAGGGGCACGGGGGCACGGTCCGGGACGATCAGTCGCAGACCGAGTTCGCAGGTGACGGAGGTGCCGCTGCTGTTCATAAGCCAAACCTTCTCTCGTCCGGGTCGGGTGCGTTCGGATGGCCAGGGCTTCCCCAGGCGTCGGGGCCTGCCATCTCGCCCGTTCCGACAGGGCCGGACGATCAGTGACGCGTAACCGGGGAACTTTTCGATTGGAGGTGAGGCGGCGTCGCGCCGGGACTTCCCACACTCTTCGGCCAATGTAATGAGCTGGGGAAACGAAGAATTTCCCGCGGGCCTGTGGGCCGCATCACCCAGGGGGTGGCGTGTGGGGCACCCGGGACCAGGGTATGCCTCGCATCGCCGATATATGAGGGGTTCTCACATTCTGTCCGTGTCAGCCTTCTCTTGCGCAAGTATTATGTGACATCGACCACACCTGTTGTCGAGAGGGCGCGCCCCAGAGTGGATCATCCACTCTCCGGGATGCGCTAGAGTCTTCCTTGTCCGGATCACCGCACGGGGAACCGAGACAGACGACCGGGCGATTAGCTCAGTTGGTCAGAGCGCGTCGTTCACACCGACGAGGTCACTGGTTCGAGTCCAGTATCGCCCACGGCCACCCCAGGTTACCCGCTGGCTCTCCAGCAGGTCACCTGGGGTTTTGTTCTTCAGCGAAGTTGCGGAGCCTAGGGGGAGTGCGCATCGCCCGGGGGCGAGGAACGGCGCGCCCGGTGCTCCCGGATCCGTTCGGCCGCCTGGGACCTCACCCGCGCGGCGTAGCCGCGGGCCCGCCGCAGCAGGCGGCGTGCCCACGAGAACTCCGTGGCCAGGATCGCCAGGCCCACGATGACTCCGCCGATGCCCGGCCCTGGGGTCACGCACATCACCACGCCTCCGAGCAGGACGGCCGCACCGACCAGACCGACCGTGAACCGCCAGGTCAGGTGGAGCGCCGGATGGGAGTGCATGAGCCTGCGCCACAGGCGGGAACGGGCGCGGAGCCTCCGCCAGCGGCGGCCCCCGGCGCGGCGTCCCGGCAGTACGGCCGCGCTGCTCGGGCCGGTCACTGGGTGTACAGACATGGCTCCACGATAACCGCCCCCGTGCCGGTGGCCCGGGGAAGACTCCGCGCGGGGCGCCGGGCGGTCAGCGGCCGCCGACATCCTCCAGACCCCGCGGCGGTCCGGCCGCCACGCCGGCCTCGCTCGCGGCACGCAGTTCGGTCAACGAGTCCAGCAGTTCCTGGGAGAGCTCCTGCAGGGAGCCGATCTGGCCCTGCCGCGCCGCGGCGTAGCGCTCCAGCACCGCCTCCACCGTCGGTCCGGTGGCCGTGCGCAGCAGGTCGGCCAGCGCCACCGCGTCCTCGACCGACTGGGCCAGCCCTTGGGGGAGGAAGGGCAGCACCGGGTGGGCCGCGTCGCCCATGAGCGCCACCCGGCCCCGGTTCCACGTGCTCGCCGGGGGAAGCTGCTGGGGCGTCCACACGCCGATCCACTCCGCGGCGGCGACCAGGCCGGTGACCTCGTCGCTCCAGCCCGCGAAGGCGGCGAGCAGGTCGTCGATCCTCCTGCGGGGCGCCCAGGACTCCAGCTGCCCCGGCTCGCTGGGCAGGACCGCGCCGAAACTGAGGGTGTGCCCGCCCTCCACCGGGTAGCAGGTGAAGTACCGGTCCGCCCGCGGCCACACCCTGATCCGCGCCTCGCCGGTGTCCGGCAGGCGCGCGGCCGGGGCCAGCCCCCGGCAGACCCGCAGTTGCAGGGGCCGGGGCACGGCGGGCAGCACGGCCTGGCGCACCGTCGAGTGGGCGCCGTCCGCGGCGATCACCGCCTCCGCGCGGACCCGGGTGCCGTCCGCGCAGCACAGGGTGACCACGTCGGTGCCGTCCAGCACGTCGGTGACGTAGCTGCCGGTCCGCACCGTCCCGGCGGGCAGCGCCTCCAGCAGCGTCGCGTGCAGCTCCGAGCGGAGCATCGTGTAGTAGGGCGCGCCGAAGCGGCGCTCGCAGTCGGGGCCCAGCGTCAGCTCCTCCAGCGGTGAGCCGTCCCGCCAGTCGAGGACGTCGACCCCGGTGGGACGGACGCCGCGGCGGTCCAGGGCCTCGCCCAGCCCGATCCTCCTGAGCCGGTGGACCACGGACGGGGGGACCTGGACCCCGGTGCCGGGCGGGGCGGGGTGGTGCGACTGTTCCAGCACGACCGGGGTGATGCCGTGGCGGCGCAGCGCGACCGCCAGGGTGAGCCCGGCGATCCCTGCCCCCACGATGACGATGCGCACCTGTTCTTCACCCCGTTCGATGAGGTCCCACTGAAGGTCTACCCGCGGTGTCCGCCGATGCACCCCCCGGGGTAACGCGGAGGCGTGGACCGGCGAAGGCCGCTAGCATCGGAACGGCGGGACGATCCCGCCGCCGGGCCGGTCCGGTCCGGTTTCCGGTACAGAGAACTTTCCAAGGAGACACCGTGTCCGCCGTGCCTGAACTGCGTATCACCCTCGCCGGAGCCGAGCGTGTGGTGGCGGCGGGCACCACGGCGGGCCAGGCCCTGGAAGCGGACGGGCGTACCGTGGTCGCCGCGCTGGTCAACGGGGAGCAGCGGGACCTCAGCCACGAACTCGCCGACGGCGACGTGGTGGAGGCGATCCGCATCGACTCCGAGGAGGGGCGCGCCATCCTGCGCCACTCCTGCGCGCACGTGCTCGCCCAGGCGGTCCAGGAGCTGTTCCCCGAGGCCAAGCTGGGCATCGGCCCGCCCGTGGAGAACGGCTTCTACTACGACTTCGACGTCGCCGAGCCGTTCACCCCCGACGACCTCAAGCGCATCGAGAAGCGGATGCAGGAGATCGTCAAGCAGGGGCAGCGCTTCTCCCGGCGCGCCGTCTCCGACGACGAGGCCCGGGCCGAACTCGCCCACGAGCCCTACAAGCTGGAGCTGATCGGCCTCAAGGGCGGCGCGGGCGAGGCCGCGGAGGGGGCCAGCGTCGAGGTCGGCGCGGGGCAGCTCACCATCTACGACAACCTGCACCCCCGCACCGGCGAGGTCTGCTGGAAGGACCTGTGCCGCGGGCCGCACCTGCCCGACACCAGGGCCATCCCCGCCTTCAAGCTGATGCGCACCGCCGCCGCCTACTGGCGCGGCAGCGAGAAGAACCCGCAGTTGCAGCGGATCTACGGCACCGCCTGGGAGAGCCGGGACCAGCTCAAGTCCTACCTCACCATGCTGGAGGAGGCGGCCAAGCGCGACCACCGCAAGCTCGGGGTGGAGCTCGACCTGTTCTCCTTCCCCGACGAGCTCGGCTCGGGCCTGGCCGTGTTCCACCCCAAGGGCGGGGTGGTGCGCAAGACCATGGAGGAGTACTCGCGCCGCCGCCACGAGGAGGCCGGGTACCAGTTCGTCAACACCCCGCACATCTCCAAGGCCAGGCTGTTCGAGACCTCCGGGCACCTGCCGAACTACGCGGACGCGATGTTCCCGCCCATGCAGTTCGAGGGGGCCGACTACTACCTCAAGGCCATGAACTGCCCCATGCACAACCTGATCTACCGGTCCCGGGGCCGTTCCTACCGCGAGCTGCCGCTGCGGCTGTTCGAGTTCGGCACCGTCTACCGGTACGAGAAGTCGGGGGTGGTGCACGGCCTGACCCGGGCGCGCGGCTTCACCCAGGACGACTCGCACATCTACTGCACCAAGGAGCAGATGCCGGCCGAGCTGGACAGCCTGCTCACCTTCGTGCTGGACCTGCTGCGCGACTACGGCCTGAGCGACTTCTACCTGGAGCTGTCCACCCGCGACGACTCCCCGAAGTTCATCGGCGAGCCGGAGGAGTGGGAGGAGGCCACCGAGATCCTGCGACAGGCCGCCCAGAAGCAGAACCTGGAGCTGGTCATGGACCCGGGCGGGGCCGCCTACTACGGCCCGAAGATCTCGGTGCAGGCCAAGGACGCCATCGGGCGCACCTGGCAGATGTCCACCATCCAGGTCGACTTCCAGCAGCCCAAGCGCTTCGAGCTGGAGTACCAGGCGGCCGACGGCTCCCGGCAGCGCCCGGTGATGATCCACCGCGCCCTGTTCGGCTCCATCGAGCGCTTCTTCGCGGTGCTGCTGGAGCACTACGCGGGCGCCTTCCCCGCCTGGCTGGCGCCGGTGCAGGCCGTGGGCATCCCGATCGCCGGCGAGCACGTGCCCTACCTGGAGGAGGTGGCGCGTCGGCTGCGCGAGCACGGGGTGCGGGTCGAGGTGGACGCCAGCGACGACCGGATGCAGAAGAAGATCCGCAACGCCCAGAAGCAGAAGATCCCCTTCATGCTGCTGGCCGGTGACGACGACGTCAGCAAGGGCGCGATCTCCTTCCGCTACCGCGACGGCTCGCAGAACAACGGCGTGCCCGTCGACGACGCGATCGCCGAGATCCTCAGCGCGATCCGCGAGCGCCGCCAGGTGTGACGCAGCGGGTCCCGGCGGGGCCGGAGGCGCGCGCCTCCGGCCCCGCCCGCTTTCCGGGGGGAGAGTTGGTTTCTCCAACTCGCCAGGTGTACGCTTCTGTCGTCTAATCAGTTGGATATTCCAACCCACTGTCCTGTGTGACCGAGGAGCCCTCATGACGACGGTGACCCCCGAGCACTCGCTGACGATCGACCGCTCCTGGTGGTCGTGGAGCGGCGTCCACGGCGGCCTGCTCGCCTTCCACATGGTCGAGCGGCTGCGCGCCGAGCACCCCGACCGGCACCTGCGCGACCTCTCCGTCGGCTTCCTCGCCGCCCCCGACGACCGTCCCATCACGATGGAGACCACCGCGCGGCCCGCGGGCCGCAACACCGTCTTCACGGACCTGCTGGCCCTCCAGGACGGGACCCCTGTTGCCACCGCACGGGCCGTGCTCGGCCGCAACCGGACCGGTCCGGCCTACACCGGAACGCCCGCACCGCAGGCGCCCCGGCCGGACGACATCGCGCCGCTGGACTTCCCCATCGAGCCGATCCCCTTCACCCAGCACCTGGAGTTCCGGCCGGTCAGCGCCGCCCGCCCGTTCGGCGGCGGCGACCGCGCCGACATGCTCACCTGGGTGCGGCTGCGCGACGGGCGCCCGCTGACCCCCGCCACGGTCGCCCTCCTGCTCGACGCGTTCGCCCCCGCCCTGTACGCGACGCTGCGCGACCCGGTCCCCATCCCCACCGTGCAGTTCAACCTCCAGCTCACCTCCCGCCTCGACGGGGAGCCGGTGGAGGGCTGGGCGCTGGGCCGCATCTCCACCCGCCACGCAGGCGACGGCTGGGCGGTCGACGACAGCGCGATCTGGTCCGTCACGGGGGACCTGCTGGGCCTGGGCCGCCAGACCCGCCGCGTCATCGTCCCCGCGCGCGGGTAGCGCACCGGGCGGCACCGCCGGGGGCCGACATCCCGCGCGGTGCCCGGCAGCCGGGCCGGGGCGCTGGCAGGATGGAGGAGATGACTCCGCCAGCAGAACCCCAGCAGCCCGACCCCGGCGTCAACGCCATGACCGACCGGTTCCGCGCCACCGCGGAGAAGATCCTCGACCGGCTGCTCGCCGACAACCCCGAGTGGGCCTTGCAGCTCGGCGACACCCGCAGCGCCGGGCAGCTCACCGACCGCTCGCCCGGAGCCTGGCAGGACCGCGCCGACGTCCTGGCCGACGGGCTGCGCGCGCTCGACGACATCGACGACACGCTGCTGCCCGCCGCCGACCGCGTCGACCTGGAGACGCTGCGCACCCGGCTCGGCGCGGACCTGTGGCGCACCACCGAGCTGCGCCCCCACACCTGGGACCCGCTGGCCACGCTGCCCAGCGACGCGCTCTACGCGGTCCTGCACCGCGGTCCCCTGACACCCGCCGAGCGCGCCGCCGCGCTCGGCGCCTACTGCTCGGCCCTGCCGGAGGCACTGCGCCAGGCACGGGACCTGCTGGCGGACGGACCCGGCATGCCCCGCGTGCACGTCGAGACCGCCGTCGGCCGCGCCCGCGGCGCCGCCGCGATGCTGGAGACGGACGCCCGTCGGCTGCTCGCCGCCCACGGGGACCGCCACCCCGGCCTGGCCGACCTGTGCGACAGCGCCCACCGGGAGTTCACCGACCACGCCGCCTGGCTGGAGGACCGCCTCGAAGAGTCCGCCGCCGACCCCCGCCTGGGCGAACGGGACTACGCCGCGCAGTTGTGGTACACCCTCGACTCCGAACTGGACCCGCAGACCCTGCTCACCCGGGCCGAGAGCGACCTGATCGCCACCGAGGAGGAGATCGCCGAGGTCGCCGCCGCCTACGAGGGGCGGCCGCGCCGCGCGGGCCAGGTCCGCGAGGTGCTCGACCGGCTCGCCGCCGAGGCGGCGTGCCCGCCCGACGCCGTGCGGCCGGTGTGCGAGCAGGCCCTGCGCCACCTGGCGGCCCGCACCGCAGACCTCGACCTGGTCACGCTCCCCGACCGGGAGGTGCGCGTCGTCGCCATGCCCGAGGTCCGCCGCGGGGTGGCCGTCGCCTACTGCGACCCGCCCGGACCGCTCGCCCCGGGAGACGAGCCCACCCTCGTGGCCGTCGCCCCGCCGCCCGACACCTGGCCGCGCGCCCGCCGCGAGTACCACACCTTCGCGCTGCGCAACCTGATGGTGCACGAGGCCGTTCCCGGGCACGCGCTGCAACTCGCGCACGCCGGGCGGCACGACGGCCCCACCCGGGTGCGCTCCGTGCTGCGCAGCGGCTCCATGATCGAGGGCTGGGCCGTCTACGCCGAGGAGGTGGTGGCCCGCGCGGGCTGGACCGGCGACGGCGGGGCCGAGGACCTGGCGCTGCGCCTCGCCCAGTTGAAGACGCGGCTGCGCATGATCCTCAACGCGATCGTGGACGTGCGGTTCCACGCCGGCGACCTCGACGAGGCGGGCGCTATGGCGTTGCTCACCGGACGCGGCCACCAGGAGGAGGGCGAGGCCGTCGGCAAGTGGCGGCGCGTCCAGCTCACCAGCGCCCAGTTGGCCACCTACTACGTCGGATACCAGGAGGTCAGCGGGATCGCCCGGGACCTGGCCGCGGCCCGCCCGCAGGCCGGCCCGCGCGCCCGGCACGACGCGATGCTCGCGCACGGCTCCCTCTCACCCCGGCACCTGCGCGCCCTGCTGGCAGTGGACTAGGAAACCGGACCGGTTGATTTTTATGCAAAACTTATTTTCTGTGCCCTAGAGTCCTTGCGCTTTCGACAGCCCCGTTGCTGACTACGTCCCGGAGCCGCGATCCATGGCCGCTGATCTCATCATCGGATTTCTGACGCTGTCGCTGTTGGAGATCGTGCTCGGGATCGACAACCTCGTCTTCATCTCGATCCTGTCCAACAAGCTCCCCGAGCACCAGCGCAGCAGGGCCCGCAAGACCGGTATCGCCCTGGCGCTGGGCACCCGCCTGCTGCTGCTGGCCTCCATCAGTTGGATCGTCCAGCTCACCACCCCGCTCTTCTCGATCGGCTCCTTCGAGTTCTCCGGACAGTCGATCATCCTGCTGGTCGGCGGCTTCTTCCTGCTCGGCAAGGGCACCTACGAGATCCACGAGAGCCTCGAAGGCGAGCACGGCCACAAGAGCGCCAGGGGAGGCGCGGTGTTCGGCGCCGTCGTGGCCCAGATCGTCGCCCTCGACATCGTCTTCTCCCTCGACTCGGTCATCACCGCGGTGGGCATGATCGACCCCGCGGGCCTCGGCATCTGGGTGATGGTCGCCGCCGTCGTCATCGCCGTCGTCGTCATGCTCTTCCTGGCCAACCCGCTGTCGGAGTTCGTCAACAGGCATCCCACCGTCAAGATGCTCGCCCTGGCGTTCCTGCTGCTCATCGGCATGAGCCTGGTCGCCGAGGGCTTCGGCTTCCACATCGAGAAGGGCTTCATCTACGCGGCCATGGGCTTCTCGGTCTTCGTGGAGGCCCTCAACCTCCTCGCCGCCCGGCGCCGCAGGAAGCAGCTCGAAGAGGTCGCCGAGCCGGTCAAGCTGCACAGCCGCTACGCCGAGGAGGCCGAAACCGCCTGACCTGGGAAACCATGCTGCGCCGGGCTGTTCCCGACCATTCCGGGGACAGCCCGGTTCTATGCTTGCCTTGCACGGACGAGAAAGGTGGGTCGGTGAGTATGCAGCGGGAAGCCCCGGACGACGGCGAGGGTCGGCAGACGCGCGGCCCCGACGGACTCCAGCGGTTGTGGACCCCGCACCGCATGGCCTACATCAAGGGCGAGAACAAGCCCAAGGGCACGGCGGCGGGGGAGGACTGCCCGTTCTGCCGCGCCCCCGGCCTGCCGGACGAGGAAGGGCTGGTGCTGGCCCGCGGCAAGACCGCCTTCGCACTGCTCAACCTCTACCCCTACAACAGCGGGCACCTCATGGTCTGCCCCTACCGGCACGTCGCCGACTACACCGAACTCGACGAGACCGAGACCGCCGAGATCGCCTCGCTCACCCAGGCCGGCATCACCGCGCTGCGCTCCGCCTACGGGGCGCAGGGCTGCAACGTCGGCATGAACCTGGGCGTGGCCGCGGGCGCAGGCATCGCCGCCCACCTCCACCAGCACGTCGTCCCCCGCTGGGGCGGCGACACCAACTTCATGCCGGTGGTGGGGCAGACCAAGGTGCTGCCCGAGATGCTCGACCAGACCCGCGAACAGCTCGTCGCCCACTGGCCGCGGCCATGACCGCCCCGGTGCTCGTCTACGACGGGGAGTGCGGCTTCTGCCTCTCCTGGGTGCGCGCCGTCGAACGCCGGGTCACCGACGGCAGCGGAGTGCGCAGTGCCGCCTGGCAGGAGCTCGACCTCGCCGAGCCGCTGCGGCGGCGCGCCCGCGAGGAGGCGCTGCTGCTGCACCCGGACGGGCGCCGCGTCTGGGGCGGTGTGGACGCCGCCGCGGTACTCCTGCTCAACAGCACCCACCCGTACTGGTGGCCGGTCGGCTCCCTGCTGCGCCGTCCGCTCGCGCGTCTTCTGGGCGCGGCCGCCTACCGCTGGGTCGCCCGCAATCGCAGCCGACTCCCGGGCGCTCCGGCACGCTGGACAACCGGAAAGTGAGTCCCCCGTGCTCAGGTGATGCAGTTCCGATGACCGGAGCCCAACTCCACGACGATGAAGAGATCATGCTGAGAATCCTGCGTCCCGTCACCGCCCGACTGCTCGCGCCCATCGGCCGTGGCCTCGTGCGCGTCGGCATCACTCCGAACACGGTCACACTCGTGGGAACCGCCGGCGTCGTCATCAGCTCGCTGGTGTTCTATCCCCTGGGCGAGCTCTACATCGGCACCCTCGTCATCGCGTTCTTCGCGCTGTTCGACATGCTCGACGGAGCGGTCGCCCGCGCCTCCGGGGAGACCAGCCGCTGGGGCGCGTTCCTCGACTCCACCCTGGACCGGCTCTCCGACGCCGCCGTCTTCGCGGGGCTGCTGGTGTGGCTCATCGACGGCGGACGAGACGAGGTCCTGGCCTGGCTGTCCCTGTTCTGCCTGATCACCGGATTCGGGGTGTCCTACATCAAGGCGCGCGCCGAATCCCTGGGCGCCAACTGCGACGTCGGCATCGCCGAACGCACCGAACGCTTCATCATCATCCTGGTCGCGGTCGGCCTGCACGGACTCGGCGTCCCCTACGTCTTGGCCGCCGGACTGTGGCTGCTGTCCGTCCTCAACGCCGTCACCATCGTGCAGCGCCTGATCGAGACCCGTATCCGCCTCACCGACCCCGAGGACAGGACCCTCAAGGAGACCGAGACTTCCTGACCATGCGTCCCGCCACCACGGACCGCGCGGTCGCCGCGGCCTACTCGCTGGGCTGGGCCCTCGTCCGGCACCTGCCCGAACGGGTCGGACGGTGGGCGTTCACCAGGATCGCCGACCACACGTGGCGGCGCCGCCCGAGCGGGGTCCGCCAACTGGAGGCGAACCTGCGCCGCCTCCTGGGCCCCGAGGCCACCCAGGCCGAACTGCGCGCCCTGTCCCGGGCGAGCGTCCGCTCCTACCTGCGCTACTGGTACGAACTGTTCCGCCTGCCCGCGATGGACCCCGGCGACCTCCTCGACCGCACCCTCAGCAGCGGGGTCGACAGACTGGAGGCGCACCTGGCGGCGGGCCGCGGCGTCGTCGCCGCCCTGCCGCACATGGGCAACTGGGACCACGCGGGAGCCTGGATCACCCTGCGCGGCTTCCCGCTGACCACGGTCGCCGAGCGGCTGCGCCCCGAGACCCTGTTCCGGCGGTTCACCGCGGTCCGCGAAGGACTGGGCATGGAAGTCCTGCCCCTCACCGGCGGCACCGCCAACACGGCCGGAACCCTCGCCCGCCGGCTCCGCGCGGGCGGCCTGGTGTGCCTGCTGGCCGACCGCGACCTCACCGCGCAGGGCGTCGAGGTCACCTTCTTCGGGGAGCGGGCGCGGATGCCCGCCGGGCCCGCCGCGCTGGCGCTGAGCACGGGCGCGGCGCTCATGCCCGTGTCGCTGTGGTTCGACGGACCGCACTGGGGCATCCGGGTACACGAGGAGATCGCACCGCCCTCCCACGGGGACCGCGCCTCCCGGATCCGCGCGATGACCCAGGAGCTGGCCTGCGTCTTCGAACAGGAGATCGCCGCACACCCCGAGGACTGGCACATGATGCAACCCGTGTTCACCGCCGACCTCACCGGACCGACGGACGGGGCGGGCCGATGAGGGTCGGCCTGGTCTGCCCCTACACCTGGGACGTCCCCGGCGGGGTGCAGCAGCACGTCGGCGACCTCGCCGAGGCGCTCATGGAGCTCGGACACGAGGTGTCGGTGCTGGCTCCCTGCGACTCCGACACCGAACTGCCCGCCCACATCGTCTCCGCGGGCCGGGCCGTCCCGGTGCCCTACAACGGGTCGGTGGCCCGCCTCGCCTTCGGGCTGCGCGCCGCCAACCGCGTCCGCCGCTGGATCCGCGAGGGCGCCTTCGACGTGCTGCACGTCCACGAGCCCGCCGCGCCCAGCCTGTCCCTGCTGGCCTGCTGGGTCGCCGACGGTCCCATCGTGGCGACCTGCCACACCTCCAACCCGCGCTCCCGCGCCATGGCCGCCTCCGCCGGCATGCTGAAGACCGCGCTGGAGAAGGTCAACGGCAGCATCGCCGTCTCCGAGGCCGCCCGCAAGACCCTGGTCGAGCACCTGGGCGGCGACGCCGTGCTCATCCCCAACGGGGTCTGGGTGCGCCGCTACGCCGACGCCGAACCGCTGCCCGGCTGGCCCGGTCCGGGCGGGGCGATCGGCTTCCTCGGCCGCATGGACGAGCCCCGCAAAGGGCTGGCGGTGCTCCTGGAGGCCTTCAACGACCTGGGCCGCCGTCGCCCCGGACTGCGGCTGCTGCTCGCCGGCCCCGGCGACGCCGACGAGGCGCGCGCCCGCGTCGCGCCGGACCTGCGGGACCGGGTGACCGTCCTGGGACGGGTCAGCGAGGCCGACAAGGCGCGCGTCTACCACTCCGTCGACGTCTTCTGCGCGCCCAACCTGGGCGGCGAGAGCTTCGGGATCGTCCTGACCGAGGCCATGGCCTCCGGCGCGGCCGTCCTGGCCAGCGACATCCCCGCCTTCCGGCACGTGCTGCGCGACGGCGCCGCCGGGGAGCTCTTCACCGTCGCCGACGCCGGATCGCTCGCACGCCGCGCCGCCGCGCTGCTGGACGACCCGGCGCGCCGCCAGGAGCTGTCCCGGGCCGCGCGCCGGGCCGTGCGCGCCTACGACTGGCCTGCCGTCGCCGCCGACGTGGTGCGCGTGTACCAGACGGTGCTGCCCGCCGGGGTCGGCGGACTGGTGGGGGCGGGGACCGACCGGTGACCGAGGTGCTCGCCGTCGTCTGCACCCTGCTGGTGGTGCTGGCGGTCTCCTTCTACCTGTCGTGGCGGGCCAGCCGGCTGGACCGGCTGCACACCCGGCTGGAGACCGCGCAGGCCGCCCTCGACGCCGCACTGGCCCGCCGCGGCGCGGTGGTGGGCGAGCTGGCCGCCTCCGGGGTGCTGGGACCGGCCGCCGGGGTGCTGCTCTCCGACGCCGCGGCCCGGGCCCGGCGCGCCGAGGACCGCGCCGAGCGCGAGGTCGCGGAGAGCAACCTCTCCCGGGTCCTGCGCGCGGTCCTCGCCGAGGCCGGGGATCTTGCCGCCGACGGCGACCTGCTCGCCGAGGTGCACGCCGCGGCCCGACACGTCCACATCGCCCGCCGCTTCTACAACGACACGGTCACCGCCGTCCACACGGCCCGCTCCTCACGCCTGGTCGGGGTCCTGCACCTGGCCGGGCACGCGCGGCTGCCCGCCTACTTCGAGATGGACGACGAGCCCCCGGGGCTTCCCGACCCGCACTGGCCGGATCCGGAAGGCGGGAATGACCGGTGACAGCGCGGTGTTGTGCCAACGGGTCGCCACTGTGGCGCAAACCTGCCGCCTGGCACGCCGGAATGTCCGCAAAAACGGACAAAACCGGATCTACCATTGAGAGTGCGGGTGAGGGAGCCGCCGCAGACGGCACACGTCCCACCCAATAAGATCCTCCTCGCATCGAGGCGATAGTCGTGTCCATCGAGAACCTGGAGCTGCAGTCGTGACCAACACCGCCGAGAACACAACCGAAAGCACGGTCGGCACCGATCGCGTCAAGCGCGGAATGGCCGAGCAGCTCAAGGGCGGTGTGATCATGGACGTGGTCACGCCGGAGCAGGCCAAGATCGCCGAGGACGCCGGTGCGGTCGCGGTCATGGCCCTGGAGCGTGTTCCCGCCGACATCCGCAGGGACGGCGGCGTGGCCCGCATGTCCGACCCGGACATGATCGAGGGCATCATCAACGCCGTCTCCATCCCCGTCATGGCCAAGGTCCGCATCGGCCACTTCGTCGAGGCGCAGGTCCTCCAGGCGCTGAACGTGGACTTCATCGACGAGTCCGAGGTGCTCACCCCGGCCGACGAGTCCTACCACATCAACAAGTGGGACTTCACCGTGCCGTTCGTGTGCGGCGCCACCAACCTGGGCGAGGCGCTGCGCCGCATCGCCGAGGGCGCGGCCATGATCCGCTCCAAGGGCGAGGCCGGCACCGGCAACGTCGTCGAGGCCGTCCGCCACATGCGGCAGATCCGCTCCGAGATCCGGCGGCTCACCCAGCTCGACGACGCCGAGCTGTTCGGCGCCGCCAAGGAGCTGCGCGCCCCCTACGAGATCGTCAAGGAGGTCGCGCGCGAGGGCAAGCTGCCCGTCCCGCTGTTCTCCGCCGGAGGCGTGGCCACCCCCGCCGACGCCGCGCTGATGCGCCAGCTCGGCGCCGAGAGCGTCTTCGTCGGCTCGGGCATCTTCAAGTCCGGCGACCCGGTCAAGCGCGCCAAGGCCATCGTCGAGGCCACCACCGCCTACGACGACCCGGCCGTCATCGCCAAGGTCTCCCGCGGCCTGGGCGAGGCCATGGTCGGCATCAACCTCGACGAGCTTGACGCCTCCCAGCGCTACGCGGGACGCGGCTGGTAGACCTACCGCGGGCGGGGCACCCGGCGAAGGAGCCGGGAGCCCCGCCCGCTCGGCGAAGAGCACGGTCCCGGGCGCAGAGCCGGACGGCCTCCGCAGCGGGCCGCCGCGCGGCGGCCCCGGGGCTCCTCCGGCACGCACCGCACCCAACCCGGCGCCCCGCGCCGTCCCGCGCGTTCCACCGCACCGCCTACCCTGGAGAACGCGGGACGGCGTCTCGGGCGCGGCCCGCGCCGCCGAACAGCACGTCGGCGGGCCGAGCAGCACGAGCAGTCAGCGAGGTCGTCCCTTGTCGTCCGTCCCACCCGTCATCGGAGTGCTCGCCCTCCAGGGCGACGTCCGCGAGCACGTCCAGGCCCTGGAGCAGGTGGGCGCCCGTGCGCGCGGCGTCCGCCGTCCCGACGAACTCGACTCCATCGACGGACTGGTCATCCCCGGCGGGGAGTCCACCACCATGTGGCGGCTGGCCGTCTCCTTTGACATGCTCGAACCGCTGCGCAAGTGCATCGCGGCGGGAATGCCCGCCTACGGCACCTGCGCGGGCATGATCATGCTGGCCGACCGGATCGAAGGCGGAGTCCCCGGACAGCAGACCGTCGGCGGGATCGACATGACGGTGCGGCGCAACGCCTTCGGACGCCAGGTCGAGTCCTTCGAAGCGCCGGTCGAGCTGGCCGGAGTGGACGGCGGCCCCGTCGAGGCCGTCTTCATCCGCGCCCCCTGGGTCGAGTCGGTCGGCGAGTCCGCCGAGGTGCTCGGACACGTCTCCCGCGGGGAGCAGGCGGGTAGGATCGTCGCGGTGCGGCAGGGGAGGCTGCTGGCGACCTCGTTCCACCCCGAACTCACCGGTGACACCCGTGTCCACCGGCTCTTCGTCGACATGGTGAAAGGATAGGCATGGCCGGCCACTCCAAATGGGCCACCACCAAGCACAAGAAAGCCGTCATCGACGCCAGGCGAGGCAAGCTCTTCGCGAAGCTGATCAAGAACATCGAGGTGGCGGCACGCACCGGAGGCGGCGACCCCGAGGGCAACCCGACGCTCTACGACGCCATCCAGAAGGCCAAGAAGAACTCGGTCCCGCTGGACAACATCGAGCGCGCCCGCAAGCGCGGCGCCGGTGAGGAGGCGGGCGGCGCCGACTGGCAGACCGTCATGTACGAGGGCTACGCTCCCGGCGGTGTCGCCCTGCTGGTCGAGTGCCTCACCGACAACCGCAACCGCGCCGCCTCCGAGGTGCGTGTGGCGGTCACCCGCAACGGCGGGTCCATGGCCGACGCGGGCTCGGTGTCCTACCTGTTCAACCGCAAGGGCGTGGTGATCGTCCCCAAGGAGGGCACCACCGAGGACGACGTCACCCTCGCGGTGCTCGAAGCCGGTGCCGAGGACGTCAACGACCTGGGCGACTCCTTCGAGATCGTCTGCGAGGCCAGCGACCTCGTCGCGGTGCGCACCGCCCTGCAGGAGGCCGGCATCGAGTACGAGTCCGCCGAGGCGAGCTTCCTGCCGAGCATGGAGGTCCCCCTCGACGAGGAGGGCGCCAAGAAGGTGCTGCGCCTCGTGGAGGCCCTGGAGGACTCCGACGACGTGCAGAACGTCTACACCAACGCCGACATCCCCGACGAGGTCATGGCGAAGATCAGTTGATCCGCCCCTCCCGTTCACGCACGCCCCGGCACGGTCCGGGGCGCGCGTGTTTTCCGGGTACGCCAGGAGAGGCGGCGGACGGTAGGCTCTGCGAACGAGCGTTCGAGAAAACGGGGGAGCAGTGCGCGTACTGGGAATCGACCCGGGTCTGACCCGCTGCGGCGTGGGTGTGGTCGACGGCGCCGTCGGCCGCACGCTCACCCTGGTCGCCGCGGGCGCCGTGCGCACCCCCGCCGACGAGGAGCTCCCCGCGCGCCTGCTCGGTGTCGAACAGGGCATCGAGCAGTGGCTCGACGACTACCGGCCCGACGCGGTCGCGGTGGAACGGGTCTTCGCCCAGCACAACGTGCGCACCGTCATGGGCACCGCTCAGGCCGGAGCCATCGCCGTGGTCTGCGCCGCACGCCGCGGCCTGCCCGTCGCCCTGCACACCCCCAGCGAGGTCAAGGCCGCCATCACCGGAAGCGGACGGGCCGACAAGGCCCAGGTGGGCGCCATGGTCGCCCGCATCCTGCGGCTCGACGGCCCGCCCCGGCCCGCCGACGCCGCCGACGCGGTGGCCCTGGCCATCTGCCACCTGTGGCGCGGCAGCGCCCAGGCCCACCTCGCCCGGGCCCGCCAGGAGTTCGCCCGTCGGATCGAGACCGCACGCCAGGCCCACGGCCTGTGAACCAGCACAGCACAGGGAGAGCACAACCGTGATCGCGTTCCTCAGCGGCCGGGTCGCGTCCCGCGGAGCCGGGACCGCGGTCATCGACGTGGGCGGCGTCGGCATGACCGTGCACTGCACCCCGGCCACCCTGGCCCGGTTGCAGGTGGGAGAGCAGGCCACCGTCGCCACCGCCCTGGTGGTCCGGGAGGACTCCCTCACCCTGTTCGGCTTCGCCGACGAGGACGAGCGCGACACCTTCGAGCGCCTCCAGACCGCCGGAGGGGTCGGGCCGCGCCTCGCCCTGGCCATGCTCTCCGTCCACACCCCCGACGCGCTGCGCCGCGCCGTCGCCGCCGAGGACACCGCGGCGCTCACCCGCGTGCCGGGCATCGGCAGGAAGGGCGCCCAGCGCATCGTGCTGGAGCTGAAGGGCAAACTCGGCGAGCCCGTCGGGGGCGAGACGGCCGCCCCCGCGCAGCCCGCCGCGCAGGAGCCCCTGCCGTGGCGTCCGCAGGTGGTCTCCGGCCTGGTCAACCTGGGCTGGTCGACCCGCGAGGCCGAGGCCGCCGCCGACGCCGTCGCCGCCGAGGCGGGCGAGCAGGCCGACGTCGCCGCCCTGCTGCGCAGCGCCCTGCGCAGACTCAGCCGGGTCTAAGGAGGCACCCTGATGAGCGAACACGAACGGGACCTGGTGTCGCCGGAGGCCGCCCTGGACGACCACGCCGTCGAGGGCGCCCTGCGCCCCCGCACCCTCGACGAGTTCGTCGGCCAGGACCGCGTCCGCGAGCAGCTCGCCCTGGTGCTGCGCAGCGCCCAGCAGCGCGGCAGGGCGCCCGACCACATCCTGATGTCCGGCGGCCCCGGGCTCGGCAAGACCACACTGGCCATGATCATCGCCGCCGAACTGGGCGCCCCGCTGCGCATCACCTCGGGGCCCGCCATCGAGCGGTCCGGGGACCTCGCCGCGGTCCTGTCCACCCTGCGCGAGGGCGAGGTGCTGTTCCTCGACGAGATCCACCGCATGGCCCGCCCCGCCGAGGAGATGCTCTACGTCGCCATGGAGGACTTCCGGGTGGACGTCGTCGTCGGCAAGGGGCCCGGAGCCACCGCGATCCCCCTGGACATCGCCCCGTTCACCCTGGTCGGCGCCACCACCCGGGCCGGCATGCTGCCCGCCCCGCTGCGCGACCGGTTCGGGTTCGTCGCGCACATGGACTTCTACCGGCCCGAGGAGCTGGAGGTCATCCTGCGCCGCTCCGCCGGTCTGCTGGGCGCCCGCCTGGAGGACGACGCCGCCGCCGAGATCGCCCGCCGCTCCCGCGGCACCCCCCGCATCGCCAACCGGCTGCTGCGCCGGGTCCGCGACTACGCCCAGGTCCGCGGCGACGGGCGGCTGACCCTGGAGAGCGCCCGCGCCGCGCTCGACCTCTACGAGGTCGACAACGAGGGACTGGACCGCCTGGACCGGGCCGTGCTGGACGCGCTGCTGCGCCGCTTCCGCGGCGGCCCCGTGGGGCTGTCCACCCTCGCGGTGTCGGTGGGGGAGGAGCCCGAGACGGTGGAGGTGGTCGCCGAGCCCTTCCTCGTCCGCTCGGGGTTCATCGCCCGCACCCCCCGCGGCCGCGTCGCCACCCCCCAGGCGTGGGCCCACATGGGGCTGACCCCGCCGCCGGACGCCGCTTTCGGTGCGGCCGCGCTGTTCGACACCGATGAGGAGCCGTAGGCTGGCAGCACGGGCGGCAGCATGCGCCCCGCTCCGGAGGGGACGCCCGAAGCGGACCGTTCGTTGACGGCAGCGTGCCCCTGACCGCAGCCGCGCCCGTCGGTGCGCGGCCACGAGAACCCAGAAAGGACGCCCCCGTGCAGGGCCTGATCACTCTCGCAGAGCAACAGCAGCAGAACCAGGGCGCCGGCCTGATCAGTCAACTGCTGATGTTCGCCCTCATCATCGTCGTCTTCTACCTGCTGTTCTTCCGGCCGCAGCAGAAGCGTCGGCAGCAGGAGCTCCAGATGCAGAACTCGCTGACGCCGGGCACCGAGGTGCTGACCAAGGCGGGCATCTACGCCACCGTCGTCGAGGTCCACGACGGCGACGTCGAGCTGGAGATCTCCCCGGGAACCCGCATCCGCATGGTCAAGGGCGGCGTGGGGGAGATCATCACCCGCCAGGAGCCCGACGCCGGCCAGCCCGAGGAGCGCCCCGACTCCGGCGACGACAGGGGCGACTCCTGACCGGACTCCCCGCACCGTGATCCCCGGTACCGGCCCGGCCCCGGAGAGCCGGTACCGCCGTCCCCACCAACCAAGAAAGCCGTCCACCCATGACCGCTGACCTGAACACGCTGATCACCCGGTACGTTCGTGACATTCCCGACTATCCGCAGCCCGGCGTGGTCTTCAAGGACATCACCCCGCTGCTCGCCCACCCCTCCGGCCTGGCCACCGTCGTCGACGCCCTCGTCGAACCGTTGCAGGGCAAGGGGATCGACCTGGTCGCGGGACTCGAGGCACGCGGGTTCATCTTCGGCGCGCCCGCGGCGGTACGGCTGGGAGCAGGTTTCGTACCGCTGCGCAAAGCGGGGAAACTCCCCTCACGCACCCTTTCCCAGTCCTATGATCTGGAGTACGGTACCTCCACCGTCGAGATGCACGCGGACGCGGTCGCTCCCGGCAGCCGGGTGCTCATCGTCGACGACGTGCTCGCCACCGGGGGCACAGGGCGGGCCGCGGTGGATCTGATCCGGCGGGCGGGTGGTACCGTCGTGGAATTCTCGGTCCTTCTGGAACTCGGGTTCCTCAAGGGGCGCGAGAAGCTGGCCGACGTCGAACTGCGGTCACTGGCCACCGTCTGACCCCGGTGGGCGTGCCGCGGGACTCCTCGCGGGCACGCCGCCCGGGCACCCCCCTCCGCCGCCGGTGGGGCCTAGACCGGGAATGACGGCACCGCAGTGCCGCGTTGGAAGAGGACATAAGGGCGCGTTCCGGACGCCCGCCCACAAACCGGTGTGCCGAATGGCGACGACCACGTCCCGCTCGTCTCGGCCTGTACGAACCGTCCGGCGTGGTGGCGGCCTCGCCGGCCCAGCCGCGGGAGGGTGCCCAATGCGTAGTGAAACGGTATCGACCCACAGCGAACCGGTGCGCTCCGAACCTCCCGCCCCCGCGGCGGAGACCCCCCAGGAGACGCCCCCGCCGGGTCGGGAGCACAGCGGCGAAGGCCATGACAGCACCGCACCACAGAGACAGCCCGCACCCCCCGCCGCAGCCGACGACCCCGGCGGCGCGGTCCCGCGCCCCGCACCGGCCGCCCCCTCCGGGCCGTCGTCCACGGTACGGGTCCGACGCAGGCTCGCCCGACTCGGCGCCCAACGGGGAACGACCATGAACCCGGTCCTCGAACCGCTCATCAAGACCGTCCGCGCCACCCACCCCAAAGCAGACATCCGGCTCATCGAACGGGCCTACGAGGTCGCCGCCCACCACCACCGGGAGCAGAAGCGCAAGAGCGGAGACCCCTACATCACCCACCCCCTCGCGGTGGCCACCATCCTCGCCGAACTCGGCATGCAGGAGGCCACCATCGCCGCGGGCCTGCTGCACGACACCGTCGAGGACACCAGCTACACCCTCGACCAGTTGCGCACCGACTTCGGCGACGAGATCGCCGAACTCGTCGACGGCGTCACCAAACTCGACAAGGTCAAGTACGGGGAGGCCACCCAGGCCGAGACCGTGCGCAAGATGGTCGTGGCGATGTCCCGCGACATCAGGGTCCTCGTCATCAAGCTGTGCGACCGCCTGCACAACATGCGCACCCTGCGCTACCTGCCGCAGGCCAAGCGGGAGAAGAAAGCACGGGAGACCCTGGAGATCTACGCCCCCCTCGCCCACCGGCTGGGCATGAACACCATCAAGTGGGAGCTGGAGGACCTCGCCTTCGCGACCCTCTACCCCAAGCGCTTCGACGAGATCGCCCGGCTGGTCTCCGAACGCGCGCCGCGCCGCGACGTCTACCTCCAGGACGTCATCGAGGCCGTCTCCGCCGACCTGCGGGAGGCCCGGATCAAGGCCACGGTGCGCGGGCGGCCCAAGCACTACTACTCGATCTACCAGAAGATGATCGCCCGCAACGTCGGGTTCGACGAGATCTACGACCTTGTCGGCATCCGCGTCATCGTCGACAGCGTCCGCGACTGCTACGCGGCGCTGGGCACCATCCACGCGCGCTGGAACCCGGTGCCGGGACGGTTCAAGGACTACATCGCGATGCCGAAGTTCAACATGTACCAGTCCCTGCACACCACCGTGATCGGCCCCGAGGGCAGCCCGGTGGAGCTGCAGATCCGCACCCGCGCCATGCACCGGCGCGCCGAGTACGGCATCGCCGCGCACTGGAAGTACAAGGAGGACCGCAACTCCGGCGGAAGCCGCACCAAGAGCGCCTCCACCGACATGGCCTGGCTGCGCCAGCTCATCGACTGGCAGCAGGAGACCAAGGACCCCGGCGAGTTCCTGGAGTCGCTCCGCTTCGACCTGTCGGTGCAGGAGGTCTTCGTCTTCACCCCCCGCGGCGACGTCATCTCCCTGCCGCAGGGCGCCACCCCCGTCGACTTCGCCTACGCGGTGCACACCGAGGTCGGCCACAGCACCGTGGGCGCCCGGGTCAACGGCCGCCTGGTCTCCCTCGACAGCGAGCTGCACAACGGCGACACCGTCGAGGTCATCACCGCCAAGACCGGCGAGGCCGGGCCCAGCCGCGACTGGCTGGACTTCGTCAAGAGCGCCCGCGCCCGCAACAAGATCCGGCAGTGGTTCACCAAGGAGCGCCGCGAGGCCGCGATCGAGCAGGGCAAGAACGCCATCGCCAAGGTCATGCGCAAGCAGGAGCTGCCGGTCCAGCGGCTGATCAGCGGCGAGTCGCTGATCGCACTCGCCCACGACCTGCGCTACCGCGACCTGGACGCGCTGTACGCGGCGGTCGGCGAGAACCAGATCAGCGCCCAGCGGGTCGTCGAGAAGCTCGTCGAGTCCCTGGGCGCGCTGGACAGCGAGGAGGACATCGCCGAGGTCGCCACCCCCATCCGGGTGCCCCGGAAGCGGGTCACGAGCAACCCCGGCGTGGTGGTCCAGGGCGACCCGGACGTGTGGGTCCGCCTCTCCCGCTGCTGTACCCCCGTCCCCGGGGACACCATCATCGGCTTCGTCACCCGCGGCGCCGGGGTCTCGGTGCACCGCAGCGACTGCGTCAACGTCAGCCAGCTCGACCCCGACCGCATGGTCTCGGTGGAGTGGCAGCCCACCGGCAACTCCATGTTCCTGGTGGCCCTGCAAATCGAGGCGCTGGACCGCACCCGCCTGCTGTCGGACATCACCCGGGTGCTGTCCGACCAGCACGTCAACATCCTCTCGGCGACCGTGCAGACCACCCGGGACCGGGTCGCGCTGAGCCGCTTCACCTTCGAGATGGCCGACCCCGCCCACCTCGGCCACGTCCTGCGGGCGGTCCGCGGCGTGGACGGCGTCTACGACGTGTACCGGGTCCGGAACTGAGCGGAGTGTCACGCTCTGTCCGTCGCGCCCATCGCGCAGACTGACAGCATGCAGAAACTCTCACTGGACGCGCTCGCCGACCACCAGCTCCGGCTCGCCCTCGACTCCTCGGCCGGCCGCAGCGCCACCACCGTCTACGGCGGGCACGAGCGCTCCCTGCGCCAGACCGTGATCGCGCTCCGTGAGGGAGCAGGCCTGTCCGAACACCCCAACCCCGGCCAGAGCACCCTCCAGGTGCTGCGCGGCAGGGTGCGGCTTACCGCCGGGGAGGACTCCTGGGAGGCCCGCACCGGAGACATGATCATCGTCCCGGAGGCCCGGCACGCGCTGACCGCGCTGGCCGACTCGGCGGTGCTGCTGACCGTGGTGATGAACGACGAGCCTCCGGAGGAGGTCAGCCGCCGCCGTCGCCAAGAGCAGCGGACGCCGTGACCGCGTCGGCGGGGCGGGCAACAACCCGGGGCCGGGAGCCGCCCGCCCCGCTCGCGCCTAGCTCATCTCCGCCAGCGCCCGCTCGGCCTCGGCCAGCCACGCCCGCCGGGCCTCCAGCGCCTCCTGCGCCTGCTCGGCCTTGCGCTCGTTGCCCGCCTCGCGGGCGTCGGCCAGTTGCTTCTCCAGGTTGTCGATGGACTCACGCAACTGGGCGATGGTCGCCTCGGCACGGGCGCGCGCCTCGGGGTTGGTGCGCTGCCACTCCTGCTCCTCGGCCTTGCGCACGGCCTCCTCGATCTTGCGGAAGGCGCCCTCCAGCCGGTCCCGGACGTCGCGCGGCGCCGGCCCCGCCTCCTCCCAGCGCTCCTGGAAGTCGCGCAGCTTCGCGCGGGCCTCCCGCGGGGGTCACCGGCAGCAGCGTCTGCCGCGCCTCCTCCAGCAGCTTCTCCTTGATCTCGGCGTTGCCGCGCAGCTCCGCGTCGCGTTCGGCGAACACCGCGTTGCGGGCCGCGAAGAAGCGGTCCTGGGCGCCCTTGAAGCGGCTCCACAGCGCGTCCTCGGTGGCGCGGTCGGCGCGTCCGGCAGCCTTCCACTGCTGCATCAGCTCGCGGTAGCGGCTGGCGGTGGGCCCCCAGTCGGTGGAGTCGGCGATGGCCTCGGCCTCGGCGACGATGCGCTCCTTGACCTCACGCACCTGCTCGCGCTGCTCGTCCAGACCGGCGAAGTACGCCTTGCGGCGCTTGGAGAACGCGTTGCGCGCGGCCGACATGCGCTTCCACAGCGCCTGCTCGGTGGCGCGGTCGGCGCGCGGCGCGGCCTTCCACTCGTCGATGAGCTGCCGCATGCGCTCGCCGCCGGTCTTCCAGTGCGTCGTCTCCTCGGCGACCCGCTCGGCCTCGGCGACGATGCGCTCCTTGATCTCGCGGGCCTGGTTGCGGGCTTCCTCCTGGGCCTTCTTCTGCTCGATCCGTCGCTGCTCGATCCGCTCGGCGAGCACGTCCAGGCGCTTGGCCAGGGAATCCAGGTCGCCGACGGCGTGTGCCTCGGTCACGGCCGTACGCAGCTTCTGCACGCTCGCCAGTGCCTGCGCGGCGGACAGGTCGGTGGTGGCCAGACGCTTCTCCAGCAGCTCCACTTCGGTCAGCAGCGAATCGTACTTGCGCTTGAAGAAGGCGAGGGCCTCCTCTGGCGCCCCCGCCTGCCATGACCCGACGACACGTTCGCCCTCGCTCGTGCGCACATAGACCGTGCCGTCGTCGTCTACGCGGCCCCAGGGGTCCGTGGTCACCGTGTCCTCCTGTGTGATGAGCCTGATGCTCGTCAGGTCCGTATGGTCGTGGCAGCGTGCCACCAGCACTGCGGCCGAGACGTCATCTCCCGCCGGAGCGACGGCGCGTTGGCACGTGTATGGGAACGAATCTACCCGTATCCGCCGGATCGACCTGTGATGTTGCCGCCCAGGTCCGTCGTCGTCCACCAAGCACGGTCCGGGCAGGGACCAATATGACACCGTCACGGCGTTTGGCAAAGAGCCACAGGCAGCGTGGTGACCGAATGGTGATGAATCGGGGCGGCAGAGTGACGGTTTCCCGGTATGCCCGTCCCGGACGGCGCCGCCCGGACCGTACCGCCGACGGCGCCCGCGGGCGACGGCCGCAGGCCGCGCCGCCGACGTGGGGGCTTGTCAAGTCGCCACCACCGGCGCCGCGTCGGTACGCTCATGGGGTAACCGACAGCGTCCCCGCTCTGGAAACGAGGTCAGCGCCGACCGTGCTCATCGCAGACTTCCCCGCCGGACCGCTCGCGGCCAACTGCTACGTGGTGGCCTCGGCCGCGGAGGCCGAGTGCGTCATCGTCGACCCGGGCCAGCAGGCCGCGGAGGGAGTGGCCAAGCTGGTGGACGAGTACGCGCTGACCCCGGTCGCCGTCCTGCTCACCCACGGCCACTTCGACCACGTGTGGTCGGCCGCGCAGGTGTGCCGGACCTACGGCGTCGCGGCGTACGCGCACCCCGCGGACCGGCCGCTGCTGAGCGACCCGGCCAGGGGGGTCGACCCGGGACTGGCCGCGCAGTTGGCGGCGCTGTTCGGCGGCGAGCGGCTGCGCGAACCGGAGCGGGTGGTCGAGGTCGCCGACGGCCAGGTCCTGGACCTGGCGGGACTGGAGATCACCGTGGCGCACGCGCCGGGCCACACGCCAGGGTCGGTCGTCTACGCGCTGCCCGCGACCGGGGACGCCCCCGAGGTCCTGCTCACCGGGGACCTGCTGTTCGCGGGCTCCATCGGACGCACCGACTTCCCCGGCGGCGACCACGCCGAGATCCTGCGCAGCCTCTCCCGGGTCTGCCTGAGCCGCGCAGACGACACCGCGGTGCTCCCGGGGCACGGTCCGCGCACCACCATCGGCCGGGAACGCGCCACCAACCCCTTCCTGCGCGACCTGTAGACGGACGCTGTCCAGCGCGAGGAACCGGGAACCAAGGACCATGAGCAGCATCGCCCCGCATGCGGTTTCGGGAGCACGGCCGCCGCGGAGACGAGATACCGGCACCGGCTCCGCACCGTGGAGCCGGTCGACCGCACGCCTCAGGCAACCACCGCGACATTCCGAAACTGCTGAAGGAGAACTCCGTTGATCCGCACGCACGAGGCGGGCACACTACGCGCCGAACACGCCGACGAGACCGTGGTCCTGGCCGGTTGGGTGGCCCGACGCCGCGACCACGGCGGCGTCGTCTTCCTGGACCTGCGTGACGCCTCCGGTGTCGTCCAGGTCGTGGTCCGCGAGGACGAGCTCGCCCACGACCTCCGCTCGGAGTACTGCGTCAAGGTGACCGGTACGGTCCGGATCCGTCCCGAGGGCAACGAGAACCCGGACATCGCCACCGGCGCCGTCGAGGTCGCCGCCGACCGCATCGAGGTGCTGAGCGAGTCCGCTCCGCTGCCCTTCCCGCTCGACGGCGTCCAGGAGGTCTCCGAGGAGGCCCGGCTGCGCTACCGCTACCTGGACATGCGCCGCCCGGAGACGGCGGAGGCGCTGCGCGTCCGGTCCCGGGCGACCTTCGTCGTCCACGACGTCATGCGCGAGCACGGCTTCGTCAACATCGAGACCCCGTACCTGACCCGCTCCACCCCCGAGGGCGCCAGGGACTTCCTGGTGCCGGTGCGCCTACAGCCGGGGCACTGGTACGCCCTGCCGCAGTCCCCGCAACTGTTCAAGCAGTTGCTCATGGTGGGCGGCATGGAGCGGTACTACCAGATCGCCCGCTGCTTCCGCGACGAGGACTTCCGCGCCGACCGGCAGCCGGAGTTCACCCAGATCGACATCGAGATGAGCTTCGTCGACCAGGAGGACGTTATCGGCGTCGGCGAGGCGCTGGTGGCCCGGCTGTGGGGCGAGATCCTCGGCTATGAAATCCCGCTGCCGCTGCCGCGGATGCCGTTCCGCGAGGCGATGGACCGCTTCGGCTCGGACAAGCCCGACCTGCGCTTCGGGGTGGAGCTGACCGAGCTGACCGAGCTGTTCGCCGACACCTCCTTCCGGGTCTTCCAGGCCCCCTACGTGGGCGCCGTGGTGATGCCGGGCGGTGCCTCGCAGACCCGCAAGCAGCTCGACGGCTGGCAGGAGTGGGCCCGGTCGCGTGGGGCCAAAGGGCTGGCTTACGTGCTGGTCCAGCAGGACGGGACGCTTGGCGGCCCGGTCGCCAAGAACCTGTCCGAGGCCGAGAAGGCCGGGCTGCTGGAGGCTACCGGAGCCGCGCCGGGCGACGCCGTCTTCTTCGCCGCGGGCACCCGCCGCCAGGCCCAGGAGCTGCTGGGGGCGGCACGGCTGGAGATCGGCAACCGGCTCGACCTGATCGACCGGTCCCAGTGGTCGTTCCTGTGGGTGGTGGACGCCCCCATGTTCGAGGAGGACGGCGAGGGCGGCTGGACCTCGGTCCACCACCCGTTCACGGCTCCCAAGCCGGAGTTCGCCGCCACGTTCCACGAGGACCCGGCCAACGCGCTGGCCTACGCCTACGACATGGTCTGCAACGGCCAGGAGATCGGCGGCGGGTCGATCCGTATCCACCGGAGCGAGATGCAGCAGCGGGTCTTCGAGACGCTGGGCATCAGCAAGGACGAGGCCGAGGCGAAGTTCGGCTTCCTGCTGGAGGCGTTCAAGTTCGGTCCCCCGCCGCACGGCGGCATCGCGTTCGGCTGGGACCGCATCGTCGCCCTGCTGTCCGGGGGGAGCTCGATCCGCGACGTCATCGCCTTCCCCAAGACCGCGTCGGGGGCCGACCCGTTGACGGGGGCGCCCACCCCGATCACGGCGGAGCAGCGCCGGGAGGCGGGTGTCGACGCCGTTCCGGAGGAGTCGGCCTGACCCGTCCGGGCGGAGTCTGCGGGGCGGGCGGCCGCGGGGCTGCCCGCCCCGTTCGGGTCAGGGCGGGGGAGAAGAGAACCCCTGGTGGTCGGAGAACGGTCCGAGGAAGATTCGCTTTCCGGTCATACAGCGCTTTTCTTGTTATTTTTCTCTCATTACAGTGATGTTGCGTCGCGGAACGGTCGCCGACAGTGATCGACTGTGTGGTGTCGGCCCGTGGGGAGCACCCGCGTCGCGTGTCCCGGAAGGACTGGACCAGCGAAAGGCGTGCCCATGCCCACCACGACACTCCGACGCTCCCTGGCCCTCCTGGCGGCCACCGGCTGCGCCGTCCTCGGCTTCGGCGCCAGCGCGGCCGCCGACGCGGTGGACTCTCCGCAGCGTCCGCCCACGGCCAGCCTCGTGCTCACGATCACCCCGGAAATCGACTCCCCCGTGGTCAGCCACGAGGTCCAACGGCCCCAGGCCAGGAGGGTGACGCTGACCTGCGGCCCCGACGGGGGCAGCCACCCCGCTCCGGAGAAGGCGTGCGAGGCGCTGCGCGAGGTCGACGGCTACTTCGAGCGGCTGCCCTCCATTCCCAACGTGTTCTGCCCGGCGGTCTGGGACCCGGTGCGGGTCACCGCGACCGGAAGCTGGGGGAACCGCAGGGTCGTCTACGCGGAGAGGTTCGGCAACTCCTGCGAGGCGGGAGTGGGGACCAACGGGGTCTTCTTCTTCTGACCGGTTGGAGGAAGGTGAGAGCCCGGCCGGTGCGGCCGGGCCCTCGTCGTGTGTCGCGTGTGCTTGATGTGTCTCAGGTCACAGGAACCACGAGGATGCTCGCGGAGTCTGATGGGGTGATGTGTCGACTGGTGGGTGGATTGACCGGTTGCGGCGTAAAAAGATCGAACATGTCGTAGCCGAGTGCTAGGGTCGCTCCACCAGATGCCACCCGCTTGGACGCCAGTTCAGGCCAGCCATGCCCCCGTACGTGGCCTGGGCGGTGGGACGACGGAGGATTCCGGGCTCTTCTGTTTCCCTCCGGTCGGCATCAGAAGAACCCCCGTATGCACGCAACAGTTGGAGAATTGATGACCCTGGGTTCGTCCCGGTGGGGGATCGGCCGTGTCGCCGCCGCCACCGCGATCGCTGCTGCAACCCTCGCCGTGTCCGGCTGCGGACTGCTCCTGAACCGCGGCGGAAACGCTCTGGACCAGACCCTCGACGAGCTGGAGCAGAACCTCGACGAGCTGGAGAACCCGAGCGGGACCACCGAGGAGGACGTCTTCAACATCGGCGTCGGGGACTGCTTCCCCTCCGAGGAGACCCAGGCCGAAGGGGAGGTCTCGACCGTCCAGACCGTTCCCTGCAGCGAGCCCCACGACGGCGAGGCGTACGCGGCCGGGGACATGCCCGACGGCGATTTCCCCGGTGAGGTGGAGATCCAGAACTTCGCGGACGACTTCTGCATCACCGAGTTCGACCTCTTCGTGGGAGTCTCCTACGAGCAGTCCGAGCTCGACTTCACCTACTACTACCCCACCGCCGAGTCCTGGGCCAGCGGGGACCGCGAGATCCTGTGCGTCGTCTACGACCCCGCGGGCGACGTCACCGGAACCCTCGAGGGCGCCGCTCGCTGACCTGTGACCCCGCACGGCCCCGTCGTGGCACCGCCACTGCGGGGCCGTCTTGTGTGTACGGGAAGACGGCCGATGTCACAACGGGGGGACGGTCGGGTTGAACCGCTAGAATTGTGAACGCTGTGCCGAGAATCCCGATGGCGTCAGGCAAGGGAATGGTCAAGGATCGGCAAGAAAAGTTCTGTCAGGGCGGAAGGATCGCGGCGAATTTCGGGGGACCGGCGGTTCTCAGACCCTGATACGGATGATCTCCAAGCGACCGAATCAAGCGAGAGTTCCCCTCGGCTGGTGACCCGAACGAAGGGGGATATTTCGTTAAAATGGGCTGAAACGGATGTCCGGGAGGGGTTCGCTGTGCGGACAGGACATTCGCGACGACACGGGGATGATCGATTACGTGAACGGATCGACCGGAACAACGGGCGACTTCGCCGGTTCTGGAGGAAAGACTGACGCTCTCGGGGCGGGAATGGACAATCCAGCGGGCACGGCCTTCCACCATGCGCCGACAGCAATGCTCGTGGCCGATCACGCCGGATCCGTCCTCGTGGCCAACCAGGCCCTCACTGCCCTCCTGGGACACCCGTCCAGCGAGATCACGGGCCGCCCCTGGCCCGAACTGTTCATTCCGGACGACCACGGCCGGGCCTGGGAGCAGCACAACAGGGCGCTGCGGGGAACCGTCTCCGGCCCCTGGCCCGACCTCACCCTCCGCACGGCGCAGGGACGGTCGCAGCGCACCGTCGTCCAGGCCCACCCCCTCCCCGCCGCACCCGGGGAGGACGGCCCCGGTGTCGTCGTCCAGATGTCGGTCGCCAGCCGCGACGAGGAGACCCTGCGCATCGTCACCGAACTGCGGCTCCGTGAGGCGGACACCGCCCTGTGGTCGCTCGACCTCACCACCGGCGAACTGAGCGAGTTGTTCGGCCCGTCCCCGCTGGGCCGGATGCTCGCCGGCGAGTCCTGCACCCTGGAGGACTGCCTGGCCCGGGTGCACCGCGACGACGTCGCCCGGCTGCGCGACGCACTGGAGACCTCCTACCAGGGGCGCGACTACGAGCAGCGGTTCCGCATGTTCGACCAGGTGGGCGACGAGCGGTGGCTGTACGCCCGCGCCACCCACGTCGGCGGTGAGCGCCCCCGGCTCGTCGGCGTCGTCGACGACATGACCGAGCACGTCCAGCTCGTCCGCCGCCTGGCCGACCGCCGCCGGATCGAGGCCGCCCAGGGGCGGCAGGTCAACGAACTGGCCGCCAAACTGGTCTCCGCCACCACGGTGCAGGAGGTCACCGACCTGCTCAGCAAGGAGTTCATGCCGATCTTCGGCGGCGACGGCGGCCACGTCCTGCTGCTGGACCAGGACGAACTGCAGATCTACCCCGCGGACACCAGGGATGCGGGCAGGTGGCTGCACCCCGGCGAACACCGGGACGTCTCCCACCCCACCGGGGCAGTCCTCCAGGACCGCCAGCTGCGCTTCTTCGAGAGCCGTTCCGAGCTGCTGGAACGGTTCCCCGCGGTGGAGGGGGCGCTGCGCCGCATCGGAAGCCACTCCTGGGCCTTCGTCCCGGTCTTCGGGGACGCCAAGGTGGCCCTGGGCGTGTGGGTGGTGGCCTGGACCCAGCCCCACCACGCCACCCCGGACGAGCGGGCGCTCATGCTGACCCTCGCCGGACTGGCCGGGCAGGCCCTGCAACGCGTCAACCGCCAGCGCGCCGAACTGGAGCTCGCCGACGCGGTCCAACGGCGCATGCTGCCCCCGCAGCCCCCGGACTTCTCCGAGCTCGACGTGGCCGTGCGCTACCTGCCCGCGCGGGCCGGCTGGCGGGTGTGCGGCGACTTCTACGACGCCATCAGACTGCCCGGACGGCGCATCGGCCTGGTCGTGGGCGACGTCCAGGGCCACGGCGTGGAGGCCGCCGCCGCGATGGGCCAGATCCGCATGGCGTTCCGCGCCTACGCCAGCAACCAGAGCGACCCCGGCACGGTCCTCACCGAGACCAACCGGCTGCTCACCGAGACCGGGGAGATCGTCTTCGCCACCTGCGGCTACCTGGTGATCGACGTCGACCTGGGGCAGTTGCAGGCGGCGTGGGCGGGACAGCCGCCCGTCGTCCTGGCCACCACCTCCGGCTTCGAGGTGTGGGAGCCCGAGACCGGGCCGCCGGTCGGCGTGGACGCGGAGGCGAAGTACCCGGTCAGCTCCCGCTCCCTGCCGTCCGGCAGCACCCTGCTGATGTGCTCGGACGGGCTCGTGGAGAGCGCCGAGGTGAACATGGACGACGGTCTGGCCGCGGTCGGCAACGAACTCAGCGCCAAGGCCGCCGACGTGCACAGCGCGGCCACCGCCCTGGCCGACCTCGCACCGGCGGGACGCGGCGACGACATCGCGATCCTCGTCGCCCGGGTCCGCTGACCCGATGGCGCGGATCGGGGCGGCCGCGGCCGGGCTGCTGCTCGCCTTCACGGCCCTGGCGCTCCTCCTGGCCGCGGGGACGGGCCGGTCCCCCGTCCACGGGTGGGACGCCGTCCTCACCGGAGCGGTCGCCGACACGCGGTCCCCCTTCGCGACCGGAGCGGCGCTGCTGCTCCACCACGTCGGGGCGTGGCCGTGGGGGAGCGTCCTGGTGGTCGGGCTGCTGCTGCCGCTGGTGCTGCTGCGCCGCTGGATCTCGGCCCTGCTGGTCGCGCTCGCCTGGGCCGCCACCTTCCTGGCCGCGGTCCCCCTGGCCAAGGACGTGGTCGGCCGCGGCCGCCCCGCGCAGGGCCTGGTCGTCGAGGACTCGGCGGCCTACCCGTCCGGGCACACCGCGTTCGCCGCGGCGCTGGCCGTCGCCGCGGCGGCCGTCAGCCCGCCGCGGGCGCGGATCCCCGTGCTGCTGGCCGGGGCCGCGTTCACCGCGGTGATGGCCTGGAGCCGGATGTACCTGGGAGTGCACTGGTTCTTCGACACGGTCGGGGGAGCGCTGCTGGGCGCCGGACTCGGACTGCTGGTCTGGTGGCTGCTCCACCCGCTGCTCCCGCGCCCCGTCACCGGAGGGGAGAGGCGGGACTAGGCTGAAGACGTGTCCGAAACGCTGTTCGACGACGCCGGAGCCGAAGCCCACCGCTCCGAGGAGCCGCTGGCGGTGCGGATGCGCCCCCGCACCCTCGACGAGGTGGTCGGCCAGCGGCACCTGCTGGGGGAGGGGAGCCCGCTGCGCAGGCTCGTCGAGGACGACGCGCCCATGTCGCTGCTGCTGTGGGGGCCGCCCGGAACCGGCAAGACCACGCTGGCCACCGTGGTCAGCAGGGCCACCCGCAGGCGCTTCGTGGAGCTGTCGGCGGTCACCTCCGGCGTCAAGGACATCCGCGCGGTGGTCGACGAGGCCCGCCGCGAACTCGGCATGCGCGGCGTGCGCACCCTGCTCTTCGTCGACGAGGTCCACCGCTTCAGCAAGACCCAGCAGGACGCCCTGCTGCCCTCGGTGGAGAACCGCTGGGTCAGCTTCATCGGCGCCACCACCGAGAACCCGTTCTTCTCGGTCATCAGCCCGCTGCTGTCCCGCTCGCTGCTGCTCACCCTGGAGTCGCACACCGACGACGACATCCGCACTGTCCTGGAACGGGCCCTGGTCGACGAACGCGGCCTCGCCGGCCGCTACACCCTGGCCGCCGACGCCGCCGACCACCTGGTACGGCTCGCCGGGGGAGACGCCCGGCGCTCGCTGACCTACCTGGAGGCCGCCGCACTGGTCGCGGGGGAGCGCACCGAGATCACCGTGACCGACGTCGAGCGCGCGGCCGACCGCACCGCGGTGCGCTACGACCGCTCCGGCGACCAGCACTACGACGTGGTCAGCGCGTTCATCAAGAGCATGCGCGGCAGCGACGTCGACGCGGCCCTGCATTACCTGGCCCGCATGATCGAGGCGGGGGAGGACCCGCGGTTCATCGCCCGCCGCATCGTGGTGCACGCCAGCGAGGACGTGGGCATGGCCGACCCCACCGCACTGCAGGTCGCGGTCGCCGCCGCCCAGGCCGTCGAACTGGTCGGCCTGCCCGAGGCGCGCATCAACCTCGCCCAGGCGGTCATCCACATCGCGCTCGCACCCAAGTCCAACGCGGTGGTCACCGCCATCGACCGGGCCGTCGGCGACGTGCGCGCCGGGCGGCTCGGCGCGGTCCCCGCCCACCTGCGCGACAGCCACTACCGGGGCGCCGCCGACCTCGGCCACGGTGTGGGCTACCGCTACCCGCACGACCATCCGGGCGGGGTGGTGGCCCAGCGGCACCTGCCCGAAGGGCTGGAGAACGCCGAGTACTACCGGCCCACCACCCACGGCGCCGAGCGCCGCTTCGGCGAGGTGCTGCGGCGGATCAGGGGAGTGCTGCGCGGCGGCTCCGACTGACCGCGGGCGGGAGCGTGCGGCTCCGCGGCGTACCGCACGCGTGCGGCGCCGGGAACGCGGGGACTGCTCCGGAGGCGCGCTGTGCGGCGGGGCGCTCCGCGGTTTCCGGTGTTGCGGACGCGACGGCGCGGTGCTCCCGAGTCCCCCGGTGCCGCACGGGAAATCTTCTCCGGAGGCCGGCCGGTGGGGAGACGCTTTCCTCGGCTGCGGTGCGTTTCCGGGGTTTCCGGGTTGCGGAGCTCTTCGGAAGATTGGCGACAGAAGAGATGTGTGTTGCTGTATCGCCATCAAAAGTAATGGATGTCGTTTTTGAGAGATTCTGTGCCGGTGGGCACCGGGCCGCCGCCCCCTCCTCCGAGTGGTTGGCACTCTCGGTGACCGTGTGACTCCTCTCGAGGGCTTCTTCGGGGGGCAGGGCTCTCTCAAGGTGTTTTTTGTGCTTATCCCCAAAAATGGGGGTGATCCATTGCCAGGGTGAACTATTAGGGTTATTCGTAATGACTTTTCGGACGGCTGACAGCGGCGTCTCCGCACGGACGCCGAACAGGGCGGGAAGCACTGGATGACCGAGTACGCCACCGGAACGGTGCAGGAGGACGGCCGCTACCGCTACTCCTTCCGCGCCGACAGCAGCGGCGGCAGTGGACGGGCCGAGGTTCTCATCGAAACGGTCGACCCGCAGCTCACCGAAGAGCTGGCCGCCGAGGCGGCCCTGGCAGCAGAGGCCACCGGCGCGGTCATGGACGGGACCGGAGGAAGGTTCCCGCGCACCCTGGCCGAGTACGTCGAGGCGGGAACCGGCGCCAACAGCTCCCGGAGCACGCTCGTGCTGCGCGTGCCCAGGGGGAGGGGCCAGCTCCTCTACCTGGAACCGGCGATCCAGGACAACCCCCGCCTCCTGCCGGTCACCCCCAAGGTCGTCCGCAAGATCGCCGTCGACGTGTACGAGGCGCTCGCCGTCCTGCACAGCGTCGGCTACGCCCACGGCGCCGTGAACACCTCCAGCCTGCTGTGGAACCGGCGCGAGGCGGTGCTCGCCCGCTACCACCGCGTCATCAGCGACCCCGACGGACGGCGAAGCAGCATCGACGTGGCCGACGCGGCCCGCCTGCTCTACCACGTCGCCACCGGACGGCCGCTGAGCGGCGAGCTGACCCACAGCGCCCACCGGGAGCTGAACAGCCGAGTGTCCGGCCTGGGCGACCTCGTCGCCGCCGCCCTGGACCCGCCCGACCGGCGGATCAGCGCCGCCGAGGCCCGGGACCGGGCCCGCCAACTGGTCCCGGTGGAGGAGAACGCACAGAGCGACGCGGCCTCCGCGCCCCGACGAGAGGACACCCCGGAGGAGGCCGCGGCACGGCGGGAGTTCCGGGAGCTCAGGGTCGAGCAGCAGGACGCCCGCCGCAGACGCCACCCTCCCGAGCCTCTCCCCGAGCCGCGCTGGCCCACGCCCGACCCGGGCCTCCTGAAGCCCCGGTCGCCGTGGCGGGTGCTGCTGGACGAGGGGGTCGGACCCGCCGCGCGCCAACTGCTCGACCGCGCCGGCGGACCGGCGACCCGGCCCCTGGCCGTCGGGACGGCAGCCGTGCTGCTGGTGATCATCCTCGGGGTACTGCTGGGAAGGATGCTGTGATGAGCCGACCGGTGGACCTGCCGCCGACGGTGGACTGTCCGTACTGCCTCGCACGGATCGACACCTCGCGCGCCAGAAGCGTCATCCGCGACATCGCCACCCAGGAGGTGAAAGGCGACGTCACCGACGTCGTCCGGCAGCACGGACTCATCGGTGTCGCCCCCTACAACCGCGGCAACACCTACCTGGAGTGCACCCGCAGGGTGCGCCTCGACCCCACGTCGGCGACAGGCTACGGTGCCGGCCTCCTGGACGAGCCCACCACCGTCGTCGTGGGCGGCTCCGGGGACGGCGAGCCCACGACCGCCTTCACCGGCGGCATCGACTTCGACGACCCGGACGACGAACCCACCGGGTCCCCCCTCTCACTGGACGACGACGTCGACGGGGAGGACGACGGGGACGGCTGGGAGAGCTCCACCGGCACCCAGCCCCGCCCTGTCCTGCCGACCCAGACCGACGAGAACGAACTGCCCGACCCGCACTACCTCCCCTACGAGTACTGCCAGATACGGCGCACCCTCAACATCGGACTCATCGGAACCACCCGCTCCGGCAAGTCGCACCTGCTCGCGGCGATGCTGTACCGGCTGCGGGAGGAGGAGAGGCGGCTCGCCCGGCTCGGCGTGCACGTGGAACCCTTCGCCGAGATGTGGGAACACTACATGCAGCGCGAGGACATCGCCGGCTTCCTCGCCCCCGACCGGCGCACCGCCCTGCGCCGCACCAACCGGACCGACCCGGTCGAGTTCCGCATGGCCTACACGGTCACCAGCACCTGGAACGGCGAGCCGACCGACTGCGTGGTGAGCTTCTTCGACGTGGCCGGAGAGCTCTTCCTCGACGCCAAGGCGCGCCGCCGCCTCCAGTTCATCTACGGCCTGGACGCCTACATCTTCGTCGCGGACAGCCAGGCGCTGTACGGCTGGGACGGCAAGCGCCGCGGCCTGCTCCACCGGTCGGGGTTCGACGAAGTCATCAACCAGATCCTCCAGAACGAGCGTCACATGGCGCACGCCACGAAGCAGAGACGGGAGACCTTCCTTCCCAAGCCCGCGGTGGTGGTCCTCGCCAAGGCCGACCTCCTGCTCGCCCAGAACGAGTACTGGACCAGCAGGTGGCTGGAGCGCGACGACGACTTCGAACTGGAGACGGTCGACGAGGAGAGCGAGGACGTCTACGTCTACTGCGCGACCAACGGGGCCAGGGAATGGCTGAAGCCGGTCAGCGCGTTCGAGGACGCCACCCTCCACTTCACCTCGGCCACCGGCTGCGAGGAGCGGGACGGGCACTACAACAAGCGGAAGTTCCGCCACATGCGCGTCCTGCGCCCCCTGCTGGCCCTGTTCGCCATGACGGGAATCATCGACCCGAAGACGATCAACCACGCCTACGTGCCAGGCGTGCGCGACCCGAGGTGAAAGGGGACGGGGTGAGCACGACCCGCGCAGAGCGGGACACGCGCGTCCACCAGGTGGTGTTCCGGTGGACCGACCAGCACCTGCTGGGCGGACGCGGCATAGGCCCGGTGGGAACGTCGCTGCCGGAGCAGCGGGACCTGGCCCGGTGGAGCGACCTGTTGGACAACGGGGACCTGGTCGGGCCGATGCACCCCGACCGGCCCGCGGTGGGGCTGCTGCGGCCGCGGTCCCGTTCCGGCCTGGCCGTGATCGTCCGCGCCGACGCGGTGCCCACCTCGTCCCGGGGCTCCCACCAGGTCCACGCCCTGGTGGGGGCGGCCGACGTGCTGACCGCACGGCTCGCCCTCGGCCTGCGGGACTGGACGGGATGGCTGCCCCCCGAGGACGGCCCGCTGCCCGACCCGCAACTGGAGGCGCTCGACGCCGCCGCCCTGGAGGCCGCGTGCGCGCGGCCCGGCAGCGCCGACCCGGGCGAGGTCGCGGCGCTGCTGCGGCACGTGCTGCACCACCCCGACTACCACTTCCACTTCGCCGGGGCGGCCAGCGACCCCTACGCCCTGGGGCACGCGCTGGCGAGCCTGCTGGACGTCTCCCTGATGGTGGAGGGCGACGTGCAGGCGGTCACGGCCCAGCCGCGGATCGCGGTCACCGTGGAGAAGACCCACCTGCGCATCCCGCCCTCGCACTGGTACCGCAAGTCCCCCGCCAGCCGCGCACCGCTGGAGGAGTGGGCCGAGGACATCGCCTACCTGGTGGAACGGGAGCTCGCCGCCCCGCGGACCACCCCGCGCAGCCCCCGGGAACTCCTGCGGAGCCTGTCCGACCTGCACTACCAGAAAGAGGGCCTGTACTGGGCCCTCAGCCACGCGCTCCAGGGAAACGCCAAGGTCCGCCGCTACCTGACCCAGGAGGACGGCCTGCACTGGGCACGGCAGGAGTTCGCCGCCCTGACCCCCGACGAGCTGGAGAAGCTCTGCCGGGCCTGGGGCGGCTGGCCCAACGCGCCCGGACAGCTCACCGAGGAGCTGAGAGGCAGGGTGGCCGCCCTGTCCCTGGACTGGCAGGACGATCCCGCCCTCGACAGCCTGCGCGACGCGGGCCGCCAGGTGTTCCGCCCGGCCCCCGGGGCCTCCACGGAGGAGCGCCGCGAACAGCTCCGACCGGTGGTCGAACGGATCCACCACCTGTGGCGCGACCGGCACAGGCGCTTCCTCACGGACTGCGAGGTGCTGCTGTGGCACGCCCACCAGCTCGCCCACCTGTCCTCCGACGAGGTCCACAGCCTCCTCAAGGTCCTGGAGGTCCCCGCAGCGGACCTGGTCGTGATCGCCCACCACTACACCGGGGACGCCGGGGCACGGGAGTTCCGTCGCGGAGTGCTGGAAGCGCTGCAGCAGGCCCCGACCACCCTGCAGGACCGCCCGAAGACACGCGAGGAGTTGCGGGGGAGCGACTTCCTGCTGGACACGTTGGCCGAGGTGACACCGGAACGACGGCGGGCGCTCTTCGCCCGTCTGCTGGAGCTCGGCTACGGCCCGTCCCAGGAGGTCCGGGACGACCTTCAGACCTCCGAGAAGCTGGGCAGGGACCTGGTCTCCGTCTCCGGGCACCGGGTGTTTCCCTCCCTGCTCCCGGTGGCGGCCCGCCACCTCCACACTGCGGCGCGCTTGGGAGTGTGGCGCGAGCTGCGGAGCGCCCTGACCAGCAGGGAGACCACCCCGCTGCTCGACGGCGCGCTCGCCTACCTGGTGGACCAGCTCATCGGTGCCCAGAACCTGGACTTCTTCCGCGAGGCCCTGCGCTTGCTCGTCGACCTGCGGCGCGCCGACGCGCTGCCGCTGCGCGAGCTCCAGCAGAAGCTCCGCAAGCACGACTACTTCCAGGAGAAGCTGCACGGCTTCGGCGGCAAGGACCGCTACGGCGCGGTGGGCAGGGAGATCATCCTCGCCTTCGCGGACCTGATGTGGCTGGCCAGCGGGGAGGTGCCCCCGCTGGACCACAGCCGCCCCCTGCCCGAGAAGAAGGTGCAGGAACTGGAACGGGCGGAGCGGTACCGCGACCCCGCCTACTTCCGGCTGGCGCTGATCCGCGTCTCCCGTACCGCCTCGGCCCGCACCCCGGCCTCCGAACGCCTGTGGAGCGATTTCCCCCCCGAAGTGGTGGAGAGTTTCCGGGACCGCCCCGAACTCCTCCGGCTGATCGGGGAACCCCCCAGGAACAGGGACGACCACGCCCGGATCTGGGAGGTGGGGCCGCGGAGCTCGCAAAGAAGCACTGGAGCGAAGGGCGAGCCGCCCTCGCGCGTCCTGTCCTACCGCAGGGGCGCAGCCGAGGTGGACCGGGACTCGGACTACGACAAGGAGTTGTTCGAGGACGAGGAGCCCGCGGCTGCCGCGTCCCTCCGGCCGCTGGGAACCGGCGGCACCGGCTCCGCGGACGCCGCATTCACTGACGATGCGTGGGACCCCGAGGACGAACCGCTCTGGGAACAGGGGGCGAAGCTCCGCACGGCCGAGGACACCGCATCCGCCGACGACGAGCGGGAGGACGAGCCCACACCGTTCTGGAAACGGGTGACGGGGCGCTGGAAGCGCCGGAAGACCGAGGACACCGCCGAGGCCGACCCGCAATACAGCGATTGGAGACCCTGGCTGGCAACCTTGGCTGTCTTGGCGATAATCGCCGCCGTCGCCGCTCTGATCCTCTACTTCAGTGCCCGGCTTCTCGACAGCCCGGCGAACGGCGGCCCCACTCCGGACCGGCCCGGTGCCGCCACCCCGACGCAGAGCCACGCCCCCTCCCCGTCGCCTTCAACTGAGGAGACTTCCAGGTGAGCACCCCGACCAGCAGTGCCCACGACCTGGCCGACATCGCCGAACAGCTCGACCGCCACGCCCGCACCGCCCCTCCGGCGGGCGCGCAGGTGCTGCGCTCGCTCGCGCGCAGCCTGGCCGACGGCGGAGCGGACCTGGCCGCCACCGACCTGGCCGCCGCCTACCCGCCCGACTCCCTGATGCCCGACCTCCCGCCGCCGCGCTGGATGAGCCTGCTGCTGTGGCTGCTGCGCGGGGCCCGCGACGTCCTCATCTTCCTCCCGGTGTTCTGGACCTGGTACCAGCTCATGCAGGTGCTGTCCGCCTTCGGCGACGCCCCCGAGGGAGCCAACTTCCTCTACGGCTGGCAGCAGGGCGGCTTCACCGGCACCGGCCAGTTCGAGCCGCTCAGCACCACCGCGTCCTGGGTCTGCGTCTTCCTGCTCGGCGTCATCGGCGCGACCCTCCTCGTCCACGTCCTGGAGGGGGTGACCGGCGCGCTCAGCGACCGCAGCCGCCGGCGCGAGCACATCGCCCAACTGCTGGCTCTGGCCACCTACCTGATCCCCGACCGCCCCGACTCGGTGCGCGCGGAGGTCCGCGGCGCCACCGAGACCCTGCAGGGGATCCGCCGGGCGATGGCCGGCATGGAGAACGCGCTGAGCGCCGCCACCGACAGCATGCACGGGGCCGCGGCCGACATGCGCCAGGCGGCCGACGGCATCGCCGAGGCGCTCGCCGGAGACCCCCGGGAGCAGCTCATCCGGGCACTGGACGAGTGGCAGACCCGGATGGGGCAGCTCGCCGACGCCGTCCGCGAGGCCCGCACCCCCGCCGAGCTCCTCGACAGCCTCACCGGACTCACCCGCAGCGCCGTCGAGGGCCAGGAGCGGTTCAGCGAGCAGACCCGCCGCATCCTGGAGCTGCTCAAGGAGCAGAGCGAGCTCGTGGAGCGGCACACCGCCGAGTCCGCGCGGTTCGCGACGGACACCATGGACCGCGTCACCGCCGCCCTGGAGAAGCTGGAGAAGGTCTCCGATGAGCTGGCCGCGGCCCAGGACAGGCTCGGCGCCTTCACCGAGCAGTCCAGCAACACCCTGCGGCAGGCGCTCGACGAGTTCACCGACCTCGCCGACGACCTCGGCTTCCTCGTCAAGGACGTGCAGCGCGCCGCGGCCCGGCACCGGGACGAGGAGACGTCGGGCGGACGCGAGGAGGACCCGTGGTCCTGACCAGGCGCCGCGGACGCACCGGCGGACGGGTCCCGGCCATCCACCTGGCGGGCTGGCTCTTCGCCGACCTGCTCCTGGTGCTGTTCCTCGTCTCGCTCAGCGCACAGCACGCCCCCGAGGCCCCCGAACCCCCGCCGCCGCCCCCGCCGAAACTGCTGAGCCCCGAATCCTGCGAGTTCACCGTCCGGCTGGGCAACGGGTTCACCGCGGACCGGGACCGGGTCGTCTCCGAGCTGGAACGCATCCTGTCCGCCCCGAAGGACAGCGACTTCAACACCGACGACGGCCACGGCGCACCCAGCGACAAGTGCCGCGAGCACCTGGCCGAGCAGCGGGACGTCGGCTTCGTCATCGCCTTCGGCAGTGGCAGCAACCAGCAGATAGGGGCGGCCAAGGAGTTCGCCGCCGACGTCGCCGAGATCGCGATCGAGGAGATCCCCCAGTTCAAGGACGCCAAGTACCGCGAGCTGTGGACCGGCGGCAGCCCCGGGTCGGTCGAGCTCTCCGTGTTCTTCCTGGAGTGAGGTGGTCCGCCGCGCGCGGCGGACCACCTCACTCCCGCCCGGCGGCCTCGGCGAACCGCCGGGCCGTGTCCGCGGCGACCGAGGCGATGACCACCCAGGCCAGCCCGCGGGCCGTGTCGGGGTCGGCGCGCACCACCGCCTCCTGCTGGCTGGTCCACCAGCGGGTGGGACAGCGCAGCGCCAGCACCGCCGCGCGGTGCCGGTCGAGTTCGGCGCTGCGCCGCCGCACCAGCAGCGCCGTCGCGTACACCCGGTCGGTCAGTTCCCGGTCCGGGGGCAGCAGGATCTGCGGGTGCCCCAGCGTGTCGTGCTCGGCCCAGATCTGGTGGCGCAGTTCGCGCAGCGGCTCCCTGGTGCGGTCCACGACCTCGGCGACCTGGGAGCGGAGCCGCCGCAGCACCCGGCAGCCCCGCCCGAGGTGCTTGCCCACGCACAGGCCGTGCCGGCAGACGTGCCGGGCCGCGTACCTCTCGACGATCACGCTGCGCTCCCCGAGGAGGCGGCGCAGCAGGGCCTGCTCCTGCGCCCCGCCGGAGGCCAGCGCCACCAGCCCGTCCTCGTCCACGGGGTGGCCCCGGTAGCGGGGCCGCTCGTGCGGGGCGAGCCGCAGGGCGATCTCCGCGAGGGCCTCCTCCAGCTCGGACAGCTCCAGGTACTCCTCCTCTGCGACCCGGCGCACCAGGTCGCGCAGGCCGCGGTCGGTGAGCCCGAGGCGCCGCGCCTCGCCGAGGAGGCGCTCCCGGTTGCGGCGCAGCCAGGGCACCGGGTTGCCGTGGTGCTGCTGCATCTCCAGGACCAGCAGGGTCGCCGCGTCTCCCGCTTTCCGGGAGGGGCGGTCCCGGGGCGCGGCGGCAGACCGGGGGGAGCCGAGCGCGTCGAGCTCCTTCAGCAACTGCTCCGCGGTGGGGCGCTTCTTGGGATCCTTGTCCATCGCCCGCACCGCCAGGTCCGCCAGCGGCCCGCGCAGGCCGTGCAGCTCGGGCGGGGAGTGCAGCACCCGGTTCATGACCTCCTCGGGTGAGGAGGCGGTGAACGGCAGCCGTCCGGTCGCGGCGAACACCACCACGCAGCCCCAGGCGAAGACGTCCGAGGGCGGTTCGGACACGCCCCGGTACCGTTCCGGGCTCATCGTGCCCGCCGTGCCGATCGGCGGCGCCCCGGTCCCGGTGAGCCCTTGGGCGTCCGCCGCCCGCGCGATGCCGAAGTCCAGCACGACCGGTGTGCCGTCGGGGCGGACCATGACGTTGGAGGGCTTGAGGTCGCGGTGGACGACACCGGCCCGGTGGATGGCGCACAGTGCGGCGGCCACCCCCCGGGCCAGCAGGAGCAGGCGCCGACCGGACAGCTTCCCGCACCGCTGCAGGGTGCGTCCCGGCACGTAGTCGGTGACCAGCCAGGGGTGCCCGTCGGAGACGCCGGAGTCCAGCAGCGGGACCACGTGCTCGCTGCGCAGCCGCTGCAGCGCCCGGACCTCCTCCTGGAAGCGCCGGTGCCGGTGGTCGACGTCCGGGGGCATCCCGGAGCGCATGAGCTTCACCGCCACGGGGCGCCCCCGGGAGTCCAGGGCGGCGTAGACGACGCCCATGCCCCCCGTGCCCAGGCGGCCGACCAGCCGGTAGCCGGGAATGCGGACGGCGTGGTCGCCGGGGCGCAGGGGGGACAGGTCGGGCGGAAAACCGTGGGGCATGGGCGTTCCTGGTTCCGGGGGGATGCTCCGTCGTCGATTATCGACTCTCGGACCGCTCCGTACTGCGGTTTCCCCGAAACCGGAAGGGGGCGCGACCGGCGCGCCCCCCACACTCAGCCCGCGGGCGGGTACAACTCCGTGACCGCCGTGATCACGGGCAGGCCGGTCTCGGGGTCGCGGTCGCCGAAGGTCACCTCGGCGATGACCACGTCTCCCCAGCTCAGGTAGTTGGCCAGGTCGCGTCCGGTGACCTTGTAGGTGCCCCGCCCGTCCTCGTCGACGAACACCTGGTCGGGGTTGAGACAGAAGTGCGCGCACATCACCTCGGCGTCGCTGGAGATCAGTGCCTCCAGCGGCTGGTCCGCCCCCTCGACCGGGGTCCACCGCTCGCTCCAGTCCTGCGGGGTGAGCTCGCTGCCGTTCTGCCCGGCGAACGCGTCGTCGCCGGACGCGGGCTCCACCGGGGTGTAGGGCCACGGCCCGGACAGCAGGTTGACCTCGCTGGAGCTGTCGAGGCGCACCACGAGGGTGCCGGAGTCCCACTCGGGCGGCGGGGCGGCCTCCGGGGTCTCCTCGCCTCCGGACGCGGGCTGCGCGGAGTTCTGCTGGGGGGCGGGGGAGTCGCCGCCGAGCAGGGAGACTGCTCCCCAGACGACACCGCCCACCAGGAGCAGGGCCGCGGCGCCGCCGCCCGCCAGCAGCAGGAGCCGCTTGTTCGACCCGCCCGAGCCCGACGGTCCGCCGGAGGACTGCGCGGGAACCGCGGCGGGTTTTTCGACCGGGGCGGGGGGCGCTTCGGCGACGGCGGTGGACGTCGCGAAGGTGGCGGTGGTCGAGGCCGCTTCGGCAGAGGCCGCGGCAGGCTTCTCGGCCGCAGCGGCGGGTTTTTCGGTCGGCACGGCACCGGCGTCCGAGCCGGAGGACCCCGCGCCCTGTGCCTTGGCCGGAGCGGCCTCCGGAGCCGTCTGTTGCAGCGACGAGAGCACCGGCACGGGCATGGTGAGGGACGACAGCCGTCCGCCCTTCTTGCCCTTGGGACGGCCGCCCACGTGGACCACCCGCGGCAGCAGCGCCGGTTCCACGATGCCCTGCCACTCCCGGTGCAGCACCCGGGTGACCCCGGAGCCCCGGCCGGCGTCGCTGCCGACCGACCCCAGACCGGTCTCCCACAGTTCGATGGAGGAGCGCACCAGGCTGCGCACGTCGGGCCGCTCCCCGGGGTCGGCTGCCAGCGCCGACTCCAGCAGCGGGCGGATCTCGTCGGCGACACCGTCGAGATCGGGCTGCTGCTCGCCGATCCGCCCGGCGACCTCCTCGGGGGTCCCGGTGCCGAACGGCGGACGCCCGGTCCCGGCGAAGGCGAGGACGGCGCCCCAGGAGAACACGTCGGAGGCCGGGGTGGGGGCCTCGCCGCGCAGCCGCTCCGGGCTCAGCCACGGGGCCGACCCGGGCGGCACCGCCGTCTCCCCGGACAGGGCGCAGTCCAGGATGCGCGGCCCCTGGGAGCTCAGCAGCACGCTGCCGGGCTTGAGGTCGCCGTGCACCAGGTCCAGGGAGTGCAGCGCCGACAGCCCCTCGCCCAGCCCGGCGGCCAGGGCGGTGAGCCGCCCCAGGGTCATGGGGCCGCGCTGCCTGGTGTACTGCTCCAGCGGGGTTCCGGGAGCGTAGCGCGTCGCCAGCCACGCGGGCGTGCTGCGGACGTCGAACGCCACGGGCGGCACGTAGCAGCGCCCGTCCACGGCACCCAGGACACGCAGTCGCTGCTCCAGCCGGGCGCGAGCGGCCTCGTCCGGGACGAGGGCGGGCGGAACGACCTTGACCGCCAGCAGTACGTCCGGTTCGACGTCCGGATGCACCGCGGCGTAGACACTGCCCGCACCCGTCGAACCGAGCCGACCCACCAGCACGTACGGGCCGATGGAGCTGGGATCCTCCGGCGTGGTGGGGGCCAGGTCAGGGGGGACCAGAACGGAAACCGTTCGTTCGGAACGTCGACTCATCGTGGTCCTGTCTCAAAAAATTCGAGGTGGAGTGCTGGAACGCGCAGTAGTGGGAAACGCGCAGTGGTCGGCAGTAGTAGCCGGTCGGTAGTTGTCGCCATTATCGGGAGAACTCGGTCATCTTGTCAGACCGAGACGCTTCTATCCTCTTCCCTGTCGCCCTCCGATCGAATGCGCCACTCCGTGTTGCCAAATCTCTACGTAAAGTGTCTGTCCTGTGAGATTGGTGCGTGAATCGGGGAAAGGTCCGGACTGCGGGGCCGCCCCGGCGGCGGGGTGACCGGCCACAGCGGGCGGACCGGACCGGGGAAACGGCGGGAAAGCGCCGCCGGAGGTCCCGTGGGGAACAGGAGAACCGCGATAGTGTCAGACCCAATCCGGTTCTTCCTGAGGTGGCGGCCCGACCCCCTGGGCAGCCCGGCCGCCGATCGAAGGCCGTCCTGCGCCGACCTCCGCGTCGGCTGCCCGAAACTCCAATGATCCCAAGTGTTAGCGGAGTCCGCATGCTCACCGGAGGAGAACTCGCGGCCCTGGTCGCGGCCGTGGCCTGGGCCGTGGTGGCCGTGTTCCTGTGCATCGCCCTCATCAAGCTCATCCGCCTGCTGACCGAGGCGACCAGCGCCGTGGCCGAGCTCCGGGCGCGCACCACCCCCCTGCTCGACGACCTCGCGACCACGGTCGAACGGGCCAACAGCTCGCTCGACCGGGTCGAGGAGATCACCGCCAACCTCGCCAGCAGCAGCGAGGACGTCTCCACGGTCACCGCGCTCACCCGTTCCGCGGTGACCGGCCCCCTCGTCAAGGTGGCGTCGCTGTCCTACGGGGTGCGCCAGGTCCTGGGACGGCGCAAGACCCTGGCGCTGATCCGCACCCGGCGCCGGAAGGAGCGCGTGTGATCGGCAGGGCCTTCTACTTCGTGGCCGGGGCGCTGGTCGGCGGCTACGCGGTCTACCGCGCCACCCGCGCCGCCCGGGCCTGGTCCCCCGGCGGCATCGCCGACCGCGTCGAGAAGCGGGTCTCCTCCTACCGCGAGGCGCTGCGCGAGCTCAACGAGGACGTCGCCGCGGCCGTGCGCGCCCACGAGGAGGAACTGCTGCGCCGCTACGCCGCCGACCCGTACCCGGAACTGCCCCGGCGTTGACCTTGACGGGAAGGGGCGCCTCCCCGCGCGAAGCAGCCCTCTCCCGTCAAGATCGTCAAAGGGATCGGGGGCGAGCCCTCAGCCCTGTGGGGGCGCGCCGTTGAGGATGCCGGTGATGGTGGCGGCGAGCCGGACGGCGGGGGTGTTCTCGGGGATCTCGTCGCCCGCGTCCAGGGACCACTCGGCGCTGCGGTCCTCGCGCATGTCGAGCTCCACGGTGTAGCCGGTGCGGGGGTGGCAGACCCGCAGCGAGGCCGGGTCCTCGGCGGAGTGGTGCACGGTCAGACCGGCCGCCTCCAGCAGGGCGGCCACGGTGGCGGTGTAGCGCTCGAACTGCTCCTCGCAGAGCAGCCGCGGGGTCTCGGTGTCGATGGAGGTGTCGACCTCCTGCCACGCCTGGGAGACAATCGGCGTGGGGAGTGCGTGGACATCGGTCATGCGGTGTTCTCCTCCCTGCGGCACCGCCCGGAGTGGTTGAGGGTTCCAAGCTCAAGAATCACTTCGGGCGGTGTTCTATTTGTCTGTTTTGCGGGCCTCTGGCCTGCGCTAAGTAATTCTTCGTGAGCTCTCCTTCACGTACTGCTAGAGTGATCCACGGGCAAGGGTAAGTCAAGTTTTAGGTCAAATTTTCCAAACTTCTCTCAAGGGGTAGCGGATGTCCAAACGGCGGCCGACGCTGCGGGCGCAGTGGCTGGGCAAGATGCTCAAGGAACTTCGGGAACAGAACGGGCTCAAGCTGACCGACAGTGCCGAGTACCTCCAGCGCAGCTTCTCCGCGATCAGCAAGTTCGAGTCCGGGGCACTGCCCATCCGGGAACCGGAGGTGCGCGCCCTGATGGACCTCTACGGAGTGGAGGGGGAGCGCCAGCGCGCCGCGCTGATCCAGTTGTCCCGCGAGGTCAGCAAGACCGGCTGGTGGGAGAAGTACTCCGACGACATCACCGACTGGTTCGTCGACTACGTGTGGTTGGAGAGCCGGGCCAGGCATATCCGCGCCTACGAGGTGACACCGGTCAACGGGCTGTTGCAGACGAGGGAGTATGCGGAAGCATGGATGCGTGCGGTGAATCCCCATGACTCCGCTGCTCAGATCGAGCGGGGCGTCGAGTTGAGAATGGCACGCCAGAAGATTCTGCGTGGTGAGAAGGCGGTCGAGTTGGAGGTTCTCCTGGACGAGGCAGCTTTGCGCAGGATCGTTGGTGGCCGGGACGTGATGAGAGAGCAACTCCAACACCTGCTGGTCTGTGGGAAACAGTCCAACATCGAGATTCGAGTCCTTCCTTATTCGGCTGGAGCCCACGCAAGTCCGGACGGAGGTTTCACCCTGCTCCACTTGGAAGACCCGTTCCCCTTGGTCGCCTACACCGTGGGAGTCGCTGGAGGGGTTTACTTGGAATCACACGAAGCAGAGAGAGTCGACGTCCTGTACAACCGTCTTCGAGAGAGCAGTCTGAGTCCAGAGGAGTCGGCCAAGTTGATCGTGGAACTCCAGAAGGAGATGAGATGAACCAGGACGACACTTTGGTTCTCGACTGGAGAATCAGCAGCTACAGTCCAAGCGGCGGCAAGAGCTGCGTCGAAGTTGGCTGGCACATCAGCAGCTACAGCGCCAACGGCGGTGGCAGGTGCGTCGAAGCGGGTCCTCTCCTCGACACCCCCGCCCGGGTCGCGGTCCGCGACTCCACGCAGCGCGGTCTCGGGTTCCTCACCTTCCCCGCCGCCGAGTGGCACGCCTTCCTCCGCGCGGCCACGAGCGGCGCGCTGTAGGGCACTCGGCGTTCCGACCGAAGCGGGCATGCGCCGCTCCACTCCTCCGGGCGGGACTCTCCCGCACCGCTTTCTCGCCCCAGCAGACGGAGTCAAGGCTCCGGTCAGCGGATCAGCAGGCATGCGTCCCAGTCGGACGCGGGAGGCTCGGGACGTGCGGCGGTGCGGAGCGCGAGAGCGAGCCCCGCGTCCCCGTCCAGGAACCCGGCCTCCTCGCCTCGCCGGGAAGCGCCGCACGTGATGAGGTGTTCGGCGAGGCGCGGCAGGCAGTCCGCGAGCACCGGGGTGTGCGAGTCGCGGGCGGTGCGCCAGACGGTCTGGAACACCCCGGCCCAACCGTGGCACAGGCCGGGGTCGATGATCTGGCCGAGTTGGGCCGGATCGTTCAGACAATCGGCGAGAACCTGCTCGGCCCTGCGCTGCCTGACGAGGTCTCCGGTGGCGAGGGCGGCGAGCTGCTGGGCCCGCGCGATCGCCGGAGTGCCGTAGCACCAGGAGGGGCGCAGCGGCCCCGGCTGTGTGCAGCGGCGGGCGCGGTGCTCGTCCCGGGTGATCCAGCGGGGCCACCAAGCCCCAGCGGGAGCGTCCTGCTGCCAGGAGTCCAGCCAGGCGCAGATGCGGACGATCGCCCCGACCTGCCCCGTGACGATGGCTCCTTGCTGGAGTGCCAGGGAGAGCAGAGCCAGGGGGCCGGTGATGCCGTGTGCCATGCCGAGGTTGGCGTGCCCACCGGCGAAGCCGGTCCGGTCGCCCTGATGAGGAGCGTGGCCCACCCACCACCCCGGCAGCGGGCAGCCGTCGACACGGACCGGTTCGGTCAGTCGGACCAGGTAGGACAGCACCCGTTCCAGAGCAGAGGAAGCCGGGTCCGTGCGCAGCAGTACGGCGCCGATGCCGGTCAGGCCGCTGAGGAGGTCGTACTCGCCGAAGACGGGGAGAGCGCCCCGGTCCATGCGGGCAAACGCCGCATCGAGGCGACGGTGGGCCACGGCACGGACATGGTGCGTCATCGTGCTGCGGGCCGTGGCGTAGCGTCCGCTTTCGTCGTCGGCGCAGACCAGGACAGCCGCCAGCGCGGGAGCACCGTGGAAGAGGCGGGCCCGGTCGGTGGCGTCCACGCCGTCGCGGGCCGCAGCCTGCAACCAGGCATGGGCACTGCGCCATGCTGCCTCGTCGCCGCCGCGGGCGCGTTCGATGTGCACGAGCGCGATTCCGAGCGCTCCCGCCGCCAGGGACTGGGGAGGAGCACCTAGGGGCACGGCGGCGGGCTCGGTCAGGCGCGCGGCCGCGGCGGCCGCGGCGGCCGCGGCGCGTCCGGCACGGATCGGCATCAGGGTTTCCCGGCTGTTCGGGTGTGTCTGCGGGTGAGGGCGACCGCGCGGGCCAAAGCCTGCACTCGCTGTTCGTCATCGCGGTCGGGTCCGCGGACACGGTTGTGGTGCATGTGGAACAGGGAGGGCAGCACTTGGCGCGGACGGGGGAGGCAGGCCAGGTAGGCGGTGAGGGCCTGGTCGCGGTCCGCCCAGGCGGCTGCCAACGGTGGGGAGAAGCTGCCGGGCCGGGTGAGGATGCGCGAGGCCAGGGCACGGGCCGCACGGTCCACAGGATCGGCTGGGCGGGGCAGATGGTCGAGCAGCCAGGTAGTGCCGGTATCAGCAGCGGCGGCCAGGCGTAAAAGGGAGGCCGCGGCCAGGGCACGGGTGCGAGTGGGGTCATGGTCGGCCGAGGCCAGTTGGGTCTGGGCGGCGCGGCTGTCGGCGACGAAGAAAGCCTCGGCGGCGGCCAGCGCGGGACCGTGGCCGTAACGGGCGGTCTCGGGCCGATAGGTGTGCAGGCTCAGAGAATGCAGCAGGCCGCAGGCGTGTAGAGACCGTGCCCAGGTGCCCACGGCAGCGGTCGGTTCCGCGGGGCTGGTTTCGGTGCGCAGCCGCAGCCGCAGATGCGGGCCGTCATGGTCGCGGTAGCGCACAAACCAGAAATCGCCAGGCCCTCCCAGAAGATCCCACAGTTCGGGAAGGCGGTCCAGGATCAGCAAGCACAGGTCAGGGCCGGTATACAGGTGGACGGACAGCCAGGGGCCGGTGCCGGGCGGGTCCGCCACCGGCGGCGACTGCGGACGGGCGGATACGGCGGTAACGGCCGAGAGCTGAGGAGCCGGGACAGGGGCTGCGGTGCGGCGCAGCGGAACCACGAGTTCGTGAGGGCGGCCGCCGCACCAGCCGAACGCCTCCTCATCCGGAGCTTCGGTGAGGACCGCGGTGCCGTACCGTGCCAGGTGGGTCTCCAGCAGGTGACGGTGGGCGGACCGGGACAGGTCAAGGGGCAGACAGCGTTCGCCCTCAACGAGCTGGACCCGCTGCGGCAGCGGCGGGTGGGAGCGGACGGTGGACAGGTCCTCGGCGGTGACGCGCCACTGGGCCGGGGCCGCGACGGTGCGGCCGCTGCGCAGCCGCGGCAGGAAAACGCAGTCACTGGCGGCGGACGGCCAGGTGAACCCCAGAGAGGGCAGGGTACGGGCGCGGGGGAGTTCGGTGACGAACCGGGCCAGGGGGTGGGTGTAGTGGTGCGGTTCCAGCGCCGAGGCCAGGAACGGTTCGATCACGCGTCCGGTGGGCAGGTGCAGCAGCCGCAGGTGGTCGGCGTCGACGCGCACGCCCACCTCCCGCGGGTTGATGACTTCGATTCCGGGAGCCGGCGGCGGGTGTTCGTCGATGACCAGTACGTGAGCAGCCACCACGGGGGAACGGGCCACATGGGCCGCGGTGTCGGCCATCGGCGGAGCCAGGACCTGAACGGTTACAGCCCTCTCGGTGAGTGTGGGCAGAGCCCGGTCCAGATCAGCGGGAACCATGCCGTCCAGGTGGGCGAACCGGCCGGTGAGCGTGCCCACCCCTCGGGAAACTGCGGTGATCCACAGACGGAAATCGCCCGCGTCCACCACTTCGGGGGTGGCAGCGTGCAGTTGGGCGCGGAGTTCCACGTGTACCGGCGGGTGAACCGTCTGCTCACCGCTCAGGTGCTGCCAGGCCGGGTCTTGCAGGTCGATCTCGAACAGGCCCTGGAGGGCGGCGGTGTGCAGGGCGGCGACCAGAATCCGGGAGCGTTCGAGGTTTCCCCGGTCCGGGGCGGGGGCGGACAGACGTGAGCCCCGGTAGCCGTGTGGGAATCCCAGCCCGGCAGGGCCGGTGAGGTCGAGCAGTCCCACAACCGTCCCCTGGCCGTAGGTCTCCAGGCAACGGGTGTGGTAGTCGATCCAGGCGGGGTGGCCGGTGGGGTGTGGGGCCAGCGTAGCCAGAACCCCGGCTGCGCGGGCTGCCTCATGGGCGACCTGGTGGGGCAGGACGAGGTCCACGTCCAGGCGGGTGTCCACCGCCAGCCGCGGCAGCGTCTCGGTGTCGGTGTCCGGTAGCCGCCGCAGGATCTGGCCGCGCAGGCCGGGGCGTTCCCCGGCGGGAGTACCGGGATCGTTGTGGCACTCCAGGAGTTCACTGGCCGCTTTCAGTCCGGGGTCGTGGTCGGCCAGGTGGGCCAGTGGCCGTGGATGCCAGACGGGAGGCCGCTGGGAGCCGATGAGGATGCGGTGCTCCAGGAGGGAGTCCACCAGCGCGGCGGCCTCTCGCGGATCGGCGTCGGGATAGGAGTCGCCGAGCATGCGGAGAAGCTCCGCGAGCGGCACAGGGGTTCGGGCGTTCTCCACCACCAGGGCGACGGCAGGAGTGAGACGTACCGACACCTCGGCCGCCTGGCGCGGATCGTCTGCCCCGGGCTTGTGGGACAGGACCAGCCGATCGCCCCGGACACGAGCGGTGGAGGCCGCCACCACAGTGGTGAAGGAGCCCGGGACTGGGTGGTGACGGGCGCGGACGGCCAGCCAGGCCGAAGCCGGCTGGGCTGTCTCCCGGTGATGCTCGCCCCACCGGACGCGGGTTCGACCACCCGAAGTCAGCGGAGCAACCCCCGTGAACAGCCCGTAAGGAGTTGGGCGGCCACCGTAGCGGAGCAGATAGCGCATGAGGGAGACAGCAGCCCGGCGGACCTTCTTCGCCGCGACGGCATCGGCGCCGACGATGGCGTCCAACTGCCGGACTAGGGAAGGGCTGGCCACGGCCAGGGCCTCGATCAGGGCGTGGTCACGGGTGTGGAGGTCGTGAATCCAACCGCGCAGCTCCTCGATGGGGGCGGTGCCCGGATCAGGCCAGGGGGTTTCCGTGTCGGGGGTGCGGGTGGTGGCGCGCAGGGTCAGGCCCACCGATTCCAGGGGGGCGTACACCGGGAATCCTTTCTCCGGACAGGAACTTCCTGGGCGCCCCGAGGAAGGCGCCCAGGAGTCGGTGGAGGAACTCAGCCGTTGTCGGTGCAGCTGGGGGTGCAGGCCGTCTCGCAGGTCTTGCCGCATCCGTCGTTGGTCATCGACCACAGCGGCTCGCCCTGCTGCGGCACGTGGACACGCAGGTCCAGGTCGAACAGGTCGCCGGCGGGGTGGCGGTCCCGGCTCACCGGGACCATGCCGTCGGGGGTGTCGGAGACCGTGAGTGTGCTCACTGGTTGTTCCTTCCTTTCTCTCTCTAAGGGGTGATGGTCCAGGTCAGGACCGTGCGGGTGTGGCGTTTGTCCACCACGCGCCCCCCGGGCAGGCGGTCGTCGGGGGTGGTGGCGGGAAACAGGGTGATGCGGGGGCCGGGGCCGCGGCGGTGGTCGCGGTCCCACTCACCGATCAGATGGGCCAGGTGTTCGGCGGTTGCGCGGGCATGCGGGCCGTGGCCGACCGCGCCGAACTCCCACCGGTCCGCGCGCCCGGGGCAGCGGCGCAGGGTCCGGTAGGCGAAGCCGGTGCCCTCGGCACTGATCAGGGCCGGGGTGCCCAGGCGGGAGATCGGGCTGACGAGTCCGGCTTTGATCGCACCGCGCTCGGCGGTCAACTGCGCCCACCGGTCGGCGACCGAGGCCAGGTACAGGTCCTGGGAGTCGGTGGGCTCTTCCGCGCCCACCTCGACGTTCGACCAGACAGTGACCGGCTCGCAGGCCAGGGCCTCACGCAGGGCCTTCTCCTCCACTTCGGGGCCGTCCTCCAGACGCAGCGCGACCTGGCAGCCGTCCTCGTCGTGGAGGCAGGGCATGGCCTCCCAGTGCTCGTCCCGGCCCCGCATCCGCACGAACCCGCACATGTCCACCGCCACCGCCTCCCAGCACCCCTCTTCGGGAGCGCGGCGCAGGGTCAGGCAGCGGGTCAGGCCCCGAATCCGCATGGGCACCACCAGAACCCCGTCCTCGGTGAGTTGCTGCTCCCAGGCGGGCGGCAGGTCCCAGGCTCCTGCGGTCACAATGATCCGGTCAAAGGGCGCCCGGGCGGCGAACCCGTGGGCGCCGTCGCCGACCGCCAGGTGCACGTCGTCGACGCCGATGCTCTTCAGGCACCGCTCGGCGCGGGCGACGACTTCGGGGTCGATGTCGATGGAGACCACCTGGCCGTCCACGCCAACCAGACGGCGAATCAGAGCGGCGTTGTAGCCACCGGAACCGACCTCCAGCACCCGATGCCCGGGACGCAGGTCGGCACGTTCCAACATGGTGGCGACGATGGTGGGCGCCGACACCGAACTGAGCGCCACTCCCCGCTCGTCGTCGCGCTTGGTCACCACCGCCTGGTGCGGGTCGTAGGCCTCGGTCAGCGGCAGTCCGGGCAGGAACGCCTCGCGGGGAACGGCACGCAGGGCTTCCTCCACGGCTCGTGGCAGCGGCTGTGCGCCGAGTCGTGCGCGCTCGGCCGCCATGGCGTCAACCATGGCCATGCGCGCCTGTTCAGGAGTGGGCGGGAGTGGTGAGGACACGGACTCTTCCCAACGTCGGTTGTCGTGGCTGAGTAGGAGTGCGGCGTGTTCGTCCGATCGCGATAGGGGATACGAGCGAGCACGGATTGGCGGAGTGACCGGATACTCCGGTCAGCCACAGAAAGAATGGCTTCGGGTGCCGAGAGTAGTGGCGCGGTGTCTTCCGGAGTACCAGGAAAGTGACAGCCCCTCGCGTCGGAGAGGTGCGTAGGCTGTCCTCGCCATGGCCAGTACGCGAAGGAGAGCTCATGGACGCATCCGCCCCTCGGCCGGAGACGCTGGGGCAGCGTATCGCCGCTGCACGTAAACTCGCGGGCCTGAGCCAGCAGGAGCTGGCCCGGCGCACCAACTACAGCGTGAGCCTGGTCCGGGCTGTGGAACAGGCCGCGAACCGGCTTCAGCGTCGTTCACCGCCGAGGTCAGCACAGTGCTCGGAGTGCTGCCTCAGGAACTCACCGGGCAGCCCTTCCAAACCCTGCTCGCCCAGGAGGGCGCTGCCCTCGGCGGGGCACAGGAGTTGCAAGCGCTGCTGACCGAAGGGCCTTTCCTCCATGCGGTCGAACCGGCTTCCCCGGCCGGCCTGGAAAGTGATTTGGCGGCACTTCGCGCAGACCGCCATCAGGACCGGTCCCTCGCGGCGCTGAAGCGGGCTCCGTCCCTGCTGCGCCAGTTGCACGGTCTCGTCCGCTCCGCGTCCGGGGAGGAAGACCGTGAGCATGCCTGGGAGCTGCTTGCCGACGCCTATGCCAACGTTTCCCAGATCACCTACCGGTTCGGCCTGCTGACCATGGCCGCCACGCTGCTGGAACGGATGGAGCATGCCGCAGAGCAGGCGGGGCAGCAGTTGCGAGTAGCACATGCCGCCCAGCAGCGTGCTCTGCTGCTCCTCTCCCATGCTGCCTACGACATTGGGCAGCGGTGCGTGGAACGGTCCCTCGACCTGGTCGGTCCGCCGCAGAACGAGACAGCTCTGGCTTTGGCCGGGTCGGCGCACCTGCGTGGTGCGGTCCTGGCAGCGCGTGCCCTGGATCTGGACCGGGCGTCGGCTCATCTGGATGAAGCTGAGGACCTGGCCCGCAGGATCGGACACGAGTCCGGGGTTTTCGACACCAACTTCGGCCCCGGTAACGTCGCAATCCACCGCGTGGCCGTTGAACTGGAGGCAGGAGACCCCGGACGAGCCGCACACACCGGTGAACACCTGCGTCTGCCCGCGGACGTCAAGCCCACCCGGGTGGGACGTCACTGGCAGGACATGGCGCGTGCCCACCTGCTGTCCGGCTCCCCAGCCAAGGCGTTCGCAGCACTGCAGAAGGCACGGGCTGTGGCTCCTCAGCAGACCCGCCACCATCCGCAGGTCCACGAGACCATGCGTGCCCTGGCGGCTGCCCGCCATCCCCCCTCGCCCGCGGTCACAGCCTTCGCCCGCTGGCTCGGGGTGCGGGCTTGAGGGGGAGCAGTACTCGGAAGGAACGGGAAGAATCAGAACGACAGCGGTTCTCAGCCGAAGAACCGGTGACGTCCCGAAAGTAAGGGGCAGCCGGGTCGAGAGCGGACGATGCATCAGCAGCCACGGCCGCCCGGCAGAGACACGGTCCGGGACCGTGCGCAGCCCGGTCCCGGACTCTCTGCAGCGGCCGTACCGCGGAGCCGTAGCGGGACACCCCGGGCGGTCCCAAGGGCAAGGGGGCAGACCTCCACAGGCACGACCAGAGAGACACCAATGTCCAACACTCCACCGACGATCAGCGATGAGCACTACCGCCTGGCCGAGCGGATCTGGGACTACCACCGGATGGGCCATGACCTGCGGCCGGTGGACGTGGCGGTCGTGCTGGGCTGCCACGACCTGGGCGTGGCGGCGTGCGCGGCGAAGCTGTACCAGGCCGGATTCTTTGCCCGCATGGTGCTCACCGGCGGCAACAGCCCCTCCACCGCCGAGGTGTTTCCCCGGGGCGAGGCCGTGCACTACCGGCAGCACGTCCTGGACCTGGGGGTGCCCGACGAGGCCGTCCTGGTGGAGCCCCGGGCGGCCAACACCGGGCAGAACATCACCCTGTCCCGACAACTGCTGGCCGAGGCGGGCCTGGCCCCGGCCACGGTGATGCTGGTGACCATGCCCTACATGCAGCGACGCGCCTACGCCACCACCCGCCGGGTCTGGCCCGAGGTCACCGTGGTGTGCGCCTCCGAACCGGTGGGCTTCCGCGACTACCTCGCGGGCATCGGCGACGACCGGCTCGTCATCGACACCATGGTCGGCGACCTGCAACGGGTCATCGAGTACCCCGACCGCGGCTTCGCCGTCGAACAGCACGTGCCCGACGACGTCCGCGCCGCCTACCGGGCACTCGTCGACGCCGGATTCACCAGCCGCCTCATCGGAGCCTGACCCGTACCCTCGTGCCGGGGAAGGGCCCTGGAGGCAGAAAACGGCGTCGGATCTGGCCCTGGGGCCAAGATCACGAGTGGGTTACTCCCGGAACCGGTGCCGCTAAGATCCTGAACCGCCGCAATCCCCGGGTTTCGGGCGTGTTCTATTCTGCTGTGCGTCCGCCACCCCAGCGAGTAGCCTTGGGCGTGAACGGTGCGTGACCGCATTCCCCCCGTTTCGGACGGGATGTCGCGGGGCACTGCACCGGCCGACGTCAACAGGGTGTCTCCGACCTCGGAGCTTTCCGGGACGGCGTGGAATGGGAAACGTCCGCGTCCCGTTCCCTCTACCATGGGCGCCTGATATCTGCTCACGCGCCGAGTCTCGACCGGGGCACCCAGTCCACCCGTACCGGTCGACTGGAGTCTCACACCAGGAGGGCATCACATGGAGACGGCAGAGATCGCTCGCCGCTTCCTCGCATTCTTCGAGAAGAACGGACACACCGTGGTGCCCTCGGCAAGCCTCGTCGCCGAGGACCCCACCCTGCTGCTGGTCAACGCGGGCATGGTGCCCTTCAAGCCGTACTTCCTCGGCCAGCGCACGCCGCCCTACACGCGTGCCACCAGCGTGCAGAAGTGCGTGCGCACCATCGACATCGACGAGGTCGGCAAGACCTCGCGGCACGCCTCCTTCTTCCAGATGCTGGGCAACTTCTCCTTCGGCGACTACTTCAAGGAGGGGGCGATCCCGTTCGCCTGGGAGCTGCTCACCAGCTCCGTCGCCGACGGCGGGTTCGGCTTCGACCCCGACCGCATGTGGGTCACCGTCTACCTCGACGACGACGAGGCCGAGACCATCTGGCGGGAGAAGGTGGGACTGCCCGCCGACCGCATCCAGCGGCGCGGCAAGGCCGACAACTTCTGGTCCATGGGCGTGCCCGGACCGTGCGGCCCCTGCTCGGAGATCTACTTCGACCGCGGCCCCGCCTACGGCGCCGAGGGCGGCCCCGTCGCCGACGAGAACCGCTACCTCGAGGTGTGGAACCTCGTGTTCATGCAGTTCGAGCGCGGCGAGGGCAGCGGCAAGGAGGACTACCCGATCCTCGGCGAGCTGCCCAGCAAGAACATCGACACCGGCATGGGCCTGGAGCGCATGGCCGCCATCCTCCAGGGCGTCGACAACATCTACGAGACCGACACCCTCGGCCGCATCCTGCGCCGCGCCGCGGAGCTCACCGGCGTCGCCTACGGCGACAACGAGCGCTCCGACGTGAGCCTGCGGGTCGTCGCCGACCACGTGCGCACCGCCACCATGCTGGTGGCCGACGGCGTCAAGCCCGGCAACGAGAAGCGCGGCTACGTGCTCCGCCGCATCCTGCGCCGCTCCATCCGCAACCTGCGCCTGCTCTCCGGCGACGAGTCGTTCCACATGCACGACCTCACCGCCGTGGCGATCGACGCGATGGGCGACCAGTACCCCGAGCTGCGCGCCGACGCCGACAAGATCCACAGCGTCATCGACGCCGAGGAGAAGAACTTCGCCGACACGCTGCGCGCCGGCACCGCGCTGTTCAACCGCGCGGCCGAGCGCACCCGCAGGAGCGGCAGCACCGAGTTCTCCGGCGCCGACGCCTTCCAGTTGCACGACACCTACGGCTTCCCCATCGACCTGACCCTGGAGATGGCCGCCGAGCAGGGCCTCAAGGTCGACGAGGAGACCTTCCACCAGTTGATGCAGCGCCAGCGGGAGGCCGCCAAGCGCGACGCCAAGGCCAAGAAGCTCGGCAACGCCGACATCAGCGTCTACGCCCGCCTGCTGGAGACCGGCGGACCCACCGACTTCCTCGGCTACACCGAGTCCGAGGGCGAGGCCCGGGTGCTCGGCGTCATCGTCAACGGCGAGGCCACCGGCGTGGCCCGCAAGGGCGACAAGGTGGAGCTGGTCCTGGACCGCACCCCGTTCTACGCCGAGAGCGGCGGCCAGCTCGCCGACAAGGGCACCATCGCCGTGGACGGGCGCGGCGTGGTCGACGTCGAGGACGTGCAGAAGCCCATCAAGGGCCTGTTCGTGCACCGCGGCACCGTGCGCGACGGCGAGGTCGTCGTCGACGACACCGTGCACGCCGCCATCGACACCGACCGGCGCGCCTCGGTGTCCCGGTCGCACTCGGCCACCCACCTCATCCACTCCGCGCTGCGCAACGCGCTCGGCCCCTCCGCCGGGCAGGCGGGCTCCGAGAACCAGCCGGGGCGGCTGCGGTTCGACTTCACCTCCAACAAGCCCCTCGACGCGGCCGAGATCGCCCACGTCGAGGAGGAGGTCAACGAGGTCCTCGCCCGCAACATCGAGGTCCAGTACATGGAGACCACCCTCGACAAGGCGTTGCAGATGGGCGCCCTGGCCATGTTCGGCGAGAAGTACGGCGAGCGGGTGCGCGTCGTCGACATGACCGACTACTCGCGCGAGCTGTGCGGCGGCACCCACGTCGGCGCGACCGGACAGCTCGGCCTGGTCAAGGTGCTGGGCGAGTCCTCGGTCGGCGCCGGCGTGCGCCGGGTCGAGGCGCTGGTCGGCCTCGACGCGCTGCGCCGGGTCTCCACCGAGTCCGCGCTCGTCGGGCAGCTCTCCGAGCAGCTCAAGGCGCCGCGCGAGGAGCTCCCGCAGCGCATCGACGCCATGGTCGCCCGGCTGCGCGCCGCCGAGAAGGAGATCGAGCGGCTGCGCGCCGCCCAGGTCCTCCAGGTGGCCGGTGAGCTGGCCGCGAACGCCCGCGAGATCGGCGGCGTCCGCGTGGTCACCCACCGCACCGCCGACGGCACCACCGCCGACGACATGCGCAAGCTCGCGCTGGACGTGCGTGGACGGCTCGGCGAGAGCGCGCCCGCGGTCGTGGTGGTCGCCGGAGTCCCTGCGGACCGCCCCGTCGTGGTGGTGGCGGCCAACAAGGAGGCGCAGCACAGCGGCCTGAAGGCCGGCGAGCTCGTCGGCGTGGCGGCCCGCGTCCTCGGCGGGGGCGGCGGCGGAAGGCCGGACATCGCCCAGGGCGGCGGAAGCGACGCCGCCGCGGTCGAGACGGCCCTGCAGGCCGTGGAACAGAGAGTGGCACAGTCGTGAGCAGAGAACGGCGTCCGGCGCCCCGGCACCCGGCAGGGACGGAGGAGCCGGGCGCCGGTGTCCGACCCGCCCCGGGAGCCCTCCGGTGAGGACCGGCGTGCGGCTCGGGGTGGACCCCGGCGCGGCCCGCATCGGCGTGGCCCGCAGCGACCCCAGCGGCATCCTCGCAACCCCGGTGGAGACGATCCGCCGGGGACCGGGAGATCTCGACAGGATCGCCGCACTTGTGCTTGAGTACGAGGCCCGGGAGGTCATCGTCGGCTATCCGGCGTCGCTGTCCGGAGCCGAGGGGCGTGCCGCGCGCACGGCGCGCTCGTTCGCCCGGGCACTGGCACGCAAGATCGCACCGGTCCCGGTGCGGCTGGTCGACGAACGGCTCACCACGGTGACCGCGCAGCAGCAACTGCGTGCCGGCGCCGCGTACGGCAGGCGCGGGGCCAGCGGCGGCAGGGCACGCCGCTCGGTCATCGACCAGGCCGCGGCCACCGTGCTGTTGCAGAGCGCCCTCGACACCGAGCGGCGTACCCAACTGCCTCCCGGTGAACTCGTCGAGGGGACGCCATGAACGGCAACGACCGGTATGACGACTACCCGCGCCGATCGCGTCGGCCCGACCCGCTGACCGACCCCTGGCCGCCCCACCAGGAGGCCGAAGGGCCGCGCACCAGGGCTTCGGCCGTCGACTACGACGGCCTCGGCTACCGCGACGAGCACGGCACGGGACGCCGACGGCGCGCGGACCTCCCGCCGCTGGACGACACCTCCTGGCAGTACCCCCGCGCCTCCCGCTCCTCCGCCGACCCTGGGCCGGACCGCCCGCCGGAGGCCGAGGAGCGCCCCCGCGGCCGCCGCAGACGCCCGGGGCCCGCCGACACCGGCTCGTTCTCCGTGCCCCTGTCGGAGGCCGAGGCGCTGCGCGAACGCCCCCGCGGGCGGCGGCGCAAACCCGACAGCGAGGACGCGCCTGCCGTCTCCCCCTACTACCGGGAACTGGCCCAGACGGCGTTCGACGAGAGGGAGCCGAGCCCGCGGCGGTCCAGCCGCCACAGCGCTGCCCCGGACGCCCCCGCCCGCGCGGACTCCGCGGACTGGCAGGAGGCCCCGCGCTCCCGGCGGGCCCACCGCCGGGCCGCGGAGGAGTGGCCGGAGGAGCCGGTCCGCCCGCGCCAGGAACACCGCCACGAGGAGGACGACGACCGGCCCGCAGCGGGCCGCTCCCGGCGGCGCGCCCCGGCGGAGGAGGACCTCGACCCCCCGAGACGGCGCCGGGCGCGCTCCGCCGCCGACGACTCCGACGACGACTCCGCCGACGACTCGTTCGCGCTGCCGTTCGATGACGACGACTCCGACGAGGAGGAGCGCCCCAGGCGCTCCCGGAGCAGCCGCCACGGCGGCAGGAGGGCCTCCGGCCGCCGCGCCGCCAAGCGCAAGCGCAAGAAGAGGAGCAAGGCCGCCCTGGTCAGCGCCGTGCTCGTGCTGTCGCTGTTCGTGCTCTCCGCCGGGGCCGGCGGCTACCTGCTGCTGCGCACCTACATCGTCCCCCCGGACTACTCCGGCGAGGGCACCGGCGAGGTCAGCATCGTCATCGAGCAGGGCGACAGCGGGACCGCCATCGCCGAGAAGCTCTACGCGGCCGGGGTGATCGCGAGCGTGCGCGCGTTCACCAACGAGATCCGCTTCTCCGACGCCAACTTCGTGCCCGGCACCTACCAGTTGCGCGAGCGGATGAGCGCCGAGGCGGCCATCGCGCTGCTGCTCGACCCGGCCAGCCGCATCGCCGTCAACGTGACGGTCCCCGAGGGGCTGCGGTCCGGCCAGATCCTCGACCTGCTGGCCGAGCAGACCAACATCCCGCTGGAGGAGTTCCAGGCCGCCTACGAGGACCACGAGTCGCTGGGGCTGCCCGAGTACGCCACCCAGGGGCCGGAGGGGTACCTGTTCCCCGAGACCTACAAGTTCGACAGCAGCGCCACGGCCGCCGACATCCTGCGTCAGATGGTGGCCCAGTACTGGAGGGTCGCCACCGACATCAACCTGGAGAGCCGCGCCGAGGAGGCCGGGTACGACCCGAACGAGATCATGGCGGCCGCCGCGATCGTGCAGGCCGAGTCCGGGAGCGTGGAGGACATGGGCAAGGTCGCCCGGGTCATCTACAACCGCCTGGCCGACGGCATGTACCTCAAGATGGACAGCACCTGCTTCTACGCCCTCGGCGAGTACGGCATCTCGCTCAACCAGGAGCAGCAGGAACGGTGCCGCAGCGACGAGACCGGCTACGACACCTACTTCCACGAAGGGCTTCCGGCCGGCCCGATCGTCAGCCCCGGCCGGGAGGCCATCGAGGCGGCGCTCTCCCCGGAGGACGGGCCGTGGCTGTACTTCGTGACCACCGACCCCGAGAACGGTGTCACCGAGTTCACCGACAACGAGGCCGAGTTCTGGGACCTGGTCAACAAGTTCAACCAGAACCAGGGCAACTGAGCGACCGGTCCCGCGGGCGCGGGACCGCGGCGACGACCCCGCAGGAGGAACCGTGAAACGTGCGGCCGTGCTCGGCTCACCGATCGCCCACTCCCTCTCCCCGGTGCTGCACACGGCGGGATACACCGCGCTCGGCATCGCCGACCAGTGGCACTACGGCCGCCACGAGTGCGACGAAGAGGGCCTGGCCGCGTTCCTCGACGGCTGCGACGACTCCTGGGCGGGCCTGTCGCTGACCATGCCGCTCAAGCGGGTCGCGATGACGCTGGTGGACGAGGTCGACGAGATCGCGACCGCGGTCGGCGGGGCGAACACCATCCTCTTCCGGGACGGGCGGCGCCACGCCTGCAACACGGACGTCACCGGGATCGTCGAGGCGCTGCGGGAGGCCGGGCTGGACCGGCTGCGCACCGTCACCGTCCTGGGCGCGGGGGCGACCGCCGCGTCCGCGCTCGCGGCCGTGCGCCGCCTGGGCGCCACCGAGCCGGGCGCGGTCACGGTACTGGCCCGCGACCTCTCCCGCACCGGCGACCTCGCCGCGGCGGCCGAGCGCATGTCGGCCGAGGTGGTGCTGGCCCCGCTCGCCGACATCGACCGGCACCTGGGAGTGGACCTGGTGGTGTCCACGCTCCCCTCCGGGGCGGCCGACCGGTGGGCGCAGCCGGTGGCCGAGGCGAAGACCGCGGTCTTCGACGTGGTCTACGCGCCGTGGCCCACCGTGCTGGGGGCCGCGGCCCAGGAGGCCGGGGCGGTCGTGGTGGGCGGCTTCCCCATGCTGCTGCACCAGGCGGCGGCCCAGTTGACCCTGATGACCGGCCGCCCCGCGCCGGTCGAGGCGATGCGCGCCGCCGGCGAGTCGGAGTTGGCACGCCGGTCTGCCGGGAATACCCTGAAAGCGTGAGTGTTGCCACTCATGGGGACTTCGGTGGCGGTACGTCCGGTGTAACGAGTGTTTCCCGGTGGCCAGGTTTTCTTGGTACAGTGAACAGCGACCTGATCCGGTGCACGAGCGCCGGAGATGCAAGCGGAGGGTGAACCTCCCACCTGTAGCGCCTACGGGTGCTGCGGGTCCTGGTAGAAACCGTACGGGTACGCCGCGACGGCGTCCGGCCCGTGCGGCGGTTCGACCCCGCTTGCAGCAGCCAGCGGGGTTTTCGTTGTCCCGGCGCACAGCCACTCTGGAGACCCCCGCACCAGAAGACGAGAACCCGACGAATTTTAGGGAGGGGTCCCATCAGCGCTGAGCCCCGCATCAACGACCGTATCCGGGTACCCGAGGTTCGCCTCGTCGGCCCCAACGGGGAACAGGTGGGCATCGTTCCGGTGAGCGACGCCCTGCGCCTCGCCCAAGAAGCCGACCTCGACCTCGTTGAGGTGGCGCCGACCGCTCGCCCGCCGGTCGCCAAGCTGATGGACTACGGCAAGTTCAAGTACGAGTCCGCGGTCAAGGCCCGGGAGGCGCGCAGGAACCAGACGAACACGATCATCAAGGAGATCAAGCTCCGTCCCAAGATCGACCAGCACGACTACGAGACCAAGAGGGGTCACGTCGAGCGGTTCCTGCGGGGCGGGGACAAGGTCAAGGTGACGATCATGTTCCGCGGTCGCGAGCAGTCCCGGCCGGAGCTGGGGTACCGCCTCCTGCGGAGGCTGGCCGAAGACGTCCAGGAACTGGGTCAGGTCGAATCCCAGGCCAAGCAGGACGGCCGCAACATGGTCATGGTGATCGGCCCGCACAAGCGCCGCGCCGAGCACAAGGCCGAAGCGCGTGCCGCCGCGCAGGCCGCCAAAACCCGCGGCGGGAGCGGCCGGAATTCCGAGAAATCGGGCTGACCGGACCGATACACCCGCCTGACGTACCGAGACGAGCGCGGTCGCGCGGCCCGTGAGGGCCGCGCACCCCGCTCTCTTCGTGCGCGGCGGAAAACCGCGCCGTCCCCGTGGCGGCACACCGACTGAGTAGTGAAAAGGAGCGACGGCGGCATGCCGAAGAACAAATCCCACAGTGGGGCCAGCAAGCGTTTCCGCGTCACCGGCACCGGCAAGATCATGCGTCGCCGCACCAACAAGAACCACCTGCTGGAGCACAAGCCGAGCAAGCGCACCCGGCGCCTGAGCGCGGACGCCCAGCTTCCCCCGGCCGACGCCAGGAAGATCAAGAAGCTGCTCGGCTAGGCCGAGTCGCCCCGTCATCCGGGGACGCGGCCGTCGGACATCCCGCGCACGGGTGCGCGGAGGCGGCCGCACCGGTCCAGGAACCCCTGCCGAACTTCCTGGCGGCCCTCGCCGGGTGGTGTGCCCGGCACGTCAGTCTCAACCGAGGAGTCACAAGTGGCACGCGTCAAGCGGTCTCTCAACGCAAAGAAGAAGCGCCGGGTCGTTCTCGAACGCGCCAGCGGCTACCGCGGCCAGCGGTCGCGCCTCTACCGCAAGGCCAAGGAGCAGATGCTCCACTCGATGACGTACGCCTACCGCGACCGCAAGGACCGCAAGGGCCAGTTCCGTCGTCTGTGGATCCAGCGCATCAACGCCGCCGCCCGCGCCAACGGCCTGACCTACAACCGCTTCATGCAGGGACTCAAGGCCGCCGGCATCGAGGTGGACCGCCGCATGCTCGCCGAGCTCGCGGTCAACGACGCCGCCACCTTCGCGGCGCTGGTCGAGACCGCCAAGAAGGCCATCCCCGCACCTGCCGGGTCCGCTTCCTGAACGACGGTGTGATCGACCATGGCGAGCCACGAGTTCACGAGTATTCGGTCCCCCAGAATCAAGGGGGCTCGTCGGCTCGCCAAACGCGCCTTCCGGCAGCGTGAGCGGCGCTTCCTCGCGGAGGGGCCGCAGGCCGTGCGGGAGGCGCTCGCCGTACCGGGAGTGGTGCGCGAACTGTACGCCACCGTCGAGGCGATGCAGCGCCACGACCCCCTGGTCCGCGCCGCGGAACAGGCCGGAGTCCCCGTCCACCGGGTCACCCTGGAGGTGATGGGCGAACTGGCGCAGACGGTCACCCCCCAGGGGCTGCTCGCGGTCTGCTCCTTCGTCGACGTCCCGCTGACGGCACTGGAGAACCCCCGGCTCGTCGTGGTCCTGTCCCACGTCCGCGACCCCGGCAACGCGGGGACCGTGCTGCGCACCGCGGACGCGGCCGGGGCCGACGCGGTCGTCTTCACCGACGCCTCGGTCGACCCCTACAACGGCAAGTGCGTCCGGGCCTCCGCCGGCAGCCTCTTCCACCTGCCAGTCGTGGTGGGAGCGCGGATCGACGAGGTCACCCGCTTCCTGCGGGGGGCCGGGGCCACGATCCTCGCCGCCGACGGCAGGGGGGAGGACCGCCTGGACGACCTCTCCGACTCCGGCGGCCTCGCCGGTCCGGTGGCCTGGATCTTCGGCAACGAGGCGTGGGGGCTGCCGGAGGAGACCATCGCCCTCGCCGACAGGACGGTCAGCGTTCCCATCTACGGCAGCGCCGAGAGCCTCAACCTCGCCACCGCCGCCGCGGTCTGCCTCTACGCCACGGCGCGGGAGCAGCGCCGCACCCCCACCCTGCCGGTCTGAGCGGGACGCAGCACCGAATCCGCAGCCGTGTTTCCGTTATGCGTCGTACGCGTTACGACCACAGATGCGGGTAACACGCGACGCCGACCGCTGTCCCCGCGGTGAGCTGCTGCGCCACTGCCGACCCTCCCCCGCGCAACCCGGCACGCCGAGACCGCAGGAAGAGCGACGGCTTGCCCCGCCTCCAGGGGTTGCCGCTACGCTCGTCATCTCGGAGCCTCGTGGTCCCGGCCGCGGACTCCTCCGCGCCTTTCCCCAGCCGGGACGGGGCGGCTCGCGCGTAGCCGCCTCGGTCGGCGGGTAGCGATCTTTCCGGAAGCGGTGTCCGGTGGCGGACCGCCCGGACACCGAACAGAGCACAACACGGGATGGCCGTTCCGGGGGAACGGCATGAACGTTCACATATGGCTTGGGAGGCGGTCGTGGGTGGCGACCAGTCGGCAGTCGGTGGTGACGGGCGTGACGCTCTGCTCTCCGCCGAGGACCTTCCCGACGGGCTGCTGGTAGCGGACCACCGCGGCAGAGTGATCGCGTTCAACCGGCTGGCCGCCCGCCTCACCGGGGTGTCGGTGGACCACGCCGTGGGCCGGGACTTCCGCGACGTCCTCCCGCTCCACGACCCCGAGGGCCGCGACTGGTGGAAGTGCACCGACCCCTACGGCGGACTGCGCACCCGAGTCCGCCAGCCCGAGCAGCGGCTGCTGCTCGCCGACGGGCGCGAAGTCATGATGGCCGCCCGCTACGTGCGCGACAAACCCTGCGGCGACCTGGTCCGCCTGGTGGTGACCCTGCGCGACGCCGCCAACCGCTCCTACTCCGAGCGCTCCAGCGCCGACCTGGTCTCGACGGTCGCCCACGAGCTGCGCTCCCCGCTGACCAGCGTCAAGGGCTTCACCGCGACGATGCTGGCCAAGTGGAGCCGCCTCACCGACACGCAGAAGATCTTCATGCTGGAGACCGTCAACGCGGACGCGGACCGGGTCACCCGGCTCATCACCGAGCTCCTGGACGTCTCCCGCATCCAGTCCGGCCGCCTGGAGATCCACCGGCAACTCGTCGACCTGGGAGAACGCGCCCGGCGTGTCATCGCCGGACGGGTGGCCTCCGGTGAGCCGGAGGACCGGTTCCGGCTGGACGTGCGCGGTCCGCTGCCCGAGATGTGGCTGGACGTCGACAAGGTCGACCAGATCATCAGCAACCTGGTGGAAAACGGGCTGCGGCACGGCGCTGGTACTGTCACGATAGTGATCGAGCCGTGCGAGGGAGGAGCAGCCGTGTCGGTGCGCGACGAGGGCGAGGGCATCAAGCCCGAGGCTGTCACGCGCGTCTTCCGCCAGTTCTGGCGCGGCAAGCGCCGCGGGGGCACCGGCTTGGGGCTGTTCATCGTCAAGGGCCTGATCGAGGCCCACGGTGGCACGATCACGGTCGGCCGCGCGCCCAGCGGCGGCGCCGAGTTCCGATTTATCGTGCCCGCCGGCACTCCCGAGTTCGTCTGACGGACTCGGCGGCGGGCTTCACGAGGACTTCCCAGTCGGCTTGTGCCCCCCGCCGCACGGCGGTGGGCCGTGACATTCCGCCCCGCGGGCGACGCGGGACGGCGAGGCAACCACCAATGTCTGCACCCAACAACTCCTACGACCCCGTCGAGGTGAACGCGCTTCACCCGGACGAGGTCGCACGCATGCGCCAAGAGGCGCTCGACGCCATCGCCAGGGCCTCCAGCCTGGAAGAACTCAAGGAGGTCCGGATCGCGCACGCCGGCGACCGGTCCCCGCTGGCCCTGGCCAACCGGGAGATCGGCGCCCTGCCGCCCGCGGCCCGCGCGGACGCGGGCAGGCGCGTGGGCGGCGCGCGCCGCGAGATCAGCGAGGCGCTCAAGGCCCGCCAGGCCCAGTTGGAGGACGAGCGCGACGCCCGCGTGCTCGTCGAAGAGGCCGTCGACGTCACCCTGCCCTACGACCGGATCCCGCACGGAAGCCGGCACCCGCTGACCACCATCGGCGAGCGGATGGCCGACATCTTCGTCGGCATGGGCTTCGAGATCGCCGAGGGTCCCGAGGTCGAGGCCGAGTGGTACAACTTCGACGCCCTCAACTTCCTGCCCGACCACCCGGCCCGCACCATGCAGGACACCTTCTTCGTCGCCGGACCCAACGGCGGGGAGTCCGGCATGGTGCTGCGCACGCACACCTCCCCGGTGCAGGTGCGCGCGATGCTGGACCGCGAGCTCCCCGTCTACGTGGTCGTGCCCGGCCGCACCTTCCGCACCGACGAGCTGGACGCCACGCACAGCCCGGTCTTCCACCAACTGGAAGGGCTGGTCGTGGACGAGGGCATCACCCTGGCCCACCTGCGCGGCGCCATCCAGGTGTTCGTGGAGCAGATGTTCGGCGAAGGGCTGCGCACCCGCATGCGCCCGTCGTACTTCCCGTTCACCGAGCCGTCCGCCGAGGTGGACATGGAGTGCTTCGTCTGCCGGGGCGCCTCCGTGGGCAACCCCGACGCCCCCTGCCGGACCTGCTCCTCGGAGGGCTGGATCGAGATCGGCGGCTGCGGCGTGGTCAACCCGCGGGTGCTGGTCGCCGCCGGGGTGGACACCGAGCGCTACAGCGGCTGGGCCTTCGGCCTGGGCATCGAGCGGACGCTGATGTTCGCCCGCGGGGTCAAGGACATGCACGACATGGTCGAGGGTGACGTCCGGTTCACCGCGGCCTTCGGGATGGAGATGTGATGCGGGTTCCCGTTTCCTGGCTGCGCGAGTACGTTGCGCTGCCCGCCGAGGCCACCGCGCGCGAGCTGGCCGAGAAGCTGATCAGTCTGGGCCTGGAGGTCGAGACCGTCGAGGAGGTCGGCGCCGACGTCACCGGCCCGATCGTGGTGGGCCGGGTGCTGACCATCGAGGAGCTCACCGGCTTCAAGAAGCCCATCCGGTTCTGCACCGTGGACGTCGGCGACGCCAACGGCACCGGCGAGCCGCAGGGCATCGTGTGCGGGGCCCGCAACTTCGCCGAGGGCGACCTGGTGGTGGTGTCGCTGCCCGGCGCGGTGCTGCCGGGCGGCTTCGCGATCTCCGCGCGCAAGACCTACGGCAGGATCTCGGCGGGCATGATCTGCTCGGCGAGCGAACTGGGGCTGTGGGAGGACCACGAGGGCATCATCGTGCTGCCCGAGGGCTTCGCCGAGCCCGGCGCCGACGCCGGCGAACTGCTGGGGCTGCGCGACTCCGTGCTGGACATCGCGGTCACGCCCGACCGCGGCTACGCGCTGTCGATGCGCGGCGTGGCCCGCGAGGCCGCCGCCGCCTACGGCGTGGAGTTCACCGACCCCGCCGACCTGCCGGTGCCGGAGACGACCGGCGGCGGCTACCCGGCGACCGTCGCCGACCCGGCGATCTGCTCCCGCTACGTGCTGCGCGGCGTGACCGGGTTCGACCCGGCCGCCCCGACCCCGCCGTGGATGCGCCGCCGACTCCACCTGTGCGGGGTGCGCTCCATCTCGCTGGCGGTCGACGTCACCAACTACGTGATGCTGGAACTGGGGCAGCCGCTGCACGCCTGGGACCGCGCCACCCTGCGCGGCCCCATCGAGGTCCGGCTGGCCCGCCAGGGCGAGAAGCTGGAGACCCTGGACCACGTGGTGCGCGCCCTGGACCCCGACGACATCCTCATCACCGACGAGTCGGGCCCGATCAACCTCGCCGGCGTCATGGGCGGCCTGAGCACCGAGATCAGCGACACCTCCACCGACATCCTGGTCGAGGCCGCGCACTTCGCCGAGACGCACATCGCGCGCACCTCGCGCCGCCACCAGTTGTCCTCGGAGTCCTCCCGCCGCTTCGAGCGCGGCGTCGACTCCGCCGTCCAGCTCGCCGCGGCGACCCGCGCGGTCGGCCTGCTCGCCGAACTGGGCGGGGCGACCGTCGAGGACGGGATCACCCACATCGACCTGAGCGTCCCCCGCGAACCGATCACCGTCGCGGTCGGGCACACGGGCCGCGTCGCGGGCGTGGACTACCCCGTCGAGACCGAGATCGCCCGGCTCCGCCAGGTCGGCTGCGAGGTCGTCCGCAACGGCGACACGCTCTCGGTCACCCCGCCGAGCTGGCGCCCCGACCTCACCGACCCCAACGACCTCGCCGAGGAGGTCATCCGCAACGAGGGCTACGAGAACATCCCGGCGATCCCGCCGCGCGCCCCCGCCGGCCGCGGACTGACCCACGGCCAGCGGCTGCGCCGCGCGGTGGGGCGGACCCTCGCCGCCCGGGGGTTCCACGAGGTGCTCAACTACCCCTTCGTGGGGGAGCGCGACCTCGACGCGCTGCAACTGGAGGCCGACGACCGCCGACGCACCACGGTGCGCCTGGCCAACCCGCTCAACGACGACGAGCCGCTGCTGCGCACCACCCTGCTGCCGGGACTGCTCAAGACCCTGGTCCGCAACGTCGGACGCGGCTTCGGCGACGTCGCGCTGTTCGAGATGGGACTGGTCTACCACCCCAGGCCCGGCGCGCCCGCCAAGGCACCGATCCTGGCGGTCGACCGGGGGCCCACCGCCGAGGAGCGCGCCGCCCTGGAGGCGGCGCTGCCCGAGCAGCCGCGCCACGTCGGCGCCGTCCTGGCCGGACAGCGGCTGCGGTCCGGCTGGTGGGGCGGGGGACAGGACGCCACCTGGGCCGACGCGATCCAGACCGCGCGCGAGGCGGCGAGCGTGGCCGGGGTGGAGCTCGTGGTCCGCGCCGCCCAGCACGCGCCCTGGCACCCGGGGCGCTGCGCGGCGCTGTACCTGGCGGGCGCCGAGGACGAGGCGGCCGTGGGCTACGCCGGTGAGCTGCACCCCCGGGTGGTCAAGGCGTACGGGCTGCCGCCGCGGACCGCGGCGCTGGAGATCGACTGGGGCCGTATCGAGGCGGCGGCCAGGCCCGCGACCGCCCCGCGCGTCTCCACCTACCCGGTGGCCACCCAGGACGTCGCGCTCGTGGTGGACGAGTCCGTCCCGGCCGCCGAGGTCGAGGCGGCCCTGCGCGAGGGAGCCGGGGAACTGCTGGAGAGCATCCGGCTGTTCGACGTCTACACCGGCGCGCAGATCGGCGAGGGGCGCAAGTCGCTGGCCTACGCGCTGCGGCTGCGCGCCGACGACCGCACGTTGACCGCGGAGGAGACCAACCGGATCAGGGACGCCGCGGTGGCCGCGGCCGCGGAACGCACCGGAGCGGTGCTGCGCGGCTAGCGGAGCCCGGCCGACGGCACGCCTGGGGGCCGCCCCGCGGGGCGGCCCCCAGTGCTGTGCGCCCCGTCTCCGGCGGGAGGCGCCCCGGCGGAAAATTAGTTAGCTGAGAAGATTCTCTGACCTATGATGAAAATCGGCTGCGCCGACGCGGCCGTGAAGGGGGCCGCATGGGGACCGGAGCCGACACCGAGAGGATCACCGACGACGACCTCATCACCTCCTGGGGTCTGTTCCACGAAGCGCTCCTGGCGACCACCCCGCTCCTGCTCCGGGGCATCGACCCCTCCGGCAAGGACATGTCCGGCCCCTGGTTCGAGGTGCTGCTCCGGTTGCAGCGCTCCCCGCAGCACCGCCTCCCGATGAGCCAGCTCGCCCGCGAGGTCTCCCTGAGCAGCGGCGGCTTCACCAAGCTGGCCGACCGGCTGGAACGCAACGGCTACCTGGAACGCCAGTCCTGCCCCTCGGACCGCCGGGTCACCTACGCCGCGCTCACCGAGAAGGGGCTGGCCCTGGCCGAGCAGGCGCGCGCCCGGCACGTGGCGCTGCTCCGGGAGCACGTGCTGGCCCCCCTGGGCGTGGAGGGGGTGCGGGCCCTGGCCGAGCAGGCGCGCAGGCTGCGCGACAACGCCCGCCAGGTCTCCGCGGGCCGGGAGAAGAAGTAACCGCCGCAGGCGGCCCCGGGGCGGGTTCCGACGTTCTACTAGAATCGCCATTCTTCGGGACAACAGCCCCCCGCTGCCTCGGGGAAGAACGACGACACGAGCAGCGCCCGCAGGGGGCACGGGGCGGCCCGGAACGTCCGGGGAGGCAGGAACACACATGGGACTCATCGCCAGCGCGGCCGAGATGCGCGCCATCCCCCGCTCCACCGAGTTTCGCAACGGCGGGGTCTCCTTCTGGTACCGCGAACTGGGACTTCCGCAGCGCCGCGCGGCCCTGCCCGGCGACGCCGACTACGACGTGTGCATCGTCGGCGCCGGGTACACCGGCCTGTGGACCGCCTACTACCTCAAGAAGGAGCAGCCCGACCTGCGCGTGGCGGTCCTGGAGCGGGAGTTCGCGGGCTTCGGCGCCTCGGGGCGCAACGGCGGCTGGCTGTCGGCCGAGTTCGCCGGATCGCGGGAGCGCTACGCCAAGGCCCACGGCAAGGGGCCGATGATCGCCCTGCAACGCGCCATGATGGCCACGGTCGACGAGGTCATCGCGGTGGCCGAGGCGGAGGGCATCGACGCCGACATCGTCAAGGGCGGCATGCGGATCGTGGCCACCAACCAGGCGCAGAAGGCCCGGCTGCTGGAGGAGATCGCCTACCTCCAGGAGTGGGGCTACTGGCCGGAGGACTACTACCTGCTGGAACCCGACCACGAGCCGCGGCTGCGCGTGGACGGCGCGGTGGCCGAGGCGTTCTCCCCGCACGCCGCGCGCATCCAGCCGGCCAAGCTCGTCAGGGGCCTGGCCGCGGCGGTCGAGGCGCTCGGCGTGGACATCTTCGAGAACACCGCGGTCAGCGAACTGCGTCCGCGCGAGGGCGGCCGGGGACCGGCCGCGGTGACCGAGCACGGCACGGTGCGGGCCGAGTACGTGATCCGCGCCACCGAGGGGTTCACCGCCGAACTCAACGGCTACCGCCGCCAGTGGCTGCCCATGAACTCCTCGATGATCGTGACCGAGCCGCTCAGCGCCGAGGTGTGGAAGCGGATCGGCTGGGAGGGCCAGGAGGTCCTCGGCGACGCCGCGCACGCCTACGTCTACGCCCAGCGCACCGCGGACGGCCGCATCGCCATCGGCGGGCGCGGCGTGCCCTACCGGTTCGCCTCGGGCCACGACACCAACGGCGCCACCCAGCCGCAGACGATCGCGGAGCTGTGGCGGGCACTGTCCCGCCTGTTCCCCGCGGCGGGGGAGACCCCCGTGGTGCACGCCTGGTCCGGCGTCCTGGGGGTGGCCCGCGACTGGTGCCCCACCGTGCACCTGGACCGGACCACCGGAGTGGGCTGGGCCGGCGGATACGTCGGCAGCGGGGTCGCCACCTCCAACCTGGCCGGACGCACCCTGCGCGACCTGGTGCTGGGACGCAGCACCGAACTGGTCCGGCTGCCCTGGGTGGGCCACCAGGCGCGCGACTGGGAGCCCGAACCGCTGCGCTGGGTCGGCACCCACCTCGTCTACGGGCTCTACCGCGGCGCCGACCGGCGCGAGGCGTCCCGGTCCGTCGACACCTCGACGCTGGCCAGCCTGGCCTCCCGGCTCGCCGGGCGCTGACCTTCGGTGCTGCGCCGCCCGGCCGCGGCCCGGCGGCGCAGCACCCCCGCCGCCCCCGCTCGATGAAGCCTTATACACTGACTTGCATAACTTTCCAGTGCGGTGCATGATGGTGCGCGTCGCACACGGTCCAGGGGGGAGCAGAGCATGGGTTACACGGCGGCGATCGCCGGCGCCAGCGGGTACGTGGGGGGTGAACTGCTGCGCCTCCTGCTCGCCCACCCCGACATCGAGATCGGCACGCTCACCGCGGGGGGCAACGCCGGAACCCGGCTGGGCGCCCACCACCCGCACCTGCTGCCGCTCGCCGACCGGGTCCTCGCCGAGACCACGCCCGAGACGCTCGCCGGCCACGACATCGTCTTCCTCGCGCTGCCGCACGGCCAGTCCGCCGCCCTCGCCGCCCAGCTCGGCGCGGACACGCTGGTCGTGGACTGCGGCGCGGACTTCCGGCTCGCCGACGCCGCCGCCTGGCAGCGGTACTACGGCTCCGAGCACGCCGGGACCTGGCCCTACGGCCTGCCCGAACTGCCCGGGGCCAGGGCCGCACTGGCCCGCACCCGGCGCATCGCCGTCCCCGGCTGCTACCCGACCTGCGGCACCCTCGCCCTGCTGCCGGCCTTCGCCGAGGGACTGGTCGAACCCGAGGTCGTGGTGGTCGCCGCCTCCGGCACCTCCGGCGCGGGCAAGGCGGCCAAGCCGCACCTGATCGCCAGCGAGGTCATGGGATCGGTCAGCGCCTACGGCGTCGGGGGCGCCCACCGGCACAACCCCGAGTTCGTCCAGAACCTGTCCGCGGTCGCGGGAGCCCTGGTCCGGGTCTCCTTCACCCCGATGCTGGTGCCGATGCCCCGCGGCATCCTGGCCACCTGCTCGGCCCCGCTGAAGCCGGGAGTCGGCGCCGACGAGGCGCGCGCCGCCTACCGGCGCCACTACGACGCCGAACCCTTCGTCCACCTGCTGCCGGAGGGGGAGTGGCCGACCACCGCGATGACCCTGGGCGCCAACACCGCGGCCGTCCAGGTCACCGTGGACGAGGCGGCGGGCCGCCTGGTCGCCGTCGCCGCCATCGACAACCTCACCAAGGGAACCGCGGGCGGCGCGATCCAGAGCGCCAACCTCGCCCTCGGCCTCCCCGAAACCACCGGACTTCCCATGACTGGAGTGGCACCGTGAGCGTTACCGCGCCCCTCGGCTTCCGGGCGGCGGGTGTGGCCGCCGGCATCAAGAGCGACGGCCAGCGCGACGTCGCCGTCGTCATCAACGACGGCCCCCAGAGGGCCGCCGCCGCGGTCTTCACCAAGAACCGGGTCAAGGCCGCGCCCGTGCTCTGGTCCCAGCAGGTCGTCTCCGGCGGCCGGGTGCGCGCCGCGGTCCTCAACTCCGGGGGAGCCAACGCCTGCACCGGCGCGCCCGGCTTCCAGGACACCCACGCCACCGCCGAGCACCTGGCCGCGCTCCTCGACGACTCCGCCGGGGAGATCGTCGTCTGCTCCACCGGCCTCATCGGTGAACGCCTGCCCATGCAGCAGCTCCTGGCCGGGGTGGACGCCGCGGTGGCCGAGGCCGCCCGCGACGGCGGCCTGAACGCGGCCGACGCCATCCGCACCACCGACACCGTCTCCAAGATCGCCTTCCGCCGCGGCAGCGGCTACACCATCGGCGGCATGGCCAAGGGGGCGGGCATGCTCGCCCCGTCGCTGGCCACCATGCTGTCGGTACTCACCACCGACGCCGTGCTCACCTCCGAGCAGTGCGACGCCCTGCTGCGCGCCGCCACCGAGGTGACCTTCGACCGGCTCGACACCGACGGCTGCACCTCCACCAACGACACCGTGCTGCTCATGGCCAGCGGCGCCTCCGGCACCACCCCCGACGAGGAGGAGTTCGCCCGCCTGCTCACCGAGGTCTGCCAGGACCTGTGCCGCCAGTTGCTGGCCGACGCCGAGGGCGCCACCAAGACCATCGCCATCGAGGTCGTGGGCGCGGCCAGCACCGCCGACGCGGTTGAGGTCGGCCGCGCCATCGCCCGCAACGCGCTGTTCAAGTGCGCGATCTACGGCGAGGACCCCAACTGGGGGCGGGTGCTCGCCGCGGTCGGCACCACCGACGCCGCCTTCGAGCCCGACCAGGTCAACGTCGCCATCAACGGCGTGTGGGTGTGCCGGGGCGGGGCCGTCGGCGACGACCGCGCCAAGGTCAACCTCAAACCCCGCGACGTCACCGTCACCGTGGACCTGTCCGCGGGCTCCGCGGCCGCCACGGTGTGGACCACCGACCTGACCGTCGAATACGTACACGAGAACTCGGCCTACTCCACATGATCTCCAGAATCCACCAGGCGGCCCTGGACAAGGCGAGCACCCTCATCGAGGCGCTCCCCTGGCTCAGCGCCCTCCACGGCAAGACCGTCGTCGTCAAGTACGGCGGCAACGCGATGACCGACCCGGAGCTGCGGGCGCGTTTCGCCGAGAACGTCGTGTTCCTGCGCTACGCCGGACTGCGCCCGGTCGTCGTCCACGGCGGCGGCCCGCAGATCAACGCGCACCTGGAGCGGCTCGGCGTCAAGAGCACCTTCACCGCGGGGCTGCGGGTCACCACCCCCGAGACGATGGAGATCGTCCGGATGGTCCTGGTCGGCCAGGTCAACCGGGAGATCGTCGGCCTGATCAACGAGCACGGCCCCTTCGCCGTGGGCATGTCGGGCGAGGACGCCCACCTGTTCACCGCCGAGCGCAAGCCTGCCCTCGTCGACGGCAAACCCGTCGACATCGGCCTGGTCGGCGAGGTGGTCGAGGTGCAGCCCGGAGCGGTCCGCAGCCTGCTGGACGACGGGCGCATCCCCGTCATCTCCAGCATCGCACGGTCCGCCGAGGGCGGCGTCTACAACGTCAACGCCGACACCGCGGCCGCCGCCCTCGCCGTGGCACTGGGCGCCGCCAAGCTCATCGTGCTCACCGACGTCGAGGGCCTCTACGCCGACTACCCGACCAACTCCGAGCTGATCAGCCGCCTGACAGCCGCCGAACTGGAGGAACTGCTGCCCGACCTCTCCTCGGGCATGGTGCCCAAGATGGAGGCGTGCCTGCGCGCGGTCCGCGGCGGAGTGCCCCAGGCGCACGTGCTCGACGGACGGGTCCCCAACGCGATGCTGCTGGAGATCTTCACCGACGAGGGGGTCGGCACCATGGTCCTGCCGGACGGAGAACCGACGGGAGACGACGCATGAGCGCCACCGAGCAGTTGCAGAAGCGCTTCGACGCGGTCCTCATGCCCAACTACGGCACCCCGCCCGTCGCGCTGGTCCGCGGCGAGGGCTGCCGCGTCGTCGACGCCGACGGCAGGAGCTACCTCGACCTCATCGCCGGAATCGCGGTGTCGTCCCTCGGCCACGGGCACCCGGCCCTGGTCAAGGCGGTCTCCGAGCAGACCGCCCGGCTCGCCCACACCAGCAACCTGTTCCTGCACGAACGGGAGGTGGAGCTGGCCGAGAAGCTCGTCGAGAAGATCGGTGCGCCCGCCCGGGTCTTCCTCGCCAACTCCGGCACCGAGGCCAACGAGGCGGCGCTGAAGCTCGTCCGCCGCGCGGCCGGACCGGAGCGCACCTACTACGTCTCCACCGTCGCCGGGTTCCACGGCCGCACCTCCGGCTCGCTCGCCATCACCGGCAAGCCCGCGATCCGCGACCCTTTCGGGCCGTTCGGGATGGACGTGCGGTTCGTCCCCCACGGCGACGCCGCGGCCCTGCGCGAGGCCGTCACCGACCAGTGCGTCGCGGTCTTCGTGGAGCCCGTGCAGGGCGAGGCCGGGGTCGTGCCGGCCGCCGAGGGCTACCTCGCCGCGGTCCGCGAGATCTGCGACGCCACCGGCGCCGCCTTCGTCCTGGACGAGATCCAGAGCGGCATCGGCCGCACCGGCCGCTGGTTCGCCCACCAGGCCGAGGGAGTGCTCCCCGACGTCCTCACCCTCGCCAAGGGGCTGGGCGGCGGGCTGCCCATCGGCGCCTGCGTGGGCCTCGGCCGCTACGGGACGGTCTTCGCCAAGGGCGACCACGGCTCCACCTTCGGCGGCAACCCGGTCGCGGCCGCCGCGGCCCTCGCCGTCATCGACACCATCGAACGCGAAGGACTGCTCGACTCCGTCACCGAGCTGGGCGAACTGCTCGCCGCGGAGATCGCCGCGATCGACCACCCCCTGCTCGCCGGAGTGCGCGGGGTCGGCCTGTGGCGCGGCATCCAGTTGACCGCCCCGGTGTCCGGACACGTCCAGGCCCGCGCCGCCGACGCCGGGTTCCTGGTCAACGCGGTCACCCCCGACGTGGTCCGCATCGCCCCGCCGCTGGTCATCACCCGCGAGGAGATCCTCGAGTTCACCGGGGCGCTGCCGGACGTCCTGGCCGCCGCCGCCCGCGACGCAGAGGAGGACGCACGACGATGACTGTCGACGGAGCGAAGTCCGTCCCGCCCACCAAAGCAGCCCGCCACGCCAAGATCTCCGAACTGCTGACCAGGTACGACGTCCGCTCCCAGAGCGAACTGGCGCGCCTGCTGGCCGAGGAGGGCGTGCAGGTCACCCAGGCGACGCTCTCCCGCGACCTGGACGAACTGGGCGCGGTCAAGCTCCGCACCGTCGACGGAAGCCTCATCTACGTCCTGCCCGGCGAGGGCGGGGAGCGCCTGCAACGGGCGCGCCCCGACCACCTGGGCCTGGAGCAGGTCTCCAACTCACGCATGAGCCGACTGGCCGAGGACCTGCTGGTCTCGGCCGAGGCATCCGCCAACATGGTCGTCGTCCGCACGCCACCGGGCGCAGCCCAGTACCTGGCGTCGGCGATCGACCACACCGACATCCCCGCCATCCTGGGCACCATCGCGGGCGACGACACGATCCTGGTGATCGCCCGGGACCCCCAGGGCGGCGAGGAACTCGCCTCGGCACTGCTGCGGCTCGCCAACCGGCGCCCCTGACCGGGGGAGCCGACCACCGACCGACCGGGTGCACCGGGCACCCGAGAAGCTTCATAGGAGAGACACTCATGACCGAGCGGGTCGTACTCGCATACTCCGGAGGACTCGACACCTCCGTGGCCATCGGATGGATCGCCGAGGAGACCGGCGCCGAGGTCATCGCGGTCGCCATCGACTGCGGCCAGGGCGGCGAGGACCTGGAGGTCATCCGCCAGCGCGCCCTGGCCTGCGGCGCGGTCGAGGCCGTCGTGGCCGACGCGCGCGACGAGTTCGCCAACGAGTACTGCGTCCCCGCCATCCAGGCCAACGCGCTCTACATGGACCGCTACCCCCTGGTGTCGGCGCTGTCGCGGCCGCTGATCGTCAAGCACCTCGCCGAGGCCGCCCGCTACCACGGCGCGACCATGGTCGCCCACGGCTGCACCGGCAAGGGCAACGACCAGGTCCGCTTCGAGGCCGGACTGGCCGCGCTCTTCCCCGAGCTCAAGGTGCTCGCCCCGGTCCGCGACTCGGGCATGACCCGCGACAAGGCCATCGCCTTCGCCGAGGAGAAGGGCCTGCCGATCGACGTCACCAAGAAGTCGCCCTACTCCATCGACCAGAACCTGTTCGGCCGCGCCGTGGAGACCGGCTTCCTGGAGGACATCTGGAACGGCCCCATCGAGGACGTCTACTCCTACACCCAGAACCCGGCCGAGCCGCGCGAGCCCGACGAGCTGATCATCTCCTTCACCTCCGGCGTGCCCACCGCCATCGACGGCAAGGAGCTCAGCCCGCTCCAGATCATCGAGGAGCTCAACCGGCGCGCCGGCGCCCAGGGCGTGGGCCGCATCGACATGGTCGAGGACCGGCTCGTCGGCATCAAGAGCCGTGAGGTCTACGAGGCGCCCGGCGCGATCGCGCTGATCACCGCGCACCAGGAGCTGGAGAACGTCACCGTCGAGCGCGAGCTCGCCCGCTTCAAGCGCGGCGTGGACCAGCGGTGGGGCGAGCTGGTCTACGACGGCCTGTGGTTCTCCCCGCTGAAGAACGCCCTGGAGAAGTTCATCCTGGAGGCCAACAAGCACGTCACCGGCGACATCCGGATGGTGCTGCACGGCGGCCGGGCCGTGGTCACCGGACGCCGCAGCGAGGCCTCCCTCTACGACTACGAGCTCGCCACCTACGACACCGGCGACGCCTACGACCAGAGCAAGGCCCGCGGCTTCATCGACATCTGGAGCATGCCCGCCAAGATCGCCAGCATGCGCGACCAGCGGCTCGCCTGACCGCGGCGCACCCGCGGACGCGGCGCCCCGCGCGGCCTGCCGTGCGGGGCGCCGCGTCCCCGTCCGACCACCGACCCATCCACTGTTAAGGACCCATCGTGGCCAACGAGCCCGACGACCAGGCCGTGCGGCTGTGGGGAGGCCGCTTCAGCGGCGGCCCCTCCGAAGCGCTGGCCCGCCTCTCCCAGAGCACCCACTTCGACTGGCGCCTCGCCCGCCACGACATCGCGGGATCGCGCGCCCACGCCCGCGTCCTGCACGCGGCCGGCCTGCTCAAACCGGACGAACTCACCCGGATGCTGGAAGGGCTGGACCGCCTGGAGGCCGACGTCGTCTCCGGGGCGTTCACCCCGACGCCCGCCGACGAGGACGTGCACACCGCGCTGGAGCGGGGCTTCATCGAACGGGTCGGCCCCGAACTGGGCGGGCGGCTGCGCGCCGGACGCTCCCGCAACGACCAGATCGCCACCCTGATCCGCATGTACCTGCGGGAGGAGGCGCGCGCCATCGCCGCGCTGCTGCTCGACCTGGCCACGGCCCTCGCCGACCAGGCCGAGGCCAACATGGACGTCGCCATGCCGGGCCGCACCCACCTGCAACACGCCCAGCCGGTGCTGCTGGCCCACCACCTGATGGCGCACGCCTGGCCGCTGCTGCGCGACGTCGAACGGCTGCGCGACTGGGACCGCCGCGCCGACGCCTCGGCGTACGGCTCCGGTGCGCTGGCCGGCTCCTCCCTGGGCCTGGACCCCGAGGCGGTCGCCGCCGACCTGGGCTTCTCCCGGTCGGTCCCCAACTCCATCGACGGCACCGCCGCGCGTGACGTGGTCGCCGAGTTCGCCTTCGTCGCGGCGATGATCGGGGTGGACCTGTCCCGGCTCGCCGAGGAGATCATCCTCTGGGCCACCAAGGAGTTCTCGTTCGTCACCCTCGACGACGCGTTCTCCACCGGCTCCTCGATCATGCCGCAGAAGAAGAACCCCGACATCGCCGAACTGGCCCGCGGCAAGGCCGGTCGGCTCATCGGCGACCTCGCGGGCCTGCTGAGCACCCTCAAGGGGCTGCCGCTCGCCTACAACCGGGACCTACAGGAGGACAAGGAGCCGGTCTTCGACGCCGTGGACACCCTCCAGGTCCTGCTGCCCGCCTTCACCGGGATGGTCGCCACCCTCACCGTCAACGGGGAGCGGATGGCCGAGCTGGCCCCGCAGGGCTTCTCGCTGGCCACCGACATCGCCGAGTGGCTGGTGCGGCGCCGGGTGCCGTTCCGCGAGGCGCACGAGATCGCCGGGGCGTGCGTGCGGGTCTGCGAGGAGCGCGGCATCGACCTGCCGGAGCTGAGCGACGCGGATCTGGCGGCCATCTCCCCGCACCTGACCCCGCAGGTGCGCGAGGTCCTCACGGTCCGGGGATCCCTGGAGTCGCGCGCGGCCCGCGGCGGCACCGCCCCCGCCCGGGTCGCCGAGCAGCTCGCCGAGCTGCGCGCGGCCGTCGCCGAGCACCGCGGCTTCGCCACCGGGTCCTGAGCCCCGCGGGGGCGGGCGTCATGCCCGCCCCCGCGGATCGGCGTCCTCTCCTCCCGAGGACGGGTTTGGCCAAAGCCACCACACCCGGATCCGCTTTCCGGTAGCGTCCACTCACGGCACCGTCGGTACGAGCACTATGACCATTCGTAGTCGGCGTGGCGCGGCGTGGGGAGGACGTCATGAGCGGGCCGGGCGGTACCGGACGCGGGATCAGGACACAGCTCAACAAGATCGTGCTGATCCCGGCGATCACCTTTCTCGTCCTGTTCGCCGTGCTGAGTACGGCCACGGTGACCCAGGTGCTGGCGCTGCGTGCGGCCGCGCTCCAGAGCGAGGAGGGCATCCGCCTCTACGCCGCACTGGTGGAACTGCAACGGGAGCGCGTGCTCGCGGCCGAGTACCTGGGAGCGCCGTCCCCCGAAGGGCTGGGGGCGCTGCGGGAGCAGCAGACGGCGACCGACGAGGCCCTGACCGCGGTCGACCTCGCCGAGGAGGACCTCGACGAAGCCGACCTCCGCTCCGCCCTGGACGAGCGGGAGGCGCTGCGGGAGGACGTCGCCGACCTGCGGGTCAGCCGGACCGAAAGCCACCGGCGCTACAGCGCGGTCATCGCCGCGGGCATCGACCACTACGCGGAGCACACCCGGCAGTTCGGCGACGGCACCGCGGTGGCCGCCGGCGGCGTCCTCGTCCAGGCGATGCGTGCCCAGGAGACCTTCGCCCAGGCCGACGCGCTGCTGGCCGGGGCGCGGGCCGCAGGCGAGCTCGCCGAAGCCGAGCGGATCACCTTCTCCGGCCTGATCAGCGAGCTGGAGCGGCGGCTCAACGAACTCCGGTGGGCACTGGCCGGACCCGCGGCCCGCCACTACCTCTCGCTCGCCGAGTCCTCCGAGTGGGAGGGCCTGGTCGACACCGCGGTCCTGATCACCGGCTGGCAGCCGCCCCGGGACGGCGGCACACAGGCCCCGGACCTGCCGCCGGCGGTGGCCGCCTGGGAGGCCGACGCCGACAGCGTCAACGCCGTCCTCGTCGAGATGACCAAGACCCAGGCGCGGGCGACCGTCGACACCACCCGGGCGGCGAGCGCCCAGGTGCTCTCCACCGCGGTCGGCGGGTCCATCCTGGCCCTGTTCGCGGGGGCGCTCGCCTACGGCATCGCCTCCAAGACCGCGGCCCGCCTCACCGACCGGCTGTCCCGGCTGCGCCGCGACACCCTGGACCTGGCCGGGAGCGAGCTGCCGGAGATCGTCCGGCGCCTCGAACAGGGGGACAACGTCGACCTGCGCACCCAGCCGCGCCGACTCGACTACGGCACCGACGAGATCGGCCAGGTCGCCGACGCGTTCAACACCGCCCAGCGCACGGCGGTGGCCGCGGCCGTGCGACAGGCCGAGATCCGCGCGGGCGCCAACCGGGTCTTCCTCGCCCTGGCCCACCGCGACCAGTCGCTGCTGCAGCGCCAACTGCACCTGCTGGACCGGGTCGAGCGCGAGGAGGAGGACCCCGATCTCCTGGAGTACCTCTTCCAGTTGGACCACCTGGCGACCCGCGGCCGCCGCAACGCGGAGAACCTCATCATCCTCGCCGGGGGCAGGCCCGGACGGCGGTGGCGCTCCCCCGTCCCCCTGGTCGACGTGCTGCGCAGCGCCGTGTCCGAGATCGAGGACTACGCGAGGATCACCGTGTTCCCGGTGCCGGAGCTGGCGCTGCGCGGGGAGTGCGTCGCCGACGTCGTCCACCTCTTCGCCGAACTCGTGGAGAACGCGGCCCGCTACTCGCCGCCGCACACCAAGGTCGAGGTGCACACCGAGCGGGTCTCCAAGGGGGTGGCGGTCGAGGTCAGGGACCACGGCCTGGGCATGAGCGAGGAGGACCTCGCCGCGGCCAACCGGCGGCTCACCACCGTTCCCGAGTTCGACGTGATGGCACTGGACGAGGACGCCCGGCTGGGGCTGTTCGTGGTGGCGCGCCTGGCGGCCAAGCACGACATCCAGGTGCGGCTGCGCGCCCACACGGGCGGCGGTACCCAGGCGATCGTCCTGCTCTCGGACACGCTGGTCGTCGGGACCGGCGCGGACGACCGGGACCAGGCGCCGGACGCCGAGCCGGCCCCGCCGTCCACTCCCGCCCCGCGGGCGCCGCAGGAGGGGCGTGCCGACGTCCTGCTGCCTGCGGGCGCGGGCGGAGAGGCCTCCAACGGCGGTACGGACCCCCGGCCGCCGCTGCCCAGGCGCCGCCGCCAGACCCATCTCGCCGCCCAGCTGCGGGACGGGGGCGGCCCGCCGAGCACTCGGTCCGCCCCGGCCCGTGCCCGCCGGTCCCCGGAGGAGGCACGCCGGATGATCGAGGCATTCCACCGCGGCACCCGCCGGGGGCGCGACAGCGATCCGGCGCCGTTCTCCGGACCCGTGGCCGAATAGGTGCCCCCATGAGGCGGTCCGTACCCGGGACCTCCCGGGCCGAAGCCGACAGACCGCAACCGCGCAAACCCACACGAAGGAACGGGAAACGGATGAGCAACGCCTCAGAAAACCTGAACTGGCTCCTGGACGACCTGGTCGACCGGGTGGTGGGGGCCGACCACGCCATCGTGCTGTCCGCCGACGGCCTGCTCATCGGCAGGTCGCGCGGACTCTCCGAGGAGGACGGGGAGCACCTGTCCGCGGTCGCCTCGGCCTTCCAGAGCCTGGCCCGCGGCACCAGCCGCCACTTCAACGGGGGAGAGGTGCTCCAGACCATCGTGGAGATGGAGCACGCCTACCTGTTCGTCACGGCCGCGGGCGAGGGCGCCTGTCTGGCGGTCCTGGCCGGCGAGGAGTCCGACGTGGGGATGATCGCCTACGAGATGAACGCCCGGATCAAGCGGGTCGGCCAGTTCCTGACCAGCGCCCCGCGCTCTCCCGAGCCCGTCGGCCGGGCGTCGAGCAGACCATGAGCGGCCGTCACAGAGCTGACGACCCTCTCCCGTGGGACGAGGCCGCGGGACCACTGGTGCGTCCCTACGCGGTGACCGGCGGTCGTACCCGTTCGACGGAGACCCGGCTGGACATGATCAGCACCGTCGTCGCCTCACGCCGCGAGGCCGACACCTCCCGGTTGCAGCCCGAGCACCTCGCGATCCTGCGGCTGTGCCGCTCCCCGATGTCGGTGGCCGAGGTCGCCGCCCGTCTGGACCTGCCCGTCACCGTGGTCAAGGTGCTGCTGGGAGACCTCGTCACGCAGGGGTTCGTGCTGGCCCGCGCCCCGGTGACCGTAACGGACAGACCCGAGATGACCCTACTTCAGGCGGTTCTCGATGGCATTCGCAGACTCTGACCCGGCCCTGGGCGCCTCACCCCTGCCGTCTGCGCTCAAG
>NZ_KQ950184.1:251939-259659 GCF_001517975.1 Thermobifida cellulosilytica TB100
CCCTGCCGTCTGCGCTCAAGATCCTCATCGCGGGCGGTTTCGGGGCGGGGAAGACGACGATGGTCGGCTCGGTCAGCGAGATCACCCCGCTCAGCACCGAGGAGGTGATGACCGAGGCCAGCCTGGGGGTGGACGACCTGTCGGGGGTGGAGAGCAAGACCACCACGACGGTCGCGCTGGACTTCGGGCGGATCACCGTCAGCTCCGAGCTGGTGCTGTACCTGTTCGGCACGCCGGGCCAGGAGCGGTTCTGGTTCATGTGGAACGAGCTGGCCGCGGGGGCGCTGGGGGCGGTGGTGCTCGCCGACACGCGGCGGCTGGAGACCAGTTTCCCCTCGGTGGACTTCTTCGAGCGGCGCGGCATCCCCTTCGTCGTCGCGGTCAACCGCTTCGCGGGCACTCCCGACTACGCCGACGAGGAGATCCGCGAAGCCGTCGACGTCTCCGCGGACGTCCCGGTCCTGCTGTGCGACGCCCGCGTCCGCCAGTCCTGCAAGGAAGTGCTCGTCGCCCTGGTGCAGCACGTCATGCGGCGCCGCAGGATCGCCGAGGCGGTCGCGCCGCCCGTGCGCTGAGCGGAGGGCGCGCCCCGCGCCCGGCCGGGGGAGCGGGAGACGGGAGGCCCGAGGTGGGCCGGGGATCCTCCCGAACCGGTGGAGCAGGAGTCCGTCGGCGTCCGGCGGCGACCGGAGCGCGGGAATCCCGCTCCGCCGAGACGGGCAGAAAGCCGAAAGCGTGGGATGATCCGTTACCGCGACGCGATTTTCACCACAGAGAATCGACGCGGTAGGCCCAACACCTCTAGTCGTTACTATCTTTCGCGTGAGTTCAGACGGTATGCACAATTCTGACAGGCTTCCTCCCCGTGTCACCCCGAGACGACGTTCGGGACGGCATCGTGACCCGCTGTCCTTCGACAAGTGGGTCGGTACGCCACCACTCGTCCTGGTCGCCTACGGGCCAGCCGGGGACGAGGCCGACGGGACCGACTTCGCCACGGAGATGGTGGACCTGGTCCGCCCCTACCGGCCCGAGACCTCTCTCCACCTCGCCCGCACGCACGGAGAGGCCGACCGCCTGGCGGGAGTCCTGGCCGAGGTGGCGCGGCGCGAGGGAGAGCAGCGGAACAACCCCTGCGACGCGGTCATCGTGCCCCTGGTGGCCGGCCCGCACCAGCCCACCCTGGCCGCGATCGACGAGGCCGTCCGGGTCACCGGGGTCAACGTCCGCGTCACCGACCCGCTGGGCCCGCACCCGATGCTCGCGGAAGCGCTGCACCTGCGCCTGGCCGAGGCGTCCTACGTGCGCGCCGACCGGATGCGGCTGATCAGCGTCGTGGCGCCCAGCGACACGATGGCCGACGGCGTACTGGTCGGCTCGGCCGGCGGTCCCGACGCGTTCAACGCCGCGGGGATCACCGCCGTGCTCCTTGCGGCGCGTCTGGGGGTGACGGTGCTCCCCGCGGCACTGGACGACCCCGCACAGGTGGAGCAGGCGTTCGCCCAGCTCGCCGCCGCCGGATGCCGCCGTCCGGTGATCGCGCCCAGCATCGTGGGCCAGGAGTTCCCCGCCGCCGAGATCGCGGCCCTGGCGGGCAAGCACGGGGCGAGGGCCAGCGCCCCCCTGGGAGCGAACACCATCACGGCGAAGATCGTGGCGTTGCGCTACGCCGAGATGCTCAACAGCCTGGGTGTGGAGCAGCAGGCGGCCCTGGAGGACCTGCCGGCTCCGGCGGGGGCGCGGCACCGCCGGGAGAACTGACCCCGCGGTCGGCCGGGGCGGAGTTGTCCACAAAGCAATGACTGGTTGTCACAAAGGGACCACATAGAGCTATTGGTTTCGGTACGGTCGTCCCCTAAAGGGGGATGACCATGAGCACGAGCAAGCACAACCCGACCGGTAGGGGTGCCATCCGCGGCCAGCTCACCCGGATGGTGCTGATCCCCAGCGTCAGCTTCCTGCTGCTGTGGGCGCTGTTGACCGCTGCGGGGGTCACCAGTGCACTCCGCCTGGCCTCCTCGGTCCAGCGAGGCGAGTCCGGGATGGCGGCGTTCGACCTGATCGCCGCGGAACTACGCGCCGAACGCAAGGCGACCCAGGTGTACCTGGGCGACGGTTCCGCGGCGACCCACGACGCCCTCGTGCAGACCAGGGAGCGCACCGACGCGATCTTCGCCCGGCAGCGGGAGCGGATCGCCTCCCTGCTCGGCTCCGACGACACCGAACTCGCCTCCCGGGTCCGCGACTTCTTCGCCGTCTGGGAGGACCTGCCCGAGTTACGGGAGGAGGTCGACCGGGGCGAGACCCGCCGGGAGAGGGCGTTGCAGGACTACACCTCGCTGATCTCGGCGATCCTGCTGGTCGACGACGCCATCGTGGCCCAGTTGCACGGCGACGGCTCCCGCACCGACGGCTCCGTCGCGCTGGACCTCATGCGCGCCCAGGACCGCTACGCCCAGGCCGACGCGCTGCTGGCCGGGGCGCTGGCAGCGGGCGCCATGGAGTACCCCGAAACCGCGCACTTCACCTTCCTCACCGCCTCCTACCGCGACACCCTCAAACGGGCCGAGCCGGAGCTGAGCTCCCCGGCTCGGCCCGTCTACCAGGAACTGCACCAGTCCCCCTCCTGGATCAGCCTGCAAGACCTCAGCCTCCAGGTGCTGTCCCGCCCCCCGGTGGCCGACGCCTCCGGCGAGCCGGCGTTCAACACCGAGATTCCGGTGGACGCCGAGGAGTGGCGCCGTGCCATGGAGGACACCGAGCCGATGGTCCAGCGCCTGGTCGCCGCCCAGACCGAGACGGCGCTCGAGACCGCGGAGAGTTCGGCGGTGCAGATCATCGTCGTGCACGCCGTCGGCTGCCTGGTGGTCCTCGTGGCTGGGAGCGCCGCCATCGTCTACGCGCTGCGTCTGGCCCGGCGGCTCACCGGACGGCTGCACCGGCTGTACACCGACACGATGGAGGTCGCCGACACCCGGCTGCCCGACATCGTCGCCAGGGCCGGCAGCGGCTCACGGGTGGACGTCACCGCGGAACTGCCCGCGCTGAAATACGGGGAGGACGAGATCGGCCGGGTCGCCGACGCGTTCAACACCGCCCAGCGCACCGCGGCCGCCGCGGCCGTTCAACAGGCCGAGATCCGGGAGGGCGCCAACCGGGTCTTCCTGGGGATCGCCCGCCGCAACCAGGAGCTCGTCCAGCGCCAGTTGCAGTTGCTCGACGAGATCGAGTCCGCCGAGGACGACCCCGTGGCCCTGCGCCGCCTGCTGCGCCTGGACCATCTGGTCACCCGGGGCCGCCGCTACGCCGACAACCTGCTCATCCTCGCCGGGGCCGCTGCGGCGCGCCGCTGGAACGACCCCATGCCGCTGGTGGACGTGGTGCGTGCGGCGACCTCCGAGATCCAGGACTACGAGCGGGTGCGGCTGCGTTCCATGGCCCGGGTCAGGGTGCGCGGGCACGCGGCGGCGGACGTCACCCACCTGCTCGCCGAGCTCGTGGAGAACGCCGCCCACTTCTCTCCGGCGCCCACGCAGGTGGACGTCGAGGCCAGGACGACCGCCGACGGCACGGTCGTGGAGGTGCTGGACCGGGGCCCGGGCATGAGCGTCGAACAGTACGCCGAGGCCAACGGCACGCTGGCCGAGCCGCCCGAGTTCGACGTGATGACCCTGTCGGACGAACCCCGCCTCGGACTGTTCGTGGTGGCCCGGCTGGCCGCCCGGCACGGCATCTCCGTCCGGCTGGAGCCGTCGCCCTACGGCGGGACCCTGGCCCGGGTGGTGCTCCCGCCAGCCCTGCTGACGGAGACGGACGGCGACTTTGACTCCCAGGAGGAGACGACGAGTCCCGAGGAGGAGGACAAGGAGACAGTGAGTTCCGAGGAGGACACGGTGGTGCGGCACGGGGCTCCGTCATGACTGCGGCGATCCACGAGTCCGATCCGGGGCGGCTACTGCGGCCGTTCGTGCTGACCGCCTGCTGCACCGACGACACGGTTCCGGTGCTGGACCTGGCCAGCATGGTGGTGGCGGTCCGGGACCCCGAGGGAGAGGACGAGACCAGTCCCGAACAGGCTGCGGTGCTCCGACTGTGCGCCGCGCCGTGCTCCATCGCCGAGATCGCCGCGGCGCTGGCGATCCCGCCGAGCCTGACCCGGCTGCTGGTCAGCGGCATGGTCGCGGAGGGCTCCCTGCGCGTGGGCGCCCCGCCCGACGCCAACCCCACCGCGTCCGTGCTCTACGCCGTGCTGGAGGGGCTGCGCGCACTGTGAGCACCCGACCGGGATGAGGGGCGCCCGGCGTCACCGCTCCTGCTCGGGGGCCGTCTGCCAGGTCGACAGCGAACGGACGAGCATCTCGACCAGGACCTCGAAACTGCGGTCGACGTCCTGCGGAAGCCCGAACGCCCCGCCGGCCTCCAGGGAGACGAAGCCGTGCAGGGCACTGCGCATCGCCCGGATCGCGTCGATCACCGACTCCTCCGGCAGGTCGAAACCGCACAGTACGGCGGTGATCACCTCCAGCACCGACCGGGCCGCGTCCTGCCCCGCGGGGTCGTCCGGGGCAGGAGCCCGCTGCAAGGCCGCGTACCGGCCGGGATGCCGCCGCGCATAGTCGCGGTAGGCGTGGGCCAGGGAGCGCAGCGCGTCCGTTCCGGACCGGCCCAGCACGGCGCGGCCCAGCACTCCGGCGAACTCGCGGGAGCAGTGGACGTGCAGTTGGCCGCGGAGCCCGTCCAGCCCCGCCACGTGCTTGTACAGGCTCGGTACGGTCACACCCAGCCGTTTGGCCACCGCGGCGAGGGTCAGGTTGGGGTACCCCTCCGCGTCGCTGATCCGGGCCGCCTCCTCGACCACGGCGGCGACGCTCAGCCCCGCCCTAGCCACGGCCGGTCCGCTCGGCGAACTCCAGCACCGCCGGGGCGACCAGGTCGGGGCGCTCCTCGTGCGGGTAGTGGCCCGCTTCGGGAACCATGAGCACCTCGGCGCCGATCTGGTCGCGGATCCACGCCGCCTCGGCCGCGGGGTCCTTCCAGTCGGGGTCGGCCTCCCCCATCACCACCAGCGCGGGGGCGGAGACCTTGGGGAGCAGGGCGGTCACCGGTGCGTGGGTGGTTTCGAGCACGGTCCTCCTGATCGCGCGGTAGCGGTCGCCGGATCGCAGCCCCGCCGTGATCGCGGCCCGGTGCTCGGTGTGCCCCTCGGGAGTGCGGCCCGGGTACAGCCTGCCCAGGTAGGCCCCGAGCAGGGCGGGACCCCATGGGCGCAGCAACATCAGACGGAGAAGGAGCCGCAGCGCCGTCCCGCCCGGCGCGTCCCGCAGGAACGGGCCGATGAGCACCAGGCCGCGCACCAGGTCCGGCCGCTGTGCGGCGGCCCACGCCGCGGCGGCCGCCCCCATCGAGTTGCCCACCAGCAGGGCGGGGCCTCCGCCCAGTTCCTCGACGAGGGCGAGGACGTCGGCCCCGGTGGCCTCGTCGCCGTAGGTGTCGAAGGCGGTGTCGCTGTCGCCGTGGCCGCGCAGGTCCGTGACGGCGACCCGGTATCCCCGCGCGGCGAGCTCCGGGGCGAGGAAACGGAAGCTCGACCGTACCGATCCCATGCCGGGAACGCACACGACGAGCGCTCCGGCGGGGTCGTCGCCGTGGAGCTCGTAGGAGATGCGGCCGTCCCGCAGGTTCAGGAACCTCATGGTCCACTCCTTGGTTAAAGTGATTAACCATCAAGTTAATGCCATTAACCACGGGAGGGCAAGAGCGCCGCCCCGACCGGCTGTCGCGTCGGTTCCCGCGGCGAGCCGATACCGTAGAAGCGGTCGGTGATCCCTCGTGCGTCCCGGCCCCCGAACCAGAGAGTCCTACGGAAAGACCTCATGACCGACATCATCGACGACCTGCAGTGGCGCGGACTCATCGCGCAGACCACCGACCTTGACGATCTGCGCAAGGCGCTCGCCGATGGCCCGGTCACCCTCTATTGCGGCTTCGATCCCACGGCGGGAAGCCTGCACGTCGGACACCTGACCCAGGCGCTCACCCTGGCCCGCTTCCAGCGGGCGGGGCACCGGCCGATCGCCCTGGTCGGTGGTGGCACCGGGATGATCGGAGACCCCAAGCCCAACGCGGAGCGCGCCCTCAACTCGGCGGAGACCGTCCGGGAGTGGGTCGGCAACCTGGGGCGGCAGCTCGCCGCGTTCCTGGAGTTCACCCCCGAGGGCGCGACCCCGCGCCCCACCGACGCCATCCTCGTGGACAACGCCGAGTGGCTCGGCAAGCTGAGCGCGATCGGGCTGCTGCGCGACGTCGGCAAGCACTTCAGCATCAACCAGATGCTGGCCCGGGAGACCGTCAAGAGCCGGCTCGACGGTGTGGGCATGAGCTACACCGAGTTCAGTTACGTGCTGTTGCAGTCCTACGACTACGTGGAGCTGTACCGCAGGTACGGGTGCACGCTCCAGATCGGCGGCAGCGACCAGTGGGGCAACATCACCGCCGGCTTGGACCTGATCCGCCGGATGGACGGCAACGAGCCGCACGGCCCCGCCCACGCGCTCACCACCAACCTGCTCACCAAGGCCGACGGCACCAAGTTCGGCAAGACCGAGAGCGGAGCGGTGTGGCTGGACCCCGAGCTGACCAGCCCCTACGCCTTCTACCAGTTCTGGTTCAACTCCGACGACCGGGACGTCTCGCGCTACCTGCGCATCTTCAGCTTCCGCTCCCGCGAGGAGATCGAGGACCTGGAGCGGCAGACCGCAGAGCGCCCCGCGGCGCGCGCGGCCCAGCGGGCCCTGGCCGAGGAGCTGACCACCCTGGTCCACGGGGAGCAGGAGTGCCGCAACGTCATCGAGGCCAGCAGGGCGCTGTTCGGCCAGGGCACCCTGGCCGAACTGAACCCGGACACCCTCGGAGCGGCCCTGGCCGAGGTGCCCCACGTCGAACTCGAAGGACCGGTCGACGCGCTCCCGCCGGTGGTGGACCTGCTGGCGGCCACCGGGCTGGTGCCCAGCAAGTCGGCGGCCCGCCGCGCGGTCCAGGAAGGCGGCGCCTACCTGAACAACGCCAAGGTCACCGACATCGAGGCCCGGGTCGGCGCGGAGGACCTGCTGCACGGGCGCTACCTGGTGCTCCGCCGGGGCAAGCGCAACGTCGGCGGGGTCGTCCTGAAGTAGGGCACGCGAGGAGCCGGCGCCCCCACCGGCAGCACGACCGAGAATTTTCCGCCAAGGATGTTTGACGGTCTGCTGGTGGGGGCAGGAGACCCTCTGCCAACAGAAGAAGCCTGACGCATCGCACGGACGGACTTCTCGTCCGCGCGGTCCCGAGGCACCGAGACCTGCACCAAGGTCCCCTGGCCTCACTGACCTGGGCTGACGTCCGGTCAAGAGGTTTTACTTGACATGCCTCGGACAACAAACTAAGCTTGCGCAGGCGTTGAAAGCGGGTGCGTTGATCACCGTGGTGGTCAGGACGTCCGCGAGCGCCGGAAAGGCACGGCCGAAGCACTCGCTGCGGACTGCTAGCCTTTCCTTGCCGCTCCTCCCCGACGGGAGGAGCGAATGCCAGAAACCCTCCCGAGGTCCGTCAGGACCAGTGAAAAGGGCTGGTATTCTGAAAGCGAAATCGAGGAAAGACCTCCGGGTCTGGAATCGGTTTCCGACTCTCCCGGTGGTTTTCGGGCTGCCGGTGGGGTTGACAATCTGATGCGGTTGCCGTGGCT
>NZ_KQ950185.1:0-3936 GCF_001517975.1 Thermobifida cellulosilytica TB100
CGGCGGGGGAGCGCCCGCGAAGCGGTGCGCGAAGCGCGCGTCCGCCCAGGAGACCACGCTGTGCCCGTAGGCCACGGTGAAGCCCAGGTACAGCGCGCCGATCCCGTGGCCGGCGTCGGCGCGGCCCCCGGAGCCCAGGTGCCAGGCGACGACCAGCAGCAGCACCGCGTCCAGCACCGGCACCATCAGGAGCAGCAGGGTGCTCAACCGGCGCAGGCCCAGCAGGTAGCGCGCGCCCAGCCCGCCCAGCAGCAGCACCCAGAACAGCACCTCGCACACCAGGATCGCGGTCACGACCATGGGTCTCCTCTGACTCTCGCGGCCCGTCGTCCTCCCCACCGTGTCAGGCGCGCCCTGCGGCGCGCGTCCGCGCAAGGAAGGAGCGGGCGTACTGCTTTCGGACGACGTGGCGCGGGGCCGGCTGTGCTGAGATGGGAGCGTGCGACAGGAGTGGGCGCAGGTGCTGGACCGCGAGGTGCTGGGCGGCCTCTCGCGGCTGGGCAGCCTGCTGTGGGCGGCGGCCAACCTGGCCGTCGGGGTGCTGCTGTGGTCCCTGGGGGCCTACCTGCACCGCGGCGGGGTCGATCCGCGCTGGCTGCTCGCCTCCCTGGCGGTGGTGTGCGCGGCGGTGCTGCTGCGGCGCACCCGGCCCGGGACCGGGCTGGCCGCGGCCACGGTGGGGCTGGCCGTGGAGGCGGCGGTGCTGGGGCCGTCGGTCTGGTCGGTGGTCGTCTACGGCGACCTGCTGTACGCGGCGGTGGTGTGGGGCGGCGCGCGGCTCGTCCGCGGGGTGGTCGCCGCGGTCGCCGTCGCAGGCGTGGCGGTGCTGGGCGCGGGCGGCCTCCTGCGCTCCGGCGGCCTGCTGGAGCTGCTGCAACTGCTGGGGCTCTACGTCCTGGTCTTCGGCACGCCGCTGACCAGCGGCCTGAGCGTGCGCGCCCACCGGGCCCGGGCCGAACTGGAGCGGCAGCGGGCCGCGCAGGTCGCGCGCATGGCGGAGCTGGACCGGGCCAACGCGGTCGCAGCAGAGCGGGCGCGCATGGCCCGGGAGCTGCACGACGTGGTCGCCAACCACCTCAGCGCGGTGGCCTTGCAGTCCACGGCGGCCCTCGCGCTGCGCGAGTTCGACCCCGAGAGGGTGCGGGGCGTGCTGCGGACGGTGCGCGACAGCAGCGTGCGGGGCCTGGCCGAGATGCGCCGCATGATCGAGGTGCTGCGCGCCGGGGAGCCCGCTGGGACCGACCGGGTCGCCCCGCGCCTGGGCGAGGCGGAGCGCCTGGCCGCCACCGCGCGCGACGCGGGCCTGGACGTGGTGCTCGACGGCGTGGCCGACGTCGGCGAGCTGCCCGCGCGGGTGGACGCGGCGGCCTACCGGATCGTGCAGGAGTGCCTGACCAACGCGCTGCGCTACGCCGCCCCCCGGCGGGTGCGCGTCTCGGTGCGCCGTGTGGCGGGGGACTCCGGTGCGGCCGGGCTGCTGGTGGTCGAGGCGGTCAACCCGGTCGGCGCCGCGGCGGGGGAGCGTCCCGGCCCGCCGGGGCCGGGGGCCGGGCTGGCCGGGATGCGGGAGCGCGCCGTCCTGCTGGGCGGCCGCTTCCGGGCGGGGCCCGACGGCGACGGCACCTGGCGGGTCCGCGCCGAACTGCCGGTCGAGGAGTGAGGGAGGGGCACGTGGTCAGGGTCGTGGTGGCCGAGGACCAGGCGGCGGTGCGCGCGGGGCTGGTGATGATCCTGCACACCGACCCCGGCATCACGGTGGTGGCCGAGGCCGCCGACGGGCAGGAGGCGGTGGAGGCGGCCCTGCGCCTGCGGCCGGACGTGGTGCTCATGGACGTGCGCATGCCCCGCAGGGACGGCATCTCCGCCACCCGGGAACTGGCCGCGGCCGGGGTGGACGTGCTCGTGCTGACCACGTTCGACCTCGACGAGTACGTGTTCGGGGCGCTGCGGGCGGGCGCGGCGGGGTTCCTGCTCAAGGACGTGGAGGCCGCCGACCTGGTCGAGGCGGTGCACACGGTGGCGCGCGGCGAGGGCATGATCGCGCCCGCGGTGACCCGCAGGCTCATCCGCGAGTTCGCCGGGACGCGGCCGCGCGCCCCGCAGCGGGGGGAGCCGGTGCCGCTGGAGCGGCTCACCCCGCGCGAACGGGAGGTGCTGGCCTGCATCGGCGAGGGGCTGTCCAACCAGCAGATCGCGCGCCGCCTCCGCATCACCGAGACCACCGCGAAGACGCACGTGAGCCGCATCCTCACCAAGCTCGGCGTGCGCAGCCGGGTGCAGGCCGCCATCGCCGCCCGGGAGGCCGGCCTGGGCTGAGGCGCCGGCGGATCGGCGCCGGCGGCCGGCTCACCCGCGGGCGGTCAGCCCGGCCAGCAGGGCGTCCAGGCCCGCGGCGAAGACCCGGTCGTGGTCGACGGCGACGCCGCGCAGGGCGGCGACGGTGGGGAAGCGCCCGTCGACCTCGGCGGGGTCGCGGCTGGGCAGCCCCTCGGCGCGCACCTGGTGCACCACCGCGCCGAGGACGTAGGAGTCCAGGGCCGCGGCGGCGCCGGGGACCTCCTCGGGGGGCAGCCCGGCTTCGAGGAACGCCGCGTAGTGCAGCTCGGCGGAGCGCAGCGCCGCCGCCGTGTCGGGGCGGCGGTGGATCATCAGCGGCAGCGCGCCGGAGTGGCGCAGCAGCGCGGCGCGGTAGTCGTGCGCCCAGGCGCGCAGCCGCTCGTCCCAGGGGCGCGGGTCCTGCCCGGGCTCCTCGCCGGACTCCTCCGCCCCGGAGGGCGCGGCGGCGCGCGCGGGGTCGCTGATGTACTCCACGATCGCGCCGTAGAGCTGCTCCTTGCCCAGGGGGAAGTGGTGGTAGATCGCCATCGCCTCGACCTTGAGCGCGTCCCCCAGGCGGCGCATGGTGAGGTTGCGCAGCCCCATCCCGTCGATGATGCGCAGGGCCTCGGTGACGATCAGCTCGGGGCTGAGACCGGCGTTGTTTCGGCTCACACCGCCATCCTAGACTTACCTCGTAAAGTCGGGGGGTCGGCGGGCGGGTGCCGCAGGGGCCGCCGCGGCCCTCTAGAGTTGGTGCCGACCGTCCGAGACAAGGGAGCGAGCATGGTGCTGGGAGCCCGCAGGGTCGGAACAGAGGCGCGTGCGCGGTACGCCGAGGACACGGAGAAGGCGAAGCGGCTGCCGGAGCTGCTGGAGGCGGCCCGCAGGGCCGAGGAGGAGCTGACCCGGGCCCGCCGCTCCGGCGCCGACGTCACGGAGCTGCACCGGCTGGGGGTCGCCTACGACGCGGCGCTCACCGACGCGATGCGCGCCGCCTACGCCCGCCAGCGGGTGCTGGTCGGCCCCCGCGGCTACGAGGACCGCATCTACCGGCGGCGCAGGCTGGCCCGCCCCGAGGTCAAGGAGGCCACCGAGGCCGCCGAGCGGCTGCTGACGCTGCGGGAGCGGCACCGCCTGCACGGCATCCCGCGGGTCCCGCGCAGCCCGGTGGCAGCCTGAGGAGAGGGAAGCCATGGCGACGGACTTCGTGCGTATCGACCCGAACTCCAAGGTTCCGCCGTACGAGCAGATCCGCGCGGCCGTCGCCAACGCCGCCGCCAGCGGCCGGCTGCCGGTCGGCTACAAGCTGCCCACGGTGCGCGCGCTGGCCGGCGAGCTGTCGGTGGCGGTGAACACGGCGGCGCGCGCCTACCGGGAGCTGGAGCAGGCGGGCGTGGTGGAGACCCGGGGCCGCTCGGGGACCTTCATCGCGGCGGGCGGCGACCGGCAGCGCGCCGCGGCGCTGGCGGCGGCGCGCCGCTACGCCGAGACCGTCTCGCGCCTGGGCATCCCCCGGCAGGAGGCCGTCGACATCGTGCGCGCGGCACTGGAGAACACCGGCCGCTGACGCCGCAGGAGGCGCGGCGCCCGGAAAAGGCGGCCCGCGGCGGCGGCGCG
>NZ_KQ950185.1:4603-8681 GCF_001517975.1 Thermobifida cellulosilytica TB100
TGGCGTAGGTGGAGAACTTGTAGCCCTTGGCGTAGTCGAACTTCTCGACCGCGCGGATCAGGCCGAGGTTGCCCTCCTGCACGACGTCGAGCAGGGACATGCCGCGGTCGCTGTACTTCTTGGCGACCGACACCACCAGGCGCAGGTTGGCCTCCAGCATGTGCGCCTTGGCGCGGCGGCCGTCCTCGGCGATCCACTCCAGCTCTTCGCGCTCGGCGTCGTCCATCTCCTGGGGCCCGGGAGAGCCGTCGAGCAGGCCCAGCTTGTACTCGGCGAGCAGGCCCGCCTCGATCCGCTTGGCGAGGTCGACCTCCTGCTCGGCGGTGAGCAGCTGGCGGCGTCCGATGGCCTTGAGGTAGGTGTGGACGGAGTCGCCCAGGGCCGGCGAGTGGTCGTCGAGGTCGGCCTCGTGGGAGTCGTGGGCCTCGGCCCGGACCGCCTTCTTCCTGCGGCCCCTGCCCCTGCGGGGGCGGCGTCCGGCGGTCTCGGCGGGCACGGACCCCAGGGCGGCCTGGAGCGCCGCGTCGTCGCCGGGGTCGACCGACTCCAGCCCGGCGTCCTCGCCGTGGGCGAGCTGGACCCCGGCGTCGGACAGCTCCCGGAGAATGGAGCGGCCCTCGGTCGGGGTGATCCCGGCCTCGGAGAACGCGGTGCGCAGCTCGGAGAGAGACACGTGTCCCTGGGCGCGTCCCCGGGCGATCAGCTCCTCAAGCGTCGCCGAGGCGGCCTCGACCTCCGCCGTCGTGGGAGAGGCGGCTAGGGCAGTGCGCGACATGAGGGCACCTCCCTCCCTTCAAGACAGTCGGGCGCGCGGCGGAAGAGGAGAACCGCCGTCTTGGGCGCGCCACTATGTCCAACGTGTGGAAGAGTCAAATGTTCCCGAATCTCGATTGGATATCGACAGAAGTGACGGCGATCACCGGCCTCTTCGGCGGAGAGAGCGCCGCGGATGGGGTATGGGGACGGCTGGGGCACGGGGCGGGGCAGGGCGCCGGCGCCCTGCCCTCGGGGGGTACGACGGTCCGCGGCGCCGCGGAGTTCCCGGTTCAGCCCCGGCCCAGGCGGCGCAGGTCGGGCTTGCCGGAGGCCAGCAGCGGCAGTTCGGCGCGCACGTCCAGCTCCCGGGGGGCGGCGTAGCGCGGCAGGTGGGCGCTCACCCAGTCGCGGACCTGCTCCAGGGTGGGGGGAGCGGCCGGGTCGGCGGGGACGACGACGGCGGTGACGCGCTGCCCCCACTCGGGGTCGGGCCGGCCCACCACGGCGGCCTCGGCGACCGCGTCCATCCGGGTGAGCAGGTCGGCCACCTCCGCGGCCACCACCTTGTGCCCGCCGGTGTTGATGACGTCGTCGGCGCGGCCGCGGACCCGCAGCCGCCCCTCCTCCAGCACCCCCAGGTCCGAGGTGCGGAACCAGGGGCGCCCGCCGCGCTCCACCAGGTGCTGGGCGGTCAGGTCGGGGCGCAGCCGGTAGCCGCGGAACAGCACGGGCCCCGACAGCAGGACGCGGCCCTCCCCGTCCAGGTCGACCGCGACGCCGTCCAGGGGCAGGCCGTCGTAGACGCAGCCGCCGCAGGTCTCGCTCATGCCGTAGGTGGTGGTGACACGGGCCCCGGCGCGGCGGGCGGCCGCCAGCAGGGCGGGGTCGGCGGCGGCGCCGCCCAGCAGCACGGTGCGAAACAGCGACAGGTCCACGCCCGCGGCCAGCAGGCGGCGCAACTGGGTGGGGACCAGGGAGACGTGCGGGCGGCGCTGTGCGGCGGCCGCGACCTCGGCGACGTCGAAGGGGCGGTGCAGCACGGGCGCGTCCAGCAGGCGGGCGCGCAGCAGCACCTGTAGGCCCGAGACGTGCGCGGTGGGCAGGACGCACAGCCACGGCTCGCCCGGCCGCGCGCCGATCCGTGCCACCGAGGCGCGCGCCGAGGCCAGCAGCGCGGCGGCGTCCAGCTCCACGCCCTTGGGCCGGCCGGTGGAGCCGGAGGTGGCGACGACCAGCGCGGTGCCGTCGGCCACGGGGACGCCGTCGGCCAGGCGCGCCACCCCCTCGGGGGTGCGCACGCTGGCGGGGCGCACCGCCTCCAGCAGGGCGCGGCGGCGGGGGGCCGGGAGGTCCGCGGGGACCGGCAGCAGCGCGGGGCCGTCCCCGGCCAGGGCGGCGTCCAGGAGGCCGGCCAGATCCTCGGGGGCGAGCCCCACCACCGCCTGCAGGGGGCGTCGGTTCGGCATGGTTGTCCAGGGTAGTGCGTGACGGGCCGGTGGGGGCGGCTAGGGTTGACCCCCGACAGCGCAAAGGTTGCGACCAGACCAGGAGAGGCGAGAACGTGGGCAGCGTGGTGGACTGGAAGCGGTCCGGGGACTACACCGACATCATCTACGAGACCGCCGAGGGTATCGCCAAGATCACCATCAACCGCCCGGAGGTGCACAACGCCTTCCGTCCGCAGACCCTGTTCGAGCTCCAGCACGCCTTCAACGTGGCGCGGGACGACTCCTCGGTCGGTGTGATCATCTTCACCGGCGCCGGGGACAAGGCGTTCTGCTCCGGCGGCGACCAGAAGATCCGCGGCGACGACGGCTACCTGGGCGACGACGAGGTGGCCCGGCAGGGCATCGGCCGGCTCAACGTGCTGGACCTGCAAGTGCAGATCCGGCGGCTGCCCAAGCCGGTCATCGCCATGGTGGCGGGCTACTCCATCGGCGGGGGCAACGTGCTCCAGGTCTGCTGCGACCTGACCATCGCCGCCGACAACGCCCGCTTCGGGCAGACCGGGCCCAAGGTGGGCTCCTTCGACGGCGGGTACGGCTCCTGGCTGCTGGCCGAGACCGTGGGGCTGAAGAAGGCCCGCGAGATCTGGTACCTGTGCCGCCAGTACACCGCCCAGGAGGCCCTGGAGATGGGCATGGTCAACGCGGTGGTGCCGCTGGAGCGGCTGGAGGAGGAGACCGTCGCCTGGGCGCGGGAGCTGCTGGAGAAGTCGCCGCTGGCGCTGCGCATGCTCAAGGGCGCGCTGAACGCGGTCAGCGACGGCGCCGCGGGCATGCAGCAGTTCGCCGGGGACGCCACCATGCTCTACTACATGAGCGAGGAGGCCCAGGAGGGGCGCGACGCGTTCAAGGAGAAGCGCCGCCCCGAGTTCGACAAGTTCCCGCGCCGCCCGTGACCGGCCGGGCGTTCGCCGTCCCGCTGCGCACCCGCTTCCGCGGCGTCACCGTACGCGAGGGGATGCTGGTGCGCGGCGCGGCGGGATGGGGGGAGTTCTCGCCGTTCGCCGAGTACGGCCCCGCCGAGTGCGCCCGCTGGTGGGCGGCCTGCCACGAGGCCGCCGAGATCGGCTGGCCGGCGCCGGTGCGCGACGCGGTGCCGGTCAACGCCACCGTCCCGGCGGTGGGACCGGAGGAGGCGGCGCGCATCGTCGCCTCCTCCGGGTGCGCCACGGCCAAGGTGAAGGTCGCCGAGCGCGGCCAGTCCGAGGCCGACGACCTGGCCCGCGTGGAGGCGGTGCGCGACGCGATCGGCCCGGCCGGGAAGGTGCGCATCGACGTCAACGGCGCCTGGGACGTCGACACCGCGGTGCGCATGATCCGCCTGCTGGACCGGTTCGACCTGGAGTACGTGGAGCAGCCCTGCGCCACCGTGGAGGAGCTGGCGGTGGTGCGGCGGCGGGTGTCGGTGCCGGTCGCGGCCGACGAGTCGGTCCGGCGCGCCGAGGACCCGCTGCGGGTGCGCGACGCCGAGGCCGCCGACGTGGTGGTGCTCAAGGTGCAGCCGCTGGGCGGGGTGCGCGCCGCGCTGCGCCTGGCCGAGCAGTGCGGGCTGCCCGCGGTGGTCTCCAGCGCGGTGGAGACCTCGGTGGGGCTGGCCGCCGGGGTGGCGCTGGCCGCGGCCCTGCCCGAGCTGCCCTACGCCTGCGGGCTGGCCACGGCGCGGCTGCTGACGGCCGACGTGTGCGCCGAGCCGCTGCTGCCCGAGGACGGGATGCTGCCGGTGCGCCGGGTGGAGGTGGACGAGGAGCGGCTGGCCGCGGTGGAGACCGATCCCACGGCGTGGCGGGCGCGCATGGCGGCGGCGCGCGCCGAGTGGG
>NZ_KQ950185.1:9284-16798 GCF_001517975.1 Thermobifida cellulosilytica TB100
GGGTGCCGCTGCTGGTGCTCACCGCCGACCGGCCCCCCGAGCTGCGGGGGACCGGCGCCAACCAGACGGTGGACCAGATCGGCCTGTACGGCCCGGCGGTGCGGTTCTTCACCGAGGTGGGCGTGCCCGAGCCCGAGGCCGGCATGGTCGCCTACTGGCGGTCGCTGGCCTGCCGGGCCTGGGCGGCGGCCCAGGGGGCGCGGCCCGGACCGGTCCACCTCAACCTGGCGTTCCGCGAGCCGCTGGTGCCCGAGGAGGACGGCCGGCCCTGGCCCGAGCCCCTGGAGGGGCGGCCCGGGCAGCGGCCGTGGATCGACGTGGCCCCGCGGCCCCACGAGCCCGAACCGGTGGAGCTGCCCGCGGTGGAGCGCGGCGTCGTCGTGTGCGGCGACGGTGACTACGACCCGGTGCCGCTGCTGGCCCTGTCGGCCCGGACGGGGTGGCCGCTGCTGGCCGAGCCCACCTCCAACGCCCGCCGCACCGGCGCGCTCTGCGGCTACCGGCAACTGCTGGCGGTGCCCGAGTTCGTCGCCGCCCACGAACCCGAGCTGGTGGTGAGCGTGGGCCGCCCAGGGCTGTCCCGGCAACTGCTGGCCTACCTGCGCCGCGCCGCGCGGCACGTGGTGGTGGGCGACCCGGCGGCGTTCGCCGACCCGGTGCGCACCGCCACCGACGTGGTCGGCGCGGTCGCCGCGCCGCGCTCGGCGGACCCCGACACCGCGTGGGCCGCGTCGTGGGCGCGGGCCGAGGCCGCCGCCCGGGCCGCCGCCGACCGGCTGCTCGACGCCGAGGAGGCGCTGACGGAGCTGCGGCTGGCCCGCGACCTGGCCGCCCACCTGCCGGCCGGGTCGCTGCTGTTCGCCGGGTCCAGCATGCCGATCCGCGACCTGGACGCGGTGATGCGGCCGCGCTGCGGGCTGCGCCTGGTCGGCAACCGGGGGGTCAGCGGCATCGACGGCACCGTCTCCACCGCCGTGGGCGCGGCCCTGGCCCACCAGGCCGACGGCGGGGGAGAGGCGTTCGCGCTGCTGGGCGACCTGGCGCTGCTGCACGACCAGAACGGGCTGCTGCTGGGGCCGCAGGAGCCCCGGCCGGACCTGGCGGTCGTGGTGGTCAACAACGACGGCGGCGGCATCTTCTCCGGGCTGGAGCAGGCCGGGCACCCCGACTTCGAGCGGGTGTTCGGCACCCCGCACGGCGTGTCCGTGGAGCAGGTCGCGGCCGTCGCGGACCTGCCCTACACGCACCTGGAGTGGGCCGCCGACCTGCCCAAGGCCCTGCTGGGCGAGGGGCTGCGGCTGGTGGAGGTGCGCACCGACCGCGCCGCCTCGGCCCGCCTGCGCCGCGCCCTGCAGGACGCGGTGGCCGAGGCGGTGGCCGACACGGTGCGCTGAGCACGCCCCCGCGGAGCCGACCGCGCGCTCCGCCGGGGCGGGCCGGGGTAGAAAAGAGCGCGGGCATCCGAGCAGCGAGGAGGGGCGCATGGCGGACCGGGAGACCGCGGGGACGGTCGTGGCGGGCGTGGACGGCTCGGAGGGCAGCCTGCACGCCCTGGACTGGGCCGTGGACGCCGCCGCGGGGCGCGGGGCGGTGCTGCGACTGGTGTACGCGATGGGCCTGCCGCTGGTGACCGCCCCGCTGGGCGGGCCGATCCGGACGGTGCCCTCCCAGGAGGTCTCCGACGCGGCCGCCACGCTGCTGGGCCAGGCGCTGCGCCGGGTGCAGGCCGCCGCCCCCAGCCTGCGCGCCGTCACCGAGGTCTCCCGCGCCGAGGCGCACCACGCGCTGCTGCGGGCCGCCGAGGACGCCGACCTGGTCGTGGTGGGCTCGCGCGGCCTCGGCGGGGTCCGGTCGATCCTCCTCGGCTCGGTCGCCCAGCGGATCGCCGCCCAGGCGCCCTGCCCGGTCGTGGTGGTCCCGCCGCCCACCGGACGGGAGCCCGCGGCACGGCGCGGCCGCGTCGTGGTGGGCGTGGACGGCTCCGCGCACGCCGCCGCCGCGCTGCGGTTCGCGCTGGTCGAGGCCGAGCGGCTGCGCGCCGAACTGGTCGCCGTGTCCGCCTGGCAGACGCCCGACTCGCCCCTGGGCCCGCTGCCCGCGCCGGCGGCCGACGGCGGGACCGACCGGACGCGCCAGGTCGAACGCATCCGCGAGTGGCTGCTGCGGACGGTCGACGAGGCCCGCACCCCGCTGACCCGGCGGGTCCCGGTCCGCGCCGAGGCGCCCGAGGCGCACCCGGCGGCGGCCCTGCTGGACGAGGGGGCCGACGCCGACCTGGTCGTGGTGGGCTCGCGCGGCCGCGGCGGGATCGCGGGGATGCTGCTGGGCTCGGTCAGCCGGTCGGTGCTGCACCACGCCGCGGTGCCCGTCGCCGTCGTGCACCTGGCCGGGGACGGCTGAGCGGCCCGCGCCGCCGCGGGTCAGCCGTCGGTGAGGGCGGCGCGCATCGCGCGGAACTTCGCGGCGGTCTCGGCCAGCTCCGCGCGCGGGTCGGAGTCGGCGACCACCCCGCCCCCGGCGAACAGGCGGGCGCGCGCGCCGTCGATCTGCGCGCAGCGCAGCGCGATCCCCCACTCCCCGTTGCCGCGGGAGTCCAGCCAGCCCACCGGGCCGGCGTAGCGGCCGCGGCGCATGCCCTCCAGCTCGCCGATGACGTCCATCGCCAGCGGGGTGGGGGTGCCGCCCACCGCGGCCGTGGGGTGCAGGGCCGCCAGGACGTGCAGGGTCGACACCCGCGGGTGCAGCTTTGCGCGCACCGGGGTGGCCAGGTGCTGCACGTTGGCCAGGCGCAGCAGCTCGGGCCGGGCGGGCACGTCCAGGCCGGAGCAGAACGGCTCCAGCGACGCACGCAGCGACTCCACCGCATAGGCGTGCTCCTCGGCGTCCTTGGCCGAGCCGAGCAGGGCCGCGGCCAGGGCGGCGTCCTGGCCGCGGGTGGCGCCCCGCGGCGCGGTCCCGGCCAGCACCAGCGACTCCACGCGGTCCCCGGTGCGCCGCAGCAGCAGTTCGGGGGTGGCCCCGGTGAGCCCGGCCACCGTGTAGGCGTAGCAGTCCGGGTAGTCGCGGGCCAGGCGCAGCAGTGGGGTGCGCACGTCGACGGGCCGCTCGGCCTCGGCCACCACGTCGCGGGCCAGCACCACCTTGGCCAGGGAGGTGGTGCGGATGCGCTCCACCGCCTCGGCCACCGCCGCGGTCCAGTCGTCCTCGCCGACCGTGCCCGCCGACCAGCGCAGCGCGCCCACCGGCCGGGGCGGCGGCGCGGGGGCCAGCGGGTCCGCCGCCCCGCCACGACCGTCAGCCAGGAGCGCCCGCCGCGCCGCCCCACCACCACGCGCGGCAGGACCAGGGTGGACCCGGGGTCGCGGCCGTCGAAGGTGAAGGAGCCGAACACCACGGGGCCGGTGCCGGGCTGGTCCACCTCGTCGTGCACGGTGGCGTCCGCGAGCAGCGACTCCAGCCACGCGGCGGCCGCCGCGAACCGCTCGCCGCCGGACCGCTCGCGTTCGGCGGGCAGCTCCAGCCGCGCCGCGGTCCCCCACGCCACCAGTCCCTCGCCGCGCCGCACCCACGCCAGCGGGGCGGCGGGGGGCAGCAGGTCGAGCAGGGGGCGTCCCGCGGGCAGCGCCACGGTGCGCACGGTCATGCGGTCACAGGAGGTCGCAGGGATCACGAGGTAGGAGTCTATGCGCAGGCCCCGGGCGGGCAGCACGGCCCCGGCCGCAGCGGCGCCGAAACGGCCCCGGGGGCTCTTCGGGGGGTCTAGGCTGGCCGACGGCGGTCCGGTTCCCTAGAGGTGGACGAGCGGGGGTGCGCGGATGGGATGGTCGGCCCGGGGGGTCGCCGTGGCGGTGCTGGTGTCGGTGACGGCCGCGTGCGCGTCGGTGCCCGACGGGGGCGCCCGGTCGCGCCCGGCCCGGCCGGCAGCGCGGGCACGGAGGCGCCGGGGGCGGCGCCGTCGGCCCCGCACCCGACGGGCACGGCGGCGGCCGAGCCGGTCCCCGAGGACTGCGAGACCTCCGCCGCCTACCCCAAGCGGCAGATGCGCGGCGTGTGGATCGCCACGGTGCGCAACATCGACTGGCCCTCCAAGCCCGGCCTGAGCGTCCGCGAACAGCAGGAGGAGCTCACCGCGCAACTGGACCGCGCCGTCGAGCTGGGCCTGAACGCCGTGTTCTTCCACGTGCGGCCCACCGCCGACGCCGTCTACGCCTCCGAGCTGGAGCCGTGGGCCCGCTACCTGACCGGCCGGCAGGGCGGCGACCCCGGCTACGACCCGCTGGAGTTCGCCGTCGCCCAGGCGCACGAGCGCGGACTGGAGCTGCACGCCTGGTTCAACCCCTACCGGGTCGGCCGCCAGGAGGCCGACCTGGACCACCTGGTCGACGACCACCCGGTGCGGCGCCACCCCGACTGGCTGATCACCTACGACGGCCAGGGCTACCTCGACCCCGGCAACCCCGAGGCCCGCGAGTGGGTCGTCGACGTGGTCGCCGACGTCGTGGAGCGCTACGACGTCGACGGCGTCCACTTCGACGACTACTTCTACCCCTACCCGGCCCAGGGCGAGGCCTTCGACGACGACGCCAGCTGGCAGGCCCACGGGGACGGCTTCGCCGACCGCGCCGCCTGGCGGCGCGACAACGTCAACCAGTTGATCCGCCAGGTGCACGAACGGGTCGAGCAGACCAAGCCGTGGGTGCGCTTCGGGGTGAGCCCGTTCGGGATCTGGCGCAACCGCAGCAGCGACCCGTCGGGGTCGGACACCAGCGGGCTACAGTCCTACGACGCCCTGCACGCCGACACCCGCGCCTGGATCCGGGAGGGCTGGATCGACTACGTGGTGCCGCAGTTGTACTGGCCGCAGGGCTTCGCCGCCGCCGACTACGCCGAGCTCGCGCCGTGGTGGGCCGAGGAGGTGGCGGGCACCGGCGTGGACCTGTACATCGGACAGGCCGCCTACCGGGTGGGCGAGGACGGCTGGAAGGGCGCGGACGCGCTGTCGCGGCAGCTCGACTTCAACACCGCCCACCCCGAGATCACCGGCGACGTCTACTTCTCGATGAAGGACCTGGACGGCCGGGCGCGCCAGGCCGTGGAGCGGGTGGCCGCCGACCACTACACGCGTCCGGCGCTGCCCCCGGTGGCCGACGACGCGCAGGGGGCGCCCGCGCCGGTGGCGGGCCTGACCGCCGAGGCCGACGCCGAGGGGGTGACGCTGAGCTGGACGGGGGCGGACGACGCCCGGGCCTACGCGGTCTACCGGGTGCCCGCCGACGCCGACGCCTGCGCGCTGGCCGACGCCGAGCACCTGGTGGCCGTCGTCGGGGGCGGCCGGGACTCCTACCGCGACGCCCACACCGGCTCCGGGGCGGTGCGCTACCACGTGACCGTGCTGGACGCCTTCCGGGTGGAGAGCGCGCCCGGGGAGGGCGTCGTGGTGGACCGGGGGTGAGCCAACACCAACCTTTCGGTTAGGCCCGGGCGCGAGAGGCCGGGTATCGCCTGTAGCCGAACGGGGAGAAACTGGGTAGCGGGGGCAGAGTCGCAGACGCGCACCGGTGCTGGCTTCCCGGTCGGTGTAAGGAGAGGCGCCACATGGCTTTGCGAGAGAACGAGAGACGGATTCTGGCCGAGATCGAGGACCAGCTCAGCGCTGACGATCCCGCGCTCGCCGAGGTGCTGTCCTCCTTCGACGTGGACGACTACGTCGCACCCGACGAGGCCGCGGAGGCGTGGAAGCCCTGGGCGGTGTGCGGCGCGATCGCGCTGGTGGTGGTGGGACTGCTGGTGGCGCTGTTCGTGGCGGTGCCCGGGGCCGACGCCCAGCAGGAGTCCGCGCCCGCCGCCCGCCCGGTCGGCGGGACGCAGACGGTCTCGCCCTGACCGCGGGGGTTCCCCGGACGGGGAGCCCCCGCGGCCGGTCACAGCCCCTCGAGGAAGCGCCGGGCCAGCGGCGCGGCGGCCTTCGCCCCGCTCTGGCCGTCCTCGACGATCACCGCGAAGGCCACGTCGCCCTCGAAGCCCACGAACCAGCCGTGCGCGGACATCTCCTCCCCCTCGACGTAGGCGCCGTACTCGGCGGTGCCGGTCTTGCCGTGCACCTCTCCGGTGAAGCCGACGTCCTTGGCGGTGCCGCTGGTGACCACCGCGCGCATCATGGCGCGCAGCCGGTCGGCGTCGGCGACCGGGGCGGGCTCGGGCAGGCCGGCCGGGGCGGGGTCGGTGACCAGCACCGGCGGGCGCCAGTTCCCGTCGGCCACCGCGGCCGGGACGGTGGCCATGTGCAGCGGCGAGGTGAGCACCTGCCCCTGGCCGATGCTCGCGGCGGCCAGCGCGGTCGCGCCGTCCGGGGTGGGGAAGGACGGCGAGAGGGCGGGCACGCCCAGGTCGAGGTCGCGGTTGAAGCCGTACCTCTCGGCGGCGGCGGTCAGCGACGCCCCGTCCAGCCGGTCGGCGACCTCGGAGATCAGCGCGGTGTTGCAGGAGGTCGCGAACGCCTCGGTGACGCTCTGGGCGCCGTAGGCGGCGTCTCCGGCGTTCTTGAACGTCCAGCCCCCCACGTCGACGGTCTCGGCGCAGTCCAGGGCGGCGTCGGGGGACAGCCCCGCGCCGAACAGCGCGTCGTAGGAGATGATCTTGAAGGTCGAGCCGGGCGCGTACTGGCCCTCCAGGGCGCGGTTGAACCCGCCGGGGACGTTGGCCACGGCCAGGACCTCGCCGGTGGAGGGGCGGATCGCGACCAGGGCGGTCGCCTTGTCCTGTCCGATGATCGCGGCGGCCGCGGCCTGCTGGACCTCCAGGTCGATGGAGAGGGTGACGTCCTGGCCGGGGGTGCCCTCCAGGGTGGCGACGACCGCCGGGTCGTCCGGCTCCGCGGCGGGTTCCGCGCCCTCCTCGACCACCTGGATCACGGTGGTGGGGGTGCCCGCCAGGCGCTCCTGGTGGGAGCGCTGGATGCCGCTCCTGCCCACCGGGTCGCCCTCGCGGTAGGCGGGGCCCAGCTCCGCCACGTCGTCGGCGGTGGCGGGGCCGACCTCGCCGACGATCATCTGGATCGACCCGGAGACGTCGGGGGTGTCCACCGGGGTGCCGTCGGCGGCCCGGACCCGGCCGCGCTCCCCCCACACGTCGGAGCGCGCCAGGACCTGGCCGGGGCCGAGCGCGGGGTGCAGCGCGGCGGGGCTGAAGTCGACCTTCCACTCCCCGTCGACGCGCAGCAGCGGCAGCTCGCCCTCGTAGCTCCACGTCCCGGTGCCGCTGAGGTCCAGGGCCGCGGTGAACGGGACGGTGGCCTGCCCGCCGTCCACCACGGCCTCGCCCGTGGTCACCTCGACCGACTCCACGCCCAGGTTCTCGGCCACCGCGGTGTGCAGTTCGGCGGCCTGCCCCGTGGTGGACAGCGGGTCCAGGGAGGCGTAGTCGCCGGAGGTCCAGGCGGCCACGTAGGCGGCCACGGTGCCCTCGGGGCCGGGGCGGGAGAGCAGGTACCAGGAGACGCCCCCGCCGACGAGGGC
>NZ_KQ950185.1:17473-21378 GCF_001517975.1 Thermobifida cellulosilytica TB100
GAGCCCGGGGGACACTTGCTACCACACCAGCCAAGCAGAGACTCTAACCCATGGCGGCGGCCGCCGGGGGCGACACCGGTCACACGGGAACGCCCCCGCCGCGGCGGCGGGAGGGCGCCGGTGCAGCGGCGCCGCGGGCGCGGGCTCTCCGGCCGGGACCGGGCGCCGCGCCGTGGACGTGACCGGTGCCACCCCGCGCGGCGCGGCGGGCTAGGCCGGGACCCGCCGGTCGCGGGCGGCCAGCTCGGCCTTGACCGAGGAGGCGAACCGCGCCACCCGCTCCTGGCCGGACAGCTTCTGGATGGCGGCCATCACCGCCTCGGTGGCCTCCCGCCGGGCACGGGCCCGGCCCGCCTGCCCCTCCCACGGCGACAGGTCCACCGGAGCGCCGAAGCGCACCCCGACGCGGCGCAGCGACGGGATCCGGCGCCCCGGGGGCAGGATGCGGTCGGTGCCCGCCAGCGCGGCCGGGACCACCGGGGCGCCCGAGGTCAGCGCCAGCCAGGCCAGACCGGTCTGCCCCTTGTACAGGCGGCCGTCGGGGGAGCGGGTGCCCTCGGGGAAGATCCCGAACACCCTGCCCTCGGCGAGCACGGCCAGGCTGCGCTCCATCGCCTCCTGGGCGCTCTGCCCGGGACGGCGGTCCACCGACACCTGGCCGATGGCGCGCAGCGCCCGGGTGAAGGCCCGCTGCGCCGCGTTGCCCTCGGCGAACAGCTCCTTCTTGGCGATGAAGACGATCGGCCGGGGCACCACCACGCCCAGGAACAGCGGGTCCAGGTTGGACAGGTGGTTGCAGGCGAGGATCACCGGGCCCCGCGCGGGGACGTGGTGCAGCCCCTCCACCTGAAGCGGCCACAGCGCCCGGGTGGTCGGAGCCACGACCGCCTTGGCGGCCTGGTACAGCGTCAGCGGCACGGCCTGTTCCCCCTCGCCCTGTCCTCGTCGCCCGCGCGGCACTCTACCGGGCGCGGACAACGGCGCGGTCACGGGGGGCGCCCGGGCGGCGCCCCGCCCGGCGCGCGCTACAGTGGTCTAGACCTGTCAGGGAAGAGACGAGGACCCATACCATGGCGCGTCTGATTGATGTCAGCCACCAGATCGTGGCTGGTATGACCACCTACCCGGGACTTCCCGGCCCGGTCATCGAGGACCACCTGTCGTTCGACGACTCGCAGCAGAGCTACGCCCTGGGCACCGAGTTCCGGATCCGCCGCATCTCGATGGTCGGCAACACCGGCACCTACCTGGACACCCCCGCCCACCGCTACCGCGACGGATCCGACCTGGCCGACCTGCCGCTGGAGAAGGTCGCGGCGCTGCCCGGCCGGGTCGTCGACGCCGCCGGGCGCGGGATCGGCCCCGAGGCCTTCCGCGGCCTGGACCTGGCAGGCCGGGCCGTGCTGATCCGCACCGGCTGGGACCGGCACTGGCGCACCGAGGCCTACGGCAGCCCCGAGCACCCCTTCCTCACCGAGGAGGGGGCCAAGGCGCTGGTCGAGGCCGGGGCCGCCCTGGTGGGCATCGACTCGGTCAACATCGACGACACCTCGGCCGGCAGCGGCGGCGCCCGCCCCTCGCACTCGATCCTGCTGGCCGCGGGCGTCCCCGTGGTGGAGCACCTGTGCCTGCTCGACCAGCTCCCCGAGGAGGGGTTCCAGTTCTTCGCGGTCCCGGTGAAGATCCGCGGCATGGGCACGATGCCGGTCCGCGCCTTCGCCCTCGTCTGACCCGCCCGGGGCCGGGCGGCCCGGCCGTCCGGCCCGCGGCTCACCGCCCCCGGGAGCCGGTCCCGGCCGCCGCGGTGCGCAGCGCCGCCGCCAGCGCCCGCACCTCCATGACCAGCCGCGGGTGGTCGGGCATGCTGGGCAGCGCCCCCAGGCGGGGCGCGCGCCGCTCGTGCAGCGCCGCGGCCAGCTCGTCGAAGGCCAGCCCCAGCCGTTGCAGCGTGATGTGGGTGGCGGGCGGCACGTCCTCGGCAGCCAGCGCCGCCAGCGCCAGGTAGCCGGTGCGCTGGGCGGCGACGACCGCCGGCCACAGCGGGGCGGTGTGCTCGGCGCGCGGCACGTCGCCCACCGCGCTGTCGTAGACGCCGCGCAGCCGCAGCAGGTCCGCGCGCAGGTCGCGGCGGAGCCGGTAGCGCTGCTCCGGCCCGAGCGCCGCGTCGGGGTCCAGCGCCTCCAGCAGCACCCGGCGGCTGGTCCGCAGCGCCGTGGCGAGGGCCTGCGGCAGGCGGCTCGACGAGGCGCGCCGCCACAGCAGCAGCGCCCCCGCCACCCCCACCAGCGAGCCGACCAGGGTGTCCACGACGCGCTCGCGCACCAGCAGCCCCGGCGGACAGGGCGCGGCCGTGGCGGCCAGCAGCAGCGCCATCGGCGTCAGCGCGGCGCTGGCGTAGCAGAAGCTGCGCGGCAGCACCGTCTGGGCCAGCGCTTGCAGCAGCGCCGCGACCGCGACCACCGCGGGCAGCGGCGGCGCGAGCGCCAGCAGGGCCCCGCCGACCGCCACGCCGGCCACGGTGCCGACCACGCGCTGGGCCGACCGGCTGGCGGTGAGCACCACGTTGCCGCCCTGCAACACCGAGGCCGCGGTGACCGGCACCCAGTAGAACCGCTCGAACCCCAGCAGGAGGGCCAGCAGGCCGGAGGCGGTCACGGTCAGGCCCATGCGCAGCGCGGTCGGCCGCACCAGAGACCCGCTGCTCCACCCCGAGCGCAGCGACTCCAGCAGCGGCGGGGTGCGCCGGTCGTACAGCCGCACCCCGCGCCCCTCCACCTCGTGGTCGAGGCGGCGGGCGCTGCGCGCGGTCCGCGCCAGCAGCCGGTACAGCCGCGACTCCAGGGAGCGGGGCCGCAGGCCGCGGCGCACCCCGTCGAGCCGCTCCGGAGCGGGGGAGGAGCCGGGGCGGGCCACCGCGCGGGCCAGCTCGTCGGCGAAGTCGGCGGCGGCCGCGGGCAGGGGAGAGGTGCGGCCCAGCGCCACCTCGGTGGCGGTCAGGTGGATGTCGGAGACCCAGCGCAGCAGCGCGCGCAGCCGGGCGGCGCGCGGGCTGTCCCGGTAGCCGCGCGTCTGGGCCTGGAGCACGACCCGCCACGCGGCGGCCACCGCCAGCGACGCCTCGTGCTGGGCGTGGTCCACCCGGGGCGTGCCCACGGCCCGCAGCAGTGCGCCCAGGCGGCCGAAGGCGGCGGCCACCGCGCGCTCCTCGGGGCCGCGGGAGTCCGGCAGCGCGCCCGCCATGGACACCAGCCAGCCGATGCCCGCGCCGACCGCGGCCACCCCGGCGTGCAGGGGGACCGCGCCGGGCCCGCCGGGCACGATGGTGGCGATCGAGCAGACCAGCACGAAGAAGAAGGGGCCGGGCGCCTCGACGCGCAGCGACTGGCAGGCCCAGGTGGCCGTGCCCGCCACCAGGCCGATGGCCGCTGCCGCCGTCCACGGCGAGACCGAGGCGAGCGAGCCGACGGCCACGCTGGCGACGAAGCCCGCGGCGATCAGCGCGAGCGAGGCGGCCCGGTGCGCGTAGGGCGTGGCCCGCTCGTAGAGCACCGTCATCGAGCCCAGGGCGGCCAGCGAGCCCAGGGACGGCGAGAGGAGGGCGGCGACCAGGCCGAAGGAGACGCCCATCGCGGCCCCGGCCTGTAGTCCGCGGGACCACTCCCAGCGGCCGGGGGCCGGCCACAGGACCGCGCGGAGGCCGATGCGCGGCCGGGGGCGTTCGGCGATCCCGGCCCGGACCCGGGAGGCGGCCCGCGGCAGGGGCGGACGGTCGGCGCGGTCCTCGTCCTGGGGTTCCTGGCCGTTCACGGAACCCATGCTAGAGGTTTGCGAATTTTGCGACTTGCGTCCCTCTTTGTGGGGTTGTGTCCCGGGGGCTGCGGGCCGCCGGGACAGGCTCAGGGGGA
>NZ_KQ950185.1:22320-27825 GCF_001517975.1 Thermobifida cellulosilytica TB100
GCCGGGTCGCCCATGGTGGCGAAGGCGGCGGTGGCCTCCTTGAGGGTGGCGGCGAGCTGCTCGGCCTGGACCGCGAACCGGGTCAGCAGGTCCTCGGCGCGCAGCCGCGCGGCGGTGACCGGCGCGGCCTCGGCAGGGGGGGCAGCGGGCGCGGCCGGGACGGCCCCCGTCGGCCCGGTCGCCGGGCCGCGGCCTGCTCCTGTGCTGCCTGCGTCTCCTGTTGCAGGCGCTGGCGCTCCCGCCAGGCACGCCACCGGGTGTGCTCGGGCAGGTCGCAGTACTGGGGCGGGCGTCCCGGGGAGGTGGAGCGGACGACAGGACGGGTGCACCCGGGGAAGTTGCACAGGGCGGAGTCGGTTTCGGCCACGCCGACGAGCCTAACGGCTCTGCGGCGGGGGTCGGCGGCACCGCGGGCGCCGCCGACCCCCGCCGGGCGGGTCACCGCGCCGGGGCCGCGCGTCCCGGTGCACAGGCCGCCTCCAGGTAGCCGGGCACCGGCGTCTCCCCGGGCAGGTCCGGGGCGGGGACGGGGGCGCCGAGGCCCCGGGTCAGGGGGACCAGGCCCGCCCAGTGCGGCAGCGCCAGGTCCCCGGGGTCGTCGGAGACGCCGTGGTCGCGGACCTTGGCCGACGCCTCGCGCAGGTCCACGCGGAGCACGGCGGTCTTCGCCAGCTCCGCGGCGGTGGGCGGGCGGGAGTCGGCCGCGCGGCCCGGCAGCATGTGGTCGACCAGCGCCGCGAGCGCCTCGGCGGGGTCGGTGACCCTGCGGGCGGTGCCGTGGACCACCACGGACCGGTAGTTCAGCGAGTGGCCGATCCAGGAGCGGGCCAGGACCAGGGCGTCCACCAGCGAGACGGTGACGCACACCGCCAGCCCCTCCTCGGGCAGGGCCAGCGCCAGTCGGCTGCCGGTGGAGGCGTGCAGGTAGAGGCGGTCGTCGACGCGCGCGTAGACGGTGGGCAGCACGACGGGGCCCCGTCGTGGACGAAGCCGAGGTGGCAGACGAACTCGGCGTCCAGGACCGCGTGCACCGTCGCGGCGTCGTAGCGGACGCGCTCCCGCTTGCGGCTGGGCACGGTGCGCGGGGTGGGCGGGTAGTCGGGTTGCGTCGCGGTGTCCACGGTGCTCCTCGAAAGAGACGGCAAGGCAGCACCGAGGAGGGTAGAGGGCGCCCGCCCGCGGGGGAAGCGGTTTTCGCGGACCGCCGGTCCGCAGACGCGCCGCAGGCCGGGGAGCGGGCGCCCCCCGGCCTGCGGCCGTCCCCCGCCGGTGCGGCGGATTCCCCGGTCAGTCGTGCGGTCCCGCGCCGATCCGCGAGACCATGGTGGTCACGAACGGGCGGAAGCCCTGGCTCTCGTAGAAGCGGATGGCCTCGGCGTTGCCGGACACGGCGGGCAGCTCCAGGTCGCGCACGCCCATCTCGGCGAGCTGCCGGCGGACCTCGTCCAGCAGGCCGCCGCCCACGAAGTCCAGCGAGTGGTCGGGGTGGACCGACAGGGTCTGGACCACCGCGACCCGGTCGCCCCGGTCCCAGGAGCCGTGGTGCTCCTCGCGCACGGTCACCATCGCGTAGCCGACGTCGGTCCCGCCGCTCTCCGCGACGACGGCGATCGTGTCCGGCTCCGACAGCCACTCCACGTAGCGCCGGCTGCGGCGGCGCCACGACTCCTCGACGCTCACCGAGCCGAGGAGGTCCTCCAGGTGAGAGGCGATCGTCGTGTGCTGCCGGTGCAGGGCTCCCCACAGCTCGGCCAGCTCTGCTACCTCGAAGGGACCGATGTAGCGGAAGCGCAGCACGCCCGAAACTCCGGCGCGCGGTTTGGTCTCCAACGAAGTTTGCATCTTTTTCTCACCTGTCCCGATGTGGTGGTGCGGTGCGCCCGCTGGTTGCCGTTCCCATCGACACCGTTCTGAGCGCTGGTCATGAGCTTACGTTCCGGTTCGGTGCGGTGTGCGGCCAGGAGGCGGGAAAGGGATGTCGCTCGTGACGCAAGAGAAAAAACTTCCGAATTTAACTCAGATTCGGTGCGCCCTGTCGCCCTTCCGGCTGCCCCGGGTCACGGGAGGGACACCCAAAGTCGTGGCAAAGTGCGGCGGATCACGCCGGCGGGCGGGGAGGGCGGGCCGCCCGGACCGGGGCGAGACGTTTCGTAGGATGAGCCCATGATTGATGTGCGGCGGTTGCAGGTGCTGAGCGCGCTCGCCGAGCACCACACCGTGGCAGCGACCGCAGAAGCGCTGGGCGTGACCCCCTCGGCGGTCTCCCAGCAGCTCACCGCCCTGGCCAGGGAGACCGAGGTGCCCCTGGTCGAGCGGAGCGGCCGCCGGTTCGTCCTCACCGGGGCGGGCCGGGTGCTGCTGGAGCGCGCCCGGGTGATCTTCGCCGAACTGGAGCGGGCCCAGGCCGACCTGGCCCGCTACGCCGAGGGGTCGCTGGGCGCGGTCCGGGTGGGCTCCTTCGCCACCGGCATCTCCAACCTCGTCACCCCGGCCGTGGCCGGACTGCGCCGCACCCACCCGGGCTGGCGCTTCTCGGTCGTGCAGGCCGAACCCGAGCACAGCACCGAACTGCTGCGCACCGGCGGGATCGACGTCGCCGTCACCATGTCCTCGCCGCACCTGCCCGCCACCGGCACCCCGGGGTTCCAGTTCCACCCGGTCATGGTCGAACCGCTGGACGTGGTCCTGCCCTACGAGCACCCGCTGGCCACCAAGGAGGAGCTGGACCTGGCCGCCGACCTCAGCGACGCCGACTGGATCATGTCCGGCCCGGGCACTGTCTGGTTCGACACCGTGGCCGCGGCCTGCCACCAGGCCGGGTTCCACCCCCGCAACGCCCACGTCGTCACCGACTTCAGCGCGGCGTTCGCCCTGGTCACGGCCGGGCTCGGGGTGGCGATGGTGCCCCGCCTGGCCTGGCACGGCACGGCCACCTCCCACATGGTGGTGCGCTCGGTCCGCAACGGCCCCCGGCGCCACGTCCTGGCCGCCACCCGCAGCGGCGCCGACCCCGAGCCGCTGCTCACCGCGATGCGCCAGGCCGCCAGCAGGATCACCGTCCCCTCCGGCCGGTTCATCCTCAGCGCCTGACCACCGCGCCGTCCCCGCTGTGCGGGTCCTCCTCCAGCGGGTCCAGCACGCCGCGCGCGGCCAGCCGGATCCGGTGCGCCACCGCGCGCAGCGGACGCCACGCCCACGCCCCGGTGCGGGAGGCCAGGTAGATCCGGCGCACCCCGGCCAGCTCGCCCAGCGGGGTGTGCACCACGCCGCGGCGGCGCGGAGTGGCCGCGAGCTTGGGCAGCAGCCCGACCCCCCACCCGGCGGCCACGACCGCGCTGACCGCCTCCAGGGTGTCGATGCGGTGGCGGATGCGCGGCCGGAACCCCGCCGAGGCGCACATGCGGCGCACCAGCTCGTCCTCGTCGCTGCCGCGCGAGTTGGCGATCCAGGAGGCGTCCGCCAGCGCGCGCAGCCGCTCGCGGGTCATCGTCGCGCGGCTGGGGCCGCCCGCCGAGGACTGCGCGAGGAACAGCGGCTCGCTGCCCACCGGCGACAGCGTGATCCCCTCGGGGATCCGGCGCGGCACCAGGCTGTACTCGTAGACCAGCCCCAGGTCGGCCTCGCCGCCCAGCAGCAGGTCCAGCGTCTGGTCGGGCTCGTGCTCGATCAGGCGCACCTCGATGCCCGGGTGCTCCTGGCGCAGCCGCTCCATCGCCGGCAGCACCACGGGGACGGTCATGCTGACGAACGTCACCAGGTCGATCCGGCCCACCGGCGGCCCCTCGCCCGCCATCTCGGCCCGGGCCGCCTCCACCCGGCCCAGGATGTCCGCCGCGTGCTCGGCCAGGCGCCTGCCGGCCGGGGTCAGCCTGACCCGGCGGCCGTCCGGGGCGAGCAGCCGCACCCCCGCCTCCCGCTCCAGCACGGCCAGGTGCTTGGAGACCGCCGAGGTGCCCATCCCGGTGACCTCGGAGACCGCCGTCATCGTGCCCAGCCGCCGCAGTTCCACAAGCAGCCTCAGCCGTGTCAGATCCACCCCTCAACCGTAGAAGACGGCGGGCGCCGGCCGACAGGCCCGGCCGGCGCCCGGGGCGTCGGCGGCTCAGGCCGCCAGGCGCAGGAAGCGCGTCCGCAGCAGGTCGGCCACGACCTCGTCCAGCCGGCTCAGCAGGGCCGTGCCGTCGAGGAGGCCGAAGTCGCGCACGCCGGGGTGGTCGGCGTTGGCGGCCAGCCACTCCTCGCCCACCAGGTCGACCACGGCGGCGCGCAGTCCGGCCAGCCGCTCTGCAAGGGACCCCGGGTCGCGGGAGAGCGCGGTCTCGCACGCGGCGAGCGCGTGGAACAGGGAGAGCAGTTGCAGATGAGTGATGTCGTCCTTGGCCTCGCGCAGGGTGTGCTCGGCGATCGCGCGCGTCCGGCGGAAGGGGTTCAGGGTTCGCGTCGCCGCTGCCTCAACCTGGGTCAGCACGATTCTCCTCTCATCGTCGTGGCGGGCAGCAGTCCCGCGGTCACGCGGCCGGGGCGGCCGTGCGCGCCGCGCCCCGGGCGCAGGGGGCGCACGGGGCCGAGAGGTCCGTGGTCCGCGCTGGAGGCACCGGGCGGACCGGCCGTGGGCGGGCATCGGGTGTGGCGCGGTCGGTCCGCGGCGCTGCGCTGGACCGCCTCCCGGTGGCTGCTCACCAAACTTGATGCCTGCCGACTCAGGGTTATACCGGCCTTCGGGGGCGGATAAACCCGGCGGCGGTGTGACCCGCCTCCCCGCGCCCGCCGGAGGGGGCCGGCGCCGCTCCGCCTGCCGCAACCTTCCACCGAAAGGAAACGTTTCATCCGCCAACGGTGCCTGGACGGCAACAGAGCACACACGCCACATTGGTGGGGTGATCCTCTCTTTGCCCCCCCTCATTCGGCGTGCCCGGACGCGGGTCCCCGCCCCCCTGCTCCTGGTCGCCAGCATGGTCCTGCTGCACACGGGCAGCGCGGTCGCGGTCCACCTGTTCGCCTCCGCGGGCCCCCTCGGGATCACCTGGCTGCGCCTGAGCTGGGCCGCGCTGCTCCTGGCCGCGGTGGGCGGCCGCCCGCTGCTGCGCGCCGTGCGCGCCGCCACCTGGTCCGACATCGCCGCCACCGCGGCCCTGGGCGTGGTCAGCGCCGGGATGATGGTGATGTTCTCGCTGGCCACCGACCGCATCCCGCTGGGCACGGCCGCCGCCGTGGAGTTCCTCGGCCCCCTCACCGTGGCCGTGCTCGCCCTGCGCCGCCCCCGGGAACTGCTGTGGGTCCTGCTCGCCGCCGCCGGGGTGCTGCTGCTCACCCGCCCCTGGCAGGGCGGGGCCGACCTGCTCGGCGTGGCCTTCGGCCTGACCGGGGCCGCCTGCGTGGCGCTGTACATCGTCTTCTCCCAGGCCGTCGGCTCCAGGCTGGGCGTCCTGCCCGGGCTGACCCTCGCGATGACCGTGTCCGCCCTGGTCACCGCCCCCCTGGGCATGCCCGCCGCGGTCGCGGCCG
>NZ_KQ950185.1:28877-32668 GCF_001517975.1 Thermobifida cellulosilytica TB100
GCGTCAACGACCACGAGGCCGACTGGGAGAAGGTCACCGTCTACCTGGTCGAGGAGGAGGACGGGGAGTACCGGCCGGTGTGGGTGGGCGCCTCCTCCCACGAGTACCTCGGCGACGACCTGCGCCGCCGCTGGGACGACCCGGAGCTGCACCGCGACGGCGACCACCCGATCATCTACGTGGGCGCCGGGTCGCACTCCCACCAGATGCTGCCCGGCGACTACCTCATCCAGGTCGACCCCTCCTTCCTGCGCGGGGCGTTGCAGGCCTGGCGGCGCTTCACCGCCCGCTTCCTGCCCTCCTCCAGCAGGCTCCGCGGGATCGGCGTGCCCTTCGTCGACTACGCGCGCGGCGACGGCGTGCGCGTGGGCCCCGGCGGGGAGCGCACCTGGACTCCGGTCGTCATCGACGACACCACCCCGTGGGTGCGGGGCTACCGCGGCCTGTGGGGCCGCAACACCCGCGACTGGTTCGACGGCGAACGCGCCCCCAGCGGCCCCCGCTACGAGCGCGACGGCACCGTGCGCCGCTCCTGGGCCGACCCGCTGTGGTGGGTCGGGCTGCACAAGGTCGCGCCCACCCCCGAGAGCGCCCGCGCGGACCTGCGGGCCCACCTGGAGGAGCTGGAGGCCCGCATCGGCGAGGCCGACGCCGCGATCGAGGAGGAGCGGGCCGCGCTGCGCCGCCTGGCCGCCGCCGAGATGGTGCTGAGCCGCCACGCCAGCGCCCAGGCGCGCGCCCGGGAGTACCGGGCCCGCATCGGCGAGGCCGAGCGGGAGCTGACCGCCCGCTACCGCGAGCGCACGCACCTGGCGGACGAGCGCGACCTGTACCGCGCCGCCCTGGACAGCGGCGAGCCGCTGGAGCTGCCGCCCCAGGCGCACCTGCGCTCGCCGCACCTGCCCTACGCCTCCGGCCGGCAGCGCACCACCCGCTTCCTGCACGTGTGGGCGACGCTGAGCACGCCGCTGCTGCTCACCGCCCTGGGCGCGGTCATGGTGCTGCTGCGCGGCAGCCTGGCGCTGCTGGCCGCGCTGGGCGTGGTGGTGCTGTTCGCGGCCTTCGACGCGCTGGCCCGCCGCCGCTTCCTGTCGTTCCTGGTGGGCCTGGCGCTGCTGGTCGTGGTGCTGGGCGCGCTGGCCGGGATCATCGCGGCCTTCCTGGTCAACTGGCGGATCACCCTGCTGGTGCCCATGGCGCTGGCCGTGGTCAGCCTGCTGTACATCAACATCCGCGACCTGCTGCGCCGCTGAGGTGCGCCGGGGCGCGCCCGCGCCGGGCGCGCCCCGCGGCGGCCGCGCCGCCCTCAGCCGCGGCGCAGCCCCGAGGCGCGCACCGTGATGTTGAACCGGCCCGACCGCAGCCCCGTCCGCGGGTCGGCGGTGCCGGGGAAGGTGCGCGGCACCCCGTGGTAGGCCCACCGGGACGGGCCGCCGAACACGAACAGGTCGCCGCCGCGCAGCTCCACGTCGGTGTAGGGGCGGGTGCGGGTGGCGGTGTTGCCGAACCGGAACACGCACGCATCGCCCAGGCTCACCGAGACCACCGGCGCGTCGCAGCGCTCGTCGCGGTCCTGGTGCATGCCCATGGTCGCGCCGGGCCCGTAGAAGTTCACCAGCGCCACGTCGTAGTCGGGGGCGGGGTCGGGCACCGCGCCGTAGGCGGCGGCCAGGCCGCGCAGCGCCAGGCGTCCCAGGACCGGCGGGAGGGGCGGCACGGGGGAGCCGTCGGGCAGGGCCGCGCAGTAGCGGTAGGGGCGCCAGTACCAGCCCAGCGAGGTCATCGCGACACTCATCGTGCCCCCGCGCGTGCGGTGCCGGGTCATCCCGCCGGGGCCGCGCGTCCAGGTGCGGCACAGCTCCACCAGCTCGCGCTGCTCGTCCGGGTCCAGCCAGCCGGGGACGTGCACCGCGCCCGGTGCGACCTCGACGGGGGAGGCGGGAACGGGAAAGAGTGCGTCGTCCATATCAGGGAATTCTGCCCCGTCAGCAGAAGTGATTTACCTCACATTGATCCGGTTGCGGTTGCGGCGCCGCGGCGCGGACCGTCCCCCTGCCGCTCCGGCAGCACCCCAGGGGCGGGGCGCCGCCCGCGCTCCCGGCACGACCGGACCGGTGACCAGCGGGATCCGGCCGGCCGCGCCGGGAGCGGCCGCCCCCGGCGCGGCCGGAGCCGACGGCGGGCACCGGGGCGGCCCCCGCGGCGGAGCGCCCCTCCGCCCCTCGGGGGTGCTGCCCGCCCGCCGGAGCCGTGCGTGCCCGAACACCGCTCCGTCCGTACTAAGGTGGGGCCGTAGCGGGATTTTCGAGGCCGACGAGCCGTGGACGCTGGAGGTGAGGCCGACCATGAGCCAACCTCCCAGTACCAACTAGTGCGGTGCCCGACCAGCGCCTAGCGCTGGTGATCTCGGCGCGCAAGAGCGTCCTCCCGTGTGATCGCCCCAGTGACGGGCAGATCGTCCCGAGGGCACGGCACTAGCCCCAGCCCAGTGTTCTCCGCGGAGCGCGGCCCGGTGCCTGCCGTGTGCCCGCGTCCTCCGCGACCGGTCGTCACCGAAGCACCGAACTCGCCCCGGGAGCTCCCATGTCGCAACGCCGCATGCGCTCGTGGCTGCCCAGCCTGCGCCCCGTCGCCACGGTCGCCAGGACCCACACCGACGCCCCCGAGTACTCCATGGACCCCCGCCCCGAGGAGGACGGCGCCCCCGCCATGGAGGACAGCGTCGTCGACGCCGCGGTCTACGTCGACGGCCGCCGCAGGCCGGGCAGGCCCGACGACCTGGCCCGCCTGCGCGACCTGGTCCCGCAGCAGCCCGGCGCGATGGCGTGGATCGACCTGCACCAGCCCTCCGACACCCAACTGCTGGCCGCCGCCGAGCAGTTCGGCCTGCACGAGCTGGCCGTGGAGGACGCCATCGTCGCCCACCAGCGGCCCAAGCTGGAACGCTACGACGACACCCTGTTCGTGGTCCTGCGCTCGGCCCGCTACCTCGACTACGCCGAGGAGGTGCGCTTCGGCGAGATCCACCTGTTCGTCGGCACCGACTTCGTGCTCACCGTGCGCCACGGCCAGGCCCCCGACCTGTCGACGGTGCGCCGCCGCCTGGAGGACGACCCCGACCTGCTGAAGCTGGGGCCCGAGGCGGTGCTGTACGCGGTGCTGGACGCGGTGGTGGACGGCTACGCGCCGGTCGTCGCGGGCCTGCAGAACGACATCGACGAGATCGAGACCCAGGTGTTCAACCGCGACCCCCGGGTGTCGCGGCGCATCTACGAGCTGTCGCGCGAGGTCATCGAGTTCCAGCGGGCGGCCCGCCCGCTGCTGGGCATCCTCGCCGACCTGGAGGCCGGCTTCGACAAGTACGGCACCGGCGAGGAGCTCCAGCGCCATCTGCGCGACGTCGCCGACCACGCCACGACCGTCGCCGAGCGGGTGGACGGCTTCCGCCAGTTGCTCAACTCGATCCTCGCGGTCAACGCCACCCTGGTCAGCCAGGCCCAGAACGAGGAGATGAAGCACCTCACCGAGGCCAGCTACGCGCAGAGCGAGGAGGTCAAGAAGATCTCCTCGTGGGCGGCCATCCTGTTCGCCCCCACCGTGGTCGGCGGCATCTACGGGATGAACTTCGACTTCATGCCGGAGGTGCACTGGAGGTACGGCTACCCGATGGCGGTGGGGCTGATGGTGGCGGTGAGCGTGGCGCTGTACGCGATCTTCAAACGCCGCGGCTGGCTGTGAGGCCCGCCCGTGTCCCGGTGCGGCGCGCCCGGCCGCCGCACCGGGACACGGGC
>NZ_KQ950185.1:34238-37443 GCF_001517975.1 Thermobifida cellulosilytica TB100
GTCGGAACGCGAGGGGCGGGTGCGCCCCCTGGTCAGCGAGTACGGGCGGATCAGCCGGCCGCCGTCGTCGAGGGAGCCGGACATGGCCTCACAGTCCCTCTGCGGCTCGGCCGTGCGCCGGACGGCGGTGCCTGGGCAGCGTCGACAGGTGCGGGCCCACCTGGCGCACCAGCCGGTTGATCTCGTAGGCGACCAGGCCGACGTCGCAGGAGGAGTCGGCGACCAGGGCCAGGCAGGCGCCGTGCCCCGCGGAGAGGACGAACAGGAAGACGCTGTCCATCTCCACCACGGTCTGGCGGACCTCGGAGGCCCCGAGCTGCTTGCCGGCGCCCCGGGCCAGGCTGGAGAAGCCCGAGGCGATGGCGCTGATCCGCTCGGCACGCTCCCGGTTCATGCCGCTGGACGCCGACAGCAGCAGGCCGTCCGCGGACAGCAGCACGGCCTCGCGGGCCCCCTCGGTGCGGGAGACCAGGTCGGTCAGCAGCCAGTCCAGCTCGGAGGAGGTGGAACGGGGGGCGGTCGTCTGCTCGGTCATCGTGCCTCCGTGGTGGGGTACTCGTTGGATCCCTCGGCGCGTCCGGTCCGGGTGCCGCGCTGGAAAGCGCTCATCATCTGCCGGATCTCCTCCAGCGACCGGTCGGTGCTGACAGGCCGGGAGATGGACGGTGCGGGCGCCGGCGGGACGGGTTGTTGCTGACGTCGGTGGGAGCGCCTGCGCCGGGGCAGGCCCTTGTAGGTGTCGGACTCCGCGGAAGCCTCGGCAGCGGGCCGCGCGGTGGAGTCGGGGGCGGCCGGGGCCGCGGCCGGAGCGGTCCCGGAGGGGGCGGGGGACGCCGTCACGGAAGGTGCCTCCAGTTCCGCGGGGGCGGGGCGGGTGCGTTCGACCGTGATCTCGGGCGGGGTCGCCGGAGAGGTGTCGATCGCCTCGGGCGGGAACACGACGATCGCCTGGGTTCCGTTGTAGGGGGAGGGCCGCAGGGTGACCTTCAGGTTGTGCCGCTGGGCGATGGTGGCGACCACGATCAGCCCGAGCTGGGAGTCCTCGCGCATGTCGGCGAGGTTGAAGCGCCAGGAGGAGCCGCTGAGCAGCTCGTTGGCGGCGGCGTAGCCCTCGGGGAGCATGCCCAGGCCCCGGTCCTCGATCTCCAGCGCGTAGCTGCCGTGGGGCAGCGCCTCGCCGCGCACCGTCACCGTGGTGCTGGGCGGGGAGAAGGAGGCGGCGTTCTCCAGCAGCTCCGCCAGCAGGCGCACGCTGTCGGAGGCGACCGCCCCCTTGAGCCGCACGGTGGGCATCGGCAGCAGCTTGACCCGGGAGTAGTCCTCGATCTCGCTGGAGGCGGCGCGCGCCGCCTGGGCCAGGGACAGCGGCTCGCCCGCCTTGCGGGAGGGCCGGTCGTCGGTGAGCAGCATCAGGTTCTCGGCGTTGCGCCGCATCTGGGTGCTCAGGTGGTCGATCCGGAACAGCGACTCCAGCACCTTCGGGTCGGTCTCGGACTGCTCCAGCGTGTCCAGCAGGCTGAGCTGGCGGTGCACCAGGGTCTGGGCGCGCCGCGCGATGTTGCGGAAGACGTTGCGCACGCCCTCGCGCAGCTTCGCCTCCTGGGTGGCGGAGTCCACGGCCGCGCGCTGCGCGGTGTTGAACGCCTTGGTGACCTGTCCGATCTCGTCGTCGACGTCGACGGGGATGAGCGGGGCGTCGGTGTCGACGTCCACCTTCTCCCCGGCCCGCAGCCGGGCGGTGATCCTGGGCAGGCGGTGGTTGGCGTAGTCCAGGGTGGCCTGGCGCAGCGCGCCGAGCCGCCGGTTGAGCCAGGTGACGGTCCGCGAGCTGTAGAGCACGGAGGCCACGACCACGGCCAGGGTCACGGTGCTGAGCGCCGCGATGAGGAGGGTGAGTTGCAGGGCGTCGGCCCGGCTCTGCTCGGTGATGTCGGCGATGCGGCTCTCCGTGAGGTCCTGGAAGGACTCGTCCAGCATGCTCCGGGAGGAGTTCCACAGCTCGATGTCGACAGGAGGGTCGTCGGTGGCGGCGCCGGCGCGGATCGCCTCGTTCTCCAGCGACTGCACGGTGCGGAACTGGGCGCTGCCGATGACCTCGTCGTAGACGGCCCGGTCCGGGCCGGTCAGCTCGGGGGCGATCTGGGTGTACAGGAAGCGCTGGGCGCCGACCGCGGCCGCGAAGTCGATGTGGTCGGCGGTGCTGAAGGTACCGGAGATGCCGCTGTAGGTCAGCACCCCGTCCTCCTGGGAGAGCAGCTCGCGCGCCCGGATCAGGGAGGTGAGGCTGCGCATGTGGTGGGCCTGGTCGGCGTCGACCAGCTTCTCCTGGATGTCCCACAGTTGCAGGCCGGCCTCGATCGCCTCGTTGTAGGTGGAGACGGCGCCGTCCCGGGTGGGGGTGGAGGTGTCGAGGACGTCGCGGTGCGGCTGGATCACGGTCAGCGTGCTGAGGAACCGGTCGATGCGGTCGCGGGTCTCCTCGGGGAAGGAGAGCAGTCCGCTCTCCTCGATCTGGGCGCGGAAGTCGGCGACGGCCGTGTCGGTGGCCGCGCGGTCCTCCCGCAACTGCGTGGTGGGGACGCGGTTGTCGCTGCCGGACTCCCGGAGGGCCAGGTACTCCATCGTGGACTGGCGTTCCGCCTGCAGCGCGGAGATGACCTCCAGCGCGGGGACCCCCGCCTCCTCGACGAACGTGGTCCCCCGTTGGAGGACGATCAGGTCGTTCACCGGGGTGACGGTGACGCCGACCCAGAGGACCAGCAGGGCAGTGCTCGGGATGAGGGCCAGCGCGAGGAGACGTGAACGGATGGTGCCGCGCTGTTCGGCGGACAGAAGGCGTAGCCAGCGGAGGGGGCGGCGCTGCTCTTTCGTCATGGACTCGCTCTGAGTGCGGATGAATTGAAGGGGTGGCTGCACTGAGGACAAGCGGGATGCGGCCCGCCTGCCCCCGAAACGGAAGGCCCGTCTGAGCTTTCAGAGCTAACCGTTAACGGCGGAATAAGGCAAGTCTGGTTTAGGAGATGGGTCACTACTGTCGGTGATCCTCGTCACCTGACGATCCCCGACAAGTGGTGCATTGTTCCGCAAAGATCGCCCGCTGTCTCCTGTCGTCCGGGAGCTACCGCCGAATTGTCACCAAGCCGTGCCCGTTCCCGCGGCCCCGGAGCCGGACCGGGCCCGGGGCGGGGCGCGTGCGGGAGGGGCG
>NZ_KQ950185.1:37626-64963 GCF_001517975.1 Thermobifida cellulosilytica TB100
GGGCCGCGTGCGGGAGGGGCGGAGCGTCGCGCCGCCGCGGGCGGCGGGGTGTCCCACCGTACCCGCCGCCCCGGGCGCCCGAACGGCGGGCGGCCCGGCACGCGCTCCCGGGCCGCCCGGCATCCCGCCCTTCGCCGGAGCCGCGCGGCCGCGCCCGTTGTCCGCGACCGGCCGGGCCCGGCCGGACTAGAAAAAGTGATATCACAATGCTAGATTCAAGTCATCACCATGACAGTGAAAGGACGCAGTGATGAACCAGGAAGCCGTCTCCGCGGTGGAGATGCCCGAGCCCCGGGTGCGGGAGCGCGTCACCGACGGCCTGCCGGGCCTGCCGATGGTCCTCCTCGCCCTGGCCGTGCTGCTGGCCGGTGCGGCCGCGGCCGGCCTGGGCCTCTACACGGGGGCCGGCACCGGCATGGACGCGGGCGCGGTGGCCCTGACCGTCGCGGGCCTGCTGCTGGTCCTGCTCGGGCTCCTCCTCGCCTGCGGGCTGACGATCGTCGCCCCCAACGAGGCGCGGGTCGTCCAGTTCTTCGGCCGCTACACCGGCACCGTCCGCACCGACGGGCTGCGCTGGGTCAACCCGCTCAGCACCCGCAAGCCGGTCTCCACCCGCATCCGCAACCACGAGACCGCCGTCATGAAGGTCAACGACGCCGACGGCAGCCCCATCGAGATCGCCGCCGTCGTGGTCTGGCAGGTCCGCGACACCGCCCGCGCGGTCTTCGAGGTCGACGACTTCGTCCGCTTCGTCGGCACCCAGACCGAGGCGGCCGTCCGGCACATCGCCAACAACTACCCCTACGACAACCACGACGGCACCGACCGGCTGTCCCTGCGCGACAACGCCGACGAGATCACCGAGAAGCTCTCCGCCGAGATCGCCGAGCGCGTGGAGTCGGCGGGCGTGCGCATCATCGAGTCGCGGCTGACCCACCTGGCCTACGCCCCGGAGATCGCCCAGGCGATGCTCCAGCGCCAGCAGGCGGGCGCGATCATCGCCGCGCGCCAGCGCATCGTCGAGGGCGCGGTCGGCATGGTGGACCTGGCGCTCAACCGCCTGGCCGAGCAGGACGTGGTGGACCTCGACGAGGAGCGCAAGGCCGCCATGGTGAGCAACCTGCTCGTGGTGCTGTGCGCCGACCGCGCCACCCAGCCGGTCGTCAACACGGGAACGCTCTACTCGTAAGGTTGTCCGGTGGCAAGTGAGCGCAAGAAGATCCTGCTCCGGCTCGACCCAGCGGTGTACGACGCGCTCGCCCGATGGGCCGGCGACGAGCTGCGCAGCACCAACGCCCAGATCGAGTTCCTGCTGCGCCGCGCGCTGACCGAGGCGGGCCGCATGCCCGAGCGGGCCGGGGCCCTCCCCCGGCGGGGCCGCCCCCGCAAGAAGCAGGACGCCTCCCAGCCGCCGCCCCCCGCCGACGACCCCCGCCCCTGAGCCCGAAGACCCCGCCCGGACCCCGCCCGGCCCCCGTGCCCGGCGGGGTCCGGGCGTGTGCGGCGCCGGTCGGCCGCCGACCGCCCCGCGGTGATGTCTGTCACAGGAGGAGGCGGGCGCGACTCCGCGGACGCGCCGCATCCCGCGACTCCGCAGTGTGTCCGAACCGCTCCGCAGGGTGTGGGAAAACGGGGGCGGGAGGCGGCCGAAACGGCGAGCGCCAGGGTCCAAAGTCCCGAAGGGCTGCGGAACAGTACCCGCCCGGAAAAAGCCCCACGGCCCCCTCGGAGCCCCCCGGTGAAACCCGCATGAAGCGACGGTTTAAAGTGTTCCCGAAATGCTGTCCTGCCAGGTGACAGGGGCATCGAAGGAATTTTTCCATCCATTCTCCAGAGTTGGAAGAAATGGATTGTCCATGTTTTTTCGGTCTCCTTCCGTGTTTTTGTGGAAATACGCGGAAGTGGCGCCGGGAAACTTCTGGCAGGGGGGAACAGGAGGGAAGAGCGTTATGACCGTCATGGCGACCCGCGAACCGCCCCGCCCCGACGCCCGGATCGTCAGCCAGGTCCAGCGGCTCTGCGAGGACCTGCTGGCCCAGCCCGAGGTCCTGGCCGAGCACCTCTACGACCACCTGTTCCGGCTCCTGCCGGGCTGCCGGGAGCTGTTCCCCGCCGACATGGGGGTCCAGCACGTCCGGATGGCCCAGGTGCTCGTCCAGGTCGTCCGCCACCTCGACAAGCCCGACGACGACACCTGGCAGCGCCTGCGCGAGCTCGGCGCCTACCACTACGTCCGGTGGGGGCTGGGGCTCGAGGAGTACCGCTGCGTGGGCCACGCCCTGATCGAGGCGGCCCGCGACATCTCCCTGGAGTGGGTGCCCTCGGTGGGCTCGGCGTGGGTCACGGTCTACGAGTGGATCGTCTCCGCCATGCTCAGCGGGGCGGAGGAGGCCGCCCGCAGCCCCGAACGGCACCGGAGCGGGTATCCGGCCGCGCGCGGCAGGCATGCCGGTCCTCGTTCGGGTGAGGGGAGTGGTAAACCTACAGTGGCTTCTTGATTGGGCGGTCTTCTCCGCGCCCCCGCCGAGGGTGGGCGCGGATGTCCCTGATTCCCGGTTCTTCCGTGCCTCCGGGGTGCGGGGGCGGACCGTGCTGAGCGAGGGGTGGATCGCGCACGGTAAGGGGCCGTTGTGAGTACGGGGGCGAGGCGCTGGTGCCGTCGGCCGGCCCCGTGCGTCTGTTCAGCGACGAGGAGCCGCGATGAGCGAGAACACCACCACCGAGGAGCAGGTCGGCTTCGCCGATCTGGGACTGCGCGCGGAACTGCTGGGAGAGCTGGTCGACCTCGGCTACGAGGAGCCCACGGCGATCCAGCGGGAGGCGATCCCGCCCCTGCTGGAGGGCCACGACCTGCTCGGGCAGGCCGCCACGGGGACCGGCAAGACCGCCGCCTTCGCCCTGCCGATCCTGCAGAAGCTGCCCGACGGCGACCGGGGGGAGGCGCCCTCGGCGCTCGTCCTGGTGCCCACCCGCGAGCTCGCCCTGCAAGTGTCGGAGGCGCTGCACCGCTACGGCCGCGGCATCGGCGCCCGGGTGCTGCCGATCTACGGCGGCCAGCCCATCGGGCGGCAGTTGCGGGCCCTGGAGCGCGGCGTCGACGTCGTCGTCGCCACCCCGGGGCGGGCCCTGGACCACATCGGCCGGGGCACGCTCGTCCTGGACGACGTGCGGATGGTCGTCCTGGACGAGGCCGACGAGATGCTCGACATGGGCTTCGCCGAGGACATCGAGGCGATCGTCGAACAGGTCCCCGCCGACCGCCAGATGGTGCTGTTCTCGGCGACCATGCCCGAGCGCATCGACGCCATCGCCCGCCGCCACCTCAACGACCCGGTGCGGGTGCGCATCGCCCGCGAGGTCCCCGCCCCCGGCGAGGAGCCGAAGGTCCGCCAGAACGCCTACGTGGTGGCGCGCCCCCACAAGCCCGCGGCGCTGGGGCGCGTGCTGGACGTGGAGGCGCCCACCGCCGCCCTGGTGTTCTGCCGCACCCGCGACGAGGTCGACCAGCTCACCGAGACCCTCAACGCCCGCGGCTACCGCGCCGAGGCCCTGCACGGCGGCATGAGCCAGGAGCAGCGCGACCGGGTCATGGCGCGGCTGCGCAACGGGACCGCCGACCTGCTCGTGGCCACCGACGTGGCCGCCCGCGGCCTCGACGTCGAGCACCTCACCCACGTGGTCAACTACAACGTGCCCCCGGCCGTCGAGACCTACGTGCACCGCATCGGCCGGGTGGGCCGGGCCGGACGCGAGGGCGTGGCGATCACCCTGGTGGAGCCGCGCGAGCACCGGATGCTCAAGACCATCCGGCGCGAGACCAACGGCCAGATCAGCGTCGAGAAGCTGCCGACCGTCGCCGACCTGCACGCCCGGCGCATGGAGCTGACCCGCGCCGCGCTGTACGAGAGCCTCGTCGGCGACGACGCCGACCTCGACTCCTTCCGCGTCGTGGTGGAGCCGCTCGCCGAGGAGTTCGACATCATGGAGATCGCGCTGGCCGCGGTGAAGCTGGCGCACGAGGCCAGCGGCGCCGTCACCGAGGAGGAGGAGATCCCCGAGCCCGTCATCCGCCCCGACCGGGGCGAGCGCCCGGGGCGCGGGCGGCGCACGGGCCGCGGCGAGCGGCGCGGACGGGGGCCGTCGGAGGGCATGACCCGCCTGTTCGTCGGCATCGGCCGCAACGCCCGGGTGCGCCCCCAGGACCTGGTGGGCGCGATCGCGGGGGAGACCGAGCTGAGCGGGCGCGACATCGGCGCGATCGAGATCGCCGACCGCTTCTCCCTGGTGGAGGTCCCCGAGGCCAGCGCCGACGCGGTGATCTCCGCGCTGAAGAACAGCACCGTCAAGGGCCGCCGCACCGTGGTGCGCCGCGAACGCTTCTGAACGCACGCCCCGCCCGGCGGAGCCGCCCGCAGGGCGCGGGCCGCCGGGCTCCCCCGGTGCCGGCGCCGGGCGATTGCCCAGGTCACCCCGGCCCGCCGCACGCCGCTGCCCCGGGCGCGGGGCGCGGCGGGCCGGAGCTGTTTTCGGAATTCCCGCCCGGAAATCCGGCTCCCGCGGACGCAAAGGGATTTTCCGGCACCGCCGGATTGTGTTCCGCATCGATCTGACAGTGGTGGCGGACGAGAAATCCTCGTAAACTTCCGTCAGTAACCGGAGCGGTGGGAAAGACGACTGCCAAAGCCTTCCGTCCGGATGACGACCGCGGTTGTCGGAGTGGTCTCGGGAACGGTGAGCGGTTTCGACCTGCGGCCCCGCAAGGGCGGCGGCGGGGCCGACGGCCTGACGCGGGGACTCCGCCGTCCGCGCCCGCCTCCGCCAGTGGGAATTCACCGGTTTTTCGACGGTGGGGGCACCGAAACGGCAGAACCCCGAGCCGTCGCAGAATCCGCCGAGGAGCCGAACCGCCACCATGCCCGCCCCGTCCCCCCGCACACGCAATTGCGTCCGGCGTTTTCTGACCTGGACCGGCGTGGGGATGCTGGCGGCCGGCGCGCTGGTCGGCGCGCTCGTCCCCCTGCTCTTCGGCTACGGCCTCGGCCTCGGCCTGGTGCCGGTGCTCCGCGTCTTCTTCTGGGCGCTGGCCGCCCTGGCCGGCTGGCTGACGCTGCTGCAACTGCTGGAGCGGGTCCCCGAGGAGCAGCGCCAGGAGGCCGCCCGCCACCCCGTCCTGCTGGGCTGGTTCCTCGCCGCGGGGGCGGCGGGGATGACCGTGCTGGAGACGCCGCTGTGGCTGTTCGGCGCCGGACTCCCCGCCTCCGGGAGCACCCCCTGGCAGGCGGTGGGCTGGGCCGGGCTGGCCGCCTTGACCGGCGGCGCCGCCCTGGTGGCGGCGTTCGGGCGCAACCACCGCCCCCGGTGGGCCGGGGCGCCCCTGGCCGGACTGGCGTGCGGGACGGCGGCGGTGCTGCTGCTCGCCGCGGCGGGGTGGGCGGCCGCGGACCGGGCCCTGGTGTCGCACACCACCGCCGAGGCGGCCGCCTCCCGGCCGGTGCCCGCCACGGTCCGCAGGACCGCCTGGACGTGGCATCCCCCCGCGGGCACGCTCGTCCACCGGGTGCTGGGCACCGCCGTCGGCGCCGTGGCCGACGTCGGCGACGGAGTGGTCGCGCTGGACCCCGCCACCGGCCGGGAGGTCTGGCACTACCGCAGGCTCGGCGCCGAGGTGGACGCCAACGTCACCCCGGACGGCCGGACCGTCGTGCTCGCCTTCACCCTCCACGACCACCGCGGGGACTGGGACGCGCTGCTCACCCTCGACGCCGCCACCGGGCGGCCCCACGGCGACGCCCCGCTGCGCCTGGGCCGCCGGGACAACCGCGGACACGGCAGCGGCCGGCCGGGCCGCAGCGCCTCCGTCGACCTGCTCACCGCGGACGCGCGCATCCTGCTGGAGCAGGACGGCGGGGGCTGGCGGCTCACCGCGCGCTCCCTGAGCACCGACGAACGGGTGTGGGAGGCCCCGCTGGCCCCCGAGTGCCTGGTCGACCGCCGCCCCAGCACCTGGATCCGCACGTTCCCCGACACGGTGGTGGTCGCCCAGCGCTGCCACGAGGAGCTGGACGCCACCGCCCACCCCGGGGCGCGCTGGCCGCGCAGCCCCCGCTCCGGCGCCGGACAGGAGCTGCGCGGCGGCGTCAACCGGCTCACGGCGTTCGACGCGGCAACGGGCGAGCAGCGGTGGCGCACCGAGCAGCCGGAGGACGGGCCGGTCGGCCCCAACCCGGAGATCAGCTACCACCGCAACGGCCCGCGCTCCCACCTGTACCCGGTCACCTCCGACGGCTCGGTGGTCGCCGTGGAGAAGTGGGGCTCCGACATCCGCTACCTGGTGGTGGACCGCGCGACCGGCGAGGTGCTGGCCGAGGACCTCGACCTCACCGGGCACGACCACAGCGCCCACTTCACCGCGGACTCGGTGTCGGTGGTGCGGATCGACGACGAGAACGGCGGGACGCTGGTGCACGAGCGGCGGGCACTGGACGGGCGGCTGTTGCAGAAAGCCGAGAGCAGGGCCCCGTTCCCGCACGTGCTCGCCGGAACCGAGTGGGTGGACCTGGAGGGGGCCGCCGTCATGGTGCACCTCAGCAGGGACGCCGCCGCCGAGGGCGGCTACGACGTCGGGGTGACGCCGTGGGACGACGCCTCCGCCCCGTTCACCCTGCAACTGGAGGACACGGTCCCGCTCACCGGGATCCTGCGGGTCCGCCTGCTGCCCGTCCCGGGAGCGCTCCTGGTCTTCGAGGACGTCTCCGACTCCCCCGACGGGGAACCGGAGCGGCCGGTCTTCGGGCTGTACTGAGCCGCAGGCGAGGCCCCGGGCCCCGGGGCCGCCGCGAGAGCCGCCGGGTGGGGAGGCCCGGCCGCGGCCGGGCACGTGCGGAGGGGAAATATCCTGCTCGCGCCACTGTTGTAGACCGGACGGCCGGAGGAGCCCCTCCGTCCCTCCCCCGCGACGAAAGGCCCGTACCGCCCATGGCAGTCCCGCTCTCCATCCTCGACCTCGCGCACATCGGCACGGGAGAAACGGCGGGCGACAGCCTGAGGGCCAGCGTCACCCTGGCCCAGTGCGCCGAGGAGTGGGGCTACCGGCGGATCTGGTACGCCGAGCACCACAACATGCCCACCATCGCCTCTTCGGCGACGAGCGTCCTCATCGCCCACGTCGCCGCCCACACCCGCCGCATCCGCCTGGGCGCGGGCGGCGTCATGCTGCCCAACCACTCGCCGCTGACCGTCGCCGAGCAGTACGGCACCCTGGAGACCCTGCACCCCGGACGCATCGACCTCGGCCTGGGCCGGGGGCCCGGCGGCGACCACAAGACCGTGCAGGCGCTGCGCCGCGACGCCGCCTCCGTCGACCGCTTCCCCCAGGACGTGCGGGAGCTCCAGGGCTACCTCACCGGCGAGACCCGGGTCCCCGGGGTGAACGCCAACCCCGGCAGGGGAACCAACGTGCCGCTGTACATCCTGGGCTCCTCGCTGTTCGGCGCCCGCCTGGCCGCCGAGCTCGGCCTGCCCTACGCCTTCGCCTCCCACTTCGCCCCCGAGGCGCTGGGCCAGGCCGTGGCCCTGTACCGCCGCGAGTTCCGGCCGTCGGGCCAGTTGGACGAGCCGTACGTCATCGCCGCGGTCAACGTCGTCGCCGCCGAGGACACCGAGACCGCACAGCGGCTGTTCACCGACATCAAGCGGGCCCGGGTCGGCCTGTTCCTGGGGCGTACCCTCACCCCCGGGGAGGCCGACGCGGTCCTGAGCTCCCCGGTCGGAAGCCAGATCCTCACCATGGTCAAGTACACCGCCGTCGGCGGCCCGGCCCAGGTGCGCGACTACCTCGCCTGGTTCGCCGACCACGCCCGGGCCGACGAGCTGATCCTCACCTCCTCGGTCGCCGACCGCGAGGCGTGGCTGCGCTCCTACGAGCTGCTCGCCGACGCCTGGGACCTCGCCCCGGACTGACAGAGACGCCGGGCGGGCGCCGAAGGGCCGCGGGCGGCGCCGCCCGTTTCGGCGGGCAGCGCCGTTCGGGACGGCGTCCGCCGGACGCGCGGAAAACGGACGGAGCGGCCGCCCGCCGCGGGAATCCGACACCGTTCTTCCGAATGGTGCTCTTCATCTGACCTCCCGCCGGGAAAGGGAGCAGTGGCCGAATGCGGCCAGAAATTCCCACGCAACTGGTCGGAAAATAGGGGACCTGCGATTTCCCGCTTTCCACCCCCGGAGAGCGGACACGCCGAGCCGCAGTCCGGGCGGACGACGGTTTTCCGCGAAAAGAGCGGGGGAAGGAGGAGCGGTATGAATTCATCCCCCGTCTCCCCACCGATCCCGACGAATTCCGCACGGCCGCGGGGCGCGCTTCTCATGGTCGTGTTCGCGTTCGTCGGGGCGATGTCCGCCAGTTCCGCCCTCGCCGACACCATGTCGATGCTGCTCGCCCTCGGCGGCTCGATGCTGGCCACCCTCGTCGTCGTGGCGTTCACGACCCGCGCGGGGTTCTCCGGAAGCCACGAGCCCTCGGAACAGGGATGGCAGCGGGCCTGGTTCTTCCTGATCGGCGCCCTCCAGGTGGTCGCGGTCGCCGCGGCCGCGGCGACCCTCAACGCCCTCGGGCGCCCGGAGCTGCTCCCCGGGGCCGTCAGCACGGCCGTCGGCCTCCTCCTCCTTCCGCTCACCGTGGTGTTCCGCAGAGGGCTGTACCTGTGGACGGGACTGCTGCTGTGCGTGATCGGCGGTACGGGGCTCGTGCTGGCCCTGACCGGGAACGCGGAGCCGGCGCAGATCGCGGTCGGCTTCGCCGCCGCCGCGGTGCTGTGGCTGGCGGCGCTGCTCCTCGCCCTGACCGGCGGCGCGGACGCCGCGGCCGCGCCGGGCTCCGACACGGCCCCGCCCGCGGCGTCCGGTTAGGCCGCGGCCTGGCGGATAGCAGTGGTGTGGTGGGCCCGACGCCAGGCACAGCCCGGACGCGGGCTGGCGCCGGTCCCGGAGAGGAGAGACCGCCGTGAGCGTTGCCGGACAGATGCTGGAGACCTATCCCCAGAGCCTGGGCGGGGTCGACCGGGAGAAGCTGCGGGCGTGCATCGAGGCGTGCTTCGAGTGCTCCCAGGCGTGTACGGCGTGCGCGGACGCCTGCCTCAGCGAGGACATGGTCGCCGAGCTGACCACGTGCATCCGCACCGACCTGGACTGCGCCGACATCTGCGACACCACCGGACGGGTGCTGTCGCGGCACACCGGCTACGACGCCAACCTGACCCGCGCGGTCCTGGAGGCGTGCGCCCAGGCCTGCAAGGCCTGCGGTGACGAGTGCGCCCGCCACGCCGACATGCACGAGCACTGCCGGGTGTGCGCCGAGGCGTGCCGCCGCTGCGAGATGGTCTGCCGGGAGCTGATCGCCTCCCTGTGACCGCGGCGTCCCGCCGTGCGGCCCCGCCCCGGGAGAGGGGGGCAGGGCCGCACGGCTCCCGGCAGGCGCTCCGCCTAGGCCCGGGAGCCGGGCTCCTCCCCGGCAGCCGCCGGCTCCGCCGGCGCGGGACGGAACCCGCCGGTCGCCAGCAGGACGGCGACCAGCACGAGCGGGACGATCCACCCGCTCCAGCCGAGGATCGTCGCATGGACGGTGTCGACCGTCTCCCCGGCCCGCGCGAACGCGAAGGAGAACCCGATCGCGGCGTTGAACGCGCCGTGCGCGAGCGCGGCGGGCCACACCGAGCCGGACCGCACCCGCAGCCAGCCGAACACGGTGCCCACCACGACGCACATGCCGACCATCATGAGCAGGCCGAGCCACCCCGGGGCGCCGGGGTAGTTGTAGCCGAGCAGGACCAGCGGCGCGTGCCACAGCCCCCACACGACCCCGCTGGCCAGCAGCGCGGGCACGGCGCCGAACCGGTACAGGCGCGGCAGCAGCCAGCCGCGCCAGCCCAGCTCCTCGCCGAGCGCGGGAAGCAGGTTGAGGAACGCCCCGACGGCCACGGTCACGAGCTGCGCCGCCAGCAGCACCCAGACCGGGGGCAGGGCCTCCTCGGCGCCCAGCGCCTCCATCTGGGCGCTGACCTGCTCCCGGAACCCGGACAGGTGCACGAAGTCCGCCGGGTACACGCCGAGCGCGGCGCCGACGGGCAGGGCCGCGAGGATCAGGGCGACCGGGACGACCAGGGCGAGGGCGAGGTTGCCGACCAGGCGCCGGGCGGGCCGCAGCGGCCACAGGCCCAGCTCCCGCGCCCGGTGCTCGGGGCGCTCCACGAAGAAGACGACGGCCAGCGCCGCGATGCCGGGCGTGGCCATGACGGCGACGGCCAGCGGGTAGAAGAGCGGGTCCTCCAGCCCGTCGCCGAGCCACAGCGGCAGCGCCACCAGCCACGACAGCCCGAAGGCGAGCAGCAGGAACACGGCCAGGGGAAGGGCCAGGGGTCTGCGGTCGGGGGTCATCTCACGCTCCGGGGGTCGGTGGGCCGGTGCCGCCGGTACGGGGTGCCGGGCGGCCGGGGCGGGGGACACCCCGCCCCGACTATAGGAGGGCCCCGGCAGGCGGGTCAGACCGGGGTGTCCGCCCCGGCCCGCGTCAGACGTCCCGTTCCAGACCGTGCTCGGCGGCGACACGCGCGACGTCGGCGGGAGAGCCGGCCATGATGGTGCGGGCGTGCTCGGTCACCAGCTCGACGGGCCAGTCCCACCACGCGGCGCGGCGCAGCAGTGCGATGTCGGCGTCGTCGAAGCGCTGCCGGAGGGGCCGGGCGGGGTTGCCGCCGACGACCGTGTAGGGCGGCACGTCGGAGGTGACCACCGCGCCGGCCGCGACGACGGCGCCGTCGCCGATCCGCACGCCGGGCAGGACCGTGGACCGGTAGCCGAACCAGACGTCGTTGCCGACGACGGTGTCGCCGCGGCTGGGCATCGCCGCGACGAGGTCGAGGGTCCGCTCCGCCCACTCGCCGCCGAAGACGGTGAACGGGAAGGTGGACACCCCCGTCGTGGGGTGGGCGGCCCCGGCCATGAGGAACCGGGTGTCCGCGGCGATCGCGCAGTACCTGCCGATGACCAGCCGTTCCGGCCCGTAGGCGTAGAGCACGTTGCGCCGTTCGAAGTCGCTCGCCCCGTCGGGGTCGTCGTAGTAGGTGTACTCGCCCACCACGACGGTCGGCGAGGTGACCAGGGGTTTGAGGAAGACCACCCGTTCGTGTCCGGGGAGCGGGTGGACGGTTGCGGGATCGGGGGCCACGGGCGGGTCCTCTCTGCTCGGCGGGACGGCGGGGCGGGCGTCCGCGGGCCGGCTCCTTCCGCCTGGGCAGCCCGCCGACATCTTCCTACCCCGGCCTGCCGCGGAGGCGGGACGCTCTGGGGCCGTGCCCGCAGGAGCAGGGGACGTCCGCGTGGGACCACGCGACAGGAGAGGCCGTCGTCCATGATGGGGCCATGACCCCAGACCAGCAGCGTCCGGCTGTTCCGCTGTGGCGTCGGCCCCGCTGGCCGCTCGCCGCCGTCCTGGCGGCCGTCGCGCTCGTCCGGCCGCTGGCCTCCGTCGTCGGCCTGAGCGACGCGCTCGGCCGACCGGCGACCCCGGTGGTCCTCACGGCCGTCGTCTCGCTGGTGTGGATCCTCGCCGCCGGGCTCGGCAGGGTGCGCCACCCCGTGTTGACGCTCGTCGCCGCCGGACTGGGGTACGCGCTGGCCTCCCTGGTGCTGAGCGCGGTCCTGTCCCCGCTGCTGACCGGGACACTGCAAGGCCCCCTGGCGAGGCCGGCCGCGATCGTCCCGGTGCTCGCCGTCAACGCCCTGTGGGGCGCCGCCTGCGGGGTGTGCGCGCTGGGATTGCAGCGCCTGCGCGCAAGCCGCACCTGAGACTCGGCGCGGGCTCACCGCAGCAAGCGGGCCTCGGCGGCCGGGGCGATCCGGCGGGCGCGCCCGGCCACGTCCGGGCTGGGGACGAGTTCGTCGGCGCCCGCCTCGGCGTAGGCGGCGAAGCGCTCGGCGGGCAGGGCGGCGGGCCGGGGGAGCGGTCGGCAAGGACAGCGCGACGGCAGCCCGGTGGTCCCCCTCCGGGGTCGAACGGGAAACACCGGGGAGCCCTCGTGGGGCTGCACGTGGAAATTCCCGACGAGGAGCCGTGCGTTGACACGGGCCCCTCCTTCCGGAACCGGGGCCCGTCGGCGGCTTCCGGCCTGGTGCGGGGGCGGGATGCCGGTGGCCGGGCTCCTGGGAACGCGGCCGCGCTGCCGCTCCGCGACCGGGAGCCGGAGGCGTGCCCGCTGCACCTCAGCCTGCGGGCGGTGGCCGCCCGGCGTCTCGCCGCGGTGTCCTCGGCGGCACGGCACGGCACCGGGGCAGTTGAACGGATCTACGTCGTAAAGCCAAAGGCGTTGGGGCAGTACGGACTTCTGGCCCGGCCCGCGCACGGGCAGGACACCAGCCCTGCTGGAGTCGCGACGGCCGTCGGGCGTGTGGACGACGTCAAGGCCCCCGACAGTGCCGCAGAGAGGCGGGAAAGAGCGGGGAGGTGGAGGGACCGGCCGCGCGATTCGGTGCCCCAGCGGCCGACACGGGTTTCCGTGAACTTCCCTCGCGGCTCCGGCAGCGTGGAAAGGACCGTGGACCGTTGCGCCGGCGCTGCCGGAAGCATTGGCCGGAGCGACGAAACAGCAGGTGCGGTGGAGGAGGCCCGGAGCCGTTGAATGCCGTGAAGGCTTCGAGGGGGAGCGCCGAGACGGCCGGGGAGTGTTCACGGAAGATTTTCTGACCAGGCTTCGCTTTCGGCATTTTTGCGAATGCCGTAAGCATGCCGCCACGGACCTGCCCGATCGCGCGGGGGACGGGATTCCCCGGCCGTCGGTCAAGGGCGCCGGATGCGGAGGGCGGTGATGACCGCCGGTTCCCCGCAGGCCGTGTCTTCCGGACGGTCCTTCCCGATCCGGGCGGGCAGGGGAGTGGTGGGAACCGGGCTGAGGGCTGCCGTGGCGGCGCCCCTGGCCCAGAGGGCTGCCGGGCACCCGCTGCGGATCGTCCTGTGCGTACTGGCCGGGCTGGGCGGCGCAGCGTTGCTGTTGCAGCCTGTGGAACGGGTCCCGCCCGAGCAGCGCCGCACCTGCGTCGGCCGGTGGCCGTCGGTATCGTGGCGGCGGTTCCGGCCGCGCTCCTGGCGTGCCCGGAACGGCCCGTCCGGCTGCTCCACGGCCTCTCGGACAACACACTGCCCCGTCGCGTGGGCTGGGCCGGGTCGGCCGCGGTACTGCTCGGCGCGGCCGTGGGGGCCGCAGCCGGACGCCACCACCGGCCCGCCCCCGGGGTCAGGAACGGTCCCCGGCGCCCTGCCCCGGCCCGCCGGGCCCGGTGGCGCGCAGGAACTGCTCGGCGCGTTCACGCAGGTAGCTGCGGAACTCGGGCGGGTCGACCACGTGGAACTCCGCGCCGAGGGAGACCAGCAGCAGGGTCGGCCAGTCGAAGGTGTCGGCGTGCACCGTCAGACGGCACACCCCGCCGCCGAGCTCCTCGACCGTCCCCCAGGAGGCCGCCGTGCGCCGCACGTCGGCGGCGTCGGCGTGCACCTCCGCCACCACCCGGTACCGCTTGGGGAGGCTGCGGTGGCGCCGCCGCACGAACTCCGCCGCGTCCCCGCCGGGGATCTCCCGGGGGGCGAAGCGCGCGCCCGTGGCCCTCGGCTCGCGGACCCGGTCCACCCGGAAGGTGCGCCAGTCGTTGCGGCCCACGTCCCAGGCCACCAGGTACCAGCGGTGCCACAGCGGCACCAGGCGGTGCGGCTCCACCAGCCGCCGCGTCTCCTCCCCGTCGCGGGAGGTGTAGGCGAACCGCAGCATCTCGGTGTCGCGGCAGGCCTGCGCGATCACCGTCAGCGTGACCGCGTCGACCGTCGGCCCGCCGCCGGGGGTGGCGGGCGACGTGGAGGAGCACAGCGCCTCCACCCGGTTGCGCAGCCGGGGCGGCATCACCTGCACGACCTTCGCCAGCGCGCGCACCGACGTCTCCTCGATGCCCTCCACCGCGCCCTGGGCGGCCGTGCGCAGCCCCACCGCGATGGCCACCGCCTCCTCGTCGTCGAGCAGCAGCGGAGGCATGGCCGCGCCCGACCGCAACTGGTAGCCGCCCGCCACGCCCCGGGTCGACTCGACCGGGTAGCCCAGCTCCCGCAGCCGGTCCACGTCGCGGCGCAGGGTGCGTTCGCTCACTCCCAGCCGTTCGGCGAGCTCGCTGCCCGGCCAGTACCGGTGGGTCTGCAGCAGGGACAGCAGTCGCAGCATCCGTGTGCTCGTGTTCGCCATGACTCCAGAGTCCCGCACATTGGGGTCAGAAGATGACCGAAAAGGCCCATAGAGTGTGGTCTGTGACCGAGACAATGATCCACACCAGTGCGCTGACCAAGCACTTCACCTCCCGCAAGAGCACGGTCGAGGCGGTCCGCGGCATCGACCTGCACGTGGAGGCGGGCGAGATGGTCGCGATCCTGGGCCCCAACGGGGCAGGGAAGTCCACCACGCTGCGGATGCTCACCACGCTGCTGCCCCCCACGTCGGGAACCGCGCAGGTCGTCGGCTTCGACGTGCGCACCCAGCCGCGCGAGGTGCGCGCCCGCATCGGCTACGTCGGCCAGGGCACCGGCTCCGGGTACAACCAGCGCGGCCGCGACGAGCTGATCAGCCAGGGCCGCGCCTACGGACTGGACACCGACACGGCCCGCCGGCGCGCCGCCGAACTGATCTCCTCCCTCGACCTGGGCAGCGTCGCCGACCGCAGGACCTCCTCCCTGTCGGGCGGCCAGAAGCGGCGGCTGGACGTCGCGCTGGGGCTGGTCCACACGCCCCGGCTGCTGTTCCTCGACGAGCCCTCCACCGGACTGGACCCGCAGAACCGGGCCAACCTGCACGAGCACATCCGCAAGCTGCGCGCCGAGCACGACACCACGATCGTGTTCACCACCCACTACCTGGACGAGGCCGACCAGTTGGCCGAGCGGGTCGTGGTGATCGACCACGGCAGGATCATCGCCGACGCCTCCCCCGAGCAGCTCAAGGCCGAGTACGCGGGCGACCGCATCACCCTCGCCTTCGACCGGGAGGACGACGCCGCGGCGGCCCTGCCCCGCCTGCTGGGCCTGGCGGCGGGCGCGCGCGGCGAGCACACCGGCGACCGCGTCGTCCTGAGGATCGACGGCGGCTCCCGGATCGCGCCGAAGCTGCTGCGGGACCTCGACGACGCGGGCCTGTCCGTGGCCTCCGTCGAGATCGTCCGCCCCACCCTCGACGACGTGTTCCTCAACCTCACCGGGCGCAGCCTCCGCGACGCGGCGGCCGCCGAACAGCCCCTCACCCAGGAGAACCCCGCATGAGCGCTCCGACCAGTCCGATCACCGACACCGTCACCGTCTTCGTGCGGGAGCTGCGCCCCGTGCTGCGCGACCCGTTCTCGGTGGTCTTCAGCCTGGTGCAGCCGCTGATCTTCCTCGCGCTGTTCGCGCCGCTGCTGCCCGGAGGGCTGGGCGGCGAGTCGACGTTGCAGTGGTTCGTGCCCGGCATCGTCGTCATGTCCTGCCTGTTCGCCACCCTGTCGACGGGGGCGAACCTGCTGTTCGAGATCCAGCTCGGCTCGCACGAGCGGATGCTGGTCTCGCCGCTGCGCCGCTCCGCGCTGATCGTGGGCCGGGCGCTCAAGGAGATCGTGCCGATCCTCGTCCAGACGGCGATCATCCTCCTCGTCACCCTCCCGTTCGGGTTCCGGCCCCACCCGCTCGGAGCGCTCTACGGGCTGCTGGTCCTCAGCGTCTTCAGCGTCGGCGTGGGCTCCCTCTCCTATGCGCTGGCCCTGGTCTCCAAGGACCGGCACTGGCTGTTCTGGGGGGTGCAGCAGACCCTGATGTTCCCGCTGGTGCTGCTCGCCGGGATCATGCTCCCGGTGTCGGGCGGCCCCGGCTGGTTGCAGACGCTGTCGCTGTTCAACCCGCTGACCTACGTCGTCGACGCGCAGCGGGCCCTGTTCAACGGCGACCTGGCCGACCCGTCCGTGGTCTGGGGCACGCTGGCGTCGGCGGCCGTGGCCGTGGTCGGCCTGTGGGTGGGCATCGCCACGATGCGCCGCGCCGACTGAACCGGCCGACGTGGGTGCCGCCGCGGCCGGGCGGGGACTCCCGCAGGCGGCCCGGGCGCCCGGCACGGGGGGCGAAGCGTGGTCGCTGTCGGTGACGTTCTGACTAGGATCAGGACCCGACGCGCCCTCTTCTGCCTCGGAGGTCTCCCGCGTGGCCGCTCCCTTCCCCCTGCCGGATCCGGTCCGGACCCTCGACGCCGTCGCGCACCGGGTGGTGTCCCGCTGCGCCCCCGAGGAGGAGGTCCGCTACCCGGTACTGCGCGACGACTTCTTCGCCAGGGGCGGAGTCGGAGCCCGGGCCCGCGACAACCCCCTGGGCTTCGGGGAGCTCGTGATCGGGGTGGTCACCGGCGTGGTGCTGGCGGTGCTCAACGAGCTGGTCACCGAGTCCCTCACCGAGACGGTGCGCCCGTGGTGGCAGCGGGCCTGGAACTGGGCGATGGTGCGGCTGCACCTGTACCGGCCGCCGGTGGCCGATCCCGGCTCCCCGGTGGGCACGCTCTCCCCGGAGCAGGTGCCCGGCGTCGTCGCCGCCGTCACCCGGCACGCGCTGCGCGCGGGCATCGACCCCGACCGGGCCGCCGAGCTCGCCCGCGCGATCGTGGAGGAGCTCACCACCCTGTCGGGGGACGTCCATGACGACTGAGACCGCTGCGCGCGGCCCGGGAGGGCGCACCGGCTACGACCCGTTCCTGCTGCCCTCGGCCACGGGGGCCCGGTTCGTGCTGCTCGTGGTGGCGGCGAGCCTGGGCGCCATGTACGTCGGGTTCTGGTACCTGCCGTACCTGGCCGTGTTCCTCGACAGTCCGCTGTCGTCCATGCCGTCCTGCGCCGAGTGGGCCCGCTCCGCGGTCGACGACCGCACCGCGCGGGAGCTTCTCGACGGCCTGCTCGGCTGCTCGGTCCGCCAGGAGTGGCTGGCCGCGGCCGGGTACACCGCGAGCGCGCCGGCCTGGGCGGTGCTCACCGTCGCGATCTACGCGGCCTACCCGGCGCTGCTGCGCCGCAAGCTGCGGCCGCTGCCGGAGGACGGCGCGGCCGAGGCGGCGCGGATCGTCGCCGCCGAACTGGGCGCGGTGCCCGGCGGCGGACCGAAGAGCCTCACCCCGCTCGTCACCCCCGGCACCGCCGGCGGGGCCCGGGTGTTCGGGGCGTTCGGCAGGTACTGGATCGCCGTGGACCGCGCCCTGCTCGTGGACTGGGACGCCGAGACCCCCTCCGGGGCCGCGGTCCGGGCGGTGGTCCGCCACGAACTCGCCCACCTGCGCAACCGCGACGTCGACCTCACCTACCTGGCCATGGCGGCCTGGCAGGCGTTCCTGCTCCTGCTGGTGCCGCCGGTGGGCGTCAACCTGCTCCTCGTCCTGGCCACGGCCGACAGCGCCACCCCCGACCTCCTGCTCCGGTTCGTGGCGGCGCCGCTGGCCGCGGCCGCGACCGCGCTGTTCCTGCTGCACCTGACCCGCGCGCTGGTGCTGCGCACCCGCGAGCACTACGCCGACGTCCGGGCCGCCGCGGACGCCTCCGTGGCCCGTGCGCTGCGGGACGCCTTCGCGGACATGGCCCGCGGCGCGCGGAGCGTGCCCCGGTGGCGTCGGTGGTTCGGCTGGCACCCCGACCCCGGTGCGCGGCGCGCCGTGCTCGACGACCCGCGCGGCCTGGCCCGGATCCGGGGCGGGGACCTGTTCCTCGCCGGGGTCCTGCTCGGCGTCGGACAGGTCCACCTGGGGCTGGTCTGCACGCTGCTGCTGGAGCGGGACGAGGTGCTGGGCGTGGGCACGGCGGCGCTGCTGCTCGGCGCCCCGGTGGGTGCGATCGTCGCGGCGGTGGTTTGGCAGGCGGTGTACGCGGCGGGCCGTCGGCCGCCCGCGCTGCGGCGGGCCGCGGCCCTGCTCGCCGCGGGCGTGCTGCTGGGCCAGGCCGTTCCCCACGAGTTCGCCTACCGGTGGACCGACCTGCTGGCGGCCCACCCCGGGCTGGCCGTGCTGTCGGCCGCGGCGCTGTGGCTGTGCTGCCTGCTGTTCCTGCGGTGGGTGGCGCTGGGCGCCCGGCTGTGTCTGGCCGCGGCCCGCCGCGGACGCCTGGCCTGCCTGGTCGGCCTGGGCTGTGCTGCCGCGGTGTTCGGCTGCCTGCTCGCCCTGTGGAACATCGGCAGCGGCATCATGCTGGGGGAGTCGGAGCTGGGGGTGCTGTGGGCGGTGTGGGGGGCCGTGTTCGCCACCTTCCACACGTGGTATCTGCCGGTGGGCCTGCTGGCGGCGGCGCTGTTCGTGCACGCCGCCCCCGTCGGTGCCGACCCGGGGCGCCTGCGGCGGCTGTGGGCGGCGCCGCTGCTGGGGCTGGGCGTCGCGGCCGGGTACACGGTGGCGGGCACGGCGCTGATGTTCCTCACGGTCCGGCGGGTGGCCTCCTCCGGCGGCACGATCGGGCCGGAGACGGGCTCCCTGCTGTACCTGTGGACCATCGTCGCGGGCGTGCTGCTCGCGGTCGCGGTGAGCGTGGCGCTGGGGGCCCTCTTCGGCGGCCGGGGCCGTATCGGCGTGGTGCTGAGCGCGGTCGCGGTGGTCCTGCTGGTGGCGGCGTCCCTGGAGCCGTTCGCGATCACGGCGGTGGTCCAGGGCTCGGTGTGCCTGACGGAGCCGGGCACGGGGTGCTGGACGGTTGCGGCGGGTGCACTGCTCGACCAGTTCGCCGAGTCGGGCATGGGCATGTCGGCGACCGCGGTGCTGCTCGTGGTGTGCTGGCCCGCCGCGGCCGCGGCGGCGGCGCTGCGCTCCCGGCTGGGCCGTTCCCGGGCTGCTGTCGGCGGCGGTACTCCCGTGGTCGGGCGGTCCGGCGCGGCTGCCCTGCTCGTCCCGGTGGCGGCCGTCGCGCTGCTGCTGAGGGGCGAGGTCGTCCAGGCGTTCGAACGGGTGCCGCTGGTCTCCGCCGAGGAGCGGGAGGAGCTGCGGCAGCGGGTGGAGCCCGGCACGGTGGACCTGCGCGACACGTGTGCCGGAGTGGGCGAGGTCTTCCCCGACAAGGACATCCTCGCCTTCCGGGACGACACGACGTCCCACCTGGTGCCGCTGGCGTCCAGCCGGGATCCGGTGCTCGCCGCGGTCGGCGCGGCGGCGATCGACGGCTTCGAGGTGGAGGCCGACCGGTTCTTCCTGGTGGTGCTGCGCTACTGCATGGAGGTCGCGGGCTGACCGGCGGGGCGGCGCGAGCCTGCCGCGCGGGTCAGCGCCACCGGGGGCGGCGGGAGAACAGGCGGCGCAGGGCGGGGGCGTCCCCGGTGTCGCGGGAGGCGGCGAGGCGGGCCGCGCCCAGCGCCGAGGGGGCGCCGAGCCGTTCCATCTCCTCGGAGAGGAGCTTGTCGGACTGCGCGCTTCGCACCGGATCGGCGACCAGGATGCGGGGCGGGGTTCTCCGGTGGTCGTTCACGCTCCCTCGTCTCTCCTCCGGCCGCGGTGCGACCGGGATCAGGTGGAGGCGGCCAGGACGTTGCTGATCTCGTGCGCCGCGGCGCTGGCGGCGAACCGTACGGCCTCGTCGGACAGCAGCCGGTAGCTGTCGGGAACGGGATCGGGGGTCATGACGTCGACCGACACGCACCCCAGGATCTTCGACCGGGTGGCGCCCTGGCCGATCAGCGGGGTGGCGAGGATGACGCTGAACTTGCCCCGGGCCCGCTGCCACTCACGGTAGCTCATGCCGAGGGTGAGGGCCTGTTCGGGAGGCGACTGCCGTTCGCGCTGCTGTAGTTCCCGCCACTCCTCCTCGGTGGTCCCCTCCAGTTGCCGGTCCAGCTCCGCGACGTCCACGACGAGCAGTTTGCCCAGCTCCACGCAGCGGCCGATGACCCCCACCCCGGGCCGCCAGGTGGTGCCCGCGGCGCTGGTGGCCCGGAACCGCACCCGGGTCAGCGGCACCAGTTTTTCGCGGCGGCGCGGCCACACGCCGGTGCGGACGCGCAGGTGGACCGTTGCCGCCAGGTCGCGCACGTCGATGCCGGTCTCGTCCTGGATCCGAAACAGCAGCGCGGTGAGGGCGTGGGCCACGCCCCGCTGCACGTTGCGGAGGTTGACCTCGGCGCTGTCCGCGCGCCACTGCTGGACCGCCGAGACAGCCGTGGTGAGGAAGAGCAGCGCGATGCTGGCCGCGGCGAGCCGGAACTCCTCGTAGGGGGAGAAGTGCCACAGCCCCGCCTCGTGTCCGGCGAGCGCCACTCCCACGACGAACGCCAGCGCGGCGCAGAGGAGCTTGGCGACGAGCTTGACCTGACTCCAGTGAGGGCCCACGACTACCTGTTTATCACAGAAAGTAAATAATCTTTGTCTTTATGTGACCATTGTGGGTGTGGGGCCGCCTGGGAGCGGACACGGCACGTCGGCCCCGGCGGCTCGGTCCGCCGCGGCGGTCCCCTCGCGCCGACCACGGCGGGGCGGCGCGGCCCGCCTGGGCCGCGCCGCCTGTGGGAGGGGCGGTCGGCTTACTGTTCGGTGCCGCCGGTCTCGCCGAACCGCAGCATCCTGCGGTGGGAGCCGGACCGCATCAGGCCGTACCCGGCCGCGGTGAGCAGCGCTCCGGTGGCGACGATCCCGGAGAGCGCGGCGCCGGTCTTGGCGAGGTTGCCGCCGCTGCCGCCTCCGCCGACCGCGCCCCCGTTGCCGGTGCCCGGCCCGTTGCGGTCGTCGGGCGGCGGGGTCTGGGTGGCGGGGCGCTTGCCGGTGTGGAAGGCGAACTCCTTGACGGTGCCGCTGTCGGCGCCGGTCATGGTCAGCAGGTGGTCGCCGTCGACGAGGTCCTCGGGGACGGTGAACTCCAGTTCCAGCACGCCCCTGGCGTCGGCGACGACCGCCTCGAACTCCCGCACGAGGGGCTGCTGCGGGGCCGGCGGCGGGGTGGGCTCGGGGCTCGGGGAGGCGCTGGGCGAGGCGGAGGGGGCCGGGGACTGCGCGGGGTCGGGGGCGGGGTCCCCGTAGGGTTCGGTGGTCAGCTTCAGGTTCACCGTCTCGTCCGCGTCGAAGCCGGGGGCGGTGATGGTGATGGTCTGGCCGGGGGCGAGTTCGGGGTCGGGGCCGAGTTCGTTGCCGTCGGCGTCGACGACCGAGAAGACCGGCCCCGGCGGATCCTCGTCGCCGCCTGCGGCGGCGGTGACGGTGAGGGGAACCTCCTCGGCGCTGCTGGACGAGTAGCGCTCCGGGTCGTCGGGGGTGAACTCCGCGGTGAGGGCGTGCTTGCCCGCGGGCAGTTCGGACGTGGTCAGCGTGGCGGTGCCGCCGGAGACCTCGGCCTCGCCCAGCGCGGTCCCTCCGGCGCGGAAGCTGACCGTGCCGGCCGCCTCGGCGGGGGTGACGGTGGCGGTGAGGGTGATCTCGGTGCCCTCCTCCACCGGTCCGGCCGGGGTGACGGCGAGCTCCGTGGTCGTCGCCTGGACCTGCACGACCTCCCAGTCCTGTCCGGTGATGCGGATGGGCAGCGCGAAGTGGCCCGCGATCGCGCTCCCGTCGTCGGTGGCGCACAGCGCCCGCAGCTCCCACATGCCGTCGGAGAGGTCGGAGCGGGCCTCGGCCATCGACTTGCCGGGGGTGATCGTGTGCTGCGTGTCTCCGTCTCCGGCGCTGAACGGGGCGATCCACCGGGACGGGTCCGAGGGGATCTCGACGGGATCGGCGGCCTTGTCGAGGACCAGCAGCCCGAAGCCGGGGCACTTGCCCGAGGTGGTGAGGACGGCGAACGGGTTGTCCGTCACCGTGCCGCCGTCGCGGTCCGCCTCGATCGTGCCGAGGACGTCGGCGGTGGCGGACGTGGCGACCAGGGCGCTCCCGCCCGCCGCGATGAGCGCGGCAGCGCACGCGCCTACCGCTTTTCGCCAGTTCATGGTCGGTGTTCCTCTTCCTGTGAGGGGGTGGAGCCGACGTCGGCCGTCGTCCGGGCCGTCGGGACGCAGCGGGAACGTCCGGCGGTGGGAAGGCCGTGCGTCGAACGGCTGTGGTCGGCCTGGGAACCGTCCGAAGGCCGGTGCGGTGCCGCCGCGTCCGCCGGGGCGGACCCGTGCGTTTTCCGCCGCTCTTCTCGGAGCGTCCCGGTGGTCTTCTTCGACGGTGGGATTCCTCCGCGATGACGGATGCGATCGTCTCCCATCAAATCCCCGTCCACCGAAATTCTGCATGAATCTGCGGTGAATACCGCCATTATCTCAATTGGCGGCGATTTCGCGGGGAGAACTCCGTGGCGTTCGCGGGGATCCGCGGTAATGAAAATGACGGGGAACGGACGGGGGCCGCGGTGCCGGGACACGGGTGCGCCGCCCGGCCGGTGGACCGGGCGGCGCACCCGCGGGGCACGGCCCCGGGGGCCTACCTGCGCACCGGTCCGGCGTAGATCCACTGCTTGCCGCCGACCAGGATCGCGGCGGCGAAGTGCTTCTCGCTGACCTCGCCGTTCTCGCTCAGGCAGCTGAGCCGCACCTCGTGGACGCCGTCGGCGGCGTCGCCGCCCAGCGCCTCGTCCAGGGTGTAGGCGCCCTCGACGGTCAGGCTGTGGCCCTGGTCGTAGCCGCCTTCGGCCTGGACCGGGGCGAGGAAGCCGAAGTCCGCGAGGTCGCCGTTGAGCGGGCCGGCCATGAGCCCGGTGAAGCGGCCGTGGCCCGGCTCGCAGACGCCGAGGGTCTGCACCGCGGGGAACACCCGGTCGGTACGGCCGTGGAACCGGTCGAACCAGAGCAGCCCGTGGAAGCTGGTCGAGCCCCGGCGCCACCCCTGTGCCTCGGCCTGCTCGACGGCTTCGGCGCGGTCGGTGGTGGCGAGGCTGTCGGCGTGGGCCGGGGAAGCGATCAGGGCGGTGCCCAGCAGCGTCCCGAGGAGCAGGGCGGCGGCTGCACTCTTGCGCATGTCAGTCCCTTTCGGTGGTGGGGGATTCTTCGGGGATCGGGAGAAGGACGGTCGGGGGTGGTGCGGTGGCCGGCGGCCGGGCGCCGGAGCTGCCCGGCCGCCGGTCCGTCGGGGTCAGATGATGTTCGGGTAGGCGCGCAGGCTGGTGTCGCCGGCGTCGGGCGCCAGGGCGAAGCCGTAGTCCTGGATGATGCCGGTGGCGTGGGGCACCAGGGCGGTGTCACCCGAGGTGCCGTCGTCCACGAACACGTCGTTGATCAGCTGGTACTTGGGGTGGGAGGGGTCGGTCACCGCGGCGGTCGGCACGATGGTGTAGACCGTGCGGGTGATCGGGAAGGCCGGGTTGGCGACGACCTTGCCGTTCTCCGTGACGGTGGCCGAGACGCCGTTGACGTTGCGCAGCACGGCGTTGCCGCGGCGGTCGGCCACACCGGGCAGGCTGTTGCCCTGGGCGATGTACCGGGCGACGGAGAACGGCACGATCTGGCCGTTGCCGGTCAGGGCGGTGCCGTCGTGCTCCTGGATGGTGTCGCCGCGCTGGTCGATGCAGGGGTAGTCGCCGGCGGCGAGCTGCGCCTCGGTGATGCCCATCGTCTCCAGCCAGAAGGAGCGGGTGCCCGAGCCCGACTGCGGCAGCAGCGGGGTGATGGGCTGGCCGAAGAAGTGCGTGGTCTCGCACTTGTAGATCTTCTGGAGTTCGGCGACGGTCAGGTTGCCGGGCAGGTAGCTGGTGGAGAGGGTGGCGTAGCCGACGCCGTCCAGCGCCAGCGGGATGTAGGTCAGGTCGCCGTCGGGGCTGAGCTCGGAGGCGGGCGGGGCGCTGGAGCTGCGGGCGAAGTCCCAGCAGCCGCTGATGTCGGGGTCGCCCTTGTAGCCGACGCCCTGGATCGAGGCGATCAGGGCGTTGCGGCCGTCGCTGGAGCCGTTGGGGCGGTAGATGTCCTGGCAGTGGGCGTCGGCCTTGGGGCTGACCGTCGCGCTGCCGCGGGCGTCGTAGGAGCCGAGCACGGGGGAGCCGCCGATCTGGATCGCGGCGGCCAGGGCGTTGTTGACGTCCTGGGTGGTGTCGGACCCGGCGCCGGCCAGGTCACGGTAGGTGGGGGGACCGACGGGGTCGGCCGCGGCGGGAGCCGTGGCCAGGCCCAGGGCCAGGCCGGTGGCGGCCAGACCCGCGGCGATTCTGCCAACCATGCGGAAACGGGACATCTTCTCTTCCTCCAGGGAAGCGGAGAACCCAGGGTCTCCCCGTTCTCGGGGCGACCGTCCGCCCGTTGCGGACGGTCACGATTCTGTATCCGCCGGATATTTTTTTCGAGAAATCGAATGTGACGGAAATATGAACAGAAGGAATGTTTCAATTGGTCTCAATTGGCGGGTAATCTCTTTCAGAGAATTCCGGTGGAAACGGCTGCGCGCCGGGGATTTCTCCCCGGGCGCGTCCCGTGGCGCGGTCCTTCGGCGGCGCGGCCGGGACCGCGCCGCCGAAGGACCGTCGGTCACAGCTCCGTCCGCCGGGGGCCGAAGCGCAGCAGCACCGGTCCCGCCAGCAGGCCCAGCAGTCCGAGGAGGCCCGCGGCGACCAGCGCCCACCTGGTCCAGCCCAGGCTGGTGGCCGGGGTGGCGACCGTGGCGACCTGCTGGGGGGAGGGCGGGGGTGACGGGGCGGGATCGTCCCCGTCACCGTCCGGGTCCGCCGTCCCCGCCGCTCCGCCTCCCCGTGTGCCGTCCGCCGCCGGGCCGGACACGGGGACGATCCCGCCGTCCGTACCGTCGCCGGCCACGGGGACGGCGGAGCCGCCGCCCGGCGTGCCCGCCCCGGACGGAGCCGGCGGGTCCTGCGCGCCTCCGCCGGAAGCGCCGTAGCAGTGCCGCGCCACGTCCTTGCCGGGCAGGTGCTCGGCGACGCACCGGGTGGTCTCCCGGAGCTCCTCGGGCAGCGGCAGGTAGCCCGGCCGCAGCTGTCCCGGCGCCTGCCCCGGGTCCTGCCCCCGGTCCGCCGCGTAGGCGAGGAGGTGGGCGTACTCGCCGAGCGCCGCGGGGTCGCCGTCCCCGGCGGTGTCGACCGCGGCGTGGACGACCAGGGTGAGCGGGTAGGCGTCGGGGCTCTCGACCGCGGGGGCGAAGGCCAGGGTGCCCGGCGCGGCGCCCGGTTCCATCGCGGCGACCGCGGCGGCCATGCTCTCCACGCCGGGGGCGACGAACTCCCCCGCCCGGTTGCGCAGCGCGGCCTGGAAGAGCCCGTAGCGTTCGGCCGACACCGTGTCGGTGAGGCTCAGGATCAGCCTGTTGCCGATCAGCTGCCGCTCCGCGGAGACGTAGCCGGGCGGCTGGCGCTGCCCGTCCCAGGTGGTGCGCTGGCCGGTGTCCCCGGTCAGGGCCATCCGCGCGGCGGTCGCCAGGGAGCCGACCTGGGGCCGCAGCGAGGTGACGTCGTAGGGGTACTCCGCCGGGGGCCGCTGGTAGGAGGTGAGGTCGGCCTGCGGGAAGCTCTGCGCCCCGTTGGCGTCCAGGTCCAGGTCCGCGTAGTGGGGGTTGACGGTCATCCCCCACTCGTCGGGCTCGCCGCCGAGCCAGGCGCGCGCCTCCTCGTCGGCGCGGATCCACTCCCACACCGCCCAGGCGGCGTCCGACTGGCCCTGCACCACCAGCAGCGGCCAGCTCCCGTTCGGGTTGAACAGGCCCACGAGTTCCGGGTTGACCTGCTGGAACTCGGGGTCCGCGTACAGCGACCGGGGCGCGTCCGCCACGTGCTGCGCGTCCGGGCTGCCCCACACCCCGCCCGGAACGGTGTCCTGGTAGGAATAGGTGAGGATCTTGGCGAGCAGCCGGGGGGTGAGCCGCAGCTCCCGGATGACGCTTCCCGCCCGCTCCCCGCGGTTCGCCTCCAGGTGGAAGGCCACGGTCAGGGCGGACACCGCCACCGGCGCGTGGACGATGTCGGGGTCGCCGGTCACCGGGCGGTGGGTGAAGGCCAGCCCCACGGGGCTGGTGTCGGAGGCGAGGATGCGCCGCGCCTCGGGGTCGCCGACACTGCTGTAGCCGTAGACGGTGCCGTTGTCCCCGCACAGTTTCCGCTGCCAGGACAGCATGGCCGCGCCCGCCAGCTCCGAGCCGAGGGTCAGCCGCTCCTCGGCCCCGATGGGGCAGGCGTTGGTGACCGGGTCGAAGTCCAGGCGCACCTGGATCCGGTTCCGCCAGTAGCTCGGGGAGAACGGGGTGTCCGTCTGGTAGGGGGCCTTGGAGCCGTCGACGTGGTGGGAGCCGCGCGGCACGATCACCAGCCAGCAGGACTCGCCGGTGACGGTCCCGTCGTTGCCCCGGACCGGCTGCCCGCAGCCCATGTGGGGGGCGTCCACCGAGGTCAGGGTCTCGAACACGATCGCCCCGGTGCCGTCCGGTCCGGTGTAGGCCGCGGGGATCTCGTTGGTGGTGTTGCGGTTGAGGAACACCCGGGTCTCCTCGTAGGGGAGGAGCTGCCCGTCGCGGGTGCGGAAGGAGCCGTCGACGCTGCCCAGCGGGTCGCGGGGCGTGGTGGACCTCGTGGAGCTCAGCCGCCACAGGGCGAAGGCGTCGATGCCGCCGGGGTCGTTCTGGCTGCCGAAGTGGCACTGCTGCGGGGTGGGGCCCGACTCGTCCCCCCAGCACTGCATGATCTGCAGGAAGTGGCTGCCGAACTTGGTGGGCGGGTTGGGGACGCCGCGGTCGCCCGGCACGGTGGGCCGCGCGCCCCGCCAGGTGATCCGCACCCCCTGGTTGACGAGGTTCCGGGTCTGGGAGACGGTGACCTCCAGGTCCTTGAAGTCCTCGTACATGGGGTCGTCGGGGTCGCGGGTGCCGTCGTTCCAGGCGACGGTGACGGCCGAGTCGGTGAGGCCGGTGTCGTCGGCGAGGCCCGGCGCGGCGGCGGGCCCGGCCAGGAGCAGGCCGGCGGACAGGGTCAGCACGACCGCCGCGCCGGCGGTCCGGGGGCGGCGCCTCCGGTAGGAATCCCAGCTGCGGTACCCCAGTGCCCGGTCGCTGCGGTAGTGGTCGAGTTCGTCGTGGGCGCTCATTGTGTCGCGCTCCCTCTGCGGTGGTCGAGCAGCCGGGACACCAGCGGCGGGCCCACGACCGCGCCGAGCAGGGCGAGTCCGGCCAGCGCCATCAGGGTGTGCTGGAGGGTCCAGCCGGTGCGGGAGGCGAGGGACACCGGCATGGCGGAGACGGGGGAGGCCCCGGCTCCGGCCGCGCCGTCCTGGCCGATGGGCAGTCCGGTCTCCGGGTCGATGAGCAGGGTGCCGTCCGCGGCGGTCGGCGTGGCCGTGCCGCCGCCCGCGAGATCGGGAGAGCGTGCGGGTGGGTAAGAGGGGAAATATCGGGGGGCGCCGGAT
>NZ_KQ950185.1:65512-86809 GCF_001517975.1 Thermobifida cellulosilytica TB100
GTCGGCCTCCAGCAGGGCGACCGCGACGTAGTCGGCGGTGGGCTCGACGTAGTAGCCGGCCTTGTTGAGGACCTTGACCACCGGGAAGTCGGCGTTGAGCGCGTAGGAGTACTCGACGTAGGTGATGGAGCCGACCGCGTTGGGCGAGGACACGTACCCGGCCACGCCCAGCGAGCCGGGGGAGGCCTGGAAGTTCACGCCCGCGGGCCGCGGGTAGTTGGAGGTGGCGGTGCACGGGTTGCGGTTGGCCCGTGCGCAGAAGTCCCGGTAGATGTCGCCGTGCTGGTCCAGCATCCACGCGGTGAACTGGGCGGTGGTGCCCGATCCGTCGGAGCGCACCACCGGGCGGATGGGGGTGGCCGGCAGGTTCAGCCCGGGGTTGTCGGCGGCGATCGCGGGGTCGTTCCACCGGGTGATGCCGCCGGTGAAGATCTTGGCGATCACCTCCCCGGACAGCCGCAGGTTGGTGACCTGGGTGTTGCCGATCCTGAGGTTGTACATGAAGGCGGTGCCGCCCGCCACGATGGGCATGTAGGCGTAGCCGCGGTTGCGTGGCGGGTAGTCGGTGCTGGCGCCGTCCTGCATGCCGTAGGGGATCTCGGAGACGGCGAAGTCCACGACGGCGTTGGCGAACTGCTGGCGGCCGGTGGAGGAGCCGTTGCCCGCGTAGTCGATGCGCATGTTGTACTGCGCGACGTTGGCGATCCACTGGTCCAGGGCGTTCTGGCTCCACGTGGAGCCGGAGCCGGCGATGCGTACCAGGGTCGCTGCGGAGGCGGTGTTGGCGGTGCTCAGCAGGAGGGCGAGGGTGAGCGCGACCGCCAGTGCGCGGCGGACCGAGGGCGCTGTCGCGCTGCCGGGCCGCGGGCGGCGGCGGAGGCTCCCTTCGTGCGGTGGCATGGGCGTGCTGCTTCCTCGTTGGCGTGGGTGGGGACGGGGGCGGGACCGGTCACAGACCGGGGACGATCGAGGTCGGCGCATCGGGCGGTGCGGCGGCCGCGGCGCGGGCCCGGGCCTCGCGGGCCGCGGTCATGCGCCGGACGTCGCGTTGGGACTGGCGGACCCGGCGGTGCTCCTGGCGCCGGGTGAGCTGGCCCGGGCCGCGGCCGCCGAGTACCCGGGCCGCCGCGAACAGCAGGATCACCAGGATCAGCAGCACCAGGGCGGTGCCGAAGCCGCGGGTGATCATGACGGGTTCGGGCGACTTGACGAACTCGAAGACCGCCAGCGGCAGCGAGATCATCGAGTTGCTCATCGGGTTGAGGTTGAGCGCGGTGGTGACGCCCGCGGTGAGCATGACCGGTGAGGTCTCTCCGATGCCGCGGGCGGTGCCGAGGATGATCGCGGTGGCCAGGCCGGAGCGGGAGGTCGGCAGCACCACGTGCAGGACGGTGCGCCACTGGGAGGCGCCCAGGGCCAGCGACGCCTCGCGCAGGTTGCCGGGCACCAGGCGGATCACCACGTCGGCGGCGCGGATGACGATGGGCAGCATCATCACGGTGATGGCCAGCGACGCGGCGAAGCCCGACAGGTCGAAGCCGAGGATGAGGATGACGGTGGCGTAGATGAACAGGCCCGCCACGATCGACGGCAGGGCGGTCATGGCCTCGACGACGGTGCGTACGAACCGGCTGAACGCGCCGGGCACCTCGGTGAGGAAGACCGCGCAGGTGACGCCCAGCGGGATGGTGACGGCCAGGGCGATGCCGATCTGGATGAGGGTGCCGACGACGGCGTGCAGGATGCCGCCCTCCTCCAGCGGCTGGAGGGGGCCGACGCCGCTCATGTCGCGGGTGAAGAAGCCCAGGTTGGTCAGGGCGGTCCAGCCGCGCACGAAGGTGAACGCCACGACGAAGGCGAGGGCGAGCAGCAGGAGGCCCGCGATGGAGTGGACGACGGCGGCGGCGAGCCGGTCGCGCACCGCGGGGCCGTCGTTGGTCTGGGCGAGCAGCAGCGTGTAGCAGACCAGGAAGAGCAAGTAGGACAGCAGGACGAAGCCGATCACCCCACTGAACGGGGTGAGCTGGGTGTAGAGCAGTCCGGTCAGGCTCAGGCCCGCGGCGGCCGCGCCGAACAGCGACCAGACGTCGCCGGCCTGGAGGCGGCCGAGGGAGCGGCGGACCTCCGGGGCCTCGGGTGCGGGGGAGCGCCGCGGCAGGACGGTGGCGGGTGCGGCGGGGGCCGCGGTGCGGGAGTTGGTGACGGTCATCGGTTCACGCCTCACTGGCTGCGCCGGAGCGGCTCCGGGCGATGATGGACGACGCGGCGAAGTTGACGACCAGGGTCATCAGGAAGAGCACCAGTCCGGCGGCCATCAGGGCGGACATGCCGAACGGGGTGGCCTCGTTGTAGCGCAGCGCGATCAGGGAGGGGATCGAACTGCCGCCGTTCATCAGGATGTGCGGCTGGATCTGGAACACGGTGGAGATCACCAGGTAGACGCCGATGGTCTCGCCCAGGGCCCGGCCGAGGCCCAGCATGGAGCCGCCGATGATGCCGCCGGCGCCGAAGGGCAGCACGACCGAGCGGATCATGCCCCACTTGGTGGCGCCCAGCGCGTAGGCGCCCTCCCGCTCGCCCTGCGGCGCCTGGTCGAACACCTCGCGCATCACCGAGCAGGCGATGGGCGTGACCATGAGGGCCACGACGATGCCGGCGACGAGGCTGGAGGAGGTGTAGGTGCTCTCCCAGCCGGCCAGCGGGTTGGCGGGGTCGACGCCGGGGACGTCCAGGAACGGGATCCAGCCCAGGTAGGTGTGCATCCACCGGGCGACCCCGGCCAGTCCCCACTGCAGGAAGTAGAAGCCCCACAGGGCGTAGACGATGCTGGGGACCGCGGCCATCAGGTCGATGACGGCGATCAGGGTGGGTTTGCTGCGGGCCGGGGCGTACTCGCAGATGTAGAGCGCGGTGCCCAGGGCGAGGGGGACCGAGATCACCAGCGCGATGAGCGCGATGATCACGGTGCCGACGAGTACGGCGGCGATGCCGAAGGCGCCGCGGCCGGAGTCGGGGTTCCACTCCTCGGTGGTGAAGAACTCCCAGCCGCCCACGCGCAGCGCCTCGTACCCCTGGTAGGCGAGGAAGACGCCGACCAGGGTCATGACCACCAGGACGGCGCCGCCTCCGCCGCGCAGGTAGCCGCGGAAGAGGAGGTCGGCGGGGCCGATGGCCGCGCGGACGCGGGCGGGCGGTCGGTCCGGTGGTGGAGCGGGCGCTGCCGGACGCTCGCCGGGGGCTCCGGAGCGCTCCGATGCTACGTCGGTTGCCATCACGCTTCTCCTGGTGGGGGAGATCGGTTCGGTCGCGCGGGCGGCGCCGTGGCGGTCGCCGGCGCGCCGCGGGGTGTCGGCACGGGAGCGGGACCGGGGGCTTTCGACACCTGAGGAGATCCAAGTTTCCGGAATTTAATAAGAAACCACACCCAAAAAACACGAGGAGTTTTTCGGGTGAACAACAGGTTTCACCATTTTGAGACGCCTATTGAGATGCCTATTGAGATGATTTCACGAAAGTCGGGGCGACGTCGGGGGAACACGGAAGAACGGTTGCCACGCAATAAAAATCAGTCATACGATGACCCGCAGACCAAGAAGGCCTGCACCCCGCAGGCCGACGACTCGCACCAATATCCCCCACGGACTACAGGCTAAGGACAAAGACGCCCGCCATGTATCCCGTTTGGCAGCAGTATCGTGGTCGACCCCATCCGCTCGTCTGAGAACGGCCGGGAACTGCTCCTCGACTCGCTGTGGCGAATCGTGGAACCCCGCCTTCCCGCCCCCCGGACACGCCCGCAGGGCGGCGGTCGTCCCCGCGTCGACGACCGCCTGCTGTTCTTCGTGATCGCCGAGGTCCTCGACACCGGTCGCTCCTGGAAGAAGGTTGCGACCCGGGCCGGGGTCTCCGCCGCCACCGCGCACCGCCGCTACGTCGAATGGTGCGCCAGCGGCCTGTGGCAGGCACTGCCCGGGGCCGCCGCGGCGGAGTTCGGCGAATCCCCCGAGACCTGGTTCACGGAGCGCCTGTGCGAGCAGGCGCGACTACGCATGACCGGCTGACCCCGGAACAAAAGCCCGCCGGAGAAAAGCATCCGGCACCGTATCCCCGACCATCCGACACCCAAAGTGACCAAATGGACACGCCCACCAGTCCTCCGAGTCCGCCCGGGCGGCGGAGCGGCTTTCCCCAGCACCGTGTTCGCCTTCTCCCCGGACCGTTTCCGCCGTCCTTTTCGTGGCGCGCAGGGCCGTCGCCCCGGCGCGCCGCGGTCGACCAGGAAGAATGAGGATTCCGCTATGGCTGTCGCCCGCGGGCGCAGGAAATCCCCGGGACGGGGCGGCCGGGGCGGGCTCGCCCCGCGTCTGGTCCCCCTCGTCGTCACGGGGACGGCCCTCGCCCTGTCCGTGTCCTCTCCCGCCCTCGCCGACCCCGCCCCGGGGCGCCCCGCCCCGGGAGCGGGCGCTCCCGTCGAGCTCGCCGACTCCCCCGAGGCCGCCTCCCTGACGGAGCGGACCGCCCTGCCGCCGGACGCCGACCTGTACGTGGCGGCGGCCGAACCGCTGTCCGAGGACGTCCTGGCCGCCGTGGCCGCTCTCCCGGAGGTCGCCGAGGTACTGGCGGTGGACGCGGCCCGGCTCGTGGTCGACGGCCGCGAGACCGCCGTGGTGGGCGTGCCCACCGAGTACCTGACCGACTGGGGCGCCGAGGCGCTGTCGAGACCCGGAGGGGTGCTGCTGACCGCCGCGTACGCGGCGGAGCACCGGGTCTTCGTGGGCCGTCCGCTGCCCGCCCTCGGCCGGCAGCCCCTGGAGTTGGACGTCGCCGGGTTCGCCGGGGCGGCGCTGCCCGGGACCGACGCCCTGGTCTCCGCCGCGACGGCGGACAGGCTGGGCCTGCCCTCGGGCAACGCCGCCCTGGTCAGCGCGCCCGACGCGGACGCCTACGCACTCCGGGACACCCTGCTGGACCTGCTGCCCGAGGGCAGCGGGGTCAGCGTGCTGCCGATGGCGGGCGCCCCGGTGGAGGTCGTCGACGCGCCGCCGGAGGCCGCACCGCCTCCCGGCGGTCTGGCGGGGCTGGACGGCGAACGCATCGAGGCCGCGATCGCCGCGGCCGAGTCCCGGCTCGGGCTGCCCTACGTGTGGGGCGGCTCCGGCCCGAACGTCTTCGACTGCTCCGGTCTGGTGCAGTGGTCGTTCCGCCAGGCTGGGGTGGAACTGCCCCGGGTGACCCACGAGCAGTGGCGCACCGGCGTGCAGGTCCCCTACGAGCAGGCGCGCCGGGGCGACCTGATCTTCTGGCGCACCGACCCGGCCCGTCCCGGCTACATCTCGCACGTCGCGATCTACCTGGGCGACGGGATGATGCTGGAGGCGCCCCGCAGCGGCGACGTCGTCAAGGTCACCGACGTGCGTCTGGACAACCTGGCCGGAATCATCCGGATCCTTCCGGCCGCCTCCTGACAAGGAACCCGCATGACGCCCACACCGTGCCTTTCGACCAGGACCGCCCTGGCGGCCCTGGTCTCGACCACGCTGCTCGCCGCGGGCCCGGCGCCCGCGGTGTTCGCCGACACCGCCGAACCGCCCCCCGCATGCGCGGACGCCTCGGCCGAGGGCTGCGCCGCTCCCGACCCGGCTCCCGACCCCGGGCCCGTTCCCGAACCGGACCCGGACCCCGGGCCGGACCCGACTCCCGACCCCGAACCGGTCCCGGAGCCGACTCCCACTCCCGATCCGACTCCTGCCCCCGGCCCGGAGCCCGCCCCCGCTCCCTCCCCCGAGGCGAGTCCCGCTCCCACCCCCGGACGGCCCCCGGCGGCCGGGGGCACCGGCTCCCCGGGGCCCGGATCCCGGTCGCGCACGCCCGGCGCGACCGGTCCCTCCCCCCAGGGCATCGGCCGGATCCCGGTGACGGTGCACCCGCTGTCCGGAGCGGCGGAGCGGACCGTGCCGCGGGCGCCGAGCCCCCTGGCTCCCGTCGACGCCGCCGGCTCCCCGCTCGCCCTGCCGCTGCCGTTCGTCCACCCTCAGCAGAGCGTGGAGTCCGGTTCGCCGTTCGCCTCCTCCCCGGTCCCCCCGCAGACCGTCACCCCGGTCTCCACGGCGCTGCCCGAGCGCACCTCGGACGGGGCCCTGCTGGGCCTCGGCGTCCTGCTGGTGCTGCTGCTGGTCGTGGCACCGTGGCTGGGCGGCCGCCTCGGCGCGGAGCGTCCGCTGTCCTTCCCGGACGACGACACGCCGTGAGCGCCGCTGCGGGGGCCGGGGTCGCCCGGTCCCCGCGCACCGCCTGGGACACCTCGCCGGACCTTGTCGGAAGTAAGGACATACCAGCAGGTCAATGCTTATAGTGAGGGCAAAAGCACACTCCGCGTCCCCCCGCTGTTCGCTGCCGCGACGGAAGGGGGTCCATCGTGTACCTGATTCACCTCATCCTGCTTCTCGGTTGGTGCGGCCAGTACTGGACCTGGTGAACGGGGGTGCGATCCGGCGGGACCGGTGCCCGTGGACCGCCTCGGGGCGGTGTGCCGCACCTCACGAAACACCGTCGTCACGATTCTGGGCGGTGTCGGGCGGGCGGTAACGTGGGCGATGGTGCCGTACCGACCGGTTCGGCGAGAAGTGCACGGTAAACAGCCGTGACGACGATTGGCTCCAGTTGCTACGATTTCGTGCGATCATGAGCGGCATCGGCGGTATCCCCTAAAATGTCGCCTCGGCTCCGGATTATCCGGGGGTGGACCGACACGTCGGCACCGTCGGCCGGGACGGTTCCCGGGGCGGGAGCACACCGCCACAACTGAATCCGAGCGCCTGTAGCTCAGTGGATAGAGCACCGGACTTCTAATCCGACGGTCGCAGGTTCGAATCCTGCCAGGCGCGCACCCAGTGACCAGGGCGGACACCCACCGAGTGCCCGCCCTGAAGCGTTGCCGGTCCCCCAGGCGCAGCAGCAGTGCGGCGACCAGCGGAAGACCTCCGAGTCCGTCGAGATTCGTCTCCGTCCCGCTGTCTTCTCTCTCCCCCGGGTGTGTCCCCGCCCCGGACGACCAGGTGGCGGCTGTATGCCGTAGATCATGATGCGCGCGTTCTCCTCCCTCCCCGGCCCGCACCACCCGAAGGCTGCGGCCAGCGCCAGGACGCCCGGCCGCCCCGCTGGTCTGGGCGGCACACGGTCGCCCGGAGCAGCGGGGCGGGGCGCTCATTCGGGGAGCCGGTCGCCGGCGACCATGACGACGAAGCCCAGCACGGCCAGGCTCAGGTTGGCGTACAGCTCGTATCCGGCGAGCAGGTCGATGCGGGGGATGACGATCCGGTTGAAGACGTTGAGGAACGCCCCCATGAACGGTTGGACGTAGAGGTGGTCGACGGCTCCGCTGAGGCCCATGAGCATCAGCAGGAAACCTACGGTACGCAGGGGTTGACGCATGCCGTCGACGCTAGGTGCGCCGCCCGGCCGCGCGGATCGGTCCGCGGGATGCTCTCCGCCGACCGAGGTCTTTGGTCGGCGGGGAGCGGGCGCGACGAAAGTATCGGTTCCGGTGACCGGGGTATCGGCCCGCGCGTTCGCGGTGGAACGGCCGCGCTCGGGGCCCGTAGGCTCGTCCTCTGATGACCGGGTTCACGCGTTCCCGCGGCCTGCGCGACTGGCTGGTGGACTGCTGCCTGTTCGTGACCGCGGTGGTCTGGGGTGTGGTGCTGTCCGGGGTGCGTCTGGAGGAGGGCGCGGTCCCCGACGTGGTCCCGGCGTGGCTGTTCACCCTCGACCAGTTGACGGGCGTGCTGGGCTGCGCGGCGCTGTGGCTGCGCCGCCGGTGGCCGACCGGGCTGGCCGTGGCGCTGGTGCTGCTGTCGGTGTTCTCCGAGACGATCGCCGGGGCGATGCTGGTGGCGCTGTTCTCGGTGGCCGTGCACCGGCCGCCGCGCACCAGCCTGGCCGTCTTCGGGCTCAGCCTGTTCACCGCGTTCGGCTACGTGCTGCTCCGCCCCGAGCCGGGCACCCCCGCCCTCCTGCTGTTCCTGCTGGGTGCGGCGTTGCAGGGGGTCGCGGTCGGCTGGGGTCTGTTCGTGCACCACCGCCGCCGCCTGGTGGCGTCGCTGCGGGAGCGCGCCGAGGCGGAGGCGCGGCGCGCGGCCCGCGAGGAGATCGCCCGGGAGATCCACGACGTGCTGGGGCACCGGCTGTCGCTGCTGAGCGTGCACGCCGGGGCGCTGGAGTACCGTCCGGACGCGCCCGCCGAGGACGTCGCCCGCGCGGCCCGCGTCATCCGGGAGAGCGCCCACCAGGCGCTGCAGGACCTGCGCCAGGTCGTGGGGGTGCTGCGCGCGCCCGTCGGGGAGCTGCCGCAGCCCGTCTTCGCCGACCTCTCCCACCTGGTCGAGGAGGCCGAGCGGGCCGGGACTCCGGTCCGGCTGGAGGCCGAGGTCGACGGGGACGTGCCCGACCCGGCGGGCCGCACCGCCTACCGGATCGTGCAGGAGGCGCTGACCAACGTCCGCAAGCACGCCCCGGGCGCGGCGGTGACCGTGCGCGTCGCCGGGGCGGCGGGTGAGGGGCTGGAGGTGGCGGTGGTCAACACCGCGCCCGCGCCGGGCTCGGGGGCGGTGCCGGCGGCCGGGGCCGGGCAGGGGCTGCTGGGGCTGGCCGAGCGGGTGGACCTGGCCGGGGGGAGCCTGGAGTACGGGCCGCTCGCCGACGGTGGCTGGCGGCTCGCGGCCCGGCTACCCTGGCCGTCGTGACCTCGCCTGCCGACACGCCGATCAGGGTGCTGCTCGTCGACGACGACCCGCTGGTGCGCGCCGGGCTGACGATGATGCTGGGCGGCGCGCCGGACCTGCGGGTGGTCGGCGAGGCGGGCGACGGTGAGCAGGCGCTGGCCCTGGCCGCCGAGTGCCGTCCCGACGTGGTGCTGATGGACATCCGCATGCCCGGCGTGGACGGGTTGGCCGCCACCGAGCGGCTGCGGACGAGCGCGGACGCCCCCGAGGTGATCGTGCTGACCACCTTCGACGCCGACCGGCACGTGCTGCGCGCGCTGCGCGCCGGGGCCGCCGGGTTCCTGGTGAAGGACACCCCGCCGGAGGAGATCGTGGCGGCGGTGCGGCAGGTGGCGCGCGGCAACCCGGTGCTGTCGCCGGAGGTGACGCGCCGGCTCATCGCGCGGGTCGCCGAGTCCGGCGAGGACCGGCGGCGGGACCGCGCCCGGCGGCGGCTGGCCCAGCTCAACGACCGGGAGCGGGAGGTGGCCGTGGCGGTGGGCCGCGGCCTGTCCAACGCGCAGATCGGCGCGGCGCTGCACCTGAGCGTGCCCACGGTCAAGACGCACGTCTCCGCCGTCCTGGCCCGGTTCGGTTTCACCAACCGGGTGCAGATCGCGCTGCTGGTGCACGACGCGGGCCTGCTCGACGACGAGGAGGAGTGACCCCGCTCAGTAGCCGGCCCAGGCTTCCCGGTGGTAGTCGATGATGCGCGGGTGCAGCAGAGTGGACGGCAGGGATTCGCCCTGGGCGTCCGGGCGGCGGTCCTTGGGGAAGACCTGGGCGGCCTCCAGCACCGCCGCGTCCAGGAAGGCGGTGTCGGGCGCGTCGGCGGGCAGTGCCAGTTCGGGGGCGCGGTCGGTGCGGGCCAGGAAGAACCCCCAGTTGCCGAAGCTGGGCACGTCCACGTTGTAGGGGGTGGTGTGCAGTCCCGCCTCGTGCATGCTGCGCTGCACGCTCCAGTAGGCGCGGGGCGCGAAGTACGGCGACCCGGCCTGCACGACGGCCCGGGCGTCCGCCGTCATGGCCTGGCGCAGCAGCCCGTAGAACTCCACCGAGTACAGCTTGGCGGTGGCGACGTCGTCGGGGTCGGGCAGGTCCACGATCGCCGTGTCGAACCGGTCGTCGGTGGTACGCAGCCAGGTGAACGCGTCGTCGTTGACGACGGTGACCCGCTCGTCCTCGAAGGAGCCGCGGTTGAGTTCGCTGATCCTGGGGTGGGTGCGGGCCAGTTCGACCACGGCCGGGTCCAGGTCGACAAGGACGACGCGCGCCACGTCCTGGTACTCGAGGACCTCGCGCAGGGCGAGGCCGTCGCCGCCGCCCAGCACCAGGACGTCGCGGTGCGGCCCGGCCATCACCGGGTGGACCAGCGACTCGTGGTAGCGGTACTCGTCGAGGGAGGAGAACTGCAAGTCGCCGTTGAGGAACAGGCGCAGGTCGGTGCGGGCGAGGTTCTCGGTGAGGACGATCTCCTGGTAGTCGGAGCGCTCCGCGTGCACGACCGGGTCGCGGTAGAGGGCCTGGCGGGCGTCCACCTCGAAGCGGTCGGACAGCACCAGTACGCTCACCGACACCGCCATGACCAGGGCCAGCCCGGAGGCGAGGCCGACCACGCCGATCCGGGTGAGGGAGCGGCGGAACAGCCACAGCACGATCGCCATGCCGGTGACCGCGTTGACCATGCCGACCAGTACCACGCCCTCCAGCAGGCCGAAGACGGGCAGCAGCAGGAAGGGGAAGGCCAGGCCGCCGATGAGGCCGCCCACGTAGTCGGCGGCGAACAGGTCGGCGACGGCGCTGGCCGCCTCCTGGCGGCGGATGCGCTGGATGAGCGTCATCAGCAGCGGGATCTCCGCGCCGATGAGCACGCCGATGAGGAAGGAGAGGCCGACGAGGGCGGGCTGGTAGAGGGAGTACCAGGCGAAGGCCGCGTACAGGACCAGCACCGACAGGCCGCCGACCAGCGACAGCAGGCCCTCGACGATCGCGAACCAGAACGCGGGCCGTCCGGTGAGCCGTTTGGAGGCCAGCGAGCCCACGCCCATGGCGAAGACCATCACCGCCAGCACCACGGACGCCTGGGTGATGGTGTCGCCGAGCAGGTAGCTGCCGAGGGCGACGAGGGCGAGTTCGTAGACGAGGCCGCACGCGGCGCAGACGAACACCGCGAACAGCACGGCGAAGCGGGCGAGCCGTGGCGGCAGGGGGAGCCGCTCGGTCACGCCCGCGGGGTTCTCGACAAGGGTGGCGGAGTCGGTCATCAGTAGATGGCGGTGGCCACGACCGCGGCGACTGCCAGGTGCGCGGAGGCGTTGACCCACGCCGCGGGGTGCAGTTCGTTCTCGGCGACGATGGAGCCGAGCTCGCCGGGGGTGAGCAGGTCAATGAGGAGGAAGGACAGCGCCATGATGACCAGGCCCACCAGCCCGTAGACGGCGGTGCTGACCAGTCCGGCGGCCAGGGTGTCGGCGCTGGTGGCGATGGCGGTGGAGATCACGATCGCCACGCCCAGGGTGTTGGAGGCGACGATGAGGGTGGCGTTGCGGTTGCGGTTGGTCCAGATGAGCTCGTGCAGTTTGCCGGGGGTGAGCAGGTCGACGATCAGGTAGCCCAGGGCCATCAGCGCGATGCCGACCACTCCGTAGGCCAGGCAGGCGACGACGTCGATGAGCAGCGGGTACATGGTTGGTCTCCTCGGTCGGTCGGGGGATGGTCACTTGCCCCAGCCGGGGCCGCCGCCCCGGTTGGAGCTGCCGCTGCCTCCGCCGAAGAACCACACCCCTCCGCTGCTGCTGGAGGAGCCGCTGCGGCGGTCGGTGCAGCCGACGTAGACGTACTCGCCGTTGCGCAGGTCGTACTGGCCGTCGCCCGGGTCGTACTCGTAGCGGACCTCTTGGTCGTAGTCGCCGGTGCCGTCGCCCACCCAGACGTACTGGTTGCCGTTCTTGTCGTAGTTGCCCCGTCCGGGGTTGAACACGTAGGCCTGCTCGCGGTCGTAGTCGCCGCAGCGGCTGACGGAGGAGCCGCACGAGGCGCTGAAGACGACGACGAGGGCCAGCACGCCCAAGCCGACGAGCACGCCCTTCTTGACGATGGCGGAGGGGCCGGAGTCAGCGGCCATGGCGGGTCTCCCTTCCGGAGGGCCGGGGGGCGAGGACGGTGGTGGACACGGTGGCGACCAGTTCGCCGCTCTGCGGGTAGGCGTGCCAGGTCTGCCAGTGCAGTACCGGTCCGGCGGCGGCCGCGAGCAGTGCGGTGATCGCGAGGGGGTTGCCGGGGAAGACCGCCGACAGCGCGTCGGGGCGGCCGACCAGCCGGTCGCGCACGGCGGTGGCGCGGGCGGCGAACTCCGCGGGGCCGAGTCGGCGCACAGAACTGGCGAAACGGTAGTGGGAGGTTCCCGGCACGTGCGGTTCCGCAGTGGCGGGCAGCCCGCCGCTGACGTCCGGGAGGCAGGCGACGGTCTCCACGAACCGGGCCCGCCCGTGCGCCACGACCACCTGGTGGGAGGCGCCCAGCACGCGCAGCTCGACCCGAGCACCGGCCAGGTGCAGGGTCCGGGCGACCAGCGGTTCGACGGGCGGGTGCGTGATGCTCCAGGCGAGGTCGGCGGCGCGGGTGTCGCTGAACGGGACGTCGACGGCGACGTGCATGTCAGTTGCCGCCGGGGTAGACCGTGAGGCTGCCGGGGGCGACGTCGGTGCCGATGCTGGCCTCCCAGGAGCCGTGGTCGAACCGTTCGAACGCCAGGTGCTTCCCGCCGGGAGCCTCGTAGTCGGCGTAGTCCATGCCGCCGCTGGCGCGCAGCCCGGTGGTGCCCTCGGAGCGGTAGGCGGCGGTGCCGCGCTCCACGAGGCGGTAGGTGACGCCTTCGACGGTGAGCTGCTTGGGGCCGGGGACGACGTCCAGGTCGGGGCGGCTGGTCCACAGCACCATCTGCACGTCGGGGTCCTCCTCCACCGACAGCCAGCGGCGCTCGCCGCTGCCGCCCTCGTCGACGAAGTGCTCGGCCCACTCCCAGCCGCCCTCGGAGAGCCGCAGGGTGCCGCGCACCCAGACCCGTTCGACGCCGATCTCGAGCATGTCGCCGACCTTGATGGTCCGGGGGTCGCCCTGGGTGCCCTGTTCGGCGAAGGGGTCCTGCGGAGGCTTGGCAGCGGACAGCGCCGGGGGCTTCTTCTTCCGGTCGCGGATCATCAGATAGACCACGACTGCCGCTGCCAGGGCGATGGCCGCCAACAGAATCGCTTCGCGCACGCCGGTGTTCTCCTGCCTTTTCAACTGTCCCGATGGTCGCATGCTGGGACGGGGCACGTCCAACCTGGTCCCAACGGGTCATATCGGGCTCTCTGACGAGAAAACAGCGCACCCTCGTTCACGTCGTTGCCGATTCGTTATCCGATCGGCACCCGCCGCCCCGCCTTCCCCGCACCGCCGCCCCCACCTGCACCGGAACGCGGTCTTTCGCACCACCGGTCGGGGTCGTCCGGCCCTGGCGGGTTAGTTCCCGCCGCCGCGGAGCAGAAGTGAAGACGACGGTTGGGACCGGACTGGGGAGGCTGCCATGCCACAGCGCGACGACGCGGCGATCGACGCCGCGGCCCTGCGCGACCTGTTGGACGGCCGGTGGGCCGAGGTGCGCCGCCGTGCCCGCGAGGTGCTGCGTGGCCCGGAGTTCGCCCCGCAACACGGCCTGGGCATGGCGGAGCACCGCGCCCGGGTCACCGACCAACTGCGCCTGCTGGCCCGGACGGACCTGGCCCGCTACGGGTTCTCCCCCGAGTACGGCGGAGGCGGGGACGTGGGCGCCTCCGTGGTGGCCTTCGAGATGCTCGTGTGCGACCTGTCGCTGATGGTGAAGCTGGGCGTGCAGTGGGGGCTGTTCGGCGGGGCGATCCAGGCGCTGGGCACCGAGCGGCACCACGCCGCCTACCTGCCGGGAGTGATGTCGCTGGAGACCCCCGGCTGCTTCGCGATGACGGAGACGGGGCACGGCTCCGACGTGCAGGCGCTGCGCACCACCGCGACGTTCGACCCGGACGCCGACGAGTTCGTGGTGCACACCCCCGACGAGGCGGCCCGCAAGGACTACATCGGCAACGCGGCCCGCGACGGCCGGCTCGCCGTGGTGTTCGCGCAGCTCGTCACGGGCGGGCAGCGGCACGGCGTGCACGCGCTGCTGGTCCCCCTCCGCGACGCCGACGGCACGCCGGTGCCGGGCGTGCGGATCGAGGACTGCGGCCCCAAGGCGGGCCTCAACGGCGTGGACAACGGCCGCATCTGGTTCGACCACGTGCGGGTGCCGCGCACCGCGCTGCTCAACCGGTACGGGGACGTGGCCGCCGACGGCACCTACTCCAGCCCCATCGACAGTCCGAACCGGCGGTTCTTCACCATGCTGGGCACGCTGGTGCGCGGCCGGATCAGCGTGGCGGGAGGCGCGGGCACGGCCGCGAAGGCGGCCCTGGCGATCGCCGTCCGCTACGGCGAGGTCCGCCGCCAGTTCTCCCGGCCCGACCGCCCCGAGGAGGTGGTGCTGCTGGACTACCTCGCCCACCAGCGCCGCCTGCTGCCCGCCCTGGCCCGCACCTACGCGCTGCACTTCGCCCAGGAGGAGCTGGTGGCGCGGCTGCACGACGGGCTGGCCGGGGAGCCGCTGGACGAGCGCGGCCAGCGGGAGCTGGAGGCGCACGCCGCCGGGCTGAAGGCGGTCGCCACCTGGCACGCCTCCGAGACCATCCAGACCTGCCGGGAGGCCTGCGGCGGCGCGGGCTACCTGGCGGAGAACCGGCTGCCGCAGTTGCGCGCCGACACCGACGTGTTCACCACGTTCGAGGGCGACAACACGGTGCTGCTGCAACTGGTGGGCAAGAGCCTGCTCACCAACTACCGGCAGGAGTTCGGCAGCCTGGACCCGCTGGGCACGGCGAAGTTCGTGGCCGGGCAGTTCCTGGGCACCGTGGCGGAGCGCACCGCGGCGCGTTCCCTCCGGGACCGGCTGGCGCGGGTCGCACCGGGCCGCGAGGGCGACTCCGTCCTGCGGGACCAGGGCTGGCAGCGCGCGCTGCTGGAGGACCGGGAGAACCACGTGCTGGAAGGGCTGGCGCGGCGGCTGCGCGCCGGGTCCGCATCGGGCGCGGATCCGTTCACGGTCTTCAACGACGTGCAGGACCACGTGCTGCTGGCGGCGCGCGCCCACGTGGACCGGCTGGTGTTCGAGGCGTTCGCCGCGGCCGTCGGGCGGGTCCGCGACGCGGGCACGCGCGCGGTGCTGGAGAGGCTGTGCGACCTGGCGACGCTGTCGCTCGTGGAGCGGGAGCGCGCCTGGTTCCTGGAGCACGGGCGGCTCACCCCGGCCCGCGCCAAGGCGGTCACCGCCGCGGTGAACTCGCTGTGCCGGGAGCTGCGCCCGCACGCCCGCGCCCTGGTGGACGGGTTCGGGTTGCGTGACGAGTGGCTGGCCGCGCCGATCGCGCTGGGCGCGGAGGAGGCCCGCCAGGCAGGGCGGGCCCGCGCCGGGGAGCCGGTGGGGGCGCGCAGTTGAGCGCGGCTCAGCCGTTCTCCGGGAGGGTCACCACGGGCCGGTGCACCACCTCGTCGATGACGGTGAGGGTCTGGGTGGAGTTGACGCCCGGCAGCGACTGCAGGCGGGTGAGGACGAGGTCGCGAAGCTGGTCGGTGTCGGCGAGCCGCACCAGCAGCACGATGTCGGCGGAGCCCGCCACGTACCAGCAGTACTCGACCTCCGGGTAGGAGGAGATGACCTCGCGGTTGGCCCGCCAGTCGGGCTGGCTGCCGGAGACGAGGATGAGGGCGGTGATGCCGAGGCCCATGCGGGCGTGGTCCACGACGGCGGAGTAGCCGCGGATCACCCCGTCGTCGGTGAGTCGCTTGATGCGGTTGTAGGCGGTGGCGCGGGAGATGTCGGCCATCTCGGCGAGTTCGGTGACGCCGATGCGCGCGTCCTTCGCGAGCGCCTCGATGATCACTCGGTCCACCCTGTCGGGCAGCCGCTTCGGCCGCTTCTCGTCACTGGCCACTGCTTCGCCTTTCGCTTCCCTGCGTTTCCCCACGAAGAAGTAAGCCAGGTGACGGAAGCTCCGTCCAGGAAATTCTCAGACATTGAGACTGAAAACACGACCTACCAGCAAGTTTCCCCAAAAATGGGGAAATTTGCGCACAGGTTGCTCGACTGGGGGAAGCGAGTCGAGTTCGGATGCAGTCACGAGGAGGTCCGATGCCTGTTCCCAGTGCGGTCCGCGCCCGCCTGCGGGGGTTCCTCCCGGTGGACGCCGAGATCCGCTACGTCTTCCCGGCGACGTGGAACGACTCCGCGTCCTGCTACGTGGTGGTCACCAACACCTCCGTGGTGGTCGTGGCGAACCGCAGGTTCCGCAAGAAGCACCCCCACCAGGTGTGGCGGGTCTTCCCGCGGGAGGTCCGCATCGGCCCCGTGGACACCCACCTGTCCCCGACCTTCGAGCTGGGCGGTCGGGAGTTCCTGGTGGACGAGGAGTACGTCCCGGTGATCAACGCCGCCGACGCGGAGCTCGCGCCGGGGGCGCTGCCCCCCGACCCGATGTGGGGGGAGTAGGGCGGCGCCGGACGACGGCGGGCTCCTCGGCGCGGTACGGGCCGCTCCCCTCAGGACCGCGGGCGGCGGGGGCGGACGAAGGACGGCAGCGGCGGCGCGAACACGGCCCAGACGGAGTGGCCTCCGCCCCGGGTGGTCCAGTGGCCCCAGTCGGTGGTGAGGGCGGCGACCAGGCGCAGTCCGCGTCCGTCCGCGGTGAGGGGGTCGTCGGGTGGGCGCGGCTGCGGGACCCGGGGCCGTCCGGTGCGGGGGTCGGTGCGGGGCCCCTGGTCGGCGACGGTGATGAGGACGAGCCCGGTGTGCAGGGCGGACAGGCTGACGGTGACGGTGCCGCCCTGTCCGCTGCGGGTGTGGCGACAGGCGTTGGCGAAGAGTTCGGCGGCCACCAGTTCGGCGTCGCCGACGACGCGGGGAAAGCCGGCGAGGCGGTCGCGCACCCGGCGGCGCAGGTCGGGGCAGAACGCGGGGTCTCCGGGCAGTTCCCAGAACTCCGAGACCGCGCGGAGGCGGCCCGGGCCGGGCCCGGGGTCGTCGGTGGTGTCGGTCATCAGGCCGCTCCCCTCCGCGTGGCACGACGCGCGGCCACCGCCCTCACCCGGGAGCGTGACACATCTCCCGAGGTCACGAGGGGTGTTTGGGCAGAGTTCAGTGACCGTTCCGGTTGACACGCCGCGGGCACGGCCGGGCACGGGAGGGCGGAGCCGCCGCGGAAGCGGACGGCGCTCCGCGGCCGTGCCGCGCCGGAGCCGGAGGGGCGTCCAGGCGGTTCCGGGACGGCACGGCCGTCGCGTCCGGTCAGATCTTCTTCAGCACGTCCGCCAGCAGCACGCCCACGTCCCCCGCCGCGGCGCGGCCCACGGCCAGCACCTCGTCGTGCCGGACCGGTCCCGGTGCCAGGCCTGCCGCGAGGTTGGTGACCAGGGACAGGGCGAGCACGCGCGCGCCCAGCTCGCGGGCGGCGATGGTCTCCATGACCGTGGACATGCCGACCAGGTCCGCTCCCAGGACGCGGAGCATGCGGATCTCCGCGGGCGTCTCGAAGTGCGGTCCGGGCACGGCCGCGTAGACGGCCTCCGGCAGCGACGGGTCCACCTCGCGGGCCAGCGCCCGCAGTTCGGCGCTGTAGGCGTCGGTGAGGTCCACGAAGCGGGGACCGACGACCGGAGAGCGCCCGGTGAGGTTGATGTGGTCGCTGACGAGTGCCAGCCGCCCCGGCTCCAGGGCCGGATCGAGCGTTCCGGCGGCGTTGGTCAGCACGATCGTGTCCGCGCCCGCCGCGATCGCGGTGCGCACGCTGTGCACCACCGTGTCCACCTCGTGGTCCTCGTACAGGTGGGTGCGGCCGAGGAACACCAGCAGCTCGCCGCGGTGACCGGGCACGCTGCGCACCACGCCGCGGTGGCCCAGCGCGGTGGGCTCGGCGAACCCGGGCAACTGGGTGACGTCGAGTTCCACTCCCGAGGCGCCGAGCGCGTCGGCCGCCGGCCCCCATCCCGACCCCAGGATCACCGCGGCGGTGTAGCTGTCCACCCCGGTGCGGGAGCGCAGCCGGTCGGCCGCGGCTCGGGCTCGTGCGTGCGCCTGGATGCTCACCTGTTCTTCCTCCTCCTCCCTCCCGCCGAGTGCAGCGGGAAACGTCACCCTACTCGCGCGGTTTCCGCTCTAGCCTCCCCTCGGCGGGGAGCCGTGGCGGGTACGCCGTCCCAACGCTGCCCTACGCTGGGGCTTCGAGGGAGAGGAGACACGCCATGGCCGAGTTCCGGCTGTCCAGTGACGACGATGTCGACCTGCGCAAACTCGCCGCGGCCCTGGTGGAGTCGCAGGGGTGGCCGCGGGACCGGGTCAGCGTGTGGGACACCCGCTCCGGCGAGGTGGTGGTGACCGTGGACGACGCGGTGCTGCACCCGCCTCAGCCGAATCCGCTGAACCGCCCGGTGCACACCCCCCGGGAGGTGCACCGGGCCTGCGAACTGCTGCGCCGCGGCGACCCGTCGCTGGCGGGCGTGGACTTCGACGCGTTCCGTACCGAGGCCGCCCGGTTCTTCGCCGCGGGGTGGTCCGTGGCGGACCTGCGGCACGCCCTGGCCGCCCGCCCCGACGGGCTGCCCTGGCCGCGGGGCGAGGGATACCAGGGCCCCGAGTGGCTGGAGCACCGGCTGCGGCACTGGAAGACTCCCAACGGCGACATCCGGCCGTCGGTCTCCCAGGAGGAGGCGCAGCTTCGCGTGGTGAGCCGCGCCGGGCTCCCCGCCGACCTGGGGCTCCCCAAGGACGAGGTGCGGTCGAAACCGGCGGCGCGGCCCGAGGTGGCGCGCGCCGCGATCGACGACGCCCGGCGGCTGCTGCGCGTGCACACCCGCACCACGAGCGACACGCTGGCGCACCGCGACCGCACAGCCGCGCGGATGCCGCGCAACGGCCGCTGAGGTTGTCCGCCCGCTCCTCCTTTGACCGAGGTTTCACCAGGTCAAGAAGGTGTCGCAAGCGGTGGCGGACGGTTGCGGCCGGGGCGGCCGCCTAGGGTGAGGAGCACCGCTCTCGGTTGCTCCGGTCGGCGGGCGGCGCCGAGGACGGACGGCGCAGTCCCGTCCCGCCGGTCGTGGCCGGAGCGGTGACCGTCGACTCCGTCGATCGGACGCGTGCGGACCGTACGGACCGACGGGCCTCACGCGTCCTGCTACTCCCGGCCTGGCGCTTGGCCCTGCCCGCCCCGGTCGCCGGGTGCGTCGCACCCGGCGACCGGGAGCGGGTCCGGCCCGTTCCCGCCGACCGACACGGCAGACGGCCCCGGACCCGCGGCTCCGCGGGGCTGCGGCGGGCTCAGACGTGCACGGCCGGCTCGCCCGTGCTCCGCCCGGCGCGCATGAACAGCGCCAGCACCGCCGCCAGCGCCATCACCACGGCGGCGATCCCGAACGCCAGGTGCAGGCCGTCCAGGAACGCCGCGTGGCTGGCCTGGGTGACCGCCCGCACCACCTCGGCGCTCGCGCCGTCCGGGACCACCGCGACCCCCTGGGCGACCGTGCTCTGCATCTCCGTGGCCTGCGCGGCGTCGGGCGCGTCCAGTCCCGCGTCCCGGTAGTGGCCAGGCAGGGTCGCGACGATCACCGCGGACATCACCGCGCCGAGCACCGCGGTGCCGAGTGAGCCGCCCAACTGCATCGCGGACTGCTGCATGCCGGACGCGACACCGGCGAACCGCATCGGCACGTTGCCGACGATGGCGGCGGTGGCGCCGGTCATCACCAGGCTCAGCCCCGTACCCAGCAGCAGGAACGCCACCGTGACGTAGGCGAACGCGGTGTCGGTGCCCAGTCGGGCCAGCAGGAACAGGCCGACCGCGCTCGACAGCAGACCGGTCACGGTGGGGATCTTCGCGCCGACCCGGTCCAGCAGGCGTCCCGCCAGCGGCGAGGTCACGCCCATCGTCAGCATCAGCGGCAGCAGGAACACGCCCGCCCGGCTCGGCGCGAGCCCCAGCACTCCCTGTAGGTAGAAGGTGACGAAGAACAGGGAACCCATCAGGCTCAGCGCCATGAGCAGCATCAGCACCACGCCGATGGACACCGAGGGGTTGCGGAACATGCCCAGCGGCAGCAGCGGGTCGGCGGGGCGGCGCTCCCACAGCACGAACACGGCGCCAAAGACGCCGAAGACCGCGAGCGGGGCGAGCGTGGACACGGCGGTCCAGCCCACGGTGGGCGCCTCCACCAGGGCCCACACCAGCGCGAAGATGGCGACGGTGAGCAGCGCGACCCCGGTCAGGTCGAAGCGGGCGCTGCGGTCGGCGGGCCGGTCCGCCGCCAGCAGCCACAGTCCCAGACCCAGCGCGACCGCGCCGACGGGCACGTTGATGAAGAACGCGGCCTGCCAGCCGAACGTGCTGACCAGCACGCCGCCGACGATCGGCCCGGCGGCGTTGGCGGCGCTGAGCAGGCTGCCGAAGAGGCCGAAGGCGCGGCCGAGCTGGTGCGGCGGGAAGCCCGCCCGCAGCAGCCCCATCGCGGCCGGGCTGAGCACCGCGCCGAACAGGCCCTGCAGGATGCGGAAGGCCACGAGCACGACCACCCCGGACGACAGGGCGATCGCGACCGAGGTCGCGACGAAGCCCACCACGCCCACCAGGTACATGCGGCGGTAGCCGAAGCGGTCGCTGAGCTTGCCCGCGGTGATCAGGAACACCGCCAGACCCAGCAGGTAGCCGTGGGTCACCCACTGGAGTTCGGCCAGTGACGCCTGTAGGTCGCGGCCGATCGCGGGGTTGGCGACCGCGACGATGGTGCCGTCCAGCGCCACCATCATGACGCCGAAGGAGATGGCCACCAGGGTGGCCCAGGGGCTGCCGCGCAGGCCGCGCGGCACGGTTCGGGTGGATGGGGTTGTGGTGGTCAAGGGGCCCCCGATGTGAGGAAAGTCGTCAACCAGGGGCCGAGAGTATGACAGGGGTCGGCGGCCGAGAAACTCAATTAACGGGTCAGTGCGCCCCGGAGGCCGCGGCTCCCGGAGGGCGCGACCCGTCGGGCGGCCGCGGTGCGGTCCGGCGTATCGCGAGGTCAGCGACGGTGCCGAGCAGCCGCTCCAGCGGTCCCCGGCCCAGCAGCAGCTTCCACACGGTGGCGCACAGCAGCGCGGCTATGACGAATGTCTCCCACAGCCACGGCGGTGCGCCGCCGGTGGGGTCACCCAGCGCCGCCAGCACCACGATGTGTCCGACGTAGCAGGTCAGCGCCATCGACCCGGCGGCGGCCAGCGGGTAGACGCCCCAGCGCAGCAGGTCGGCCGCGACCAGGCAGGCCGCCAGCACCAGCAGAGAGGTGCCGACCGCCCCGAGGATCTCGAAGGTGGTGCCGCTGTGCGGGGAGGCCACCAGCAGCCAGGCCGGGGTGTCGGTGGGCACGGTGCCGTGTTTGAAGGCGATCAGCTCCTCGGCGACGCCGCGCA
>NZ_KQ950185.1:87962-105382 GCF_001517975.1 Thermobifida cellulosilytica TB100
GCGATCCGCGCCCGCAGGTCGTCGTCGAGCGCCACGTCCTCGCGCAGCACCACGAACAGCTCGATGCGGGAGCCGCCGTCGGACTGCGGCACGTCGACGACGAGGGCGTCCAGCACCTCCTCCAGGGCCAGCACCGACCGGTAGATCTCGCTGGTTCCCATGCGCACCCCGCCCCGGTTGATGGTGGAGTCGGAGCGGCCGTAGATGATCGCGGTGCCGCGCTCGGTGATCTCGATCCAGTCGCCGTGCCGCCACACGCCCGGGTACATGGAGAAGTAGCTGTCGCGCAGCCGGGAGCCGTCGGCGTCGCCCCAGAAGTAGAGCGGCATGGACGGAGCGGGGCGGGTCACCACCAGCTCGCCGACCTCGCCGACGAGCTCGTTGCCGTCGGGGTCCCAGGAGGCCACGGCCATGCCCAGGGAGCGGGCCTGGATCTCGCCCTGGTGGACGGGCAGCGTGGGCACGCCGCCGACCAGGCAACTGCACACGTCGGTGCCGCCGCTGGTGGAGAAGAGCCACAGGTCGGGGCCGAACTCCCGGTAGCACCAGGCGAAGCCCTCCGGCGACAGCGGGGAGCCGGTGGAGCCGATCGCGTGCAGCGCCGACAGGTCCCGGCCCGTCCTCGGACGGACGTCGGCCTTCATACAGGTCGACAGGTATCCGGCGCTGGTGCCGAAGACGGTGATGCCGGCGCGTTCGGCCAGGTCCCACAGCACCCCCAGGTCGGGGTGGGCGGGGCTGCCGTCGTACAGGACGATGGAGGCGTCCGTCAGCAGCACGCTGACCAGGAAGTTCCACATCATCCAGCCGGTGGTGGTGAACCAGAACACCCGGTCGTCGGCCTGGGCGTCCAGGTGCAGGTGCAGGTTCTTGAGCTGTTCCAGCAGGATGCCGCCGTGGCCGTGCACGATGGCCTTGGGCAGACCGGTGGTGCCCGAGGAGTACAGCACCCACAGCGGGTGGTCGAAGGGCACCGGGGTGAACTCCAGTTCCGCGCCCCGACCGGCGGCCTCGAACTCGTCCCAGGACAGGGTGTCGGCGACCGGTTCGCCGCCCAGGTAGGGCAGGACGACGGTGTGCTCCAGGGTGGGCAGGCCGTCGCGCAGCGCCTTGAGCACGTCGCGGCGGTCGAAGTCCCTGCCGTTGTAGCGGTAGCCGTCCACGGCCAGCAGCACCTTGGGCTCGATCTGCGCGAAGCGGTCGAGGACGCTGCGCACCCCGAAGTCGGGCGAGCAGGACGACCAGGTCGCGCCGATGGCGGCGCAGGCGTAGAAGGCCGCCACCGCCTCGACGACGTTGGGCAGGTAGGCCACGACCCGGTCGCCGGGGCCCACGCCCAGTCCGCGCAGGGCGGCGGCGATCGCCGCGGTGCGCCGCCGCAGCTCGCCCCAGGTCCACTCGGCCAACGGGCGCAGTTCGGAGGCGTGGCGGACGGCGACGGCGGTCTCGTCGCGGTCGCGGAAGACGTGCTCGGCGTAGTTGAGCGTCGCGCCGGGGAACCAGACGGCCCCGGGCATCGCGTCGTCGGCGAGGACGGCGGTGTAGGGGGTGGCCGCGCGCACCCCGTAGTACTCCCAGATCGCGGACCAGAAGCCGTCGAGGTCGGTGACCGACCACCGCCACAGCGCGTCGTAGTCGGGGACGGCGACGCCGCGGTGCTCGCGGACCCAGCGCGTGAACGCGGTGAGGTTGGCGCGTTCGCGGCGCGCCTCGTCGGGACTCCACAGGACCGGCGGTGGCGTGTGCGTCATGGTGCGACCCCTTCGTCGACACGGGGAGCACCGGGTGCGGCCGCAGCGCTCCCCCGGGTGAGGAGTGTTCTGCCCCACATCTAACACGGTGCGGCACAGCACCGTACGGGAAAAACACCCGCGAACCGAGCGGACCGCCCGGAATCAGACCACCACCCGGGGCGCGTAGTCCTCCACCGGGCCGTGGCGGCGCAGGTCCTGCCAGGCGCGGGCGAGGCGGTCCACGAGCTCGGTGAGCGTCTCGGCGGAATGGCTGAAGGTGAGCCGGAAGAAGGAGTCGTGGTCGCCGCACGGGGCCATCACCGAGCCGGGCACCACCTCCACCCCGTGGCGGAGCGCCACCTGCGCGAAGACCCGTGCGTCGGTGCCGTCGGGAAGCTGCACCCACAGCGCCGCCCCGCCGTCGGGGCGGCGCCAGCGCCACTCGGGCAGCCGGGCGCGCAGCCCTTCCTCCAGGAGGGCCATGCGCTCGGCCAGCAGCTCCGAGCGGGCCGCGGAGATCTGCGGCCACCGGCGCACCAGGCGTGCCGCGATGGCCTGGTCCAGCAGCGGGCTGCCCAGATCGGTGACGGCCTTGCGGCGGCTGATGCGTTCGGCGGTGGCGGCGGAGGCGCGCAGCCAGCCGATGCGCAGCCCGGCCCAGGCGATCTTGCCGACCGAGGCGGCGGTGATGACCTCCGTGCCGGGCGGGGCGAACGCGGCGATCGGCGGCGGTTCGTGCGGGACGCGCAGCCCCGTGTAGGCGCCGTCCTCGAAGAGGGGCACGCCGTACTCGGCGACGAGTTCGGCGATCTGGCGGCGGCGCGCGGCCGACATGAGCACGCCCGTGGGGTTCTGGTAGCTGGGCATGAGGTAGACCAGGTCGGGCCTGCGCTCCCGCATCCTCCGGCGCATCCGTTCGACGTCGGCGCCCTCCTCGTCCACGGGCACGGTGAGCAGGTCGGCTCCTGCGGCGCGCAGCAGGTCCAGGCAGCCCGCGAAGCTGGGCGACTCGATGAGCGCGGTCGAGCCCCGGTAGAGGTAGAGGTCGCAGACGAAGGCGACGGCCTGCTGGACCCCGGTGGTGACGACGATCTGGTCAGGGCTGGTGGGCAGGCCCAGGCCGGTGTAGTGGTCGGCGACGGCCTCGCGCAGCTCGGGCAGGCCACGCGGGTGGTAGCTGCTCTCGGTGAGCAGGTCGGCGAGGTGGCGCTCGGCGGTCTCGCGGATGATGTCGGCCACCGGGGGGATCGCCTCGGTGGTGACGCAGGCCAGGGAGATGAGGTCGCCGGGGCCGTCGAGGAGGCGCTGGTACAGCGAGAGGCCGGCGCTGTCGCGCAGGCGCCTGGGGACGGCGGGACGGACGCGGTCGCTGACGCGGGTGCCGCTGCCCTGCCTGCTGTCCAGCAGCCCGGTGCCGCGCAGGGCGTCGTAGGCGGCGACCACGGTGGTGCGGCTGACCGCCAGCGCCGTGGCCAGGGCGCGTTCGGAGGGCAGCCGCTCGCCCGGGGCGAGGGTGCCGTCCGCCACGGCCCGTTCCAGTGCGGTGGCCAGTTTCCGGTAGAGCGGGCCTTCCCCGCCGGACCAGCCGCCCAGTCTGGACGCCAGGTCGTGGGCGCCCACAGAAGAGTCCATTTCCCACTCCATTGGCACTACCGATTCCCGCTTCCCGAGTCCATATTGGCATGCAAGCGGCCCCGGTTCCAGAGCTGGACGGCCCCTTTTTCCCGCTGCCCGGAGGAGCCCCCATGTCCTTTCCCCTGCTGTGCGATCCCACGGACGGCGCGGAGAACCGCGCCGCCGCCGACGTTTCCCGTTCTGCCCCCGCGGTTCCGCTGCTCGCGTCCGCGCAGTCCATTTCCGCGCCGAATGGCCCCCTCTCGGCGGTCCGGGAGCTGGCCGAGGCGCTGGCGCGCCGGGCCGCCGACCGCGCGGGGTTCGTGGCCGCCGCGCCGCCCGTGCCCGACGGCGACGGCGCGGTGCTGCTGGTGGGCCTGTGGACCTCCTACGCCGCCCTGCGCGCGGCCGTGCTGGACAGCGGCACCGAGGTGCGCGCCTGGCGGGCGCGCACCGGCCTGGTCCCGGTCTCGGAGCGCGCCCTGTGGTGGACCCGCGACCCCGTCCTGCCCGATCCGGAGGAGGCCCGCGCCCGCCTGGCGCGGCTGCGCGCCGAGGGCCCCCGGCGTCCCCGCCTTCACGCTGCGCTCCCCGGTGCCGCCGCCGCGCTGACCCGGGCGGCCTGCCCGGACCGGAAACCCGGCGGGACCTCCCGTTCCGTCCCGGAAACGACCGCTGTGCCACGGGTACTCTTTGGTTCGGGTTGCAGGCCGACGGTCCACGGGAGAGGTACTTGGGCAACGGAGAACGCGCGTCGGTGTTCACGGTACGGCGGCTGCTCCTGGGCGTCCCCGCGCTCCTCCTGGCCGCGGCCCTGGTGACCCTGGTCGCGGTGCCCGACGGCCGCCAGGCTGCCTGGCGGCTGTGGTGCGAGGCCACCCGGGACTGGTGCCTGGGGGTCCCGGTCGACTCCCGGGGCAGGCCCGCCGAGGACGGCGAGCTCCTGCTGCTGTCCCCCGTGCAGGCCGCGACCTGGGGCAACTACTACGCGCTGGGCGACTCCTACTCCTCCGGCGACGGCGCGTACGACTACTATCCCGACACCGCGGTGCAGGGCGGCTGCTGGCGCTCGGCCAACGCCTATCCCGAACTGGTCGCCGACTCCTACGACTTCGCCGGGAAGCTGTCCTTCCGGGCGTGCAGCGGCCAGCGGGGCCACGCCATGCTGGACGCGATCGACGAGGTCGGCTCCCAACTGGACTGGAACGCGCCGCACACCTCGCTGGTCACCATCGGCATCGGCGGCAACGACCTGGGCTTCTCCAGCGTCCTCAAGACCTGCATGGTGCGGGTCCCGCTGCTGGACAGCGGGACGTGCACCGCCCAGGAGGAGGACATCCGCAAGCGGATGCAGAAGTTCGAGACGACCTTCGAGGAGCTGGTCGGCGCGGTGCGCGAGCGCGCTCCCGACGCCCGCATCCTGGTGGTGGGCTACCCCCGGATCTTCCCCGAGGAGCCGGTCGGCTCCTACTACACGCTGACCGCCAGCAACCAGCGGTGGCTGAACGAGACCATCCAGGAGTTCAACGAGCAGCTCGCGGAGGCGGTGGCGGCGCACGACACGGAGATCGCCTCCTCCCGCTCGGTGGGCAGCGTGGAGTTCGTGGACGTCTACCACGCGCTGGACGGCCACGAGATCGGCGCGGAGGAGCCCTGGGTCAACGGGGTGCTGCTGCGCAACATCGCCGCCGGGGTGACCGTGGACCGCAGCACCTTCCACCCCGACGCCGACGGGCACCGGGCCGTGGGCGAGCTGGTCGTCGAACAGATCGAGCGCGGCCCGGGGCGTCCCCTCTACGCGACCTTCGACGTGGTGGCGGGGGCCACCGTGGAGACGCTGGCGGCCGAGGCGGGCTGAGCGCGCTCAGCGCCGGGCGCGCAGCTCCGCCAGCACCCCGGCGACCTGGTCCAGCGCCCAGTCCAGCTCCTCCTCGGTGACGACCAGCGGCGGCGAGAGCCGGATGGTGGACCCGTGCGTGTCCTTGGCCAGCACGCCCCGCTCCAGCAGCCGTTCGCACAGTTCGCGCCCGGTGGCCAGGGCGGGGTCGACGTCGATTCCCGCCCACAGGCCGATGCTGCGCGCGGCGAGCGCCCCGCGGCCGACGAGCTGCTCGACGCGGGAGCGCAGCACCGGGGCGAGCGCGCGCACGTGCTCCAGGCAGCGGCCGTCGCGCAGCAGGCCGACCACGGCCGTGCCGACGGCGCAGGCCAGGGCGTTGCCGCCGAAGGTGCTGCCGTGCTGGCCGGGGCGGATCACGTCGATCACCTCGGCGTCGGCGACCGCCGCCGCCACCGGCAGGACGCCGCCGCCCAGCGCCTTGCCGAACAGGTACACGTCGGCGTCCACGCCGCTGTGCTCGCAGGCCCGCACGGTGCCGGTGCGGCCCAGTCCGGACTGCACCTCGTCGGCGACGAACAGCACGTTGTTGCGGGTGCACAGGTCGCGGACCCGCGGCAGGTAGTTGGGCGGCGGCACGATCACGCCCGCCTCGCCCTGCACCGGCTCCAGCAGCACCGCGACCGTGTCGTCGTCGATCGCGTCGGCCAGCGCCGCGGCGTCGCCGTAGGGGACGACGCGGAAGCCGGGGGTGGGCGGGCCGAAGCCGCTGCGGGCCTCGGGGTCGGTGGAGAAGGAGACGATCGTGGTGGTGCGCCCGTGGAAGTTGCCCGCCGCCACCACGATGACGGCCCGCCCCTCGGGCACGCCCTTGACCTCGTAGCCCCACTTGCGGGCGATCTTGATGCCGGTCTCCACCGCCTCGGCCCCGGTGTTGACCGGAAGGACGCGGTCCTTTCCGACGAGTTCGGCGAGCGCGGTGACGAACGGCGCGAACCGGTCGTGGTGGAAGGCGCGGCTGGTCAGCGTGATCCGCTCCAGTTGGGCGTGGGCCGCGGCGAGCAGGGCGGGGTGGCGGTGGCCGAAGTTCACCGCCGAGTACCCGGCCAGGCAGTCCAGGTAGCGGCGTCCCGCGACGTCGGTCACCCAGGCGCCCTCGCCCTCGGCGATCACCACGGGCAGCGGACGGTAGTTGTGCGCCGAGTGCTGCTCGGCCAGGGCGATGTGGCGGTCGGCGGACAGGGCGGAGGCCGCACCGCCGGCCTCGACGGGTTCCAGTGGACGTGCGCTCATGGGACCATCCGATCTCCGTTGATCGTTGTCTGTTCGGGATACCCACGTCGCCGAACGGTGACGCCTCCCCGTCGACGATCGGGGGACGCCGTCGGCGGAGCCGTGCGCCGCCGAGTCGGGAGAGGGAGGGACCCGTATGCCTGCTCGTGACGTCGCCGCACTCGCCCGGGCGCAGGAGGAGGGGGAGCCTCTGCGGTTCCTGTTCTTCTGGGGGCACCAGCCGCCGCGCGGCGGCGGGGTCGGGAAGGGCTGCCTGAGCCAGTGGTGGGAGGCCCCCTTCACCGTGGCGGGGGAGGTCTACCCCACCGCCGAGCACTACATGATGGCGGAGAAGGCCCGCCTGTTCGGCGACGAGGCGACCCGGCGCAGGGTGCTGGAGGCGCCCCACCCCCGAGCCGCCAAGGAGTTGGGCCGCCGGGTGCGCGGCTTCGCCGAGGAGGTGTGGGCGGAGCACCGCTACGCCGTCGTCGTGCGCGGCAACCGGGCCAAGTTCACCCAGAACCCGGACCTCGGCGCCTTCCTTGCGGGCACCGGGGACCGCGTGCTGGTCGAGGCCAGCCCGGTCGACCGGATCTGGGGCATCGGCCTGGCCGCCGACGACGAGCGGGCCGCGACCGTGGCGCAGTGGCGCGGACTGAACCTGCTCGGTTTCGCCCTCATGGACGTCCGTGAGGAACTCCACACCGATCATTTCCGCAGCATTAACGCTGGATGACCGTGAACTTCGGCACACGTTCGGCCGCGATTCGCCCTTTGTGTGCGCCGTGCGGCGCCCGTGCGCGCTCCGTGGTCCGCACACCACGGATTTGAGCAGCCCATTTGTCCTTTTCCAATAACCCACCCCAAAGGAATGTGATCCAGGTCATATCTGCAAGATCGGTCCTCACACCTGCTGGCGGGCACAACAGCGACAAGGGCGAAAAATGACCGAAATGCGAGTTATGGGGATGATGACCGACTCCCCCCGTGGCACGGACCTCTCCCTGTCCGGCCTGCTGACCGCCGTCGCCGCGGCGGTCCCCCAGCGTCTCGCCGTTGTCGCCGGAGAGCGCCGCCTCACCTACGCCGAGCTCGACGCCCGCGCCACCCTGGTCGCCCGCCACCTGCTCGACGCGGGCATCCGGCCCGGCGAGCACGTGGCCGTCCTGTCCTTCAACCGCGCCGAGTGGCTGGAGACCGCGTTCGGGGCCTGGCGCGCCGGAGCCGTCCCGATCAACGTCAACTACCGCTACGTCGCCGGAGAACTGCGCTACCTGCTCGACGACGCCGACGCGGTCGCCCTCGTCGCCGAGCGCTCCCTGGCCGCCACCGTGGAGCGCATCCGCGGCGACCTGCCGCTGCTGCGCCACGTGGTGCTCATCGACGACGACGCCCCCGACCGCCCCGAGGGCGTCGACTACGAGGCCGCGCTGGCCGCCGCCGCACGCTCCGCCACGCCGCTGCCCGCAACCAGCGGCGACGACCTGTACCTGCTCTACACCGGCGGCACCACCGGCTACCCCAAGGGCGTCATGTGGCGCCAGGAGGACATCTTCCGCGTGGCCCTGGAACTGCGCCGCCCCGGCACCCCGCGCGCCGCCGACGCCGCGGCCGTCGCCGAGCGGGCCGCGCGCACCACCCCCTCACGCATGCTGGTGCTGGGGCCGGTGATGCACGCCGCGGGCCAGTGGAACGCGCTGAGCATGCTGTTCCGCGGCTGCACCGTGGTCCTCAACACCGACCGGGTCTTCTCCCCCATCCGCATCGTGGACCTCGCCGACCGCGAGGGCGTGCAGACCGTGCAGTGCGTCGGCGACGCCATGGCCCGCCCTCTCGCCCAGGAGCTGCTGCGCAGCCCGGGCCGATGTCAGGCCCTGACCACCGTCAGCTCCGGCGGCACCCCGCTCACCCCCACGGCGCGCCAGTTGTGGCGGGCCTGGAAACCCGGCATCACCATCAACGACAGCTACGGCGGCAGCGAGACCGGCGTGTGCGGCTCGGCCACCTCCCGCGCCGGCAGGGGCCCGCGGCGCTTCGCCATGGGAGCCAGCGTGGCCGTGCTCGACGAGCGGCTGCGGCCGATACCGCCCGGCTCCGACCAGATCGGCCGTATCGCCCGCACCGGCCGCATCCCCCTGGGCTACTACAACGACCCGGTGAAGACCGCGCAGACCTTCCCCGTGGACGAGCAGGGCCGCCGCTGGGCGATCTCCGGGGACTACGGGACGGTCGCCGCCGACGGATCGGTCGAGCTGCTGGGCCGGGGCTCCACGGTGATCAACACCGGCGGGGAGAAGGTCTACCCCGAGGAGGTCGAGGAGGTCCTCAAGGCGCACCCGGACGTCGCCGACGCCATCGTGGTCGCCGCCCCCGACGAACGGCTCGGCCAGCGGGTCAGCGCCGTGATCGCGCTGAGCGGCGACCGGCAGCCCAGCAAGGCGGAGCTGCGCGCCCACTGCCGCGCCCACCTGGCCGGGTTCAAGGTGCCGCGCACCATCCGCGTGGTGGACGAGGTCAGGCGGACCGCCGTCGGCAAGCAGGACTACCGCTGGGCCTCCCGCGTGGCCCGCGGCGAGCCCGCTCCCGCGCCCAGCCGCTGAGCGGACCGCCGTTCCTGTCGCCAGGCCCGATCCGCTGCCTCTACACTGGGTGCCTGCCTGCCGGGCGTTCCCGGCCCGCCGCGCGAGCACACCGCGCCAGGCAGTTCCTTGTGTTTTCCTCCAGGCACCGGCCTCCCGTCCCGTTCCGCTCAGACGGGGCGGGACCGCCTCCCTTTTCCACGACGAGAAGTAGGACATGGCGAAGTCAATCGGCACCCATCTGCTCAACGGCGTGCGCGGCTGCCTCATCGGAACCGCCGAAGTCGTCCCCGGTATCAGCGGCGGCACCGTCGCGCTGATCACCGGCGTCTACGAGACCCTCATCAACTCCGCGGGCCACGTGGTCAGCGGCACCAGGATGCTCGTCACCGACCTCGTCCGGGGCAGGGGGCCGGCCCGCGCCCGCGAGGAGTTCGGCCGCGCCGACTGGGGAGTCGTCCTGGTCGTGCTGGCGGGCATGGTGCTGGCCGTGCTCACCGCCGCCCGGATCATCGCCCCCCTGGTCGAGAGCCACCCGTCGGAGTCCTACGCCCTGTTCTTCGGCCTGGTGCTGGCCTCCCTGTGGGTGCCCTACAGCGGCTCGGGGCGGCGCTGGCGGATCGGCGACTACCTGCTCGCCCTCGTGATGGCCGTGGCCTCGTTCCTGCTCACCGGCCTGCCGCCCACCCAGGTGGAACCCACTCCCCTCGTCGTCATGGTCGCGGCCTCCGTCGCGATCTGCGCGCTGGTGCTGCCCGGCATCTCCGGCTCGTTCATCCTGCTCACCCTCGGCCTGTACACCGTGACGATGAACGCGCTCAACGACCGCGACCTCGGCTACATCGCCACCTTCGCCCTGGGCGCGACCATCGGCCTGGCCCTGTTCGTCAAACTGCTCCAGTGGCTGCTGGACCGCTTCCACCACCTCACCCTGGTGGTGATGACCGGGCTGATGGCCGGATCGCTGCGCTCCCTGTGGCCCTGGCAGGACGAGGACCGCACCCTGCTTGCCCCCGACCAGGGCAACCTCGTGCTGTGCGTGGTGCTGGCCGTGGTCGGTGCGGCCGCCGTCATCGGCATCATGCTGGTCGAGCACCGGCTGAAGGCCCGCGCGGCGGCCCAGGAGGCCCCCGCCCCCGCCGCTCCCGCCCGCCGACCCCAGGAGAACGACGAGGTCGTCGGCTGACCCGTCCCCGCACCGCCGCGCCGCCCCCCCTGCCCGCTCCGGGCAGGGGGGGCGGCGCCGTGTTGCTAGCCTTCGCAGTGGACGCGGGGTGCCGGCCCCCTCGCCGGCTGAGATGACACCCGCCGAACCTGATCTAGGTCGTACTAGCGGAGGGACGTCCCCATGATTCCCACCATCCTGTCCATCGCGGGCACCGATCCCAGCGGCGGGGCGGGCATCCAGGCCGATCTGAAGGCCTTCTCGGCGCTCGGCGGCTACGGCACGACCGTGGTGACCGCGCTGGTCGCGCAGACCACCACCGGGGTCAGCGAGGTGCACGACGTCCCGGCGGCGTTCGTACGCAGCCAGCTGGACACCCTGCTGACCGACGTGCGGGTGGACGCCGTCAAGATCGGCATGCTCTCCAACACCGAAGTCATCGAGGTAGTGGCCGCCGCCATCGACGCCTACCAGCTGCCCAACGTGGTCCTCGACCCGGTGATGGTCGCCAAGAGCGGCGACCGCCTGCTGGCCGCCGAGGCGGTGGAGGCGCTGCGCACCGAACTGCTGCCGCGCGCCGACCTGATCACCCCCAACCTGCCGGAGGCCGCCGACCTGCTGGGCGAGGCCGAGGCCACCGACCCTGCGGACATGCGCGGCCAGGCCGAACGGCTGCTGGCGCTCGGCCCGCGCCGGGTGCTGCTCAAGGGCGGCCACCTGACCGGACCGACCAGCACCGACCTGCTGCTGTCGGCCGACGGCGAGGCGGAGACGCTGACCGCCGAGCGGATCGACACCACCAACACGCACGGCACCGGCTGCACCCTCTCCTCGGCGATCGCCGCCCTGCGCCCGCAGCGCCCCTCCTGGTCCCAGGCGGTGCGCGAGGCCAAGGACTACCTCACCGAGGCGCTGCGCCACGCCGACGAGCTGTCGATCGGCAAGGGCAAGGGGCCGGTGCACCACTTCCACGCCTGGTGGGGGAAGCAGGCCCCGCAGCCCCGCTGACCCGCGTCGGACAACTCCGCCGGCGCCCCCTGAGGAGTCGCGCGGAGCACGACGAAGACACAGTACGGCCCGGGCGGGAGGCTCCCGCCCGGGCCGGGCCGTCAACTCACCCCTTGGGCGTGACCTCGGGCGGTCCCGACACGCCGGAGTCCGCCGCACCGGGTCCCGACGCGTCCACGAAGTCGGGGTCGCGCCAGTTGGGGTTGGCGAAGTACCGCTTGGTCTCGGCGACCACGATCGGCGACAGCAGCAGCAGGCCGAGCAGGTTGGGCAGCGCCATCAGGCCGTTGGCGATGTCGCTGAACGTCCAGACCGTGCTGAGCTCGGTGGTCGCGCCGACGAAGACCACCAGGGTGAACAGGATGCGGAACGGCACCACGGCGACCCGCCCGACCAGGTACTCCATGCAGCGCTCGCCGTAGTAGCACCAGCCGACCAGCGTGGTGAAGGCGAAGAACACCACCGCGATCGCCACGGTGTACTGGCCGAGCGGCTCCAGCACCGGGGAGATCCGCCCCAGCCCCTCGGACATGCCCAGCGAGGTCATCAGCGAGCCGTCCTCGCGCCCGGCCTCGTTCCACACCCCGGTGACGATGATGACCAGGCAGGTCATGGTCACCACGATGATGGTGTCGATGAAGGTCTGGGTCATGGACACCATGGCCTGGCGGACCGGCTGGTTGGTCTTGGCGGCGGCCGCGGCGATGCCGCCGGTGCCCAGGCCGGACTCGTTGGAGAAGATGCCGCGCGCCACGCCCTGCTGGATGGCGAACAGCAGCGCCGAGCCGAGCAGGCCGCCCGTGGCCGCCTCGCCGGTGAAGGCGTCCCGGAAGATCAGGGCCAGCGCCGCGGGGAGCTCCGTGACGTGCACGACGAGCACGACCACCGAGATGAGCACGTAGGCGACGATCATGATCGGCACGACACCGGCGGCGAACCGGCCGATGCTCTTGATCCCGCCCAGCACGACCGCGCCCACGACGAGGACCATCGCGCCCCCGGTGGCCCAGGTGGGCACCGACCAGACGCTCTCCAACTGGGCCGCCACGGTGTTGGCCTGCGTCATGTTGCCGATGCCGAACGCCGCGACCGCGCCGAACAGCGCGAACAGGAAGCCGAGGACCAGGCCGAACCCGCCGCCGACGCCGTGGCGCAGGTAGAACATCGGGCCACCGCTCTGCTCGCCCTTGGCGTCCCTGCGGCGGTACTTCACACCCAGCAGCGCCTCGCTGTACTTGGTGGCCATGCCGAGCAGGCCGGTCACCCACATCCAGAACAGCGCGCCGGGGCCGCCCACGCCGATGGCCAGCGCCGCACCGGCGATGTTGCCGACGCCCACGGTCGCGGCCAGCGCGGTGCTGAGCGCCTGGTAGTGGGAGATGTCGCCCTCGCCGCCCTTTTCCTTGCGGCGGACCAGGGCCAGCCACAGGGCGTGCCCGAGGACCCGGAACTGCAGGCCGCCGAGCCGGATCGTCAGGAAGATGCCCGTTCCCAGCAGGAGCGGGATCAGGACGTAGGGTCCCCAGACGACGCTGCTGATCTCAGAGAGAATTGTGTTGAGTTCTTCCACGCTCCACAGCTCCCCACCAGGTCACAGGGTCTATTCTCTCCGGCACTCGCGGCCCCCGCGGCCCGAACCCGGGCTCCTGGAAATGCCGTGATCCTGTCGGGTTTTTGGTTTGGGCAACTGTAGCGCCGTGATTAACCAATGTCTGCTTTCTCGCAATTGTGTCATTAATCACTTATTAATTCTTTATTCATTTGTTCCCTCCGTGGAGGTTTGAGCGAGCCGGCTCAGGACCCGCGCCGTCTCCTCCGGATCGGCCCCCCGGCCCACCGCGATGCCCATCAGGTAGGCGGTGAGCGGCGCCGCCGGTCGGGCCACCGCGTGCGCCGCGTCGCGCGCCAGGTCCAGGATGCGGTCCACGTCCCCGCGCTCCACCTCCTCGGGGAGTCCGAGTTCGGCGCAGACCAGTCGCGCCCACTCGACCAGTGTCATCCCTGCCTCCTCTTCTCGCCCGGCACGCCCCGCGCGCGCCGCCCGTGGCACGGTACCGCGCCCTCCCCGGACGGCCCTCCTGCCCCCCGCGGACGGCGCGCCGTATCGTCCACGCGCCTGTCACCGGGAGTTCACCCCCGGGCACGGTGTCGGTTCACCCCCGCCGCCTACCGTCGAAGAGGTAAGGCCGCCCCTCGTCCGTGAGGAGGAGCCGATGCCCGCCCTTGCCCCGACCAGTGCCGCACCGCTGCGGGTCGCCGTCGTCACCGAGTCGTTCCTCCCCCAGGTCAACGGCGTGACCAACTCGGTCTGCCGGGTCGTCGAGCACCTCGCCGCCACCGGGCACCAGGCGGTGGTCATCGCTCCCGGCCGGGGTCCTGTCCGCTACGCCGGGTTCCCCGTGCTCCGCCTGCCCGGCGTGTCGCTCCCCGGCTACCGCTCCTTCTCCGTCGGCCTGCCCGCCCTGCGGCTGATGACGGCGGCGCTGCGCGCCTTCTCCCCCGACGTGGTGCACCTGGCCTCGCCCGTGCTGCTGGGGCACGCCGCCGTCGAGGCCGCCCGCCGGTGGGCGCTGCCGACGGTCGCGGTCTTCCAGACCGACCTGGCCGGATTCGCCCGGCGCTACGGCCTCCCCGCCGACCGCGTCCTCTGGCCCTGGCTGCACCGGATCCACGCCGCGGTGGACCGCACCCTGGTCCCCTCCGCCCCGACCCTGCGGATGCTCGCCGAGCGGGGGTTTCCCCGGCTGCACCGGTGGCCGCGCGGCGTGGACGGGGAGCGCTTCAACCCGGCCCACCGCGACGAGGAGCTGCGCCGCAGGATCGCCCCCCGGGGGCAGGTGATCGTCGGCTACGTGGGCCGCCTGGCCCGAGACAAGCGCGTCGCCCTCCTCTCCCACCTGCGGCAGTTGCGGGGAGTGCGCCTGGTGGTGGTCGGCGACGGTCCCGAGCGGGCGCGGCTGCGCCGCGGGCTGCCCGAGGCGGTGTTCACCGGGCAGCTCACCGGGGCTCGGCTGTCGCGGATCTACGCCAGCCTGGACGTGTTCGTGCACACCGGCGCCGACGAGACCTTCTGCCAGGCGGTGCAGGAGGCGCTGGCCTCGGGGGTGCCCGTGGTGGCCCCGGCCGCCGGAGGGCCGCTCGACCTGGTCCGCGACGGCGAGAACGGGCTGCTGTACGACCCCCGGTCGGTGCGGGAGCTGCGGGCGGCCGTCGGACGCCTGGTCCACAACCCCGGACTGCGCTCGCGGCTGGCCGCCGCGGCCCGCCCGAGCGTGCAGGGGCGCTCCTGGCGGGCCGTCAACGAACTGCTGGTCGGCCACTACCTCGAGGTCACCGCGTCCAGTGCCGGTCTCGTCGGGCGCTCCGGCCCGTGGACCGCCCGGTCCGGCCGCGAGGGGGTGGCGTTACGCTGAGCCGTATGGCGCGGGGCGGACCCGTCCCCTTCCGCTCTGGTCGGCCCTCCCCGCGCCACACACCGACGGTCTACCCCTTTTCAGCCCGCCGCAGCCCCCAGCACGGCCCGCTCCGGCCGGTACACGTCGTCGAGCACCTCGCTGAGCCGGTCCAGGTGGGCGCGGATCCACGGCAGCGCGGTGGGGTCGTCGGCCTCCAGCGCACCGCTGCGCTGCTCCTCGGTCTCCCCGTACAGCAGGCTGGTGGCCACCCGCATCCGCAGCGCGTCGGCGCTCTCCCCGAACTCCGCCGCCGCGAGCGCCCCCATCCCGTAGCGCTCCAGCAGCATCCGGGCGAGCTGCGGCCCGGTGTGCACCCCGTGCTCGGCGGCCAGCCGCTCCCGCCACGCCTCGAAGTCCGGGTAGAGGTAGAAGGCCGCCTGGGGGGCGACGACGGTCACCCCCGCGGCACGGAACCGCTCGGCGACGGCGCGGGCCACGATCCCGTGCAGTCGGCGGCTGCGGTCGACGAGTTCGACGATCTCGGGGGGTTCGCCGAACGCGTAGGCGGCGGCCCGCTGGACCGGCCCGGACGGGCTGGACCAGATCTCGCTGGCGATGCCCAGCAGGTCGGCGCGGAGCCGACGGCCCAGTTCGCTGTGCGGCAGCCGGACCACGCCGATCCGCCAGCCGCCCAGGGCGAGGTTCTTGCTCAGCCCGGTGGTGACGACGGTGCGCTCCGGCGCGAACTCGGCAGGGCTGTGCACCACCGTGGTCGGCGCGTGCACCAGGTCGCGGTAGATCTCGTCGGAGATCACGACCAGGTCGAGTTCGCGGGCGACCTGGGCCAGGCGGCGGACGGTGCCGCGCGAGGCCACGGTCCCGGTGGGGTTGTCCGGGGAGGTGGTGATGACGGCGCGCACGTCGCGCCCGGCCGCCCGGGCCTCGGTGACGGCCTGGACCAGCAGCTCGGGGTCGGGGACGCCGCCCTGGGCCGGAGGGGTGGGCACGAACAGCGGGCGGCTGCCGGCGAGCTGGGTCTGGGCCGCGTAGCTCACCCAGCTCGGCGCGGCGACGGCGATGTCCCCGCCGAGGGCCAGCAGCAGCGCGTACAGCAGCGGCTTGCTGCCCGGGCCGGCGACCACCAGGTCGGGGTCGGTGGGCAGGTCCCGGCGCTGCCAGTAGCCCGCGGCGGCCTCGCGCAGTTCGCGCAGCCCCGCCACCGGCCCGTAGCCGTTCTGGTCACCCCCCGTCGACAGTGCGTCGCGCATCACCGGATGGACCGGGAGCCCGGCCTCTCCGAAGCCCATCGGCAGCACGGGAAGCCCTTGGTGACGGCGGAGAGCAAGTGCCTCGTTGACGGCAAGGGTCGCGGAAACGGTTATCGACACGGAGGCTCAACTCCAAGGGATCGACGATCGCAGGGACTGGGCCGGTTCGGCCGCGGCGGCTGCCCGCTTCCCACCCTGCCGCTCCTCATCCATCAGAGCAAGCGACTCTTTCCGATGGACAGCGTAAGCTGAACTTATGCTCGATCTGCGACGGCTCCAGATCCTCCACGAATTCGCGGCCCGCGGCACGATCGCGGCGACCGCCGCCGCCCTCGGCTACACCCCCTCGGCGGTGTCCCAGCAACTGGCGGCCCTGGAACGCGAGACCGGCACGCAACTGCTGGACCGCACCGCCCGCAGCGCGGAGCTCACCGACGCCGGACGGCTGCTGCTGGGGCACGCCGAGCAGATCCTGGCCATGGTCGAGGCCGCGGAGTCGGTCCTGGCCGCGCAGACCGGAGCGCCCCGCGGACGGGTCACCGTCACCGCGTTCCCCACCGCGGCCGTCGCCTTCGCCCCCTCGCTCGCGCGCAGCCTGCGCGTCCACGAGGGCATGCAGCTCGTGCTGCGGCAGACCACCGAGGGCAGCGGCACCCGCCAGGTGCGCACCGCCGAGGCCGACATCTCTCTCGTCGACGACTGGTCGGGCCGGGTCCCGGACAGCGCGGCGGGCACCCTGCGGCACTACCCGCTGCTGCGCGACCCCCTCGTGCTCGCAGTGCCCGAGGGGCACCGCCTGGCCGACCCGTCGGTGCCGGTGGACCTGGCCGACCTGCTCGACGAGTCCTGGGTGACCGCGCCCACCGGGGAGCCCTCGCGCGCCGCCATCGACCGGCTGCTCGGCGACGTCGGCGGCGCCCCGGGGGCGGTCTGGGAGTTCGAGGGCATCGGCACCATCCTGAGCCTGGTCGGCCGCGGCCTGGGCATCGCCGCGGTCCCCGCGCTCTCCTTCGCCTCGGCCTCGCCCGGCCTGGTGCACCGCCGCCTCCCGAACGCCCCCGTGCGCAAGATCTACGCGGTCGTCCGCGCCACCAGCGTGCGGCGCCCCGCCATCGAGGTCACCCTGGAGGCCCTGGTCGAGGCCGCGCGGGACGTCCGGCGGACGCTGGCCGCCGAGCTGGGCGAGGCCCTGGTGGACTGAGCCGCCCCGCGGCACCGGCTCCACTACCCTGCCTGCCATGAACCGGATACTCGCCACGGCGGTGGTGTTCTGCTCCTCCGCGGTCGTGCTGGTCCTGGAGGTCACGGTCATCCGCCTGGTGGCGCCCTACTCCGGTGACACCCTGGAGACCTACACCGCGGCGATCGGGGTCGCCCTCGCCGCGATCGCGCTGGGCGCCCGGATCGGCGGGGCCGCCGCGGACCGCCGTCCCGCCGCGCCGCTGCTGGCGGTCCTGCTCCTCCTCGGCGGCGGAACCACGCTGCTGGCCCCGGCCCGTCGTGGTGCTGCTCGGCCCGCTGCTGGGCCGGGGCCGGACCGGTCACGGCG
>NZ_KQ950185.1:105482-122318 GCF_001517975.1 Thermobifida cellulosilytica TB100
CCACTACCCTGCCTGCCATGAACCGGATACTCGCCACGGCGGTGGTGTTCTGCTCCTCCGCGGTCGTGCTGGTCCTGGAGGTCACGGTCATCCGCCTGGTGGCGCCCTACTCCGGTGACACCCTGGAGGGTCGCCCTCGCCGCGATCGCGCTGGGCGCCCGGATCGGCGGGGCCGCCGCGGACCGCCGTCCCGCCGCGCCGCTGCTGGCGGTCCTGCTCCTCCTCGGCGGCGGAACCACGCTGCTGGCCCGGCCCGTCGTGGTGCTGCTCGGCCCGCTGCTGGCCGGGGCCGGACCGGTCACGGCGCTGCTGCTGGTCGCCTTCGGCATCGCGCTGCCGGTCGCGCTGCTGTCCGCGGTCCCCCCGGTGGTGGTCAGGACGCAGTTGGCGGACCTGGCGCGCGGGGGCAGCGTCGTCGGCCGCTTCAGCGCGTGGAGCACCGTCGGCGGGCTCGCGGGCACCGTGCTGACCGGCTACGTGCTCGTCGCCCTGCTCCCGGTCTCCACGGTGCTGCTGGTCAGCGGCTGCGCGACGGCGCTGCTGGGGCTGCCCTTCGCGGTGCGCGGCGCGTTCCTCAGCCGCCCGCGCGGCCCCCGGGACGGACTCGTGCTGCTCGGCGTCTGCCTCGTCGGCGGCGGACTGCTGGTCGGCGTGGACTCCCCCTGCGACGCCGAGACCGCCTACTACTGCGCCCGGGTGGCGGAGGACCCGCAGCGCCCCCAGGGCAGGGTGCTCTACCTCGACGACCTGCGGCACGGCTACGTGGACCTGGCCGACCCCACCCACCTGGAGTTCGGCTACACCCAGTGGTTCGGCGCCGCCGTGGACGCCCAACTGCCCCCGGGACCGCTGGAGAGCCTGCACGTGGGCGGCGGCGCCTACACCATGCCGCGCTGGCTGTCCGCGGTCCGCCCCGGGTCGACCAGCGTGGTCCTGGAGGTCGACCCGGCCGTCACCGAATTGGCCCGCGCCGAGCTCGGCCTGCGCACCGGCGAGGACCTCGCCGTGGTGGCGGGCGACGCCCGCACCACGGTCGTCGACCTGCCCGACGACCGCTTCGACCTGGTCCTGGGGGACGCCTTCGGCGGGCTGAGCGTCCCCTGGCACCTGACCACCCGGGAGTTCACCGAGCAGATCCGCCGGGTCCTGCGCCCCGAGGGGCTGTACGCCGTCAACGTCATCGACCGGGGCGACCGCGCGTTCCTCGCCGCCCAGACCGCGACGCTCGGCACGGTCTTCACCCACGTGGCAGTGGTCGCGGAGCGCGGCGGCCTGGACTCCCCCGCCGGAGGCAACCACGTGCTCCTCGCCTCCGACTCCCCCCTGGACACCGACGCCCTGGCGGCGGCCCTGGCGCGCACCCCCGTCCCGGGCGGCCTCGCCGACGGGGAGCGCCTGGAGCGGTGGCGCACCACCGGGACGGTCCTCACCGACGACCACGCCCCGGTGGACCAGTTGCTGACGCCCTACCTGTGAGCCGGGGCCGCCGTGCGGGGAAGGCCCGCGGTCGGCAAAGTTTTCTGTTCCTGACTCTCTGCGCTTGTTTCCTCGCCACCCGGAGCCGGATATCTGTGGGTCCAGGGGTGCATCCGCCGCTGCGGGGTAGGGCTGGCACTACTCGAAGTGGGGGGTTCTCCGTATCGATCAGGAGGGCTCCCGGTCCGTAACGTCGTGGTCACAGGGACACCGCCGTCACAGGAATCGAGGAGGAGCACCATGAGCAGCACCGCGGAGGTCCACCGCCGCGCTCCGGAGGTCACTCCTTGACCTGGGCGGTCCTCCTCGCGCTGGCAGGGGCGTTCTGCCTGGCGCTGGGCTCGGCCCTGCAGGAGCGCGACGCGATCCGCGCTCCCGGCGCCAGCGTGGCCCGGATCGGCTTCCTGTGGCACCTGGTGCGCCGCCCCCGCTGGCTGGCCGGATCGCTGGCCGCGGCGGCCGGGGTCTGCCTGCACCTGGCGGCGCTGAGCGCGGCGCCGCTGACCATCGTCCAGCCTCTCGGGGTCAGCGGGCTGCTGTTCGCGATCGTGCTGTCGGCGCTGTTCACCCGGCGGCGGGTGCGGCTGGGGCAGTTGCTGGCGGGACTGGCCGTCATGGCCGGGCTGGCCGGCCTGGTCACGCTGTTCCCGCACAGCGCGGACTCACCCGTCCTGCCGATTCCGGTCGCCCTGGCGCTGACCGGGTGCGTGACCGCCGTGGGGGCGGCGGGCTACCTGGCGGCCCACTGGCTCCCCGCGGGGGCCCGCGCCGTCCTGCTGGCCGTGCTCGGCGGCGCCGCGCTGGGCACCACGTCGGCACTGGCCCGTGTCGTGGCCGCACGCGCGGCGGCCGACCCGGTCTCGGTGCTCGACTGGCTCACCCTGCTGGCCGTGGCCGTCGCGGTCTTCGGCGGGCTGCTGCAACAGAACGCCTACCGGACCGGGCACTTCGCCGCCGCCTACGCCACGCTCCTGGTCGTCGACCCGGTCGTGGGAGCGGGCATCGGCGTGCTGGTGCTCGGCGAGAGGGTGCCGACGACCCCGTTCGACCAGGTCCTGGCCGCGGGTGCGGCACTGCTGGCCATCGCGGGGACCGCCGTGCTGGCCCGGGCCAGGAACCGCAACCCGGAGGCGCTCCGACCGGCCTCCTCCCCGTCCACCGATCTCGTTCACACCACGCCGGGAGAATCCAGTTGACCTCCATCGACCAGCACACGGCCGCCCGCCGGACCGCCGGCACACCGAAGCGGCAGCGCATCCTCATCGCCACCGACACCTATCCGCCGGACGTCAACGGAGCCGCCTACTTCACCTACCGGCTGGCCACCGGGCTGGCCGAACGCGGCCACGACGTGCACGTGGTGTGCGCCTCGCCGTCGGGGCCGCCCCGCGTGGAGGCCCGGGACGGCGTGGTGCTGCACCAGCTTCGCTCGGTGTCGGTCCTGGTCCACCCCACGATGCGCACCGCGCTGCCGCTCGGGGTCGGCGGCCACGTCGCCCGTCTCGTCGACCGCTTGGCGCCGCACGTGGTGCACTCGCAGAGCCACTTCACCATCAGCCGCGCCGCCGTCCGCTGCGGCCGTCTGGCCGGCGTCCCGGTGGTGATGACCAACCACTTCATGCCGGACAACCTGTTCGCGCACGCGCACGTCCCGCACCGGCTGCACGGCGTCGTGGGCTCGCTGGCCTGGCGGGACATGATCCGGGTGGCGCAGACCGCCGACTACGTCACCACGCCCACCCAGCGCGCCGCCCAACTGCTGGCGGACAAGGGGTTCACCCGCCCCGTCGAGGCGGTGTCCTGCGGCATCGACCTGGAGCGGTTCCGGCCGCGTCCGCACGAGCGGGCGGCGGCGCGCGCCCGTCTCGCCCTGCCCGACCGCGAGACCGTGGTCTTCGTCGGCCGCCTGGACGAGGAGAAGCGGATCGACGAACTGGTCCGGGCGCTGCCGGAGCTGCTGCGCCACCGCGACCTCCAGCTCGCACTGGCCGGGACCGGGCAGCGCCGCGGGGAACTGGAGCGGCTGGCCCATGCGCTGGGCGTGGCCGACCGGGTCCACTTCCTCGGCTTCGTGCCCGACGAGGACCTGCCGCTGGTCTACGTCGCCGCGGACGTGTTCGCGATCGGCAGCGTGGCCGAGCTCCAGAGCATCGCCACCCTGGAGGCCATGTCCACCGGGCTGCCCGTGGTGGCGGCGGACGCCCTGGCCCTGCCCCACCTGGTGCACCCGGGCCGCAACGGCTACCTGTACCGGCCCGGGGACGTGGCGGAGCTGACCCGGCACCTGCTCGCGGTGCTGGAGTCGCCCGAGCGGCGCGCGGCCATGGGCGCCGCCAGCCGGGAGATCGCGCAGGCCCACGACCACCGCCGCTCCCTGGACCGCTTCGAGGAGATCTACGCCGAGGTCCGGCCCGGCCCCCGCGGGCTGTCGCGGCGCGGCGCCCCCGCCGTCCCGTTGCGGGACACCACGGTGGCGGCCTGACCTCGAAGCCTCCGGATGGCCCGGTTCCGGCATGCTTTCCGCACTCTTTGCCGCACTGCCCGTTGGGTGCCTGATGGTGGTGGATAGCCACTGAGACGTGTGGTTCGTCAGAAAAGGTCGGAATCGGGGGTCTGACGCGCTGGACGCGCTGCTCGCCGAGGTCAACCGTGCCGAACTCCGGGCTGAGACGTGCAGCCGGGCGCTGGCGGAACGCGACCGCGAACACTCCGCTCTGGAGGCTCGGCTGCGCCGGTTGGAGGCCGAGCTCGCCGAACTGCGCCAGGCCCGCATCGAGGCGTACTCGCGCTGGTGGGAGACGCGGGAGGAACGCGACCGCGCGCTCCACGTGGCACGTCGGCTCCGGCGGCGTCTCGCCCGGATGAGCCGCCGCCTGGCCGCCCAGCCCTCCCTCACCGGTGGGGCGGGCCTGCCGTCGGGTCCCGTGGCCCTGGGGCCGAAGCGGGGTCAGGAGACCTGAAGCGCCTCCCCCAGCGGCCGCGGGAACGGGCTGGCCACGGTGACGTCCGGGAAGCCGCGGTCCCGCCAGGCGATGACGTGGCGCGCCAGCATGCAGAGGCGGTCGTCGGCCCGCTCGGCCCGCTCGGGGGAGAACACCACCGAGGGGTGGTTGCGCAGTCCGCAGCTCTCGTGCAGGTGTCCGGTGCCGGCCAGGGAGTAGCCCGCGGAGTAGCCCGCCAGCATGCCGGTGTCCAGCGCGGTGAGCAGCGCCTCGCGGTCCACCAGGTCGGGGCTGGACAGGTTGATCAGCACCGCGCCCGGGCGCATCCGGGCCAGCGCCTGCGCCCCGACCAGTCCGCGGGTCCCGGCGGTCACGGGCACGTGCAGGGAGACCACGTCGGCGGTGGCGAGCAGCTCGTAGAAGCTGGTCCGGGTGACGCCGTACGGCCAGCTCCGCAGCCGCGACCCGGTGCCGACGACCCGTTTGAACAGGGGGAGGGCGAGGTCGGCGAACCTGGTGGCCACCGGCCCCATGCCCACCAGCCCGAGGGTGAGGTCGCAGGCCCGCAGCGCGCTCCGGAAGCAGGTGAGGCGCTCGGTGGACAGGCGGCGCAGTTGGGCCAGGGCCATGCTGAGGGCGCGGGCGGCGGCCTGGTCGACGTTCTCGCGGCGCGGCGGCAGGCAGACCCACAGTCCGCGGCGCTCGGCCTCGGCGACGTCGATCCCGGAGCAGTACTGGTCGGTGGTCATGACCAGGCGCAGGGTCGGCAGCGCGTCCAGCAGTGCGGCGTCCACCCGGGTCTCGTGGACGATGAGTGCCACCGCCCCGGCTGCCTCGGCGGCGATGCGCGCGGGGTCGCTGGTGCCCAGCACCCGGGCCCGGAAACCGGCCTCGGTGAGCAGGCGGATCGCAGGCGCCGGATCGTGGGCGCCGGTATCCGTGATGGCCACGTACGGAGCGGTCACGGCCACCTCCTACGGACAGCACGGTCGTGCGACAGTCAACAGCCCAAAAAGTACCTTTTGCCGCCGGAGGAAACCAGCGCGCTCCGGTGCCTTCCGGGAGCGATCCCGCAGTTGGGATCGCTCCCATTGCGCGGATCCCGCCCTCCAGGAGGGCAAATATGAGATAACCGTCACACCTCAGAAAGCATTCGATTCACTACTGTGCGCATTCACAGGCGGTTGCTCCGCTTTCCCCGCCCCCACCGGAAAGCGCACCCGTCTCCCGGAAACGCCCGACTCACCGGGCACCGGATTGCTTTTCGCTCCCCCGGGGCGGCCGGAGATCACCCATCCGCCCTCCCGCACGCGAGCAGGGCGACGGACCACAGCAGACCGCCCCCTCACCACCGTCGATTCGCCATCCCCCACCGCAATCACAGACACTTTGAGTAATGTTTCGATCTCTCGTCGTGAGATTTTGAGGTCGGCGGCGTCCCCTTCCATCGCAGACGCCACCCACCGCTTTTTGCTACAGCCAACGAGAGGTCACGATGCGCAAACCCCATATCCGGTGGGCCGTGCTGACGGGCGCGGCCGCCGTCTCCCTGGCGGCGTTCGGCTTTCCCGCCCTGGCCACGGCCACCGAGGACGCGGCCCCGTCCGTGCAGAGCGCCCACCAGGAGTCGACGTACCTGATCGGCGGATACCGGGTGACCTACCTGCCGCCCGGACTGGAGCAGTACTCCTCCGACGCGACGGCCTCCACCGAGGGCGACAGCCGCACCGCCCGGCTCACCTGGCTGGAGAACGGGACGGTCCGCGGCAGGGTGGACGTGCGCGACCACGCCGAACACCGCACCCTGGCCGAGGTCCGCGACGCCCACTACAGCCACCTGTCCGCGCCGCGCATGACCACGGTCAACGGCCACCCCGCCTACCTCTCCGACGTCGACGGCGAGGTGTTCTGGGTGGACGAGCACGGCACGGCCCTCGGCGTCTTCCTCGACCCCGCCCGGTGGTCCTCGGCCGAGCTGATGGCGATGGCCGAGGGGATCTCGCGGGACGAGAACGCCGGTTCCACCTTCTCCGTCACCCGGAGGACCGGCCGCACGGCGCTCGAGTTCCTGCGGGGGCAGGACGGCGGCTCCGGGGACGCCGAGACCGCGCAGGACGCAGAAGAGGAGCAGCCCCGTCTGCTTCCCGCACCCGCCGACGCCCCGACCTACCCCTCCTCCGGCCAGCTCCCCAGCGACCGGCGGGAGGCGGTCGTGCGGTGCCTGGCCGAGGAGACCGGGACGTCGTCCGACCGTGAGATCCCCACCGAGGGCAGCGTGTCGGGCCCGTGGGGAAACGCGTCCTGGAACTCCGGGCTGTGGGCGCTGGTCCCCCAGCCGGAGCGCTCCTCCGCCATCGGGGAGTGCGCCCGCCGGACCGGGCTGGACCGCACCCAGGTCCAGGAGGTGGCCGACGGCTCCGCAGACTCCTCAGGCCAGGACGGCAGCGGTCCCGCCCGGGAGGAGGGGTAGCGGCCCCGCGGAGCACGCCGCTGCGACGGCGACCGGACCGCACCCTGCGGGCGGACCTCGAAGGTCCGCTCGCAGCCGTGTCCGCAGCGCTCACGAGGCAGGCACCGCGCCGGGGCGGCCGCCCTCAGGCCGACCACCCCGAAACGGGGTCGAGCAGGCCCAGCCGCTCGGCGTCGGTCACCGGATCCCGTGTGCTGCGCGCGCCGTAGCCGACGAACAGCTCCCGGATGCGGACCGCGGTCGCCTCGTCGATCCCGCGGACCCGGTCGAGGAGGCGCTCCTGATCGGTGTCGAGCAGCTCCCGGCGCGCCTTGTTGGGACCGCCGCCCCGGGCCGCCACCGCGGTGGCGGCGAACAGGTTGAGGTATCCGAGGCGGACGGTTCCGGTGAGGGGGTCGGTGTGCCGGACCGCGTGCAGGGGACCGGAGCCGAACCGGAAGGGGACGCCGTGGTCGAAGCAGGCGACGACGGACGCCGCGACCTCGTCGGGGTCGGCGGGCTCCACCCCGTCGCAGCGGATCCGGACTCCCAGGCCGGGCACGCCGGCGATTCCGGCGATCCCCTCACGCGCCTCGCGGCCCGGGCCGAACTCGACGTAGACCGACCGCCGTCCCGGCGACGGGTCGGCACCGGAGGTCCTGCGGGCGAACAGCCGCCGAGCGCGCGCGGCGTGGGCCGCCGTCGCCCGCAGGTAGCGGGCGGCCTTGCCGAGGTCGGGACCGGAGGCCCTGATCTCGTAGTGGGCGACGCGCACCCTGGGGTCGCGGACCACGCCGCCGGCCATCTCCTGGTCGGTCTCCGCGACCAGCCCCACCTCGACCCGCTCGTCGGGGCCGAGGTGGGCGCACAGCTCCTCCAGCGCCCCCACCGGGCACAGCAGGCGTCCGGTGTGCATGGGATGTCCCACGACCCGGTCGGCCCGGTGCCGCGCCAGCGCCTGCCGCACGGGCAGCGCGGTGGGCGGGAACAGCCCGGCGTCGTCGACCAGGCCGCGCAGCAGGATCGCGACGGCTCCGCTCATGGCGTCCACGGCGCTGCCGGCACGGCCCACGGCCGGGTCCCGGAGCGCCGTCCTCCCTTCCCGTCCGTCGAGGACCGCTCGCGCGGTCTGTTTCCCGGTCCGGTCGGAGCCCGTCCGCGCTCTTCCCGGTTCCGGCCGACGTTCCCCGCGCTGCAAAGTTCCTCACATCAGAAAACCGACACTTCTTTGCAAAGTTCGCAATAGGGATTTCGAACATATATCCCCACAACCTGCCAGGAGAAGCACGGTCCACCCCTGTCACCTGCGTCTCGGCGGCCGGTTCCCTCCTTCCGGCTCCCCCAAAGCACGCCCGGAGGGCGACCGGAACCCCGGACCGGAACATCGGCTCCGGAAAACGTCGGATATTGGCTGTAGCCCACCGCGATTTCCGCTATTTTGGGGACTGCGGTCGAGGTCCGGAACACTCCGGTGAGGAATCACCAGCTTCCGACGCCGTGGGCACAGGCGCTTGCCCCGGAGCCCGCGACCGCCCAACCGAATACTTTGCGCAGGGACGTCCTCGTCGAACGCCCCCTCCCCCGGCGAGGGTTCCTGCCTTCCCCCTCCTGCCGAGCCAGCCCTCCCCTCCCGGTTGGTCTCAACGTCAGGAGGCCGAAGGGGACCACGTCGGCGCGGCGTGGTCCCCTTCCCCGTTCGTCCCCGCCCTTCGGCGGGGTCCCTGTCACTGGTCGGCCACGTGGACCCGGACCACTCCGGCCATCCTGTCGGTGCGCACATCGGTCACCTTCACCACGTCACCGCTGCGCGGCGCCTCCAGCATCTTCCCGTCGCCCAGGTAGATGGCCACGTGGGAGATGTAGTCGGGGGCCGTGGGATCGCTGCGCCAGAAGATCAGGTCGCCCCGGCGGGCGTCGGCGTAGTCGATGTGCTCGCCCGCCCACCACTGGTCGTGGGTGACCCGGGGGATCTCCACCCCGGCCTGCCGGAAGGCCCACTGCACCAGGCCCGAGCAGTCGAAGCCCTTCCCGGGAGTGGTCCCGCCCCACACGTAGGGCACGCCGAGCTGGCTCTCGGCCGCGGCGATCATCCGCTCCACGATCTCCTCGCTGACCGGCACGCCGTCGGCGTCGTAGGGGCGCGGCCCGGAGGACTCCTCTGCCAGCACCTGCAAGCTGACGTCGGGGCCGAGGACCTTCCTCAGGTCCTCCCGGAGCTGCCACAGGTCCGCGCCGGGCGCCGAGACGATCAGTCCGTTGCCGCGGGGGAAGCCCAGCTCCTTGGCCGAAGCCCGGGAGATCAGCGCGTCGATCCCGGCCACCCCCGAGGTGGCGTGCGTCCACACCTCCTTGTCGACCGTCCCGTGCGCCCCGGCCATGGCCACGGTGCTGCCCAGCTCCAGGTCCCGCTGCTTGCCCGCGTCGTCGGAGAGCGCGATCCGCCCCTCGGCGATGCCCTGCCAGATCTCGTCCGACTTGGCGGAGGGGGCGGGGGCGTAGTTGCGGAAGGTGGAGGGGTTCACCCCCAGGACGGACATGACCACGCCGTCGATCCGGATGCGGGCCGCGTCGACCACCTCGACCGACCGCACACCGTCGATCGCGCGCACCCGCTCGACGAGGTCGGGGTCCAGGGACTCGGCCGCGACCGCGAAGTACTCGCGGGAGCGCGCCTCGTCGAACGGCGCCACCCGGACGTCGCGGTCGAGCCGTCCGCTGTCGGCGACCGGGGGAGAGGGGTAGGAACCGGAGGAACCGGTCGCCCCCGAGGGGAGGGAGTAGGAGGTGGTCGGCGGCCGATCCGCTCCGCCGGGCCCGGGCTCGGCCCAGGCGGGAGAACCCAGAGCGCCGAGGACCACCACGAACACCACGGTGGTGCCCGTGCCGACCGTCAGCCGTCGCCGTACCGACACACTTACGCCTTTCGGATATTCGGGGTGTGACTGCTAGCTCCTACCAGAATGCGGGGAGAAGGAAATTGTTTCAAGTCACAACAACAAACGGTCAGTAAACACCCCATCGCGATACGAACACGACGGGAGGGGCGGCCGCCGCGGAACTCGGACCTCTCGACGGCGGCGGCCCGCTCTAGGACTCGTCGAGGCTGACCCGGTTGACCAAGGGCTCGCCCGCCGCCCAGCGGCGCAGTTGCTCGTCGACGAACCGCTTGGCCAGGGGGTAGAAGGCGGTGGAGCCCCCGCCCACGTGCGGGGTGACCAGGACTCCCGGGGCGTCCCACAGCGGGTGGTCCGCGGGCAGCGGCTCGGGGTCGGTGACGTCCAGCGCGGCCCGCACCCGACCCCGTTCGGCGAGCAGCGCCTCGGTGTCGACCACCGGGCCGCGCCCCACGTTCACCACGAGGGCGTCGTCCGGCAGCGCCGCCAGCTCTGCCGCACCGATGAGCCCTCTGGTCGCGGGGGTGAGCGGGGTGACGACCACGACGATGTCGGTCTCGGGCAGCAGGCGGTGCAGCTCCTCGACGCCGTGCACCCCCGAGGCCGGACGGGCCCGGCGGGCCAGGCGCGTCACGGTGACCTCGAAGGGCCGCAGGCGCTCCTCGATGGCCGCGCCGATGCTGCCGTAGCCCACGATGAGCACCCGGCAGCCCGCCAGGGAACGGGTGTAGTGCGGGTCCCACACGTGCGCCCGCTGGTCCGCGGCCCACCGGGGAAGGTCCCGCTGCGCGGCGAGGACCAGCGCGACGGCGTGCTCCGCGGTGCTCGCGTCGTGCAGCCCGCGCCCGTTGTACAGCCTGACCCCCGGGGGCAGGTGGGGCAGGGCGTGCTCGTAGCCGGCGGTGAGCAGTTGGACCGCGCGCAGCCTGGGCATCCGCCGCATCAGCCTGACCTGCTGGACCCGCCCGTAGGGGACGACGTAGAAGACGACGTCGTCCAGCACCTCGGCGGGAGGCTCGCCGCAGCCGTCGTAGACCTCCACGGTCAACTGTTCCGGGGCGTTCTCCCGGTTCTGCTCCCAGGGCACCAGGATCCGCCCGTCCACTCCGACTCCTCTGTTCCGCTGCGTTCCTCGTCCGTGCACGTCCACGGTTCCCCGACGCTATCAGCAGCTTCCCGGGACAGGTCCGTGCGTAACCGCACTTCCGGAGGGAACCAGAAGGGTCCGACCCCGCGCCAGGACGGCGCCCACTCCCTCCGGAGGCCCACTCGTGCTCGTGATCAACAACTCCCGGTCCGGAAGCAACGGAGAACGGCAACTGCGCACCGCGGTGGGCGAACTGGCCGTCGCGGGCGCCGACGCGGTGGAGGTCGTCTCCTGCACCAGCCCGGCGGACCTGGACGCCGCCCTGGACACCGAGCACGAGATGCTGGTGGTGGCGGGCGGGGACGGCTCCCTGCACGCGGTGGCCAACGCACTGCACCGCCGCGGCGGGCTCGGCAGCCACACGGTCGGCCTACTGCCGCTGGGCACCGGCAACGACTTCGCCCGCACCCTGGGTGTTCCTCTGGAGCCCGAGACCGCCGCCCGCGCCCTCCTGACCGGCACGCCCCTGCCGCTGGACCTGTTCGTGGACGACACCGGCGAGGTGACGGTCAACGCCGTGCACCTGGGGGTCGGGGCCGACTCCACCCGCGAGGCCGCCCGGTGGAAGGAGACGCTCGGCCCGGTGAGCTTCCCGGTCGGCGGCCTGGCCGCGGGCTGGGCCGCCGAGGGGTACCGCATGCGGGTGACGGCCGACGGCGAAGAGGTCGTCACCCCCCGGCACAGGACGCTCATGGCCGGACTGGCCAACGGCCGCTTCGTCGGCGGCGGCGCGGGAACCCTCGACCCCGGCGCCCGGCCCGACAGCGGCGTGATCAGCCTGGTGGTCTTCCGCCCTCGCGGCTTCTGGCGGCGCGCCGCGCACGCGGTGCGCCTGCACCGGGGCACCCACCCGGTGGAGCCGGACGTCCACCACCGCCTGGCGCGCACCGTCAGGGTGGTCAGCGAGCCGCTGACGATGAGCAGCGACGGCGAGATCACCGAGGAAGTGACCGCGCGCACCTGGCGGGTGCTGCCGGGCGCGTGGCGTTTCGTGGTGCCGTCGGCGCGGGATTCCGCCTGACCCCTCAGCGGGTCAGTTCGTAGCAGGCGATGGCCGCCGCGGCGGTGACGTTGAGGGAGTCCACGTCGCGCGCGGCCATGGGGATGCGCGCCCGGACGTCGGCCTGGGCGATCCAGCGGCTGGACAGCCCGTCGCCCTCCGTTCCCAGCAGCAACGCGTACCTGCCGTCGCCGTCCACCGCCTCGGCCAGCGGCACCGCGTCCGGCGCCGGGGTGAGCGCCAGCAGGGTGAACCCGCGCCGCCGCAGGTCCTCCAGGCCGTTGTACCAGTTGTCGAGACGGGCGTAGGGGAGGGTGAAGACCGCGCCCATGGACACCTTGACCGCGCGCCGGTACAGCGGGTCGGCGCAGCGGGGGGCCAGCACGACGGCGTCGACGCCCAGTCCGGCGGCGCTGCGGAAGATCGCCCCCACGTTGGTGTGGTCGACGATGTCCTCCAGAACCACGACGCGGCGTGCGTCCGCGACCACCTCGGCGACGCCGGGCAGCGGTCGGCGGTGGAAGGAGGCGAGGACGCCGCGGTGCAGGTGGAAGCCGACCAGGCTCTCGGCGACCGCGTCGTCGACCACGTACACCGGCGCGGAGAACTCGGCGGCCACGTCGTCGAGCACCGTCCGGCGGCGGCGGGTGAGCAGCAGCGAGCGGGGGCGGTACCCGGCGCGCAGCGCCCGGCGCACCACCTTCTCCCCCTCGGCCAGGAACAGCCCGTGCTCGGCCTCCAGGCTCCGGCGGAGACTGCTGTCGCGCAGCCGCACGTAGTCGGCCAGCCTGTCGTCGGCAGGGTCGGCCACCTCGATGACGTTCACGGTCCCCATTGTCGCCGACCGGGAGTTCCCGGACGTCCGGCCGTTCCTAGTCGAACGGTTCGACCAGCGGCTTGAGGCGCTGCCAGCGGGCCTCCTCGCAGGAGCCGGCCCGGGTGACCTCGGTGTGGATCGCCACCCCGTTCCAGGTTCCGCTGACCACGGCGCTCTCGGGCCCGTAGACGTCGTCGGTGCAGATCGCCCCCGGGTCGACCTCCTCGAAGGGGCCCGCAGCGTCCTCCTCCTCGCTGTTGGCGGCGAGCTGGGCGCACGCGGCAGGGTCGGCCAGCGGGTCGCCGGTGCAGTCGAGGTGCTGCTCGTAGGACTTCTCGCCGTCGTCCACCCGGATCTCCAGGCTCGCCACGGGGGCCTGGGGCAGCTCGGAGAGCCCGCTCATGGTCTGGGCCGCCGCCTCGGTCCGGATCGCGGGCGCGGCCACGATGGAGGCCCCCACCACAGCGGTGTAGACGATCGCTCCGCCCAGGCAGAGCGAACCGAGCACGACACTGCCGACCGTACCGAGGGAGTTCCAACGAGCGCCCAGTTTGGACATGGCCATCCTCTAAGAAGTCGAGCGATTCCGAGTGACCGCGGCGAACCCTCCGTCACGGTCGCTTCATCCCGCGACCCCCATCACGGCCGGACCGGTCGGGTGTGCCCCAACGCCCCCGGCACAAACTCCGCAACCGTGCGCATCCAGCCGCGAACCCCAGAAAATCAACTGGCGCGAGTGGTTCGCCATCCTAGCCCCGTTCCTCGGAGGCGGCACACCTGCTCTGCTCCCGAACCGGCGTCCACGCGGGGGCGTGCCCGCCGCCCCGCGGTCGGCGCCGGACCGGGTTCCCCATCCTGACCGGGGGGAAGGGGCCGCGCCCGCGCTTCTCCACCAGCGAGACAAAGGTCACAGAAGACGGCACCGCCCACCCCCGCACTGCGGGGTGGTCCAACCACAGCCGAAGCCCTCCGCCCACCTGCCCCACAAGTCACATTTCAATAACACAGCGTGCCCTTGTCTCATACCTCCAGTAAGCGCTAGAACGACCACATAGCCCCCGAAAAAGGGGTAAACATTCGCAAACTTCTTAATCTCCCCTGCTGGCGACCGGGCATCCGCCCCGGCCCACCTGCCCGTCAGCACCCCTGGCTTGAGTACCGTTCTCCTCCAAAACCCGTCGGTAACAAACCCCGTGAGGTCACCTTGGGACGCCACCGCGGAAGCAGCGCAGACGACACCGCCCCCGACCCCCGCCGCCGTGGGAACCGGCGGCGCCGCCGCGGCACAGGGCGCGCCTTCGCCGCGTTCGCCGCTGCGCTCGCCGTCCTCGTCGGCCTCGGGGTCACCGGCTACTTCGTCCTGGACGGCCGCCTGGGCTGCGGCGGCTCGACCCCGCCCCTCCAAGTCGCCGCGGCCCCGGAACTCGCCCCCGTGCTCACCCGGCTGGCCGACGACTTCAACGCCGGCGACACCGCGGACAGCCGGTGCGTGACCGTGGAGGTGCGCGGCGCGGACTCGGCCGACGTCGCCTACAGCATCACCGGCGCCGGACCGACCATGGGCGGTACCGAGTCGCAGGTGTGGATCCCCGACTCCACCCTGTGGGTCAAGACCGTCCAACGCGACGCCGACGACGCCGTCGTCAGCACCGGAACCTCCGTGGCCCACTCCCCGCTGGTGCTGGTGACCACCCAGGCGGCCGGGGCCGACGCCTCCGAGACCCCGCTGTCCTGGGACAACCTGGTACCGACCGAGGCGCTGCCCGACCCGGGGAGCTCCCCCTACCAGGTGCACGTGATCGACCCGGTCAACAGCTCCTCGGGACTGGCCACCCTCGCACTGGTCAGCAACTCCGTCAGCGGCGAGGAGGGCCCCCAGACGCGCTTCATCGCGGCCCTGCAGAACTTGCAGAAGTCGGTCGTCGCCGACGAGGAGGCCGCCCTCGCCGTGATCAGCGAGGCGCCCGCCGACGCGGAGCAGGCCCCCCTGCTGGTGCTCAGCGAGCAGGCCGCCTGGCGGCTCAGCACCCAGACCGACTCCGCCGTGCACGTCATCTACCCCGAGCGGGGCACCTACACCCTGGACTACCCCTACGTCCTGCGCTCCAAGGACCCCGAGGTGCAGCTCGCGGCCGAGGCGTTCCGCGCCTTCCTCACCGGCCGGGAGGCCCAGCAGGCCATCCGCGCCGAAGGCTTCCGCTCCGCCGACGAAGCGATCGACCCGGAGACGCTCACCGAGGAGCACGGCTTCCGTGCCGACCACCCGGGCGAGCTGCCCGCCCCCGGGGAGCAGGCCGCCAAGTCGCTGATCCAGGCGTGGAACCAGCTCAAACTCGGCACCCGGCTGCTCACCGTGGTCGACATCTCCGGTTCCATGGCCGAGATCGTCCCCGGCACCGGGCTCACCCGGATGCAGGTCACCAGCGCGGCCGCCATCCAGGGCCTCACGCTGTTCCCCTCCGAGGCCGAGATGGGCCTGTGGGAGTTCTCGGTCGGCCTCGACGGAGACCGGGACTACCGGGAGACGGTCCCCATCCGTCCCCTTGAGGAGCAGGTCGACGGCGTCACCCAGCACGAGGTGCTGAACGCGGCGCTGGCCAGGCTGGCCCCTGAGCCGGACGGGGACACCGGTCTGTACGACACGATCCTGGCCGCCTACCAGGAGCTGACCGAGAGCTACGCGCCGAACCGGGTCAACACCCTGCTGGTGCTCACCGACGGCAACAACGACGACGACGACAGCATCTCCCTGGACGACCTGGTCCAGCACCTGGAGGAGGCGTACCAGCCGGACCGCCCGGTGACCATCATCGCCATCTCCTTCGGCCCCGACGTGGACCCCGAGCCCCTGCAACGGATCGCCGAGGCCACCCGCGGCGCCGCCTACACCACAGAGGACCCCACCGAGATCGGCGAGATCTTCCTGAGCGCCTTTGCCCTGCGCATCTCCGGAGAAACGGAGGAGGAAGAGTAGTCCGGCACCGGAGGGCTGCTTCCGGGCGGGGCATCGGCGCCCCGCCCGGCCGCTTTTCCTCCCGCGCGGGTGACCGGACGGATAGACCCTGCTTTCCCCGGGACGCCACCTCTGGACTTGTCCGACGTATTCGCATACGCAGTGGGATGCGGAATATGTGGACTCACTTGAGAGGTGGCCGCCGTGGCCAACGCGTGGATGCCCGCAGCCGGAAGAGTGACCAGCAGTTTCCCCGCAGGACGTCCCGGAGGCGGGGCGCCGCGCGCCGTCTGGTGCGTCAGTGAATCCGATCCGGAGCAGTGGTCCGCCCACTCGGCCGCACGTCGGCTCGACTCCGAGGGACGGGCCGCCCACCTGGTGTGGCACCCGGTGACCGGCGACGTCGTCCAGCTCCTTCCCGCGACCGCGGCCGCCGTGGGCCAGCTCACCCCGCACGGCACGATCGACCGCGCCAGCGAGGGGCGCGTCTGCATCGTCATCCAGGTCATCGGCCGTTCCCCGGAGCCGTTCACCGACGGCCCCCTCAACGGCCTGGACGCCATCCTGGCGTGGCTGGACTCCTGGGGCATCCCCAGGACCTGGCCCGCGGGAGCCCCGGGGGCCCGCGCCCGCCGCAGCAGCGCCGCGCAGGAGTACCCGTGGTCTCTGGGAGGGCATTTCGGCCACTCCCAGGTCCCCGGCTCCGCAGCCGACGGCCCCGGAGCCATCGACCCGGTGCGCCTGCACGGCCACTGGTTCCCCAGGCCCCGCCGGGAGCAGCCCGGCACGGCCCCGGACAGACGCCGCCCGGTCGCCTCCGGGATGCGCTCCCCCTTCTCCTCTCCCTGAGCTGCCCGCACGCCCGGCGGTTGCGGACGGCGAGAGCACCCCGTGGTCCTGTCAGGCTCGAAAAACCCTTAGTCTGTCGCCCATGGGTGGATCGATCGAGCCAGGCTGGTACGCGGACCCCGAAGGACCTCCGGGCCAGCTCCGTTGGTGGAACGGCGACGAGTGGACACAGCACGTCCGTCCGTTGTCCGAGTTCACCTCAGACCAGAACGCCGCCGAGTCCTCGGCAGACGTCCAGAACTCGGCCGACTCGGGCGGGGGAACCGCTCCCGACCAGGCCACCGTCAACCTCGGCAGCGGTTCCTCGCC
>NZ_KQ950185.1:122695-130057 GCF_001517975.1 Thermobifida cellulosilytica TB100
ACGACCCCACCGCCGACCTCGCCCCTGGTGCGGCCGCCATCCGCTTCCTCGGCGAGGCGGAAGCGGACGACGCCCCCCGCACCGCGGTGCTCAACCCCGGCGACGCGCCCAAGACCGCGGTGTTCAGCCCCGACGACCCGATGTTCACCCAGGCTGCGGCGGGCGAGGGCGCCGAGGAGGACAAGGGCGGCAAGTTCAACAAGTTCCTCGGCAGCCTCAAGGAAGGCATCCAGGACTACCGCGCCGAACTCGCCGAGGAGCGCAAGAAGCGCCAGGAGGAGCAGCGGCGCAAGGCCGAGGAGGAGGCCAAGCAGCGCGCCGAGCGGGAGGCTCGGGAGGCAGAAGAGCGCAGGAAGCGCGAAGAGGAGGAGCGCAAGCGGCTCGCGGAGCAGGCCAAGGCGGCCCCGCAGGGGCCGGGGTCCGCCCTCTCGGCCGCCTCCGGGCACGGTGCCGCGCACCCCTCGACCACTCCGTCGGAGCATCCCCCCTCCGGCCCCCACCCGAGCCACGCCCCCTCGGGGCCGAACGCCGGCCACCCGCCGGTGCAGGCGCCGCCCTACCCCAGCGGCCCCCAGCCGTACCCGTACACACCGCAGACCGGCGCACAGCGCGGCATGGCCTACCCGCCCCAGGCCCCGTCGCGTCCGACACCGCCCGCCACCCCGCAGCAGCCCCCGGTTCCCGGGCGCGGCGGTACACCGGCGCCCGCCGCCTCCAACTATCCGGCGGTCCCGCCCGGCTACCCGCAGCGGGGGCCGGTTCCCGCTCCCTACAACCGCGGCCACCAGCCCGCTCCGGGAGTCTCCGGGCAGCCTCCGCTCCCGGGCCAGCAGCAGTGGGGGCCGGGACGGGGCGCTCCGTACCCGGTGCAGCCCCAGGCTCCCCAGCAGCAGAAGAAGAAGGGCGGCTGCTGCGGCTGCGGCTGCGTCTCCATGCTGGTCGTCCTGGTGATCGTGCTGCTGGTCATCGTGGGCGGCTTCTACCTGTGGCTGGACCGGAACGCGCTGATGGTCACGATCTTCGGCGACCCGAGCCTGGTGGGGCTGTAGCCCCCGCCCGCCCGCGGTCCCGCCGCAGAGGCGCAGGCAGGACCGCGGGCGGGTACGATCGCACACCGGCCGAGTCATGGGGGAAAAGTTCTAAGCTATCCCTTATGAACGACAGCCTGGTGTGGATCGACTGTGAGATGACAGGGCTCGATCTGGCGAAGGACGCCCTGATCGAAGTGGCCTGTCTCGTCACAGACGGCGAACTCAACCAGCTCGACGAGGGCATCAACGTGGTCATCAAACCGCCGCAGGCGGCACTGGACCAGATGGGCGAGTTCGTCACCCAGATGCACACCGCGTCCGGCCTGCTGGCCGAACTCGACAACGGGGTCACCCTGAACGAGGCGGAACAGCTCGTTCTGGAGCACATCCGGCGCCACGTCCCGGAGCCGCGGAAGGTTCCGCTGTGCGGCAACTCCATCGCGACCGACCGCGCCTTCATCGCGCGGGACATGCCGCTCGTCGACGAGCACCTGCACTACCGCATGGTGGACGTGTCCAGCATCAAGGAACTGCTGCGCCGCTGGTACCCGCGGGTGTACTTCGCCAGCCCGGAGAAGCACGGCGGCCACCGCGCCCTGGCCGACATCACCGAGAGCATCCGGGAGCTGCGCTACTTCCGTGCGGCCGCGTTCGTTCCCCCGCCCGGACCGGACAGCGCCACGGCCAAGGCCATCGCCGCCGACATCGTCGCTGGGGGCGACGGCATCGGTGTGGGCACTTCCACCGAAAAAGGGTGAGCGGAGCACTCCCCGGAGCCGGTAGTATGCTGCTGAACGCAGACGCGGACCAGAGTCCGGCTCCGCGCTCGTGGTGGGTGTAGCTCAGTTGGCAGAGCACCTGGTTGTGGTCCAGGTTGTCGCGGGTTCAAATCCCGTCACTCACCCTCGAAAGCCCCGGTCTTCGGACCGGGGCTTCGTCGTTCCCCGGCCTCGGGCCGTTCTCCGTTTCGGGACGGCCGCGGTCCGGGACTTCCTCTTTTTCTTCCCGGCACTGTCGTCTCTGGCCACACCGGGCCAGTTGTGCACAGCCTTCTCCCGGGGCTTGCTTTTTCCCGACCGTATAACGCACGGTAGAGAATGGTGTGCACCACGGTCTTTCCTCCGAATTGACCTCAGAAGGGCCATCACCTTTTCGTTACGATGAACCCCGCAGGTCGTTCAAGGGCACCCCGTACTGACCGGCATCCGTCCCATGCGACTCACCCCCTGGGAGCCTGACCTTGTCCAGCGGCCGTTCGAGGTCCACAAGCGTCGTGGCCCTGCTCGCGGACATACCGAGCACGGGCCATCTTGGTGATGCCCAGGCGCGACGCTTCTCCCTGGGGGGCGACAACCTCGCCGTCCAGGCCAGCGAATTCATCGACTTCGCCGCCCACCACATCACCCAGGGCAGAAAAGTCGTTGCGCTCTACCCCACGTGGCGAAGCAGCCGCGCCGAACGCGCCATTCGGTTCGCCCGGGGCGCGCTGCGCACCGACCACGTCGCCGCCGTCCCCATGGACCTGTCGCCGCTGGCCCTGTCGCTGCTGGCCGACCAGTTGGCCTACCTCGCGCCGTACCTGCCCGCCGGGCTGATCGCCGAACTCGGCGACGAACTCGCGGCCCACGTCCTGGCCGGCGGCTGGTTGCGCAGCGTCGCCAACCTCTCCACCATTCCCATCACGGTCAAGCAGCACATGGGCTCCTTCGCCCCGGGAGTGGTGTTCCTCGCCTTCTGCGCACCGGTCAAACGGGTGGGGCGGGTGAAGAAGTCCAACCCGTCGGCGAACATCCCCTTCCGCCCGATGAACCCGACCCAGATCCTGGTCTCCACCGGCGGGGACGCCGACCGCGCCGCGTTCGACGGACAGTTTCTCCCCGCGGTCGGCGCCACGGCGGTACGCGATCTACCGGAGCAGCCGCTCGGCCCCGCCTACTGGGGCTCCGCCAAGTATGTGGAATTCGTGGTCCTCAGCGCCCACCCGGACGCGCTGACCAATCCCGTCCGCGCGCTGCGCTCCACCGCCTGCCTGTGGTGCCGGGACCGGGTCGCCGGTGCGCGCTGCCGGTTCTGCGGGGCGGCCAACCAGACCCCGATCCGCCGCCAGCCCCGCCCCCCTGCCTCGCCTTCTGCCCCCGCACAACCCGGAAGGCACCCGCAGGGCCCCCCGCCGTCTCCCCCGTCCGGTCCGCGGCCGGCCGGGCCGCCGCCTCCGGTCACCCCCCCGATCGCTCCGGGCGCGGGCGGTCCTCTCCGCCCCCCGCGTCCGCTTCCCCAGTCCCCTCCTCCGCGCACCGGTCCCCTGCCGGAGTACCGGCCCACGCGGTAGGCCCATCGGCCGCAGCACCTGCCCCTCATTCCAGCACCGTCTGGTCAGCACTAGAAACGGAGCGTCATGAACCCCCGTCAACGACGCGGCGTTCTGCTCATGATCCTCGCCGCACTCGGCGCGGTCGTCGTGTTCTTCATGATCGTCTCGTACGTCAACACGCTCAACAGCGAACTGGGCACCTACCGGACGGTTCTGCGGCTCACCCAGGATGTCGACCCCTACCAGCCGATCACCGAGGACATGGTCGAGCCCTACGAGGTGCCCGCCAAGTTCTTCGACGAACAGGTCTTCCTGTCCGACCTGGCCGACGCCGACGAGGCGCTGTCGCAGCCGGGCAGCGAGCCGGTCTCCGCCGCCTTCCTGGAGGCGGGCACCCTGTTGCAGAAGAGCATGGTGATCCCCGCCCCCGCCCTGGAGAGCGGCGAACGCGAGATCGCCATCATGATCAACGCCGAGACCGGCGTGGCCGGCAAGGTGTCCCGCCAGTCCCGCGTGGACGTCTACGCCTCCTTCCAGCCCAACGAGCAGTCCCCCGCCTGCGCGGTCCGCGTGCTGACCAACGTGGAGGTCCTGGACGTGGGCGACATCGGCTCGCAGATCGACTCGCAGACCGGCGGCACCAACACCGTCGTCCCCGTCACCTTCCGGCTCACCCCCCAGCAGGCGTTGCAGCTCACCTACGCCGAGTCCTTCGCCACGAAGCTCCGGCTGGCGCTGGTCAGCGCGCGCGGGTCGGGGACCCCGGGCGACATGGAGTTCTGCTCCGACGACCAGCTCAGGGCCCTCGGCGAGCAGCAGGACAGCGAGCAGGACAACGGGCAGGACAGCGGCATCCCGGGCGGTAACTGATGCACACCACACGCCAGCCCGCCCCCGGAGGTGAGAACGGATGAGCACCTACCAGGTCATGATCGGCGTCCACGACGACGAGCTGGAGAACGCGCTCACGGCGCGGTTCGAGGAGATCGCCGACGCCGAGGTCGTGGGCGCCTTCCGCTCCTCCCACGAGATCAGCGACGCGCTGTCGCAGTTCCCCGCCCTCGACGTGGTGCTGATCCACGAGGACCTCGGCCCCCTCCCCGTCCTCGAACTCATCCGCGACATCTCCCGCAACCGCCCCCAGCTCGCGGTCATCCTGATCGTGGACGAGATCTCCCCCGCCCTCTTCACCAGCGCGGTGGAGGCGGGCGCGCGCGGCCTGTTGCAGAGCGACGCCACGATCGAGGAGCTCAGCGCACGCGTCTCCAGCGCGGCCGAGTGGTCCCGGACCCTGCGCCGCCACCTGGAGGCCGCGTCCCTGGACCTGCCCATGGCGGGCCGCCGCGGCCGGATCATCACCCTGACCGGCGCCAAGGGCGGGGTGGGCACCACCACCACGGCGATCCACCTGGCGCGGATGGCGGCCGGGTGGTCTGCCTGGTCGACCTCGACCTGCAGTCCGGGGACATCCCCGGCTACTACGACCTCAAGCACCGCCGCAGCATCGTCGACCTGGTCGAGGCCGCCGACGACATCAGCGCCGCGATGCTCGCCGAAACCCTCTATGTGCACCCCGACGGGCCGCACATCCTCCTGGCCCCCGTCCACGGCGAGAACGGGGAGGACGTCACCGCGCGTGCCGCCCGACAGATCCTGGGAGCGCTGCGGTCGCGCTACGACCTGGTGATCGTCGACTGCGGCTCCTCCGTGAACGACGCGACCGCCGTGGCCGTGGAACTCTCCGACACCGCGCTGGTCCTCGTCACCCCCGACCTCCCGGCACTGCGCGCCGCCCAGCGGCTCATGGCGATGTGGGACCGGCTGCAGATCCGCGCGCCCAAGAACGTCACGTCGCTGCTCGTCCGGCACAGCCGCAAGAACGAGATCCAACCCGACTTCGCCCGCAAACTGCTGGGCACCCCGATGCTGCGCACCACGGTCCCCGCCGCCTACCGGGCGCTGGAGGAGGCGTCCAACACCGGGGACCCCTCCCGGCTCACCGACGAGAACCTGCTCAGGGCATTCGGGAGGATCGCCGGCGAACTGGGGCTGTTCGACTCCGCCGAGAACTCCGCTCCCGCGCCCGTCTCGTCGGCCACCACCCAGGAGGCGGCCGAGACGCTGCTCGCCCGCAGCCGCCGGGCGCGCGGCCGGGACGACACGGGAGCGTCGATCGTGGAGTTCGCCTCGCTCGTGCCGCTCCTCGGGCTGGCGCTCCTGCTCACCTGGCAGATCGTGCTCATCGGCCTGACCGGGATGTACGCCTCCCACGCCGCCAACGAGGGAGCACGGCAGGCGGCCATCACCCCCGACGACCCCGAACTGATCCGCGAGGAGGCCGTCCGGCGGGTACGTCCTCCCTGGGACGACGAGGACACCTTCCGGTTGGAACGGATCACCGTGGACGGCCGGGAGTACGTCGAGGTGACCATCGCGATGCCGATGGTGCTGCCCGGCCTGGGCAGTCCGTGGGACATCAGCAGCCGCGCCATGATCTTCCCCGAGGGGTGACACGGTGTTCCCGTCCTCGCGTGCCCGCCCTGGCGACCGCGGCTCCCAGCTCGTGGAGTTCGCCGTCTACCTGCCGCTGTTCCTGCTCATGGTGACGGTCGCGTTCGAGGTGTTCGTGTCGTTCGTCGCCGTGGAGCAGGCCGAGAACGCGGCCCGCATCGGCGCCCGGACCGCGGAGCGCTCCGGTCCCGGCGCCGGCGCGGAGGCAGCACTTCAGGCCCTGCCCTCCTGGTTGGACGACGCCGATGTGCGCGCCGGCTACACCGCCGACCGCGGCGTCTTCGCGGAGGTGGAGATCAGCGTCCCGGTGGCCTTTCCGGTCGGCGGGCTGCACTACACCGTGGTCCGCCGCGTGGACCTGGCCCTCTGATGTTCCCGCACCGCTCTCTTCCCAGGTAAGGCTCATGGCACTCAAGGACCGGCTCAACGAGGACCGCCTCGCCGCCCAGCACTCCGACCGCAGCAGCGTCGCCCACTGGCGGCAGCGCCTGCTCTCCGAGATCAACCTGGACGACCTGGCCATGCTCAGCCTCGAGCAGCGCCGCATCCGCCTGGAGAAGGTCGTCGGCCACCTGCTGTCCCGCGAGGGGCCGGTGCTCTCCGACCGGGAGCGTGCCAACATGATCCGCCGGGTGGTGGACGAGGCGCTGGGGCTGGGCGTGCTCGAACCGCTGCTGGCGGACGAGAGCATCACCGAGATCATGGTCAACGGCCCCGACGACATCTTCATCGAACGCAACGGCCGGGTGGAGCGCATCGAGACCACGTTCGCCAGCGAGGAGCAGCTCTACCAGACCATCGACCGCATCGTCTCCACGGTCAACCGCCGGGTCGACGAGTCCAGCCCGATGGTCGACGCGCGCCTGCCCACCGGCGAGCGCGTCAACGTGATCATCCCGCCGCTGTCGCTGTCCGGGCCGATCATCACGATCCGACGCTTCCCCAAGCCGTTCACCATCGAGCAGCTCATCGCCAAGGGCAGCCTCGACGAGGTGACCGGCATCCTGCTGGCCTCGATGGTGCGGGCCCGGTTCAACATCATCGTCTCCGGGGGTACCGGCACCGGAAAGACCACGTTCCTCAACGCGCTGTCGGCGTTCGTCCCCTCCCAGGAACGCATCATCACCATCGAGGACTCCGCGGAGCTGCAACTACAGCAGGAGCACGTGCTGCGGCTGGAGGCCCGCCCGCCCAACATCGAGGGCGCGGGCGCCGTGACCATCCGCGACCTGGTCCGCAACTCGCTGCGTATGCGCCCCGACCGCATCATCGTCGGCGAGGTCCGCGGCGCCGAGACCCTCGACATGCTGCAGGCGATGAACACCGGCCACGACGGCTCGCTGACCACCGTGCACGCCAACTCCGCCGACGACGCCGTGCACCGCCTGCTGACCCTGGCCTCCATGAGCGAGGTCAAGATCCCCTTCGAGGCGCTGCGCGACCAGATCAACGCGGCGGTCGACGTCATCGTGCACCTGTCGCGCTACCCGGACGGCTCGCGGCGGGGGG
>NZ_KQ950185.1:130157-179336 GCF_001517975.1 Thermobifida cellulosilytica TB100
GCTGCGCGACCAGATCAACGCGGCGGTCGACGTCATCGTGCACCTGTCGCGCTACCCGGACGGCTCGCGGCGGGTGGCGGAGGTGTCGGTGGTGGCCTCCACCCGGCAGGAGGAGTTCCGCCTGGAGCCGCTGTTGCGGTTCCAGGCGGACCGCTACGAGGTGAACCGCCGGGTCACCGGGGAGTTCCGCCGCTTCCCGCTGCCGCGGCACATCGCCGAGCGCCTCTACATCGCAGGAGAGACGATCCCCGCGGCGTTCGGCGTCCGCGCCGCCCCCTCAGCCGACGGCTTCCCCTATCCCGGAGGCGCACTGTGAACTACACCCTGGCCATCCTGCTCGCCACGATCGTCACGCTCGCCGTCGCGGTGTGGGGCGTCAGCGTCTTCCTGGACGGTGTGGCGCAGCGCCGCCTGCTGGCCTCGCGCAGCGCGCTGGCCGAGGTGGAACGGCGCGCCGGAACCCCCATGGCCCGGCTGGACGTGCGGCTGCGCCGGACCGAGTTCGGCCGCCAGATCCAGCTCCGCCTGGCCCGGGCGGGCGTCCGGATGAAGGTCTCCTCCTTCGTGCTGCTGGTGGCGGCCAGCGCCGTGGCCGCGGTCGTCATCGTCTGGCAGGTCCTCGCCCCGGTGCTGGGCCTGCTCGCCGCCGTCCTGGTGGGCTACCTGTTCCTCGCCTACCTGAGCCGCCAGGAGGAGAAGCGCCGGGAGGCGTTCACCGCGCAACTGCCGGAACTCGCCCGGGTGCTGTCCAACGCCACCCAGGCGGGCCTGTCGCTGCCCACCGCGATCGACATGGCCGCGGACGAGCTGGCCGACCCGGCCGGGGCGGAGCTGCGCCACGTCGCCGAGTCGCTCAAGCTGGGCCAGCCCTTCGAGAGCGCCATCAACGACCTGCGCAAGCGGATGCCCTCCCGGGAGATCGGCGTGCTGATCTCCACCCTGCTGGTGTCGGCCCGCTCCGGCGGCGCGCTGGTCACCGCGCTGCGCACCATCGCCGAGACCCTGGAGCACCGCAAGGAGACCAGGCGAGAGGTCCGCACGATCCTGAGCGAGACCACCAACACGGCGTGGACGCTGCTGATCATGGGCGTGGGGTCGCTCTTCCTGCTCAACACGATCGCCCCCGGCACCGTGGCCCGGATGACCGAGAGCTTCGCCGGCCTCGCCGTCCTGGGCGCCGCCCTGACCCTCTTCACCGTCGGGTTCGTGGTGATCCGGCGCATGTCCCGTATCGACTTCTGAGCCCGCAGCCTGACCGACGCACGGAGTTCACGCCGATGTCCATCCTCCTGACCCCTCTGACCTCCCTGCTCCTGGGTCTGCTCGGCGCGCTCTGCGTGGCCCTGTTCGTGTGGGGCCTGCACCTGGCGACCCGCGGGAGCGAGGTCGCGGGCAGCTTCGTCGCCGCCCCTCCGAAGCGGAAGAGCGACGGAACCTTCGTCCTGCACCGCATCACCGAGCTCATCGGACGGCCGTTCGGTTCGATAGTCCTCGACTGGCTGGGCGAGGACGGCCAGGCGAGAGTCCAGGCGCGTATCGACGCGGCCGGACGTCCCGACGGCCTCACCGTGCGCCGCTACGCGCAGCGCAAGGCTGGCGAGGTGCTGCTCTACGGCGGCCTGGCGGTACTGCTGTTCCTGAACGGCTCGCCGATGCTCGCCGTGGTGGTGCTGGCCTTTGCCTCGCTCACCGACCTCTCGCTGTACTCGGCGCAGCGCAGGCGCCAGGACGAGATCCAACGGCAGCTTCCCGACTTCCTGGACGTCCTGGCGGTCACGGTGGGAGCCGGGCTCGCCTTCCGCCAGGCGCTGGCCCGGGTGGCCGACTCCATGCCGGGCGTGCTGGCCTCGGAGTTCCAACTGGCCCTGCGCCAGATGGAACTGGGGACCAGCAGACGGGAGGCGTTCGCCGCGCTGCGGGAGCGCAACTCCAACGAGGCTCTGGGCAAGTTCATCACGGCGTTGCAGCAGTCCGAGGACCTGGGTGCACCGCTGGTGCAGACGCTGCACGCGATCAGCGCCGACATGCGCCGGGAGGACGCCCAGTTCCTGCGGCGCAGAGCGCAGAAGCTCAACCCCCAGGTCACCGTGGTCACCGCGGCCACCATGCTGCCCGGGCTGCTGCTGATCATCGGCGGCGGCCTGTTCCTCGGCTCCGGCATCGACCTGTCGGCCATCTTCGGGTGATGCCATGGGCACCGTGACCGGGCAGGAGCGAGGAGCACCGCTGGAACGGTTGACCGGGTTGACCCGGCTGCTCGTCCAGTTGCGCTTCCTGCTCACCGGTGTCGCGCTGCTCCTGCTTCCCCCGGAGCGGATCTCCGTCCGCATCGTCCTCATGCTGGTCAGCTACGCGGTGCTGTCCTGGCTGCTCGCCCGTTACTGGGAGCGGCTCTCCGTCCACGTGGTGCGCCACCCGGTGCTGATCGCCGCTGACACCCTGGTCGCTTCGGCGATCCTGGCCGTGGTCGGCCCCTCGGGAGCCTTCTTCCTCGCCACGGTGCTCACCAGTGCCGCCGCCGGGGTGCTGTACGGGACCAGAGGAGTGGCAGGCGTCTCGGCGGCGCAGATCTTCGGCTACCTGACAGCCCTGTTCCTGTACCTGGCGAGTCTGTCCGCCCCGGCGGAAACGTTCTGGGAGAACATCCAGCTCGTCGTCGTCCAGCCGCTGCTCTACCCGACCGCCGGGTACATCGGGCTGCGGTTGCGTGGCCTCTTCGAGGAACTGGCCCTGGAACAGGAGCGGAGGCGCGCGGCCGAGCGCGCGGCGGCCGCCGCGGAGGAACGTGCCCGGCTGGCCCGGGACATGCACGACTCGGTGGCCAAAACCTTGCAGGGCGCAGCCATGGCCGCTCAGGCTCTGCCGATCTGGCTGCGCAAGGACCCGGAACGTGCGGCGGCCGCCGCGGCCCAGGTGGTGTCCGCCGCCGAGGCCGCCGCGCAGGAGGCCCGCAAACTCATCACCGACCTGCGTGAAGGCTCCGCCGACCTGCCCATCGCCGACCAGGTCGCCACGGTGCTGCGTGAGTGGTCCGAAACAACGGGGATTCAGGTAGAACTGCACTCCTGCGGCGCACCGATGCCGCTGTTGATCACTGCACGCCACGAGACCGTCGCGATCCTCCGGGAGGCGCTCACCAACATCGACCGGCATGCTGCCGCCGAGACCGTGGCCGTGGAGCTCTCCACCGACGCCGGGCACCTGGTCATGACCGTCCGCGACGACGGACGGGGTTTCGACCCCGGCTCGTCCGCTCCCGGCCACTACGGTCTGGTGGGCATGCGGGAACGCGCGGCCCGCGCCGGAGGCCGTCTGAGCATCGACACGGCTCCGGGCGAGGGGACCACGGTGGTCCTGCGTGTGCCGCTGGCGCCCCCTTCCCAGAGCAGCGAGGACTCCCCGTGACCCCGCCCGAGAGAGGTGTCTCCGCCATGTCGCCGATCACCGTTCTCGCCGTGGACGACAACATCGTCGTGCGCGCCGGTCTGGTCACCCTCCTGGAGACCTCCGACGACATCCGGGTCATAGGCGAGGCGGGGGACGGCGTCCAAGCCGTCGAGCAGACCCGAAAGCTCCGCCCCGACGTCGTCCTGCTCGACGTCCGCATGCCGGTGCGCGACGGGGTCAGCACGATCGAGGAACTCGCCTCCCTCACCAAGGTGGTCATGCTGACCCACACCGAGGCCCCGGAGGTGGTCCAGACCGCGCTGCTCCGAGGGGCCTCCGGTTACCTGGTCCACGGCCACTTCACCCTGGACGAGCTGACCCGGGCCCTGCGCGAGGTGGTCCACGGCAACGGCAACCCGCTCTCCCCGGTCGCCGCGACCGCCCTGGTCTCCTCCCTCCGCTCCTTCCCTGTCCCTCGCGGCCCGGTCGACCCCGCATCCCTGGGCCTGACCCCACGGGAGGCCGAAGTGCTCGCGGCGATAGCGCGCGGCCTGTCCAATGCAGAGATCGCCGCAGAGCTTTTCCTGTCCGAGAAAACCGTGAAGAATCACATCAACCGCATCTTCCGGAAACTCGGAGTGACCAGTCGAGCGGCGGCGATAGCCCGCTGGAACGGCCACACCGCGCCGGGTTCCGGATGATTTGTCCAGCTCTTCCCAGGTCCGATCTTTTGGGCCCGCAGGCCCTAGGCACCCGACCTGTCAGACTCTAGATTGATGAACTGTCAATAGGAAAACGGGGAAATGGTCTTCGGAAGGAGTTCTCGTGCCGAACCCGATCCGCTCCCTTCGCCGCAGGGCCCGGACTGCCCTCACCCGCCGACAGCACCACCGCAGCGACCGGGGAGCCAGCTTCGTGGAGTACGCGGGGCTCATCGTGCTGGTGGCCGCAATCGCCGTGGCGGTATTCGCCGTCAATATCCCCAACAGCATCTCGACAACCATAACCACCGAAATCGGACGAATCCTCAACCCCGCCGCCGCCAGCGGATCCGGCAACGACTAGCTACAGCGGCCAACAAGCCGTTCCGGAACCCTGCTTCCCCTATGGGCCTCGCACCTAAGTCTCCATCGGCCGACGAGCGCGGGCAGGCCAGCCTGTTCCTGCTCGTCGGCCTGACGCTGTCTCTCGTAGCACTGATCATGCTCTTCGTGCGTCTCGGCGACGCCAACCAGTTGCGCAGCCGCTCCCAGACCGCAGCGGATGCCGCCGCACTGGCCGCGGTTGCGGTCGCCCGTGACAACGCGGCCGAGATGCTGGCCAACCATCAGATCCCGTACTACCGGCTCTACGACCCCGGCCTTGGCCGTGCCCAGGCGGAGAAGTACGCCCAGAAGAACGGGGCGATTCTGGAGGACATCCGGGCCAGCGACAACAGCATGGGACAGCTCGGCAACTTCGTCCGGGTGGAGGTCCGTGGCGCGAACTGCCGCAAGGAACTGCTGGAGGACCGGAGCCGCGGCTGGTCCGACACGGTCTGCGACGAAACCGAACCGAACGAGGAGGAAGGGTTCGTCCGCCTTGGAAACGCCGCAGCCATAGCCGAGATGGTCATGCCCGATTGCAACTACGTCTTCGGCACAGAGTACCGGATCGTCGGCGTTGCCTGCGACGGCCAAGTGATCCGCAGCGAACAGCACGCCAGGCAACTTATCGAGATCCGCCTGGTGTCAAAGGAAGGACGGTACCTTTACAAGCCCTTCGGCGTCTCTGACCCGGCTGAAGAGGAGGACTCCTCATCTTCACCTTAATCAAGCGCCACCCTTTCAGGGTTTTCTATAAACTCTCCCACTACGACTCATATAATTCCCGACTCTTCTGTTAGACAAGCCGACCAAGCTTCGCACCTTGATTGGAAGACTGCACCGTGGATCAACCGTTCCCTCCATCTGGTCTTCCCCGCACAGCCAGGCTGTTTCTCCCCATGGCATTGAGTGCAGTCCTGCTCTCCGCGTGCGTAACTACCTCGGAAACCTCTACTCCTTCCCCATCAGCAGACGGAACACCGAACAGCACCGAAACACCTTCCAATGAAATTAGCCCTGTAGCAACCTCGACTTACACCGCCAGCTCTGAAGGAACGAATCTACGATTCAGCATCATCTCCCTGGAGCGCATCAGCGAAGAGATGGTCGTGCTGTCGATAGCCATAAAAAACGAAGGTTTTGAAGACGCCTACGTAATTTTCAGTCTTTCCAATGTCAATGGACAGCAAAGCACTCCAGACGGAGTGTCACTGGTAGACACAGTCAACCAGAAACGATACATGCCCCTCAAACTCACCGACGGAAAAACCTGTCATTGCTACTCTTGGAATGGGAAAGAGTTACTGGCCTCCGGAGACTCCATCAACGCCTGGGTGGCTTTTCCTTCCCCTCCCCCCGAAGTCGACAAAGTAGCAGTCACAACTCCGGTAACTCCAGACTTTCTCGACATTCCAATCATCGAAGCGACAGGAACTAAAGAAGAGATCGCCCAGACTCCCGTGGGAGAACCCCAGATCCTGGACCTCAGAGCTTTCCAGGACGACATCGAGAGCGGCACCTCACGAGCGGATTCCAGCGAGGAGAACCAGGTGATACTCTCCTCCGACGTTCTCTTCGAGCTGAACGAGTCCGACCTCACGCCTGAAGCTGAAGAGATCCTGAAGGGCGTGGCCGAAGAGATTGACACTTCCTCTGCCACCACCGTCCACATCGACGGCTACACCGACAACACCGGGGACGACAGCATCAACATCCCTCTCTCCGAAGCAAGGGCTGAGTCCGTACGTCAAGCACTCGAAGAATTGGTCACCAGAGACGGAATCCAGTTCGAAACCGCTGGCCACGGATCCAACGACCCGGTGGGCAACAATGACACCGAAGAAGGTCGGCGGAAGAACCGTCGGGTCACCGTCACCTTCGCCAAGTAGGAGCTCCCGTGTCTCATCGCCTTCTCCCTCGAATCACTGCCAGCGCACTGATGATTCCCATCGCTCTGACTCTGCTGGTCACTTCTTCCTCATACGCCGACGAAAACAAGCAGCCGAACGGATCGCCCTCACCCTCCAGCACCTCAGAAGAGACAGTGCTCGGCTCCAGCGAGGCAAGCAACAACAACTGGAGCGGCGCAGTCATCAAAATCAGAGAACTAAAACGCAGCGAAACCGGTGACTACGCTCAACTCATCTGGACTCTCGACAACAAGAGTTCTACCTACATAAGCCTAAGCTATCTTCAGAACGAGACTTACAACTACCTAGGGACAGCCGAAGCAAGCGGCCTGGTACTTCTCGACGAGAGTAGCGGGATCCGATTCCACCCCTACATCGACTCGGCAGGAGAATGTCTCTGCGCCGGCGCCGACTATTCCAACACCAAACAGTTCGCCCTTATTACAGGTCCTGGAGCTCAGAACACCTACTGGGCTTCCTACCGACTTCCCCCTGAGGTCGACAAAGTCACCATCGAGATCCCCGGCTTCCTTCCCATCAAGGACGTTCCCGTCAGTTGATCTCTCTGACCAAGGAGTTCCCCGGTGGCGAGTTCACGTTCCCCCCGGTTCCACCCCGCTGCCACGGACGACCGCGGCGCCTCCTTCGTGGAGGTCGGGGCCGTACTGCTTGTGGTGGCCGGCATCATCCTCGCCGTCGCCCAGTCCCCGATCGGAGCCACCTTCCACGACAGCGTCCGCGAGATGGTGTGCCTGGTGGAGGGGCCCGAGTGCGGGGGCGAGACCTGGACGGAGGTCCAGCGGCCGGAGGAGCCCGAGGAATACGTCTTCACCTTTCCCGTCGGCTACTACGGCGGTGAGGTCATCGGTGAGGGCAGCGCCCGGGTCGCGGTCGAGTGGGCGTTGTCCAAGCAGGGACTGCCGTACGTGTGGGGCGGCACCGGTCCGCACGGCTACGACTGCTCCGGACTCGTCCAGGGGGCCTGGCGCGCCGCGGGCGTGCAGATCCCCCGGACCACGTGGCAGCAGCAGGCCGCCCTTCCCCCGGTGAGCAAGAGCGAACTGCAACCGGGCGACCTGATCTTCTTCCAGACCATTCCCGGTCCGCCCCCCACCCACGTCGGGATGTACATCGGCGACGGCAAGATGGTGCACGCCGGCAACCCGGTGAACGTCACGCAGGTGCTCGGCAACCCCTACTGGGAGTCCCGTTGGGTGAGCGCCGCACGGGTTCCCCAGAAGTGACCCGCAGTCGGCCGCTCGCCCACACTGTCAGGACTGGTTGATGCCTTCCTTCCGTACCCGCGTCGTCGTCGCCGCGGTCCTGCTCGCCGCCGGGACGGGCTGCGTCTCCGACGGCTCTGCCGCCCCGGAGCCGTCCGCCGAACCGCTGTCCGCCGAAGCGCAGCTCGTCCGGGACCTCGGCTGCTCCGGATGCTCCGCCGACGTCCACACCGTCGAGGGCCTGACCTACCAGGACGCTCCGGTGCGCGCGCTGGTGGCCGAGGCCGAACTCGAGGCCCACCCGGTGACCGGAGCGACCAAGACCACCAGGATCTTCCTGTTCGACGAGAACGGCGCACTGGTGGCCAGCAACCTCAACGAGCCTCCCACCGGGTTCGTCCCCCTGCCTCCCGCCGACTTCGACGACAGTTGGACCGTCGCGGAGGACGGCACGTTCTTCCTGTTGACCAAGTACGCCGGGGTGGCGGGCCTGCAACAGGTCTCCTGGCTGCGCCCGGACCTTCCGGAGAGCGTCACGCAGTTCAGTCTCAGCGGCCCGCTGACCGCGGGGCAGCGCACCGTGGAGACGACGGACCTGGACGACGACGGCTCCACCGAGGTCGTCGCCTACCTGGGGGACGACAACCCCGAGTGGGCCGAGCGGTACGTGAAGTTCTTCCACCGGTTCGATCCCGAAAGCGGGGCCTACTATCCGTGGCGCTGCTCGGAGAGCACCGACGGCGGCGTCTCCTACCCCGAACCGGTCACCATGTACGAGAGTCCCTGCTACGAGTTCGGCAGCGGCCCGCTGCCGTGGGCGGAGGACGAGTAGTCCCCGCCCCCGGGAGGAGGACGGCCGACAGGGCACGGTGCCTTTTCGGTGCCTGCTGCGGTCAGAAGGCCGGCCGCCGGCCGGTTCTCCGGCGGTGCGGGGAAACCGCAGGCGGAGGGATGCCGCTCCGCCCAGTGGCCGGGGCACCGATGTGGTGGCCCCAGGCCCACGTGGTTTCCCGGCTTCGGCTGGGCCCAGAGGCCCAGAACCGTTTGGGTCGGCGTAGCCCTGTGCTTTGACAGTCGGAATGCGTAAAATGCGGGCGCGTTCCCGTAGGTCCGCGGCCGCGGGCCGCGGTGGCAGAAAGCGCTGCACCGTGACTCCAACTTCCTCTCCCCGACCGGATCCGGCCGACGGCCGCCGATATCCGGACTCCCACCAGCCTCCTGTGGACGTGCCGCGTCCGGGAACAGCCGCGGACCTGACCTCCGAGTCGCTGCTGCGTCCCGCCAAGCGCCCCCCGAGCGAGGGGTGGCGGCGCCTGGTGTTCACGGCCAGCCACGGCCTGATCAACCCGGGCGAGTCCAAGGTGGAGCGGCGCCGCCGGGAACTGCGCGCCCTGGTGCGCGGCCCCGTGGTGGGCGGCCACCACCGGATCGCCGTGCTCAGCATGAAAGGCGGCGTCGGCAAGACCACCACCGCGGTCGGTCTCGGGTCGGTGCTGGCCGAAGAGCGCGGAGACCGGGTGATCGCGGTGGACGCCACCCCGCACGGGGGCACCCTCACCGAACGGCTGCACACCCAGTTGCGCACCCAGCGCACCGCCCGCGACCTGGTGGCCCACCGGGAGATCCTGAAACGCTACTCGGACGTGCGGAGCTTCACCGGGCAGGCGCCGTCCCGCCTGGAGTTCCTCTCCTCCGGTGCCGACCCCGACGCGCACCGGCCCCTCAGCGACGGCGACTACCGCCACATCGCGGGGATCGTGGAACGCTTCTACTCGATCTGCATCACCGACTGCGGGACCGGCATGCTGCACCCCGCGATGGGGGCGATCCTGGCATCGGCCGACCAGATCGTGGTGGTCTGCCCGCCCTCCGTGGACGGGGCGCGCAGCGCCTCCGCCACCCTGGACTGGCTGGAGACCAACGGACACGCCGCACTCGCCCGCTCCTGCGTGGCGGTCGTCTCCCGGGTCGGCAAGACCACGGGGATCGACCTCGACCAGTTGGAACGCCACTTCTCCGACCGCTGCCGCCGGGTGCTGCGCATCCCCGAGGACCCGCACCTGGCGGAGGGCGGGCCGGTGGACCTGGCCCGGTTGCGCGACGCCACCCACCTGGCCTATCTGGAGCTGGCCGCCGAGGTCGCCTCAGTCTTCCGCTGACCGCCGCCTCCGCTGGGCCCGCGGACCCACCTGGAATTGGAGCCTAGGCTGCTATCCGCCCACAGGGGGCAATCCCTACAGTCCCCGGCATGCGTTGGCCCCGAAGCGACCGCGGCGGCAGCCTCATCGAGTACGCCGCCGTCCTGCTGCTCGTCTGCGCGATCGCGGCGGCCGTCGCCGTGGTGGCGCTGCCCCGCCCTGTGGCGGACGGCCTCGCCCGCGCTGTCTGCCTGGCCCTGCGGCTCGACGGCTGCGAAGCGTCCACCGAGGCCGCCGACGCCGACTACGAGCCCGAGCGCTGCCTGCAGACCCGCATGACGGACGTGTCGGGCTACCAGGTCGAGGTCGTCGTCACCCTGGGCGAGGAGTTCTCGTTCATCACCGAGTCGTTCTCCGACGGCGAGACCCGTGTAACCCTCGTGGACACGGCCAAACTGGAAGCCTCCCTGGGGGCGGGCGCCAGCCTCAACGTGACCAGGGCGTTCCAGCTCGGCGCGGAGGTCAGCGTCGGCGGCGGCCTGAGCGTGCCCAACGGCAGCACCTGGGTCTTCGACAGTCCGGAGGAGGCCGAGCAGCTCATGGACGACCTGCGTACCCGGCAGCGGATCGACATCACCAAGAGCGTCAGCCCGATCATCGGCTGGGGGGTCGACCTGATCTGGGGGCCCGACATCCCCGCCCCGGACATCGTCCGGACCGGGGTGGAGGCCGAGCTGGGCGTCGACGGCCACGCCGGACTCAACGTCGGCAACGAACGCAAGCGGAACGGTGACAAGGACAGCGGCGAGGGTGTCCAGGGCTGGTCGCTCAGCCCCAAACTGCAGGTGCAGGGCGCGGTCGGGGTGACGGCGGCGCTCACCGAGTCCGTGGACTCCCGCGACGGGAGCGTGTCCACCACGTACTCGCTCGGCGGCACGGCGAGCATCGGCGCGGACTGGGTCGTCGACGACTGGAAGCCCAGCGGGGAGCGCACCGGCACGATGACCGTCACCCGCGACGCCGAGGGGCGGATCACCGGGGTGGAACTGGTCCAGCTCGCCGCGGACGGCTCGGGGGTCACGATGACCACCACCGAGTTGGCGGTGGAGACCGCCGAGGAGCGCGCCATGGTCGAGGAGTGGATGGGCTGGGTCGTCGACGACCAGGTGCTTCCGCTGACCTGGGACTCGCTGGCCCCCACCGAGCTGGGGGACGATCCGGGACCGTTCGAGCGGTGGCTGTTCGAGGAGGGGCGGACCTCGCGGGTGCGCTACGACGACGACAGCAACATCCACGAGTTGAGCGGCAACGTCAAGCTCGGGGTGAGCCTGGGACTGGGCGGCACCTGGGGGGACGAATCGCTGACGGTGGTCGGCGCCGAGTACCTGGGCGCTCCCGTGAACGGCACCCGCCTGTACGTCCCCTACGAGACCTGCGCCTGAGGAGGCGACGTGAACCTGGTGGTCTGCTGGCTGGTCGGCCTGGTGGCGTGGTTCGTCTGCAACACCGCGGGAGCGGGGGTGATCCTGCGGGCCGCGCCCGCCGAGCAGTTGTCCTCCTTCGACGGGGTCGTGCTGTGGTACGGCTCCTCCGGCTTCGTCTGCGCTCTCGTCGCCGCGGCCCTGGCCGCCCTGGTGCACCGCGGCCCGCACCGCGACCGCGGGGTCCGCGACGCCGCGGCGTCCCTGGGTGCGCCGGTGGCAGCGCTCCTCGTCGACTCCGCCCTCGTGGCGTCGCGGCCTTCGCCCGACTGGGACCTGTTCCTGGCTCCCGCGTCGCTGTCCCTGGCCGGTGCGGTCGCCGGGTGGCTGCTGGGGCGGGCGCTGCGCCCCTGAGCGGTGCCGATGCCCCGCGGTCCCCGGCCGCTCAGGCGTGGTGGCAGGCGACCTGGTGGTCGGCGTCCCCGAGCCTGCGCGGCCGGGGAGGCTGCGTCTCGCAGCGCCGCCGGTCCGTTTCGGTCAGGGACAGGTACCGGGGGCATCGGGTCCGGAACCGGCACCCCGACGGGGCCGCGGCGGGGTCGGGCGGCTCGGCGGCCGCGACGGCGCGGGCGGCTCGGCGGTCCGTTGCGGGCTCGGGAACGGGCACCGCGGCCAGCAGCGCCTGGGTGTAGGGGTGGCGGGGGGCGGTGTAGACCGACTCCGTGTCGCCGATCTCCACGAGCACGCCCCGGTGCATGACGGCGACCCGGTCGGCGATGTGCCGGACCACCGCCAGGTCGTGCGCGACGACCAGGCAGGACAGTCCCAGTCGGGCGCGCAGCTCCGCGAGCAGGGCGAGGATGCCGGCGCGCACGGACACGTCCAGTGCCGACACCGGCTCGTCCAGCAGCAGCAGCCGGGGTTGCAGGGCGATGGCGCGGGCGATGCCGACCCTCTGGCGCTCCCCTCCGGACAGTTGGGCCGGGCGGCGCCGCGCGTGGGAGTCGTCCAGGCCGACCAGGGCCAGCAGTTCCCGGACCCGGTGCGGGACCTGCCTGCGGGGGTGGCGGTGGACGCGCAGCGGTTCGGCGACGATCTCGGCGACCGTCATGCGCGGGTCCAGGGCCTCGGACGAGTCCTGGAGGACGACCTGGAGGTCGCGGCGGAGGGCGAACCGCTGCTTCGGGGTGAGCGTGCCGGTGTCGCGGCCCAGCACCGTGATCCTGCCGTGGTCGGGACGGGTCAGTTCGAGGATTTCGGTGAGGACGGTGGTCTTGCCCGCGCCGGACTCCCCCACCAGGGCCAGGGTCTCGTGTTCGCGCAGGTCGAAGCTGATCCCGTCGACGGCCCGCACGGTGCCCACCCGGCGTCTGAGGAGTGTTCCGCCGTGCAGCGGGTGGTGTTTGACGAGGTTGTCGACGGCCAGCACGACGGGCCGCCGGTCCCTGGGGGCCGGTGCGGCGGGCCGGGGGTGTTCGGGGGGCGGGTAGAGGTCGGCCGGGGTCCAGCCGCGGGCGGTGATCTCTGCGGTGCGGTGGCAGGCCGCGCGGTGCCCGGGGTCGTGGGGGGCGGGGTCCACCGGCAGCAGTGCGGGCGGGTCGGTGCCGCAGCGCGGGAGTGCGACGGGGCAGCGCGGCGCGAACGGGCAGCCGCGGTGCGGCTCGGTGGGCGGCGGCGGTGTCCCCGGGATGGGGGTCGGCGGCACGGGGTCGGGGGTGTCCACGCGCGGGAGGGCGCCCAGCAGGCCCATGGTGTAGGGCATGCGGGGGCGGCGGTACACCTGGGCCACGGTTCCCGTCTCCACCGGGCGTCCGGCGTACATGACCAGCACCCGGTCGGCGATCTCCGCCACCACGCCGAGGTCGTGGGTGATCACGACGATCGCGGTGCCGGTCTCGCGGCGGACCGCGGCGAGCAGGTCGAGGATCTGGGCCTGGACGGTGGTGTCCAGGGCGGTGGTGGGTTCGTCGCAGAGGATGACGTCGGGGTCGTTGGCCAGCGCCATGGCGATCATGACGCGCTGGCGCATTCCTCCGGAGAGTTCGTGGGGGAAGGAGTCGACGCGGCGGTCGGCGTCGGGGATGCCGACCCTGCGCAGGAGTGCCACGGCACGGTCCCGGGCCTGTCTCCGGGAGAGCCGGGGCTGGTGGAGTCGGACGGCTTCGGCCAACTGGGAGCCGACGGTGCGGACCGGGGTGAGCGCCGCCAGCGGGTCCTGGAAGACCATGGAGACGGTGCTGCCGCGCACCGCGGCGAGTCTCCGCTCGTCGAGGCCGAGGAGTTCCTGTCCGTTGAGCCGGATCGAGCCGGACACCCGGGCGTGGTCGGGCAGCAGTCCCGGTACGGCCAGGGCGGCGGCCGACTTCCCGGCTCCGGACTCTCCGACGACGCCCAGGATCTCGCCGCGGTGCAGCCGGTAGCTGAGGCCGCGCACCGCTCGCACGTCGCCGCCGGGACCGGTTCCGGGGAAGGTGACGTGGAGGTCCTCGACGCACAGCACGGGCTCGCCCGGCGGGCGCGTGGGGGTCGTCTCGGGCGGAGACGCCGGTTCGGGGTGCGTCTCGGTTCCGGTCACGGTGTGCATCCTAGACCGTGGCCGCTGCGGCGGTCCCGGCCCGGAGAGGGCTGCCCGTCCGGGGCCTGCGGGGTGGTCGGCCTGCCGTCGGGACGCCGCGTTCAGAGGCGGGGGGCGGGGGTGTCGCGGGTGAGGGCGTCGTGGAGGCCCTCGCCGAGGAGGTTGACGGCCAGGACGAGGAGGACGAGCAGTCCGGTGCAGAAGCCGAACATCCAGGGGTGGGTGGTGGCGTACCGGGTGCCGTCGGCGATGAGGGTGCCCAGGGAGACGTCGGGCGGCTGCACGCCCAGTCCGACGTAGGACAGTCCCGTCTCGGCGATGACCGCGGCGCTGACGTTGACGGTGACGTCCGCGACGAGCAGCGCGGACAGGTTCGGCAGGAGGTGGCGGACGATGATGGCGGTGGGGGACGCTCCCAGGTAGCGGGCGGCTCGGACGTACTCGCGTCGGCGCAGCGAGCGGGTGGCCCCCCGCACCATCCGGGCGGTGACCATCCAGCCGAACGCGGCGAGCAGCAGGACGAGGGCGAGCCAGCCGCCCCGCTCGGCCACGGGGAACAGCACGGCCAGGACGAGCAGGGGCGGCACGACCAGGGCCAGGTCGGTGAGCCAGGTCAGCACCCGGTCGGGCAGCCCGGGAAAGTATCCGGAGACCGCGCCCACGACCGCGGCGGCCGCGGTGGTGAGCACCGCGACGAGCAGCCCGATCACCAGCGACTTGCGCAGCCCCACCAGGGTGACGACGTACAGGTCGCGGCCGGTGGCGTCGGTGCCGAACCAGTGCCGGGGCGAGGGCGGCTGCAGGAAGCTGGTGTGGTCGCGTTCGGTGAACCCCCACGGCGCGGCGAGGGGGCCGAGCCAGGCCAGCAGGGCCAGGAGGGCCAGCAGGACCGCTCCGGCGAGGACGCGGGGGCGGCGCAGCAGCGCGGGGGGCGCCGCGGACCGGCGGCCGGGCGGGCGCGCAGGGGTCTCGTACGGCAGGGTGCCGGACGTTCCCGGCCTGGGCATGCTCGTCTCCTTCCCCGGAGCGCCTCCCGCGCGGGCGGTCGGCGGCGCGGTCAGGCGTGGCTGGAGGTGCGCCAGATGTTGACGCCGATGTCGGAGGCGTACCGGTCGATCTCGGCCAGTTCGGTGTCGGTGAACTCCGGGGACCGCACCGCCGCGACGCTCTCCTCGAGCTGCCGGACGCTGCTGGCTCCGATGAGCGCGGAGGTCACCCTGGGGTCGCGCAGGGTCCAGGCGATCGCCATCTGGGCGAGGCTCTGCCCGCGGCGCGCCGCGATCTCGTTGAGGGCGCGGATGCGGGCGAGGTTGTCCTCGGTGAGCCAGTCCGGGGAGAGGGACTTGCCCGCCGCGGCGCGGGAGTCGGCGGGGACGCCGTCGAGGTACTTGTCGGTGAGCATGCCCTGGGCCAGCGGGGAGAAGACGATGCAGCCGATCCCCTCGTCCTCGAGGGTGTCGAGGAGGCCCTCCTCGATCCACCGGTTGACCATGGAGTAGGAGGGCTGGTGGATGAGGAGCGGGGTGCCCATCTGCCGGAGGATCGCCGCGGCCTCGACGGTGTGCTGCGGGGAGTAGGAGGAGATGCCCGCGTACAGCGCCTTTCCGGAGCGCACCGCGGTGTCGAGTGCCGACATGGTCTCCTCCAGCGGGGTGGAGGGGTCGTAGCGGTGGCTGTAGAAGATGTCGACGTGGTCCAGGCCCATGCGCGCCAGCGACTGGTCGAGGCTGGCCAGCAGGTACTTGCGGGAGCCGCCGTCGCCGTAGGGGCCGGGCCACATGCCCCACCCGGCCTTGGTGGAGATCACCAGTTCGTCGCGGTAGGCGCGGAAGTCCTCCCGCAGGATGCGGCCGAAGTTGAGTTCGGCGGCGCCGGGCGGCGGGCCGTAGTTGTTGGCCAGGTCGAAGTGGGTGATGCCCAGGTCGAAGGCGCGCCGCAGGATGGCGCGCTGGGTCTCCAGGGGGCGGTCGTCCCCGAAGTTGTGCCACAGTCCGAGCGAGATCGCGGGCAGGTCGAGTCCGCTGCGTCCGGTCCTGCGGTACGGCATGCGGCCGTCGTAGCGCTGCGGGTCCGCCCGGTGGATCCCGGCGGAGGGAACGTCGATCCGGGGAACGTCACCTCTGTGCACCATGGGAGCGATCCTGCCATGTTCCGTCCCGCCGGGCGGGCGGCCCCGCCGCGGTTTGAACGTTTCGAGGGCCGCCCGGGGCGGGGGGTTGGCGGTGGCCGTCCCGGTCCGCGCCGTCGGCGGGAGGGGCCGGGGCGCGGGCCGGGCGGTTCAGGCCGAGCCCACCTTCCTGCCCTTGGCGTGCCAGATCGCGACCACCGACGGGCGGGGGAAGTCCCCGTCGGGCCAGGTGCTGGTGGGGTGCTCCAGGGTGCCGTTCTCGCCCGGGTGCTGGGGGGCGATGAAGACGGTCCGGTCGTCGGGGGTGATGCAGGGGCCGCAGCACTCGGCGCCGACCGGGACGGTGGCGAAGGTCCTGAGTTCGCCGCGGTGGCGTCCCTCGACCGGCATCACGTGCAGGGCGTCGTTGACGCCCAGGGTGCCCGGCTGGCCGTCGGTGGAGATCCACAGGTTGCCGGCGCGGTCGAAGGTGAGGTTGTCGGGGGAGGAGATCGCGGCGACCCTGGACTTGTCGTATCCGGCGTAGTAGGTGGCGGGGTCCTCGGGGTCGCCGCAGACGAGGACCACGGTCCAGGTGAAGGTGGTGGCGCCGGAGTCGTTGCGGTGCTCGGTGATCTCCAGGACGTGGCCGTGCCGGTTGGCGGCGCGCGGGTTGGCCTCGTCGGCCTGGCCGGGTTCGCGGGCGGAGTTGTTGGTGAGCGCGCAGTACACCTTGCCGGTGACCGGGCTGGCCTCGATGTCCTCGGGGCGGTCCATCTTGGTGGCGCCGACCCTGTCGGCGGCGAGCCGGGTGTGGACCAGGACCTCGGCGACGGTGAAGCCGTCGACGTAGCTGCGCTGGGCGTCGCACAGCGGGATCCATTCGCCGGTCCCGTCGAACGCGCCGTCCTCGGGCAGGGCGCCGGAGCCGTCGATCTGTTCGGCGGGGCTGTTGCCGGTGAACCGGGCGACGTAGAGGGTGCCCGAGTCGAGCAGGGTGTCGTTGTGGCGGCGCGCACCGGCGCGGTGCTTCTTGTCGCTGACGAACTTGTAGATGTAGTCGAAACGCTCGTCGTCCCCCATGTAGACGGCGACCCGCTGGTCTTCGGTGAGCCGGACGGTGGCGGCCTCGTGCTTGAACCGGCCGAGCATGGTGCGCTTGCGCGGCTGGTGGTGGGGGTCGAACGGGTCGATCTCGACGATGTAGCCGAACCGGTTGGCCTCGTTGGGGTGTTTGGACAGGTCGAAGCGCTCGTCGACCCGGTCGAACCGGCGGTTGCCGCGGCGGGTGTCGCCGGAGGTGGCGATGCCGTAGCGTCGCAGGGCGGGTTTGGCCTCCTCCGGCGCGCCCTCGCCGCCCACGAAGTACTGGTTGAAGTTCTCCTCGGCGGTCAGCACGGTCCCCCAGGGGGTGGTGCCGCCGCTGCAGTTGTTGAGCATGCCCAGCACCCTGGTGCCGGAGGGGTCGGCCGCGGTGCGCAGCAGTGCGTGCCCTGCCGCGGGGCCGGTGAGCTTCATCGGGGTGGTCGCGGTGATGCGGCGGTTGTAGGGGCGCCGTCCCCTGGTGACCAGGCGCCACTCCCCGGCGTCGCCGGTCCGCTCGATCTCCACCACGGATCCGCCGTGCGCGGCCATGGCGATCCTGATCTGCTCCTCGTCGGCGTCCGAGCCGTCGGTGTAGCCGGCGAACATCAGGCTCTCGTTGGTGTACTCGTGGTTCACCCAGAGCAGGGCGCGCCGCGAGCCGATCGGGAAGAAGCCGACGTAGTCGCAGTTGTAGCCGAACTGCTTCTCCTGCGCCTCGGCGGTCTGGCGGGCGAAGTCGAACTCGGGGGCACCGGGGACGACCGGGTCGCCCCAGCGCACGACGACGCGGTGGCGGTATCCGGAGGGCACGGTGACCCGGTCGTCGGCGTTGGGCTGCACCGGGGTGAACTCCAGCCGGGGGCCTGCGTGGCGGCCGCCGTTGCCGGGCCCGGCGGCCGCCGGTGCGGCGCCGCCCACCGCCAGGGCGGCGACCGCGGCGCCGACCGCGCCGGAGCGCAGCATTCCGCGCCGGGACAGCAGGCCGGCGTAGACGTCTCCGAAGTAGGCGTTGTCGCTGGTGTTGGGGGCCTCGTGGTAGCAGGCGTCACCGCAGCGGAACCGGCAGGTCGCCCGGGCCCGTCCTCCGGCGGGGCCGACGACCGGCAGCGGTCGGCGGGAGGCGGTTTCGGTCACGTGTCCTCCTGGTCGGGTGCACGAGGTGTCCTGTGCCACCGCACCGACGCCGGGCCTCTGCGGGACGACAGGCCGTCGGCGCGTGGCGGACCGTCGAACCCTCCCCACGGTTTCGGAAATGCCGGTCGGGACCGTGAACACGCCGTGAACTCCGCCGCAATTCGGCGTCACCGGTTGCGGCGGGCGTCAGGAGTCGCGCGGGCGGGGTGCAGCTCGCCCGCTATCGATTGATCATCACGTTTTGTTGCGCCTGATTCTCTTTTGGTACACCCCACCTGGCTCATCGGCGATTGCCGCCCGTATTCTTTTCGGTGGAGAAAAGTCCATAACGCCACGACGCTCACCCGTAACCCCGCGGGACCGTTTTCCTGGGCTGACCACGCTCGCGCCGTGACCCTGCCGGGCATGGACGGACCCCCATCGTGGTGTCGGCCGAACAGGGCGGTCCACGCGGCCCTACCGACGGCATGGCCCCCTCCCATGTCCCTGGGGAGTGATCACATGACCGATCTGCCGACAGCGCAGTCCTCGACCCGGCCGCCTGCCTTGGTCCCCCGCCAACGTACCGGTCCTGTTTTCCACCTGTCCTCCGAAGCACCGGCGAAGCCCATGCACGAGCGTTCTTTTCCCCACCCCGAGGCACGCGGTATCCCCGCCCGACGCCGCTTCCCCGGTCTGGCCAACCAGATCAGGCACGCCCGCCGTTTCGTGGCGCGTCAGCTCGGCGACTGTCCCGAACTCGCCACCGCCACCCTGTTGACCAGTGAGATCGCCACGAACGCGGTGACCCACAGCTCCTCGGGCGCCCCCGGGGGCAAGTTCGAGGTGGTGGTCTACACCGCCGCGGGCTGGACCCGGGTGGAGGTCCGGGACCTGGGCAGCCCGGAGCTGCCCCGCCCCCAGCACCGCGACCCCTACGACGTCAGCGAGCACGGGCGGGGGCTGGACCTGGTGGAGGCGCTGGCGGCCAAGTGGGGGGTGGACGCCCGCGCGGACGGCCTGGGGCGGACGGTCTGGTTCGAGCTGGTCTGGGACCCCGCGTCAGACTCCTGAGGAGCCTCCCGCGGGACGGCTGCTCTCCGCCGCTGGCTGCGGCACGACCGAAGGCAGCGCGGCGCGGCAGGTCTCGGTGCCCGTCCGGGACTCGACGGGGGTGTGGAGGGTGTCGGGCAGGCGGTACTTCTCGTAGAGGCGGCGGGCGTAGTCCTTGGCCTCCTGGGAGGGCTCCGCGCCGAGTTCTTCGCGGACGAGTTCGTCGAGATCGGTGTTGCTGGTTCCCATGGGGCGAAAGCTTGCCCTCCGTAACCCGCTTTTCACAAGTCAGTTCATCAACTCAACGCATCATTAATCTTACGGAGAGTGACCGAAAACTGGTCCGGGTGATTCCCGGCATGACGAAGGGGCCGCCGCGTGCGCGGCGGCCCCGGTCGGTCGCGGCCGCTCAGGACCGCACCCGTTGATCAGCTCGCGGCGTCCTCCTTGGCCTCCTCCCGGGCGACCGCCGTCTGTCCCGCCTCGGCGCGGGCCGCGGCGAGCGCGGCCTCCCGCTTGGCGGCGCGACGCGCCTCCCTGCGCTCCTTGGCCGCCTCGGTCATGGTGTAGAGCACCGGGACCAGGACGAGGGTGAGCAGGGTGGAGCTGACCAGGCCGCCGATGACCACGATCGCCAGCGGCTGGGAGATGAACGCTCCGCCGCCGGTGATGCCCAGGGCCATGGGCGTGAGCGCGCCGATGGTGGCCAGCGCGGTCATGAGAACCGGCCGCAGACGGTGCCGGGAGCCCTCGACGACGGCCTCGCGCAGCTCCATGCCCTCCTCGCGGTACTGGTTCACCAGGTCGATGAGCACGATCGCGTTGGTGACCACGATGCCGATCAGCATCAGCATGCCGATGAGGGCGGGCAGGCTCAGCGGGATGCCGGTCACCAGGAGCAGGCCCAGCGCACCGGTGGCGGCGAACGGGATGGAGACGAGCAGCACCAGCGGCTGGCGCAGGCTCTTGAAGGTGGCCACCATGATCAGGTAGACGATCACGACGGCGACCAGCATGGCGATCCCCATCTGGGCGAACGCCTCGTTCTGGTCCTCGCTGACCCCGCCGATGGTCGCGGTGGCGCCCTCGGGCAGGTCGAGCTCCTCCAGCGCCAGGTACAGGTCGCTGGTGACCCGGCCGAGGTCGTCGGCGGTGGGGGTGGCGGTGACGGTCGCGCTGCGGAACCCGTCGCTGCGGCTCAGCTCGGGCGCCTGGAGGACCTCCTCCACCTCGGCGACCTTGGAGAGCTTGACCTCCTTGCCGGAGGGGGTGGTGATCTTCAGGTTCTCCAGCGCCTCGACGTCGGCGGGCCGGTCGTCCACGCGCAGCACCATGTCGTACTGGACGTCCTCGATGGTCGCGGTGCCGACGGTGGTGCCCTGGAAGGCCGCGGTCACGGCCTGGCCGACCTGGGCCTCGGTGAGCCCTTCCTCGGCGGCCTTCTCGCCGTCGACGCGGACCTCGAAGGCGGGCTGGGTGGCGGCGAGGCTGCTCTGCACGTCGGCCGCGCCGGGGATGTCGCGGAGGGTCTCCTCGACCAGCCCGGTGGCCTCGGTGAGGGTGTCGGGGTCGTCGGCCCGGACCACCACCTCCAGGGCGGAGCCGAAGCCGCTGGCAGCGTCGATGCGCGCCTCGGCCTCGGTGTCGATCTCCTCCAGGATCTCCCGGAGCTCCTCCCGGTAGGCGGCCTGGTCGCCGTCGGGGTCGGTGGTGATGGTGTAGGTGATGGAGCTGGCGCCGCCGCCGAACATGGCGGTCAGCATGTCGCCGCTGCCGAAGGTCGCCTGGTAGGACTCGATCCAGGCGACTTTCTCCAACTCCTCCTCGACCTTGGCGGCCTCGGCGTCGGCGGCCTCCAGGGAGGTGCCGACCGGCAGCTCCTGGACCACGCTGACGGTGTTCTGCCCCTGGTCCTCGATGAAGTTCGTCTTGATGTAGGGGGTCATCGCGAAGGTGCCGACGAGGATCACGACGGCGGCCAGGAGGGTGACCCACCGGTGGCGGGTGGCCCAGCGGATCACCGGCAGGTATCCGCGCTGCAACGGGGAGCGCAGTTCGCGCTGGTACTCCTCGGCCTTGACGCGCTCCACCTCCTCGGGCGGAACGACCCTGGGCTTCATGAACCAGTAGGCCAGCACCGGGATGATCGTGAGGGACACCAGCAGCGAGGCGGCGAGCGCGATGCTGACGGTCACCGCGAACGGCCGGAACAGCTCGCCCACCTGGCCGCCGACGAACCCGACCGGCAGGAACACGGCGATGGTGGTCAGCGTGGCCGAGGTGATGGCCAGCGCCACCTCGCGCACGCCGGTGAACACGGCGGTGTACTTCTCCTCGCCGTAGCCCAGGTGCCGCTTGATGTTCTCCAGGACCACGATGGAGTCGTCGACCACGCGTCCCACGGCCACCGTCAGCCCGCCCAGGGTGAGCAGGTTGAGGGTGTAGTCGAAGGCCCACATGCCCAGGATCGCGATGAGCAGGGAGACCGGGATGGACACCGCGGTGACGACGGTGGAGCGGACCGACAGCAGGAAGACCAGGATGACGAGGACGGCGAAGCCGAGGCCCAGCAGCCCCTCCTCGGCCATGGCGACGATGGAGTCGTTGATGTAGGGGGCCTGGTCGAACACCACGGTGATGTTGGTGTCCTCGCCCAGTTGGTCCTCCAGTTCGGCGACCCGCGCCTGGACCTGCTCGGAGACCTCGACGGTGTTGCCGTCGGGGGTCTTGGTCACCATGACGCCGAGGCTGGGCTCGCCGTTGGTGCGGGTGATGCTGCTGGCCTCGTCCATGACGAGTTCGACGTCGGCGACCTCGGAGAGCTTGACCGGGTCGGGGGTCCGGGCGCCGGGCATGCCGGGCAGCGCCGCGGCGGCGGCTCCGCTGGGGGTCAGCCAGATGTTCTCGATCTCCTCGACCGACTCCAGGCGTCCGCCGGTGGTCACGGTGAGGGTGCGGTCGTCCTCGGTGATCTGGCCGCCGGGCAGCAGTCGGCCGCTGGCCTGCAACGCGTTGGTGAGGTCGGCGACGGTGTAGCCGGCGTCCTCCAGTTCGTCCTCGTCGGGGGTGATGACGACGTTGGACTCACGCACGCCGGTGACCTGGACGGCCCGGACCCCCTCGATGGACTCCAGTTCGGGGACGAGCAGCTCCTCGATGGGCTCGGCGAGCTTCTGGGCCTTCTCGTCGTCGCCGGTTCCGACGGCCAGCATGACGACGGGGATGTCGTCCGTGCCGAACGCCATGACGTAGGGGTCGACGTCCTCGGGGAGCATCGGCTCGACCTGGTCCACGGCCTGCTGGATGGCGCGGACGGCGTCGTCGGTGGAGTCGCCGTAGTCGAACTCGGCGATGACCTGGGCGGAACCGGTGCTGGAGGTGGAGGTGTAGCCGGTCACCCCCGGGACGCCCTTGACGGCCTGTTCCAGCACCTCGGTGACCGCGGTCTCCATGACCTGCGGCGAGGCCCCCTGGTACTGGGCGCCGACCACGGCCATGGGGATGTCGAACGACGGCATGAGTTCGCGCTTCATCGACCCTGCCGTGATCGCACCGAAGACGAGTGCGCTGAGTGTGATCAGCAGGATCAGCGCCCGGTTGCCGAGGCTGAGCCTGGCCAGTTTGGACATGGGTAAAGGCTCCTCAACCAGAATGGTTCACGTCAGAGTTGGGCACCGCGTGATGAGCGGTCGCGTCTGGTCCGGCCAGCGCCGCTACAGGAAGGCCATACGGGTGTTCAGCCGGGCACGCGTCCCCACGATACTTCGCATGGCATTGAAGATCATGCCAGAGTGATACAAATCAGGGACATATCAGGGAATGATCGGTTATCGATCAGGGCGGGGAGCGGGAACCGGGATGGACAGCGACACGTCTGATGCCAAATGCGAGTTGATCGAGCGCCTGCGGGACCTGGAAGTACGCCAGCTCAGGCTGTTCGTACGGGACCGCTCGTTGCCGCTGCTGAGCACCACGCTGACCATCCAGCAGCTCAAGGTCCTGGTGGCGCTGGCCGTCGACGGCAACACACCCACCCACGAACTGGCCGAGCGGATCGGTGTGAGTGTTGCCACACTCACCGGCATCGTGGACCGGCTGTCGGCGCGTTCGCTCGTCCTGCGCCGGGAGGACCCCGCGGACCGGCGGGTGCGCCGGGTCGACCTGACGGAGAAGGGGCGCGCCCTCATCGACGACATGTGGGGGACGAGCCGCGAGCGCACCCTGGCGGCACTGCGCTCCCTGGACGTGGAGACCCTGCGCGGCCTGGTCCGCGGGGTGGAGGCGGTGTACCAGGCGCTGCTCGACTCCTCCCGCACCGCTCCGGCCCGCGCGGAGGAGAGGTGACGCCGCCGACCGCCCCCGAGCGGCTCCCGGACGACCGGCAGGTGTTCGGGGCGCTGGCCGCCCTGGGCGGCTACTTCGACCTGCGTCCCGTCGACGGCGACGCGCCCGCGGGGCTGCGCTCCTTCGCGGAGCTGTACGAGGACCCCGGCGTGCTGGACGCCCGCGTCGCGTGGCTGACGGCCCGGTACGGACCGGTCGAGCCGCGGGTGGCGGCCTCGGTGACCCATCTGGGCTTCGCGGCCCGCCTGGTCTCCCCGGCCCTGGCCGCGGCCTGCGCGGGGGCGGTGCTGGAGGCGTCCCCGGCCTCGCTGCTGTGGCTGGAGGGCTCCGAACGGGTGACCTCGTGGCTGCGCGGCCCCCGCCGCGCCGCGGCCGCACCGGACGACGCCGACGAGGTCGCCGAGGCGCTGTGGGAGCCGCTGGTCGAGCGCCACCTGGCCCGGCTCGGCGCCGCGGTGCGCGGTCGGCTCCGGGTCTCGGAGCGGCTGCTGTGGGGCAACGTCGCCGCCGCGGTCGGGGGCGCGGTGATGATGGTCTCACTGCAACGCCCCGAGTGGGCCGACCGCGCCGCGGCGGTCGCCGCCGCGCTCCTGCGGCGGCCGCCGCTGGCCGGGCTGGGCGAGGTGGTCCGGCCCGACGCCGACCGGCCGCACCGGTTCTTCGTGCGCCGGTCCTGCTGCCTGTACTACCGGGTGCCGGGCGGCGGCAAGTGCGGGGACTGCGCGCTGCTGGACGAGGGCGCCCGGGCGCGCCAGTGGCGGGAGGCCATGTCCGGCTGACCGGCGGCGGATACCGCTCGCCGGGGCTCAGTCGACCGTCACCGGGAGGTTCTCGCCCGGCGGGGTGTGCTCCACCGCCGTTCCCCACACCACGTGCAGCAGGTCCTCCAGGGCGTGCCGCAGCGAGTCGTCCACCAGGGAGTAGCGGGTCTGCCGCCCCTGGGCCACGGTGCGCACCAGACCGCACTCGCGCAGGCAGGCCAGGTGGTTGGAGACGTTCTGCCGGGTCAGTCCCAGTTGGTCGGCGAGCCGTGCGGGGTAGGCGGGGCCGTCCAGCAGGGCCAGCAGCAGGCGGCACCGGGTGGGGTCGGCGAGCGCCCGGCCCAGGCGCTGGATCGCGGCGAAGCGCTGGTCGGGGGTCAACATGATTATCACTTTACACTGTTTGCTGTATAGACAGCCTTCGCTGTATAAACAGTGGTGACTGAACCATCGGTGCCCGACCGGCGCCGGGCCGGAACGGGAGGGAGCATGGGGCACGACCACCACACCGCCGCGGGAGCGCACCGCGGGCGCCTGCTGCTCGTCCTGGGACTGACGATCGGCGTCATGGTGCTCCAGGTCGTCGGCGGCCTGGCCACGGGCAGCCTCGCCCTGCTGGGCGACGCCGGGCACATGGCGGTCGACTCCTTCGGGATCGCCCTGGCCCTGTTCGCCGTGTGGATCGCGAACCGGCCGTCCAGCGCCGAGCGCACCTTCGGCCTGCAACGGGCGGAGATCCTGGCCGCCGCGGCCAACGCCCTGCTGCTGTTCGCGCTGTGCGGGTTCATCGGCTACGAGGCGGTCCGCCGCCTGATCGACCCCGAGCCCGTGTCCGCCCCCGCCATGCTGGCCTTCTCCGCGGTGGGCCTGGCCGCCAACCTGGTCGCCCTGGTGCTGCTGCACCGCGGCCAGTCCGAGAGCCTCAACCTGCGCGGCGCCTACCTGGAGGTGCTCGGCGACCTGCTGTCCTCGGCCGGGGTCGTGGTGGCCGCCCTGGTCGTCTGGGCAACCGGCTGGGAGCGCGCGGACTCCGTGGCGTCGCTCGCCATCGCGCTGTTCATCGTGCCGCGCGCCTGGCACCTGCTCGACGAGGCCCTGCACATCCTGCTGGAGGCCGCGCCGCGCGACGTCGACCTCGGCGAGGTCCGCCGCCACCTGCGGACCCAGCCCGGCGTCCTGGACGTGCACGACCTGCACGCCTGGACCATCACCTCGGGCGTCCCGGTGCTGTCGGCGCACGTGGTGGTCGAGGACTCCGCCCTCTCCGACACCGGGCGGCTCCTGGACCGGCTGCACGAGTGCCTGTCGCGGCACTTCTCCATCGACCACTCCACCCTCCAGGTGGAGCCGGTGGGGCACGCGCAGCACGAGGGTGCCCGGCACCGGTGACCGCCGGGAGCCTAGGATTGGTCCGCTGACCAGGCGATCGGCTGTTCCCTGGACAGGAGGCCGCGGGCATGGCACAGTTGCCCGGGGCCCGCGGACCCGGTGACCGGGATCGCGTGGTCTGCGCCCTGGTGTGCCGGGAAGTCTGGTCGGCGAGGTGTCCGACGAACGATCGCCCGGAGGGAAGCGGCATGACCACGCACACGACAGGCGGCAGGTTCCGCACGATCGCCGCGCTGCTCCGCTCCGACGTCGTGGGCGGCCTCCTGCTCATCAGCGGGGCCGCCGTCGCGCTGCTCTGGGCGAACTCCCCGTTCGGGCACTCCTACGAGGCGCTGCGGGACTTCTCCTTCGGCCCCGAGGCGGTCCACCTCCACCTCTCGGTGGAGGCGTGGGTGGCCGACGGCCTGCTCGCCGTCTTCTTCTTCGTCGTCGGCAACGAGCTGAAACAGGAGTTCGTCCACGGGGAGCTGCGCAACCCCCGCCGGGCGATGCTGCCCATCGTCGCCGCGCTCTGCGGCATGGCCGTCCCCGCGCTGATCTACTCCGCCTTCAACGCCTCCGACCCGGTCCGGCTGGTCGGCTGGGGCGTCCCGATGGCCACCGACATCGCCTTCGCGGTGGCGGTGCTCGCGATCGTCGGCCGCCACCTGCCCCCAGCCCTGCGCACCTTCCTGCTGACCCTGGCGATCGTCGACGACCTCGGCGCGATCGTGGTCATCGCGGTCTTCTACACCGACCACCTGTCCTTCCCGCCGCTGCTCGGCGCGGCCGCGCTGCTCGCGGTCTTCGGCTACCTGCAACGCGGCCGCGGGCTCGCCGCCCGGCTCAACGCCTCCGCGCTGCCCAACTGGGTGGTCTACCTTCCGCTGGCCTGCGCCGTCTGGATCCTGGTGCACGCCAGCGGGGTGCACGCCACCATCGCGGGGGTGGCCATGGGGCTGCTCATGCGGACTGTGCCGCTGGCCGGTGAGACGGAGGCGCCCAGCCACCGCGTCGAGCACCTGCTGAGCCCGTGGTCGTCGGGTCTGGTGCTGCCGGTGTTCGCGCTGATGTCGGCGGGCGTGGCCTTCGAGGGCGGGCTGGGCGCGCTGTTCGAGGACACCGCCTCGCTCGGCATCCTGGCCGGGCTCGTCGTCGGCAAGACCGTCGGCATCGCCGGCGGCTCCTGGGTGACCACCCGGCTCACCTCGGCCGAGCTGAGCCCGTCGCTGAGCTGGGTCGACATCGTCGGGATGGCCATGCTGGCGGGCATCGGGTTCACCGTCTCCCTGCTGATCACCGAACTGTCCTTCTCCGGCCAGCCGGAGATCCTGGCCCACGCCAAGGCCGGGGTGCTGCTCGCCTCGCTCGCCGCGACGGTGCTGGCCGTCTCGGTGCTGGCGGTGCGCAACGCCCACTACCGCTCGGCGCGCGAGCGCGCCGACTCCTCCTGACCGCTCCGCGGACGTGGGAACCCCGGCGGGTCCGGCGCCGTCCCAGGGAACGCACGTCGACGCGCCCGCTCGGAGCGCGGCGCCAACTTCGATCTTCCGTGCCGATCGCGTCCGGCGATCGCTGTGGTGAGGACGGCGAACTGAGGATGTGGGAGAGACTGCGTGGTCTGCGGAGCTGGACCCTACGCCTGTCGCACCGCCTGCCGCTCGGCTCCAGCGGCCCGGGTGCCGCCCTGTCCCGCGCGGTCTGGGGCAGGCCCGCCCGGGTGCTGGTCCTGCTGTTCGCCTCGGTGATCGTCCTCGGCACCGGCCTGCTGATGCTGCCCGCCTCCCAGCAGGACCCGGGCACCACCACCCTGTCCCAGGCGCTGTTCACCGCGACCAGCGCACTGTGCGTGGCCGGGCTGAGCGTGGTCGCCCTGGGGGACCACTGGTCGCCGCTGGGCGAGGGCGTCATCCTGGCGCTGATCCAGGTCGGCGGCATCGGCATCATGACCCTGGCCTCGGTCCTGGGCCTGGTGGTCATCCGGCGCTTCGGGCTGCGCATGCAGTTGTCGGTGCAGAGCGAGCAGCGCACCCTGAACGTGGGGGACGCCCGCGAGATCGTGCTCCGGATCGTGGCGACCAGCCTGGTCTGCGAGGCCCTGCTCACCCTGGTGCTGGTCCCCCGGATGTGGCTGGCGCACGGGATGGGACTGGACGAGGCGGCCTACAGCGGACTGTTCCACGCGGTGTCGGCCTTCAACAACGCCGGACTGTCCCTCTACGGCGACAGCCTCACCCGCTTCTCCGGGGACCCGCTGATCCTGGGGCCGATCGCGCTGGCCACGGTCCTCGGCGGGCTGGGCTTCCCGGTCCTGCTGGAGCTGCGCAGGCACCTGCGCACGCCGCGGCGGTGGAGCCTGCACACCAAGATGACCGTGTGGACCTCGCTGCTGCTGTTCGTCGGCGGCATGGTCGCGGTGACCGCGCTGGAGTGGGGCAACCCCGCGACCCTGGGGCCGCTGCCGTGGCCGCAGAAGCTGCTCGACGGCGCGTTCCACGGGGTCATGCCGCGCAGCGGCGGCTTCAACGTGGTGGACGTGGCCGCCATGGAGTCGCACACCCTGTTCGTCACCATCATGCTGATGTTCGTGGGCGGGGGGAGCGCGAGCACCGCCGGAGGCATCAAGACCAGTACGTTCGCGGTCATCTGGTTCGTGGTGTGGGCCGAGGTCCGGGGCCATCCGCAGGTCCACGCCTTCGGCCGCAGGCTCTCCTCCGGCGCGGTCCGCCAGGCGCTCAGCCTGACCTTCCTGTCGATGACGGGGATCGCCTTCGCGACGATCTACCTGACCGCGACCTCGCCCTTCACCCTGCAAGAGATCCTGTTCGAGGTGGTCTCGGCCTTCGGGGTGGTCGGCCTGTCCGCCGGCATCACCCCGGCTCTGCCGACCCACGGACAGATCCTGCTGACCATACTGATGTTCGCGGGGCGCCTCGGCCCGATCACCTTCGCCTCCGCCCTGGCCCTGCGGGAGCGCACCCGACGTTACGATCTGCCCGAGGGCCGTCCCATCATCGGCTGACACACCTAGGAGAAACCCGTGCCCCGCAGTACGAGCAACGACCGGCGGGTACTCGTCATCGGCCTGGGCCGGTTCGGCGGCTCCCTCTCCGAGGAGCTGGTCGCCCACGGCTGGGAGGTGCTGGGCGTGGACAACAATCCGCGCCGGGTGCAGTCCTACGCCGACACCCTCACCCACGCCGTCGTCGCCGACACCACCGACGACGAGGCACTGCGCCAGATCGGCGCCCACGAGTTCTCCCGGGCGGTGGTGGCCATCGGCAGCCACCTGGAGGAGAGCATCCTGACCACGTCCCTGCTGGTGGACATGGGCGTGCCGAACATCTGGGCCAAGGCGGTCAACCGGCGCCACGGCCGCATCCTCCAGCAGATCGGCGCCCACCACGTGGTGCTGCCCGAGCACGACATGGGCGAGCGGGTCGCCCACCTGCTGTCGGGGCGGATGCTCGACTACGTCGAGATCGAGGAGAACTTCGCCCTCGGCAAGACCCGCGCCCCCATGGAGATCATCGGCCGCAGGCTGGGCGACAGCGGGGTGCGGGCCACCCACGGGATCACCGTGGTGTCCATCAAGCGGCACGGCGAGTCGTTCACCTACGCCACGGCGGACACCGTCCCCCAGAAGGGGGACATCATCATCGTCGCAGGCAGGACCAACGACGTGGAGCGGTTCGCCGAGCTGCGGTAGCGACAGCCAGCAAAGCGGACATACAACCGAAATTGACAATGGTTTTCACTTTCGTGATGATGGTTCCATGAACTCAGGAATCACGACGAAAGTGATCACCGCCGGTGCCGCGGGCGCGCTGCTGGCCTCCCTGACCGCGTGCTCCGACGGCACCGGCGGGGCCTCGGGGACCCAGGTGGTCACCAGCGTCTATCCACTGGAGTGGCTGGCCTCCCGGATCGGGGGCGAGGCGGTCACGGTCACCAACCTGGCGGAGGCGGGCACGGACCCGCACGAACTGGAACTGTCCCCCCGGCAGATCGGGGCGATCGGCGACGCCGACGTGGTCCTGCACATCGGGGGGATGCAGCCCGCCATCGACGAGGCGGTCAGCCAGCACGCCGCGGACCGCTCCCTCGACGCGGCCGAGGTGGTCGACCTGCTCCCGGCCCCCGAACTGGAGCTCGACGAGCACGAGGAGGACCACGGAGAGCACGGAGAGGAAGAGCACGGCGGCCTGGACCCGCACCTGTGGCTGGACCCCGAGCGCATGGCCGTGCTCGCCGAAGCGCTGACCGACCGGCTGGGCGAGGCCGACCCCGAGCACGCGGACGTCTACCGGGAGAACCGCGATGCGGTCACCGCGGAGCTGGCCGACCTCGGCAGCGCGTACGCCTCCGGCCTGTCCGGGTGCGCACGGCGCGAACTGGTGGTGGCCCACGCGGCGTTCGGCTACCTGGCCGACGCCCACGGTCTGGAGCAGATCGGCGTCACCGGCCTGGACAGCCACACCGAGCCCTCACCGGGCCGGATCGCCGAGGTGGTGCACGCCGTCGAGGAGCACGGCGCCACGACGATCTTCACCTCTCCCCTGACCGACCCCTCCCTCGCCAGGACCGTCGCGGACGAGGCCGGCATCGAGGTCTCGCTGCTGGATCCCCTGGAGAGCCTCACCGAGGAGTCGCCCGGCACGGACTACCCGTCGGTGATGCGGGCGAACCTGGACGCTCTCACCGCCGCGCTGGACTGTTCCTGAGCACTGCGGTCCCCGCCCGCCCTCGTCCGGGTCCATAACAATCGGGTTGCTTCCCCCGCCGGCACCCGTCCTTCTTATCGGTCTTTGTCACTCGATTTCAGAGCATCGCGGCCCCGCGGAACGCGCGCGGGGTCGCCGTGGTCTGCCGCGACCTCAGCCGTTTCACCGGGAAATCACATACCCATGCGCTATCCTGAGCAAAGTCACATGCGAATGCACGTGCATTTGACGATGCAAAGGCATGCGCACAGTGGCAACCCCGCACGAAGACTGACAGAGGGAGCGTGCACATGAACGCTTACAACGGTATTCCCGCCACCGAACTGGGCGACGTCACCTGGCAGAAGAGCCGCCGCAGCAACTCGATCGGCAACTGCGTGGAGATGGCCAGGCTCTCGGACGGCTCCATCGCCGTGCGCAACTCGCGCTTCCCCGACGGTCCCGCCCTGATCTACACCCAGGCCGAGATCAACGCCCTCATCCTGGGGGCGAAGGACGGCGACTTCGACAACCTGCTCGGCTAACCAGCCCTCTCGGTCCCGTGCACACCTGCACTGGGGCCTTTTGTTGTTTCCACCGGCGCCCCGGGGACTCAGTCCTCCAGCTCCCGGATCATCTGCTGCAACAGCTTGCGGGTCTGCTCGGGACGCTCGGCGACGACCGCCAGCCACTCCAGGGCCATGGTGTACTGCTCGACGTCGGAGCGCTTCTCCTGGAAGATGCCCCCGGTGAGCTGCTCCACGTAGACGATGTCGGGCAGGTCGTACTCCGGGTAGCGCAGGATGGTGAAGGAGCCGGTCTCGGCCGCGAACACCCCCTGGTGGAACGGGACGATCTGCAACGTGATGTTGGGCTCGTGGCTGAGCTCGTAGAGATGCTGCAATTGCGCGCGCATGATTGCAGGCGTTCCCACCGGACGCCGCACAGCGGGCTCGTCGATGATCACCCAGAGCTTGACGTTGCGGTTCTTCCGAATGCGCTCCTGTCTGCGCATCCGCGTGGCGATCCGGTCCCTGGCCGTGTCGTCCAGCTTCTTCTTGCCGCCGCGCGTGATGACCTCGCGGGCGTAGTCCTCGGTCTGCAACAGGCCCGGCACGAACTGGGTCTCGTAGACGCGCAGTTGGGTGGCGGCCTCCTCCATGCCGACGTAGGACTGGAACCACGCGGGGAGGGACTCCCCGTACTTCTGCCACCAACCGGGTTCGTTGGCCTCGCGGGCCAGGGTGAGGAAGGAGGCCCGAACGGCGGGGTCCTCCACGCCGTAGAACGTGAGCAGGTCCTCGACGTCGCGGATCTTGAAACCGACCCGGCCCAGCTCGACGCGGCTGATCTTGGACTCGGACCCGCGGATCTTGTAGGCGGCGTCCGCCCGGGAGATCCCCCTTGGACTCGCGCAGCTGGCGGAGCTGGTAGCCGAGCAGTATCCGGCGGACGGTCGGGCCGCTGCCCGGCTCCGGTTGGGCCACGCTCACCGCTGCTGCCTCCCCACCCTCTTGGTCTGGTCGGAACCGGTCACACCGGGACACCGGCCCGTGCACTACCGTTCCAATGGTTACACGATATCGCCAGAGAGTTCAGTTTTTGCGCCGTTCCACGGAGCAGACCGTCCGATGACCGCGCATATCGTCCGGCGTTCCGCCGAACCGCAGTCATATTCTCCGGTCAGCAGAAAAGCGCCCAGACGAATTTGCCTCCGACGGCCGTGCGGACCGCTCCCCAGGTACGGCTGAAACAGGAGACCAGGTGGAGGCCGCGCCCGCTCTCGGCCATGAAGCCCGCCTCCTTCTGCTGGGGGAGCCGGTCACTGCCGTCACGGACCGCGCAGACCAGCTCCGCCCCCCGGCGCAGGGCACTGAGCTGGACGATACTCTCCCGACCGTTTTCGGTGCGGGCGTGGCGCAGCGCGTTGGTGACGAGTTCGGAGACCACCAGTTCCACGTCGCTGGTGTGGTGGGCCATTCCCCAGTCGCGCAGCGCCCCCGCGGCCAGGTCGCGGGCGATCTTCACGGCTCCGTAGTCCGGATTCAGGCGCCACACCAGGCTGTCGTAGCTCGCCGTCCCCGGATGGCTGCCCCAGCAGGGCGTCCCGTTGCGCAGGGCAGGCAGCCACCAGGCCCGTTCCGTCGCGTCGAGAGTCGGCGTGGGTGCTGCTTCCTGTCTCGGCGCCCCCCTGACAGACCTCTGGGTAGATTGTCCGGTCACCGCGGTCCCCTTGCCGTCGTCTCGATCGCTCACAGGTTCGAGGACTATGCAAATGCAAGGTCCGAATGCACGTGCACGAGCCTCCTGAGAGGCATCCTAGAACATTCACGCCCTTCTATCAGTTGAAGTGCGGACAAAAAAGACCGCGATTCCGTCTGCGGGGTTCCGGGCCGGGAACCTTTCCCCGGTGACCCCGCACTCCGAGGAAACACCGGCCGCTCCGCGGCGGCGGCACCGCCCCGCCGCCGCGCGAGGCGCCCGCCCTCCGGCGGGGTGCCGTCCGGAGCGGCGCCGGGAGAGCCACCCCGACATACCATCCGGTCGGTAAGAATGGCTAGGATCGCTTCGACCGCGCACTGGACAGCCCGGACCAGGACCGGTCCGCCTATCGTCACTTGGAGGAGCCACCATGTCCCAGACCCCTCGCGTCGCGATCGTCACGGGTGCGGCACGCGGCATCGGCGCCGCCACCGCCCGGCGGCTGGCCGCCGAAGGGCACGCGGTCGCGGTGCTCGACCTCACCGAGGAGAGCGCCAAGGCCACCGTGGACGCGATCACCGAGGCCGGCGGAAGGGCGATCGCGATCGGCGCGGACGTCGGCGACACCGACCAGGTCGACGCCGCGGTCAAGACGACCGCCGAACGGCTCGGCCCGCCGACCATCCTGGTGAACAACGCCGGCGTGATCCGCGACAACCTGCTGTTCAAGATGACCGACGACGACTGGGACACCGTCATGCGGGTCCACCTGCGCGGCACGTTCCTGATGTCGCGGGCGGCCCAGGCGTACATGACCGAGCAGGGTTGGGGCCGCATCGTCAACCTGTCCAGCAGCTCCGCGCTGGGCAACCGCGGCCAGGCCAACTACTCCGCCGCCAAGGCCGGCATCCAGGGCTTCACCAAGACCCTGGCCATCGAGCTCGGCAAGTTCGGCGTCACCGTCAACGCCGTCGCTCCCGGCTTCATCGCCACCGAGATGACCCGGGCGACCGCCGAACGGATCGGGGTGGACTTCGAGGAGTTCAAGGCCGCCCGCGCCGCCGAGATCCCGGTGCGCCGGGTGGGCGTGCCCGAGGACATCGCCGCCACCGTCGCCTTCCTCGCCAGCGAGGAGGCCGGATACGTGTCCGGCCAGGTCATCTACGTGGCCGGCGGCCCGCTGGACTAGGCGCCGCGGCGGGCGGGCCGCACCGGCCCGCCCGCCGGGCCGCACCGTCTCCCCGGAAGAGGTTCGTCGTGACACCATCCACCGGAACACCGCCGGACGCCGCGGAACTGCGCCGCCGGGTCGCCGAGTTCGTCGCGGAGCACGACCCCGCCGCCACCGACCAGACCGAGTTCCTCGCCGCCCGCTTCGACGCGGGCCTGGCCTGGGTGCACTTCCCCGTGGGCGCGGGCGGCCTGGGCGCTCCCCGCGCCCTGCAGAACGTCGTCGACGCGGAGTTCGAACGCCACGGCTTCGTCCCCGCGGGCCGCGAGGGCCTGGTCATCGGCCTGGGCATGGCCGCGCCCACCATCGCGGCCTTCGGCACCCGGGAGCAGCGGGACCGCTTCCTCAAGCCGCTCTACACCGGCGAGGAGGTCTGGTGCCAGTTGTTCAGCGAACCCGGCGCCGGGTCGGACCTGGCCGCCGTGGGCACCCGCGCGGTCCGCGACGGCGCGGACTGGGTGGTCCACGGCCAGAAGGTGTGGACCTCGCTGGCCCACCGGGCACGCTGGGCCCTCCTGCTGGCCCGCACCGATCCCGAGGTGCCCAAGCACCGCGGGCTGACCTACTTCATCTGCGACATGACCGCTCCGGGCGTGGACGTGCGGCCGCTGCGGCAGATCACCGGGGAGGCCGAGTTCAACGAGGTCTACCTGGACGGGGTGCGGCTGCCCGACAGCCTGCGGCTCGGCGAGGTCGGCCAGGGCTGGAAGGTCGCCCTGACCACCCTGATGAACGAGCGGGTCTCCATCGGCGGCCGTCCCGAGCCCCGCGAGGGCGGACTGATCGGGATCGTCAGCGACCTGTGGCGCACCCGCCCCGAACTGCGCACCCGCGGGCTGCACGAGGAGCTGCTGAGGCTGTGGGTGGCCGCCGAGGCCGCCCGGCTGACCAGGGAACGGCTGCGCCAGCAGACGGCCGTCGGCCAGCCCGGCCCCGAGGGGTCGGCGGTCAAGCTCTCCTTCGCCGAGCTCAACCAGCGCATCAGCGGGCTGGAACTGGAACTCCTGGGCGTCGACGGCCTCACCTACGACGACTGGTCGTTCCGCCGCCCCGACGGGCCGGACCTGCTGGGCCGTGGCGCAGGCTTCCGCTACCTGCGCTCCCGGGGGAACTCGATCGAGGGCGGGACCTCGGAGATCCTGCGCACCGTCATCGCCGAACGCGTCCTGGGCCTGCCCGCCGAGCCGCGCACCGACAAGGACGTCGCCTGGAAGGACCTGCCGAGGTGAGCACATCCGAGCCGAACCTGCTGTACAGCGACGTCGAGCAGGAGCTGCGCGCCAGCGTGCGGCAGCTGCTGGCCGACAGGTGCCCGTGGCGGTCGGTGCTGGACCGGGTGTCGGGTCCGGGAGACCCGGCCGAGGCCGCCGACCTCGCGCTGTGGCGGGAGCTGGCGGCCCTGGGGGTGGCCGGCCTGTCCGTCGCCGAGGACCTGGGCGGGGCGGGCGCCACGGCGCGCGAGAGCTCGGTGGTCGCCGAGGAGCTGGGGCGCGCCGTGGCCCCGGTGCCGTTCCTGGGCAGCGCCGTGCTGGCCACCTCCGCCCTGACCGCGCTGGACGGCCGGGAGCCGGTCCGCGCGCTGCTGGCCGACCTGGCCGCGGGCGGGCGCACCGCCGCTCTGGCGGTGCCGCTGTCCACCGCACCCGGAGCGGACTTCCCCACCCTGGTGCGAGCCGAGGGCGGGACCCTGCACGGAACCGTCCCCGGCGTGGCCGACGCACTCACCGCCGACGTCCTGGTGGTGCCCGCCGTGGCCGCGGACGGCCCCGGCCTGTACCTGGTGGAGGCCGACCGGGCGGTGCGCACTCCCGTGGTGAGCCTGGACCAGACCCGGCCGCTGGCCGAGGTGCGCCTGGACGGGGCCGCGGCGGTGGCGGTGGCCTCCGGGCGGCGAGCGGCCGACGCGCTGGAGTCCGCCCTTGTGGCGGGGGCGGCGCTGCTGGCCGCCGAGCAGCTCGGCGCGGCGGAGTGGGCGCTGGACACGACCGTGGCCCACCTGAAGGAGCGGGTGCAGTTCGGCCGCCCGCTCGGGTCCTTCCAGGCCCTCAAGCACCGGCTCGCCGACCTGTGGGTCTCCCTCTCCCAGGCCCGGGCGGTGGTGCGCAACGCGGCGGGCGCGCTGGCCGACGGCTCGCCGGACGCCCCGCTGGCCGCGGCCCTGGCGCAGGCGTTCGTGTCGGAGGTGGCGGTGCGCGCCGCGGAGGAGGCGGTGCAGTTGCACGGGGGCACCGGCTTCACCTGGGAGTATCCGGTCCACCTGTACCTGAAGCGCGCCAAGAGCTCCGCCATCGCCCTCGGCACGGCCGACCGGCACCGCGCCAGGATCGCCGAACTGGTGGACCTGCCTCCCGCGCCGTGATGCGGCCCGCGCCTGCCGCTAGGCGTCGCCGCCGTCCACCGCGGCGACGACCGTGGCCACGGCGTGCTCGACGCACTCGATCCCGCTGAAGTAGTCGGGGTGGTGGTCGGAGAGCACCGCGATGAGGTACTCGTGGTCGGCGCTCACGACGCGCCCCGCACTGGTGACGGTCCACCGGTCCCCGTCGCTGCTGCGGGGCACCCAGCCGTTCTTCAGCTCCACCGTGTCGCCCTCGCCCGCTGCCGCCGACACGCCCCACGCCTGCTCCGGTGCGACGTTTCCCAGCAGCTCCCGGGCGTAGTCGCGGCTGCGCTCGGACAGTGGGCTCATCCCGGTGAAGACGGCGCGCAGCAGGCGGAGCTGGTCGGTGGTGGTGGTCCGGGTGGCGCCCCACACGCCGCCGGCGCCGGGTTCGGTGGCGTGCAGCCCGAGCCGTTCGTTCCCCGCGACGAACCCCTGGTCGAAGCCGATGCGCGCGTACAGTTCGTCGGCGGCGTCGTTGTCGCTGTAGCGGATCATCTCGGCGGCCAGGCGGCGTTCGTCGGCGGAGAGCTCGCGGTCCTCGTCGTCGGCCTGGAGCAGGAGCAGCGCGAGGATGTTGAGCTTGGCCAGGCTCGCCGTGGCGTAGGTCCGGTCCGCGCCGTAGGAGTAGGTGGCGCCGCTGCGCAGGTCGTGCAGTGCGATCGAGAGCCGGCAGTCCCGTCCGGTGAGGTAGCCGTCCAGGGTGCGGGTGAGCCTGTCGTACTCGTCCGCGCTCAGGGGCGGCGGCTGCGGTTCGGGCTCCGGTGCGGTCTGCTCCGGGGGAGACGGCTTCGTCCGCAGCAGCGGCTCGGGGGAGCGGGAGGCGCCGGGGGAGAACACCGCGAGCACCGTCGTGGCGAGCAGGAAGAGCACCGTCCCCAGGATTGCCCCGCGCAACGGCACGGATTCGGGCGGATGGGCGGGCGACGCCGAACGCTTTCGCATGTCGAAACGCCTTCGAAAAAATGAAACGGGTCCGCGATGCGGACTGGTTCCCCCACCATGCCACAGCGGAGGCGGGCGTTCACCCCGGGAAACGCCGTGTCGTCCCGGGCCGCGGCGGCGCGCGTTCCGGCTCCGCGGGCCGCCCTAGTCGATGCCCCGGGCGTTCATGGCCGCGCCGAGCGCCTCGGCCGAGCGGATCAGGTTCACGATGACCGGCACCACCATGCGGTGGGCTCCGCCGCTGAGGCCCCGCGCCAGGTACGCCTCGCGCGAGGTCCGCCAGGACTGGGCCACCATCGGGATGCAGCGGATGGTCAGCGCCAGCACCAGCCCCACCCGCTCCGGACGCACCCCCACCCGCCGCAGCGGCCGGGCCAGGCGCTCGAACAGGGCGAGCATCTCGCTGACCCGGGTGGTGCGGGTGACCAGTCCGGCCAGCAGCACGGCCGCGGCGAGCTGGGAGCAGACGCGCACCGCGGTCTGTGCGTCGGTGAGGAGGAGGTGGAAGGCCGCGACGACCGCGAGGAACAGCAGCACCGGCCGGAAGGCGTGCCACAGGTGGCCGGCCAGTCCGAACAGCGGGTACAGCAGGACGACGGCGGCCGCGGCCCCCAGCGACACCCAGGGGTCGCCCAGCACCAGCAGCACGGTGACCACGCCCAGCAGGACGAGCAGTTTCGCCCCGGCCGGAATCCGGTACGGCAGCGAGGTCCCGGGGACGTACAGGCCGATCGTGTTCACGAGTGCTGCCCCATCAGGTCGACGTAGTACTCGACGGCGGCCTCGGGAGCGCCGTCGAACACGATCCTTCCGGCGTCCATGACCAGCACCCGGTCGAACCCGGCGAGCGTGTCGAGGTGGTGGGTGAGCAGGATGACCTGCTGGGGCAGGGCGCGCAGGGTCTCGGTGACGATCCGCACGTTGCGCAGGTCCAGCAGGGTGGTCGGCTCGTCGCAGACCAGGACCCGCGGTTCGGTGACCATGACCGAGGCCAGGGCCAGCATCTGCTTCTGCCCGCCGGACAGCAGGTGGGCGGGGTGGTCGCGGTGGTCGGCCAGACCGTGCCGGGCCAGGACCGCGTCCACCCGCTCCTCGATCTCGGCCCGGCCGAGTCCGCTGCCGCGCAGTCCGATCCGCACGTCCTCGGCGACCGTGGGCATGATGATCTGGGTGTCGGCGTCGGAGAACACGAAGCCGACCCGGCGGCGGACCTCCCGGGCGTGCGTGCGGGTGTCCAGGCCGTCGACGAGCACCCGGCCCGCGTCCGGGACGACGAGGCCGTTGAGCATCCGCGCCAGGGTCGACTTGCCCGACCCGTTGGCGCCGATCAGGCCGATGCGGTGCTCGCTCAGCTCCAGGGAGACGCCGTCGACGACCACCCGGTCGCCGTAGGCGTGGGTCACGTTCTCCAGCCGGATCATGGGTCACCAGTCCCGCTCAGGCGACCCGGTTGCCCGCGGGCGGCACCGGGTAGGCGCGGTGCACGCTGGTCGCGATGAGGGTGGCCACGACCACCTTGACGACGTCGCCGGGCACGAAGGCCGCCAGGGCGACCAGGGCGGCGGTCAGGTCCAGTCCGGCGACCAGCGCCATCCAGGGGCCGCCGATCAGGTAGCACACCACGATTCCGCCGGCCAGGTTGATCACCAGGCCGCGCCAGAACCGGTACTTCGGCAGCATGCGGTCGGTGAGCAGGCCGATGAACAGCGCGACGAAGATCCAACTGACGAGGAAGCCGCCGGAGGCTCCGGCGAAGGAGGCCAGTCCTCCTGCCCCGCCGGACAGGATCGGCAGTCCGGCCGCCGCCAGCGCGAGGAAGGTCACGACCGCCAGGACGCCGCGTTTGGCACCGAGGATGCTGGGGGCGAGGACGACGACCAGGGTCTGCAAGGTGATCGGCACGCTGCCGACGGGGATCCCGGGCACCAGGCTCATTGCGGCGAGCAGGGCGGCGAACAGGGCGATGAGTGCGAGGTCGCGCGTGGCCAGGCCGCGGTAGCGGGGGGCGGGCGGTGGGGAGACGGTCATGGGCCACTCCTCGTACTTGTCGGGATTTTGGAGGAAATCTCCAGCCCTATTGTGGCCACTCGACCGTGAGCAGGAGGAATGGGGAGTGGGACAGCTTTCCCGGCGAGGAAGTTGTGGGGACTGTCCAAGGACCTCCCGGGTTTTCCGCACCGTCGTGACCTTCGTCCCGCTCCTGGGGAGGCGGCCCGCCGCGCCGACTGGCGTCGCCTCCCGTCGGCGCGGCGCGGGCTCATCCGGCCTGGGCGGGCAGCACGCACACCGGGGTGGGGATCTCGAAGGTGTGGTGCGGCGGTCGGGGGACACCGTCGTCCGGGTCCACCGCGAGCACCGTCAGCGTCTCGGAGTTCTGGTTGGCCACCACGACGTACCCGTCGACCAGCGCGAAGTGGCGCGGCCAGGCTCCCCCGGTGGGGGTGTCGGCCAGGTGGCGCACCCGGGTCCCGTCGGCCGACACCTCGAAGGTGGCGATGGTGTCGGCGCCCCGGTTGGCGACGTAGAGGCGGCGCTCGTCCGCGGAGAGCGCGATCTCCGCCGGGTAGTTGTCCCCCTCGGCCCCGGTCGCGGGCACGGACTCCACGGCCTCGGCCCGCGCGGCGGCGGGGTCGAAGCGCAGGACGTGCACCCGCGAGTCCAGTTCTCCGGCCACGTACAGGTGGCCGGAGGAGTGCACCGCCAGGTGGCGCGGACCACTGCCCGGCGCCAGGCGGGCCGCGACGTGCTGCGGTCCGGCGGGGCGGTCGGCGGCGGCGTCGAAGGGGAAGCAGCGCAGTTCGTCGGTGCCGAGGTCGACGACCAGGAGGTGGGTGCCGCCCGGGGCGGGGTAGACGCTGTGCGCGTGCGGTCCCTCCTGCCGTTCGGCGTTGGGTCCCGAACCGGTGTGGGTCAGCCGCTGGACCGGTTTCCCGGGAACGCCGTCCGGGCCGAGGGGGTGCACGCTGACGCTGCCGTCTCCGTAGTTGGCGGCGATCAGGTGCCGTCCCGCCGGGTGGGCCAGCAGGTGGCAGGGGTAGGAGCCGTCCGTCGGGGCGCCGCCCAGATCGGCCAGCCGCCGCTGCCCGGTGACGCTGAAGGCGCTGACGCGCCCCTCACCGAGTTCGTTGACCGCGTAGAGCCGCTGCCCGTCGGCGGAGCGGACCACGAACGAGGGGCCGCTGGCCGGGACCGCCAGTTCCGCCTCGGCCAGGGTGCCGCTTCCGGTGTCCAACCAGACGCTCTGCACCCCCGCCGCGCTGCCCGTGATTCCGGAATCGGGTGTGTAGGAGCCGATCCACAGCAGCCGGCGTCGTGTCATCGGGTTCCTTCCGGTTGTCGCACGCCCCCGCCTTCCGGGGCCAGCGACACTCTATGCCGCCGCCCCCGATCCGGACAGTGTCGGTCCGTTCACCGGGGGCGGCGGTCCGGAGGCGTGTTCAGTCCAGGAGGTCCTGGAGCGCCCGGCGCTGGGTGTCGGTGAAGAAGTGTCCGCCGGGCAGCCGCTCCAGGCGGAACGGTCCGGTGGTGTGCTGCTGCCAGGCGCGTAGTCCCTCGTCGGTGACGACGGGGTCGTCGGTGCCGCCCACGACGGTCAGCGGGACGTCCAGCGGCGGTCCGGGGCGCCAGGTGTAGGCGGAGACCGCCGCGAAGTCGGTTCTCATCTCCTCGCCGAAGGCGCGCGCCAGCTCCTCGTCGTGGAGCAGGACCTCGGGGATCCCGCCGTAGTAGTCGGCGACGGCGTGGACCAGGGCGACCGGATCGGTGGGCAGGTCCACCTTCCGCGGCAGGTGCGGCGCGTCCGCCCCGCTGACCACCAGCCGGGTGACCTCCCGCCCGCGCCGCCGCAGTTCCCGGGCGGTCTCGTAGGCCGAGAGCGCGCCCAGGCTGTGGCCGTAGAGGGTGAGCGGGCCGTCGAGGTCCTCCAGCGCGTCGGTCTGCTGCCGGACGTAGTCGGACCACGGGTCGGATGCGGCACCCGTGGCCTTCTGGTGGCGTACCGTGGCGACCCACACGGTGAACCTGTCACCCAGTTCGGCCGCCCAGGGGCGGTAGGCGGTGGGCAGCCCTCCCGCGTGCAGGAAGCAGACGAGGTCGGCCTCGGCGGTCGGTTCGGCGAAGCGGTGCACACCGGGGCGTGTCGACGGGCTGGTCCGTGCCTGGTTCATAGGTTCGGGCCTCGTTTCCCTTTTCTAGACACAACGCCGCAAACCTACCCACTTTTCTTTTGCGGGACACCCGGCGGGGAGAAGGGGCGGTCGCAGGACCGCGCCGCCTCCGGGGCCGCCGGAGCGGGGCGGTCGCCCGCGCGACGGAGCCGACGGACGGGCGGCCCCGTCTGCGGCCCGTGGCCCTCCTCCCCCGTTGCGGGAGGCCACAGGCCCGACGGTGCGGCCGGGCGCCCGTCCCGGACGCGGCTCCGGGCGCGGGGAGGCTCAGTCGGCCTCCCGCTGCCGCTCCCTGGCCCGCGAGAGCGTGTAGCGCAGCAGCGTCTTGAGGACGTTGCCGCTCTCCAAGCGGTCGCGCGCGTCGAACTCGACGATCGGCACCTCGGGGCCGACCTCGACGGCCTCCCGGATCTGCTCGAGGGTGTAGTCCAGCTTCCCGTCGAACTTGTTCACCGCGATGAGGTAGGGGATGTCCTGCTTCTTCTCGAAGTAGTCGATCGCGTCGAAGCAGTCCGCCAGCCGGCGGGCGTCGACCACCACGACCGCGCCGATCGCCCCGCGCACTAGGTCGTCCCACATGAACCAGAACCGCGCCTGCCCCGGGGTGCCGAACATGTACATGATCAGCTCGTCGTCCAGGGTGAGGCGGCCGAAGTCCATCGCCACGGTGGTGGTGACCTTGTCCGGTGTGGCGGAGACGTCGTCGTGGGCGACGCTCGCCTCGGTCATCACCGCCTCGGTGGTGACCGGCGGGATCTCCGACACCGAGCCGACCAGTGTCGTCTTGCCCACGCCGAAGCCTCCCGCGATGACGATCTTGGTCGACGCCACAGAGGGGCGCTTATTGGAAGAGACGTTCGAGGCCACGGAGCGCCCTTTCCAGTACTTGGTTCTCGGACGGGCTGTGCCCGGTGATCGTGGGGTGGATGTAGACGAGTCCCTGGTCGGCCAGGTCGCTGATGAGCACCTGGGTGACGCCCAGCGGCAGCTTCAGCTCCGCCGAGATCTCCGCCACCGAGCGCACCTGCGCGCACAACCGGTAGATCCGCTCCGACTCCGGCATCAGGTTGCGAGGCGGCTCGACCCGTTCGTCCGCGCGGGAGACCAGGGTCTGCACCATCAGCGGATGGCGCGACCGGGTGCGTCCGCCGGTGAAGGTGTACGGGCGGATGCGCGCTCTCCGTCGTCTGCGGTGACTCCTCATGGAAATGGCTTCCTCTTCATCTTTCGCCCAGCGCCGTCACCGGGGTCAGCGGACGATCTCGCGCAGTTCGGAGCGGAGCTGCGGGGTGAGCACGTGACCGGCGTTCTCCACGAGCAGGGTCATCTGGTAGGCGACGATCTTCATGTCGGCTTCCTTGGAGGTCAGCACCGCCAGCGAGGAACCGTCGCTGATGGACATGACGAACAGGTAGCCGTGCTTCATCCGCAGGATGAGCTGCTCGGAGTCTCCCTTGCCGAACATCCGCGCGGTGCCCTCGGCCAGGCTCTGCAGACCGCTGGCGATCGCGGCGAGCTGCTCGGCGTGCTCCTCGGGGAAGTCCCGGGACGCGGTCAGCAGCAGGCCGTCGGAGGAGACCACGATCGCGTGTTCGACGCCTGGCACTTCGGAGACGAAGTTGGAGACGAGCCAGGTGAAGTTCTCAGCGCTCTCACTCAAGCGGTTGTCCATGTCCGTCCTGCTCCTGTTGTGGCGGGGATGTGGCTGCACGGGGCATTCATCGCTCGTTCTCGGTGGCGGCGCGTTCGCCTTCGAGGAACTCCGCGAGGTCCGCGCGGATGCGCGCGGCCCGGCTCTCGGCGTCCTCCGGCTCGTCCGCCGCCTCCTGGACCGGTGTGCCCGGCAGGGGAAGAGGTGTTCGGTTGCTGCGGTGTGCGCCGCGTCGGGGCAGTCCCGCAGCGGTGAAGGCGGGGCCGTCGTCCCTGCTGGGCGGGCGCGGTGTGGGGGAGGTCATGGCGGGCGGGCTCATCGTTGCTGGGGCGGCGGTCACGGTCTCGAACACGGGCTCGGGCTTGGGGCCCTCCTCGCCGACCAGCTCGGTCGGCACGACCACATGGGCGCTGATGCCGCGGAAGGCGCGCGCCTGCAGCTGTACCTGGAACCCGTGCCGGTGCGCGATCCGCCCCACCACGAACATGCCCATGTGCCGGAGGGTGTCCTCGTCCAGGACCGGGGCGCACTGCAAGCGCCGGTTGATCTCCGCGAGCTGGTCCTCGGGGAGGCCGATGCCCTCGTCCTCGACGGTGATGAGCAGGCGCCCGTCGCCCATGCTCTGGGCGCTCATGACGACCTGGGCGTAGTCCGGGGACTTGGCGGTGGCGTTGTCCAGCAGTTCGGCCAGCAGGTGGCTGAGGTCGTCGGACACCCGGCCCTCGATGAAGAGAGGGGGGATCCGGCCCAGGCGGACCCGGTCGTAGTCGCCGATCTCGGAGATCGCCGCACGGCAGACGTCCAGCAGCGAGACGGGCTCCATCTGCGGGTCCCCGGTGTCCTGGCCGGCGAGGATGAGCAGGTTCTCGCCGTTGCGCCGCATCCGGGTGGCGAGGTTGTCGATCTTGAACAGCTTCTCGAGGAGTTCGGAGTCCTCGGTGGTGTCCTCGAGCTCCTCGACGATGTCCAGCAGCGACTCGACCAGGGTCAGGTCGCGCATGGCCAGGTTGACCAGCGCGCTGGTGACGTCGTTCTCGGAGACCTCGAGCCGGTCGCGGTGCGCGTCCTCCTGCTCCTGGACGGCGGGCTGTTCCTGGACCGCGGCCTGCTCCTGGGAGACGGCCTCCTGGACGGCCTCGGCCCGGGGCGCCGTCTCGGCCTGCTCGGCCGCGGGCTCGGGCTCCTGCTGCACGGCGGGCGGCGCCTGGTAGCCGGGGGCGTACTGCTCCGCCGGGGCCGCGGGCGCCGGGGGTGCCGCCGGGTCCTGCTGCCCTCCGTAGGGGGCCGGGGGGTGGCCGTGGGGGGCGTACGGCTGCACCGGGGGGTAGCCGTACGGCGTCGGCGGGAAGTACTCCTGCGGATAGGGCTGGTAGCCCTGCGGGTACGGGTAGCCCTGCGGGTAGGGGTGGTAGCCCTCCTGCGGGGGGTACGGCTGTCCCTGCGGGTAGCCCTGGGGAGCCGGATAGCCGTACGGGACCGCCTCGGAGCCGGGGGAGTGCTTCGGCGTCCTACCGAGCCTGGCGAAGATCCGGGAGAACAGGCGGCGGGTTGTCCCCGACCTCCCGTCACGGGAGGAGTCCGCCTCCGCCTGCGGCGCGTGCGACAGGGGGTGCCCCGTGTGCTCACCTGGTGACGGCACCTGTGCCACGGCACATCTCCTCAATATTGCGGGGGCTGTTTGACATCGGCGGCGCGGTTGCGGTAAGGGCATCCACTCTCACGGGTCGCGCCGTAGCCGGTTGCGTACGGCAGGAGCACCGTGCGCAGGGACGACGGCGTCGGCCACGGGACGTGACCGCCATTCCTGACAGCATGCCGCCTAAATGCTGATAAAGAGTGAATCGGCGGTCACACTAGCACAGAAAAGCCTAGCCCTTCGGCAAAGCCGACGTTTTCCAAGCTGATCGGCGGTGACCGCAACCCACCTTTCCGTCACACTCCGCAACAGCCGGCGGCCGCCCGTCCCGGCTCCGCAGGGCCGCGCCGCAGCGCAGCTCCTCCGGCATTCTTGAAGAGAGGGCACCACTCTCTCACACCGACAGAAGAGTGACACTCGTCACTTTTTCTCGATTCTTTAGACAATCTGGATGCATATGTGCTTGTCGTTCCGTCCAGCCGGAACAGCGAACGCCGCGTACTCTCCTGTCCTTTTCCGGGAAAGCACCGACACCCCGAAGAATTCCACGACGGCCCTCTCCGCCATTTGCCGTTTTCCCGGGAATCGGAATGCCGGGAGCGGCCCCGGCGCCCGCGGCTGCGGGGCGGTGCTCAGCCGCCCCCTCCCGACCGGACCTCGCTGATGGCCTTGAGGATGCGCTTGTCGGAGACCGCGTGGGCGGTGCCCACCTCCTGCGCGAAGTAGCTGATCCGCAGCTCCTCCAGCATCCAGCGGATGCTCTCGTGCTCCGGGCCGGGCGGCACCCCCGGGGGCAGGCTGTCCAGGAGCTGTTGGTACGCCTGGCGCATCTGCGCCACCTTGGCCGTGTTCACCTGGTCCCGCCGGGGGTTGTGCGGCAGCCGGGACAGCCGCACCTCGATCCCCCGCAGGTAGCGGACGAGGTCCCGCAGCCTCCGGTACCCGACGGCGGTGACGAACCCCGGCCCCACCAGCGCGCCGAGCTGGTTCTGGATGTCGGTGACCGACGGCAGCACCGCCAGGCTCGTGGTCCCCTTGAGCTGCTTCTCCAGCCGCTGCGCCGCGGCCAGGATCTTCTCCACCGTGGCGAGGATGTCCATGACCCGCTCGACCAGGTGGACCCGGACGTGCTCACGCAGTTTCGCGAAGGCGTCCGGGTCCCACACCGGACCGCCCGCCTCCGCGACCAGCGCGTCCACGCCGCAGGCCACGCAGTCGTCGAAGAGCGCGGCCACCGAGCCGTGCGGGCTGCGGCTGAGCACCAGCTTGCTCTGGTTGCTCAGGTGGCCCTGGAGGAACCGGGCCGGGGAGGGCACGGTGAGCATGAGCAGCCGCCGGGTGCCCGCGACCATGGCGTGCCGCTGGGCCGCCGCGTTGTCGAAGATGCGCACCCCCACGCTCGTCCCCTCGTCCACCAGCGCCGGATAGCCCCTGATCACGTGCCCGGCGGTGCGGCGCTCGAAGGTCCGGGGCAGCGGACCGAAGTCCCAGGAGGTCAGTCCGGTGCGCTCGATCCCGGCGGCCTCGGCCGAGATCGCCTCGCGCAGCCGCGGTTGCAGGCGGCGGCGCAGCTCCTCCAGGTCCTTGGCCTCGGCGAGGGAGCGTCCCTTCTCGTCCACGGCGCGGAAGGTCATCCGCAGGTGGTCGGGCACCCGGTCCAGTTGCCAGTCGTCGACCGTGACCCGGGGGCCGCCCATCGCGGTGAGCTCCCGGGACAGCGCCTCCAGCAGCGGCTCGGTGCGAGGCCTGAGCCGCTTGAGCACCGCGGCGGCGTGGTCGGGCACCGGGACGAAGCTGCGCCGGATCGCCTTGGGCAGCGACCGCATCAGCGCCGTCACCAGCTCCTCCCGCAGGCCCGGGATCTGCCAGTCGAACCCCTCGGCGCTGACCTGGTTGAGCACCTTCAGCGGGATGTGCACGGTCACCCCGTCGGCCGCCTCCCCCGGCTCGAACTGGTAGGTGAGCCGGAAGCGGTGCTCGCCCTGCTGCCAGAAGTCCGGGTAGTCCTCCTCGGTGACCTCGCCCGCCGCGTCGCTGACCAGCATCGACCGGTCGAAGTGCAGCAGGCGGGGCTGGGTGCGGCGCACCCGCTTCCACCAACTGTCGAAGTGGCGGACCGAGACCACCTCGGCGCCGACGCGCTGGTCGTAGAAGTCGAACAGGACCTCGTCGTCGACGAGGATGTCGCGGCGGCGGGCGCGGTGCTCCAGGTCCTCGACCTCTTCCAGGAGCCTGCGGTTGGCGTGGAAGAACTCGTGCCGGGTGTCCCACTCCCCCTGCACCAAGGCGTTCCGGAGGAACAGCTCCCGCGCCGTCTTCGGGTCGATGCGGCCGTAGTCGACCTTGCGCTGCGTGACGAGCGGCACCCCGTACAGCGTCACCCGTTCGTAGGCCATGACCGCGCCCCGCCGCTTCTCCCAGTGCGGTTCGCTGTAGGTGCGTTTGACCAGGTGGCCGGCGAGCTCCTCCACCCACTCGGGTTCGATCCGGGCGTTGACGCGCGCCCACAGCCGCGAGGTCTCCACCAGCTCGGCCGACATCACCCACCGCGGCTGCTTCTTGAACAGCGCCGAGCCGGGGAAGATCGCGAAGCGGGCGCCCCTCGCCCCCAGGTACTCGTGCTTCTCGGGGTCCTTCAGCCCGATGTGGGAGAGCAGGCCCGACAGCAGGGACAGGTGGATGCGCTTGGAGTCGGCGGGCGCGGTGTTGACCTCGATGCCCAGGGACCGCACGATCTGCTTGAGCTGGGAGTAGATGTCCTGCCACTCCCGTACCCGCAGGTAGTTGAGGAACTCCTCGCGGCACATGCGCCGGAACTGGTTGCCCGACAGCTCCTGCTGCCGCTCGCGCAGGTGGTTCCAGAGGTTCAGGTAGGCCAGGAAGTCCGACTCCGGGTCGGCGAAGCGGGCGTGCTTCTGGGCCGCGGCCTGCTGCTGCTCGACCGGGCGCTCCCGCGGGTCCTGGATGGACAGCGCCGCGGTGATGACCATGACCTCGTGCACGCAGCCGTTGCGTTCGGCCTCCAGGACCATCCGGCCCAGCCGCGGGTCGATGGGCAGTTGGGCGAGCCTGCGGCCCAGCGGGGTGAGCCGGGTCCGCCCGTCCTCCGCCTGTTGCAGCGCGCCCAGTTCGGTGAGCAGCGCGACACCGTCCTTGACCTGGCGCCGGTCGGGGCCGTCCACGAACGGGAACTCCGCGACGTCGCCGAGCCCGAGCGCGGCCATCTGCAGGATGACCGAGGCCAGGTTGGTGCGCAGGATCTCGGGGTCGGTGAACTCCGGGCGGGAGAGGAAGTCCTCCTCCGAGTACAGCCGGATGCAGACGCCCTCCGCGACCCGGCCGCAGCGGCCCTTGCGCTGGTTGGCCGACGCCTGCGAGATCCGCTCGATCGGCAGCCGCTGCACCTTGGTGCGGTGGCTGTAGCGGGAGATGCGGGCGGTTCCGGGGTCCACCACGTACCTGATGCCCGGGACCGTCAGCGAGGTCTCGGCCACGTTGGTGGCCAGCACGACGCGCCGCCGGGAGTGCGGCCGGAACACGCGCTGCTGCTCCGCCGCGGACAGCCGCGCGTACAGCGGCAGGATGTCCACGGCCTGCGGGCTGCCCTCGGGGTAGCGGCGGGCCAGGTGCTTGCCGAGCGCCTCGGCGGTGTCGCGGATCTCGCGTTCGCCGCTGAGGAAGACCAGGATGTCGCCGGGGCCCTCGGCGCACAGCTCGTCCACGGCGTCGCAGATGCCCTGGATCTGGTCGCGGTCGTCGGTGACGGCGTTGGCGTCGGCGTCGTCGTCCACCAGCGCCTCGGCGGCCAACGGCCGGTAGCGCACCTCCACCGGGTAGGTGCGGCCCGAGACCTCGATGATGGGCGCGTCGTCGAAGTGCCGGGAGAAGCGCTCGGGGTCGATGGTGGCCGAGGTGATGATCACCTTCAGGTCGGGGCGGCGGGGCAGCAGCCGCTTGAGGTAGCCGAGGATGAAGTCGATGTTGAGGCTGCGCTCGTGGGCCTCGTCGATGATGAGGGTGTCGTAGTCGCGCAGCATCCGGTCCCGCTGGATCTCGGCCAGCAGGATGCCGTCGGTCATCAGCTTGACCAGGGTGTTGTCGCTGGAGGTGTCGGTGAAGCGGACCTTGTAGCCGACGCCCTCGCCCAGCGTGGTGCCCAACTCCTCGGCGATGCGCTCGGCGACGGTGCGCGCGGCCAGCCGCCGCGGCTGGGTGTGGCCGATCTGTCCGAGGACTCCCCGCCCCAGTTCCAGGCAGATCTTGGGGAGCTGGGTGGTCTTGCCGGATCCGGTCTCCCCCGCCACGACCACCACCTGGTGGTCGCGCACCGCGGCGAGGATGTCGTCCTTGCGCTGGCTGATCGGCAGCTCGGGCGGGTAGTCGATCGAGGGGAAGGCCGAGCGGCGCCGTTCGACCCTGGCCTCGCAGTCGTCGATGTCGGCGCTGATCTCCGCGGCGACGGAGCGGCGTCGGTCGAGGTCGCGGATCTTCTCCGCGCCGTCGATGCGGCGGCGCAGTCGGTGGCGGTCGCGCGGCATGAGGCCGGGCAGGCGGCGCCGCAGGTCGGCAAGCGGGGATTTCACGGACGGCGTTTTCATCGCACAGCCAGCATAGGCACCGTGCCAACCGGTTTTTCCCGGGCGGCCCGGGTCGCACCGCGGTGTCGGGGCCGCCCCCGGGGGACCGGAAGCGGG
>NZ_KQ950185.1:179738-239642 GCF_001517975.1 Thermobifida cellulosilytica TB100
CAGCGCGTAGGCGAGCGGGGCGTAGCTCTCGCCGTCGAACAGCGGGGCCTGCGCGCCGAACAGCGCGAACGAGGCGGCGACGACCAGGCCGGTCCGCTGGTTGGGCAGCCGCAGCGCGACCGCTCCCCACAGCAGCCCGAGAGCGAGCGTGGCCAGCCCGTAGGGCAGCATCTCGTTGCTGATCAGGTCGAGGTCCTCCAGGACCGACCACAGCGCCCAGGCGCTGAGGCCCCCGCAGGTCAGCAGGCCGATCGCGGTGGGGGCCGCGGCGTAGCCGAGCAGCGCGAGCACCAGGCCGAGCAGGGCGGGTCCGGTGGTGCTCTCGGGTTCGAGGGCCACGCCCACGGCCATGGTCGCGGCGATCGAGGTGAGGACGAACAGGGTGCCGCCGATGCGGCGGCGGGTGTCGGGGAGGGGGCCGCGGCGCAGCAGCCGGGTGCCCGCCGCGGCGAGGCCGCCGAGGCCCGCCAGCACGGCCACCGCCGTCAGCAGGCCGACCCGGACGACCTGCTCCAGGTCCTCCCAGGAGGCCGCCACCAGGGCGACCACTCCGGCGAACACCAGTCCGCCGCCGACGAAGCCGATGATCTCGGTCCAGCGCGCCGGGGCGCTGCCGCCCTCGGCCGCGCGCAGCTCGACCTCGACCGCGTGTGCCTGCTCCGCGGAGAGGATCCCCCGTGCGACGAGGGAGCGCAGTGCCCTGGCACGGGCCTCTTCGGTGTGCCGGACGTCGACCATCATGGCCCCTCTCTTGGTCCCGCGCCTGGACGCGCCCAGTAGTCCCTTCCTTTTACCACCTCTTGAGTTGCGCGCCACCCCTGTCTGGTTCGCGTAGAACGCGAAGTTCTGCCTTGGGTGCGCGGGACGGCCGCCGCGTTCTAAGCTCGAAGCTCCACCGCCCCAGCACACCCAGGGACCGTTCACGTGACACCGACTCCGCGCCGCACCGCAGTTGCCCGTCGCCTCCGCCTCCCCCGGGGTGCACGGTGAAGGCGCGCGGTCCCCGGCGCCTCAAGCCGCTACAGCCGGACGACCCTCCCTCGATGGGGCCCTACCGGCTGATCGGACGGATCGGCTCGGGCGGCATGGGCACCGTCTACGCGGGGGTCGCCGAGGGCATCGAGGGCTATCTGGCGGTCAAGGTGATCCACCGCGAGCACGCGGCCAACCCGGAGTTCCGCCGCAACTTCGCTCGCGAGGCCAGGCTGATGGTGCGGGTGGACAGCCCTTGCGTCCCCCGGTTCGTCCACGCCGACGTGGAGGCCGAGCAGCCGTGGCTGGTCACCGAGTTCGTCGCCGGGCCGACCCTGCGCCACCACGTGGAGCGGTTCTCCGCGCTGCGCGGCGGCATGCTGCTGGGGCTGGCCGCGGGAACGGTGGAGGCGCTGTGCGCCATCCACTCCGCGGGGATCGTGCACCGCGACCTCAAGCCGAGCAACGTGATCCTCGCCGCCACCGGGCCCAAGGTGGTGGACTTCGGCATCGCCCAGGCCGACGAGGACCCCACCCTGCACCTGAGGCTGCGCCGCATGTACCGGCGGGCGCGGGAGCGGGGGGTCTCCCCGCCGCGGCGTCCGCTGCGCCCCGGCCGCCCGGCCGCCGCGCGGAATCGCCGCTCGCTGGTGGGCACGCCCGGGTGGATCAGCCCCGAGCAGTACCGGGGGCAGCCCGTCACCGAACGCTCCGACGTGTTCCTGTGGGGGGCTCTGGTGGCGTTCGCCGCGGCCCGCCACGACCCGTTCGGGCACGGCTCCCCCCAGGAGCTCGCGCACCGGGTGGTGGCCGAGGAGCCCGACCTGGACGGCCTGCCGCCGGGGCTGGAGCGGCTGGTGCTGGCGGCCATGGCCAAGAACCCCGCGGACCGCCCGCTCCCCGGCGAGCTGCTCGACGAGGTCCTGGCGCTGGCCGGGGCGGAGGCCGCGCCGGGGGCGACGCGGCGGCAGCGGGTCCGGGAGCTGCTGGCGCGCGAGTGGACGGGAGTGTCGGTGCGCCCGCCCAAGCCGCCGCGCCCGCCGCTGCTGGGCTGGCTGCGCCGCGCGGAGTAGACGTTGAAAAGGCCCCGGCGGAGCGGCACTGCTGCTCACCCTGCCGGGGCCGTGAGTGCGCCATCAGGGACTCGAACCCCGAACCCGCTGATTAAGAGTCAGCTGCTCTGCCAATTGAGCTAATGGCGCCCGCCCGGAGTTGCGCTGTCCTCCGTGGCGACGTACAGAACTTTACCTGATCTGCGGAGTGGACGGTGCGGCCGGTTCGGATCCGCCGGGCTTCCCCGCCGCCGGGTCGGCCCCAGCGGCGCGGCGGGAGCGCAGCAGCCCGATCGGGACCAGCGCCAGGGCGGACAGCACGGCCGAGACGGCGTAGCTCAGGGTGAAGGCCCACTCCTGCGGGTACCGGGCCTCCTGCGGGGTGCCCAGCACCAGCACGGCCGCGGCGAGCTGCGCCACGGCCGCCAGGGACACGTGGCGCACGATGGTGCTGACGCCGTTGGCGCCGCCGAGCTGGTCGAGCGGGACGGCGTCGGCGAGCAGCGCGGGCAGCACCGCGTAGGTCACCCCGCCCGCCAGGCCGGTCACCGCGCTGCCGACCACCAGCAGCACCGGGCTCCCCGCGCCCGCGGCGAGCAGCGCCGCCCCGCAGACCCCCGTCACCGCGGCGAACAGCAGGGGCGGCCGCGTCCCGAACCGGGCGACCGCCCGCCCGGTCACCGGCCCCGTGACGACGACCAGCAGCGCCGTCGGCAGCAGGAACAGCCCCGCGCGGTCCACCCCGACGCCCAGTCCCACCCCGCTGGCCTCGGGCAACTGCACCGCCTGCGGGACGAGGAAGAACATGGTGCCCTGCCCCGCGGACACCAGGAGGGTGATCAGGTTCGCCGCCCAGACGTCGCGCCGCCGCATCACCGCCAGGTCGACGAGGGGCTGGGCGACCCGGCCCTCCACCACGAGCAGCAGCGCGAACGCCACCGCGCCGCCGGCGAGCAGGCCGAGCGTCCACGGTCCGCTCCACCCCCACTCCTCGGCCCGGCTGACCGCGACGAGCGGCCCGCCCAGGGCCGCGCTGAGCAGCACCGCGCCCAGCCAGTCGACGCTGCCGCTCCCGCCGCTCCCGCCGTGGTCGGCGGGGACCAGGGCCGCGACGGCGAGCAGCGCGAGCAGCGCCACGGCGGCGGTGCCGCCGAACAGCCCGTGGTGTCCGGTGGCGGCCGCGACCAGGCCGCCCAGGGGCAGGCCGAGAGCCCCGCCGACGCCGAACATGGAGCTGATCATCCCCATGCCCAGGGCGGCACGGTCGCGCGGCAGCCGGGCGCCGAGGATGGAGTAGGCCAGTGGGAACACCCCGCCCCCGATCCCCATGACCACCCGCCCCGCGACGATCGGCGCCAGGGTCTCCCCCGCCGCCGCGAGCGCCGCGCCGGCCGTGAAGACCGCGAGGACCGCGCAGAGCACCCGCTTGCGGCCGAACAGGTCGCCCAAGCGCCCGGCGAGCACGGTGAGCCCGGCCGAGGAGACGAAGAAACCGGTGACCAGCCAGGCCACCTGGCTGGGAGTGCTTCCCGTGGTCTCCTGGACGTGAGGGACGACGGGAACGATCGTGGTCTGCGCGGTGGCGTAGGCGAACGCGGCGAGCACCAGCGGCGCGATGACCCGGGACGCGGAAACGGGGGCTGTTGTGGACGGTCGCGCCATACACCTCTCCCGATGGCCGGGACGCCGGACTTCCAGACGTCCAATCACAGGACGATAGAGGGTCCGGTCCTGCTGCCCGTTGCCCGGGTGGGTGCTCGGCCGCGGTCCGCAGCGCGGGTCCGGCCTCTCCGGCACCCGGAGAGGCCGGTTCCCGCCGACGGCGGGACAGGGCGTGTCTCTCTCCGGAACAGCAAAAACCCCGGTGCTGCGGCTCGGACGAGCCGTCACACCGGGGAGGGTGGGTGCGCCATCAGGGACTCGAACCCCGAACCCGCTGATTAAGAGTCAGCTGCTCTGCCAATTGAGCTAATGGCGCGCGACGTTTCGGACCAGGAGGTCTGCCGTTCCGTCCCTGGAAACTTTAGCAGGACCCGGGGCCCGCCGCGAACGGAGCGGTTCTGCGGCCGGGCGCCCGCCTGTACCGCGGGCGCCCGGCCTCTCGGTGGTCAGGACCATGTCAGGACCACGGTGAGGATGATGGCGATCGACAGGACCACACCGACGCCGACGAGCACGTAGGGCAGGATCGGACGGCGGGGCTCGGTCTCGGCCTCCTTGTTCTCCGCGACGAAGCGCTGGAACTTCTGGGTCGAACCGGCCGGGTCGGTCTGCTGTTCCTCGTTGTGAGACATGTTTCAGACCTTAGCGACTCCGATGGGGTGCTCGACCCGTCCCAGACGGTTCGGCCGAGGATTCTTCGTGTGGGGTGCGCGGCTCATCCGGCGCGGGCCTGGTCGAGCAGTTCCTCGTGGAGCCGGGCCGGACGCCCGGCCCGGCGCAGCGCCAGGGCGGCGGCCCCGTACTCGCCGGGAGCTGCGACGACGGGGCGCACGCCGTAGCGCTCCAGCAGCGCCTCGTGCACCCGCTCGGCCACGGGCCCCTCCCGCAGCACCGCGCCGGACAGCACCAGCGGCGGGCGGACCGGCTCGGCCACCACCGCGGCCAGGCTCTGCAACAGCCGCGCCGCCGCGTCGGCGACGATCTCCGCGGCGGCCTTGTCCCCGTCCTCGGCCGCGGCGCACACCGGAGGGGCCAGCGCGCCGAGTTCGGCCGGGGCCACGGCGTAGGCTGCGCCGATGAGCGCCTGCTGGTCGCCGACCGGAACGCCGAGGGCGGCGGGCAGGCGTTCGGTGAGAACCGTGTCACATCCGCGGCCGTCGAGGGCGGCCAGCGCGGCCCGCAGTCCGGCGATACCGATCCACACCGCCGACCCCTCGTCACCCAGCAGCCACCCGCACCCGTCGCAGCGGCGCTCGATCCGGCCGTCGCGGACGGCCGCGGCCACCGCTCCGGTGCCCGCGATGAGCACCGCACCGCTGGCCTCGGCGGTGCCGGCCGCGAACGCCACCCCGATGTCGTCGCCGACCTCGGGGCGCCCCGGCAGTCCCAGGGCGGACCAGGCCCGCTGCACGGTCTCCTCGGCCCTTGCCAGGCCCGCCGCTCCCGCTCCGGCCACTCCGAACACCGCGCCCGTGACCCTGACCGGCCCGGCCTCGTGCAGTGTCGCGGCCACCGCGTCCACGAAGGCGGCGGCGGGGTCGGCACTGGAGCGCTGGTTGGCCCCGCCCGCCCGGCCGTGCCCGCGGACCCTGCCGTCGAGACCGACCACGAGGCAGCAGGTGTGCGTGCCGCCCGCGTCCACTCCGAGGACGACTTCGTCTCCCATGCCCCGAACCCTATACGTGATCCGCGTCGTCCTGGCGACGCTCCGTGGTCGAAGGCGGACGGAACTTCCGGCTTTCGGCTCCTCGCCCTCCGTGCCCGGCCGTATCCGTCACCTCCGGCACAGGAGGAGATGTATACGGCACATTGTCCGCACCAAGCACGTACGCTTCTTTCTCCCCGGCCACTGTCGTCCGGCCGTTCCCCACTGAGGCGGCTCACCGCGGGTAGGGGCGACCTCGACAGACCGGATCCCCCGGACACGGCCGGGAAAACACCGAATCACACTTATGTAGCGACCAAAACCGACCTTTGCTCCCCTGCATCAGTTGACGGGAGCTCACGAGAGAAAGAAACTTTCCAACATGAACCAGATGGCGAAGAGAAGCGACGGCAACGGGGGTCCCTCCGCCGGGGACGGCGCCACCCCCAGCACCGTGCTGAAGATTCGCTCACTGCTGCCCTCACTGGCCCCGGCCGAACAGCGCGTCGCCCAGCGGATCATCGACGACCCCGAACGGGTGGCCGCCTCCTCCATCACCCAACTGGCCCGGGACTGCGACACCTCCGAAGCGACCGTCATCCGGTTCTGCCGCACCATCGACTTCGCCGGTTACCGGGAACTGCGGCTACGCCTGGCCTCCGAGGCCGGCCAGGCGCGGGGCGCGCGCGGGAGCGCCCAGGAGCTCACCGGCGACATCAACCCCGACGACACCCTGGTCACCGTCGTCCAGAAGATCGCCTACGCCGACGCGCGCGCCGTGGAGGACACCGGCTCCCAACTGGACGTGGAGACCCTCCAGCACGTCATCGAACTGCTCGCCGGAGCCCACCGCATCGACGTCTACGGCGTCGGAGCGAGCGCCTTCGTCGCCTCCGACTTCCAGCAGAAGCTGCACCGGATCGGCATGATCTCGCACGCCTGGACCGACGCCCACGCCATGCTGACCAGCGCCGCGGTGCTGCGTCCCGGCGACGTCGCCATCGGCATCTCCCACAGCGGCGCCACCAGCGACACCGTCAACGCCCTCGCCGAGGCGCGCCGCAGGGGCGCCTCCACCGTGGCCATCACCAACTTCCCCCGCTCGCCCATCAGCGAGGTCACCGACCACATCCTCACCACAGCGGCCCGCGAGACCACGTTCCGCTCCGGCGCCACCGCCAGCCGGCTCGCCCAACTGACGGTCGTCGACTGCGTGTTCGTCGGGCTCGCCCAGTTGCGCTACACCGACACCCGCGAAGCGCTGGAAGCCACCTATGAGGCGGTGCGCGGCCTGCGGGTCTCACGGGAGGACCGGCGCAGATCCTAGGAGGCGTGAGTGCCCCGCCGTGGAGGACCTGAGCAGCACGGACACGAGAAAGCGGTAGGCGGTGACCGGAGCACGGTCGCCACTGGCGAAGGAGACGAGATGCGATCCGCACCGATAGAGATCGTGCGTGTCCCCACCGAGGCGCGCAACAGCGGCACCAACGACATCGACCTACTGCCCACCGTGGACATACTGCGGTTGATCAACGCCGAGGACACGACCGTGCCCCACGCCGTGGCGGCGGTCCTGCCCGAGCTCGCCAGGGCCGTCGACCTCGGTGTGGCGGCGCTGCGCGGCGGCGGGCGGGTGCACTACTTCGGCGCGGGCACCTCGGGGCGGCTCGCCACCATGGACGCCGCCGAACTGCCGCCCACCTTCGGCATCGCCCGCGACCGGGTGATCGCCCACCACGCGGGCGGCCCCAGCGCGCTGGTCCACGCCCGCGAGGGCATCGAGGACGACTTCGCCTGCGGATGCGCCGACGCGTCCGGCGTGACCTCCGCCGACCTGGCGGTGGGCCTGACCGCGAGCGGTCGCACCCCCTACGTGGCCGGGGCGCTGCACCGCGCCCGCCAGGCGGGCGCGCGCACCGTGCTGGTCACCGCCGACCCGCACTCCGCGCTCGCCGCGGACGTGGACGTGCACGTCGGCGTGGCCACCGGGGCCGAGGTGATCGCGGGCTCCACCCGGATGAAGGCGGGCACCGCGCAGAAACTGGTGCTCAACGCCTTCTCCACCGCGGTCATGGTGCGTCTGGGCTACACCTACTCCAACCTGATGGTCGGGGTGGTGGCCACCAACGCCAAGCTGCGCGGACGCATGGTCACCATCCTCACCGAGGCCACCGGGCTCTCGGAGGAGGAGTGCGCCGAGGCGCTCAACCGCGCCGACGGCGACACCCGGATCGCCCTGGTCTGCCTGCTCACCGGCGTGGACGTGCCCACTGCGGCCGACGCCCTGCACGCCGCGCACGGATCGGTGCGCGCGGCGCTGCGCGCCCTCGCCGGGCCGTGAGGGAGTGCCCGGCAGGGCCGGTCACTCCGGCCGTTCGGCGGCCAGCGCCTCGTCCACCGTCGTCTCACGGGGGCCGAGGAAGGTCGGGTCGGGACGCACCACCATGTCGAACAGCGCCTTGACCGCGGCGGGCGCCTCGCGCACGTGCCCGTACGCCATGGCCGGGGCGCGGTCGTCCCACGCCGGATCGCCGACGCCGACCGCGTCCAGTCCTGCCGCCCGGCACAGCGCCACCGCACGGGGAAGGTGGAAGGTCTGCGTGACCACGGTGGCCTCCTGCACCCCGAAGACCTCACGTGCCCGCACACACGACTCCCAGGTACTGAACCCCGCGTAGTCGCGCGCCACCTTCGCCCCCGGCACCCCGACGCCGACGAGGTAGTCGTACATCGCGTCGGTCTCGTTGTAGTGCTCCAGGCTGTTGTCCCCGCTCACCAGCACCGCCTCGACCCGGCCCGCGTGGTACAGCTCGGCGGCCAGCTCCAGGCGGCGCTCCAGCAGCCGGGTGGGCTTCCCGTCGGAGGTGATCCCGGCGCCCAGCACCAGCGCCACCGGCCGGTACGGCACCTCCTCGGGGAAGTACCGGTACTGCGCGGTGGTCGCACGCAGCCAGACGAGCGGCACGGGCGCCGCCACCGCCAGCAGCACGGCGACGACCACCGCCGCCCGTCTCCACCGCACGGCCTGCCCCAGCCAGCGGACCGTGTCTCGGTGTTCCTCTGAGATCGTCACGATCGGTGAGACGAACCAACCGGGCGTCGTGTTCCCGGTTTTCCGGGGCGTCCCACCGCTACCGGGGACCGCCGAAGAGTCGGCCGAGCAGCCCTCCGCCCGGCTCCGGCCGCGGCGGCGCCGTCGCACCGGACGGCGCCTCCTGGGCCGCCCCGACGAAGGAGCGCAGCGCGGCGCGTTCCGCGGGAAGCCCCCAGGCGGCCAGGACCTCGGCGAGTCCGCCCTCCGCCCAGCCGGCGTCGTCGACCGCCGCGACGGCCTCCAGCACGGTGCGCTGCTCCTCGTCGCAGGAGGCGAAGTCGACGGCGGCGGAGTCCGGCGTACCGGGCCGCGGGCCGAAGACCGTCTCCAGGGCGTCGGCGACGACGATCCCCCAGCCCGCGGCCCCCGTGTAGGCGAGCACCCGGCGCAGCCGCTCGGCCTTGGCCGCGCGGATCTCCGGGTCGTCGATCGCGCCGATCGCGAGCATGCCCAGGTGGGCCGGCTCGACCGGCCCCGACTGCGGCAGGCAGGTGCCGAAGTGGTCGTCCCAGAACTCGGCGTCGAGCAGGCGGGCCACCGCCTGCTCCGGCGCTGCCGGGCCGTGGCGCAGGCCCAGCGCCAGCGCGGCGGCGAACACCAGGTCGTCGTCGGCGTCGTTGAGCAGTTGCCCCAGGTGCACGGTGACGGTGACGTCGTCGGGGGCGGAGAGCATGCCCAGCGCCCACACCTCGGCGGGCAGCGGCCGCAGGTCGGGGTGGGTCTGCCGGGGGTCGCCCGCGTTGAGCAGGGCGGGCACGATCCGGTCGGCCTCCTCCGGGTACCACGCCAGCAGGTAGCTCGCCCACTCGGCGACCGAGTCCCCGCCCCGGTTGGCCGCGCCCTCCAGCACGCCCAGCAGGACGCCCAACCGGTCGCGGACCGCCTCGTAGGCGGCGAGCTCGGCGGTGACCACGGCGATGCCGTCCGCGTGCTCCAGCGCCCGCAGCCGTCCGGAGATCCGGCGCCGCTCCTGCTCGTCGGGGGCCTCCGCCAGCCACTCGGCGTAGCGGTCGCGCGCCGTGGGCAGGTCGGTGCCGGACAGCCATGCGATCTCGTCGCGCCACAGCGCCAGGTCCCGCCGGTCCGGCAGGTGGTCGGCCATCGCGGGCACGGCGAGTTCCTGCACCAGGTTGATCACCAGGTGGCGGCCTGGCACGCCCTCCTCCACCAGGTTCAGCAGGAAGCCGACCACCTGGGGCGCCGCCGTGTAGCCCGGACCGGGCCAGGCGAGGATCTCGTGCAGCGCCACCAGGGCCGATTCCTGGTCCGCGCCGCGCACCGCGCGCAGCAGACCGGGGATCTCCCTCCCTCGCTCCGGGGCCAGCGCAGCCCAGTCGACGTCGTTCACCCCGTGCAGCGGGTCAGATCCGCGGTTGCCGTCCATACCCGCGATTATGCCGCCCGCGGGCCGTCCGGGCGCCGCGCGCTCACTCGACCTCCACGACGATCTTCCCCCGGGTGTGCCCCCATTCGGCGAACCGGTAGGCGTTGGCGGCCTGCTCCAGCGGGAACACCCTGGCGACCTCGACGGTGAGCTTCCCCGCCTCGACCAGCTCCCCCAGCGCGGCCAGGTCGGCGCCGTCGGGGCGGACGAAGTGGTACCGGCCACCGTACCGGGTGACGCGGGGGTCCACGACGGACACCAGCCGCACGCCGGGGGCGGCGACCTCGGGGGTGGCGGCCAGCGCCGCACCGCCCGCCAGGTCGAGGACGGCGGTCACGCCGTCGGGGGCGACCGAGCGCACCCGGGCGGCCAGCCCGTCCCCGTAGGCCACCGGCTCGGCTCCCAGCGAGCGCAGGTAGTCGTGGTTGCGCGGGGAGGCGGTGCCGATGACACGGGCGCCCCGTGCCGCGGCGATCTGGACGGCCATCGACCCCACCCCGCCCGAGGCGCCGTGCACCAGCACCGTGTCGTCCCCGCCCACGCCCAGGAGGTGCACCAGCGTCTGGTAGGCGGTCAGCCCCGCCAGCGGCAGGGCCGCCGCCTGCGCCCACGACAGGCCGGCGGGCCTGCGGGCGAGCGTGCGCACCGGGGCGGCCACCTTCTGGGCGAACGTGCCGCGCCGCACCACGTCCTCCCGCACGTATCCGACCACCTCGTCGCCCGGCGCGAACTCCGGGGCCGCGACTCCGGGCCGCTCCACCACCCCGGCCACGTCCCAGCCGGGGATCGCCGGGAAGAAGACGTCGAGCAGCCGGTCCATGCGCCCCTCCCGGATCTTCCAGTCCACCGGGTTCACCGCGGCGGCCCGTACCCGGACCAGCACCGAGTCGGGTCCCACCTTCGGCTCGGGGAGTTCGGCGGTCCTCAGCAGGTCGGGTCCCCCGTAGGAGTCGTAGACGACGGCCCTCATGCCGCTCCTCTCTCGCGCACCGCTCTGTCGCCACCGCCGCTACCCGCGTTCGCCGCGTTCGCACCCGCCCCGCCCCGGACCGGCCTTCCTGTCACTGTCCGCTGCTAATGATCGGAGGAGCATGTGATGGGGAACGATGACCGTGCGGTTCCGCCGCGCGCAGGAACACGGGTGAAGGGAGGCTCATGCCGCGACTGGCCGTCGACGCGACGTGCCTTCCCCAGTACGAGAAGCTGGACCGGCCCACCCGGGAGCGGCTGGCCGCGATCACCCGCAAGTTCCGGGAGCTGCCGCTGCCCGAGCTGCTGGCCCACCCCGACCTGCTCATCCAGGCGCTTCCCGAGGGCCAGGACCCGCGCATCCGCACGTTCCGCATCAGCGACTCCTGGACCGGGGTGCTGCTGGCCCCCGAGTCCGGCGAGACGTTCCTGCTGGTCCACCTGCTGCCCCGGGAGAGCGCCGCGCAGTGGGCGGCCGACCAGCGCCACGACGTCAACCCGGTGATGGGCACCCTGGAGCGGCGCGACGCCAGTGCCCTGGGGGAACGCACCGCAGCGCCCTCCCCCGCCCCACCCGAGCCGCCCGAGCCCGCGCTGTTCGCCGACGTCAGCGACGAGGCGCTGCGCCAGCTCGGCGTGGACGCCGAGACCGTCCGGTTCTGCCGCACCCTCACCTCCCGCGAGGAGCTGGTGGACTGGGGTCCCGCCGTCCCGCAGGACCAGTTCGAGGTGCTGCTCCACCTGGCCGACGGCATGCCCGTGGAGCAGGTGATGCGCGAGGTCGTGCAGCCGCGCCGCGCGGTGTCGGGCGGGCCGGTGGCCCCCGACGACTACGACACCGCCATCCGCAACACCCGGCACCGCGTCGTGCTGGTCGACGACGACAGCGACATCGAGCAGGTGCTGGGCCGCGAGTTCGACGCCTGGCGGGTGTTCCTGCACCCCACCCAGCGCTCGCTGGCCTACCGCCCGGTGTTCCACGGCCCGGCGCTGGTGTACGGCGGCCCCGGCACCGGCAAGACCGTGGTGGCGCTGCACCGGGTCAAGCACCTCGCCGAGCACCTGCCGCTGGGCGGCCGGGTGCTGCTGACCAGCTTCACCAACGCCCTGGTGGAGTCGCTCCGGCGCGACCTGGCGCTGCTGCTCGACGAGGAGCTGCTCGCCGACGTGGACGTGGTCACCGCCGACAAGCTGGCGCTGAACGTGGTCCGCGAGGAGTGGCCTGACGTCGGGCTGCGCCTCGACTCCGACGCGCGCGGCCTGTTCGCCAACGTGGTCCGCAAGCACGGGCTGCCCTGGTCGGCCGACTTCGTGTTCCAGGAGTACCGGCACGTGGTGATGGCGCAGGGCATCACCACCGTCGAGGGCTACCTCGACCCGGACGCGCGGCGCGGCCGCTCCACCCCGCTCAGCACGGACCAGCGGCGCGAGATCTGGAGCGCCATCTCCGTGGCGCGCGCCTGGATGCGGCGGACCAAGCAACTGCCGACGCTGGAGCTGCACGCGGCGGCCGCCCGCATCCTCGGCGCGCGCTCCGAGAAGCCGTACACCAACATCGTCGTGGACGAGGGCCAGGACCTGCACCCGGCGCAGTGGCGGACGCTGCGCGCCGCGGTGGCGCCCGGCCCCAACGACATGTTCATCGCGGGCGACAACCGGCAGCGCATCTACGACAACACCGTCTCCTTCCGGCAACTGGGCATCAACGTGGTCGGCCGGTCGCATCCGCTGCGGGTGAACTACCGCACCACCACCGAGATCCTGACCTGGGCGGAGCGGATCATGCGCGGCCGGGGGAGCACCGAACCGGGCACGGGCGCCCCGGAGCCGCCCGGTTCCACCCACTCCCTGCTGCGGGGCGCCCCTCCGGTGCTGCACGGGGCGCCCGACGCCGCGGCCGAGCTGGCGGCCCTGGCCGGGCAGGTCCGCTCCTGGCGGGCCGCGGGGATCGCGCCGGGCGACATCTGCGTGACCGCGCGCACCCGCCGGGGCGTCACCGAGGTCGTCAGCGCGCTGCGCGGCCACGGCCTGCCCGCCGCCCGCTTCAACCCGCAGCAGCACACCGTGGACGACTCCGCGGACGCGGTGCGGGTCACCACCATGCACGGGGTGAAGGGGCTGGAGTTCCGCGCCGTCGCGGTGACGGGGGTGACCGCCGCCGCGCTGCCGCTGATGGAGCACGTCACCAGTCCCGACCTGGACGAGAACCAGCACCGCTCGGACCTGGCCGCGCAGCGCAGCCTGCTGTACGTGGCGTGCACCCGGGCGCGCGAGGCGCTGTACGTGAGCTGGCACGGCGAGCCCAGTCCGTTCCTGCCGCGGGACTGACGCGGTGTCCGCGCGGTCGGGCCGTACGGGCGCCGCGCCTCCCTGCCCCCCCACAGCGACAAAACCGGACAACTGTACCTTGTAGATCTTTTCGGACGCGACTTCCGGGCCTTCTCGCGCCGCGCACGGGACCGCCTTCCCCCACGGGCGGAAGGTAGAGTGCGAGAGGTCCGGTCACAGGCTGCCGCCCGGTTCGCGCGTGGTTCGCCGGGGTTTCCCGGGCATTGTCTCTTGTGCTCGTGCTGTTCCTACGTCTCAGGTTGGTCGTTAGCTCATGCGCGTGGTCTTCACCAACGCCGATCCGGACACCTTCGCCGAACACCGGGACCGGTTCGTCCGCCGGGTGCTCGGCCACGGGCGCGGACGAGGCGCCAGAGTCCCCCGGCGCGCCCTGGAGGAGCTGCTGGACTTCAAGTACGGCGAGTTCAACGAGGGCGGCGACGGGCTGCTGGCGCGCTGGCAGGTCGACGACGTGGCCGCGCTGATGCTGCACTGGCTGCCCGAGGGCGGCCGACCGGCGCCCCGGGTCGCCGAGGTGCGCGCCGCGCTGGACGCCTGGCTGCGCTTCCTCGACGACCGCGGCCTGCTCGACAGGCGCTCCGACCCGCGCGCGGAGCTGCTGGACGCGGTCGACGAGCTCGCCGAGCCCTACCGGAAGGCGGTCGCCGACCCCGCCGAGCACCGGGTCGGCGCCTACCTCCACCGGCTGATGACCGAACTGGGCTACGACGTGGACGACCCCGACCAGGTCGCCGAGTTCGAGGAGCGGACCGAGTCCGGGGAGATCCCGCTCGACGACGAGATCCTCACGGCCGTCGCCGAGGGCGAGGCGGTCGGCCTCAAGCCGCTGCTCGCCGGCCCGGGGCGGGCCGGGTACTCCTGGCAGGCGCCCCGGCTGCCCTCCGACAGCGAGCGGGAGGCGGCGATCGAGGCCGCTCCCGCCGTCGCCCGCCTGCGCGCCCGGTCCGAGGGCGGCCTGCCCGAGGATCCCGACGAGGTGTGGGAGACGGCCTTCGCCGAGGTGAGCGGCACGGTCGCCGCGGCACTGGACCTGGACGAGGAGTCCTTCGCCGACGTCTTCGGCCTCGCCCCCGACGAGTTCGCCGTCGCCCCGCTGACCGCGCTGTTCATCGAGAGCGCCCCGCTGTCCGTCGCACTGCTGGTGGAGACGGTGGCCGTGCTGGGCGAGCGGATCGGCCTGGGCGGGACGCTGGACGACGTCGAGCAGGCCCGCTTCACCACGGCCGTGGGCCTGGTCCTCGGCGAGCTGGAGAAGCTCGGCGCGGTGGAGCAGGAGCCCTCGGGCGAGGACGCCGACCCGCTCGACGAACCGGCCTACCGGCTCACCCCGCTCGGGGTCGCCAAGGCGTTCGACGAGCTGACCTTCGAGGGCTACCGCATCCGCGAGTTCGACGAACTCATGGCGGAGGACGCCGAGGTGCTGCTGGAGCGCGCGGCGACCGGCAAGACGTTCGGCGAGGCCGACCTGGACGCCTGGATCGCCGCCCGCGGCCCCGCGGCCGCCGTGCGCGAACTGGTCGCGGTGGCGCGCCGCACCGACGACTGCACCCACCGGGCGGCGGTGCGCGCCGTCACCGCCGAGCGGGCCGCGGAGGCCCGTCCGGTCTACGAGGAGCTGCGCGACGACCCCGGGTTCGGCGCCCAGGCCCGGAGCTGGCTCTTCGACGCGGGCTTCCTCAAGGAGAGCGACCTCCGAGCGGGCGACCTGCCCTGGGTGATGCTCGACAACGTCGCCGCGCTGGCCCGCCTGGACCTGCTCGACGCCGAGCACCTGGCGGAGATGCCGCTGCGCGTGGGAGGCGCCTCCCTGTTCGACCTGGCCCTGTCCCTGCGCCACCCCGAGGCCCGGTTCCTGCTCACCTGGTTCGGGGAGAAGCACCCCGACGCCGGGGTCCGCAGGGCGGCCCGCACCGCCCTGCACCGCCTCACCGGCGACGGCGCCCGGCGGCCCTGACCTCCTGCCTCCCCTGCCCCGGTTCGCCGGACCGAGCGAGGAGGCACGGAGCAGGAGGCCGCGGCCCCGGGCCGCGTGACCGTCCCGACGCCGAGCGGGAGTCGCCCCGCGGCGTCGGGTCCGGCGTGGCCTACCGGCTGCCGGGCGGGGTGGGCACGGCCGAGGACGTGGTGCAGGACGGGTGGCCGCGCGCGGCGGGCGGGTGGTCGCGGCGGGGCTCCCCGTCGTGGGGGCGCCGCGGGTCGGCGGGACCCTGCTGCGGACGGCCCGGCGGCTGACCAGCTCCGGGCCGCGCCCCGCTGCGGGGTGCGGCCCGTGTTGTCCACAGGCTGTCGGGCGGCGCTGCCGCCCTGCGGCGCGACCGCCTAGTGTGGGTCCCACGCCGCGTCACCCGTCCCGGGTGGTTCTCCGCGTCCCACGCGGCACACCCTCGACTCCCCTGGAGGCTGTGCATGGACGTTCGGGAACTGGTGTGGGCGGTCCGCGCGGCGCCGCTGGTGCTGCGGGTCCAGGAGTTCCTGTGCTGGCTGGGCGAGCAGCGGCCGCTGTCGCGCGAACCGCTGCCCGGGCGGCCGGGGGCGCGCCGCCACACCTACCTGAGCCTCGGTTCGTGGGCGGAGGGCCGCACCGCGACCGCTCTGGGCGAGGAGGAGACCGCGCTGCTGGAGTTCCTGCTGGCCGCCCGGATGCTGGAGGTGGTGGTGGGGCGGCGGGAGCGCCGCACCGGCGGCGGGGTGCGGGAGCACGCCTGGGTGCTGCCCGGCCCCGCGTACCCGCTGCTGCCCGACGACGCCGCACGGGTGTGGCGCACGGGGGTGGAGCTGCTGCCGCTGCTGTGGGCCTGCCGCGTCCCCGGGGCGTCCCCGGGGTGCCCGCTTCCGGCCCGGTGGCTGGAGCGGCTGCACGCCGCCGACGGCCTCCTCCCCCTGGGGGTGCTGGGCGCCGCCGACGGGGCCTTCGGCACGGTGCGCGGTGAGGCCGCGGCCGCGCTCCAGGCCCTGGAGTCGCTGGGGTTGGTGCGGCTCCGCTACGACCTCGACCTCGGCGAGTGCTGCGCGCTCACCCCGCTGGGGCGGCACGCGGTGACACTGCTGCGGCGCTGCGGTGTGCTGGCCGGCCCGCAGCCCGTGTAGGGTCCGCGGGCCGGTCCCGGGCGGACCGTCCACGGGCCTGCGGCGTCCGGACCCAGTCAGTGCTTCACCACGTGCCGTTCGTTGGGCACGCAGTGGGTCATGGTCAGTCCCGAGACGTCGCGGGGGCCGTTGCGGCCGAGGTTGGCCAGGCGCGCCCGGTCCTCGTCGGTCAGCACCCGGCCCCGCAGCAGCTCCAGGTGTGCCACGTCCTGCGGCCTGACGCCCAGCCCTTCGCTCACGCGCAGCCCCAGTTCGTCCTCGACGAGCAGGAAGTGCCACACCATGCGCTCCTGGACGGCGGGGTCGCACTGGGAGAGGTTCGCGACCAGGTCGTCGCGCTCCCACTGCTCCATGAGGCGGAAGCGCTGCCCGGCCTGCTTGTGGTCGTCGGTGCGCGGAATCCGGCTGCGGGTCAGCCGCCCGGTGATCTCGGGTCCCCGGGCCCCGACACCGGAGCGCGGCGCCTCGCGGAGGCCGCCGGTGATCGACGGCTCGTAGTTGACGTGCGGGTTGTCCCCGACGTCGTCCACCCCGTAGGCCATGGCGCCGCCCTGCTGGTTGGTGCGCACCGGGGCGTTCTTCGCCCGGTTCACCGGCAGTTGCAGGTAGTTGGCCCCGATCCGGTAGCGCTGGGTGTCGCTGTAGGAGAAGGTGCGGCCCCCGAGCATCTTGTCGTCGGAGAAGTCCAGGCCGTCGACGAGCACCCCGGTGCCGAAGGCGATCTGCTCGTTCTCCAGGAAGTGGTCGGAGACGTTGCGGTTGAGCACCGTGCGGCCGACCGGCCTGGGCGGGAAGTCCTGCTCCGGCCAGGTCTTGGTGTCGTCGAGCGGGTCGAAGTCCAGTTCCGGGTGCTCGTCGTCGCTCATCATCTGCACCAGGAGCTCCCGCTCGGGGTACTCCCCGCGGTCGATGGCCTCGCGCAGGTCCCGGGTGGCGTGGCCCAGGTCGGTGGCCTGGACGTTGGCCGCGTCCTGCTCGGTCATGCTGCGGACGCCCTGCCGGGGCATCCAGGTGTACCTGACCAGGCGGGTCCGCCCCTCGGCGTCGACCCACTTGTAGGTGTTCACGCCGAAGCCCTGCATGTGCCGGTAGTCGGCGGGGATGCCGCGCGGGCTGAACAGGTTGAGGAGCATGTGCATGGACTCCGGGGTCTGCGACATGAAGTCGAAGGTCCGGTTGGGGTCCTGGCGGAAGGTCACCGGGTCGGGTTTGAGCGCGTGGATGACGTCGGGGAACTTGATGGCGCCGCGGACGAAGAACACCGCCAGGTCGTTGCCGACGAGGTCCCAGTTGCCCTCCTCGGTGTAGAACTTGACCGCGAAGCCCCGCGGGTCGCGTGCCGTCTCCGCGGAGTCCCGCCCCCCGATCACGGTCGAGAAGCGGACCGCGACGTCGGTGCGCTTGCCCCTGCCCTGGAAGAGCCTGGCGCGCGTGTAGCGGTCGACGGGCTCGTCTCCCCACGTGCCGTACGACTCGAAGTAGCCGAAGGAGGTGGTCCCCCTGGCGTGCACGACGCGTTCGGGGATCCGCTCGCGGTCGAAGTGGCTGATCTTCTCCAGGAAGTGGTAGTTCTCCAGGGTCGCCGGCCCCGGGGGCCGACCGTGCGCTGGTTCTGGTTGTCGTAGACCGGGTGTCCCTGCCGGTTGGTCAGCGGAGACGGCCGTCGCCGGTTCGGGGTCCCTGGCCGGAACCGTCCGTCATGCCGGATGCTCCCCACCGCGCACGGGCGCTCGGATGTTCTGTCGGCCGTGTCGAACCCTCCTCGCTACCCGGCGCCCGCACCGCCATCCCGGCTCCGGCACCGTGTTGACCAGCGGTTGTGAAGTCTTTGCCCGTCCGCGGTCACATCTGCCCGGCTCCGGTCAGCTTCCCTGGTGGGAGCGCGGGTCGCGGCGGGCCGGGGGACCGTACCCGACAGGCCCCCGGTCATGCTCTAATTCCATCTATCGAGCCGCTTTGGGAGCCTTCCTTGGAATACCGCATCACCGCCGAGCTGACGCTTCCCGTCGGGACGCCCGGACTCGACGAGCTCCAGCAGCAGGGAGCCGCCGCGCTGCTCTCCGAATGGCTTGACCGGGTGGCGACGGTGGAGGGCCCCGAAGGGGTCGAGATCACCCCCTACGACCACCGGTTGGAGGTCGGCCCCACCGGGGCGGTGGTCGAGCTGCTGGTGGACGCTCCCGCGTTGAGCTTTGCCGAGAACGGCGCCGAGGCGCTGCTCTACGAGATCCTGGAGCGCACCGAGCTGCTCGCGGAGTGGCGGGTCGGCAAGTGCGAGGTGACCGTCAGCGACGCCGAACTCGCCGAGGCCCTCGAAGGCGGCTCGGACGAGAGCCTGGTCTCCCCCGGGCTCGGCCTGCCGATCGAGGACGTCACCGTGCAGCGCCGCCGCCTGTTCGCGCTCGGTCCCCGGCTGCGCGCGTTCGACCTCGACGCCTTCGGCCCGTCCACGGAGGACCCCGACGCACGGTTCCTCGCCGCCGGCGCGCTCGTCGACCGGGCCTCGGTGCTGACCGAGGAACTGCTCATGGACATCATGACGCTGGACGAGGAGGCCGAGTCCCTGGACAAGGACGAGTCCAACTGGACGGCCGACGACTCCGAGGGCCTGTTCGTCCTGCACGACCTGCCGGTCCGCTACCGGCACCACTACGACGTCGGCTTCGCCAAGAGGTTCCTCGTCGCCTCGGCCGTGGTCTACTCCCGGCTGACCTCCCCCCCGTGGGTGCCGCCCGCGTCCACCGCCGAGTCGCTGGCCCTGCACATCCTGATCGAGAACGCCAAGGACCTGCTGGTGTCCTTCGCCGCGGTGGACCCCGACGACGTCACCGCGATGTTCGCGGTCTTCGAGAGCCGCGCCCACTCCCGCCACGACTACGCCTGGCTCTACCTGGAGGACCTGGACGCCGCCGACCCGAACGACTCCTCCGCCGATCCGCTGGGGTTCCTCTCCCAGGACGCCCACTCCTGGTTCGCCCCGTACCCGGAGGTGCGCAACCCGGCCGTGCACCCCTACCTGATGGACGACGAGGGCTGATCCTCCCGCTTCCCCCGCCGGAAACGCCGCCCGGTGCCGCGTCCGTGCTCCGGAGCGGGTGCGGGCGGCCCGGGCACGGGTCGACCCGCGGACTCCCGGCGCGGCCAGGCACCCGGTCCCGGGCGGGCCGCACGGCCGCGGAAGGCTGACCGAAAACCGACGCGCCGTCCCGGACCCCGCCCCGGCGCACGCCGCACCGGCCGCCCCGGTCGGACCGGGGTCGTCCCGACCGCAGCGATCCGCCACGGGACGGTCCGGACCGGCGAGAACACCGCCTTCCCCGGCCGGTGCGGCCCGCGGGCCGCCGCCCGCCCCGACCGGGGCGGGCACGGCGCTCCCGGCGCCCTCCCCTCCCCCGCACCCGCGTTACGGACATCAGATAAACCAAATTACGGACACCGGGAGGCCGGACAAACCCGCAGGTCGCGACGGACCGCGAAAAATTCTTCGGACATACCTTCGAAAGCAGCGGAATCAACCGCCCTGACCTGGTGTTTTACCGTACGAGAGGGGGACCGCGCCGCTTCCGGTTCCTGTCGTCCACAAGTGGTTTGCCGGAATTCCGGGAAGTGTAGACCTCTCAGTAGAAGCGGTGGCCGCCAGCCTTCTTCCCCACGCGATGTCCCACGTCAACACGGTGACCGGAGGGAATCAGCCCGTGCCGCAACTCGCGATCGCCCCGACCTTCCTCAACGACTTCTCCCGGCTGGACTCCGGGGCCCAGCACACGGTCCTGACCGCGGTGCGGTCCTACCTCGCCGGCGACGGCGACCACCTGGAGGCCGTCTCGGACGCCTCCGACCCGCGGGTCCGGGTGCTCCAGATCAGCCCGGACTGGTCCGGCATCGTCGCCCCCTCGCACGAGGGCTCCTACTGCCTGGTCGGGGTCCGCCGCCGCGAGGAGGCCGTCTCCTACGCCCGCGTCTACCGGGCGCAGACCGGCCCCGAGCTGGAGCTGGTGGAGATGCCCGCGCCGCCCGAGCCGGTCGAGGCCGCCCCGCCGGTGCGCGGCCCGGTGGAGCTGGCGGACGCCCTGGCGCTGCCCTTCAGCGACTGGGTCCTCACCCCGCACCCCGACCACCGGGACCTGGCCACCGCCCGCTTCGCCGGGTCGACCCAGGTCACCGGCGGCCCCGGCACCGGCAAGACGGTGCTGGCCCTGCACCGCGCCGTGCACCTGGCCGAACTGGACGCGGCCGAGCACGGGCCCGCGGCCCGCCCCAGCGTGCTGCTCACCACCGGCAGCCGCCTGCTCGCCCAGACCCTCGCCGCCCACCTGAACCGGCTGGTGTCCGCGCCGGACGTGCGCGCCCGCATCGAGGTGGTCACCGTCGACAGCCTGGCCCGCGGCATCCTGCAGGAGCGTACGGGGACGCCGCCGCAGACCCTCGGCGACGAGGAGCTCGCCGAGCGGTGGCGCTCGGCGGCCCGCATCGACGGCCTGCCGTTCTCCGGGCGCTTCCTCGTCGACGAGTGGCAGCAGGTGATCCTCGCCCAGGACCTCGCCTCGCTGCCCGACTACGTCCGCTGCGAGCGCAGCGGCCGGATGCTGCACCTGGCGCCCGAGTTCCGCCCGCACGTGTGGGAGGCCGTCCAGCGCTACACCGGCGCCATGCGCGCCGCGGGCGAGTGGTCCTACCCGCAGGTGGCGCAGGAGGCGGCGCGGCTGCTGCGCGGCTCGGGGCCGCGCTACCGGCACGTCGTCGTCGACGAGGCCCAGGACCTGCACCCCGCGCACTGGCGGCTGCTGCGCGCCATGGTGCCGGAGGGGCCCGACGACCTGTTCATCGTGGGCGACCCCGCGCAGCGGCTGGTCGACACCCGGGTCTCGCTGGCCTCGCTGGGCATCAACGTCCGCGGCCGCGGCCACCGGCTGCGCACCAGCTACCGGGTCAGCCAGGAGATCCTCGACTGGGCGCTGCCGATCCTGGGCCGCTCCACGGGGCCGGGCTCCGAGGGCTACTCCTCGGTGCTGCACGGGCCCGAGCCGGTGGTGCGCGGCTGCGTCAGCCGCGCCGAGGAGTGGGCCGCGCTGAGCGAGTGGATCCAGGCGCAACTGGAGGCGGGCGCGCAGCCGTCGTCGGTCGCGGTGGCCGGGCGCAACCAGTGGGTGGTGCGCAACATCGCCAAGGAGCTGCACGTCAGCGGTATCGCGACCGCGCCGCTGGACGCCTCTGCGGACGTGGACGCGGTGCGGTTGGGCACCCTGCACGGCCTGAAGGGGCAGGAGTTCCGCTACGTGGCCCTGGTCGGGCTGAGCGAGCCGCTGCTGCCGCCCAAGGCCGCGATCAGCGGCGCCGAGGGCGACCCGGTCGCGCTGGAGCAGGTCTACCAGGAGGAGCGCAACCTGCTCTTCACCGCCTGCACCCGCGCCCGCGACGCGCTGTACGTCTCCTACGTGGGCGCGCCCAGCCAACTGCTGCCCGAGTCGGTGCACCTGGCCCGCTGATCCGGCGGGAGCGGTCGGCCCGTCCCGCTCCGGGGCGGGCCGACCGCCGTGCGTCCGGTCGCGCCGCCGGGCGAACCGTACGGCCCCGGCGGTCGGCGTTCCGGCTCCGTCGGTGCCGACGCGCCGCGACGCCCCGTCATCGGCACCGGGGCGGGGCCGTCGCCGCCCCTGTTCCGGTGCCGACCGGGCTCCCGGCGCCGGAGCACGCACCGCTGCCTGCGGGGACTTGCGCCCGTGCGCGGAGGGTGTATTACATAGAGCACCTCTACTGACCAGTAAGAACTGGCTCCGCGCCGGGCGGCGCTCTCCCCCGCGGCCGACGCATCCGATCCTCTCCGTACCTGTCCGGGAGTCACCCATGCCCCACGAACACACCCCCGCCGCAGCGGACGACGACCGGTTCGACTACGACGTGATCGTCGTCGGCTCGGGGTTCGGCGGCTCGGTCAGCGCGCTGCGCCTGACCGAGAAGGGCTACCGGGTCGGCGTCCTGGAGGCCGGACGCCGCTTCACCCCCGAGACCCTGCCGAAGAACTCCTGGGACCTGCGCAACTTCCTGTGGGCCCCCAGCCTGGGCCTGTTCGGTATCCAGCGCATCCACCTGCTGCGCAACGTCATGGTGCTGGCCGGGGCGGGCGTGGGCGGCGGCTCCCTCAACTACGCCAACACCCTGTACGAGCCGCTGGACGACTTCTACGACGACCCGCAGTGGCGCGACATCACCGACTGGCGCGAGGAGCTCGCCCCCTTCTACGACCAGGCCAGACGCATGCTGGGGGTGCGGACCAACCCCACCGTCACCCCGGCCGACGTCCAGCTCCGCAAGGCCGCCGAGGCCATGGGGGTCGGCTCGACCTTCCGCCTGGCCCCGGTGGGCGTCTTCTTCGGCGACGGGCGCGACGGCGCGGCCGAGGGCCCCGTCGCGCCCGGAGAGGCGGGCGGCGACCCCTACTTCGGCGGCGCGGGACCGGTGCGGCGCGCCTGTCTGGAGTGCGGCGAGTGCATGACCGGCTGTCGGCACGGCGCCAAGAACATGCTCACCGAGAACTACCTGTACTTCGCCGAACGCAACGGCGCGGTGGTCCACCCCATGACCACCGTGGTGCGCCTGCGGGAGCGCCCCGCCTCGCACGGCGGCGGGTACGCGGTGGACACCCTGGTCACCGGGGCGCCCCGGACCCGGCGCAACGCCCGCACCTTCACCGCCCGCCAGGTGGTGCTCGCCGCCGGGACCTACGGCACCCAGCGCCTGCTGCACGCCATGCGCGACTCGGGCCTGCTGCCCCGCATCTCCTCCCGACTGGGCACCCTCACCCGCACCAACTCCGAGTCCCTGGTCGGCGCGATGACCAAGGCGGTGCGCCCGCCCCAGGACTTCACCAGGGGGGTGGCGATCACCTCCTCGATGCACCCCGACCCGCACACGCACATCGAACCGGTCCGCTACGGCAAGGGCTCCAACGCGATGGGACTGCTGACCACCATGCAGGTCCCCGGCGGGGGCAGCGTGCCGCGCTGGCTGCGCTTCCTCGGCGCCGCCGTCGCGCACCCCGCCGTGTTCCTGCGCAGCCTGTCGGTGCGCAACTGGTCGGAGCGGACCATCATCGGCCTGGTCATGCAGTCGCTGGACAACTCGCTGACCACCTACACCAGGCGGGGGCTGTTCGGCGGGCAGGTGCTCACCTCCCGGCAGGGCCACGGCGCGCCCACCCCGACCTGGATCCCCGCCGCCCAGGAGTTCGCCACCCGGATGGCCGAGCAGATCGACGGATTTCCCGGCAGCAGCGTCAGCGAGATCTTCGACATCCCGCTGACCGCGCACTTCCTGGGCGGCTGTCCGATCGGGGCCACCCCGGCCGAGGGGGTCGTCGACCCCTACCACCGGCTCTACGGGCACCCCGGCATCCACGTGGTGGACGGCTCGGCCGTCACCGCGAACCTGGGGGTCAACCCGTCCCTGACGATCACCGCGCAGGCCGAGCGCGCCATGGCGCTGTGGCCCAACCGGGGCGAGCCCGACCCGCGGCCCGCTCCCGGCTCCCCCTACCGGCGGGTGGCGCCGGTCTACCCGAAGAACCCGGCCGTCCCCGCCGGGGCCTTCGCCGAACTGCGGTTCTCCCGCCGGACCACGCTGCCGCTGGCGCCCGGTCCGGCGGCGCGGAACGGGGCGGATCCCGCCGCAGCGCGCGCCGACGCCTCCCCGCCCTGCGCGGAGGGCTGACCTCCGTGCAGGGCGGGCCGCCGGGGACGCCGCGGCGGCCCGCTCAGCCCGGCGAAGGTGTGCCGGTTGCCGGTGCCGGACGGGCCGTGGCCGTACCTGTAGCCGACCAGGTTCCAGGTGTACACCGGCACCCGTCCGGGCACCTCCGCCGTGGGGTCCCCGCCCCTGGCCTGCTCGTCGGTGACGATCACGACGCGGTCGTGGCCACGGTAGTTGTCGCGGACCGCCCGCGCGGTGTCGGTGCCGCCCAGCTCGCCGAACCGCTCGACCACCCGCAGCAGCGGCTCGTCCGCGCGGAACCGGACCGGCCGGTGGGTGGTGCCGAACTCGACCAGGTCGGCCCGCTCGGCCCGCATCGCCAGCGCGGCCCCGAACACCGCTGCGGCGTCCGCCCAGGTCAGCGCGGACTGCGCGGAGGTGTTGCAGAACATCGACCCGGAGCGGTCCACCAGGACGAGCGTGCGTCCGGGCAGTCGGGGCACGTTGGCCAGCGACGCCTGCAACGCCCGCTCCAGCGCCGCAGCCCAGCGCGGACCGGCGGCGCGGTAGGCGGACAGGTAGCGCATGGGCAACTGGCGGGAGCGCGCCCCCTCCGCCGGGTCGGCCAGGTACTTGGCCACCCGCTCGGCCTTCTCGTCGCTCAGCCCCGCCTGGTCGAAGTTGCGCAGGTTGCGCAGCCGCGCCATGGACCCCATGGACGGCAGGACGGCCCGCCACGCGACGGCGTCCATCGGCCCCTGCAACCAGCCCGCCACGGACTCCCAGATCATGCCGGCCTGCGCCAGCTTCCTGGCGGCGTTCGCGCGGCGCAGCAGCGCGCGCCGCGTCGCGGGACGCAGCGACGTCAGCTCGGCCCGGGCGCGCAGCATCTCCAGCCCCTTGGGGACCGGCTTGCCGCGTCCGTGCCTGCGGTCCAGCGCGTGCCGGAACAGCAGGCCCTGCCGGGCGTCGGCGGCCCTCGGGTGGGTCAGCTCGATGACGTCGCCGAAGCGGAAGGCCCGGGAGTCGGTGTCGTACTTCAGCAGCGACTGCTCGGTGTAGAGGCGGACCACGGCGTCGGCGACGCCGCGCTTGACGGGCTTGGGCACCGCCCTCCCGTAGTGCGCGGTCCAGTAGGCCAGCGCCTCGCCGGGCTCGTCGGGACGGAGCAGCACCGAGTCGACGAGCTGCCGGTTCCCGCCGTGCTCCCCCGCGGCCAGGCGGGCCTGCACCGCCTCCAGCGCGCCCACCAGGGGCGCCGAGCGCAGGCCGACGTGGCTGCGCAGCCAGCGCAGCAGGCCGCGCAGCCAGTCGAAGTCGCCCACGGCCAGTCGGGCGACCAGGTCGCGGTAGCGCCGGTCGCGGTCGTGCGCCTTCTCGTAGAAGGTTCCCTCGCCCACCATGTTCGACACTGCGAGCAGGAACAGTTCGGAGCGCGCGTCGCGCGCGTGGCCGAGGGCTCCTTCGTAGGTCGTGCCGGAGGCGACGGCCTCGGACCTGACAGGACTGCGCCCGATCGTGGTCGCCGTGACCCGGTTGAACTTGGCCATACTGCACCTCGCTCGGGGAGGGGAGGGGGGAGAAGCGCCGGGCGGGGCGGCGTGCGGAGAGGGACGTCCGAGATCGGGACGGCCGCGGAGTTTCGGCGCTCTGGACCGCTGAGCTACGCCGGGAGGAGTCCCGGCGACGGGATTCGAACCCGCGTCTCCGCCTGGAGAGGGAAGTATCCGCAGCCTGCGCACCGGACGTCCCACCGCGCACGCCGCCCCGCCCGGCGGGGGCGCACGGCCCTGACAGTAACGGAGAGGACTTTCCGGACGCCAGGAATTTTCTGTGCATATAGCCCCAGAAAGGACAGTCCAGGGCACGCCGGGGAGTCCGAGATCGGGAAGGCGGCGGTCATGGGACCGCGGACCCCGGTACCGGGGCGGCGGCCGCGCATTCCTCGGAACCGTACGGCCCTGGGAGTGGCAGGACACGCCCAGGACCTCGGCGGCTCCGGGAAGTACCCGTCACCGGCGCACCGGACTCCGCCGTGCGTGCCGGGCCTCCCGAGACCAGGGCGCCGACGGGCTGCACCGCCGTGGCGGTGTTTCTGGGAGTTGAACCAGATGAACCGAAGTAACCGTCGACTTCGCACCGGAAGGCCGTGCTGCCGCACGCTACGGCCCCCTCCGCCGGAGCACAACGGATTTACCGGCTCCCCGGCACTCCCGGCTCGCTGCCCGCGGTGAACGGGAAGTGCTCGAACACCTCCGCGCGCACCGTGCGCAGCCTCGTCTGCACGGCGCGGCGCAGCCGTCCCAGGCACTCGGCGACGGCGGAGTCGTCGCCGACCAGTCCCCCCTTGGCGACCAGCGGCACACCGTCCAGCACCCCGCCGACGAGGACGCCGTACACGGTCAGCGGCAGCGCCTCGCCTCCGACGTCGAAGGCCCGCACGCCCAGCACGTCCAGCACGGCCGAGGTGAGGTCGCCCCCGGTGGTGAACAGGCCGCTGGGCAGGTTCGCGGGTCCGGCGCCCTGGGCGTCGGCGACGGCCGCGGCGACCACCTCGGCCAGCCGGTCCGGCAGGAGGCGACGCTGTTGCAGGGGCAGCGCCGCGGCCTCGGCGGCGCCGACCCGCAGCCGGAACGCCACCACGTCGGGGAAGACGTGGCCGGCGAGGGCGTCGGCCAGGGCCCGGGAGAGCTTGTCCTGGCCGTCGTCGTCGGCCAGGTCGGCGGGGTCGGCGTCGACGAAGTGCACCGGCCCGGTGCGTGCGACGGCGTCGAGCTGGCGGCCGGTCAGTTCGGTGACGCTGCCGACGACGGCCAGCAGCGGCCCAGCGACGTTGCCCTGGCCGTGCAGGTGCAGTGCCTCGGCCAGCAGCGCGCCGAACGGCCCCGGGTCGGCGGTCAGCCACACCACACCGTGCTCCCGGTGGGCGCGGGCTGCCGCGTCGGCCAGTTCGACCAGGTAGGGGCCGGTGTGGGCGTCGCACAGCACCACCGGTTCGTCCCCGGCGGCGAGTTCGGCGGCCAGCAGCTCGGGGGTGACCTGGCGGACCGGGACGCGGCGCACCGCCAGGTCGCTCTGCTGCGCGAACGCCGCGGCGACGTCGGCGGTGACGGTGGGGGTGAGGGGGTCGAGCGCCGCCTCGGTCCGGTCCACCGGGACGCCGTCGAGGAGCTGCACGCCGTCGGCGGTGGTGCGGCCTGCTGCGGGGAAGGCGGGGACCAGCAGCACCCGCAGGCGCGTGTGCCGCGGGCAGCGCTCCCGCACCGACGCCCAGGCGGCCTCCGTCTCCGCGCCGAGGTTGCCGCGCAGCGTGGTGTCGAACCGCTTGACCACCAGGCCGACCGGCCACACCGCCTCGACCACGTCGGCGACGAGGTCGGTGGCCTGGCCCGGCGGCATGTGCCGACTGTCCAGGTTGGCGACGACGACGTCGTACTCCTCGGCCGCGCGGGTGACGTGCTCGGGGGCGACCGTGGTGACGCGCTGCCCGGCCCGGGCGAAGCGCGCGGCGGTCGCGGCCGCGCCGATGAGATCGTCCGCGATGACGAGTACCTGTGCCACCCCTCCATTTCTAGTGCACCGCCGGGGTGCGGCGCGCCCCGGAGCGGGCGGCGGGGTCCTCAGTCCCGCGGCAGCTCGACCACCTGGCCGGTGCGGGCACTGCGCAGCGCGGCCTCGATGACGTCGAGCCCGTGGACGACCTCGTGCACCTCGACGGGCACCGGCTCGCCCTCGCCGACGGCGTTGCGCACCCCCGCGTAGAAGGCCGGGTAGTCGCCGCGGAGGCTGGGCACGGCCTTGGTGTCTCCGGCCACGCCGAGCCGCCCCCACGCCGACTCCGGTTCGACCCCCCAGTCCGCTCCGCCGGGCCGCTCCCCCGCGCCCAGGCGTTCCTCCTGCCCGTCGAGTCCGTACACGGTGTAGGCGGCGCGGTCGCCGAGGACCCGGAAGCGCGGTCCGTTCTGGGCGGCCAGGGCGCTCGCCCACAGGTGGGAGCGGACCCCGCTGGTGTGGGTGAGGGCCACGAAGGTGTCGTCGTCGGCGCCGCCGCGCAGCGACTCCAGTTCGGCGTAGACGGTGCGCACCGGGCCGAAGAGGTTGACCGCCTGGTCGATGAGGTGCGACCCCAGGTCGTAGAGGAGGCCCGCGCCGTCGTCGACGGAGCCGCTGTCGCGCCAGGTGTCCCCGGCCCGGGGCCGCCACCGCTCGAACCGGGACTCGAACCGGTGCACGCGGCCCAGTTCGCCCCCCTCGACCAGCGACCACAGGGTGAGGAAGTCGCTGTCCCAGCGCCGGTTGTGGAACACGGTGAGGACCTGGCCGCGGCGTTCGGCCTCGTCCCGCAGGGCCCGGGCTTCGGCGGCGGTGACGGTGAACGGCTTGTCGACGACGACTGCCAGCCCGGCCTCCAGCCCGGCGCGGGCCAGCGGGGCGTGCGTCCGGTTGGGGGTGGCGACCACCACGATCTCGAACTCGCCCACGCGGCGCCACAGTTCGTCGACGGAGGTGATGACCTCGGTGTGCGGGTAGCGGGCGCGGACCGCCGCGCCGCGCCCGGGGTCGGCGGTGACCACGGCCGCCAGACGGAGTCCGGGGGTGGCGTCGATGAGCGGGGCGTGGAAGACCGCTCCGCCCCTGCCGTAGCCGATGAGGGCGACGTGCAGGTCCGGCCCGGTGCCGTGGTCGGTGTTCATGGTCCGATTATCGGAGATGCACCCCGTACACCGAAAAGGCCGAAAGGTCCTTGGGGGTCCTTCCGGAACCCCGACCGCGGAGCCGGTGGCGCTCCCCCCGGCCCCGGAGGCGCCCCCCGCGGCCGTCCCCGGGTACAGACCCGCTCTGAGCTGCGGATCCGCCGTCGGAAACGGCGTTTCGCACCGGCCGGTCCCGGGGCGGAGCGGGCCTCGAACCCGCTCAACCTTGTTCACTCTCAGCGATCACGGCACTAACCGTCCGCTATCTCGGCAATCCGTTACCAACTGGGACTCTTCCTACGTGACAAAACCGTTACGGCAGTCATTGGCCAAATGTGTGGACATTCACACACAGAACCACTTGCATCGGATGTCTACGGAGCAGGTCACACAATGACCGGGCTGTACTGGAGGTACATGAATGCCCAAGTTCCCTAACCCGCGCACCACAATCGCCGCGACACTCTCCCTGGTCCTGCTGACCGGAGGCTGCGCCTACCTGTCCGGAGGCGGCGGGTCGGCGGGCGCGGACCCGGACTCCCCGGAGTGCGAGCCCTACGCCCAGTGGCAGGACATCGGAGGAAGCGTCTCCATCTACGCCTCCATCCGCGACGAGGAGGCCGAACGCCTCAGGCGCTCGTGGCAGAAGTTCATCGACTGCACCGGCATCGACATCCAGTACGAGGGCAGCGGTGAGTTCGAGGCCCAGGTCCAGGTGAAGGTGGACGGCGGCAACGCGCCCGACATCGCCTTCTTCCCGCAACCCGGACTGCTCGAGCGCTTCGCCGCCTCCGGCGACCTGGTCGCGGCCCCCGAGAGCGTCCAGCAACTGGCCGAGGAGGGGTGGAGCCAGGACTGGCTGGACTACGCCACGATCGACGGCACACTGTACGCCACTCCCCTGGGCGCCAACTTCAAGTCCTTCGTCTGGTACTCGCCCACGTTCTTCGCCGACAACGGATACGAGGTCCCGCAGACCTGGGACGAGCTGATCGAGCTGAGCGACACCATCGCGGACGACGGCGTCAAGCCCTGGTGCGCGGGCCTGGAGTCCGGTGACGCCACCGGCTGGCCGGCCACCGACTGGATCGAGAACGTCATCCTGCGCGAGAACGGCCCCGAGGTCTACGACCAGTGGGTCAACCACGAGATCCCGTTCAACGACGCCAAGATCGCCGCCGCGTTCGACCGGGCCGACGAGATCCTGCGCAACCCGGACTACGTCAACGGCGGCTTCGGCAACGTGCAGAGCATCGCCATCACCTCGTTCCAGGAGGCCGGGCTGCCCATCCTGGACGGCGAGTGCGGCATGTACCTGATGGGCTCCTTCTACGCCGCACAGTGGCCGGAGGGCACCGAGGTCTCGGAGACCGGCGACGTGTACGCGTTCAACCTGCCGCCGATCAACCCCGAGCAGGGGACTCCCGTCATGGGCGGCGGCGAGTTCGTCGGCGCGTTCTCCGACCGGCCCGAGGTCGTCGCGGTCCGCGAATATCTGGCCACCGCGGAGTACGCTAACAACCGTGCCGCCGAAGGCGCCTGGTTCTCCGCACACCAGGGCCTTGACCTGGAGATTCTGGAGGTACCGACCGACCGCCTGGGCGCGGAGATCCTCCGCGACCCCGACACCGTGTTCCGCTTCGACGGAAGCGACCTGATGCCCGCCGAGGTGGGCGCCGGCACGTTCTGGCGAGGCATGGTCAACTGGATCAACGGCGAGGACACCGACGCCACCCTCGACTACATCGAGAACTCCTGGTCTTCCTGACACAGTCCGCTGGTCCGGGGCTGGTTCCCTCCGGCCCCGGACCGACCCGATCGGAAGAGGACGGGAATGGGTTTCTCCCTTGTCGAAGAGCTCCCCAAGCTCCTGTGGCTGGTGATCGGTGTCGCGGGCTTCCTGGCCGTCATCGGCGTCCTGCTGTTCTTCGTGGACGCCGGCCCCAAGAAGACGAAGACCGAGTGGTGGCAGGCCGCACTCTTCCTGGCACCCGCACTGGTCCTGCTCCTGCTGGGCCTGGTCTACCCGGTCATCCGTACCACCCTGCTGTCCTTCATGAACGGCCAGGGCACGTCCTGGGTCGGTCTGGACAACTACGTCCGGATGTTCACCCAGCCCGAGATCCTGGTCGTCCTCCGCAACACCCTGCTGTGGGTGCTGTTCGGACCGGTGCTGGCCACCGCGATCGGACTGTTCTACGCGCTGCTGGTCGACCGCAGGCGGTTCGAGTCCGTGGCCAAGTCGCTGATCTTCATGCCGATGGCGATCTCGTTCGTCGGTGCCAGCATCATCTGGAAGTTCGTCTACGCCTACCGTCCGGCCGAGGCCGACCAGATCGGCCTGCTCAACCAGCTCATCGTGTGGTTCGGCGGCGAACCGCGGCTGTGGCTGCTGGAGACCCCGCTCAACACGCTGCTGCTGATCGTGGTGCTGATCTGGGTGCAGGCCGGGTTCGCGATGGTGGTGCTCTCCGCCGCGATCAAGGCCATCCCCGACGACATCATCGAAGCCGCTCGGATCGACGGCACCAGCGTGTGGTCGCACTTCTGGAACATCACACTGCCCTCGGTGTGGCCGACGCTGACGGTCGTGCTGATCACCATCTCGGTGCAGACCCTGAAGGTGTTCGACATCGTCCGCACGATGACCGGCGGCCAGTACGAGACCAGCGTCATCGCCAACGAGATGTACGCCCAGGCGTTCCGCTACGGCGAGCTGGGCATGGGCTCGGCGCTCGCGGTGTTCCTGTTCATCCTGGTCATTCCGCTGGTCATCGTGCAGATGCGCACCAACCGACGTCTGAGGGAGGAGCAGCGATGAGCACGACGCAGTCCTCGGCCGCCGAGGAGGAGGGGGGCCGCGCGTCCTCTCCGGTCGCCCCCGCATCCGGAGGCCCCGGCGTCCGCGTCGCGTCCCCCGCCGCGTCCGGCAGCCCCGGGTCGCGCGAGTCGGCCGCGGCCCGGGTGCGCAAGCGGCTGTCCACCACCACGGCGAGCCTCGTCGCGATCGTCATCGCCGCCTTGTGGACGCTGCCCACCGCCGGCCTGTTCATCTCCTCGTTCCGCCCCGAACAGGAGATCAAGACCACCGGCTGGTGGACGATGTTCACCGACCCGCAACTGACCCTGGACAACTACCGCGAGGTGCTGTTCTCGGCCAACCAGGGGCAGCTCGCCAGCTACTTCGTGAACTCCTTCGTGATCACCGTGCCGTCCACGGTGTTCGTGGTGGTCCTGGCGGCCCTGGCCGCCTACGCCCTGGCCTGGGTGAACTTCCCCGGCCGCGACTGGGTGTTCCTCGGGGTCTTCGCGTTGCAGATCGTCCCCCTCCAGATGTCCCTGGTGCCGCTGCTGCGGTTCTTCTCCCAGGGGGTGACCATCGGCGACGTCCAGGTGCTGCCGGCGTGGGACCTGCCGGGGGCGTTCGCGTTCACCAACGTGTGGGTGGCGCACACGATCTTCGGTCTTCCGCTCGGCATCTTCCTGCTGCACAACTTCATCTCACAACTGCCGCACAGCCTCTTCGAGGCCGCGCGGGTGGACGGCGCCGGGCACGGGGTGCTGTTCCGCCGGGTGGTGCTGCCGCTGATCGTGCCCGCCCTGGTGTCGCTGGCGATCTTCCAGTTCCTGTGGGTGTGGAACGACCTGCTGGTGGCGCTGATCTTCGCGGGCGGCGACGTCTCCACCGCGCCGTTGACGGTCCGGCTGGCCGAGCTGGCGGGCACCAGGGGCAACGAGTGGCAGCGGCTCACCGCCGGTGCGTTCGTGTCCATGGTGGTCCCGCTGATCGTGTTCTTCGCCCTGCAACGGTACTTCGTCCGCGGCCTGCTCGCGGGCAGCGTGAAGGGCTGATCCCTCTCCTGACGGCCCCGGTCGGCACGCCGACCGGGGCCGTTCCCGTGCGGACCGTGCTCAGACCTCGTGGTCGGCGTCGCGCAGCGTGGAGAGGATGGTGCCGACGGTCTCCCCGTCGAGGGTGTCGGGCAGCCCCTGGTCCAGGAGCATGACGAAGGCCCGCAGCCCTTCCTCGTCCTCCTGCGCCGGGACGACCACGGCGTGCACCACCGCTTCGGCGGGAACGCACTCGCCGTCGCTGCCCGGCACGGTGACGTCCACGACGGCGTGGTGGCCCTCCAGCCCGTTGGCGGAGAACTCCGCCACCGAGCGCGTCGTCACCTCGGGCTTCTCGCCGTCGCTGCGGTAGCCGTAGTAGGCCCAGGCCCGCGCGGTCGCCTCGGCCATCTCCTCGGTGTCGGTGTCCTCGGCGTCGGTGATGCCCTGAGCGCCCAGCAGCGCCCGGCTGCCCCAGCCCGCGCAGGGGGAGTCGAGGTAGGTGGAGACGCCGCTCATGCCCAGGGCGGTGCCGTCGTCGCCCTCGAAGCTGTGCACCTCCACGGGGTTGGCGATCCGCCACCCCTCCTCGCCGGGGACCTCGTAGACCAGTCCCCACTTGGGGACGTCGGCGCGCTGCCAGCCCTGCTGCATGAGGCTCTCGTCGTCCTCGGTGGGCTCGGCGGTCCGCTCGGGCGTGGCGGTGTCGACGGGCCGCTGCTCGGGGGACGGGGGCGGTGCGGCCTGCGACCCGGTCCTCCCGCCCAGCGAGACCACGACCACCACGATCGCGACGGTCAGGGCGGCGGCCAGCACGAACGCGAGGAAGAGGTACGGCGCGGGACTTCCCCGCGTGCCGGGGGGTGTCGGTGTCGGGGGCTGGGTCGGGCGGCCCCACGGGTCAGGAGTCGGTTGCGGGGGGTGTGGCCGGTTCACGTCCCCGACTCTAGAGCAGCCTCCGTGCCGTGGCTAATCCCCGGTCGCGGCCGGTCACGCCCGCAGCGCGGCCCGGGCGGTCTCCAGCACCATGGTGCGGTAGGCCGCCCCGAACAGGCACACGTGCACCAGCAGCGGATGCAGTTGGTGCAGGGGGACCCGCGCCCGCCAGCCCGCGCCCAGCGGCGCGGTCTCGTTGTAGGCGTCGCGCACCCGGTCCAGGTACGGCAGCCCGAACAGCGCCAGCATCGCCAGGTCCGCCTCGCGGTGGCCGCCGTGGGCCGCCGGGTCCACCACCACCGCGCCGTCGTCCTGCCACAGCACGTTGCCGTTCCACAGGTCGCCGTGGATGCGGGCGGGGGGCTCCGGATCGCCCGCCAGGTCGTCGATCGCGGCGAGCACCTTCTCGACCAGGCGCACGTCAGCCGGGGTGAGGGCACCCCGGTCGGCGGCGCGGCGCAGGTAGGGCAGGATCCGCTGCTCGGCGTAGAACTCCGGCCACGTCGACCGCGGCGTGTTGTCCATGGGCAGCGGGCCGATGTAGCCGTTCCAGCTCGCACCGAAGGAGTCGGCGCCCGCCAGGTGCATGGCGGCGAGCTGGTGGCCGAAGCGCTCGGCCGCCTCAGGAGTGGGCGGGCGCTCCTCCACCCAGGCCAGCACCAGGGCGCGGTCGTCCCACCCGGCCACGTCGGGCACCGGGGAGCCGAACGAGCGGCCCAGCCAGTCCAGGCCCAGCGCCTCGGCGCGGAAGAGCCCGTCCGCTCCCGGGTCCCCGTCGGGGAACGCCTTGACGAAGAGCGGCGTCCCGTCGGCCAGTTCGGCCCGGTACAGCCGCCACCTGTGGCTGCTGCCCATCTCGGTGACGGCGGCGACCTCACGGCCGGTCAGTTCGGCGACCCTGGCGGCGACGGACTGCACAGGCCCTCCCCTCTCACGGACCGAACAGCGGGGCGAGTTCGCCGGTGAGCCCTTTGGACGCGGCCTCGATCATGGTGAGCACGGCGACGAAGCCGTCGTCGCCCCCGTAGTAGGGGTCGGGCACCTCGGGGTTGGGGCCCGCTCCGGGGGCGAAGGAGCGGAACAGGCGGATCCGCTCCCGGCTCTCCGCGTCGGGGGCGAGCCGGACCAGGTCGTCCAGGTTGTCGGTGTCCATGGCCAGCACCAGGTCGCGTTCGGCGAACCAGGAGGGGGAGAACTGGCGGGCGACGTGTCCGGTCGGGTAGCCGTACTTGCGCAGGGTGGACGCGGCCCGGGGGTCCATGTCCGCGCCGATGTGCCAGTCTCCCGTTCCCGCGCTGTCCACCTCGACCCGGTCGGCGAGTCCGGCACGCGCGAGGTCGGTGATGAGGATCTTCTCCGCCATGGGGGAGCGGCAGATGTTGCCCAGGCACACCACGCAGATGCGGTAGGGCCCGGAGGAGTCACGGGGTTCGGGCAGGCTCATGGGACCAACCGTAGTCCAGAACCCGCCCGGGTGCGCGGGAGTCCGCCCGGCTCCGCGGGCGCGGCCGGTCCCCCGCCCCGCCGCCCCTCACCGCTGCGGCAGGCGCACCACGGTCACGAAGAAGTCGTCGATCTGGCGGACCACCTTGATGAACTGGTCGAAGTCGACGGGCTTGGTCACGTAGGCGTTGGCGTGCAACTGGTAGCTGCGGACGATGTCCTCCTCCGCCTCGGAGGTGGTGAGCACCACGACCGGGATGCGGGCCAGGTCCTCGTCCTGCTTGATCTCCTGTAGGACCTCGCGCCCGTCCTTGCGGGGCAGATTGAGGTCGAGCAGCACGAGGTGCGGCCGGGGAGCCTGGGCGTACTCGCCCTCCCGGCGGAGGAAGCGCAGGGCCTCGACCCCGTCGGAGACCACGTGGAGGCGGTTGCCGACCTTGTGCTCCGCGAACGCCTCCCGGGTCATGAGGGCATCGCCGGGGTCGTCCTCGACCAGCAGCACCTCGATAGGTTGCACCATGCGGACCTCGTTCAATCCCGAAACCTTCTCGTGTCGGCGCCAGCGGAGCCCCGTCCGGGCGGCGCGGTCAGCGGCGACGCCTCCTCCTCGGGAAGGTCGTCGTCCTTGTCCGTGTCTACCGGAAGCGACCAGCAGATCCGGGTCCCCGGCTCGTCCGACTCGTGGTCCAGCCAGATGCGTCCGCCGTGGAACTCCACGATCTTCTTGCACATGGCCAGGCCGATCCCCGTTCCGCCGTACTTGTCGCGTGTGTGCAGCCGTTGGAAGATCACGAAGATCCGCTCGGCGTACTGCGGCTCGATGCCGATTCCATTATCGGCGCAACAGAACACCCATTCGGTCCCCTCCCGACGGACGCTGATGTGCACGCGGGCCGGTTCCTCGCCGCGGAACTTCACGGCGTTGCCGATCAGGTTGAAGAAGACCTGGGTCAGCAGCGTCCGGTCGCCCTGGACCTCGGGGAGCTGGTCCCCGGTGACCACGGCCTCGGCCTCCTCCAGCGCCGAGCCGAGACTGGCGAGGGCGTCGTCGAGGACGCTGTTGAGGTCGACGGTGGTGAAGTTCTTGGTCCGTCCCACGCGGGAGAACGCCAGCAGGTCGTTGATCAGGGTCTGCATGCGCTTGGCGCCCTCGACCGCGAAGTCGATGTAGGAGTCGGCTCGCTCGTCCAACTGTCCGTGGTAGCGGCGTTTGAGCAGCTGGCAGAAGCTGGCGACCTTGCGCAGCGGCTCCTGGAGGTCGTGCGAGGCGACGTAGGCGAACTGCTCCAGCTCCAGGTTGGAGCGGCGCAGCTCCTCGGTCTGGCGTTCCAGCAGCTCCGACTGCTCCTGGAGGGTGCGCCGGGCGGTGCCGACCTCGTCGAGCTCGTGCACGATGCGTTCGCGCATGGCGTCGACGTTGCGGGCGACCCGTTCGATCTCGGGCGGCGCCTCCAGTTCGATGCGGTGGGTGTAGTAGCCGTCCGAGACCTGCTGGAGGTGGCGGCCCAGTTCGTCCAGCGGGCGCAGCACCCAGTGCTGGAGCATCACCCACAGGAAGCCGCACAGCACCACGATGACCACGCCGACGAGCATCAGCAGCGCGGCGAGCTGCTGGGTGGCCGAGGCCAGGTCGTCCTGGGCCTCCTGTAGTTCGGCGCTGATGCGCCCCTGGGCGCTGCTGGACGCCTCCCGCAGGTAGGTGAAGCGCTCGTCGCCGATCTGGTTGGCGGCGGGACCGGGGTCTTCTCCTTCGCGCAGCCGGTCCAGGACCGGCGCGGCGTACTCGGTGCTCCACGCCTCCCCGGCGGCCAGCAGGGCCTCGATCTCGGAGTCGATGGCGGGGTTGTCGCGGGCGGCCTGCTCCAGTTGGGGCAGGCTCTCCTCCAGGGTGCGGCGCCCCTGCTCGTAGGGCTCCAGGGAATCGAGTTCTCTGGTCTCCGCGTAGCTGCGGATACCGCTGTCCTGGTTGTAGTAGGCGGCCATGGTCTGGTGGAGCGCGCTCTGGGCGGGGGTGAGCTGCTCGACCTGGCGGACCACCGCCTCGCGCGCCTCCAGCGCGGTGATGACGATGGTGGCCATGGAGGCGATGAGGACAACGCCCACCGAGATCAGCAGTACCGTGACGCGCCGCCGCAGCGACCATGGGCGGGTGAGGATCCCCCCCGCGGCCGGAACGGTCCCGTCCCGTGGTTCGGTGCCGGAGTTCACGTAGTCATTCCCCATAAGTGACGAGCAGCATCGCGACGTCGTCCTGGAGCGGGCCGCCGTTGTGCTGTTCGGCCTCGTCCACGAGGCGCTCGGGCAGCTCCCCGATCGGGGTCTGCGCGGCGAGCGCGGCTTCGACGATGCGGGCCAGACCGGTGACGCCGAGCCGGTCGGAGCCGTTGCCGGCGTAGGCGTCCACCAGTCCGTCGGTGTAGAGCATGAGAGTCGACCCCTGGGGGAAGGGGAAGCGCTCGACCTCCGCCTCGGCGTCGGGGAACATCCCCAGCGGCGGTCGGGGCTCGGCGTTCACCTCGGTGACGCGCAGGTCGGGGCTGAGGACCAGCGGCGGCGGGTGGCCGAACAGCCGGATGCGCGCCTCCTCGGTGCCCCGGTCGATGCTGACCTGGCAGAGCGTGGCGTACATCTCCTCCTGGGCGCGCTCGGAGAGGAGGATCTTCTCCAGGGCGGGCAGCAGGCGCTCCTCGGCGACCCCGCCCATGACCAGGGCACGCCAGGCGATCCTCAGGTTGACGCCGAGCGCGGCCTCGTCGGGGCCGTGTCCGCTGACGTCGCCGACGATGAGGTGGGTGGTGCCCTCCCGGTCCACCGCGTCGAAGAAGTCGCCGCCGACCAGGGCCCGCTTGCGGCCGGGCCGGTAGAAGGACCGGGGCACCATGCGGGATTCGCCGAGCAGCAGCTGCGGCAGGAGGCCCCGTTCCAGACGCATGTTCTCCCGGGCGTGCAGTTCGGCCTCGCGCAACTGGCGCGCGTTCTCGTCGGCGCGCTGGCGCTCCACGGAGTAGCGCAGGCTGCGCGCCAGCAGGGAGCCGTCGACCTGGCCCTTGACGAGGTAGTCCTGGGCTCCCGCGGCCACCGCGGCGATGCCTTCGTGCTCGTCGTCCAGTCCGGTGAGGACGACGACCGCGGCGGACTGCGCGGCGTCGAGGACCTCGCGCAGCAGGTCCATGCCGCGCGCGTCGGGCAGGTTGAGGTCGAGCAGTACGCAGCCGCGGAAGTCGGACAGGTGCGGACGGGCCTCGGCCAGGGTGGTGACCCAGGTGATCTTGGCGTTGAGTGCGGTGTCTGCGAGGAACTCCTCGACGAGGAGCTTGTCCGCAGGGTCGTCCTCGATCAGGAGGATGTCTACTGATTCCACGGCGCCTCTGAGGGGTGCGCTTGGCGTGCCTGGGGATAAGGGCACGTTCGGCGACTCGTGCTCTGTCTTTCCAATGTCCACATCGCCTCTAGGTCGACTGTCTCTCAGCACCCGGGAAAAAGGAAGATCCGTGCGGGGTCCGGCGTCATGGCTCCTCCCCTCCGACACCGGCGTGCTGGGCACCTGGCAGGGCGAGCGCACCGGGGGTCGCGGTGGTCCAGCCCGACTCCTCTCCCTCCAGGCTGGTTCGCGAACAGTTCGTGCCAGTCAAACGATAATGGCCCGGCTCTCTGCACCGCCAGCAGCGCAGGCCGCGGGCGGCCGACCTCCGGCCGGGGGACGACGGCCGGGCTCCGGGCTCATGGGACGTCGTGCCGTCCGCCCCGGCCAGGATACTCGCCGTTCCTCCGAGGTTCCTGTGACGTACCGAAGCGCACCACGAAGACCAGCCTTTTTGACGGCTTGTCAGCAAAGTGTTGCCTTATCCGACTTTAAACGACATCATGTCGTATAGACCCTTATCCTTTGTCCGGAAAGCAGCCGACAGAAAGAACGGCCCCATGAGCACGGCACAGGCCACGCAGCAGCGCCCCGACTCCTCTCTCTCCCTCTCCGAGCGGCTCAGGACCGACACCCGGCAGGACCACGACTCCGCCGAGTCCAACAGCTTCGCCAAAGCCCTGCTCGCCGGCACCCTCCCCCGTGAGGGGTACACCGCCCTGGCCGTCCAGCACTACTTCATCTACACCGCGCTGGAGGAGGTCGCCCAGAGCCTGGCGACCCACCCGGTCGGCGGCGCCGTGTACTTCCCCGAACTGCACCGGGTCCCCGCCCTCGAACGCGACCTCGCCTTCCTGTGCGGTCCCGACTGGCGCGACACCATCACCCCCCTCCCCTCCACCCGGGCCTACGCCGAGCGCATCCGCTGGACCGCCGACTGGCCGGGCGGCTTCATCGCGCACCACTACACCCGCTACCTCGGCGACCTGTCGGGCGGGCAGTTCATCAAGAGGGTGGTGCAGCAGACCTACGGCTTCGACGACGGCGCGGGCATCGAGTTCTACGTCTTCGACCAGTTGGGCAGCCTGCCCCGGTTCAAGAAGAGCTACCGCGCGGCCGTGGACGCCCTGAACCTGGACGAGGCCGAACAGCAGCGGATCATCGAAGAGGCGCACGTGGCCTACCGGTTCAACACCGAGATGATGAACGAACTGAGCGGTTTCGTCCCGGCCTCCTGAGGCCCACCAGGCATAACGGCGATTTCGGACACTCTCCGCGGTGAGACGTGTCACGATAGAGTCATGCCCAAGATCTCGGCGCCCACCATTGCCGCACACCGGGCCCAGGTGCTCGACCGCATCCTGGACGCGGTGGCCGTCCTCACCCGTGACCAGGGGATCGACGAGATCTCCATGACGGACGTGGCGACGGTGTCCGGCATCACCCGTACCGCCCTGTACAACTACTTCCCCGACAAGCCCGCCCTGCTGCTGGCCTTCACCGAACGGGTGACCGCCGACTTCGTGCGGCGCTGCCGGGAGGAACTGCCCCGGGACGCCCCCGCGGTGCAGCGGCTGGCCGGGTTCGTGGACTTCCAGTTGGAGGCCGTCGTCGAGCACCCCCACCCGGCGGCGGCCGAGCTCGGCGCGAGCCTGGGCCCGCAGGCGTACCAGAAGCTCGCCGACCACGTCGCGCCGATGCACCGGCTGCTGGTGGAGATCCTGCAACAGGGGACGGACAGCGGCGAGTTCGAGCCGGTGCCCGCCGAGCCCACCGCCAAGCTGCTGCTGGCTCTCATCGGCTCCCAGCGCCTCCCCCTGGTACGCGGGGAGGTCAGGCTGGACGAAGCGCGCTCCCTGGTGACCGAGTTCGCGCTGCGGGCGCTCGGCGTGGACCGGGAGCGCGCCGCCGCGGCGGCCCGTCCCGCCTGAGCGGGGACGCCGCGAGCCGGACCCGCCCCGCGGGACCGGCGACGACCACCGGTGCCGTTTGCCACGAAGGGAAAGCCGACGGTGTCGCTCCTCCTGGCCGCACTCGGGTCCGTCCTGGTGACGATCGCGCTCACCAACCGCCTTCCGCGGTGGAGCCGCCGCTCCTCCCGCGGCCGTCTGCCGCGCCCGTACACCGTCTCCGCCCGGCTCACCGAGCGGGGCCGCGCCACCCTGACCACGCTGGGCGGCAGCATGCTGATCGCCGCGTTCTTCCTCACCCTGTCGGGACGGTGAGCCCCCCGCGCCGCACCCCGGTGGCCAGCACGCCGCCCCGGGGGCGCGCCAGGGCCACCGCCAGCGCCGTGGCCGCCGCCAGGCCGGTCAACGCGGCCCCCGCCAGCAACGCCCGCCGCCTCCGGACCGCGGCGCGGGCACGGGTCTCCGCCCGGGCGCGCTCGGCCTCGTCGAACCGGCCGCCGCACAGCCGCGGGTCCAGTTCCAGCTCCCGCCACACCCGGGGCCAGGGCCGCAGCCCCCGCACCGGCACCGGGCGGGGCTGCGGCCCCGCCAGCCGCAGCGCGCCGGCCGAGGCGCGGCGCGGTTTGGCCGACACGGTTCCCGGCCCGGCGGCCAGCTCCACCGGTGTCGGCCCCGTGTAGTACAGCGTCCCGGGCGCGTTGCTCAGCAGCTCGGCCAGGAGCTGGGCGCAGGCCCGCGCGTCCCCCAGGGCGGTGTGCTGCCCGGTCGGCCAGTCGCCGCCCAGCGCGTGGCTGGCCCGGGCCAGCGAGTAGCGCTCCAGGCTCACCTGGGCGCGCAGGGTCCGCAGCGTGCACAGGCCGGGCAGGCCGGTCGGCAGCCCCGCCGGGACGAACTCGCTGGTGAGGAAGGTGTTCTCGAACTCCAGGTTGTGGCCGACCAGGACCGCCCCGGAAAACAGCGCCCGCAACTCCGCCACGAGGTCCCCGGCCCGGGGCGCCCCCACCACGTCGCCGTCGGCGATCCCGTGGAACTCCCGGCCGGTGACCGGGGTCCGCGGGTCGACCAGCGTGGTGAACTCGCGCACCACCGTGCCGTCCCCGCGCATCCGGACCACGGCGATCTCGCAGACCCTGGCTCCCTCTTCGGGCCGCAGCCCGGTGGTCTCGACGTCGAGCACCGCGTATTCCAGGTCGCGCGCGCGGCACCCGCTCCGGCGCCGGGTCAGCGCCCCCATTCGCACGGCCTCGTGGCCCGCGCGCTTCTCGTGCGGCACGTCCGTCTCCTCGCCTCGTCCTGCAGCCCGTGTCGCGCAGTACTCCGCGGGCCCGCCCTGACCTTACCCGCCATCGGTGACGCTCCCCCTCCGCACGTGCCGCTTGTGCCCAGCAGCACGTGCGGGAACACCCCGTCGGGGGTCGGGGAAGCGGCGCCGCAGGCGCCGGCGTTGCCCCCTGTGGGGCCCGGACGCCGACGGCGCCCGGGCGGGTCCGCCGGTGCCGCCGCGCTGTTGGTACGTTCGGCACCGCGCACGACGTCACCGATCCGCGGAGCGACAGTTGCAGACCATCGTTGTAGCCGGGGCCGGGCTGGCCGGCCTCACCACCGCCGAAGCACTGCGGCAGGAGGGCTTCGACGGGACGATCGTCCTCGTCGGCGAGGAGGCCCGTCCCCCCTACGAGCGCCCGCCGCTGTCCAAGGAGGTCCTCACCGGGCGGGGCTCGGGCCGCAGCCTGGACCTGCGCTCGGAGGCCGAGCTGGCCGCGCTCGACCTGGACCTGCGCCTGGGGGTGCGCGCCGTCGCGCTGCGCCCCGGCGGGCGGGCGGTGGAGCTGTCCGACGGGAGCGAGCTCACCGCCGACGGGGTGGTCGTCGCCACCGGCGCCCGCGCCCGCCGCCCCGGCACCGACCTGCCCGGCGTCCACGTCCTGCGCACCCTCGACGACGCCGAGGAGGTCCGCGCCGGCCTGCTGCGCCACGGACGCGTCGTGGTGGTCGGAGCGGGCTTCGTCGGGGCGGAGGTCGCCGCGTCCGCCCGCAGCCTGGGCGCCGAGGTCACCCTGCTGGAGGCCGCGGACACCCCCCTGACGAGGGTGGTGGACCCGCGGATCGGCGCGGTCCTCGCCGAACTGCACCGCGACAACGGCGTCGAGCTGCGCCTGGGCGTCCCGGTGACCGCCTTCGAGGGCACCGGCCGCCTGGAACGGGTGCGCCTGGCCGACGGGAGCGCGGTGGAGACGCCCCTGGCCGTGGCGGGGCTGGGCGTGGCGCTGAACACCGAGTGGCTGGCCGGGTCGGGGGTGGCCCTTGACCCCGGGGGCGGGGTGCGCTGCGACGAGTACTCGGCCACCTCCCTGCCGGGGGTGTACGCCGTCGGCGACCTCGCGTCCTGGCCCCACCCGCGCTACGGGGGCCGACTGCGCCTGGAGCACTGGACCAACGCCGAGGAGCAGGCGCGGGCGGCCGCGCACAACCTGCTGGCGGGAGAGGGCGCCCGGCAGCCCTACCGGCCGGTGCCCTACTTCTGGTCGGACCAGTACGGCATGAAGATCCAACTGCTCGGCCAGGCGTCCCCCGCCGACACCGTGGAGGTCGTGCACGGCTCGGCGGAGGACCGCAAGTTCGTGGCCTTCTTCGGCAGGGCGGGCCGGCTCGTGGGCGTCCTGGGGCTGCGCTCCACCCCGAAGGTGATGCGCTACCGCCCGCTGCTGGCCGAACCCACCTCCTGGGAGGACGCCCTGGCCGCGGCGGGGCGCTGAGCCCGGCGCGTCACTGCTCGGCGAAGCGGTCGGTGGCCTCGATCAGCCGGTGCAGGATGCCGGGCTCGCTGAACGCGTGCCCGGCGTCGTCGACCAGGTGGAACTCCGCCTTCGGCCAGGCCCGGTGCAGGTCGAACGCGGTCTTGGGCGGGGTGCACACGTCGTAGCGGCCCTGCACGATCACGCCGGGGATGTCGGCGATCCGGTCCGCGTTCTCGATGAGCTGCCCGGGGGTGAAGAACCCGCCGTGGACGAAGAAGTGGTTCTCGATGCGGGCGAAGGCCAGCGCGTACTCCGGCTCGGCGTGCACGGCGCGCAGCCGCTCGTCCGGGTAGAGCGTCAGGGTGCTGCCCTCCCACACGCTCCAGGCCCGGGCCGCCTCCAGCCGCACCTGCGGGTCGGGCGAGTTGAGCCGCCGGGCGTAGGCGCCGATGAGGTCGTCGTGCTCGGCTTCGGGGATGGGGGCGAGGTAGTGCTCCCAGGCGTCGGGGAAGAGGAAGGAGGCCCCGCTCTGGTAGAACCAGCGCAGCTCCTCGTTGCGCAGCGTGAAGATGCCGCGCAGCACGAGTTCGCTGACCCGCTCGGGGTGCTCCTCGGCGTAGGCCAGCGCCAGGGCGCTGCCCCAGGAGCCGCCGAACACCAGCCACCGGTCCACGCCGATCATGCGCCGCAGCCGCTCGATGTCCGCCACCAGCGCCCAGGTGGTGTTGGCGTGCAGGTCGGTGTCCATCCGGCTGGCGTGCGGGGTGCTGCGTCCGCAGTTGCGCTGGTCGAACAGCAGGACGCGGTAGCGCTCGGGGTCGAACAGCCGACGGTGGTCGGGGGTGCAGCCTGCTCCGGGGCCCCCGTGCAGGAAGACCGCTGGTTTTCCGTTCGGGTTGCCCACGAGCTCCCAGTAGATCCGGTTGCCGTCGCCCACGTCGAGCATCCCGCTGTCGTACGGTTCGATGGGCGGGTACAGCGTGCGCATCAAGAAGCGCCCCTCTTTCGGGTCGGGGTTGTCGTGCCAGGTCGGACGTCACCCCGGCGGCGACGCCGGGCTCTCGGCACGGGCGCTGCGAGGAGGCAGGACTCGGGGTCCCGCGTCGGGAGCGTGGGGTGCCGTCCGTGGGGGCGGGCAGCGGACCCGGCGCGGTCGGCCGCGATGTGGACGGGAGCCGCGGTCCTCCGGCCGCGCGGCGCCACCGGTGCGGTCGGTGGGGCCGGGGCGACAGGCGACGGGGCAGCGTGCCTGTCGTGCGGTCTGACCACCACGCGCCCGTCGGTCCATCCTAGACCGCCCCCGGAGCGAAGAGGGGTTCTTCACTGCACGGCACCTGTCACAGACGCAGAGTTGTCGCAATAGGCTGCGTTACGAGCGCGTTAGGGTTCTTTTGAGCGTCTGCCGACCACGCTTTTCGTCCCAGCCGCAAAACGCCTGGGCGCGGGTGTGTCACCGTCGGGTGCCGGAGCTGACGCACAGATCCCGTGACGCGTCCGCCCGGAGTCTCACCGGGGCTCGCGACAGCCACCGAGCCTGCCAGTCAGGGGAGAAGGATGAAGGAATCGCCCATGCCGAGTACCAACGACACACGGGTCGTCAGCTACCAGCCGCTCGTCGCCCCCCACGACATCCTGGCCGAGCTGCCGATGGGCCCGGAGCGCACGGCACTGGTCGAGGAGTCCAGAGCCGCGGTCAAACGGGTCCTGGACGGCGAGGACGACCGGCTGCTCGTCGTCGTCGGCCCGTGCTCGGTGCACGACCCGGTCTCCGCGCTGGACTACGCGCGCCGCCTCAAGGCGCTGATCCCCTCCCTCTCCTCCGAGCTGTGCGTGGTCATGCGGGTGTACTTCGAGAAGCCGCGCACCACGCTGGGCTGGAAGGGCCTGATCAACGACCCCGGGCTGGACGGCAGCTTCGACGTGCACCGAGGGCTGCGCACCGCGCGCAAGCTGCTGCTCGACATCGGCTCGCTGGGCATCCCGGCGGGCACCGAGTTCCTCGACCCGATCACCCCGCAGTACATCGCGGACGCGGTGACCTGGGGCGCCATCGGGGCGCGCACCACCGAGAGCCAGGTGCACCGCCAGCTCAGCAGCGGCCTGAGCATGCCCGTGGGCTTCAAGAACGGCACCGACGGCGACGTGCAGGTCGCCGTGGACGCCTGCGCGGCCGCCGCCAGCTCCCACACCTTCTTCGGGGTGGACCCCAGCGGCTCGGGCGCGGTCGTGTCCACCTCCGGCAACCCCGACTGCCACGTCATCCTGCGCGGAGGGCGCTCCGGCCCCAACTACAGGGCTGCCCACGTCACCGCCGCGCTGGACACCATCGAGGCCGCGGGGCTGCCGCGCCGCCTGATGATCGACGCCAGCCACGCCAACAGCGGCAAGGACCACCTGCGCCAGCCGGGCGTGGCGCAGGACATCGCCGCCCAGGTCGCCGAGGGGCAGACCGGCATCATCGGGGTGATGCTGGAGAGCTTCCTGGTGCCGGGCGCGCAGAAGCTCGGCGACCCGGCCGAGCTGACCTACGGCCAGAGCATCACCGACAAGTGCATGGGCTGGGAGACCACCGAGGAGGTGCTGGCCCACCTGGCCGACGCCGTGCGCAGCCGCCGCAAGGCCGTGGGCTGAGCCCTGCCGCGTGACGGGGAGGCGGCGGGCCGGACGTCCGGCCCGCCGCCTCCCCGTGCTTCTTGTCCGACGACCACGCACTGCTAGGCTGAGAACACCAGACACCCGTGCGGGGGGAGCGCCCGGGTGGCCTGAGCGATCCATCGAACCGTCGTCTTCACCCGTACTCCGGACCCGTCGGCCGCGCGGGCGGAAGCTCCCCGGCAGAGCGGACCGCCCAGTGTGACGCGTCCCTCGCCGGAGGCACGGACCGTCGGCGCGGCGCTGTCCTCCGGCTGTGGAGGCCGAGGGGGAGGATGACGTCCAGCAGCCTTCGTTCACACCCACCCTCTTTCGGGAGTGTCCATGTCCCAGGCCTCGAGCGGCGGTGCCCGCACCACCCCACTGCATGAGACGCACCTCTCACTCAACGCCACCCTGGTCGACTTCGCCGGCTGGCTGATGCCGCTGCGCTACACCAGGGAGAGCGCCGAGCACCAGGCGGTGCGCGAGGCCGCCGGACTGTTCGACCTGTCCCACATGGGGGAGATCCGGGTCAGCGGCTCCCAGGCCGCCGAGTTCCTCGACCACGCGCTGGTGGGGCTGCTGTCCACGCTCGCCCCGGGGCGCGCCCGCTACACCATGATCGTCGCCGAGCACGGCGGGGTGCTCGACGACCTCATCGTCTACCGGCTGGCCGAGGACGAGTACCTGGTCGTCTCCAACGCGGCCAACACCGACGTCGTCACGGCCGCGCTGGCCGAGCGCACCGGCGGGTTCGACGTGGCCGTGGCCGACGAGTCCGCCGAGTACGCCCTGATCGCCCTCCAGGGGCCGAGGGCCGCGGAGATCCTCGCCCCGCTCACCGACGCCGACCTGTCCGACCTCGGCTACTACGCCGCCCGGTACTGCACCGTCGCGGGGGCCCCGGTGCTGCTCGCCCGGACCGGCTACACCGGGGAGGACGGTTTCGAGCTCTTCGTCCGCCCCGCGGCGGAGGCGCCCGCCGTCTGGGAGGCGCTCTACAAGGCAGGCAGGCCGCTCGGCCTGCTGCCCGCGGGGCTGGCCGCCCGCGACACCCTGCGTCTGGAGGCCGGGATGCCGCTGTACGGCAACGAGCTCAACACCAACCTCACCCCCTACGAGGCCGGCCTGGGGCGTCTGGTCAAGCTCGACAAGCCGGGAGGCTTCGTCGGCCGCGCGGCACTCACCGCGCGGCGCTCATCCGGTCCCACCCAGGTCCTCGTCGGCCTGGTCGGCCGCGGCCGCCGGGTGCCCCGCAAGGGGCACGGGGTGCTGCGCAACGGCGTCCACGTCGGAGTCGTCACCAGCGGCGCCCCCTCCCCCACGCTGGGCAAGCCCATCGCGATCGCGGCCGTCGACGCGGGCACCGACCTGTCCAGCGGCGAGTTCACCGTGGACGTCCGCGGCCGTGCCGAGGCGGTGGACGTGGTGGACCTGCCCTTCTACAAGCGGAAGGCGTAGGCGCCCCGCCCTTGCCGGTACGGTCCGCCCTGCCGGGCGGGGCAGAACCGGAGCTGCCGGGGCGGCGCACGGCGGCGTCCGCTCCTACTGAATAATGGACAACACTCCTGGAGAGTCGAATTGAGCGTTCCCGCAGAGCTGGGTTACACCAAGGAGCACGAGTGGGTGGCTGTCAACGAGGACATCGCCACCGTCGGTATCACGGCCTTCGCCGCCGAGGCGCTGGGGGACATCGTCTACGTCGAACTGCCGGAGGTCGGTTCGACCGTCACCGCTGGTGACAGTTGCGGCGAAATCGAGTCGCACAAGTCGGTCAGCGAGATCTATTCTCCGGTCTCCGGGGAGGTCGTCGATGTCAACCAGGCCGCGGTGGACGACCCTGAACTGATCGGCTCCGACCCCTACGGCCGGGGCTGGCTGTTCAAGGTGGAGCTCGCGGACGAGCCCGCCGATTTGCTCACCCCGGAGCAGTACACGCAGCTCACCGAAGGCGAAGGTTAGGAAACTCATGACCGCCCAGAGCAATCCGCTCAACCAGTCGCTGGCGCAGCTCGACCCGGAGGTCGCGGCCGCCGTGGACGCCGAGCTCGCCCGCCAGCGCGACACCCTGGAGATGATCGCCTCCGAGAACTTCGCCCCGCGGGCGGTCCTGGAGGCGCAGGGGTCGGTCCTGACCAACAAGTACGCCGAGGGCTACCCGGGCCGCCGCTACTACGGCGGCTGCGAGCACGTGGACGTCGTCGAGCAGTTGGCCATCGACCGCGCCAAGGCGCTGTTCGGGGCCGAGCACGCGAACGTGCAGCCGCACTCGGGTGCGCAGGCCAACACCGCGGTGTACTTCGCGCTGCTGCAACCGGGCGACACCATCCTGGGCCTGGACCTGGCGCACGGCGGGCACCTGACCCACGGCATGCGGATCAACTACTCCGGCAAGATCCTCAACGCCGTGGCCTACCACGTGCGCGAGTCCGACGGCCTGGTCGACTACGACGAGGTCGAGGCGCTGGCCAAGGAGCACCAGCCGAAGCTGATCATCGCGGGCTGGTCGGCCTACCCGCGCCAGCTCGACTTCGCCCGCTTCCGGGAGATCGCCGACCAGACGGGCGCCCTGCTCATGGTGGACATGGCGCACTTCGCGGGCCTGGTCGCGGCCGGTCTGCACCCCAACCCGGTGCCCTACGCCGACGTGGTGACCACCACCACGCACAAGACGCTGGGCGGTCCGCGCGGCGGTCTCATCCTGGCCAAGGCGGACCTGGGCAAGAAGATCAACTCGGCGGTGTTCCCGGGCATGCAGGGCGGCCCGCTGGAGCACGTGATCGCTGCCAAGGCCGTGGCGCTGAAGGTCGCGGCGAGCGAGGAGTTCGCCGAGCGCCAGCGGCGCACCCTGTCGGGCGCGCGCATCCTCGCCGAGCGGCTCACCCGCCCCGACGCCGCCGAGGCGGGGGTCCGGGTGCTCAGCGGCGGCACCGACGTGCACCTGGTCCTGGTCGACCTGGTCAACTCCCAGCTCAACGGCAAGGAGGCGGAGGACCGGCTGCACGAGATCGGCATCACGGTCAACCGCAACGCGGTGCCCAACGACCCGCGTCCGCCCATGGTCACCTCGGGTCTGCGCATCGGTACCCCGGCCCTGGCCACCCGCGGTTTCGGCGACGCCGACTTCGCGGAGGTCGCCGACGTCATCGCCGAGGCGCTCAAGCCGGAGTTCGATGCCCCGGCGCTGCGCTCCCGGGTCCGGGCGCTCGCCGCGAAGCACCCGCTCTACCCGGGGCTGTAACCCGTCCCGGTTCTGGCTTTCTGGGGGTCTGACCTGGTCAGGCCCCCTTCGTCGTCAGCGGTCCGCCGTCCGGCGGCCGTTGCGAAGGTCGGGGTCCGTCCAGAGCACCTCCCACAGGTGCCCGTCGAGGTCCTCGAAGCCCCAGGAGTACACGCCCTCGTGCTGCACGGGGTCGAGGGAGGGCCGTGCCCCGGCCATGAAGGCCCTGTTGACCAGCTCGTCCACCTCGTCCCGGCGGTCGACGGACATCGACAGGACGACCTCGGTGCGCCTCGCCGTGTCGGCCAGCTCCTTCGTGGTGAAGCGCCGGAAGGCAGGCTCGGTGAGCAGCATCACGAAACTGCCGTCGTTGACGACCATGCAGGCGGCGGCGTCGTCGGAGAGCCGGGGGTCGAAGCGGAACCCGAGGGCGGCGAAGAAGCCCAGGGACCTCCTCAGGTCCTTGACGGGCAGGTTCACGAAGCTCTTGCGGGTCATGGCCGTCCTCCCGCGGCGGGGGCGGCGGGCGTCCGTCGCGGCGGCTGCGCCCCGTCGCGTCCTCCGCGCCCGCTGCCCGCGGAGCTGCGCTCCGGCCGTCGCGCGGCCGGCGCGGGGCCCTGCGGTCGTGGGTCCTCGCCCCTTCGGGACCGCCCGGGGGCGCCGGGTCCACGGAGACGGCACCGGAACCGCTGCGGGGCCCGGTGCCGTCCCGGCCGCCGCGCGCCCACGGTCACGCCTTGGCGGGACGTACGTGGACCCGTACCTTGGGTTCCCCGGCCAGGGCCAGTTCGACGAGCTTGCGCTCCACCGCGCTCTGGACCGCCGGGGTGACCTCGGCCGCGCGGTGCGCCTCGGCGTCGGCGCGCACCTTCACGCGCTGCCGGGTCAGGGTGACCCGCGCGTCGCGCACCCCGTCCACCTCGCAGGCCGCCGCGGCCAGGATCCGGCGCAGCGCCCCCCGGGACATCCCGGCCGCGAACGCCGGGTCCTGGGGCTGCCACGTCGCTCCGCGCCCCCAGCCGGGAACCAGTGCGAGGGCGATCAGCAGCAGGCTGACCAGCATGAGGACCGCGGAGGCTGCCTGGACTGCGGGGTTGCTCCACCGGGCCGCCTGTTCGCCCGCCCGGTCCACGGGCAGCAGGCTGAGCGGACTTCCCGCAAGCGCGGAGACGACCTCCGCGGCGGCCAGTCCGGTCACCGCCACGAGCACCCCGCCGACCGCCACCATCGCCCACGACCGGTACGGCCGGAGTGTGCGCACGGCCGCGTGGTCGGCCCGTCCGGCGGTGCCCGACTCCGAACGGCCCAGCACCTCTTCCACCGTCGTCATGCCTGTCCCCCCAATCTCTGGGCGTCGAGTGCGGGCGACGCCCCGGCTTGCTCTTCCGCCCCGGTACTTCGCGAAGTCTGTGTGCTTTACCCGTTTTTCCGTCTTTTGATCGGTGCCGCGGGAAGCATTGCTCTTCCGTCTACCCACACCGACCGTTGTCAGTGCTCCGGGGCGTCCTCGGCCGCCCACCGGATCCGGGCGGCAAAATTCCGAACAGCTCTCGGACTCCTCTCGCCCGTGGGTCCGCCGCCTACGCCTACCACGGCACACCAATCTTTGTGAGTTTCACCACTCACCCACGCACCAGACTCCTATGCCACTCGCAACACCCAGTCAAACACGCAGCGTAATCAACTTATCGCAGGAGGAGGGACGACCCGCTGCCGCCTACCGTGAGTCGGCGCAGGACAGGGGCGGGAACAGCGCCCGTCCGGGGCTCGGGAGGCCCCGGACGGGATCAGCGCAACGTCACCGGAACACCACGGTCTTGCTGCCGTTGAGCAGGATGCGATGCTCGGCGTGCCAGTTCACCGCGCGGGCCAGCGCCACCGACTCCAGATCGCGTCCCACGGCGGTGAGCTGCTCCGGGCTGAAGGTGTGGTCCACGCGCACGACCTCCTGCTCGATGATCGGCCCCTCGTCCAGGTCGGCCGTCACGTAGTGCGCCGTCGCGCCGATCAGCTTCACCCCGCGGGCGTGCGCCTGGTGGTAGGGGCGCGCACCCTTGAAGCTCGGCAGGAAGGAGTGGTGGATGTTGATGACCCGCCCCGCCAGCTTCTGGCACAGGTCCTCGGAGAGCACCTGCATGTACCGGGCCAGCACCACCAGGTCGACGTTGTAGGACTGGACCAGTTCCAGCAGACGCGACTCCTGCTCCTTCTTGGTCTCCGGGGTCACCGGCAGGTGGTGGAAGTCCACCCCGTAGGAGTCGGCCAGGAACTCCAGGTCCGGGTGGTTGGACACCACGGCCGTGATGTCGGCGTTGAGCAGGCCGCTGCGCTGCCGGTAGAGCAGGTCGTTCAGGCAGTGCCCGTACTTGGAGACCATCACCAGCACCCGGGTGCGCACGTCGCGCCGCCACAGGTTCCACTCCATCCGGTGCTCCGTCGCCACGGGCGCCAGGGCGCCCCGCAGCGTGTCCTCGTCCACCGCGGGATCCTCGGCGACGAACTGCACCCGCATGAAGAACCGGCCCGTGTAGTGGTCGCCGAACTGCTGGCTCTCCTCGATGTTGCACTTGTACGCGGTCAGCAGGCTGGCCACCGCCGCAACGATTCCACGGCTGTCGGGGCACGACAGCGTCAGCACGAACTCGCGATCACTCATGTTCCAAGGGGACTTTCGACAGGGAAACGGGCCGCACCCATCCTCGGTTCCTCGGTCTCGGGAACTTCCAGAGTAACCGGGCTCACGGTGCCGGGTGACGACCAACCCGCCGCGCCCCGGACCGTCCCGCCGAGCAGAATGTGAATAACTTTCACACAAATGTGGGATGCTCCCCCCATGAGCAGCCTCCGCCGCCGGTACGAGACGGCCACCTCCCATCTCCGCGCCCCCTTCGCCATCGTCGACCTGGCCGTCCTGCGCGCCAACGCGGCCGACCTGGTCCGCCGCGCCCGGGGCACCCCGATCCGGGTCGCCAGCAAGTCCGTGCGCTGCCGCCCCCTGCTCCGCGAGATCCTCGCCATGCCGGGCTTCTCCGGGATCATGGCCTACACCCTCGACGAGGCGCTCTGGCTGGCCACCGACCCCGGCAGCGCCGACTTCGCCACCGACGTCCTGGTCGCCTACCCCACCGTCGACACCGACGCCATCGCCCGCCTGGCCGCCTCCCCCGAGGCGGCAGCCCGGATCACCCTCATGGTCGACTCGGTGCGCCACCTGGACCTCATCACCGCCGCCGCACCCGACCCGGCCGCCCCCGTGCGGGTGTGCCTCGACATCGACACCAGTTGGCAGCCGCTCGGCCCCGCCGTCCGCATCGGCGCCCACCGGTCCCCGATCCGCACCCCCCAGCAGGCCGCGGCACTGGCCCGGGCCGTCGTCCGCCGCCCGGGACTGCGCCTGGACGGCATCATGGCCTACGAGGCCCAGATCGCGGGGGTGGGCGACGCTCTCCCCGGCCGTCCCCTCTACAGCGCCGCCGTGCGCTGGATGCAGCGCCGCTCCCGCCGGGAACTGGCCCGCCGCCGCGCCGCCGTGGTACGGGCCGTCCGCGACGTCGCCGACCTGCGCTTCGTCAACGGCGGCGGCACCGGAAGCCTGCACACCACCAGCCGGGAGCGCGCCGTCACCGAGGTCGCCGCGGGCTCCGGCCTGTACCAGCCCAGGCTCTTCGACCACTACCGGTCGGTGGACCGCAGTCCCGCAGCGCTCTTCGCGCTTCCCGTCGTCCGCCGCCCCGCTCCCGGCGTGGCCACCGCCCTGGGCGGCGGCTACCTCGCCTCGGGCGTCCCCGACCGGACCCGGCTGCCCCAGCCCTACCTGCCCTCCGGGCTGCGGTTCAGCCCGTCCGAGGGTGCGGGGGAGGTCCAGACCCCGCTGCTCGGCGCCGTCGCCGACACCCTCGACGTCGGCGACCTGGTGTGGCTGCGTCACGCCAAGGCCGGAGAACTGTGCGAGCACTTCGACCGGCTGCACCTGGTGGACGGGGAGCGCGTGGTCGCCTCCGTGCCCACCTACCGGGGCGAGGGCAAGACGTTCCTGTGAACACGAACGGCGGTGCCGGACCGCTCCGGCACCGCCGTGTCAGCGCTTCAGTGCCTGCTGCGCCGTCGCAGCGCGATGAGCACGCCCACGGCCACGACCACTCCGACGCCCACTCCGATCAGCACCGCAGGAGAGGGCGGCTGGCGCAGCTCGTACTCGGTCACGACCTCGTTCTCGCCGCCGACCAGGACGGCCCCCTCCGGGGGCTCGACCGGCCTGCTGCTCCTGCGCCGCACCGGGTCGCCGACCGCGATCGCCCGCGCCTCCTCGGCCAGGTGGCCGCCGGCCTGACGCACCTTCTGCAACCCGCGCCTGGCGATGCTCCTGGGACTGGCCCGGTCGACAAGCGCGTCGATTGACGCTGCCAGTTGCCGCTGGACCTGCTCGATCTCCGCCTGCACGGCCGCCGGGTCACGCTGCCGCCTCGCGGAACCGCGTCCTCTCATACCGCCGCCTCCTTCGCTACCGCAGGCTGGCCTGCGGCGGACTCTCATCCGGGGTCTGGTTGATGCCTTCTTCGCCAGGCGTGCGCGTGAACCGCAGCGCGCTCTCGATCCCGTCCACCACCCGGAAGAAGTCCAGCGTGGACAACCACAGTTTATAGACGATCAAGATCTCGAACGCGAGGAGCAGAGCCCCGGCCACCACGGTGATCCAGACGATCGCCGTGGCCGAGAACACCGCCGCCAGCGGCGCCAGCACGAACACCGCGATCTGGAACTCGATCCCGCTCACCAGGTGGGTGCGGATGCGCCGCGCCCGCAGGAACTCCCAGAACCTCTGGTACCAGGGAAAGCGGTGCCGGAACCCCTCGTGCAGGTCCACGCGCGGCAGCCGCACGTCCGGCTGCTTGCCGGAGTCCCGGTCGGCGCGGTTCTCCCGTTCCGTCTGCGACCGCAGCAACTGCTCCAGTACCGAGATGCCGTGCCTGAGGACCGCCTGCTCCCCCGTGTCGCTCATCGGCTGCCCCACCGCGGCCGCCTCGCCGGGTTCCAGCATCGACAGCGTCGCCCGCGCCCACTCCAGCACCCCGGCCAGGCGGGACCGCATCTCCCTGCGCACCTTGTACACCTGGAGCGCGTTCAGGTAGCGCAGCATGTCGCAGAAGACCACCGCCAGCGCCAGCCAGACGAAGACGACCCGTCCGGTCAGCACGTACTGGCCGCCCATGAGCGCGATCGCGCACACCAGCACCCGGAAGCGGTCGAAGACGTAGTCCATCCAGGACCCGAAGAGCGACTCCTGGTCGGTCAGCCGGGCCAGCTTGCCGTCCATGCAGTCCACGAGGAAGCACAGGTAGTAGAGGACCGCCCCGGCGACCAGGAAGGGCCACAGCCCCACCGCGAAGCAGGCCGCCGCCGCGAGCCCCAGCAGCAGCACCGCCACCGTCAACTGGTTCGGCGTGATCGACGTCCGGTTGGCGACCAGACGGACCAGGCGGATCGCGATCGGATCGACCGCCCACACCGTCCACCAGGAATCGCGCTCCCGGCACACGCGGCTGCGGACCTGGTCCAGGGTGTAGCTGGGCATCGTCATCTCCTCGAACACGAAGCCTGGGGAACGCTTCGAGCCACCCCGTCGGCGACCGCCCTCACCGCGAAGCCGGCGCGCCCGCCTCCCGCGTCCCGGATGCCCGGTCTGGCGCAGGAGGGCTTGGTTAACCTTAAGACGAAGAACATCCGTCACGGGCCGTCGTGGCCAAAGCGTTTCCCCTCTCCACCGCAGCGACCGGGCCTCCTCTGCCCCGGTTGTGGAGTTTCGGCCAGACCACTCCGGACTTCTTGCCCATGTCGTCCTCTTTGCGGACTAGGGTGGGAAAACACACAACTGGCGCAGAGTCCCCTATCCTGAGGAGTCCACGTTGCGCGAGAACACGATCCGGCTCCAGCCCGGTGACATCGCCCCCGACTTCACCCTGGACAGCGCGGACGGCACTACCGTCACCCTCAGCGAAGTGCTCAAAGAGCACGACCGGGTGGTGCTGTACTTCTACCCGGCGGCCATGACGCCGGGGTGCACCACACAGGCCTGCGACTTCCGCGACAACCTGCACGCCTTCGACAAGGCCGGGCTGGCCGTACTGGGGATCTCTCCCGACTCCCTGACCCGGCTGGCCAAGTTCGTGGAACAGGAAGGTCTGACCTTCCCGCTGCTGAGCGACCCCGACCGCTCGGTTCTCACCTCCTACGGCGCCTTCGGGGAGAAGAAGAACTACGGCCGGATCGTGCAGGGCGTCATCCGCTCCACCTTCGTCGTCTCCGCCGGGCGCACCGTGGAGCACGCCTACTACAACGTGCGGGCCTCCGGCCACGTCGAACGGCTCATGCGCGACCTGGGACTGTGACGACTTCCCGCCGCACCGCGGATCCGATCCCCCCGCACCACCCGCACGGACTTCCCCGCACACCCGAGACCGCCATCGGCGGTCCACCCGCACGACTTGCATTTCCCCCGCCTAAACTGCCAGTCTCAGACAGAAGCTCTCTCGGTTCTCCGACAGCCACCGGAGACGGGAGCCCGGGGCCGTAGCCCAACGGCAGGAGGCGGCGGCTTTAGGTGCCGTACAGTGCGGGTTCGAATCCCGCCGGCCCTACACGAGAAACCGGCCGGGGAAGCGGGTTCTCCCGCTTCCCCGGCCGGTTCTGTCGTTCTCGGCGCTGCCTGGCAGCCCCGCGGTCCTTCGCTCAGCCGCGGAACACCAGCGCCCACAGGACCACGAGGAGCAGCAGCAGGGCGCACACCGCCGACGCGGCCACCGCCGCCCGCTTCGTGCGGCTCGGTTCGCTGCGGTGCTTGCCCGAGCTGGTCAGCCCCAGCGCGTTGGTCGACTCGCGGATGGAGGTGAGCAGGGCGCTCACCGACTCCGGGCGGTGCCGCTGCAACGCGTCGGAGACCTGGCTGACCTGCTCGTGCAGGTTGTGCCGGAGGACCTCGGCCCCCGCCCGGAAGTGGTCGACCGCGGACAGCTTCTCCTGGCCCTCCCGGCGCACGGCCTCGGCGCTGCGCGCCGCGGTCTCCGGGCTGGTCTCCGGCGCCCACGGCGCCAGGGAGGCGATCCGCAGCATCGCGGTGGCGCTCTCCGCGGTGAGCCTCTCGTCCGGGTTGACCTTGAGCAGTCCGGCCAGCACCGGGGCCAGCGGCCCCGCGTTGGCGGCGGGCGCGGGCTCCTCCAACTGGTCTCCGCGCAGGATCGCGATGTAGCCCTTGCGGTCGTACGGCGGGTGCCCCTCGACCGCCGCGTACAGGGTCGCGCCCAGCGACCACAGGTCCGAGGGCGGACCCACGGGACCGGCCTTGGCGCGCTCGGGCGGCAGGTACGACGGGGAGCCGATGATCCGCCCCGAACTGCTCAGCGCGGACTCGCCGGTCCAGGCGGCCAGGCCGAAGTCGGTCAGCACGACCCGGCCGTTCTCGCTGATCATGACGTTCTCGGGTTTGACGTCCCGGTGCACGATGCCCTCGTCGTGCGCGGCCTTGAGGGCGCTGATCAGTTGCAGGCCGATCTCGGCCACCCGCGGATAGGGCAGCGGCCCCGCGATGTCGATGATCTCGGCGAGCGTGCGCGCGACGACCAGTTCCATCACGATCCAAGGGCGGCCGTCCTCGTTGACCACGTCCAGGACGGTGACCACGTTGGGGTGGCTGAGCCGTCCGGCCACCCGCGCCTCGCGGGTGGTCCGGCGCAGCAGCGCGGCGCGTTCGTCCTCGGTCAGGTCGTCGGGAAGGCGCAGTTCCTTGACCGCGACCTCGCGGTCGAGGACGAGGTCGGTGGCCCGCCATACGGTGCCGACTCCGCCCCGGCCGATGGGCTCACGCAGCGCGTAGCGGCCCGCGAGGACACGCTCGCCGCCGGACTGCTCGTCGACTGCGACGGCAGGGGGCGCCTGCTCGGCAGACTCGTTTTTCGGCCGCTCTGTGGGAGGCTGTTCGATGGACACGGCTTCAGAACATCAGATCGTGGGCCATGGCGGCCTCCTGTGGACTGTTCACGACGGTCGAGACGGGCAGAGAACGCGTCTTCTGGTTATACCAACGCCAACAGACGTCAGGGCAGGTAGTTGCCACATTACAGCCGGCTAGGTCCACTTTTGTTATCTCCTACGGGCTGCATCACACGTCACACTTTCCGCCTCTTGGAGAGTTTTGCCCCTCGCAACGGTTCGCAACCAGGCTAGGCCCAGAGCGTCTCGGGGTCCTGGACGACCACCGGGCCGACGCCGAGGTCCTCCAGCGGCCCCCGCAGCGAAGCGGCGTCGCCCACGACGATCACCACCGCGTCGTCCGGCCGCAGGTACTCCCGGGCCGAGCTGTTGAGGTCCTCGATGGTCAACTGCTCGTAGCCGGCGCGCATCCGGTCCACGTGGTCCTCGGGCAGGTCGTACACGACCATCTCGATCAGCGCCCAGGCCATGCGGCCCGCGCTGGCGTAGGCGACGGGCAGCCCCACCGTGTGGGACTCGCGGACCGCCTGGAGCTCGCTCTCGGTGACCCCCTCCTGCTGGAGCTTGGCGATCTGCTCCAGGGTCACGGTGATCGAGTGGGCGGTGGTGGGCGCGTCCACCTGCGTGCTGATGAGGAACACCCCGCTGTCGCGGCGCAGGTCGAAGCGGCTTCCCACGCCGTAGGTGTAACCGTGCTTCTCCCGCAGCTCCAGGTTGAGGCGGGAGGTGAACATGCCGCCCAGGACGTCGCTCATGCCCTCCAGGCGCGGCAGGTCGACCTCGGCGCGCGCCGGCGCCCGGTGCGCCAGCACGAACGCCGACTGGACCGATCCCGGCCGGTCCAGGACCAGGATGCGGGGCCGCTCCCCGGGGGCCGACTCCGGGGGGACCGTGTGCCGCTGCGGGGTGGGGGCCGCGTCGCCGAAGACCGCCGCGCCCACCTCCTCCAGGTTCACCCCGGACAGGTCGCCGACGACCACGAGGGTTCCGGCCACCGAGGCGATGCTGTCGGCGTGGAAGCTCCGCGCGATCTCCGGGGTGAGCCGCTGCTGGTACACCTCGGCCCCGCTGGGCGGAACCGCGTAGCGGCCGGTGAAGAGCTGGCTGCCGACCGCCCGGGTGGCAAGGGTGGAGGCGACGGAGTTCTCCAGTCGGAACCGCTCCACGAGCTGGTCGCGGCGGCGCACGATGTCGTCGGAGCGCAGGGCGGGCGAACGGACGGCCTCGGCGAGCAGCGCCACCGCGTCCTTGAGCCGCTTGGTGGGCGCGTCCACGCCGGTGATGAAGCTGTCCCAGCCGATCCGGCCCACCCATTCGGCTCCGTAGCGCTCCAGGGCGGGCGCCAGCGAGCTGTTGCCCTCGACGCCGTCCTCGAGCGCCTCTCCGACGAGCATGGCGACTCCCCGCTGCTCGTCGGGTTCGGTGATCGCGCCCGCGGGGTGGATCAGTCGCACCGCGGCGTAGGGCTGTCCGGGAAGGTCGATGGCGATGACGGTGCCGCTGCCCACCTTGACCCGGGTGGGTTTGGGGAAGGTGTAGCGGACCGGCTCACCGAGTGCGGGACGTGGCTGGAGGCTGCTCAAGAGGACTCTCCCTCGACTCTTCTCTGTCTGCGTCGGTGCACGGTGTCGGGTGCGGCTGGGGTCAGGCGCCGGCGGTCTCTGCCGGGGCGACCTCGTAGCGGAGCGAGAACCGGTTCTCCGGGGTGAGCAGCCGCTTGGCGTAGTCCGCCACCTCGTCGGCGGTGACGGAAGCCCAGCGCTCCGGCCAGGTGTACACGAGCTCCGGGTCGTCGAAGAGCTGGGTGTAGCCGCTGAGCGCGTTGGCGAGCCCGGCCGGGGTGGAGATGGTCTGGAAGTGGTCGCGCTCCAGGACCGCGCGGGCCCGCTCCAACTCCTCCTCGCTGATCCCGTCGGCCAGGCCCGCCGTCTCCTCGAAGACGGCGTTCTCCAGCTCCGTTCCGCTCACCCCGTCGCGGGCGATCATGCTGATGAAGAAGAGGGACTGGGTGTAACGGAAGTCGAACAGGTCGGAGGAGGCGCCCCCGTCGTCGTTGGCCAGCCCGCGCTCGACGACGAGCCTGCGGTAGAGCCGGCTTCCCTGCCCCTGGCCGAGGACGGCGGAGGCGAGGTTCATGATGTCGAACTCCCGCGTGCCGTACGGGGGGATCCGGTGGACGATGAAAACCGCGGGGGCGGGAACCTGCTCGGTGACGACCAGGTTCCGGGAGCCGAGGGGGCCTTCGAGGGAGGCGTCGGGGGCCTCCGCCACGACCTCCCGGGGCGGAATGCCCCCGAAGTAGCGGTTGACGCGCTCGTAGACGTCCTCGGAGTCGAGGGAGCTGACCACGGTGAGGACGAGGTTGTCCGGCCCGTAGTGCGCCTTGTGGAAGGAGAGGACGTAGTCGAGGTCGGCGGCGTCCAGATCGGCCATGGAGCCGATGGTCGGGTGGTGGTACGGGTGGCCCTCGGGGTAGGCGTGGGCCAGGATGCGCTCGAAGGCGGTGCCGTAGGGCTGGTTGTCGTAGCGCTGCCGACGCTCGTTCTTCACCACGTCGCGCTGGTTGTCGAGGACCTCCTGGGTCACTCCCTCGCGCAGGGTGGCGAGCCGGTCCGCCTCCAGCCACAGGGCGAGGTCGAGCGCGTGCTCGGGCACCGTCTCGTAGTAGTTGGTGCGGTCGCTGGAGGTGGAGGCGTTGAGCTCTCCACCGAGCGCCTCGATCACCTTGAAGTGCTCGCCCTTGGGAGCGTTGCCGCTGCCCTCGAACATGAGGTGTTCGAAGAGGTGGGCGAACCCGGTCCGTCCGGGAACCTCGTGCCGGGAGCCGACTCCGTACCACAGGTTGACCGCGGCCACCTGACCGGTGGCGGCCGGGGCGGTGACCAGTCGCAGTCCGTTGTCCAGTCGGTACTGTCTGATCTGCCCGGCCACGCCGTTGCTCGTCACCAATCCCTGCACCCCCTGCTCAGCGGATGTCACGTTGATCATTGAGCCTATAGCCCCCGGGGCAGCGGAAGGGCGCCGTCGGCTCGCCTAGGACACCCTATGCGTGTCTTCTGTTCTCCGTGCCCACACCAAACACACAAAAGGAAGGGGGGTTGTCCTGTCGGGACAACCCCCCTCTCAACAATGTCCCAATGACACCTCGAGATGTGTATAAAGGACAGACACAGGACCGTGGACGGCGCGCGGAGATTGACAATGGAGTATAGACGTGATCCATGCTGGTGATCGGAATGACTCTCCTCTTCGGC
>NZ_KQ950186.1:0-1172 GCF_001517975.1 Thermobifida cellulosilytica TB100
TCCTTCGACACGTGGCGTACCTTTCCATCAGGGGTGTCGGTCACCTGACGGAGGGACGAGGCGGCAGGCGGCGTTCCCGGGTCGGGGGAGGCGGAGGAAGCGGAACGATCCGCACCGCCGGGAGCCTGGTCTGGGGTAATGTCCTGCCTGGGGGGATGGTGGGGAGAGGGCGGTCCGCCAGGGGCACGCCAGCCCCGACCCTCCTCCTCGGACATTGGGACCTCCTGTGTCAGCCGTGTGGGCGGGAGCCGCGCTGTGACGCGGTATCCCCACGCTATGCGAGTCCAACCTACTGTCGGACGGACCGGGCCGCGGACGGGTCGGCCGCATCTGGCCCGACCTGCGGTCATCTGTTGGTTTTGTATGCTTTCGTTATCTGACCTCCTGGCTTCCGCGGGGGGAGCTGGTCACACGTACTGGACGGAACGACGGGCAGACGGCAGTGTGGGCGGGGGCCCGGAACCCGCCGCCCGTCGACGGGAGGTCCCACTGGCACAACCCGAAGACGCCGGTCGGGAACACATCCGGCTGGAAGATTGTGCGAAGTTCTGCCCCTTGAGAGTGTCCGGAAAGGAGCAAGGCGGACCGGAGTCGTCCCTGAAGGGGATGTCGCCGACGCCGGAGAATCGATGAAGGGACGCGTACTGGTCGTCGACGACGACCTCGCTCTCGCCGAGATGCTGGGCATCGTGCTCAGAGGAGAGGGCTTCGAGCCGTCGTTCGTGCACGACGGGGACAAGGCCCTGGAAGCCTTCCGCGAGACCAAACCCGACCTGGTGCTGCTGGACCTCATGCTCCCCGGAGCGGACGGCATCGACGTGTGCCGCCAGATCCGCGCCGAGTCGGGGGTGCCCATCGTGATGCTCACCGCTAAGAGCGACACGGTGGACATCGTCCTCGGCCTGGAGTCGGGCGCCGACGACTACATCGTCAAGCCGTTCAAGCCCAAGGAGCTGGTGGCCCGCATCCGGGTCCGGCTGCGCCGCACCGAGGAGCCCGCACCCGAGATCCTCCAGATCGGGGACATCACCATCGACGTCGCCGGGCACTCCGTCCGCCGCGGCGACCAGCCGATCAACCTCACCCCGCTGGAGTTCGACCTGCTCGTCGCGCTGGCCCGCAAGCCCCGGCAGGTCTTCACCCGCGAGGTGCTGCTGGAGCAGGGGTGGGGG
>NZ_KQ950186.1:1272-45766 GCF_001517975.1 Thermobifida cellulosilytica TB100
CCGCTCGGCCTCGGCGGGGGGGCCGAACACCACGCCGGAGACGAAGGGGAGGGGGCCGTGCAGGCGGGTTAGCGGCCGGGGCGCGGAGGCGCTGTGGGCGGGGCCGGCCGGCCCCCCCCGGGGGGCCCCGCCCCCGAGATCCTCCAGATCGGGGACATCACCATCGACGTCGCCGGGCACTCCGTCCGCCGCGGCGACCAGCCGATCAACCTCACCCCGCTGGAGTTCGACCTGCTCGTCGCGCTGGCCCGCAAGCCCCGGCAGGTCTTCACCCGCGAGGTGCTGCTGGAGCAGGTGTGGGGCTACCGCCACGCCGCGGACACCCGCCTGGTCAACGTGCACGTCCAGCGGCTCCGGGCCAAGATCGAGAAGGACCCCGAGCACCCGGAGATCGTGGTCACCGTACGGGGGGTCGGTTACAAGGCCGGCGCCGCCTGACGGCTCCGAGGACGGAAACGGTGTCGGACAGCGTCCACGGTGCGAACGCGGCTCCCCCCACGGTGGACGGGGAGCCCGCGTCCACGCGGTGGCAGCGGCTGGGCAGTGCGCTGCGCGCCGGATACCTGGTGACCCAGCGGCTGGCGCGCACCCTCGTCGCCGCGATGCACTCGCGGTGGCGGCGCTCCCTCCAGCTCCGCGTGGTCACCACCACCCTGCTCGCCTCGGTTCTGGTCACCGCCGTCCTGGGGTTCTTCATGGTGCAGCAGGTCCGCTCCGACCTGCTCAAGGCCAAGGAGCAGGCCGCGTTCGGCGACCACCACATCGGGCTGACCGCGGCCCTGGGCATCCTTCAGGACAGCGGCCAGCAGGACCCGGAGCGCCAGCTCGACGAGATCGTCGAGGAGCTCAGCGCGCGCAGCGGCTCCACCGGCCTGTACGACGTGGTGATCCTGCCGTCGGTGGGCGGCATGACCGGCCGCGCCAGCGGGGGCGTCGCCGAGGCGAGCGTGCCCACCCAGTTGCGCGAGGAGGTGCAGAACAGCGGGGGCGACACCCAGCACGGCCGCTACACCGAGATCATCCGCGGCTCCGAACGCGAGCCCGGGCTGGCCGTGGGCGCCCAGCTCTCCAGCGCCTACGAGCTGTACTACCTGTTCCCCCTCGACCACGAGCAGCAGATGCTCGACCTGGTGCAGCGCACCCTGGCGCTGGTCGCCTCCGTGATGGTCCTGCTGCTGGCCGCCATCGCCTACGTGGTCACCCGGCAGGTGGTCACTCCGGTGCGGCAGGCCGCCAGCTCGGCCGAGAAGCTGTCCTCCGGCGACCTGTCGGAGCGGATGCGGGTGCGCGGCGAGGACGACCTGGCGCGCCTGGCGGTCTCCTTCAACGACATGGCGGGCAGCCTCCAGGAGAAGATCCAGGAGCTGGAGGAGCTGTCCAAGGTCCAGCGCCAGTTCGTCTCCGACGTCTCCCACGAGCTGCGCACCCCGCTGACGACCATCCGCATGGCCGGGGACCTGCTGTTCGAGGAGCGCGAGGCGTTCGACCCGGCGGTGCGGCGCTCGGTGGAGCTGTTGCAGAGCCAGTTGGAGCGCTTCGAGGAGCTGCTCACCGACCTGCTGGAGATCAGCAGGCACGACGCCGGCGCGGCCACCCTCGCCGTGGAGCGCGCCGACATCCGCGACGCGGTCCTCCGGGCGGTCAGCGAGGCCGAGCAGATCGCGGAGAAGCGCGGGATCAAGGTGGTGCTGCGGCTGCCCGCGGAGCCGTGCATCGCCGAGTTCGACGCCCGCCGCATCAACCGCATCCTGCGCAACCTCATCGTCAACGCCATCGAGCACAGCGAGGGCAAGGACGTCGTCGTGACGGCGGCCGGGGACCGCGACGCGGTGGCGGTGGCGGTCCGCGACTACGGGGTCGGCCTCAAGGAGGGCGAGGAGCACCTCTGCTTCGACCGCTTCTGGCGCGCCGACCCGGCCCGCGCCCGCACCACGGGCGGAACCGGGCTGGGGCTGTCCATCGCCAAGGAGGACGCGCAGTTGCACGGGGGCTGGCTCCAGGCGTGGGGGCGGCCGGGCATGGGCTCGCAGTTCCGGCTGTCGCTGCCGCGGGTGTCCGGCACCGAGCTGCGCGGCTCCCCGCTGCCGCTGGTGCCGCCGGAGGTGGCGCTGGGCGGGACGCTGTCGGTGTTCAGCGGCCAGCAGGTCGGGCTGGAGAGCGTACGGGGCGCAGGCGCGGGGGAGGAAGCGTGATCGGACGGGCGAGCCGGATCGCCGCCGTGGCCGGGACGGCCTGTCTCGCGGCGGTGCTGTCGGGATGCGCCACCGTTCCCACCGGGGGACCCACGTTCGAGGGGCGGGGCGGCGGGGTGTCGGGCCAGGTGGACACCTTCACCCGGCTGCTGCCCGCCGGACCCCAGCCGGGCTGGGGGGAGAACGCGCTGGTGCGCGGCTTCCTCAAGGACATGGGCAGCTTCGAGGAGAACCACGCGGCGGCCCGGCTCTACATGACCGAGGAGCGCAGCGAGGTCTGGCAGCCCAGCGACCGGGTGCTCGTCTACGAGGAGATGGACGCCGTCCGCTTCGACGTGGAGGCGGTCGAGGAGGGGCGCACCGCCCAGGTCCGGGTGCGCACCCAGCTCTACGCCACCATCCGCCCGGACGGCCAGTACGTGGCGGCGCAGCAGGGGGAGACGATCGACGTCCTCTTCGACCTGGCCAAGGTCGACGGGGAGTGGCGGATCGCGAACCTGCCCGACGACATCCTGCTCAGCCGCCAGGACGTCGACCGGGTGTACCGCCCGCTCAACCTGTACTACTTCAACCGGGACATGAGCACGCTCGTGCCGGACCCGGTCTTCCTGCCGGTGCGCTCCACGGTGGACATCACCGGGCAGCTCGCCCAGCACCTCGTCTCGATGCTGGTGCAGGGGCCCACCGACTGGCTGGCGCCCGCGGTGCGCACGGCCTTCCCCGAGGGGGCCACCGCCTCCGTGGACTACTCCTCCGGCAGCGTCGTCGTCGACCTCTCCCCCGGCTCCGCGACCGTCGACTCCGGGCGCCTCTCCGACATGAGCGCCCAGCTCGTGTGGACCCTCAAGCAGCTTCCGGAGATCCAGGAGTTCACCCTGCTCGTCGGCGGCGAGGAGGTGGAGCTGCCCGGGGCCGAGGACGGAGTGCTCCAGGCCAGCAGCCCGAACTGGAACGCGGTGAACCCGGCCGGGCTGGCCGGGTCGCCCAACGCCTACTTCGTGCGGGACAGCCAGCTGTGGTCGCTCGACGTCGACCAGCACGAGACGCTGGTCCCCGGGGCGGCCGGGCAGGGGCGCGTCCTGCTGGAGGAGCACGCGGTCTCCCTCGACGAGAGCCGGGTCGCGGGCGTCTCGGCGGACGACGGCTCGGTCCGGGTGGCGCCCCTCACCGGCGACGGCGACTTCACCACGGTCCTCGACGGCGGCGACTACACCTCGCTGTCCTGGGACCGCTACGGCAACCTGTGGGTCCTGGAGGACCTGTCCGCCGAGGCGGAGGAGAGCCGCCAGGAGGAGGACCTCGACGACGACACCGAGCCCGGCGGCACCCCCTCGGACGGCTCCGCGCGGTCCGACCGGGAGCGCGCCGAGGGACGCCGGCTGACCCGGCTGTGGCTGGTGCCCGACGGCGCCGAGGACCCGGTCGAGGTGCACGCGCCGGAGCTGGCCGAGATCCCGGTCACCGAACTGCGCCTGTCCCGGGACGGCACCCGGGCGGCGGTGCTCACCGGTCCCGCCGACTCCGGGCAGGTCCTGGTGGGCCGGGTGGTGCACGGGGAGGCGTCGGTGTCCCTCCAGGCGTTCCTGCCGCTGGCACGGGACCTGGCCACCGTCACCGGCCTGTCGTGGCGCGGCTCCGACCAGTTGGCGGTGCTGGGGCAGAAGGACCGCGGCGCCGTCCAGGCGTACCTGGTCTCGCTCAACGGCAGCGGGGAGTCCACCAGCGCGGGCGCGGTGACGGGCGCCGACATGAAGACCATCACGGCCGCTCCCGGCATGCCCCTGCTGTCGGGCACCGAGGAGGACACCATCTCCTCCTCCAGCGACCGGCTCATGTGGCGGCGCGCGGTCGAGGGGACCAACCCGGTCTACCCGGGCTGACCCGCGGCCGCACCGGTTGTCCACAGCCCGGGGAAACGGGGGGCGACGCCCCGCGGCGCGCGGCCACCGTGGAGGCATGGCGATTCTCTCGGTTCTCTCCGGTTGGGCGGCGGCACTGGGCGACCTGGTGCTCGAGCAGCGCTGCGCCGGATGCGGCAGCGCCGGCGCGCCGGTGTGCGCGGCGTGCGCGGACGTGATCGGCCGGGGGCCGTGGCGCTGCCGCAGCCGCCGCGGCTGCCCGCCGGCCTGGGCGGCCGCCCCGTATGCGGGCCGCTGCCGTGCGGTCCTGCTGGCCTTCAAGAACGGCGGGCGCAGAGCGCTGGCGGAGTGGCTGGCCGACGGCCTGGCGGAGGCGGTGCGCGCGGCGGCGCCCGCCGCGGAGCAGATCAGTCTCGTGCCCGTGCCGGGGCGGGCCTCGGCCGTCCGGAAGCGCGGCTACGACCCGGTGCGGACGCTGGGCGAGGCCGCGGCGGTCCGGCTGCGCGCCCGGGGCGTGGCGGTTCGGGTGGTGCCCGGGCTGCGGCTGGCCCGCACCCCCCGCGACCAGGTGGGGCTCGACGCCGCGCAGCGGTGGGCGAACCTGGCCGGGGCGATGCGGGTGCGGCGCCGCGGCCTTCCCCCGGACCGGGGCGCGACCGTCGTCGTCGACGACGTGCTCACCACGGGCGCCACCCTGGCCGAGGCGGCCCGGGCGCTCGGCGCGGCGGGGGTCCGGGTGGACGGCGCCGCCGTGGTCGCGGAACGCGGACCGCTGGAGGCGGGGTGAGGACGGCCGCACCGCGGGCGGCCGGGAGGGTGCGGCCCCGCTCCCGCACCGGTCGCGGTACCGGGGCGGAGAAGATCTTCGGGCAGTTCCGAGAAGTCGTTGGGGAACAGTACCTGACAACTCGCCGATCTCGGGCTAGCGTTCCAGTATGGCACCCGCCCGGGTCCGTGGTTGCGTCGAACGCGGCGCCCTCGTCGCGAGGGCTCCGGGTCGGCAAGCCGATGCCAGCCGCAGGCGAAACGGCCCACGTAAGGCGACTTTTCGTCGACTGATCACGGTGCGGCTTAGAGGTAAGTCCTGCCTCTTGGGAGGGCCCGATGCCCTCCGGACAAGGGAGAAGGGTAGTAGTGGCGCACAAGCGCCGCGAGCCCCTCAGCAGGCGGATGTGGGGACGAAGACCAGGTCGGCCGGGCGGGTGGCACTTTCTGTCCGCACGGGGCGCGCCCTTGGGGGCGCCCCTCCGCGGACCTCGTGTCCACCGGACGCGGCCCGCACGCCCGCGCCGGTGCCCTCCTCCCTCCCGGGTGCGCCCCGCGCGCCGTTGCGACCGGCTGCCGCGCTCCCGGACACCCCGTCCTCCCCCTGGCGGCACACGGGACCAATGACCAGTGATGACCGTGGGCTCCACGGGGTATACGCCCAACAAGAAGATCTGTGGCCACTGTGGCTGGAGAGGAGGAAGAGACCGACAACCCGGCGCGTACCGCGAACGGGACGCACACCATGAGCTGGCCGTCGACGAGGACGGCCACGCGACGAAGGGGGTCTTGTGGACATCATCGTCAAGGGTCGACGTACCGGAGTCAGCGACAAGTTCCGGCGCCACGTGGAACACAAGCTGGCCAAGCTCCACAAGTGGGACCACAAGAACATGATGAGCGTCGATGTGGAGGTGTCCAAGGAGCGCAACCCGAAGCTCGCCGACCACCGGGAGCGGGTCGAGCTGACCATCCGCTCCGCCGGCCCGGTGGTCCGGGGCGAGGCCGCCGCGGACGACCGTTACACCGCTCTGGACCTTGCCCTTGACCGAATCGAGTCCCGTCTGCGCAAGGTCGCCGACCGCCGCAAGGTGCACAAGGGAAGCCGCAGCCTGGTCTCCGTCGCCGCCGCCACCGCGCAGTTGCCCACCGAGCAGCAGCCGCTCGGTGAGGTCCTCCAGCCCGCAGACACCGAGCAGCGCGGGGAGGAGGCGGTGCCCCGGATCGAGGAGGAGCTCGACGGCAGCGCCCTGGGCAGCGCCCTCACCGGAGACTTCGTCGAACTCGACACCAAGGGCGACGCCCCCGTGATCGTCCGCGAAAAATTCCACCACGCCGCCCCCATGACCATCGACCAGGCGCTGATGGAGATGGAGCTGGTGGGCCACGACTTCTACCTCTTCCGCGACAAGGAACAGGGTTCGCCCAGCGTGGTCTACCGGCGCAAGGGGTTCAACTACGGCGTGCTGCGCCTGATGGAATAAAGTTTCCTACATCCGAATAGCGTCCTGGTGCGCCGTGCCCGGTCCCGCAGCCGAGCGCGGCGCACCGTGGGATACGGCGTTCCCGCGGGATCTCCCGCGGCCCGTGGGCCGTCGGGATCCGGGGCCACGGCCCCGCGTCGCGCGGGCGGAGGGGCACGGACGCCTCCGCGCGACGCCCGCACCCGTGTGACGCCGCGCCGCGCGGGAGGAAGGAACAGCAGTGAGCGGGACTCCCCCCACCCGACTGGGATCCATCAAGGTGCTCGTCGTCGACGACCATGCGTTCTTCCGGAGAGGGCTGGTCTCCGTCCTCGCAGAGGAGCCCGACATCGAGGTGGTGGGGGAGGCCGGGGACGGCGAGGAGGCGATCGCCCGGGCCGCCGAGCTCCGTCCCGACATCGTCCTGTTGGACGTGCGCATGCCCAAGGCGGGGGGGGATCGCCGCCTGCGCCGGGATCAAGGAGGCCGTTCCCGACGCCAAGATCGTGATGCTCACGATGAGTGACGAGGAGGAGGACCTCTTCGAGGCGATCAAGGCCGGCGCGACGGGCTACCTCCTCAAGGAGATCTCGGTGGTCGAGCTGCCCGAGGCGGTGCGCGCGGCCTCCAACGGCCAGTCCTTCATCAACCCCTCCATGGCCACCAAGCTCATCGGCGAGTTCGCGGCGCTGGCCCGCCGGGAGGAGGAGCGGGGACGCGCCCAGCCCTCGACGGCGCCCCGGCTGACCGGCCGGGAGACCGAGGTGCTGCGCCTGGTCGCGCGCGGGCTGAACAACCGCGACATCGCGGACCGGCTCTTCATCTCCGACAACACCGTCAAGAACCACGTCCGCAACATCCTGGAGAAGCTCCAGCTCCACTCGCGGACCGAGGCCGCGGTCTACGCGATCAGGGAGAAGTTCCTGGACGCCGACGACACCGACGAGGGAGGTCCCGTCCCCCGAGGCAAGTGACCACTCTGCGTGTTTCCGACTTTGCGGTACGCAGATGTGCCTGGGAAGGCAATAGGCTCTCCTACGATGGATGGAAGCCACGGGGGATGGATGCGTCCCGTCTCCGGATGCGGGCCACAATCGCGAGGAGCGCATTAGAAGTGCCAGGCATACTCGACAGGGTCCTGCGCGCAGGCGAGGGCAAAGTCCTGCGCAAGCTGAAGAAGCTCAAGGACCAGATCAACTCCATCGAGGATGATTTCGTCGATCTCAGCGACGCGGAACTGCGTGAGCTCACCGACGAGTACAAACAGCGGCTCGCCGATGGTGAGGAGCTGGACGACCTGCTGCCCGAGGCATTCGCCACCGTCCGCGAGGCGGCGAAGCGGACCCTGGGCCAGCGGCACTTCGATGTGCAGCTCATGGGCGGCGCCGCGCTGCACTTCGGCAACATCGCCGAGATGAAGACCGGTGAGGGCAAGACGCTCACGGCCACGCTCCCCGTCTACCTCAACGCGCTCACGGGCAAGGGCGTCCACGTCGTCACCGTCAACGACTACCTGGCTCGCCGCGACGCCGAGACCATGGGCCGCATCTACCAGTTCCTCGGTCTGGAGGTCGGGGTCATCTCCCCGGAGATGTCCCAGGCCGAGCGCCGCAAGGCGTACCAGGCCGACATCACCTACGGCACCAACAACGAGTTCGGCTTCGACTACCTGCGCGACAACATGGCGCGCTCGATCGACAACTGCGTGCAGCGCGGCCACTACTTCGCGATCGTCGACGAGGTCGACTCCATCCTGATCGACGAGGCGCGCACCCCCCTGATCATCAGCGGCCCCGCGGAGCAGAACTCCCGGTGGTACGTGGAGTTCGCTAAGATCGCCCCGAGGCTGCGCCGCGACGTCGACTACGAGGTCGACGAGAAGAAGCGCACCGTGGGCATCACCGAGGCCGGTGTGGCCAAGGTCGAGGACTGGCTGGGCATCGAGAACCTCTACGAGGCGGTCAACACCCCCCTGATCAGCTTCCTCAACAACGCGATCAAGGCCAAGGAGCTCTACCGCCGCGACAAGGACTACATCGTCAAGGACGGCGAGGTCCTCATCGTCGACGAGTTCACCGGACGCATCCTGCAGGGGCGCCGCTACAACGAGGGCATGCACCAGGCCATCGAGGCCAAGGAGAAGGTGCGGATCAAGGACGAGAACCAGACGCTCGCCAAGATCACCCTGCAGAACTACTTCCGCCTCTACGAGAAGCTGGCCGGCATGACCGGTACGGCGGCGACCGAGGCCGCGGAGTTCCACCAGACCTACAAGCTCGGCGTGGTGCCCATCCCCACCAACAAGCCGATGATCCGCGAGGACCTGCGCGACGTCGTCTACAAGACCGAAGAGGCCAAGTTCGAGGCCGTCGTGGAGGACATCGCCGAGTGCCACGAGAAGGGCCAGCCGGTCCTCGTCGGCACCACCAGCGTGGAGAAGTCGGAGCTGCTGAGCAAGATGCTCAAGCGGCGCGGCATCCCGCACGAGGTCCTCAACGCCAAGAACCACGCGCGTGAGGCGGCCATCGTGGCCCGGGCGGGCAAGCTCGGCGCCGTCACGGTGGCCACCAACATGGCCGGCCGCGGTACCGACATCATGCTGGGCGGCAACCCCGACTTCATCGCCGCCGAGGAGCTGCGCGAGCGCGGCCTGTCCCCGCTGGAGACCCCGGAGGAGTACGAGAAGGCCTGGCCGGAGGCGCTGGAGCGGGCCAAGAAGGAAGTCGAGGCCGAGCACGAGAAGGTCGTCGAGGTCGGCGGGCTGTACGTGCTGGGCACCGAGCGCCACGAGTCCCGGCGGATCGACAACCAGCTCCGCGGCCGCTCCGGCCGCCAGGGCGACCCCGGCAAGTCCCGCTTCTACCTGTCGCTGCGCGACGACCTGATGCGGCTGTTCAACAGCGAGCGGGTCCAGATGATCATGGACCGCCTGAACCTGCCCGACGACCAGCCGATCGAGTCGGGGATGGTCACCAAGGCGATCCAGAGCGCGCAGAGCCAGGTCGAGCAGCAGAACTTCGAGATCCGCAAGAACGTCCTCAAGTACGACGAGGTGCTCAACCGGCAGCGCAAGGTGATCTACGCCGAGCGCCGCAAGGTGCTGGAGGGCGCCGACCTGCGCGAGCAGGTCGAGGCCATGATCGACGACGTGCTCGACTCCTACGTCGCCTCCGCCACCGTCGAGGGCGAGCCGGAGGACTGGGACCTCGACCGCCTGTGGACCGCCTTCTCCCAGATCTTCCCGGTGAGCTTCACCGCCGACCAGTTGATCGAGGAGAACGGCGGCGACATCAGCGCGCTGACCCCGGAGATCATCAGCCAGCGGGTCCGCGAGGACGCCCACGAGATCTACGAGCGCCGCGAGGCCGAGATCGGCGAGGAGACCATGCGCGAGGTCGAGCGCCAGGTCATCTTGCAGGTCATGGACCGCAAGTGGCGCGAGCACCTCTACGAGATGGACTACCTCCAGGAGGGCATCGGCCTGCGTGCCATGGCGCAGCGCAACCCGCTGATCGAGTACCAGCGGGAGGGCTACGACATGTTCCAGGAGATGCTCGCGGGCATCAAGGAGGAGTCGATCCGCCTGCTGTTCAACGTCGAGGTCCGGGTCGCCCAGCCGCAGGCGGGCCAGCTCACCGCCACCTCCGCGGCCGCCACCGCCGCCGCGATCCCCGTCGTCACCCCCGCCGGGGAGAAGGAGGAGAAGGCCGAGGAGAAGGCTGAGGACGGCGAGAAGCCGGAGGCGGCCGAGGAGTCCGGGGAGGCCGGGGCCGCGGCGGAGGAGGCCGCCGAGGACGGCGAGAAGCCGCAGGCCGAGGAGGAGGCCGAGGCCGCCGGGCAGGAGCCGAAGGTCGTGATCCCCGGGCTGAGCAAGGCCGACAAGCCCGCAAGGCTCCAGTACACCGGGCCCAGCGAGGGCGGCGGTGTGGAGAAGCACACCGAGGACGAGGGGGCGCAGTACGCCAACACCCCGCGCAACGCGCCCTGCCCGTGCGGCTCCGGGAAGAAGTACAAGAAGTGCCACGGCGCACCCAGGACGCGCGTGTGACACCACAGGTGAACGGCGGCGGCCCCGGGACCATCCCGGGGCCGCCGCCCGTTTCGCACGTCCCGCGCAGCCGGCTGCCCACCTGCGGCTCCGGCGGCGTCACCGTGCCGCGGGAATGGTCCTGTCACAGAGCGGCCACACGTTTTTCGGTCAATCGTCTAGGCTTCCGGCATTCTCGTGCCTAAGCTCTCCTGTGACCCACGGCACCTTGCCAGTCCGGGTGGCCTCCGCCGTCCGACGACGCCCTGACCGGTAAAGGAGGTAGGAGCGTGCTTACGGTACTCGCCCCCGTGACGGGTGTGGCTGTGGGCCTCGACAAGGTCCCCGAACCGACGTTCGCGCAGGGACTGGTCGGACCGGGAACCGCCATCGACCCCCGGCGCGAGTGGCAGGAGGCGGTCGCTCCGATCACCGGCCGGATCGTCAGCTTCCATCCGCACGCCTTCGTGGTGCGCAGCGCCGAGGGCCGGGGCGTCCTGGTGCACCTGGGGATCAACACGGTCCGGCTGCCCCTCATCCGGGGGTTCGAGCTCCTGGCCGCCCAGGGCCAGGACGTCACGGCCGGACAGCCGCTGATCCGGTGGAACCCCGCCGAGGTGGTGGCCAGCGGGGTCTCCCCGATCGTGCCGATCGTGGCCCTGGACGCCGACGGCGACGTCATCTCGCGGCCGGTCAGAGGAGAAGTCAGACGAGGGGAACCGCTGTTCCGATGGGCGTGAGGACCGGGAGGCCCGAGCCGCGCGCGGCCCTGTTCGACCTCGACGGGACCCTGGTCAACAGCGAGCCGCGCAGCGTCGCCGTGTGGGCCAGGGTGCTGCGGGCCCGCGGCGTCGAGCCGGACGAGGCGCTGCTGCGCCGGTTCATGGGGCGGCGCGGCAAGGACGTGATCGCCGAGTTCTCCCACCTGTTCCCCGGCGAGACCCCGCAGGACGTCTTCGCCGACGTCTGGCGGTACGGCCAGGACCCCGACCTGCCGCCGGTGCAGCATCTGCCCGAGTCGGTGGCGTTCCTGCACCACCTGCACGCCCGGGGCGTGCCGTTCGCCCTGGTCACCTCCGCGGGCCGACGCTGGGCCGAGAGCGCCCTGGAGCAGATGGGGGTCCGCGGCATGTTCCGCGGGCTGATCACCGCGGACGACGTCACCGTGGGCAAGCCGCACCCCGAGGGCTACCTCGGCGGGGCCGAGCTCCTCGGCCACCGGCCCGAGCACGTCGTGGTCTTCGAGGACACCCCGGCGGGCGTCGCGGCGGGCCGCAGCGCGGGCATGCGGGTGGTGGGCGTCACCACCACCCATCCGCCGCAGGCGCTGAGCCAGGCCGACCTGGTCGTGGACCACCTCACCCAGGTGGCCTGGCCGCAGTTGGTCCTGCGGGATTCGGGCCAGGACCGTTCCGCGCTGGCCGGGCAGGGGTGACCGTGGCCGAGCGTCGCGTCACGGTGGCCTCCCCGGTCGGGCTGCACGCCCGGCCCGCCGCCCGGTTCGTCACGGCCGCCGCCGCGTTCGACGGCGAGGTCTACCTCGCCCGGCCGGGCGGTCCGCGCGTGTCGGCGGCGAGCATGCTGGCGGTGCTGACCCTGGGGGTGCGCGGCGGGGAGGAGATCGTCATCACCGCCGAGGGCGACGGCGCCGAGGAGCTGCTGGACCGCCTCGCCGAGATCGCGGCCTGCACCGCGGACTGACACACGGCGGGACCTCGGCGCCGATCAGGGCCGCTCCGGGCCGCCGGACGTTCTAGGCTGGCCCCCGATCCCCGTCAACCCTCCGCGGAAGGTGGCCATGTCCCTTCGACGTCTCCCCGTGCTGGCCGGTGCCGCTGCCCTGCTCCTCACGACCGCCTGTGGCGGGGGAGGCGGCTCCCGACCCGGCGAGCGGCCCGCGCAGACCCTCAGCTCCACCGACCCGGAGGCCGCGGCGGCGGAGCTGCTGGCGGAGATGAGCCTGGAGGAGAAGGTCGGCCAGTTGTTCGTGCCCGTCCTCACCGGCACCACCGCCGAGGAGAACGCCGACGTGATCGAGCGGTACCACCCGGGCGGGTTCATCTACTTCCCCGAGAACCTGGAGAGCCCGGAGCAGGTCGCCGCCATGTCCAACGGACTCCAGGAGCTCGCCGCCGACAGCGGCGCGGGCGTGCCGCTGTTCCTCGGCGTGGACGAGGAGCAGGGCCTGGTCTCGCGGCTGCCGTTCGGCGCGCGCTTCCCCGACGCGATGGCGGTCGGCGCCACCCGCGACCCGGAGGCGGCCTCCGGACTGGCGGCGGCCACCGCCGAGCAGTTGGCGGCGGTCGGCATCAACCTCGACTACGCGCCGGTGGCGGACGTCAACGTCAACCCCGACAACCCGGTCATCGGCATCCGCTCCTTCGGCGCCGACCCCGAGCTGGTCGGCGAGATGGCTGCGGCCGAGACCGCCGCGTTCCAGGAGGGCGGGGTGGTGGCGGTCGCCAAGCACTTCCCCGGCCACGGCGACACCGACGTGGACAGCCACACCGGCCTGCCCGTCATCGACAAGAGCCGCGAGGAGTGGGAGCGCGTCGACCTGCCGCCGTTCCGGAGGCTGGTCGAGGCCGGGGTCGACATGATCATGACCGCGCACGTGCTCATGCCGCAACTGGACGGCTCGCAGGAGCCCGCGACCCTCTCGCCCGAGCTGATCGACGGGGTGCTGCGCGGGGAGCTCGGCTACGACGGGGTGGTCACCACCGACGCGCTCAACATGGAGGGGGTGCGCCAGACCCACGACGACGGCGAGGTCGCGGTGCGCGCGGTGCTGGCCGGGGCCGACCAGTTGCTGATGCCGCCCGACCTGGACCTGGCCTACTCCGCGGTGCTGGAGGCCGTGCAGGAGGGGCGCATCAGCGAGCAGCGGCTGGACGAGTCGGTGCTGCGCGTCCTGAAGCTGAAGCTGCGCCGCGGCCTGTTCGACGCCTCCCCCGCCGACGCGGAGACCGCGGCCGGGGTGGCCGGGAACACCGCGCACCACGAGGCCGCCCAGCGGGTCGCCGACGCTTCGGTGACCCTGCTGCGCAACAACGGCGGCGTGCTGCCGCTGCGGGAGGGCACGTCGGTGCGGGTGCTGGGCGCGGGCGCCGAGGAGATCGGTGCGGCGCTGGCGGACCTCGGGGTCACCGTCGCCGACTCCGTGAGCGGCGCCGACGTGGTCGTGGTCGGCACCGACGGGGCGCGCGGCGACGCCGAGCAGCGGGACCTGGTGGCCCAGGCGGTGACCTCGGGGTCCCCGGTCGTCGTGGTGGCCCAGGGCACCCCCTACGACCTCGGCGTGCTGCCCGACGTCGACGCCTACCTGGCCGTCTACTCCTCGATGGAGGTGTCCCGCACCGCCGCGGCCCGGGCGATCGTCGGCGAGGTGTCCCCGTCGGGGCGGCTGCCGGTCGACATCCCCGGTACCGACCTGGTCTTCGGCGACGGCCTGGGCTACTGATCCGGGCCGCGGCGTCCCGGGGCCCCGCGGCGTCCGCGGGGCCGCCGGGAGGGCCCGGTCAGGAGTGGCGCTTGATCTCGCGGCGGGCCAGCGAGCGCAGGTGCACCTCGTCCGGGCCGTCGAAGATCCGCATGGCGCGCGCCGCGGCGTACATCTCCGCCAGCGGCACCACGTCGCTCACCCCGGCGCCGCCGTGGACCTGGATGGCGCGGTCGATGACGGACACCGCGGCGCGCGGCGCGACCACCTTGATCGCGGCGATCTCGTTGCGTGCGGCCTTGGCGCCGTACTTGTCAATCATCCAGGCGGTCTTGAGGACCAGCAGCCGGGCCTGCTCGATCTCCAGCCGCGACTCGGCGATCTGCTGCTGCACGACGCCCTGCTCGGCCAGGGGCTTGCCGAAGGCGACCCGGCTGGTGGCGCGGCGCACCATCAGCTCCAGGGCGCGCTCGGCCTTGCCGAGGGCGCGCATGCAGTGGTGGACGCGGCCGGGGCCCAGCCGGGCCTGGGAGATCATGAAGCCGTCGCCCTCGTTGCCGATCAGGTTCGCCACGGGCACCCGGACGTCGTGGAACTCGACCTCGCAGTGGCCCTCCTGGTCCTGGTAGCCGAAGACCGGCAGGGAGCGCAGCACCTTCACACCGGGGGTGTCGCGCGGGACGAGGACCATGGACTGCTGGCGGTGCAGGTCGGCGTCGGGGGCGGTCTTGCCCATCACGATGAAGACCGCGCAGCGCGGGTCGGCCGCACCGCTGATCCACCACTTGCGCCCGTTGATCACGTACTCGTCGCCGTCGCGGACGATCGAGGTGCGGATGTTGGTGGCGTCGGAGGAGGCGACGTCGGGCTCGGTCATCGCGAAGGCCGACCGGATCCGGCCCTCCAGCAGCGGCTCCAGCCACCGTTTGCGCTGCTCGGGGGTGCCGAACATGTGCAGCACCTCCATGTTGCCGGTGTCGGGTGCCGAGCAGTTGAGCGCCTGCGGGGCGAGGCTGGAGCGGCCGGTGAGCTCGGCGAGCGGGGCGTAGTCGAGGACGCTGAGCCCGCTCACGTCCGGCAGGAACAGGTTCCACAGGCCGCGGCGGCGCGCCTCGGCCTTGAGGTCCTCCATCACCGGGGGCAGGTCGTGGTTGTCGGGGCCGGCGTCGCGGCGCCAGGCGTGGTAGACGGGTTCGGCCGGGTAGACGTGCTCGTCCATGAACTCCTGGAGGTTGGCCAGGTAGTCCTTGGCCTTGGGGCTGAGTTCGAAGTCCATGGGACGAGTATCGCACTAGACCGACCAGTCGGTATCTTGGGGTGTGCGTCGGGGCAGCGCCGCGGGTACAGCCGAGGTGTGCGGGGAACTAACATCGCCCGGTAGTTCGGGAGGATGGAGGCGGAATGTCCCGAAGCTGCACGGGAATCATCACCGACTGGGGCGGGGTGCTGACCTCGCCGCTGACCGAGACCATCTCGGCCTGGCTGGAGCAGGAGCGCATCGACCGCGCCGTCTACCGCGACGTCATGCGCACCTGGGTCCACGCCGCCTACAACGACGGCGCGCGCAACCCGGTCCACGCGCTGGAGCGCGGCGAGGTGGAGCTCGCCGAGTTCGAACGGATGCTCGCCGAGCGGCTGCGGCTCGTCGACGGCGGCCCCGTCCCCTCCGAGGGGCTCATCGCCCGCATGTTCGCGGGCTTCGAGCCGGTCGAGGAGATGTACGCCGTGCTGCGCGCCGCACGCGGGCAGGGCGTGCGCACCTGCCTGCTCTCCAACTCCTGGGGCAACGTCTACCCGCGCGAACGGTTCGCCGACACCTTCGACGGCGTGGTCATCTCGGGCGAGGTGGGCATGCGCAAGCCCGAGCCGGAGATCTTCCTCCACGCCCTGGAACTGGTGGGCCTGGGGCCGCGGGACTGCGTCTTCGTCGACGACGTGGAGAGCAACGTCGAGGCCGCGGAGGCCCTCGGCATGACCGGCATCCTCCACCGCGACCCCGCCGAGACGCGGGAGCGGCTGGAGGAGGCCTGCGGGATCAGCCTCACCTCCCTCACGTGAGACGGATCACGTCCGCAAGCGCGGGGAGCCGAGGGGCGGTCGTCCCCGGCGCCCCCGCGGATCTGGGGACAATGGCTCATGCGCATCTATCTGCCCGCAACGCTCACCGTCCTCGCGGCGGCCCTGGCCGACGACGGGTTCCGCAAGGGCCCCTACACCGCCTACGCCGTGACCCCCGCGCTGCGCGCCGCCCTCGGCACCGACGACGAGGAGGAGCTGGAGTACGCAGCGATGGACGCGGCGGCGGAGGAGTCGGCGCGGATGCTGGCGGCGGACCCCGCCGCCCCCGCCCGACGGGTGGTGGTCGCGGCCGAACTGCCCGAGCGCGTCGTCCACCCCGACGACGACGGCACCGCTCCCGCCCGGGTGCGGGTGACCGGGGTGGTCCCGCTCAGACGGGTCGCCTCCGCGCACGTCGACGACGAGGCCGCGGCCGCCGACGTCGCCGCCGGGCGCACCGAGGAGCACGAACTGCTCTGGTACGCCACCCAGGAGCTGCGCTACCTGCTGGAGTGACCGGCCCGCGCCCGCCCGCTCACCACCGCGCCAGCCTCTCCCGCACGGCGGCCAGGTCGCGCTCGGCGCCCTCGGCGGCCCGGGAGACCCGCTCGAGGAGGGAGCGCCACTCGCGGACCCCCGCCTCCACCCGGCTGTGCAGGGCGGCGAGCTCGGCCCCCACCGCGTCGCGCTGCCGGGCCTGCTCGGCCCGCACGTCGACGTACCGCCAGCCGCCCACGACACCGGCGACCACGGCCACGGTCAGGAACAGCGGGAACCATCCGGTCACCAGGGCGAGCAGGACCGCCCCCGCGGCACTCCCCGCGGACCACCACACCGCCCGCATCGACGGGGGAGCCGCGAAGAGCCGCTCCAGCCGCTGCTCGGCCGCGGCGAGGCTGTCCTGGTCCGCGCCCCGGGAGGTGAGGACGACCCGGGCGCTGCGGTGGGAGACGGAGGTCCGGTCGTCCGGAAGGGGACGGCGTGCCCTGTCGGCCAGGCCCTCGGCGGCCGCGAGCACCGGGGCGGCGCACACCTCCAGCGCGAACCAGCCCCGGGCGGGGTCCTCCCGCACCGCGACGACGTCCGCGGCGAGCAGCTCCCGCAGGTCGCCCACTGGCTCGTCCCACAGCGGCGGCTCGGCGTCGGGGGAGTGCTCCCCGCTGCTCTCCAGCACCCGGCGCAACGGTTCGACCCGGCGCACCAGAGGGGCCTCGTCGGCGCAGCCCTCCCCCACGAGCAGCTCCAGGGCCGCGGTGACCTCGGGGGCCGCGACGGGCTCCCCCGGGGCCGCGGCGCCCTCCAGGGCGGTGCGCAGCGCGGAGAGCCGGTGGGCCGCGTCCAGGCGGGAGGGGGTCTCGCCGAGGTTCACCAGCTCCGACCGCACCTGGGCGGGAGGGGGCGGGAGCAGCGACGCGACCGGGGTGGACCGCTCCTCCTCGGGGAAGCGCTCCAGCGCCGCCGCCAGGTGGCGGCGGACCAGGTCGCGCGCCCCCGCCCCCAGCAGCCCTCCGGCGGCCGCCAGCCACAGGGCGCGCTCGTGGCGCCGGACGTCGGCCGAGAAGGCCGCGAGCAGGCGGGGCAGGAACCGCTCGGCGAACGGGGCGGCCCGCTCGGGGGCGGGACGGCCCCCCGCGGTCGCCGTGGCCAGCAGCGCGAACACGCCCGTGCGCACCGCATCGAGGCGGGCCGCGGCCCCGAAGTGGTGCAGCGCCGCGTCGACCGAGCCGCCGAGGGCGGCGTGCAGGCCCCGGGCCGCCGGGGCCAGCCAGTAGTCGGCGGGCGCGCCGGCCAGGAGGGGAGGGGACGAGGCGCCGTCGGCCAGCAGGCGGCGGACCTGGTGGCGCACCAGGGCGTAGGGGGCGAACGGAACCAGCAGGCTGCGCAGGTCGCTCAGTTCCACGAGGGCGTCGAAGCTCACGGCGAGCCGGTGGAGGCGCTGCTCCAGGGCGCCCCTGACGTGGCGCAGCTCGGACTGGAGCCGCCAGCTCCGGTCGAACTGCTCGGCGCGGAGGAGGGACAGGGAGTCCTCCAGGTCCTGGATCCTGCGGTTCTGGCGGCGCTCTCCGAACTGCTCGAACAGCTCGAAGGGCGGGTCCGATTCGCTCACTTCTGGTGTTCCGGTCGTTTCTCCGGGTGGTTCCTCCGCTATCCCTGACTACGCGGGGAGCCCGGAAGTTCCCGCGTCGGCGACCGATCGGGCGGGAGTCGGGCGGGTACGGCAGAATGGGACCCGGTATGCAGCGGTAGAGCCGTTCCCTACGTGAAGGAGCCCCCCATCAGCCGCCTGGTGTTGTGGAACATCGACCTCACCCTCCTCGACGTCGCCCAGGTGACGCGCGAGGCCTATGCCGAGGCGTTCGAGAAGGTGACCGGCGTGCCCCTGGTGTACCTGGCGCCTGTGGCGGGACGGACCGACTCGGAGCTGTTCTTCGACTTCCTGGCCCGCAACGACGTCGACGACGCCGACGAGTCGCTGCTGCCGCGCTTCACCGAGGAGCTGGGCGCGGCCTTCGCGCGGCGCGGCGACCAGCTCGCCGACCGGGGGCGGATGATGCCCGGAGCGGCGGAGGCGCTGGACGCGGTCATGCGGCTGCCCGACACCGTGCAGACGGTCGTCACCGGCGCGATCAGGGCCAGCGCCAAGGCCAAGCTCGCCGCGTTCGGCCTGGACAGCAGGCTCGACCTGAGCATCGGCGGCTACGGGTCGGAGAACTACCCCAAGGCCAGCCTCATCCAGTTCACCCGGATGCGCGCCGAGGAGGCCTACGGCCGCGCCTTCCCCGAGTCCCAGACCGTCTACATCACCGAGTCCGCACGCGACGTCGAGGCCGCCCGCATCGGCCGGGTCACGCCCATCGCCGTGGTCAGCGGCTCCTCCACCGAGTCCCAACTGCGCGCCGCCGGGGCCGAGCACGTCCTCGCCGACCTCACCGACCCGGCCGCGGTGGTGGCCGCGGTCAGGGCGGCCACGGACGGTGACTGACACCGGCCTTACGCAGCAGACCGGTACAACTCCATTTCGCGGCGGCACCGCCGGAGGTACCCTCGAATAGGTGGGATGTACCACACGCCCGGCCGCAGGTAAGGCGGCAGGGGTGTGATTTGTCATGTGATGTTTTGATAGTAGGGTCTGTGGCTGAAACCCACTCTTAACGGGCGAAACATACTGTTGACCGAGTTGCTCGTGATCGCTCTCCGTGAACCCCAGTAGCCTGGAACACGACGCGGACCGGACAAAGGAGTCCCGTCCACCAGCGTCTTTTCCTGCGCGCGCGGGTTTTCACGCCGATGTCTCGGTCAAGGGGGGCGGTTGTGATCTTCTTCCGTCTCTTTCACACAACTTCACATGAAGGCGCGCGGTAGCGAGCGCCGCGTCCTGTGACCCCCTACGACTCACAAAGGAGTGAGATCGCAGATGTCAGGGCAACCCGACGCCGTCAAGACCCAGTTGCTTGACGACGCCGTCTTCCAGTGGCCCCAGTCCGAACCCCTGCCGATGGACCCCGACCGGTTCGGACGGTTCCTGCGGCTGTACTACTGGCACGTCGACTCCGAGGAACTCAAGGAGTGGCACCCCGCGCAGATCGTGCGCCACGCCCTCGCCCACTGGGAGCTCGGCGCGCAGCGGACGCAGGGACGCGCCAAGGTGCGGGTGCGCGACCCCGAGGACGGCGAGGCCGCCGGCCAGAGCATCGTGGAGATCGTCACCGACAACGCGCCGTTCCTGGTCAGCTCGGTGACCTCGCGCCTGGCCGAACGGGGGATCAGCGTCCGGCTGATCATCCACCCCCAGTTGCGGGTGGAGCGCGACACCATGGGCGGCATCGTCGAGATCGAGCCCGACGACTACACCCTGCGACCGCTCGACGAGTCCTGGATCCACCTGCGGATCGACCGCCTGGCCGGAGAGGCCGCCCGCAAGGAGCTCGCCGACGACCTCGACGCCGTCCTCACCGACGTCCGCCTGGTCGACGAGGACCACGCCCGGATGCGCCACACCGCGCTCCGGCTGGCCGACCAGGTGACCGCCTCCGCCGCCGCCCTCGTCTCCGGGGGCGTGACCGACGAGGAGATCGCCGAGAGCGCGGAGTTCCTGCGCTGGCTCACCGACCAGCACTTCATCTTCATGGGCTACCGCGAGTACCGGCTGGACACCGACGAGACCGGCGCCGAAGGGCTGCGCGCCGTCCTCGGCACCGGCCTGGGACTGCTGCGGATGGACTCCCCCTCGGCCCAGACGGTCCGCCCCCTGCCCCCCGAAGCGCGCAGCCGGGCCCGCGAACCGCACGTGCTCGTGCTCACCAAGGCCAACTCCCGCTCCACCGTCCACCAGCCCAAGCACCTCGACTACATCGGCGTCAAGAAGTTCGACGAGCACGGCCGGGTCGTCGGCGAGCACCGCTTCCTCGGCCTGTACACCCGCGAGGCCGAGACCAGGGCCGTCAGCCAGGTCCCGATCCTGGCCCGCAAGCAGGAGGAGGTCCTGCGGCGCTCCGGCTTCGCCCCCGACAGCTACGACGGCCGCGAAGCCGTCGACCTCCTGGCGGGCTTCCCCCGCGAGGAACTGCTGCAAATGTCGGTGGAGGAGATCCAGGAGATCGTGCTGGGGGTGCTGCGGCTGCGGGAGCGCCGCGGCACCCGGCTCTTCCTGCGCCGCGACCCCTACGGCCGGTACATGTCCTGCCTGGTCTACATGCCGCGCGACCGCTACACCACCAAGGTGCGCCTGGCCGTGCAGGACGTGCTGGCCCGCGCCTTCCGGGGGGCCACCATGGACCACAGCGTCATGGTGGGCTCCTCCCCGCTGGCCCGCCTGCACATCGTGGTCCGTGCCAACCGGGGCGACTCGCTGGCCGGAGTCGACCGCGCCGAACTGGAGGCCGAGGTCGCCCGGGTCACCCGGTCCTGGAACGACGACTTCGCGGCGGAGCTGGCCGCACGCTTCGGCCCCGAACGCGCCCGTGAGCTGCTGGACCGCCACCTCGCCTCGATCAGCGAGAGCTACAAGGTCGACGTGCCCGCGGCCGTCGCCGTCGACGACGTCGACCGCATCGACCGGCTCGGCCCCGACGACATCGCGGTCCAGCTCTACCGGCCCGGGGGGACGCTGCCGGGAGAGTGGCGCTGCAAGGTGTACCGCACCGGCAGCCCCATCTCGCTGTCCCGGGTGCTCCCGCTGCTGGAGCACATGGGACTGGAGATCGTCGACGAGTGGCCCTACTCCTTCGAACGCGAGGAGGACGACGGCCGGCGGCGCGAGTGGGCCTGGATCTACGACTTCGGCCTCGTCGACCCGCCGCTGGACGGCGACGCCATGCACCAGGTCAAGGACCTGTTCGAGGAGGCGTTCGTCGCGCTGTGGCAGGGGCGGGTCGAGTCCGACCGCTTCAACGCCCTGGTGGTGCACGGCGGGCTCGACTGGCGCCAGGTCACCGTGCTGCGCGCCTACGCCAAGTACCTGCGCCAGACCGCCACCACCTTCACCCCCGCCTACATCGCGGACGTGCTGACCTCCCACGCGCACATCGCCCGGCTGCTGGTGCGGCTCTTCGAGTCCCGGTTCGACCCGCGGCTCGACGAGGCCCGCGCCGAGCGCTGCGAGGGGATCACCGAGGAGATCCGCGGAGAGCTCGACCAGGTCGACAACCTCGACTCCGACCGCATCCTGCGGTTCTTCCTCGCCGCGATCGAGGCCACCCTGCGCACCAACTACTTCCAGGACGGCGGGACCAAGCCCTACCTGGTCTACAAGCTGGACCCGGGGCGCATCCCCGACCTGCCCCAGCCGCGGCCCAAGCTGGAGATGTTCGTCTACTCGCCCCGGGTCGAGGGCGTGCACCTGCGCTTCGGCACCGTGGCGCGCGGCGGCCTGCGCTGGTCGGACCGGCTGGAGGACTTCCGTACCGAGGTGCTCGGACTGGTCAAGGCGCAGACGGTCAAGAACTCCGTCATCGTGCCCAGCGGCGCCAAGGGCGGCTTCGTCTGCAAGCAGCTGCCCAAGGGCGACCGCGACGCCGTCATGGCCGAGGTGGTGGCCTGCTACAAGCAGTTCATCAGCGGCCTGCTGGACGTCACCGACAACCTGGTCAACGGGCACGTCAGCCACCCCGAGGACGTGGTCCGCTACGACGGCGACGACTCCTACCTGGTGGTCGCGGCCGACAAGGGCACGGCGACCTTCTCCGACATCGCCAACTCCGTGGCCGCCGAGCGCGGCTTCTGGCTCGGCGACGCCTTCGCCTCCGGCGGCTCGGTCGGCTACGACCACAAGGCGATGGGCATCACCGCCCGCGGCGCCTGGGAGTCGATCAAGTACCACTTCCGCGAGATGGGCGTCGACGTCCAGAACGAGGACTTCACGGCCGTGGGCATCGGCGACATGTCCGGGGACGTGTTCGGCAACGGCATGCTCCGCTCCGAGCACATCCGCCTGGTCGCCGCGTTCGACCACCGGCACATCTTCCTCGACCCCGACCCGGACCCGGCGGTCAGCTACGCCGAGCGGCGCCGGCTGTTCGAGCTGCCGCGCAGCTCCTGGGAGGACTACGACCCCTCGCTGATCTCCGAGGGCGGCGGCGTCTACCCGCGCACCGCCAAGTCCGTGCCGATCACCCCGCAGGTCCGCGAGGCGCTCGGCATCGCCGACGGCGTCACCACGCTCACCCCGCAGGAGCTGATCAGGTGCGTCCTGACCGCCCCGGTGGACCTGCTGTGGAACGGCGGCATCGGCACCTACGTCAAGGCGTCCACCGAGACCCACGCCGAGGTCGGCGACAAGAGCAACGACCCGGTCCGCGTCGACGCCTCCCAGTTGCGCTGCAAGGTGGTCGGCGAGGGCGGCAACCTGGGCATGACCCAGGCGGCCCGGATCGAGTTCGCGCTCGCGGGCGGCCGGGTCAACACCGACTTCATCGACAACTCCGCCGGCGTGGACACCTCCGACCACGAGGTGAACATCAAGATCATGCTGGACCGGGAGGTGCGGGCCGGGCGGCTGGACAAGGCCGAGCGGGACGAGCTGTTCGTCGGCATGACCGACGAGGTCGCCCGCCTGGTGCTGCGCACCAACTACCAGCAGAACACGGTGCTGGCCGCGGCCCGCAAGCAGAGCGCCAGCATGCTGCACGTGCACACCCGCTACATGCGCAAGCTGGAGCGGGACGGGTACCTCACCCGCGGGATGGAGTGCCTGCCCGACGACAAGGCGATCGCGGCGCGGCGCTCCGCCGGACAGGGCCTGACCGGTCCGGAGTTCGCCACCCTGATCTCCTACACCAAGATCGCGCTGGCCGAGCAGATCCTCGCCTCCGACCTGCCCGACGACCCCTACCTGCGCTCGGTGCTCGTGGAGTACTTCCCCACGCCGCTGCGCGAGCGCTTCGGCGACGCCATCGCCCAGCACCCGCTGCGCCGGGAGATCGTCACCACCATGGTGGTCAACGACATGGTCAACCGGTGCGGGTCGACCTTCGCCTTCCGCTTCAACGAGGAGACCGGCGCGGACGCGCCCGAGATCGCCCGGGCCTACCTGCTGGTCACCGAGGTCTTCGGGCTCCGGGACTTCTGGGCGGAGGTGGAGGCCCTCGACTACCGGGTCGACGTCGACACCCAGTTGAAGATGCTGCTGGAGGCGCGCAAGCTCATCGAGCGCTCGGCCCGCTGGCTGATGCGCTACCGCTCCTTCGGATCCGACCTCAACGCCGAGATCGTCCGGTTCCGGGAGGGCGTCCGGGAGATCGTCCCGCAGCTCCCCGAGATGTTGCAGGGACGCGACCTGGAGTCCTTCAACGAGCGGCGGGACCTCCTCACCGCCCGCGGAGTGCCCCGGGAGCTGGCCGTGCGGGTCGCCGACATGGTCCCCGCCTACTCGACCTTCGACCTGGTGCGGGTGTCGGAGGAGACCGGCCGGTCGCTGCGCGAGGTCGCCGAGGTCTACTTCGACCTCGCCGACCAGTTGCAGCTCAGTCGGCTGCGCGAGCGCGTCGTCGCCCTGCCGCGCGACGACCGCTGGAGCACGATGGCCCGCGGCGCCGTGCGCGACGACCTGTACGCCGCGCAGGCCGACCTGAGCGCGATCATCCTGCGCTCGGGCCACACCGGAGAGGGACCGGACGAGCTGCGCGCCCACTGGACCGAGAAGAACCGCGCCGCGGTCCGGCGGGCCACCGAGCTGCTCTCCGAGATCTGGGAGACCGAGCGCTTCGACCTGCCCACCCTCTCGGTGGCGGTGCGCTCCATCCGGTCGCTGGTGGACTCCAGCAACTGAGCGGAGACCCGCGGGGCCGCGCTCCCTCCGGGGCGCGGCCCCGCTCCCGTGCCGGGGCGAGTTGGCGCGGCCGGGCCGGAATTGGTGTCATGGCAGCCGTGGAAGCCAACAGGGAACGCCCGAGCGTCGACGAGCTGCTGGAGGCCGTGGACGCCGTCTGGAACGACGTCGACCGCCTGCGGGCGCTCGTCCACGGCGCGCTGGACGCGGGATTCGGTCCGGAGGTCCTGCCCGCGGCGGAGCGGGTGCGCGTCCTCGACCCCGACCTCGACCGGGGCGTCGTGCTGTACGCGCAGGCCCTGTCCGCCTGCGGCCGGGACGACCGGGCCGAGGAGGAGCTCGTCCGGCACATCAGGGCCCGCGGCGGGCACGCCGACACCTGGTTCGCGCTCGCCGGGCTCGCCGACCGCCGCGACGACGACGAGGACGTCGCCACCGCCCTGGACCAGGCGTTGCGCTGCGACCCCGACCACGCGGACGCCCTGGTGTGGGGCTGGCGCCGCCACGCGGAGCGGCACGGTCCGCAGCAGGCCGACGCCTGGCTCGCCGAACTGGCGCCCGGGAGCTGGCGCGCCACGGTGATGCTGGGGGAGCGCGTCCTGTACCGGGACGACGTGGCCCAGGCCGTCGAACTGTTCGGCGCCGCCTGCGCCCGCGCGGGCCGCCGGGGGGAGGCGCTGCGGCGGGCCGCCCGGGCCCTGGCCGCCAGGGGCCACGACGCCGAGTGCGTGGCCCTGGTGACCGCCCACTGGAGCGCGTCGCACGGTCCGCTGCCGCTCGTCGAGGCCATTGAGGCCCAACTGCGCCTGGGACGGGTCTCCGAGGCGGTCCTCGGCCTGGCCCGGCTGCGCGGGCTGCGCGACGCCGAAGACCACCCCGAGGTGGCCGACCTGTACCGGCGGGTGGAGCACCTGCGCGCCCAGCACGGACTGTGAGCCCGGGCGGCGGCCGGGCCGATCGTGGTGACGAGGCGGCCGCCGCAGCCGTCTAGACTGGGCAGCGTGGCAGAACTAGACCCCGCAGAGCAGATCAAGGAACTCTCGTCCACGCTGGAGAGCATCGAGGCGGTCCTGGACCTCGACGCCAAGCGCACGGAAATCGAGCAACTGCGGGAGCAGTCCGCCGATCCAGAGCTGTGGAGCGACCAGGAGAACGCGCAGAAGGTCACGCGCCGCCTGTCCTTCCTGGAGTCCGAGATCACCCGGGTCGAGGGCATCCGCAGCCGGATCGACGACATCGGCGTGCTCTTCGAACTCGCCGCGGCCGAGGACGACGCCGAGACCCTCGCCGAGGCGCGCAGGGAGCTGGAGGCACTGCGCAAGGACGTCAGCGAGCTGGAGGTGCGCACCCTGCTGTCGGGGCCCTACGACGAACGCGAGGCCCTGGTCAGCATCAACGCCCAGGCGGGCGGGGTGGACGCGGCGGACTGGACGCAGATGTTGCAGCGCATGTACCTGCGCTGGGCCGAGCGCCACGGCTACCCCACGGAGATCTACGAGACCTCCTACGCCGAGGAGGCCGGGATCAAGTCCACGACCTTCGTGGTCAAGGCGCCCTACGCCTACGGCCTGCTCCGCGGCGAGCACGGCACCCACCGGCTGGTGCGCATCTCGCCGTTCGACAACCAGAGCCGGCGCCAGACCTCCTTCGCCGGCGTCGACGTGGTCCCGGTCGTGGAGCAGAGCGACCACATCGAGATCGACGAGAGCGAGCTGCGCATCGACGTGTACCGCTCCTCCGGTCCGGGCGGCCAGGGCGTCAACACCACCGACTCGGCGGTGCGCATCACCCACCTGCCCACCGGAATCGTGGTGTCCTGCCAGAACGAGCGCTCCCAGTTGCAGAACCGCGCCACCGCGATGTCGGTCCTCCAGGCCAAGCTGCTGGAGCGCAAGCGCCAGGAGGAGGAGGCCGAGCTCGCCGCGCTGCGCGGGGAGTCCGCGGGCGCCTGGGGCACCCAGATGCGCAACTACGTGCTCCACCCGTACCAGAGCGTCAAGGACGTGCGCACCGGGGTGGAGACGGGGAACACCAGCGCGGTCCTCGACGGGGAGATCGACGAGTTCATCGACGCCGAGATCAGATGGCTGCGCAGCCGGGAGCGGGACCAGCAGCAGGCCGCGGGGTGACCGGGCCCGCAAGCGGCACGGCCCCGGGCGGTCCGGCGCAGTGTGTGCGGAGTAACCGCCATGTCCGGAAGAGTCACGTATATGTGAATGTTATCACTGCTTGACAATTCCTCTATGCTCTTAGTAGCTGATTGGTGTTGCCCCCGAACCCGCAGCGCCGTGGGGGGCGGAAGACACTTCGGCACCGGGATCGAACGGTGCACTCCGTGAGATTCCCGGTTCCCTGCGGACCCGGACATTCCGGGGTGCTTTCCCCCCTACACTGTCGATTGGCCCTGTGGCCGCGGTACTGCTTCGAGCGGACCCACCCGCTGTGGGCCCCAACCTTCGAGATCCTTGTGATGCGCCCGTGATTCAGTTTGAAAACGTCACCAAGGTCTACCCGACCCAGAAACGCCCCGCCCTGAACGGCGTTTCCGTCGACGTCGACAAGGGAGAGTTCGTCTTCCTCGTCGGACCGTCCGGTTCGGGTAAGTCAACGTTCCTGCGTCTCATCCTCAAAGAGGAAAAGCCGACCAAGGGCCGAGTCCACGTCGCGGGCAAAGACCTCGCGCGACTGTCCAACTGGAAGGTCCCGCACCTGCGCCGCCGGATCGGGTGCGTGTTCCAGGACTTCCGGCTGCTGCCCAACAAGAACGTCTTCGAGAACGTGGCGTTCGCGCTCGAGGTCATCGGAAAGCCCCGCCGGTTCATCCGCAAGGTCGTCCCCGAGGTCGTCGAGCTCGTCGGACTGGAGGGCAAGGGCGACCGCATGCCCGACGAGCTGTCCGGTGGTGAGCAGCAGCGCGTGGCGATCGCGCGGGCGTTCGTCAACCGGCCGCAGATCCTGCTGGCCGACGAGCCCACGGGAAACATCGACCCCGCGACCTCGATCGGCATCATGAAGGTGCTCGACCGCATCAACCGCACCGGAACCACCGTCGTCATGGCGACCCACGACGCCGCCATCGTCGACTCGATGCGCAAGCGCGTGATCGAGCTCGAGGACGGCGAGGTCATCCGGGACCAGTCGCGTGGCGTCTACGGCCAGGCGTACTAGGTCCCGATTTTTCGTGAATCCCGGGCTCGCAGAGCCTGTAGCGGAACCCCGCCCAGCGGCTCTGTTCGCACGCCCCGAAGTGGCGCGGAGCCCCACAAGGATGGACCTTTGACACATCATGCGCGCACAGTTCGTACTCTCTGAGATCTGGATCGGCCTACGGCGCAACCTGACGATGACCGTCGCGGTCATCACCACGGTCGCCATCTCGCTGGCCCTCTTCGGTGCCGGCATGCTGATCAACCAGCAGGTCAGCGCGATGCGAGGGTACTGGGACGAGCGGATCTCGATCACGATCTACCTGTGCACCGAGAGTTCGCCCAGCAAGCACTGCATCGAGAACGGCCCGGCCACCGACGAGGACCGCAACTCCCTCCAGGCGGACCTGAAAGCCATGCCCGAGGTCGCCAGCGTCGAGTACGTCGACCAGGCGGCCGCGTGGGAGGACTTCCAGAACCGCTTCTCCAACCGGCAGGCCCTGGTCGAGGCCACCCAGGAGGGAGACATCCCGGACAACTTCCGGGTCCAGTTGGCCGACCCCTCCAAGTACGAACGGGTCCAGCAGAGCGTCCAGGACCGCCCCGGCGTCGACATGGTCTCCAACGACAAGGACGTGCTCGACCGGTTCTTCGAACTGTTCGACGGCCTCAAGTGGGCCGCGCTGATCGTCGCCGTCGTGCAGTTGGCCGCCGCCGCGCTGCTCATCGGCAACACGATCCGCCTGTCGGCCTACAGCCGCCGCCGCGAGACCGGCATCATGAGGCTGGTGGGAGCCTCCAACTTCTACATCCAACTGCCGTTCCTCCTGGAGGGCGCGATCTGCGGCCTCATCGGCGGCGTCATCGCCTCGGGCTTCATCGTGGCGACGCGCTTCTTCCTGCTGGACAAGATCCAGGACTGGTTCTACTCCGGTGTCGAGTTGAGCACGGGCGCGCTGCTCTCCGTGATCGGCATGTCCGTCATCCTGGGTGTCCTGCTCTGCACGATCGCCTCCTTCCTGACCCTGCGGAGGTACCTGCGGGTCTGAGGCGGCAAAGCCGAAAGGAGCAGGCCACATGCCACGGGAAAAAGGACAGAAGCTCATCGCGCAGAACCGGCGCGCGCGGCACGACTACCACATCGAGGACACCTACGAGGCCGGTCTCGTGCTCACCGGCACCGAGGTGAAGTCGCTGCGCGCCGGCCGCGCCTCGCTGGTGGACGGGTTCGCCCAGATCAGGAACGGCGAAGCCTGGCTGCACAACGTGCACATCCCCGAGTACACGTTGGGCACCTGGACGAACCACGCCGCCCGTCGTCCGCGTAAGCTCCTGTTGCACCGAGAGCAGATCGCCAAACTGGACGCCAAGACGCAGGAGGCGGGGCGCACCCTGGTGCCGCTCTCCCTCTACTTCCGCGACGGGCGGGCCAAGGTCGAGATCGCTCTGGCGCGAGGCAAGCGCGAATACGACAAACGCCACGACATCGCCGAGCGCGAGGCGAAGCGCGAGATGGAGAGAGCGCTGCGCCGTCGGCGTTGAAAGGACGACTAGGGTGCCCCCCCGAAACAACCTACGGCGACTCCTTGCCGCGACCACTGGGATGATCGTGGTCGCGGCCACCGCCGCGTGCGCCGCAGAACCGAGCCCCGAGGTGGCGGTCCGCAGCTTCCTGCTGAACTGGCAGGAAGGCGACTACGAGAGTGCGGCCCGACACACCGACGGCGACACCGCCCAGGTCGCCGAGGCGCTGCGGCAGGCGCACGACCAGCTCGACCTGGCGGCCCTGCGGTTGAGCCTGCGTCCCATCGAGATGGACGGCGACACGGCGACCGCGGAGTTCGGGGTCGAGGCGGACCTGGGCATCGGCGACCCGGTGTGGCGCTACACCGGGTCGATGCCGCTGACCCGCACCTCCAGCGGCTGGGCCATCAACTGGTCGCCCGCCGTCATCCACCCCGAACTGGGGGAGGGCGAGCGGCTCGCCGTCACCTACGACGTGCCCGACCGCGGCCAGATCCACGACCGCAACGGCACCGCACTGGTCAGCGAGACCGAGGTGACCGCCTTCGGCGTGCGCCCCGCCGACATGGCGGACATGACGGAGGGCATCAACAGCCTTGCCGAGCTCCTCGGCGAGGACCCCGAGCCGCTGCTCAACCGGGTCCGCTCCGCACCGCCCGAGGAGTTCCAGCCGCTGGTCCTCAAGCGCACCGCGGACGTCTCCTCCGCACTCCTGAGGGACGTCTCCAAGATCCCCGGGGCGGAGACCGAGGAGCGGAAGATGCCGCTCATCCCCGACCTGGCCGCCGGGGTCGTCGGCGAGGTCGCCGGAACCGCCGAGCACAAAGTCTCCAACCGCGTCTCCGGCCCCTACCAGGCGGGCGACACGGTGGGCCTGAACGGCTTGCAGAGCAGCTTCCAGCAACTGCTCGCGGGCACCGCCACCACCCGGATCGTCACCCTCGACGCCTCGGGCCAGGAGACCGGGGTCCTGGCGACCTGGACCGGGGTGGAGAGCGGCTCGCTGACCACCACCATCGACAGCACCGTGCAGGAGACCGCGGAGCAGTCCCTGGCCACGATCGACGGCACCGCCTACCTGGTGGCGGTCGACGCGCGCTCCGGGGAGATCCTCGCCGCGGCCGGACAGCCCTCCGGGACCGCCAACGACGGCGCGTTCACCAAGCAGTACCGGCCCGGAGAGGCGTTCACGATCGTCTCCGCCGCGGCGATGCTGGCCGGAGGCACCACGCTGGACACCACCGCGGAGTGCCCGCGGGAGACCAAGGTCGGCAACCGGACCTTCACCACCAACGGCAGCGGCCTGCTGGGCACCCCGGACCTGCGCACGAACTTCGCCTACAGTTGCACCACGGCGTTCGCCGAGCTCGCCGAGTCGGTGGACGGCGCCCTGCTGGCCAGGACGGCGCAGCAGTTCGGCATCGGGCAGCCGTGGCGGCTGCCGGTCCCGGCGTTTTCCGGCGAGTTCGTCGAGGTGTGGGACGCCGAGTCCGTGGCCGCCACGGTGGTGGGCGTCGACAACGTCACGGTCAGCCCGCTGGGCATGGCCCTGGTGGCCGGGGCGGTCGCGGACGGCCGGTGGCACGCGCCGCGGCTGGTCGAGGGCGAACAGGTCGACGTCGAGGACATCGCCCTCGACTCCCAGGTGCTGGACCCGCTGCGGGAGCTGATGCTCACCCCGGTGCAGCAGGGCAGCGCCGGCGCGCTCAACATCGACTACCTCAACCCGGTGCGCGGCCAGACCGGCACGGTCCAGCAGGAGATCGACGGGGAGGAGAAGACCGTCCAGTGGTTCGTCGGCTACCAGGGCAACCTGGCCTTCGCGGTGGTCGTCGAGACCGAGCCCTCCTACACCTACCAGTTCGCGGTGAACTCGGCCCTGTCGTTCCTCCAGTTGCTCCCGGACAGCTACACCGCGGCCGACGCGGCGGAAAGCGAGGGGAACGCCTGAGTTCGTCCTGAAATTTCCACTGGGAGAAGCAACCTGGAGCCTCCGCCGAGGCGTCTTCCTGGGTGACTGGTCCGTGATGGGGGGTCGCGGACGACAGTCTGGGACAGGACCTCGTCTCGGGGGAGGCCCTGTCGTCCGAGGCCGGCCCGACCCTGCCGGCCCGAGCCCCCGCGGGCAGCGTTGACGGCTCTCGTCCGCGCCCGCGGGGGCTTTCTCCTGGGCGGGAGCGCCCTCCCAGGGCGGGAATCAGGTTGGCCCCGCCGGTGTTGAACGAGTAACCTGGAAGCAGCGGAAGCGCTTCCGCGTGCGGGCCGCAGAGCCCGTTGACAACTGCACAGGGGGTGATCGGTTTCGACTTCGGTGGTTGTTGTAGGGGAAGCGGGCCGAGGACGGCGGACGCAGCCTCGTAAAAATGCGACCGCAAAACAATAAGTGCCAACTCTAAGCGCACTGAGTTCGCTCTCGCCGCCTAAGCGACAGCGACTCTGTCGGCCTGGGGGTGTCTCCGCTCCAGTGTCCGGCATCGTTGAGGAGACTCACCGCTCGGACCAGGCCACAGGGTCCGTTCGGGACATTCATGTGGCTGGGCCTGTCGGCGACTTGTCTGCGTGAGCGCCGGGGCCGAGTAGAACGCTGAGCAGACTGCGCCCGGAGAAGCCCTGCTGCAGCACTGAAGGACGCGGGTTCGATTCCCGCCACCTCCACTGTCCGGCAACGGCCCGGCCCGGCGGACACTGTCCGCCCGGCCGGGCCGTTCCGTTGTCTGCTGCCCGGGGCTGCTCCGGTACGCGTCCTCACCGGGAGCGCCCCGAGCGCGGTCGGCCGCCGGGGCACGGGCGTATCGGGAACCGCGACGGTCAGGCGGTCTCCTGGCTGCTCGGCCGGTCCGTCGGCCGACTCGGCTTGGTGGCGCGGACGATCGCGCCGTGCATGCCGGGGGCGACCTCGTGGGTGAACCGGACCTCGGCGTCGGCGAAGCCTGCGGCGGCCAGGTGGGCGAGGTACTCGGCGCGGGAGAGGGCGCCGGCGATGCAGCCGACGTAGGAGCCGCGCTCGACGCGCTCCTCGGGGCTGAGGTGGTCCTCGGCGACGACGTCGGAGATCCCGATCCGGCCGCCCGGGGTCAGGACGCGGAACATCTCGGCGATGACCTTGGGCTTGTCGACCGAGAGGTTGATGACGCAGTTGGAGATGACCACGTCGACCGACGCGTCGGGCAGGGGCACGTCCTCGATGGTGCCCTTGAGGAACTCCACGTTGGCGGCTCCGGCCTTGGCGGCGTTGGCCCGGGCGAGGTCGAGCATCTCGTCGGTCATGTCGACGCCGTAGACGAATCCGGTCTCACCGACGCGGCGGGCGGACAGGAGCACGTCGATGCCGCCGCCGGAGCCGAGGTCGAGGACCCGCTCGCCGGCGCGGAGGTCGGCCACCGCGGTCGGGTTGCCGCAGCCCAGGCTGGCCGCGACCGCCTCGGCGGGCAGGGCGTCCTGCTCGTCGCTGCTGTAGAGCGCCGCACCGAAGGACTCGTCGACCGTCCCGGCGCTGTCGCTGCCGCAGCAGGAGGAGGCCTCTCGGCGGTCGTCGAGCTCCTGAAGCTGGTCGTTGAGCTCGGTGTTGGCCGTGCCCGCCGCGACCGCGGCAGCAGCCTGGGCGTAGCGGTTGCGGACTTCCTCGCGTACCTCGTCGGGAGTCTGCGTGCGGGGCTGCGGGCTGCTCGTGGTCACGGCGGTACGCTCCTCCGGTTTCGCATCGACGGGTTTCGATGCATCGAGATTCTTCGATGTATCGACGATTGTCAATGGGTTTGGCATCATGGGTCCATGGCCACCCGAACAGTGCTGCCGGTCCTGGACGTCCAAGCGGCCGCGGCGGCGTGCTGCTCGCCGGTCACGGGCGGCGTCCTCGGCGTGGAGGAGGCGCAGCGGCTCGCACGCGTGTTCAGGGCGCTGGGGGATCCCACCCGGGTCCGCCTGCTGTCACTGATCGCCGCGCGGCCCGACCGTGAGGCCTGCATCTGCGAGCTCACCGAGCCGGTCGGGCTCGCGCAGCCGACGGTCTCCCACCACATGAAGCAGTTGGTCGACGCGGGACTCGTCGTCCGCGAGCAGCGCGGGAGGTGGGCGTTCTACCGCCTCGTCGAGGGCACCCTCGCGGCCCTCAGCGAAGCCCTCAAGCCCTGAACCGGAGTCAGGGCGTCGACCGCGTCAGGGTGGGAGACGGGCGGCGTGGGCACAGCCGAACGCCTGCGTGTGCCACCCCGCAGCCCCGTGTGGCGCGGGATCTGATCGCCGCCTGAGACGCGATTTCGGCAGTCCCCGTTTGCTGACCCGGGACCGTTCCGTGTCCCCGCTCCGAGGCGCGGCGCTCCGGAGTGCCTACTCCCGGCGACCTAGACTGGCGGCATGATCGTCGCTTTCTCCGTGACTCCGATAGGCGTCGGCGAGTCCGTGGCCCCCGCTGTGGCCCGTGCCGTCAAGGTGGTCCGGGACAGTGGGCTGCCCAACCGCACCGACGCCATGTTCACCAGCATCGAGGGGGAGTGGGACGAGGTGATGGACGTCGTCCGGCGCGCCGTCGAGGCCGCCGCAGAGGGCGCGTCGCGGGTGAGCCTGGTCCTCAAGGCCGACATCCGCGAGGGCGTCACCGACGGCCTGACCCGCAAGGTCGAGGCGGTCGAGACCCTGCTGCGGGAGGAGTAGGCCGGGCGGCCCGCTCAGGACAGCTCCACGCCGAGCAGGCGGGCGGTCCGCTCCACGCTCTGCGCCAGGTCGTCGCAGTCGCCCAGGTACATGCCGAACGACGTCACGAAGACGTGGCCGTCCTCGCGCCGCTCGCAGAAGACGTCCTCCACGGCGAACTCGGACCGGGGGTTGCTCACCCGCAGGAACGGCGTGCCGTCCTCGATGACCCGGGCCCAGATCCCGTGCGGGGCGACCGCCTCGGCCAGGCGGGCGAGCCGCCGCCGCTGGAGGGAGTGGGTCAGGATCGTGGCCGGCGCGGGGGCGCGGCGGCTGTGGGTGGAGTGGGCCATGGTGGTGTCCTCACAAGCTGGGTAAACTCCAGTTCGCTTTCACGTATTGTGAACGTGGGGCCACCTTCGATCACGTATTGTCACCGTGACACGCCGCCCGGCCGTCCGGGGCGGGGCACGGTCAGCGCAGTCCGACGGCCCTGCGCACCGCGGAGGTCAGGCGCACCGGGGCCACGGTGAGGAAGACTCCCCTGCGGTCCGCCCACAGCTTGGCGTAGACCGGTCGGCCTCGCCGCCACCAGCGCCGCCCGGTCGCGCTCAGGGACCCCCGCAGCGCCAGCCCGCGAACCTGGTCCCCGCCCGTGGCCGGGACGAGGGAGAACGACCATCTGCCGAAGGGCAGCGCCTCCTCGCCGTCCAGCAGCCGCAGGAGGCGGGTGAACGAGCCGTCCTCGGCCGCCTCGACCGGCAGGTCCACGGTCCGGCCGTCCCCGTCGCGGGCCCGGAGCAGGAAGGGGCCGACGGCGTCCACCGAGCCGCGCAGCAGCAGGGCGGCCCGCTTCTGTGCGGCCCACTCCGCGGAGCCGACCTCGGCGGAGGCGGGCGGCTTGTGCATGGCCCCGTCCACGTCGAGGGTGAGGTTGCTGTACGGCTGGGTGTAGTAGGCGGTGACGAACCCGCCGAGGGCGGGGACGACGCGGTGCTGCCGCTTGGCGGAGACCTCCGGGGAGCGCCGCGAGCCGATCCGCACCTCCCGGGACACCCCCTGCACCACGACGTTGAGGGAGACGTCCCACAGGCCGCGGGGGAGCGGTGCGCCGTCGGCGGCGCGGGACAGGTCCACCACCGTGTCGAACTCCGCGGGCACGGTCCCCCCGTCCCCGTCCACCGGCTCCGCCGCGGGGAGCGGCGCCACCGGAAGGCGGTGCTCGACCCGGCTCTCCCGCTCGCGCAGCACCAGTTCGCTGCCCTCCGCCAGGCCGCCGAGCCGGTCGAGGGCGGCCCGCCCGCGCAGCCGCAGCCGCGGGCCGTTCCAGGAGACCTCGTGGACGTGGTGGTGGACGGGGAGCTCCCCGGTGACGTCGAAGACCTCGTCGGGGACGGACAGCTCCGGGTCCCGGAAGAAGGGGTAGGCGCCGTAGACCCGACCCTTCTCGACCACCAGGGGGGTCGTGCGCCCCTCCAGGGTGTGCCGCATGACCTCCAGGGTCTCCTCGAGACGCCCGACCCGGATCAGCCACAGCCGCAGCCGGTCCGCGGCGGGCATGCCCTGCTGGACCCCCTCGGAGCACCAGGCGCGCACGAAGCCGCGGAACTCCTCGAACACCGCTGCCCGCTGCTCGGGGTCGGCCTCGGCGAGCAGGTGGGTGAGGAACTCGCGCTGGTCGCTCTGGAAGTGGCGGCGCAGCAGCCGGTCCCGCTTCGGCCCCTCCTCGACCTCGCGGGTGAGCAGGTCGAACACGGCGCGCAGGAAGGGGAGCCGCCGCAGCGCCCCGTCGGGACGGGAGGTGTTGTTGCCGCCGTCGTCCCGCAGGACGGCGTAGTAGCAGTCGTAGTCGGCCACCACCGAGATCACCGAGGCGTTGAGGTAGGCGGTGGCGGTGAACGGCTGGTCCTGGCCGACGGTGAGGCGCGGGTCGAAGCGGAGCCCGAGGTCTTCGAGGAACGCCCGGCGGAAGAGCTTGGTCGGCCCCAGCGCCCAGTAGACGTTGGAGTCGAACACGGTGGTCTTCGGCTGGTTGTGGCGGAACATCGAGACGGGCACGGTCCGTCCGCCGACCCCGACCATCTTGCCGAGGACCACGTCGGAGCCGTTGGCGTCGGCCATGGCGACCATGCGCTCCAGCGCCTCGGCGCCGAGCCAGTCGTCGGCGTCCAGGAAGAAGACGTAGCGGCCGGTGGCCAGGTCCAGCCCGACGTTGCGCGGTTTGGCGGGGCCTCCCGAGTTCTCCTGGTGGACCACCCTCATGCTGGGGCAGCGCGCGGCGAAGCGGTCGAGTTCCTCTCCGGTGCCGTCGGTGGACCCGTCGTCGACCGCGATGACCTCCAGCCGGTCGACGCCGATCGACTGCTCGAGCACGGACTCGACGCACTTGACCACATACGGCATCGCGTTGTAGGCGCCGATGACGACGCTGACGTCAGGTTGGGACATCGAGGAGACTCCGACTTGTCGCTGGTGGACCACGGACGGATCGGGGTGGTCCGGGCTGGGCGTGCGGCGGGGGACTCCGGGGTGGCGGGTGCCGTCCGACAGCCTGGGATTTCGGGACTGTTTCGGTGGTGTTTCGGCAGTGTTTCGGCTCACGTGCTTCCGGCAATCTACCGAAAAAGCCCGAAATAGGGAAAACATGGAGTAGTGGGGATGGATTGCCCAAGGTTTCCCGGGGCAGTGCAACGGCGGACAGCCGGGGCCGAATACGCCGGGGCGGTCCCGGCGGACCCCGCTTCCCACGGGGATCCGCCTCGTCCTCCTCTTTTCCGCCGCGGCTCCCGACGGGCAGGACCCGACTCGGCAGAATTTCCTGAAGAGAATCTCCGGTTCTTTCGGAAAAGGACCCGGTGCTCCGCGGTTTCCGGAAAGCGGTCCGGGCGCCGCCCTCGGGACCGGAACCGAGGACTCCGCGGCCGTACCGCGCCCGCTGCGAGACCCGCCCGCGGCCCCGCGGCACAGACGCCGGACAACGCAAAGGGGCGGCGGTCCGGTGGACCGCCGCCCCTTTCACGGGCCGGAGACGATCACAGCGTCACAGAGGACTTCTCCCGCCGGGCCACGGCCTCGCGGGCCCGCTCGTAGAGGTCGTCGACCGCCTGGGCGAACCGGACCTGGGAGGGCGGCTCGTCCGGGCCGAGCAGGTAGGTCTTCAGCTTGCGCCGCTCCTCGGCGAAGGCGTCGGAGAGGGGGTTCTCCATCGCCTCCAGGGCCTGCTCCAGACCGGTGCCGTCGGGCCGCAGCAGGTAGGCCGCCCCGGCGGTGGGGTTCTCGATCCGGAACTGTTCATCGGAGATTCCCACGCAGTTGGTGATCGCGTAGGGCTTGCCGCTGAAGATGAAGTCGGCGACCACGCTGGAGATGTCGCTGATCAGCAGGTCGCTGCGGTTGAAGCAGGAGTACAGGGTGGGACGCGGACCCTGGATGACCAGGTGGCGCTGCTCGCCCTGGTCGGCCCAGTACACCTGGTGCCACTCCTCGACGAGCCGGTTGAGCTCGTCGAGCAGCGCCGGGTCCAGGCGTCCGTTGTCCCGGGAGCGCTGGGCCTCGTCCACCCGCTCGTCGAAGGTCCCCACCTCGGCGAGGCGCTTCTCCAACTGGGCGAGCCGACGCCGGGCCTCCTCGGTGCCGGAGGGGTAACCGGCACGCTGGTTGGCCTCGTTGATCAGGGCGGTGATGCGGTGGTGCGCGGCACGGGCGCGCGGGTCGCGGATGCCGGTGAAGGGGTGCGGCTTGTACATCACCCTGATGCCCGGCACCTCCAGCAGCTTGGCGATCAGGGTGGGACCGGCCGCCATCAGCGAGGTGTTGCCCGGGTCGTCGGTCCAGCCCTCCCAGGTGGGCGCGTAGAGCACGGTGCGGACCCGGTTGTCGGTGGGACCCACCCGGATGGGGTCGAGCTGGGGCCGCCCCACCTCCACGATCTCGTCGTCGCGCACCCCGACCTGGGCGACGCGATAGCGGTCGCGCCCGGCCTGGCCGGCGGTCCAGACCTCGTCGTAGACCTTGCTGTAGGGGTTGACGCTGGCGATCTTGTCGCTGTCCCCGTGCCCGATGAACACGTGCTTGATCTTCGGGTTGCGCAGCATGTGGATGTTCTTGCCGGTGTTGGCCGCGTACAGGCAGACCCCGGCGGGCTCGAAGTCCAGCGCCATCAGGTCGTTGGCCTTGGGAACGCACAGCACCGGGATGGAGGTCAGCCCGAGGTTCGCCGCCACGGCCCGCTCCCGCAGCACGATGAGGGAGCGGCGGGGGAGCTTGGCCACGGAGTCCAGCCACATGTTGATCTGGTAGGCGGAGTCGGCCGACCCCGAGAAGTACAGGATCACCTCGGGCCGGTACTCGCGCAGCCACTGCTGGACGTACTTGAGCACCTTGCCGGTGCCGGGGATGCGGTTCGAGCTCAGCAGGAACGGCGCCAGCACGACGGCCGCGACCAGGATGCCCGCGACCGACAGCAGCGCTCCTCCGGCGGCGTAGACCGGATCGTGGGTCGCCGCGAAGCCGATGCCCCCCGCGACCAGGGGGGCGTCCAGCAGCAGAACCCGGTTCATCCCGTTGCGGGCCAGCCAGTTCGGCGGGCCGTCGGGGATGTTCAGCGGACCCAGGTCGATGTTGCGGGTGACCACCGGCAGTTGCCGGACGCGGCGCAGCCTGCGCAGCATCAGGTCGTAGCCCGTCTGGAGGGTGAACAGCGCCACGGCGCCGCCGACCATCCACCAGAAGCCCGCGACGGAGGGGGAGGCCAGCAGGCCGACGAAGCCCACCACGAGCAGTTGCCGCAGCAGCGCCCGCGTCGTGCCGCCCAGGCGGAACTGCGTCAGGTACTTGCCCAGGTCGTGGCTGGTGGCCTGGACGAACGCGTCGGCGCCGTAGGCCAGCACCGCGCCCAGGGCGAACAGCCACACCGACAGGGTGAAGGTCCCCGCGACCAGGGCGAGGTAGCCGACACCGATCAGTGCGAGCAGGACGAGCGTGCCCGTGCCCAGTCGTTGGATCAGTTGTGTCAGGTTCACTCGGAGCCCTTTCCGGTGGATTCGGCCTCCTGGCGACTGGCCGCGACCGGGTCTTCGCGGCGGACGTCGATCACGTGGCCGGTCAGATCCGACAGCAGGACGTCGAGCGAGGTGCGGGCCACCTTCTCGGCGCTGAGGAGGGTGTGCGCGGGCTCCTCGCCGAACGCCTGGGTGCGCATCGGGGTCTGGGTGCGCTCGGGGTTGATGCAGTTGATCCGGACGCCGTCGGCCGCCCACTCGTCGGCGAGCGCCTGGGTCAGGTTGACCGTGGCGGCCTTGGCCGACGAGTAGAGGCTGTAGTCGGCCCGGCCCCGGGTGTAGGAGCTGGAGGTGTAGAGCAGCAGTTGGCCGCGGGTGCGGGAGAGGTAGGGGAACGATGCCTTGGCGATGTGCACGGGGGCGAGGTAGTTGACGCGCAGCGCCTCTTCGATGGTCGCCTCGTCGGTCTGGTCGAGCCGGCCGATGCGCAGGACGCCGGCGGTGTTGACCACGTAGTCGATCCGTCCGGTGGCGGAGTACGCCTGGGCCAGTGCGGCGGCCACGTCGGCGGGGTTCTCCACGTGTGTGCGGGTGGCGCTGCGGCTGTAGCGGAAGACGCGCGCGCCGTACTGCTCGGCCAGGTCGGCGACGCCCGCGCCGATGCCGTAGCTGCCGCCGAAGACGACCATGGTGCTGCCGGTGAGCCGCTGCCGGTAGTCCTCCTCGCCGAACTCCGGCGTGGTGCTGGAGGCGAGCTGGAACAGCTTGTCGGCGATGAAGATGTCGACGGGCTGGGTGACCTTCATGTTGTGCTCGTCGCCGGGGACCACGAAGATCGGGGTGCCCGGCAGGTAGCGCAGCACGACGGTGCAGTCGTCGGTGGCCTCGAAGGCGGGGTCCTCCCACGCCTTGGCGTAGGCGTCCTTGATGGTGCCCAGTCGGAAGCCCTGCGGGGTCTGGCCGCGGCGCAGCCGGGAGCGGCGGGGCACGTCGGTGATGATGTCGTTGTCGTCGACCTCGATGATGGTGTCCGACGAGGGGATGGCGACGTCCACCGCGGAGTAGTCGTCGAGGGCCTTGACGCAGTCGGCGATGATGCGCTGCGACAGCAGCGGGCGCACCGCGTCGTGGAAGAGCACCTTGGTGGTCGGGTCGTAGTCGGTCAGCACGTCGAGGGCGAGCTGGGTGGTGGCGTTGCGGGAGGTGCCGCCCGGCAGCACTCGGGAGACCTTCGTGAACCCGGCCTTGCGGACGATCTCCTCGGCGTCCTTGACGAAGCCGGGGTTCATCATGAGGACGATCTCGTCGACGTCGGGTGCCTCCTCGAAGAGGGCGAGGGTGTGCTCCAGGATCGGCTTGCCGGCGATCTTGAGCAACTGCTTGGGAGTGCTCAAACCGATGCGCTGGCCGCTGCCTCCTGCGAGGACCACGGCGACGGTCCGGGGATGGGACCCGGACTGAGCTTTCTTAGGCAATCTCTCTCCCGATGGGTGAAGACACCGGATGTTCCAGACGTCGTGGCTCAGGACCGAGCCGTGACAGGAGGGTCACAGGACCCGCGGCGGGACGCGGTGGTGTGGAACAGCCTCGAACGACCGAGACCGGGGGATGTGACTCGCACCGGCTCCTGGAGCACCCCGGGGACGCCGTACCGTCTCCGTCCGTCCGCACCGGCGAGGTGTTCCCGGAGCGCTTTCCAAGGCCGTATCCAACTTTAAGCTGACAGAGTGAGTCAGTCGGCCGGAAAAGGCGAATCCGGCTCGTAGACGGCGGTGGCGTCGTGAGGGGCCGCAACCGGGCGTCCCCTGCGGTACACGGAGGTGACGGCCAGGGAGTCGTCGAGCACGACGAGGTCGGCGTAACGGCCCGGAGTGAGCTCCCCCACGTCGGCCAGGCGCAGGGCCGCGGCGGGGACCGCGCTCGCCGCGCGCAGCGCCTCGTGCCGGGGCACGCCGAGGTCGCGGACCGCCCGGCGGACCGCCTCGGGCAGGGTGACCGTGCTGCCGGCGATCGCCCCGGTGGCGGCCAGGCGGGCGGTGCCGCCGGAGACGCGGACGGGCAGGCCGCCCAGGAGGTAGTCGCCGTCGCCGAGCCCGGCCGCCGCCATGGCGTCGGTGACCAGGGCCAGCCGCGCGGCCCCGGCGGCCCTCCAGGCCATGCGGGCGGCCTCCGGGTGGACGTGCACGCCGTCGTTGACCAGCTCCACCGTCACCCGGTCGTCGTTGAGCGCGGCGGCCACCGGCCCCGGGTCGCGGTGGTGGAGCGGGCGCATCTGGTTGAACAGGTGGGTGGCCACGGTGGCCCCGGCGTCGAAGGCGGCGCGGGTGGTCGCGTGGTCGGCGTCGGTGTGCCCCACGGCCGCGACCACGTCCTCGGCCACGGCGGCGCGGACCAGGTCGAGGGCCCCGGGCAGCTCCGGGGCGAGGGTGACCATCCGCACGTGCCCCCGCCCGGCCGCCAGCAGGCGGCGGAACTCGGCCGGGTCGGGCAGGCGCAGCAGCGCCGGGTCGTGCGCCCCGCACCGGCCGGGGGCCAGGTAGGGGCCCTCCAGGTGGATTCCGGCCAGCTCCCCGGCGTCGCACAGCTCGGCCAGCGCCGCCACCTGGCGCAGCAGGTCGGCGGGGGCGGCGGTGACCAGGCTGGCCACCAGGGTCGTCACCCCGCGCCGCCGGTGGAAGGCGACCGCGGCCAGCGCGCGCTCGGGGTCGCCCTCGTCGAAGGAGACGCCCGCGCCGCCGTGGACGTGGACGTCGACGCAGCCGGGCGCGAGCAGGCGGCCGCCCAGGTCGACGGTCTTTCCGGGGGAGGACGGGGCGGTGCCCGGGCCGACCGCGGCGATCCGCTCGCCCGCGACGCGCAGCCAGCCCTCGACGGTTCCGGAAGGGGTCACCAGACGCGCGTTGGTGAACGTGGCCACCGGGACATACCCCCTGTGTCCTTCATCACCCGTTAACACAGAAAAACCGTCGATCATACATTGACGTTATCCTTGCCTCCGCTTCATCATGGTGTACATGTCTGCCGGTGAGCTGCTCGTCCAGCGTCTGCATGTCGATCTGCGGCAGCAGGCGAGTGCACTCTGTCGTAGCTAGCGCCTGTTGCGGGGCCGCTGCCCCCGCTGCTGTTGTCGCGGTTTCCCTACGCGTGCGTTCGAGCCCCCGGCCCCTTCTGGATCCCCGGTGACAGGAACGTACGTCTGCCGTGCCCGGGAAACCCTCCGTCGCCGTCCCGATACCGACGATTCCCTCGCGCTACGTCCCACGCGGCTCCCGCGGGCCGCAATCACCTGGAGATCACCACATATGACTCGCTTCACCGTGCTCGTCGCCGCTCCTCAGACCCGTTCCGCCCTTCGCGCCGCGGCCGTCCACACCGCCGACGCGATCGCCGCACACACCGGCCTCGCCGCTGACATCGACACCATCGACCTGGCCGAACTCGGACCGGAGCTGCTCGCCGAGGAGGTGACGGACGGCGTGGCCGACGCGCTCGCCACGATCGCCGCCACCGACGTGCTCGTCGTGGCCACCCCCCAGGTGCACGGCAGCTACGCGGGCCTGCTCAAGGTCTTCCTGGACCGGCTGCCGGAGCTGGGCCTGGCCCACGTCATCGCGCTGCCGCTGGCGGCCGTCGAGGACCTGCGCAACGGCTACAACATCGAGAGCGACCTGCGGGTGCTGCTGTCCGACCTGGGGGCGTGGGTGGCCGAGCCGGGCCTGGTGCTGACCGGCACCGAGGTCACCGAGCCGCTGAGCGTCATCGACGCCTGGGCCGAGGTCACCGCGCCCGCACTGCTCCAGGCCCTCAGCGTGGCCGTCTAGGAGACGGCGGGCAGGGCAGTGGCGCGCTGCCGCGCGGTCTCCTCCTCCACCCGCCCGGCGGCCCGGTGCACCAGCGCCACCACGGCCAGGGTCAGCGCGAAGCCGAGGGCGCGCAGCGCCAGCGGCAGCGGTTCGGCGGGCAGGGACTCGGCGAAGACCGCGGTCCCGGCGACCACCATGAAGACGTTGCCGACCACGTTCGCGGCGGGCGCGGTCACCGAGGCGCGCGAACGCTGCATCGAGGTCTGGAAGAGCGCGATGCCCACCGCCCAGCCCAACGCGTACAGGTAGGGGAAGGGGGAGAGCAGGACCGGTCCGACCGCGCCGACGATGCCGTGGTCGGCCAGCAGCCCCCCGATGCCCTTGCCCTGCAAGCCCGCGACCCCCTGGGCCAGGCCCGCGGCGCTTCCCATGACCGCCGCGGGCGCGTTGCCGCCGCCCGCCACGGCCATGCCGCCCGCACACACCACGAGGGTGACGGCGCTGACCGCGAGCAGGAGGGGCAGGTCGGCGGTGGTTCCGGCCGCGGCGTCCCGCGGTCCCAGGGACAGGGCCAGCAGGAGCAGCGCCACGGGCATCGCCCCGAGGGCCGCGAGTTCGCCGCGGCTGATCCGCTGGCGTTGCAGGAGGGCCACCACCAGCAGGGTCAGGGAGATCCCGCCCGCGAAGGCGGGCTGGACCACGGAGACCGGGGCGAGTCCCAGCGAGACGACCAGCCCGACGCTGCCCGCGGCCGCCAGCGCGCACCCGCCCAGCCAGCGGGGGTTGCCGAACAGGACGCGCGCCAGGTGCAGGGGGCGGCGGACGCTGATGGCCGCGCAGCGGTGCAGGGCGCGCTGCTCCACGGCCAGGCCGAGGCCGTAGACCACGGCCGAGGCCAGGGCGGCGAGCAGACCGGTCACGGGCGGACCGCCTTTCCGGGGACGGGGGTGCGGGGCGTGCGCCCCAACGCGGGTTACCCAAGAGTAACCCCTTGTGGGGCAGAACACGAGACCCGGATCACATCCGTTCCGGCGGGCCGCCCCCAGCGGCACCCCCGCCCTTGACCGCCCGGGAACGGCAGGTCCTAGGCTGTCCGGTGTGGAGGAGGCAGCCACCCCGCCGCAGGGGGAGACGGACCGCGACGCCCGTCGCCGGCGGGTGCGGATCCGGCTGCCCGCCACCGGGCTGCTCGCACTCGTGGCGGCCTCCACGGCCCTCACCCTGCTGCTGCTCCAGCCCCTCTGGGAGGGCTTCCGGGTCGACGGCGACGCGCCCCCCGCGCCCCGGCCGACCGGCGGGTGGGCCCCGCCCGCGGGCACGGCCCGCATCCTGGTCTCCGGCGACTCCCGCGTGCAGGGCAGCACGGGCGACTACACCTGGCGCTACCGCCTGTGGGAGCACCTGGCCGGGCGCGAGGGCCTCGACGTGGACTTCGTGGGACCGCGCACGGACCTGTTCGACCCCGTCTCCGGCCGCTACGGCGACAGCCGCTACGCCGTCGCCGACTTCGACACCGACCACGCCGGGGTCTGGGGCTCCACCGCCGCCGAGGTCGCCGAGCGGATCGGCCGCGAGGTCCTCGACACCGATCCCCACTACCTGCTGCTGCTCGTCGGGGTCAACGACCTCGTGGAGGGCGCCTCCGGCGCGGAGGTGCTCGACCGCACCCGCGACATCGTCGCCGCCGCGCGCACGGCCAAGGGCGACCTCCAGGTGGTGATCGGGGAGATCCTGCCCGTGTGGGGCACCGAGGACGACCTGGCGGTCAACACCGCCGCGGCCGAGTACAACGCCGCCCTGCCCGCCCTGGCCGACCAGCTCACCCGGCCCGACTCCCCGGTGGTGGTGGCGCGCACGGCCGCCGACTACGTGCCCGCCGAGGACCACTGGGACGAGGTCCACCCCAACGCGCGCGGCGAGGTCAAGGTCGCCGCGGCGTTCGCCGACGCCCTCGCCGACCCGCTCGGGCTGGGCAGCCCCTACCCCCGGCCGCTGCCCGAGGTCGCGGTCGGCCCCGCCGCCGCGCCGCGGGTGCACGCCGAGCAGACCGCCGACGGAGCCCGGGTGAGCTGGGACGGCGTTCCCGGCGCCACCCGCTACGAGGTGTTCCAGCGCCGCACCGCCCCCGACCCCGACGAGCGGGTCCGCCTCGCCGAGGTCGCGGCCGAGGCGGACGGCGGCGGCAGCTACGAGGCGACCGGCCTGTTCGCCGGGGCCTCCTACGAGTTCGAGGTCCGCCCGCTCAAGGGCGGCGACCCCGGACCGGTCTCCGAACCGGTCCGCCTGGAGGTGACCGCCGACCCGCCGCCCGCCCCCGAGGGGG
>NZ_KQ950186.1:46575-65788 GCF_001517975.1 Thermobifida cellulosilytica TB100
GGCGCTGCCGTGGCTGCTCCCCGCCCTGGCCAGCAGCGCCGGGACCGACCCGGCCGCGGTGGACCTGTTCGCGGCGCGCGCCGACACCCCGCTGGGCACCGCGGCCTCGCTGCTCAGCCTGGGCGGCATCTGGAACGCCCGGGCGGTGCCGCCCGGCTTCGCCGAACCGGCGGGCGCGGTGGGGCGGCTGCTGCTGTCGCTGGCCGCGCTCGCCGGATGGGGCTGGCTGCTGGCCCGCCGCCCGCGGCCGGACTGGGCGGTCGGGCTGACCGTGTCGGCGGTGCTGGGCGCGGCGGTGGCGCTGGCGGGGACGGTGGAGCCGGGGCGCGCGCTGCTGCGCGCGCTGATCGGCCTGTGGCCGGGCTTCGGTCCGCTGCGCGACGGCCACCTGTACCTGGCGCCGCTGGCGCTGTTGCAGGCCGTGGGGGTGGCGGGCGCCGTGCGGTGGCTGGCCGGGGCGCGGGGGGAGGCCCCCGCGCGGTACCGGGCGGCGGGGGCGGTCGCCGGGGCGTGCGCGCTGGCGGCGCCGCTGGTGCTGCTGCCGGGGCTGGCCTGGGGCGCGTGGGGGGCGCTGCGGCCGGTCGAGTACCCGGGGGAGTGGACGCGGGTGCAGCAACTGGTCAACGCCGACCCGGTCGAGGGGGCGCTGCTGTCGCTGCCGTGGAGCGCCTACCGCGGCTTCCCGCGGGGCGGCGGGGAGGTGACGGTGGTGCTGGACCCGGCGACCAAGCTGTTCGACCGCCCGGTGGTGTGGAACGACGCGCTGCGGGTGCGCGACGGCGACCGGGTGCTCGTGGCCGAGGGGGAGGACCCCTCCGCCCGGCGCGTCGCCCCGCTCATGGGCGCGGACGCGCTGCCGACCCCCTCACCCGGCCTGGCGGAGCGGCTCGCGGAGGCGGGGGTGCGCTACGTCCTCGTCGACCGCGCCAACCTTCCGGAGGGGGCCGAACCGGCGTTCGCCGGACCCGGTTTCGCGGTGGTCCACGACGGCCCGCTACTTCTTCTCCTGAAAGTTACCGAATAGTACGTAACCGCAGGGTAACTAGGGGATCGGGCGTCCGAAAACGGTCCGATCAGGCACGATGCGGGGTTTCGGGCTCTGGTCAAGCGCCGAATTGGATTCTACTCTTGCCCATGTCCGCACGCCCTCCAACGGCGTCAGGCGTCGAGGAAGGAGAAACCCCCGTGATCAGAATCCTGGCCGCGTGTGCCGTTGGCGCGGCCCTCGCCGTGGCCGCGACCTTCACGGTGACCACTGTCGCGACGACCTCCGCCACCTCCGTCGAACCGGTCGACGAGACGCTCTACAACTACGGCGACCGGTAGCACGTGCCCCGGCGGGCGGCCCCGGAAAGCCGACGGCCGACCGGGACGGCGCCCGTCGTCCCGGCGACCCCGCCCCCGGACGGCCCGCCGACCACGACCCGCTCCCGGACTCCCGCTGTAGAGCGGCGCACATCCCCCTCCCCCGGACCGCCGACGCGGTCAGTGCGCCTCTTCGGCGACCCCCAAGGTTGCCACTCTCCGCACACGAGGTACTGCACTGCGTCGTCGAAAGTCCGGTCTCCCCAGACGAGCGCTCGCGGAAAGCAGAAGAGCACCGTGGTGACCCAACCAACCCCGCTCCCCCGACTCCACCGGGACCCCGACCCGCACCCCTGTCCCGCGGACCCGGTAGCGGCCCGGTCCGCGGCCCGCCCCGTCCCCACCGGCACCCGGCGACCGCCCGCACCCGGCGCCGGACCGGCCCCCGCCCCGCACGACCCCGAACCCCGCCTCGACGGCGTCCGCGTCGCCATGATCAACTGGCGCGACCCCTGGCAGAGCGTCGCCGGAGGCGCCGAGACCTACGCCTGGCAGATCAGCCGCCACCTGGCCGACCGCGGCGCCGACGTGGTGTTCGTGACCAGCAGGGAACGCGGCCAGCCCCGCGCCGAGACCCGCGACGGCATCGCCGTCCGCCGCATGGGCGGCCCCTTCACCGTCTACCCTCTGGTCATGCTGTGGCTCCTGCTGCGGCGCCGCCGCCTGCACGCCGCCTTCGACTGCATGAACGGCATCCCGTTCTTCTCCCGGCTCGTGCTGCCCCGCCGCACCCCGGTCGTCAGCATCGTCCACCACGTCCACGACCTCCAGTTCAACGCCTACTTCAGCCGACCGCTGGCCTGGCTGGGCCGCTTCGTCGAAAGCCGCGTCGCCAGCCGCGTCTACGCCTCCTGCCCCACCGTCACCGTCTCGGAGTCCTCCCGCCGCGCCATGCGGGAGAAACTGCGCTGGCGCGCCCCCATCACCGTCATCCACAACGGCGGCCCCGGACAGCCGGCGTCGCCGCCCGCCCGGCCCGACCTCGGCGACCCCGCGATCGTCTCCCTGGGCCGCCTCGTGGTGCAGAAACGCGTCACCCGCATCGTCGACGCCGCCGCCGAACTGCGCACCCGCCACCCCGGCCTGCGCGTCCACGTCGTCGGCCGCGGCCCCGAGAGCACCCCCTGGCCGAGCGCATCGACCACCACGGCCTGCACGGCGTCGTCCACCTGCACGGCTTCCTGCCCGAAGAGGACAAGAACGCGGTCCTGGCCGGCGCGACCCTGCACGTCACCGCCTCCCAGTTCGAGGGCTGGGGGCTCACCGTCATCGAAGCCGCAGCCCACGGCGTGCCCACCGTCGCCTACGACGTGGACGACCTGCGCGACTCGGTGCGCCACGGCCGGACCGGCTGGCTGGTCCGCGACGGCGAGACCCTCACCGAGGTGATCGCCCGCGCCCTCGACGAACTCGCCGACCCGGTGCGCGCCGCCGAGATCCGCCGCGCCTGCCGCGAGTGGGCCGCCCGCTTCACCTGGGAGAGCAGCGGCCGCGCCATGACCCGACTGCTCGCCGACGAACTGGCCCGCACGGCCGGAAGGCGGGGACGCCGCCGTTGACCCCGCCCGCCCCCGTCCGCGACGAGACGCTCGTCCGCAGGCTCACCCTCCTCGCGGTCTGCCTGCTGCTGGCCGCCCTCGCCTGTAGCACCGACCCCGCGCGGATCCTCGGCGACACCAAACTCGACCTCACCGTCAACCCGCTCGGCTTCCTCTACCGGGCGCTGTACCTGTGGGACCCGTCCTACTTCGGCCAACTACAGAACCAGGCGTACGGCTACCTCTTCCCCAACGGCCCCTTCCACGCCCTGCTCGTCGGCGCGGGCGTCCCCGAGTGGGTGGTGCAGCGGCTGTGGCTGGCCGCACTGCTGTGCGCGGCGTTCACCGGAACCGTCGCCGTGGCCCGCGCCCTGCGCATCGGCTCGCTGCCCGCCCAGGTCGTCGCGGGGATCGCGTTCGCGCTGTCCCCGCGCGCCCTCACCCTGCTGTCGTACAACTCCGCCGAACTCCAGCCGACCCTGCTGCTGCCGTGGGTGCTGCTCCCCCTGATCCACGGCACCCGGCCCGGCGCCGACCCCCGCCGCGCCGCACTGCTGTCGGCCGCGGCGTTCCTGCTGTGCGGCGGCACCAACGCCGCCTCCGAACTGGCGGTGCTCACCGTCCCCCTGCTCTACCTGCTCACCCGCGCCCCCGGACGGCGCAAACGGACCCTGCTGGCCTGGTGGCCGGCCGCGATCGGGCTCGTCTCCTTCTGGTGGCTGGCCCCGCTGCTCGTCATGGGCCGCTACGTGTTCTCGTTCATGCCCTTCACCGAGGACGCGGCCACCACCACCAGCGTCACCTCCCTGCTCAACACGGTGCGCGGCGCCTCCAACTGGATGGGCTACGTCCCCGGCAGCTCGGCGCTGCCCGCCGGCAGCGCGGTGGCCACCACCCCCTGGCTGGTGCTGGCCACCGCCCTCGTCGCAGCCCTCGGCCTGGCCGGGGCCGTGCACCGCCGCAACCCCGAACGCCTCTTCCTCGGCCTCAGCGTGCTCGCCGGAACCGCGGTCGTCGCCGCCGGGTACACCGGCCCGCTCGGCGGCCTGCCCGGCCCCCTCGTGCAGGACCTGCTCGACGGCGCCCTCAGCCCGTTCCGCAACGTCCACAAGTTCGACGTGCTGATCCGCCTGCCCGTCGCGCTCGGCCTGGCCCACCTCCCCGCAGCCGCCGCCCGCCACCCCCTCCTCGGCGCCCGGCCGCGCCTGCCCGCCCCCGAACGACTGACCGCCGCAGCCTGCACGCTCGCGGTCCTGGCCACCCTCACCCCGCTGGCCACCGTCGGCGCCGCCACCCGCGGCTCCTTCACCGAGATCCCCGACTACTGGTACCAGGCCACCGCCTGGCTGGACGACCGCAGCGGCGGCCGCACCACGATGGCCGTACCCGGCTCCGCGCGCGGCGAGTACCTGTGGGGCCGCCCCATGGACGAGCCCATGCAGCCGCTGATGACCGGCCCGTGGACCAACCAGCAGATCATCCCGTGGGGCTCGGCCGGAGTCTCCCGCCTCACCCACGCCGTCGACCAGCGCCTCTCCGCCGGACAGGGCTCCCCGGGCCTGGCCGCAGCCCTGGCCCGCATGGGCGTGCGCTACCTGCTGGTCCGCAACGACCTGCAACGCGAGGGCAACAACGGCGGCTGGCCCGCCCGCGTCCACCAGGCGCTCGCCGACTCGCCCGGCATCGACTACGTCCGCTCCTTCGGCCCCGTCATGGGCAGCCTGGAGGCGCTGCCCGCCGCCCGCTGGTACGACCAGCCCTACCGGGCCCTCGACGTCTACCGGGTCGCCGACACCGCGCCGCTGGCCGGCGTCGTGCCCGCCGACACCGCGCTGCGCGTCACCGGAGGCCCCGAAGCCCTCCTGGCGATGGCCGAGCACGGCCTGCTCACCGACGACCGCCCGGTCCTCGTCGGCGACGACCCCGGAGCCGACCGGGTGCCCGCCGCACGCACCGTCACCGCCGACACCCTGCGCCGCGTCGAGGTCGTCTACCCCGACGTGCGCCGCAACACCTCGGCCACCCTCACCGCCGACGAGGACTACAGCCGCGACGTGCCCGCCCCCGACGTCGTCGACCCCGCCTGGCAGCCCTACACCGCCACCGTCCGCCACGACGGGATCGCCGCGGTCACCGCCTCCTCCGCCGAGTCCGGCGCGCTCGCCGTCCCCGCCCGCCGCAACCCCGGACGCACCCCCTACGCCGCCCTGGACGGCTCGGCCGCCACCTCCTGGCGCTCCAGCAGCGCCGACGGCGCCGTCGGCGAGTGGCTGGAGGTCGTCTTCACCGAACCCCGCGACGTCACCGGCACCACCGTCACCTTCGAACGGCTGCCCGACACCCCGCCACCGTCCAAGGTCACCGTCACCACCGACCACGGCAGCGCCCAGACGGAGCTCGACCCCTTCACCGGAGCCCAGGAACTGGCCGTCCCCGAGGGCAGGACCAGCAGGCTGCGCGTCCGCGTCGACGCACTCGCCTGGCAGCCCGCCCACCCGTTCGGCACCCGCGTCGGCATCGTCGCCCTCGCCGTCCCCGGCCTGCACGCCGAGCGCGTCCTCACCGTGCCCGGCCCCGCCGACACCGGCACCCTGCTGTTCACCGGCTCGGCCGGAGCACTCCCCGGCTGCATGCGCGGCTCCCGGGTGTGGACCTGCCACCCCGACCTCGCCGCACAGGGCGAGGACGCCCGCAGCCTCGACCGGACCGTCACCCTCTCCGCCGACGCCGCCGCGGGCGACCACGCCGTCACCGGACAGGTCACCGTCGCCGACCCGCAGCGCGTGGAGCGCGCCGCCAACCGCGCCGGCGGCTACCCGAAGGTCACCTCCTCCTCCACCTCCGTCGACCACCCCGCGGCGATGGGCCGCGCCGCCTTCGACGGCGACGACGCCACCGTCTGGTACCCCGACCCCGCCGAGGACCGCCCCTCCCTCGACGTCGACTTCGGCAAGCGCGTCACCCTCTCCGAGATGACGGTGGAGTTCCCGCGCGGCGACACCGTCACCCGCCCCGTCCGCGTCGTGCTCGACACCGGAAAGACGGTCCGCGAGGGACTCATCGGCAGCAGCGGCCGCCTCACCTTCGCCGAACTGCGCACCAGGACGCTGCGCATCACCTTCGACCCGCCCCGCGACCAGCCGCTGGAGATCGCCGAGATCGACCTGCCCGGCGTCAGGACGCTCGGCCCCGTCCCCGACACCGACGCCGCCACCGCCTGCGGCCAGGGGCCGCGGCTGTTGGTCAACGGCACCGCCGTGGAGACCCGCATCACCGGCGGCACCCTCCGCGACCAGGCAGAGGGCCGCCCCCCTGCCGTTCGCCAGCTGCACCGACGTGCCCCTGCGGGAGGGCGCCAACCGGATCACCGTGCAGGAGAGCCCTCACTACCGCCTCGGCACGGTCGCCGTCCACGACGCCGACCCCGCCGACGAGGAGCCGGTGCGCGCCCGGCCCGCCGAGATCGAGGGATGGGGCCGCAGCGAACGCCGCGTCACCGTGGCCGCCGACACCGACTCCTACCTCGTCGTCACCGAGAACTTCAACGAGGGCTGGACGGCCCGCCTCGCCGACTCCGGCACCGAGCTCACCCCGGTCCGCCTGGACGGCTGGAAACAGGCGTGGCTGCTGCCCGCGGGCACCTCGGGCACCGTGGTCCTCACCTACGAGCCCGACACCGTCTACCACGCGGCGCTGCTCACCGGCGCGGCACTGGTCGCCGCCGTCCTGGCCGCGCTGGCCGTGCTGCCCCGCACCGCCTCCGCGGCCCGCGCCGCGGCACTGGCCGCCGCAGGCCCCGGCCGCATCGCCCCCTCCGTACTGGGCGCCGCCGCCGTCCTCCTGGGACTGTGGAACGCCGGATGGGCCGGATGCGCGGCCGCCCTCGTCGGCCTGTTCACCGCCTCCCTGCTGGAGCGGCGCAACCGGCGGGTCTCGCCGAGCCTGGTGGTCGCCGCCTCGCTGGCCGCCGCGGGCCTGGCCGCCGCCGCAGGCGGCGCACTCGCCGCCCACCCCGCCGCCGCGCCGCTCGCCGACCCCCTGCGCGGCTGGGTCGCACAACTGCTGTGCCTGCCCGCCCTCGTCGGCACCGCACTCGCCCTGGGCGACCCCTCCCGCCGCCCCCGACGCAGCGCACCCGCAGCAGCCGGGCAGGAGCGCCCCCGCACGGACGCGGACCGCCCCAGAGACGACACCGCGGAGGCGACGCCGTGACCCCCGCGGACACCGGGACGGAGACGCCGATGCCCCAGGAGCCCACCGGCATACGACCGCGCGGCGCCCGCACCGTGCCGCCCCGCACCGCAGGACTGCTCACCGCCGCGCTCGGCGCGTTCTGCGCCACCGTCGCCCTCCTGCTGCCCGCGGTCGCCGCCCCCAGGCTCGCCCTCCTGCCCGCCCCACTGCACCAGACGTGGACCCTCACCGACCCCGAGGCCGCCTACCTGGACACCGCCCACTGGCGCACCCGCGAGGACGTCCCGCTGGTCCGCCGCACCGAGACGCTGGGCGCACCCGTGCCCGGCGAGCCCGGCCTGCTGGTCCTGGCCGTCACCGTCACCACCGAGAGCGACCGGGGACCGGTCGACCACCACGAACACCGCCTGGTGGTCGACCGCGCCACCGGCCGCACCGTCGACTGCTGCGGCGCCGACCCGGCCCCCGGCGGCGCGCTCGCGGGACTGTGGCCGCCCGGCAGCACCGGCGCCGAACTCCCCCTCCACGCCCCCGACACGGGCGCGGCCCCCGAACTCCGCATGGACGGCACCGAACAGGTCGCCGGACTCACCGTGCACCGCTACACCCAGCACCTCCCGCCCACCCGGGTGCCCGGCTCCCTCCGCGACGTGCCCGCCTCCGCGCTCGACGCCGACGGCGGCGGCACCGTGCGCGCTGAACGCTGGGTGGAGGCGACCCGCACCTACTGGGTGGAACCGGTCAGCGGCCAGGTCGTCGACCTCGCCGAACAGCGCCGGGAGACCCTGCGCACCCCCGACGGCGACCACGAGGCCCTGCTCCTCGACGCCGACCTGCGCCTGGAGACCGGCCAGGCCGCCGCGGCCGCCCACCACGCGGGCGAACGCGCCCGCCTGCTCACCGCGGTACGCGGCCGGCTCCCCCTCCTGCTCGGCGCCCTCGGCGCGGCCCTGGTCGCCGCCGGCACGGTCCTCGTCCGCCGCGCCGCCCGCACCCGCTGAGCGGCACGGACAGCCCTGGGCGGCCTCAGCGGCGGCGCAGCACGATCAGCAGGTTCCAGGTGACGAACTCGCGCAGCACCGGCACCCGCACCACCGGATAGGCCCACCGCGGCAGGTAGCGCGGCACGACCGCCACCACCGAGGCGTCCGGCGTGCGCCGCGCCCACCGGATCATCTGCGCCGCCGACACCGCGAACATCGTGGAACCGAAGTCGTTCTTGGGCCGCCGCCCGTGCCTGCGCGCGAAACGGCGGGCCGCATACCGCCCGCCCAGGTAGTGCCACGGCGACGTCTCGTGCCCGCCCCACGGCGACAGCCACAGCGTGTACGACAGGTAGACCACGCCCCCCGGCCGGGTCACCCGCACCATCTCGTCGGCCATCCGCACCGGGTCGGGCACGTGCTCCAGCACGTTCGACGAGAAGCACACGTCCACCGAACCGGCCCGCAACGGCAGGTCCAGCGCACTGCCCAGGATCGCCCCGTCGGGCAGCCGCCCCCCGCGCAGCCGCATCTCGCCCGCGTCGGCGTCCACGCACAGGCAGCGCGCCCCCGCCTCCCGCAGCGCGTCCGCGAAGTAGCCAGGACCGCCGCCCACGTCGGCCACGACCGCGCCCTCCAGGTCGGCGTACTGCCGCAACTGCGCCACCGTGTCGCGGGCCAGCGTGCCGTAGAACAGGTCGGGGTCGGTCTGCTCCTTGCGGAACGCCGAGAACAGCCGCACCGAACGGCCCAGGGTCGCCCGGAACGGCGCGTCCCCGACGGGGGCGGGCCGGGTCACGCCGCACCCCCCGAAGCGCTGCGCCGCGCGTAGTAGCGCATGTGCACCCAGTGCGTGCCGTGGTCGTCGCCCCGGTACTCCTCGGCCGAGACCACCTCGACCCCGTGCGCGCCCAGCAGCTCCCGCATCCGCTCCGGCGCCAGGGTGTGCATGCGCATCGGCGCCGGATACCCCAGCAGGAAACGCTGCACGAACCGGATCACCCGGTGCGGCGCGTAGCGGAACACCATCCCCTTGACCGTGCGCCGCTCGGTCGCGGGCATGCCCACCACCAGCGCCCCGCCCGGCCGCAGCACCCGCGCGAACTCCGCCAGGTAGCCGCGGGCCAGCGGCGGCGGCAGGTGTTGCAGTACCAGGTCGGTGTAGACCAGGTCGAAAGCGGCGTCCGGCAGCACCGCCAGGTCCGGGGCGTCGTTGAGCACGTACTCGATCCGCCCGCCGCTGCGGTCCAGCCGCCGCGCCTCCTCCAGCATCGGCGCGGAGATGTCCACCCCCGTCACCCGGTCGAAGTGCGCGGCCAGCGCGTTGGACAGCCGCCCCGCACCGCACCCGAAGTCCAGCGCCCGCTCCCGGCCGTGCGCCACCCCCAGCTCGGCCAGCCGCGCCAGCGCCGCGTCGATCTCGGCCCGCCCCGAGGCCAGGAACTCGTCGTCGCCCCAGCCGCCGTGGCGCTTGGCGGGATCGACACAGACCGCCCACCGCGGGGCGACAGCGCCCAGGGTCGTCCAGTCCTTCCGGATCTCGTCGAGACTCACGGGCAGCTCCTGACGGCCGCGACACGGCGGCACACGACAACGGTTCGGGACGGTCCCCGCGCTCCCGGATGCGGCCGCGGACCCGCGGGTGTGATCCACGCAATAGCGGATACCGAACGACATTCTGTCACTCCCGCCTCAGACGGCGTCAACCCCGGCAGCCGTCCCTGGGAGGTGCACGAGGGCGCTACCTCGTCGGGGAAACTTCCAGGGCGCGCCGGACGGCAGGAGCCCTGGCAGGCAAAGCGCCGGGGAGAGAGGTGCGCCGGGCGGCCGGGCGGCGGTTCCCGGATGGCGAAACGCTGGAGAGCGCACACCGGACAGCAGACACCCCGGCCGGTGAAGCGCCAGGGAGGATGCCGGGGTCAAGCGTCCGGGGCGAGTTCCCTGGGGTGCAGCGCTACAGAAAGCCGACAACCCCTCAGGCACCGGAGCGGCGGTGAAGGCTGCCGCGCCTCGCGGCCGAAGCAGACGGACAGTTCAGCGCCCACACCGCCCCAGCCGGGGCGTCCTGCCCGCGCCTCCAGGACTCGACCACCCAACCGGAACGGCAGTGTTCTTCCGCGAGAATTGGTCTAAGCTGACTGCGCGGACTGAGACCGCCTGCAAGGTTGATCACGGCAAGATAACGCCCCGAGAAACCGCAGGTCAGTTTCTGTGCTCCCCACGCACGTGGGGATGGTCCGGACGCGGACGCCCTGTCCTCTCGCGGTTACGTGTGCTCCCCACGCACGTGGGGATGGTCCTCTCGGCGAGGGCGTGAAACAGGTGGTGGCCGCGTGCTCCCCACGCACGTGGGGATGGTCCGCCCCCGCCCGCCGCGGCCGGTCGGGACGGAGGGTGCTCCCCACGCACGTGGGGATGGTCCGCAGCAGACCCGGTACATCCCGTTGGAGGTGTGGTGCTCCCCACGCACGTGGGGATGGTCCGAGAACAGTGCAACCCACAGTGTTGCATACAGCGTGCTCCCCACGCACGTGGGGATGGTCCGCCCAGGCCCGCGTCGACGAACTCGGCGCCGAGGTGCTCCCCACGCACGTGGGGATGGTCCGGCCTCGACCACCCAGGAGCAGACCGTGAGGATGTGCTCCCCACGCACGTGGGGATGGTCCGACGCGGAGGCAGCGTAGGCAGGCCCCCAGGGAGTGCTCCCCACGCACGTGGGGATGGTCCGCAGTCGCGACTCCTCGGGCAGTCGAGGCTGCTGTGCTCCCCACGCACGTGGGGATGGTCCGCACTCGCCGGAAACCATCAGTTCGTGCCGCGTGTGCTCCCCACGCACGTGGGGATGGTCCGGACCGCCTCCCGCGGCTGCTGGAACTGGAACTGTGCTCCCCACGCACGTGGGGATGGTCCGCCGAAGCCGCCGTCCGACAGGCCCGACTCGACGTGCTCCCCACGCACGTGGGGATGGTCCGGCGGCCGCGGAATCCAGCCCGCCGTCGGCCCAGTGCTCCCCACGCACGTGGGGATGGTCCGCCCTACCACGACAGCGACCGGTTGGCCCACCAGTGCTCCCCACGCACGTGGGGATGGTCCGTCGTGGACGTCGTTGATGGTGGCGGCCCTCAGGTGCTCCCCACGCACGTGGGGATGGTCCGCGCGGCCTGAGGTCAGGTGCGGCCCGGGTTAAGTGCTCCCCACGCACGTGGGGATGGTCCGCGCCACGGTCACCCTCCGATCTGCTGGAGTTCGTGCTCCCCACGCACGTGGGGATGGTCCGTCGAGTGCCACGTGATCGATTCCATTGGGGAAGTGCTCCCCACGCACGTGGGGATGGTCCGAGCACGGTAGTGCGGATGCCACCCGTTGGCGTGCTCCCCACGCACGTGGGGATGGTCCGTACACGCCGATCGGGGCGCCCGAACAGCTCAAGTGCTCCCCACGCACGTGGGGATGGTCCGGTCGCCAAATAGCTGGCGACGGCCTCGGGCCGGTGCTCCCCACGCACGTGGGGATGGTCCTTCTGGTCGGACGGCAACCCCATGATGCAGCTCGTGCTCCCCACGCACGTGGGGATGGTCCGTCCGGGAACCTGTACGCCTGACAACGCGACGCGTGCTCCCCACGCACGTGGGGATGGTCCGACGAGCGCTTCCTTGGGCGATCCCTTGCTGAGGTGCTCCCCACGCACGTGGGGATGGTCCGAGAGGTGCCTATGCGCCGCCCCTACAAACATGCCGCCGCTGTCGCTGATCTTCGCGCCCGCATCCTGGACGGCACCTATCAACCCGGCGACGAGTTGCCATCAATCGCCCAGATCAGAGCCACCTACGGTCTAGGAGACCGCGCCGCCCGCGCCGCCATCCGCGAACTAGTCGAACAAGGGCTAGCCGTGACCAGAATCGGCCACGGCACCTACGTCCGAGAAGACGCCACCCCGCAAAGCGTCCCCGCCGGACGCCCCGCAGCCCCCCGAGCCCGCCGCACCCACGCCGCCCGCCGACTCGCCCCCACCGACGCCCCCACCGCCGGAGACGAAGACCTCACCCCTACCACCAACACCACCACCACCGAGTCCCCGCCGCCCGACGTCGCCCTCATGCTCGACATCGACCCAGCCGAAACAGTCACCACCGAGCGCACCATTTTGAGCGACCCCGCCGGACCCGTCGCACTCCGCACCACCTACCGGCCCCAGACCACAGACACCCGGCAACTCCGCACCATCACCACCCACACCAGCGCCCGCCGCCCCACCCCCAGCGAAGCCAGCACCCTAGCCACCACCACCGCCGCCATCGTCCTCATCCAGGACGAAACCCACCTAGACCCCCACGGCCACCCCATCGCCGTAGTCCGCACCGTCCACCGCGCCGACACCACCCGACTCGCCGACACCTACCACCCCCACACATGACAGCACCCCCGAGGCAGAAGCCCCAGGGGTGCGAAGAACCAGCACGGACCAGCTACAGCCGCCCCGCCCTGACCTCGGCCAGGAACGCAGCCCACTCACCGGGTGTGAAGGCCAGGTGTCCCAGCTCCCGATGCTGCGTGTCACGCACTAGCACCGCACGTGCGGTTTCTGCGACCTCAACACAGGCTCCTGTGTTCGTGCTGTAGGACGACTTGCGCCACAGCGTGAGAGATTCCATCTGGACCTTCCTGCTCATACGGAAAGTGCGCGTTCGACCAGTTTTACCGATTCTTCTGGGTCGAGGGCACGGCGGCTAAGGTCGTCGAAGATTTGGCGGTAGTGATGAAGGTCTGAGCTGTCCTCCAGGTAGAGCGCCCCTAGGCCGTACTCCACATAGACCACGTCAGAGATGGCGACTTCCGGAGGTGGGGAGGGTGGGAAGGTCAGGATGGCGAACGCTCCGGCTGTTGATGCGTGAGCCCCAGAGCCGAAGGGCAAGATTTGGCAGGTTACGTTGGGAAGCGCCATCCGCACCTTCAACTGGTGCAGTTGGTCCCGCATGACTTGGGGACCGCCTACTTCTCGATACAGAGCCGCTTCGCTCATGATCGCGTGCAGGTGCAGCTTAGCATCGATCAGCCTCTTCTGGCGCGCCATGCGCAGTGAGGCATGGCGTCGTGCGAGGTCATCGGAAGGGACGTCGATACCGGCTTTGGCCAGCGCAAAAGCGTAGTCCTCAGTCTGTAGTAGACCGTGGATCAGTTCGACCTCATAGCTTCTCAGAGTCTCAGCGTCGGTCTCCAAACCGATGTACGCATCCAGCCAGGCCGGGATGTCCTTGTACTTCTGCCACCAACCCCGTTGACGTGCTGCATGGGCTAGCTCAAAGACTGCCGCGATCTCGTCTTCTGATGCGCCGTAGTACCGCATGAGGGCTTGTGCGGTGCCGGGTTGAATCCGAGTGGTGGCGCTTTCAACCCTGCTCAGGGTGGCAGCGTGCATCCCTACGTAGTCGGCTGCCTGCGCAGCAGTCTTGCCAGCCTCTTCACGACGGTGACGCAGCAGCTTTGCCAGGGCACGCCTTGCGACCGTGGGACTGGCCGTTGCCACCCAACACCTCCTGAAGCAACCGTGAACATCAACAGTGTCGCTGATCCAATGCACGACGCCAACTTTTCGCAAGTTGCTAATTTTCGGGTTTCTATAATCATCCTTGCGAGATCTTGAGTTGCCGTGCACACTAGCAGCAGGCAGCAGTAGTGACGCGATCACTGGCGAATCTGCTGTGTCCGAACAGCAAAACGGCCCTGACCAGCGGTGCAAGCGCTGGTCAGGGCCTTAGCCCCCAACCTGACCAAACCAGGTGGTGACTCATGAACCAGCCTACTTCCCGACGCGTGCCCGGGATGCGCCGTGTGTCCCGTGTGCGTCCCTATGTGCTGCGCTTCCTGGCGGAGGTGCAGCGGTGAGTGTCGCGTTCACGTCGTTTCCCGGCCTCCCCACCAGCGTGGCCGCCGCCCGCCGGTTCGTGGCCGCTTCCCTGCGTGCCTGCCCCGAGGTCACCGTTTCCGACGAGGTGATCGACCGGGCCGAGCTGATCACCTCCGAACTCGCCACGAACGCGATCCGCCACACCCGCTCCGGCGATCCCGGCCAGACCTTCACCGTCCACGTCCAGACCGACCGGCGCGGCATCCGGGGTGAGATCCGCAGCGGACGGCCCCGCCTGCTGTACTCCGTGCCGCACGTGGTCGAGGCCAAACCGACCGCGGAATCCGGACGCGGCCTGTTCCTGGTCGAGCAGTTGGCCACCACGTGGGGCACTCTCGCCCCTTGGGAGGACGGCGTCTACTTCGCTCTTCAGTGGCCCACCGGCCAGCACGGAACCGAGGGGGAGTGAACGTGTACCCCCTCACACCCCCCGCTGAGGTGCTCCGCGCCCGGACCGCGTTCCCGCACTACGAGATCTGCCAGTTCCACGACGCCACCGGGATACCCGAGGTCACCGCCGTACTCAAACCGTGATTCCAGCACACCGGCCTAGCCGTACTGGTCTGCGCCGCCAGCGTCGCCGAACTCGCCGAGATCCTGGGCGCCCAACCCCGGCCCCCGCTGCCCCGGCGCGATCCGGCCTGCCGCTACTGGCCCTTCCCGTAGCGGTCCCGCGTACGTGGCCGGGGCTCTTCCTTCCCCGGCCCCGGCCACACCCTTGCCACGCCTGGAGTATCCGCCGCCCATGCCCGACGAGTTCGTGACCCTGTACGCCGGTCCCCTGGACGGACTGACCGTCACCCGAGCCCACCTGGAATCCCTGGTCCAGGACTACGGCACCGAACGGTTCCTGTTCCTCACCCACTGCGGAGCCTCCGGCCTCTACCAGGAGACCGGTGAGCGCTGGACCTACGCCACCCCGCACCTGCTCAACGACGAGGAGGAGACCCCGTGACCACCAACCCGCCCGAGCGGGCGCGCACCTACCGCGTCAGCGGACACCGGGTGTGGCGCGAGAACACCGAACTTTCCCCCGCCCAGATTCACACCCTGGCCGCCTCGCTGGCCGCCATCGCCCGTAGTCGGGAACAGGCCGCACTCCGCGACGCCTACCCCGTCGGTGCTCAGGTGTGGCGCGCCGGAAACCCCCACACCTACACCGTCATGGGCTACACCGACTCGCCCGGCCTGCCGCCCATGCTCAGACTGTCCGGCAACGTCATCGCACGCCCCGACGAAGTCACCCGCAAGCGTCCACGCACGCCTTAAGTCCGATCGTGTGAGAACTTTCCCTACCAGGTCAAGACCGCCCCGGCCGCGCTCCGCGCGGCCGGGGCGGCTCCGTTCGCACACACCCCGGGCGGACGCGGTGCGCTCCCGGCCGCACCGCGCGCTGCGCGCGGCGCTGGCGCGCCGTGCTCACGCGCTGGCCTCCGCGCACCCGCCCGCCCTTCCGGGCGCTTCACTCACCCCGCCGCACACGCGCACCAAGCGGCAGACCCGCACGGGAAGACGCTCCCCACCGGAAACCGCGCAACGTCCCGGTAGGCTCACCGCATGGCCGACAACGTCCGGGCGATCGAGTCCGCGCCCAGCACCAGAGCCGCCGCACGCGACGCCCACCACCGCGACCGCGAACGCGACGCCGCCGAGGAAACCACCGCCCGGCGCGTAGCCGACGAACTGAAGACCCGAGGATCAGTCATCCTCACCGGTGAGGACGAAGCCCGGTCACGCCGCATCGGCCGCAGAGCTGGAAAACTCATCAACCGCAAGGTCCGCACCAAGCGCGTCAACGGCGGAATCGCGGTGTGGGACGACGAACGCGGCTCCAACCCGCTGCACGCCCACCTGGACGAACAACGCACCAACCGGCTCCTAGACCAGTTCTATAAAGAGCACGGCCCGATCACTGGCCCCCGGTAACGGTCGGGTGCCCGGATCTGGCCACGTCCGCGCCTCACGGCGGGTCCCTACGGATCGGGGCCAGGGCGGAACAACAGCGGGCAGGGGCACGCCCCCGCCCAACGCCGCGCCAGCTTACGGCCCCGATCCTCCCGCCGTGATGCGCTCCCGAGGCCAGATCCGTACACCCTCCCCGCCGCACCCGCAGGCCCGCACCACCCACCGAAGGACTCCGGACAGCCAGCACCGCGCCGGAGCAGCGCCGAACGTACCGGCCAGGAGACCCCACCCACCAGGCGCAGCCCACCGAAAGCAGTGAGTGGCCCACACTGGCCCGTGTATGGCCCGTGAAGGATGAGCACCCACGCCCAACCGCGCCCACGGATGCGACACCAGCAGCACCACGCCAGCCACCCCACCGCATCAGCGCATGTCACAGCCCTAGCCCGTGACATGCGGAAGGGCGATGCCCCGACCGGACACCGCCCCACCCCCGTCCCCTCCCACGTGGGGATGGTCCGAACCCCGGGCGGGGGCATCCGCTCCGGGGCCGGTGCTCCCCACGCACGTGGGGATGGTCCGAACCCCGGGCGGGGGCATCCGCTCCGGGGCCGGTGCTCCCCACGCACGTGGGGATGGTCCGTGACGCCCCAGTCATTCACTACGTAGGTGGCGGTGCTCCCCACGCACGTGGGGATGGTCCGACTACAACAACGGGCTGGTGGAAAAATGCACCGTGCTCCCCACGCACGTGGGGATGGTCCGCTGTTGGTCTTCTCCAGGTACAGCTTGAGCGGGTGCTCCCCACGCACGTGGGGATGGTCCGCGCGGCTTCCAGCAGGCTGTGCAGAACAGTCGGTGCTCCCCCACGCGCGTGGGGATGGTGCTGTGTTGCAGCAACAGTTTCTGTCTGCTTCGGACGCGAGGCGCGGCAGCCTTGACCGATCCTCGGGCGCGGGAGGGGTTGCCGGGCGGCGGGTTTCCGGGTGGTGAAGCGTTACGGGAAGCTGACAGTCCCTCAGGTACCGGAGCGGCGCTCAAGGCTGCCGCGCCTCGCGGCCGAAGCAGAGGGGACAGTGAACCGCTTCCAACAGCCCTGGCCGGGCCGTGAAGTTGCGGCACCGCGTCGCCGTCTTCCATGGCCCTGGGGGCAGAGCAAGCGTCTGTTCTGTCCCTGGGGCCATGATCGTCAAGGCCGTGCGGGTGGTCGTCCGTGGAGTTCGGCGGCAGGAGAGCTTCGGGCCGGTTCCGCGGTCCAGCAGGTATCTCGGGCAGCGGGCAGGACACGAGCGGACTGTGGGACTGCGGGGGCGTTGCCGACGGCTGGGGTGCTTGCCCAGGTTTTCCCGAGTGAAGGAAAACCGCCCGGGCCGCTGGTAAAGTCCCAGGTCGCCAAGGGTGCTTCCCGCGCACGCGGGGATGGTCCGATGGGGCGCGAGGCGGCGCAGACGGTTTCCAGGTGCTCTCCGCGCACGCGGGGAGGGCCCCCACCGGCAGGCTCCTCGGGCCTCCGGCGACAGCGGGTTGACGGCGGGACGCCCCGGCCGCGGTGTAGGGGGCCGGGGCGTCCCGACTTGGGGCCCCGCGTGGTGGACGTGGCGCGGGATCCCTCTGGGGTGGTCAGGTGCGGGCGTGCGCCGGGGGACGGGTGCGGGCCAGGTAGAGCAGCAGGCCGAGCAGGACGACGCCGCCGCCTACCGCGAGCAGCACGACGGGCAGGGTGGAGCGGATGAGGACGATCTTCTCGCCGCTGTCGACGGCCGACTCGACGCGCTCCGCCACGGTCTCGTCGGTGAAGTCCATGGTGGCCTCGAACATGACCAGCCGCTCCTCGCCGTCGACGACGGCGACCCGGCGCTGCTCCTCGCTCAGGTCGAGGGGGGAGCCGGTGATCGGGTCGATCCAGTAGGTGCGGGTGTTGGAGTAGACGATGTCGGCGGTGACGTCGCCCTCGCCGTCGAGGCCGAGCAGGCTGCGCGGGATCTCCCGGGTCTCGACCACGGTGGGTTCGACGACCTGGACGAACTTGTACGCTTCGACGCCGGGATGGCCGTCGACCTCCTCGACGCCCTCGAAGGCGATGGGGAGGGCCTCGCGGACGGTGGAGTCGAAGAACTCGTAGTCGCGCTGTTCGACGAGGAAGGGCCACTTGAACGCCTGGCCGCTCTGGGGGGTGGACTCCTCGTTGACGGAGGAGCCGCAGCAGTCGACGGCCTCGCCGGTGACCCGGTCGTGTGCGGTGTGCCGGGTGGTGGAGAGGATGCCGAAGTCCCGGTCGACGTCCTTGACCCAGCGGAACTCGTCCCAGACGACGATCTCGTCGGTGCTGGCCCGCACGTCCGCCCTGAGGGTGGTGTGGGCCTCGACGGTGGCGCCCTCGATCACCTCCATCTCTTCGACGTTGAAGTAGGTGGCGTCCTCGCTGCGGTTCACCGTCTGCGAGTAGTAGTCCAGGGGGTCTTCATGAAGGTCTCGGCCACCCAGTACCGCAGCAGCGGGGCGAGCACGAGGCAGAAGACCCCGAAGGCGATACACACGGTGGCCACGGTACGGCGCATGGCTCCTCCTGGTCAGGGCCTTGTTGTGGGGGAGTGGGTTACCGAGAGGTAACGTTACGGACGAGTAGGTTCGTCGGTATCGTAGGGACTCGCAGTGATCCGCGTCACCACCGCGTGACCGAATTTTTGTAATGCGATTCTGTTTCCGACCCGGGGAGGGAGACGTGGGACCAGGACCCTCCCGCACCGTCGCGGCCGGACTCCCCCAGGTCAGCGGCCACCAGCCGGCGCTCGACGGGATGCGCGCGCTCGCCGCGCTCCTCGTGCTGGTCTTCCACGTCGCCACGGAGACCGGGGACGCCCTCGCCCCCGGGGCCGTCGGCGCGCTCCTGGCCGGGGGCGACATGGCGGTGCCGCTGTTCTTCGCGCTGTCGGGCCTGCTGCTGTACCGGCCCTGGGCCGCCGCCGCGATCGACGGCGCCCCCGGCCCGTCGGTCCGCGCCTACCTGCGGCAGCGCGCCGTGCGCATCCTCCCCGCCTACTGGCTGGTCGCGGTGGTCGCCCTGCTGCTGTGGTCGCGCGAGCACCTCGGCTCCCCGCGCGCCTGGCTGGAGGTCCTAACCCTCACCTTCACCTACGACCCCCACCCGTGGTGGACCGGCACCGGGCCGCGCGGCCTCGGCCAGATCTGGAGCCTGTGCGTCGAGGTCAGCTTCTACCTGCTGCTGCCGCTGCTCGCGGCGGCGCTTGCCGCGCTCGCCCGGCGCGGCCCGGCCCCGAGGGCGGGCGCGGCGGCCGTAAGGCCGGGCGGGAACCCCGTCCCGG
>NZ_KQ950186.1:66509-69287 GCF_001517975.1 Thermobifida cellulosilytica TB100
GCCCCGGCCCCGCCCGCCTCGGGCGGGGGAGCCGTCGCCGCCGGGCGGTAGGGTCGCCCCATGGCAGACGGAGAGACCCTGATCGTCGTCGGCGCCGCCATCATCCGCGACGGCGCGGTGCTGGCCGCCCAGCGCGCCGAGCCCGCGAGCATGCGCGGCGGCTGGGAGTTCCCGGGTGGCAAGGTCGACCCCGGGGAGACCGAGGAGGCGGCGCTGGTCCGCGAGTGCCGCGAGGAGCTCGGCGTCGAGGTCCGGCCGCTGCGTCGGCTCGACCGCGAGGTCCCCTTCCCCCCGCGCCCCGAAGGCCCCCCGGCCGTGCTGCGCCTGTGGACCGCCGAGCTCGTGTCCGGCGAGCCGCGGCTCCTGGAGCACCTGGCGCTGCGCTGGCTCACCCCCGACACCCTGGACGAGGTGGCCTGGCTGCCCACCGACCTGCCGTTCATCGGCGACGTCCGGGCGGCGCTGCGGCCCGGCGTGCCCGGCCCCCTGGTGGACGGCCGCTGAGGAGACCAGGCGCACACCGGGTGACCTGTGCGTTTCTCCGCGGGGGTGCGAAGGCCGCATAAAATGGCAGACGGCCGCGGAAGTCGCGGTGTTTCCTCACATCCCACAGAGAAGATCGAGACTTTCGCATGCCCACCGTCACCCCTGCCGAAGGCACGGCCCGCCGTACCGACCTGCGCAACGTCGCCATCGTGGCCCACGTCGACCACGGCAAGACCACACTCGTGGACGCCATGCTCTGGCAGTCCGGGGCCTTCCGCGCCAACCAGGACGTCGACGAGCGGGTCATGGACTCCGGCGACCTGGAGCGCGAGAAGGGCATCACCATCCTCGCCAAGAACACGGCCGTCCACTACACCACGCCCGAGGGCGAGGACGTGGTGATCAACATCATCGACACCCCCGGCCACGCCGACTTCGGCGGCGAGGTCGAACGCGGGCTGTCCATGGTGGACGGGGTGGTGCTGCTGGTGGACGCCAGCGAGGGGCCGCTGCCGCAGACCCGGTTCGTGCTGCGCAAGGCCCTGGCCGCCAAGCTCCCGGTGATCCTGGTCATCAACAAGGTGGACCGTCCCGACAGCCGCATCGCCGAGGTCGTGGACGACACCTACGAGCTGTTCATGGACCTGGACGCCACCGAGGACCAGATCGACTTCCCCATCGTCTACGCCTGCGCCCGCGACGGCCGGGCCTCCCTGGAGCGCCCCGCCGACGGCAGCCTCCCCGACAACGACAACCTGGAACCCCTGTTCCGCACCATCCTGGAGACCATCCCCGCGCCCGAGTACACCCCCGGCGCGCCCCTCCAGGCGCACGTCACCAACCTCGACGCCTCCCCGTTCCTGGGCCGCCTCGCGCTGTGCCGCGTCCACCAGGGCGAGATCCGCAAGGGCCAGCAGGTCGCCTGGATCCGCACCGACGGCACCGTCCAGCAGGTCCGCGTCACCGAGCTGTTCATGACCGAGGCGCTGGAGCGCAAGCCCGCCGAGAAGGCCGGCCCCGGCGACATCATCGCCATCGCGGGCATCCCCGAGATCATGATCGGCGAGACCCTCGCCGACCCCGAGGACCCGCGGCCGCTGCCGCCGATCACCGTCGACGAGCCCGCGATCTCCATGACCATCGGCACCAACACCTCGCCGCTGGTCGGCCGGGTCAAGGGCGCCAAGGTCACCGCCCGCCTGGTCAAGGACCGTCTGGACCGGGAGCTGGTCGGCAACGTGAGCCTGCGCGTGCTGCCCACCGACCGCCCCGACGCCTGGGAGGTGCAGGGCCGCGGCGAGCTGGCGCTGGCGATCCTGGTGGAGCAGATGCGCCGCGAGGGCTACGAGCTGACCGTCGGCAAGCCGCAGGTGGTCACCAAGGTCATCGACGGCCAGGTGCACGAGCCCGTGGAGCGCCTGACCGTGGACGTGCCCGAGGAGTACCTGGGCGCGGTCACCCAGCTCCTCAACGTCCGCAGGGGCCGCATGGAGAACATGACCAACCACGGCACCGGCTGGGTCCGCATGGACTGGATCGTGCCGTCGCGCGGCCTCATCGGCTTCCGCACCGAGTTCCTCACCGAGACCCGCGGCACCGGCATCGCCCACCACGTCTTCGAGGGCTACGCGCCCTGGGCGGGCGAGCTGCGCACCCGGCCCACCGGGTCGCTGGTCGCCGACCGCAGCGGGCAGGCCACCGCCTACGCCATGTTCAACCTCCAGGAGCGCGGCAGCCTGTTCGTGGAGCCGGGCACCGAGGTCTACGAGGGCATGGTCGTCGGCGAGAACTCGCGCGCCGACGACATGGACGTCAACATCACCAAGGAGCGCAAGCTCACCAACATGCGCTCCTCCACCGGCGAGGAGCTGGAGCGCCTGGTGCCGCCGCGCAAGCTCTCCCTGGAGCAGGCGCTGGAGTTCTGCCGCGAGGACGAGTGCGTGGAGGTCACGCCGGACGCGGTGCGCATCCGCAAGGTCGTCCTCGACCAGAAGGAGCGCGCCCGCGCCCTGGCCCACCGCAAGCGCCAGTGACCGCACCGGGGCGGGGCCGTGTGCCCCGCCCCGAGCGCCCGCTGTGGCGGCAGGGGCGGAGCGAGTCTCCTGAATCTCGCGTCCCACCGTGGTCTTCCCGCGGCTGCCGCCCTATCCTGGGGCCAGCTTTGCCCTGCCCGGTTCCGGACTGCGGGTCGGGGGCGGCGGCCGAGTATTAAGGACATCCCATGGCGCAGCCTCACGCGGTCATCGTCGGCGGCGGTATCGGCGGACTCACCACCGCCGCGGCCCTCCACGA
>NZ_KQ950186.1:70108-74801 GCF_001517975.1 Thermobifida cellulosilytica TB100
ACGCCCTGGTCGCCGACGACCCGCTGCCCGCCTACCACGTGGGGCGGGTCGCCCTGGTCGGCGACGCCGCGCACGCCCTGCCGCCCAACCTGGACCAGGGCGTCTGCCTGGCGGTGGAGGACGCCGCGGTGCTGGCCCACCGCGCCAGCGCCTCTGCCGCCTACCTGCCGGTGGCGCTGGCCTCCTACACCGACGACCGCCTGGGGCGCACCCGCTACGTGGTGCAGCGTGTCGCGCAGTTCGCCGAGCTCGCCCAGGCGTCCTCGCCCGTCCTGGCCCGCGGCCGCGACGCCGGGATCAGGATGGTGGCGGCCCTGGCCCCGCACCGGGCGGTCCACCGCTTCCTGGAGTCGATCCTCCAGTGGCGGCCACCCCGGCAGGGCGCCCTGCTGTGAGGGCAGGGCTCACTCCGGGGCCAGTTCCTCCGGCGGGGCGATGACCTCCAGGTCGTCGCCCAGGTCGTCGCGGGTGAGGGTGCCCAGGTAGGACACGAGGACCCGCCAGAACGCCAGCGCGGTGCGCGAGGGCGCCACGTCCTTGCGGTGCGCCAGCGCGATGGTGCGCAGCAGGCGCGGCTTGGCCAGCGGTGTGCCGCGCAGCCCGGGCCGGTTGCGCAGCACCATGCCGGGGACCACCGCCAGGCCCAGGCCCGCCTCGACGAACCGCAGCACCGCGTCCATCTCCCCGCCCTCGACCGCCAGGCGGGGCTCGAAGCCGGCGGCGCGGCAGGCGTTCAGCGTCGCGTCGCGCACGTCGTAGCCGCGCCGGAACATCACCAGCGGCACGTCGCGCAGGTCGGTGATGCGCATCGAGGCGCGGGGGGTGGGGGAGGGGCGGGAGCGCGGGCTGGCCACGACCAGGCTCTCCCGCAGGATCGGCACGGTCACGAACTCGGGGTCGCTGCTGTGCAGGGGGAGGATGATCAGGGCCAGGTCGAGTTCGCCCCGGCCCAGGGCGCGGATGAGGTCGCGGGAGCCGCCCTCCTCGACGTGCAGCTCGATGCCCGGGTAGCGTTCGTGGAAGAGAGCCAGCGCGTCGGCGAGCAGCCCGGCGCACAGCGACGGGGTGGCGCCCAGGCGCACCCGGCCGCGGCGCATCCCGGTGAGCTCCTGGACCTCGCGGCGGGCGGTCTCCAGGTCGGCGAGCATCCGGCGGGCGAGGGGAAGCAGTGCCTCGCCGGCCGGGGTGAGTGTGATATTTCCCCTGGCCCGGACGAACAGCGGCGCGCCGAGCTCCTTCTCCAGCGCCTTGATCTGCTTGCTCAGGCTGGGCTGGGCGACCCGGGAGACCTCGGCGGCCCGGGTGAAATGCCGCGTCTCCGCGACGGCGACGAAGTAGGCGAGTTGCTGGAACTGCACGGTTCATAGCCTCCGGCTATGGTCACAAGCATTCCCATGACTTAGACGAACCTGTTAAGGAAGATCTAAAGTTCACAGTGTGGCGAACAGTACCCTGACGAAGCAGCGATCGACGGCACTCAGGTCGACGGTGGCGGCCAAGGCCGCGATGGCGGTCACCGGCGCGATCCTCGTGCTGTTCCTGATCGCGCACATGTACGGCAACCTCATGATCTTCGGAGGTCAGGAGACCTTCGACAACTACTCGCACCACCTGCGGGTGCTCGGCGAGCCGATGCTCCCCAGGAACGGATTCCTGTGGATCATGCGCGTCGTCCTGCTGGCGAGCGTCATCATCCACATGTACTCGGCCTTCACGCTGTGGAGCAGGGCCCGCCGGGCGACCGGGGGCAAGGGATCGCGGCGCTACCACAGCAGCAAGAACCGTCGCGGGGTGCAGCGCACCTACGCCTCCTTCACCCTGCGGTGGGGCGGCGTGGTCATCGCGCTGTTCGTGACCTACCACCTCCTCCACCTCACGGCGAACATCATCGCGCCGGGCGGGGCCTCCGACAGCCCCTACGAGCGCGTCGTCAACGGGTTCCAGATCTGGTGGGTGGTCCTGATCTACCTGATCTCCATGCTGGCGGTCGGGTTCCACCTGCGGCACGGACTGTGGAGTGCGGTGCAGACCCTGGGCCGCAACAAGGCGCAGCGGCAGCGCGCGATCAACGTCGTCGCGACGGCCGTCGCCGTGGTCATCACGGTCGGTTTCCTCATTCCCCCGTTCTCCGTTCTCTTTGGGCTGGTGGGCTAGATGACCGAGCTTTACACCGAGGGCGCTCCGATCCGCGACGAGAAGGCCCCCGACGGGCCGATCGCGGAGCGCTGGGACAAGCGCCGCTTCTCCGCGCGCCTGGTCAACCCGGCGAACCGGCGCAAGCTCTCGATCATCATCGTGGGCACCGGCCTGGCCGGCGCCTCCGCGGCCGCCACGCTGGGCGAGGCCGGCTACAACATCAAGTCGTTCTGCTACCAGGACAGCCCGCGGCGCGCACACAGCATCGCCGCGCAGGGCGGTATCAACGCGGCCAAGAACTACCGCAACGACGGCGACAGCATCTACCGGCTGTTCTACGACACCGTCAAGGGCGGCGACTACCGCGCCCGCGAGTCCAACGTCTACCGGCTGGCGCAGGTCAGCGTCGAGATCATCGACCAGTGCGTGGCCCAGGGCGTGCCTTTCGCCCGCGAGTACGGCGGTCTGCTCGACAACCGCTCCTTCGGCGGCGTGCAGGTCTCCCGCACCTTCTACGCCCGCGGCCAGACGGGCCAGCAGCTCCTCATCGGCGCCTACCAGGCGCTGGAGCGGCAGGTCGCGGCGGGCACCGTGGAGATGTACACCCGCCACGAGATGCTGGAGCTCATCGTCGCCGACGGCCGGGCGCGCGGCATCGTGGTGCGCGACATGGTCACCGGCGAGATCGAGACCCACTTCGCCGACGCGGTCGTGCTCGCCACCGGCGGCTACGGCAACGTGTTCTTCCTGTCCACCAACGCGATGGGCAGCAACGTCACGGCGACCTGGCGCGCGCACCGCAAGGGCGCGCTCTTCGCCAACCCCTGCTACACGCAGATCCACCCCACCTGCATCCCGGTCAGCGGCTCCTACCAGTCCAAGCTGACCCTGATGAGCGAGTCGCTGCGCAACGACGGCCGCATCTGGGTGCCCAAGCAGCGGGGCGACAAGCGCGACCCGCGGGACATCCCCGAGGAGGAGCGCGACTACTACCTGGAGCGCATGTACCCGTCGTTCGGCAACCTGGTGCCGCGCGACATCGCCTCGCGCGCCGCCAAGCGGGTCTGCGACGAGGGCCGCGGTGTCGGCCCCGGCGGACTGGGCGTCTACCTGGACTTCGCCGACGCGATCAAGCGGCTGGGCCGCCCCGCGGTGGAGGCCAAGTACGGCAACCTGTTCGACATGTACCAGCGCATCACCGGCGAGAACCCCTACGAGGTTCCGATGCGCATCTACCCGGCGGTCCACTACACCATGGGCGGCCTGTGGGTCGACTACGACCTGCAGAGCACCATCCCGGGCCTGTTCGTGGCCGGTGAGGCCAACTTCTCCGACCACGGCGCCAACCGCCTGGGCGCCAGCGCGCTCATGCAGGGCCTGGCCGACGGGTACTTCGTGCTGCCCAACACCATCAACGACTACCTCGCCGACGGCCCGTTCGAGAAGATCGACGAGAACCACCCGGCGGCCAAGGAGGCGGTCGAGTCGGTGCGCACCCGGGTCCAGAAGCTGCTGTCCATCAACGGCAGCCGCACCGTGGACTCGTTCCACCGCGAACTGGGCCAGATCATGTGGGACTACTGCGGCATGGAGCGCACCGAGGAGGGCCTCAACAAGGCCATCGCGCTCATCCGCGAGCTGCGGGACGAGTTCTGGCGCGACGTCAAGGTCACCGGCGTCAACGAGGAGCTCAACCAGACCCTGGAGCGTGCCAACAGGGTCGCCGACTTCCTCGAACTGGCCGAGCTCATGTGCATCGACGCGCTGCACCGCCGCGAGTCCTGCGGCGGCCACTTCCGCGCCGAGAGCCAGACCGAGGACGGCGAGGCGCTGCGTCATGACGACGAGTTCGCCTATGTCGCGGCATGGGAGTTCACCGGTGTCGGCAAGCCTCCCGTGCTGCACAAGGAAAAGCTGGAGTACGAGTACGTCGAGATGAAGCAGCGGAGCTACAAGTGAACATCACCCTGCGCGTTTGGCGTCAGAAGAGCAGGGACGACGAGGGCCGGATGGTCACCTACCAGGTCGAGGACGTCAACGAGGACATGTCCTTCCTGGAGATGCTCGACGTCCTCAACGAGAAGCTCACGCTCCAGGGCGAGGAGCCGATCGCGTTCGACCACGACTGCCGCGAGGGCATCTGCGGCGCCTGCGGTGTGGTGATCAACGGCGTCGCCCACGGCCCCGAGGTCACCACCACCTGCCAGTTGCACATGCGCAGCTTCTCCGACGGCGACGTCATCGACGTCGAGCCGTGGCGGGCCAAGGCGTTCCCGGTCATCAAGGACCTGGTGGTCGACCGCAGCGCCTTCGACCGCATCATCCAGGCGGGCGGCTACATCAGCGCGCCCACCGGCACCGCCCCGGACGCGCACGCCACGCCGGTCCCCAAGGCCGACGCGGACCGCGCGTTCGACGCCGCCACCTGCATCGGCTGCGGCGCGTGCGTGGCGGCCTGCCCGAACGCCTCGGCGATGCTGTTCACCGCGGCCAAGGTCACCCACCTGGGCATGCTCCCGCAGGGCCAGCCCGAGCGGGCCTCCCGCGCGGTGAAGAT
>NZ_KQ950186.1:75107-79104 GCF_001517975.1 Thermobifida cellulosilytica TB100
GTACGGGGCACGGCGACGCCGCGGGCGGCCGCGGCGTCCGCTCACAGCCAGGTCAGGCGGGACTCCGTCTCCGACGGGTAGGGGTCGGTGGCGTAGTGCGTGTACAGCAGGCGCGACCCCGCCGGGCTGGCGGTGTAGACCGGCTCCCCGGCGGAGATCCACCGGTTCCACGCCCGCGCGAACGCCTCCACACCCCGCCGGTTGCGGCCCAGCAGGCTCGGCACGGCGTGGAAGAGCACGGCGTTCTCCGGAGCCCGGCCCAGCAGCCAGTCCTCCCCCATCCGCCGGGCCTGGGCCGCGTCGGCCGGGCGCTCCATCCGGTACCGGTTGATGATGTAGCGGGGGCTGCCCACCAGCGGGGAGATCGTCTCGTCCAGGGCGGTGCTGAACGCCTCGGCCTCCGCGGGGCCGGCCCCCGTGAAGGTGAGCCGGAAGGTGCCGTCGGTGTCGATGTCCAGCCGCAGCCCCTCCGCGCCCACCGGGGAGTGCCCGGCCTCGTGCATCGCGTCGGCAACCGCGTAGCCGAAGCGGAGGATGTCGGGGTCGCCCGCCGCGATCTCCAGCAACTGGGCGGCGCGCTGCACGCGCGGCCCGCGCGACAGCAGCCGGTGGGCGCAGATCACACCGGAGACGCACACCGCCGCCGCCCCGCCGGTCAGCGGGGACAGTCCCAGCGCGAGGGCCACCAGCAGCACCGCCGCCGCGGTCAGCGGCACCGACAGCAGCGTCTTCCACAGCGGGGGCAGGTACAGTCGCTCGGCGGTGTCCACCCCGAACCGGGCGGGCACCGCAGCCGGAGGGCGGGGGCGCACCCCCGCCGCCCGGGGAGCCAGCGCCCCCCGGTGGCGCTGCGGGCGCACCCGGACCGTGGCCAGCAGCTCGTCGGCGTAGGGGGAGCCGATCCGCCAGCGCTCCCGGGTGTCCCCGCGGTCCTCGGCGCGCAGCAGCATCCGGGCGTTGATCGCGGCGAACTCCGCCGTCGGCGGCGGCTCGTAGGGGGAGAGCGCCGGGTCGACGTGCGCGACCCCGCTCATCACCTCCCCGTCGGCGGCCACCCCGAGGTAGCCCTCGTGCTTGCGGACGAACCGCTCCCAGTCGGCACTGCCCCGCGGATGGGCGTCGCTGACGCAGACCACCGTCCAGGTGTGCGCGGTCTTGTCCGGCCAGGTCGGGTCGAGCCGCAGCGCACGGCCGCGCCCCTGCACCACGGCCGTGGGGGTGGTGGCGGTGGTCAGGTCCACGATGGTGTTGACCCGCTGCGAGTCCCAGCCCTCGCCGAGCAGGCCGCGGGTGCCCACCAGGACGCGGCAGCCGCCGTTCTCGAAGTACTCGGTGACCAGGCGGACCCAGGTGCGGGAGGTCCAGCGGCCCTCGACGCGCATCAGCGACCCCGAGGAGCCCACCTCCACCAGCGTCAGCTCCAGCGAGGGGCGGCGCCGCGCCGCGAAGGCCATGAAGTCCTCGGCGGTCTCCGGGGCCGCCGCGACGGTGCGGCCGGTCACCAGCATCGGGCACAGGGCGCGGGTGCGCTCGTCGGCCACCAGCAGCTCCAGTTGCAGCCACGCCGAGCCCGCCTGGTCGCCCAGGACCTCGCGCAGCCGCGCCGAGGGGCGGGCGCTGGCCCGCTCGTGGTCGCACAGCACCAGCGCGCGCAGCCGCGGCCCCAGGAAGTCGGACTCGGCGGCGACGATCTCCACCGTGCTCTGCGACTTCGCGGCGCTGCGGGCCAGCACCCGGTCCACCGGGGAGCGGCCGCCGCGGATGCCGTAGCGGGTCAGCGTGTAGCCGATCGCGGGCAGCGCGGTGCGGATGCGCTCCAGCGCCTCGACGTCGCGGGGGTCGGGGTCGCCCTCGACGCCCCCCTGCACCCCGGGGCGCAGGCAGTTGAGCACGTAGTCGCCGAGCAGCGCCATCCAGTCGTCGGCGGTCGGGGCGCCGCGGTGCCGCTCCAGCACGCGCGCGTCCGAGGGCAGCGCGCACAGCCCGGCGTGGTGCAGGCGCAGCACCGCGTCGGTGAGCTCGGGCTCCTGGGCGGCCAGTTGCGCCCAGCCCAGCCGCTGCCCGCCCTCCACGACCCGCTCGTCGAACCGGCGGCGCAGCCAGGTCAGGAAGTCGACCCGGGCGAAGCCGGGGGACAGCAGGTCGGTGCAGAGCTCGGTGAAGCGCAGCCCCTGCTCGGCGATGTAGTCCTGTTCCTCGGGCGTGGGCTCGGTGATCCAGACGAGCTCCGCGAAGGGGGCCAGGTAGCCGTCGCGGACCAGGGCCGGGATGGAGGCTCCGCGGATCGGGGCGCCGAACAGGGTGTCGACGAGCGCGGCCTCGGCGGCGGTCAGGGACTCGGCCGGGGTCCCGGTCAGCCCGAGCACGTGGGCCTCGGGCAGCTCCCGCAGCACCTCCGCCAGCAGCCGCCCCCACATCTGCAACAGGTGGTGGCCCTCGTCCAGGACGACCGTGATCGGTCCCGCCGCGCGCAGCGCCTCCACCAGGGCGCTGCCGTTGCCGTGCAGCCGTCCCAGCAGGGACAGCTCGTTGCCCTCCTCGTCGGTCTCGGCGTCGGGGTCGAACACCGCGAGCGACTGGTAGGTGAGGACGGTGACGTCGTGCTCCAGGGAGCGCTGGGTGCCCGCGGTGCAGCCCTCCGGACGCTCGAACTCCCGCCACTGGCTGATCCACTGGCTCTGGATCGCGGTGTTGGGGGTGAACACGACGGTGCGGCGGCCGATCCGCCGCGCGGCCTCCAGCCCGATCAGGGTCTTGCCCGCCCCGGGGGGCAGCACCACCCAGGCGCGCCGGTCTCCCGACGCCCAGCGCGCCTCCAGCGCCTCCAGCGCCTGGCGCTGGTAGGGCCGCAGTTCACCTGGCCAGTGGGCCGATTCGACTCTGTTCATCATGGCGTGCGCGGTGTGGCGACCCAGGCCGTCAAGCCGGGGAGGGAACGCGGCCTCCTTCCTTCTGCCGGGGTGCGGCGGACGGCGCCGCTGGGCCGCCGCCACCGGTCGGGCTGGACGTCAAACGGTTTGGCCGAACACGTGGGCGCGGATCCAGGCGTGCATGGCCACCGCGGCGGCGGCACCCGCGTTGATGGACCGGGTGGAGCCGAACTGGGCGATGGACAGCACCGCGGTGCAGACCTTGCGGACCTCCTCGGACAGGCCGGGCCCCTCCTGGCCGAACACCAGGACACAGGAGCGGGGCAGGGAATAGGTCTCCAACGGGACCGAGCCGGGCAGGTTGTCGATCCCGATCAGGGGAAGGTCGTGGGCCTCGGCCCACTCCACCAGGGACGCGGTGTCGGGGTGGTGGTGGATGTGCTGGTAGCGGTCGGTCACCATGGCGCCGCGCCGGTTCCAGCGGCGGCGGCCCACGATGTGCACGGCCCGGGCGGCGAAGGCGTTGGCGGTGCGCACCACCGAGCCGATGTTGAAGTCGTGCTCCCAGTTCTCTATGGCCACGTGGAAGGGATGGCGCCTGCGGTCCAGGTCGGCGACGATCGCCTCCCGGCGCCAGTAGCGGTAGCGGTCCACCACGTTGCGGCGGTCGCCGCCCGCGAGCAGTTCGGGGTCGTAGTGGTCGCCTTCGGGCCAGGGGCCTTCCCAGGGTCCCACTCCCACCTCGGGGCGCTGGTCGGGAGCGGGGCCGGTGGGCTGGGAGGGGACGACCTGTTCACTCACGCGGTTCAGCTTAGGCGGCACGGGGGCGGTCACGCCATCGAGGGCGGGGTCTGCTGTCCTGGGCGGGGAAGGGGAGGGCCCGCGTCCGGGAGGCGGCGGGGCCGGGGGGTGCACGGGTGCTCTGCCGGTCGGGAGGCCGGCCCCGAGGTCCCGCAGCTCCGGCCGGTGGCGGAAAAGGTGTCCATGCGGTCTCCCAGGTTTCGGAGGTTTGATCCAGAGTTGCACAGAATCACCGTCCGGCTCCAGGCCGGTTTCGGCCAGCGCCGCCCGGGGAGCGGGCGGGGAACCGCCGGGCGGCCCCGCGCGTCCCCGCGGCGGTGCGGGGC
>NZ_KQ950186.1:79717-92024 GCF_001517975.1 Thermobifida cellulosilytica TB100
GGTCTGCTCTCCCCCGCCCCGAAACCGCCCGCGATGAGGATCTTGAGCGCAGACGGCAGGGATGCCGGGCCACTGTCAGAGTCGTTGGATGCCATCGAGTACCGCCTGAAGGACGTCCCGGCCGACTACCGGGTGCTGGACTGTGTACGGGGCACGGGCGAGCATGTGGCCGCGCGCGATGAGGTCTCCCATCAGCACCTTGACCACGGCCACCGGGATGTCGAGGCGGGCCGCCACCTCTGCCACCGACAGCGGACGGCGGCAGAGGTCGAGGATGGCGAGCTGTTCGGGTTCCAGGGACAGGTCGTCCACCTCGCTGCGGACCGCGATGACCACGCTGATCATGTCCAGTTGGACCGTTTCGGCTGCCTCACGGCCCTCGGTCATCACATAGGGCCTGACCGGGGAGCCGGCATCGCTGGAGGCCTGGTCCGGCGTGTGCCGATCGGACATGGCTGCTCTCCGCTATCGCGTCGGGGTCGTGGTCGCCTGAGAGTCGGTCTTCGACAGGGAGCTGTTGCGGGGAGAGGACTCCAGGAAGCGTCCGACCTGTTCCACCAGGACGTTCATCTCGTAGGCGATGAGGCCCACGTCGGACTCCTCGCCGGCGATGACCGCCAGGCAGGCGCCGTGGCCGGCGCCGGTGACGAAGAGGTAGGCGTGCTCCATCTCCACCACGGTCTGCAAGACCCGGCCGCCCTTGAACTGGCGCCCGGTGCCCTGGGCGAGACTCTGGAAGGCCGAGGCGATCGCGGACAGGTGCTCGGCGTCCTCCTCGCTGATCTCCTGTGACCTGCCGATGGGCAGGCCGTCGGCGGACAGCACGATCGCGTACCGGGCGCCGACCGCACGTTCGACCAGTTCGTCGAGCAACCAGTCCAGATCGCGGGGTGTGTTGTCGGTCACTATGAATCCTTCTCGGTCTCGTTCAGCCGCTTCCTACCGTCCTCGCGGCCCCTGCGGGTGCCCTGCTGGAATGCGTTCAGGGTTTCCCGGAGGCGCGCCGGACGCTCCGGGTCGTCGATGGGAGATCCTGCCTTCGGGGAGGGGCCGGTCCCCGTGGAGGGGTCCTCGAACAACTGGGGGGCCAGGTTCACCTGGGGAATGCGGCGGGGCAGCGGGGGACGGCCGTCGGTGGGTGTGACCTCGGGCCGCTGCTCCGCGGCGGGGGCGGGCCTGGTGGAGGGACGGACGGCGTTGTCAGCCGCGCCGTTGACCGAGGGGAACGTGCTCACCCCGGGCACACGCCGCGGCAGGGGGGCCGCCGAGGGGGGAGGCGGGACCGCCGACTCGGCCGGGGCGGGCGGCCCGGCGAGCATGTCGCCGGTGGGCCGGGAGAGCACCGGCTGGGGGCCGCTGGCCGGTCCGGACTCCTCCGACGGGGACGGGGGGAGCGCACCGCCGTCCGCCTCGGCCGCGGAGTCGACCGTGCCGAGCGGGACCGGGCCGCTCTGCGGGTCGGCGATCAGGGACAGGGGCAGCAGCACGATGGCCAGCACGCCCCCGTAGGGGGAGGGACGCAACTGCACCCGGATGTTGTGCCGGTGCGCCAGGTGCGACACCACGAACAGGCCGAGCCGGGTCTTCTCGTTCAGCCGCATGATGTCGAACTCGGGCGGGTTGGCCAGCAGCTCGTTGGCCGCTTCGAGCTCGTCCTCCTTCATGCCCAGGCCGCGGTCCTCGATCTCGACCGTCACCCCGTTGGGCACCCGGTCGCCGCGCAGGTGGACCTTGGTGTGCGGGGGCGAGAACGTGGTCGCGTTGTCGACCAGCTCGGCGATGAGGTGGATGACGTCGGCGACCGCGCCGCCCTGCACCGAGACGGGGGCGATGCGCTGCCGCTTGACCCGCGAGTAGTCGCCGGACTCGGAGATGGCGCCGCGCAGCACGTCGATCAGCGGCATCGGCTGGTGCCAGGTGCGTCCGGGGCTCTGACCGCCGAGGATGAGCAGGTTCTCGGCGTTGCGCCGGGCGCGGGTGGCGAGGTGGTCCAGCTTGAACAGGTCGGTGAGCTGGTCGGGGTCCTCCTGCTCGCGCTCCAGCTTGTCCAGCAGCCGAAGCTGGCGGTGGACCAGCGTCTGGCTGCGGTGTGCGATGTTGAGGAACACCCGGTTGACGCCCTGGCGCAACTGCGCCTGCTGGACCACGGCCTCCACCGCGGTGCGCTGGGCGGCGTTGAAGGAGCGGGCCACCTGGCCGATCTCGTCGTCGGAGTCGCTCAGGGGGAGGATCTCCGCCGCGATGTCGACCGGCTCGTTGTCCTTGAGCCGCTCCACCAGGTCGGGCAGGCGCCGGTCGGCCAGCTCCTGGGTCTGGTCGCGCAGCCGGATCAGCCGGTTGACCAGGCGCTGGGACGAGCGGGTCGCCACGAGCAGGACCACCGCGGTCATCACGGCGACGCCGAGCGAGCCCAGGGCCGCGGTCAGGACGGACTGGTTGGCGCTGTCCGTCAGTCCCTTCAGGCCCAGGTTCGTCTGGACGATGCCGATCTCGGTGAGGGAGTCCTTGACCGGCAGGTACACCGACCGCCACTCCTCCTCGTCCACCGGAACGCTCAGGTCCTCGACCTCCTGGCCGGTGTACGGGTCGAACTCGGTGGTGATCTGCCGGTTGGAGAGCTCGTGGATGAGCCGCTCCATCCGGATGTACTCCTCGCTGCCCTGGAGCGAGCTGAGCATGGACTGCGTCTCGGAGGCGAGGAGGTCGTCGGCGGCGCCCAGGAGGCCCCGGTAGGCGCCGATCCGCTCGATGAAGTCGTGCTGGTCCTCCATGGACAGCTCGCCGGTGGCGAAGCCGTGGGACAGCTCCGCGTCGGCCTGGGCGAGCATGTCCACGGCGCGGATGATCTGGGTGCCGCTGGAGAGCGGGCCGACGGTCTCCGCGTCGGGCATGGCGCGGGCCTGCACGTCGAACAGGTCGGTGGCGTTCGCCAGCAGTCGGTTGTAGTACTCCTCGACCTCCTCGTGGAGCGCCTGCCCGACGTCCACCCGGGCGCGCAGGTCGGTGATGGCGGCGAACTGCTTGCTCAGCCGGGTGATGCCCTTCTGGGCGGGCTCGGGGGCGAGCGGCAGCAGCTCCTGGAACTCGTCGAGGATGAGGGTCATGTGCTGGTCGACCTCCTCGCGGACGTCGGCCAGCGCTTCCTTGTTCTCCTCGGGGCGGTCCAGGTAGGCGACGGTGGCCGAACGCTCGTCCATGACCGCGTTCAGCGCCATGGCGGAGGGCAGCACCAGGCGGTTGCTGGCCTGGGCGTAGGAGTACTGCAACGCCGCGTCGTAGCCCAGGTACGCGGTGACGATCAACCACAGGACGATCAGCGCCGCCGTCGGGGTGAGGACGATTCTGCGGAGGCGGGTCCGGATGAGGGGGTCCCGCTTCTTCTTGGCTGCCTGCACTGCTCTCCTAGCGGACCGGGGGATCGCCGAGCACACGTGGGGACGGCCGACGGGCACCGCGGAGTGGGTGGTCGGACCGGGAGCCGTCCCCTGTGCGAGGCGGGGGCGGCGGAGTGTGCTGAAGCACGTGAGCGGTCAAAGGTAAGGAAACCAGCAAGGATCGTACCGCGTCCAACCTCATGTGGATTATTTCGGGCGAAAAGGAAGGGTGGTCGAAAGTGCCGTAGGGACAGGGCCTGCGGCCCCGGCGCAGGTGGGGACCTCCGGCCGCGGACCCTTCACCACCAGGTGAGGACGCCCAGCAGGCATCCGATGAGCAGAATGCCCGATGCCAGCGACACGAACAGCGTGCGCGGCCACAGACTCGGCCACGGCGCGGCGACGATGCGGGCGCGCCGCGGGTCGTCCGGATCGTAGGAGACGGTGACCGGGTCGCCGTACCGGGCGGCTGACCAGGAGGAATTCTCGTTCGTGGTGAGCACCTCCTCTCCGTCCTCGGTCCGGAACCGCACGATCACCCGGGAGGTGCGCATGGTCTCCGCGTACCCGACGATCTCGCCCTCGGCCCGGTCGCCCCGGCGCCCCAGCAGCCACGCGGCGACGATGTCGCGCACCAGCCACGCCAGGGACAGCAGGCCGATCCCGATCGGCAGCAGGGGATAGTAGAGCTCCATGGATCCGTCTCTGGGAGGGGTCCGTTATCCCGGTTTCGGTCAGCGCGCGGACGCCCCCGGAACGGGGGGAGGCTCGGGGCCCAGGAACTCGGCCACCATGTTCTCGCCGATGTCCACGCCGTAGCCGACGTCCTCCAGCTCCGCGGCGAGCCGGTCCAGGGCCGCCGTGTCCGGCACGGCCTGCGGCGACGGCACGGCCTCCCGCAGCCGCCGGACCGCGGCCGCCAGGTCGCCGGTGGCCGCGTGCATGCGGTGGCGCACCTCGGCGAGGCGCGCCGCGACGCGGTGCGCCCGCTCCCGCTGGTAGGGGTCCTGGGCCAGGGCCCCCGCCAGCGCGGCCAGCTCGTGGGTACGGCCGGCCAGGTGGGCGATGGACGCGGCGATCTCCTCGACCCGCCACAGCATCCGCGACACGCGCTCGCCCAACGGGCCGTGGGCCAGCGGGGCGGCCGCCTCCGCGAAGGAGGCCGCGGCGGCCCGGGCGCGCCGGGCGCACTCGGCGTCCGGGTCGGCGACGGGCTCCGGGGCCGCCGTCGGCGGCCCCGGAGCGGTCGGCGCCGAGGAGGGGAACAGGAAGCCGAACACCAGGACCGCGGTCAGCCAGATGATCACGCCGATCACCGCAGCCGCCCAGATGGGCAGGGTCACCGCCCAGGCCAGCCCGCCGGCGACCGCGCCGCACAGCAGCCACCACGGGTTGGCGAACTTCCGCAGGTGCATCGGCACCGCCCTTCGTCCGTGTACCGGTGTCAGAAGTTGGAGATGACCGCCTCGAACACCTCGCCGATGCTCTCCGGGTCGGAGGAGTCGTAGGCCGCGGCGTCGGTGGCCTCGGCGATCTTCGTCATCGTCTCCAGGTCGGCGTCCTCGCCGTAGCTGATGGTGAAGACCCGCACCCCCTGCTGTCCGGGCTCGGGGGTGATCCGGTCGAGCAGTTCCTCCAGGCCGATGCCGTTGAGGTCCTCGTTGCGGCCGTCGGTGAGGAACACCACCGCGTTGATGGCGTCGGGGCGGCTGTTCTCCGCCACCAGGGAGTGCGCGGCCAGCACGGTGTCGTGCAGCCCGGTGCCCCCGCCCGGCGGCAGGTTCGCGATCCGCTCGGCGAGCTCCTCGCGCCGGGGCCTGCCGTCGACCGGCTCGCCCAGCGGGCCGATGGGGACCAGCTCCCGCCAGTCCTGCCCGTCGTCCTCCAGGTCGGTGCTGAACATCCACAGGCCCACGCGGTCGCTGTCGGAGAACTCGTCGATCGAGGCGGAGGCGGCCTCCTTGGCCAGCTCCAGCCGGGTGGCCCCGGTCCCCGCGACGGGCTCCTCCATCGACCCGGAGGTGTCGATGACCAGCAGCACGTTGGCGGGCTTGCGCAGCTCCGCCCAGTTGGCGAGCATCGCGTCGAGCACGGGCGCCGACGGCAGCGGGAGTTCCGGGGGAGCGTCGGGCAGCACCCCGTTGCCCTCGTTCAGCAGCTCCCCGACGGCCCCGTCGTGGCCGCGGAACGCGTTGTCCAGGAACCGCTGCTGGGCTGCGTCGCCGCGCAGGTAGTCCAGGAAGCCCGCGGCGGCGGCGCGCCGGGGCTCGTCGGTCCAGTCCAGGACCACGTAGGGGTGGTCCGACATGAGGGTCCCCTCCTCGGGGTAGACCGCGACGAGCGGCACGTTCGGCGGCTCGGCGCTCTCGGCGGACGCCGGGTCGCCGGTGGGGTTGCCCTGGTTGTAGTGCACCACCGACATCTCCTCCACCGCCACGGCGGAGATGTAGGTGAGCCCCTGCCCCTCGGCGTCGGCGCGCCGCAGGTTGGACAGGAAGGTCATGGTGATGTCGCCGTAGTGCACGATGGAGCGCTCCACCGCGCTGACGAACGCGCGGGTCTTGCTGGAGTCGATGTCCTCGACGGTCAGGTCGGAGGCCAGCCCGGTGCCCGCGAAGTAGGTGCCGATGGTGGCGTTGAGGCCGGAGGTCGAGTAGTTGGGGTTGGTCTTGCCCATGCGGAAGTCGCCCCACTCGGGGTGGCCCACCGATCCCCAGCCCTCCGGGGCGTCGGCCAGGGCGTGCAGGTCCTGCCAGCCCAGCTTCTCGTCGGGCCAGCCCAGGGCCTCGGCCATCGGCCGCGGCATGGCGATGACCAGCGGGGAGTTGGCGATCGAGGGGGTCTGGTCCGGGATCAGCGACGCGCGGTCCTGCTCGGCCGTGCGCTGCCGGGCGATCTGCACCCACCCGGAGCTGGCGGGCGACCACACGTCGGGCCGCGGACCGTACTGCTCCTCGTCCCACTCGCCGGACTGCAACGCCTCCAGGGTCGCGCCCGAGGACTGCTCGACGACCGAGACCTCCACGCAGCCCTCGTCGATCCGGGTGCCGCTGTAGTCCTCGGCGAGCTGTCGCATCACTCCGGCCTTCTCGGGGGAGGAGGCCACCGTCAGGGTGACGGCGTCGTCCGAACAGCCGAACAGGGCCAGTGAGGGCAGGTTGGCGCCGGTGGCCACCCAGCGGACCAGGGCGATGACGAGGACCGCGACGACCGCGACGATGAGAAAGGGGAGAAGACGGCGCCGAGGCTTCGGAGGCGCCGGGGGTGCCTGGTAGACCAATGAGATCCGTCCCTTGAAGGTCGCGCTGCGTACCTGAGTCCCTCCTTTAGAGGGAGGGTAGGCAGAACCGGTTGCGCCGTGGGGGAAACTCCGGCAATCGTGACGAAAGAGCAGCTTGGCGGGAGCGGCCGTGGCGGCGCGGTGCGCTCCCCGGCGGAGCGCACCGCACGCCGGTCACCAGCCGCCCGGGACCGGCTTGCCCTCGTTGAACCCGGCGACGCTCTGCACGCCGACGACCGCGCGCTCGTGGAACTCCTCCAGGGTGGCGGCGCCGGCGTAGGTCATGGCGCTGCGCACCCCCGCGACGATCATGTCGATCAGGTCCTCCACCCCGGGGCGCTCCGGGTCCAGGTACATCCGCCCCGAGGAGATGCCCTCCTCGAACAGGGCCTTGCGGGCGCGCTCGAACGGCGAGTCGTCGGCGGTGCGCAGCCGCACGGCCCGGGCCGAGGCCATGCCGAAGCTCTCCTTGTAGAGCCGCCCCTCGGCGTCGCGCTGCACGTCCCCGGGGGACTCGTAGGTCCCGGCGAACCAGGAGCCGATCATCACGTTGCTCGCCCCCGCGGCCAGCGCCAGCGCCACGTCGCGCGGATGCCGGATCCCGCCGTCGGCCCAGACCGACCTGCCGAGTGCGCGGGCCGCGGCGGCGCACTCCAGCACCGCGGAGAACTGGGGGCGGCCCACGCCCGTCATCATGCGGGTGGTGCACATGGCGCCCGGCCCCACCCCCACCTTGACGATGTCGGCGCCCGCCTCGACCAGGTCGCGCACCCCCTCGGCGGTGACGACGTTGCCCGCCACGACCGGCACCCCCGGGTCCAGGGCGCGCACCTGGCGCAGCACGTCGAGCATCTTCTCCTGGTGGCCGTGGGCGGTGTCGACCACCAGGGTGTCCACCCCCGCCTCCAGCAGCCGCGCCGCGCGGGCCGCGACGTCGCCGTTGATGCCGACGGCGGCGGCCACCCGCAGCCGTCCCGAGGCGTCCACCGCGGGCCGGTAGAGGGTGGCGCGCAGCGCCCCGGTGCGGGTCAGCACCCCCACCAGCGCCCCGTCGCCGTCCACCACGGGCGCCAGGCGGTGCCGGAAGTCGTGCAGGGTGGTGAACGCCTCCCGGGGATCGGTGCCCGCCGCGAGGGTGAGCAGCTCGGTCGACATGACCTCGCGCAACTGGGTGAAGCGGTCCACCCCGGCGCAGTCGGCCTCGGTGACCACCCCGATCGGGCGGCGCTCCTCGTCGACGACGATGACGGCGTTGTGCGCCCGCTTGGGCAGCAGGTTCAGGGCGTGGCCGACCGTCTCGGTGGGGCCGAGGGTGATCGGCGTGTCGTGGACCAGGTCGCGCTCCTTGACCCACCGGACCACGTCCGCCACCACGTCGGTGGGGATGTCCTGGGGCAGGACGACCAGGCCCCCGCGCCGCGCCACGGTCTCGGCCATCCGGCGGCCCGCGACCGCCGTCATGTTCGCTACTACGATGGGAATGGTTGTACCTGTACCATCATCGGTTGTCAGGTCGACGTTCATCCGGGAACCCACAGAGGAACGCTGGGGAACCATGAAGACGTCGCCGTAGGTCAGGTCGTGGGTGGGCACCTGGTCGTTCAGAAAGCGCACGTCCACCTCGATTTCGATGTCGGCCGGTATTCGGCGGAAGACGCGACCCGGTCCCACGCCGCGCCTCTCACTCTCCGATTATGGTCTTCGGCTGTCACCCGGCCGCGGCCACGGATCTCCCGTCCACCATCTCCTCTCGGCACCACGCCCGTCCCGCGGTCGCGGCACCGTCGGCAGCGAGAGGACCGACCCCGCACAGGAGCAGTACCAGCGATGAGCGCCTTCACACTCGCCGAGGTCCAGGAACGCACCTACAAGAAACGCGACGCCTGGTGGACGGTGTTTCTGGTCGACCCGCTCGCCGGACGACTGGTCGTGTGGACCGCCAACCACACCTCGATCACCCCCAACCAGCTCACCTTCGGCGCGGGGGTGCTGGGGCTGGCCTCGGCGCTCTGCTTCACCCAGGGGAGCTGGCCGTGGCTGGTGGCCGGGGCGCTGCTGTTCCACCTCAGCTTCGTCCTCGACTGCATGGACGGCAAGATCGCCCGGCTCAAGGGCACCGGCTCGGTGTTCGGCGCCTGGGTCGACTTCGTCTTCGACCGCATCCGCTTCTTCGTCTGCATGATGGCCCTGCTCCTGGGTCAGTGGGTCCACACCGGCGAACTCGTCTACCTGCTGATGACGCCGATGCTCACCTTCTTCGACCTGCTGCGCTACCTCAACGGCCCGCAGGTGGCCAAGACCCGGCGTGCCATGCGGCGCCAGTTGGCCGAGGCGATCGCGGGCCTGCAAAGCGAATCGCTGGTGGAGGACGCGGAGAGCACCGAGACCGAGGAGAACAACGGGGCGCCCCGGGCGGAGACCGAGCCGCCGACCCCCGTCCCCACGGTGCCGAGCCGGTTCACCCAGTTCCGCGCCTACCAGCGGGTGGGGGAGGCGCTGCTGCGCCACCGGGTCCGCCCGCACCTGTTCAGCGGGATCGAGTTCGAGATGTTCGTGTGCGTGGTGGCGCCGCTCACCGCGGTCGTCTCGCTGTTCACGCCCTGGCCCAGCCTCATCGTGCCGGTGGCGGTCTTCGCCAGCGCCGCGCTGCTGCTCTTCGAGGCGGTTCTCGTGGTCAAGCTGTGGCTGGACACCCGCAGCTTCGAGGCGGAGAAGCGCCGGCTGACCGCCACCGGGTGACACCGTGCCGCCGCTCCCCGCCGGGGAGTCGGCGGCACCGGGACGTCAGGAGCGGGACCGCTCCGCGTCGGCGCGCCGCGCCGCGAGGCGGTCCCGCCGCAGCACCCAGGAGGCGTCCGGTTCGACCAGCGGGCGCAGCGCCGTCCGCACCCACGGCAGGCACAGCAGGAGGGCCAGCGCCACCCCCAGCACGGCGTTGACCCCCACCCCGACGGCCCCGTCGGCCAGTTCGTACCAGCCGAAGTGCTCGGCGATGCGCAGGACCGGCGAGTGCCCGAGGTAGACGTAGAGCGTGTAGGCGCCCAGCCCGGTGAAGACCGTGGTGCGCCGGGGCGCCAGCGCCAGCAGGGCCGCGGTCAGCGCCAGGGCCGCGAGCATGCAGCCGAGCCGGAGCAGCAGCCCGACCCCCAACGGGTCGATGTCGCGGTCGACCAGGCTGGAACGCCAGAAGAACCACTCGAACTCCAGGTACCGCGCCGCGGGCACGGCGACGACCGCGGAGGCCGCGACCGTCAGCACCGCCAGGACGCGCACCCACCGGCGGTGCAGCAGGTCGAGGTGCTCGGGGCGCATCAGCAGGCCCAGCACGAAGAACGGCAGCAGGCTCAGCAGCCGCCCCAGGCCGAGCACGTTCTCCAGCTCCACGAACGCGGCGGCCAGCGAGACGCCCACCGCCGTGGCGAGCGGCCAGCGCAGCCGCTGCCACACCGGGACGCTCAGCCGCCAGACGAACAGCGCCACCAGGAACCACAGGGTCCAGGCGGGCTCCAGCGGACTGTCGGGGACCTGGCGGTGCAGCAGGAGGGCCAGCACCACGTGCAGTCCCCAGAAGACCAGGTAGGGGACTGCCACGCCGAGGACCAGCTTCTCCACGCGCCGCGGCGAGGCGTCGAACGACTTCGACAGGTAGCCGCTGATGACGATGAACGCGGGCATGTGGAACGAGTAGATCCACATGTAGACCGCGTCGGCCACGAGGGTCCCCCGGATCGGCTCGATCGCGTGGCCGATCACCACCAAGACGATGAGCAGGAACTTCGCGTTGTCCAGACGGGAGTCGCGGTGCCGGGAGGCCGATGCGGACGTTGCGGCCTGCCGGCGGCTGGTCACCGAGGTCAAGAGTGCTCCGAAAACAGCGTGCGGGAGGCAGGGCACCGGAGGCGGGGACTGCGGGAGAGAGCGCCGCAGCCCGCGGTGCGGGGAACGTCTGCCAGAAGAGTACGAGGACTACGGTGAGAAATCATAGGAAAACAGGAGACGGGCCGGTGGGCCGACTCCGGAATTGCCGGTGCACCAGCAGTTTCCGCCCTGGTGACGGGGGTCGGGGCGGCCGCGGGCGGCGGACCGCGTGTTGAGATTCCCGCCGCGTGTCGCGACAATCGTTGCGGGTCGCGTGGGTTTCGGCGGGACCCGAGCACGGTCCGTACCATCGAACCGAAGTCACGAAGGCGGTGGCAGCAGTGCCGCAGGCGGTCGATCCACGACGTGTCGCAGAACACGGCAGCGAGGTCATGCGACTCGTCGACGAGATCTTCCCTCTCGTCGAGGGGTTCTACGTCGACCTGCACCGTAATCCCGAGCTGTCGCACCAGGAGAAGCGCACCTCCCGGGCCGTGGCCGAATGGCTGTCCCGCGCGGGCTACGAGGTCACCACGGGGGTGGGCGGCACCGGCGTGGTCGGCGTCCTCCGCAACGGGGAGGGGCCCACCGTGCTGCTCCGCTGCGACATGGACGCCCTGCCCCTGGAGGAGCGGACCGGCCTGCCCTACGCCAGCGCGGCGCGCGGCGTCACGGACGACGGCCAGGACGTGCCGGTCATGCACGCCAGCGGCCACGACGCGCACACCGCCTGTCTGCTCGGCGCCGCCGATCTGCTGGCCAGCTCCCGGGAGCACTGGAGCGGCACCCTCATGGTGGTCGCCCAGCCCGCCCAGGAGACCCTCGACGGGGCCCGGGCCATGCTCGACGACGGGCTCTACGAGCGGTTCGGCCGCCCCGACATCGCCCTGGCCCAGCGGGTCGGCCCGCAGCCCGCGGGCATGATCGCGCACCGCGCCGGAATCATCCTGGGCATCTCCAGCACCGTGCGGGTGCGCATCTTCGGCAGCACCGGCCACGGCGGGTTCCAGCCGCAGACCGGCGTCGACCCGGTGGTCATCGCCGCCTCCATCGTCACCCGGTTGCAGACCACCGTGGCGCGCGAGGTCAGCCCCAGCGAGATGGCGGTGCTCAACGTCGGCGTGCTGCGTGCCGGGACCAAGGCCGACCTCGTGCCGGAGGAGGCCTACCTGGAGATCAACACGCGCTGCCTCAGCGAGCAGGTGACCGAGCGGCTGCACGCCGCCATCGAGCGCGTGGTCCGGGCCGAGGCCGCGGCCTCGGCGGCCCCCCGCGACCCCGAGATCACCGTGGTGCGCCGGGCCGGGCTGACCCGCAACGACTCCCAGCAGACCCGTGCACTGGCCGCCGCCCACCGGGCCTACTTCGGCGACCCCTACGTGATCGAGCTGCCCGAGCCCTTCACCGTCGGCGAGGACTTCGGCGCGTTCGGGCTGCCCGGCGACGACGCCCCGGTGCCCTACGTCATGTGGCTCCTCGGGTCCACCCCGCACGAGGTGTGGGCCGCCGCCCCCGGCGACACCCCCTTCGACAAGCTCGCCTCGGTGCCCGGCTCCCACTCCCCCCACTTCGCCCCCGACCGCGAGCCCACGCTGCGCGCCGGCGTCGCCGCCCTCACCATCGGCGCCCTGACCTACCTGGCGCGCACCTCGGGCCCGGGACGCGCGACGTCCGGACTGGCGAGGAGCACCCGCCCCCTCTCCGACGACGAGGGGGAGTCGACGCAGCATGCGGACATGGCGGCGCTGCTGACCGACGACGAGGGCGAGTCGACGCAGCATGCGGACATGGCGGC
>NZ_KQ950186.1:92124-98630 GCF_001517975.1 Thermobifida cellulosilytica TB100
GACGACGAGGGCGAGTCGACGCAGCATGCGGACATGGCGGCGCTGCTGACCGACGACGAGGGCGAGTCGACCCAGCATGCGGACATGGCGGCGCTGCTGACCGACGACGAGGGCGAGTCGACCCAGCATGCGGACATGGCGGCGCTGCTGACCGACGACGAGGGCGAGTCGACCCAGCATGCGGACATGGCGGCGCTGCTCTCCGACGACGAGGGCGAGTCCACCCAGCAGGCCGACATGGCCGCCCTGCTCAACGACCCCCCGCCGCCCCTGCGGGGTCCGACACAGGGCACCCAGACCGGGCCGTCGAGCTCGTTCCGTCCGCCCGCCGGCCCCGCGTTCCCCGCGCCGCCCCCCTCGGGGCGGCCGGTCGACGCCCCACCGCCCTCCGAAGGCCAGTCGGACGAGTACCGCTACTGACCTCCCCGGGCCGTCCCCAGCGGGGGACGGCCCGCGGCACGGCCCCCGCCGACCGCTGCGGCGGCCCCGGCAAATCGACAGAATGGCCGCATGACACTCTGGGGCTGGGGAGACCGGAAGCTGAACCGGTCGCTGCGCCACCCGCAGGAGAACCTGCTGCTGTGGATCTGCGTGGCCGTCACCGGCCTCACCGTGGTCGGCACGATCGACCGGGCGCTCTCCGAGAACAGCACCCAGCCGCTGCTGGTCCTCCTCGTCCCGGCGCTGGTCTTCTTCGTCCGCGGCCAGTTGTACGCGCGGCAGCGGGTCAACGGCGTGCGCATCACCGAGCACCAGTTCCCCGAGGCGTACCAGATGGTGGTCGACGCGGCCCGCACCCTCGGTCTGCCGCGGCCCCCCGACGCCTACGTGGTCCTGGGCCACGGACAGGTCAACGCGTTCGCCTCCGGGCACGGGTTCCGCCGCTACGTCGCGATCACCAGCGACCTGTTCGAGATCGGCATCCGCAACGGCGACTCCGACGCGCTCCGGTTCGTCATCGGGCACGAGGTGGGCCACATCGCCGCGGGGCACGCCTCGTTCTGGCGGCAGTTCGGCGTGTCCATCGCCAACGTCATCCCCGGCCTCGGCAGCTCCCTCAGCCGGGCGCAGGAGTACACCGCGGACAACCACGCCCACCGCTTCTGCCCCGAGGGCGCGCACGGCCTGACCGTGCTGGCCGCGGGCAAGTACCTGTACGGCAAGGTGGACTTCGCGGAGATCGCCGAGCAGGCCCGCACCGACCAGGGGTTCTTCGTGATGCTGGTGAACCTGCTGTCCACCCACCCGATCAACACCTGGCGCTTCGCCGCGCTGCACAACCGGGACCGGCCCGGACGGGTCTTCTGAACGCCCGGACCGGTCCCGCGGCCGCTCAGCGCCCGGCCGCCGCGTACTCCCGGGCCAGGTGCTGCGGCAGCGGCTCGTGCCGCAGGTACCTCCGGGTGAACGTGCCGGTCCCGTGCGAGAGCGACCGCAGCTCCACGGCGTAGCGGACGATCTCCAGTTGCGGGACCTCGGCCTTGATCAGCATCCGCCCGCCGGGGGCCGGATCGCTGCCCAGGACCCGGCCGCGGCGCGCCGACAGGTCGCTCATCACCGCGCCCAGGTACTCCTCGGGCACCAGCACCGACACCAGGTCCACGGGCTCCAGCACCGTCAGCCGGGACCGGTCCGCCGCGTCCCGCAGGGCGAGCCGGCCCGCCTTCTGGAAGGCCGTGTCGGAGGAGTCCACCGAGTGCGCCTTGCCGTCGTACAGCGTCACCCGCAGGTCCACGATCGGGTATCCGGGGTGCACCCCCTGCTCCATCTGGGCGCGCACCCCCTTCTCCACCGAGGGGACGTACTGGCGCGGCACCACCCCGCCCACGGTCTCGTCCACGAACTCCAGCCCCGAACCGGACGGCAACGGCTCCACCCTGATCCGGCAGATGCCGTACTCGCCGTGCCCGCCGCTCTGCTTGACGTTGCGGCCCAGCCCCTGGGCGGGGACGGCGAAGGTCTCCCGCAGCGGCACGACGACCTCCTCGGTGCGCACCGCCACCCCGTGGCGGCGCGAGAGCCGGTCCAGCGCCAGGGCCAGGTGGGCCTCGCCCTGGCACCACAGCACCATCTGGTGGGTCTCGGAGTTGACCTCGACCCGCAGCGCGGGGTCCTCGGAGAGCAGCCGGGACACCGCCTGGGAGAGGCGGTCCTCGTCGGCGGCGTGCTCGGCGCGTATCGCGGTGGGCAGCAGCGGCTCGGGGCACTCCCAGGGGGCGAGCCGCAGCGGGCGCTCCGGCGCGGAGAGGGTGTCCCCGGTCTCGGCCCCCGCCAGCTTCGCGATCGCGCACAGGTCTCCGGCGACGACCCGCCCGACCGGCTGGGTCTGGCGGCCCAGCGGGACCGCCAGCGGGCCGATCCGCTCGTCGCTCTCCGCCCCCGCGCGCTCGGGGGAGGTCATCCCGCTCCCGCACACGTGCACCGTCTGGTCGGGGTGGAGCGTCCCGGAGAACACCCGGACCAGGCTCACCCGCCCCACGTACGGATCGCTGACCGTCTTGACCACCTGGGCCAGCAGCGGCCCGTCCGGGTCGCAGCCCAGCCCGCCGACCTCCCTGCCGGAGGGGGTGGTCACCGGCGGCAGCGGCCGCTCCAGCGGGCTGGGACAGGCCAGCGGCAGCTCCCGCAGCAGCTCGGGGACGCCCACCCCGCTCAGCGCGGACAACGCCAGCACCGGGTGGAAGCTGCCGCGCGCCACCGCCGCCTCCAGGTCGGCGACGAGCATCGCGCGGTCCAGGGGTTCCCCGGCCATGTAGCGGTCCATGAGCGTCTCGTCCTCGCTCTCCTGGATCACCCCCTCCAGCAGGGCGGCCCGCAGCGACGCGTACTCGGCGAGCAGCTCCGGCTCGGGCGTCCGCTCCACCGGGGAGCCGCCGGAGTAGTCGTAGTAGCGCTCGGAGAGCAGCCCCAGCAGGCCGCGCACCTCACGCGACTCGCCCTCGCCGTGGAACACCGGGACGTAGGCGGGCAGCACGCCCTCGCCGAACTCGGCCTGGCACTGGGCGACCGCCTCGAAGAAGTCGGCACGGTGGTGGTCGATCTTGGTGACGGCGACGGCGCGCGGCACGCCCAGCGCGGCGCACTCCTCCCACAGCATCCGGGTGGGGCCGTCGATCCCGTCCACGGCCGAGACCACGAACAGGGCGGCGTCGGCGGCGCGCAGCCCCGCGCGCAGCTCCCCGGCGAAGTCCGCGTACCCCGGGGTGTCCAGCAGGTTGACCTTCACCCCGTCCACCAGCAGCGGGGCCACGGCGAGGTTCACCGAACGCTGCTGGCGCACCTCGAACTCGTCGTAGTCGCTGACGGTGGTGCCGTCCTCGACCCGGCCGGGGCGGCCGAGCACGCCGGAGGCCGCCAGCAGCGCCTCGACCAGGGTCGTCTTGCCCGCTCCGGAATGGCCGACCAGGACCACGTTGCGGATGTCGCGGGGCCGGTCGGCCGTGGCTGCCCTGCCGGCGGCCGCGGAACCGGATCTGTCCGCCATGATCACCACTCCCCCCGAGGTGACAGCGCCGTGTCTCCCCTGTGACACGGAGCACCTCCACCGTCACCCGTGGGGTCGGATATAACAAGACCGCTGTGCCGGGAAACCCGTGATCTTTGCTTTTTCCGTGCTTTGTGCGGCGACGGGCGAAACGCGGGGCTGGGCGGCCGCGGCCCGCGCCGGAGTGCCCCGCGCGGCGGCGGGGTACTCCGCCCGGGTCAGTACGACGAGATGTGCACGTGGTCGTAGTGGTTCTGGGTGATGCTGCCGCGGTCGGACATCGGCTTCCAGCCCGCGCCCGGGTTGCGGGAGTCCCAGATCTTCTGCTCCCAGATCACGTACATGACTCCGAGGCGGTCGGCGTTGGCCTTGGCGTACTCGGCGATCCGCCAGCCCAGGTCACGGTTGGCCGCCGTGGGCATGACACCGCCCGGACTCATCATGAAGTCGCAGGCCCGGCCCGAGCCGTGCTCGCCGGAGTCGCCGGGGCGCAGGCAGCCCACCGGGTAGGGGGCGCCGAAGGTGCTGATGATCTCGTCGCGGATCGCCGCCATGCGCGGGGTCGCGCCGTCGAAGCCCCAGCCGCGCGCGCTGTCGGGCACGCTGCCGGTGCCGGTGGTGGCGGGCACCTGCTGGGACTCGTACTTCTCGATCTTTTCGAGCACCTCGTCGCGCTGCGCCTCCAGGTCCTCGATCAGGTCCTTGGCCTCGGCCAGCTTCGCGTCGGCCTCCTCCTTGGCCTGGTCGGCCTCCTCCTTCAACTGCGTCAGGTTGGCCACCCGCGCGCCGCTGATGTGGGAGACCTGGCCGAGCAGGGCCGCGTCGGAGAGCATCTGCTCGGGCGAGCTGCTCACCATGATCTCGATGACAGGGTCGAAGCTGCCGCTCTTGTACTGGCTGGCCGCGATCAGCGCCACGTCCTCGCGCGCCTCCTCCAGCTCGTCTGCGAGCCGTTCCACCTCGTCGGCGGCCTTCTCGGCCTCCTCCTTGGCGCTGGTGTACTGCACGAGTTCGGCGTTGTACTCCTCTTCCAGGGCCTGGGCCCGCTCGTTCAGCTCGTCCAGCGACAGCTCGTCCTCCTCCGGGTCGGCGTACCCGGGGGAGGAGAACGCCAGGAGGAACACGGCCAGCGCGGTGAGGACGACGGCGCCGCGGCGCCGAACGGAGGACGGAGGGGAGGAAACAGCGGATCTGCTCACTTGACTTGCTCCGTGGGAGGGACCTGTGGCCGTACGAGAAAAGGGGCGGGGGTTTCCCAGGGGCCACGTGATGCTGAGCAGACCCTATGAGATCTTTCTGTGATATGCCTAGTCGGCGCCTCCAACCGGCCCGTACGGGGCCGCGGCGGAGGAGAGGTTTCCGCCGAAGGCGGACGGAAGGGGCGGGGCAGGCTCCGAAGCCTCGTGGGCGCGCAGGAACCACGGCGAGCGGCGGATCTCGCGCATGGCGGCGCGCCGGGTCTCCCGGTCCAGCCGGTCCAGGTAGAGCAGCCCGTCCAAGTGATCCGTCTCATGCTGTAGGCAGCGCGCCATCAGGCCGGTGCCCTCCAGGGTGACCGGCTCGTTGCGCAGGTCGACCCCCTTGACCACGGCGCGCAGGGCCCGCCGGGTCGGGTACCACAGGCCGGGCACCGACAGGCAGCCCTCGTTGCCGTCGTCCTGGGTCTCCTCCGACAGCTCCACGATCTCGGGGTTGATGACGTAGCCGATCCGGCCCTCGACGTTGTAGCTGAACGCGCGCAGGCCCACCCCGATCTGGGTGGCGGCGACCCCGGCGCGGCCGGGCGCGTCGACGGTGTCCAGCAGGTCGCGGACCAGGGCCTTGGTGTGCCGGTCGAAGGTCGTGATCGGGGTGGTCGGCGTGGTCAGTACCGGGTCGCCGAACAGGACGATGGCGCGCTTGGTCATGGGACCAAGGGTAGAGCGTCGGCGGGGCGGGTCCCGGCGGGCGGGAGGCCCGCTCAGGCCGGACGGAGCGACAGCGCGTCGTCGAGCACCATCTCGATGTAGTCCAGGGCCGCGCGGCGCCGCTCCAGCGCGTTGCGGTACAGCGAGGGCAGCGCCGAGTTGCGGCGGATGCGCAGGCACTCGTTGACGATGCGCTCCCACCGCTCGGGGAAGGCGTGCAGCGCGTAGAAGCCCGCGCCCGACTTGGAGGTGATCTCCCCGGTGCGCAGGGTGAAGTGGAGGCGGCTGACGCTGAGCACGCTCCAGGACGGCGCCAGGGACCCCAGCACCGCGAGGCCGCGCGGGGTGACCAGCCGCCCCGCCGTGGCGCGCCACCGCCGCCAGTGCTCCTCCAGGTTGCCCAGCGACCACGCCCGCAGCGTGCCGGGCTCGTCCCAGACGTCCACCTCGGCGGGCCGCGGGCCGCGCATCGCCACCCCGCGTTCGGCCAGCACCCGCCAGGTGACGGGGTTGACGTCGGCGCTGGCCCGCACCCGGAACCGGCCGGCGAGCACGGAGGCCACCGGACCGCAGTGCTGCGGGTCGGCGGCGAGGTCGTCCCAGGTGACGTAGATGCCGTTGAAGTGGGGGCGGGGGAAGCGGGCGCGGATGCGGGAGTGGACCCGGCGCATCGCGGTCCGCTGGGCCTCGGACAGGGGGGCGGAGGTCACCACCACGAAGTCGATGTCGCTGGCGTGCGGACGGAAGTCGCCCAGGGCCACCGACCCGGTGAGGTAGAGGCCCTCGACCAGCCCGGGGAACTCGTCGTCGACGTCGCGGAGGAAGGCCTCGGCCACGGTGCGTACCAGCGGGTGGACAGCCATCGTCACTACTCCAGTCCAGTGGGCTCGGGTACGGATCGCGGTCCCGTCCATGCGGCGGGGAGCCGCCGCGGCGTCAGTGTCCGGCCGTCCAGGAGGCAGACAGCCCGAGTGCCTGTTCCCGGCTCGGGTCGATCGTTCGTCGGTTTCGTGGGGACAAGGCCGATGGTAGCGGAGAAGTCTGGGATTCCACCGTGAATCCGCGACCGGTCAGTGCTCCGCGAGCGCGGTCTCGGCGGCCGCGACGAGCGCGGC
>NZ_KQ950186.1:99807-106611 GCF_001517975.1 Thermobifida cellulosilytica TB100
GCAGCAGCGCGTCGAGCAGGTCCAGGGCCGCCTCGCCGGACAGCAGCGCTCCCAGGCCGGGGACCCGGGGGTCCGCGAGGGCCAGCTCCCGGTCGGCTCCGTGGTCCACCCGTTCCTCCTCCGCTTCCCGCCCCGGCTGTCCGGATCGGGCGGGGCGCACGCTCCCGGCGGACGCCCCGGTCCGCCGCGGGGAAGGCGTCCCGCAGGAGCGGCGCTCGCAGGCAATTCACCCGCCCGACCGTCCACTCCTTTCAATTTCTACCATTCTGGGCCGCGGTTTCACGAGGATCGGTCAGGAAATCATGTTCAACGCTGTCCGAATCTGGGTATTTTCCGGGTACCGCGTCACCGGAATAGCCCGGACGAGCTCCGGTGAATCTCCTGGAAGGCTGACACTTGACCGGAACCCGCCATCCCACGCCCCGCGGGGACGCGTCCCCTGCGTTCTGCGGAACGACATCGCGAGTGATGGGCGCAACATTACCGCGATATGGAAGGGGGATTTTCCGTCGATTATCCTCTTCGGTGCGAGGCTACCGGAGACGGTCGGCGGAGAGATGACTCCCCGGCCCGCTTACCGGAGTCAACGACCTGGTCTTTGTCCCGGCTTTGAACGGGTGGGACGGCATCATTGGCCGCTGTTAGCGCACGCGTAACACGGCTTCATTCGTGTGAAACCCATGCTCATTAGGCTTCCGGATTAACGGGCAGGGTTACCTCGGGTCTTTATGGAGGCAGTGGTTATGGTCCCGACGATGGTTCTCGTGGCGGACGGCACACGTGACGTCCAGCGCAGAGCAGCCCTGCACGACCTGGCGGAAGCGGTGGCCGAGCGCCGGGAGGCCCCGGTGCGTGCGGCCTTCGGAACGCAGGAGGAACTGCGAGCCACGGTGGAGTCCACCGAGGGCCCGCTCGTGGTGGTCCCGGCCTTCCTCGCGGGAAGCGACGCCGCCAGCACCGAACTCCTCGCCGGCCTCGACCTCAGCGGCCGGTTCGACGCCTGCACCACGGCCCCGCTGGGCGCGGTGCCCTCGATCGTCGCCCAGCTCGTCACCCGGCTGCACGCCGCGGGATGGCAGCCCGGCGACGGCGTCGTCCTCGCCGCGGACGGGGGGATGGACCTGCCCGGCAACAGCGAGCGCCGCCAGGTGGTGGACGTGGCCCGTATGCTGAGCCGCCGCGTCCAGACCCCGGTCCAGGTCGGCTACCTGCACACGTGGGCGCCCTCGGTCGCCGACGCCGTGGCCCGGCTGCGCCGCAACGGGCACTCCCGGGTGGCCGTGGCCACCTGGCAGCTCGTGGACGGCGCGGACCTGGACGGCCTGCGCGAGATCGACGCCACCGCGGTCACCGCCCCGCTCGGTCCCTCGCCCGTCGTCGTGGAGACCCTGCTGGCCCAGCACCGCGCCGCCACCTCCCGGCTCGCGGCATGACCCCAGGCTCCGGTCGGCTCCCGGGGTGCCGGCCGGAAACAGACCGCGGGAGCGCTCTGCCCGAAACGCCCCGCGGACTTCCGCCCGGGAGACCGGACTCCCGGGCCTCTTCCCTGCCCGCGACACGTTGTCCGGCCCCGGTCATTTCGCCCCGAGCCCACTGCCGGGGACGCCTTTTCTCCCTGGACACCCGGCCGGAAGCCGTCCGCACTCCGCCGCCCGTGATCCCGGAATACCGATGGGGGAGGAGTGATAGGGGCGCAGGAGGGAAGCACGGATAGAGGAAAGACGGTCTTCCTAGGGTGGAGAACCCATGAGTGACGTCGTAGCGAAACCGATTGACGACAAACAGCGAGACCGGCTGGTCCGGCGTTTCGGCGCCGGTGCGCTGCACTGGTTGGACGGGCTTCCCAGCCTCGTCTCAGAACTCGCCGAGAAGTGGGGCTGCACCGTCGAGGGAATGGGGCCGCACGGCCAGACCTCGGTGGTCTTCCACTGCCGGCGCGACGACGGAGGCGCCGCGGTGCTCAAGGTGAGCCCCGAGCCCGCCCTCATCGCCGCCGAAGGCCGGGGCCTGGCCCTCTGGGCCCCCACCGCCCGGGTTCCGGAGGTCTACGAGGTGGACGCGGAACGCGGCGGAATCCTGATGGAGGCCATCGAACCCGGGTTCACCATCGCCGAACTCGGCGTGGTCCCCCCGATGGAGCAGATCAGCGCCTTCATCAGCGACCTGCACGCGGTCAAGCTCAGCGAGTCGGAGCGGTGGGAGCTGCACCCGCTGGGCAGCCGGGTCAACTTCCTGTTCGACCTGTGGGAGCGGTCGCGCGTCGAGGGCCGGGCGGCCGACCTCGTCCCCGCCCCGCTCATGCACCACGGCCACGCCCTGGCCCGCAGCCTGGCCTGGGAGGAGGACAACGCGGTGCCGCTGCACGGCGAACTCCACCCCGGCAACCTCCTCGACGGGGGCGTCAAGCGCGGCCTGGTCGCCATCGACCCGCGCGGCTGCCTGGGCGACCCCGCCTACGACGCGATCGACTGGGCGGTGTGGAAGGCCGAGTCGCTCGACGAGATCCAAGAGCGCTGCCTCGTCCTCGCCGCCGGAATCGGAGTGCCCAGCCAGCGGCTGTTCCGGTGGTGCGTGGCCTTCGCCCCCATCTTCGCGACCGCGCTGGCCAACCGCGGACGCGCAGACACCCAGGCGTTCAAGGTGGCAATGGAGCTCTCCGCCGCCTGACCCCCCGACCGCGGGTGACCGCAGGTCCGCCCGCACGCTCTTGACCGCCCGAACCCAGAGATCGGGACGGGAGAAGAGGAAACCCACACGCCGGTGTCCCGGTGGACGCACTCCTCCCCCGGAGCGCGGACGCCCGTCCGCTCCGTCCGCCACGGACACGACCAGCCACGTCTCGGACCGGTGCCCGCGGGAGCCCGGTGGACGGCCGCGGTCCCCTCCGGCCGTCCCGCACCCGGTGCGGCGACGGCTCCGGCAGGCCCGGGACGGTGGTCGCGCCGGCCCACCGCGGTGGACCGGCGCGACCACCGTCCGCCCGCTGCACCGCACGGTCAGCGGGCGGACCTGGCCAGCCTGCGGATCTGCTCCGGAGCGAACACCGCGTGCAGCACGGTGGCGTCGTCGTGCAGCTTGCCCAGCGCCACGCCGTGCCGTCGCTCCTCGGCGCGGACCCAGTCGACCAGCGAGTGCGGCCCGTGGAGGCGCAGGTGCTCCCAGACCTGCTCCCAGGTGTGCCCGTAGTAGTCCACCAGGCGGGAGCAGCCGTCCGACATCAGCGCGAACTCGCTGGTCCGCACGGTCCCGGTGAGCGCCTCGTAGGCGGCCTCGGGAACCGTGCTGGCCACCCAGAACCCGCCGGGGGCGTTGCGTGACTTCCGGACCAGCTCCCTGCTGTAGGGGCGGCCCCCGGGCAGGCGGTCCACCCGGTCGTCGCTGACCGCCCGCACGGTCCCGTCCTCGTCGGCGAAGACCACCGCGGTGTCGGCCAGGACCAGGTAGTCGAAGCCCTCCTCGTGCCGCCGGGCCAGGGCCACCGTCGCCGACGGGCTGTCGGGGTTGTCCAGGTCGCAGCTTCCGCCGTGCGCGTAGCGGACCCGCTCGATCGCCACGGCGAGCGCGTCGGTCAGCGGCATCGGCGTGCTCAGCGTGATGCGCAGGGCCTCGGCCAACTGGTCCACCAGCCAGCTCACGTCGTGGATGCAGCCGCTGTCCACTCCGGACGGCGCGGTGGCCCCGTCCAGGACGAACGCCCAGTTGGCTCCGGCGCCGAGACGGTCCTCGTTGTGCGCTCCGACACCGCGGCGGCTGGCCTGCCTGATTCGCATGAGCCCCTCTTTTCACAGTCCGTGGCAGGGGCGCCGCGGGTCGGCGCCCACTTACGCCGGTTTGGGTTGGGATGAGCTTTCCGGGGGCCGAAATCGGTGGGGTTGGCGGCCCGCGGGGGACGAAAGTGTCGCGACAGCCGCGCAGCAGTTCGGCCGCGCGCCTGTCGGACAGGTGGATGCGGGGTGCGCGGCGTCCTCGCCGCGCGGGACGGCGCGCTGCCCGGCTGGTCGGTTTCGCGGACGATCGGTGCCATACGACCAGGTGGCAACGCTTTTGTGGCTGCTCGGGGATTTCGCCGACAGTAGCCTGTCACGCGCCCTGAAACCGGAAAACGTCTCAGGCCGCGCAGGAAACTCGCAGAACCCCCTTGACACCGCACAACCCGCGTCATTAGGAAAAGACCGACCGGTCGGTAAAGAAAGGGGCAAATGCGTGGAGATCGTGGTCAGGACGGAGACGGGAGCGGTCCGGGGGCGCAGGGAGAACGGGATCGCGGTCTTCCGCGGAATTCCCTACGCGGCGCCTCCCACGGGCGCCGACCGCTTCACCGCGCCCCGGCCGCCCGAACCCTGGGACGGCGTGCGCGACGCAGCGGAATTCGGCCCCACCGCGCCCCGGCCGCCCTATCCCGAGGCCATTGACCGCCTCCTCGTCGAGCGGTTCATTGCGGGGGAGGACTGCCTCAACCTCAACGTGTGGACCCCCGACCCGGGCGCGGTGGGGCTGCCGGTGATGGTGTGGATCCACGGCGGCGCGTTCACCAACGGGTCCGGCTCCGAACCCGTCTACGACGGCGCGGCCTTCGCCCGCGACGGCGTGGTCCTGGTCAGCTTCAACTACCGGCTGGGCGTCATCGGCTTCGCCGACCTGCCGGACGCCCCCGCCAACCGGGGCCTGCTCGACCAGATCGCCGCCCTGGAGTGGGTGCGCGACAACATCGCCCGCTTCGGCGGGGACCCCGCCAACGTCACCGTCTTCGGGGAGTCCGCGGGCGCCATGAGCGTGTGCACCCTCATGACGCTCTCCCGGGCCCGCGGACTGTTCCGCCGCGCCGTCCTGCAATCGGGCGCGGGCACCGCGGCGGTGGCCCAGGAGGACGCCGCCACCATCACCCGGGTGCTCGCCGAACGGCTGGGCGTCAGCCCCACCGCCGCGGCGCTGGCCGAGGTGCCCACGCCCCGGCTGCTGGAGGTCCAGCAGCAGGTCAGCGCGGAACTCCAGGTCGCCCCCGACCCCGCGGTGTGGGGCGAGCGGATCGCGCGCGGCAGCGTCCTGCTGCCCTTCGCGCCCACGGTCGACGGCGCACTGCTGGCGCAGCGGCCCGCCGAGGCCGTCGCGGCGGGCGCCGGAGGCGACGTCGACCTGCTGTTCGGCACCACCTCCGACGAGTACCGGCTGTTCCTCGCGCCCACCGGGATCCTGCCCTTCGTCACCGGCGACCACCTCGCCGCCCGCCTGGCCCAGGCGGGCCTGGACGCCGACGCCGCCAAGGTCTACACCGCCGAGGGCCGCGGCGAGGAACCCGGCGACATCCTCGCCTCGGTCATCACCGACCAGGTGTTCCGCATCCCCGCCTACCGCGTCGCCGAGGCCCGTGCGGGCGCGTCCGCCCGCACCTTCGGCTACGAGTTCGCCTGGCGCACCCCGCAGCTCGACGGGAGCCTGGGCGCCTGCCACGCCGTGGAGGTGCCCTTCGTCTTCCGGACCCTGGACCGCGCCGCCCCGCTGGTCGGCGAGAACCCGCCGGAGGAGCTGGCCGAGGCCGTGCACGCCGCCTGGGTGCGCTTCGCCGCCACGGGCGACCCCGGATGGCCCCGGTGGACCCCCGAGACCCGGCTGACCATGCGCTTCGACCACCCCGAGGCGGCGGTGGCGGCGGACCCGCACCCGGCCACCCGCAGGCTCTGGGACGGCGTGCCGCTGTAGGCCGGGGAGGAACCCGGCCTACAGCGGCACACCGGGGCCGGAGCTGCTCCCGACACCGCGCCGGGAGGAGCCCCGGCCCCGGGGCGGCCGGGGTGACGGTGGCTGGTCGTACAGCCCTCCGCGTGCAGGCGGAGAGGCGCTCCTCTCGCCCGATGCCGCCGTCGGACACCGGGCGGGAGCGCCGCGGCGCGCTGTTGCAGCGCCGCCGGTGCCTCCGCCTCGCCACGCCTCGGCCGCCCGGGAACAAGGGGTCCCGGAGGCGGCGAGCTCCGGGGCTGCGCTCTCCCCGTCCGGCGTGACCGCGCAGAACGGGAAAGCGGCTGGCAGGAGAGCGGCCCGAGCCGGTGGGCCGGGAACAGCCCGGCTCCCCCCGCCGTCCGGTGCAGCAGGGGCGGGGCCGAACGCCTCCGGGGCCGAGGAGCCGACGAGCAGCAGCAGGCCAACTGCGGGAAGGCCGCAGCGCACCGGAGCCCCGCCGCCAGTCCCGGTCTTCCCCCTCACCGCTGCCCTCCGGCGCGGCGCTCCGCCCGTCCGCCGCCGCGACGACCGGAACCGGCCGGGAAGGCGGAGGAAGGCCCGGCGCCCGCCGCACCGCGTGGGCGTCCGGCAGGGGCGGAGGGGAGGTCCGGCCCCACGAAGAAACCCCGCTGACCACACGGTCAGTCGGGGTTGTGAAGTGCGTTCCGGGTGCCCCCTGCAGGATTCGAACCTGCGCACACGGCTCCGGAGGCCGTTGCTCTATCCCCTGAGCTAAGGGGGCGCTTCGCGTTCCCAACTCTAGCAGGGCCGCCGAGTGGGTTGCACGATCTTCATCACGGGCCCGCCCAACCCGCAGCGGAAGTGACAGCGGAGCGCTAGTGTCGCGCCCGTGACACAAGAGTTGGGACGCGTACTGGTGGTCGACGACGATGAGGTGATCAGACAGCTCATCGCCCTGAACCTGAGACTGGAGGGATTCGAGGTCCACACCGCCGCCGACGGGCAGGACTGCCTGGAGCGCGTGCGGGAGGTGGCGCCGGACGTGATCACACTGGACGTCATGATGCCCCGGCTGGACGGCTGGGTCACCGCCGAGCGGCTCAAGGGGGACGCCGACACCAGGGAGGT
>NZ_KQ950186.1:107416-169916 GCF_001517975.1 Thermobifida cellulosilytica TB100
GCGCGCCACCCACGCCAACCCCGCCTTCGTCCTGCGCTACGCCCACGCCCACGCCCGCACCGCGGGCGAGCGCTGGGCGGCCGGCCTCGGCCTGCGCCGGGCCGCACCGGACCGCACCCTCACCGCCGAGGAGGTGGCCGCCCTCACCGCGCCCGCCGCCGAGGCGCTGCTCGGCGCGCTCTTCGACGGACCCGCCGCGCTGCGCGCCGCGGCCCGCCGTAACCAGCCCCACATCCTGGTGCGTTACCTGGAGGGTCTCGCCGCTGCCTACCATGAGTGGTGGGAGTCCCACGACCTCCTCTCCGGGCACGCCGACACGGCCCACGGCCCCGTCGCGACCACGGTGGCCGGGCTCGACCTCTGCGCCGCCGTCGCCGGTGTGCTGCACGCGGGACTCTCCCTCATCGGTGTGTCCGCGCCCACAAGGCTGTAGACGCCTCGACCGCGCCGCGTCCGGCCCCGGGCCCGACGAAGGCCGCACCCCGCCCTGTCACCATCCATCCGAGAGTCCCGCCCATGAGCCGCTACGCCCACCCTGCCGGACCGCGCCACGCGGACGTGCTGCCCGAGGAACACCCGCCCAGCCCGCCGGCGGACCTGCTCGACCTCCACCCCCGCGTGTGGCCGAGCACCGCCGTCCGGGTCGACGGCGAGATCACCGTCGGCGGCGTCGGCGTCACCGAGCTGGCCCGCGAGTACGGCACCCCCCTCTACGTCGTCGACGAGGCCGACTTCCGCGCCCGCGCCCGCGACTACCGGCTGGCCTTCGCCGACGCCGACGTCTACTACGCGGGCAAGGCCCTGCTCACCAAGGCGGTGGCCCGCTGGGTCGCCGAGGAGGGGCTCAAGCTCGACGTGTGCAGCGGCGGAGAGCTCGCCGTCGCCCTGGCCGCGGGCTTCCCGCCCGAGCGGATCGGCATGCACGGCAACAACAAGTCGGAGGCCGAGCTGGCCCGCGCCGTCGAGGTGGGCGTGGGGCGGATCATCGTCGACTCCTTCGACGAGATCGACCGCCTGGAGCGGATCGCCGCCGAACGGGGCCGCGTCCCCGAGGTCCTGGTCCGGGTCACCACGGGGGTGGAGGCGCACACCCACGAGTTCGTCGCCACCGCCCACGACGACCAGAAGTTCGGCCTGGCCATGAGCAACGGCGCCGCCGCCGAGGCGGTGCGCCGCCTGCTCGCCTCCCCGCACGTCCGCCTGGTCGGCCTGCACTCCCACATCGGGTCGCAGATCTTCGACACCGCGGGCTTCGAGGTCGCCGCGCGCCGCCTCAGCTCCTTCCTCACCCGGATCCACGCCGAGCACGGCGTCGTCCTGCCCGAACTGGACCTCGGCGGCGGACTGGGCATCGCCTACCTGCCCGACGACGACCCGCTGGACCCCAAGAGCATCGCCGAGAGCCTGACGTCGATCGTCGCGCACGAGTGCGCCGCCCAGGGCCTGCCGGTGCCCCGCCTGGCGGTGGAGCCGGGACGCGCCATCGCCGGACCGGCGGGCATCACGCTCTACGAGGTCGGCACCGTCAAGGACGTGGAGGGCATCCGCACCTACGTCAGCGTCGACGGAGGCATGAGCGACAACATCCGCACCGCCCTGTACGGTGCGGAGTACACCTGCGTGCTGGCCTCCCGGCACAGCGACGCCGGACCCATGCTGTCCCGCCTGGTCGGCAAGCACTGCGAGAGCGGCGACATCGTGGTCCGCGACCTGTACCTGCCCGCCGACCTGCGCCCCGGCGACCTGGTGGCGGTCGCGGCGACCGGCGCCTACTGCCACTCCATGGCCAGCAACTACAACCACCTGCCCCGTCCCGCCATGGTCGCGGTCCGCGAAGGGGGCTCCCGCACGCTGGTGCGGCGGGAGACCGAAGAGGACCTGCTGCGGCTGGACGTAGGCTGAACACCGGCCGACATCGTGGTCACCACGGGGTTGGGGACACGGACAACGAACGACGAAACGGGAGTCATCCCCTCATGGCACTGAAGGTGGCGCTGCTGGGTTGCGGCGTTGTGGGTTCTCAGGTGGTCCGGCTGCTCAACGAGCAGTCGCGCGAACTCGCGGAGCGCATCGGGACGCCTCTGGAGATCGGTGGCATCGCGGTGCGCCGCCCGGACCGCGCCCGCGCCGCGGGCGTGGCCCGCGAGCTGCTCACCACCGACGCCATGGGCCTGGTCACCAGGGACGACATCGACCTCGTGGTCGAGGTCATCGGCGGCATCGAACCCGCCCGGTCGCTCATCCTCGCCGCGATCAAGTCGGGCAAGTCCGTGGTGACCGCCAACAAGGCGCTGCTCGCCGAGGACGGCGCGACCGTCTTCGCCGCCGCGCGCGCCGCCGGGGTCGACGTCTACTACGAGGCCAGCGTGGCCGGGGCGATCCCGCTGCTGCGCCCGCTGCGCGACTCCCTCGCCGGGGACCGCGTCAACCGGGTGCTGGGCATCGTCAACGGCACCACCAACTACATCCTCGACCGGATGGACACCCTGGGCGCTGGCTTCGCCGAGTCGCTGGAGGAGGCCCAGGCGCTGGGGTACGCCGAGGCCGACCCGACCGCCGACGTGGAGGGCTTCGACGCCGCCGCCAAGGCCGCGATCCTCGCCCGGCTGGCGTTCCACACCCCGGTGACCGCCGCCGACGTGCACCGCGAGGGCATCACCGAGGTCTCCGCCGCCGACATCGCCAGCGCCAAGGCGATGGGCTGCGTGGTCAAACTGCTGGCCATCTGCCAGCGCTCCGCCGACGACTCCAGCATCGGCGTGCGGGTCCACCCGGTGATGCTGCCCCGCGAGCACCCGCTGGCCAGCGTCAAGGGCGCCTACAACGCGGTGTTCGTGGAGGCCGAGTCCGCCGGGCGGCTGATGTTCTACGGGGCGGGCGCCGGGGGCGTGCCCACCGCCAGCGCGGTCCTGGGCGACCTGGTCGCCGTGGCCCGCAACCGGCTGGCCCGCACCTTCGTGGCCGACGGCCAGGCCGACTCCGGGCTGCCCGTGCACCCCATGGGCGAGACCGTCACCAGCTACCACGTCTCGCTGGACGTCGCCGACCGGCCCGGCGTGCTGGCCAAGGTCGCCGAGGTGTTCGCCGCCAACGAGGTGTCCATCCGGCACGTCCGCCAGGAGGGCCACGGCGACGACGCCCAGCTCGTCCTGGTCAGCCACCCCGCCCCCGACTCGGCGCTGGCGCGGACCGTGGAGCAGTTGCGCGGCCACGACGAGGTCCGCGCGGTCGCCAGCGTCATGCGGGTCGAGACCTTCGGCGACGAGTCGTGAGCGGCGCGCGGCACCGCCCCCGGCCTGCACCGGTCGCGACGGGCCCAGCCAGGAAAGACAGCCCGATCCCGACGCACGCCCCGGGTCGAAGGGCCCTAAAATCGGGGGCAGGCTGCACGACCGCGCACGGTCGCCCAGCAGGCGCCCACCCCGACCGGCCGGGGCGGCGCCGTCCGGCCGTCCACCCAGTCACACCACTCGAAAGGGCCCTGTCATGAGCATGGCACGGGCGTGGCGAGGAATCGTCGAGGAATACCGCGATCGCCTTCCCGTCACGGCGAACACCCCGGTCGTCACCTTGCTTGAGGGAGGCACGCCGCTGGTCCCCGCCACGCGGGTCTCGGAGCTGACCGGCTGCGAGGTCTACCTCAAGGTCGAGGGCCTCAACCCCACGGGCTCCTTCAAGGACCGCGGGATGACCATGGCCATCTCCAAGGCGGCCGAGGACGGGGCCAAGGCGGTCATCTGCGCCTCGACCGGCAACACCAGCGCCAGCGCCGCCGCCTACGCGGTACGTGCCGGGATGACCTGCGCGGTCCTGGTCCCGCGGGGCAAGATCGCCATGGGCAAGCTGGCCCAGGCGCTGGTCCACGGCGCCCGCCTCCTCCAGGTCGACGGCAACTTCGACGACTGCCTGGAGCTGGCCCGCAAGCTCTCCATCGACTACCCGGTGGCGCTGGTCAACTCGGTCAACCCGTACCGCCTCCAGGGGCAGAAGACCGCGTCGTTCGAGATCGTGGACGCCCTGGGCGACGCCCCCGACGTCCACTGCCTCCCGGTGGGCAACGCGGGCAACATCACCGCCTACTGGATGGGCTACCAGGAGTACCACTCCGACGGCCGCAGCACCCGCCTGCCGCGCATGTTCGGCTTCCAGGCCAGCGGCGCGGCGCCGATCGTCAACGGCGCCCCGGTCACCCAGCCGCGCACCATCGCCACCGCGATCCGGATCGGCAACCCGGCCTCCTGGCAGTTCGCGGAGAAGGCCCGTGACGAGTCCGGCGGGCGCATCGACTCCGTCACCGACCGGCAGATCCTCTCCGCCTACCGGCTGCTCGCCGGCCAGGAGGGGGTCTTCGTGGAGCTGGCCTCCGCGGCCAGCGTGGCCGGTCTGCTCCAGGCGGTCGAGGCCGGGCAGATCGCGCGGGGCAGCCGCGTGGTCTGCACGGTCACCGGCAACGGACTCAAGGACCCCGACTGGGCCCTGGCCGGAGCCTCCTCGGCCGTCACGATCCCTGTCGACGCCCAGGCCGCCGCGGCGGCGCTCGGCCTGGCCTAGCCCAGTCCCTCCCACCCCGGAGCCACCGAATGCCTCAGCCGCAACGCACCGCGGTGACCGTGCGCACCCCCGCCACCAGCGCGAACCTCGGACCGGGGTTCGACGCCCTGGGAATCGCCCTGGACCTGTCCGACGAGATCGAGGTCCGGCTCCGCGACGACCGCGACGTCACGGTGGCCGTCGAGGGGGAGGGAGCCGGTACCCTGCCTCTCGACGACTCGCATCTCGTGGTGCGCGCCATGCGCGCCGCGTTCGACGCGGTGGGCCAGACCATGCCCGGGGTCGACCTGCGCTGCCGCAACGCCATTCCGCACGGCCGCGGGCTCGGCTCCTCGGCGTCGGCGATCGTGGCGGGCGTGGCCGCCGCGGCGGCCCTGGCCGACGGCGGGGACCGCCTCGACCGGGAGTGGATCTTCCAGACCGCCGCCGACATCGAGGGCCACCCCGACAACGTGGCCCCGTGCGTCTACGGCGGGTTCACCATCGCCTGGCGCGGCGCCAAGACCTGGCGCGCGTGGACGACGTCCCCCGCACCCGGGGTACGGCCGATCGTGTGCGTGCCCCGGCAGAGCCTGTCCACCGAACGGGCCCGGGGACTGCTTCCGGAGACCGTGCCGCACGCCGACGCCGCGTTCTCGGCGGGGCGGGCCGCGCTGCTGGTCGCGGCCGTCCGCGACTGCCCCGACCTGCTGTTCGAGGCGACCGAGGACCGGCTGCACCAGTCCTACCGGGCCGAGGCCATGCCCGACAGCGCCGCACTGGTGGAGTCCCTGCGCGGCGACGGCCTGGCCGCGGTGGTCTCCGGAGCCGGGCCGACCGTCCTGGTGCTCCACCACGACTCCGCGGACGCACCGGGCGGCCCCGCGGACCGCCCACTCGACGGATTTCCGCAAAACAACAGCGCTGTGGTTGATTCAATCCGGCAACGAGCGGGTACTGAATGGCACATACGCCCCTTAGCAATCGATCTGGTAGGGGTACGTGTCACTTCTCCCCGTTCATGGACTTGTGTCGAGGAATAGCTGTGGGCTCCGGTGATGTTAGGCTAGATGAAGCACCAGGTGCCCCACCACGGGGCCCGTGCTCATCCGCCGCAGTGTTTCCCGCGTCATTCGCGCGAGTGGTCTCTGATCCGCGAGCGCTCCGCACGGTAGCCACTGTGTCGAATCCGCGGCGAGTCCGCGGTTCTGCCCAATCCACTGCAGTCCCGGTTTCCTGGCACAGGAACAACAGGATGGCCCGAGGGCAGCATCATCCAGCCCATCGCCCCAGCGTCTGGCTGTGCCCAGAGCCCGCCGCGATCGGGTAAAACTCGTTGTCCAGCAGCGGTTCCGGCATCCACGCTGGGCACGCCTGACCCGGCCCCAGCCGGTTCGCACCACCGGGCTGGCCGCTCAGTTCATCGTGACGGCACCAGCCCGCTCCTTGGGAAGGACCCTTAGTGAGCGACACCACCGAACTCCACCAGGACGCGGCGGTCGGTACGCAGGACACGACCGCGTCCAAAGTGGACGTCGGCGACGCCGCGCCCCCCGTCGGCAAGAGCGCGTCAACGCGGTCCCGTAGCCGCTCCGGAGGTACCGGGCTGGCCGCGCTGAAGCTCACGGAGCTGCAGCGTCTGGCGTCCGACCTCGGAATCACGGGCACCGGCCGGATGCGCAAGAGCGACATCATCGCAGCAATCGAAGCCAAGCAGGGCGGGCCGGTCAGCGCCCCCAAGACCAAGACGGCGAAGACCTCCGCGACCGAGAGCGGCACGGCCGCCAAGGAGCAGGAGGCCCCCACGGCCGAGGCGCCGGCGGCCGAGGCCGCCGCACCCGCGGCGGACCGGGCCGAGCAGGCCGAGCGCCCCGAGCGCACCCGCAGGAGCCGTTCCCGCAGGCGCGGCGGCGAGGAGACTGCGGAGTCGCAGACGGCCGAGGGCAGCGACGCCGCCGAGAACGCCAAGCAGGACCCCGCGGCGTCGGCCGCCAAGTCCGAGGACACCGCCGCCCAGCCCGCACAGGGCGGGACCCGGGAGCGCCGTCGACGCAACCGCAACCGCGACGGCAGCAGCGGCGGCGGCGACCAGCAGTCGTCCCAGCAGCAGAACGGCCACAAGAGCGAGAACGCCAGCGGCGGCGGCAGCGGCGAGGACGAGGACTTCGGCGGCGGGCGCCGCCGGGGACGCCGTCGCGACCGCCGCGACCGCCGCAACCGCGAGCGCGCCGAGCAGGAGCCGGTGATCAGCGAGGACGACGTCCTGCTGCCGGTCGCGGGCATCCTCGACATCCTCGACAACTACGCGTTCGTGCGGACCACCGGCTACCTGCCGGGCTCCAACGACGTGTACGTCTCGCTGGCCCAGGTCCGCAAGTACGGCCTGCGCAAGGGCGACGCCATCACCGGCGCCGTGCGCCAGCCGCGCGAGGGCGAGCGCCGGGAGAAGTTCAACGCGCTGGTCCGTCTGGACAGCGTGAACGGGATGCCGCCCGAGCGGGCGCGCAACCGGCCCGAGTTCGCCAAGCTGGTGCCCCTGTACCCGCAGGAGCGGCTGCGCCTGGAGACCGAGCCCAACATCCTGACCACGCGCATCATCGACCTCATCTCGCCGATCGGCAAGGGGCAGCGCGGCCTCATCGTCTCCCCGCCCAAGGCCGGAAAGACGATGGTGTTGCAGGCGATCGCCAACGCGATCACCCAGAACAACCCCGAGTGCCACCTCATGGTCGTCCTCGTCGACGAGCGGCCCGAAGAGGTCACCGACATGCAGCGCACGGTCAAGGGCGAGGTGATCCACTCGACCTTCGACCGCCCCGCCGAGGACCACACGACCGTCGCCGAGCTCGCCATCGAACGGGCCAAGCGCCTGGTCGAGATGGGCCTGGACGTCGTGGTGCTGCTCGACTCCATCACCCGTCTGGGACGCGCCTACAACCTCTCCGCACCGGCGAGCGGGCGCATCCTGTCCGGTGGTGTCGACTCCACCGCGCTGTACCCGCCGAAGCGCTTCTTCGGCGCGGCCCGCAACATCGAGAACGGCGGCTCGCTGACGATCCTGGCCACGGCGCTGGTCGAGACCGGCTCCCGGATGGACGAGGTCATCTTCGAGGAGTTCAAGGGCACCGGCAACATGGAGCTCAAGCTCAACCGGAGCCTGGCCGACAAGCGGCTCTTCCCCGCGGTGGACATCGAGGCGTCCAGCACCCGCAAGGAGGAGATCCTGCTGTCGAGCGAGGAGCTCAACATCATCTGGAAGCTCCGCCGCGTGCTCCACGCCCTGGACGCCCAGCAGGCTCTGGAACTGGTCCTGGAGAAGCTGAAGAAGACCAAGAGCAACGCCGAGTTCCTGTTGCAGATCCAGAAGAACGCGGTCGGACCGAACGACTAGCACTCCGCCGGTGCGCCGCCCGCGCACCGGCGGAGCAGCGGCGCCGCACCGCACTTCCGCGCCCCGCCGACCGTCCGGCCAGGAATACCGGCTGGACGTTTGCGGTTCCACGGTCTGGCAGACTGGTATGGCGACCGCCGCGGTACCGGTTCGCGCACGCCCGCCCCACCCAGAGGCGGCCATCGCCGCGTGCGTCCGGCGACCGCCACTAGCGAGGAGAACCACATGAAACCCGGTATTCACCCCGACTACCACGTCACGCAGGTGACCTGCACCTGCGGTAACAGCTTCGTCACCCGGAGCACCGCACCCGGCGGCACGATCCGGGCCGAGATCTGCTCCTCCTGCCACCCGTTCTACACGGGCAAGCAGAAGATCCTGGACACCGGCGGTCGGGTCGCCCGCTTCGAGAAGCGTTTCGGCAAGCGCAAGTAGCGTCCGTCGGCGGCGCGTCCCGCTGCGAGGGGCGCGCCGCCGGTGTGACTGCTCCGTCCGATCCGAACGCTCTGTGGGGATGTAAGAAGAAGTGAAGCTGGACGACCTTCTCGGCGAGTACTACGAGCTGGAGCAGCAGCTCGCCGACCCAGCCGTGCACGCCGACCAGGCCAGGGCGCGCAGTCTGGCCAAACGCTACTCCCAGCTCACCCCCATCATCGCCGCCTACCGCGAACTCAACCAGGTCGAGAGCGACATCGAGGCCGCCCAGGAGCTGGCCGCCGAGGACCCGGCCTTCGCCGACGAGGCCAAGCAGCTCGCCGAGCAGCGCGAGGAGCTGGTCGAGCGGCTGCGCACCCTGCTCGTGCCGCGCGACCCCAACGACGACAAGGACGTCATCCTCGAGGTCAAGGCCGGCGAGGGCGGCGAGGAGTCGGCGCTGTTCGCGGGTGACCTGGTGCGCATGTACCTGCGCTACGCCGAACGCCAGGGCTGGAAGACCGAGATCATCAGCGCCACCTACTCCGACCTGGGCGGCTACAAGGACATCACCATCGCGGTCAAGAACCGCGGCACCGACCCCGCCAAGGGCGTGTGGCGGCAACTGAAGTTCGAGGGCGGGGTCCACCGCGTGCAGCGCGTGCCCGTCACCGAGTCCCAGGGCCGCATCCACACCTCGGCCGTCGGCGTGCTGGTGGTGCCCGAGGCCGAGGAGATCGAGGTCGAGATCAACGACAACGACCTGCGCATCGACGTCTACCGCTCCTCCGGACCCGGCGGCCAGAGCGTCAACACCACCGACTCGGCGGTGCGCATCACCCACCTGCCCACCGGCATCGTGGTCTCCTGCCAGAACGAGAAGAGCCAGCTCCAGAACAAGGAGCAGGCGCTGCGCGTGCTGCGGGCCCGCCTGCTCGCCGAGGCGCAGGCCGCGGCCGAGGCCGAGGCCCAGGCCGAACGGAGGAGCCAGGTCCGTACCGTGGACCGCTCCGAGCGGGTGCGCACCTACAACTTCCCGGAGAACCGCATCTCCGACCACCGGGTCGGCTACAAGGCCTACAACCTCGACCAGGTGCTCGACGGGGAGCTGAGCGGAGTGATCCAGGCCCTCATGGACGCCGACACCAAGGAGCGGTTGGAGGCCGCCCAGCAGTGAACCTCCTGCTCGACGAGGTCGCGCGAGCCACCCTCCGGCTCGCCGAGGCCGGAGTCGCCTCGCCCCGCACCGACGCCGAGGAGCTCGCGGCGTTCGTGCACGGCGTCCGTCGAGGGGAGCTGCACACCGTCGCCGACAGCGACTTCGACGCCCGCTACTGGGAGTGCGTGGCCCGGCGCGCCGCACGGGAGCCGTTGCAGCACATCACCGGCCGCGCCTACTTCCGCTACTTGGAGCTGGAGGTCGGCCCCGGCGTCTTCGTCCCGCGCCCGGAGACCGAGATGATGGTGTCCTGGGCGATCGACGTGCTGCGCGCCATGGACGTCGCCGACCCCCTGGTCGCGGACCTGGGCACCGGATCGGGCGCCATCGCGATCTCCATCGCCCAGGAGGTGCCGCGCTCCCGCGTCCACGCCGTCGAACTGGACGAGACCGCGCTGTCGTGGGCACGGCGCAACATCGCGCGCAGCGGGCTGGCCGAGCGAATCACCGCCCACCACGCCGACATGCGGACCTGCCTGCCCGAGTACAACGGCCGGGTGGACCTGGTCGTCACCAACCCCCCGTACGTGCCCCTGGACGGCGCCGACGACATCCCGCCGGAGGTCCGCGACTACGACCCCGCGCCGGCGCTGTGGGCGGGCGCGGACGGGCTCGACATGATCCGCCAACTGGAGGCGGTCGGCCGCCGCCTGCTGCGTCCGGGCGGGTTCATCGCCATCGAGCACGGCGACGGGCAGGGCATCGACATCCCGCCGCTCTTCCCCGAGTCGTTGGGCTGGCGCGACGTGCGCAACTGCAAGGACCTGGCGCACCGGGACCGGTTCGTGGTGGCCCGGCGCGCCGTGGACTGAGGCGGGCCGCAGCCCGACGACCCAGAGCAGACCGAGGTGAGGTTGTGAGCCGCAGGTACGACTGTGCGGACGAGGAGCAGCGCAAGGCCGGGATCGCGGACGCGGCCTCGACCGTGCGCCGCGGAGAGCTGGTGGTCCTGCCCACCGACACCGTCTACGGTGTGGGCGCGGACGCGTTCAGCCGCACCGCGGTGGCCGCGCTGCGCGAGGCGAAGAAGCGCGGCCGGGAGAAGCCGCCGCCGGTGCTCGTCGGCACCGTCCGCGCCGCCCAGGCGCTCGTCGACGACCTGGGGCGGCACGGCCAGGACCTGATCGAGGAGTTCTGGCCGGGACCGCTCACCCTCGTGTGCGCCGCGACCCCCAGCCTCTCCTGGGACCTGGGCGACACCAGGGGCACCGTCGCGGTGCGCATGCCCATGGACCCCGTGGCGCTGGAGCTGCTCAAGGAGGTCGGGCCGATGGCGGTGAGCGGGGCGAGCCTCAGCGGCAACCCGGCCGCCGCCACGGTCGAGGAGGCCGTGGCGCAGTTCGGCGACGACGTCAGCGTCTACCTCGACGCGGGTCCCCGCACCGACACGCCGCCCTCGACCGTCGTCGACCTGACCTACGCGGTGCCGCGCGTGCTCCGCTCGGGGGCGATCGGCATCGAGCAGTTGCGCGCCGTGTGCGGCACCGTCATCGCCGAGCTGAAACGCTCTGGACGCGGTCGGACGGCCGCCCCGGCGGAAGAGGCCGACAGGGCTGCGCAAGAGGCCGAGGAGCGGCCTGAGGGGGACGAGGGGACCCCTCCTGCCGACCGCGGCGGGGCGGACGCGTCCTGATCCGCGGGCGCGCCGCGGAGGGCGCTGCGCCGCGCGCAACGGCGGTCCCGGCCGCTGTCCGGCAGTGCTAGCGTCGATGTCATTCTCAGCCCACACACGCGCCGTGCCGTCGTGAGGGTACGGCCGGTCCACGGAAGGCTCCGCAACGCCGTGCGTGAGTACGCGCTCACCTTCGTCATCGCCGTGGCGGTCACCCACCTGCTGACCCCGCTGGTCCGCAACGCCGCGATCGCCTTCGGCGCGGTCCCCCCGGTGCGCGACCGGGACGTGCACACCGAGCCCATCCCCCGGATGGGCGGGATCGCCATGTACGGCGGCTTCGCCGCCGCGCTGCTGATCTCGGCGCAACTGCCGCACCTGCGCGAGGTGTTCTTCGACCAGACCTGGTGGCGCGGGCTGCTGGTGGCGGGCGCGCTGATCGTGGTGATCGGCGTCATCGACGACCGGTGGGGGATGGCCCCCGTCCCCAAGCTGGCCGGGCAGATCGTCGCGGCGGGCATCCTGGTCTCCCAGGGCGTGCAACTGCTGTGGCTGCCGCTGCCGGGCACCACCCTCGTCCTCGGCCCCGAGCTGGGCACCCTGCTGTCGGTGCTGCTGATCGTGGTCACCATCAACGCGGTCAACTTCGCCGACGGGCTGGACGGCCTGGCCTCGGGGATCGTCGCGATCGCGGCCGCGGCCTTCTTCACCTACTACTACGTGGTCGCCGTCGAGCAGGGCTTCGACCGCCAGTCCTACCCGGCCATGATCGCGATCATCCTGGTCGGGGTCTGCGCGGGCTTCCTCATCCACAACTTCAACCCGGCGCGGGTGTTCATGGGCGACACCGGGTCGATGCTGATCGGGCTGCTGCTGGCCTCCATCACCATCACCGTGACCGGCGAGTTCCAGGCCAACGCGGTCGTCCACTTCGACTCCAGCGGCCTGGTGGCCTTCCTGCCGATCCTGCTGCCGCTGCTGGCGCTGGCCCTGCCGCTGGCGGACTTGGTGCTCGCGGTGGTGCGGCGGACGCTGGCCGGCAAGTCGCCGTTCGCCCCCGACAAGAAGCACCTGCACCACCGGCTGCTGGAGCTCGGCCACTCGCACGCGCGCGCCGTGCTGCTGATGTACCTGTGGGCGGCGATCATCTCGTTCGCCGCGGTGTCGCTGTCGATCTTCGACGCGCCCGCGATCGTCCTGAGTGTTACCACATTGGTAGCGATCTGTGCGTTCGGTCTGATCACGCTGCCGCGGCTGCGGCGCCGTGCGCTGCGCCGGGCCGGGACCGTCACCGCGCGTGAAGAAAAGTGATGCACCACACGTGGTCGGCCGCTGATCACCTCAAAGAGGCATGAACGGGACTTTAACTCCAGGGAAAGCAGCAGGGTGACGGAACAGACATCGGGGACGGAGGAGCAGTGGCAGGGACGATCCTTCGCGGAGTAAGCGACGCTTAAAGGTGCCCATGGGAAATAGTGTCGAAACCTTGTGATAGCTTTCACGAGCAAGCACCTCACAGCACAACACCGGAGTTCACGCATGCAGGAACACGACGCCAAGGTTCTCCGCGGCGCCGCGATTCCCACACTGGTGGTCGGAGGCGGCAGCACCGCTGTCTTCCTCGCGATCTCCGGTACGGTCGGTGTGCTCGGCGCGCTCGCTGCGCTGCTGCTGGTTCTTGCCTTCTTCGGCGTCTCCGGGTGGGCGGTGGCCCACCTCAGCAGGCGCAATCCGGACCTGTTCCTGCCGGCCACCCTGGGAGCCTTCCTCGTCAAGGCGGTGATCCTGGGGGCCGCGCTGCTCACGCTGCGCAACACCGATCCCGCCTGGCTCGACACGACCGCCTTCGCGGTGACCTCGCTGCTGTGCGTGGTCTCCTGGCTGGGCGGCCACGTCCGGGTGCTGGCCACGACCAAGACCCTGCACGTCGATCCGGAGCCGAGTGCCGTCTCCGGTCCGGAGGCCCGGCATGAGAAGCCATGACGGGCGCGCCACGGCATGCCGTCCCCCGGCACCCCCCTGCCGCGTGGCCGGCCGCGACAACCTGCTATGTTCCGGAGCGACAGGATGAGCGAGCCACGGAAGCAGGACAGGAACTCCCCCCAGGAGACCTCCGGGGCGTCGGTCGACGGAATCACCATCGTCTCCCTGCTCGTGTCCGGGATGATCGTGTGGGGCGGCGTCGGCTGGCTGCTCGACCGATTAACGGACCACCGGGCGCTGTTCCTGCCCATCGGCATCCTGCTCGGACTGGGGCTGGCGCTGTACATGGTCTTCGCCAGGCTCCGCGTCCACTCCAACTAGCCACATCCTCCGGGACCGCCCGCCGCCGACAGCACCCGTCGGGGGCGGAGGGACCACCGCTGACCGCCGTTGCCGGTCCGCTCAAGACTGACCAGAACCTCTTGATTCACGACGGAAGGGTTCGCCGTGAGTGCTGACACGCTCAACCTCGCTGCCGAGGGCGGTGGTGGTCTGTTCACGCCGGGGGGACCCGGCTTCGAGGCCCCCTCCGTCGGGATCTTCTTCCCGTCCCCCTGGTCGTGGGGCGACTACAGCGAGGCCCTCCCCTACACCAGCGGCATCACCAAGTACGTGATCCTGCTGCTGGTGGCCACCAGCCTGGTGGTGTTCTTCCTGTGGTGGACCTCGCGCAAGCTGTCCGTCGTCCCCGACCGCAGGCAGAGCATCCTCGAGCTCGTCGTCCTCTTCGTCCGCGACCAGATCTCGCGGCCGATGATAGGTGTGAAGGGCGACAAGTACCTGCCGCTGCTGGTCTCCCTCTTCCTGTTCATCTTCGCGATGAACGTCATGGGGATCATCCCCTTCCTGCAGTTGCCGGTCACCAGCAACCTCTCCTACCCCGCCGGCCTGGCCCTGGTCATCTACATCACCTTCATCACGGTGGGCATCCGCAGCCAGGGCTTCACCCACTACTTCAAGGGCGCGGTCGTCCCCTCCGGGGCGCCCGGCTGGATCCTGCCGCTGCTGGTCCCCATCGAGATCCTCTCGAACTTCATCATCCGGCCCGCGACGCACGCCATCCGTCTGTTCGCGACCATGTTCGCCGGACACCTGCTGCTCGCCACGTTCGCCGCGGGCGGCTGGTACATGTTCAACCCCGCCGCCGGGCCGCTCTACGGCACCATCTCGGTGCTGTTCTCCGGATCGGCCCTGCTGGCGTTCATCATCTTCACCGCTTTCGAGCTGGTGATCATGTTCCTGCAGGCCTTCGTGTTCACCCTGCTGGCCGCTCTCTACATCGGCCAGGCCCAGGAAGCGCACTAGACCAGCAGGTTCTGAACCCGACCCTTTCCCGTGCCCCCGCCCGGAGGGCACGACAACCCATCCGGCCCTGTGGCCACGATTCAAGGAGAAAGCATGGAAGGCAGCCTCAACGTCATCGGCTACGGCATCAGCGTCATCGGTGCCGGTATCGGCGTGGGTATCGTCTTCGGTCTGGGCATGCAGGCCATCGCCCGCCAGCCCGAGGCCCGCGGTCCGCTGCAGACCAACATCTACATCGGCTTCGCCCTCATCGAGGCGCTCGCCCTGCTGGGCTTCGTCCTCGCGTTCGCCATCTAGGACGAACCGGCGAAGGAAGTAGGCAACCAACCGTGAAGGGGCGCTGACCATGTTGGGCCTGGCCGCCGAAGAGAACGTTCTACGGATCCACATCGACGAACTCGTCTTCGGCCTCATCGCCTTCGCCGTGATCTTCGCACTGGTGTACCGCTACGCCGTGCCGCGGGTCACGAAGATGCTCGACGAGCGCGCCGACTCCATCGAAGGTGGTATCGAGCGGGCGAAGAAGGCAGAGGCCGAAGCCGAGGAACTGCGCCAGCAGTTCAAGGAGAAGCTGGAGGAAGCGCACCGGTCGTACGCGGCCGAGCTGCAGAAGGCCAGCGAGCAGAGCGCCGCCATCATCGCTGAGGCGCGCGAGGAGGCCCAGGCCGAGGCGCGGCGCATCATCGAGGCGGCGCACGCCCAGATCGAGGCGGACCGCCAGCAGGCCATGGAGCAGTTGCGGGCCGAGATCGGGGCGCTCTCCGCCGAACTGGCTGCCCGGATCGTCGGGGAGACCCTCGCCGACAGCGCCGCGCAGAGCCGGGTCATCGACCGGTTCCTCGCGGAGCTGGAGAGCGGGAGCACGCAGCAGGCAGAGGTGCGTTGATGCAGGGTGTCAGCCGTACCTCTGTGGGCGAGGTGATCCGACGCCTCGACGACATCCTGCCGTCCGCCAACGCAGCCACGTTGGGCCACGAGCTCTTCGAGGTCGTGGCCCTGCTGGAGCAGGAGCACTCCCTGCGCCGGTGGCTGGCCGACCCGGCCGGCTCCCCGGACAGCAAGTCCGCGCTCGTCAGCGACCTTCTGGAGACGAAGGTGTCGCCGGCCACCCTCCTCGTGGTCAGCGATGTCGTCCGGGCCAAGTGGTCCACGTCGCGCGACCTGGTCGACGCCGTCGAACAGGCCGCCGTGTTCGCGACGATCGCCGAGCACGGCACCGCCCAGGAGCTCGAGGGAGTCGAGGACGAGCTGTTCCGGTTCGGCCGGATCGTCACTGGTCAGCCCGAGCTCCGCGCCGCGCTGACCACGGACGGCGTCTCCATCGAGCACAAGCGGACCCTGGTGGAGAACCTGCTCTCGGGCAAGGTCGGCGCGGCGACGCTGGCCCTGGTCACCGAGGCCGTCACCCGGCCTCGGGGACGTACCCTGGAACAGGGTCTCGACCACTTCAGTCAGCTGGTGGCCGAACGGGCCAAGCACTACATCGCCGTGGTACGGACCGCCGTTCCGCTGAGCGAGGCGCAGCAGTCCAGGCTGCAAGCCGCGCTCACCCGGATCTACGGCCGGGACATCCACCTGAACATCGAGATCGCGCCGGAGATCGTGGGTGGACTCTCCATCCGCGTGGGCGACGAGGTCATCGACGGCACCATCGCGGGGCGTATCGCCGAGGTCCGGCGACGCCTGGCCGGCTGACGCGAGGACGCACCGAAGCAAGACGCACGGCGCCGTACGCGGCGCCAACGAGAGCAAGGACATACGTGAGATGGCGGAGCTGACGATCCGACCGGAGGAGATCCGGGACGCGCTGCAGCGCTTCGTCCAGTCGTACGAGCCTGACGCCGCCGCACGCGAGGAGATCGGAACCGTCACCTACTCCGGTGACGGCATCGCCCGCGTCAGTGGCCTTCCCTCTGCGATGGCGAACGAGCTGCTGGAATTCGAGGACGGCACCCAGGGCATCGCGCAGAACCTGGAGATCGGCGAGGTCGGTGTCGTCGTCCTCGGTGACTTCACCAAGATCGCGGAAGGCCAGACGGTGCGGCGGACCGGCCAGGTCCTCTCCGTTCCGGTGGGCGACGCCTACCTGGGCCGCGTGGTGGACCCCCTCGGCCGGCCGATCGACGGCAAGGGCGAGATCGAGACGACCCAGCGCCGCGAACTCGAACTCCAGGCGGCCACGGTCATGCAGCGCAAGCCGGTGCACGAGCCGCTGCAGACCGGCATCAAGGCGATCGACGCGATGACCCCGATCGGCCGCGGTCAGCGCCAGTTGATCATCGGTGACCGGCAGACCGGCAAGACCGCGGTCTGCATCGACACGATCATCAACCAGAAGGCCAACTGGGAGTCCGGCGACCCGAACAAGCAGGTGCGCTGCATCTACGTCGCGGTGGGTCAGAAGGGCTCCACCATCGCCGGTGTGCGCGGCGCCCTGGAGGAGGCCGGCGCGATGGAGTACACCACCATCGTGGCCGCTCCCGCCTCCGACCCCGCGGGCTTCAAGTACATCGCCCCCTACACCGGCTCGGCCATCGGCCAGCACTGGATGTACCAGGGCAAGCACGTCCTCATCGTCTTCGACGACCTGACCAAGCAGGCCGAGGCCTACCGCGCGGTCTCCCTGCTGCTGCGCCGCCCGCCGGGCCGCGAGGCGTACCCCGGTGACGTCTTCTACCTGCACTCCCGCCTGCTGGAGCGCTGCGCGAAGCTCTCCGACGAGCTGGGCGGCGGGTCGATGACCGGTCTGCCGATCATCGAGACCAAGGCCAACGACGTGTCGGCCTACATCCCGACGAACGTCATCTCCATCACCGACGGCCAGGTCTTCCTGGAGTCCGACCTGTTCAACCAGGGCCAGCGCCCGGCGATCAACGTCGGTATCTCGGTCTCCCGCGTCGGTGGCGCCGCGCAGACCAAGGCCATGAAGAAGGTGGTCGGCTCCCTGCGCGTGGGTCTGGCCCAGTACCGCGACCTGGAGGCGTTCGCCGCCTTCGGCTCGGACCTGGACGCGGCCTCCAAGGCGCAACTGGAGCGGGGCGCCCGCCTCATGGAGCTGCTCAAGCAGGGCCAGTACTCCCCCTTCCCGATGGAGGAGGAGGTCGTCTCCATCTGGGCCGGCACCACCGGCAAGCTGGACGACGTCCCGGTCGAGGACATCCGCCGCTTCGAGTCGGAGTTCCTCGCCTACCTGCGCCGCGAGCACAGCAAGATCCTCGACACCATCCGGGAGACCGAGAAGTTCGAGGACGAGACCGCCCAGGCCCTGACCGACGCGATCAACGAGTTCAAGAAGACCTTCCAGACCAGTGCCGGGACCATCCTCGGCACCGAGGCCCCGGCCGAGGCGCTGGACGAGTCCGAGGTCGGCCAGGAGACCATCAAGGTCGCCAAGACCAGCGGGAAGTAGCCCATGGGTGCACAGCTTCGCGTCTATCGCCGGAGGATCCGCTCGACCAAGTCGATGGCGAAGATCACCCGCGCGATGGAACTCATCGCCGCCACGCGCATCACCAAGGCGCAGCGGGCGGCCGAGGCGGCTGGCCCCTACGCCAGGGAGATCACCGGGGCGGTGTCCGCGGTGGCCGCTCGGGTCAGGGAGCATCCGCTGCTGACCGAGGCGGAGAACCCCATCCGGGCCGCCGTGCTGGTGATCACCAGCGACAAGGGCCTCGCCGGCGCCTACACCGCCAACGCGATCAAGGAAGCCGAGCGCCTCACCCAGCTCCTCACCGAGCAGGGCAAGGAAGTGCTCGTCTACATGGTGGGCCGCAAGGGCATCGGCTTCTACAACTTCCGCGAGCGTCCCATGGCGGACTCCTGGGAGGGCTTCACCGAACGCCCCTCCTACATGCACGCCAAGGAGATCGCCTCGGTCCTCATGGACAAGTTCGTCCAGGAGACCGCGGAGGGCGGCGTCGACGAGATCCACATCGTCTCCACCGAGTTCGTCTCCATGATCACCCAGCAGGCCCGGGCCTCCCGGATCCTGCCGCTGGAGGTCGAGGAGGTCGAGCCCAAGGTGCTCGAGGCCGAGCAGGGGCCGCTGCCGCTGTACGAGTTCGAGCCCGGTGCTGAGGAAGTGCTCAACCAGTTGCTTCCCCAGTACGTGACCAACCGGGTCTACTTCGCCCTCCTCGAGTCGGCCGCGTCTCAGCACGCGTCGCGCCGCGCCGCGATGAAGGCGGCCACCGACAACGCCGAGGAGCTTGTCAAGACCCTGACCCGCCAGGCCAACCAGGCCCGCCAGGCGGAGATCACCAACGAGATCAGCGAGATCGTCGGCGGCGCCGACGCCCTCGCTGCTGCCAGCGCGGGGAGTGAGTAAGAGAAGTGACTGCGACTGCTGAAGGGACGGCCGCGCCCGCGACGGCGACCGGCCGCATCGCCCGGGTCACCGGCCCGGTCGTCGACGTGGAGTTCCCCGTCGGCTCCCTGCCTCCGATCTACAACGCCCTGAAGACCGACGTCACCATCAACGGCGAGACCAAGACCATCACTCTTGAGGTCGCCCAGCACCTCGGTGACAACCTGGTCCGCACCATCAGCCTCGCGCCGCAGGACGGTCTGGTCCGCGGAGCCGAGGTGCGCGACACCGGCGCGCCGATCAGCGTCCCGGTCGGTGACGGCATCAAGGGCCACGTGTTCAACACCCTGGGCGAGCCGCAGGACATCCCCAAGTCCGAGCTCAAGGTCACCGAGTACTGGCCGATCCACCGTCCGGCCCCGGCCTTCGACCAGTTGGAGTCGAAGACCGAGATGATGGTGACCGGCATCAAGGTCATCGACCTGCTCACCCCGTACGTGCGCGGTGGCAAGATCGGTCTGTTCGGTGGTGCGGGTGTCGGCAAGACGGTGCTCATCCAGGAGATGATCACCCGTATCGCCCGCAACTTCGGTGGTGTGTCCGTGTTCGCGGGCGTGGGCGAGCGCACCCGTGAGGGCACCGACCTCTTCCTGGAGATGGAGGAGATGGGCGTCCTCCAGGACACCGCCCTCGTCTTCGGGCAGATGGACGAGCCTCCGGGCACCCGTCTGCGGGTCGCGCTGTCGGCGCTGACCATGGCGGAGTACTTCCGCGATGTGCAGAAGCAGGACGTGCTGCTGTTCATCGACAACATCTTCCGCTTCACCCAGGCGGGTTCGGAGGTCTCCACCCTGCTGGGCCGCATGCCCTCCGCGGTGGGCTACCAGCCGAACCTGGCCGACGAGATGGGTCTGCTCCAGGAGCGCATCACCTCCACCCGCGGCCACTCGATCACCTCGATGCAGGCGATCTACGTGCCCGCGGACGACTACACCGACCCGGCCCCGGCGACCACCTTCGCCCACCTGGACGCGACGACCGAGCTCTCCCGCCCGATCTCGCAGAAGGGCATCTACCCGGCGGTGGACCCGCTGACCTCCACCTCCCGCATCCTCGACCCGCAGTACGTGGGCCAGGAGCACTACGAGGTGGCCCAGCGGGTCAAGGAGATCCTGCAACGCAACAACGACTTGCAGGACCAGATCGCCATCCTCGGTATCGACGAGCTGTCCGAAGAGGACAAGATCATCGTGCACCGGGCGCGGCGGCTGGAGCGCTTCCTGTCGCAGAACATGTTCGTCGCCGAGAAGTTCACCGGCACCCCGGGCGTGTTCGTTCCGCTGGAGGAGACCATCGCCTCCTTCAAGGCGGTCTGCGACGGCGAGTACGACCACCTGCCCGAGCAGGCGTTCCTGGACGTCGGCAACATCGAGATGGCCGTCGCGAAGGCGAAGACGCTGCAGGGCTAGCAGTCGCGGGACGGGGGCGGCGGCACACGCCGCCCCCGACCGGCGGACGGCCCTCGATCTGAGGAGTTTGAGGCAGTGTCGAAGAAGCTCTTTGTTGAACTCGTCACTCCCGAGCGGGAGCTCTGGGCGGGCGAGGGCGACATGGTGATCGCCAAGACGGTCGAAGGCGAGATCGGCATCCAGCCGGGACACGTCCCGGTCCTGGCGCTGCTCGCGCCCGGCTCGGTGGTGCGCATCCTGGGCGCCCGGGAGACCGGCGAGGTCCGCGCCGCGGTGCACGGCGGCTTCATCGCCATGACCCTGGGCGACCGGATCTCGATCCTCGCGGAGATCGCCGAGCTGGCCGAGGAGATCGACGTGGAGCGGGCCCGCGCCGCCCTGAAACGGGCCGAGGGCGCGGCGCTCGGCGACGAGGAGGCGCAGGCGCGCGTCGCCCGTGCGCGCAGCCGCCTGCGGGCCGCCGGGGAAGCCGCCTGACCGTCCCGGCGGGTGGAACGGCGCGGACGCGAAGAAGGCGTCCCGCGTACGCGGGGGTGACTCTTGGGGGAGCAGCTGAACATCGGAACGTGGTTCGAGATCGCCGAATGGTCGTTCTTCTCGCTGCTCGCCCTCGCCCTGTTGGGGCTCGTCGCGGTGATCGCGCGGCGCTACGCCCTGGAACGCGGCGGTGGAGCGGTCGAGTGTTATCTGCGTCCCGTGCACGGCCGTCGCCGTCCCTGGCGGATCGGGTGCGGCAGGTACGGGACCGACGAGTTGCGCTGGTATCGCATCTTCTCCCTGTGGCCGCGGCCGGCAGTCGAGCTGCCGCGCCGCGGTCTCGTCGTTGTGGGGCGCCGTAGCCCTGAGGGGGAGGAGCTGCGGGAGCTGACCGACGACCTGGTGGTCGTCGAGGTGGGCTGGACCGCCCCGGACGGCTCCGATCCCAAGGAGCCGGTCTACGAGCTGGCGATGAGCGACGCCGCCCTGACCGGCTTCCTGTCCTGGTTGGAGTCGCTGCCGCCGGGAGTGCCCTGGCGGGATGACGACGACGAGTAGACGCCGGTGGTCCCGGCGGTGGCGGGCGGCCTCTCCGGGAGCCGCCCGCCACCGTCATGGACGGCGGGTCAGTCCCGCTCGCCGCCCGGCTTCCACAGCACGTCGTCGCCGCCGCTCACCACCCGGCACAGGATGAACAGCAGGTCCGACAGCCGGTTCAGATAGGTGGCGGTCAGCGGGTTGACCGAGTCGCCGTGGGCCTCGATCGCCGCCCACGCGGAGCGTTCGGCGCGGCGGGTGACCACGCGGGCGGAGTGCAGCAGCGCGGTGGCGGGGGAGCCGCCCGGCAGGATGAAGCTGCGCAGCACGGGCAGGTCCGCGTTGTACCGGTCGCAGTCGGCCTCCAGCCGCTCGACGTAGGCGGCCTCGACTCGCAGCGGGGGGTGCTCGGGGTCGGGGACGACCGGCGTGGCGAGGTCCGCGCCCAGGTCGAACAGTTCGTTCTGCACGCGCCCCAGCACCGCGCGCACGTCGTCGGGCACGTCGCCGAGGGCCAGCGCCACCCCGATCGCCGCGTTGGCCTCCTCCACGTCGGCGTAGGCGACCAGCCGCGGGTCGGTCTTGCGGGTGCGGCTCATGTCCCCCAGCGCCGTGGTGCCGTCGTCACCGGTGCGGGTGTAGATCTTCGACAGCACGACGGGCTGGTCGATGTCGCGTTCCTTCATGCGGCCACCCTAGCCAGCGGGGGCCGACGCGCTGCGGGCCGGGAGGGGCAACAGCGGCGCGGGTAGGCGGGGCGCTGCCGGGTAGCGGCCCCGCATGACCAGCAGACCCTTCGAACCCAACCCCAGGCTCGACCGGATCGGCGACGAGGAGATCGCTGCCGCCGACCCCGGACCGGGAGCACCGCCGTCGGCGCCCGGCTTCGGCCCGGAGGCGGAGGAGCCCGACCGCCCGGAGGCGGACCGGGCCGCCGACGAGGAGGACCCGCCCGGGCGGCGCTGACCGGGCGGGCGGCCCGGAAGGGAAGGCGGGGCGGACCGCGGCGCGGCCCGCCCCGGAGGCGTCAGCGCGTCCAGCGCTCCCCGATCCGGTCGAAGGAGGCGTCGGACAGCGCCCGGGCGGAGAACGGCGCCACCCCGTTCACCGGGAGGGTGCTGGCGGCGAAGACCTCCACCGCGTAGGCGGCGCCGTCGGACAGCTCCTCGACGGCGTTCCAGTTGATGTGGGCCAGGGTGTCGTCGGCGGTGTGGTAGAAGGGGTCGAACTTCGCCCCCGCGGTACCGCCGTAGCGGGCGGCCTGCTCCTCGGTCTTGGTGCCGTTGGCGCCGCTGAACAGGCCGCCGGACGGGATTCCGGCGAGCATGAAGGCCCGGTAGTCGGAGCGCCCGCTGAACTCCGTGGGCTCCGACTCCAGTCCCCGGGCGGTGAAGTAGTCCTCGAAGACCTTCTGGATCGCCGCAGAGCCCGCCGGGGCGGGGGCCGAGCCGGGCAGTTCGTTGCGCCCGTCGTAGACGAAGCGGGCGTAGTTGTGCGAGCCGAGCATGTCGAAGTTCAGGTAGAGCGCGATCCGCTCCCGCTCCCGGTCGCTGAGGCCCTCGACGTAGCGGGTGGAGCCGACGAGGCCCGCCTCCTCGGTGCCCCAGAAGGCGAAGCGCACCTTGTTCTCGGGCGGCCCGAGCCGGTTCACCTGCTTGGCGATCTCCAGGAGCACGGCGGTGCCGCTGCCGTTGTCGTTGATGCCCGGTCCGTCGTGGACGCTGTCGAGGTGGGCGCCGACCACCACCACGTTGTTCCGGTCGCCGCCCTTGGTCTCGGCGATGAGGTTGTAGGAGTGGGAGGTCCGGACCTCCGCGTCGACCTTCAGCCGCAGTTCCAGGCCCCCGCCCGCGCCGAGCAGCGCCTCGCCGACCGCGGCGGAGGCGCCCACGGCCGGGATCGCCGCCGGGTTGCTCAGGGTGCCGCTGATCACTCCGGTGTCGTTCGGGGTGGCCCCGTGGTTGAAGACCACCGCGCCCACGGCCCCGGCCGCGGCGGCGTTGGCGACCTTCTGCTCGAAGGTGCAGGTCCCGCGGCGCAGCACGGCGATCGCCCCCGCGGGGAAGTCGGCGAAGTCCGCCTCCTCGCAGCCGCTGTCGGCGCTGTCGGCGTCCACCGGCGCCGCGGGCGCGGTGACGTCCCCGGCGGCCGAGTAGGTCATGGTCAGGAAGTCCTCGCCGCGGACGAAGTCGCGGCTCTCCGGCGCGGTCTGGGCCAGCACCGCGCCGCTGTGCTCCACCCACTCGTCGAACGAGTAGTGGTTCTTGACGACCTTGTACCCGGCGCGTTCGAGCTGGTCGACGACGTACTTGGCGGCCACGTCGTAGCCGGGCGTGCCGCTGGCGCGGTTGCCGCCGTTGTACTCGGCTATGGTGCTCAGGTTCTGCAAGTGGGTGCGGATGGCCCCGGTGGTGACCAGCCGGGGCAGCAGGGCCTCGTCGGCGGGGATCGGGGACGCGGACGAGGCGGGGGAGAGACCGAGGGCCGCCAGCACGGCCGTGACGGCGACGACGGACAGTCGCCGCCCCAGGCGCGCGGTCTGCGGGGGGAGTCCGGTCGGTGTACGCACGCTCATCCTCCTGACGCGCCCGTCTCCGAGAGTGTCGGAACGGGTGCAGAAAGTTGTGCAGAGACGGATGCAGCTTGTCACCGACCGGTGGCTGTGGGCAAGGGTGTGGCTGCGGTTCGTGACGGAAACCGATCCGGCGGCCGCCGGTGCGGACCGCTCAGTCCCCCTCCTCGATCTCCGGCCGGTCGTGCTTCTTCTGGTGCTTGCGGCGTTTGCGGATGACCTCGACCGCGCCCATCAGCGCCGCGCCCACGACGCGCACCACCGGGGCGCCGGGTTCCACGACGCTGCTGGGGGCGCCGCCCTTGACCTCGTAGGCGCCCATGATCCCCACGCCGTTGACGCGCACCTCGATGTCGTCGGGGACGATGACCTCGATCCCGCCCATGAGGGTGTTGGCGACGATGGTGGTCTCCCGGGAGACGAAACGGGCCTCCCGCAGGTCCAGTTTGATCCCGCCCATGACGGCCAGCGCCTGGTAGGTCCGGGGCGCCGTCCAGCGGCCGCTGCGTTCGGCCGCGCCCATGAGCGCCAGCGAGAAGTGGCCGTCGGGGGAGGAGTCGACGACGCGTTCCCGCCCGTAGACCGGGCGGGGTGAGGCGAAGGAGAGGTCCGTGGCGGAGTCGGAGGAGGGCTCGGGCAGGTCGCGGACCAGGGGGGCGAGTTCTCCCAGCGTCTTGGCGCTGTAGACCGCGTCCAGCCGTTCGGAGTGCTCGTCCGGGGTGAGCCGCCCTTCGGCCAGCGCCTCGCGCAGCCGGGCCGCGACCCGGTCGCGGTCGGCGTCGGAGGCGCGCATCTCGCTGCGGTCCGGACGGGAAGAGTCGCTCATGGGACAAAACCCTAGTTTCCGGTGCGCTCCGGCGCATCCTCGACGGCCTCGGGGATGGCCCTGATCTGTCCCTGAGCGGGGGAGGGGAGACGGCGCCCGCCCGGGAGCCCTGTCTCCCCGGCGGCTCAGAACAGCGTCATCTCGTCCTTCTTGATGCCGCGCAGCGCGTCGTAGTCCAGGGTCACGCAGGCGATGCCCCGGTCGGTGGCCAGCACGCGGGCCTGCGGCCGGATCTCCTGGGCGGCGAAGACGCCGCGCACCGGCCGGAGCGTGGGGTCGCGGTTGAGCAGTTCCAGGTAGCGGGTCAACTGTTCGACGCCGTCGATCTCGCCGCGCCGTTTGATCTCCACCGCCACCGTGGTGCCGTTCCCGTCGCGGCACAGGATGTCCACCGGCCCGATCGCGGTGGGGTACTCGCGGCGGATCAGGGTGTAGCCCTCGCCGAGGGTGGTGATGTGCTTGGCGAGCAGCTCCTGGAGGTGGGCCTCGACGCCGTCCTTGCGCAGCCCGGGGTCCACGCCGAGTTCGTGGCTGCTGTCGTGCAGGATCTCCTCGATCGTCAGGATGAGCTGCTCACCGGACTTGCTGTGGGTGACGGTCCACACGGAGGTGCCGTCCTCGCCGGGCTTCTCCCGCACCGTGCACGGGGGGTTCATCCAGTTCAGGGGCTTGTAGGCGCGGTCGTCGGCGTGGATGGAGACCGACCCGTCCGCCTTCATCAGGATCAGGCGGGGCGCCATGGGCAGGTGGGCGGTCAGCCGGCCGACGTAGTCGACGCTGCAACGGGCGATAACGAGACGCACGGGAAGCACGGTACCGGTTTCGGGACACCGCTTGGCACGGTTCCGGGCAATCCGGCAGGCCTCCGCCGGGGCGCCCGCGCCGGGGAGCGGGGCGGGGCCGACGCGGGCGGGCCGCGCGGTGACCGGCGGATTCCCCCGGGGGTAGAAAATGAAAATCGTTTTCTTGTACGGTGGGTAAGCCAGGTCTCACTCTCGCGCCGCATGACGGTCGCGGAGAGGAGGCCTACCGTCGCACTGGGAGCGCGGAGCGTGATCGGAGTGGAGCGCTCCGCCACCCCAGGCACCGTCCACCACCCGACACGAGGGGGAAGCATGTCACTGACGGTCTCACCGGAGCTCCTCGACAAGGCCCGCCGCGGCCCGGTCACCGACGAGGAGTTCGTCGCCTGTATCCGCGAGTCGCTCCCCTACGCCTGGGGCGTCATCGCCCGCCTGGCCGAGCAGGTCGCCACCGGAGAGGACGAGTACGCGGCCAACGAGGTGCCGCCGCCCGGCGAGAAGGAGCGCGGGCAACTGCTGCGCCTGCTCGCCAGCGACGCCATGCGCGGCGCGGTACAGCGGCACTTCGGACTGCGCCTGGCCTTCCAGAACTGCCACAAGGTGGCCCTGTTCCGCCCCGAGGCCGACGCCGCCTACAAGGAGTTCGTCACCCCCCGCGCCCAACTGCTCAACCAGTCGCCCGAACTGGTCGACTGCTGATCCTCCTCCGTCTCCCGGCACCTCCGGTCGGCGGCCGGGTCTCCCTGCCCTCCGAGGGCGGCCCGGCCGCCGGCGCCGAGAGGGCCACCGTCTAGGGTGGGGGCCATGGTGGAGGAATTCAGCAAGGTCGGAGTGGTCGGGCTCGGGACCATGGGCGCCGGCATCGTCGAGGTGTTCGCCCGGGCGGGCTTCGCCGTCACCGGAGTCGAGATCGACGACGCCGCGCTGCAGCGCGGACGCGGACACCTGGAGAAGTCCCTGTCCAGAGCCGTGGCCAAGGGCAAGCTCACCGAGGACGAGCAGCGCGACATCCTCGGCCGCGTCACGTTCACCACGTCGCGCGAGGACCTGGCCGACGCGGACTTCGCGGTCGAGGCCGTGCCCGAACGCCTCGACATCAAGCGCTCCGTGTTCCAGGACCTGGACCGCATTCTGCCGTCCGGCGCGATCCTGGCGACCAACACCTCCTCGCTGTCGGTCACCGAGATCGCCGCGCTCACCAACCGCCCCGGCAAGGTCGTCGGCCTGCACTTCTTCAACCCCGCACCGGTGATGAAGCTCGTCGAGATCGTCACCACGGTCGTCACCGACCCGGGAGTGCTGGACGTCGCCACCGAGGTCGTCAAGCGGCTGGGCAAGACCCCGGTCGCCGTCGGCGACCGGGCCGGGTTCGTCGCCAACGCGCTCCTGGTGCCCTACCTCAACCACGCCGTCGCCGTCTACGAGCAGGGCCTGGCCACCCGCGAGCAGATCGACGCCGCGGTCACCGAGGCCGCCGGCTTCCCGATGGGGCCGCTCACCCTGTCGGACCTCGTCGGCCTCGACGTGCTCCTCGCCGTCATGGACGTGCTGTGGGAGGAGTTCCGCAGCCCCCGCTACGCGGCCGCCCCGCTGCTGCGCCGCATGGTCGCCGCCGGCCTGCACGGGCGCAAGACGGGACGCGGGTTCTACGACTACTCCGGCGGCGACAACCCCGCCGAGCCGGAGCCGACCGCCCCGCTGGCCGCCCTGGTCGGCGACGGAGCGGACCAGGCCGCACTGGCCGACCTGCTGCTGGTCCCGCACCTCAACGACGCGGCCCGCATGGTCGGCGACGGCTACGCCACCGCCGACGACGTGGACACCGCGATGCGCCTGGGCTGCGGCTACCCCGCGGGGCTCATCGCGATGCTCGACGAGCGCGGCGTGAAGAACGTCACCGACACCCTGGCGGACCTGTCCCGGCTGGGCCTGTTCACCGACGCCGCCGCCCCGCTGCTCACCATGCTGGCCGCGCGAGGGCGCGACACGGTCCGCTCCTGACCCGGTCGCGGGCGTCCGCACGGCCCGCGGAAGCGGCGCGATCCGGCGGGGAGCGCCCCCGCCTCGGGAGCATCGCCCCGCCGGGCCGTCCGGACGCCCGTCCGCACCGGATCTCTTAGGCTGGAAGGGTGAGTCCGCGCCGCAACACCCCCCGCAGAAAGAAGGCCAGCCGACCCCGCGACGACGAGTCCGCGCTGATCAACCGGATTACCGGCGGGGAACGGTACGAGAGCGGCCCCGACGGGGAGTGGGCGATCCGCCGCATCAGCGGCGCGGCCGCGGTCAAGACCTACCGCTGTCCGGGCTGCTACCAGCAGATCCCGCCGGGCATGCCGCACGTGGTGGCCTGGGCCGCCTACGGCGACGGCGAGGACCGCCGCCACTGGCACAGCTCCTGCTGGGAACGGCGCGCCCACCGCTCGGTCCGCCACCCCCGGCACTGACCCCGTCCCGTCATCCGCGACCCCGAGGAACCATGGAGATCCGAGCGAGTACCGTGCTGCCCGCCCGGCGGCGCCCCGTCACCCTGCACACCGCGGACGGCCTGGCGCTGGTCGGCGAACTCGCCCTGCCGCAGGACAGGGACCCGGTGGCGACGATCATCTGCCTGCACCCGCTGCCCACCGCCGAGGGGATGATGGACAGCCACGTGCTGCGCAAGGCGTCCTTCCGGCTGCCCGCCCTGGCCGACACCGCGGTGCTGCGCTTCAACACGCGCGGCACCACGTCCCGGCACGGCACCAGCGAGGGCACGTTCGGCGGCGGGGAGACCGAACGCCACGACGTCGCCGCGGCCATCGAGTTCACCGAGTTCGAGGACCTGCCCGCGCCCTGGCTGGTGGGCTGGTCCTTCGGCACCGAGCTGGCGCTCAAGTGGGGCCGCGACCCGGCGGTCCAGGGCGCGATCCTGCTCTCCCCGCCGCTGCACCGGGCCACCGACGCCGACCTGGACGCCTGGGCCGAGTTCGGTCGGCCCCTGGTCGCCCTCGTCCCCGAACTCGACGACTACCTGCGCCCCGACGAGGCCCGGAAGCGATTCGCCCGGGTGCCCCAGGCCGAGGTGATCGGCGTGGACAAGGCCCGGCACCTGTGGGTGGGCGAACCCTACGTGCGCATCGTGCTGAACGAGATCGTCAGGCGGGTCGCCCCCCACGCCCACCCGCTGCCCACCGAGTGGGACGGCCCCTACGAGAAGGACGTCCTGCTCTGACCTCGCGAGCCGCCCGCCCCGGCGGGCCGTGAACGCACCGAGGCCCGGTCCGTCCGGACCGGGCCTCGGCCTGCCGTGAGCCTCACCGCCACGGGCAGGGGCCTACTCCTGCCACCAGTCCTCGTCGTCGGCGCTGCTCTTGCTGCTTGACGGGGTGGCCACCGGCTGCTTCTGGGAAGCGGACGCCGGGGTCGACTCGATCGCCGCGGGCTCCGGGGCCGCCGGAGCGACCGAGGGGAAGGCACCGGCGCCGCCGCCCAGCAGTTGACGCAGTTGTTGCAGGTGCGACTGGATGCTGTCGCGCTGGCGGGTGAGCTCGTCGACCTCCTGCTGGGCCTTGGTCAGGATCCGGTCGGCCTCGGTCTTGGCGTCGCTGACCAGGTGCTGGGCCTTGGCCTTGGCCTCGGAGGTGATCTGCTCGGCCTGCTTCTTGGCGTTGGCCACGACCTGCTTGGCGTGCTGCTCGGCGTCGCGGCGGGTCTGCTCGGCCTGCGCGCTGGCCTTGGTGGCTCGCTGCTCGGCGCTGGCGGCCCGCTCCTCGGCCTCGGCGACCAGCTTCTGGGTCGCGGCCTGCGCGGCGGCCAGGCGCTCGGCGTCCTGGCGCTCGGCCTCCTCGCGGCGGGCGGCGAGCTGGATCTCGAAGTCGGCCTCCTCCTGGGCCCGCCGCGCCTCGCTCTCCTCGAGGGCCCGCTGGGCCTGCGACCGCATCTCGTCGGCCTGCCGCTTGGCGGCCTGGATCATCTCGTCCCGCTCGCGCTTGGCGGAGGCGCGGGCCTGGGCGCACTCGCGCTCGGTGGTGGTGCGCAGCTTGGCGATCTCACCCTCGAAGGTGGCCCGCTTCTCGGCGATTTCGTGGTCCACCGCGGCGCGCTTCTTCTGCACCTCGCGCTCGGTGCTGGAGGCCAGCTCCTCGGCCTCGCGGCGGGCCGAGGTGCGGATCTCGTCCGCCTCCCGCTCGGCGGACTGCCGCAGTTCGTCGGCCTCGCGCTGCGCGGTCGACCGCAGCTCGGTGGCCTCGTTCTCGGCGGCGGCGCGCATCTCGGCGGCCTCGACCTTGGCCGCGACCTTGATGTCGTTGGCCTTGGCGCGGGCGTCGTGCACGAGCTCGGTGGCCTGCTCCTCGGCCAGGCGCAGCAGTTGCTCGATGCGGGCGCCCAGACCGGAGTAGGTGGGCCGCTCCTGCTCCTGCAACTGGCGCTTGGCCTCGGCCAGCTCCTTGCGGAGCTTCTCGGCCTCCTCACGCGCCCGGCGGCCTTCCTGCCTGAGCTGGGCGAGGTAGTGGTCGACCTGACCGCGGTCGTAGCCGCGCAGGGCAACGTCGAACTCCAACGCCTGGTTGTTTTCGTCGAAGAAATTACTGAGCTGGGCGTCAATATCGGACGACATGTGGCGGAATCCTGAACAGGTGACGAGACGGCTACATTACGGACGGGTGTCTTCGTTTCGGTGCGGCGGGCGTCACAGCAATCGGCCGGGGCCGTGTCTGTGCTGCCTCAGGGTGAAGACCGCTCTTGGGCGGGAGCCTACTCCGCGACAGCAGACTGCGCGGTGGGTTCACCGCATTGCTATGGGATTGTGCCAATTGCCTGACGAACTGGTGTTTTGTGGCCGCTCGGAAACGAAGACGTGGACCGCCGGGTTGGAAGAGCACACGCCGAAGGTGAAAACGGCGGCTAGGAGACTTTACCAAGTCGTGCCGAGAACGGAAGGTGGTTTGGGGGAGAAGCTGGGTTTTCGGTCGCTCCGTGCCTGCTTGGGCATGCAGCGGCGGCGGAGGGCGGTACCGTCCGGTCCGGAGCCGGGGAACCGGACGGCACCGCTCTCCGCCGCGCCTAGTGCTGCGCCCCGTCCTCGTTCGCCTGGACCAGCTCGGTGAGCACCCCGCCGCAGTCCTTGGGGTGCAGGAACGTGATCAGGGAGCCCATCGAGCCCTTGCGCGGCGCCGCGTCGAGCACCCGGACCCCGCGCCCGCCGATCACGGCCGCGGCGCCCGCCACGTCGTCCGTCCCGAACGCGATGTGGTGCACCCCCTCGCCGTTGCGGGCCAGGAACTTGGCCACCGGGGAGTCCTCGCGGATCGGCTCCAGCAGTTGCAGGTAGCTCGCCTTGCCGTCGTCGGTCCCGTTGATCCGCAGCATCGCCTCCCGGACCCCCTGCTCCTCGTTGACCTCCTCGTGGGTCACCTCGAAGCCGTAGGTCTCCCGGTAGAAGCGCACGGTCTCGTCCAGGTTCCGGCAGGCGATGCCGATGTGGTCGATCCGGGTGAGCAAAGCGTCCTCCCTCCCTCAGAGCCGCTGGCACGGCTGTCTGTATGGTGACAGACCAGGTGAGGGATGGAACGAGGAGGGCTCTGCAATGCCAGGATCGGTCATCGTCAGCGGTGCGCGCACCCCCATCGGAAAACTGCTCGGAGCACTCTCCGGCTTCACCGCCGTGGAGCTGGGCGCCGTGGCCGTCAAGGCGGCCCTGGAGCGGGCCGGGATCTCCGGGGACCAGGTCGACTACGTCATCCTGGGCCAGGTCCTCCAGGCCGGCCAGGGGCAGATCCCCTCGCGCCAGGTCTCGGTCAGGGCGGGCATCCCCATGAGCGTCCCCTCGCTCACCATCAACAAGGTCTGCCTGTCCGGCCTCAACGCGATCGCGCTCGCCGACCAGCTCATCACCGCGGGCGAGTACGACGTGGTGGTCGCGGGCGGCATGGAGTCCATGACCAACGCCCCGCACGTGCTCCCCAAGGCCCGCCACGGCTACAAGTACGGCTCCGTCGAGGTGCTCGACGCCACCGCCCACGACGCCCTCACCGACGCCTTCGACAACGTGTCGATGGGGCTGTCCACCGACCGCTACAACGTCCGGCACGGCATCACCCGCGCCGAGCAGGACGCCTTCGCGGCCCGTTCCCACCAGCGCGCCGCCGCGGCCATCGAGGCGGGGCGGTTCAAGGAGGAGATCGTCCCGGTGGAGATCCCGCAGCGCCGGGGCGAGCCCAAGGTCTTCGACACCGACGAGGGGGTCCGCCCCGACACCACCGTGGAGAGCCTCGCCCGGCTGCGCCCCGCCTTCGACCCCGAGGGCACCATCACCGCCGGGTCCTCCTCCCAGATCTCCGACGGCGCCTGCGCGGTCGTCGTGATGAGCCGGGCCAAGGCCGAGGAGCTCGGCTGCGAGGTCCTCGCCGAGATCGGGGCGCACGGCAACGTGGCGGGGCCGGACAACTCCCTGCACTCCCAGCCGTCCAACGCGATCCGCCAGGCGCTCGCCAAGGCGGGCCGGGAGGTCGGCGACCTCGACCTGGTCGAGATCAACGAGGCGTTCGCCAGCGTGGCCCTACAGTCCACGCGCGACCTGGGCGTCTCCGAGGACATCGTCAACGTCAACGGCGGCGCGATCGCGCTGGGCCACCCGGTCGGCATGTCGGGCGCCCGCATCGTGCTGCACCTGGTCCACGAGCTGCGCCGCCGGGGCGGCGGACTGGGCGCTGCGGGCCTGTGCGGCGGCGGCGGACAGGGCGACGCGCTGCTGCTGTCGGTGCCCGCGGCCTGAGGTCTCCCGGGCGGGCCGGGAGCACCGGCCCGCCCGGGACGCCGCCTCACCCGCAGAGGGCCCGTCAGACGAGGTCGCTAGAGTGTCCGGTGTGGGAAACCCGCTGAACCTCCCGTTCGACCCGATCGAGCGCGCGCACGACAACTGGACCGCCCGCTGGGGGAAGTCCCCGGCGATGGCCGCTGTGACCTCGGTCATGCGGGCGCAGCAGCTCCTGCTCAGCCAGTTGGACGCCACGCTCAAGCCGTACGCGCTGACCTTCGCCCGCTACGAGGCGCTGGTCCTGCTGACCTTCAGCTCCAGCGGCGCGCTGCCCCTCGGCAAGATCGGCGAGCGGCTGATGGTGCACCCCACCAGCGTCACCAACACCATCGACCGGCTGGAGCGCCAGGGCTTCGTCCGGCGCAGGCCCAACCCCAGCGACGGGCGCGGCACCCTCGCCGAGATCACCGACGCCGGGCGCGAGGTGGTGGAGAAGGCCACCCGGGACCTGCTGGACATGGACTTCGGACTGGGCTGCTACACCGACGAGGAGCGGTGGCAGATCTTCACCCTCTTCCGGAAGCTGCGGGTGGACTACGGGGACTTCACCGCCGAAAGTTGAGTGCGGCGCGCGGGCCGTTGAGGGGAATAAGGTGCGCCGCGGTCGCGACGGATGCGGCAGGATGGAAACATGCAGCCTTCGGAATTCTCCATGCACGGCGCGGTCGATCTCGGCGCGCGCAAAGCGGCCCTGGAACGTGAAGCCAAACGGAAGGCCGAGGCGGCGTCGGGGACCGCCAACCCCTACGCCGTGGATGCCACCGAGGAGAACTTCCAGCGCGACGTCCTGGAACGGTCCCTACAGGCCCCGGTCCTCCTCCTGCTGCTGGCGAGCTGGTCGAACGAGTCCAAGCAGACCGAGCAGGCGCTGGACAAGCTGGCCGTCGAGGCCGGGGGGCAGTGGCTGCTGGCCAAGGTCGACGCCGAGGTCAGCCCGCAACTGACCCAGGCCCTGCGGGCGCAGGGGATCCCCTCTCTCTACCTGGTCCTGGGCGGCCAGATCCAGCCCCTCGCGGCCGGACCGATGAACGAGGAGCAGGTGCGCGGCCTGCTCGTCCAGGTCTTCACGGCGCTGCGGCAGCAGGGGGTGCTGCCGGAGGGCTTCACCGGTGTCGGCCCGGCCCAGCCCGCCGAGCAGGAGCAGGAGCCCAAGCGCGACCCCGTCCAGGCCGAGGCCGCCGAGGCGGTGCAGCGCGGCGACTTCGCCGCGGCCGAGGCCGCCTACACCACGGCGCTGGAGAAGGACCCGGGCAACGCCGACTACACGATGGGACTGGCCCAGGTGCGCCTCCTGGCCCGGGTGCGCGACCTCGACGTCAACAAGATCCGCAAGGCCGCCGCCGACGACCCCACCGACGTCGCCGCCCAGTGCGCGGTCGCCGACCTCGACATGTACGGCGGCAAGGTCGAGGACGCGTTCGCCCGGCTGGTGGCCACCGTCCGCCGGACCAGCGACGACGACCGGGACCGGGCGCGCAAGCACCTGCTCGGCCTGTTCGAGGTGCTGCCCTCCGGGGACCCGCGGGTCTCCAAGGCCCGCCGCAGCCTCACCTCCGCGCTCTTCTGAGCCGCCGGACACCCGTAGCCGGGGGCCGGTCGCAGCGGCCCCCGGCTAAGCGGCCTTCCGCCGGGTAAAAGCCCAGCAGATCCAACGGAAGGCGGTGTCCGATGGCTCCCGTGGTGACGATTTCCGCGACCTACGGCGCGGCGGGCAGCGTGATCGGACCCGCGGTGGCGGAGCGGCTGGGGGTCCCCTTCCTGGACCGGGCGATCCCCGAGGAGGTGGCCGAGCGGCTCGGCTGCTCCCTGGAGGACGTGCTGGAGCACGACGACCGCGCCCCCGTCGGCCTGGGGCGGCTGCTGGCCGGTCTGGCCCGGCTGCCCAGCGCCACCCTCGGCAGCGTCGACACCGTCTTCATCGGCGCCACCGACGCCGAGGGCCGCCTGCTGTACGACCAGGAGTTCGTCGAGCACACCGAGCACGTCATCACCGCCGTGGCCGCCGGCGGCGGAGTGATCCTGGGCAGGGCCGGAGCGGTGGTCCTGGCCGACCACCCCACCGCCCTGCACGTACGGCTCGACGGGCCGCGCGACCGGAGGCTGCAACAGGCGGCCGCGCTGCGCGAGGCCGGACGGTCCGAGGAGCTGCCCTCCGGCGCCGCGCCCGACGCCCCGCGCCGCCCGCCCACCCTGCGCGACCTCGACGCCAACGACCGGGCGCGCAGCGCCTACGTGCGCCGCTTCTACCGGGCCGACCCGGCCGACCCCAGGCACTACCAGGTGGTCCTCGACACAACCGTGATCGCGCACCGTACGTGTGTCGATATCATCGAACGTCTGGCCCGGGAGCGCGCGGGAGAACCCTGAGCCGCACGGTGCGGCGGGTCTCCACCGCGGACCGGCACCGCGCGGAGTCGGCCGGGTCCCGAGGCCAGCGTCCGCACGGGGTCCGCCCCTCCGCGGGTCGGGCGCCGTCTCCGCCCGGCGCGGCAGCGGTCCCCAGAAGAACCAGCGACCCGTCCGCACGCGGTCGACCCGTGGAAAACGAGGAGCTTCCCGTGGCCAGCCTTCCCAGCGTCTCCTATTCGATCACGGTCCGCCTGGAGATCGACGGACGCGCCAGCGCCGTGAGCAGCCTCACCAACGCCGTCGAGCGGGTGGGCGGCGCCGTCACCGCGCTCGACGTGAACTCCTCGGACCGCGAGCGGCTGCGCATCGACGTGACCTGCGCGGCCCGCGACACCACCCACGCGCAGGCGATCGTCGAGTCCCTGGACGCGATCGAGGGCGTCACCGTCCACAAGGTCAGCGACCGCACCTTCCTCATGCACCTGGGCGGCAAGATCGAGATGCGCTCCAAGGTGCCGCTGCGCAACCGCGACGAGCTCTCCATGGCCTACACCCCGGGGGTGGCCCGCGTCTGCTCCGCGATCGCGGCCAACCCCGACGACGCCCGTCGGCTGACCATCAAACGCAACACCGTGGCCGTGGTCACCGACGGTTCGGCGGTGCTGGGCCTGGGCAACATCGGCCCCGAGGCGTCCCTGCCGGTCATGGAGGGCAAGGCGGCCCTGTTCAAGCGGTTCGCCGACATCGACGCCTGGCCGATCGCCCTGGACACCCAGGACACCGACGAGATCGTGCGCGCCGTGCAGCTCATCGCCCCCGGGTTCGGCGGCATCAACCTGGAGGACATCTCCGCCCCCCGCTGCTTCGAGGTGGAGGCCCGGCTGCGGGAGCTGCTGGACATCCCGGTCTTCCACGACGACCAGCACGGCACCGCGATCGTGGTGCTGGCCGCGCTCAAGAACGCGCTGCGCGTGGTCGGCAAGGAGATCGACACCGTCCGCATCGCCATGTCCGGCGCCGGCGCGGCGGGCACCGCCATCCTCAAGCTGCTGCTCCACGCCGGGGCCAAGGACGTGGTGGTGTGCGACATCCGCGGGGCGGTGCACCGGGGCCGCGACGACCTCGACCCCAACCTGGAGTGGATCGCCGCCCACACCAACCCGTCCGGCTACGTCGGCGACCTGGCGGGCGCGGTGCGCGGGGCCGACGTGTTCATCGGGGTCTCCGCGCCCAACGTGCTGTCCGGCGGGGACGTCGCCGAGATGAACGAGGACGCGATCATCTTCGCCCTGGCCAACCCGGAGCCGGAGATCGACCCCGAGATCGCCGCGCTGCACGCCGCGGTGGTGGCCACCGGGCGCAGCGACTACCCCAACCAGATCAACAACGTGCTGGTCTTCCCCGGGTTCTTCCGCGGCCTGCTGGACGCCCAGAGCCACCGGGTGACCTCCGACATGATGCTGGCCGCGGCCGACGCGCTCGCCTCGGTGGTCACCGCCGAGGAGCTGAGCCCGCACTACATCATCCCCAGCGTCTTCCACCACGGACTGTCGCAGCGGGTGGCCGAGGCCGTGCGGGAGGTGGCGCTCCGCGACGGCCACGCGGGGGTCCGGGAGGCCTGAGCGATCGATCCCACGATTCCGTACATTTGCGTACAGACAGTGATCAACGGCGCGTGAGCCGGACAGTGGAGCCGGGTATGGAGGCAGGCATGGATCGGCTGAGTCTGACCGGGACGCTGCTGGTGGCCACTCCACTGCTGAGGGATCCGAACTTCTACCGCTCCGTGGTCTTCGTGATCGACGACGACCCGGCAGAGGGCACCCTGGGGGTCATCGTCAACCGCCCCTCGGATCTGGAGGTCGGCGAGGTCCTGGCGGACTGGGGACGCCACGCCAGCCACCCGGCGGTCATGTTCGCCGGAGGCCCGGTCGGCACGGACGCGGGACTGGCGCTGGCGGAGCCGGCCAACGGCCAGCAGCCGCTGGGCTGGCGGTCGCTGGAGGCGATGGACTCCGGGGTGTGGCCGAGCGGTCTGGGCATGGTCGACCTGGACGCCCCGCCGCAGCTCGTCGCCGACGCGCTGCGGCGGTTCCGGGTCTTCGCCGGGTACGCGGGGTGGAGCCCCGGGCAGTTGCGGGCCGAGATCGACGAGGGGGCCTGGTATGTTCTCCCCGCGACCGCCGATGACGTGTTCTGCGACGACCCCCACGGCCTGTGGTCACGGGTCCTGCGGCGCCAGGGCGGGGAGCTCGCCTTCGTGGCGACCTTCCCTGACGATCCGACGTTGAACTGATCGGCCGTCCCGCCCGCTACCGTGGACAGAGACCGAGGAGGTGTGAGGGCACGATGACGATGGACATTGTCAACAAAGTGGTTCCGGAGAGCGAGACCCGTCCGGACCTCTCGCACGACGGCGGCGACCGCGAGCGGTTCGCCCACTACGTGCAGAAGGACAAGATCACCGAGAGCGCGGTCACGGGCATGCCGGTGATCGCGCTGTGCGGCAAGGTGTGGGTGCCCAACCGGGACCCCAAGAAGTTCCCGGTCTGCCCCGAGTGCCAGAAGATCTACGACGAGCTGATGGCCTGACCCGCGCGGCGGGAGGCGGTCGGCCGTCCCCGCCCGCCCAACAGCAGGAAGGCCCGCGTCAGCGGGCCTTCTCGCGTTGTCGGGGGTCAGTTCCCCTGGTCGAGGCGGAGGCGGCGGGCCCGCAGCAGCGCGGCCACGCCCGCTCCGGTCACCGCCAGCGCGCCCAGCACGAACGGCGCGAGGTCGATTCCGGTGGTCGCCAGGGAGCCGTTCTTGCCGCCGCTGCCGACCGCGGCGCCGGTCCCGCCGTTGGAGGCGCCGGTGGTCTGCCCGTCGCCCGAGCCGTCCCCGGCGCCGGGGGTCTCGGTCGTGCCGTCCTGGCCCGCGAAGGTCACCGGGACGAACACGTCCTGGCTGCGGTCGGAGGAGCGGCTGTGGTCGTTGCGGGTCACCACGGCGCACCGGACGCCCTCGGCCAGGCAGTCGGTGAACTCGTCCGCGGCCTTGACTGTCAACTGGACGGTGAACGACCCGTTGGTGCCGCTCCCCTCGTAGGGCTTGGCCAGGCCCTGGCCGTAGGAGGGCGGGTTGGACGAGATCCACACCGAGGAGCCGCTCCCGCCGGACATGTCGACCCCGCCGATGCAGGGGCCGGGCGCAGTGCTGGCGTTGGCGTTGGAGATGTCGCAGAAGGCGACGTAGATGCCCTTGGAGGTGTCGTAGCCCGACCCGGTCACGGTGACCTGCTCGCCCTCGGGGTTGAGGCCGGAGGTCTTCGAGACGGTGAGGCTGGGGCCGCCGGACGTGGAGGCGGGGACGGCGGCGAGTGCGGTCGCCGCCGGCGCGGCGGTTCCGGCCAGGACCGCCAGGACCGACAGGACGCCGCAGACCGCGGCGCTGCGGAATCTGCTGATGGCAGTGGACATGGAAGTGGGGTTCTCCGTTTCTCGCGAAACGTGGCTCGGCGGTGCGGGAAGGAGGGGGCACCGAGGACGGGCCAATATGCTTAGGCTAACCTAATGGTCCTGATCGGCTATGACAGTGCACCACCGGGAAGCGGTGTTGTCAAGATTGTGACGACAAGTCGTCATCATCATCACTGTGGCGGCAGCAACCAGTCCGTCCACCGCAGACCCTCCAGTCGATGGGACCTCCATGCCACCTCACCCCTCTCCCGCGCACCGGGTGCGTCGGCGCCCGGGCCGCGGCGCGGCCCTCCTGCTCGCCCTGGTCACGGCGCTCACGGCCTGCTCCGCACCCGGGACCGACCACGACGCCATCCCCGAGCTCTCCGAGAACCGGCTGCAACCCCTGGAGGGGGAGGCGACCCCGGCCCTCCCGGTGACCGTGGACTCGGTCGTGCCCGTGGCCAACCGCACCTCCGACACCCCGACCACCTACGAACAGGTCGAGGTCACCGACGTCAGCCGCATCCTGCCGCTCAACGGCGGCGTCGCCGAGATCGTCTACACCCTGGGCCTGGGCGACAACGTCGTGGGCCGCGACTCCACCGCCACCTTCGCCGAGGCAGCGGACCTGCCCGTGGTCACCCAGGGGCACGACCTCTCCGTGGAGGGCGTGCTCTCCCTGAACCCGACCCTCGTCATCGCCGACACCTGGACCGGCCCCCACGAGGCGATCGAGCAGTTGCGCGCCACCGGGGTCACCCTGGTCATCCTCGACGAGGTGTGGTCCCTGGACGGGATGTACACCCGCATCACCGAGGTCGCCGAACTGCTCGGGGTGCCCGAGCGCGGCGAGCAGCTCGTCGAGCGGGTCCGCGGCCAGATGGCCGAGGTCCGCGACAGCCTGCCCGACTCCGTGCTGGGGGCCCGCGTGGCCTTCCTCTACCTGCGGGGCAGCGCCGGGGTCTACCTCCTGGGCGGCCCCGGGGCGGGGGCCGACGAGCTGGTCGCCGAACTCGGCCTGGAGGACGCGGGCACCGCGATCGGCCTGGACCAGGCGTTCACCCCGATCACCAGCGAGGCGCTCATCGAGGCCCAACCCGACATCCTGCTCGTCATGACCGATGGGCTGGAGTCGGTCGGCGGAGTCGACGGACTGCTGAAGATCCCGGGCATCGCCCAGACCCCCGCGGGCCGGGAGCGGCGCGTCATCGACTACGAGGACGGCCTGCTGCTCGGCTTCGGCCCCCGCACCCCCCAGGTCCTCAAGGCCATGGCCGACGACCTCACCGAGCTGTACGAGGGGGAGGCCCGGTGACCCTCCGAACCGACCGGGAGCACCGCGCTCCCGCGCCCCCCGCCGAGGGCGCCCCCGACGGCTCCCGCGTCCGCCGCGCCACGGCGCTGCGGGGGACCGTCCTGCTGCTGGTCCTCGCCGCCGGACTGGTCGTCACGGCCCTGGCGGCCGCCGGGGTGGGCGCCTACCCCGTCCCGCCGCTCGAAGTCCTCGGCTCGGTACTGCGCGGCCTGGGTCTGGGCGGGGGCGAGGCCCTCGACCCGCTCACCGACGAGGTGCTGTGGAACGTCCGCTTCCCCCGGGTCGTCCTGGCCGCGATCGTCGGCGCCTCCTTGGCGCTCGCCGGAGCCATGATGCAGGGCATCTTCGGCAACCCGCTGGCCGAGCCCGGCGTCATCGGCGTCTCCTCCGGGGCGACGGTGGGCGCGGTCCTCGTCATCGCGCTCGGCGCCTCCGCCCTGGGCTACTGGACGGTCATCGCCGCCGCCTTCGCCAGCGGCATGATCACCACCGTGCTCGTCTACACGCTCTCCCGCTCGGGCGGCCGGGCTGAGGTGGTCACCCTGCTGCTCACCGGGATCGCCGTCAACGCGGTGGCCGGGGCGCTCATCGGCTCCGCCACCTACTTCTCGGAGGACGCCGAGCTGCGCTCCATCACCAACTGGCAGATGGGCAGCCTGGCCGCGGCCACCTGGTCCAAGGTCGTGGCGGCCCTGCCGTTCGCGGCGGCGGGGATCGCCGCCGCGCCGTTCTTCGCCCGCCGCCTGGACCTGCTCGCCCTCGGCGAGAGCCCGGCCCGCCACCTGGGGGTCGACGTGGAGCGGATGCGCCAGGCGCTGATCGTGGTCATCGCGATGCTCACCTCCTCGGCCGTGGCCTTCGCCGGGATCATCAGCTTCGTCGGCCTGGTGGTGCCGCACATGGTGCGCATGGTCGCCGGTCCGGGGCACCGCGTCCTGCTCCCGGCGAGCGTGCTGGGCGGCGCGCTCGTCCTCGTCGCCGCCGACCTGCTCGCGCGGGTCGCCGCCGCGCCGCAGGAGGTGCCGCTGGGCATCATCACCGCGCTGATCGGCGGGCCGTTCTTCTTCTGGTTGCTGTACCGGACCCGGGCCAGGCAGGGAGGTTGGGCGTGAACCGCCTACGGCGCACACTGCGCGCGATCGTGCACGGCTCGGGGCTGCGGCGGATCAGCCCGCCCGAGCGGGTCCCCGCCGGGACGGTGGTCCTGGCCGCGCGCGGCCTCGGCAGGTCCTACGGCTCCCGGACCGTGCTGGACGACGTGAGCATCGACGTGCGCACCGGAGAGGTGCTGGCGCTGGTCGGCCCCAACGGTGCGGGCAAGAGCACCCTGCTGTCGATCCTCACCGGCGACAGCACGCCCGACCGGGGCGAGGTGACCGTCCTGGGCCGCCCCCTGGCGGACTGGAGCCCGGCCGAACTGGCGCTGCGCCGCGCGGTGCTGCCGCAGAACTTCGCCGTCAGCTTCCCGTTCGACGCGGTCGACGTGGTCCACATGGGGCGGGCCCCGTGGGCGGCCGTCGACGAGGCCGAGGACGACGACCGCGTGGTCGTCGAGGCGATGGCGGCCACCGAGGTCACCGCCCTGGCCGACCGCAAGTTCCCCTCCCTGTCGGGCGGGGAGAAGGCCCGGGTGATGCTCGCCCGCGTCCTGGCCCAGCAGACGCAGGTCGTGCTCCTGGACGAGCCCACGGCCGCCCTCGACATCCGCCACCAGGAGTCGGTGCTGCGCATCGCCCGCGAGCGCGCCGCGCGGGGCGACGCCGTCGTGGTGGTCCTCCACGATTTGGCTCTGGCGGCCGCCTACGCGGACCAAGTCGCGGTACTCTCCGAGGGACGGATCGCGGCGTACGGGCCGCCCGCTGAGGTCTTCACCGCGAAGCTGCTCAGCGACGTCTACTCATACGAGGTCGAGATCGTGTCGCATCCGCGCACCGGGGTTCCGCTGGTCCTGCCAGTACGGTGACCGCTGCGGCGCGGGGCGACCCCGACGGGTTAGGACACATGGTTTCCACTTCCCGACGCCCCCCCGGTGACCGGAGCCGCCGCTCGGGCGGAGGTCACAGGAGAGCCTCCGCCCCGCGCGACCGCGTCACCGTCGGCGATGTCGTACGCGTGACCTTCCGGACCATCGGCGAGCTGCTGTTCACGGCCGGTCTGATCATGCTGTTCTTCGCCGCGTTCCAGATCTGGGGCAAGCAGTTCCAGACCGACGCCGAACAGGACCGGCTGGACCAGGCCATCGCCGAGGTCTGGGAGCAGGGGCCCGACTCCGAGCCCCTGCCCGGAACGGCCAACAGCAGGCTCTACATCCCCAAGACCGACCAGGAGTGGGTCGTGGTCAGCGGGGTCGGTCCCGAGGACATCCGCTACGGCCCCGGGTGGTATCCCGAGTCCTGGACGCCCGACGGCATGGTCCCCGCGGCCCGGGCCGGCCAGCCCGGCAACTACGCGGTCGCCGGGCACCGCGTCGCCGCGGTCTTCTGGGACCTCGACCGGTTGGAGGAGGGGGACGAGCTCGTCCTGGAGGACAGGGACAACTTCTACACCTACGAGGTGGTGGAGAGTAAGGTCGTGCTGCCCGACGCGATCGAGGTCACCGCTCCCGACCCGTTCCACCCCGAGTCCACGGAGGAGCCGGAGAAGGCGTACCTCACCCTCACCACCTGCCATCCCAAGTTGCAGAACTCACACCGGCTGATCATCCACGCCGAGCTCACCGAGACCCGGCCCAAGGATCAGGGCATGCCCGAGAACATCGCGCACATGGCGCCCGACGCCGAGGAGGAGTGAGCCACGTGTACGGTCTCATCTGGCGTCTCATCCCCGGCCCCTGGTTCGTCAAGCTCCTGGTGTCGCTCGCGCTGATCGCGGGCGCGGCGGCGCTGCTGTGGTATGTCGTCTTCCCGTGGGCCGACCCCTACCTGCCGTTCAACGACGTGACCGTCGACGGGGGAGACTCGGTCTACGGCACGACCCCCGCGCAGACGGCCGAACCGGAGGCGGACGGGTAGCCCGTCCGGCCGCAGCAGGAGCCGTGGTGGAGGCCGAGCGGGGCGCTCGGCCTCCACCGTGTGTCGGGGTGGGCGCCCGGTTACCCTCGACCCGTGACGATCTGGGGATGCGCACGATGACTCTGCTTCAGGCGAACAGCACCGATGACCGGTTGCGCGGCCTGCGCAACTGGCAGCGAGAGGCGTTCGAGGAGTACTTCCGGCGCGAACCGCGGGACTTCCTGGCGGTGGCCACGCCAGGAGCGGGCAAGACGACGTTCGCGCTGACCCTGGCCAGCGAGCTGCTGGCGCGGCGCACGGTCCGCGCCGTCACCGTGGTGTGCCCCACCGAGCACCTGAAGAAGCAGTGGGCCGAGGCCGCCGCGCGGTTCAACATCCCCCTCGACCCGGACTTCAAGAACGGCCAGGGGGCGCTCGGCCGGCACTTCATCGGCGCGGCCGTCACCTACGCGCAGGTCGCCGCGCACCCCATGCTGCACCGCAACCGCACCGAGGCCCGCCGCACCCTGGTGATCTTCGACGAGATCCACCACGCGGGCGACGCGCTGTCGTGGGGCGACGCCGTGCGCGAGGCGTTCGACCCGGCGGCGCGGCGGCTGTGCCTGACGGGGACGCCGTTCCGGTCCGACACCAACCCGATCCCGTTCGTCGACTACGTCCAGGACCACACCGGCGTGCGCCGCTGCTCCTGGGACTACAGCTACGGGTACGCTCCCGCGCTGGCGGACGGCGTGGTGCGGCCGGTCATCTTCCTGGCCTACTCCGGGGAGATGCGCTGGCGGACCAGGGCCGGCGAGGAGCTGGCCGCGCGCCTCGGCGACCCGCTCACCTCCGACGCGCTCTCCCAGGCGTGGCGGGCGGCCCTGGACCCCAAGGGCGACTGGATCAAGCGGGTGCTGGCCGCGGCCGACCGGAGGCTGACGGAGGTGCGCAAGCACACCCCCGACGCGGGCGGCCTGGTGATCGCCTCCGACCACGACAACGCCCGCGCCTACGCGCGCATCCTGCGCCAGATCACCGGCCGCGGCGCCACCGTGGTGCTGTCGGACGACCCGACCGCCAGCCGGAAGATCACCCAGTTCGCCGAGTCCGACGACCGCTGGATGGTGGCGGTGAAGATGGTCTCGGAGGGGGTGGACGTGCCCCGGCTGATGGTCGGCGTCTACGCCACCTCCACCAGCACCCCGCTGTTCTTCGCCCAGGCGGTGGGGCGCTTCGTGCGGGTGCGCCGCCGCGGCGAGATCGCCTCGGTGTTCCTGCCCTCCATCCCGGTCCTGCTGGAGTACGCCAGCGAGATGGAGCGCGAGCGCGACCACGTGCTGGACAAGCCGGTGCGGGAGGACGGCGGCTTCGACCCGGAGCAGGAGCTCGTCAACGAGGCCCGCAAGAAGCGGGACACCCCCGACGCGGGAGACGAGCTGCCCTTCGAGACCATGGAGTCGGCGGCCGAGTTCGACCGGGCGGTCTACGACGGCGGCGAGATCGGCGGGGGAGAGCCCGACGAGGAGGAGTTCCTCGGCCTGCCCGGGCTGCTGGAGCCCGACCAGGTGGCGGTGCTGCTGCGCAAGCGCCGCCAGGAGCGGGCGGCGCAGCGGACCGAGCCGCAGCAGCGGCAGCGGCCCGAGCACGAGGTGGTCGCCGAACTGCGCCGCGAGCTCAACGGCCTGGTGGGGGCCTGGCACCACCGCACCGGGCAGCCGCACGCCACGATCCACACCCGGCTGCGCAACGTCTGCGGGGGGCCGCCCGTTGCGCAGGCCACCGCCGAGCAGTTGCGCCAGCGCATCGCCCGGCTGCGGGCGTGGGCGGTGGGGGAGGAGTGACCCGCCCGCGGTGACCGGGAGCGACCGGCTCCCCGCGGTGCGTGTTTCGGCGGACCGATAACTCTTCGCAAAAGTAACAAAAAGACCCTGATTTCTCGCGGGACACTCGCGTCGGGTCGGTAAGCCAAGGTATACCTAAGTTGGTTTTTGCGAGGTTAGGCTCAGTTTAGTTCCCGTGTGGCCGCCCCTCCCGCCCGCACGGCGGTCCCGGGCTGTGCCGCCCTTCCGTGCAGCCGCACTGTCCGCGGAGATGCGGCGGCCTGATTGTGACGTCACGTCGTCATCACAATTGCCAGGGGGTATAATTTAGGTTAGCCTTACCTTGCTTTTGTGGGGTGATCATGTCACCGGACCGCACGTCCGGACCGCACCCCGTCCCCCCTTCCCGGCCTGCGCTCCGCGGTGCCGGGCGAAACCAAGGAGTAACCACCATGAACCTGGGTATCCGCCGGGCAGCAGCGGTCCTGGCGGCTGCGGGGCTCGCGGCGGCAGCCGGCGCCCTCCCCGCGTCCGCCGACACCACGGTGCCCGTCACCGGCGGCAGCGGAGACTGGGGCGTCAAGCTGTCCTTCCGCAACTACCTCAAGAGCCCGGTCGCGCACGGCAGCACCGAGGTGGCCGGCGGGGTCACCGAGAACAGCGACGGCACCTTCGCCTTCCCCGTCGTCTCGGGCAGCTACGACCCCCAGAGCGGCGACACCGTCGTCCAGTTCGGCGGATCGGTCCACTTCGAGGGGCACGGCGGCGTCCTCCAGATCACCATCGAGGACCTGCGCGTGGAGGTCGTCGACGGCGAGGGCACCCTCTACGCCGACATGGCCAGCAGCTCGCCCAGCAACCCCGCCCTGACCGAGTACGACGACATCGCCCTGGCCGAGCTCGACCTCAGCGGCGGGCAGCCGAGCCTCAACGGCGGCACGCTCAGCCTCGGCTCCACCCCGGCCACCCTCACCCAGGCGGGCAGCACCGCCTTCGCCGGCTTCTACGCCGCCGGGGCCGCCATGGACCCGATCTCCTTCACCGCCACCGTCGCGAACGGCAGCGGCGGCGGGAGCACCCCGCCCCCGGCCTCCGGCCAGAGCGCGAACCAGCAGATCCTCGCCGACGTCGCCGCGGGTCCGCTGACCCTGTCGGTGGCGGGCGACACCGTCCAGTTGTCCACCAGCACGCTGGACGGCAACGGCGCCTACCAGACCGCCACCGGTGCGCTGAACACCGCCACCGTTTCCGACCTGCGCGGAACCAACGCCGGCTGGAACCTGGTGGGCCAGGTCACCGACTTCACCGGTGACGCCGGCACCATCGGCGCCGAGAACCTCGGCTGGCAGCCCAGCGCCGCGGCCGTCGACACCGGCATCGGCGCCCCCGGCACGGTGACCGCCGGAAACACCGTCCAGCCCGGACAGGGCCTGGGCGTCGCCCGCACCCTGGCTTCCGCCGCTCCGGGAGCCTCCGCCGGCACCTTCACCGCCGGGGCCCAACTGTCCCTGGGCATCCCCGCCGACACCGTCCCCGGTGACTACGCGGCGGTGCTCACCCTCACCCTCAGTTGATCCGGCGGGTGCGGGGCGGGCCCGCCCGTCCCGCACCCCCGCACCCTCCCCTTGGTCGCAGACATGCCTCACCCCCGTTCCTCCCGCGGACCGCGGCCCGGCCGCCGCATCACCGTGGCCGCCACCGTCGCCCTGACCGTCGGCCTCTGCCCGCCGGCCCTGGCCGACACCTCCGACGAGGCGGACCACCACTACGCGCTGCACCCCCTCACCGGCGACGTCTACCTGCTCCGCACCGCAGCCGAGGACGCCGCGCCCGACGAGGAGCCGACCACCGGGGACGGCTCCCCGCACGCAGCCGACACCCCCGCCGAGGAGCTGCTCCACGTCCTCCACCCGGACCCGGACACGCCGACCGCGGCCGACGCGCAGCCCGCCGAGGAGGACCTCGTCCCGCTGGCGCACACCCCCGTCGCGGAACCCGCAGACTTCTTCGTCGTGGCGCCGGACGGCGTCCTGCACACCGTGCACTCCGACGCGGAGCAGACGCTGCTCGCCAGCTACCGCGCGCCCGACGCCCCCGACCAGCCGCAGACCACGGAGACGGCGGCCGTACCGGTCAGTGCCGACGGCGACGAGCCCTCCGCCTACACCGTCGAGGTCCACCGGCTCCCCGACGGCCTCGACATCGCGGCGGTGCGCAGCGACGAGCGCGGCGTGTTCCTGCTCACCGGCGACGACACGGTGCTGCTGCTGGAGCACGCCGAGAACGCCGACGGCACCCTGGACATCACCCTCACCCCCCACCCCGGCCCCGCCCCCGAGCGCGACCCCTGGGAGCCCGTCGAGGAGCCGGAGACGACCGCCCCCGGGGCGCAGACCGGCACAGCGGACGCCGACACGGCCGCTGCCGACGGGGCGGACCCCGACCCGAGCCCCTCCGCGCGGGCCGAGGAGGACGGCACCGACGCCCTCGCCGAGGCCGAGGAGGACGGCGACGCCGGGTACGACGCGCCGCCCGGGGCCCTGACGATGACCCTCCCCGGCACCCCGGTCCTGCTCTCCGACCCGGAACCGAGCACCGACGGCTCCCACCAGCGGGCCACCGGAGACCTCAACCCCGCCACCGTCTCCGACCTGCGCGGCACCGACGCGGGCTGGAGCCTGGTCGGCCAGGTCAGCGACCTGAGGGGCGACACCGGCGCCGACATCGGCGCCCACCTGCTCGGCTGGGCGCCCTCCGCCGAGGTCCTCGACGGCCCCGCCGGCTCCGGCGTCCGCCCGGGAGACGAGGTCCGCCCCGGAGACGGGCTGGCGGTACCGCGTACCCTGTGCGCCGGGACGGCGGGCGCCAGCTCCGGGGTGTTCGCCTGCCGAGCCGGACTGGAACTGGGCATTCCGGCCGACACCCCGCCGGGCGAGTACGTGGGCACCCTCACCCTCACCCTCAGTTGACCGACCGCACCCGCCACGTCCAGGCCCCCTGGACCCGTCCCCTGGAGAGCAGACCCGTGCCAGCCCTCCCGACCCGGATCGCGCGTCTCGGCGTGGTCGGCCTGCTGCTGTACGCCCTCACCGTCCCCGCCGCCCCGGCCCTGGCCGACGTGCGCCCCGGCACGGACCCGGGCACGGACTCCGGCAGCGGCGGCACGGCCCAGCAGCAGGCAGCCGCCGACCAGGGCTTCCGCTGGTCGGTGGCCCCGTCCAACGCCGACGGCGAACTCGGCCGCAGCTACTTCGTCCACGACGTCAAGCCCGGCCAGACCATCGAGGACTGGGCGGCCGTCACCAACTACGGCGACGAGGCGATGACCTTCTCGGTCTACGGCACGGACGCCTTCAACACCTCCGACGGCTCCTTCGCCCTGCTGCCCGCCGACGAGGAGCCCACCCTCGCCGGGACCTGGATCGAACTCGCCCCCGAGGACCGGAGCATCGAGGTCGAGGCGGGCGAGACCCGCGTCGTGCCGTTCCGCATCACCGTCCCCGAGGACGCCGAACCCGGCGACCACGCCGCCGGGGTGATCGCCTCCGTGGCCCAGGACGCGGTCAACGCCCAGGGGCAACTGGTCCGGGTCGACCGGCGCATCGCCGCCCGCGTCTACCTGCGGGTGGACGGTCCCACCCGCCCGTCCCTGCAAATCGACGCGGTCCGCACCGAGTACCATGCCCCCGCCTGGTGGAACCCCTTCGCCACCGGCGAGCTGACCGTCACCTACCAGGTGCGCAACACCGGCAACCTGCGGATGGTCGCCTCAGGAGGGGTCGGAGCCGAGGGACCCCTCGGCGTCGCGCTGGGCGAGGGGACGCCCGTGCAGGTGCCCGAGATGCTGCCCGGGACCGTCTACGAGTACAGCCACACCGTCTCCGACGTCTACCCGCTCTTCTGGCTGAACGGCGAGGTCACCCTCACCCCCGAGGCCGCGCCGCAGGCCCCGCGGATCCCCGGCCTGGAACCGGTCACCCGCAGCGACTCCGCCGTCGCCGTCCCCTGGGTGCCCGTGCTCGTCGTCGTGCTGCTCGCCGCGGTGCTGCTGTGGCGTCGCCGCCTGGCCAAGCGCCGCTTCGCGGCCGCGGTCGCCGCGGCCGTGGCCGAGGCCCGCCAGGAGGAGGCCGCCGCCCGGGACGCGCAGGCCGGGACGCCCGCCCCGGCCGACGGCGGGGGCGCCCCCGCGGACACCCCGCCCGCCCCGGAAGAGCAGACCGGTGCCGGGGAGGAGCAGAACGGCCCGGAGGACCCGAGGCCATGACCCGCCTGCTGCGCGCCCTGCCCCTCCTCGCCGCCGCACTGCTGGTCTGCACGTCCGCCCCGGCGGCCGCGCAGACCACCGCCGAGCGCGACCCGCGGTTCACCCTGGACGCGGCCTCGGCCCGGATCGGCGACACCGTCGTGGTGCGCCTCTACGACTGGCCGCAGGGCGTGGTCACCGTGCGGGTGTGCGGCGGCGGAGAGTACATCACCTCCAGCGACTGCGCGGCCACCGACGCGGTGACCATCGCCGCCGACGAGAACGGCGAGGGGCGCGGCCTGCTCACCGTCACCGCGCCGCCCGTCGGCTGCCCCTGCGTCGTGGAGGCCCTGGACGTCACCGGCCAGTACCGGGCCGTCGCGGACTTCACCGTCGAGGGAGTGCCCTTCCTCAGCGCCGAGGAGCGCCAGCAGCGCATCGACGAGCGCAACCCCGGCAACGCGGTCCGCATGCTCACCGTCACCGACTTCCGGCTCCGCGACGAGGACGGCCCGTGGTGGCGCGACTGGCGGACCTGGTTCGCGCTGCCCGTCCGGCGCACCGCCGAGCTGACCGTGGTCAACACCGGGATCGAGCCCGTCACCGACCCCGCCGTCTCCGTCGCGGTGGGCCGCGGCGACGACGCCACCACCGTCGTCTACCCGCCCCGCATCCGCGAACTGGCCCCCGGCCAGGAGGCCGTCTACGAGTTCCCCGTGGACCTGCCCGCGCCGGTGTTCGGCAGCTCCACGGTCCGCGGCGAGATCGCGGGCATGGACGAACCCGTGGTCTTCGAGGCCACGGCGACAAGCTGGCCGTGGGGGCTGCTCGGCACCGGGGCGCTGGTCGCCGGGTACGCCGCCATGTGGCTGCTCTCGGGCTGGGCCGTCTCGGCGCTGCGCGCCCTGGGACGGGCCGCCCGCGCGGTGCGGCGGCTCCGCGGCGGGCGCCGGCGTCCGCCGCGCGGCGGAGCCGACACCGCACCCCTGCCGACGGCGGAGTACGCAAAGCCCCGGTGAGGCGCCCGGACGTGCTGTCAATCCCCCAGAAGTGGCGGTGACCTGAGCAGAAGGCTGTTGCTACGGTGCTCGGGCCGGACGGCTCCGGGAGACCCGGAACCGTCCGAGAGAACAGCACGTACCGTCCACGGGGCGCCGCGCAGCGCGTCCCCGCACCCCTGGAGCGCCCATGCCGCCCACATCGAGCGCCGCACCGCCCGAACTCCCTCCCGAACTACAGGAGCTGGAACCGCAGGACCCCCGCAGCATCGGACCGTTCACCGTCGTGGGACGGCTGGGCGAGGGCGGCATGGGAGTCGTCTACGGCGCGGTGGACGGCACCGGGCGCTGCGTGGCGGTCAAGACCATCAAGCCCGACCACGCCGGCAACCCCTCCCGCCGGGAGCTGTTCGCCCGGGAGGCCGCGCTGCTCGCCCGCATCGACGCCGAGTGCGTGCCCCGGTTCCTGGGCGCCGACCCCGAGGCGCCGCTGCCGTGGCTGGCCGCCGAGTTCGTCCCCGGCCGCACCCTCTTCGAGGAGGTGACGCGGCGCGGGGAGCAGGGCGAGGAGCTCCTCGCCGGTGAGGAGCTGGCGGCCTTCGCCGCCGGTACCGCCGAGGCGCTGTCGGCCCTCCACGCCGCGGGAGTGGTGCACCTCGACGTCAAACCCGGCAACGTCATGCTCTCCCCCCACGGCCCCAAGGTGACGGTGCTCGACCTCGGCATCGCCCGCGAGGTCGGGGACCCGGCCGGAGACGGCGGCTACGGGACCCCCGGATGGACCGCCCCGGAGCGGCTGGCCGGGGACCCGGGAGATCCGGCCGCCGACATGTTCGCCTGGGGCGGCCTGGTCGCCTACGCGGCCACCGGGCGCCGCCCGTTCGGGGAGGGAACCAGGAGCGAACTGGCCGAACGGGTGCGCGCGGGCGCCTACGACATCGACGGGGTCCCCGAGGAACTGCGCGGCCTCGTGGAGCGGGCGCTGTCGGTCGACCCCCGGGAGCGGCCCAGCGCGGTCGAGGCGCTGGACACGGTGCTCGGCATCAGCGCGGAGGCCGCGGCGCAGGCCCGCCGCGACCGCCTGCGCGCCCTGCTGCAACGGGCCTGGACCCGCTTCGACGAGGCCGGACACCGGCCCGCCACCTGGGCCGCGATCGCCGGGGCCCTCGCCGCGACCACCTCCAGCGGCATCATCGGCTCCGTCACGGCCGCGGGCCGGGCGACCGGAGCGGCGGCGGGAAGCCCCGAAGCCGACGGCACCCAGGCCGCGCCCGCCGGATCCGCCACGGGACACGCGTCGGCCGACGCCTCGGCCTCGGGTGACGGCTCGGCCCCGGGCGACGCCTCGGCCTCGGCCAATGCCTCGGTCCCGGCAGCCGTCACGGCCGCGGGCCGGGCCGGAGTCGGCAGGGGCGTCCTCGCGGTCGTGGCCGCGCTCACCGTCCTGGCGGTGATCGCCGGGGCGTGGACGATCGGGCGCGTCGCCACCGACCAGCCGATCCTGCCGCCGGCCGGAACGGAACCGACGGAGAGCGCCGCCGCCGAGGAGCCGCCCCCCGCTCCGGCGACGCAGACCGTCGAGTACCGGGGCGTGGAGTTCGCCCTCCCCGCCGACTGGACGGTCGTCACCGTCCCGGACGTCACCTTCGCGGACTTCACCGAACCCGGGGGCGAGCAGATCGTCGAGGACATCCTCGTCGCGTGGCCCGCCGGCCAGGCCGGCTGCGCCGAGATCGACTGGGCCCGGCAGTGGGTGTGGCGGGAACGCGACTGCGTCCACGTCAAGATCCTCGGCCCGGGGGCGATCACCTTCACCGGCCTCATCGACTCCGCCGCCTACTCCGGCCGCAGCATCACCGAGGACGACAGACGGGGCATGTTCTACCCGTACACCCAGGGCGGGCTGCCCTGCCCCAGCGCCAACGGGGTCGACCCCTACGGAGCGAACGGAGAGGACTACGTCCCCGCGGACGACCTGCACAGCCTGGAGGAGCTCGACGACCACGAGTGGGGGACGCCGCTCGCGGTCGAGGCCGTCACCGTCCGCGGCCAGGACGCCCTCTACCGCGAGTACCCGGTCACCTGCGTCCGGCTGCAGGAGTTCCTCCTCGCCGAGGACACGTACTACCTCCAGCGCTCCTGGTTCCTGCCCGGTCCGCAGGTCCTCGTCGTGGACGAGTACGGCATCCCCGAACTCGACGAGGCCATGGCCGCCTGACCCGCCCGCCGCGGCCCCTCCCGGCACGGGGAAGGGCCGCGGCGGACCCGGCCGGGACCGGCCACCCTGTTGACCCCGGCGCAGAAACAGAGCGGTGAAGAAGACGATCCACGATTCACCACCGGAGGACACCGTGCCCGCTGACCCGAACCCCCTCCGCCCCCGGCGCCGCGGCCCGCCTCCGCGGAGCAGGCCCGCAACCGCAGGAACCGGGCCGCCGCCCTGGCCGCGTTCGGCGTCGTCGCGGCCGTGCTGGTGGCGGCGACGGCCTGGGTCGTCGGACGGCTCGCCGCCGACCGGCCGCTCCTGCCGACCCCGGAGCCCACCGGAGCCGGAATCCCGACCGACGGGGCCGCCCCGACCGGTGCGGCCACCGCGGAACCCCCCGAACCCTCGGAGACCGCCGCCGAGCCGCCGGGGCAGCGCGTCCGCTTCCGGAACCTGACGCTCACCTTCCCCGAGGACTGGACCGTCACCCGCTACGAGGACGCGGTGTTCGCCAACGGATCGGACCCCGCGCAGGGATCGGTGACCGACGACTGGATCCTCGCCCACCCGCCCGGCCAGCCCGAGTGCGCCGAGCAGCGCCGGCAGCCCTCCTGGGACTCCGAGGCCGAGGCCCACTGCGCCCACGTCAAGATCTTCGGCCCCGGCGGCATCCGCTACGGGGGAGAGTCGTGGCAGCCGATCACCGACTCCCCCGACCAGGGCGCCTACGTGCCGCGCTCCGGCCTCGGGATGTGCCCTCCGGCCGCCACGACCGTCGACGCCCCTCCGGACCACCACGCGCCGACCGTCTCCGAACTCGCCCCGGTCGGCGACCGCAAGGCGCTCTACCGGGAGTACCGGATCGGCTGCGCCACCTGGGACACCGGCGAGGGGGACGCCTACGAGCAGCGCACCTGGCTGCTGCCCGAGTCGCAGATCCTCGTCGTGGACGAGTACGGCCTTCCCGAACTCGACGAGATCCTCGCCGCCGCCGAGTTCGCCCCCTGACACGGGACGAAAGGACCGGTCGGCCGCGCCGATAAGCTTCTCCCATGGCAGCGACCAAGACCTACCTCACGGGTGTCAAACCCACCGGTGAACCCCACCTGGGCAACTACCTCGGCGCGCTCAAGCCCGCCCTGGAGGCCGCGCGCGAGTACGACGCGTACTACTTCATCGCCGACTACCACGCGCTCACCACCGTGCGCGACCCCGAGGTGATGCGGCACAACGTCCGGTCGGTCGCCGCCACCTGGCTGGCCTGCGGACTCGACCCCGAGCGCACCGTCATCTACCGCCAGTCCGACATCCCCGAGACGTTCGAGCTGACCTGGATCCTGTCCTGCGTCACCGCCAAGGGGCTGATGAACCGCGCCCACGCCTACAAGGCCGTGCGCGACCGCAACGCCGCCGCCGGCAACGCCGACCTGGACGCCGGGGTCAACATGGGGCTGTTCAACTACCCCATCCTCATGGCCGTCGACATCCTCATCATGGAGACCGACCTGGTCCCGGTCGGCCGCGACCAGGCCCAGCACGTCGAGTACGCCGCCGACATCGCGGGCTCCTTCAACCACCTGTTCGGCGACGGCTACACCTTCCGCATCCCCCAGGGGGTCTTCCCCGAGGGCGACGCCAGCGTGCTGCCCGGTATCGACGGGCGGAAGATGAGCAAGTCCTACGACAACCACATCCCGCTCTTCCTGCCCGAGAACAAGCTGAAGAAGCTGATCCGGCGCATCCCCACCGACAGCACCCCGGTGGAGGCGCCCAAGGACCCCGACTCCTCCGTCGTCTTCCAGTTGCTCACCCACTTCGCCGACGCCGATCAGGTCGCCGCGACCCGCAAGCGCCTGGAGGCGGGCGGCATGGGCTGGGGAGAGCTGAAGAACGAGCTGTTCGAGGCCATCAACGCCGAGGTCGCCCCCATGCGCGAGCGCTACGAGCAGCTCATGGCCCCCGACAGCGAGCTCGACGACATCCTGGCCGAGGGCGCCCGCCGCGCCCGCGAGCGCGCCCGCCGCGTCCTGGCCCAGGTGCGCGCCGCCATCGGCATCGACTGACCCGCTCCCGCGCTCCCGCGGGGCCCCACCCGGGCCCCGCGGGACCGGGACGTGTCAGGCCACCACCGGCTCGCCCTCCAGCGCCACGTTCGCCTCGGCCAGCTCCCGCAGCGCCTTCTCCACGGTCGGGCGGGCCACCCCCGCGGTCAGGTCCAGCAGCACCCGCACCCCGAACCCGGCGCGGGCCGCGTCCAGCGCGGTGGCGCGCACGCAGTGGTCGGTGGCGATGCCCACCACGTCCACGTCGGTGACGCCGCGCTGCCGCAGCCACTCCTCCAGCGACTCGCCGTCGGCCGTGGCCCCCTCGAACCCGCTGTAGGCGGCCTCGTAGGCGCCCTTGTCGAACACCGCCTCGATCGGCCCGGTCGTCAGCTCCGGGTGGAACTCCGCCCCGGGGGTGCCCACCACGCAGTGCGGCGGCCAGGAGTCCACGAAGTCGGGCGTGTCGGAGAAGTGCGGCCCCGGGTCCACGTGGCGGTCGCGGGTGGCCACGACGTGGGCGTAGTCGCCGCCCCGCGCCGCCAGGTACGCGGAGATGGCCGAGGCCACGCCCGCGCCGCCGGACACCGCCAGACTCCCGCCCTCGCAGAAGTCGTTCTGCACGTCGACGACGATCAGTGCCTTCTTCATGATCTCGAAACCCTCTTCCGTTCGTACCCGACCGGTCCTGTCCCGGCCGCGTGGGTCACAGGGACGGCCGCTGCTCGAAGACCGTCGGGATGGCGGGCTCGCCCCGGGACATCTGGTGCGCGGTCACCGGCAGTTCGGCGACGGAGCGGGCGTGCCGCTCCCGGGCCTGCTCCAGCGGCTCCCGGCCCACGACCTCGCCGTCGCGCACCAGCGGCACCAGTAGCGGCCGTTCCAGCGGGGTCAGCTCCGGCTCGTGGGCGAAGACCCGCTCGGAGGTGGCCGTCCCGTGGTCGTCCAGCCGCCGCGCCGCCCACTTGCGCCCTCCCTTGCTGGGCTTACCCACCGAGCGCTTGGCCACCGGCGACAGCGGCGCCTCGGGGTCGTCGCTCTGCGCGCGCGCCACCAGCTTGTACACCAGGGAGGCGGTGGGTGCACCGGAGCCGGTGACCAGCGCGGTCCCCACCCCGTAGCCGTCCACCGGGGCGATCGTCAGCGCCTGGATGGAGTACTCGTCGAGATCGCCGGTGACGATGATGCGGGTGTCGGTGGCGCCCTTGCCGTCCAGGAACTTGCGGACCTGCACCGCCAGCTCCTCCAGGTCGCCCGAGTCCAGCCGGACCGCGCCCAGCTCCGGCCCGGCCAGCTCCACGGCGGTGTTCACGGCCCGCATCACGTCGAAGGTGTCCACCAGCAGCGTGGTCCCCGTGCCCAGCGACTCCAACTGCGCCGAGAACGCGCTGCGCTCGCTGTCGTGGAGCAGGGTGAACGCGTGCGCGCTGGTGCCGGTGGTGGGCACCCCGTAGCGCCGCCCGGCCTCCAGGTTGGAGGTGGCGTCGAACCCCGCGAGGTAGGCGGCGCGGGCCGCCGCCACCGCGGCCGCCTCGTGGGTGCGCCGCGACCCCATCTCGATCAGCGGGCGCCCGTGGGCGGCGCGCACCATGCGCGACGCCGCGGAGGCGATCGCGCAGTCGTGGTTGTAGATCGACAGCGCGAGGGTCTCCAGCACCACGCACTCCGCGAAGGGCCCCTCCACGACCATGATGGGCGACCCCGGGAAGAAGCACTCGCCCTCGGCATAACCCCAGATGTTTCCGGAGAACCGGTAGTCGGCGAGGAAAGAGAGGGTAGGGTCGTCCACAACCCCGTTCCGGGCCAGGAAGTCCAGGGTCTCGGAGTCGAAGCGGAAGTGCTCCAGGGCGTCCAGGAAGCGCCCGGTTCCCGCGACGACCCCGTAGCGCCGGGTCTCCGGCAGTCGGCGGGCGAACATCTCGAAGACCGTCCGGCGCCGCGCCGCGCCGCTGTGCAGCGCCGCCTGCACCATGGTCAGTTCGTAGTGGTCAGTGAGGAGCGCACTGCTCCAGCGATCGGTCATGACATCCCACCCTAGTTTGTGACTGTCAGGATAAAAAGCCGACGACCGACTTGGCCGGGCGGGATCCCTTCCAGAATGGAAGGGGAGGCGGGAACCGCCGACCGCGGGCCCACAACCGGACGAGAGAGAGTGAAGAAGGTGAGGCAGCCATGACCGCCATGCCGGTCGAACTCGACGAACCGCGGATCGAGGAGCACAACCGGCCGGACACGCCGTGGGTCACGATCGTCTGGAACGACCCCGTCAACCTCATGAGCTACGTCACCTACGTCTTCCAGAAGGTCTTCGGCTACTCCCGGGCCAAGGCCCACAAGCTCATGGAGGACGTGCACTACCGGGGCAAGGCGGTCGTCTCCAGCGGCACCCGCGAGGAGATGGAGCGCCACGTCGCCACCCTGCACGAGTACGGTCTGTGGGCGACCCTGCAACAGGACAGGTGACCGCCGGGCAGGACGCCCCTGACACAGAAGCCAGCCGCATGACCACCAGATTCCATCCCGTGCCGTACGGCGGGGTCCGCATCGAGATCGACCGGGACGACGCCACGCTCCTGCGCTCCATGGCGGAGCTCCTGCTGCGCATCGTCGAGGAGCCCGACCAGCAGGACGGACTCGCCGCCCTCGTCGGCATCAGCGAGTCCGCGACCAGGCCCAAGGACCCGGTGCTGGCCCGGCTCTTCCCCGACGCCTACACCGACGACCCCGCCGCCGCCACGGACTTCCGCCGCTACACCGAGAACGACCTGCGGCGGCACAAGCGCGAGAACGCCCGCCGGGTGGTCGAGGCGCTCCCGGCCGAGGGCGGCCAGGTCCTCCTGGACGCCGACGACGTGCAGGCGTGGCTCAAGGTCCTCACCGACGTGCGCCTCTCCCTGGGCACCCGCATGGGCCTGGAGACCGAGGAGGACGTCTACGCGCTGCGCGCCGCAGCCTCGCGCGACGAGTCGCTGGCCGCGGCGGCGCACATCTACGAGTGGCTCACCCACGTCCAGGAGAACCTGGTCCAGGCGGTCTGGCGCCAGCAGGGGTGACCGCGACCGTCCGCCGGCCCGCCCCGGTCGGCGGGCGGCGCACAAGCCCTACCTGTTGAGTGGGAAGAGATCACGGCTCGGTTAGGCTGAAGGGCATGCTGAGGATTGACCGCTCGATCTACGACAAGATCGTCGCCCACGCCCGCCGCGACCACCCGGACGAGGCGTGCGGCATCGTGGCCGGTCCCGAGGGCAGCGACCGTCCCGAACGCTTTGTCGAGATGATCAACGCCGAACGGTCGCCCACGTTCTACCGGTTCGACTCGCGCGAACAGCTCAAGGTCTGGCGTGAGATGGACGAACGGGACGAGGAACCCGTCATCATCTACCACTCGCACACCGCCACCGAGGCGTACCCGTCGCGGACCGACGTCAGTTACGCTTCCGAGCCGAACGCCCACTACGTCCTGGTCTCCACCAGGGACCCCGAGACCGTCGAGTTCCGCTCCTACCGGATCGTCGACGGGGTCGTCACCGAGGAACCGGTCGAGATCGTCGAGCAGGGCTGAGAAAACGCGCGGTCCCCGGAATCACCGGCCCCCCGCGCATGTTGAACCTATCCGGCGGACCGCCGCGCGTCCGCCGCTGCCATCCACAGACTTCCAACGGAGACACACCCATGGCCATCGAGGTCCGGATCCCGACCATCCTGCGCAACCTCACCGGCGGAGCCAAAGCGGTCGACGGCGAGGGAGCCACCCTCTCCGAACTCATCACCAACCTGGACAAGAACTACCCGGGCATCGGTGAGCGCCTCGTCGAGAACGGACAGCTCCGCCGCTTCATCAACGTCTACCTCAACGACGAGGACGTCCGCTTCCTCGGTGGGCTCGACACCCCGGTCTCCGACGGGGACACGGTCACGGTCCTGCCGGCGGTCGCCGGCGGCATGCGCTGAGCGCCATGAGGTTCGACTCTCTCCTGGACTCGCTCGGCCGCACCCCGCTGGTCGGACTGCCGAACCTGTCGCCCTCCCCCGAGGTGCGGCTGTGGGCCAAGCTGGAGGACCGCAACCCGACCGGGTCGATCAAGGACCGCGCGGCGTTCTACATGATCGAGCAGGCCGAGAAGGAAGGCCGACTCACCCCCGGGTGCACCATCCTGGAACCCACCTCCGGCAACACGGGCATCTCCCTGGCCATGGTCGCGCGGCTGCGCGGCTACCGGATGGTCTGCGTCATGCCCGAGAACACCTCGGCCGAGCGCAGCCAACTGCTCCGCATGTGGGGGGCCGAGATCCACTACTCCCCGGCCGAGGGCGGGTCGAACGAGGCGGTGCGCGTCGCCAAGCGCATGGCCGAAGAGCACCCCGACTGGGTGATGCTGTACCAGTACGGCAACCAGGCCAACGCCCGGGCCCACTACGAGACGACGGGACCGGAGATCCTGGCCGACCTGCCGGAGATCACCCACTTCGTCGCCGGGCTGGGCACCACCGGCACCCTCATGGGGGTCGGCCGCTACCTGCGCGAGCACCGGCCCGACGTCCAGATCGTGGCCGCCGAGCCCCGCTACGGGGAGCTCGTCTACGGTCTGCGCAACCTCGACGAGGGCTTCGTCCCCGAGCTGTACGACGAGACGGTCCTCAGCACCCGCTTCTCCGTCCCCTCCGACGCGGCACTGCGCCGTACCCGGGAACTCCTCGACAAGGAGGGGATCTTCGCGGGCATCTCCACCGGCGGCGTGCTGCACGCCGCCCTCGGCGTGGCGGCCAAGGCCGTCAAGGCGGGACAGCGCGCCGACATCGCGTTCGTTGTCGCCGACGCCGGATGGAAGTACCTGTCCACCGGGGCCTATGAAGGCACCCTGGAGGAGGCCGAGAAGCGCCTGGAGGGCCAGCTCTGGGCCTGAGCCGACGCGCCGCGGCGGCCCCGGAAGCGGGACCGCCGCGGCGCCGGTCGGCAACCCGCCCCCGCCCGTCGGCGGGACGGCGGCCTTCGGTTCAATGGACCCCATGACTCGATTCGACTCCGCGACCGCCGTCGTTCGCGTCGGCGAGAACCGGTACGCGGCCGAACTCGATCCCGGATATCTCATCGGAGCCGCCATCAACGGCGGCTACCTCATGGCACTGCTGCAACGGGCCGTGCTCGCCGAGTCCGACCACGCACACGCAGTGTCCTCCTCGTACCACTTCCACCGTCCCGGCAGCGGCGGGCCGGCCGAAATCGAGACCGAGGTGGTCAAGCGGGGCCGGACCGTCACCACCGTCCAGGCCACCCTGCGCCAGTCCGGCCGGACCGTCCTCACCGGGACCGTCGCGACGGCCACGCTCGACTCGCAGGCCCAGCCCATCTACACGGCGCCCCGGCCCGAGATCCCCCCGATCGAGCAGTGCCGAAGCTTCGACCCGCGCAGCAGCCACCTGGCCGACGACGGCTTCCTCGCCCGGGTCGACGTGGGCTTCGCCCCCGACAGCTACGCGGCCCTCCTCCGGGAGCACACCGTCGACACCCCCGAACTGCTCGGGTACGTCGACCTCAGCGCGCGCGACGGAGGACCAGCCGAGGACCCCGCGGCGTTCGTCCCGCTCGCCGTCGACGCCCTGCCACCCATCGTCAGCCTGCTGACCGACTGGAGCTGGGCGCCCACCGTCGAGCTGACCTGGCACCTGCGGGCGGTCCCCGAGCCCGGGCCGCTCGCCTTCCGCGTGCACAGCAGCCTCGTCAGCGACGGCTGGTTCGACGAGAACGTCGAACTGTGGGACGTCAAGGGACGCCTCGTCGCGCAGAGCCGCCAGCTCGCCCGGGTCGGCCGCTGAGCCTGCGGCCCGCTCCGGCCTCCCCACGACGCTCCCGCAGGCCAGGGACGCTCCGGGAAAAGTCTGTTACCCCTTCACTGTGACTCACATCGCCTGGGGAACGCCCCACATTCCATACCTACTCTCAGGTATGTGGGGTACACCGTAACCACCTGGAAAACCCGGAGAAACTCTCCGTGACGCAGCGACGTCTTCGCAGCAGAAGACGCCTTCACCGAAAAGGCTGTACGACGTGCGACTCACCATCATCGGCTCCTCGGGGAGCTTTCCCGGACCCGCCGGACCCGCCTCCTGTTACCTCGTGGAGGCCGATGGGTTCCGGTTGCTGCTCGACCTGGGCAACGGTGCGCTCGGAGCCCTCCAGCGCCACGCCGACATCTATTCCATCGACGCCGTCTACCTTTCCCACCTCCACGCCGACCACTGCCTGGACCTGTGTTCCTACTGGGTGGCGCGCACCTTCCATCCCGACGGCCCCAAACCCCGCATCCCCGTCTACGGCCCCACCGGCGTGGCCGACCGGATGGCCCGCGCCTACGGGCTCGACCCCGACCCCGGCATGCGCGAGACCTTCGACTTCCACGAGCTGACTCCCGGCACCCGCAGGATCGGCCCCTTCACCGCCACCCTGGACCACGTCAACCACCCCGTCGAGGCGTTCGGCATCCGCCTGGAGCACGACGGCGCGGTTCTCACCTACTCGGGAGACACCGGAGCCTGCGGCGAAATCGTCGAACTCGCCCGCGACGCCGACCTGTTCCTGTGCGAGGCGTCCTTCCACGACCACCGGGAACACCCCAAGGACATGCACCTCACCGGGAGCGAGGCGGGGGAGCAGGCCAGCCGGGCCAACGCCCGCCGACTCCTCCTCACCCACCTGGTGCCCTGGAACGACAACGAGCGCACCCTCGCCGAGGCGCGGAGCACCTACAACGGTCCGATCGGGCTCGCCGTCCCCGGAGAGGTCCACGAGATCACCGCGGGAGCCTGAGCCGCGCCCGCGGACACGAAGCAGAGCCGCAACCCGTCGCGCGTGGTCGAACCCAGCGTTCGCCGATCAGGTGGCCGTGGCTTCCCACGCGCGCCGATAGGCTCACCCCATGCCTCGACCTGATGGACGAACCCCGAACCAGCTACGCCCGGTGCGCATCACGCGCAACTGGCTCCGGCACGCCGAAGGATCCGCGCTCATCGAGTTCGGCGATACCCGCGTGCTGTGCGCCGCGACCGTGGAGGACGGCGTCCCCCGGTGGCGGCGCGGCAGCGGAGAGGGCTGGGTCACCGCCGAGTACGCCATGCTCCCCCGGGCCACGGACACCAGGGGCACCCGCGAGTCCGTCAAGGGCAAGATCGGCGGCCGCACCCACGAGATCTCCCGTCTCATCGGGCGGTCGCTGCGCGCGGTCGTCGACTTCAAGGCGATGGGCGAGCACACCATCACCCTCGACTGCGACGTCCTGCAAGCCGACGGCGGCACCCGCACGGCCGCCATCACCGGCGCCTACGTGGCCCTCGTCGACGCCGTCAAGTACCTGCGCAGGCAGCGCAACCTCAAGAACAACCCGCTGACCGGGTCGGTCGCCGCGGTCAGCGTCGGCATCGTCCAGGGGCAGCCCCGACTGGACCTGAACTACCTGGAGGACTCGGTGGCGCAGACCGACATGAACGTCGTCGTCACCGGAACCGGCCAGTTCATCGAGGTCCAGGGCACCGCGGAGAAGGTCCCCTTCGACCGCGCCCACCTGGACACCCTCCTCGACCTGGCCGTGGCCGGATGCGCCCAACTCACCGAGATCCAGAAGAAGGCACTGTCAGAGTGAGCCGTATCAGCACCCTCGTTCTCGCCACCCGCAACGCCAAGAAGGTCCCCGAGCTGCGCGCGATCCTGGGGGAAGCGGGCCTTGACATCGAGGTCCGCGGCCTCGACGGCTACCCGGACGCGCCCGACGTGCCCGAGACCGAGCCGACCTTCACCGGAAACGCCCTGCTGAAGGCCAGGGCGATCGCCGGGCACACCGGTCTGCCGGCCGTCGCGGACGACTCGGGGCTGCGCGTCGACGAACTGAACGGCATGCCCGGAGTCCTGTCCGCCCGCTGGTCGGGCAGGTTCGGCGAGCGCAGCGGCGACCGGGACGCGGCCAACCTCGAACTCGTCCTCGACCAGCTCGCCGACACCCCGCCGGAGCGGCGTGGCGCCGAGTTCGTCTGCGCTGCCGCGCTGGTGCTGCCCACCGGGGAGGAGCACGTCGTGGAGGGGGTGTTCCGCGGCAGCCTGACCACCGAGCCGCGCGGGACGAACGGCTTCGGCTACGACCCGATCTTCGTGCCGGAGGGGGAGACGCGCACCACGGCGGAGATGAGCCCGGAGGAGAAGAACGCGATCAGCCACCGCGGCATCGCCTTCCGGGCGCTCGCCCGAAGGATCCGCGAGCTCGGCTGAGACACGGGCGGAACCGCCGCGGACGGCGTCCGCACGTGCCGCGGCGGGACACCCCGGGGGTGCCGGTTTGCGTCCTGCGGAGCATGGGGTAATGTGCTTCGAGCCGATGCGGGCAGGGGTCGGCGGACTCCGCCCGCGGATCCGCCGGAGATGGTCAGAGCACCGACTCCGAGCGGGTAAAATCGGTGAGCCGGATGACCGGGAACTGAACTCCTCGATCGAGTGAGGGCAGCCGGATCCGGAGCCTCGCGGAGTGACATGGACGCGTCGGCGTCCGCCCCGCGGTCCCCTCGGTACCAGAGCCGATCGGTTCGACCGGGTGCTTTCCGTGCACGAAGCAGCGCCATTCGCTGGCGTTTCTTCGGTGCGGGGAAGAAGGGCCGTGGAGTCATTTCCGCGGTCGCCTGACCAGAACGCCGATTTGGTGGAACGGTCAGAAGGCGATAAAGTGAGGCACACGAACGGAGCGGAACTGCGGAGGGTTTCGCGGGGAGGCTCCGGGCGGTCCCTTCCGGTGGTTTTCGGGCTGCCGGTGGGGTTGACAATCTGATGCGGTTGCCGTGGCTGGGGAAGAGGCCCTCGTGGGTGGGGGGGTGTTGT
>NZ_KQ950187.1:0-18562 GCF_001517975.1 Thermobifida cellulosilytica TB100
CCGTGGCCGCAGCCGCCGGAGCCGGCGGGCGTGCGCCTGCGGGAGCTGACCGCGGCCCAGGTCGAGCAGGTGCTGGCCGACGTGTTCGACGCGGGCGTGCGCTGCGCGCTGCTGGACGGGCAGGCCCCCGGGCAGCGGCAGTGGCTGCTCGCCGAACTGGGGGACGGCCGCATCACCGGGACCTGCCCCGGGCGCAGGTGGTGGCGCTCGGACCGGAGCGCCTTCGCCGACTGGTCGGCCGCCCCGCCCGGGCCGCGGGAGCGGTGGCGGGTGCTGGAGGTCCTGGTGTTCTGCGGCTCGGCGCAGATCCGCATCGGCGAGCGGGCGGAGCAGGGCTGGCTGGCCGTCGACGAGGACGCCTCCGCCCTGCCGGACTACCTGCGCCCCCGGGACCGCAGGCTGCTGCTGGCGGGGCGCACCGCGCGGGCCGCGCCCGACGGGGCGCCGTTCAGCCTGGCCCTGGAGCCGTCGGGCAGCGCGGCGGTGCTGCCGCTGCGCTGGGGCGGGGCCGACACCGGGGGCCGGGCGTGGCTGTCGGTCCGCGAGTACTGGGCGCGCGACCCCGGCACCGGCGTGGTCGGGGTGGCCTTCCACCGCCTGACCGGCATGGGCGTCGCCGGCGCGCCGGTGCGGCCGGGGAGGAGGACGCGGTGACCCCCGAACCGCCCTGGGGCCGCCACCGGGCGCGCGCCCCCTACGGCCTGGTGCGGCTGCCCGCCGCGCCGATGCGGGCGGGCGCGCTGCACTCGGGCCTGCCGGAGGGGGTGGACACCGCCGCCCTGCTGCGCGGCCACGACCGCGCCCTGCCCGGCACCCACACCGGGTGGATCGACGTGACCCTGCACACCCTCAGCCCGCTGTTCGTCGGAGCGGCCCCGGACGGGCAGGAGAGCCGGTCGCTGCGGATCGACGGGCGCCCCGCCGTGCCCGGGTCGACGCTGCGCGGCCTGCTGCGCGCCACCCTGCGCATGCTCACCGGAGGGGAGGTGGGCCCCGTCAACACGCCCCGCCTGTTCTTCCGCGCCCCGGTCCGCCCCGGCGGGTCCGGCTCCCGGCGCGCCCGCGCCGTCGCCGCCGACCGGCACGCCCGCTACCGGCAGCGGCTGGGCGGCCGGGTCCGCCAGGGCTTCCTGGTGCACCGCGACGGCCGGTGGTACGCCCTGGAGGCGCCCGGGGGCCGCGCGGTCCCCCGGCAGGCCGGGACCGCACTGCGGATCTCCTTCGACAACCTGCGCGCCAGCCTGCGGCGGTGGCCGTTCGGGCCGGGCCGCGCCGGCTTCCCCGACCCGCCCGCGGACGGCTCCTACGGCCCCTACACCTTCGGCCCGCACCGGCCCTGGCAGTACCGCGAGGTGTTCGCGGTGGTGCTGCGGGAGCGGGGACGGCCGCGGCTGGAGCCCGAGGCCGTGCGGGTCGCGCCCGGCCGCCGGGAGGCCGAGGAGTACCTGCGCGAGTGCGGGGCGGCCGGCGAGGTGGTGCGCTGCGCGGTGGTGCTCACCGGCACGGCCGGGCCGCGGCGCGCCCGCGCCCACCTGTTCCCGCTGCCGGACGGCCTGGCCGAGGGCCGCTTCGACCCGCTGCCCCGCGGCTGCTTCCCGGTGCCGGAGGAGCTGGTGCGCCTGGTGGAGTCGGCCGACCAGCTCACCTCCTACCAGGTGGACAACTTCCCCGACGAGGTGAGCATGGTCCCCGGCGGGGCCGGGCGGCCCCGCCCGGGCGCGCTGCCGCGCCGCAGCCCCGAACCGGTGTGGTTCACCGTGGAGGCGCGCCCGCGCGGCGACGGCACCCGGTGGGTGACGTCGTTCGGCCGCGCCGGCGGCTACCGGGTCGCCGTCGGCGACGGCGACCCGGTCCGCCGCGCCGTGCCGGAGGAGCTGTGGAGCCCGCAGCAGCGCGGCGGCGGGCGGTCCGGGCGCCGGGGGCGCCCCGTGGACGTGCCCCGCGCCCTCTTCGGCGACCTCGACGTCCTCGCGGGGGAGGCGGCCTGCCGGGGGCGCGTGTCGGTGGGGCCCGTCCTGTGCGACGACCCCCGGCCGGACCTGCCGGGCGGCCCGCGGCGGGTGCGGCTGCTGGCGCCGCAGCGCGGCTGTTTCGCCAACTACCTGCTCCAGCCCGACCCGGGGCGCTACGGGGACAGCCCGCGCCTGGTCGCCTGGACGCACGAGGACGACGCGAGGCTGGGCGGGTACAAGGTGTTCCTGCACCGCTACCGCGACGACGGCGGTGTGGAGTGGCCGCCCGCGGCCGAGGCGCCCGGCGGGGCCTGCCGCGACGTCGTGCCGCTGCGGGAGGGGCTGCGCTTCACCGGCCGCATCACCTTCACCAACCTCACCGGCGCCGAGGTGGGGGCGCTGCTGCGCGCCCTGCTGCTGGACAACCCGGTCGACGGCGGCGACCCGCGCGACCCGGAGCACGCGCACAAGATCGGCATGGGCAAGAGCCTGGGACTGGGCAGCGTGCACCTGGCGCCGCGGCTGTACCTGGTGGACCGGCGGGCCCGCGCGGCGGCGCTGGACCCCGGCGCCGGGGTGGTGCGCGCCGACCCCGCGCGGGTGCGGGGCTTCCTGGCCGAGTTCGACGCGGCGCTGGCCGCGACCAGGCTGGGCGAGGCGGACCCGCGGCGGTGGCGCGAGGTGGACCAGGCCCGCGACATGCTGCTGGCGAGCAGGTGGCGGCGGCGCCTGCCGTGGGAGTGGACCGAGCCGATGGGAGTGGAGGAGTTCGCCGAGCACCCGGTGCTGCCCAGCCTGGTGGAGCGGTTCGCGCGATTCGACGCCGCAGGCGGGGGCGGGTGAGCGGTCCCGCGGCGGCCGGGCCGCCGCGGGACCGGCGATGCCCTGTGCGGGCGAGGGGCTGAGGAGAGGACCGCACCAACACGTCCGGCTGCTATGCCCTGCGGGCCACGGCTTCGCGGTCCGCCCCCAGGGTAGCCGCACTGCCGCGGCCTGTCACGGGGCGGTGCGGCCGCCCAGGGAGTCCAGGGCCGCCATGTCCTGCGGGGTGAGGGAGAAGTCGGCGACGGCGAAGTTCTCGCGGATGCGCTCGGGGGAGGCGGAGCGGGGGATGGCGATGACGCCGTGTTGCAGGTGCCAGCGCAGCACCACCTGGGCGGGGGTCCTGCCGTGGGCGGCGGCGACCGCGGTGACCACGGGGTGGGTGAGCACCGCCGCCCGGGCCAGCGGCGCCCACGCCTGGGTGGCGATGCCGTGGCGCTCGTGGTAGGCGCGCTCCTCCAGGCGGGGCCGGGCCGGGTGGAGTTCGATCTGGTTGACCGCGGGCACCACGTCGCAGGCGTCGAGCAGGACGTCGAGCTGGGCGGGGGAGAAGTTCGACACGCCGATGGCGCGCACCAGCCCGTCGGCGTGGAGCGACTCCAGGGCGCGCCAGGTGTCGACGTTGACGGAGTCGGACGCGCTGGGCCAGTGGACGAGGTACAGGTCGACGACGTCGAGGCCGAGCCTGCGGCGGCTGGCGTGGAACGCCTCCAGGGTGGCCCGGTGCCCGTGGTGGTCGTTCCACACCTTGGTGGTGACGAACACCTCGGCGCGCTCCAGCCCGGAGCCGGCGAGCGCTGCGGCGACGTCGGTCTCGTTGCGGTACATCTCGGCGGTGTCGATGCAGCGGTACCCGGTCCGCAGGGCCTCGGCGACGGCGTCGCGGCCCACCCGCCAGGTGCCGAAGCCCAGTTGTGGCATGGTGACGCCGTTGTTGAGGGTGACCACGGGGATCGTCATGGACGGCTGCTCCTCGCTGCGGTGGTGCACGCGGGCCCCTGCCCCGGGGCTGCGCGCGTCGGTCGGGACGGGCCGGGGCCGCCGCCCGCTGCGGCGGCCCCGGCGGTGGCGCGGGCCGCTCAGGGAGCGGCGGTCTCGGGGGTGCCGGCCAGCAGCAGCCGGTCCAGCATGTCCTGCATGGTGACCAGCCCCACCAGCTCCTCGCCGTCCTCGACCAGGGCCAGGTGGGTGCGGCTCTCCCGCATGATGCTCAGCGCCGCGTAGATCGGCGTGGTGGCGTCCAGGGTCAGCACCGGCCGCATCAGGTCGGCGGCGGTGGTGCCGGGAGCGGCGGTGAAGGTGTCGCGGACGTGGAGGACGCCGAAGGGCTCGTCGTCGCCGACCACCAGGCGCAGGTGCCCGCTGTCGCGGGCGACCCGGCGGATCTCCTCCAGGCCGGCGTCCGCGCGGACCTGCGCGAACTCCTCCCGGGGGGTGATGATCCCGCGCAGCGGCCGGGAGTTGACCTCCAGCGCGGTGGCGAGCTGGGCGCGCCGCTCGGGGTCCAGCGCCCCGGCCTTGGCGGAGTGCTCGACGAGCTCCCGCAGGTCGTCGGGGCCGTGCCCGGAGGCGACCTCGTCGACGGCCTCCACGCCCAGCCGGTGCAGGCACCAGTTGGCCAGGCCGTTGAGGGCGACCAGCGCGGGCCGGGTGGCCCACATGAACGCGCGCATCGGCAGGGCCAGCAGGGTCGCCGACCGCTCCGGGTGGGAGATGGCCCAGGACTTGGGCGCCATCTCGCCGACCACCAGGTGCACGAAGGTGACGATCACCAGCGACAGCACGAAGGAGGCGGCGTAGGCGGCGCCGTCGGGCAGCCACCCGTGGAACAGCGGTTCCACGAGGTGGTGCACGGCCGGTTCGGCGAGGGCGCCCAGCGCCAGGGTGCACAGGGTGATGCCCAGTTGGGACCCGGCCAGCAGCAGCGACAGGTCGCGGGCGCTGCGCAGCGCGGCGCGCGCCGAGACGCTGGTCTCCGCGGCCTCCTCCAGCCGGTAGCGGCGCGCCGAGACCAGGGCGAACTCGATGGCGACGAAGAACGCCGACAGGCCGACGACGGCGGCGGACAGCACGAGGGCGAGCACCGGGTTCAGGTCGCTCACGCGGTCACCTCCGTCCGGCTGCCGCGGGGCGCCTCGTGCAGTTCCAGGCGCACGGTCTCGGGGACGTGGCGGTCCACGGTCTCCACGACGAGGGTGACGGCCCAGTCGGGCTCGTCCTCGTCGGCTCCGGGGTGGCGGGGCAGTTCGACGGTGACCCGGTCGGCGGGGCGGGGCAGGCGGCGCAGCCAGGCGATGACGAGGCCGCCGATGGTCTCGTAGTCGCCCGCGGGCAGGTCGCGGCCGAGGAGGCGTTCGACCTCGTCGACGTGGAGTGCGCCGGGCAGCAGCCAGTCGCCCTCCTCGCTGACGCGGGCGCGGGACTCGTCCTCTGGGTCGTGCTCGTCGGCGATCTCGCCGACGAGCTCCTCGGCGATGTCCTCGGTGGTGATGACCCCGGCCAGGCCGCCGTACTCGTCGACGACGCAGGCGAACTGCTCGCCGGTGTCGCGCAGCCGGGCCAGCAGCGCCGGCAGCGGCAGCGAGGTGGGGACCAGCACGGCGTCGCGGGCGATGTCGGCCACGCGGGCGCCCGAGCGCTCCTCCTCGCCCAGCGCGAGGATGTCGCGCAGGCACACGACGCCGGAGACGGTCTCGACCCCGGTGAGGACCGGGAAGCGGGAGTGGCCGGTGGCGGTCATGAGCTCCACGGCGCGGTCCACCGGGTCGTCGGCCTGCACGGAGGTGACCTGCGGCCGCGGGATCATCGCGTGCTCGGCGGTGCGCTCGTGGAAGTCCAGGGTGCGGTCCAGCAGGGTGGACAGCTCCGCGGGCAGGTCCCCGCTCTCCCGGGACTCCTCGACGATGCGCTCCAGGTCGCGCGGGGTGGCGGCGTGCTGCACGTCCTCCACCGGGGTGATGCGCACCGCCTTGAGCAGCAGCACGGAGGCGCGGTCGAACAGCCAGATGAGCCAGCCGAAGAGCCGCAGGTAGACGCCGGTGGACAGGGCCAGGCGGCGGGCGACGGGCTCGGGCCGGGCGATGGCGAGGTTCTTGGGGAACAGCTCGCCGAAGACCATCTGCACGACGGTGGAGAACAGCAGGGCCGCGACGGTGCCGACGGCGACCCCGGTGCCCGCGGGGACGCCGGCCCCGCCGAGGAGCTCGCCGATGCCCGAGCCGATCATGGGCTCGGCGACGTAGCCGACGAGCAGGCCGGTGACCGTGATGCCGAGCTGGGCGCCCGACAGCATGAAGGAGGTGCGGGCCGTGATGTCGAGGACGCGGCGGGCGGTGGTGTCGCCCGCGGCGGCGCGGGCCTTGACCCGGGAGCGGTCCACGGCGACGTAGCCGAACTCCTGGGCGACGAAGTAGCCGGTGACCGCGGTGATCAGGAAGACCACCAGGACTCCGAGGAGGATGCTGAGGACGGTGCTCATCGCGCACACACCGCCTCGGAGGTGCGGGTCCCGGTGTGCGCGCGGCCGGGTGAGTGGGGGTCGTCGGATTCGGGGGCGCAGCGTCTGTGGACGCTGCTGCTACTTCGGGACGGGTCCATTGCCTCTCTCTTCGGTGGTGAAGCGGTTGCTGGTGATACGTGTGCCAGGGCTGAGAAGTTCCCGGTGGGGGCGGACTTGAACCCTGGCGGTGCAGGTGAAGTCGTGCGGGCGCCCGGTCAGTCGGCGGGAGCGTCCCCGTCGGGCAGGGCCTGCCATTCGCGGCGGCGGGTCTCGGCGATGGCGATGGCGGCGGCGACGGCGACGTTGAGGGAGCCGACGCGCCCGGTCTGCGGGATGTAGGCGACGGCGTCGGCGGCGGCCAGCAGGGCCGGGGAGCAGCCGTGGTCCTCGGCGCCCACAGCCAGGCAGACGTCCCCGTCCAGGGGGGCGCGGTGCAGGGGGAGGGCGCCCCGGGCCAGTTCCACGGCGACGACCCGGTAGCCGTCGGCGCGGGCGGCGGCGACGGCGTCGGCCGTGGCCGGGGTCCTCTCCCAGCGGACCTTGGTGTGGGTGCCCAGCGCGGTCTTGTTGACCTGGGGGTGCTCGGGGGTGACGGCGTTGCCGGTGAGCCACACGGTGCCGACGCCGAAGGTGGCCGCGGTGCGCAGGATGGAGCCGAGGTTGAACGGCTGGGTGACCGATTCGACGATGAGGCTGATCCGGTTGTGGGTGTTCCTGCGCCAGTGGCGGTTGAGCCGTTTGACGTCGGTGGGGCGCAGTTGCGTGCTCACCTGGGGCGTGTCCTTGCGTGGGTGTCGGGTCGGGATCGAGTCTAGCGGCAGGTCAGGCATGGTGCGTGGTGCGCAGGATTCTATAGCCGGCGCGGGAGGCGACGCGCTCGGTGGGACGGCCGGTCTCCTCCAGCCAGCGGTGCAGCGAGTCGGCGCCGAGGTGCTTGTGCACGACCAGGTGGGCGTGGGCGCCCTCCTCCAGGCGGGACAGCCAGATGGCCAGCAGGGCGTGCAGGGCCTGCTTGCCGATGCGGATGGGCGGGTTGGACCACAGGGCGGCGAAGGGGCCGGCCAGCGGGGAGCCAGGCTGCGGGGGGTTGCCCGCCGCGGGCGCGGCGTGGAAGCTGGCGTTGGCCACGCCGTTGGCCGCGGCGTTGCGGCGGGCCAGGTCGAGGGCGCGCCGGTTGGTGTCGACGCCGACGACGGCGGCGTGGGGGGCGCGGCGGGCCATGGTCAGCGCGATGGGGCCGTAGCCGCAGCCGAGGTCGAGGAGGGTGCCGCGGTCCGGGGGCGGCGGGACGGTCTCCAGCAGGATGCGGGTGCCCAGGTCGACCCGGTCGGGGGAGAAGACGCCGCGGTCGGTGTCCAGGCGCAGGTGCAGGTCGGGCAGGACCAGGGTGACGGTGGCGGCGCGGCTGGGCGCGGCCGGGTCGGGGTCGAAGTAGTGCGGGGCCACGTGGGGTGAGGGTAGCAGCGGCGGACCGTGCGCGGGGCCGGTCGCGGCAGGCCCGCCACCACACAGACCTACTGGTCGGTATTTTGGTGGGGTCGGTTCCTCCCCGGTGAAGGAGTAGTGTCGTGGAACGTTTCGCAGGCAGGGTCGCGGTGGTGACGGGCGCCAGCCGGGGCATCGGCTTGGCCGTGGCGCGCCGCATCGTCGACGAGGGCGGCCGGGTCGTGATCACCGCGCGCGGGGCCGAGGCCCTCGCCGCCGCGGCCGAGCAGCTCGGCGGCCCCGAGCGCGCGCTGGCGGTGCCCGGCCGCGCCCACGACGCCGCGCACCGCGCCGAGGCCGTCCGCAGGGCCCTGGAGGCGTTCGGACGCGTCGACGTCCTGGTCAACAACACCGGCATCAACCCGGTCTTCGACGCGGTCGTCAACGTCGGCGAGGCCGCCATGGCCAAGATCTTCGAGGTCAACGTGATCGCCGCGGTCGGCTGGGTGCGCGAGGTCCACAACGCCTGGATGGCCGAGCACGGCGGCGCGATCGTCAACGTGGCCTCCCTCGCCGGCCAGCACCCCTCCCCCGGCATCGGCGTCTACGGCACCAGCAAGGCGGCGCTGATCAACCTCACCCAGCAGTTGGCCTACGAACTGGCCCCCCGCCGCATCCGGGTCAACGCGGTCGCCCCCGGCGTGGTCCGCACCCGCTTCGCCGAGGCGCTGTACGCCGACAACGAGGAGGAGGTCGCGGCCGGCTACCCGCTGGGGCGGCTGGGCGAGCCCGAGGACGTGGCGGCGGCCGTCGCCTACCTGGCCTCCTCCGACGCCTCCTGGGTGACCGGCCAGGTCATCACCCTCGACGGCGGCCGGACGCTGCGCGCCGGGGTGGAGTAGCCCCGGCGCGCCGCAGGGCGGGGTGTTCAGCGGCGGGTGGCGGGGTCTTCACGCGAGCGTGACGTGGATGAGGCACACTCGCGCCGTGGGAACCTCACTGTTTTCAGGACGCGCCGAGGCCCGGGGAGGGCTGCACGGCGTGCGCGCGGTCGGGGCCGGACTCGGCGCGATGGTGGGCGCCGGGGTGTTCGCCGTCCTGGCCCCGGCGGCGCGCGCCGCCGGAGTGTGGCTGCCCCTGGCGCTGGCGATCGCGGCGACGGTGGCCTACTGCAGCGCCGTCTCGGAGATCCGCCTGGCCCTGCACCACCCCGGGCGGGGCGGCGCCTACGTGTACGGGCAGCGCCGCCTGGGGGAGGGGTGGGGCCTGCTCGCCGGATGGGCGTTCGCGGTGGGCGCGGTGGCCGCGTGCACCGCGGTGGCGCTGACCTTCGGCGCCCACGTCTGGCCGGGGCACCCCCGGGCGGGGGCGCTGGCGGTGCTGGCCGTGGTGGTGGCGCTGGCCTGGAGCGGGCTGCGCGCCCCCGCCGGGCTGGCGGCGCGTGGCCGCGCTGGCCGCGGCGCTGCTGCTGGTGCTCTACTTCTTCCTGGCCTCCATGAGCCGCCAGGCCTACCCGGCGCCCGAGGCCCAGCCCTCGCCCGCCCCGTCGCCGTCCCCGTCGGCGCCCTCGCCCTCGCCGCAGGACTCGCCCGCCCCGTCGCCGAGCCCCTCGCCGGCCCGGCCGTCGCCGCAGGACGGGCCGCCGTCGGTGTCGCCGCCGCCCTCGCCGGTCCCCTCGGTGTCGGTCGACCCCGACGACTACGAGAACTTCCCCGAGGGCACGCCCGCCCCGGAGGACCTGCTGTGACCGCGCGCCCGGCGGCCCGGGCCGCCGGGCGCGCCGCGCCTCACCAGCGGTGGTGCACCAGCGGGCGGATCAGCTCGTCGTAGACCTCGCGCACCCGGGCGTGCACGTCCGCGGAGAGCGGGGGCAGGTCGGCGGCTGCGGCGTTGCCGCGCGCCTGGGCGGCGTTGCGGGCGCCCGGGATGACCACGCTCACGCCCGGCTGGTCGAGGATCCAGCGCAGCGCGAACTGCGCCATGGTCGCGCCCTCGGGGACCAGGGGGCGCAGCCGCTCCACCGCGGCCAGCCCGGTGGCGTAGTCGACGCCGGAGAACGTCTCGCCCACGTCGAACGCCTCGCCGTTGCGGTTGAAGGCGCGGTGGTCGTCGGCGGAGAAGACGGTGTCGGCGGAGAACCTGCCCGACAGCAGCCCGCTGGCCAGCGGGACCCGGGCGATGACGCCGACCCCGGCCTGCCGGGCGGCGGGCAGCACCTCCTCCAGCGGCTTGAGGCGGAAGGCGTTGAGGATGATCTGCACGCTGGCCACGTTGGGGCGCCGGATCGCGGCCAGCGCCTGCTCGCAGGTCTCCACGCTGACGCCGTAGGCGGCGATCCGCTGCTGCTCGACCATGGCGTCCAGGGCGTCGAAGACCGCGTCGTCGGCGTAGACCGCGGAGGGCGGGCAGTGCAGTTGCACCAGGTCGATGGTGTCCACCCCGAGGTTGGCCCGGGAGCGGTCGTTCCAGGCGCGGAAGTTGTCGGGGTTGTAGATCTCGGGGGACTGCGCCATGCGCCGCCCCATCTTCGTGGCCACGGTCAGGCCGTCGTACTCCTTGAGCAGGCGGCCCACCAGGCGCTCGCTGCGTCCGTCCCCGTAGACGTCGGCGGTGTCGAAGAAGGTGACGCCGGAGTCGGCCGCGGCGTGCAGCGCGTCCAGGGCGTCGGCCTCGCTGACCTCGCCCCAGGCGTCGCCGATCTGCCAGGCGCCGAACCCCACGACGCCGACGTCCCTGCCGGTCCTGCCGAGCACACGAGTTTCCATGCTGCCGATCCTAGGAGGAACTTAACCGGTTCGGCAAAGGCGGGGGGCGCGGTCGGGCCGCCAACGGGCGGCCAAGGACGACCCAATTTTCCCTGTATGGGCGGCCCTCCTGCGCGTTCCGTGCCATCGCGGAACAGATCATGCACAGGGAGTGATATCGCCACTTTCCGTGATGGGGGCTCGATGGTGCACCGCACGCGACCCGCAGTCCCGCCGTCCCGCCGCCGCTTCCTCGGCATCGGCGCCGCCTCGGCCGCCGCCGTCGCCCTGGGCACCGGCCTGTTCCCCGCCCCGACCGGCCGCAGCGCCTCGGCGAGCTCCTACCCCTTCACCCTCGGCGTGGCCTCCGGCGACCCGCGCCCCGACGGGGTGGTGCTGTGGACCCGGCTGGCCCCCGACCCGCTGGCCCCCGACGGCCGGGGCGGCATGGACGAGCGCGACGTCCCCGTCTCCTACCAGGTCGCCGCGGACGAGCGCTTCACCACCGTGGTGCACCGGGGCACGGCCGTGGCCTCCGCCGAGCTCGGGCACTCGGTCCACCCCGAGGTCACCGGCCTGGAACCGGACCGCGAGTACTTCTACCGCTTCCAGGCCATGGGCGAGATCAGCCCGGTGGGGCGCACCCGCACCGCACCGGACCCGCGCACCGAGCCCGCCGCGCTGAGCTTCGCCTTCGCCTCCTGCCAGCGGTGGGACCACGGCCACTACACCGCCTACCGCCACCTGGCCGAGGAGGACCTGCACCTGGTCCTCCACCTGGGCGACTACCTGTACGAGTACCCGGTCGGCGGAGAGGTCCGCGGGGTCGCCGTCCCCGACCACCTGGCGGTCGAGACCGTGACCCTGGAGCAGTACCGCGTCCGCTACGGCCTCTACAAGAGCGACCCCCACCTGCAGGCGGCGCACGCCCGCTTCCCCTGGGTCGCCGTCCTCGACGACCACGAGGTCAGCAACAACTGGGCGGGGGCCGCCGACACCGACGGCGCGGCGCTGGCCCGCCGCGCCGCCGCGTTCCAGGCCTACTACGAGAACCTGCCGCTGCGCCGCTCCTCCCTGCCCGAGGGGCCCGCCATGGGGCTGCACCGCAGGATCTCCTGGGGGAGGCTGGCCGACCTCACCGTGCTCGACACCCGCCAGTACCGCGACGACCAGCCCTGCGGCGACGGCCGCTCCGACTGCCCCGAGCGCTTCGCCCCCGACCGCACCCTGCTCGGCGCCGACCAGCGCGACTGGCTGCTGCACGGGCTGCGCACCTCGGCCGCGCGCTGGCACGTGCTGGGCAACCAGGTGCCGATGACCCAGGTCGACAGCGACCCCGGCCCCGCCGCCCGGGTGTGGCTGGACTCCTGGGACGGCTACGTCGCCGAACGCGACCGGGTGCTGGCCGAGGCCGCCGCCTCCGGGGTGCGCAACCTGGTCGTGGTCACCGGGGACCGGCACCAGAACCACGCCGCCGAGCTCCTGGCCGACCACTCCGCCCCCGGCTCCCCGGTGGTGGGCGCCGAGTTCGTGGGCACCTCCGTCACCAGCAACCGCGACGGCCAGGACCTGGGGCCGCAGGGCAGGGCGCTGCTGGAGGCCAACCCGCACCTGAGGTTCGTCAACGAGCAGCGCGGGTACGTGCGCTGCCTGGTCACCCCCGGGCACTGGTACACCGACTTCCGGGTGCTGCCCTACGTGACCAGCCCCGACGCCCCCGTGTCCACCCGGGCCACCTTCGTCGTCGAGGACGGCCGCCCCGGCCTGCTGGAGGGCTAGCCGGGCGCCGCCCCGCCGCGCTCGCCGTGCCTTAACCGATTCAGTAGAGTGTGCGGCATGACGACGGACAGTGGTGTGCTGCGGTGGGGCGTCCTGGGGACCGGCGGGATCGCCACCGCCTTCCTGGAAGGGCTGAGCGTGGTCGGCGGCGCCCGCGTCACCGCGGTCGGCTCGCGCAGCGAGGAGTCGGCCGCGCGCTTCGCCGACACCTGGGCCGTCCCCAACCGGCACGTCGGAGCGGAGGCGCTGGCCGCCGACCCCGAGGTGGACGTCGTCTACGTCGCCACCCCCCACCCGGCCCACCACGCGGGCACCCTGGCCTGCCTGGCGGCGGGCAAGCACGTCCTGTGCGAGAAGCCGCTGGCCATGAACGTCCGCGAGGTCACCGAGATGGTCGAGGCGGCCCGCCGCAGCGGCTGCTTCCTCATGGAGGCCATGTGGACCCGCTTCGCCCCCGCCAGCCGCCGGATCAGCCACCTGGTCGCCGACGGCGCGATCGGGGAGCTGCGGCTGCTCACCGCGAACTTCGGCAACGCCGTGCCCTACGACCCCGCCAGCCGGCTGTGGGCGCCGGAGCTCGGCGGCGGCGCCCTGCTGGACCTGGGCGTCTACCCGGTGGCGCTGGCCTCGCACTTCCTCGGCGACCTCACCGTGGTGGGCGCCAGCGGCAGGCTCGCCCCCAACGGGGCGGTCGACGCCCAGACCACCGTGCTGGTGGAGAACGGCGAGGGCGTGAGCGGCCTGCTGGCCTGCTCGCTGGACGCGCCGCTGCCCAACCGGGCCGTGCTGATCGGCACCCGCGGCCGGATCGAGCTGGAGCGCTGGTGGTGCCCGACCGACTTCGTGCTCCACCGCGACGGCCGCGACCCGGAGGCCTACGCCTTCCCGCACCGCGCCAACGGCTACGAGCACGAGGCTGAGGAGGTGGCCCGCTGCGTGGCCGCGGGCCTCCAGGAGAGCCCGCTCATGCCGTGGGAGGAGAGCCTACGCGTCATGCGCGTCATGGACGAGGTGCGCGAGCGCCTGGGCGTGGTCTACCCGGCCGACGCCGCCTAGCGCCCGGACGGCGGCGGCCCCGCGCGGCACGGTCGCGCGGGGCCGCCGCGGCCCCGCTACGGGGCGCCGCCGCTGTTGGGGCGCCCGCCCAGGGCCAGCACCGTCAGCACCACCGCCGTGGAGACCACGGTGATGACCACCGACAGCGCCGCCAGTAGCGGGAACGTGCCCGCGGTCCACAGGTCCAGGATGGCCTGGCCCACCACCGGCGAGCCCGGTCCGGCGAGCATCGCCGAGGCGTTGATCTCGCCCGCCGACAGGATGAACAGCAGCGACCAGCCCGCCACCAGGCTCGGCGCCATCAGCGGCAGGACCACCCGCAGGAAGATCCGCCAGTCGCGGGCGCCGGACACCTCCGCGGCCTCCCGCATCTCCGGGCCGATCTGCTGGATCGCGGAGTTGGCGTAGAACGACCCCTGCGGCAGGAAGATCACCACGTAGGCGCTAACCAGCAGCAGGGTCCCGTTCCAGCCGAACGGCGGTCCGGCGAAGGCCACCAGGAAGGCGATGCCCACCACGATGTGCGAGATCGCCGCCGGGATCTTGATGACGCCGTCGACGAGGCGGCCCGCCACGGAGCGGCGCCGGTAGGACAGGTAGGCCAGCAGCGCCGACAGCAGGGTGGTGATGGTCGCGGTGAGCAGCGCCAGCAGCAGGCTGTTGGTGATGCCGCGGCGCACCGCCAGCCGCCCCCACAGGTCGACGTAGTTGTCGGTGGTCAGGGCGCCGAGGTCGACCTGCGGCGTCCAGAAGCCCTGGAAGGAGACCAGCAGCAGGGCCAGGAACGGCAGGACCGAGGTGGCCCCCAGGTAGCCGAGCACCAGCAGCCGGGCCGGCAGCTTCCACCGCCCCAGCGTGACCAGCGCCGCGCGCGCCCCGCGCCCGCCGATGCGGGCGAAGCGCCCCCTGGCCATGACGCGCCGCTCCACCGACCAGGCGACGACCACGGTGACGATGAGCACCAGGCTCATGCTCAGCGCCGTCACCAGGTCCGGCGGGTACTGGCGGGTCACCGCGTGCACGATGGACACCGGCAGCACCTCGATCCGGGCCGAGGTGCCGATGACCACGGGCACCGAGAACAGCGCGAAGCCGATGGTGATGAGCTGTAGCACCGCCGCGCCCATGGCCGGCTTGAGGTTGGGCAGGGTCACCCGGAACAGCGTCCTGGCCGGCCCGCACCCGGAGACCCGGGCCGCCTCCTCCAGCGCCGGGTCCAGCGACTGCAGGCCGCTGGAGATCGCCAGGTAGGCGTAGGGGGTCAAGTAGAGGGCGTAGACGAAGACCAGGCCGGGCCAGGTGAAGATGTCCAGCGGGCCGCTGTCGGCCTGGACGCCGAAGAGCGCCAGCACCTGCCGCAGCGCGTGGTTGAGGTAGCCCGCCTTGGGGCTGGCCAGGAACACCCAGCCGATCGACCCCGCGATGGCGGGCACGAACAGCGGCATCAGCGGCAGCGCCTCGGCCGCCCAGCCCATCCGGGCGTCGGTGCGCACGTTGATCCACGCGAGCACGGCGCCGACGAGGAACGCCAGCCCGCCCCCCGCGGCCACGGCCACGACCGCGTTGCGGATCACCTCCAGGGTCTTTGCACCGGCGAGCACGTCGAGGACGGCGGGCAGCTCCCGGCCCAGCTCGCCGACGAAGGCGCGGCCCACCGGGTAGACGACGAAGAAGACGACGACCGCTGCCGCCGCCCAGCTCACCAGCGTGAAGGTGGAGAGCCTGCGGCGGGGGCGCGGCGGCGCGGCGGGGGCGGCCGGGGGCCGTTGCAGCGTGTCAGTCATGGTCGAGCACCACGACGCACGCGGCGGGGTCGACCCCGACCCACACCTTCCGGCCGGGGACCAGCTCCGGGTCGTCGGCCGCCCACACCCGGACGCTCGTCTCGCCGATCCGGACCACGTACTCGGTGTGGGAGCCGGCGAAGACGGCGGCGGCGACCTCGCCCGGCCAGGCGTTCTCGCCCGGGCGCTCGGCGGTGTCGATCCACCAGCGGTGGGCGCGGCTGGCCACGACCCGCGCGGCGCCGGCGGGCCCCTCGGGGGCCGGACCGGCGACGCGCACCGGGCCGACGGCGGTGTGCACCAGACGGGCGTCGCCGCCGTCCGAGGTCACCGGGAGCAGGTTGGCGGTCCCGATGAACTCGGCCACGTAGCGGTTGCGGGGCCGCTCGTAGATGTCGCGGGCCGACCCGTTCTGCATGACCCGGCCGGAGCGCATCACGGTGATCTGGTCGGCCAGCTCCATCGCCTCGGCCTGGTCGTGGGTGACGTAGACCGCGGTGAAGCCGAGGTCCTGCTGCATGGCGCGCAGCTCCCGGCGCAGGATCTCGCGGACCTTGGCGTCGATGTTGGACAGCGGCTCGTCGAAGAGCACCACGTCGGTGCCCGCGACGATGGCGCGGGCCAGCGCCACGCGCTGCTGCTGGCCGCCGCTGAGCTGCCCGATCGCGCGGCTGCCGTGCGAGGACAGGCCCATGATCTTGAGGACCTCCTCGACCCGGGCCCGGATCTGCTCCTTGGGCATCCGCTCCCGGCGGGGGCCGGTGGTCAGCGGGAAGGCCACGTTGTCGGCCACGGTCATGTTGGGCCACAGCGCGTAGCTCTGGAACACCATGCCCACCGGGCGGTCCTGGGGCTCGACGGTGCGCAGGCCGGGGCCGAAGACCGGCACCCCGTCGATGGTGATGCGCCCCTCGTCGGGGTGCTCCAGGCCGGCCAGGCAGCGCAGCAGCGTGGTCTTGCCGCAGCCGCTGGGGCCCAGCAGGACGCAGAAGTCGCCCTTGGGCAGGTGCAGGGTGACGTCGTCGACGGCCGCCACGACCGTTCCGTCGGGTGCGCGGAAGCGCTTGCGCAGACCGACGATGTCCACCCCGGTGCGCGGCCCCTCCGCGCCGGCGGGCGCCGAGGCGTCGTGCGTGGTCAGGGTCATCGGAGGTTCTCCTTGGCGGGATCGGTCAGAAGCCGAGCAGCTCGTTGAGGCGGCCCTGCTCCTCCAGGGCGAGGCCCAGGTCGGGGGCGACGTAGCCCTCGGGCTCGGGCAGGGTGCCCTCCAGCTCGCCGAGCGGGGAGATGCCGAAGCCCTCGTTGAGCGCGATCTGCCCCTTCTCCGACATCAGGAAGTCGGCGAACAGCAGCGCGGCGTTGGGGTGCGGGGAGCCCTCGGCCACGGCGGTGTACTGCTCGACGCCGGTGGTGGGGGACAGGTAGGCCAGCTCCACGGGGGCGCCGGACTCCTTGAGCGGGTTGACCACCGAGGGCAGGCTGGGGAAGGTGACCAGGGACTCTCCGGCGGCCACCTGCTGGGTGCCGGGGATGGCGCTGTCGACCTTCTGGATGCCGTTGTCGGCCAGGCCCTCCAGGAACTCCTCGCCGTACTCGTCCTTGAGGAGGCGCAGCAGCTCGACCCAGGACAGGAACGACTTGGGGTCGGCCGTGACGATCTCGCCCTCCAGCTCGGGGGCGAGCAGGTCCTCCCAGCTCTCCAGGTCGGAGGCGGACAGCTCCTCGGTGTTGTAGGCGACGCCGATGGGCTGGGAGTTGACCAGGAAGTAGGCGTTGCGGAACAGGGCCTCCTGCGGCCAGTCGGCCAGGCTGTCCACCTGGTCGGCGGGGAGCTCGCGGACCCAGCCCTTCTCCAGGTACTCGTCGATCACGTGGGCCTCGGGGATGGTGATCAGGTCGCCCACGGACTGGCCGGAGTCGCGCTCGGTGGAGAAACGCTGCGCCACGACGGGGGAGCCCATCCGGACCACCTCGACGGGGATGCCGTACTCCTCCTCGAAGGCGGCGGACACGGCCTGCACCGGCTCGTCGGGGATGGAGACGTACCAGGTGACGACGCCCTCGCTCCGGGCCGCCTCGACCAGGCCGTCGTCCTCTCCGCCGCCGGCGGACTCCCCTGTGCCGCCGCAGGCGGTCGCGACCAGGGTCAGGGCCAGCGCAACCGAGCCGAACGGCAGCCAGCGGGGTGTGCTCATCGTTCCTCCAAAGGAAGAGTGATATAGCTCATTATGAGGTTGAATATTGTTATCATGATTTAGAGTGCAAGACCACCCCGTCCGGTCGGCTCGGTGCGGGGCGGGGGCGGCCTGGGGGGCGGGAAAATATGGCTGTTTGTTCCCTTTGGCCACGTATGTTACGTGATGTCCGTTACTTGGCAATGTCGGGTGGGCAACATCGGGGCAGCTCCGACCGCGCACCAGGCGCCCGGCGGCTCCTCCCCCAAGGCCCCCGCCGCGGCGCAGGGGAGGCGGCGGGCCGCGCCCGCGGCGGGCGCGGCGCGGCCCGAAGACCGGCGGCCGCGGGGAGGGGCCGTCCCGCGGCCGGGGACTGCTCCGCCGGCGGGTACGGCGCGCCGCCGCGGGAGCGTGCTCGGGCAGGCTCAGCGCACCCGGCGCAGCGGCGCCAGGTCGTCGGTGCCGTAGGCGAGCCGGTCGTGCACCCGCACCACGCCCTCCACCCGGCGCACCGAGCGGACCAGCCGGGGGACCACCGAGCGCACCGGCACCGTGCCGTCCAGGCGGACCACGCCGTCGTCCACCGACACGGCCACCTCCGACAGGCCGAACTCGCCGCGCACCACGTCCCGCTCCACCGTGTCGCGCAGCTCGCCGTCGGAGACGAAGTAGACGCGCAGCAGGTCGGAGCGGCTGACGATCCCCAGCAGCCGGCCGTCGCCGGTGACCACCGGCAGCCGCTTGATCCGGTGGCGGCGCATCCGCTCGGCGGCCTCGCGCGGCGTCGCGTCCGCGGTGACGGTGACCGCGGGCGTGCTCATCAGGTCCCGCGCCACCGGGCCGCCCGGCTCCTCCCCTGCGGGGAGGACCGCCTCCTCCAGGTCCGGGGCGGCCAGGCCGAGCAGCAGGTCGCTCTCCGAGACGACCCCCACCACGCGGTGGTCGGCGTCCAGGACGGGCATCGCGCTGACCCCGTTCATCCGCAGCGACACCGCGAGCTTCTTGAAGCCCGCCTCCTCGAACGCGGCCACGACGTGCGTGGTCATCAGGTCGCCGATGGTGGTGGCCATGGGTTGCTCCTCAGGTTCTGCTCTCGTCGGCCCCGTCCGCGGCGGGCGGGGCACGGGCGGGTCCGGCCCGGTCACAGCGGCCGCAGCGCCCGCAGGTAGGGGTCNCCCGCCGGGGGCGCCGCCAGCCGGACGCGCGCGTCCACGCACACCGCCCCCGACGGGTGCGCCACCACCGGGTTCAGGTCCAGCTCGGCCACCTGCGGCAGGTCCACCGCCAACTGCGACAGCCGCAGCGCGGCGTCGCGCAGCGCGGCCAC
>NZ_KQ950187.1:19469-22947 GCF_001517975.1 Thermobifida cellulosilytica TB100
GTGTCGACCGGGTTGGCGCAGGCCGCCCCGGCGGGCAGCAGCGCCTCGACGTCGCGGCGGGTCGGCCCGTCCAGCTCGCGCACCTGAAGGCCGGCGTCGGCGCACGCGTCGGCGGCCAGCACCCCGGTCCCGCCGGCGTTGGTGACGACCGCGACCCGCGGCCCCGCCGGAAGCGGCTGGTGGGCGAGGAGCGCGGCGGTGCCGACCAGTTCGCCGAGGCTGCGCGCGGCCAGCACGCCCGCCTGCGCGAACAGCGTCTCCGTGGCCAGCGCCGGGGTCAGCGACGCCCCCGTGTGCGAGGCCGCCGCCCGCCGCCCGGCCGCCGAGCGCCCGGCGAGCACCGTCAGCACCGGCATCCGCCGCCCCAGGCGGCGGGCCAGCCGCGAGAACTTGCGCGGGTTGCCGAAGGACTCCACGTGCAGGACCGCCATCGAGGTGTCCGGGTCGGCCTCCCACCACTGCAACAGGTCGTTGCTGCTGACGTCGAGCTTGTTGCCGGCGGACACGAACGAGGAGACGCCCACGCCCAGCCGCGACAGGTGCTCCAGCAGCGTGATGCCGACACCGCCGGACTGCACCACCAGGCCCGCCCGCCCGGGCAGCGGCGGGTGCGCGGAGAACGTCGCCTGCAGCCGCACGCTGCCCAGCGACGCCACCCCGAAGCAGTTCGGGCCGACCAGCCGCATCCCGTGGCTGCGGCACACCGCGAGCAGCTCCCGCTCGGCGTCGGCGCCCAGGTCGGCGGTGATGACCACGAGCGCGCCCACCCCGCGCTCCCCGCACGCGCGGGCCACGTCCAGCACCGCGCCCGGCGGCACCGCGACCACCGCCAGGTCCGGGGTCTGCGGCAGGTCGGCCACCGACCGGGCCGCGGCCACCCCGGCCACGCCCGCGGCCTGCGGGTGCACCGCGTACAGGCGGCCGGCGAACCCGCCGGCGCGGATGTTGCGCAGCACCGCGTTGCCGACCGACACCGGACGCCGGGTGCCGCCGAAGACCACCACCGACGCCGGGCGCAGCAGCGGCCGCAGGCTCTCCCGGTCCGCAACGCCCTCCCGTTCGCCGACGGCGTCCAGGTAGTGGTCGTCGAGGTCGAGCGGGAGGGTCAGCTCCACCACGCCGCGGTCCAGGCGCTGCCGCGGGCGCAGCCCGAGGTCGGCGAAGACCTGCAGCATCCGGTGGTTGTCGGGCAGCACGTCGGCGCGGAACGCGGTGATCCCCTCGCGGCGCGCCCGCGAGGCCAGGTGCTCCAGCAGCAGGGTGCCCACGCCCCTGCCCTGGAGCCGGTCGGCGACGGCCAGCGCCACCTCGGCGACGCCGGGCCGGCCGGTGGCGTCGTAGCTCGCCGCGCCCACCACCTCGCCGTCGACGAGCGCGAGCAGCGCCCCGTGGCCCCTGCCGGGCCCGGCGCAGATGCGGTGGGAGAGCGCGTCGGCCGTGACGGCGCCGGAGACGAAGAAGCGCATCCTGCGGCTGTGCGGGGACAGCGCCTCGTGCATCGCGCGCACCCGGGGCTCGTCGTCGGCGCGGGCGGGCCGGACCAGGACGGTCGTGCCGTCGGCGAGCAGGGCGTGGCAGGAGTCGGCGGCGACGGCGGTCATGGGTCACACCTTCTTCGCGGCGGCGCGGACGGGACGTGCGGGCGGTCCCCTCCAGTCCTGCCCGGCGCACTACCCGCGCTCCCCGGTCCGAAGCACCCGCCGAGGGGGTCCTTGGTCCCGGCCGCGCCCCGCCGCGGCGGCTCCCCGCCCCGCGCGCGCAGGCGCCGGTAGGGTGGGGCCGATCCGCGAGCGGGACACCAGCGAGGAGGCGCCGATGACGGCGGAGCGGGCGGACGGCGGGGCCGCCGGGGAGGTCCGTGTCGAACAGCGGGGTCTGTACTACGAGGAGTTGCAGACCGGCGTGGTCTACGTCCACCGCCCCGGCCGCACCGTCACCGACGCCGACAACGTCCTGTTCAGCACGCTCACCATGAACCCGCAGAGCCTGCACCTGGACGCCCACTTCAGCGCGGCCACCGAGTTCGGCCGCCCCCTGGTCAACAGCCTGTTCACGCTCTCCACCCTCGTGGGGCTGAGCGTCGGCCAGCTCACCCAGGCCACCACGGTCGCCAACCTCGGCTTCGGGGAGGCCGCGTTCCCCCACCCCGTGTTCTGCGGCGACACCCTCTACGCCGAGACCCGGGTGCTGGACAAGCGGCTGTCGCGGTCCCGCCCGGACAGCGGGGTCGTCCGCTTCGAGCACCGCGCCCACAACCAGGACGGCGTGCTGGTGGCACGGGTGGAGCGCTCCGCGCTGATGCTGCGCCTGCCCGGAGGGCAGAGGTGAGCCCCGCCGGCCCCGGCCTGCCCGGACCGGCCCTGCTGTTCTGCCCCGCCGACCGGCCCGACCGCTACGCCAAGGCCGCCCGGCTCGCCGACGCCGTCGTCCTGGACCTGGAGGACGGCGTCGCCCCCGAGCACAAGGACCGCGCCCGCGACCTGCTCGTCGCGGGCCTGGCCGGCCTCGACCCCGACCGCGTGGTCGTGCGGGTCAACGCGCCCGGCACCCCGTGGTGGGACGCCGACGTGGCCGCCGTGCGGCGGGCGGGCGTGCGCCTGGTGATGCTGCCCAAGGCCGAGCGGCCCGAGGACGTCGAGGCGCTCGCCCCCGCCCGCGTCATCGCCCTGTGCGAGACCGCCGCCGGGGTGCTCGCCGCCCCGCGCCTGGCCGCCTCCCCCTCGTGCGCGGCGCTGAGCTGGGGGGCCGAGGACCTGGCCGCGGACCTGGGCGGCACCGCCGGCCGCCGCCCCGACGGCTCCTACCACGACGTGGCCCGCCACGCCCGCGCCCAGGTGCTGCTGGCCGCCGCGGCGGCCCGCCGCCCCGCCGTCGAGACGGTCCACCTCGACCACGACGACCTCGCCGGGCTCGCCGCCTCCTCCGCCGAGGCCGCCCGGGAGGGCTTCAGCGCGCGCCTGTGCGTCCACCCCTCCCAGGTCGGCCCCGTCCGGGAGGCGTTCGCCCCCGACGACGCCGACGTGGAGTGGGCGCGCGCCGTGCTGGAGGCCGCCGAGCACGCCCCCTCGGGGGTGTTCCGCTTCCGCGGCAGGATGGTCGACGAGCCGCTGCTGCGCCAGGCCCGCGCCGTCCTGCGCCGCAGCGGCGGCTGACCCGCCCCGGGCGCCCCGGCCGGGTACGGGTGGGTAGCATGACGGCCGACCCCGTCCCGGACGCGCCGGGCGGAAGGACACGACCGGAAGGAACAGCCGAGGTGTGCTGGGGCCGCGGGAAGTGCGCCACGAGGCGCCCGGCCGCGCCGCGGCGGGCCGCGGGGCGCGCCTCCCGGACGTGGCCGCCTCCCGCCGGACACCCCGCCCTGGACCCCGGGTATGCCGTCCGAACGGAGCGACCGCCGGCGACAGGGCCGGAGGCGCAGAGAGGGGCAGGCCGATGCTGAGACTGGGCAGCCGCACGTTCGCCGACGACCAGATGCTCG
>NZ_KQ950187.1:25311-44044 GCF_001517975.1 Thermobifida cellulosilytica TB100
CGCCGACCCCGCCGACCTCGCCGTCTACCTGGCCACCTCCCACATGACCGACCCGGCCACCGGCCGACCCGCGGTGTCGGCGGCCACCGTCGACCGGTGGAGCGCGGTCATCGCGGTCGTGCACACCGCGCACGGCCTGCCCAACCCCGCCGCCCACCCCGCGCTCACCGAACTGCTGCGCCTGGTCCGCAGCGCCCGCCCTGGCCGCAAGCTCATCTCCCGGCCGCTCACCGGCGCCGAGTACCGCCGCCTGCTCGCGGCCCTGCCCCCCGACACCTGGCCCGAGGCCGTCACGCGGCGCCGCGACCGCCTCGTCCTCACCCTCGCCCGGGGCACCGGGCTGGGCCCCGACCGGCTGCTCGACCTGTCCCTGGCCGCCGTCCGCCAGACCGACGCCCCCGCGCTGCGGGTCGACACCGAACCGGAGGCCCTGCTGCTCGCGCCCGCCGCCGCCCCCCTGGAGTGCCCGGTGTGCGCGTTCGTCCAGTGGCGCGAGATCCTCGACATCGCCGACCGCGGCGGCTACGCGCTGCTGGAGAAGGAGTACGCCGCCCTGCCCTCCCGCACCATCGGCGACGCCGCGCACACCTGCGCGGTGCTGACCGCGCCCGTACGCGACTGCGCCGCCCCGCTGGTGCGCCGCCTGCGGCGCGGCGGGGCCGTGGGCCAGGCCCGCCCCCGCCCGCGCGCCGTCAACAACCTGGTCCACGCCTACGCCGAGCGCGCCGGGGTGCCCCTGCGCGGCCTGTCGGCGTTCTCCCTGCGCACCGACACCGCGCCCTGAGCACCGCCGCTGCGGGCGCCCCCGTTCCCGGGGCGGCGCAGGCCCCGCCGGACGGGGACGGCGGGGCCTGCGCCGCGCCTACGCCGTACCGGGGCGCTGCCCGCCGTGGACCGGCCGTCCGCGGCCCCGCCCGGACCGGGGAGCGGCCCGGGGCATGCCCCCTCGTGCGGCGGCCGGTCGGGGCGGCCGGGGCCGAAGTGCACCGCCTGGTCGTAGGACCAGCGGAAGGAGCGGACCCGGCGGCGCTGCCGCGGCAGCCGGAGCAGCACGGCCAGGAGCAGCAGCGCCGACACGCCAGGAGCGAGCCGAGGAGCAGCGCCTCGGGGACGGAGCCGGGACGCACCGCCCGGTGCAGGAGGCTGTGGAACAGCGCGGCAAGGCAGCCGAACAGCACGGCGCCCGCCACGGCCAGATCCAGCAGAGCCGTCACGGGGCCGACCAGGGCGCGGGCGAGCCGGTCGGGGGCCGAGGGCGCCGGAGCGCGGCCGTCCCGGGCCGGTGCGGACCGGGACGCAGGGCCGGGGGAGGGGAGCGGAACCGCTCCGCGCGCTGTCGGCAGCCTCGGCCCGCGCCGCAGGCGCCGGGGCGCTCCCGCACGGCCCCGCCCCGCCGGTGTCCCGGCCCGGACGGGGCCCTTCCGCTCCCGGATTCGGTTCGGTGGTTTTGGGGGAATCAGCCGTACCGAGACGGCGGAACAGAGAGGACGAATCGGGCACCATCCGGATTCGGCGGGAGAAGTGCGCCCACAGAAAAAAAGTCGGACCGCTGCGTCCGCTTTTGGCCCCGCTGGTGCGACGGAGTCGGGCGAGCGCTGCCGGAAACCTGTTTCACCTGCGGAAACAGAGGGAATGCCGCTCCTCTTCCGGGGGCGCGCGACAGAACTGGAGAGATGGGAGGAGTGCGCTAAGACGTCCGGGTTTACCTACCTCTGTGGCGATACGGAACGTGACGAACTCCTCATTATCCGCTCATGGGCGGTGTCGTGGACATCACACAGTATTGAGCGCATGAACATCTGGTTTGCGCTCGCTGTCGACCTTGTGACCATCGCCGTTCTCGGCCGTTTCCTCTACTTCCGTCGGCATGGCCGCCGGGATCTGCTGTTCTCCTACGTGACGTTGAATGTCGGCGTGTTTGCGGCCATGGCGGTCATGATGACGGCCGGCGTGGAGCTCGCGGTGGGCTTCGGCCTGTTCGGGGTGCTGGCGATCATCCGGCTGCGCTCGGACTCGGTGACCCAGACGGAGGTGGCCTACTACTTCACCGCGATCGCCCTGGGGCTGGTGAACTCGGCGGCCCGGGAGATGCCCGTGGTGATGGCGGGCCTGGACCTGGTGCTGCTGGCCGTGGTGTTCGCCGCCGACCACCCCTGGGTGTCCTCGCGCACCCACCGGCAGACGGTCACCCTGGACGTGGTGCACCGCAACCCGGACATGCTCCGCGCCGACCTGGAGGGCCGACTGGGCGGCAGGGTCAGCTCGGTGACCGTGCTGGAGGTCGACTACGTCCGCGACCTCATGGTCGTCGACGTGCGGTTCCGCGAGGGCACCCGGCCCCAGGAGCGCAGCCTGGCCGACGCAGCCCTGGGGGTGGCGCGGTGACCGTGCAGACCGAGGCCGTGGCGGAGCTGCGGCCGCTGTCCCTGGCTGAGGTCAACTCCCTGGCGTCGCTGACCCTGCGCGCCTGCCGCAAGTACGTCGTCGGAGCCGAGATCCTGCCGGTGCTGCTGGAGCACATGGCGCACGACTTCGGGGTGCTGTGCGAGGGCGGCCGCACCGAGTTCCGCTACTCCTCCGCCTACCTGGACACCCCCGACCTGCTCACCTACCGGCAGCACCGCCAGCAGCGGCGGCGGCGCTACAAGATCCGCACCCGCAGCTACCTGGACTCCGACCTGACCATGCTCGAGGTCAAGCTCAGGGGCGCGCGGGGGATCACCGACAAGCGCCGCGTCCCCCACGACGGGGAGCCCGGCGAGCTGACCCCGGCCGCGACGGCGTTCCTGCACGAGGTCCTGGACGAGTACGGCGCCGCACCGCCGCAGCCGCTGCGGGTCTCGGCGGTCACCGACTACCGGCGCACCACGCTGGTGGCGCTCGCCGGGGACGAGCGGGTCACCTGCGACACCGGCCTGGTGTGCCGGCACGGCGAGCGCACGGCGGCGATGCGCGACGACCTGGTGCTGCTGGAGGTCAAGACCCGCACCGCGACGACCCGCACGGAGCGGCTGCTGCACCGCCACGGGGTGCGCCCCGTGAGCTTCAGCAAGTACGCGGCGGCGGTGGCCGTGACGGACCCGCGCATGGGCGGCAACCGGTGGAAGCGGGTGCTGCGCCGCTGCTTCGACGGCTGACCGGGACGCGCCGACCCGAACGGCGGCGCACGGAGGAGCGGAGCGGCCCCGGGCCGAAGCCCGCCCGCACCCCAGGACACCGCCCCGGGCGGCTCCGGCTCCTCCGCACCGCCGCCGTGCGCCGGACCCGCCGGCTCCCGCGCGCCCCCCGCAGCGCACAGGGCGCCGGACCAGGACAGGACACGGACTCCTCACACACCGCCCGCACCGGACGGGGGACGCGGCGCACCGGGCGCGACGGCCCGCCCGGTGCGCCGCGGCACAGGGACGGGAGGCGGCGAGCGGACGCCCCTCCTCCGGCGGCCGGAGGACGGGGGCGACGTCGGCACGGACACCCCGGCCCGGCGCCGAGCCGGGACGCGGACGGGCGCCGGACCGGTGGACGTCCCGCGGCGGCGCACCGGAGGCCCGCCACGGGGTGCGCCGCGCCCCTGCGGCTGCGGAGCGCGGGGCCCGCCGAGCCGCCCCCGCCCCCTGCGCCCGGCCCAGCGCGACCGGCCCTTGCGGGCCGCCCGCGCACGGACGGCGGCGCCGGGAGAAGAGAGCCCCGGGCCGAAGCCCGCCCGCACCCCGGCAGCGCCCCGGCGCCGCCGCACCGCCCCCGCGGGCGGGCAGGACACGGGACCGGACAGGGATGTGGCGCTCCTCACCTGCCGCGCCCGCCGGGCCCGGCGCGCGGGCCCGCGCAGGCGGGGCCTGCCGCCCCTCGCCCCCGAAGGCCGGGCTCCCGGGCGCTCCGGGCTTCTTCGCGTGACGTGTTTGTGACCTAACCCAGGGGGCATGGCGAGGGACAGGTCCGGATAGGGCGGCATTGTCCGATCCGTCGATTCCGCCCCGACCGTGGGGGAGTGTCACAGTTCGACCTGTGGCGTGCGGCCGGGGCGGTCCAGCCGAAGCACGCCCGCGACGAGGAGGTCGACATGACCACCGACAGCACGACGGCACGCCGCCGCAGCCAGAACCAGCGCCGCGGAGGGCCGACCCGGCCCCCCGCGCACTCCCGCGCCACCGGGCAGGCGGAACGGCTGCTGGCCGCGCTGGCGGCCCACCAGGGCGACGGGGAGGCCTGCGCGCGCATCCGCGACGAGCTGGTACGGTTGTACACGCCGCTGGTCCGCCGCGAGGCACGCCGCTACCGCAACCGGGGCGAGCCCATGGACGACCTCTACCAGGTCGGCATGCTCGGCCTGATGAAGGCCATCAAGGGCTTCGACCCCTCGTTCGGCAAACCGTTCGTCGCCTACCTGCTGCCGATGGTCACCGGGGAGCTCAAACGGCACTTCCGCGACACCACCTGGGCGGTCCGGGTCCCGCGCGTCCACCAGGAGCGGCGCAGCGAGCTCAACCGGGTGATCGCCGAGTTCACCCAGAAGCACGGACGCACCCCCACCACCCGGGAGATCGCCCAGGCGCTGGAGCTGGACCTGGAGGCCGCCATCGAGCTGATCGACGCCTCCTCCGCCTACAGCGCGCTCTCCCTGGACATGCCCTTCGGCGAGGCCGACGACGAGTCCGCGCTCGGCGACACCCTGGGGCAGGCCGACGTGGACCTGGAGAACGTGGTCGACCGCACCTCGCTCAAGGACGCCCTCGACCGCCTGCCCGAGCGGGAGCGCCGCGTCATCCTGCTGCGGTTCTTCGGCAACAAGACCCAGAGCGAGATCGCGGCCGACGTGGGCCTGTCCCAGATGCACGTCTCCCGCCTGCTCGCCCAGACCCTGCGCCAGCTCCGCCGCGAACTGCTCTCCTGACGCCGGGGCCGGGCCGCGCCGCCGCGGCGCCGACGGATATCGTGTCCCCCGAACACCGTTCGGAACCTCCGGGGCGGAGGGCCGGACGGCGACGAGCGGGGACGGACTGTCGCGGGGGTGGCGGTGTCAGGGCTTCCACAGCCGGTGGCCGAGGCGATCACACAGCAGCCCACCAGGGGGCGCACCCGGGTGGCGGGCTGCGACATCTCCTGGCTGTCGTGGGGAGAGCCCGGCAGGCAGCCGCTGGTCCTCGTGCACGGCGGCGCCGCCCACGCGTGGTGGTGGAGCTTCACCGCGCCGCTGCTCGCCGACACCCACCACGTGGTCGCCCTCGACCTGTCCGGCCACGGCGACAGCGGCAGGCGCGGGGAGTACCGCTTCGGCCTGTGGGCCGACGAGGTGCTGGCCGTGGCGCACGCCCTGCCCGCCGACGCGCCGCCGCTCCTCGTCGGGCACTCCATGGGCGGCATGGTCGCCATGTTCGCCGCCCAGCGGCCCGACCCCGGCCTCGCCGCGGTGGTCGCGGTCGACGCCCCGCTGCGCAGGGCCTCCGACAGGGCCCGCCGCACCTACGCCCGGCACCGGCGCTACCCCAGCCGGGAGGAGGCCGCCGCGCGGTTCCGGCCGCTGCCGGAGCAGCCCGCGGCCCACCCGGTGCTGCTGCGGCACGTCGCCGAGCACAGCGTCACCCGCGCCGACGACGGGTGGACCTTCAAGTTCGACCCGCAGATCTTCGCCGGCGGCCAGGACGACCGCCCCGAGGACCTCGGCGCGGGCATGGACCGGATGCGCTGCCCGTTCGCGGCCGTCGTCGCCGAGCACGGGGTCGTCCCCCCGCCGGACCGGCAGCGCACGGCCGAGTTCACCAGGGGCGGCCCGCACCGGCCCCCCGCCTGCTACATCGAGATCCCCGGCGGCCACCACCACCTGATGTTCGACCGCCCCCTCGACCTGGTCGCCGCGATCAGGCAGGCGGTCGCGGCCGTCGCCCCCGCCGCGCGCTAGGCGTCAGCGGAGCTCGCGGCGGCGCCGGGCGCGCGCGAACACGTCCGGGGCGCCGTGCCGGGCGACGCGGACGGTGAAGACGACGCCCGCGGCGAAGATGGCGGCCGGCACCGCCATGATCACGGCCAGTGCGACGAGTTCCGGAATTCCCAGTGCTCCCATACACCCATCCTAGGAGCGGCCCCGCCCGCCCACGGCCCGCCCCCGCCTCACAGGTAGCCGAGCCGGGTCAGCTCCGGGCGGGCCGCGTTGAGCACGTCGGCGCGCTGCTGGGAGTCCAGCCGGGTCCGCCACGACCCGATCCCGTCGTCCCCGGTGTTCACCAGTTCCACCGCCGACACGCGCGCGCCCACGAACTCCGACAGCCGCTTGGCGGTCGGGATCTCCGCCCCGGCGATCTCCTCGTAGCGCACCGTGATCAACTGGTCCTCCGACAGCTCGGCGCGCAGCCGCGCCGACAGCCGCACCGCGCTGCGCCAGCGCAGCGCGCACTTGCCCGCCGGGGACAGCTCCGGGTAGCGCTCCCGCTCCTCCTCCGTCTCCACCCCGAAGAACGGGTGGGGGAACTCCTCGTCCAGGTTGGCCGCGCCCGGCTTGAACCAGGCGAGCTGCTGCTCGTCGTCGAGCATGTCCGCCACCACGTCCCGCCCGTCCCGGATGATCTGGATGAACGCGGCGTCGCTGAAGGCCCGCGCCAGCGCGGTGGCGCTGTAGAGCAGGTCCGGGCCCGCGTCCCCGTAGCGCTGGGCCTCGGCCGCGTGCCGGCACGGCTCCACCGCCTCGCGCAGCGGCACCGACAGCCCGCGGCAGCGCGCACAGGTGGCCGGGGTCAGCACCCACGACTCGGCCAGGGCGTCGCGCAGCAGCACCGCCGTGCCCGACTCCCTGGTGTGCACCATCGACGGCTGGCGGGCCACGGCCCGCACCGCGTCGAGCACGCTGGGGTGGCCGCCGCCGATGTGGAACCCGGGGACGCGGCGCAGCGCGCGGGCGATGAGGTCGACCCCCGAGTGGGGCGCGCCCAGCACGAAGACGGGACGGCGGACCTTCGTCCCGTTGACCACGAGGATGTGCGGCGGCTGTTTCATGGGTGGTCTGATTTTGTCATGTTTGGGGGGGCTTATCCGAAGGTCGGGGCACCCCGGAGCGTCACGAGACGGGGACGAAGCAGTCACGGACGCCGTTAGGGTGGAGGCGGCACCCGCGCCAGCCGACCGCCCCCGCAGCCCGGCGGGCGGCGGGACCCCCGACCGCGCTGGCCCACTCGAGGAGGAGAGGGAGGCCGTGGCCGCCACCGCGAACATCTCCGACGTCGCAGCCTGGCTCGCCGAGTGCGAGCAGGCGACGGTACTCACCGGAGCGGGGATCTCCACCGCCTCCGGCATCCCCGACTTCCGCGGGCCGCAGGGCCTGTGGACGCGCAACCCGGCGGCCGCCGCCATGTTCGACATCGACATCTACCGCGCCGACGCCGACGTGCGGCGCCAGGTGTGGCAGATGCGCCGCGCCAGCCCGGCCCTCACCGCCGAGCCCAACGACGCCCACCGGGCGCTGGTCGACCTGGACCGCGCCGGGCGGCTGCGCGCCGTCGTCACCCAGAACATCGACGGCCTGCACCAGAAGGCCGGAATGGACCCCGCGCACGTCCTCGAGGTGCACGGCACCATCCACGAGGTGGAGTGCCTGTCCTGCGGGCGGCGCACCCCCACCCCCGAGGTGCTGGCCCGCCTGGAGGAGGAGTCCGACCCGCACTGCCTGGCCTGCGGCGGCATCCAGAAGGCCGCCACGGTCTCCTTCGGCCAGCGGCTCGACCCCGGGGTGCTGGACGCCGCCGTCGCCGCGGCCGAGGAGTGCGACCTGTTCCTCGCGGTCGGCACCTCCCTGACCGTGCACCCCGTGGCCGGCCTGTGCGACACGGCCGTGCTGCACGGCGCGCGCCTGGTGATCGTCAACGCCGAGCCCACGCCCTACGACGAGGCGGCCGCCGCGGTCCTGCGCGGCCCCGCCGAGACCGTCCTGCCGGAACTGGCCAAGCGGGCGCTGCGGACCGGCTGAACAGCGCGGCGGCCCCGGACCACCGGATCGGGGCCGCCGCGTCCACGCTCACAGGTCGACGTCGAAGAGGATCTCCAGCGTCTCCTCGATGATCTCCTCGGTGTCGCCCTCCTCGATGGCCTCGGCCAGTTCGAACACGTCCTCGGGGTCCATGGCGTCCTCGCTTCCGAAAAGTCCGGGAAGTACCGGATCAAGGGATAGCAGCCGGGAATCCGGCGCCGCCATCCCCAGGAATGACTAGTTTCCCTGTCCGCCCGGCCCTGCGCGGCGCCGGTCACCCGCGTCCGGCGAGCACGTCGCGGATCGCCGTCACGTGGTCGTTGTGCTCCTCGGCCAGCCGCCGCACCGAGGGCCGCGCGCTCCGGGCCACCCTGATGGGCCGCACGTGCCGCGCGGTCAGCGGCACCAGCCGCGCCCCCAGCCGGTGCGTGTGCCCGCGCAACTGCCGCAGCAGGAACACGGTGAAGCGCAGCCGCTCGTCCGAGTCCAGCCCGTCGGCCAGGGCGAACGCCCGCTCGTAGTAGGCCACCAGCTCCTCGTCGGGGACCTGCGCGGCGCCGAACGCCAGCGCCAGCAGCGCGTGCGCGTCGGAGACGCCGCCGCCCCCGCGGGCCGTCACGTCCCCGCCGAACAGCCGGATCAGCGGCGACAGCGCGTGCAGCAACTGCTGCGTGCCGCTGTCGGCCAGCAGCGCCGCGTCCCGCGCCACCTCGCCCAGGTCGGTCTGCGCCCCCGGGTCGTCCTCGACGGGCGTGCCGTCGTAGGGGTGCACCGCCAGGCCGCCGCGGCCGTCGTCGCGGACCCGCAGCATGTCCCGCAGCCCCGCCCACTGCTCCGGCGGCAACTGCGACCGCCACAGGTGCGCCAGCGACCGCCACCGCGCCACCGCGTCCTGGCCGAACAGCTCCCGCAGCGGCACCGCGCCGCCGTGCACCGCCACCAGCACCAGCATCAGGTTGGCCGTGTAGACGGCGTCGCGGGGCGCCGCGCCCAGGTCCACCGGACGGTAGCCGCCGTAGTGCGCCTCCCGCCGGTGCCGCCCCGCCTCCCGCAGCAGGTCGGCCAGGACCAGCCGCAGCTCGTCGCGGACGTGCGGGGCCAGCAGCCGCAGCCGCTCGGCGAGGAACCGCGGCACCTCCCCGGAGGCTGACAGCGGGGTGAACGACAGCAGCGCGTACAGGAACGAGTCGTCCAGCGGCGCCGGGCGGATCGACCGCAGCTCCCGGATGCGCGCCTCGGCGAGCTCGGCGAGCTCCTCGGCGACGAGCCGGGCCACCAGGTAGTCGCCGAGCACCGGGTCGGTGAACGCCAGGCCGGGCGGCGCGCCCTCCAGCGCGTCGGTGGTGTGCACGCACGGCAGCCGCAGCGGGTCCAGCGGCCGGGCGTAGTGCGGCGGCCAGCGCACCAGCTCGTCGCGGTCGGCCGCGACCGTCGCGGCGTCCACCACCCGCCCGCCGCGGTGGAACAGCGACAGCGCCAGCAGGGACGCGGTGAGCAGCGCCTGCTCGATCCGCCCCGAGCGGACCGCCGGGTCGCTCTCGGCCTCGGGCGGCCGCCCCGTGCTCGCCGGGTCGGCCCGGTCCGCGGCGTCGGTGAGCATCCGCAGCCACCGCTCGTAGAGCACGGTCTCGCGCAGCGGCGCGTTCAGGCGGCGCAGCGCGTTGCCCACCCCGTCGTAGACCGCCAGCATGAGCAGCGGCAGCGGCCGCCGCGCCAGCGGGAAGTGCGCCTCCAGCGTCTCCCAGTCCAGCGGGGCCACCCCGTGGTGGTGGAAGTAGCTGGCGTTGACCCGGTTCCAGATGGACAGCCACGCCGCGATCTGGGCGTTGGTGAAGTCCTCCAGGTGCACCGCCACGCTGCCCAGCGGGAAGCGCAGCCGGGCGGCGGTGGAGTCGCGGCAGGTCAGCACGACCGCCACCGGGTCCGGGCCGGCCGCGCGCTCCTGCTGGAAGCGCTCCAGCCCGGCCAGCAGGTCGCTGCGCGAGGTCGCGCAGTGGGTGGCCAGCTCCTCCAGCCCGTCCAGCACCAGCACCGGCAGCGCGTCGCAGTTGCCGCCGCCGGAGGCGGCCAGCGCGTGGTCGAACCGGTCGGCCAGCGCCTGGTCGGCGGCCTCGGCGGGCAGGTTGCGGCCGCTGACCCGCACCACCGTGAAGTCGCTCTCCGGCAGCCGGGCGGCCAGCACCGACGCCAGCGCCGACTTGCCCGACCCGGCCGGGCCCAGCACGATCAGCGGGTGGGTCAGGGCGCGCGGCGAGGTGAGGTGGCCCAGCAGGAACTCGGCCAGGTCGTCGCGGACCTCGGTGTGCTCCTGCCACCACCCGGGGTCGTGCGGCCGGGTCTGCGCGGCGATCTCGGTCACCCGGAAACACGGGTTGACGTAGGAGATGGACAGCGGGGGCACGTGCGTGCCGCCGGTCTGCACGTTCGACGGCAGGGCCAGCCGCTCCTGGTGGGCGCGGGCCAGCGCGCCGCGCACCGCGCTGGGCACCCGCCCGGTGCTGATCGACTGCAACCGGTGCTGCAACCGGGACAGCCCCATCGGGGTCTCGGTCCCCGCGGAGCGAGGGCGCACCGTCGACAGCGCCGCCCACGCCCCGAACTCGGGGAAGCTCGCGGCGAGCTTGTCGCGCAGCTCCTCGTAGCGGCGCACGCAGCGGTCGGCCAGCGAGGAGCCCAGCCGGTCGGTGATGGCCTCGCGCTGCGACTCGTCCAGCTCCTCCCACAGCGGCATGCCGCGCAGCACCGACGGCAACTGCTTGCAGCGGCGCAGGTAGAAGCGGCGCACCCGGGTGCGCCCGTCGGAGGCGCTGCGCTGCGGGCGGGGCAGCGGCGGCGCGGACGACACCAGCAGCGCCACGAACTCGCCGAGCCGCTTGCGGTCGGCCACCCCCGATGCGGCGTCGTCCAGCCCGTTGTCCAGCCGGAACGGCAGCTCGGTGTCGTCCAGCGACTCGAAGAACGCGGTGACCACGACGACGCTGTGCGCGGCGGCGATGTAGCGGGTGCGCTCCACCCGGCTGAGCAGGTGGGACTCCCGGTCCAGCTTGTTGAGGGCCTGGTGGGCGAACCCCACCAGGTCGGTGCGGGCGGCCAGCAGGTCGGTGGCCTCGTCCGCGACCAGCCGGTCGATCAGCTCGAGCACGCCCGGGTCGTCGGCACCGAGCAGCCGGATCGCGTCGCAGTACCGGACGGGTTCGCGCAATGCCACCACCGAAGTTCGCCAGAGCCGTGGCGCCGCAGGGGAGAACGGCACCAGGGGCAGGCTATCGAGTCTCAGACAACCATCATGACGTCGTCCGACACCGACCAGTGGTTTTTTCGGATTTTTCGTGATAACGGAACGGGTACGAGACGGTGAACAGCGGTCACCCGGTCCTGTCGGTGAACCCGCGCTGCGGGTCTTCGGGCAGGTGGCGGCGGGGAGCGGGGGGAGAGGCGGAGCCGCCGGGGGCGTCGTTGGCGGCGGCCAGGGCCGTGATCCGGTCGCAGGTTCGGTCGAAGTCTTCGGAACCCCCGAAATGGGGCCGCAGCATGTCCAGTACCGGCCGGACCGACCAGGAGGTCAGCCGGGGGTCGGCGGCCACGGAGCCGACCGACCTCAGGTAGTCCCGGACCTCCGTGCGCAGCACCGCGGAGAGGACGTGGGCGTCGGGGTCCGACCGCGCCCCCAGCACGGCGAGCTCCTCTGCGGCCTGGCGCAGCACCGTCAGCTCCAGGCGGCCCAGCACGGACCCCCGCAGCAGCCTCCAGTAGCGGACGAGCCGGTCCGTCGGGTCCTCCGCCGCCCAGGGCAGCCCCAGCCGCAGCTCCAGGACGTCGCCGATGTCGGTCCAGGACAGCAGCACCCCCGGCGCCCGGGGGTCCCCCGCCCGAGCGGCGTCCGGCCCGGCGGTCCACGCCCGGGAGCGGGCCTGCTCGGACAGCAGCATCCGGGAGTCGAACTGCTCGGAGAGCAGCGCCTGGTAGGCGAGGCGCCCGGACAGCCACGTCCCCAGGTCCTCGTCCACGTGCCGCAGGTACGGCCCCAGCATGATCACCAGCCGCGCCGACCACCCCTGCATCCGCAGGCCCAGCGAGCGCAGCAGCCGCGAGGTGGTGCTCTCGTAGTCCACGGTGAGGGTGTAGGGGTTGGTGACGCCCAGCTTCCCCGCGGCGTTGACGCGCAGCTCGAACCCCACGCACTCGCCGACGTTGACCGGCTCGCGCCGCTCCCGGGACAGCAGCGCGCGCGGCGTGCCGTCCTCCTCCCAGTGGCCCAGGTGGCGCAGCCGCACCGTGTCCATGAGGCCGAACCACTCGTCGCCGGGCAGCGCCCGCCACGTCCCGGCCACCTCGCGCCAGGGCAGCCACGGCTGCCCGGAGTCCGGGAACAGCTCGGCCAGGTCGACCTCGTCGGCCACCAGCACCAGCAGGGTGACCAGGTTGGCGGTGTGCGCGGCCAGGCGGCGCGCCACGGTCGCCTCGTAGGGCCGGTAGTCCACGGCCGTCCCGGTGCGCGGGTAGGGCGCGGCGCGGAACATCTCCACCAGCAGCGACCGGTACTCCGCCCGGTCGTGCCCGCCGCGGGTGCGCGCGGCCAGCAGCTCGGCGGCGAACTCCACCGCGGCCGAGCGTCCGGCGAGCGCGGCGAACGAGGTCAGCGCGTAGAACCGGCCGGTGTCCACGGGCCGCGGCGTGCGCATGCGCGCCGCCAGGGAGCGCGCGGCGACCAGGTCGTCGAGCTCGCCCACGACCGTGCGCGCCACCAGGTACTCGCCGAAGGTGGCGTGCAGGAACTCGTAGACGCTGCGGGGGCCCTCCTGCTGCACGGCGCGCGACTCGTGCACGAAGAAGAACCGGCCCAGCACCTGGTGGGCGGCGCTGATCCGGCCGCCCAGCCCGGCCTGGCCCGCGTGCACCCCCGCGTCGGGGAACAGCACCGCCAGGTCGGCCTCCAACTGCTCGGAGCCGACCCACTGCTGGTGGCGCGCGAACATGGCCACGGCCACCACCTCCAGGCGGCGCAGCTCCTCCTGCACGGCCCGCGCCAGCTCCGCCCCGCCCAGGTGGGGGCGGTGCTTGCGCACCTCGCGCTCGGCGAACGCGGTCAGCAGCCGCTCGTACAGCTCGGCGCGGCCCAGCTCGGAGGAGTCCTGTTGCAGCCGGTTGCCGTCGGCGTCGAACACCAGCAGCATGAACAGCAGCAGCGGCTGCTCGGCCAGCTCCCGGTGGCGCAGCAGCGTCCGCGCGGGCAGCGGGCGCAGCCCGCGCGCGGCCAGCGCGGCGGCGTTGGCCGCGTTCCAGACCTGGAGCATGCGGGTGATCTGGGCCTCGGTGAACGGCTCCAGCCGGACCACCGGCGTGCCGACCGGGAAGCGGGTGCGCGCGGCGACCACGGTGCGGCTGGTCACGACCACCGCCACCGGGCGGCCCAGGTCGGCCTGCCGCTCCTGGAACTGCTGCACCTGCTCCAGGTAGTCGGACCGGTTCACCCCGGTGGCCTGGAGCAGCTCGTCGAGGCCGTCGAGGATCACCACGGGCAGCGCGCCCCGCGCCGCGTCGGCCAGGTCCCGCCAGGACACCCGGGTGTGGAGGGTGGCGGAGAGCGCCTCGTCGAGCTGCACGTGGATCGGGGCGTCGGCGGGCACCGACCGCAGCTCCACGCGCAGCGGCAGGAAGTCGCCGGCGGGCAGCCGCGCGGCGAGCATCCGGGTCAGTTGCGACTTGCCCGAGCCGGGGTGGCCCAGCAGCACGATCGGCCGGAAGAGGCACTCGCGCCGGGTCAGCAGCGACACCAGCAGCGGTTGCAGGTCGTCGTGGCGCACGGCGCCCTCCCACCAGGAGTCGGCGGAGGGGTTGGCGTCGGCGCCGGCGAACCGCAGCAGGCCGCCCAGGTCCAGGTAGGCGTCGCGCACCGGCGGCAGCACCACGCCGTCGGGCGCCTCGGTGGTGTCGAGCACCGGCCGGTCCAGCACCCCCTGGTAGAGCCGCTCCAGTTCGGTGAGCCGCCGCCCGGGGCCCGGCGCGGCCATCCGCTCCAGCAGTCCGGCCATCTCTGCCAGGCCGACCCGCACCTCCTCGACCTGCCTGCGGGTCTGCTCGTGGGCGGCCAGGTCCGCCCACACCCCGAACTCCGGGACGTCGGCGGCGAGTCTGCGGTACGACTCGGCGTGGCGGCGGCGGGCCAGCTCGGGCAGCTCTTCCGCCAGCGTCCCGGCGAGGCGGGAGCGGGCGGTGTCGTCGAGGCGCTCCCAGGCGTCCAGGCCCTGGAGGAAGCGGAGCAGCACGGCGGCGGCGTGCCGGAAGGGCGGCGCGGACCCGGTGCCGCCGAGGTGCGGCGGGGCCGGGTCCCGTCCGGCCTCGCGCAGCACCTCGCCGAAGAGCGCGTACTGCTCGTCGCCCCGGATGCGCAGGTCCCGCAGCCCCAGGGGGGTGCCGGGCCGGTCCAGCAGCTCGCCCAGGGCCTCGAACAGCGCGGTGATCCGCAGGACCAGGTCGGCGGCGGCGACCCGCTCGGTGCGGTCCCAGCGGCTGGTCCCGGTGACCTTCTCGCGGATGCCGGTGAGGGCGGCCTGCCCGCAGCGGACGATCTGCCTGTGCAGCCCCAGCACGTCGGGGACGCCCAGCGCGCCGAGGGCCCCGCCGACCGCGGCCTCGCCGAACTCCGCCAGGGCGGGGTCGTCCCCGCCGAGGAGGCGCAGGGCGTCGGCGTAGGAGAGGGCTCGCTTCATCGCGGGGGCGGCCTTCCGGGTGCGGGGAGTACCGGACTCCATTGTGACGGGAACGTAACGGTTGCCCAAAATCGTCGGCGGGCAGGAGCCAGGAGGCCGCGTCGTCCGCCAGGAGGAGAGGAATGCGATCGATCATCCGCACGGTCACCTTCGACTGTGCCGACCCCTACGCGCTGGCCGAGTTCTGGGCCCGGGCCGTCGGAGGGTCCCCCGAGGCCGGGAGCAGGCCCGGCGACCCGGAGGTCTACGTGGACACCCCCGACGGCCAGCCCCGGCTGTTCTTCCAGCGGGTGCCGGAGAACAAGCTCGCCAAGAACCGGGTCCACCTGGACCTGGGGCCGCGGGGAGGCGGCCGCGACGAGGAGGTGGCCCGGCTGGTCAGGCTGGGCGCGACCTTCGTGGCCGACTTCCGCAGGGACGACGGCTCGGGGTTCGTGGTGCTGGCCGACCCCGAGGGCAACGAGTTCTGCGTAGAGGCCGCCTGATCCCGCGGCCCGCGCCGGGAGCCCTCCGCCGCAGGGCTCCCGGCCGCACGGCCCCGCGGGGTCAGGGCAGGCGCCAGTCCATCGGCTCGGCGCCCTGCTTCTCCAGCAGCGCGTTGGCGCGGCTGAACGGGCGGGAGCCGAAGAAGCCGTTGTGCGCCGACATCGGGCTGGGGTGGGCGGACTCCACGCACGGCACGTTCGGCATGAGGGGCCGCAGGGTGCGGGCGTCGCGGCCCCACAGGATCGCGACCAGGGGCTTGTCGCGGGCGGCCAGCGCGCGGATCGCCTGGTCGGTGACCTCCTCCCAGCCCTTGCCGCGGTGCGACCCGGCGCGGCGCGGCGCGACGGTCAGCACCCTGTTGAGCAGCAGCACCCCCCGCTCGGCCCACGGGGTGAGGTCGCCGCTGGACGGCATCGGGTAGCCCAGGTCCTGGGTGTACTCGGTGAAGATGTTGCGCAGGCTGCCCGGCAGGCGGCGCGTCTCGGGGGACACCGAGAAGCTCAGCCCCACCGCGTGCCCCGGGGTGGGGTAGGGGTCCTGGCCCACCAGCAGCACCCGCACGTCCTCGAAGGGCTGCTGGAAGGCGCGCAGCACGTTCTCCCCGGCGGGCAGGTAGGTGCGGCCCTCGGCCACCTCCTGGCGCAGGAAGTCGCCCATCTGCGCGATGCGGTCGGCCACCGGCTCCAGCGCCCGCGCCCAGCCGCTCTCCATGATCTCGTGCAACGGTCTCGACATGGAGGGAACCCTAGCGGGGCCCGGCGACAGCCGGGCCGTGCGCGGCTCAGCGGCCCGGCCGCAGCCAGCGGGCCAGCCGCCGGCGGGTCCGCTCCGTCGCCGGGTGGTCCGGCCCGTAGCGGCGCACGTGGTCGTCGAGCAGCTCCCGGTACAGCCGCACCGCGCCGGCCGGGTCGCCCGCCATGCCGGTGTAGGCGGCCAGGTAGTGGCGGGCGTTGAGGGTGGGGGAGGCGTTTGGGCCCAGCACCCGCGCCATGTCGGCCACCAGGGGGCGCAGCAGCGCCGCCGCCCGCGCGTACTCGCCCGACTCGCCGACGTCGACGGCGAGGAACAGCCGGTTGTCGAGCACCCGCGTGGAGTCCGGCCCGTGGGCGGCGACCAGGTCCTCCAGCAGCTCCCGGCGCAGGGCCGCGGCCTCGGCGCGCCGCCCGGCCCGGCCGGTGTTGACCGCCAGGTAGTGGCGGGCGGTCTGCGTCTCCGGGTGGCCGCGCCCGTAGCGGCGGTCCAGGTCGGCCACGAGCTCCGCCAGCAGCGCGGCGGCCCGCTCGGGGTCCCCGGACTTGCCGGTGAGGTAGGCGTGGCGGCGGCGGGCCCGCAGCGTCTCGGGGTGGTCGGCGCCGTACACCCGGGCCATCTCGTCCAGCAGCCCGCCCAGCAGCCGCGCCGCCTCGGCGGACCCGCCGCCCTCGGCGAGGCGCTCGGCCTCCTCCAGCGACCGCTCCAGGCTGCGCCGCCGCTCCGGGCTGACCGCCGGGGCCGGGGGAGCGGTGGACGGCAGGGCGTCCTCGGTCGGCGCGGACCGGACGCCGGGGGCCGGCACCAGGCCCAGCAGCCGGTCGCGCACCCACAGGGCGCTCTCCGGACGCCTGGCGGGGTCCTTGGCCAGCAGCGCGGCCACCAGCTCCGACAGGGCCGCGGGCACGTCCGGGCGCAGCTCGGCGGGGTCGGGCGGGGCCTCCGTCAGGTGCATGCGCAGCACCGGCATCGGGTCGGGCGCCTGGAACGGCGGCCGGCCGGTCAGCATCTGGAACAGCACCGCGCCGAAGGAGTACAGGTCGCTGGCCGCCCCCACGGGCAGCATCTGGATCTGCTCGGGCGACATGTACAGCGGGGTGCCGAACAGCTCGCCGGTGCGGGTCAGCCGGCGGCTCTGCAACGCGGCCTCGTGGAACCCCGCGATCCCGAAGTCCAGCACCTTCACCGTGCCCCCGTCGGGCGCGGTGTGGTCCACGACCATGAGGTTGCCGGGCTTGACGTCGCGGTGCACCACCCCCGCCGCGTGCGCGGCGGCCAGCCCTGCGCACACCTGGGCGCCCCAGTGCACGGCCAGCGCCACCGGCAGCCGTCCCCGCTCCCGCAGCAGCACGTTGAGGGGGCGGCCCGAGACCAGTTCCATGACCGCGTAGACAGTCCCGCCGTCGGTGCCGTAGTCGTAGAGGATGACGATGTTGGGGTGCCCGGCCAGGCGCGCGGTCACCCGGGCCTCCCGGCGGAACCGCGCGACCGTTCCTTCGTCCGAGATTGCTTCGGGATGGATGAGTTTGACCGCCACGGGACGGTCCAGCCGCTCGTCGTGTCCGCGCCAGACCTCGCCCATGCCCCCGGCGCCCAGTCGCTCGACCAGTCGGTAGCGGCCGTCCAGTACCTGCTCTGCCACGTCAGTCCTCCAGAAAGGAACCTCCGGCACGCCAACCTATCCGGCGGCCCGCCCCCGCCCGGCCCGGCGGCGCCGCGGTCCCGGGCCGAGGACGCCCCCGCCGTGACCGTGATGGGATATGTTTCTCCCGCGCTTTCCACCGTCCTGCCGATTCCCCCGAGCGGAAAGTGAAGCAGACCAGTGAGTTCTACGTTGTACGTCGGCCCGGACAACCAACCGGACAAGTACCGCCTGGTGCGGTCGGTGGGACGGGGCGGTGAGGCCACCCTCTACCTCGCCGAGGTGACCCTGGCCGGCCAGACCGAACCGGTCGTCGTCAAGGTCCTCAACTCGGACGTGGCCGCCTCCCCCGAGGAGTTCGCCGAGCTCAGCAGGCGCTGGAGCGAACAGGCCGAGCTGCTGCGGTTCATCACCCGGATGGGCGTGGTGGGCGTGCGCGAGCACTTCGAGGGCGCCCCCGAGCACCGCGGCGGCGCGGCCCAGGAGACCCCCGGCCGCGCGCTGTACCTGGTGATGAACCACGTCGACGGCGTGGACCTGCGCGACTGGCGGGCCGAGCACGCCGCGGACGGGCCCCGGGGGCAGCGGGTGGCGCTGGGCTACCTGGAGCAGGTCGCCGAGGTCCTCGACGTCCTGCACTCCGGACGGGCCACCCCCTCCAGGCGCCCGGTGGTGCACGGCGACCTGTCGCCCGGCAACATCATGGTCGACGAGGACGGGCAGGCCGTCCTCGTCGACTTCGGCCTGAGCCGGATCGCCGCACGCCACCTCACCTCCCGCCCGTGGTTCACCCCCGGCTACGCCGCCCCGGAGATCTTCAACGGCGAGTACTCCCCGGCCGGCGACCGCTACGCCTTCGGCGCCGTCGCCTACTTCGTGCTGTCCGGCCAGGAGCCGCCGCCCTCCCCCGAGCAGCTGCGCGACGCCTTCCTCGGCCTGCCGGTCATGGCCGCGGCAGGCCCCGACCAGCGGGAGCGGGTCGCCGCGATGTTCGCCGCCGACCCGGACGCCCGCCCCACGGCCCTCGACTGGATCAGGACGGTCCGCTCGGTGAGCACCTCGGTGCCGTGGAGCGCCCCGGTCACCGAGCCGGGACTGGCCTCCTTCGGCCCGGCCGCGCCGGTGCCGGGCCCCGGCGGCGGCGCCGTGCCGCCCCCCTCCGGGCCCCGCGTGAGCGGCCCGCCGCCGCAGAGCGGC
>NZ_KQ950187.1:44358-45528 GCF_001517975.1 Thermobifida cellulosilytica TB100
GGGCCGCAGCAGCCGTGGGCGGCAGCCCCCGAACCGGAGCCCGCCAAGCCCGCCCGGCGCAGGTCGCGCACGCCGCTGCTGGTCGGCCTGGCCGCCCTCGTGGTGCTGGCGATGGCGGGCGGGTCGGTGGCCACCTACTACGCCATGAACTGGTGGAACCGGATCAACACGGCCGCGGTCACGCCGACCCCCCAGCCGTCCGCGGCCGAGGCCGCGCCGGAGCAGGCCGCGGACCGGGACGAGGCCCAGCCCACCGCCGCCGCCACGGGGGAGACCGGCCCGGGACGGCCGCAGCGCCCCGACAGCGGCGAACAGTACCTGGCCACCATGGACCACGTCGACGTCTACGACGTCGAGGCGGCCAACGTCAAGGTCAACACCGTCACCTACCCGCGGGCCCTGGTCAGCGAGCTGAACTGCTACATCTCGAAGTCGTACTGGATCGAGTACGACCTCAACCGCTCCTGGACCACCTTCGAGGCCGTCGTCGGCATGGAGGACAGCTCCAGCTCCGGCAGCACCGCCACCTTCAGCGTGATCGTGGACGGCGACGAGCTGGCCAACGAGACCGTCGGCCTGGGCACCGAGCAGCAGATCAGCGTCGACATCACCGGCGGCCTGCGGCTGCGCCTCGAGGTCGAGCCGGGCCCCGACGAGTGCCGCGAGGGCACCGCGGTCTGGGGCGACCCGAAGATCCGCAACTAGCGGCCCCGCCCCCGCGGGCGCGGGGGCGGGTAGGCTGGAGCCGTGGCACGACGACATTGACCTCCGTCCCCGGCCCGGCTGGCGCGCAGCCTCTACGCCTACGCGCTCCTGCAGGACCTCGTCCTGCTCTACCCGGTGTACGCGCTGCTGTTCGCCGACACCGGCCTGAGCGGTGCGCAGATCTCGTCGCTGTTCGCGCTCTGGTCGCTCACCGGGTTCGCCCTCGAGGTCCCCTCCGGCGTGCTCGCCGACCGCTTCTCCCGCCGCCTGCTGGTGGCCTGCGCGCCCCTGCTGGCCGGTGCGGCCTTCGCCCTGTGGACGCTCCTGCCCGCCTACCCGTCCTTCGCCGTCGGCTTCGTGCTGTGGGGCGCGGGCGGCGCACTCGCCTCCGGGGCGCTGGAGGCGCTGGTCTACGAGGCGCTGGCCGCGGCGGGCGCCGCGCACCGCTACCCGCGCCTCATCGGC
>NZ_KQ950187.1:46523-67987 GCF_001517975.1 Thermobifida cellulosilytica TB100
TTCCCCCACCGCCCGCTCTCCCGCGCGTCGGCCGCGCTGCGCCCCCCTTCCCGGGGGGGGGCGCCCCCCCGGCAACGGCGTGCCCCGGGCGCCCAGGCCTCGCGCTTTTCTCTAAAACCCCCCCCCCCCGCGCCAGAACCCCCGGGGGGGAGGGGCCCCCCGCGGGTTTCGGGGGGCTCGCCCCCCCCCCCGCCGCACCCCGTCGGTCTCCGACAGGTCCGCGGCCAGGGCGTCGGCGGGGGCCCGGCCCTCCAGGCGCAGGTCCAGGTCGACGGTTGCCGCGCCGTCCCGCTCCGTGCGCCGCCGGGTGTTCACGTCGTGGACGGCGAACCCCCGGTCGGTGGCCAGGGCCAGGACCGACCGCAGCACGCCGCGGCCGTCCTCGTAGTTGACCCGCAGCAGCGCGACCGTGGGCTGGGAGCGGGAGATCAGCCGCAGCAGCGGCGGATAGCCGAGCACCACCAGGAAGTAGGCGGCGGTCACCTGCACGGCGAGCAGCCACAGCCCCGCCCCGCAGGCCGTGCCGACCGCGCACGACACCCACACGGCCGCGGCCGTGGTCAGCCCGCGCACCACGTCGCGGCGGACGAAGACCAGGCCCGCGCCGATGAAGCCGATGCCCGTCACGATCTGCCCGGCGACCCGGGAGGGGTCCAGCATCACCAGGCCGTCGGCGAGCACGTCTCCGAAGCCGTACTTGCCGACGAGCATGAACAGCGCGGACCCCAGCCCGACCAGGGTGTGGGTGCGCAGCCCGGCGTTCTTGTTGCGCCACTCCCGCTCCAGCCCGATCAGGGAGCACAGCACGAGCGCGGAGAGCAGCGCCACGGCCTGGGGCCAGCTCTGGGAGGCGAAGTCGGTGAGGTTGGTGGCGGCCATGTCGACGGTCCGGCGGGGGAGGCTCAGTCGGTGTCGCTGCGGCGGTGCCCGTCGTGGCGGGACAGGTTGAGCGCGGTGGTCACCAGGGGGAAGTGGCTGAACGCCTGCGGGAAGTTGCCGACCTGGCGGCCCAGGCGCGGGTCGTACTCCTCGGCGAGCAGCCCGACGTCGTTGCGCAGCGCCAGCAGCCGTTCGAACAGCTCCCGCGCCTCCTTCTCCCGGCCGATCGACAGCAGCGCGTTGGCCAGCCAGAAGCTGCACGCCAGGAACGCGCCCTCGTCGCCGGGCAGCTTGTCGGCGGCGTCGGCCAGGCCGGTGCGGTAGCGCAGCACGAACCCGTCCACCATGAGCTCCTCGCGGATCGCCTCGATGGTGCCGATCACCCTCGGGTCGTCGTAGGGCAGGAAGCCCACCTCGGGGATGAGCAGCAGCGCCGCGTCCAGCTCACGGCTGCCGTAGTACTGGGTGAAGGTGTTGCGCTCGGCGTCGTAGCCGTACTCGCACACCTCGGCGTGGATGGTGTCGCGCAGCGCCTTCCAGCGCTCCAGCGGGCCCTCCTTGCCGTACTCCTCGATCATCCGCACCGCCCGGTCGGCGGCCACCCACGCCATGACCTTGGAGTGCACGAAGTGCTGGCGCGGCCCGCGCACCTCCCACAGGCCCTCGTCCGGCTCCGACCAGCACCACTCCAGGTAGTTGACCAGGGAGCGCTGCAGGCCCCACACGTGCTCGCCCGCGCTCATGCCCGACTTCTGCGCCAGGTACAGCACCTCCATGACCTCGCCGTAGACGTCGAGCTGGTACTGGCCCACGGCGGCGTTGCCGATGCGCACCGGCCGGGAGTTCTCGTAGCCGGGCAGCCAGTCGGCCTCCCACTCGGCCAGTCTTCGCTCGCCGCGCACCCCGTACATGATCTGGATGTGCTGCGGCTCCCCGGCGACCGCGCGCACCAGCCACTCCCGCCAGGCGTTGGCCTCGTCGGTGTAGCCGCTGCGGATCAGCGCCTCCAGGGTGATGGTGGCGTCGCGCAGCCAGCAGTAGCGGTAGTCCCAGTTGCGCACGCCGCCGATGTCCTCGGGCAGCGAGGTGGTGGGGGCGGCCACGATGCCGCCGGTGGGCCGGTAGGTGAGGGCCTTGAGGGTGATCAGCGAGCGCACCACGGCCTCGCGGTAGCGGCCCTGGTAGGTGCACTGGGACACCCAGTCCCGCCAGAACCGCTCGGTCTGGGCGAGGGCCTTCTCCGCGTCGAGGTGGTCGGACTCCTCGGCGTGGGAGGGGTGCCACGACAGCACGAAGGGGATGCGCTGGCCCGCGGTGACGGTGAAGTCCGCGTCGTGCATGAAGTTGTGGCCCTCCAGCGGCACCGGGCCGCTCAGCCACACCGAGTCGGGGCCGGCGACGGCCACCACCTCGCTGTCGACGCGGTGGATCCACGGCACCACGTTGCCGTAGTCGAAGCGCAGCCGGATGGCGGTGCTCATCTGCACCGTCCCGGTCACGCCCTCGACGATGCGCACCAGGTGGGGGTGGCCGCCGCGCGGGGGCATGAAGTCGATGAGCCGCACGGTCCCGGTGGGGGTGTCCCACTCGCTCTCCAGGATCAGCGTGTCGCTGCGGTAGCGGCGGCGCGTGGCGCGGCGCTCCCCGTGGGTCGGGCGGATCCACCAGTTGCCGTTCTGCTCGTCGCCGAGCAGCGCGGCGAAACAGGCGGGGGAGTCGAAATGAGGCAGGCACATCCAGTCGACCGACCCGTCCCGCCCGACCAGGGCAGCGGTCTGCATGTCGCCGATCATCGCGTAGTCCTCGATCAGTGCGGACACGCCGATCACCCCCATCAAGTGTTTGCGGATGGCCCCGTGTGTGGACGGGTGGCCGAATACAGGGGCGCAGCGCTGGATGACCACGCGCGGCGCCCCCGGGCTCTGTTGGAGGCAACGTTAGTCATGCCGGAGCGCGTCTGCTGCCACCTAGACAGATGTATAGGTCACGTTCCCGACACAACGTTCACGAAATGGAGAATTCGGTGGAAGGAAGGGTATGAATCGAACTTACTGCGTCGTTCGCGTGCAATGTCGCTTTCGGGGGTTGCGGCGTCCTCCGGGGGAGCGGGGGCGGGAGGTCCGACCACCCCGCGCTACCCGCCGGCGGGCCGGTCCACCCGCAGCGGCGGCAGGAAGAGCTGGGTGAGCGGTCCGATCGCCACCGCGAACAGCAGGGTGCCCACGCCCACGGTGCCGCCCAGGACGAACCCCGCGGCGACCACCGCCACCTCCAGGACCGTGCGGGCCGCCAGGATCGACATGCCCCGCTCGGCCAGCCCCGTCATCAGCCCGTCGCGGGGGCCGGGGCCCAGCCCCGCGCCGATGTAGAGGCCGCTGCCCACGGCCACCGCCACGATCCCCGCCACCAGCAGCGCCGCCCGCCACACCGGGGCGTGCGGCTCGGGCAGCCACAGCAGCGACAGGTCCAGCGCCACGCCCACGCCCACCGCGTTGAGCAGCGTGCCCAGCCCGGCGCGCTGGCGCAGCGGGATCCACAGCAGGATCACCGCGACCCCGGTGACGATCCCCCAGGTGCCGATGGACCACCCGGTGTGCAGGTGCAGGCCCTGGTGCAGCACGTCCCAGGGGGCGGCGCCCAGCCCGGCGGCCACCTGGGCGGCCAGGCCCAGGCCGAACAGGTAGATGCCCGCGCCCAACTGCACCAGGCGGCGCAGGCGGGGGCGGGGCAGCACGGGGGTGACGAAACTGCGGCGGACCAGGGAGCGCCAGCGGGCGGGACCGCCGCCGGGGGGAGTGGATCGTGTCATGCCCACGATCCTGGCGCGGCCCCGATCAGCGGAAACAGCCGGGGTCCGGGAAAAGGGCGCTCACCCGTCCCCGCGTGCCTGCGCGGCCGCGCGCGCGGCGAAGCGCGACACCTCCGCCAGCACCTCCTCGCGGTTGGTCTCGTGGAACACCTCGTGGCGCGCCCCCGGGAAGATCCGCACGGCGGTGTCGGGCCCGGCCAGCGCCAGCACGCCGCCCAGCGTGCCCTCCAGCGGCACCAGGCGGTCCGCGGAGCCGTGCAGCCACAGCAGCGGCGCCCCGATCCGCCCCGCCGCCGCCGCCCGGTCCAGCTCCACGCGGAACGCCTCGACGGTGGGCCGCTTGAACGGGCCGTGCCAGACCAGCTCGTCGGCGGCGTAGGCCGCGCCCACCCGCGGGTCGCGCGACAGGGTGTCGGGGTCGAGCGGCTCGTCGGGGATGTCGGTCGCCTCCAGCATCCGGTCGACCACCGCCCACTCGCCCAGCACCGGGCCGCTCAGCACCAGGCCCGCCACCTCCTCGGGGTGGGTCTGGGCGTAGCGGGCCGCGACCAGCCCGCCCATCGAGTGCCCGACCAGCACCAGCGGCAGCGTCCGGTAGGCGTGGCGCGCCTGGGTGACCACCCGGTGCACGTCCTCGACCACCTCGGCGAAGTCCCGCACCAGCACCCGCTCGCCCGACGAGGCGCCGTGCCCGCGGTGATCTGCGCCATAGCAGACCGCGCCGCCCTCGCACAGCCGGCGGGCCACGTGGTCGTAGCGGCCGATGTGCTCCGCGTAGCCGTGCACCAGCACCACCAGGTGGTCGGGCTCGCCCGCGGCGGACGCCCACGCCCGCACGTGCAGCCGTTCCGAGCCCAGCGGCCCGCCGGGCAGGTTCCAGTCGCGCACACTGATCACGGCAGCCCCTCTCTGTGCGGTGCCCCTCACCACCCGACGATAACGGGCCCCGCCGCGGCGGCCGCACCGTCCGACGCGCGGCACCGGACATTCCGGGCGCGGGCTAGTGTGGGGTGGCCCCCGCGCCCGACACCGTCAAGGAGGTGACGCCGGTGCTGGCCGACTCCTACGGCAGGGTCGCCACCGACCTGAGGGTCTCCCTCACCGACCGCTGCAACCTGCGGTGCGCCTACTGCATGCCGCCCGAAGGGCTGGACTGGCTGCCCCGGCCGGAGCTGCTCACCGACGAGGAGGTCGTCCGCCTCGTCCGCATCGGCGTGACCCTGCTGGGAATCCGCGAGGTGCGCTTCACCGGCGGCGAGCCGCTGCTGCGCCGCGGCCTGCCCGGCATCGTCGCGGCCACCGCCGCGCTGCACCCCCGGCCCAGGACCGCGCTCACCACCAACGGCATCGGCCTGGCCCGCCTGGCGCCCGCCCTCGCCGAGGCGGGCCTGGACCGCGTCAACGTCTCCCTGGACACCCTCGACCCGGACGTGTTCGAGAAGCTGGCGCGCCGCCGGCGGCTGGACGACGTGCTCGCCGGACTGGAGGCGGCCGCCCGCGCCGGGCTGGCCCCGGTGAAGGTCAACGCGGTCCTCATGCGCGGCGTCAACGACCACGAGGCCCCCGACCTGCTCGACTACTGCCTGGAGCGCGGCTACCGGCTGCGGTTCATCGAGCAGATGCCGCTGGACGCCCAGCACGGCTGGCAGCGCGCGACCATGGTCACCGCCGAGGAGATCCTCGACCGGCTCGGCGCCGCGCACACCCTCACCCCCGTCGGCGCGGCCGGGCGCGGCAGCGCCCCGGCCGAGGAGTTCCTCGTCGACGGCGGCCCCGCCACGGTCGGCGTCATCGCCTCGGTCACCCGCCCCTTCTGCGGGGCCTGCGACCGGGTCCGCCTCACCGCCGACGGCCAGGTCCGCAACTGCCTGTTCGCCCGCGAGGAGTCCGACCTGCGCGGCCCGCTGCGCGCGGGCGCCGACGACGCCGAGATCGCCGAGCGGTGGCGCGCCGCGGTCGCCGCCAAGCTGCCCGGCCACGGCATCGACGACCCCGGCTTCCTCCAGCCCGCCCGCCCCATGTCCGCCATCGGCGGCTGACAACTTACCCTGATAGAGGGTCCCTGGCTTTTCCGATGTTGCTGGAGTGGGCTCTGACGCACGTGGTGGGCGGTGCCAGTGTGCGCAGTAGAGAGGCCAATACGTGTTTGCGCATGATCCACTGGTGATCGCCGGTTCTGATTGCCTTCCGAACGTTGCGGAGCGTGTACCCTGCCGTTTTCTGTTCGCGGAGCAACCATGCCTTACGGAAGTACGTGAAGATGGCGGGAATTTGAGAGCTGGATAGATCGGTGGTCCGTCCTAGTACTGTCAAGGGCAGAAACCAGCGCCGGAACAGAATGCGCTGGTGGTCCGCTGGGTCGACGTCCGTCAGGCGCACGGCAGGGGCGGGAACGCGGCCATGTGGGCCATAGCGCAGGCGGATGCCCTCGTGTTCCCGGAACAGGAGACCGTGGGCGGCAATGTTGGCTATCGCCTTGGGAGTGGCGGTCATGACGATCTCAGTGCCCCGCAGACGGCGAGTTTCAGCAAGAGCGGCTATGTGTACCGCTGCTCGTGCGTCTAGAACCGATCCGGGAAGACCGATTTCGTCCAGGCTGATGCCATAGTTTCTGGTTCGTGACAATAGTAGGCGTTCCGGGTAATTGGAAGCGATAGCTCGCAGGTGCCGGGCTGAGGTTGTTCCATACAAGTCAGCCTGTTCAAGGACTGGTCGGTTGATGGGGCGGCGGACGACCAGGTGTCGTTGTCTCTCGGAGCGGAAGCGCTCGCTTCCGCAGACCGCGCACTCGCTCGGAGGGATGAGACCGCCCATGTGGCCACAACGGATGCAGGTATGGACGGTCTGGTAGGTGATTTCCATCGCCTTAGCGGAGAGCCGGTCCGTAATGATGTCGAGTGCGAGGGCGCAAACCTCGGCGTCGGCATCGGTGGCGATCTCCACTTCGTGGTACTGCCATGCGGAGCCGTGGTACTTGCGCCGGATCTGATCGGCTTCAAATTCCTCTCGGGGGAGTAGTGGGTTCAGGGAGCGGTGGCGCAGGTCATTGGCGAGGGTCGCACAGTTCCACAGATGCCGGACGGTTGGGTTTCCCAACAGGGAGTTGAGTGCTTCCGCGATGAGCAAGCCGACAGCTTTGCCAGGGGAGTCCTTGAAGGTGAAGGGGCCGTTGTGGACGGGACCGTTGACAAAGAGGAGGTCCATGCCGTTCCTGAAGGGTCAGTCGATGAGGTTGGCGAGGTAGTCGCCCCGAAGGCTCCATGGGGTGAGGGAGACACCGAAGCCCTCGTGCCGTTCGCGTCCGAAGTGCACCAGACGGCCCGAGAGGTAGAGTCGGTCACCGGTTCGAAACGCTCCCGTGTGCGCACCGAGGTGGGAGAACACGTGCGTGATGCGGGGAGCGAGACGCTCGGGGTCGTCCACCGTCGACCCCAGGACGCTGCGTGCACTGATGCCGTAGACCGCCGGAGTCAGCAGTCCTTGCGAGTGGTCTGTGACCTCTGCGACGAGTTGGATCTCTCCGATTTCTTTCATCGCTCCGAGGCAGGGGGAGACCGTGTCGGAGTCAGCGCGGAGCGGTTCGCAGTTGATATGCGCGCCGCTGCCCTTGGTAATGCCCTGCAGTTTACGTTGTTCCTGTCGTATCAGGGCGGTGAATCCACTGCCCACCAGGTACTTGGCGCGGCGCCGATAGAGTTGCTGGGTGCGAGGTCCCTGGTAGGGAACGATCAGCGACTCGTCACTGAACAATCGCCGGGCGGCGTGATAGCCCTCCTCCCCGTAGCAGACGAGGTCGATGTCGGACGCGGCGGTGAAACAGCCGACCAGAAACGATCCGGTGACCCCGAAAAGGTGTCCAGTTCCGTCGGACGCGATGGCTTGGAGGATGGTGACAAGGTCTCGGCCGACAGGTACCGTCGCTGTCTGTGCCGGATCGCTGAGGATGCGGGTCAGGGCCTCGCGGCATGAGTAGTGCCTTCGTACCCGATTTCTGGGCACTCCGGTGATCACACAGCCCAGGGCGTCGGAGTAGACGTAGTGATCGGTGTGGTCGGCGAGGATCCCGAAGGATTTCGAAACGACGGTGTTGTGCCGGTAAGTTCGACCAAGAAGGCGGCGGTTACCCAAGGAGGAGGGGGAGTACTTGACATAGCCGAGGTAGTGGGTGTCGGGATGGATGTCGCCGATGACCTTGAAGACGATGTCATTGTCAGCCAGTAGATAGTCGCGGTCCCGTACCAGAGTGGTGCCGAGGAACGCCGTGGTCATGTTCACCCGTCTTTCCGGTCGTAGTCGGTGAGGAAGGCCGTCAGGGTGGGAAACGCCGCGGTGTCGATCCGGTGGTCACGTTCGTAGGAGTCGAGGCCTAGGGCGAGCAGTTTTCTGCGGTAAGCCCACTTGGCTTGTTTGCGTCGATCGTTTGGGTCTTTCGGGCGCATTAGGGCGAGGAAGAAGAAGCACTTGACCAGCAGGAAGTCGCCAAGGAAACGACTCAGACGGAGACCGGCCAGATTCTCGCTGACCTCGTCCAGAGCAGCGAGGTAGGACCGGCGCTGGCTGCGGGTGAAGATGTAGCCTCTGTCACCACCTTTGAACGCTGCGATGTCGAGCATCGGATACACGTCGAACCCGACAGGAACCAAGGTGTGGTGCTGCCAGTCGATGACTCCGGTGGGAAAGACGTTGGGTAAGCCGTAGTCGAGGTGGCCGAACGACACCGGAACCCCGCTCAGCCGAGTGGAGACTGTATCCAGGGCTGTACATGTCCGGTGGGTGTCCAGATCGGGGTTTTCGGCGAACACGGTGTCGACGAAGCCGGCTCGCCTCACCCAGTCCGCTGCCTGTCCGGAGGGCGCGGCTGTACGAAGCTGGGCAGTCAGTAGCCGGGCGGAGACTTTTGCTGCTGTGTCCACTGTGGTCTGACGCACGGCTCCGGTCTCCTGGGTGTCGCGTATCGCCATATCGTGCAGCGACTGTGTGCCCAGGCTCTGCTCGACGAAGAAGAACCCTTCCTGCCCCCGACCGGTCTGCACGATTCGAGGCACCGGGAAACCCTGCTCTGCCAGCATGCGCTGGAAGCGGGCCTCGTCGCGCACCTCAATCCCGCCGGTCCGCTTGAACAGGGTGCCATCCCTGGAACGCCAGACTGCTCCCCCTGCTGCGGTCCGGGGCTTGACCAACTTCCAGGTGTCCAACACGCTCTCCCGTTCGCTCGCAACTGCCAAGACAGTAAATCAGACTAAATTAAGACTAGTAAAAGACTTGGCTGTGTCCAAGAGAGCGAGATGGAGCCGCTCAGTATCCGTCGTTGATCCGTTGTCGCAGTGCGAGCAGGAAGTCGCGGGTGTCCGCCACGGACAGAGCGCGCTCGGTGAAGCGTTGATGGAGGATACGGTAGGCGGCGACCTCGTCAGGGTCGGTCAAGATGAGCTCGCGGGTATGGGTCTCAACAATGACACGGGACTCCTCGTCCTCCTCATACAGGAGAAAGCCGTGGGAGGGCACCGCGCCGGAAGGAGCGTCCAGAGGCAGCACCCGGATAGTGACGTTGGGCAGGGTAGCCACCGACAGCAAACGGTCGATCTGAGGCAGCAGTACGGAGCGCTCCTCGGCGTGCCACCACAGCGCGGCTTCGGTGAGCACGAACGCGAAGCCGGTCTGCTCCCGATAGAGTGCTTCCTGCCGTCGCAGGCGTTCGGCCACTGCCGCTGCGACGTCCCCTCGTCCCGAGAGGTCGGCGAGCGCGAGCACTTGGCGCGCGTAAGCAGCCGTTTGCAACAGTCCCGGCACCAAGGTGGGTTGGAAAGACCGGACCAGAGCGGCGCGCTCTTCGATCGCGGCGATTTCGCATTGCCGACGCGCCAGGCCTCCTTGGTGCGAGACCCGCCAGTGCCGTGCCTCCACCAGTGCGGCCTCGGCCAACTCCGTCACCCTGGTCAGTGCAGCCGTATTCGCGCCGCATACCCGTGCCCAGGACTCGGCGTCGCTTAGGGATGGACGAGTACGGCCTCGTTCGATCTTGGAGACTTTTGACTGCGACCAGCCCAGTATGGTGGCCAGTTGCTCTCCCGACCTGCCACTGTCCAACCGGAGGGAGCGCAGGAGTCGCGCCAGTTCTGCACGGGCCGCGTGTTGCTGGATCGACTCAGACAAAAGTCTTCCTTTTCTAGTCTTTTTCTAGTCTAATAGAGGGTGTTCGGGGAAGCACCCTACTCACAAGGGCTACGGCCGCATCGCGGGGCGCAAGGAGCACCATGAGCATCATCCCTCCCTCCGAATTTGCCGCACGTTTCCTCTCCTGGTTCCGCACCTCGGTGTTCCGCCTGGAGACCCTCGACGCCTACACGGCCGACAACGAACGCGAGCCCTACCGCCGCTTCCTGGCGGGCCTCCCCCAGGACCTGGCGTGGCGGCGCCCCTGGCAGCGACTGGTCCGCGACATCCGCTCCAGCGGGCGCAGCATCGGCCGGGTCCACATCGTCCCCGACGAGCTGACCGACTACCTGAGGTTCGAGCTCACCTGCGCCTACCCCTCCAGCGTGGACGCCGGAGAGGACGTGCGCATCCTCGACCGGGCGACCGCCGACGCGCTGGGCCTGCCGGAGGCCGAGGACTACTGGCTGTTCGACGACGAGCGCTCGGCCCTGCTCCACTACGGCGACGGCGGGGAGTTCCTCGGCGTCGAGTTCGTCGGCCCGGAGCGCGTCGCCCGGCACGCCGCCTGGCGGCGCGCCGCCCAGGATGCCGCGATCCCGCTGGACGACTACCTCGAATCCGCTGGCCTGTCAGCCGAACGCTGACCGATTTCTGGGGGAACCATGAACGACCACCCGTTCACCGATGCTGACTTCCGCAAGTCCGATCGCAGTGGCGACTACGGCTGCGTTGAGGCTGCCATCACCCATCACACCCCCAACATCATCGGCCTCCGCGACTCCGTACACCCTTACCAAACTGTTCTTTGCTTCTCTCCGAGGGAGTGGACCGCCTTCACTGCAGGACTGGACGAATTCTGACCGTCCTTCGACGCTGCGGTGAGCGTGCCATTGGTGGCAACCAGATGCCCGCTCAGTCCTCCTCGGGGACGAGCGCCCCGCTGGTGAGGCCGTCGCGGGCCAGCCGCGCCGCCCGCGCCGCCAGCTCCGACAGCCGCCGGGCCTGGCGCTCGAACTCGTCCAGGGAGCGGAACGCCGCCCCGTAGCGGCGCTGCTCGGCCACCTCCATCTGCGGCACCCGGGCCGAGCGCGCCTCGGTGCGGAACACCCCGCTGGCGCTGGTGGAGCGGCGCGTGTTGGCCGCGCTGCGCAGGAACCCGTTGAGGAAGTCGCTGTCCAGCCGGTCGCTGGTGGAGCGCAGCGCGTCGCCGACCACCTCCGCCAGGCCGTTGTCCACGAGCTCGCCCACGCGCACCTGGGAGGCGCCCAGGTCGCGCCCGCCCTCGCCCAGGTCGCGCCCGCCCTCGCCCAGGGCGGGCAGGGCGCGGCCCAGCGCGGCGAGGACCTCGCGCAGCTCGGCGCGCACGGCCGCGTACTCCGCCGAGTGGTCGGGCGCGGGCGGCACGACGTGGCGGGCCGGGGTCAGGTCGACCCGGTCGTCGAGCAGGTCCACCAGCGCCACCTCGGCCCGCTGGTGCTCGGCCGCCTCCAGCGGGCCGTCGGGGTCGGCCCCGGACAGGTCGACCATGCGCACCGAGGAGGCCGCGTCGGAGGCGTCCGCGGGGCGGCGCAGCACCCACAGGTGCACCGGCTGGGAGTGCGCGGAGGCCATCCCGGCGGGCAGCGCCACCACGTCGGTGAGCAGGCCGCGCCGCACCATCTCGGCGCGGATGCGGCGGCCGGTGCGGCGGTAGGCGGCCGAGGTGGACATGACCACGACCGCGCGCCCGCCGGGCGCGGTGTGCGCGTAGGCGTGCTGCAGCCAGGCCAGCTCGGCCTCGGCGCGCGGCGGCAGCCCCAGCTCCCAGCGCGTGTCCAGCAGCAGCTCCTCGCGGCCCCAGTCGGCGCCGGCGGTCGGCGGGTCGCAGACCACCAGCTCGGCCCGGTGGCCCGGCCAGGCGTCGGCGCGCAGCGCGTCGCCCACGCGCACCTCGGCGGGGGCGCAGGACTCCACCTCGGCGCGCAGCCGCGCCAGCCGGGCCGCGTCGGCGTCGGCCTCCTGGCCGGTGCGGTGCGCCCCGGGCGCGCCCACCGCCAGCAGCAGCGACCCGATCCCGCAGGCCGGGTCGAACACGCTGGCCGCCTCGGTCCCGGCGACGCGGGCGACGGCGCGCACCAGGCGCGCGGTGGAGGAGGTCTCGGTGTCGGCGCGGTGCGGCGAGTTGCGCAGCCGCTCCACCAGCGCGCCCAGCACCTGGGCGGGCGAGGTCTCCGCGGCGAGCGCGCGGGCCGCCGACAGCGCCGCCGTCTCCTCCCGGTCGCCGCGCAGCAGCGCCTCGACGACCTCGCAGATGCCGCGGACCATGCTGTCGGGGTAGGCGCCGCGCAGCGCGTGCCACAGCCGCACCTCGGGGGACTCCGCGGACCCCTTGTCCTGCCGCTCCAGCCAGGCGCGCACCTGCGAGAGCGCGAACAGCGGGCTGGACTTGGTGCCCGCGACCGGGGCGGGGAAGTCGTCGTGGCGCCGCCGCCAGTTCGACACGGCCGCCCGGGTCACCCCGGCCAGCCGGGCGATGTCGGCCGCGGTCACCTGCTGGTCGTCGACACTGCGCGCACTGGTGTCCATGCCTCCTACGGTACACACCCGTGTGCTGCGCTAACGCGGGGAAGTGTCCGAGAGCGCCGGGGGGTGTCCCGTGGGGCGCCTGTCCACGGTCGGGACGGGAAAGTTGCCCACCGCGGAACACGAGAGTAGGTTTGCGGAGTAAACACGCGACAACTCGATTACCGAGGGTGTCTCCGTATACTTCTGACGGGGCCGGGCCGCCTCTGGGATCATGGCCGCACGCACCCGGGGCACACCGGCGGACACGGCGGAGTGGGAGAGAGCAATGGAACGGCAGATCGTGGCGGACCGCTTCCGGCTGTGCGGGCTCCTCGGCCGGGGCAACATGGGCGAGGTCCACCGGGCCGAGGACACCGCGGCCGAGGAGGGGTCCCCCGACCGGCAGGTCGCCGTCAAACTGGTCCTGCAGCGCCGCTCCGGCGCACCGGCCGCCCCCGACGACGCCCAGGCCAGGCGGTTCGCCCGCGAGGTGGAGATCATGCGCCGCCTGGACCACCCGGGCCTGCCCCGCCTGGTCGACGGCGGCGTGGACACCTCCGACGGCGTCCTGCCCTACCTCGCCATGGAACTGCTGGAGGGGCACCTGCTGTGCGACCTGTCCGCGGAGGAGCCGCGACTGCCGGTCTCCTGGGTGGCCGCGTTCGGCGCGCAGATCGCCGACGCCCTGGACGCCGCGCACACCGCCGGAGTCGTCCACCGCGACCTCAAGCCCGCCAACGTGATGCTGGTGCGCGGCGGCCGGGTCAAGGTCCTCGACTTCGGCATGGGCCGCATCGTCGACGACCCCGACCTCACCAGGCTCACCAGCACCACCGCGACCGTGGGCACCGCCCGCTACATGGCCCCCGAGCAGTTCCGCAACAGCCGGGTCACCGCCGCCGCCGACCTGTACGCGCTGGGCTGCGTCCTCTACGAACTGCTCACCGGCGTCCCGCCGTTCACCGAGACCGCCCTGGTGGACCTGGGACGGGCCCACCAGGAGGCCGAGCCCGCCCCGGTGGGCGTGGTGCGCAGGGACGTGCCCGGCTCGCTGACCCGCCTCGTCGACCGGCTGCTGCGCAAGGACCCCGCCGAGCGCCCGGCCGGCGCCGCCGAGGTCCGCGACGCCCTGCTGCCCCTGGCCGTCGGCGACGCCACCGTGCCCGGCTGGGAGGAGTACAACCCGCTGCGCTGCCTGCCCGGGACCGCCCCCGCCCCCCGCACCGCCCCCGGGACGGGCTCCCCGCCGGCCGCGCCCGCCGCCGTCATGGACGTCTTCGGCCTGCACCGGAAGCTGATCGACGACTACCGCGCCTTCACCGAGGGCGGCACCGTCATCCGCGACGAGCGCATCGCCGCGTTCCTCGCCGACGACCTGGACGCCAAGTCCCAGTGGCCCGACCCGTGGCTGTCGCTCAACCCGTTCTTCGCCTCCGGCGGCACCGTGCCCGAACTGGTCGCCGAGGGGGCGCTGCACCCCGAGTGCGCCCGCATCTTCCGCACCAAGAAGTCCCCCCACGACACCACGGGCAGCACCGGGCGCCCCCTCAAGCTCCACCGCCACCAGGCCGAGGCGCTGCGCGCGGCCCAGCGCGGCCGGTCCTACGTGCTGACCACCGGCACCGGCTCCGGCAAGTCGCTGTCCTACATCCTCCCGATCGTCGACCGGGTGCTGCGCGACCGCGAGGCCCGGGGCGCCGGGGCCGCCAAGAAGGTGCGCGCCATCATCGTCTACCCGATGAACGCCCTGGCCAACAGCCAGCTCAACGAGCTGGAGAAGTACCTGGTCCACGGCTACGGCAGGGGCCGCGAACCGGTCACCTTCGCCCGCTACACCGGCCAGGAGGACGAGCGCCGCCGCAAGGAGCTGCGCGACAACCCGCCCGACATCCTGCTCACCAACTACGTGATGCTGGAGCTGATGCTCACCCGCCCCGGCGACCGCAGCTCCCTCATCTCCATGGCGCGCGGCCTGGACTTCCTCGTCTTCGACGAGCTGCACACCTACCGCGGCCGTCAGGGCGCCGACGTGGCCCTGCTCGTCCGCCGCGTCCGCCAGGCCTGCCAGGCGCCCGACGTGCAGTGCGTCGGCACCTCCGCCACCATGTCCTCCGAGGGCGGCGTCGAGGACCAGAAGCGGACCGTGGCCGAGGTCGCCAGCAAGCTCTTCGGCACCCGCATCGGCCCCGACGACGTCATCACCGAGACCCTGGTCCGCGCCACCGAGGAGGCGCCGGACACCGTCCCCGCCGAGTGCCTGACCCGCGCGGACGCGCCGCGCGCCTACGCCGACCTGGTGCGCGACCCGCTGGCCCGGTGGATCGAGAGCCGCTTCGGCCTGGCCGAGGAGCCCACCGGCCGCCTGGTGCGCCAGCGCCCCGGCCGCATCGAGGACGCCGCCGCCGAACTCGCCGCGGCCACCGGCGTGCCCCGCGACCAGTGCATGCGCGCCATCCGCAGCACCCTGGAGGCCGGGGCCGAGGCCCGCCACCCGGTCACCGAGCGCCCCCTGTTCGCGTTCCGCCTGCACCAGTTCCTGTCCAGGGGCGACACCGTCCACGTCACCCTGGAGCACCCCGACCGCCGCTACCTCACCCGCGACTACCAGATGGAGCAGCCCGGCTCCGACGGCAAGGTGCTGCTGCCGCTCGCGTTCTGCCGCGAGTGCGGACAGGAGTACCTGACGGTCTGGCGCGTCGACACCCCCGACGGCACGGTCTACCGGCCCCGCCGCGACACCGCCGCCACCGCCGACGGCGGCGTCGAGGGCTACCTGTACGTCGACCCCGACAACCCCTGGCCCGCCACGGCCGCCGACGCCGTCGAGCAGCGTCGGCTCCCCGAGTCCTGGCTGGAGCTCGACGAGCACGGCCAGGAGCGCCTCCGCCCGGCCTACCGGGACCGGGTGCCGCGCCGCGTCACCGTCGACCCGTACGGCGTCGAGGGCCGGGGCGAGCTGCAGGCCGCGTTCGTCCCCGCGCCGTTCCTGTTCTGCCTGCACTGCGGCGTCAGCTACGAGCAGGTGCGCGGCAAGGACTTCGCCAAGCTCGCCTCCCTCGACCAGGAGGGCCGCTCCTCGGCGACCTCCCTGGTGTCGGCGTCCATCGTCCGCGCCCTCGACGCGCTGCCGCCCGAGGCGCTGCCCGCCGAGGCCCGCAAGCTCCTCACCTTCGTCGACAACCGCCAGGACGCCTCCTTGCAGGCCGGGCACTTCAACGACTTCGTGCAGGTCACCCAGTTGCGCGGGGCGCTGTACCGGGCGCTGGCCGAGGCGGGGGAGGACGGGCTGACCCACGAGGACCTGGCCCGGCGAGTCACCGAGGCCCTCGCCCTGGACCCGGCCGACTACGCCCGCAAGGCCGACCGGACCGAGCTGAGCCCCAGGATGCTCTCCAACGCTGCCGCCACGCTCCGCGACGTCGTCGCCTTCCGCCTCTACCTGGACCTGGAGCGCGGCTGGCGGGTCACCATGCCCAACCTGGAGCAGACCGGGCTGCTGCGCGTCGACTACGCCGACCTGGACTGGCTGGCCGCCAAGGAGGACGCCTGGCAGGACGCCCCCCACTGGCTGCGCGCCGCCGAACCGCACGTCCGCGAGGAGATCCTGCGGGTCCTCATGGACGAGATGCGCCGCTGCCTGGCCATCGACGTGCAGTGCTTCCGCGACGACTTCGACGTGCTGCGCCGCGCCAGCGAGGAGCGGCTCTCCGAGGCGTGGAGACTCACCGAGTCCGACCGGCCCCGCGTCGGCACCGCCTACCCGCAGCCCTCCCGCCCCGGCGCGGACCGCAGCGGACTGTTCCTGTCGGGCCGCGGCAAGTTCGGCAGGTACCTGCGCCGCGTCCACTTCCCCGACATGGGCGTCGACGACGCCCAGCACGCCATCGGGTTCCTGCTGGAGGCGCTGGCCGGGGTGGGACTGGTCACCAGGGTGGAGGCCGCGCCGCGGCGGGCCGGGCACCGCCGCTCGGCCGCCCCGGCCCCCACCGGCTACCGGGTCGACGCCGCCTGCCTGGTCTGGCGGGCCGGGGACGGCCGCCGCGGCGTGCACGACCCGCTCACCCGCACCTACGCCGCCGGGCAGGGGCCGCGCGTCAACACCTTCTTCCGCGACCTGTACCGCGACGCCGCCGCCTCCCTGGCCGGGCTGACCGCGCGCGAGCACACCGCCCAGGTCGCCCCCGAGGACCGGGAGGAGCGGGAGAGGCAGTTCAGCGCGGGCGACCTGAAACTGCTGTACTGCTCGCCCACCATGGAGCTGGGCGTGGACATCGCCGAGCTCAACGCGGTGATGATGCGCAACGTGCCGCCCACCCCCGCCAACTACGCCCAGCGCAGCGGCCGCGCCGGGCGCAGCGGCCAGCCCGCCCTGGTCACCACCTACTGCGCCACCGGCAACAGCCACGACCAGTACTACTTCCGCCACTCCGACCGCATGGTCTCCGGCGTGGTCGTGCCGCCCCGGCTGGACCTGGCCAACGAGGACCTCGTCGCCGCGCACCTGCAGGCGATCTGGCTGGCCGAGACCGGGCTGCGGCTGGGCCGCGCCGTCCCCGAGGTCGTCGACATCAGCTTCGACGAGGACCAGCGCCGCCCCGACCCGGCGCTGCCGCTGCACGACACGGTCGCCGCCGCGATCGCCGACGAGGCGGCCCAGCGGCGCACCGTCGCCGCCGCCCGCGAGGTGTTCGCCGACCTCCTGCCCGAACTGGCGGAGACCACCTGGTGGGACGACGAGTGGCTGGAGCGCAGGGTCAAGGCCGCCCCCGCCGAGTTCGACCGCGCCTTCGACCGCTGGCGCTCCCTGTACCGGGCCGCTCTGGTGGACCGCGCCGAACAGCACCGCCGCATCCTCGACCACAGCCTGTCCGAACGCGACCGCAGCCAGGCGGCGCGCCGCCGCCGCGAGGCCGAGACCCAGCTCACCCTGCTCAAGAACGAGAGCGCCGACAGCAAGTCGCTGCTCAGCGACTTCAACCCGTACCGCTACCTGGCCAGCGAGGGCTTCCTGCCCGGCTACTCCTTCCCGCGCCTGCCGCTGGCCGCCTACATCCCCGCCTCCGGCCGCCGCACCGAGGAGGGCGACTTCCTGCAACGGCCCCGCTTCGTGGCGATCCGCGAGTTCGGCCCCGGCGCCCTCATCTACCACGAGGGCGCCCGCTACCAGGTCACCCGCATCCAACTGCCGCCGGACAGCACCGGCGAGCTGGTCACCTCCCAGGCCAGGCGCTGCGAGCAGTGCGGCTACCACCACGACCCGGACGGCCGCGCCGACCGCTGCGAACTGTGCGGGCACCCGCTGGGCGCGGCCACCCACGGCCTGCTGCACCTGCACACCGTCTACACGCGGCGCCGCGAGAAGATCTCCTCCGACGAGGAGGAGCGCCGCCGCGCCGGGTTCCGCCTGGTCACCTCCTACCGGTTCCAGGACCACGGCGACCGGCTGGGCCGCCAGGACGCCCACGTCGCCGACGACGCCGGCAGGATCGCGACCCTGCACTACGGCGACTCCGCGACGGTGCGCATCACCAACCTGGGCCGCCTGCGCGCCAGGAGGAACGAGCCCGACGGCTTCTGGCTGGACCCGGCCACCGGCCGGTGGCTCAACGAGCGGGACGCCGAGAAGGCCGTCGGCGACGGCGAGGAGCTGCCGCTGGTGGAGGACGGCGAGGAGCCGCGCGGCCGCAAGAAGCGCGTCATCCCCTACGTGGAGGACCGCCGCAACATCCTGGTGCTGCACCTGGCCGAGGCGCTGACGGAGTCCGCGGCCGTGTCCCTGATGTACGCCCTGGAACGCGGCGTCGAGGCGGCCTTCCAACTGGAGGACGACGAGCTCACCAGCGAGCTGCTGCCCCCGGAGGGCGACAGCCGGGACCGGATGCTGTTCACCGAGGCCGCCGAGGGCGGCGCCGGGGTGCTGCGGCAACTGCTGGCCCGGCCCGACAACCTGGCGAAGGCCGCGCGCACCGCACTGGAGATCTGCCACTTCGGCCCCGACGGCGCCGACCTGGGCGGACAGCACTGCTCCCGCGGCTGCTACTCGTGCCTGCTCACCTACAACAACCAGCGCCACCACGGGCTGATCGACCGGCACGCCGTGCGCGGCCTGCTGGTGCGCCTGGCCGCGGCCGAGACCCTGCCCACCGGCGTGGGCGTGACCCGCACCGAGCAGATGCGCGTCCTGGCCGAGCGCTCCCAGACCGCCCTGGAGCAGCGGTTCTTGGCCTGGCTGAAGGAGCGCGGCCACCGCCTGCCCGACGACGCCCAGGTGTACGTGCCCGAGGCGAACGCCCGCCCCGACTTCGTGTACCGGCTGCCGGGCGCACCGGTCGCGGTGTTCGTGGACGGCCCCGTGCACGACGACGCCCGCGTCGCCGAACGCGACGCCCAGGCCGAGCAGCGCCTGATCGACGCCGGATGGGACGTGGTGCGCTTCCCGCACGACGCCGACTGGGCGGCCGTCGTCGCGACCATGCCGTCCTACTTCGGCCCGGGACGCAGCCGGTGACCCCGCAGCCCCCGGCCCGCCCTCCGTCCGACCACCGACCCCGTCACGAGGACACCCGATGACCACCACGTACGCCCCCGGCACCCTGGTCGCCGCCCGCGGCCGGGAATGGGTGGTGCTCCCCGAGAGCGAACCCGACATGCTGGTGCTGCGCCCCCTCGGCGGCGGTGACGACGACGTCGCCGCGCTGTTCCCCGCCTTCGAGAAGGTGGAGCCCGCCAGCTTCGCCCCGCCCACCCCCGCCGACCTGGGCGACGCCCGCGCCGCCGGACTGCTGCGTTCGGCGCTGCGCATCGGCTTCCGCTCCGGTGCCGGCCCGTTCCGCTCCCTCGCCGGGATCGCCGTGCAACCCCGCGCCTACCAGCTCGTCCCGCTGCTCATGGCGCTGCGCCAGTCGACCGTGCGCCTGCTCATCAGCGACGACGTCGGCATCGGCAAGACCGTCGAGGCTGCCCTGATCGCCGCCGAACTGCTGGAGCAGGGCGACGCGAGCGGCCTGGCCGTCCTGTGCTCCCCGGCGCTGGCCGAGCAGTGGCAGGACGAGCTGCGCACCAAGTTCGGCATCGACGCCGAACTGGTGCTCGCCTCCACCGTCTCCCGCCTGGAACGCGACCTCGACCTCGGCCAGTCCCTGTTCGACCGGCACAAGCACGTCATCGTCTCCACCGACTTCATCAAGTCCACCCGCCACCGCGACGACTTCGTCCGCCACTGCCCCGACCTGGTCATCGTGGACGAGGCGCACACCTGCGTGGCCGCCGACGACACCGGCTCCCGGCAGAACCAGCTGCGCTACGAACTCCTCCAACGCGTCGCCGCCGACCCCGAACGCCACCTGATCCTGGTGACCGCCACCCCGCACAGCGGCAAGGAGTCGGCGTTCCGCACCCTGCTGGGCCTGCTCAACCCCGCACTCGCCGACGCCGACCTGGACACCGACGCGGGCCGCAGACTGCTGGCCCGCCACTTCGTGCAGCGCAAACGCGCCGACGTGCGCACCTACCTGGGCACGGAGGACGGCCTGGCCGACGACACGCTCACCGAACGCACCGCCTTCCCCGCCGACCGCCTGTTCAAGGACGAGACCTACACCCTGTCCCCGCAGTACCGGGCACTGCTGGAGGACGCCCTCGCCTACGCGGGCGAACGCGTGGAGCGGGCGGGCGAACAGGGCCGCCGTGAGGCCCGCATCGCCTGGTGGTCGGCGATCGCGCTGCTGCGCTCCCTGGTGTCCTCGCCGCGCGCCGCCGCCAAGACACTCACCACCCGCTCGGCCGCCGCGGCCGCGAAGACGGACCGGGAAGCCGACGAACTGGGCGCCCCCGTCATCCGCGACTCCGCCGACGCCGACACCCTGGAGGGCCTGGACGCCGCACCCGGCGCCGACACCGAAGGCGAAACCGAGCAGACCGCCGCCAAGGGCGACCCGCGCCTGCGCGAACTCGCCGAACGCGCCGCCGCCCTGGAAGGGCCGGAACGGGACACCAAACTCAAGGTCCTCGTCACACAGCTCAAGGACCTGCTCGCCGAGGGCTACAACCCCATCGTCTTCTGCCGCTACATCGACACCGCCGAGTACGTCGCCGAACACCTCGACGGCAAGCTCAACGGCCGCGCCAGAGGCGACCGCCCCGGCTGGAAGACCGTGGTCCGCTCCGTCACCGGCACCCTGTCCCCGCAGCAGCGCGTGCAGCGCATCGAGGAACTCGCCGAGGAGGCCGCCAAGGAGGCCGGGACCGGCACCGGCGCACGCCGCGTCCTCGTGGCCACCGACTGCCTGTCGGAGGGCGTCAACCTCCAGCACTACTTCGACGCCGTCGTCCACTACGACCTGGCGTGGAACCCCACCCGCCACGACCAGCGCGAGGGCCGCGTGGACCGCTACGGCCAAAAACGCGACCGGGTGAAGGTCGTCACCATCTACGGCAGCGACAACGGCATCGACGGCAAGGTGCTGGAGGTCCTCATCAAGAAGCACCGCCAGATCCGCAAGGACCTCGGCATCAGCGTCTCCGTGCCCGACGAGACCTCTGCCGGGGTCACCGACGCCATCGTGGAGTGGCTGCTGCTGCGGTCCCGCCGCGGCGAACAGGAGGCCCTGTTCGGCGCCGAGGAGCTGGACGCGAAGGCCGCCGAGGTGGAGGCCGAGTGGCAGTCCGCGGCCGAACGCGAGAAGACCTCCCGCACCCGGTTCGCGCAGCGCGCCATCCACCCCGAGGAGGTGGCCCGCGAGGTCGCCGCGATCCGCGACGCCCTCGGCGGCGCGGGCGAGGTCCGCGCCTTCGTGGAGGAGTCGCTGCGCGCCCTCGGCGGCCTGCTGCGCCCCGCCGACGACGGGTTCACCGCCGACGTGTCGGCCACCCCGGCGGGGCTGCGCGACGCCCTCGCCCAGCCGCTCGGCGCCGAAGCCGTCGAGTCGGGCCGCCCGGTGCCGTTCCGCGACACCGCCGCCGTGGCCCGGGGAGAGGCCGCCCTGGTCCGCACCGACCCGGCGGTGAGCGCGCTGGCCTCCTACGTCCTCGACACCGCCCTGGACGCCGCCGCCACCGGCCCCCGCCCGGCCCGCCG
>NZ_KQ950187.1:68087-99256 GCF_001517975.1 Thermobifida cellulosilytica TB100
GCCCCCGCCCGGCCCGCCGCTGCGGAGTGGTGCGCACCGACGCGGTCACCCGCGTCACCACGCTGCTGCTGGTCCGCTACCGCTTCCACCTGACCCTGCCCTCGCGCAGCGGCACCCGGCAGCTCGTCGCCGAGGACGCCCGCCTGCTCGCGTTCACCGGCACCCCCGCCAACCCCGAATGGCTCGGCCACGAGCAGGCCACGGCCCTGCTGGACGCCGAGGCCACCGAGAACACCGACCCGCTCTTCGCCGAACGCACCATGACCCGAACCCTGACCGGACTGGCCGCCACCACCGGCCACCTCGACGCCCACGGTGAGCGACTGGCCGCCGAACTCGCCGAGTCGCACCGCCGCGTGCGCAGCGCCGCCGGCGAGATCATCCGCGGCCTCAAGGTCACCGTGCAGAAACCCGCCGACGTGCTCGGCGTCTACGTCTACCTCCCCGCCGTCTCCGCCGGAGCCGCCTGATGTCCGCGATCGCCCGAAACCAGGTCTTCACCGCCGTGCACACCGTCGGCGGCCTGCTGCCCGCCGACATGCTGGCCCGCATCAGCGAGGGCAGGGACGTGCCCGGCTGCGCGCCCGCCGACTACGGCGTGGTCGGCTCCCGCTCGGTGCGCGACGAGGCCGAACGCCACTGGGACTACCTCAAGAGCCTCTGGAAGGACCTGCGCACCCACCTGCCCGTCGCCCCGCCCGCCGAGCCGCCGTCCGACCCCACCGGCCGGGCCGTCAGGGAGTGGGTGGAACCCCTCTTCGCCGAACTCGGCTTCGGCCGCCTGGCCGCGGTGGCCGCGCCCGGCATCCCCGCCGACGACGGCACCAAGACCTTCCCGGTCAGCCACCACTGGCGGCACGTGCCCGTCCACGTCACCGCGTGGCACACCGACCTGGACCGGCGCCCCGCCGGTGCGGGCGCCGTGCCCCCGCAGTCGCTGGTGCAGGAGTGCCTCAACCGCACCTCCGCGCACCTGTGGGCCGTGCTCACCAACGGACGGCAGCTGCGGCTGCTGCGCGACTCCAGCGCCCTGGCCACCGCCGCCTACGTCGAGTTCGACCTGGAAGCGATCTTCGACGGCGAACTGTTCAGCGAGTTCGTGCTGCTGTACCGGCTGCTGCACGCCACCCGCTTCGAGACCGCCGACGACGAGGCCCCCTCCGCGTGCTGGCTGGAGAAGTGGCGCACCCACGCCATCGACTCCGGCACCCGCGCCCTGGAGCAGCTGCGCAGGGGAGTGCAGCAGGCCGTCACCGTGCTCGGCACCGGCTTCCTGCGCCACCCCGCCAACACCGCGCTGCGCGAGAACCTGGACGCCCGCGAGTTCCACACCGCGCTGCTGCGCCTGGTCTACCGGATGCTGTTCCTGTTCGTCGCCGAGGACCGCGACGCCCTGCACCCGCCAGTCCCCGACGACGCCCCCGCCGAGGTGAGGCAGGCGCACGAGAAGGCCCGGAAGCGGTACGAGAAGTACTTCTCCTCCGCCCGGCTGCGCAGGCACGCCCGCAGGCGCCGGGGCACCGCCCACGGCGACCGCTACCGGGCGCTGCGCCTCGTCCTGGACGCCCTCGGCGACGAGAACGGCCTGCCCGAACTGGCGCTGCCCGCCCTCGGCGGCCTGTTCGACCGCACCGACGCCGACACGGTGCTCGACGGCCTGGAGCTGTCCAACGAGGCGCTGCTCGGCGCCGTCCGCCACCTTGCCCAGGTCCGCGACCCCAAGTCGCGCCGCTGGCGCACCGTGGACTACCGCAACCTCGACGCCGAGGAACTCGGGTCGATCTACGAGTCCCTGCTGGAACTGGTCCCCAAGTACAGCGCCTCGGAGCGCGTCTTCGAACTCGTCGAGCTGGCGGGCAACACCCGCAAGACCACCGGCTCGTACTACACGCCGTCCTCGCTGATCGAGTGCCTGCTCGACTCCGCCCTCGACCCGGTCGTCGACGAGGCGGTCAAACGCGGCGAGGCCAAGGCCACGGCTGCGGGAGAACCCGACCCGGCCGACCGCATCGCCGCCGAACTGCTCGACCTGAAGGTCTGCGACCCGGCCTGCGGCTCCGGGCACTTCCTCGTCGCCGCGGCCCGCCGCATCGCCAAGAAGGTCGCCGCGGTACGCGAACGCAACTCGGAACCGACCCTCCCGGCGGTCCGCCGCGCCCTGCACGAGGTCGTCACCCGGTGCATCTACGGGGTCGACCTCAACCCGATGGCGGTCGAACTGGCGAAGGTGTCGCTGTGGCTGGAGGCACTGGAACCGGGCAGGCCGCTCGGCTTCCTCGACGCGCACGTCAAACACGGCAACGCGCTCATCGGGGCGACACCGGCACTGCTGCGCAAGGGCATCCCGGACGAGGCGTTCAAGGCGATCACCGGCGACGACCCCAAGTACGCCCGCTTCCTGGCCAAGACCAACCGCGAGGAGCGCAGCGGCCAGGGCAGCCTGTTCGACATCGACTTCGACACCGTCTCCGTCGACAACACCGCCCTGGCACGGGACCTCCGCCGGATCGTCCACGCCGAGGCGGACACGCTGAGCCAGGTCCGCGCCCAGGAAGCCGCCTACCACGGGTGGCAGCAGTCGAAGGACTACGTCCGCAACCGGTTGCTGGCGGACGCCTGGTGCGCGGCGTTCGTGTGGCACAAGACCCAGGAGGCCCCCCGTCCGGTGACCCACGAGCTGTTCCTGCGCCTCGCCCAGGCGGGAGAGGACGGAGCCCCGGAGGCGACCCTGGAGGAGATCGGCCGACTGCGCGAGCAGTACCGGTTCTTCCACTGGCACCTGGAGTTCCCGGACGTGTTCACAGTCCCCGACGACGGCAGGGGAGTGGACGACACCACCGGCTGGAAAGGCGGTTTCGACTGCGTCCTGGGAAACCCGCCCTGGGAGCGCATCAAACTCCAGGAACAGGAGTTCTTCGCCCAACGGGACACGGAAATCGCCACGGCGAAGAACGCCGCGGCGCGCAAGAAACTCATCGAGGAACTCAAGAAAGACCCCGACCGGGCCGAACTGTACCGGGAGTTCGAGGAGGCCAAGCGCAAAGCCGAGGGGGAGAGCCACTTCCTGCGACTCAGCGCCCGCTACCCGCTGACGGGACGGGGAGACGTCAACACCTACGCCCTCTTCGCGGAGACCGCCTCCAGGAACATCTCCGGCCGGGGATTCTTCGGCCTGGTACTGCCGACCGGAATCGCCACCGACGCCACAACTGCGCCGTTCTTCTCTGATCTGGTGAGCACCGGACGGCTCTCATCTTTCCTCGACTTCGAGAACGAGGCGTTCCTACTCAGCAGGGATGTGGACCACCGCGTGCGGTTCTGCCTGCTCACCGCCGCCGGTCCGGGACGCAGGGCGGACAGAGCCGAGTTCGCCTTCAGCACCCGCTACATGGAGGACCTGCCCAAGCGCCGCTTCGCCATGCCGCCCGAGGAGATCCTGCTGGTCAACCCGAACACCGGCACCCTCCCGGTGTTCCGCTCCCGCCGCGACGCCGAGATCACCACCGGGATCTACAAGCGGGTCCCCGTACTGGTCCGGGAGAACGACCCCGACGGCAACCCCTGGGGGATCTCGTTCATGGCCATGTTCCACATGGCCAACGACTCGCACCTGTTCCGGACCGCTGAACAGTTGGAGGCCGAAGGCTGGGAGCTGCGCGGCAACGTCTACGAGCGCGACGGCAAGCGCATGCTGCCGCTGTACGAGGCGAAGATGCTGCACCACTTCGACCACCGGCTGGGCACCTACGAAGGGCAGACCGAGGCCCAGGCCAACATGGGCACGCTGCCCAGGCTGACCCCGGAGCAGCACGACGACCCGAACTTCCTGGTGATGCCGAGGTACTGGGTTCCCGAGTTCGACGTGCCGACCGGGAAGAAAGACGGCAAGGGGAAGCCGACCTACTACCCCGGGGTCCGCTCGCGGCTTGATGAGAAGCGGTGGCAACGCGAATGGTTGCTGGGGTGGAGAGATATTGCTCGTTCTTCTGATGAGCGAACTGTGATCAGTTCGTTCATACCTCGCGCGGCTGTGGGGCACACAAACCCGATTGTCTTTCCGAGCGGTGTTCGGACGGCGGTATTTCTGTACTCCTGCTTCGTATCATTCGTCTTTGACTACATTACTCGTCAGAAGATGGCTGGCACCCATCTTACTTACGGCTACTTGTACCAGCTCCCTGTTCCATTCCTGCCCCTCGATGGGGAATCTGTCCAGGAAACTGGCAAACGGATAGAGGAGTGGATTGTCCCCCGCGTTCTCGAACTCACCTACACCGCCCACGACATGACCCCCTTCGCTCGAGATCTGGGCGACGACGGCCCTCCCTTCCGCTGGGACGAGGAACGCCGTGCGATCATCCGCGCTGAGTTGGACGCGCTCTTCTTCCACCTCTACGGAATCAAGCGCGACGACGTGGACTACATCATGGAGACGTTCCCCATCGTCAAGCGCAAGGACGAAGAGAAGTACGGCACCTACCGCACCAAGGACCTGATCCTGGAGGTCTACGACCGGATGGCCGACGCCGGGGTCTCCCTCGACACCCCGCTGATCGACGGCGAGAACTTCACGTCCACCCTCGCCCCGCCCCCTGGTCACGGTCCGCGCCACGATCCGGCCTGAAAACCGCAGTGATCTTGTCCCTGGGGTCATCCTCGGCGCACGGGCCTGAGCTCAGGGAAAAGACCGCGTCCCCCAGTGGTGGGGGAGGGGCTAATCCCTCACCGGCCCTGTGCCCACCTCAAGGTTGCCGGGCCTCCCGGCCGAAGCAAGCCTGTCGGCCGACCGGGGACAGCTGCCACACACCCGGTCTGCTTCAGCCGGGAGGCCCGGCAACCTTGTCCTTTCCTCGGGTCGGGGAGGGGTTGGAAGGCGCGGGTGGCAGAACACCGCGGCGCGACCACCCCAGCCTGCCACGTGGTGGGGGTGTCAGAGGTCGCGTCTTTTCACCGCGTTGAGGAACGCCTGCCACTCGTCGGCGGGGAACACCAGCGCGCCGAGGTCCCGGTGCTTGGTGTCACGGATCGCCGCACCGGTCGCCCAGTCGGCGACCTCGACGCAGGCGGTCTGATCAGCGCTGTGTGAGGACTTGCGGAACGCGGCAGGAATATGGGCTACCTCGACGCAGTTCGAAGACGTCCCACTGTGAGAAGACTTGCGGAACGGGGTGGGGATGTGCGCGACCTCGACGCAGTGACTTTCAGTTGCGCTGTAACTGGACTTCCGGAACGAAGCCGGGAAGTGGGTTACCTCGACACAGTCTCCGTGTGCGGCACTGTGGCTGGACTTGAACCAACTGGCCTTGGGAGTGGGGTGCACGTCAGTCCTTCCGTCTCCGGTGGCCGCGTGTGATGGGTGTCAGCGACCGCGAGTCGGTGTCCTCCACTCGGACTTGTACCCGGAGCATGGGGAAGATGACCCTGAGTGTAAAAGGTGTGGCCTAGAGCGGTGGGGAAGGGGACAATCCCTCACTAGCCCTGTGCCCACCTCAAGGTTGCCGGGCCTCCTGGCCGGAGCAGACCGGGTGTGTGGCAGTTGTCCCCGGTTGACCGACAGGCTTGCTTCGGCCGGGAGGCCCGGCAACCTTGTCCTTTCCTCGGGCTGGGGAGGGGTTAGAAGGCGCGGGTGGCAGAACACCGCGGCGCGACCACCCCAGCCTGCCGCGTGGTGGGGGTGTCAGAGGCCGCGTCTTTTCACCGCGTTGAGGAATGCCTGCCATTCGTCGGCAGGGAACACCAGCGCGCCGAGGTCCCGGTGCTTGGTTCGCGAATCGCCGTCCCGACGGCCCGAACGGCGGCCTCGGCGCGCTCTCCGTGGGTTCCGCTGCAACTGCTTGCGTGCCGACTGGCCGGTGGGAACACATCGGCCGTGCCGGGTTCGCTCCTCTCCAGTGGTTCTAGTCGGGCACTGGGAACTTGTAGTCGAACACGGCCATGTCGCCTCTGATCAGGAAGTGGGTGACGTCCAGCGGTCCCTGTTCGGTGTGGTAGGTGCGGATCACCTCGAAGATCGGCGTTCCCGGCGGGATCTGGAGTCTGGCCGCCTCGGGGCCGGTGGGCATCCGCGTGGCGATCTCCTCCTGGATCTCCAGGACCGGGCTGATCGCGTTGATGCGTGCGATGTGTCCGCCAGGGCCTTCTCCAGTGATCACAGCAGGAGAGCGTTCCCCGGTGGCGAGGCTGAAGTAGCTGTCGGCCGACTGGTTGATCACGCCGTCAAGGGTCGTCACCCGTCTGCGCACATAGACCAGTTCGCCCTCGCTCACATCGGGCAGCCGTTCGGCGACGAACGCCGGAGCGGGAACCTGGGTGGTCTCCGCCTTCTGGCCTACGGTCTTGCCCTGCTCGGCCCCCTCGGCGCGGAGGATGGCCTGCGGCGTGGAACCGGCCCAAACTGACCTGCTGTACCGGTGGATGCCGTAGCGTTTCACCTGTTTGCGCTCCCTCACATAGTTGCCGCTGCCTTTGCGACTGGTCAGCAGACCTTCCTGGCGTAGTAGTTCGACGGCGCGACGAGCCACGATCATGCTCACGCCGTACCGGTCGGCGAGAGCCTGGAGTGTGGGCAGCTTGTCACCCGGCGCCAGGTCGCCCCGCTTGATCTGACCGCGCAGGTCGTCAGCGATGCGGACCTGGAGTGGGCGGGCGTCTGTCGTCTCGTCGTTCATGCCTTCACCCTACAAGCAAGGATGTTTGTATACAAGATCATTGCGTCTCGGTGGCCCCTGTGCTCTAATTTGTGTATACAAACATGCTTGCTTGGCTTCTGGATCCGGCAGAGAGCGGTTCGCTTCTGCCGCCAGGAGCGACACCCGTACACCACCAATCCAATGAGGAGGTCGGATGGCATACGCCAGCCAACGCGACACGGGCGCGACTGAAGAGAAGCGGGATTCCCCCTGGCTGCGCTTCGGCGCCCGTCTGCGTGCCGCCCGGGAGAGGACCGGACGACTGCTCGACGACCTCGCCGAGACCGCGGTCAGCAGTGTCTACGTGCTGGAGGAGGTGGAGGCCGGGCGCATGGACCCGGGGCGGCGGATCGTGGAGATCCTGGACCGGGAGTTCGAAGCCGGGGGAGTGCTGCTGGACGCCTGGGCGCACGCCCACATCAGCGACCGACTGAGCAGCGGATCAGACATCGACGGGCTGTGGTCTGAGGCGTTCCAGATCCGCGCCTACGCGCCGCTCGTCGTCCCCGAGCACTTCCAGACCGCCGAGTTCACCCGCGCCCTGGACGCCGCCGAACGCCCCCTGGAACCGCACTACGTGGTCGCCGACCGGCCGCACTCGCGCCGCCTGATGGCGACCTGCTCCGGCCCGCCGTACCACTGCCTGGTGGTGGACGAGACCGCGCTGCACCGCGTGGTCGGCACGCCCGAGGTGATGCGCGCGCAACTGGCCCACCTGCACGACCTGGCCCAAGCCCGCCACGTCACCGTGCACGTCATCCCCAGCGGCACCCGCCAGCACCCAGGGCTGCGCGGTGCGTTCTGGACGCTGTCGTACTCGCCCCGCCACGCGCTGGCCTACCTGCCGCACCCGCGCGGCAGCGGCCACCTGGTCACCAACGCCACCCACGTCAAGGGCTACGCCGACCTGTTCGCCACCCTCCAGGGCGCGGCCCTGTCCGCCGACGCCTCCCTGGCGCTGCTGGCCGACGCCGCCGCCAGCGCGGGCGAGGACCGGCCGCGCCGCGCCCTCACCGCCGGGACCGCCCCCGCGCCCGTCCCGGCCGCCGGCCGCGACCGCGAACCCGCACGCTGAGTCCCGCACCCGCACACGGCAAAGCTCCGGCGGGTGAGCCAACACCCCCGGAGCACGGCCAGCAACCCACCCTCTCAAGCAAAGGAGTTGCCGACATGTCCATGATGCCGCACACCCCGCCGTTCCCGCCTGCCGTGACGTGGGCGTGGCCGTGCCGGATCTACCCCGGCGACCTCGCGCACGCCGCCCGCGTGCGCGCCGAGCTCCGCGCCGACCTCGCCGCCCTGCCCGGCCTGGGCGCCGACCTGGTCGACGCCGTCGAGCTGTGCGCCAGCGAAGCCTTCGCCAACGCCGTCGCCCACACCCGCTCCGGCCGGGCGGGCGGCCGGGTGGTGCGCGCCCTCACCCGGCCCGCCCCCGACCGGCTGCGGCTGGCCGTCGTCGACGACGGCGCCCCCGACACCGCGCCCCGCATCCCCGTCGAGCGCACTGCCGAGGAGTGGGCCACGGCCGAGACCGGGCGCGGCCTGCTGCTCATCAGTGCCCTGGCCGCCGCGTGGGGCACCCGGCCGGTGGTGGCCTTCCCCGGCTGCGCCCACCTCGGCACCGTCGTGTGGGCCGAGTTCGGCCCCGTCCGAACCGAGGCGGCCCGATGAGCCGCGCCCTCACACCCCGCGTGCGCAGCGTCCTGGGCACCCCGCACGGCCGCCGCTTCTCCCACGCCCCGGCCCCGCCGCCCGCGCGGCGGAACACCGAGGCCGCACGCCTCGCCCGGGAGCAGGCCCTGCTGGAGCAGATGCGCGACCACCCGTGGGTGGCCCACCGCCTCACCCACGGCGAACTGCCCGCCTGGATGCGCGCCACCCCCACCCGCGTGGAGTTCCCCGAAGTCCCGGCGCGTCCCCGCCCGGGCACCCGTCGGCGTCGCCGCCTCCGCGTGCCCGTCCCCGCCCCGGTCCTGGACACCCTCGGCTACGCCCTGGCCGTGGCCGCCGGAGCCCTCGCCCACCACCTCGGCACCCTCCTCGGCCACCTCACCTGAACCCGTACCGGCGATCATGTCCCCAGTGCCATGCGAAGCACCGAAAACGGCACTGGGGACATGGTCACGTGGTGGGAGAAGAAGGCCCGGACCGCCGCCGCGACCTGCCCCTGCGGTCCCCCAACGGGGGGAGCCAGTGGGCCGGTGGTTGCGGTTCGATGCCGAACCGTGAAGACAGGGAATCGTGAAGAGACTCTTCGGACCAGCTCCGAGGGGGGCCGAAATTCAGGATTTCCCGGAGACGTTCCTGAGCCGGGAGAGAGGGAAACGAAAGGGTGTCGGTGGGGAAAAGAGGAAAACCTTCTGGCGAGGACTGGGGGTTCCACGTCCGGTAGACGGCCTGGCAGTAGTGAGCCACCTCGAATACAGCGGACGTGCACTCCTCAGTCTGTTCGTCGACGGAGAGCCAGACCAGTCGGTCCCCGGCGAGCAGACGCTCCCGGCTCAGGAGATCACCGTTGGGTGCAGTTCCCGTTCGGTTCAGATAGGGCACCGGGTCATCGCAGGAGTTCGGATCGTCGTCGCTGAACCCCGCTACGTGCTTCGCCGAAGAAGCTCCATGGAGTTCGAGGACGTCCCCCTCGGAATGGACCTCCCAGATGTCGACAACGGACGGCGGGCCACCTGCGAGCAGAGCGAGCGGATCGGTGTAGCGCAACCACACGAAGTGTTGGCCCGCCCGTAGCGGAAGGAAAACCCGGTGCTTGGCTCGCAGGCGGTGCAGTTTCTCCGAAGCCCAGGCGCGAATTCCATTGACAGCTTCGGCCGCTGTGTGTACTGCAGCGCAGGCCTGTTCCTCGGTGACTTCGAAGAACTCCTTGTCCTTTCGGAACCGGTGCTCGCCGAGCAGTTCATGTGTGTACCGCTCCACCGTGCGCGCGTTGAGGGTCGTGAGGCGAAGAGCAATGGTGAAATCCTCGGGAACGGCTGTGCTCAGATCAGCGATCCGTTCCTCGACAAGACGCGAGGTGAAGCCGATCTTGACTAATTCGGGAAAACGGGGGTGGGTCAGGACGTAGACGAAGCCGGCTTCTGAATCGAGCATGAGCGGATCCTAGCGGCGACAGCTGACAGTCGAAGAGACGCGGGCTGTCCCGTGCCATACCGGAGAGGCGTCCCGTCCTCTTCACGTCGACCAGTGCGCTACCACCACCCTTCTCCCGGGATGCCAACGCCTCGAAAAGTGAGATTTTTGGGAGAGGATTCGCGTTCCGATGGTGTCAGCCCGGTTGCCGTACCAGATGCATTTTCCTCGTGAATGTGCTGATCACCAGAAGAGTGATCGGTGTTTTCTCTGAGGTGCGCAACGGACTTCACAGACATGTCCCGCTCTGGGAGACTGTCAATCGTTGCCCGTCCACGATCCCGCTGGGAGAAGCGATGTTCAAACGCCGTATCGGTCCTCCCCCGCACGAAGGTGGCGAGAGCGCCGCGGTGAACAGCTGTCCTGACATATGGGAACTCGACTCCGGCGACTTCGCGGTGATCGGCTTCGAACGCACCGCACAACTCCTGCCCCACCTTCCCCCCGATGCCTTCGTCGACCCGGGAGAGGCGATTGTTGTCCTGCCTCGCAGTGTCCTCGTGAAAGCTCGTGAGAACATTCCCCTCGAATAATCCGTTGCCCCGTCCCCGCGCGGTTCCCCGACGAGACGACCCCACCGGACCGTGACCGAACAGACCACCAGAGAAACCAGCGGAAGGCAGGACATGAGCATCTACCCGCCCGCCGAGTACTCCCGCCTGACCGTCGCCGACGGCCGTGTCGAGGAGTTCGGTGCGCTCTTCAACGAACTGCGCACCCGGTGGGTGAAGGTGGAACGCCTCCAGGAGTACGACGAGTCGCCCTTCGAGGGCTACCTGGCCTTCCGGCGCGGCGACCACGCCGAAGCCCAGCGGCTCGTCCGGGAGATGGTCAAAAGCCAGACCGAGTTCTACTCGCTGGTGCGGGAACGGGGCATCTCGATGGTCCGAGTCCGGATCTGCGACCTGCCGCTCAGCCCCTACCTGGCCCACTACGAGATGGCCGCCTACCTGGCCGACGCGGAGTGCGGCGAGGACATCCGCCTGGTCGACTCCGCCGACATCGCCGACCTGCTCGCGCAGACGGGAGTCTCCGACTACGTCCTGTTCGACGACCGGCGGGTCGTCGCGCTCCTCTACGACGAGGACACGGCGAGGCTGCGCGAGGCGCGCCTGGTGGAGGACCCCGAACTCGTCGCCCGGTACGTCGCGCTCTCCGACGAACTGATCAACCGGTCGGCCCCGCTGCTGGACAGCCCGATCTACGCCTCCTGGCGAAAACGGTGAAACGCACCGCTTTCGCCCCGAACCGACAGGCCCCCGTCATCCCCTGGAAGAGTGCATGTCCGCCGAACTCGTGGAAGTGATCGGTTCAGTCTCCACCGCCGGAGCCACCACCCTGGTCACGGCGATGGTCGGCGACACCTGGAGCGCCGTACGGGACAGGGTGTCGCGCATCCTCAGCCGCAGTACCCCGGAGAAGGAGGCGGAACGCACCACCGTGATCGACGAGGTCCACGAAGAGGTCGTCCGCAACCCGGAAGGGGACCTCTCGGCGCAGCGGGAACGTCTCCGGGATCTGCTCAGGGAAGCGATGACCGAGGACTTCCGGGTCGCCGAGGAACTCCTGGGGCTGATCAGGGAACTCACCCCGAACATCGGAACGCAGTTCGCCACCGGGAACCAGCACGCCCACGCCGAGGGCCAGGCCCAGCAGGCCGTGCAGTACAGCGGCACCCAGACCAACACCTTCACCCGCGACCCGCGGCGGTGACCCACCGCTGGACGCAACCATGGACGGACAGCAGGTCGCGCAGGCGCTGAACTCCGCCCAACAGGCGGCCCAGCACTCTGGGGTGCAGGTCAACACATTCATCGGCGCGCTTCAGGCCAAGTCCGTGGCATCGGCGGCTCCACCGATCGCGCTGCCGCAGCGCCGCATACCGCCAGCCTTCCTCCGAGGCCGCACCGAAACACTCCGCCTGGCGGAGGAACAACTCGTCCGTGCCCGCGAGGCGGAGGCACAGGCAACCTCCACCGTGGTGCTGCACGGAATCGGCGGCGTCGGCAAGACCACCCTCGCTTTGGAACTCGCCCACCGGGCGGCAGGACGGGGAACGCGGGTCTGGTGGCTCAACGGAAGCAGCACAACGGTCCTGACCGCCGCACTGCACGCCCTGGCCTTTGCCGCCGGAGCGGCCGACACCGAGTTCGACCACGCCCATCCCGCCGACGTCCTCTGGAACAATCTGGACTCGTACGGCGGCCCCTGGCTGGTGGTGCTCGACAACGTCGACGACCCGGACGTCCTGTCCGTGGACGGCGGAACCCTCACAGCGGGAACGGGATGGCTGCGCCCCACCGGGCAGCAGGGCTCAGTCCTGGTCACCAGCCGCGACGGCCGAAGAAACCGATGGCCTTCCTGGACGACGATGCTGCCCGTGGAATCACTCACCCCTGACGACGGGGCGCAGGTACTCCTCGACCTGGCGCCCGAAGGCGGGACGCACGGGGACGCACGGGCACTGGCCGCCGCCCTGGGAGGAGTCCCGCTCGCTCTGGAACTGGCGGGACGATACCTGGCCTCGGCCGCCACCGACCCGTTCCCGCCACCGGACGCGATCACCTCCTTCGCGGACTACCGGGCATTCTTCGAACAGAGGCTGACCGCGCTGCCCCTGGACGAAGCCCCGCCCTCCGGTGACCGTGACCGGCGCGTGCTGTCGACGACCTGGGAGATCTCCCTCGACCTCCTCACCGCCCAGGGACATGAGTTCGCGCGTCCGCTGCTCCGACTGCTGGCGTGTTCGGCCGCGACTCCCCTTCCGTACCGACCGTTCCTCGACCTCAGAATCCTCGGACGGCACGAACTCTTCGCGGGCGTCTCCCACGGGCGGCTCGGCGGTTCGCTGCGGGCGCTGGCGGGACTCGGCCTGATCGCCTTCGAGACCGCTGACGGAATCGAAGACGAATGGGGCCGCACGGTCACCCTGCACCCCCTGGTCCGCGCCGTGACCCGGGGCAACCTGAAACGTTCGGGAATGTTCGAGAACTGCCGGGACCTGTTTCTCAACCTTCTCGAAGCCGTGAGCACCGGCCTTGACCCGGAGGACACCCGCGACTGGCCCCGGTGGGAACTTCTCGCCGAACACGCGCTGGCGGCGCTGTCCTCGGCGGCCGGGGCGCCGACGCCGGACCGCGACCGAGTGGCCCGGGCGCTGCGTCCAGCGCTGGGAGCCGCCTGGTACCAGTACATGGCCGGACGCTACGAGCGCTCCACCGGCGACCTGTCGACCATCCACGCCGCGGTCAGCTCCGTCTTCGGCCCCGAAGACCCCGCAACACTCCGGGTACGCAACAGGCTGGCCCGCTCCATGCGGGAGAGAGGCCACAGCGCGGCGGCGGAGAAGGAGTTCCGGGCGGTACTGGAGACCGCGCGGCGGGTGCTCGGCGACGAGCACCCGGAAACCCTGAGCATCCGCGTCAACCTGGCTCGCACGATTCGTGAACGGGGCGATTCCGTGACAGCCCAAACCGAGTTCGCGGACATCAGCCGAATGGCGCGCAGAGTCCTGGGCGACCACCACCCCGACACCCTGGCAGCCATGTACAACCTGGCCCGCACCCTGCGTGACCGGCAGCGGTACGCCGAAGCCGAAGTCCTCTACCGGGAAGCCCTCACCACTCGACTCTCTGCCTTCCCGGCGACCGACCTCACCACCCTGGACCTCCGCTACGAACTCGCGGAGACCCTGCGGGAACGGGGAGCCTTCCAAGCCGCACTGGAGGAGTACCGGGAGGTGGCGGCCGTCGCAGACCGGGTCTACGGCGCAGACCATCCGAACACGCTGATCATCCGACACGGACTGGCTCTCGCACTGCTCGGCGTGGGACAGGCCGCGGAGGCGCGGAACGAACTGGCCGCGATCCTCGATATCCGGCGGTCGGTCCTCGGGGAGGACCATCCGGCGACCCGACAGACAGAAAGAGAACTCCGGGAGGCGACGCGGCCGGACACCCAGCGGTGACACTCACCGGTCCACGGCCCCGGCCGAGGGCCGCCGCGAAGGAACCGGTCAGGATCGACGCGTCCGCTCAATTCACTTTCGCTGTTTCACCGGCCCGAGCCGCCGCCTTCCGGATACGGTGGCGGACCGGAGCACCCGCCCGAAGGCTTCCGGAGGCCAAGAACCGAGTGACTGAGAACCACCGCGACCCGCTGGAACGAGGAAAAGCATGGACCTTTCTTCCCTGCTTGCCGATCTCACCGCCGAGGCCGACCGAAACGGTGTGCAACAGTTCATCGTCGGCGCTGTCGTACAGCACGGCGGGAAGGTGCTGCTGCTTCAGCGACCCCGGGACGACTTCATGGGTGGGATCTTCGAGTTGCCGAGCGGCAAGGTCGAAGCGGGGGAGGCACTGGACGCCGCGCTGGTTCGGGAGGTCGCCGAGGAGACCGGCCTGGACGTGACCGCCGTCGGTGGCTACCTCGGCAGCTTCGACTACGTCTCCGGCAGCGGGAAGAGAAGCCGACAGTTCACCTTCGCGGTGGACGTGGCCACACCCGAACCCGTGACACTCCAGGAGCACGACGGCCACACCTGGACGCCCCTCACCGACGACCCGCCCGTGACCGACGAGGTGAAAGCCGTGCTGAACACCTATCGGGAAGCACAGAACAGGTGACCTCGTACCGGCACGGCAGCCATGCTGCCCGTGATAGAGAACCGAAGGTTTGGAGCCCCGAGTTGCCCCGCCCCGAGTACGTGTTCGACACCAAGCACGACCGCTACCCGCTGGCCGTGCACGTCTTCCTCCTCGACAGGCACGGTCGGGTGCTGTTGATGCGCCGGGCAGGCAGCGGGTACGCCGACGGCCAACTCGGCCTGCCTGCGGGCCACGTCGACCTCGGGGAGACACCCACCGGGTGCGCGGTGCGGGAGGTCGCCGAGGAGGTGGGGATCATCCTGGACCCGGGACGGCTGAGGGCGTGCGGGACGATGTTTCGACGCTCCCTGGAACCGAGGGTGGATCTCTTCTTCACCGCGTCGGAGTGGGACGGCGAGCCGCGGATCCGGGAACCGCACAAGTGCAGCGAACTCGTCTGGGCGGACCCGGACGCGCTGCCCGACGACGCGCTGGACTTCCTGGCCCAGGCGTGGGCGGACGCGCGGACCGGTCGGATACTCCGCGAGTACGGCTTCGAACACTCACGAAAGTGACAGCGCTGCCACGGTCGGGTTCAGAACCGCCGTGGCAGCGGCACTCCGGTGCACCTGACGACCAGACATCCCGCTCCGCGAAGCGGAGATCGAGCGACCGGCCGGAAGACAGGACATGAGCATCTATCCGCCCACCGAGTACTCCCGCCTGACCGTCGCCGCCGCCCTGCTCCTCGGCCGTCCCCGCCCAGGCCCCCGCCGGCGTCGCCGCCTCCGCGTGCCCGTCCCCGCCCCGGTCCTGGACGCCCTCGGCTACGCCCTGGCCGTGGCCGCCGGAGCCCTCGCCCACCACCTCGGCACCCTCCTCGGCCACCTCGGCTGACCCGGGAACCGGCTGTCCTCTTTCCGGGAACCCGAAAAGAGGACAGCCGTACGGGCAGAGAAAAATCCGGTCCTCCCCGAACCGAAAGAGTTGATTCCTTGGAAGAGGGGGTCTGGTGGCGCACTCGGCCCCGGACTTGCTGCGGGCGAGGCAGCGGCGGTCCTGGAACCGAGTGCGCTTGACAGGGCCGTTCTGAAGTACGAGAGTCAGTGACCAACCCGGCTCTTCGTGAGATGAAGGAGAACTCGTTGGCCTTCAGGTTTATCGGGAAATGGAACCGTTCACCGGACGGTGACTCTCCGGCCCTGTGGATGGATGAAGAGACAGGTGATGTGATCCTGCAAGGATGGAAGATCGACGATCAGGAAGAGATAGCGGAACTATTGGAGACCTCCGAGCGTTCGGAAATACCCGAGAATGAGACGGTCATCCGTTTTCCCGCAGACATGGTGAACCTGCTCCGGGAGGTGGCTGACGGTGGGTTCGCCGGTTCCGACCCCCGCTGAGCTGCTGGAGAAAGCCGAACGATCGGCGGTGCATCTGGAGATGCGCGACGGCTACATGCGTTCGGACCCGAAATTCATCGCCTGGCAGAGCGGTCACCATCCCGACCCCACCGACCGGGAGCAGTGGTGGCGACCGTGGCATGACGTCGTCGCCTCAGCCGTCGAACGAGGCGTGGTGGTCCGTCGGGCTCGGATCGTCTCCGAACCGGTGAGCGAGTACATCCGCTTCGAATACGACATCACCTACCAGAACATCGCTGCGGGAGAACAGGTGCGCTGGCTGCCCCGCCGCCGTGCCTCCGACCTGGCCCTTCCAGGGAACGACTTCTGGCTGTTCGACGGACGGCTGGTGCTGTGGAACCACTTCACCGGTGACGGCGAGCTCTCCCCGGAAGGCAAGGAGATCTCCGCGGACCGGGCGGTCGTCGAACTGTGCGCCACAGCGTTCGAGTCCGTGTGGCAGCGCGGGATCGACCACGCGGACTATCGCGTGTGATCAAGCCTTCGTCCTTCTTCTAGCCTGGGGGTGTGTCCACCTCCTCAATGCTGCAACAGGCCCGGCAGGCACTCGCGGTCAGACTGCGAGAAATCCGGGTGGAAGCTGGGCTTACCGCCAGTGCTCTGGCCGCGGCGGCTGGATGGCACCGCACCAAGGTTTCCAAACTGGAACACTCGGCCACGATGCCCTCTGCCGAGGACATCAGGACCTGGTGTCGCCTGTGCGGTGCGGAGGACCAGGCAGCGGAGCTGGTGTCTTCTCTGGTCGCTGTGGACACGATGTGGACCGAGTGGCGGCGACTGGAACGTACCGGACTGCGCCACGTCCAAGAGGCAGTGCTTCCGCTGTGGGAGCGGACTCGAAGGATCAGGATCTACTCGTCCTGGCTGATTCCCGGTCCGCTGCAAACCGAAGGCTATATACGTGCCCTTCTCGATGCGACACGACGCCGCCGGAAACTGCTTGACGACGTTGACCAGGCGACAGCGGTCCGCCTCGCCAAACAAGACGTCCTGTACAAGGGGGAGCACCGATTCGCGATCCTGCTGGAAGAGTCGGTGCTGCGTTACCGGATCGGTGGTCCCGCCGTCCTTGAAACACAGCTCCGCCATCTTCTGAGCGTCATGTCACTTCCCTCTGTGAGCCTGGGGATCATTCCGCTGGACGCCGACCGGTCACTGCTCCGCCCGGTCGAAATGTTCTTTATGTTCGATGAGGTACAGGTCAACGTAGAGTTCGTCTCTGGTTGGCTACGGGGCACGACTCCCCGGGAGATCGCCATGTACGACCAGACCTTCGGATTGCTTTCGCGGATGGCGGTCCACGGAAAACGGGCGCGCGAAATAGTCGTCAACGCTCTCGACATCTTGGGCGGCTGAGTTTCTGCACACTCGTGCACACTCGTTGAGGCCACTCCTCCGCTGCTTCTACCGTCGTGGACGTAATCATCCACGGCCAGAGAAACACGGAAGGTGACGTTTATGGCCGTTATCGAACAGCGCTGCGGCGTCCAAGAGGTGAGCCGGGAGGCCGCACGCACGGAACTGGCGCGGTTCTTCACCGTCATGGAGACGGCGGAGAAGGCACCGGAGATGTTCTCCGCCTACATCGACGCCGAGTGGCACCGGCTGTTGGGCAGCCGCGAATACGAGGCCCTGTGCCTGGAGGCGGTCGGTCGGCTCGTCGGGCACCGGGCTGACGCCGGACAGGGGACGCCGTCGTGGCTGGAGGTGTACCACGAGCGCTACGGCAACCTCCCCAGGGTGTGGTTCGCCGACGCCGAGGGCACCGTGGACGAGGAGATGTACAAGCGCTACCTGGCCACCCGGGTCTCCGGGCAGCGGGCTGAGCAGCGTCCGCTGATCGTGTCCTGGGACTGCACCCCCACCACCAACGACGAAGACGAGTAGTTATCCCGATCTTGCGGACCGAACAGTCCTAGGGCGGGGGAACTGCATGCCGCCCCCGCCCAGCCCGAACTGACCCATTTCCGAGGACATTGATGCACTGTGTCGTCTCCGCTACCGCCGATCCGGCCGAAATCCACCCCGGGTTGGTCGCACACCAGCAGGACATGATTGCCAGATGCCCCTATCTGGGACCGTCGGTGCAGCGCGGACTGACCTTGTGGTCCGCTTACCAAGCCGCACCCGGGGAGCAGGCCGACCTGTTCGCCATGTTGCTCGGGCACGCTGAGGAACTGCGGGTCGCCCGCCGCTCCACGGGGATACTGGCCTGCCGCAACATAGCTGTGCTGGGGCCGAAAGACCAGGAGGAAGCGCGTCGGCTGCTGCAATGGCCTGCCTGGTTGGCCCGTAATCTCTACGCTCCGGTCCGGCTGATGGTGGGCAGGTTCTGGACCGGTGTGGAACTCACCGACAGCCGAGGCAGGGCCATGCTTCCTCCACCGGTGGCGTTCTTCTCCCTGCGCACGGCCATACCAAGTCGAGACGGACTGTTTCTCGCTGAGAAAGTTCCCCAGGTCATGGAGGTTCTGGCCCAAGCACCACCCGATGACGGCCGGGACGTCCTCCGAAGCGTCCTCGGACACGAGGTTGCCGATCCGGCGGCGGTCTACCACCATCTCAAGGCCCGCTTCCCCGTCCCCGACACACCCCGAGCACGGTGAGGCGCGATGTTCTCCTTTCCTCTCGACGATGATGCCGAACTGCGTCTGCTGGGGCCCTGGCATGCCGAAGCGCTATTCGCCTGTGTGGAGGAGAACCGCGAGTACCTGGCGTCGCGGACTTTCATAGCAGATCGAGTCCGTGACCTCACCGGTGCCCGCCGTCTCCTCCAGGAGTACACACGCCAACACGTCCGCGACACCGGCCATTACGGAGGGATCTGGCTGAACGGTCACCTGGTTGGTGCCGCGATGTTCCGAAGCTTCGACCCCTGCATGGCTACCGCCGAGGTCGGTGCGTGGCTTGTGCCGGAGGCTCATGGCCGAAGATTGGCAACTCAGGCGCTACGGCACCTGATCGACTGGGCCATCAACCAGCGGGGAATCCAACGTGTTCAACTCCAGACCAGCCCGCGCAACACGCATGGTCGCTCTCTTGCCCGACGCCTCGGGATGACCTATGAGGGCACACTCCGCAGCGCTGTCATGGTCAACGGTGTCCGTCACGACAGCGACGTTTGGGCTGTTCTCGCTCATGAGTGGTCCGCCCCGCCGACTGAAGAGAAGTAAGGCTGACCGTCGCCGCCGCCCTGCTCCTCGGCCGTCCCCGCCGCGCCGACGTGGCCTAGAGCGGCTCTGACGACCATGGTTCTGGGGCCATCGCGGGTGTCTGTGATGGCACTGGGGACATGATCACCTAGCACCCCGGCCGGGGTTGTCCACAGGGCGCGCATCGGGGTGGCCGCAGCCCGAGTGCGGTGGCCAGGGTGGGGGCATGGTTTCCTCCGCTCTCCACCGTTCCCACGCTCCCCTCTCCCTGGCCCTGGGCGTGGCCGCGCGGCAGCACGGACTGCTCACCTGGGCCCAGGCGCGCTCCTGCGGGCTGACCCGGGGCGACGTGCGCCGCCTGGTCCGCAGACAGGAGTGGCGCCGCCGCCTGCCCCGGGTCTACGCGGTGCGCGCCCTCACCGACGGGGGCGACGAGGCGGAGAGGCCGCGCCAGGCGGTCATGGCCGCCCAGCTCGCCCTGGGACCGGCCGCCTTCGCGGGGACGCACACCGCAGCCCGGCTGTGGGGCCTGCAAGGGCTGCGGCCCTGGGACGGCCAGGAGGTGCACATGGTCGTCCCCGCCCCCGCCGCCCAGCGGCAGATCACCGGCATCCGGCTGCACACCTGGGACACCGCGCCCGAGGAGGTCGCCCGGACCGGCTCGGGCCTGCGGCTGACCACGCCCGGCCGCACCCTGCGCGACCTGCTGCTGGACGTGGACCGCGCCACCGCCGTGTGCCTGCTCGACTCGGCGCTGCACCAGCGGCTGGTCCGCGCCGAGGACCTGGCCGCGCTGGAGGCCGCCAACCGGGGGCGGCGCGGCTGCCGCCGGAGCCGGCCGTGGTGGTCGCTGGCGGACGGGCGCGCGCAGAGCCCGCTGGAGACCCGGGTGCGCCTGGTCTGCGTCGACGGCGGACTGCCGCCCAGCGACCTGCAGCACCCGTTCCACGACGAGCGGGGCAACCTGCTGGCGCGCGTCGACTTCTGGTGGGCCGACCGGCGGCTCGTCGGCGAGGCCGACGGGCTGGGCCCGCACAGCCTCCCCGAGGCGCTGGCCCGCGACCGGGTCCGCCAGAACGCCCTGCAGGCGCACGTCCCGGGAGTGCGGATCGTCCGCTTCACCTGGGAGGACCTGAAACGGCCCGGATACATCCTCGCCACGGTCGCCGGAGCGGGCGGGGGAGTCCGGTGACCATGCCGTCGGGGACACGAAGGGCGCTGAAGGCGGCTCTGGGCACAGGCCGGTCCGGGACGGCGGCCCCGGCCGAGGCCCTAGGACTCGTTGCGGAGCACCGGGACGCCCAATTCGCTGAGCAGGCGGAGCACGATCCCGACACCGAACAGTGCGACGCCGGGCCACAGCAGGCCGGGCGGCTCGTCCACGGAGTCGGCGGGACGGGGGTCGACGCGGTCGGCGGGGTCGTAGCGGACGTCGACCTCTTCGCCCTCCTCGGACACCCGGCTGCCGGTGGTCAGCTCGGTGGCCAACGCGTTCAGGCAGTCCAGCGTGTGGTCGTAGTAGGTGCGGGCGGTCGTGTTCTCCTCGCTGTCGGTCGAGGTCTCCACCCGGCTGTCGACCTGGAGCACCACGCACGCGTCGGTCACCCCGCGTGCGTGCAGCACGCGCTCCTCGATCGTGTCGGTGATCATGAACAGGCCGAGGACGAAGGCGAGGGAGGACCCGAAGAGCACCACGAAGCTGGTGTACCGGAGCTGGGGGAGCAGCACCAGGGCGTACCCGGTGAACCTGAGCAGGCCTATCAGCGTGCCTCCGACCTGGTTCTCGGCCAGCCACGCGGGACCGTACGCGACCTCCAGGGCCGTGCTGACGACGACGAGCACCAGTCCGGCGACCGGAGCCCCGACCGCGAACAGCAGCGCGACCAGCCACTCGGTCCACCCCCGGTTCATGCGGACGCCCCGTCTCCGTACGGTGCGGTCCCGCCGCCGAGCAGGCGGGGCGACCACGGAACCGGCGCCACGGCCGGGGCCGTCCGAACGGCCGCGGCGCACAGGGGGGAGGCGTCGCTGTTCCCGGCCGGCTGCGGGGAACGGCCGCGGCAGCACCCCCGGGGCCGGGGCGGTGCCGTCTTCGGGAATGGTGAGAAGCGCGCCACGCCATCCTCCGGTTCTCGCCGGCAGTCGTCTGTTAACCCAACAGACCGGGCGTCGCGGAGCAAGGTGACAGTAAAAACTGGCCGGAAGCGGACAATCGTCGAGGACCGGCGATCCGTGGTCGTGCCGCCGGTCACGGGGGCGCCGAGGGCGGGTTCGGAAGCGGGAGCAGCCGGGGAGAGGCGACGGGACCGGGGGTCCGGTTCGTCGAGCCGCACCCTCGCCCCACAAGCCGTCGCCGCCCGTGTCGGGCTGCCACCGGCGTGGGGGTGAACCACACGGCCTCCGGTACGCTCCGGGCCTGCGTGCCCGGCACCGCGGCCCCTCCACCGGCACCACCCGGTCCGCCCGCGGTGCCGTCCGTTCCGGACGCGGCGGCGGACCGGTCAGGAGTCGCAGCTCTGGCAGCGCCGCACCGCGGAGCGGTCGGTGTTGCCGTGCGTGGCGCGGGCGGGGTTGGTGGGGCTGATACGCCGCCACAGGTGCGGGTCGGGGTCGATGATCCACCCCCACAGCGGGGCCGCGATCTCGGAGTCGGACTGGTGCGTGCAGCCCAGCCGGTGGGCGATCCTGCGCGGGGAGATCAGGATCGTGCCGGGCGGAAAACCGCTGTCCGGGGACGTCCCGGACTCCGGGGCCCCGCTGTGCTCCGAGGCGGGACGCCGAGACGGGGAACAGGCGCATCCGGCGCCGACGAGCAGGTCGCAGTGGTCACAACGTCGCATGGCCCCATCATGGCGGCGACCGGTGACAGTCACCCGTCGCCGGCCGGGGAAGCGCCCGTCCCGCCCACCCGGCGGTGCCGGGACACCGCCGGGGCGGGCCCGTGTGTAGCGGGAGGGCGGCGGGGTAACCGGAACGGGTCAGCCACCGGAAGCGACGGGAGGCGCCGTGGCAGCACGGGTATCGCGGACGGCACACCGGTCGGGGGCACGCCGCGCGCAGATCGCGCTTCCGGGCACCGTTCTCGGCTTCGGCCTGGGCGGGTTCGTCGACGGCATCCTGCTCCACCAGATCCTGCAGTGGCACCACATGCTGTCCAGTGCCGGCAGCGACACCATCGGCCTGCGCCCCTATCCACCGGACACCGTGCCGGGCCTGCGGATGAACACGGTGTGGGACGGTGTCTTCCACGTGGTCGTCTGGCTGGCGGTGCTGGTCGGGCTGGCCCTGCTGTACTCGCGGGTGACCGAGGCCCGCGGCCGGGTGTGGGGATCGCGGGCGCTGTGGGGCTGGGTCCTGGTCGGCTGGGGCCTGTTCAACCTCGTCGAGGGCGTCGTCGACCACCACGTCCTCGGCATCCACCACGTGCGTCCGGGCCCCCACCAGCTCTGGTGGGACCTGGGGTTCCTCGCCCTGGGCGTCCTGCTGGTTGCCGTCGGCTGGCTGGTGCAGCGCGGCGCCGTCCCGGTCGGGACGGCGCCGTCCGCCGAGGAGGCCCGGCGGTGACCACCGCGCACGGCGCGCACACCGCCGTCGAGACACTGCCGGTGGCGGCCGTCGCCGCGCTCGCGGTGGGCTACCTGGTCCTGGCCGGGAGGCGGCGCCGCGAACCACGCGGCTGGAGCTCCTGGCGCACCGCGGCCTTCCTCGCCGGGTGCGCGCTGCTGGCGTGGGCGCTGCTGCCGCAGGCCCTGCCCTTCGCCCCCGCGGACTTTCGCCGGCACATGCTCCAGCACCTCCTCATCGGCATGGTCGCCCCGCTGGGCCTGGTGCTGGCCGCCCCCGTCACCCTGGTGCTGTGTTCGGTGCCGCCCCGTGCCGGGCAGCGGATCGGCCGCCTGCTGCACCTGGCTCCGGTGCGGCTGCTCGCCCACCCGGTCACCGCGCTGCTGCTCACCGTCGGCGGGCTCGCCGCGCTGTACTTCACCCCGCTGTACGCCGCGACCGGGCACCACCCGCTCCTGCACCACCTGGTGCACCTGCACTTCCTGCTCTCCGGTGTCCTGTTCGCGTGGGTGGTCGCCGGCCCCGACCCCGCGCCGCGGCGGCCGTCGGTCCCGGTGCGCCTGGTCGTGCTGGGCGTGGCCGTCGCCGCGCACGCCGCCTTGGCGCAGCTGATGTACGCCGGACTGCTCGTGGCGGTGGACGCTCCCGCCGACCAGGTGCGCGGTGGTGCGGAACTGATGTACTACGGCGGCGACATCGCCGAACTCCTGCTGGCCCTGGCGCTGCTGCTCACCTGGCGGCCCGACCGCCGCGTCCGGGGGAGTGCCGGGGGAGCCGGGCGTGTCGTGCCGGTGCGCGGAGAGCACCCGTGACGGGCCGGGCCGCCTCACTCCTGTACCGGGCGGAACCGCAGGTCGTGCCGGTCTCCTTCCGCGGCGAACCGCAGCAGGGCCGCGGCCTCCTCGGCGACCTCGGCCTGCTGGGCGGCCGACAGCGGGGCGAAGAGCCGCACCGTCAGCACCGCCTCGCCGCGGCCGCGCCGCAGGTGCCACAGGCCGCGCACGAAGCCGTCCACGAGCAGCACCGGCTCCCAGCCGACGTGGGCGCGCTGCTCGTCGGTCATCAGGCGGCTGCGGTCGGCGTGGGCGAGCACCACGTTGTCCAGCAGGGCCAGGAACCGCGCGGGCGCGGCCGTGTCCGGGTCGGGCAGCGGCGCATCGGGCAGGTCGAACAGTTCCCGCCCGTCCTCGCCGCGGAACACGCGCAACCGCGGCCGCAGTTCCTCGACCACCTCGCGCAGCCGGGTCAGGCCGCTCCACGCCTGCACGTCGGCGACCGTGGCCGGACCGAACGCCGCCAGGTAGCGCAGCACCAGGTCGCCCGGTGCGGGGCGGTCCGCCAGGGGGCGGCCCAGCCACTGCTCGGCGAGCGTGAACGGGGTGGGGCCGTGCCGCCGCCACAGGCCGTCGGGCGGCGGGTGCAGGATCGGCAGCAGATGCTGCACGGAGCGGGCCAGCGCCACGGGGTCGCGGCCGGGCCACCGCTCGGCCAGTGCCCGGCCCAGTTCGGGGCGCGGCACCACCCGGCCGTCCAGGAGTTCGCGTGCGGCGGCGGCCAGGTCGACCGGGTCGATCCCGGCCAGCGCCCGTTGGAAGTGCCCCCGCCAGACGCGTTCCTGCACCGGTTGCAGCAGCGGCCGGATCCACAGGTAGTCGTCGGCGGCCAGCAGGTGCTGGGTGCCTCGGAACAGGGTCGCGCGGACCACCCGGCGCCCGTACAGCAGGCGGGCCAGGTCCTCGACGGTGAAACCGGTGATGCGGTTCCACAGCCCCAGGTACGGCGGGTCGGGGTCCTGGCCCTGCAGGCCGACCAGGTGGGCGACCACCTCCGACGCGGAGCGGTCGGTGCGGCGCAGCAGCAGCTGCCGCTCCAGGGTCGCCCGGTTCAGGGCGCGGCGTCCCAGGGGTGTCATGGTGTCCGCTGCCTTTCCGCGCGGGGGTCGGACGCCCACCGCACAGCCCCAGACTAGAAGCCGTTGCGGCCGGTTCCTGTCCGGAATCCGAAGAGAGTTCCGGGGGCGGAAGCGGCGGGAGACGGAAAAACTCCGGGGGTGGGACCCACCCCCGGAGTCGGGTCAGCGGCATCCGCCCTCGGATACCAAAGAAGCCGCTGACGTGCCTATTGTGCCGTATGATCCGACTGCTCCAGCCCGGTACGGTTCGATGGCAGAGCAGCACGTCCTCACTCTCCGGAACCGGGTGGGCGACAGCGGCGACATCCTCTCTGAGAGGACCGGAACCCCCACGGAAAGGGCGGCAGTGCGGCTCACGCTCCCCACCGGAACGACCGTCCGGATCACCCCCGACCCGGCGGCGGCCCTCCGCGACGCGGAGACCGCGGCCGCGGAGCCGGCACTGCTGAGACTGCGCCGAGGACACGGCTCCACCGGGGCCGCGACCCGGCTGAGGCAACTCGGCCTGGTCGTCTACGATCCGGAGTCGGGCCGGTGGACGCTCACCCCGTCCGGCCGCGAGGTCCGCACGGGACTGCTGGAGTCGGAGGCGCCGGGGCCGGCGGGAACCGGACAGCGGCCCGTTTCCGGGACGGGCGCCCCGCGGCGGGCCACCGTCCACCCCGACCTCGTCGTCGACCGGGCGGAGCGGACGGGCGGCGCCCCCGCGACGGCCGGGAGGGGGCCGGGGCGGGGGTCCCGCTCACGCTGCTGGAAGGCGGAGCCGCACCCGTGGTCGCCGTGGGCGGGCTGCTGGCCGTCCCCGTCCTGTCCTCGACGGGAGGCGGACCCGTGTTCCTCACGGCCCTGACGGTCTGGGGCGCGGTCCTCGGCCTGTCCTGGGCCGTCGGGAACCGCACCGGACGGGTCCGGCGGCCGGAACCCCGGCCGCCCGCCGCGGCCCCGGAGGAGCGGCGCGTCACCGCCGACATGCTCGACGCCCCCGCACGGGAACCGCTGCGGCGGACGCAGGAGGAGGTGGACGCGGTGCTGGACTCGCCGCTGCACCACCGGGGACTGCTGCTGGACGGGACGCGCGACCGGGTGGTCCTCGCCGACGTGGAGGGGGCCGTGGCCGAGAGCCCGCTGCGCCGGTCCGGGGCCAGGCGGCGCATCGACGCCACCCCCACCCCGGGGGAACGCAGCCGCGCCGCGGCCGAACAGGCCCGCGCGGTGCTGGAGCAGGACGTGGTGGAGGTGACCGGGCGGATCGAACTGCCGGAGTCCTACGCGGCGCGGGTGCGGGCCGCCGCGCTGGAGGAGCAGGACCGCCGCGCGGCCGCGGCCCCGGAGGCGGTCGCGGTGGACGTCGCCGGGGCGGGCGCCGCCCACCCCCACCGCACCGAGGCCCTGGCCTGCCCGGTCGACGCACCGGAGTTCGCCCTGCGCGTCGCCTCCCGCACCGACCCGGACCGCTGAGTGGCCCGGGCGTCCGGCGTCCCCGCTCCGCGCAGACCGCGCGGCGGGGTGTTGCACGAGGCCCCGAGCGGGCAGTGGCGGGGAAAACCGGTTGCCCCGCCGGGGCGGATCTGGCGTCATGGTGGGGAGCCGACCCCGGAGCGGTCGGCACGGCCCCGTGTCAACCCCTGAGGAGGTGGCTCATGCCCTACACCGAGGTTCCGGGAGCGCGCGTCCCGATCCGGATGTGGACCGACCCGAACACGGTGGAGCAGCAGGCCATGGAGCAGCTCCACAACGTCACCACGCTGCCGTGGGTGCACGGGCTGGCCGTCATGCCGGACGTGCACTACGGCAAGGGCGCCACCGTCGGCTCGGTCATCGCGATGCGCGACGCGGTCTCCCCGGCCGCCGTCGGCGTCGACATCGGCTGCGGCATGACCGCGGTGCGGACCTCGCTGCGTGCCGAGGACCTGCCCGACGACCTGCGGAAGCTGCGGTCCGGGCTGGAGCGGGCGGTCCCCGTCGGCCACGCCGCGCACCGCGAGCCCGTCGACGTGCGCCGCCTGCCCGGGGTGCGCAGCCGCGACTGGGACGCCTTCTGGGCGCGGTTCGACACCCTCGCCGAGGGGGTGCGCGACCGCCGCGAGCGCGCCGCCTGCCAGATCGGCACCCTCGGCGGCGGCAACCACTTCCTGGAGGTGTGCCTCGACGACGACGGCGCGGTGTGGGTGGTGCTGCACTCCGGGTCGCGCAACATCGGCAACGAGCTGGCCAAGTACCACATCGAGCGGGCCCGCGAGCTGCCGCACAACCAGGACCTGCCCGACCGGGACCTCGCGGTGTTCGTCGCGGGCACCCCCGAGATGGCGGCCTACCGCCGCGACCTGTTCTGGGCGCAGGAGTACGCGCGCCGCAACCGCGAGGTGATGATGGGCCTGGCCTGCGGTGTGCTGCGCGAGCAGTTCCCCGGGGTGGAGTTCCCCGAGTGGATCTCCTGCCACCACAACTACGTGGCGGAGGAGACCTACGACGGCGTCGACGTGCTCGTCACCCGCAAGGGCGCGATCCGCGCTGGCCGCGGCGACCTGGGGATCATCCCCGGATCGATGGCCACCGGCACCTACATCGTGCGCGGCCTGGGCAACCCGGCGTCGTACCACTCGGCCTCGCACGGCGCGGGCCGCCGCATGAGCCGGACCCGGGCCCGCAAGACCTTCACCCAGGCCGACCTGGTCGAACAGACCAGGGGAGTGGAGTGCCGCAAGGATCTCGGCGTGGTCGATGAGATCCCCGCGGCGTACAAGGACATCAACGAGGTGATCGCCGCCCAGACTGATCTTGTGGAAGTGGTGACGCACCTGCGGCAAGTGGTGTGCGTCAAGGGGTGACCCGCCCCGCCCGCGGCGCCGGCGCCCGCCGGCGTCACGGGCCCCGGCACAGCAGGACCGCGGTGGCGGCCGTGGCCGCTGGCACCCTACCCTCCCTCCTGGGTGGGCCCTTTCCGGGTGGCTTCCTTGGTCAACAAGCGGAGGAGCTGCTTGTTGCTCTTCCACGACTTCAGGCGGTCGGGATCGCGGGCGAGGGCTGCCGCTTCGATGAACGCCTGGCCGGATTCGGTAGAGAAGGTCAACCCCGGTCTTGCCGAGCTCCCTTTCCCGGACGACCAGGACACTCTCCCCGAGGTAGAGGTGCACGCTGTCGTCACCGGTGACCTCGATGTGCACCGCCCCCGGAACCACCAGGGTGCGCAGGACAGCGGACCGCAGATCGATCAATGCCGAGGGAACCGGTACCGGCTCCCCACCGTCAGGAAAGTAGTGCTGCTGAAGTGCAAGGATATCCTTCCGGCGATACCGGACCGCACTGTCAGAAGTGAGGACTTGTTCGAGCGTTCCGCTCTTCACCCACTCCTGCATGGTTTCTTCGGGGATGTCGTAGTACGCGAGCAGCTTCAAGGCTTCGTCCGTGGTGATCAGGTCAGCGCGGTTCTCGTCTTCCCAGGGGATGTCTTCCATGATTCCTTGTCGTCAAGCGGGTAGAGGCGTCCTGCTGTCAAAGGTCCACCGGCCGTGGACGAGCTGATACAACCCGGCAGCTCCTCCCGGTCTTCGCTCCCGGAACAGGACGCGAGTAACCCCCTGGCGAACGTAGGCTTCAAGCGGCGTGGCAGGGACACAAGCGCCGTCGAGGGGACCTCCGTACAGAGCTACGAAGCGCATCAACCCGAACCCTCCCCGGCGCTCAGGCGCAGGACGTCACCCCAAGAAAGCAGGCTTTCCGGGACCTCGGAGGACGCAAACACTTCCTTTTCGATCCCCTCGCGGATCAACCTGGCGAGATCCTCGGTGAGCCTCTCCTCCAAGCTCAAGCGTCCGTCGGCGACAGCCTCCAAGACGCTCAGGTCAGCATCGCGGAGAACGATCCGTTGACCACGCCGGAAGGTCCACGCTTCGAACACCCCCGACTCTGAAATCCATCGGCACTTCCACCCAGGAGTGCGGCGACAGAAAGCACGAGCTGCCCGGTCCGGGGCGGAACGCACTGCTGCTCCTGAACCAATAATGGCCATGCCAAGACCGTATGGCTGAACCAGGCGGCTCAAGGGACAGCCGGTACCCCTACCTCAAGGGGTACAGTTTGGACCCCTACCGGGCTGCGACCCCCAGCTTCTGGGCCAGACTGTCCACGTCCTCGCGCAACATCGACGGAGGGTTCGACACCATGTCCGACACGGCCCTCCGCGAGAAGATGTTGAACCTGATCGTCTCCGGGCTCTCTCGATGAGCCTTGTTCAGCAAGTGAACCACGGCAGCCTGTTCGCCGCGCTGCCAGTGCCCACGCGCCGTCTCGATGATGTGGAACGCCCGCCGGGTCGCCGACGGGATCAGCCTCAGGTCGACCTTCGCGGCGGCCTCCACCGCCTTCCCGCCCTGCATGAGGTCGTCATGCATCGTCACCGCATAGCCCTCGACAATGCCCGTACCGAAGATCAGGTACGGGTGCGCATACGACCGCCCCAGCTTCTGGGCCGCTTCATACGCGATGTCCCAGTAGCGCCACGCATCGCCAGCGCGTCCAACCTTCGCGTAGGACAGGGCGACCGCCAGGTGCAGCAGTCCCCACCGCGCCAGTTCGTCGGAGTCCTTCTCGGGGTCCAGCAGGCGTGCGGCCTGCATGGCCATCTCAACCCGAGCCTCGTGCCTCTCCCCAGCGTCACGGAAGACGTGGTTCATGTACCACGCCGCCGACGCGATCGCTCTCGGGTTGTCGGCCTCCAACGCGGCCTCCATGCCACGGTCGCCCGTCAGCAGCACCAGGTCCGGGGCAGGCTGGAAGCTGAGAAACAACTGCGCAAGGTGGTACGCCTCGGCCAGCGACGCCAGCACCGAACGCCGCTCCTTGCCCTCATGTACGCGAGCGGCGTATCGCAGGTCTGCCAGCAGCGGCGGCAGGAGCGCAGCGATACGGGTCCGGTGGTTGGCGCGGCTGCCATGCCACACCATCCAGGCGTGCCGCACCCGCTCGGCAAGCTCTGCCGCAGTAGCAGGCTCCTCGTCATCCCGCCCGATCGGATAGGAGGTGAGCGCCTCCCGTATCTCCAGAAGGGCGGGATGCGCCTCCTTCACATAGGGGGCGACAATGATCGGGTGCTCTCCGCCGACCAGCTCCGCAAGGTCGCACCCAAGTGCCGCAGCCAACTGGGTGAGCATGTCGAGGCGCGGCATCTGAAGACGCCCCTTTTCGATGCTCTTGACCCACTCAGCGGAGCGACCCACGAGTCCGCCGAGGGTGGCACGGGTCATGCCGCTCCGTTCTCGAATAGCCTGGAGACGCTTTCCGAATGACGCCTCTTGGTACCCTTCGGACATAGAGGTCCTGCCTTTCCTGAAAGTGTGGCAACTTCCAGGATAGGGACAGGGTCTCGTCGTCGGGCCTGTTAGGCCGCGAGGGGCTGTCCAGCCGTGGGCACGGTGAAGCCCTCCCACTAGGTGTTTGTGGGAGGGCTTCACTGTTTCCGACTCAACGCCCCGAACCCGGCTTCCACACTAGATCCACCAGCCACCCATACCCCCTAAAACCCAGGTCAGGCGGGATCGAGGAGCTAGAAGGCCAGCCCACCTCTAGCGTCCCCCCAGGGCTCGGTCTAGGGCCTGCTCAAAGTCGGCGCGGTGGTACCCCCTGCCGGTTGCGACCCCGCCCAGTCTCGTCCGCGCACCACGTCTGCCGAGGACCGATCCCATAGGGGCAGCATCTTCGCGAGAGCGCTGTCGCTCTCCGGTACGGGGACCGGTTCCGCTGCCGCAGTTCCTCGGCCCACAGCCGATCCTCCCCACCGAACGCACCAATGAAGTGCTCCAGTGGAGCCGCCCCCTCGGCGGCAGCGCCCGCCAAGACCGGAGCTGCCAGCCGGTACTTGGCAGGGGCGACACTGCCACCTAGGCGAGCGGCGGCAGGGCATGCGCCACCGCGTCCTCGGTTGGCATGCCACGCCTGCCAGGAAGCAGCGAGAACGGCTCGCCACTGGCAGGCGGTGGCGAGCCTCGATGGCGGTGCCAGTGGCAGCCACGGCAGTCAGCATGCCAACTGGCACGACCACGCCCACCTCCAGGACGTCGACCATGCGACCGGCTGCCACAACCCCGGCAGCCACCCATGCCGTGCGACGGCGGCGGTACCGCACGCTCTCCACGAACACAGGCCCGGTCGCGATGACACGCCGGTAATCGTCGGCACGCCCCTCCGCCAAACCATGCCTGCCAAACGCACGTGCCAACCGGCACGGTTGCCAGCGCCTGACAGAGGGCGGGGGTGGCATGCCACCGGTTGCCGTGCCGTGCCGTTCCTCGGGTGGCATGCCACCGGGGGCGGCCTGGACCGGGAACCGGATCACTCGGCCACGCAGCGTCTGCCGGAGATAGCCGCAAACCGGCGGGTTCCCCTGGAGAGCCGACGGGGGGACATCCACGCTCCGATCGCATATGCGGCATAGGCTTCCACACCGATCGGGAGCGTGATGGCGGTGTTGATCACCAGCTCGTCCCAGATGCCGGGCAGGGGAGCTACCTCGCCGAAACCGGTCATGCGTCCCAACTCGACCCAGCCAGACCAGGTGGCTACTGCGGCGGGGGTGGCGATGAGGAGCAGGGGCCAGCGCGTCATGGTGGACTTCGTCTGGTTCTGGCGCTCGTCGACGGGGGTCGATTCCGACCGGTAGACGCCCGAGGGGTAGTTGGTGGGCTGCCCGGTGGGGGCAGGCGGGG
>NZ_KQ950187.1:100363-101677 GCF_001517975.1 Thermobifida cellulosilytica TB100
CCAGCGCCGCGCCCTGGACGGCCTCGCAGCCGGCCATGACCCGCCGCAGGTCGAACCGGTCGGCCGCACCCCGGCGAGCGGGGCCAGCAACGCGGGCGCGAAGTCCCCGACGAGCAGCAGCGCCGCCGCGCACCAGCGCGGGCACCGCGGCCCGCGACGCGGGCAGGAACACCTGCCCGGCCACCGCCCGCACCGCCACCAGGACCAGCAGCGGCGGCAGCGGCGGCAGCCACACGGCCGCGGCCGCCAGCGCCGCGCCCTGGACGGCCTCGCAGCCGGCCATGACCCGCCGCAGGTCGAACCGGTCGGCCGCCACCCCGGCGAGCGGGGCCAGCAACGCGGGCGCGAAGTCCCCGACGAGCAGCAGCGCCGCCACCGCCCGCCCCGTCGACCCGGCGGCGAACAGCAGCAGCGCGACCAGCGCGGCCGACTCGCCCAGCACCGACACCGTGCGGGCGCCGCACAGCACCCGGAACGGGCCGTGCGCCCGCAGCAGGCCCCAGCCGCCCGCGGCCGTCCCGCTCCCGCCCCCGCCTCCGTCCACCGCGCCTCCCGCCGTTGCGTGCACACGCCCCCTCCCCGGATCCTGCCGGTCCCCGCACGCCCGGTCGACCCGTTTTTCCGCCGGTGCGGAGTGCGCCGTGCGGCCGGGCGGGACGTGCGCCGCCGCGGGGCGCCGGGTTTCCGCGGGCGCGGCCGGGGCAGGCGCAGCCGTGAGGACTCAGCGCCGGGCGCCCCGGGCCCGGCCCGGAACGATCGAGAGGCGACAAGGATGGACACCGGCCCGATCATCGGTCTTGCGGTGTTCCTCGGACTGGCGGCGATCGCGGCCCTCGCGGTCCTCGTCTTCCGGGAGGACCGCGGAGGCGGCCGCCGGGCGGAGCGGGAGCCGCGCGACCGGGAGGCCCGGAACGCCCGGTCGGGCCCGCGCGAGCTGACCCCCGAGGAGCGCGCCCGCTACGAGGACGGATGGGCGCGCACCCAGGAGCGCTTCGTCGACGACCCCGCGGGCGCCGTGGACGAGGCGGACCGGCTCATGGAGCGGGTCATGGCCGACCGCGGACACCCCCGCGGCGGCCTGGGGTACTCCGGCGTCGCCGGCGGCTACCGCAGGGCGCACGCCGCCGCCGAGCGCGGCCGCACGGGCGAGGCGACCATCGAGGAGCTGCGCGACGCGATGGTCTGCTACCGGGAGCTCTTCGCCGAACTGCTGGGGCACACCGGTCGGCGCTTTCCGGGCAGGCACGCCGTCCCGGCGGCCCGGGAGTCCGCCGACCAGGACGCCGACCGCCCCGGCCGCCGCTAGCGGCGGCC
>NZ_KQ950187.1:101887-107177 GCF_001517975.1 Thermobifida cellulosilytica TB100
CCGGGCCGGCGGCGCCCGGCGCCTGCGGGAGGACTGGCAGCGCATCCAGGACGGCTTCGCCGACGACCCGCGCGCCGGCGTCGTCGCCGCCGACAGCCTCGTCGGGGAGGCCGTCGAGCAGTGCACCGCGCTCCTCAACGAGCGCAGGCGCCGCATCGAGTCCGGCTGGCAGCGGCCCGGCGGCGACGGCGACACCGAGCGGCTGCGCGCGGCGCTGCGCGAGTACCGCGCCCTGCTCGACCGGGTCGCCGCGGTGCTGGACTGGGCGGACCGGGCCCGGGCTCAGTCCCGCGGGTCCAGCCGCAGCCCGTAGACGAGCAGCCGCAGCCCCTCGTAGGGGGACCAGTCGCGCTCGGGCAGCCGCACGAACCCCTCCGAGGCGTACAGCCGCTGCGCGGCGACCATGGCCGGCTGCGTGGACAGCACCAGGTGCCGCACGCCCGCGCGCCGCGCCCGGTCGACCACGGTCCGCAGCAGCAGCCTGCCCACGCCGCGCCGCTGCGCGTGCGGCGCCACGGCCAGGGCGCGCACCTCCGCCTCCTCGGGCGAGACGGTGGTCTCGTTGCCCTCCTGGAACGGGCGCAGGGTGACGGTGCCGAGGATCTCGTCGCCGTCCACGGCGACCAGCACGTCGCCGACCCCGCTGGTGCCCAGGGCGCGCAGCGTCGGGGCGTAGGGCGAGTCGGGGGAGAGCAGCCCCTGTCCGACGTAGGTGCGCACGCGCAGGTCGCCGACACGGGGCAGTTCGTCGGGGTGAGCGTCACGGACCAGCATGGGTCCATGAAACCGTATCCGTGGCAGGCACGGCGGAAGGAGGGCGCGTGGGCGGTTTCGACGCGGTGGTCCTGGCGGGCGGCGCGGCCCGGCGCATGGGCGGGGCCGACAAGCCCGGCCTCCGGGTGGGCGGGCGCAGCATGCTGGAGTGGGTGGTCGAGGCGGTGCGCGGCGCGGACGCCGTCGTCGTGGTGGGGCCGCCGCGGCCGCGCCCGCGGGCCCGCTACGTGCGCGAGGACCCGCCCGGCGCGGGGCCGCTGCCCGCGCTGCGCGCCGGGCTGGCCGAGGTCGGGTCGGACTGGTTCGCGCTGCTGGCCGCCGACATGCCGTTCCTGGACCGTGCGGCGGTGGCGGCGCTGCGCGCGGCGGCCGCGCCCGGCGACGGGGCCGTCCTCGTCGACGGGGACGGGCAGCCGCAGTGGCTGGCGGGCGTGTGGCGCACCGCGGCGGTGCGCGCGGCCCTCGCCGACTACCCAGGGCGCTCGCTGCGCGGCCTGCTCGGCCCCCTCGACCCGGCCCGGGTGGTGCGGCCCGCGGCCGCCCGGGACTGCGACACCCCCGAGGAATTGGCGCGCGCCCGGCGCGACCGGTCGGCGGCGGAGAAAGAACGGTCCGGCCGGTGAACCGTTCCGAATCCGATTCCGGAACTCCGCGGCGCGGGGGTGAAGATAAGGCGCTGCGGAGGGCAAAAGAAAAACGACGCCGGGTGGCTACGGGGGCAAACCACCCGACGTCGTGATCGGTGTTTCGACGGGGGCTCGAAACACCGGCCTGTGCGCCCCAGCGGGGGACCGGAGCGCTGGTGCTCAATCTACACCGCGGATCCCGAATTTACGTCAAGAGTCTATTACGACGTGATCTCGGGAGAGTTCCGCTGTTTCCCGGCGGTTTGCGCGAGTCCGTTTTCGGGGTCGCTCCGACACGGAGCGCAAATTGCCGGGGAATCCGGGGAAACGGTGCCAAAGCACGGCAGAGGACGGCACGGACACCCGGTTTTCCGTGCCGTTGAACAGGGGCGGATCAGGAAGCCCGGCTCACCGACGACATGTTGAAATCCGGGATGCGCACCGGCGGCATGGCGGTACGCGGAAAGTACTCGCCGAACTCCCGGGAGAACGTCGGCACGCTCCGCCCGACCTCGCTCACCCGCTCCAGCAGGCTCACCGGCGACTCGTTGAACCGGAAGTTGTTCACCGCCCCCCGCACCTCGCCGTCCTCGACCAGGTACACCCCGTCGCGGGTCAGACCCGTGAGGAGCATGGGACGCGGATCCACCATCCTGATGTACCACAGGCAGGTCAGCAGCAGGCCCCGCTCGGTGCCGGCCACCATGTCGTCCAGCGACGCGGTCGCGCCCGGCAGCTCCAGGACCAGGTTGTCGGCCTCCGGGGTCACCGGCAGCGCGGTCAGCATCGCCGAGTCGTAGGTCTGCACCAGGCGCGCCAGCTCGCCGTCGCTGATCCACTCGGTCGCGCCGACCGGGCGCCCGTTGTCGAAGGCGCTGATCCGCCGCCCCGGCGCGTCGGCCAGCACGAACGGCGCGCACTCCAGGCCGGGCTCGGCCGGGTCGGAGCGCAGCCGCAGCGGCAGCGGCGACAGCCGCTCGCCCACCCGGGTGCCGCCCTGCGGCGAGGAGAAGGCGGTGCGCCCCTCGAAGGCGTCGCGCGCCCCCATCCCCCAGTACAGGTCGGTCATCAGGTCCGCGACCGCCGCCGGCGGCAGCAGCGTCTCGTAGCGGCCCGCGGGCAGCTCCACGGTGGTGCGCGCCCAGGCGATCCGCCGCTCCAGCTCGGCCTCCAGCGCCGCGACGTCCACGTCGGAGAAGTCGCGGGTGGCCTGCCCCACCCAGGTGGAGTGGTGCGGGCCGTCGACCTTCGCGTTGAGGTCGAGGCTGCCCGACGGCTGGTCGTGGCGGAGCCGCAGCCCCCTGGAGGAGCCCAGGAAGGTGGCGGACACCGAGTGCTGGGCGTAGCCGTACAGCCGCACCCCCGCCTGCGCGGACCGCTCGAACGACTTGCCCAGCTCCGGCGCGAACCGGGAGAACACCCCGATGTCGGTGACGGGCAGCGGGTCGTCCCAGCCGCACACGGGGCGGCCCGCCGCGCCCGGGTCCGGCAGCGGGTGCGCCCCCTCGGCGGGCGGCGCCTGGCGCGCGGCCTCCTCGGAGGCGCGCACCAGGTCCTCCAGTTGGTCGTCGCGCAGCCCGCTGCGGGTCACCGAGCCCGCCCGGACCCCGTCGGAGCCCTCCACCAGGGAGATCACCGTGACCGAGCGGCCCCGGGTGACCCCGTTGGTGGTCAGCGAGTTGTTGGCCCAGCGCAGGTTGGCGGTGCTGGTCTCGGTCACCAGCACCATGCAGTCGTCGGCGCGCGACAGCTCCAGCGCGCGCTCGGTCACGGCCTGCGCGGACAGCGACTGGCTCACGGTTGATCCCTTCGGTTGCGAGGACTGCGCGCCGTTCACGACCGGGCCTCCCGCTCGGTGTTGAGCACCCGCACCGCCTCGAACAGGGCGCTGGGGCAGCCGTGGCTGACCGGGGCGACCTGGCCGGGCTGGCCCTTGCCGCAGTTGAACGCCCCGCCCAGCACGTAGGTCTCGGGGCCGCCCAGCATGCGCAGCGAGTTCCAGAACTCGGTGGTGGTCGCCTGGTAGGCCACGTCGCGCACCTGGTGGGTGATCCGGCCGTCCCGGATGCGGTAGAAGCGCTGTCCGGTGAACTGGAAGTTGTACCGCTGCATGTCGATCGACCAACTGCGGTCGCCCACGATGTAGAGGCCGTCGTCGACCTGGCGGATCAGCTCCCGGGTGGAGGAGGGGCCGCGCGGGTCGGGCTGGAGGGAGACGTTGGCCATGCGCTGGATGGGCATGGTCGCCGGGGAGTCGGCGAACGCGCAGCCGTTGGAGCGCTCGTGGCCCGTCAGGTGCGAGATGCGCCGGTCGCGCTGGAAGCCGACGAGCACGCCCTCGGTGATGAGGGGGAACGACGAGGTGGCCACGCCCTCGTCGTCGTAGCCGATGGTGGCCAGGCCGTGCTCGACGGTGCGGTCCCCGGTGACGTTCATGATCTGCGAACCGTAGCGCAGCGAGCCCACCTGGTCGGGGGTGGCGAAGGAGGTGCCCGCGTAGGCGGCCTCGTAGCCGAGGGCGCGGTCCAGCTCGGTGGCGTGCCCGATGGACTCGTGGATCGTCAGCCACAGGTTGGACGGGTCGATGACCAGGTCGTAGACGCCCGGCTCCACCCCCGGCGCGGCGACCTTGTCGGCCAGCAGCTCGGGCAGCTCGGCGAGCTCGGCCTCCACCGTCGCCAGGTACTCCTGGCCCCGCCCCGTCGGCGGGGAGAGCGTCCGCATGCTCTCCAGCCGCCCCCGGGCGGTCGACATCGCCTCCACCACCGGGTGCACGCGCACCCGCTGCTGGGTGGTGACGGTCCCGGCGGTGTCGGCGTAGAACTTCTGCTCCTTGGCCGCCAGCAGGCTGGCGTCGACGTGGTCCACCCGCCGGTCGGCCAGCAGGCGGCGGCTCCACTCGGCGAGCTCGCCCACGGTGTCGCGCAGCGGCACGGAGAACGGGTCGACCTCGTAGGAGGAGACCCACACCGCGTCCGGGTAGGCGGGCTCCGGCGCCAGCTCCACGCGGTCGCTGCTGAGCACCGACGCGAGCTTGGCGACGTCGACGGCCTGCCCGGCGACCGCGGCGGCGGCGTCGGGGGTCAGCTCCGTCCCCGCGGCGAAACCCCACGCGCCGTTGTGGACCACGCGCACCGCGAAGCCGAGCGTGTCGGTCTCCTGGGCGGTCTCCACGGCCCCGTCGGCCAGCGAGAGGTGCCGGCCGCGGATGCGTTCGAGGCGGAAGTCGGCGTGGTCGGCGCCCAGGTCGCGGGCGTGCTGCAACGCTGCGTCGGCGAGGGGGCGCAGCGGCAGGGAGAGGAATTCGGGATCGATTTCGCGCACGGTGGAAACGTAACGCGTTCTGCCGCCCGTGTCAGGCGAAGACGGCCGATTCACGTGCCGCGCCGCACGTCGACGTGGACGTGGTCGCGGTGCTGCAGGATGTCGTTGCCCGGGTCGGCCGAGGTGTAGGGCCGCCAGCCGGCCAGCGCGAAGCGGGTGCTCCAGATCCGGTCGTCGAAGATCACCACCGACACCTCCAGCCGCTCGGCGTGCGCCACCAGCCACTGCGCCAGCAGCCAGCCCGCGCGCCGGTTCTCCTCGGTCACGGGGCGGAAGAACACGTCGACGGCCTCGCCCCGGTAGTGCGTGGAGTCCGCGCCGTGGCCGTCGGTGACCCCGCCCGGCTCGAAGCCGCCCAGGCTCAGCTGCCCGTGCACCTCGGTCATCTCCGCGAGCAGCGCCTCGGCGCGCGGGGTCAGCCCCGACGCGCCCATCTCCTGGGCCGGGACCTCGGCGTCGGAGCCCGAGAAGCAGGTGAGCACCGGACCCGGGCCGTCCTCGGGGCCGGCGACGAGGGCGTCCACCACCTGCGGCGCCACCCCCTCGGCGGAGGCGTCGGCGCCGCG
>NZ_KQ950187.1:107955-112177 GCF_001517975.1 Thermobifida cellulosilytica TB100
ACCGCCGCCAGCGCGACGGCCGCCAGGTGCCCCGCCGCCAGCGCGGGCAGGGCGCCCAGCACCGCGGTGCGGCGCCGCTCCTGGAGCCCGCGGGAGACCGCGAGCAGCCAGCCCGTCGCCGGGTGCACCCCGTGGAAGACCCCCAGACCGATCAGGACCCACAACTGGCCGGAGCTCATCGGACTCCCGTCCCGCGCGCCGCTTGCCCTCCCCGCATCGTCACACGGCGCGGCGGGGCGGACAACGCGGCGGCACGAACCGGCCACCGGCGCGGGCGCCGGAGCCTCTCCGGCGCCCGCGCCGCCCGGGCTAGACCAGGCCCTGGGCGAGCATCGCCTCGGCGACCAGCTCGAACCCGGCGATGTTGGCGCCCGCCACGTAGTCGCCGGGACGCCCGTAGCGGTCGGCCGTCTCGTAGCAGGTGTCGTGGATGTGGCGCATGATCTCCGCGAGCCGCTGCTCGGTGTGCTCGAAGCTCCAGGAGTCGCGGGAGGCGTTCTGCTGCATCTCCAGCGCGCTCGTGGCGACGCCGCCGGCGTTGGCGGCCTTGCCCGGGGCGAACGCCACCCCGGCCTCGGCGAACACCCGGATGCCCTCGGGCGTGGTCGGCATGTTGGCGCCCTCGGCCACGGCGACGACGCCGTTGCGCACCAGGGTGGCCGCGTCGCGCCCGGTCAGCTCGTTCTGCGTGGCCGACGGCAGCGCCACGTCGCAGGGCACCTCCCAGACGCTGGAGGCGGAGGACTCGATGTAGCGGACGTGGGAGCCGCGCCGCTTGGCGTAGTCGGAGACCCGGCCCCGCTCGACCTCCTTGACCTGCTTGAGCAGCTCCAGGTCGATGCCCTTCTCGTCGACCACGTAGCCGTTGGAGTCGGAGCAGGTCACCACGTGCGCGCCGAGCTGCTGGGCCTTCTCGATCGCGTAGATCGCCACGTTGCCCGAGCCGGACACCGCGACCCGCTTGCCCTCCAGCGTGTCGCCGCGGGCCCGCAGCATCTCCGCGGTGAACATCACGCAGCCGTAGCCGGTGGCCTCGCGGCGCACCTGGGAGCCGCCCCAACTGAGGCCCTTGCCGGTGAGCACCCCGGACTCGTAGCGGTTGGTGATCCGCTTGTACTGGCCGAACAGGTAGCCGATCTCGCGGCCGCCCACCCCGATGTCGCCGGCGGGAACGTCGGTGTACTCGCCCAGGTGCCGGTAGAGCTCGGTCATGAAGGACTGGCAGAACCGCATGATCTCGGCGTCGGAGCGCCCCTTGGGGTCGAAGTCGCTGCCGCCCTTGCCGCCGCCGATGGGCAGCCCGGTGAGCGAGTTCTTGAAGATCTGCTCGAACCCGAGGAACTTGACGATCCCGAGGTTGACCGAGGGGTGGAAGCGCAGGCCGCCCTTGTAGGGGCCCAGGGTGCTGCTGAACTCCACCCGGAACCCGCGGTTGACGTGGATCTCCCCGGAGTCGTCGGTCCAGGGCACGCGGAAGATCAACTGCCGCTCCGGCTCGCACAGCCGCTCGATGATCTTGGCGTGGCTGATCTCGGGGTTCTTGGCCACCACGGGTCCGAGGCTCTCCAGAACCTCCCTCACCGCCTGGTGGAACTCGATCTCCCCCGGGTTGCGCCTGAGGATCTCCTCGTAGATCGGGCTGAGCTTCTCGTCGAGGTTTGCCGACATGGTCGCCTCCGTGTCGGGGCGCGCCTCACGGGCACACCCCGGCTCGGGGTGTGCCGGGAGGAAGCACCGGTTGTGGCCGTACAGGGGTGTCTCACGGGCGCCCCGTTGAGCCCGTACCCCGCCGCCGATGATAGACGCCGGGTTCGCGTAGTTGATCCCGGGCCTTGCGCGACGGGGCGCGGGCTCAGCGTGAGGTCAGGGGCACAGCTCGTCGAGGGCGGCCGCCTCGTCGCCGACCTGGCGCCCCGGGGAGTCGGGGGTGGGCTCGGGCAGCCCGGTGTACTCCTGCCACTCGGTCTGCCCGGGGGTCTCGGCGGCGCCCTCGGCGCCGGGGACGCCCTCGGCGGAGGCCGAGGCGGACGGGGAGGGGGAGGCCTGCGGGGCGTCCGACAGCGCGCCGCGCACCAGCGCGCGGATGTGCTCCCAGTCGGGGTAGGCGGTGTTCACCTGCGGCGGGGAGAGTTGCAGGGTCTCCATGTCGGCGGAGGAGGCCTTCTCGGCCAGCTCCACGAAGTGCGGGAGCTTGGGCTGGGGGATGTCGGTGCGCAGGGTGCTCTTGGCGGCCGCGGCCAGCGACCGGAAGCTGGTGAGGAGGGTCGCGGGGGCGGCCTGCTCGGCCACGTACTTGATCAGGCAGCCCTGGCGGCCCATCCGGGAGTAGTCGTCGCTGTTGACCCGGGTCCGCCCGTACCACAGCGCCTCGCGGCCGTCGAGGGTCTGCCAGCCCGCGTCGATGTACTCGCCGCGCTGGCCGTAGGGGAGGGGCTCCTCCAGGTAGACCCGGATGCCGCCGATGGCGTCGATGATGTCCTCGAAGCCCTGCATGTCGACCAGCGCGTAGTAGTCGATGTCGAGGTCGAGGGCGAAGCCGATCACCTGCTTGAGGGTGTCGGCGCCGGGGTCGGAGGCGTAGGGGTTGATCGCCAGCGCCGGGTCCTCCGAGACCGTCTGGTACACCTCGTTGAGCAGGTTGTCGAAGCCGTACGGCGCGGGGTAGCGCTCGGCCAGCGCGGTGCCCTCGGGGAAGGGCACGTTCTCCAGGTTGCGCGGCAGCCCGATGAGCACCACGTCGCCGGTCTCCACGTCGATGCTGGCCACGATCATGGTGTCGGTGCGCATGCCGTAGCGGTTCTTGCCCGCGTCCCCGCCCAGCAGCAGCACGTTGACCCGGTCCTGGCCGTTCCACGGGTCGGCGTCGTCGTGCGGCTCCTGGGCCGCGCCGAACAGCGTGTTGGACAGGTCGTAGGCGGTGTAGGAGGCGTAGCCGACCGCGGCCGCGGGGGCCGCGACGGCCAGGCACAGCGCCGTGACGACCACGCCCGCGGCGATGCGGCCGCCCCAGCCGCTCCGCTCGGGCCGGGTGACCGCGTAGGAGTGGACGACCACGGTCATCCACAGCACCGCCACGGCGAAGGAGCCGATCCCGGCGATCAGCAGCCAGTGGTCCTGGGTGGCCAGGGTGGCGCTCAGCACCAGGTTGTCCCGCAGCACCAGGACGCCCGCGACCAGGGCCGCGACCAGCAGCAGGTAGCAGGCCAGGATGACGGTTCCGGCCAGACGCCGTCCGGCGCGCAGGTGCGCCACGCCGGGGAGGACGGCGGAGGCGGCGGTCCACAGCAGTGCCCGGGTCGTGCTCCTCGGACGGGAGGGGGACTCGGTCAACCGCCGTCTTCTGCCCATCGGGTTGTTCCCTTTCTCAGATGTCCCACCAGACACCCGGGCGGCGGGACGGAAGGAGAGAGGCGGGGGGACCCGTCCCACCGGGTGCGCGCTGTCGTGCGCATCCAGTGTCGCGCTTTGCCGGAGTTGCTGAGACAGCGATCCCCACAGCGGACACCCTCACCGGCGGAGTGATTTGTCCGGATATCTGGATGTTATGTCGATTTGCAGGTTGTTGGATGGCCGAAGTCGGCCCTGTTTCTTCCGTGATCGGTAGTTAACCGCCTCGTTAGCTGCCATGATCAGGCCGCAGGAGGGGGCGGCACCCGGGGGGACAGGGGGTGCCGTCACAGCAACGAAAGGCACAAATCATCGTGCTCGATGCGGTCGACGCTGCGCTCGTGCGAGCGCTGCAGGGGGACGGAAGAGCGACGTATCAGGCTCTGGCCGACCGGGTGGGGCTGTCGCGTACGGCGGTCCGCGCCCGGGTCAAGCACCTCGTCGCCACCGGAGCGATCCGGATCGTCGGGGTGCTGCACGCCGGAGTCATGGGAATGGAGGTGTTCGGACACATTTCACTCCGTGTTTGCGGACCGGTCCGCTCGGTCCTCGACGAACTGGTCCGGCGCGAGGCCGTGGTCTTCGCCGCGCAGACCGCCGGGCGCTTCCCCGTGGTGGCGCACGTGCGGGTCCGCGACGACAGCGCGCTGGCCGCCGAGCTCACCCAGGTGCGCAAGATCCCCGGGGTCGTCGAGGCGGAGGTCTTCCGCGGGGACGAGATCGCCAAGGACGAGTACTCCAGCGTGCGGCCGCTGCGCGACGTGGCCATCGACCCGCTGGACTGGCGGCTGGTGCGCTGCTTGCAGGCCGACGGCCGGGCCTCCTACGCCGACCT
>NZ_KQ950187.1:113254-133187 GCF_001517975.1 Thermobifida cellulosilytica TB100
GCCGGACGCCCACGGCGGGGCCGCGGGCACGGAGAGGACGGCGGGAGCGGGGCTCCGGCCGGATCAGGACTCGGCCTGGGTGACCAGCTCGTCCAGGTAGCACGCGGCCTCGCGCAGTGCGCCGTCGGCGTCGCCCGCGTGGATGGCCTCGGCCAGCCGCTGGTGGTCCAGCGGGGGGTCCTCGCCGAGGTCCTCGGGGGCCTCCTCGTACACCGTGTGCGCGATGCTCTCGTAGACCGCCTGGGCGATGTCGTCGTACAGCTCGATGAGCAGCGAGTTGTGCGTGGCCGCCACCACCGCCTTGTGGAAGGCGAAGTCGGCCTCGACGAACGCCTGCATGTCGCGGGCGCGCCAGGCGGCCAGCCGTCGGCCCATCGCGGTGTCGATGGCGGTGAGGTCCTCGTCGGTGTGGCGGATCGCGGCCAGCCGGGCCGCCTCCAGCTCCAGGGCCCGGCGCACCTCGAAGTTCTCGCGCAGCTCGGAGCGCTTGAGCCGGCGGCGCAGCGCCCCGCCCAGTTCGCTGGAGGCGCGCACGAAGGTGCCCGCTCCCTGGCGGATCTCCAGCAGCCCGGTGTGGGCCAGCGCCCGTACGGCCTCGCGCACGGTGTTGCGGCCCACCTCGAGCTGGTCGGACAGCTCGGCCTCGGTGGGGATGCGGTCGCCGATCGACCACTCGCCCGAGTCGATCTGCGCTTTCAGTTGGGTGATGACCTGGTCGACGAGTCCGGTGCGACGCGTTGAGGCGAGGGGCACGCGCTACCTCCTAGATGTCCGTGTACCGCGGGAGCTTAGACCACAGTGTCTCGCGTCGGACGGCTCTTGGCGACCGGTACGCTACCCTCCAAGGGATATCCGATCATCCTATCAATCGGGGGGGTGTGTGGCACCGGATCCGGGAGCGGCCCGCCGCACGCGGTGGCTGCTGGCCGCGGGCGTGGTCCTGGCCGCGCTCAACCTGCGCACGGCCGTCACCAGCGTCGGCCCGCTGCTGGCGGAGATCACCGCCGGGCTGCGGATGTCGCCGGCCGCGGCCGGGCTGCTCACCACGCTGCCGGTGCTGTGCTTCGCGGCCTTCGGGGCGCTCACCCCCCTCCTGCTGCGCCGCTGGGGCGGGCACCGCGTGCTGCTCGCCGCGCTGGCCGCGGCCGCCGCCGGGCTGGCCGGGCGGGCCCTGGTCGGCGACCAGTGGCTGTTCCTGGCGCTGAGCGCCGTGGCGCTGGCGGGCGGGGCGGTCGGCAACGTCCTGCTGCCCACCCTGGTCAAGCAGCACTTCCCGGACCGGGTGGGCGCGCTGACCGCCGCCTACACCACCGCGATGGCGGCGGGCACCACCGCCGCGGCCGCCGCCACCGTCCCCGTCGCCGCGGCCCTCGGCGGCGACTGGCGCCCCGCACTGGGCGGCTACGCCCTGTTCTCCCTGGCCGCGGCCGCGCCCTGGGCGGCGGCGCTGCGCCACGAGCCGCCGCGGGAGCGGGGGGAGGAGCCGCTGGGCGTGCGCGCGGTCCTGGGCACCGCCCTGGGCCGGCAGAGCGTCCTGTTCTTCGCCACCCAGTCGGCCGTCGCCTACGTCATGTTCGGCTGGTTCGCCCACCTGCTGCGCGACCACGGCATGCCCGCCGCCGAGGCCGGCCTGGTGCTGTCCTACCTCACGGCGCTGGCCGTCCCCGCCTCGCTGGCGGTGCCCGCCCTGGCGGCCCGGCTGCGCAACCAGTGGCCCCTCGTCGCCGTCTGCATCGCCTGCTACCTGGCCGGGTTCGCCGGCCTGCTGGCGGCCCCGGTCGCCGGCGCGTGGGCCTGGACCACCCTGATCGGGGTCGGCATGGCCTCCTTCCCGCTGGCGCTCACCTTCTTCGCGCTGCGGGCGCGCACCCCGCAGGGCACCGCGGCGCTGTCGGCCGCCACCCAGGGCCCCGGGTACCTGCTGGCGGGGGCCGGGCCGTTCCTCTTCGGCCTGCTGCGGGAGCTCAGCGGCGACTGGCGGCTGTCGATCGCCCTGCTCGTCGCGCTCGTGCTGGTCCACGGCTGCTGCGGGGTGCTGCTCAGCCGCCCCCGCCACGTCGAGGACGCCGTGGGGCGCGCGTCGGCCGCCGTCCCGGGCCGCGCCCGGCTCACGCCCCCGGCAGCCAGTCCAGACGGCCGATGAGGTACACCGAGCCCACGAACGCCACGACGTCGATCAGCGAGTGCGCCGCCACCAGCGGCATGACCCGGCCGAAGCGCCGGTAGAACCAGCCGAACACCAGCCCCATCACCAGGTTGCCGACGAACATGCCCACCCCCTGGTAGAGGTGGTAGCAGGCGCGCAGCAGCGCGGAGGCCGCCACCGCGCGCCCCGCGGACCAGCCGAGCCGCTCCAGCCGCAGCAGCAGGTAGCCGACCACGACGACCTCCTCCAGCACGCCGTTCTTGACCGCTTGCAGCACCAGGACGGCGTGCTGCCACCAGTGCCCGTTGAGCGCGCTCGGCGCGATGGGCCGGTTGACCCCCCACTGCACCGACACCAGGTAGACCACGAGCCCGCCCAGGCCGATCCCCGCGGCCAGCAGCGCGCCCCACCCCAGGTCGAAGCCGGGGCGGCGCAGGTCGAAGCCGATGGAGCGGGCCGACTCGCCGGACCGGTGCAGCAGGTACAGCACCAGCGCCACCGGGGCGAACGCGAACACCAGCCGGTGGAGCTGCCAGGACAGGTCCAGCCACGGGCGCTCGGCCTCGGCGGCCGGGGCGACCAGGTTCGCGGTCTGCTCGGAGAGCGCCTGCGGCGCGGTGAGCGCGCCGACGAAGGAGATCGCCGCGGCCACGGCCGACGCGCCCAGCGACAGCGCCAGGACGCAGCCGACCTCCGCCCACAGCGCGCGGCGGCTCGGCGGCGCGGCGGCGCGGGGAGCGGAGGGGGAGCTGTCGGCGGGGTGCAGGGTCTCGGCCATGCCCGAATTCTGCCAGCGGGCCGCGCCGGGGCGGAGCCGGGAGGGCGCCGGTCCCGCGGGTGACACGGAAGCCGCGGGACCGGCGGTGGGGGCGTCCGTCCCACCCGCGCCCCAGCCACGAAAGCGGGGGCGGGACGGACGCCGGGGGACCGCGTCGTCAGTGAGCCGCTGAGCGCGGTCCCTCGGGGAGAGGGTCCGGGGCCGGTCCCGCGGGTGACACGGAAGCCGCGGGACCGGCGGTGGGGGCGTCCGTCCCACCCGCGCCCCAGCCACGAAAGCGGGGGCGGGACGGACGCCGGGGGACCGCGTCGTCAGTGAGCCGCTGAGCGCGGTCCCTCGGGGAGAGGGTCCGGGAAAGAGGCGCGCCGAGCGGGGGAGGAGCCGCCCGGTGCGCCCGGGGATCAGTGGAACTGGGCCTCCTCGGTGGAGCCGGTCAGCGCCGTGGTGGAGGCGTCCGGCGAGATCGTGGTGCTGATCAGGTCGAAGTAGCCGGTGCCGACCTCGCGCTGGTGGCGGGTGGCGGTGTAGCCCGCGGCCTCGGCGGCGAACTCCGCCTCCTGCAACTCCACGTAGGCGCTCATGCCGCTGGCCGCGTAGCCCTTGGCGAGGTTGAACATCGAGTAGTTGAGCGAGTGGAAGCCCGCCAGGGTGATGAACTGGAACTTGTAGCCCATGTGGCCCAGCTCGCGCTGGAACTTGGCGATGGTGGCGTCGTCGAGGTGGCGCTTCCAGTTGAACGACGGCGAGCAGTTGTAGGCCAGCATCTGGTCGGGGTACTCGGCCTTGATCGCCTCGGCGAACTGGCGGGCCACCTCCAGGTCCGGCGTGGAGGTCTCCATCCACAGCAGGTCGGCGTAGGGCGCGTAGGCCAGGCCGCGGGCGATGCACGCCTCCACGCCGTTGCGGACCCGGTAGAAGCCCTCGGCGGTGCGCTCGCCGGTGATGAACGGCCGGTCGCGCTCGTCGACGTCGCTGGTGATCAGGGTGGCGGCCTGGGCGTCGGTGCGCGCGACGATCAGGGTGGGGACCCCGGCCACGTCGGCGGCCAGCCGCGCGGCGTTGAGGGTCTTGATGTGCTGGCCGGTCGGGATGAGGACCTTGCCGCCCAGGTGGCCGCACTTCTTCTCGGAGGCGAGCTGGTCCTCCCAGTGCACGCCGGCCGCGCCCGCGGCGATCATGGCCTTCATCAGCTCGTAGGCGTTGAGGACGCCGCCGAACCCGGCCTCGGCGTCGGCGACGATCGGCGCCAGCCAGTGCGGGGCGTTCTCGTCGCCCTCGGACCAGGAGATCTGGTCGGCGCGCAGCAGCGCGTTGTTGATCCGGCGCACGACCTGCGGGACCGAGTTGGCCGGGTAGAGGCTCTGGTCGGGGTAGGTGTGCCCGGACAGGTTGGCGTCGGCGGCGACCTGCCAGCCCGAGAGGTAGATGGCCTTGAGGCCGGCGCGGACCTGCTGGACGGCCTGGTTGCCGGTGAGCGCGCCGAGGGCGTTGATGTAGTCCTCGGTGTGCAGCAGGTGCCACAGGCGCTCCGCGCCCAGCCGGGCCAGCGTGTGCTCCTCGGTGACCGAGCCGCGCAGCCGGATCACGTCCTCGGCGGAGTAGGTCCGCTCGATGCCCTTCCAGCGCGGGTCGGTCTCCCACTCCTTCTGGAGGGCCGCCCCGGCTTCCTGCTGACGACCGGTGATGCTCATGGTCTTCCCGCCTTACGAAGTCTGGTCCCCTGGAAGATGCGCCGGCTGGAGAGCCTCCGCGGCGTACGTGCGGTGTGCGTGCGGTTCGCGGTTCGTTCCCCGCCGGTGAGCACCATTCTTCGCAAACTTCCACGCTTCTTCGAGCCAGATTCTGGTGAAGATTTGCGATTTTTTCTCTATGATGAACGGGTGGCGTACTTTGGAACTGAAGAAATACCGACTTTGCCAGGTGACCTAGATCTCGTCACCTTCGGCCAGCGGCTCCGGCACCTGCGCCGGTCCCGCAACATGACCCTCTCGGAGCTGGGGGAGAGGGTGGGGCGCGCGCCCTCGCAGCTGTCGCTGCTGGAGAACGGCAAGCGCGAGCCCAAGCTCTCCCTGCTCACCGCGCTGGCCAAGGCGCTCGACGTCTCGGTCGAGGAGCTGCTCTCCCGCCAGCCCCCCACCCGCCGCGCCCAGTTGGAGATCGCCCTGGAGGAGGCGCAGCGCGACCCCCTCTACCAGTCCCTCAACCTGCCCCACCTCAAGGTCGGCAAGCGGGTCCCCAACGACGTGCTGGAGCACATCGTCGGCCTGTACGAGGAGCTCAAGCGGCGCGCGGCCAAGCCGACCACCACCCCCGAGGAGGCCCGCCGCGCCAACGCCGACCTGCGCCGCCTGATGAGCGAGCGCGACAACTACTTCCCCGAGATCGAGCAGGCCGCGCAGCAGACCCTGGACGCGGTGGGCTACCGCGGCGGCGCGCTGTCGCAGGGCATGATCCTGTCGATGGTCGCCCACCACGGGTTCACCCTGCGCTACGTCCCCGACCTGCCGCGCTCGGTGCGCTCGGTCACCGACACCCGCAACCGGCGCATCTACCTCAGGCGGGAGTCGCTGGGCATGCACACGCCCCGCACCATCCTGCTGCAGACCCTGGGGCACTTCGTGCTCGGCCACACCCCGCCCCGCGACTTCGCCGACTTCCTGCGCCAGCGGGTGGAGGCCAACTACTTCGCCGCGGCGGTGCTCATCCCCGAGTCCACCGCCGTGCCCTTCCTGTCCGACGCCAAGCGGGCGCGCGACCTGTCGGTGGAGGACCTGCGCGACGTCTACGCCGTCTCCTACGAGATGGCCGCGCACCGGTTCACCAACCTGGCCACCCGCCACCTCGACCTCGTCTGCCACTTCATCCGCAACGACGAGACCGGCATCATCTACAAGGCCTACCAGAACGACGGGCTGATCTTCCCCACCGACGACACCGGCGCGATCGAGGGGCAGCGGCTGTGCCGCTACTGGTCGGGGCGGCAGGTCTTCGCCTCGCCCGACCGCTACTCGATCTACTACCAGTACACCGACAAGCCCAACGGCACCCACTGGTGCGTGGCGCACGTCGACCCCAGCCGGGAGCGCAACTTCGCGATCACCCTGGGCGTGCCCTACAAGGAGTCGCGCTGGTTCCGCGGCCGCGAGACCACCAACCGCACCAAGTCGCAGTGCCCGGTCGGGGAGTGCTGCGTCCGTCCGCCCTCGGAGCTGGCCGCACGCTGGGAGGGCAACGTCTGGCCGTCGGCGCGCGCCCACTCCCACGTCCTGGCCGCGCTGCCCACCGGGCAGTTCCCGGGCGTGGACGAGACCGACGTCTACACCTTCCTGGAGAAGTACGAGATCTCCTAGCCGCCCGCGGACGGGGTGCGGGGGTGGTTGCGACGGGGCGCCGCAACCACCCCCGCGGCATGACCCCACCGTCATGTTACCGTTGGTAACACCTAATGTCCACGCCCTCGAAGGACGGCGACATGACCGACGAGACGCCCGCACCCGCGTTCAGCCTCGAGCTCGGCGAGGACCTGCGCGAGGTCCGCGACTGGGTGCACGCCTTCGCCCGCGACGTCATCCGCCCCGCCGCCGCGGAGTGGGACGAGCGCGAGGAGACCCCCTGGCCGATCCTCCAGGAGGCCGCCCGGATCGGCCTGTACTCCCTCGACTTCTTCGCCACCCAGATGTTCCACCCCAGCGGCGTGGCCGTCCCCGTCGTCTACGAGGAGCTGTACTGGGGCGACCCCGGCATCGCGCTGGCGCTGACCGGCACCACGCTGGCCGCGGTGGCCGTCGCCGCCAACGGCACCCAGGAGCAGGTCCTGGAGTGGACCCCGCAGATGTTCGGCGGCCCCGACGACGTGCGCCTGGGCGCGTTCTGCTCCTCCGAGCCCGACGCCGGCAGCGACGTCGGCGCGATCCGCACCCGCGCCGTCTACGACGAGGCCGCCGACGAGTGGGTGCTCAACGGCACCAAGACCTGGATCACCAACGGCGGCATCGCCGACGTGCACGTCGTCGTGGCCTCCGTCGACCCCGCACTGGGCGTGCGCGGCCAGGCCAGCTTCGTCGTCCCGCCCCGTACCAAGGGGCTGTCCCAGGGCCAGAAGTTCAGCAAGCACGGCATCCGCGCCTCCCACACCGCCGAGGTGATCCTCGACGACGTGCGCGTGCCCGGCCGCTGCCTGCTCGGCGGCAAGGAGAGACTGGACGAGCGCCTGGCCCGCGCCCGCGAGGGCCGCAGCTCCGGCGGGCAGGCCGCCATGAAGACCTTCGAGGCCTCCCGCCCCGCGGTCGGCGCGATGGCGGTGGGCTGCGCCCGCGCCGCCTACGAGTACACCCGCGACTACGTCCGCCAGCGCAGGCAGTTCGGCCGCCCCCTCGGCGACAACCAGGCGGTCGCCTTCACCCTCGCCGACATGGCCACCCGCATCGACGCCGCCCGCCTGCTGGTGTGGCGGGCCTCCTGGATGGCCCGCCACGGCAAGGACTTCGCCCAGGCCGAGGGCTCCATGAGCAAGCTGTTCGCCAGCGAGACCGCCACCTGGGTCACCCAGAACGCCATCCGCCTGCTCGGCGGCAACGGCTACACCCGCGACTACCCGGTGGAGCGCTGGCACCGCGACGCCACGATCTTCACCATCTTCGAGGGCGCCTCCGAGATCCAGCGCCTCATCATCGGCCGCACCATCACCGGCCTGCCGCTGCGCTGACGTCTTCGCCGTTCGGCGGGGTGCAGCGGGGTGCGACGGCCGGGAAGCGGAACCGGATCCGGTCGTTCCGGCCGGTCCCCGCCGTGTCCGGGACGGGGGCCGACGCTCTTCGGCCGACAGGAGAACGGCCCCGCAGGGCGGAGGGGACCCTGCGGGGCCGTCGCTGCCCCCTTCCCCGGACCGCCGGCGGGGAGGGATTGCGGTCCGGCCGCTCCGGAGCGATCTGCGGCCGCCGTGCGCGGCTTCCTGCGCAGAGCCGGAAACGGCAGACCGGAAATACACGCGTCCGCCGACCGATCCGGAGTTCCGGCCCCACCGCGGGTCACCGCTGGCTAGCATTGCGCCATGCCGAACGAGTCCCGCCATTCCTGGATGAAGACGACCTTCCCCGCCCCCCGGGAGCTGCCCGAAGGCATCGACCCGAACGTCCCGAGCATCGCCCGCGCCTACGACTACTCCCTCGGCGGCAAGGACAACTTCCCCGTCGACCGCGCCCTGGTCGACCAGATGGAGGCCCGCTACCCCGGCGTCAAAGAGGTCTCGATCCAGAACCGCAGGACCCTGGTCCGCCTGGCCCGCCACATGGCCGAACAGGGCATCACGCAGTTCATCGACCTCGGCTCGGGCCTGCCCACCGCGCAGAACACCCACCAGGTCGTGCAGCAGGTCAACCCCGACTGCCGGGTCGTCTACATCGACAACGACCCCGTGGTGCTGGCCCACGGCCGCGCGCTGCTGGCCGAGAACGAGAACACGGCCGTGACCACCGCCGACTTCCTCCGCCCCGACGAGGTGCTCGACACCCCCGAGGTGAAGCGGCTCATCGACCTGGACCAGCCGGTGGGGCTGATGCTGATCGCGATCCTGCACCACATCCCGGACGAGGCCGACCCCGCTGGGCTGGTGCGCCGCTACGTCGACGCCCTGCCCGCGGGCAGCATGGTGGCCATCACCTCCTGGGCCTACACCGGCCTGCAGGTGCAGAAGGAGATCACCGACATGGCGCGCGAGGCCCTGGGGGTCGGCTACGCCCGCAGCCGGGAGGAGATCCGGGCGTTCTTCGGCGACCTCGAACTGGTCGAGCCCGGGCTGGTGTTCCACGCGCTGTGGCGCCCCGACACCCCGGTCGACCCCGACAACCTCAACCCCTACCAGCAGTTCATGCTGGCGGGCCTGGGCGTCAAGCGCTGACGCCGCCCCCGCCCGGGCCGGGACGGGGCCCGGTCCGGGCCCGCGGGTGTGAGAGTGTGTCAGCCGGGCACCACCGGTGGACAGCACCCCCGTCCGGGAGAAGGGAGGCAGCGGCGCCGCCCCGCCCAGAGTGCGCCGCGCACGCGATGACCGAGCACTCCGGCCGCGACACCGAACTCACCGTCGCCGCCCGGTTCAACGGCCCGCCCGACTCCGCCAACGGCGGCTACCTCTCGGGCCTCCTCGCCCAGCACGTCGACGCCCCCGCCGTCCGCGTCCGCCTGCACCAGCCGCCGCCGCTGCGGACCCCGATGCCGGTGCGCCGCGCTCCCGGAGGCGGCGTCCGCCTGCTGCTCGGCGAGGACACGGTCGCCGAGGCGGTTCCCGCGCCGGTGCCGGCGCGGCGGATCGAACCGGTGCCGCTCGCCGAGGCCGAACGTGCGAGCGCGGGCTACCGGGGCCGCAGCGGCCACCCGTTCCCCACCTGCTTCGTGTGCGGGCCCGCGCGGCGGGAGGGCGACGGGCTGCGCCTGTTCGCCGGACCCCTGGGCGGCGACCCGGAGGCGGACACGGTGGCCTGCGCGTGGACGCCGGGACCGGACCCGGCCGGCGCCCCGGCGGCCTGGGCCGCGCTCGACTGCCCGGGCGGCTGGTCGGTCGACATCGCCGAACGCCCCATGCTGCTGGGGCAGATGACCGCGGCCGTGTTCGCCGACCCCCGCCCCGGGCGGCCCCACGTGGTGCTGGGCCGCCTCCTCGGCGTCGAGGGGCGCAAGGTCCGCACCGCCAGCGCCCTCTACGACGCGGCCGGCGCCGAGGTGGCCCGGGCCGAGGCCGTGTGGATCCGCATCCGCCGCCCTTGACGCGGAGATTCCGTTTACCTGGGAGTTGTATGGGAAACCGGTAACGGTACGATCTCGAGAAGTCAGCCGCAGTCGACTGCACCGGGTGTTTCCATGACCGTCCAGACCTTCCGCACCCCCCGAACGGCCACGTCGCGACGCTCCGTGACGACAGCTACACCGGTGGAGACGGCCTGGCTCGACGTGGCCCGGATCGCGGCCATCACGGCGGTGGTCCTGCTGCACTCCGTCGCCGTGGTGGTCACCCGCGACTACACCGAACTGGGATCGGCGACCTGGTGGACCGCCAACGTCGTGGACTCGGCGGTGCGCTGGTGCGTCCCGGTGTTCATCATGATCAGCGGGGCGCTGCTGCTCGCCCCCCGCAGGGAGGGCCTGCGCTCCTTCTACCGCAGGCGGTTCAGCCGCATCGGGATCCCCCTCGTCGTGTGGAGCGCGTTCTACCTGTCCATCGACCTGTTCGTGGAGAAGTGGAACGACTGGCCCGACGCGCTCCACCGCATCCTGGCCGGACAGCCCTCCGTGCACCTGTACTTCCTGTTCGTCCTCGCCGGGCTGTACGCGCTCACCCCGTTCCTGCGCGTCCTCACCGCCCACGCCCCGCCGCGCACCCTGTGGTGGGCGGCCGTCCTCATGACCGCCCTGGGCGTGGCCGACCAGGCGATCTCCGACTTCTCCGGCATCGGCGAGGCCAACGCGGTCACCCGCTTCCTGCCCTACGTCGGCTACTACCTCCTCGGCTACCTGCTGCGCGACACCGCCCTGACCCGGCGCGGCGTGTGGGCCGCCGGCGCGGTCCTCGTCGCCTCCGTCGCCGCCACCGTCGGCGTGGTCGGCGCCACCGCCGTGGCCCAGGGCGAGTGGACCGTCCAGGCCGCCTACGCCTACGACTACCTCTCGCCGACCGTGCTGGCCATGTCCGTCGCGCTGTTCCTGCTGTTCCGGCCGCTCACCGGCCGCTGGCGGGGACTCACCGCGCCCGACCGCGACACCACCGCCGCCCGCAGGCGGCTGCGCACCCTCGCCGACCTGAGCTTCGGCGTCTTCCTGGTCCACCTGATCCTGCTGCGCGAGCTGCGCTCCTTCACCGGCATCCCCGACCACCCGGCCGCCATGGTCGCCACCGTGCTCGCCCAGACCGTGGCCGTGCTGGCGGTCAGCTTCCTCGTCACCGCCGTCCTGCGCAGGATTCCCGGACTGCGCGCTACGGTGTGAGGCTGTGAGCCCCGATTCCGCACCGCCGCCGGCGGGGGCCGCCCGCAGCGGCCGGGCCGTCCGCGGCCGCGACCCCCGTCGGCGCCGCGCCATCCTGGACGCCGCCGACGCCGTCATCCAGCGCGAGGGCCCCGACGCGCCCGTGTCCGCGATCGCGGCCGAGGCCGGGATCAGCAAGCCCGTCCTGTACCGCCACTTCGGCGACAAGGGCGGCCTGTACCGGGCGCTGGCCGAACGGCACGTCGACCCGCTCATGGAGCGGGTCCGCGAGGAGCTGCGCGCCGCCGCCGGCCTGCGGGAGCGGGTGCGCGCCACCGTCGGCACCTACCTGCGGATGATCAGCGACAACCTCAACCTCTACCGCTTCCTGATGCACCGCGCCACCGCCGAGGACCCGCGCACCCGCGGCCACATCGGCCTGATGGTGCGCCGCTTCGGCGAGGAGCTCGCCGAGACGCTCGCCGCCGAGGGGCACGTCGCCGACCCGGTGCGCGCCCAGATCGTGGCGCACGCCGTCGTCGGCATGGTGCAGACCGCGGGGGAGTGGTGGCTGGACCACCCCGAGATCGCCCGCGACGACGTCGTCGCCGACCTGACCGAGGCGGTCGTGGGCGCGGTCACCGGCGGCGGGGGCGTGCGCGCCGGCTGAACCCCGCCGGGCTTGACCTGGAGTGCACTCCACCTTCCAGGCTGTGACCCATGGCCGACTACTACACCCCCGGCGAGGTGGCCCGAAGGTTCGGACTGAGCCTGGACACCCTGCGCTACTACGAACGCGAGGGGCTGCTCACCCAGGTGGAGCGCGCCCCCTCCGGACACCGCCGCTACCGGGCCGGCGACGTCGAGCTGCTCGACCTGGTGCGCTGCCTGCGGGAGACCGACATGCCCATCGCCCGGCTGCGCGAGTTCGCCGAACTCGTCCGCGAGGGCGACCACACCGTCCCGCAGCGCCTCCAGGTCCTGGAGGAGCACGACGCGCGGCTCACCGAGCGCATCGCCGAACTGCGCCGCCGCCAGGAGGCCATCCGTCACAAGATCGACTACTACCGGGGCGTGCTCGCCGAGCGCGGTCCCGAGGAGAAGGAGGAGGTGCGCTGATGCGCTACACCACGATCGGCAGCGGGGAGCGGGCCCGCCGGGTCAGCGCGATCTGCCTGGGCGCGATGAAGCTCGGCAGCCAGGTCGGCGAGGAGGAGTCCTTCGCGGTCCTGGACCGCTTCGTGGAGCGGGGCGGCACCTTCGTCGACACCGCCAACAACTACCAGTTCTGGGTGGAGGGGTTCGTCGGAGGCGAGAGCGAGGCGCTGCTGGGCCGGTGGCGGGCCGCCCGCGGCGTCACCGACGAGGTCGTCGTCGCCACCAAGTTCGGCGCCCGGCCCCGCACCCCGGGCCGAGGGCTGGAGGACGCCGAGGGCCTGTCCGCCGCCGCGGTGCGCGCCGCCGTCGAGGGCAGCCGCAAACGGCTCGGCACGGACCGCCTCGACCTGGTCTACCCCCACATCGAGGACCGCTCGGTGCCGCTGGAGGAGACCCTGGGCGTGCTCGCCGAACTGGTCGGGGAGGGCCAGGTGGGGCTGCTGGGCGCGAGCAACCACCGGGCCTGGCGGCTGGAGCGGGCGCGCGCCCTCAGCGACGCCCGCGGCTGGCCCCGCTACGAGGTCGCCCAGTTGCGCCGCAGCTACCTGCAGCCCCGCTTCGACGTCCCGCTGCCCGAGGCCGGGCACATGCACGTCGGCGACGACCACCTGGACTACATCGCCCAGGAGAACCGGGACGGCAGGCCGCTGGCCTTGGTCGCCTACACCCCCCTGCTGTACGGCGCCTACGTACGCGCCGACCGGGAGCTGTCGCGCCCCTACGACCACCCCGGCACCCCGGCGCGCCTGGCGGTGCTGCGGGAGGTCGCCGCGGAGTGCGGCGCCACCCCCAACCAGGTGGTGCTGGCCTGGCTGATGGGCGACGGCACCATCCCGCTGGTGGGGGTCAGCACCGTCGCCCAGGTCGACGAGGCGCTGGACGCGGTCGACCTGGAGCTGAGCGCCGAGCAGCGGGCCCGCCTCGACGCGGCGGGCTGAGCCCGGCCCCGCTCCCCGGCCTCTCCCCGGGGCCGGGGAGGGGCCCAGCCGCCGGCCGCTTCGGCACCGGCGGCAGCGGCCCCTCGTGCACCACGGCGGGGCGGCTGGCCGCCCGCGTGATCGCGACGTAGAGGTCGCGGCCGCCCTGCGGGGCCGCGGCGGCGATCCCCGCCGGGGCGAGCACGACCACCGCGGCGAACTCCAGGCCCTTGGCCTGGACGGGGGTGAGGGCCGCCACGGGGCGTCCAGGACGCCGGGGGCCGTCCGGCCCCGGCGGGCCGCAGGGTTCTTGACCGAACTCCGTCTCATCAGCGCCGGGAGGGGAGCCTGTCGTTTCTCCGTGGGCTCCCCGAAACCCTGTGTTACGCGCTACACTGCTTCGCATGCGAACCGTGCCCACCCGACACCAGTGGTGGCGCCGCCTCTAGGCGGCGCTCGTGGTTCGCGTTCCCGATGACCAGCGACCGCCTGAACCGGCGGTCGTTTCTGCTGTCCGCGGGTTCGGGCGTTGACAGCCAGCAACCACCCAGTGAAGGACCGGCCCGTGGACGACACCGTGCACTCCTACACCACCACCGGCGGCATCACCGTGCACCGCACAGCCGTCCCCTGCGACCCCGGCGAGCTCGCCGAACTGACGGCCAACGTGGAACGGCGCAGGGGCGGCGTCCTCTCCTCCGGCATGGAGTACCCCGGCCGCTACAGCCGCTGGCACCTGGGGTACGTCGACCCGTGCCTGGAGATCGCCGCGCGGGGCCGGCGGATCGGCGCCACCGCCCTCAACGACCGCGGCCGGGTGCTGCTGCCCGCCGTCGCGCAGGCCCTCGCCGCCCGCGGCGAGGTGACCGCCCGCACCGGCGACTCGGTCGAGGCGGCCGTCCCCGAACCGGCGCCCGACGAGTTCTTCACCGAGGAGGAGCGCAGCCGCCGCCCCAGCGTCTTCTCCGCGCTGCGCTCCCTGGTCGCGCTGTTCTTCCACGACGCCGAGCCCCACCTGGGGCTCTACGGCGCGTTCGGCTACGACCTCGCCTTCCAGTTCGAGCCGATCGAGCAGGTCCTGGAGCGCGACCCGGACGACCGCGACCTGGTGCTGCACCTGCCCGACGAGATCGTCGTGCACGACCGCAAGCGCGAGGTCTGCCGGCGCTACTCCTACGACTTCACCCTCCCCGCCGGGCTGGCCGGGGCGGCCGGGGCCGCCACCCGCGGCCTGCCCCGCAGCACCCCGCCGACCCCGCCCGTCCCGTCCGTGGCCCCCGCCGAGGTGCCCCCGCCGCCCGAGCCCGGCTCCTACGCCCGGGTCGTGGCCCAGGCCAAGGAGCGGTTCCGCCGCGGCGACCTGTTCGAGGTGGTGCCCAGCCACCGCCTCTACGCGCCCTGCGCCTCGCCCGCGCGCTTCTACGAGCGGCTGCGCGAGCGCAACCCCGCCCCCTACGAGTTCTTCTTCAACCTCGGCGGCGGCGAGTACCTGGTCGGCGCCTCCCCGGAGATGTTCGTGCGGGTCACCGGCCGCCCCGGGCAGGGCCAGCGGGTGGAGACCTGCCCCATCTCCGGCACCATCAGGCGCGGCGCGGACGCCGTCGGCGACGCCGAGAACATCAAGGAGCTGCTCTCCTCCGCCAAGGAGGAGTCCGAGCTCACCATGTGCACCGACGTGGACCGCAACGACAAGTCCCGCGTGTGCGAGCCCGGCAGCGTGCGGGTGATCGGCCGCCGCCAGATCGAGATGTACAGCCGCCTCATCCACACCGTGGACCACATCGAGGGCATCCTGCGCCCCGAGTTCGACGCCTTCGACGCCTTCCTCACCCACATGTGGGCCGTCACCGTCACCGGCGCCCCCAAGACCTGGGCGATGCGCTTCATCGAGCAGCACGAGAGCTCCCCCCGCCGCTGGTACGGCGGCGCCGTCGGCGTGGTGAACTTCGACGGGTCGATGAACACCGGCCTGACCCTGCGCACCGCCCACATCCGCGACGGCGTGGCCACGGTGCGGGCGGGCGCCACCCTGCTCTACGACTCCGACCCCGACGCCGAGGAGCGCGAGACCTTCCTCAAGGCCCGCGCGCTGCTGGAGACCCTCACCGACGACGCCGAGCCCGCCCCCCGGGCCGCCGCGCGCGCCACCGCCGAGCAGGTGGGCGCGGGCATGCGGGTGCTGCTGGTCGACCACGAGGACTCCTTCGTCAACACCCTGGCCGACTACGTGCGCCGCCACGGGGCCGAGGTCACCACGGTGCGCTACGGCTTCGACCCCTCCCTGCTCGACCGGATGCGCCCCGACCTGGTGGTGCTCTCCCCCGGGCCGGGGCTGCCCTCCGACTTCGCGATGAGCGCGCTGCTGGACGAGCTGGACGCCCGCGACCTGCCCGCCTTCGGGGTGTGCCTGGGCCTGCAGGCGATGGTGGAGCACGCCGGGGGGGAGCTGCTCACCCTGGCCGAGCCGGTGCACGGCAAACCCGGACGGGTCCGCGTCAGCGGCGGCGACCTGCTGGCCGGAGTGGGCGAGGACGGCGAGTTCACCGCGGCCCGCTACCACTCCACCTACACCACCCCCGAGCGCGTCAAGGGCTTCGACGTCACCGCGGTGGTGGAGGACGGCGCCGACCCGGTGGTCATGGCGGTCGAGAACACCGAGCGGCGCCGGTGGGCGGTGCAGTTCCACCCCGAGTCGATCCTCACCGCCCGCGTGGGCGAGCGCATCATCGCCAACGTGCTGCGCCTGGCCCGCGCGGGCGCCGCGGCGGGACAGCCGCTGCCCACCGCCTGAGCTGCGCCGTCACAGCGGCCGGAGCGAGACCCGTTTCCCCGGCCGCGCGGCGGGCAGCAGCGGTGCCATGAGCATCCTGAGCATTCTCCTGCTGATCCTCGGAGTCGTGCTGGTCGTGGCCGGCGTCGCGGCCCTGCTCCGCCGCCAGTTGCTGTGGGGCGTCGTGCTGGTCGTCGTGGGCGTCGTCCTGCTGCCCAGCAGCTTCGTCGGACTGTGACGGCCGCCGCGGCCGCCCGGGTCGTCGGGGCGGCCGCCTGCTGCTAGTTTCGTCTGCGGCCCCGGAGCCCTCCGGGGCCGCAGTCACGCAACGGAGCTGGGGGAGCCACCGGTGGTCACACGCGTCGAGCCCGAGGTACACCTGATCGCACGGCCGCAACTGGACTACGACGAGATCGCGCGCTACCTCGCCGACGTGGGCGGGAGCAGATGGCTGGAGCGGCTGGACCGCGGGGAGCTCGACGAGCCGCTCAACGACCCGCAGAACCTCGCCGAGTTCGCCGGGAGGCTGTGCTACCGCTCCTGGGAGCCCGGCCTCAACCCCAACGTCACCCGGGTCCGCACCGACCAGACCGCCTACCTCGCCAACATCCTGTCCAGCATGCACGGGTCGGTGCTGGAGCACGTCAGCTTCAGCTTCGTGCTGCACAACGTCTCCCGGGTGGCCACCCACGAGCTCGTCCGGCACCGCCCCGGCGTGGCGATCTCCCAGGAGTCGCTGCGCTTCGTGCGCCTGACCGACCTGCCGTTCTGGTTCCCCGACTGGGCGCAGGACGACCCCGAGCTGATGAAGCGCGCCACCGACCTGCTGGAGCGCATGGAGGAGTTCCAGCGCTGGATGGCCGACCACTTCGGCCTCGACGAGGAGGGCGTGCCCTTCGCGGTCAAGAAGCACCGCACCTCCTTCATGCGCCGCTTCGCCCCCGAGGGCGTGGCCACCGGCCTGGTGTGGACCGCCAACGTGCGCACCCTGCGCCACACCCTGGAGACCCGCACCGCCCCCGGCGCCGAGGAGGAGATCCGCCTGCTGTTCCACCGCATCGGCGAGGTGCTGGTCGAGGAGGCCCCCGCGCTGTTCGGCGACTACACGGTCACCGACGGCGCCTGGGTGCCCCGGTGGCGCAAGGTCTGACCGGCGCCGCGGGGCTCACCGCACGGTGCGCGCCTCGGCGGCGGCGACGCCCCGGCGGCAGGCCCCCGCCAGGTCCCGGTGGGCGCGCAGCCGCGCCCACAGCCCCGGCGGCCGCACCGACTCCGCCGGAGCGCCGGCCGCCTCGGTGACGGTCAGCACCGCCCCGCCAGCACGCCGCGGCGGTGCCAGCGCTCCCACTGCTCGAAGTCCGGGCTGTGGCGGTGGGCGAAGACGTAGCCGTCCCCGTCCGGTGCGGCGGGGACACCCCCGTCGGGGCGGCGCAGCCCGACGCGCGCCCCGGGGGCCGCGGGCCAGGCGGAGGCGGTCACCACGTCGACGGTCGGCCGCCGCCCGCGGGCGCCGACCAGCACGGCGTCGCCGGGGCGGGAGCGCGGCGGCAGCGTCCGCTCCTCCACGGCGTCGAGGAGGGCGACCAGCACGCGCGGCACCCACCACCAGTGCTCCCGGCGGGCCAGCAGCCCGCCCGCGCGCCGACGGGTCGGCGGGTGCTTGCGGGCCTCCTGCTCCAGCAGCGCGCCCACGAAGACGTCCCCGGACAGGTCGTGGCGGACGCGCACCGGCCCGGCGGCGGCCACCGCGGGGCAGCCCTCCGGCAGCGCGCGGGCGTCGGTGACGCTGAACACGGCGTGCCCGCCGGCGAGCGTGTCGGCCAGTTCGAGCTGGGAGAAGGGCAGCGCGACGCACGGACGCCCCTCCCACACGAGCGGGACCACGGGCAGGCCGACCGGCCCCGCGGGGCGGACCCAGGACAGCTCCGCGGCCGCCGACCGCTCCCAGACCGCGGCGAGAGAACCCACGACACCCCCTTTGCGCAGCGTGAACGCCATGTTACTTTCAGTGGGATCCTGACGCAGCCGACCGGCGGCGCTACGGAGCGTGCACAGTGGCTCCGTGCTCCCGCGGGCGCCGCCGCGACCGAAGGAGCACCATGCCTGCCGTCGTCGTGCTGGTCGCCGTCCTGGCGCTCTTCGCCCTGGGATACCGCTACTACTCCTCCTACCTGGCCCGGCGCGTCTACGGGCTGGACCCCGACTACGTCACCCCCGCCCACCGCTACTCCGACGGGGTCGACTTCGTCCCCACCAACCGCTACGTCCTCTTCAGCCACCACTTCATCTCGATCGCCGGAGCCGCCCCCATCGTCGGCCCCGCGGTCGCGGTGTTCTGGGGCTGGGGGCCCGCGCTGCTGTGGGTGGTGCTGGGCACGGTCTTCGCCGCCGGCGTACACGACTTCGGCGCGCTCGCGGTCTCGGTCCGCCACCGCGCCAGGAGCATCGGCACCCTGGCCGGCGAGGTCGTGGGCCGCCGCGCCGGCGTCCTGTTCCTGGTCGTCATCTTCTTCCTGCTGACCCTGGTCAACGCGGTCTTCTCGGTGGTCGTCGCCAACCTGTTCGTCTCCACCCCCAGCGCGGTGCTGCCCACCCTGGTCACCATCCCCCTGGCCGTCGGCGTGGGCCAGTACGTCTACCGCACGCGCAGCGCGGCGCTGCTGCCCTCCCTGGCCGTGCTGGCGCTGGCGTACGCCTCCATCCCGCTGGGCCTGCTGGTGCCGGTCACCGTCGACCCGCTGGCCGCCGCGGTCGGCCTGACCCCCAAGACCCTGTGGGTCGTCCTGGTCTTCGGCTACGCCTTCGCCGCCTCCCGGCTGCCGGTGTGGCTGCTGCTGCAACCGCGCGACTACGTCAACCAGCAGCAGATGCTGGTGGCGCTGGCGGTGATCCTGCTCGGCGCGGCCGTGGGCCTCGACCGGATCGTGGCGCCGGTCGTCAACGACGTGCCCGACGGCTCCCCGCCCTGGTTCCCCCTGCTGTTCATCACCATCGCCTGCGGCGCGATCTCCGGCTTCCACAGCCTGGTCGCCTCGGGCACCACCGCCAAGCAGCTCGACCGGGAGACCGACGCCCGCTACGTCGGCTACCTGGGCGCCCTCGGCGAGGGGACGCTCGCGCTGTGCGCGGTCCTGGCCTGCACCGCGGGCGTGGCCGCGACCCGCGCCGACTGGGACGCGCGCTACGCCGACTACGCGACCGCCTCGGACGGCGCCACCGGTACCTTCGTCGCCGGCGTGGCGAACTTCGCCGCCAACCTCGGCATCCCCCAGAGCGTCGGCGCCGTCTTCGCCGCCGTGGTGATCATCGGCTTCGCCTCCACCACCATGGACACCGGCGTGCGGCTGCAACGCTACATCGTGCAGGAGATCGCCGAGACCGCCCGGTTCCGGCCGCTGGCCCGCAACCTCACCCTGGCGACCCTGGCGGCGGTGGCCGTGCCGCTGGCCCTGGCGCTCGCCCCCGGCGACTTCGCCTTCGGCACCCTGTGGCAGTTGTTCGGCACCACCAACCAGCTCACCGCCGGGCTGGCGCTGGCCGTCGTCGCGGTGTGGGTCACCAAGAACAGCCGCAACCCGCTGGCGGTGCTCGTCCCGCTGGTGTTCCTGCTGGCGATGACCTCCTGGGCGCTGGTGGTCAACCTGGTCCGCTTCGCCTCCGCCGACGACCCCGTGCAGGCGTTCCTGCTCGCCCCCCTGGACGCGCTCATCTTCGCGCTGGCCCTGTGGCTGATCGTCGAGGCGGCGCTGGCCCTGCGCGCGGCGTGGGCGGCGCGCACCGCCCGGCCCGCCGCCCCGGCGGACGGGGGCCGCGCGCAGGAGGGCGCGGCCGGGACGGTCGGAGCCGACCACGCCGACCCGGCGGAGCCGGCCGGATCGGGGGAGCGGTGACCCCGGCGCTCCGCGGCCGCCTGGCCCGCGTCCGGCGGCGCGTCGAGGCGGTCCACGAGGAGTGGTTCGCCGCGCGCTGGCGCCAGGCGCTGCGCCGCGAGGACCGCCGCCGGGCCGACGCCTTCCGGGCGGTGCTGCTGCGGTCGCTCGGCGTGGACGACCCGGCCTCCTACGAGACCCTCGACCTCGTCCCGTACCTGGTCGCCGACCTGCACGAGTGGCACCGCCGGACGGGCCGGGAGCGCTTCGGCGACACGGGGGTGTGCTGTTGACCGGGGCGGCCGTCACCTTCGTCGGGGGCAAGGGCGGCGTCGGCAAGAC
>NZ_KQ950187.1:133535-160710 GCF_001517975.1 Thermobifida cellulosilytica TB100
GCTGCGGATGCTCGCCCTGCCGACCCTGCTCGCCCCCTGGATCGAGGGGCTGGCGCACCAGCGGGAGCGCGCCGTGGCCGCGGACCGGTCCGCCGCGGGGCCGGCCGACGCGGCGGACCGGACCGCCGACCCGCTGCTGGAGAAGCTGCACGCGCGGCGGCGCCGCCTGGAGGCCGCCGCCGCGCGGCTGCGCTCCGAGGCGGTGGTGTGCCTGGTGACCCTGCCCCGCCAGGCGGTGGTGGCCGAGACCCGCCGCGCCGCCCGGGCACTGCAGGCCGAGGGGTTCACCCTGGGGGTCGGGGCCGTCAACCAGGTCCCGCCCCGCCCCGACCCGGCGGCGATGGAGCGGATCCGCGCCCTGTTCGCCGCCCCCGGGCTCGTGGAGGTGCCGCTGCTCCGGCAGGAGCCCTTCGGACCGGAGGCGCTGCGCGCCCTGCCGCCCCTGCTCGCGCCGGAGCCCGGCGCCCGCTGAACCGGGCCCGCCCGCCGCGGGAGCGGCACCGGGGAAAGTCCGCAACGTCACGCCGTCACGGAGGGTGCGCGCCAAGCCCGACAGGCAATAGGATTTCCGCCACCGCCCGGCCCCGCAGCCCAGGAGGACCCATGCCCCGACCGCTCATCGGGATCACCAGCCACCTCGAACCGGCGCGTTGGGGGAGCTGGGTACGCGAGGCCGCAGTCGTGGCCACCCCGTTCCTGCGCGAGGTCGACCGCGCGGGCGGGCTGCCCGTGGTCCTGCCCCCGGTCCACCCCCGGCGCGTCGGCGACCTCGTCGCCCGCTTCGACGGCTTCCTCCTCACCACCGGGGCGCCCGTGGGCGCCGACGAGGACTCCGGCGAGGCCGACCCGCGGCGCGACCGCTTCGAGACCGAGCTCGTCCGCGCCGCCGTCGCCGCCCGCCGCCCCTTCCTCGCCGTCGAACGCGGCCTGCTGGTCCTCAACGTCGCGATGGACGGCACCCTGTTGCCCGCCCGCGGGCGCCGCTCCCCCCGCCTCACCGAGACGGACGTGACGGTCAACGTCAGCAGCGCCCTGGGCAAGGTCCTGGGCGACCGCGCCCGGGTGCGCCGCGCCGAGGGCCCCGGCGTGAACCGGATCGGCACCGGGCTGGTCCCGGTGGCCTGGGACGCCGCCCAGGCGGTCGAGGCGCTGGAGGTCGCCGACCACCCCTTCGGCATCGGGGTGCGCTGGCGGCCCGAGGAGAGCGCGGACCGCCGCCTCTTCCGGGCCCTGGTCGAGCAGGCCGCAGGCTAGGCGGCCCGGTCGCACGGCGACGGGGGACAACCCCCGGCCGCCGGGTAGGCTCACCCTCAAACGGGGAGGTGAGATGGCGACCGCGACGAACCAGGGGGAGCGCGGCGACGCGGCGGACCGGATCTGGACGGTCCCGAACATGATCAGTGTCCTGAGGCTGCTCGGCGTCCCGCTGTTCCTCTGGCTGGTCCTCGGCCCGCGGGCCGACGTGTGGGCGCTGGGCGTGCTCGCCGGGGCCGGGCTGACGGACTGGCTCGACGGCAAGATCGCCCGCGCCTGGAACCAGACCAGCCGGCTCGGCACGCTGCTGGACCCCATGGCCGACCGGCTCTACATCTTCGCCGCGCTGCTGGGACTGACCGTCCGGGACATCATCCCCTGGTGGCTGATGGCCATCCTGGTGCTGCGCGACGCGCTCATCGTCGGCGCGCTGCCCGTGCTCCGCTACCACGGCTACGGGCCGCTCCCGGTCAACCTCGCGGGCAAGGCCGCCACGTTGTGCCTGCTCTACGCCTTTCCGCTGCTGTTCCTGGCCGGATACTCCGGAGCCGTCGGGTATGTGGCGCAAATCGTTGGTTGGGCCTTCGCCATATGGGGAACAGCCCTCTACTGGTGGGCCGGACTGCTGTACTCGGTCCAGGGCTCACGACTGATCAGACGCAGTCGCGCACTGGAGCGCGCACCGGGAGGTGACACGAACCCCGGTGCGCGGACGGCGGAAAAGCCGGTCGACGCCGCGCGGGCGGCGGAACGCGGTACCCAGGCATGACGGTTGGGGCCGCCTGCGGCCGGTGACTCCGGGCCACCGCGTCGTGACAACGAAGGGAGCAGCATCCCCACCATGAGACCCCGTGCCATGGCGGTACGCCGAACGATCCCCGGGGCTTGGAGGTGGCCGCGATGAAGGCCGTCGTGATGGCGGGCGGCGAGGGCACCCGGCTCCGCCCGATGACCGCGAACCAGCCCAAACCACTCCTGCCCGTGGTCAACCGACCCATCATGGAACACGTGCTGCGGCTGCTCAAGCGGCACGGGTTCGACGACACGGTCGTGACCGTGCAGTTCCTCGCCACCCTGATCCGCAACTACTTCGGCGACGGCGAAGAGCTCGGGATGAACCTGCGCTACGTCGCCGAGGAGGTGCCGCTGGGCACCGCGGGCAGCGTCAAGAACGCCGAGGAGCACCTGCGGGGCGAGCCGTTCATCGTGATCTCCGGCGACGCGCTCACCGACATCGACCTGACCGACATGGTCCGGTTCCACCGCGAGAACGGCGCGATGGTGACCATCGGCCTCAAGCGGGTCGCCAATCCGCTGGAGTTCGGCATCATCATCGTCGACGACGACGGCCGCATCCAGCGCTTCCTGGAGAAGCCGACCTGGGGCCAGGTCTTCTCCGACACCGTCAACACCGGCATCTACATCATGGAGCCGGAGGTCCTGGAGCACGTCGCCCCGGGCGAGAACGTCGACTGGTCCAGCGACGTGTTCCCCCGGCTGCTCAAGGACGGCGCCCCGCTGTACGGCTACATCGCCGAGGGCTACTGGGAGGACGTGGGCACCCACGAGAGCTACCTGCGCGCCCAGGCCGACGTGCTCTCCGGCAGGGTCGACGTCGAGATCGACGGCTTCGAGGTCTCCCCGGGCATCTGGGTGGCCGAGGGCGCCGAGGTCGACCCCGACGCGGTCCTCAAGGGCCCCCTCTACATCGGCGACTACGCCAAGGTCGAGGCCGGGGCGGAGCTGCGCGAGTTCACCGTGCTCGGCAGCAACGTCGTCGTGCGCTCCGACGCCTTCCTGCACCGCGCGGTGGTCCACGACAACGTGTACGTGGGCACCCGCGCCAACCTGCGCGGCTGCATCGTCGGCAAGAACACCGACATCATGGCCGGGGCGCGGGTCGAGGAGGGCACCGTCGTCGGCGAGGAGTGCGTCATCGAGGCCGAGGCCTACCTCGCCAACAACATCAAGGTCTACCCGTTCAAGACGATCGAGGCCGGAGCGGTCGTCAACACCAACGTCATCTGGGAGTCCAAGGGGCAGCGCTCGCTGTTCGGCCCCAGGGGCGTGTCCGGCCTGATCAACGTGGAGATCACCCCGGAGCTGGCGGTCCGGCTGGCCGGCGCCTACGCCACCACCCTGAAGAAGGGGGCGGTGGTCACCGCCTCCCGCGACGTCTCCCGGGCGGCGCGGACCCTCAAGCGGGCGGTGGTCAGCGCGCTGACCGCGGCGGCCATCAACGTCCAGGACCTGGAGGCGGCCCCGCTGCCGCTGGCCCGCTTCCACACCTCCCAGCCCGGGCTCAGCGGCGGCATCGCGCTGCGCACCACCCCGGGAGACCCCCAGTCGGTCGACATCGTCTTCCTCGACTCCAGCGGGGCGGACCTGTCCCCGGCCGCCCAGCGCAAGCTGGAGCGGGTCTTCTCCCGCCAGGAGTACCGCAGGGCCTTCCCCGGCGAGATCGCCGAGCTGTCCTTCCCCTCCCGCAGCATCGAGGCCTACACCCGGGAGCTGCTCACCAGCATCGACCTGAGCGGGGTGGACGAGGCCAACCTCAAGGTCGTGGTGGACTGCGCGGGCGGCACCGGGTCGCTGATCCTGCCCGCCCTGCTCAGCCGGATCGGCGCTGACGTGCTCACCGTCAACAACCGCCTCGACGAGGCCTCGCCCACCGACACCGTGGCCAAGCAGACGCGCGACCTGCGGCGCCTGGGCGAACTGGTGGCCTCGGCGCGCGCCGACTTCGGCGTCCGGTTCGACCCGGTGGCCGAGCGGCTGCAACTGGTGGACGGCAGGGGCGAGCTGGTCGACAACGAGCGCGCCCTGCTGGTCGTGCTCGACCTGGTGGCGGCCGAGCGCAAGGGCGGCCGGGTGGCGCTCCCGGTCACCACGACCCGGGTGGCCGAGCAGGTCGCCAACCGCCACGGCGTCCAGGTGCAGTGGACCCCCACGTCCACCGACGAGCTGACCAAGGCCGCGCTGGCCGAGGACATCATCTTCGCCGCCGACGGCCGCGGAGGGTTCATCCTGCCGGAGTTCTCCCGCACCAGCGACGGAATCGCCGCGTTCGTGCGGCTGGTCGGACTGGTGGCGCGCACTAAGATGTCGCTCAACCAGATCGACCAGAGGATCCCGCAGGCGCACCTGCTGCGCCGTTCGGTGCCCACCCCCTGGGCGGTCAAGGGCAGTGTCATGCGCGAGGTGGTCGAGGCTGCGGCCGGCCGCGAGATCGACACCACCGACGGGGTGCGGGTCATCGAACCCGACGGCTCCTGGGCGCTGGTGCTTCCCGACACCGCCGAGGCGGTCACCCACCTGTGGGCCGAGGGACCCGACGACGAGACCGCCCAGCGCCTGCTGGAGGAGTGGGCGGCCGTGGTCGAGCGGGCCGAGGGCTGATCCCGGACCGGGTGCGCGGCTCCGGGGCGCCCGGGGCCGCGCACCCGGCGTGCGGGGAGTTTGAAATCGTCCTGGATTCACGGAAGACTCCAGGACTGCACGGTTCCCAGCGCCGTGCGGATAAGGTTTAGAGCCGAGCGCTCTTGGTGTAAGAGATGGTGAAAAAAGAGGTGATTATGGGGAAGGGATATGGAAAGGACCTGACCTGAGGCGCGGGGGTCCACGGACCACCATCTCCGTCACCTTGTAAGTCACGAAGCCGATTCGAAGACCGCCCCGTGCGGTAGGAGGCCGAGCCGACCTATGTCGAACTGCACGCAGTGCGGTCACGCCGTCGCGGACGATGCCCGCTTCTGCTCCAACTGCGGTTCCCCCGTCAACCGGTCGCGAGGGGATCTGTCGCAGCCGCGTGAGCGCCGCGACCGCGTCGGCGAGACGACGTCCACGATCTCCATCAGCGGCATCCAGGCGCTGGAGGCCGAGGCCGACGGCATCGAGGACGCGGCTCCCGACACGGCCGCGGTGGACGCCCTGCCTCCCGGGACCGCTCTGCTGGTCGTCAAACGCGGGCCCAACGCGGGCAGCCGCTTCCTGCTGGACAAGGATCTCACCACCGCGGGACGCCATCCCAACAGCGACATCTTCCTGGACGACGTGACGGTCTCCCGTCGGCACGTGGAGTTCTACCGGCGCGGCGGCTCCTTCGGCGTCCGCGACGTGGGCAGCCTCAACGGCACCTACGTCAACCGGGAGCGCATCGACGAGGCAGAGCTCGGCGGCGGGGACGAGATCCAGATCGGCAAGTTCCGGCTGGTGCTGCTCACCAACCCGCGTCGCGGCTGACCGCGGCCGACAGGCTCCGCGGGGCGGGCGCTCCGGCCCTCCGGCAGGCCCGCCCCCGGAAACAGGTTTGCCGGGCCCAGGACCGGAGAGCCTTAGGGGAGGACCCGTCTCGGGTGCGCGGCCGCCCCTGCCGCGGACGCCCCCCGGCGGTGTACCGTGACAGTGGAGCAGAGCGCACTCCGGCGTGTGCCCCTCCGAACGCGACAAGTCGTGGGACGGAGCCGCAGTGAAGCATATGGAGGTCGTCGGCGTCCGGGTCGAGATGCCGGCCAACCAACCGATTGTCCTGCTCAAGGAGACCGACGGGGAGCGCTACCTCCCCATCTGGATCGGCGCGGTCGAGGCCACCGCCATCGCGCTGGCGCAGCAGGGCGTCAGGCCCGCGCGCCCGCTCACCCATGACCTTCTCCGCGATGTCCTGGAGGCACTGAACACCACCCTGACCACGGTGAACATCACCGCGTTGCAGGACGGGGTCTTCTTCGCCGAACTGGTCTTCTCCAGCGGTGCACAGGTCAGCGCGCGCCCCTCGGACTCGATCGCGCTGGCGCTGCGCACCGGTGCCCCCATCTACGTGCGCGAGGACGTCCTCGACGAGGCCGGCGTGGCGATCCCCGACGAGCAGGAGGACGAGGTGGAGCGCTTCCGGGCGTTCCTCGACAACATCACCCCCGAGGACTTCGGCAGGATGACCTGAGTCCCGGCGGGCCGCGGGCCGGCCGGCGCATGTCGTGCGCGACGCGCCGAGGAGCGTCGTTGACGTGTCCATGCCCCCGCCCTACCGTCGGGGGTGAAGCAGCCTGCGGCGCCAGATCTCGTTGTCTCCCCTAGTCAGAACCGCCGCAGGCCGGGAAGCCGGAGGTTCGGCGTGGCGGTTATCAGCGGCAAGCAGAAAGCCTCCGAGCATCGGCGGTCAGCCGTGCGGTTGGCGGGTGAGCAGGGCCTGCTGTGTGAAGAGGACGTGGTGGGGCTGCCGATGGACGTCGGATACCGTGGTCCCGCCGCCTGCATGGCAGCGGGGATCACGTATCGCCAGCTCGACTACTGGGCGCGGACCCGCCTGGTCGAGCCGAGCGCCAGCATGCCCGGCGGCCCCCCGGGGCATCGGTTGTACAGCTTCCGCGACATCCTCATCCTCAAGGTCGTCAAGCGGCTGCTCGACACGGGGATCTCCCTCCAGCAGATCCGCACCGCGGTGGAGCACCTCAGGCAGCGCGCCACCGCCGACCTCGCCCAGATCACCCTGATGAGCGACGGGGTCAGCGTCTACGAGTGCACCTCCCCCGGCGAGGTGGTGGACCTGATCCAGGGCGGCCAGGGCGTGTTCGGGATCGCGCTGGGACGGGTGTGGCGGGAGCTGGAGGGCAGCCTCAAGGAGCTGCACGGGGAGCCCTTGGGCGAGCAGGAGCGGCCCGCGGAGCCGCACCCCGGGGACGAGCTGGCCCGGCGCCGGCGGCAGCGGCGCACCGGCTGAGCGCGGCGGCCGGACCGGCGCGGCGCGCGGATCGGTACCATGGCAGGTGCGGTGGATCGGGCGGGCCGACCGCCGTCCACCGGCCGTTGACACCACACGGGAGAGACTCCGCACGCGGAGCGCCGACGGGGCAAACCCTCCCCAGCAACCTCTCAGGCACCAGGGACCGTGTGGGACAGGCACTCTGGAGCGCTGCGGCGCGCCGGCCGCGGGCGACAGAGGGGGAGACCAAGGAGCAAGCCGTACCCCGGCCCAGCGACCAGGAGGTCTCCATGACGGATCGTCCCGCAGCCCGCCCCGGCAGAGCCGTGTTCGCCGACCGGCACATCGGACCCGACCCCGCCGAGCGGGCCGCGATGCTGGAGGCGGTGGGCTTCTCCTCCACCGCCGAGCTGATGGCCGCAGCGCTGCCCGGCGACCTGCTGACCGCCCCCGGCGCACCCGCGCCGCTGGACCTGCCCGAACCGGTCGGCGAGGCCGAGGCCCTGGCCGAGCTGCGCGCCCTGGCCGACCGCAACCGGGTGCTGGTCTCCATGATCGGCCAGGGCTACTACGGCACGGTCACCCCGCCGGTGATCCGCCGCAACGTCCTGGAGAACCCCGCCTGGTACACCGCCTACACCCCCTACCAGCCGGAGATCTCCCAGGGGCGGCTGGAGGCGCTGCTCAACTTCCAGACGATGGTCGCCGACCTCACCGGGCTGCCGGTGGCGGGCGCCTCCCTGCTGGACGAGGCCACCGCGGCGGCCGAGGCGATGACCCTGGCCCGCCGGGTCGACCGGCGCAAGCGGTCGGTGTTCGTGGTGGACGCCGACGTGTTCGCGCAGACCCTGGCGGTGCTGCGCACCCGCGCCGAGCCCCTGGGCATCGACCTGGTCGTCGCCGACCTGTCCGACGGGCTGCCCGACGTCGACCCGTTCGGGGTGCTGGTGCAGTACCCGGCGGCCAGCGGACGGGTGCGCGACGTGCGCCCGGTCGTCGAGGCCGCCCACGAGCGGGGCGCGCTCGCCGTGGTCGCCGCCGACCTGCTCGCGCTGACCCTGCTGCGCAGCCCCGGCGCGCTCGGCGCCGACGTCGCGGTGGGCTCCGCCCAGCGCTTCGGGGTGCCCATGGGCTTCGGCGGCCCGCACGCCGCCTACATGGCGGTGCGCGAGGGGTTGCAGCGGCAGTTGCCGGGGCGGCTGGTCGGCGTGTCGGTGGACGCCGCCGGAAGGCCCGCCTACCGCCTGGCCCTACAGACCCGCGAGCAGCACATCCGCCGGGAGAAGGCCACCAGCAACATCTGCACCGCCCAGGTGCTGCTGGCCGTCATGGCCGGCATGTACGCCGTCCACCACGGCCCCGAGGGCCTGCGGGCCATCGCCGAGCGGGTGCACCGGCGCACCGCCGAGCTCGCCGCGGGCCTGCGCGCCCTGGGCGTGCAGGTGCTCACCGAGACCTTCTTCGACACCCTGCGGGTGCGGGTGCCCGCGCGCGCCGCCGACGTGGTCGGCGCCGCCCGGGAGCTCGGCGTCAACCTGTTCCTCGCCGACGCCGACACCGTCGGCGTCTCCTGCGACGAGACCACCACCGCCGAGCACGTGGCGACGGTGCTGCGCGCCTTCGGGGCGTCGGCCCCGCCGCAGGCGGGGGAGGCCCCCGCGGCGCTGCCCGCGGAGCTGGCCCGCGACGTCGACTACCTCTCCCACCCGGTGTTCCACGCCCACCGCAGCGAGACCTCGCTGCTGCGCTACCTGCGGCGGCTGGCCGACCGGGACCTGGCGCTGGACCGCACCATGATCCCGCTGGGCTCGTGCACGATGAAGCTCAACGCCACCGCGGAGATGGAGGCGATCACCTGGCCCGCCTTCGCCGACCTCCACCCCTTCGCGCCGCTGGACCAGGCCGAGGGGCTGGTGCGCATCGTGCGCGACCTGGAGGCGTGGCTGGCCGAGGTCACCGGCTACGACGCGGTGTCGCTCCAGCCCAACGCGGGCTCCCAGGGCGAGTTCGCCGGGCTGCTGGCCATCCGCGGCTACCACCGCAGCCGCGGCGAGGAGCAGCGGGACGTGTGCCTCATCCCCAGCTCCGCGCACGGCACCAACGCCGCCAGCGCCGTCATGGCGGGCATGCGGGTGTCGGTGGTGGCCTGCGACGACGGCGGCAACATCGACCTGGCCGACCTGCGCGCCAAGATCGACGCCGCGGGCGACCGGCTGGCGGCGCTCATGGTCACCTACCCCTCCACCCACGGGGTGTACGAGGCGACGATCACCGAGGTGTGCCGCCTGGTGCACGAGGCGGGCGGCCAGGTCTACGTGGACGGCGCCAACCTGAACGCGCTGGTGGGCTGGGCCAAGCCGGGCAGGTTCGGCGCGGACGTCAGCCACCTGAACCTGCACAAGACCTTCTGCGTCCCCCACGGCGGCGGCGGTCCGGGCGTGGGGCCGGTGGCGGTCCGCGCCCACCTGGCCGAGTTCCTGCCCGGCCACCCGGCCCACGCCGGGGCGGGGCCGCACACCGGGGCGGGGCCGGTGGCGGCGGCGCCGTTCGGCTCGGCGGGCATCCTGCCGATCTCGTGGGCCTACGTCCGCATGATGGGGGAGGCGGGCCTGCGCGCCGCCACCGAGCACGCCGTGCTGGCCGCCAACTACGTGGCGCGGCGCCTCGCCCCGTACTACCCGGTGCTCTACACCGGCCCGGGCGGGCTCGTCGCCCACGAGTGCATCATCGACCTGCGGGGCCTGCACAAGCGCACCGGGATCAGCAACGAGGACGTGGCCAAGCGGCTCATCGACTACGGCTTCCACGCGCCCACCATGTCCTTCCCCGTGCCGGGCACGCTGATGATCGAGCCGACCGAGAGCGAGGACCTGGCCGAGCTGGACCGGTTCGTCGACGCGATGATCGCCATCCGCGCCGAGATCGACCGGGTCGCCGACGGCGGCTACGACCGCGAGGACAACCCGTTGCGCAACGCCCCGCACACCGCCGAGGAGGTCACCGCCGACGACTGGAAGCACGCCTACTCCCGGTCGGAGGCCGCCTACCCGGTGCCCGGCCTGCGGCGGGACAAGTACTGGGCCCCGGTGGCCCGCGTCAACCAGGCCTACGGCGACCGCAACCTGGTGTGCTCCTGCCCGCCGCCGGAGGCGTTCGAGCAGTGACCCTGCGGGGCGGCGCACGGCCGCGCCGCCCCGCCTGCCGACGGCCCCCTGCGGATCTACGTCGTAAAGCCCCCGGTTCGGGTGCGGCGGCCGTCGCAGTGCGGCGCGGACAGCCGCTAGTCTCCGAGAGAGTCTCCGCCCCCGGCCGGAAAGCAGTGTGCGACCGTGACCCCCGACAGCTCCACCGCCCCCGCCCTCGACGACGACACCGCGGCGAGCCTGTGCGACCAGGCCCGGGACCTGGCCGAGGCCGGACACCTGGACCGCGCGGCCGAGCTGTACGCGCGCGTGGCGGCCCAGGCCGGGCCGCACCGCAGCGCGCAGGCCGCACTCGGGCTGGCGGTGGTGCGCGAACGCGGCGGCAGCACCGAGGACGCGCGCCGCGCCGACGAGCAGGCGATCGCCACCGGCGACGCGGAGTTCGCGCCGCGGGCCGCCTACCACCTGGCGCTGCTGTGCGAGCGGGAGGGCGACGCCGCGGCCGCGGCCGAGGCGTGGCAGGCCGTGCTGGACCTCGGCGGCGGGCGCTACGCCGCGGCGGCCCACCACGGGCTGGCGCGCCTGCACGAGGCGCACGGCGACCACGAGGCCGCGCTCGGCCACTGGCGGCGGGCGCTGGAGGACTCCGACGACCCCGAGGCGGTGGCGGAGGCGGCCCGCGACCTCGCCGAGCGGCTGCTGGAGCGGGGGGAGACGGCCCGGGCCGCCGAGGCCGTCGCCCGCGGCCTGGCGGTCCGGGAGACGCCCGCGCTGCGGCTGCTGCTCGGCGCGCTGCACGTGGAGCAGGCCATCGCCGAGTTCGACGCGGTCGTGGCACAGGACGCCGCGGAGTCCGACCCGGACAGCACCGCGGCCGCCCGGGAGCTGCTGGCCCGGCTGCTCGCGGTGCGCGGCGACGCGCCGACCGCCGAGCGGGTGTGGCACGACGGCCTGGCGCACCGCGACGCGCGGGTGGCGGCGCTGGTCCGCGCCCGGCTGCGGCGCGGCCTGCCCGAGCCCGCAGACGAGGAGGCCGCCGAGACCGGGGAGGGCGGCTTCTGGTGGGACCCCTACCTGGAGGCGGCGGTGGCCTCCGACAGCACGCCGGTGCTCACCGGGGAGCTGTTCGCGGCGCTCAGCCGGATCTGCGCCCTGCTGGAGGCCGGACAGGAGGCGGGGGCGGACCGGGCGCCCGCCGCGCTCGCCGAGGCCCTGCGGGTGCCCGACGACTACGTGTGGGGCGCCGCCCTGCGCGGCGACGTCCGCGAGCGGCTGCGCCGCGCCGGGCACGGCCGCTGACCGGGCGCCGGCCGGCCCCGGCGGGCGGGGCGCCCCGGCGCTGCGGGGTCAGGCCGTCCCCGTGCCGGGGGCGGTCAGCTCCCTGCGGGAGAGCTGGTCGGCGCGGCGGACCGGCTCGCAGATCCGGTAGCGCGGCGACAGCCGCAGCACCAGCGCGCACGCGGAGTCCAGGTCCACGCGGTGCCCGACGGACACGTACACCGGCTTGACCCCGTCCTGGACGCGCAGGCAGCGGCCCACCACCTCGCCGCCGTCGACCAGGTCGGCGGCCGCGCCCCGTAGCGGCCCCGGCTCGGCCGCCTCGCCCACGAACGCGTTCTTGGCCACGCCGAGCACCGGCCGGTCCAGCAGCACGCCCAGGTGGCAGGCGAGCCCGAACCGGCGCGGGTGGGCCAGGCCGTAGCCGTCGCAGACGTAGACGTCGGGCCGCACCGGCAGTTGCTCCAGGGCGGCCAGCAGCGGCGGCAGCTCCCGGAACGCGAACAGGCCCGGCACGTAGGGGAAGGACGGCCTCGCGCGCGCCGTGGCCTGCGCCACCACCTCCAGCGTCGCGGCGTCCAGGACGACCGCGGCCGCCACCAGCTCCTCTGCTCCGTAGCTGACGTCCAGGCCGGCCGCCAGGCGCACCGCGCCGGGGTCGAGCGGCTCCACGCGCACCCGGGGAGCCAGGCGCTCCTGCAGGGCGCGCGCCTCCTCGGCGTCGGCGGGCCACGGCGCTTCGCGGTCCGGTTCCGGTGTCGCAGACGTCACGGCTCACCTCGTCGGGTCGGCGGAGGGGGACCCGACCAACCTGCCACAGGCCCGGGGTCCTGCGCACGCCGGGACGGCGCCAGCGCCGCCGCGCAGTCCCAGACGAACACCACGGTGTTGACCGCCGCGAACACCGCCAGCGGCGGGAAGAACCGCAGCAGCGCCGCGGTGCGCTCGGCGTCGCCGACGAACCACACCAGACCGGCGAGCACGGCCGCGCTCAGCCCGGCGCCCGCCATCCCGCGCAGCCACGCCGCCGCCTCGTGGCGCGCGGGCAGGCCGGAGCGGGGCGCTCCGGCGGCGGGCTGCGGATCGTGCTCGACCCGGGCCCCTTCGACGCCGCCCCGGACCTCACCGCCGCCTGTGCGGTGCTGCTGGCCGTCACCGAGCTCCACCGGGGCGCACAGGCCGCCGCGGACCGGGCCGCCCTGGCCCGGACCGTCCGGGAGTCCCTGGGCGGCCGTGTCGCCCCCGACACCGCCGACGCCGTCCCCGAGGCCGTGCTGGGCGCCGCGGCCGACCGGGCGCTCCTGCTGGACGGGCGGACCGGGCGGAGCCGCCTGCTGCCGCTGCCGCTGGGCGAGGCGGGACTGCGCCTGCTCGTCGTGGACGCCGGGACCGCGCTGCCGGACCGGCTGGCCGCCGACCGGCGGGCCGAGTGCGCCCGGGCCGCCGCCGCGCTGGGCGTGTCCTCCCTGCGGGAGGTGACCGACCTGGCGGGCGCGCTGGCCGCGCTGGACGACCCGGTGCTGCGCAGCCGGGTGCGGCACGCCGTCACCGAGCGGCACCGGGTGGACGCGGTGGTCGGCCTGCTGCACGCGGGGGCCGCCCACGAGGCGGGGCCCGCGCTCAACGCCGCGCACCTGTCGCTGCGCAACGCCTTCGGCACGGTCTGCCCCCGGCTGGACACCGCTGCCGACACGGCGGTGCGCAAGGGGGCGCGGGGCGCCCGGATGGCCGGTTCCGGCCGCCGCGCCGTCGCCCTCGTCCCCGCCGAGCGCGTGGACGCGGTGTGCGCGGGACTGCGGTCGGCCTTCGCGTCCCGCCGCTGGCCCCCGCCGAGCGCGGCGGCCGCCGAGCCCGCGCCGGGCGCCCGACGGCTGCGCTGACCCGGTCCGCAAGAACGGCGGCCCGGAACTGAACCCCCATAGCATGTGGCACGTCCAAAAGGACGTAAACCAGGCGGACGCCGCGAACGAAGAGGCGATCGACACGATGGCTGACAGACCGAACAGGAACGACCGCGTCCCCGGCGGATCGTCGGGAAGCCACGACCGCACCGGGGTGTTCCGGCGCACCCCCGGCGGCATCCCCGACAAGATCGACAGCCTCTACCGGCCCGACCCGTCCGCGCGCTCCGCCTCGGACGCCGGGGGAGCACCGCCGCGCCGCCCCTCCTCCGGCTCCTCGGGCGGCCGCGGTCCGCGCTACTCGCGCGGCCGGGTGGTCGACGGGACCGGGCGGGAGCGCCGGGAGCGCGAACGCCGCGCACGGCGCCGCAGGAACATCGCGGTCCTCGTGCTAGTGCTGCTGGTGCTCGCCCCGGCGGTCTTCTACTTCTGGGCCGACTCCCGGCTACAGCGCGTGGCGGCGCTCGTCGACTACGAGGGCCGCCCCGAGGACCAGCCGGGCACCACCTACCTGATCGTCGGCTCCGACAGCCGCGAGGGCCTCAGCGAAGAGGACATGGACGAGCTGCGCACCGGCCGCGCCGAGGGCAAGCGCACCGACACGATCATGGTCCTGTACGCGCCCGAGGAGGGCAGGCCCGCCATCGTCAGCGTGCCCCGCGACTCCTACGTGGACATCCCCGGGATCGGCTCCAACAAGATCAACGCGGCCTTCGCCGAGGCGCTGGGCGGCGGCCCCTCCACCCTGGTGCAGACGTTCGAGCAGGCCAGCGGGGTGCGTATCGACCACTACGTGGAGATCGGCTTCGCCGGGTTCGTCGACATCGTCGACGCCGTGGGCGGCGTGGAACTGTGCCCCGAGGAGCCCATGGAGGACCCCAAGGCCGGTCTGGACATCGAGGCGGGCTGCCAGGTGATGGACGGTCCGACCGCGCTGGCCTACGTGCGCACCCGGGCGACTCCGCGCGCCGACCTGGACCGCATCCAGCGGCAGCGCGAGTTCTTCAGCGCCCTGATCCAGCAGGCCACCGCGCCCGGCACCCTGGCCAACCCGTTCCGCTCCATCCCGCTGGTGGTCGACGGCACCTCGACGTTCACCGTGGACGAGGGCGACAGCCTGATGGACCTGGCGTGGATGGCGCTGGCCATGCGCGACTCCCCCGCCACGACCGCGGTGCCCGTCGGCTCCACCCCGACCCTGGAGGTCGGCTCGGTGGTGCTGTGGGACGAGGCCCGCTCGGAGGAGATGTTCTCCGCCATGCGGGAGGGCAGGGAGATCCCCGAGTCGGCGATGCAGGACTGATCCGCTCCGGCGGCCCCGGCGGGCTGCCGGAGGCGCAGCAAGAAAGAGGCCCCGCGCCCTAGCGGCTGCGGGGCCTCCCTGTGACGCTCCGCGTCGTGCGCCTACCCCCCAGCGGCTGCACAACGGGTCACGTCGTCTTCAGAGAAAGGTCTGTTGTGTTGTGCTCCCCACACTAGGGAGCGCCGGGTAAAGGGCGCCGGTGGGCTCGTGCCAAGACTGAGCAAACCCTCCCCGGGCACACCGGGACGAAACCCCCGGCACCGGCGGGGTCCGCCCCCGTTCGGACGGCCGCCGGCACCGGTCGGGGGTCAGCCCAGGCGCTTCTGCAGGTTCTCGTCGAGCGCGGCGAGGAACTGCTCGGTGGTCAGCCACTCCTGGTCGGGGCTGATCAGGATCGCCAGGTCCTTGGTCATCTGGCCGCCCTCGACGGTCTTGATGACGACGTCCTCCAGGGTGCGGGCGAACTCGACGACCGCCGGGGTGTTGTCGAGCTTGCCCCGGTGCTCCAGGCCGCGGGTCCAGGCGAAGATGGACGCGATCGGGTTGGTGGAGGTGGGCTTGCCCTGCTGGTGCTGGCGGTAGTGGCGGGTGACCGTGCCGTGCGCGGCCTCGGCCTCCACGGTCCGGCCGTCGGCGGTGCGCAGCACCGAGGTCATCAGGCCCAGCGAGCCGAAGCCCTGCGCGACCGTGTCGGACTGCACGTCGCCGTCGTAGTTCTTGCAGGCCCACACGTAGCCGCCCTCCCACTTGAGCGCGGCGGCGACCATGTCGTCGATCAGGCGGTGCTCGTAGGTCAGGCCGGCCTTCTCGAACTTCTCCTTGAACTCGGTCTCGTAGATCTCGGCGAACACGTCCTTGAACATGCCGTCGTAGGCCTTGAGGATCGTGTTCTTGGTGGACAGGTAGACCGGGTAGTTGCGGTCGAGGCCGTAGTTGAAGCTGGCCCGGGCGAAGTCCTCGATGGACTTGCGGAAGTTGTACATGCCCATGGCGACGCCGCCGCCCTCGGGGAACTTGGCGACCTCCATCTCGATGGGCTCGCCGCCGTCCTCCGGGGTGTAGGTGATGGTGACCGTGCCGGGGCCGGGGACCTTGAAGTCGGACGCCTTGTACTGGTCGCCGTGGGCGTGGCGGCCGATGATGATCGGCTTGGTCCAGCCGGGGACCAGGCGCGGCACGTTGGAGCAGATGATCGGCTCGCGGAAGACCACACCGCCGAGGATGTTGCGGATGGTGCCGTTGGGCGAACGCCACATCTTCTTGAGGCCGAACTCCTCGACCCGGGCCTCGTCGGGGGTGATGGTCGCGCACTTGACGCCGACGCCGTACTTCTTGATGGCGTGGGCCGCGTCGATCGTCACCTGGTCGTCGGTGCGGTCGCGCTCCTCGATGCCCAGGTCGTAGTACTTGAGGTCGATGTCCAGGTACGGCAGGATCAGCCGCTCCTTGATGAAGGACCAGATGATCCGGGTCATCTCGTCGCCGTCGAGCTCTACTACGGGGTTTTCAACCTTGATCTTGGCCATGGCTCGTGGCTGTCCCTTCGTGTGGCGTGTGGCCGGACCGCGGACCCGGCGCCGTGCGGCGTTCTTCCTGTCCGCGGCTCACTGATCACCGCAGCAGCGCCCTGACCCGACCGTTCCCGGGGGCTTCCGGGACGTCGCGCCGTCTCAGAGGTGCTCCAGGTCCGTACACGACTCTGCGGTATCTCGATATCAAGCTTATTAGTCGCGAAAGCCGCTCAGAGCTGCGGGGCCACCCACGCCAGGACGATGAGCAGCACCGCGAGCGTGACGAGGGTGGCAACGTCCACCCACCTGCGGCGGACCGCCAGCAGGCCCACCCGCTCGGCGGGCAGCAGGGCCCGCAGGACCGCGCCCAGCAGCAGGGAGCCGGCGATGATGGCCGGACCGCGCTTGAAGTGGGCGGCGGCGACCACGACGATTCCCGCCCCCATCGTGGCGAGCACCAGGAGGTAGGGCACCTGGTTCAGCCACCCGGGGCCCTCCGCTGCGGTCGGCTCCGCATCCTCCGGTTCGTGCTGCTCGTTCTCCTCCGGAGGCTGTGGCATGTCCGACCGGCCCGTTATGGCTGCCTCCACCGTTTCCTGGCTCACCGCACACCTCACGCTCGCGCATACCGCCCCGGGAACCGGCCGAGGCGGGACCCGCCACGGCACGGCGGGTTCCGACCGCGCGTGCGCGCGACCGGGAACGCTCCGCGGGAACGCCTCGTGCGCCCGTCCCGACGGCTCTGCCGCCGCCGTCGGCCACACGTGACCCATTCTATGGACCGCCCGGGCGGCCGCCGCGCGGAGAATCGGCCTGACAGAAAATCACCGGGAAAACAACCTGTTTCCCGGTGATTTGTCGGAAATATCCTGATTTACCGGTCCTGCTGGCTGGTGAGGGCATAGAAGCCCCAGCACCCGGGTAACCACACATGAGATGAGTGCCACGGGCGAGCGAGGACAACCCCTATGAACCCCACTCAATCGACGGCATCCAGCCGTGCCACGAACAGCACGGCACCCCCCGCCGTTCCCCGTCGCAACCATCCGCACCGGTCGCGCCCCACAACGGGAGGAACAACCGTGGACGGCCCCTACATAAGGGTCGAGGAGAGCGGCGAGATCCACCCCCTGACCGCCGAGGTGACCACGGTCGGGCGAGGCAGGGGCACCGACATCGTCCTCTCCGATCCGAGCGTCTCGCAGTTGCACGCCGAGTTCGTCCGCCGCGGCCCGTACGTCTACGTCGTCGACATGGGGCTGTCCCGCAACGGCACCCGTGTCAACGGCCGCCCCATCGCCCGACGCGTCCTCAACGAGGGTGACATCATCAGTTTCGGCGCCGCCCGCTGCAAGATCGGCGGGCTGCCCCAGGAAGACCTGCACCCCGAGGTGGAGCTGCGCCGCGGCGGCGCCCCCGAACTCACCCGCCGCGAACTCGACGTCCTGACCTCACTGTGCCGCCCCGCCCTGTCCGACGACGCGTTCGTCGTCCCCGCCACCGCTCGGCAGATCGCCGAGGACCTCGTGGTCACCGAGGCCGCGGTCAAACAGCACCTGCTCCGCCTCTACCAGAAGTTCCGCATCTCCGAAGGCGTCAACCGCCGCACCCGTCTGGCCAACGAGGTGGTGGCCCTGGGACTGGTCCGCCCCCTGCCCCCCACCGAACGGGAGCGCCGGGCGAGCTGACCGCCCGGCGAGAGACACCGCGCCCCGGGTCTCTCGCCGGGTCCGTCTCAGGCCAACTGCCGCTCGGCGGCCTCGACCACGTTCACCAGGAGCATCGCGCGGGTCATCGGCCCCACCCCGCCCGGGTTGGGGGACACGTACCCGGCGACCTCCACCACGTCCGGGGCCACGTCGCCGACCAGGCCCTGCTCGGTCCGGGAGACGCCCACGTCGAGCACGGTCGCCCCGGGACGCACCATGTCCTTGGTGATCAGCCCGGGAACGCCGGCCGCGGCCACCACGATGTCGGCGCGGCGCGTGTGCTCGGCCAGGTCGCGGGTCCCGGTGTGGCACAGCGTCACCGTCGCGTTCTCCGAGCGGCGGGTCAGCAGCAGGCCCAGCGGGCGCCCCACCGTGACGCCGCGGCCGACCACGACCACCTCGGCGCCCCGCAGCGGCACCTCGTAGCGGGTGAGCAGTTCCACGATGCCGCGCGGCGTGCAGGGCAGGGGCGCCTCCTCCATCAGCACCAGCTTGCCCAGGTTGGACGGCTGGAGCCCGTCGGCGTCCTTGGCCGGGTCGATCAGCCCGAGGATCCGGTTCTCGTCCAGCCCTTTGGGCAGCGGAAGCTGCACGATGTACCCGGTGCACGCGGGGTCGGCGTTGAGCTCGGCCACCGCGGCCTCCACGTCCTCCTGGGTGGCGTCCGCGGGCAGGTCCTTGCGGATGCTGGCGATGCCGACCTCGGCGCAGTCCCGGTGCTTCCCCCGTACGTAGGAGTGGCTGCCCGGGTCGTCTCCCACCAGGACCGTGCCGAGCCCCGGCACAACCCCGCGGGCACGCAGCGCGGCCACCCGCTCCTTCAGTTCCGCCCGGATCGCCGCGGCGGTCGCCTTTCCGTCCAGCACCTTTGCTGTCACCGTGATGCCTCTCTGCTCGCCGAGGCCGGATCGGCCTCGAAGTCAACCTTGACCCGGGTCAGTGGAAGAAGTGCCGGGTCCCGGTGAAGTACAGGGTCACCCCTGCGCGCTCGGCCGCGGCGATGACCTCCTCGTCGCGCACCGAGCCCCCCGGCTGCACGATCGCCCGCACGCCGGCCCCGGTCAGCACCTCCAACCCGTCCGGGAACGGGAAGAAGGCGTCGCTGGCGGCCACCGAGCCCTTGACCCGGTCCCCGGCGCGGGAGACCGCGAGCCTGGCCGAGTCCACCCGGTTGACCTGGCCCATGCCCACGCCCACCGTGGCGCGGTCGGCGGCCAGCAGGATCGCGTTAGACTTCACCGCCCGCACCGCGCGCCAGGCGAACGCCAGGTCCGCCAGCGTCGCCTCGTCGGCGGCCTGGCCGGCCCGCAACTGCCAGGTGGCGGGGTCGTCGCCGGGCGCGTCGACCAGGTCGGCCGACTGCACCAGCAGTCCCCCGCTGACCTGCCGGAACTCGGGGCGGGAGCCGCGGTCCGGAGCGGTCACCTCCAGCAGCCGGATGTTCTTCTTGCGGGTGAGGATCTCCACGGCCTCGGGCGTGAACCCGGGGGCCACCACGACCTCGGTGAACACCTCGGCGACCTGGGCGGCCATGGCCCCGTCCACCACCCGGTTGGCGGCGATCACCCCGCCGAAGGCCGACACCGGGTCGCAGGCGTGCGCCTTGCGGTGCGCCTCCGCGATGTCCTCGCCCACCGCGATCCCACACGGGTTGGCGTGCTTGATGATCGCCACGCACGGGTCGGCGAAGTCGTAGGCGGCGCGCAGCGCGGCGTCGCCGTCCACGTAGTTGTTGTACGACATCTCCTTGCCGTGCAGTTGCCGCGCCCCGGCCAGGCCCCGGTCCCCCGGGGCCGTGGACCGGTACAGCGCCGCACCCTGGTGCGGGTTCTCGCCGTAGCGCAGCGTCGCCTGCCGCGTGTAGGTGACCGCGGTGAACTCGGGCCATCCGGCCTGCGCGGCCACCTCGTCGGGGGCGTAGGTCGACGCGAACCACGCCGCGACCGCGGCATCGTAGCTCGCGGTGTGCGCGAAGGCCGCGGCGGCCAGCCGCTTGCGCTGCTCCAGGGTGAAGCCGCCGTTGCGCACCGCTTCCAGCACCTCGTCGTAGCGGGCCGGGTCCACGACCACCGCGACGCTCGCGTGGTTCTTGGCCGCGGCGCGCACCATCGCGGGGCCGCCGATGTCGATCTTCTCGATGCACTCCTCGGGGGAGGCGCCCGAGGCCACCGTGTCGGCGAACGGGTAGAGGTTGACGACGACCAGGTCGAACGGGGCGATACCGAGCTCGTCGAGCTGGGCCCGGTGGTCGGCCTTGGTGCGGTCGGCGAGCAGACCCGCGTGCACCTTCGGGTGCAGGGTCTTGACCCGTCCCTCGAAGCACTCGGGGAAGCCCGTGACGTCCTCGACCGGGGTGACCTGGACCCCGGCCGCGGCCAGCCGGGAGGCCGTGGAGCCGGTGGAGACGATCTCCACACCCGCCTCGGCGAGGCCCAGGCCCAGCGCCTCCACTCCGGTCTTGTCGTAAACGCTGATCAACGCACGCCGGACGGCCTGCTGTGTCACCGGTTCTCCTCTGCTGTCACTCCGTACCGGGCGCATCGCCCAGCTTCACCTGTCGACCGTTCAGGGTCCATCCGTGGCGGGCGAGCCTGCCCACGACGTCCACGAGCATGCGGCGCTCCACCGTCTTGATGCGCTCGTGCAGCGTGGCGACGTCGTCGCCGTCCTCGACCCGCACCGCAACCTGCTCGATCACCGGGCCGGTGTCCACGCCCTCGTCCACGAAGTGCGCGGTCGCGCCGGTGATCCTGACCCCGTAGTCCAGCGCGTCGCGCACCGCGTGCGCTCCCGGGAACGCGGGCAGCAGCGCCGGATGGATGTTGACGACCGTGTTCTCCCGAAGTACCGCACGGCCGAGGATACGCATGAACCCGGCGGCGACCACCAGGTCCGGGGTGAACTCCGCGATGCGGGCGGCGAGCGCGCGGTTCCACTCGTCCCGGTCCGAGTACGCGGAGAAGGGAACCACGAAGGTGGGCACTCCCGCCTGTTCGGCGCGGGCCAGACCGGCTGCCTCCCGGTCGGCGCCGACCGCGACGACCGTCGCGCCGTACGCCGGGTCCGCCGCCGCGTCGAGCAGAGCCGCCATGTTGCTTCCCGTCCCCGAGATGAGGACGACTACTCGCGCCGACAGTGTGCTTCCTCCCTGGTCCTGTCTGTGGACGACGCGGGGGCCACGGGCCCCTTCGGGCACGACGCGACCGTGTGCACCGTCCGGGGATGTGGGTGTGCCCTGTGACCGACAGGGCGCCGCTGGGTGAACCACCCGTGCGGGGCCAGCCTATCCTCCCGGGTGGCACCGCCGGGGAGGCCGGGTCCCGATGACGGGTGATCAGGGCGGAACACCACCGCGCCGAACCGGTAGCGTCTAGAGAGAACCTTTGTGTATCCGCCCCACTGTGAGGAGCCCCTGTGAACGGTGAGCCGTCGGCGCCACGGACCGGAGGACAGCAGGCGACTGTCGAACGCGGCGGCCTGTGGGGGCTCATGTTCTCCTTCGCCGGCCTGCTTCTTCTCCCCTACAGCGCCCTTCTCTCCGTGATCGGCATCGTCCAGGGCGCCCGGGCCCGCAGGAACGCCAAGGCCAGCGGCGGACAGGCGCCGGGCTCCATCGCGAGCATCGTCGTCGGCGTCGTCGGCATCCTGTGGGCGCTGCTGGTCACCGTCGGCCTGGTGGTGTTCTCCGAGGAGCTCGCCGCCTACAGCGAGTGCAGCGCCCGTGCCCACACGGTCAGCGCCCAGCAGCAGTGTGACGACGCCTACTTCGACGCGATCAGCAAACGCTTCCCCGACCAGCCGTGGGTGCGCGACCTGGTCGAGGGCAACCGGGTCACCTCCTAGCCTCCTCGTCGTCCGGGACCGGAGGGGGCGTCTCCGCCTCGTAGGTGATGCCGTACAGGTCTTCGGAGTCGTCCTCGTCGGCCCGTCCGCGCCCCGCACCCCACTGCGGACGCGGCAGGCGCACGCGGGGCGCCCGCTCGCGCGTCGGACGGGACGGACGCCGCGCCGCGGGGGCAGATCCGCGTCCGCCCCGCGGCGGAGACGCCGCGCCGCGCCGGTCCGCGGGCTCCGCTCCGGCCGTCTGCCGCAGGTACCGCCAGTTGACCACCCATGCGGCGATCGCGGCGCTCACCCCCACTTCCAGTGCCGTGACCATTCCCACCTGCCAGGGTGAGGCGCCGATCTCGGCGAGCCGGTCCGCGCCCAGCGGGCCCCCGGCGAGCGCCGCCAGTCCGGCCCACAGCGCGCCCGTGACCGCTCCGCACACGAATCCCCACAGCGGTGCGGCCTCGTTGACCGGTACCGGCGCACCGCGCAGGGTGCGCCGCCCGCCGAGCGCCCCGGCGAGGAACGGCGCCGCGAGCGTCACCAGGGACAGCACGGGCGCGGGACCGCTGTCGGGCAGCGCCGCCAGCATCGGGAGCGCGGGCAGCGGTCCCAGGGCCACCCCGGTGGGCGCCACGACCGTGTCCGCTCCGAACGCGAACCCCGGCCCCACCGCGTAGCTGACCCCGAAGACGATCGCGTTGGGCAGGTACAGCAGTTGGACGACGAACAGCAGGATGCCGCCGACCACACCGGGCCGCAGCTCCCGGGTGGTCTCGACCGCCTCGCCGAATCCGGCCGCCAGGCCGGCGAAGAACAGCAGGGTGCCCGTCAGGGCGAGGACCGTCGACGCGGTGAACAGGCCGGTCAGGAGCGCGCGCAGGCGCAGGGGCATGAGGTCCAGCAGCCTGCGCCACGGGATCTCGCGGTCCTTGAGGAGCTGGCGCAGCGCGCCCAGCCCGCCCGCGGTGAACGCGAGCAGGAAGCCGGTGACGAGCGCCTGGGGCATGCTCGGCTGAACCGCGTCGTCCCGCCCGACCAGCGCCAGAGTGCCCGCGATGGCCGCATAGGGACCGGCCAGGGCGAGCGCGGCCTGGAAGGAGTGCCTGAGGCGGGGCAGCGCGCAGACGCGGGCCAGGCGCCGCCCGGAGTGGTAGAGCAGCAGACCGGGCAGGACGAGCAGCCCCATGGGGAACAGGCCCACCCGCCCGTCGGAGGTGGCGAGTTCGACGTGGTGGCCGACCAGCCACATCCGGATCGCGATCCGGAACACGTCGACGATGTCGTCACTGAACGCACTGGGCGGGGCGGCGATCCAGCCGGCGAGGGTGAGCGTGGTGAGCGTGGCCAGGCCGACGGCTGCGGCCGTCGCCGCCCCGATCCCCCCCGAGGTGTACAGCGGGCGGGTGTACCGCTCCTGGGCAGGCGGCGGGCCGCCGGGGCGGTCGGGTCTGCGGGGTCTGCTGCCGCCGGGGGTCTTCCGGCGTTCGGACGGTGCTGGAGGCGCGCTCACGCCTCCATGCTCCCAGCCGCCGCGACCGCAGGGCGGCCATTCCGGTCGGCGTGTCGAACACTCGCCGGAAAAGCCCTGTGTGGTAGGGCGTGTCCGCCCCGGGCCCCGGCGCGCAACAGCGCAGGACCCGCCGCGGCTGCTGTGCCGCGGCGGGTCCTGCGTCTGGTTCCAGGGCTGGGCCCGGGTCCGTCAGAACAGGGCGCGCGCCAGCTTCGCGGTCTCGCTGGGGGTCTTGCCCACCTTGACGCCGACGGCCTCCAGGGCCTCCTTCTTGGCGGCGGCGGTTCCGGAGGAGCCGGACACGATGGCTCCGGCGTGGCCCATCGTCTTGCCCTCGGGGGCGGTGAAGCCCGCGACGTAGCCCACGACGGGCTTGGTCACGTGCTTCTTGATGTACTCGGCGGCCCGCTCCTCGGCGTCGCCGCCGATCTCGCCGATCATCACGATCGCGTCGGTGTCGGGGTCGGCCTCGAACGCGGCGAGCGCGTCGATGTGCGTGGTGCCGATGATCGGGTCGCCGCCGATGCCCACGCAGGTGGAGAAGCCGATGTCCCGCAGCTCGTACATCATCTGGTAGGTGAGCGTGCCGGACTTGGACACCAGGCCGATGCGGCCCGGCTTGGTGATGTCGGCCGGGATGATGCCCGCGTTGGACTGTCCGGGCGAGATGAGGCCGGGGCAGTTCGGGCCGATGATGCGGGTCTTGTTGCCCTTGCTACAGGCGTAGGCCCAGAAGTTGGCCGTGTCGTGCACCGGAATGCCCTCGGTGATGACGACCGCGAGGCCGATCTCGGCGTCGATCGCCTCGATGACGGCGTCCTTGGCGAACTTCGGCGGCACGAAGATCACGGTGACGTCGGCACCGGTGGCCTTGATGCCCTCGGCCACCGAACCGAACACCGGCACCTGGGTGCCGTCGAAGTCCACGGTCTGGCCGGCCTTGCGCGGGTTGACGCCGCCGACGATGTTGGTGCCCGCGGCGAGCATGCGGCGGGTGTGCTTGGTGCCCTCGGATCCGGTCATGCCCTGGACGAGGACCTTGCTGTCCTTGGTGAGGAAGATAGCCATGTCGTTCAGTCCCCCCGCGCTTACTTCGCGGCCAGTTCGGCGGCCTGCGCCGCGGCGCCGTCCATGGTGTCCACCTGGCGGACCGCCGGGTGGTTGCGTTCGTTGAGGATTGCGCGGCCGAGCTCGGCGTTGTTGCCGTCCAGGCGCACCACCAGCGGCTTGGTCACGTCCTCGCCCCTGGACTCCAGCAGTTCGAGCGCCTGCACGATGCCGTTGGCGACGGCGTCGCAGGCGGTGATGCCGCCGAAGACGTTGACGAAGACGCTCTTGACCGCGGGGTCGCCCAGGATGATCTCCAGCCCGTTGGCCATGACCTCGGCGGAGGCGCCGCCGCCGATGTCGAGGAAGTTGGCGGGCTTGACGCCACCGTACTGCTCACCGGCGTAGGCGACGACGTCCAGCGTGGACATGACGAGTCCGGCGCCGTTGCCGATGATGCCGACCTCGCCGTCGAGCTTGACGTAGTTGAGGCCCTTCTCCTTGGCCTTGACCTCCAGCGGGTCGCCCTCCGCGGCGGAGGCCAGGGACGCCAGGTCCTGGCGGAACTCGGCGTTGTCGTCCAGGGTAACCTTGCCGTCGAGGGCCACCACGCGTCCGTCCTTGGTGAGGATGAGCGGGTTGACCTCGACGAGGGTCGCGTCCTTGCCGACGAAGACGTCCCACAGCTTGGTGATCACCTCGACGGCGCCGGCAGCGGCGGCCTCGGGCAGCTTGCCCTGGGCGACGATGTCGGCGGCGACGTCGGCGGGAGCGCCCTTGAGCGGGTCGATGGCGACCTTGGCGACCGCCTCGGGGTTGGTCGCCGCGACCTCCTCGATCTCCATGCCGCCCTCGGCGGAGCAGATGGAGAGGAAGGTACGGTTCGCACGGTCCAGCAGGAAGGAGAAGTAGTACTCCTCCGCGATGTCGCTCGCCTCTTCGACGAGAACCCGGTGGACGGTGTGGCCCTTGATGTCCATGCCGAGGATCTGTTCGGCCTTGGCGACCGCGTCGTCGGGGCCGTCCGCCACCTTGACACCGCCCGCCTTGCCCCGGCCTCCGGTCTTGACCTGGGCCTTGACCACGACACGGGGCTTACCCGCGGCCGCGAACTCCTCGGCGATGGCACGCACCTCTTCAGGCGTGCTCGCCACCTTTCCCTGGGGTACCGGAACCCCATACTCCGCGAAGAGTGCCTTCGCCTGGTATTCGAACAGGTCCACGAGGGTCCGTCCTTGTGACTCGCTGGCTGGGTGTTCTGCGGAAGTCATCCGTCCAACACGGGAACCTCTTCGGGCTGCGTCGCGTTGGAAATATGCTCGTTACGAGCCATCCGCACCATCCGGAAGCTTATCCAGCCCCTGTCTGGACAGCGGACACCGGGTTGCCGATGGCCAGTCGCGTGACCTCCTGAAACCCGTCGTCTGTCCGTTATTCCCCACTCTGAACCGGTAACCTATGTGACGGGTTACACAAGATTCACACCGAATGTCGCTGTCGGGGAGCCCCACTCGGCGTCGGACGCGGGCTCTCCGCTCCCCTTCCCGGGTGCGCACCGCCGAACCCTCGCGGGCGCCCGGGCCGCGCCGGGACCGCACGGGTCCGAGGCTCAGGCGAACTGGTCGACGCCGAGCCGGACCACCAGGAGCACCACGACCACCAGCAGCACGGCGCGCACGAACCCCGCTCCGCGGCGCAGCGCCATGTGCGCCCCGACCTGAGCCCCGATGATGTTGCACACGGCCAGCCCCACCCCGATCAGCCACATCACGTCGCCGTTGAGCGCGAACACGATGAGGGCACCGAGGTTGGTGGCCGTGTTGATGATCTTGGCCGAGGCTGAGGCGGTGACGAAGTCCAGGCCGATGATGGAGGTCAGCGCGATGATCAGGAAGGTGCCGGTCCCCGGCCCGATGAGGCCGTCGTAGCAGCCGATCCCCAGCCCGGTCACCAGGACCGCGGCGACCATGCGGACCGGGGTGCGCAGTGGCGGCTCGGCGACCCGTCCCATGGCGGGACGCAGCACGACGAAGACCGCGACGGCCAGCAGCACCACCATGATGATCGGTCGCAGCGTCGCGGAGGAGACCGCTCCGGCAAGCGCGGCGCCCCCGCCCGCGCCGAGGAGGGCGAGTCCGGCCGCGGGCCACACCACTCTGGCCTCGGACTTGACGCCGCGGGCGTAGGTGATGGCGGCCGAGCAGGTGCCGAAGATCGCGGTCAGCTTGTTGGTGCCGAGCACCGCGGCCACCGGCGTGCTCGGAAAGGCCACGAGCAGGGCGGGGAGCATGAGCAGCCCGCCGCCTCCGACGACGGCGTCGACCCATCCGGCGGCGACGGCCGCCGTCATGAGCAGCGCGACGATCTCGACGTCCATGCGCTACCCGGCCGACGGTGCGGGGCGTTCTCCGGGAGCGTCCCGACGGGGGTTACCTGGTGTCACGGGTTCAAGAGCCTATCCCTTTCCTCCGTGCCGCCCCGCAGCGCCCCTCACCGCTGTTGCGGGGAGCCGCCCCGCCGAGAGCAGGAGTACGCCCGGGACGGGTAGTGGACCGCCATGGTCGAGGACTTCGAACGGCTGGACACCGACGAACTGCGCCACCGGGCGGTGGAGCTGGCCCGGAAGCGCTGGGACGTCGGCTACCTGTGGGAGCTGGTGGAGCACATTCCGGGTGCCGAGGCGGTCGCGGGCCGCCCGGAGGCGGGACGGGTGGGAGCGACCAAGGCATCGGTGCTGTTCAGCCAATTGCTCGCGGAACGCGAGGGAGACCGGCAGCTCCGTGAGGCGCTGCGCCCGCTCTACCTGGACTACCTGCGCAAGCACGGTGGTTCCTGACGTCCTGGCCGGACGGGGTTCACTGCTCCGGTCTTCTCCCCCAACAGCAGTGGGGCCACCCGGTCGGGTGGCCCCACTGCTTTCAGAGCACAGAAAAGGCGGGGGAGTGTCCCGAAGGACACCATCCCCCGCCTTGAACGATGTGTACGGCGGC
>NZ_KQ950188.1:0-26952 GCF_001517975.1 Thermobifida cellulosilytica TB100
GCCGCCGTACACATCGTTCAGGATGGGGGTGTCCCTTGAGGACACCCCCATCTTTGTGTTGTCCCGAAAACAGGGCGAACCAGCAGAAGAGAACCGCTCGGCCGCTCCTGTGCCCTGGCCTCCGCGGAGGGGCCCGGTGCAGCACCCCGTCAGGGCAGGAGTGACCCGCAGCCATCGGCGGCCGCCGGTACTTCCGGCTCTCCGCACCGTGGTCTCGCGTTTCCTGATCGCCCGCGTTGCCGGCTGGCCGGGTGCACGGTCGCCTGCCGGTGCGGCAGGCCGGGAACTCCACGGCCCCGCTGGTGCTGCCCTCTGCCAGGTCGGTCAGAGATCAGCCGCACCCGGTGGCCGACGCCCGTTCACGTCCTCGACAGGGTGCCCGCGAGCCCGGCATCCCTCCGGCCGTGCTGCCGCGAACCTGTCGGCGACGCGGCTTCTCGGGGCCACGGGACGTGCCACAGCGGTGCTGCGGGGCAGACCTCCATGTGTTCCTGGCAGAGCAGGAGAAAAATCCGCCAGGACCCTCGACCCGGTTCGGCTTCCCGGTCGTTCAGAGGCCCTGCCAGACGCCCGACAACCGCTCCTCGGAGCCTTCGCCCTCGCCGGGATGCCCAGCGGATCCAGGACGCCTACGGGAACCGCGGGAAGCGGTTACCCGGAAGAGCGCCCGAGCCGACGGGAACGGGAGCGCGCCTGCTGGCGGTGCGTCTGTCCTCGGGCGGCCGGGTGCGGTCACCACGGCGCGACGACGGCGGACACACCGGTACGGAGGGGGTTCCAAGGCGTCGAGCGGGCTGGCCAGAAAACGCGAAGGGCGTCACTCCTCCTCGGAGTCCGCCCCCGCAGGTGCCTCGAGCAACTGGCTCACCAGTGCCATGAACTCTTCATCGCTCATCGCGGCCCAGTCCACATGCTCATTCATGTTGACGCGGTTCCCCGATTGCAAGATCAATAAGCATGCGGAGGAGCCGAAAACCGGAAGAAAAATGTGAACTCTTGGTTTCGGTGCTTTGTCGGCGCTGTTCCTGTTTTGACCTGCGATGCCCGGTGGGAGCGGGTCACAGGCTCCGCTGGAGGGCGGCCCGGCACTCGGGGCAGCGGCACCGCTTGTTGTAACCGGTCAGGGTACCGTGCGGCAGAGCCGGATCACGTTCCGCGAGGAGAGTGGCGTCGAGTTGGGAGCCGAACGCGCTGAGTACCCGTGCTGCGGAGAACACCCGCTGCGGGCTCAGCCCCAGCTCCCGCGCGGCGTCGTCGAAGTGGATCCCCTTGCGGAGCTTCGCGATCAGTCTGGAACGCGTGGACGGAGGGAATTCTCGCTCCACCGCTTCGATCAACTGCTCGGCGTCGTCAACGGGGTGATTCATCGGCTTCCTAGAGTGGGCCGGAAAGTTCGTGTCCTGGTTCAACCGCATCGTACGCGCTCCGCAGCGCGGATTTACCGTTATCGCCTTCCGCGAGGACTGTCGAACACAGTGGAACACTTTCCGACACGGAGAGCGGGCTCCGAGGAAATATTTCTGAGAACGCATTGCCCGTAGCAGACAGTAGTGATTCCCTGGTTTACACAGCCAGACCGTCAGTGTTCCCGGGCAAAGGTCATGACAAGCCCCATCGTTCGTCGTCGCCTGTCAGCAGAGCTGCGCCGTTGGCGTGTGCGGGCGGGCATGACGCTCAGCGACGTCGCAGGAGAGCTCGACTGGTCGCCGGCGAAGCTCGGCCACATCGAGACGGGCATTCGCAAGCAGCTCTCGGTCGCCGAGGTGGCCGCCCTCCTCCGGGTGTACGGGGTGACCGGAGAGCAGCGCGAGGCCATCCTGGCCCTGGCCCGCCAAGCGCGGGCCCGGGCCTGGTGGACCGATTACGAGGACGTCGTCTCCCCGGCCTACGTCGGCAACGAGGCGGGCGCCGTGGCGATCGGAGCCTACGGGGGGATGGTGGTCCCGGACCTGCTCCAGACGCCCGAGTACACGGTCCTGCTGGCGCGCGGCAGGGGCTACGACGGCCGGACGGCCGAGCGGATGGTCACCGCCTACCTCAACCGGCAGGAGAACCTCGACAGGGACTCGCTCGTCCGCTACCACGCCCTGGTCGAGGAGGAGGCGCTGCAACGGATCACCGATCCGCGCACGAGGCACGCGCAGTTGCGCCGGATGATCGAGCTGGCGGAGGGGAACCCCCGGGTCACCGTCCAGTTGCTCTCCACCTCGCTCGGGCCGCATCCGGGGGCCGCGGGACCGTTCACCGTGCTGGAGTTCGAGGACGAGGAGTCCCTGGTGTTCGTGGACGCCCCGCACGGCGGTTCGATCGTGGAGGCCGAGGCGGAGGTGGCCCGCTGCCAGCGGGTGTGGCACCGGCTGACCGGAATGGCCGGCAGTCGGCGGGACACGGTGACCGTTCTGCGTCGTATGGATCTGTTGACCTAGTGTGGCCACAATTAAGGGAGAATTCTGACAACGGCCGTCTACCTGCCGGTGGTACCTGAGGTGTCGGGACCGGGAAGCGGCGGGAGGCGCGCCGCCCCACGCCGTTCAAGGTAACAGTGCCGCAAGGTTGCTAGGCTGCTTGGGGACACAACCATAAAGCGCTGTAAAGACGTCTTAGGCTCGGTTTGCGACAGGCCGCACGGAACGGGTCGACCATGTCGACCGCGGCCGGACCCGGCCGGGCCGCGTATCGAGTCCCGTCTCAGGCAGAGGGAAAGAAAGTAAAGGGGTCCTCACCGTGAAGAAGATCATCATCCTGGTGCTGGTGGCCCTCGGGGCGTTCGCCATCTACCGCAAGATCCAGGCTGACCGCGCCGAGCTGGACCTGTGGACTGAGGCCACCGCTGCCAGCGAGAACTGAGCCCGGCAGACCGCCGAACTCCACCAGACGAAACCCTGGTACCGTCCTCCGGTTGAAGCCACCGGTTGCCCCACCCGAGGCGAGAGAGCGGTATGCTCTCAACCGTTGTCGTACGCTATGCGGCGATGACCGCCGAGGGGCCATAGCTCAGCTGGCAGAGCGCCGGTTTTGCATACCGGAGGTCAGGGGTTCGACTCCCCTTGGCTCCACCAGAGAACATGCAGGTCAGCACAGACCAGATCGGCCGCCCACTCAGCAGAGCGGGCGGCCGACGCGTGTCCGGGGCAGGACTCCGGCGGGAACTTCCGGGGCGGCCCGGACGTCTCACGGAGTGAACCCGCTGCCGAACGGGCGACTCCGCTGCGTCGCCGACGGCGGCAGGCCGTAAATCAGGGGAGGTTCAGGGATATCCCGCTGGTCCGGGGCGTTGCGGTCGCCGAACATGGAAAGAAGGAGAACGCGACTCCCCCCAGCGGAAACCGGAGCAGAGACCACCCCACAGAGTGCGGCAGGGAGTGAAAGCGGCCGTGTACTACCCGACATCTCCAGCCCGTCACGGGAACAGCCCTGTACCGCCGTCCCAGATGCGCGTGACCCACGCGGAGCGCGACCGTGTCGCCGAGGTGTTGCAGAACGCCTACGCCGAGGGACAGCTCGACGAGGAGGAGCTCGACGAACGCCTGGGCAAGGCGATGGCGGCCAAGACCCGCGGGGAACTGCAACCGCTCGTCGCCGACCTGTCCATCAGCCGTGCCTCCGCGGCGCCCTTCGCCGCCGTGCCGGAGGAGCCGAGCAAGGACGAGCGCCTCTGGGCGGCGGGCGGACACCTCTCCGGGTACCTCCTCCCCGCCCTGGGACCGCTGATCGTGCTGGCCGCCCGAGGCAACTCGCCGTACGTGCGCGCCCAGGCGTACCAGGCGCTGAACTACCACCTGAACCTGATCATCGCCACCCTGGTGTTCCCGGTCGCCGCGCTGCTGCTCGTCACCATCCCCGTCTACCTCTTCATGATCCTGGGGGCGGTGGTGCTGCCGCTGATCGCCGGCGGGGTGGCCCTCGTCGGGAGCGACTGGAAGTACCCGTTCACCGTCCAGATCATCAAGGACAGACAGGCGATCCAGCAGTGACCCGGTGACCGCACCGGGCGGACACGCCGGTGGCCCCGCAGAGACGCTGCGGGGCCACCGGCGTTCACGGGGAAGCCGGGTCCTACTGGGTGACCCGGCCGTTCAGCTCGACGGAGCCTTCCGGGGCGGCGTCGGGGGACGCCCCCTCGGCGGACGCCGTGGCGCCGCTGCGAAGCCTCTCACGGGCCTGGCGGGCCTTTGCCGCCAGTTGCTCCCGGGTGTGGCGCACCTGCTCGCGGGCGCTCTCCAGGTTGGCCTGCCACTCGGCGTCCTGGGCGGCCCTGCGCAGCCGCAGCACGCCGTAGACGGCGGCGAGGCCGACCGCTCCGATACCGACGTAGACGAGTGCCCGCGGCAGCTTCCGCCTGGAGGTAGCGGGGGGTGTCGGGTCCACCTTCTGGGCGGCGGTGTTCAGGAGCTCGGCCACACGGGGGGCGACCGTGTCCTCCACCCGCTGGGCGGCGGTTTGCAGGCGGGGGGCGGTCCATCCCCGGGCCTGCTGGAGGCGCAGGGCCGCGGCCTCCTTCGCCTGGGCGGCGTACGGGGCGATCCGCTCCGCCTGCTCCCGAGCCATCTCCTGTAGGCGGCTCAGAGCCTCGTCGGCTTCTTTCCTGGCCTGTCGGCGCTGCAACGCGACTGACACGTGGTCCCTCCTCTGGTGTGCGGGCTGCTGGCTGCCCTCTGCCCGGGCGTGTGCTGCCTATGCCTGAGACGCGTGGGCCGGAGCTTTCGACCCGTCCGTTATCTGGGTGTTATCTCAACATACGTGGTTGGTACGGGTCTGATCACGTGTCGCCCACCGTGTTCGAGGTCTCTTTTCCGGCCGTGGGATAAGTCGGGTAGAGCCGGACGGACGGTAACGTGTCAGAGGTAAGCATCCGCAACGGAAAGGCACTCGGGTGTCTGACACCAACGGTCAGCTCATCGCGCGGCTGAACACCACCCGCGGAACGATCGTCGTCAAGCTCTTCCCCGACAAGGCACCGGAGACGGTGGCGAACTTCGTCGGCCTCGCCGAGGGGACCAAGCAGTGGGTGGACCCCCGCACGGGCAGACCCACCACGGCCAAGCTCTACGACGGCACGGTGTTCCACCGGGTCATCAAGGGGTTCATGATCCAGGGCGGAGACCCCCTCGGCACCGGCTACGGCGGTCCGGGGTACCGCTTCAAGGACGAGATCCACCCGTCGCTGAGGTTCGACCGGCCCTACCTGCTGGCCATGGCCAACTCGGGGCAGCCGAACACCAACGGGTCCCAGTTCTTCATCACCGTGGGCGAGCCCGACTGGCTGAACGGCAAGCACACCATCTTCGGCGAGGTCACCGAGGGAGAAGAGGTCGTCGTGGCCATCTCCGAGCTCGACACCGACCAGAGGGACCGGCCGCTCCAGCCCGTCACGCTCCAGTCCGTCACGATCGAGCGCAGTTAGGCCAGGAGGAATGAGCGCCTCTCCCAGCTCCGAACCGACGTCCCAGGCCGTTCCCGTCTGCTACCGGCACCCCGGCCGCGAGACCTACGTCCGGTGCCGACTGTGCGACCGCTACATCTGCCCGGACTGCATGCGGGAGGACGCGGTCGGCTTCCAGTGCGTGGAGTGCGTCGCCAGAGGGAGGCGGAGCGTGCGAGAGGCGCGCACGGTCTTCGGCGGGAAGGTCATCACCCGGCCCTACGTGACGTGGACCCTGCTGGGGCTCATCGTCGCGGTGTTCGCGGCCCAGGTGGTGACCTCCGGCTCGCCGATGCTGGTCGCCACCGGAGCCGATCCGCTCGTCACCTGGTTCGGCATGTGGGGCGACGCGGTGGTGCTGGGGGACCAGTGGTACCGCCTGTTCACCGGCGGGCTGCTGCACGGCGGCGTGATCCACCTGCTGTTCAACGGGTTCGCGCTGTACGTCGTCGGCCCCCAGGTGGAACGCTGGCTGGGCCACCTGCGCTTCGCCGCGCTGTGGCTGGTCAGCGAGCTCGGCGGGGCGGTGCTGGGCCTCCTGGTGGAGCCGGGCACGATGTCGGTGGGCGCCTCCGGGGCCCTCTTCGGGCTGTTCGGCGCGGTCTTCGTGTTCGGCAGGCGGCTGAAGCTGGACACCCGGTTCATCCTCGGCCTGCTGGCCGCCAACCTGCTGATCACCTTCCTGGTGCCGGGCATCTCCTGGACCGCGCACATCGGCGGTCTGGTGAGCGGCCTGCTGCTGGGCGCGGCGTACGCCTACCTCCCGCCGGGCGGGAGCACGGAGGCCAAGCCGCGCCGGCGCGCGCTCTGGCACGCCGCGCTGACCCTGGGGTACACGGCGCTGCTGCTCGCCGCGGCGGCGGTGGGGCCAGCTCTGCTCCTGTGAGCGGGGAAGCGGACAGCCCGAAAGGGCGGCCGCCTCGCGGCGCACGGCACCGCTCCGCTACCGCGGAATCGTCGGATGATACCGGGTCAGCCTGTGGATAACTCTGTGGATAACCCTGTGGATCAACTGTGGGAAAGTTCCACGGCACCCGTGACAGCCTGGGAAAACAGCGTCACGTCCAGCTTGTGGACAATCAGCGCCAGCGTGTGGAGACGATGAGCGCCAGGATGATGCCGCTGAACCCGATGGCGAGGTTCCAGTTGGGCTGCTGCTCCAGGAAGGAGACCGGCACGAAGTTGCCGATGAGGTAGTAGACCCCGATCCACAGGATTCCCAGGACAGCGAACGTCAGCATGACCGGAGCCACCCAGCGCCCGCCGATCTTCGGCTGGGGAGCCGTCGGGGGCGGGGTGTAGACGGCCTTCTTCTTGCGAACGCTGCGAGACTTGGGCACGGTCGCTGCTCCAAAAAATACAGGTGGTCCGAAAGATGATCCGGGACGGTAGCCCAGTCTACGGCACAACCGGACGCGCGGGCGAATACCTCTCACGACGGACCGTGATCAGTGCTGGTGGGGGCGTGCGATTCCCTGGATCGCGCGCCCCCACCGCCCTGCCGGTCACTCCTCCTCGCGCCGGTTCTGGAACGGGTTCCAGTCCTCGGGATCGGTGGGGAAGCCCGGGTTGTGGGGGGGCTGCTCCTCACCGTTGCCCGGCGGCGTCGGAGGCTGCTGCTGGGTCGGGGCCTTGGCGAAGGTCACCGTGACCGTGCTGCCCCGCTCGACCTCGGTGCCCGCCGCCGGGGACTGGGAGATCGCGGTGCCCGGGGTGGCCTGGTCGGTCTCCTGGGTCTGGGCCTGGAGCGTCAGCCCCAGCTCCGCGAGCCGGTCGGTGGCCTGGTCCTGGTTCATGCCGGCCAGGCTGGGCACCTGGACCTTGCTGCTGGCCTTGGCGACCACCAGGTTGACCTTCGTCCCCGGCTCGACCTCGGTGCCCGCCGCGGGGTCGGTGGACAGCACCGTGCCCTGCGGCTCGTCGGACTCCTGGTGGGTGATCTCACCGCGCTTCAGCCCGGCGCGGTTGATCTCGCCGAGCGCGTCGCTCTGGCTCATGCCGACCAGGTCGGGCATCTCGATCATCTCCGGGCCGCCGGAGACGAGGATGGTGATCGTGGTCTCGGGCTCGACGGACTCCCCGCTCGGCGGGTCGGTTCCGACGGCCTTGCCCTCCTCGACCTCGCTGCTGGGCGTCGTCTCGTCGGCCACCTCGATGTTCTCGAAGCCCTTCTCCTCCAGCGCGGCCTGGGCCTCCTCCACCGACATCCCCGCCACGTCGGGAATGGTGATCTTGTCGGTGCCCGGACGGAACAGCAGGAACCCGAGGAAGACCGCGGCGGCCAGCACGGCGGCGCCCAGCACGATCCACAGCGCCTTGTTCCCGCCCCGGCGGTCGTCCTCGTCGTCGTAGGGGTAGTCGTCGTAATCGTCGTAGTCGTCGTCGTGCCGACGGTTGCGCGCCGGGGGCAGCGCCGTCGTGGCCCCGCCGTCCGCCGCGGCCAGAGCCATGGTGCTGGCGGCGGTGGGCATGCCCTGTAGGCCGCGCTGGATGTCGGCGCGCATCTCCTCGGCGGTCTGGTAGCGCTGCTCGCGGTCCTTGGTCATCGCGCGCAGCACGATCGCCTCGATCCACTCGGGGATCTCCGGGTCCAGCTCCGAGGGGGGGATCGGCTCCTCACGCACGTGCTGGTAGGCGATGGCCACCGGGGAGTCGCCCACGAACGGGGGACGGCCGGTCAGCAGCTCGTACAGCACGCAGCCGGTGGAGTAGATGTCGCTGCGGGAGTCCACGCGCTCGCCGCGCGCCTGCTCCGGGGACAGGTACTGCGCGGTGCCGATGACCTGGGAGGTCTGCGTCATCGTGGCCTGGGAGTCGTCCATGGCCCGCGCGATGCCGAAGTCCATCACCTTGACCTCGGCCTGGCGGGTCAGCATGACGTTGGCCGGTTTGATGTCGCGGTGCACGATGCCTCGGGCGTGCGCCGCGGCCAGCGCCCGCAGGATGCCGTCGGTGATCTCCAGCGTCCGCTCGGGCAGCAGGCGCCGGTTGTCCTCCAGCAGCTCCTTCAGCGTCCTCCCGTCCACGTACTCCATGACGATGTACGGGATCGGAACCCCGTCGATCACGTCCTCGCCGGTGTCGTACACGGCGATGATCGACGGGTGGTTCAGCGAGGCCGCGGACTGTGCCTCCCTGCGGAACCGGACCTGGAACGTGTGGTCCCGGGCGAGGTCCGAACGCAGGGTCTTGACGGCCACCACCCGGTCGAGACGAAGGTCGCGGGCGCGGAAGACCTCGGCCATACCGCCCCGCCCAACGGGGGCCTCAAGTTGGTAGCGGCCACCAAGTAGCCGTGGCTGAGACATGTCGTGAACTGTTCCTCGCAGTCGTGGAAGGACCTGAGCGGCCGTCAGGGCAGCGCGGAGCCTCGCGACTCGCTGCCCGGCTCCCCGGTCGGGTTGCCGGGTGCCGCGCCGCCACCGCTCGTGTCGTCCTCTCCCGAACCGTCACCGGTGTGGTCGCCAGGATCGGTGCCGGTGCCGGGGCTGGTCTCTCCCGTAGGCGGGAAGGAGTCCTCAGACGACGGGGTCTCCGGCGGTGACTCTGTTTCCGTGGTCGGCGGCGGGCTCGCCTCCGGCTCGGTCTGAGCCGGTGTGGACTGACCGCCGGGGTAGCCGGAGACCGGGGTCTCCGGATCGGTCGCTATGTCCTCGGTGTCGTCGGGGGATCGGGAAAGGGTGGGGACGGCCGACCGGTTGCTGGTAGGAGTCCCATTGTTCTCATCTCCCTCCCACAGCAGTTGCCCGACCAGAAAGATTCCCACCACGACGACTCCGACGGTGGCGACCAGAGCGAATATGACGGGTAGGGTCAGGCGGCTGTTCTGTGCGGCGGATTTTTCGGCAACTCTATCCGAGCCTTCGGTCCCCGGAGGAGGCCACGGCTGCGCCTGGGTCCCGGTGGGTACTCCGGTCGTGGCGGTACCGGGTCCGGTCGTGGCGGTGTGGGGGCCGGTGGGCGACCCGGGAAGAGTGGAGACCACCGCTGTCGCGTCGGTGGCGGACGCCAGGCCCAGCGCCTCGGTGGCGTCGCCGCCGTTGAGAGCCGCCCGCAGGCGCTGCGCCCACTGGGCCACCTCGGCGGCAGAGGAAGGGCGTTCCTGCGGGTCCTTGGCCAGCATCCGCTCCACGAGTTCGCGCACTCCCGGCGGCACGGTCTCGGGCAGCGGCGGAGGAGGCTCCCGCGCATGGGCCAGGGCCAGCGCCAGGGGGGTGTCCGCGGTGAACGGCGGCTGCCCGGCCAGGCACTCGTAGGCGACGATGCCGAGCGCGTAGATGTCCGACAGCGGGCTGGCGGGCTTCCCCGACACCTGCTCGGGGGAGATGTACTGGGCGGTACCCATGACCATGCCGGTCTGGGTGAGGGTGACCGACTCGGTGCCGCGGGCGATGCCGAAGTCGGTGAGCTTCACCGTCCCGTCCTCGGTCACCAGCAGGTTGCCCGGCTTGATGTCGCGGTGGACGACCCCGCCGGCGTGGGCCGCGGCCAGCGCCTGCGCGGCCTGGTCCACGACGTCCAGGGTGACGTCGGGGTCGAGTCCCGGGTTGCGCTTGATGATCGACGACAGCGACTCCCCCGTGATCAGCTCCATGACCAGGAAGGAGTACCCGTCCTGCTCGCCGTAGTCGTAGACCTGGGCGATGTTCGGGTGCGACAGCGCCGCGGTGATCTGGGCCTCGGTGCGGAACCGCTGCTGCGAGACCGGGTCGCTCACCTGGGCCATGTGCAGCAGCTTGACCGCCACCGGGCGGCTGAGCAGGATGTCGGTCGCCTGCCACACCTCGCCCATGCCGCCCACGCCGATGCGCTCGTCGAGGCGGTATCGGTCGATCAGCACCACCCCGGCCCGCGTGCCGAGGCCGCGCTCAGGGGTCTCACTCACTGTTGATCACTGCTTCCATGATCGCCTTGGCCACGGGAGCCGCCAGGGTGCCACCGCTGGCGTTGCCTCGCTCGATCACGACCGCCACCGCGACCTGGGGGTCGTCGGCGGGGGCGAAGGAGATGAACCAGTTGTGGGTGTCGCCGTCGCCGACCTCGGCGGTACCCGTCTTGCCCGCCACCTGGATGCCGGGGATCGCGCCGCTCTTGCCGCTGCCCTCGGCCCCCTCGGTGACCAGGATCATGGCCTGGGTGAGCTGCTCGGCGGTGTCGGCGCTGATCGCCTCGCTGAACACCTGGGGCGTGGTGGACTCGATCTCGGACATGTCCGGGCCGAGGATCTCCTGGACCAGGTAGGGCTGCATGATGGTGCCGTCGTTGGCGACGGCGGCCGCGACCATCGCCATCTGTAGCGGGGTGGCCTGCAACTGGCCCTGGCCGATGCCCATCTGGGCGCGCAGGTTGTCGTCGGGCTCCAGGGGGGCCGAGCTCTCCGTCACCGGCAGCGGGACGTTCATCGGCCCGGAGTTGAAGCCGAACGCGCTGGCCTGCTCGTGCAGCGCCTCGGCGCCCAGTTCGATGGCCCAGTTCGCCATCGAGGTGTTGCACGAGATCTCGATGGAGTGCGCGATCGAGTCGGGCGCCCCGCCGTTGCAGGGGCCGCCGAAGGCGTTCGGCAGGCTGCTGCCGCCGAGCGGGATCGCGGCGGGCGCGTCGATGGTGGACTCGATGGTGTGGCCGTTCTCCAGCGCCGTGGCGGCGGTGACGATCTTGAACGTGGAGCCCGGCGGGTAGAGCTCGTTGAAGGCCCGGTTCAGCAGCGGCTGGTTCTCGTCGTCGGCCAGCTTGTTCCAGTTCTCGACCGAGGTGTTGACGTCGGAGAGGTCGGCCACCGAGTTCGGGTCGTAGGTGGGGATGGAGGCGGCGGCCAGGATCGCTCCCGTCTTGGGGTCGAGGGCGACGGCCGCGCCCCGGCCGTTGGTGGCGTTGGCGCGCAGGCCGTCCAGCGCCGCCTGCTGGGCCGCGGGGTTCAGGGTCAGCACCACCGAGGCGCCCTGGGGGTCGGTGCCGGTGAGCATGTCCAGGAAGTTGCGGACCATGAGGCTCTCGTCGGAGCCGTCCAGGTAGGAGTTGTGGGTCTGCTCGATGCCGAAGTTGCCCATCGGGTTGAACACGCCCACCGGGTGCGCGTACAGCTCCCCCTCCGGGTAGTCGCGCTGGTAGTACTCTCCGTCCTCGACAAACGTCGAGGTGGCGATCTGCTCGTTGGCCACCACGATGGGGCCGCGCGGCAGGGAGGTCCGCTCCGCGACGTCGCGGCGGTTGAACTCGTGCTCGCGCAGCCAGTCGGCCTGGAACGCCTGGATCCAGGTGGTGTTCAGCAGCAGCACCCCGAACAGCGCCAGGGAGAACACCGCGAGTCGGCGAATGGGCTTGTTCATCGGGAGATCACCTGGGTCGCACCCTCGTCCTGGATGGCCACCGGGGCCGGTTTACGGGCGTTGTTGCTCATCCGGATCAACAGGGCGAGCATGATCCAACTGGACAGCAGCGCAGAGCCACCCTTGGCCACGAAGGGGATGGTCGCACCGGTCATCGGGATGACGCGGGTGACGCCTCCGATGACCACGAAGCTCTGGAAGGCGATGAGGAACGAGATTCCCGAGGCGAACATCTTGACGAACAGCTCCCGGGAGGCCAGGGCGATGCGCATGCCGCGCTGGGCGAGCAGCGCCAGCGCGAACAGCATCACCATCAGGCCGGTGAGGCCCAGCTCCTCGCCGAACGCGCTGAAGATGAAGTCGTTCTGCACCTCGGGGACGTTGCCCGGCTTGCCGCCGCCCAGGCCGGCGCCGAGGATGCCCCCCTCGCCCATGGCGAACAAGCCCTGCACGAGCTGCTGGCTGTTCTGCCCCGCCTGCACGCAGAACGCGTCGGTGCTGTTGTTGAGGATCTCGTCGGTGCAGTACACCTCGGGGTTGAAGGCGTCCAGCCAGGTGATCACGCGGGTGCGGAAGTGGGGGACGAACGGGTACAGCAGGGCGCAGGCGCCGAAGAACGCGCTCAGTCCCAGGATGATCCACGAGGAGCGCTGCGTGGCCACGTAGATCATCGCGAGGAAGGTGCCGAACAGCAGCAGCGAGGTGCCCAGGTCGTTCATCAGGATGACCAGGACGATGATGCAGAAGCCCCACATGACGGCCATCGGGGCCGTGTCGCGCATCCGGGGCAGTTCCAGCACCTTGATCGGGCCGATCTTGAGCGGCCTGCTCACCAGCGAGAGCACGTCGCGCTTGGTGACCATGTACCCGGACAGGAAGATGACCAGCGCGATCTTCGCGAACTCCGACGGCTGGAGGCTGGTGACCCCCAGGTTGATCCACTGCCGGGCGCCGTTGATGGTCATGCCCAGGCCGGGGATCAGCGGGAGCAGGAGCAGCAGCACCGCGCTGAGCGCGGTGATGTAGGGGTAGCGCTGGAGGACCCGCGGCTCCTTGAGGAAGAACACGATCGCGGCGAAGACGACCAGGCTGCCCGCGGTGAGGATCAACTGGTCCATCGCGCTGCCCCTGCTGGTGTCGCCGGTCGCCTCGAACAGGCGCCACAGCATGGCGATGCCCAGGCCGTTGAGCATGGTGGCCAACGGCAGCAGCAGCGGGTCGGCGTAGGGCGCGAAGAACCGGATGAACACGTGGGCCAGCAGCGACAGGCCACCGAACAGGCCCCCGTACAGGAACAGGTTCGGCGGCATCTCACCGTTGCGGGTCAGGCTGGCCTCGACCATCGCGAACAGCGTGATGCCGATCGCGAACACCAGCATGACCAGTTCGGCGTTGCGCCGTTTGACCGGCGGCAGCGCGGTCGACAGTGCCTCGCTCATTGCTGGCCTCCCGTGCCCTGCCCATCGTCCGCGCTTTCTCCCGGCTGGGACGCGGGTTCCTGGGCGGAAGTTCCTGGTGTCTGCGGCTTCTCGCTCCCCTGGGGCGTGGGTGTCGCCTCGGAGCCGTTGTCGTCCTCGAGGCCGCAGGAGCCGGGGGACCGGCGGCAGCCCTCGTAGGTCTCCCGCAGGTCGTCGACCCGCTGCTGGGCCTCGTCGAGGCTGTCGACGGTGATGCTGCGCTCCACCGACTCGCGTTCGGTGACGGGCAGGCCGTCCAGCGGGATGCCGGTGCGCTCCACCTCGGTGGCCAGGCTGTAGCCCGCGACATCGGTGTTGATGCCCTGGTAGATGGCGACTTCCTGGCCGTCCTTGCTGGCGCCCACGAAGTACTGGCTCAGCAGGAACTGGCGGCCGAAGTAGAAGCCGACCCCGGCCACGATCGCCACCAGGACGAGGAAGGTCAGCACCATGGGCCACCAGCGGCGGGGTCGCGGCGGCTCGGGCTCGTCCTCGGGCTCGTAGGGGGGGATGCGCTCCATCTCGGCGGTGTCGCCGGCGTTGTTGCTGTTGCGGGTCAGCTCGTGGGCGCGCCCCGCGGGGGTGTCGGAGGGGATCATCGGTTCCCGGCGCTGGCTCGCCGCGCCCACCACGGCGGGGGTCGCCGTCGGTCCCGCGGGGTCGGTGGCGGTGTCGATCACGTCGGCGACCACGGCGGTGATGTTGTCGGGGCCGCCGCCGCGGATGGCCAGCTCGATCAGGCGGATCGCCGCGTCCTCGGGAGTGGGCTCCGTGGCGAGCGTCTCGTGGATGGTCTCCTTGCTGACCACGCCGGACAGGCCGTCGGAGCAGAGCAGGTAGCGGTCGCCGACCTGGGCCTCCCGCACGGACAGGTCCGGGTCGACGCGCCCCTGGCCCTGGATGGCACGGAGCAGGAGGGAGCGCTGGGGGTGGGTGGCGACCTCGTCCTCGGTGATCTTGCCCTCGTCCACGAGGGTCTGCACGAGGGTGTGGTCGCTGGTGATCTGCTGCAACTCGTTGTTGCGCAGCAGGTAGGCACGGGAGTCCCCGACGTGGACCAGAACCACGCGCGACCCCGACCACAGCATGGCGGTCAGGGTGGTGCCCATGTTCTCCAGGTGGGGCTCCTGGATGACCCGGCGGGCCAGGGCCTCGTTGGCCGCCGCGACGGCCTCCTCGAGGGCACGGACCATCTGGTTGCCCGGCATGTCCTCGTCGAGGGGCATCAACGTGTGCACGGCCAGTGCGCTGGCGATCTCGCCACCCGCGTGTCCGCCCATTCCGTCGGCCACGACAAGCAGATTGGGTCCCGCGTAACCGGAGTCCTCGTTGCCCTCTCGCAGGCAGCCGACGTCGGAGTACGCCGCGTATCGAAGTGCGATGGTCATTTGCGTAGTTCCAGAACGGTCTTACCGATGCGGATGGGCTGTCCGATGGAGACGGGCTGAGGACGGGTCAGTCGGGTCTGGCCGAGGTAGGTGCCGTTCGTCGAGCCGAGGTCTTCGACGATCCAGCGGCCGTTTTCGGGGAAGAGGCGGGCGTGCCGCCCGGAGGCGTAGTCGTCGCTGATGACGAGGGTGGAGTCCTTGGCGCGGCCGATGGTGATCGGCTGGGAGGTGAGGTCGATGGTCGTTCCGGCGAGGGGGCCCTTGACCACGACCAGGGAGCGGGGTTCGTTACGCCGCCCGCGTGCGGGTCGGGCGGGTCTCGGGCGTCCGGCGTCCCGGCCGCCTCTGGCGGAGCCGCGTTTCCTGCTGGTGGCCGGGCCGAACAGGTCGGTGCGAATCACTCCCACCGCCATGATGATGAACAGCCACAGCACCGCGAGGAACGCGAGCTTGATCAACATGAGAGTCAACTCGGACATTGCAGTGCTCTTCAGCCCCTGTCGTGCTCCGGCTGGGTCAGCGGTGATGGCTCCGCCAGCGCATGCTGTCGCGTCGAACCGTGTCTACCGCTTCGGAAGCCAGGTGAACCCATTGGACCCGGTTATTGTGCCCGATTGAAGCGGTATTCGGAATAAAGTCCTGCTCGGGGGATGGTTTCTTGCCTTGACATCATTCGGTGTTGTTATGGGGAAGACCCGCTACGTCACTTAACGTGGCGGGTCTTGTCATCTGTTCCGTTGTTCAGTCGCGCCGGAAGGTCATCGTCGTCCTGCCGAGACTGATCCGGGTGCCGTCCACCAGGCGGGCCCGCTTGACCTGCTGGCCGTTGACGAAGGTCCCGTTGGTGGAGTTCAGGTCCACGAGGACGGCCTCGTCGCCCTCCACCCGGATCTCTGCGTGGTGGCGCGAGACGCCGTTGTCCACCAAGCGCAGGTCGCAGTCGGTGCCCCGGCCCAGGAGCGTCACCTCGGAGGTGAGTTCGTAGGACTGCTGGGCGCCCCGTGCGGTGAGGGAGCCCTCGGCTGCGGCGCCACCGGGGGACAGCAGCAGGCGGGGGCGGCCCGGAACAGTGCTGCCGCGACGGGGGTGGTCGGTGACCGGCTTGATGATCTCGCCGTCCTTGAAAGTGTCTCCGCGGATGACCGCGGAACGGACCCGGAAGCGACCGGTCTGGAGGTCGTCGGCGGTCTCGAACCTCACCCGTACCGGGCCGACGAACGAGTAGCCCTGCTCGGTGGCGTACTCGCGGGCCAGTTTGGACAGTTCCTGGCCGAGGTTGTCGGCGTAGACGGCGAGTCGCTCCCTGTCCGAGCCGGAGAGTTCCACGACGAAGTCATTGGGGACCAGGGTGCGGCCTTGAGCGACGATCGCGGCGCGTTCGTCCATCTCGCGTTGCACGTTGCTGGCGACCTCGACGGGCTGGAGCTCCGACTTGAAGGCTCGCGCGAAGGTGCCTTCGATCATCCCTTCGAGCCGGCGCTCGAAGCGTTGAAGCACTCCCACGAGGTACCTCCCTTGACTCCACGTCCCGATGAGATGATCGTAACCGGGCTACGGCCTGTTTTGCTTCACCAGACGGAGTCGTTACCAAGCGGTCAGCCCCGGAAAGGTGTACGGACTCCTCCCAGACCGTGCTAGCCTTTAACACGTCGCAGGGAGCGGCCCCGGAAAAACCGAGGTCGGCCCCGTGCGATCAGGTACACTTCAGTGTCACTCGGGCGGGTGGCGGAACGGTAGACGCGCACGGTTCAGGTCCGTGTGTCCGAGAGGATGTGAGGGTTCAAATCCCTCCTCGCCCACCAGAGGCCCCGGCGTAACGCCGGGGCTTTACTGTTTCCCGAGGTTTCCGCAGGTCACGGGTGCAACAGCGGTCCCACGCGCTCCCAGCGGTCGATCTCGCAGCCGTTCTCCCGGGAGAACTCCGCGTCCACCGGTGTGCCCGCGACGTGGCCGGTGACGGTCGCGGTCTCCGGGCCGCCGTAGACCAGGGTGCAGGGCTGGTCCTCGGGCACCGGGGCGAAGACGTCGACGCCCGCCTCGGCCAGGGCCGCGCAGGCGGCCTCCGGGTCCGGGTGGTCGCCGCCCGCCGGTTCGCAGGTGAGCGTCCACACCCCCGGGGAGAACCCGTCGAGCCCGGCGGGGGCGTCGGGGTCGGAGACGGCGCGTTCCACGGTCAGCTCGGTCCGCGGGTGCTGCTCGGCGTCGGACGGGGAGGACGGCTCGGCCTGTCCGTCCGGGGGGCCGGTGGGGCTGCCGCAGCCGGAGAGCAGCAGCCCGGCGGCCGCGAGCACCGCGAGCGGCCTGCGTGCATCAGAAGGAATGAGACTACGCATACCCTGTCAGACGTGCGTGAACGGCACAGGGTTCCCCTGTGCGCGACGTGTCGATGACGTGACGTGACGGAGAGGTGTCTCGGTGTCCGGTGTCAGCATTCCGGTGGTCGAGGTGAGCGCGGTGCCCGAGAACGGCTTCCTGCTGGACGTGCGCGAGGACGACGAGTGGCGCGCGGGGCACGCGCCCAACGCCGTCCACATCCCGCTGGGGCAACTGGCGCAGCGGGCCGCGGAGCTGCCCAAGGACGTCCAGATCTACGTCGTCTGCCGCATCGGCGGGCGCTCGGCGCAGGCCGTGCAGGCCCTCAACGAGGCGGGGTGGCGCAGCGCCAACGTCGCCGGGGGGATGAGCGCGTGGTCGCTGGCCGGGCGGCCCATGGTCAGCGAGACCGGCCGGCCCCCCACGGTCCTCTGACCCGGTGCCGCCGCCGCGAGCAGGAGCGTCGGCGGCCGGGCGGCGGGGAATCGGACGGGCCTCCCCAATCCCCGTCCCGGAGGGCGTTCCGAGTGGCACCATGGCATAGGTGAGATTCGACCCGGCAGCCTTTACCGCTGAGGCAGTGGTGGCCGCAGTGGCGGACGCCGTTGTCGTCCTGGACATCGACCAGCGGGTCGTCCAGTGGAACCGGGGAGCCGAGCGGCTCTTCGGCTGGACGCTCACCGAGGTGATCGGACATCCGGTGCCCATGGTGCCCGACGACCGGAAGGCCGAGTACCACGCGGTCCTGGAACGGGTGCGGGTCAGTCGGCCGATCTCGGTCACCACCCGGCGCATCCACCGCAACGGCGGCCTGCTGGACGTGCGCGCCAGCTTCAACCGGCTCACCGACGTGCACGGGACCATGGTCGGCTGGGTGTGCGTCTTCCACCCGCACACCCTCACCCCCGCCGAGAGCGAGCTGGAGCAGTTGCACCTCGCCGAGCGGGCCCACCTGGTGCGGCGGCTCACCGACATGATGACCGACATCAGCGCCGGGCACGACGTCGAGGAGATCCTCGACCGGGTGGTCAGCGGCCTCACCGAGCTCACCGGTGCGGACGCGGGAGGGTTCTCGCTGATCGAGGGGGACTCCCTGCGGCTGGCCAGTGTGGCCCGGCTGCCGCGCAAGCTGCTGGGCCACCGCACCGAGCTGCGCCGCAGCCTGCTCGGCGAACTGCTGGCCAGCGGCAGGAAGGTGCTGCTGGCCTCGGACGAGTCCCGGCCGTTGCAGGACCTGCTGTGGGCCGACCTGGACGGGCTGCGCACGGTCGCGCTGTGCGTCTGCGACGTGCGGGGGCGCCCCTACGGAGCGCTGTACGCGCTGTACCGCAGGCGCCGGATCAGCCACGTCGAGCTGGAGATGCTGGAACTGCTGGCGGCGCACGCGGGGATCGCGCTCGGCAACGCCATGGCCTACCAGGAGACGGTCCGGCAGCGGGCCCACGAGCACGCGATCGTGGAGGCCAGCGCCAACGGCATCGCGGTGCTGGACCGCTGGGGCCGGGTGCGCAAGTGGAACCGCTCCGCCGTCGAGCTGACCGGGCGCGAGCGGAGCGAGGTCGTGGGCCGGCCGCCGCCGTTCCCCTCGCCGACGGAGCAGGGGCGGCCGCTGCGGCACCGGATGGACAACGGCCGCTGGCTGGAGATCCTGGTCACCGACATCGCGGGCACCGAGGAGCGGGTGGTGGACTTCCGCGACATCACCCCGGCCAAGGAGCTGGAGGAGCAGAAGGACCTCTTCCTGGCCACAGCCGGCCACGAACTGCGCACCCCGCTGACGGTCGTGCGGGGCCTGTCCAGCACGCTCACCGAGCGCTGGGAGCAGCTCTCCGACGAGGACCGGCGCTGCTACCTGGAGCTGATCGCGGACCGCTCCGAGCGGATGGCGCGGCTGGTGGAGAACCTGCTGCTGGGGGTGGAGGCCGGGAAGGGGCAGCTTCCCGTGCGGGTGCGCCCCTGCGACGTCGGCGAGGCGCTGCGCGGGGTCTACGCGGCGTTCCGTCCGCTGGCCGTCGAGCACGAGCTGGAGCTGCGGATGCCGGAGCGACTGCCGCCGGTGCTCGCCGACCCGGAGGCCACCGACGTGATCGTCAGCCAGCTCGTGGAGAACGCGCTCAAGTACTCCCCGGACGGGGGAACGGTGACGGTGGCCGTCGAGGTGGCGGAGGACCAGGTGGCCATCGTGGTCTCGGACGAGGGGGTGGGGATCGACCCGGTCGACTCGGGGCGGATCTTCGACCGCTTCGTCCAGGGGGAGACCGGCGACCGGCGCCGGTTCGGCGGCTTCGGGCTGGGGCTGCACATCGTGCAGCAGCTCGCCGAGGCGCAGAAGGGACAGATCACCGCCCATCCCAACCAGCCACGCGGGACCCGGATGAGATTCACATTGCGCCGGTTTTCTGGCCAACGGGACGGTTCCGGTGGGAGAGTGGAGTCCTCCGCGCGGGGCGACGGTGCCGGTTCCGGGTGACGGCGGGTTCGCGCCAGGTGAGCCGGAGGTGGTTTCCCAGGAAGTGGAAACGGGCATTTCGCCCCTGGTGCGATCCGGGGACGGCGTCGCGCGGTGGTCGACCGACACAATCAGCACAACCAGTAGGCGAACAGGTCGTCGCCCTCGTACCGGCGTCGTCGCGGTGCGGTGGGACGGGCGCCGGAGAACTGAGGGAGTTGGGGACATGTCGCGTGCCGTACTGCTGCCACACGCGCCGTCGAGTGTCGCCATCGCACGCCGCTGCCTCCGCGAGGACCTCCGAGCCCGGGGAGTGCCGCGGTCGCTCGTGGAGGACGCCGCCGCCGTCCTCACCGAACTCGTGGCCAACGCGCTGCGCCACGCGGCCCCGCTGCCGCCGCCCCACCCTCCGGACCGGGTGCGGGTGGCGTGGTCCCTGGTGCGCTCGGGGGAGACCGGGCACGCGGACGGCACCGGGGTGGAGATCGCGGTGAGCGACGGGGGAGGCGAGACCCTGCCCCGGCTGGCGGTGCCGTCGCCCGCCGCCGACGGCTGCCACGGGCTGGAGATCGTGCAGCGGCTCTCCGCCAGGTGGGGGACGGAGGTGGACGAGAGCACCACCACCGTCTGGGCCGTCATCGACGTCCCGGTCATGGCGGTCTCCGCGGACCGGGTGCCGGCGTTCCCCGCGCCTCCTCGGCCTGACTGCTCCCCGCGTTCTGTGTTTGCGCCGGTCAACCGGGAAACGCCGGGGCGGTGCGGCACGGCGAAACACCGTCCCGCGTGGGTGGCCACGCCTGATGCGGGAACGCTACAGTCACGACTGTGGAGTTGAGGATCTCAAAGAAGTCTCGGGTTGATCACGCGGTCGTATCCGTTTGCGGGGAGATCGACCTGTACACGGCGCCGCTGCTGAGCGGCGCCCTCGCCGACGCGGTGGCCTGCGGCGGCCGGACCGTCGTCGACATGAGCGGGGTGGAGTTCTGCGACTCCACCGGGCTGGGCGTGCTGCTGTCGGCGCTGAAGCAGGCCCGCGGGAACGGCGGCGAGCTCGAACTGGCCGCCCCCCAGCCCGCCGTCCGCAGGATCCTGGAGATCACCGGGCTGGACGAGGTCTTCACCGTCCACGACGCGGTCGACGTCCCGGCGGCGGCCGCCACCGGCGCCGCCCAGTAGCCGGAGGCAGCCGTGGCATCCGCGACGGGAGCGGGCCGGGTCGCCGCCGTCATCCCGGCCAAGGACGAGCAGGAGCGCATCGGTGCCACCGTCCGGGCCGTGCGCGCGCTGCCCGGAGTGGACCTCGTCGTGGTGGTGGACGACGGATCGCGCGACGACACCGCCGCCGTCGCCCGCAGCGAGGGCGCCCGCGTGTTCCGGCACGCCCGCAACCGGGGCAAGGGAGCGGCCATGCAGACCGGAGCCGAGGGGGTCCTCGGCTTCGAGGCGCACGAACGGCGCTCCGGCGCCGACATCGCCCCCCGGCACCTGCTCTTCCTGGACGCCGACCTCGGCGCGACCGCCGGCGCCGCCGCGGCGCTGATCGAACCGGTGCGCGCGGGGCGGGCGGACATGACGATCGCGCGCTTCCCGAGGACCAGGGCGCGGCTGGGCGGCCACGGCTTCGTGGTCCGGCTGGCCCGCAACGGCATCCGGCGCGCCACCGGATGGGAGACCGAGCAGCCGCTCAACGGCCAGCGCTGCCTGACCCGGCAGGCCTTCGAGGCGGCCTGCCCGCTCGCCCCGGGCTTCGGGGTGGAGACCGCGCTCACCATCGACCTGCTCAGCCGCGGATTCACGGTGGTGGAGGTCGACGTCGCGATGGAGCACCGCGCCACCGGCACCGACCTGCGCTCCCAGGTGCACCGCGCCCGGCAGTTCGTGGACGTCGCCCGCGTGCTCGCGGTGCGGGAGCTGCGCGGCGTGCGCCCCGCGGGGGGCGGTCGGCCGCGCGGAGGGAGCGAACGTTCCCCCCGTTTCTCGGAAAGGCGGCGGAAAAACGCCGACGGCCTCCCCGGGGAAGCCCCGGTCGGCGATTAGTGTCGCTGCGTGGTACCGATTCTTCTCTCCGTGACGGGCGCGCTGCTGGGCGCGGGCGGACTGCTGTTCGGCCTGCTGGCCTTCTGGCGGACGCGGACGGCGATCGGCGACTGCCACGTGATGATCCGGAACTCCCTGGCCGCGGCGGACGGCATCGACCCGCACGCGATCAGGAACGCCGCGCTCGTGTACTACGACGCGCTGGAGGAGCGGTTCGGAGCGCGCTCCTTCTCCCTGGCCCTGCTCGACTCGGCGGGCGACGGGGTCGTGCTGACCTCCATCAACGGGCGCGCCGAGGCCAGGACCTACGCCAAGGCGGTGGTGGGCGGCAGGGCCGTCGAACCGCTGTCGCCGGAGGAGCAGCGCGCGGTGCGCGCCGCGCGGCTGGGGCGCAGGACGCCCCTGGTCGGCGAGGCCGCGCCGGTGCGGCTCCCGGTGGAGCAGGAGGCGAACGAACAGGTCCGGCAGGCGGAGTAGCCTGCTGTACATGTCGAACCGCTATGCCTACCTCGGCCCCGAGGGCACGTTCACCGAGGCCGCGCTGCGGGCGCTGCGGCCGGACACCCCGGCCGCGCAGTTCGTCCCGTGCAACGGAGTGGACATGGTCTTCGGGGCGGTGCGGCGCGGCGAGGTCGCGGGCGGGGTCGTCCCGTTGGAGAACTCCGTGGAGGGCGGCGTCAGCGCCACCACCTCCGAGCTCGTCAACGGCGACCCGCTGCTGATCACCGCAGAGATCACCGTCCCGGTGGAGTTCACCCTGTTCGCCCGGCCGGGAACGGTGCTGTCCGACGTCAAGCGGGTCGCCACGCACTCGCACGCGCTGGCTCAGTGCCGGGGATGGCTGGCGGCGAACCTGCCCTACGCCGAGTCGTATGTGGTGTCCTCCACGGCGGCGGCGGCCCAGTCGGTCGCCGACCCCTCCTCGCCCTACGACGCCGCGATCTGCGCCCGCATCGCCGGGGAGCGGTACGGCCTGGTCCCCCTGGCCGAGGGGGTGGGGGACCGCGCCGACGCCGCCACCCGGTTCATCTACCTGAGCCGTCCGGGCGCGCTGCCCGAGCCGACGGGGTTCGACCGCACCTCGCTGGTGGCGTTCCTGCCCTACGACCACCCGGGTGCGCTGGCGGAGCTGCTCACCCAGTTCGCGGTCCGCGACGTCAACCTGACCCGGCTGGAGTCGCGGCCCACCGGCGACGGGCTGGGCACCTACTGCTTCTTCATGGACGCCGAGGGCCACGTGGCCGAGGCCAGGGTCGGCGAGGCGCTCATGGGGCTGCGGCGCATCTGCCGGGACGTGCGCTTCCTCGGCAGCTACCCGCGCGCCGACGCCGGCACCGCCGCGAAGCGGCCCGGCGCCCGCGTCAGCACCACCGACGACGACTTCCACGAGGCCGAGCAGTGGCTGGCCCGCATCCGCGCGGGCCAGGTCGACTGAGCACACCGCCCGGCCGACCCGGCCGTGCGCGGCTCAGGCCCCCGAACCGGAGAACAGCAGGCCCACGAACTCGGTGAGGAAGCGCTCCCGCAAGGGCAGCGGGGCGGCGTCCAGCAGGGCCAGCAGCGGGGCCATGCGGGACGGCAGCGCGCCCTTCTCCGGGTCCACCCCGATCGAGGCCATCACCTGGGCCAGCTCCTCGGCGGAGAGCGCGTCGGCGTCGAGGCCGGCCACGGCGGCGGCCAGCGCGGGATCGGGGTTGGGGGAGGGCAGTGCGGCGGCGGCCCGTACCGACTCCGCCAGGTCGGCCAGGAGGGCGGGCACCTGGGGAGCGGTGGCCGGGGTGACGGTCAGGTGCAGGTTGCGCCGGTGGGCGCCGAACGACAGTTGCGGCTGCACGAACCAACCGCGGGCGCGCATCTCGTCGGCGACGTGCAGCGGGTCGGCCTCCTCCGAGGCCACGCACAGCAGGGTCGCCACGGGCGAGCCGACCACGCGGAGCCCGGGAACGGCGCCGACGCCCGCGGCGATCTCCTCGGTGGCGCGGACGGCGGTGGCGACCAGCCCGGTGTAGCCCTCCTCCCCGAGGCGGCGGACGACCGCCCAGGCCGCGGCGAGCGGCCCCGCCGAGCGGCTGCCCTGCGCGGTGGGGTTCACCACCGGGTAGCCGGGCCACTCCGCGGAGGCGAAGTACTGGTGGCGGCGCAGCTCCGCGTCCCGGTAGAGCACCACCGAGGCGCCCTTGTCGGCGAAGCCGTACTTGTGCAGGTCGACCGAGAGCGAGCAGACCCCGGGCACCGACAGGTCGAAGTCCGGCAGGTCACGGCCGAGGCGGCGCAGGAAGGGCAGCACCATGCCGCCCACGCACGCGTCCACGTGGCACCACACGCCGCGTTCGGCGGCCGCCGCGGCGGTCTCGGCGACCGGGTCGAGCACGCCGTGCGCGTAGGAGGGCGCCGACACCGCGACCAGGGCCGTGCGGTCGGTCAGCGCCGCCGCCAGGTCGGCGGGGTCGGGCGTGCACGACACCGGGTCCGTGGGCACGGTGACCAGCCGCAGGCCCAGGTAGCGGGCGGCCTTGCGGAAGGCGACGTGCGCGGTGTCGGGCACCACCAGTTCCGGTTCGGTCACCCCGCGGACGGCCCGGGCGTGGTCCCGGGCGGCCTTGACCGCCAGCAGGATGGACTCGGTGCCGCCGCTGGTGAAGGAGCCGCGGGTCGCCGCGTCGCCGCCGAGGAGGCGGGCCGCGAAGGAGACCACGTCGTTCTCCAGTTGCACCACGCTGGGGAAGACGGTCATGTCCAGCGCGTTGACCCGAGCGAAAGCCGCGTGGGCGGCCGTGGCCAGGTCGTCGAGGCCGGGCAGCCCGGGGTCGTGGACGTAGGCGAGGGTGCGGCCGCCCCGGGTGGGCAGGTCCGCGGAGCTCAGCCGGGCGAGTTCGGCGAGGATCGCTTCGGTGTCGGGCACGGTGTCCTCCTGATCACGGGGTCGCGGGCGGGGGTGTTCCGGCGTCGCTGCCGGGGCGGAGGCCGTCCGTCCGCGGGGGGTCGGGCCGGGGGTCCTCCTCGGCGAGGTCGTAGCGGCGGACGAAGGGGATGCTGGCGAGGACCAGCAGGGCGGGCAGCACGCTGATGCCCGCGACGATGCCCGCCAGGGCGCTGGCGGGCTGTGCCGCCTCGGTCCCGGCGGTGCTGGAGACGAAGCCGGTGGCGGCCAGCAGCAGCGCGAACAGTCCGCTGCCGGTGGCCATGGCCAGGGTCTCGCCCGCCGTCCACAGGCCGGTGAACAGGCCCGCGCGGCTGGCCCCGGAGCGGGCCGCGTCCGCCGCGAGGGTGTCGGTGAGCATGGCGAACGGCAGCAGTTGGGTGCCCGCGTAGCCGACACCGACCAGGCCGACGCAGACGTGCGCGTACCAGGCGTCGAACGGCGCGCCCAGCAGCGGGGTGGCCGCCAGCAGGGCCGCCCCGCTGCCGAAGAGGACGGCGGCGGCCCCCAGCGCGGCGCGTTTACCGTGGCGCAGCGCACCGCGCAGCCACAGCGGCATGGTCAGCACGAGCGGGCCGACCAGGCAGACGAACAGCGTGGTGACCGCCGAGGGCGAGCCGAGCGTGTAGGTGGCGAAGTACTGGGCGGCGGCCAGCATGATGCCGGCGGGGACCGCCTGGAGCAGGAATGCGGCGAACAGGACGCGGAACGGGCGGTTGGCGCGCACCGCCGTGATCCGGTCGCGCAGCGTCGTCCGGGGTGCGGCGGCGGTCGACAGCCGCAGAAGGGGGGCGCGGCGGGTGCCGAGGAACGCGCTGAGCGTGCCCGCCAGCAGGAGGGCGCCGACCACCAGCGCCATGAGCCGGTAGCCGGCCGGGGTGCCGCCTCCGCTCTGCGCGACGGCCGGGGCCACCCCGCCGGACAGCAGGATGGCCGCCCCCAGCAGGGCCATGCGCCAGGACATCAGCCGCGAGCGCTCCCGGTGGTCGTCGGTCATCTCGGCGGGCATGGCGACGTAGGGCACCTGGAACAGGGAGAAGGCGGTGGCGGCGGCCAGGAGCAGCAGGCAGACGTAGCCCGCCGCCCAGCCGCCGGACAGGGGCGGGGCCAGGAAGATCGCGGCGAACGTCACGGGCAGGGTGAGAGCCCCGGCGAGCAGCCACGGGCGGCGCGGCCCCAGGGAGGAGCGGGTGCGGTCGGAGAGCGCGCCCACCCAGGGGTCGACGAGCACGTCCCAGACCCGGGGGACGAAGAGCACCAGCGCCGCGGTCGCCGCGGGGACGGCGAGCACGTCGGTCAGGTAGTAGAGCAGGACCAGGCCGGGAACGGTGCCGTAGGTCCCGGTGGCGATGGAGCCCAGGCCGTAGCCGAGGCGCACGGATGCGGGAAGCGGGGGTGCGGGCATGTGGTCAACGTAACATTCGGGCGTTTCCCGTGGTGGACGGTGCGGTCCCCGGTTCCGGCCCGGGGCGGACTGGTCGTTTCACCGATGTGCGGTCCGAGGGGGCCGGGCCAGGCTGGGAGGGCAGACCCGGGACCGCGATGCCGACGACCGCCGGGAGGGAGCGCGAACCATGGCCGGGACCCCCGTCCGGATCTTCGACACCGTGGCCTGCGCCGTCTGCCGGGACTTCGACGGCGCACCCCCGCCCCGCGGACAGCACGGGTTTCCCGTCTCGTCCTGTCCCACCGCGGGCGCGGCCGCCCCCGGCCTGGTCGACCGGCCGGGGCGTGACCGCCGCCGCGGAGCTCGGGCCCGACACGGCCTGCGCCCGCTGTGTCGCGGTCACCGGCTCCACCGTGCCGGGCGAGACCGACGTCTTCCGGCCTCACCAGGCGTCCACGACCCCCTGAACCGCGACCTCGTGGGGGCGCGGCCCTGGGAGGAACCCGCCCGCCGACCCCGCCTGGGGGAGGGGCCGGCGGGCGGGGCGCACACCGGCCTTCCCCGCGCGGGGGCTCCCGCTACCGGCGGGACGCCGGGGCGGGCCGCACCATGCACCACGTGCGCGGCGCGGCCCAGGAGGGGGTGACCTCCGCGGTCACCTCGAAGCCGAGCCGACGGTAGAAGCGCACGTTGCGGGCGTCGGAGGTCTCCAGGTAGCAGGAGAACCCGTCGGCGTCGGCGGCGGCGAGGCCGGGGGAGAGCACGGCGGCGCCCACGCCCCTTCCCTGGGCGTCGCGGCGCACGCCCACCGTGGCCAGGAACCACGCCGGTCCGGCGGGCCGGTGCGGGGCGAGCTCCTCTTCCAGCCGCGCCACCGCCTCGGCACGGTCCCCGTAGAGCGCCGCCAGTGCGGGGTCGGCGAACACCTCGGCGGGGACCGCCACGCCGGGAACGGTCCACACGGCGGCGGCGAGCACCCCGTCGGTGGTCCACACCCGGCCGTAGGGCAGGCCGACCCGTTCGGTGAAGTAGTGCTGGACCGCGCGCAGCCGCTCCGGGTAGCCGTCGGCGGGCAGCGCCCACCGGGTGAACCGGTAGTCGGTGAAGGCGTCGGCGAGCGTGTCGGCCACGGCGGACAGGTCGGCTGGGACGGCCGGGCGGACGCGCACCGGCAGCGGCGGGGCAGAGTCCACGGACTCCTCCTTCGACAGGACGCGGACGGCCCGTCCCGCACCGGTGCGGGACGGGCCGTC
>NZ_KQ950188.1:27964-29021 GCF_001517975.1 Thermobifida cellulosilytica TB100
GCCGGGGCCTGCTCGGCGGCGCCCTCGCCGCCGGAGTCGGCCGGGACGGCGTCGGGGCTGTCGGCGATCACGCCGATCACCGCGCCGATCGGCACGGTGTCGCCCTCGCTGACGGTCTGCTTGACCAGGTAGCCGTCCTCGTAGGCCTCGTACTCCATGACGGCTTTGTCGGTCTCGATCTCCACCAGGACGTCGCCGGCGGAGACCTTGTCGCCGACCTGCTTCACCCAGGTGCTGATGACGCCTTCCTCCATGGTGTCGGAGAGGCGCGGCATGTAGATTTCAGACATCGTGTTCCCTAACCGACTCTCCGGCCGACGGCGCTCAGAGTTTCGTGGATGACGGTGGTGATCGACTCCGCCGACGGCAGCGCGGCGGTCTCCAGCGGCTTGGCGTAGGGCATGGGCACCTCGGCCATCGCCACCCGGCGCACCGGAGCGTCCAGGTAGTCGAACGCGCCCTCCTGGATGGAGGCGGCGATCTCCGCGCCGATCCCGTAGGTCAGCCAGTCGTCCTCGGCGATGACCGCACAGCCGGTCTTCTTGACCGACTCCACGACCGTCTCCCGGTCTAGCGGACGCAGCGAACGCAGGTCAACGACCTCGACGCTGATGCCCTCCTCGGCGAGTCGGTCGGCGACCTGGTTGGCGACCATGGCCATCCGGGAGTAGCCGATGAGGGTGATGTCGGTGCCCTCGCGGGTGACCGCGGCGCGGCCGATCTCCCCGACGACCTCCTCGTCGGGCACTTCGCCCTTGGTGTTGTACAGGCCCAGGTTCTCCAGGAAGAGCACCGGGTCGTCGTCGCGGATCGCGGCGCGCAGCAGCGCCGCGGCGTCGGCGGGCGTGCTGGGCGTTCCATGGCAGGAGTTCGTCAACACGGTTGGAGGGCCATTCCGGCAGTATGCTCAGAATATGGCGCAGATACGCTTCCGGATCGATACCGTTCAGACGGCAGGTGCCGATCAGCCCGTACAGTAGAGCACTACGCTCTACACCGTGATCGTTGCTGACGAACAGGTAGATGATATGACCTTTATATACTCACTATAGCATAT
>NZ_KQ950188.1:29121-50944 GCF_001517975.1 Thermobifida cellulosilytica TB100
GCGCGCAGCAGCGCCGCGGCGTCGGCGGGCGTGCTGGGCGCCACGACCTTCAGGCCCGGCACGAACGCGTAGTACAGCTCGATGTTCTGCGAGTGGGTGGCGCCGAGCTGCTGGCCGCCGCCGCCCGGGGTGCGGATCACCATCGGCACGCTGTTCTGGCCGCCGAACATGCCGTAGATCTTCGCGGCGTGGTTGACGATCTGGTCCAGCGCGAGCAGGGAGAAGTTGATCGTCATGACTTCGACGACCGGGCGCAGGCCGAGCATGGCGGCGCCCACGGCCGCGCCGACGAACCCCTCCTCGGCGATCGGGGTGTCGCGTACGCGCCGCTCCCCGAACTCCTTGAGCAGGCCTTCGGTGATCTTGTAGGAGCCCTCGAAGACACCGATCTCCTCACCCATGAGGAAGACGTTCTCGTCGCGGTGCATCTCGGCACGCAGGGTGTCGCGCAGGGCCTGGCGGTAGGTGATGACGGGCATGGGGAGAGTCGCTCCTTGTCTACTCGGCGAACACCGGGTCGGCGGGCATCCGGCGCGACTCGTTGGCCACCGGGGTGGCGTAGGTGTAGTCGAACAGCGTGGACACGTCGGGGTGCGGGCTGTTCTCCGCGAAGTCGGCCGCGTCGGCGACCTCGGCCTTGACCGATTCGGCGATCTCCTGCTTGATCTCCTCGGTGAGGATGCCCGCCTCGGTCAGGCGCGCCTCGAAGGCGGCCACCGGGTCGTTGGCGAGCGCCTCCTCGGCCTGCTCCTTGGTGCGGTACTTGGCCGGGTCCACCACGGAGTGGCCCTTCATCCGGTAGCTGAACGCCTCCAGCAGGAACGGCCGCTGCTCGCTGCGGGCGCGCTCCACCAGCGTGGTGGCGGCGTCGCGGACGGCGAGCACGTCCCGTCCGTCGACGCGCACGCCCTCGATGCGGTAGGCGGAGCCGCGCTTGTACAGCTCCGGCTCGGCCGAGGACTTCTCGACCGTGGTGCCCATGCCGGTGAAGTTGTTGATCACCACGAAGACCACGGGCAGGTTCCACAGGCTGGCGATGTTCAGCGACTCGTGGAACGCGCCGATGTTGGTGGTGCCGTCGCCCATCTGGCACATGACGATCTCGTCGCCGCCCCGGTAGGTGATGGCCAGGGCCGCGCCCACGGCCAGCGGCAGTTGGCCGCCGACGATGCCGTAGCCGCCCAGCAGGCGGGACTCGGTGTCGAACATGTGCATGGAGCCGCCCCAGCCCTTGGACACGCCGGTGGAGCGGCCGTACAGCTCGGCCATCACCCGGCGCGGGTGGATGCCCTTGGCGATGGCGTAGCCGTGCTCGCGGTAGTTGGTGAACAGGTAGTCGCGTTCCTGCAACGCGGTCATGAGACCGACGACGGTGGCTTCCTCGCCGAGGTTGAGGTGGCAGTAGCCACCGATGCGCGCCTGCGTGTACGCCTGTGCGGTGCGCTCCTCGAAGCGGCGGATGAACAGCATCTGCCGGTAGTAGTCGAGGAGGACCTTGGGTTGCTCGCCGCTGAGGTCGGGACCGGCGTTGTTACGGGCCGCGCGGCGGCGGGAACCGGTCTTGCCGGTCGCCTTCGGCTTGGCCGTGTCAGCCATGTCGATGCCTTTCTGTGTGCGAAAGGACCCGCGTCGGGTGGATGACCTCCACGGGTCGGGCCGTACCGCGGACGGAGCACGGTACGACAGGTGCGCTACCCACCGGGCTCAACAGTGGTGCGCCGAGGTGGCTGGTTCTCCGTCCTTCGGGGTCTGTGGCTGGTGTGACATACGTCGCGCCCACTCTATGTACTGATCGATGATCGATCAATACGACTTTACGGGCGATCGGCTGTTTTCGCAGATTGCGGACAAACTTCCGGGAGGAGGCCGCTCACTGGGCGGAGTCGTGCGAACGCAGCGCCGCCTGCACGTAGTTGAGCACGTGGTCGCTGAGCATCTGCCCGACGTGCGGGTCGCGGTTGCGGAACGCCTCGGTGATCGCTCGGTGGTCGGCCGCCTTGGCGTGCAGCTCCATGTTGAGCCAGCGCACCGACAGCGCCGTCCACACCTCCACGCCCAGCGACTCCCAGGTGTGCAGCAGCACGCTGTTGCGGGCGGCGCGCACGATCTCGCGGTGGAACTCGACGCTGTGCTTGATCTCACCGTCCACGTCCCCGGCGGCGGTGGCCCGGCGCAGCGCCTCCACCTCGCGCTCCAGCGGCCGGATGTCCTCGGCCAGGCGGGGTGCGGCCAGGCGCGCCGCCACCAGTTCCAGCCCGGCGCGCACCGGGTAGATCTCGGCCATGTCCGCGACGCCGAAGTCACGGACCCGCGCGCCCTTGTTGGGCACCGACTCGATCAGCCGCAGCGCCTCCAGTTCGCGCAGCGCCTCGCGGACCGGGGCCTGGCTGACGTTGAGCTCGGCGGCCACCCGCCGCTCCACGATCCGCTCCCCCGGTTTCCACCGGCCCGACAGCAGACCGTCGACCAGGACGCGCCGGATCTGCTCGCGCAGCGGATTGCGAGCCAGACGGGAGGCGTCCCCCGGTTTCTGGGAAAGTTCGACCATCGACGGCCTCTTTCTGCTTGTGGGTGGGCGACGGCCGGGCGGGCTGATCAAGCGTGCCATACCGGATTTCGGTCACCCCTCACGATCCCCCGCGGTCCACCGAATGCACGCGCCACGGCGCCTTTGCCTCACAAAACGCTCACACCTGGGTCTCGCCCACGTGAACGCAGCCCCCCACGCCACCCTGCTCCAGGGGATAACCCGAGGTGGGACCGATCGTAACCAAGAGGTGTCAGAGCCTCTTGACAGAGCCGCCGGGTATGCTCATCTGTCGGACATGTTCTGATCACCGGCCGCGTCCGTGCGGGTTACCGTTGCGGGGCGGCCGTGTCCGCGTGTCGTCGGCGGCTCTGCACCCCCGCATCCGCCGCCGGTAGCGGGCGCGGTCAGGACACCGTCCGCCAAGAGGCCGGTCCCCCCTGACCGGTCCATGCGCACGCGGTTGAAGGACGTGTGCGCATCCCTGCGACCCCGAGGACCTTCAGCGGCCAGCCATCCCCTTGCACAACCGTGCCGCAGGCCAGCCCACACCCGTGAGACAGCACTGAGCACATGATGCACACATCGCGGATCCGGCCGAGACCGCGCTATCCAGCCGGGAGTCCCTTCTCTGCCCGTAAGCGACATGACGGCGTCGACCACGGCCCCCGAGTGGGAGGCACCATGACCCGCCCGGCCGAACCGAGGCGGTCCGACGTCGTGACATGGCCCAGTGCGAGCGAGATCGCCTGGGGACTGGCATCGGACAAGATCGCGATCCTGCTGATAGTGGTCCTGGTCACGCTGACTGTCCTGTCCGCAGGCGCACTGCAGCCGATCGACGTCATGATCAACACGCTGCCGCGTCCGTTTGAGGACCAGATAAGGACGTTTCTCATCTTATGGCCAGACACGGTCGCTTCGCGAGCCGTGGCCCTGCCCGTTCTGGCGGTCGTCGCCCTGCACCTGGCGTACTGGCACCGGTCCTGGCGTCCTGTGGTGCTCGCCACAGGCGGCGTCTTCGGCATGATCTGCCTGGTGGCGAGCATGAAACTGATCCTGGGACGCTCGCATCCGCGCACCAACGACCCCTCGTTCTTCACCGACGGCGGCGTCTCGTTCCCCTCCGGACACGGCGCGAACGCCATCCTCATCTACGGCCTCGTGCTCTTCCTCATCGTGCGCTACCAGGCGGTGCGGCCGCACATCGTGCCGCGCCTGGCCTACTGCATCGCGGGCATCGCCTTCCTCCAGGCCGTGGTCTCGATCTACCTGCACTTCCACTGGTTCAGCGACCTGGCGACCGGCATGATCGCGGGCGCCTTCGCGCTGCGGCTGACCATGAAACTGGACGAGATGATCCCCGAGGGGCGCACCGCGAACTGGTGGCCCTTCCGCGGCGGCTCCTGGCCGCTGTTCCCCTCCCGACGGCTCTGAGCCGGCCCTCCTGACCCCCGGTGCCCCCGGCGGCGCGGACCGCGCCGCCGGGGGCACCGCCGTCTCCGCCCCTCCGCCCCTCCCGCGCCCCGGACCCCAAGAAAAAGGGATTGACGGGACAGAGAATTCCCCGCACCGCGGCGGCGGGCGGACAGCAATTGCGGAAATCCTTTCCCCGGTGTTCCCCACAAATGGGGAAAGGGATTGCGAAGAGCGCAGGACAGCGGCGTGTCCCCGCTGTTCCCCCAAAAGCGGGGATATTCCTTCTCTCCCTTTTCCTGTTCTCCTTCTCCCAGGTCCGCAGGGATGCGCTGAGGAGAAGGGGCCGGGTTTTCCCGAAAAGGTCTCCGGAGCGAGCGGACCCGCGTCGGTGGCGGGCTGACCACCACGGACGCCATCCCCGCTGAGGAGAGGTCCGCACCAGCAGTTCCACAACGACCCGGTCGCCGAAGACCGGGAGAGGAATTCCCCAAAAAAGGGGAGAGCGGAGGACGGGAGAACCGCCTCCCCGAAACCGCAGGAGAAGAACGGCGACCATGACCGCACGAAACCGATGGCATTCCGCTTCCGTTTGGAGACGCTCCGAAAACCCCAGAAAAGGGGATTGCCCTGCACCGGACACGACGGCGGGATCGGCGCGTACGGGTCCTCCGGCGCGCGGGCCGCAGGCCACGGGGGCCGTACCGCCGCGCGGCGGCCGACCCGTCCGAGAGCGCACTGGTGCCACCAGGCGTTCCACCCGCACCCCAGGAGGAGACCATGTCCCTTCCCACAGGCGACGGATCCTTCACCGACTACTACGCCCTGCTCGGAGTCGACCCGGACGCGGACCGGGCGGTGCTGGAGAAGCGCATCAAGGAGGAGCAGCGCAAGTGGCGCCCCCGCACCGCGCTGCCCGAACTGGGGCGGCGCCAGGAGGCCGAGCAGCGCATGGCGCTGCTCGCCGAGGCCCGCGGGGTCCTCCTCGACGACGGGAAGCGGGCCGCCTACGACCGCACCCGGGCCGCCCGGGCGCAGCGCCGGCCGACGGCTGCGGGCACCGCCACGGGCGACGTCGGCACCCTGCTGGAGCGCGCCGAACGGGCCCTGGCGATCAACGACTACCGCACGGCCGCGTTCTTCGCGGAGGAGGCCGCCCGCACCGCCGCCTCGCCGCGGGCCTGGAACCTGCGGGCCCGCGCCTACGCGGGACAGGACGACCACCAGCGCGCGGTGGTGGCCGCCCAGGAGGCGGTCAACATGGAACCGGGCAACCCGATGTACCACATCGACCTGGGCATCATCCACCAGGCTCTGGACGAGCCGGACAGCGCGGTCGCGGCCTTCGAGCAGGCCGCCGAGCTCGCCCCCGAGGACCTCGGCCCGCGGCTGCTCATCGCCGACCTCCACCTGAGCGGCGGACGGTACCAGGAGGCCGTCGCCCTGCTGGAGCAGGTGCACCGCGAGCACCCCGACGACCGGGACACGCGGAACATGCTCGCCGCCGCCCTGCACGACAGGGCGCAGGCGATCCCCGCGGACCGCACCGAGACCGTCTACGCCATCACCGCCAAGCAGGAGATCGCCGAGATGCGCCCCCTGCTGGACCGCGCCGCCTCCCTCGTCGTCGACGACCCCGAGCTGAGCGCCGTCATCGACGAGACGCGGGAGTACGTCGCGCAGCAGGAGCAGAAGGTCTTCGACTTCCGCGCACTCTTCAGGATCCCGGTCGCCGAAGGCCCGGCGGGGTGCCTGGTCGTCTCCTTCCTCGTGCTGCTCTTCCTCAGCCCGGCCCTCACCGCCGTGGCCACGGTGACGGCCTTCTCCGACGGTGTCTTCGACATGGGCTTCGTCCTGCTGCTCGTCACCGCGCTGCTCTGCTGGGGCTGGTGGTCCTCCCTGGTGGTGCCGCGCTGGAAGCAGAACCGGCGCGCGAGCAGGTACACGGGCGGCCTCTCCCGCTAGCCGACCAGCCCGGCCACCCCTCCTCTCCCGAAAGGCGACCGATGAGCAACAGCGACTCCCCCGTCCTCGGCATCGACCTGGGCACCACCAACTCCGTCGTCGCGGTCCTCGACGCCACGGGCCGCCCCGAGGTGGTGCGCAACTCCCAGGGCAGCAACACCACCCCCTCCGTCGTGTTCTTCCGCGGCTCCACGGTCCTCGTGGGCGCCCCCGCCAAGCAGCAGCGCGGCCTGGGCGGGGCCGACGTCGTGGAGAACGTGAAGCGGCACATGGCCGACCCCGCCTGGCGGCACGTCACCGCCGCCGGGGAGGAGTACACCCCCGAGCAGGTCTCCGCCTTCGTCCTCAAGAAGCTGCGCGAGGACGCCTCCCGCGCCCTCGGCGTCGAGGCGACCCGCGCGGTCATCACCGTCCCCGCCTACTTCGACGACCCGCGCCGCCAGGCCACCCGCGACGCGGGCGAGATCGCGGGCCTGGAGGTCGTCAACATCATCAGCGAGCCCACCGCCGCCGCCCTCGCCTACGGGCTGCGGGAGGCCGAGGCGGGCAACGTCCTCGTCTACGACCTGGGCGGCGGCACCTTCGACGTCACCGTCCTGAGGATCACCGACGGCTCCTTCGACGTCGTCGCCACCGCCGGGGACCGCGAACTGGGCGGCGTCAACTTCGACGAGCGCCTCATGAACTGGGTGAACAACCAGGTCGAGGCGGCCGGCGCGGAGGACCTCTACGAGGGCGACCCGCGCGTCCTGGGCATCCTGCGGGAGCAGTGCGAGACCGCCAAGCACACCCTGAGCAGCGTCGGGGAGGCCGAGATCTTCATCGACACCTCCCAGGGCCCCATGGACTTCACCGTCACCCGGGAGAACTTCGAGAAGCTCACCGAGGACCTGCTCCAGCGCACCGCGGACCTCGTCGAGGAGGTCATGGAGATCGCCGAGGAGAAGGCCGGGATCACCATGGCCGACCTCGACCGGGTGCTCCTGGTCGGCGGCTCCACCCGGATGCCCGTGGTCAGGCGGATGCTCACCGAGCTCACCGGGATCCGGCCCAGCGAGGAGCTGCACCCGGACGAGGCCGTGGCGCTCGGCGCGGCCGTCCAGGGCGAGCTCGTCGACGCGCGGACCGCCGGGCGCTCCTCCGCGGTCGGCGACCGAGAGGTCAGCGACGTCACCGCGCACGGCCTGGGCGTGCTCACCCTGGACGAGGACGAGAAACGGCTCGTCAACACCGTGGTCCTGCCCGCGCAGAGCAAGATCCCCGGGCAGAGCTCCCAGACCTTCTACACGGTGAGCGACAACCAGACCACGATCGACCTCCAGGTGACGCTCGGCGACGACACCGACCCCGAGTACGTCCAGGTCATCACCGAGAACAAGCAGGGCGTGCCCATCCGCATCCCGCCCTATCCCAAGAACTCCCCGGTGCGGATCACCATCTCCTACGACATCGACGGCATCGTGCAGGTCGAGGTGTTCGACCTGGTCGCCGACAGGTCCCTGGGAATGGTCGAGATCGAGCGGGCCCTCAACCTCTCCCGGGACGAGGTCTCGGCCATGTCCGTCCAACTGGCCCGGAAGAAGGTGCGATGACCTCCCCCCGACCGACCGAGCCCGCCGCCGGGCAGAGCACGGACCGCGCCGAACCGCTGCCCGGGCTGGCCGAACTCGCCGAACAGGTGCGCGCGCTCAACGAGCGGTTCGACCGCAAGATCCTCGACGACCGGGACAAGCGCCGCCTCATCGAGCACCTCCACGACCGGGCCCGCGCCGCCGAGCAGGGCCAGGCGTGGGAGTACCTGCACCCCCTCGTCCACCGGGTGGTCATGGTCCTCGACCGGTTCGACCGGTACCTGAGCATGGCCGCCGACCCGCCCACCCCCGAGGCCAGGGAGCAGGTCCGGTTCGTCGAGTCGGTGCGCGCCGAACTCCTCTCCGCCCTGCAGCAGCACCGGGTCACCCTCATCCCCGCCTCCGGCCCGGTCGACCCGGAACTGCACGAGGTGGTGCAGCGGCACGGCCCGGTCCCCGAGCACGCCGACGCGCCGCCGCACATCGTCGCGCTGGTGCGCAACGGCTACCGCTACGGGGACCGGGTGTTCCGCCCCGCCCGGGTGGTCGCGGGCCACCCGGAACCGGAGGAGCCGACCCTTGGCTGAGCGGCCGTCGGCCGCCCCGCAGGCCGGGGCCGACCTGCGCCCGCTGCGGCCGGACGACCCCAGGAGCGTCGGCCCGTACACGCTGCTCGGGCGGATCGGCGCCGGAGGCATGGGGGTGGTCTACGGGGCGCGGCGGGACGGGGAGCCGGACACCCTGGTCGCGGTCAAGGTCATGAACGCCCCGCACCCGGGCGACGCCGGCCGGGCGGACCGGGTGCGGTTCTTCGAGGAGACCGCGCTCATCCAGCGGGTGGACGCCGCCTGCACCCCCCGCATCTTCGAGAGGGGCTACGGCCGCCGCCCGTGGATGGCCATGGAGTACGTGCCGGGACCCACCCTGTACCGGTACGTCACCGGGGAACGGCCGCTCCGCGGCGACCAGTTGCTCGCCTTCGGGCTGGGCACCGCCGAGGCCCTGGCGGCCATCCACCGCGCCGGGGTGGTCCACCTCGACCTCAAGCCCGGCAACATCATCCTCAACGACCGCTCCCCCAGGGTGCTGGACTTCGGCCTGGCCCGCGCCCTGGACACCGGGGCGGCCCGCAGCCAGGGCCTGGCCGGAACCCCCGGCTACATCGCCCCCGAGCAGGCGTCCGGCGTCCTCGGGCCGCCCGCCGACGTGTTCGCCTGGGGCGCGGTCATGGCGTTCGCCGCCACCGGGCGCAACCCTTTCGAACGGCCGGAGGACCGCGCCCCGGCCGACGCGGAGGAGCGGCGCCGAAGGCAGCGGGAGCGGCTGTGGACGCTGCTGGAGCGCGCCCGGCGCGGCGAGTACGACCTGCGCCGACTGCCCGACGGGCTGCGGGAGGTCGTCGCGCGGGCGCTGTCGCCGCACCCCGGGGACCGGCCCACCGCCGCGCAACTGCTCCGCTTCTTCATCGACCGGCTGGAGGAGCCCGGCACGGCGGGCGGGGAAGGCAGCACCCGCGACACCACCGTCCGCCTGCTCGACCAGAGATGGCAGCTCCCCGGGCAGGAAGCCGCACCGGCCGGGTACGGGCCCCCCGCGCCCTCCAGGACCCCGGACCGGCGCCCGGGGCGGCACGGCCGCTCCGGCGACGCGCTGGTCTTCGCGGGAGAGCCGTTCACCGACCCGGGGCGGCTCGCCGCCGCCCTGGCCGAACGGCACACCCAGGCCGAGGAGTGGCTGCGCGGCGGCGGCGCGGCACGGCTCAGGCGCTGGCTCGACGGCCGGGAGGGCTACGGGGCCGTCCGCGGCGAGCTGGAGGCGGCCGCGACCGGGAGGAGCGCCGCGCAGCGGGCGATCACCGTGTTCGCCGCGGTCGCCCGCCCCGCCTCCGTGCCCCGCTACCGGGGCGTGGCGGTCGACGCCGACGGACTGGCCAGGATCGCGCGGGAGGGCCCCGGGGGAGCCGACCGCGCCGTGCTGGCCGAGGTGTTCGACCGGGGGGTGGCGGCGGCCCTGGGACGCTGCGGCGACCCGCGGCTGAGGCGGCTGGCCGCGCGGGTGCCCGCGGTGGCGCAGACCGCACTGGACCGACTGGCGCGACTGGGACGGCACACCACCGCCGAGCACCGCCGCCGCGCCCGCGAACTGGCCGTGCTGCACCTGCTGGGGGAGCCGCTGCCCGAACCGGAGCCGCCCGGCGGCCCCGACACGGGGATGCGGCGGCTGCGCGCCGACGTCCGCCACGGCGACAGCGACGACGTGCGCGACGCGGCCGCCGTCGCCCTGGCCCTCTACCCGTCGACCCGGCCCCGCCGGGACGCTCCGGGACCGGAGCCGACGCGGCCGCTCCCCCCGCCCCCGGGAAGCGGCCGGACCCGCGCGGCCGCACAGCCCCGGGGCCGCGCCCCCGCCCGGCTGTTCGCCTCCCCCCGGCAGCTCGCGGCCGGGCTGCTCCCGCGCGTCGCGGCCTTCGCCACGGCCTGTCTCTCCTGGCCGCTGCTCGCGCTCGGCGTCGGCATGGTCGCCCGGACCGTGGGTCGGCCCTACGTCCACGCCACCGCCGACCTGGTCGGGCGCGGGTACGGCACGGCCGCCGCCGAGCGGGCCGCCGACCTCGTCCTGGTGCTGCTGGCGTGCGCGGCCGGGCTGCTGGTCCTGCGGGTGGACCTGCTGCGCTGGGCCGGGCTGGCCGGAGGCCTCGCGGCGGCGCTGCTCGCCCTGCCCGCCGTGCCCTTCCCCGGGCTGTGGGAGTCCGGCCCGCTGCACGACCTGCTGGCCTCGATGGGCGGGTGGTGGGGGAGCGCCGTCGCCTGGGGCGGCCTCCTCTACGCCGGAGGCGCGGGAGCCGCGGCGGTCCGGCTGTGGTGGACGCTGCACCGGGCGGCGCGGCCGCGGCCGGGGCGGGGTGACTCCGGCGCCGTCCTGTCCGAGAGGGACCGGTGAGGGCGGAAGGGGGACCCGATGGCAAGAGCCGTGAGCGTCGGCGGCCGCGCTCCTGCCCGGACCGCGGCGGACGGCCGGGCACCGGTCCGCCCGGCACACAGCACCGGACAGGCCGACCCCGGGCACGGCCGGTGATCCCGGCGGCCGGAGCGGGACGGGAACCGGTCCCGCAGCGGTTTCCGCCCGTCGACACGCCGTCTTCTGGGAGAATCGGGCCATGACCGACGTTGCGGACTCCTCCCCCACCCGCGTCACCGTCACCGCGCCGGACGGGACCGAACGCGAGCTCACCCCCGGCATGCGGGTCACGTTCGGCCGGGGCCGCGCCGCCGACATCCGGGTCCTGCCCGAGGAGCGGAGCCTGTCGCGGATCGCCGGAGAGATCATCGTCGAGTCCGCGGGCGTGCGGGTGGTCAACCTGAGCCGGACCCACTCCCTGAAGGTCGTCACGGACACCGGGGACAGCAGCACCCTGGCGCAGGCCAGGGAGGGGATGTCCACCGCCTCGGTCGTCGTCAGCTCCGGGACGGCGGCGGTGGGCTCCGCCGGCATGCACCGCAGCGGCCAGACCGTCCGGATCACCGTGCCCGGCCGGTGGGACGGCGCCGACCGCCCCCTCCGCCCGTCGCCCGTCGAGGAGCCGTCCACGGTGGGGCCCGACGGGCTCGCCCCGAACACCAAGTACTTCGTCGTCGCGCTGGCCCTGTGCCGGGACCGGCTGGAGAACCCCGGGCAGGGCGGGACCAACCCCACCGCCAAGGAGATCACGCTGCGCGCCCTCAAGATGGTCCACGCCTGGCACCTCGTGCGCGCGATCGAGTCCGGCGACGACGCCGTGCAGGCACGCTTCACCCAGCAGATCCAGGAGCACCTCAAGTACCTCAAGGAGCGGGTCGAGGGCACCGGCCAGCTTCCCAGGGGGACCCGGATCACCAAGCCGGTCCTGGAAGCCGCCCTGGTGGACCTCGGGATCGTCCGCCCCGAACACCTGGAACTGCTCGAGGACCCCGACTGGTTGGCCCACCAGGAGCAGTTGTGGTGGGGCGACGACGAGGGGCGGCGCAGGACGAGGAGGGCCGCGGGCGGGTGAGCCCCGCGCCCGGCCGCGCCGGTCCGGGCGGAACGCCGGTCAGTCCGCGGGCAGCGGCACCTGCCAGCGCAACTGGGTGCCCCCCTCGGGGCGGCGCAGCGCCTCGAAGGAGCCGCCCAGCGCCTCGGCGCGTTCGGCGAGGTTGCGCAGGCCGCTGCGGCGGCCCTGCTCGGGCAGCCCCACCCCGTCGTCGGTCACGGTGAGGGTCACCTGCGAGTCCACGTGTACGGTGATGTCGGCGCGGGAGGCGTGGGCGTGCCGCGCGATGTTCGACAGCGCCTCCCGCAGCACGGCCAGCACGTGCTCGGCCACCGAGTCCGGCACCGCGCTGTCGATGGGACCGTCCAGGCGCAGCCCCGCCGAGAAGCCCAGCGACTCGGTGGCGGCGTTGACCACGTCGAGGATCTGGTTGCGCAGCCAGGTGCGCCCGTTGTCGGCGCTGTGCTGCAACGCGAAGATGGTGGAGCGGATCTGCCGGATGGTGTCGTCGAGGTCGTCGACCGCCCGGCGCACCCGCTGCGCCGCGCCCTCGTCCTCGATCCGGCGGACCGAGCTCATCAGCGACATCGCGATCGCGAACAGCCGCTGGATGACGATGTCGTGCAGGTCCTTGGCGATGCGGTCGCGGTCCTCCAGCACGATGAGCCGCTCGGCGTCGCGGCGCGCCTCGGCCAGCTCCAGGGTGACCGCCGCGTGCCCGGCGAAGGCGTGCAGCATGTGCACGGTCTCCACGGGGAAGGGGAGACGGCCGATGCGGTTGCCGAGGATCAGCACACCCCGGCGGGAGTCCGGGGCGCCCAGCGGCAGCAGCAGGACCGGGCCGATGTCCAACCCGTCCAGCAGGTGCGCGGGCTCCTCCGACTCGCGGCTCAGATCGGTGATGACCGGGTCGGCGCCGCGGAAGGCGCGGCCGGACAGCGACCCCTCCATCGCGGTGGACCGGCCGCGGATCCGGGACGCGTCGGGGCCGTCGGCGACCCGGACCACCAGCGCCTGGCCGTCCCGGTCCGGGGTGGCGATGGCCACGATGTCGGCGTCGGCCATGCTGCGCGCCCGCTCGGCGACCAGGTGCAGCACCTCGTGGGGCGCGGCGCCGGACAGCAGGCGGGTGGTGATCTCGTCGGAGGCGACCAGCCACGTCTCGCGGCGGCGGGTCTCCTCGTACAGGCGGGCGTTCTCGATGGCGATCCCGGCCGCGGTGGCCAGCGCGGTGACGATCGCCTCGTCCTCCTCGTCGAAGGCTGTGCGGTTGGCCTTCTCGGTCAGGTAGAGGTTGCCGAACACCTCCTCGCGGACCCGGATCGGCACGCCGAGGAAGCTCCGCATCGGCGGATGCCCCTCGGGGAAGCCCGCGGACTCGGGATGCTGGGAGAGGTCCGCCAGACGCAGCGCCTGCGGCTCCTTGGTCAACAGGCCCAGCAGGCCGCGCCCCTCCGGCCAGTGCTCGACGGCGGCGATCTCCTCGTCACCCATGCCGAGGGGGATGAACCGCTCCAGACGGCCCTCGGGGCCGATGACCCCCATGGCCCCGTAGCGGGCGTCCACCAGGTCCATGGCGGTGGACACGATGCGGCGCAGCGTGCTCTCCAGGTCCAGCCCGGTGCCGATCGAGACCACCGCGTCGAGCAGGGAGCGCACTCGGTCGCGGGTGAGCAGGACGGCGTTGATCCGTACCTGGAGTTCGCTGAGCAGCTCGTCCAGGCGCATCTGCGGGAGGAACATGCTGTCGTGTGCGCCGTTCGGGGTGTCGTCGGCCATCGCCTGCCCTCAACTGCCGTGTCCGCTCCGTCGCGGTGGACGGTTTTCCGCCCCTCGGGGCCAGTCTAGGCACGGTACCGCGATACTGACCGCGGGGTAGGAAAAAGGGCGAATCACCCCGCGGTCTCCAGGTGGGAGGCCCTCCCCGCCTCCCGGCTCAGGCCCGTGCGGCGGGCACGAGCGCGAGCGGACCGCGCCGCCGCGCCGCCCGCGCCGGATGCGACACGATCACGACGGGGCAGCGGGCCTCGCGCACGCAGGCCGCCGCGGTCGAACCGAGCGTGGGAGTCTCCAGCGAACGGTGCTCCGGGGTGCCCACCACGAGCAGGTCCGCCTCGGCGGCGGCACGCAGCAGGGCGGGCGCCACCAGGTCGCCGCCGACCACGAACGGGACGATCCGCGGCCAGACGCGTTCCGCCTCCCGCACCGCCCGGTGCAGGTGGCGCACGATCCGGGAGTGGCGGTCGGTCCGCGGCGGCGGAGCACCCGCGTACCCGGGCCGGATGGCCTTCTCCCGGTCGAGGACGTGCACCACCCACAGCTCGCAGTCCCGGGCACGGGCCTCCCCGGCCGCCCACTCCAGGGCAGCCAACGACACGGCCGAGCCGTCGAAGCCGACGACGATCCGGTGGTGCTGTGCTGTCGGAATCATCGAAAAGCCCCCTGTCAGCGGATCTCCCGGTCCACTACCCAACCGGCCGCGCGGGGCACACTCCCGCGGACCATCCGGCAGGATCCCCGGACCGCTCCCGCCGCCGCGGGGCTCACCGCGGCACTTCGGCCCCGCTGAGCTCCAGCTCCGCCAGGTCCGCCACGACCACGTGGGCTCCCCGCGCGCGCAGCCCCCCGCGCCCGCGGACCCGGTCCACCCCCACGACCAGCGCGAAGCCGCCGCGCCGCCCCGCCTCGACCCCGGCAGGCGAGTCCTCCACCACCGCGGCCTCCCCGGGGGCGACCCCCAGGCGGCGGGCCGCCTCCAGGAACAGCGCGGGATCCGGCTTGGCGGGCAGGCCCGACCGGGCCGCGTCGACCCCGTCGACGCGTACGTCGAACAGGTCGGCGACCTGCGCGGACCGCAGCACCGCAGCGCAGTTGCGGCTCGCCGAGACCACCGCGGTGCCCACCCCCCGCTCCCGCAGTCGGCGGACCAGCCGCACCGTGCTCGGATACGCGGTGACGCCGTAGCGGCCCACGTAGTCCCTGAAGTAGCGGTCCTTGCGGTCGCCCAGCGTGGACACGGTGATGACACCGGGCCGGTCGGGCGGCGCGCTCTCGGGCAGGCTCAGGCTGCGCGAGGAGAGGAAGGACCGCACCACCTCGGCGCGCGGCCGGCCGTCGACATGCCTGCGGTAGTCCCGGGCCAGGTCGAACGGCCGGAACCGCGGCCCCCCGGACCGGGACAGGTCGAGCAGGAACTCGTCGAAGGTCCGCTTCCAGGCCGCCGCGTGCACCGACGCGGTGTCGGTGACCACACCGTTCAGGTCCAGGACCACCGCGCGGATCCGGTCGAGGGGGAGGACGCCCCGGATGCTGCCGGTCACCGCCACCACGCTCCCTTGCAGATCGTTCGGTCGAGTACGGTTCGCAGACGGCGCCCGGTCACGGGGGGACGGCGAGCACGGCGGCGCCGTGCACCCGGTCGGCCGCGAGGTCGGCCAGCGCCCGGTCCGCCTGGTCGAACGGGTACGGAGTGGTGGTCACGGCCAGCGGGTGCGCGGCGGCGACCGCGAGGAACTCGCGGGCGTCGGCGCGCGTGTTCGCGGTGACACTGCGCAGGGTGCGCTCCTGGAACAGGTCCCGCTGGTAGTTCAACGCGGGGATGTCGGTGAGGTGGATGCCCGCGACCGCCAGGGTGCCGCCCCGGTCGAGGGCGCGCAGCGCGGTCGGCACCAGGTCGCCGACCGGCGCGAACAGGATCGCCGCGTCCAAGGGCTCGGGCGGGGAGCCGTAGGCGTCGGTGGCGCTGGCACAGCCCAGCTCCAGAGCGAGCTCCCGGGCCTGCGCGGAGCGGGTCATGACGTGCACGGTGGCCCCGCGGGCCAGGGCCACCTGCGCGGCCAGGTGCGCCGACGCGCCGAAGCCGTAGATCCCCAGCACACCGCCCGCGGGCAGGTCAGCACGCTTGAGCGCCCGGTAGCCGATGATCCCGGCGCACAGCAGCGGCGCCGCGGCCTGCGCGGACAGCTCCTCGGCAAGCGGGTGCACGAAACGCTCGTCGGCGGTCAGGTACTCGGCGTAGCCGCCGTCGGCGTCCCACCCGGTGTAGGTGGAGTTCGGGCAGAGGTTCTCCGCGCCGCGCCGACAGTACCGGCACTCGCCGCAGGTGGAGCGGAGCCAGGCGACCCCCACCCGGGCGCCCACGGGCACCTCGCGGGCCTGCGGGCCGCGCTCCACCACCCGCCCGACCACCTCGTGGCCGGGGACCGTGCCCGGCCGCTTCGGCGGCAGGTCGCCCTCGGCGAGGTGCAGGTCGGTACGGCACACCGCGCACGCCTCCACCCGGACCAGCACCTCCCGCCCCGCGGGCCGCGGCACCGGACGGGACACCGCGCGCAGCGGACGCGTGGCGATCGGGCCGGGACGGTCGACGATCCAGGCGGTCATCTCCCGGGCCGGGCTCTCCACGGCTCACCTCCCCCCTGAGCCGGGTACGGAAACGGGGCCATGCGACAACGCCTCACCAGGACTCGCCGCGCCAGTGCACGTACTCGGGGACGACGTCGTCGATCCGCCAGTCCAGGTCGCTGACGACGTCCACCACCCCCTCCAGGTGGCTGACCCGCCGCACCAGGGTCTGGGCCAGGCTGCGCCGCTCCACGGTCCCCCACAGGGTGACCACCCCGTCGTCGACGGAGAGCGCGGGAGGCTCCCCCTTCACCGGCCGGATGGCCGCCACCAGCTCGGCGTGGACCTCCCGGGCCAGGTCCTCGTCGTTGCGCAGGAACACCGTGAGCAGGTCGCGGCGGGTGACCATGCCGACAAGACGGTTGTCCTCGGCCACAACCGGAAGCTGCTTCACCCCGTGCCGCTCCATGATCCGGGCGGCCCGCGCGACGGAGGTGCCGGGGAGGACGGTGATCGCCGGACGGGACATCAACTGGTCGGCGCGGTTGGCGCCGGCCTTCTCCGCGCTGCTGGCCGCGCCCGTGCCGCTGAGCCGGGCGCGCAGGCGGGCGCGCAGCGGCGGCGAGTAGTCGTCGTCGCCGGTGAACTCCTCCTTGTGGATCAGGTCCTCCTCCGACACCACCCCCACGACCCGGCCGTCCCGATCGACCACTGGCAGCGCGCTCACCCGGTGGTTCACCATGGTCCTGACGACGTCCCGGAAACTGGCGTCCTCGGTGGCAGAGGGCGGTTCGACCGTCATGACGTCCCGGACGACAGTGCTGTCCATGCTGCTCGCTTCCCCCCTGGACTCGCGCGGACCGGCCACTCGGCGGAGGGCGGTCCGTCCCGTCGTCGTCCGGGCGCATGCCGCACTCCGGGCCGGGTAGTCCGTTCTCATCGCCCTCTGCCCACCACTCTGCGGTTCACCACACTTTTCTCGGTAGTGCCTTACGTCCCACGAATGGCCGGACCCCCGGACCAGGGCATTCGCGTCAGCAGGACGTTGACGTGGGCGGACGGGACCAGCCGCCGGGAGCGCACGGACCGGCGGCGGCGAAAGGTCGGGGCAGCAGCGGAATTCGGAGGACGGCATGGAACGAACGGTCCTGGTCGGAGTCGACGGATCGGCGGAGGCACTGGAAGCGGTCGCCTGGGCGGCCCGCGAGGCCCACCGCCGCCAGTACCGGCTGGCCCTGGTGAGCGCCTACGTGATGCCCCCGGCGGAGGCCGCGTTCGGGTGGCCCCCCGACGCGATCCGCGAGGACGCCCGCGCCGTGGTGCGCGCCGCCCGGGACCGGGCCCTGGAGACGGCCCCCGGACTGGAGGTCACCGACTCCGTGATCGTGGACTCCCCGGTCTCGGCGCTGCTGCGGCAGGCCCGCGAGGCCGCGATGCTGGTGGTCGGCCTGCGCGGCCGGGGCGGCTTCCCCGGCCTGCGCATCGGCTCCGTCGCCTACCGGGCGGCGGCGCACGCCCCGGTGCCGACCGTGGTGGTCCCCGGCCCGGTCCCGGAGGAGGACACCGAGGTCGTGGTGGGGGTGAGCGGCACCCGCCGCTCCGACCACGTGCTGGCGGAGGCGTTCGAGGCGGCCACCCTGGGCGGCAAACGGCTGCGCGCCGTCCGCGCCTGGGCGGAGCCGATCCTGCCGTCCCCCGGCATGCGGCCGCTGCTGTACGAACCCGAGGCGGTGGAGGCGGTCCAGGCCCGGGAGCTCGCCGAGGCGCTGCAACCCTGGGAGGAGCGCTACCCGGACGTCACCGTCGTCCGCGACGTGGTGGAGGCCCCGCCGGTGGTCGCCCTCGGCGAAGCGGGAGCCACCGCCCGCCTCGTCGTGGTGGGCGCGCGCAGCAGCCGCGGCATCACCCGGCTGGCGCTGGGCCGGGTCGCCCACGGCCTGCTGCACACCGCGACCCGCCCGGTCATGGTGGTCCCGGTCCGGTGACCGGCGGCCCTCCACCGTCCCAGCCGCGGAGGGAAGACCCGATGACCGGTACCTCGGTACGGGAGCGGAAATGGCACACCGTCCCGGTGGGGGAGGTGTTCACCGCCCTGGAGACCTCCCCCGGCGGGCTGACCGACGACGAGGCGCGCCGCCGCCTGGCGCGCCACGGCCCCAACGTGCTGGAGGACAACCCGCCGCCCCCGGCGGTCGTGGTGTTCCTCCGGCAGTTCGCCAGCCTCGTCATCGCCATCCTGCTGTTCGCCCTCGCCCTCACCGTCCTCCTCGGCGAGTGGCTGGACGCGGCGGTCATCGCGGCGGCGCTGCTCGTCAACGCGGTCATCGGGTTCGTCCAGGAACGCCGGGCCGACCGGGCGGTGCGGGCCCTGGCCGACCTGAGCCAGCCGCGCGCCCAGGTCGTCCGGGACGGCCGCCGCCTGGAGGTGGACAGCGCCGACCTGGTCCCCGGCGACGTGGTCCTCGTCGAGTCGGGCAGCCGCGTCCCCGCCGACATCCGCCTGGTGGAGGTGCACGCCCTCGAGATCGACGAGTCGCTGCTGACCGGCGAGTCCGAACCGGCCGTCAAGACCACCGAGACGGCGGACGGCGACGCGGGCCTCGGCGACCGGCCCGGCGTCGGCTACTCGGGCACCCTGGTCGCCAGCGGACGCGGCACCGGCGTCGTGTACGCGACGGGCACCGCCACCCAGCTCGGCGCGATCGCCGGAATGATCAAGGGAGAGCCGGAGACCGCCACCCCGCTCAAGGAGCGGATGGGGCGGCTGTCGCGGGTCATCGCGGCCGCCGCGGTCGGCTCCGCCCTGCTGGTCATGGCCATCGGCCTGCTGCGCGGCGGCGACCCGGTGGAACTGCTGCTGGTGGCGGTGGCCCTCGCGGTCGCCGCGGTCCCCGAGGGCCTGCCGATCGTGCTCACCGTGGCGCTCGCCGTCGGAGTGACCCGCATGGCGCGGCGCAACGCCGTCGTGCGGCGGATGCTCGCCGTGGAGGCGCTGGGCAGCGCCACCGTCATCGGATCCGACAAGACCGGCACGCTCACCGAGAACCGGATGGTGCTGCGGCGGCTGTGGACCCCCGTGCGCGGCGAACTCGGCCCGGCGGCCGTCCGCCCCTACCGGCCCGGCGCCACCGCCGCGGACCCCGAACGCCTCGACCCCTACCTCCTGCTCCTGCTGTGCGGGGCGCTGACCAACGAGGCGGAGACGCGCGCCGAGGACGGCACCTACCTGGACCGCGCCTACGGCGACCCCACCGAGGTGGCGCTGCTCGACGCCGCCCACGACGCGGGACTGCTGCACGCGGCGCGCGACGTGATGTTCCCGAAGACCGCCCAAGTGCACTTCGAGCCCGCCCGCCGCTTCTCGGCCACGGCCCGCCGGTGGGGAGAACGCGAGGTGCTGTTCGTCAAGGGCGCCCCCGAGCGGGTGCTGGCCATGTGCGACGCCCAGGTGGCCGAGTCCGGCACCCAGCCGCTGCGCCCCGCCGAGCTGCACGCGGCGGGGGAGCGGATGGCCGGGGAGGGGCTGCGGCTGCTCGCGCTGGCCATGAGCAGGCCCCACGAGCCGGGGACGGCGCGCATCGACCCGCGCGACCCCACCGGCCTGGTGCTGCTCGGCCTGGTCGGCATCATGGACCCGCCCCGGCAGGGCGTCCGCGAGTCGGTGCGGGCCTGCCGCACGGCGGGCATCCGCGTCGTCATGATCACCGGCGACCACGCCACCACCGCCCGCGCGATCGCCGCGGAACTCGGCATCTGCGAACCGGACGCGCCCGTGCTCACCCACGACGCGATCGCCGCCATGGACGACGCGCAACTGCGTGCCGCGGTCGCGGAGGTCGACGTGTACGCCCGCATCCCGCCCGAGGGCAAGCTGCGCCTGGTGCGCGCCCTGGAGGCCAACGGCGAGGTGGTCGCGGTGACCGGGGACGGCGTCAACGACGCGCCCGCCCTCAAGGCGGCGTCGGTGGGCGTGGCCATGGGCCGCGGTGGCACCGACGTGGCCCGCGAGGCCGCCGACATCGTGCTCGCCGACGACGACTTCACCACGATCGTGCACGCCGTCGAGGAAGGCCGGGTCACCTTCGACAACATCCGGCGCGCCGTGTTCTTCCTGGTGTCCATCGGCGCGGCCATGGTGCTGGCGCTGACCGCGTCGACCCTGCTGGGCTGGCCGCTGCTCATGGTGCCCGCCCAACTGCTGTGGCTGAACCTGGTGACCAGCGGCCTACAGGACATCGCCCTGGTGTTCGAGCGCGCCGAACCGGGCCTGCTGCGCAGGCCGCCGCGGCCGACCGGGGAGGGAGTCCTCTCCCCGCTGCTGTGGCAGCGGATCGGGGTGACCGGCGCGGTGATGGCGGCCGGCACGCTCGCGATGTTCTGGTGGGAGTGGGAGCGCAGCGGGTCGCTGACGGCCGCGCAGACGGTGGCGCTGACGACCATGGTGGTGTTCATGGCCTTCCAGGCGGGCAACGCCCGCTCGGCCACCCGCTCGCTGCTGCGGATGCCGCCCCGGCACAACCCGTTCCTGGCGGTGGCGACACTCGGCGCGTTCGCCCTGCACGTGGCGGCGCTGTACTTCCCGCCCACCCAGGTCCTGCTGCGGGTGGAACCCATGGATCCCGCCGCGTGGTGGCGGCTGGCGGCGGTGGCGGCCGGCGTCCTCGTGGTCGTGGAGATCGAGAAGGCCGTCCGCCGGGCGCTGTCCCCGGCCCGGTGACCCGGGGCGGCGGGGCGGGGGACCGTGCGCTGGGGCCCGCCTGCGCGGGGCACCCTCGACGATCATGGCCCCAGTGACAGAACAGACGCTTGCTCTGTCACTGGGGCCATGGCGGTGAAGCGGCACCGGAGGTCGGCGGCCCGGTCGGGGTGAAGCCAGGCTGCGGCGGGGCCTGCGGTCTTTGGGGCTTGAGGGGAACTGCACGCCGTAGGAGGCGAGCTGGGCAGCGGTGAGGACTGGTCCGGCCAGGACGCGGTTCAGATGACCTCGGTCGCGGCCGGGCTCAGGGCCGCGCTGGCGCTGTAGCCCCCGGCCGGTTCCGTCGAAGAGGAAGATGGCCCGCCCGTCGTGCTGGCGGGCGGGCCATCCCCGAGGCCACGATCCTCCTGGCTTCCTTGGTTGGCGGAGGGCCCACCGGTGGGGTCCTCGTCGACAGGCACGCGGGCCTGTCGGGAGGCCGTCCGTCCTCTTGCTGAACGCGGGTGTGGCTGGGGTATCCGGTGGATCCCTCCCGGGCCGAGGCCGCCTTGGCCCGGGATGGACCGCATGTCTCCCACACGGTGGTGTGGCTTGCTGAGGCCCAGCACTGCCTCGGCACAGGAGGCGGAACAGGTGAACGTGTTGCTGCCGTGCTGCACACCCTCCACCCTCCCGGTCGCGCCCCCGCCCCGGGACGGCCGCCCGGCCCCGTCAGTGCTTCTTCGCGTGGACCACCATCACCGGGCAGTACGCGTGGGTCAGCAGGGTCTGGCTGACCGAGCCGAGCAGCAGGCCGGTGAAGCCGCCGCGGCCGCGGGAGCCGACCACCACGAGGTCGGCGTACTCGGACTCGGCGATCAGCGTCTCGGCGGGGTGCCCGATGAGCACCTCTTCCTCCACGTACACGTCCGGGTGGTGTTCGCGCAGCCCGGCCAGGGACTCCGAGAGGCGGCGGCGGGTCTCCGCGAGGGCCGCCGCGCGGTCCGGGTCGTCCGAGGGCGCGGGGGCCTCCATCGCGGCGAACACCGCGTGCGAGGAGCGGCTCGACACGGCCACCGCGCGCAGGGTCGCCCTGCGCGCGTCGGCCTCCGTGAACGCGCGCTCCGCCGCGGCCAGCGCGGACGGCGAGCCGTCGACGCCCACGACCACGCGGCCGGTCGACGCGCCCAGCTCCCGGTCGGGCACGATGACGACCGGGCAGTCCGCCAGCGCGGCGAGCTGGGTGCCGACCGAGCCGAGCAGCACCGCGCGCAGCCCCGACAGGCCCCGGGAGCCCGCGACGAGCAGGTAGGCGT
>NZ_KQ950188.1:53449-55613 GCF_001517975.1 Thermobifida cellulosilytica TB100
AGGGCTTCGGCGAGGCGGGAGAGCGCCCCCGGGCTGAGGTTGGGCGGGTTGCGTTCCAGGTAGTCGATGTAGCCGACGGCCATGCCCGCGCGCTCGGCCACCTCCTCCTGGGAGAGGCCCAGTTCGGTGCGGCGGTAGGCGACGCGGCGGCCGAGGTCACCGCGGGCCCTCTGGTCCCTGACGTTCACGGTCCCTCCTGGTTCCGGTCTCTCCCAGCGCGACTAACCCCTTTCGTCCTGATCATGCTCGCCGGGGCCGGGTCTATAGCGGGCCGATAGGGCAGGGAGGCCGGGACCGAGGTCCCTTCCGCGGCTCTGCTGAACGTCCCAGGCTGGGAGAAGAGAAGGACGAACGTCCCGCTTCGTCTGCTCCGTTGGGCACTGTCGACCCCGCGGCGCTTCGGGATAGCACAGAGTGAGAGGCGGTGCCGGCAGACGGAGGTCCGGGTGGCGACGGAGAGCGTGCGGCGAGTGGCGGAGCGAAGCGAGGAGTACACCCGGTTCGGAGTGGTCGTGGGCGTCGACGGCTCTGCGGAGAGCTGGAACGCCTTGGACTGGGCGGCCCGCGCCGCGGTGGAGCGCGGCACCGGGCTGCGGATCGTGTACGCGGTGGTCGATCCTTTCGGTGCGGCCGCCGAGGAGGTCCGCCAGCAGGTCGACGCGCTGCTGGAGCGCGCCCGGGAGCGGGTGCGGGACGCCTTCCCCGAACTGGCCGTGCGGACCGCGGCCTTCGAGGGCGGGGCGGTCAGCACGCTCAGCATCCTCTCCGAGACCGCGGAGCTGCTCGTCGTGGGGACGCGCGGGCACAGCGCGCTGGCCACCCTGCTGCTCGGCTCGACGAGCGTGGGCGTCAGCGCCCGGGCGTTCTGCCCCGTCGTCGTGCTCCCGCCCGGGGCGGACACCACGCGCAGCCACGGCAGCCAGGTCGTGGTGGGTGTGGACGGCTCCGAGGTGTCCGACGAGGCGCTGCGGTTCGCGCTGCGGGAGGCCGCGCGCATGGACGGGTCCCTGACGGTGGTGCACGGCTGGCAACTGCCGGCGCCGCTGGACCCGATGGCGTTGGCCGCCGCCGGGTACACCATGAACTTCGGCGTGTTCGAGAAGCGCACCCGGGACTACATCGACGGCCTGGTCGAGCGGGCCCGCTCCGAGGTGGGGGTGGACGTCCCGATCGGGGTCCGGGTCGTCTACGAGCACCCGGTGCAGGCGCTGCTCGACGCGGGCCGCCACGCCGACCTGGTGGTCGTGGGCTCCCACGGCAGGGGAAGCGTCGCCGGGCTGTTCCTCGGCTCGGTGAGCCAGTCGGTGCTGCACCGGTCCTCCACGCCTGTCGCGGTGGTGCGGCACCGGTGGGACACCGAGGAGGACTGGCTGGGGTGACCTGCCGCGGGCAGCGGCCGCGGCAGGGCCGGGGCGGCTTGGGGAGGAGAGGATGCCCGCCCTGCCCGGCCGCCCCGCGCCGGTTCACCGCCGCAGCGCGCGGACCTGCCCCTCGTAGAAGCCGTAGCGGGCCAGCGGCTCCACCAGTTCCCGCTCCTCGTAGGCCAGGTGCGATAGCAGGGTGTCGGTGAGGACGTCCACCGCCTCCTGCAGCGGGGCGAAGTCGCCCGGGTTGTTGATGAACTCCACCAGGGCGGTGTCCACGTCGTTGAGGACCCGGTGGATGACGTGGTGCTCCTCGGTGAGCCGGTCGATCACGGGCTCCAGCTCTTTCTCCTGGGCGCGCAGGTGCGGGAAGACGGAGGTGTCCTCCAGGGTGTGGTGCTGGGTGACCACCCGGCAGTAGGAGGCGCAGTAGGCGCCCAGGCTCCAGTTGTTCTGGCGCAGGGTCATCTGGTTGATGGCCGAGCGGGCGTCCCCGGCGCTCAGCGTGCCCGCCCGCACCTGGTCGATGAGGTCGCGCAGGCGGCCGAGCTCGGCGCGCAGTTGGTCGTGGACGTCGACGAGGTGCTGGCCGAGGGCGCGGGAGGTGGCGTCGTAGTCGGCGCCGGTCTCGGGCACGGGCCGGGTGGGGCGGGTGCTCTCGTCCCACAGTTCCCGGCTGCGCGGGCTGAGGCGGGTGCCGTCGTCGGGCGTGGGGGTGACGCCGAGGCGGGCGGACCAGTCCTGGGCGGGGGCGGGCGCCGCTTCCTGCCGCTCCTCGGCGAGGGGTACGGCGACCACCG
>NZ_KQ950188.1:57585-112047 GCF_001517975.1 Thermobifida cellulosilytica TB100
AAGGCCCGGGACATGTCGATCTCGTGGTGGGCGCGCCGCTCCGGGACCAGATCGGCGAGAGTGCGTTCGCCGATCCGCCTGTCGCGGCGCGCGGCCTCGTCGAGGTCGCCGAGTTCGACCGCGACCGCGGCCCCGTGGATCGCGACGTTGGCCGCACCGAACTGGGTCCCGTGCACGTTGCTGCCCGCCCGGCCCGTCTTGACCAGGTCCTCGGCGCGGGCGAACTGCTCCCACGCCGTGTGGGCGTCTCCGGCGCGGGCGGCGACGATCGCGGAGCGCAGCGCCAGTGCTCCGGCGACCTCGCCCGCGTCCTGCCTGCTGTCGTCGACCTGGGCGGCGGCGCGGTCCAGCAGGGTCAGCGCCGGCGTGTACTGGTCCGCGTTCATCAGCAGCAGCGCGCGGGGCAGGCGGGTGACCAGCGGCAGGTGCGGGTCCTGGGAGCGGCGCGCGGCCTCCTCGGCGCGGTCCAGGAGCGCCAGGGCGTCGCCCGCGTAGCCGAGGCGGCGGGTCAGGCTGACCCCGGCGTACAGGGCACGGCTGAGCAGCGTCCAGACGCGGGGCGTGCCGGTGGTGGAGGCGTGCCATGCGAGCTCTTCGTACACCGCGGGCAGGGCGGCGCCGATCCGGGTGAGCTTCGCCTCGGGCAGCAGGTCGCGGATGGCGGCGACCTCGGCGGCGAGCTGGTCGAGGTCGCGGGGCGGCGCGGGGAGGTCGGGGCCGACCCCGGCGCAGGCGAGCACCCGGCGGAGTTCCGGGATGGCGGCGTGGACCTGGTCGTCGCGGGGGGTGTCGCCGCGGTAGGGCTGCCCGTACAGCTCGGAGGGGTCGACGGCGAGGGCGGCCGCGGCGGCGGCGACGAAGGCGGGGGTGGCGACCTTGTGGCCCTTTTCCACCTGGGCGATGTGGGAGCGGGAGTAGTGGCAGCGGGCGGCCAGGCCGTGCTGGGTGAGGCCGCGGCGCTTCCTGGCGCGGGCGATGCGCACACCGATGGACTCGCGGGCAGCGTCGTTCATGGGGGTCTGCTTTCTGCCGCTGGTGGATCGCGCTTCCAGCCTAGGAGCCGGGCCCCGGGCGCGTCCGGGGTTTCACGTTCCCGGCCCCGGCCCGACCCCGCGCCCGCGGGCGGACACGGGAACTTGGATGACCCGTCAACTACTCTGGGGGCATGGGCGACGGCACCCCCCTCGAACCGCGTGAACTGCGTGCCTGGACCGGCTACCAGCGCATGAGCTCGGCGTTGCAGGCGCGCCTGCAACAGAGCCTCCAGCGCGACTCCGGGCTGTCCTGGGCCGACTACGAGGTGCTGTTCGCCCTGCACTCCAGTCCCGGGGGACGGCTGCGTTCGCTGGACCTGCGCTGCGCCCTGGGCTGGGAGAAGAGCCGCCTGTCCCACCAGGTCCGCCGCATGGCCGAGCGCGGGCTGCTGTGCCGCGAGCCCAACCCCGCCGACGCCCGCAGCGCCGTGGTCTGCCTGCTCGACCGGGGCCGCCGGGCCATCGAGCGGGCCGCGCCCGAGTACACCGCGCGGCTGCGCGCCGACTTCCTCGACCTGCTCACCCCCGCCCAGCTCGACGCGCTCGCCGAGATCAGCGAGACCGTGCTCGCCCACCTGGCGCGCGACGAGGAGGAGCTCGCCGACCGGCCCTCCGCCGCACCGGACGCCGACGGCCCGGCCGCCGCGCGCTGACCGGACCGGCGGGCGCTCCGCCGTTACCGGCCGGACTTCCCGGGTAGTCGGCGGTCACGGCCGCGGTTCCGCCGCGCCGCACTGGTGCGCGGAACAGCCGACCGGGCCTGACCACCACTTCCGAGGAAGGTCACCATGACCGGCATCACGATCATCGGCACCGGCAACATGGGCCGGGCGATCGGCGCCCGCGCCGTCGCGGCGGGCAGCAGAATCCAGATCCTCGACCGGGACCCGGACAAGGCGCGCGAGCTCGCCGACCAGCTGGGCGGGGACATCCTCACCGGAACCCTCGGCGACACCCCCGACGGGGACATCGTCGTGCTCGCCCTGCCCTTCGAGGCCGCCAAGGAGGTCGTCTCCTCCTACGGGGACGCCCTGTCCGGCCGGACCGTCGTGGACATCACCAACCCCGTCGACCTCTCGACCTTCGACTCCCTGGTCGTGCCGCCGGACACCTCCGCGGCCGAGACCATCGCCGGCCTCGCCCCCGCGGGCGTCTCCGTGGTCAAGGCGTTCAACACCACCTTCGCCGCGACCCTGACCGAGGGGAGGGTGGCGGGCCAGCCGCTGGACGTCCTCATCGCGGGCGACTCCGCCGACGCCAAGAAGGCGGTCGCGGACCTGGCGACCGCCATGGGCCTGCACCCCGTCGACGTGGGACCGCTGCGCCGCGCCCGGGAACTGGAGGGGTTCCAGTTCCTGATGATGACGTTGCAGGCCGACCCCGCCCGGCGGGACTTCAACTGGAACACCGGGCTGAAGATCCTCACCCCGGCCTGACCCCGCGCCCGGCCGGGGCCGCCGCCCGCAGTGCATCCGGACGGCGGCCCCGGCCGGGCCGCGCGCTACCCGAAGGCCGCGGCGGCCGCCTCGGCCACCGCCTGGTCCTGCTCCCCGGTGCCGCCGCTCACCCCGACCGCGCCCACGACCGCGCCGCCGCGGCGCAGCGGGACCCCGCCCGCGAAGACCATCACCCGGCCGCCGTTCGACACGTGGATGCCGAAGAACTGGCCGCCGCTCTGGGAGTGCTCGGCCAGGTCCTTGGTGGCGATGTCGAACGCCCGCGACGTGTACGCCTTGTTGATCGAGATGTCGATGCTGCCGATCCACGCCCCGTCCATCCGGGCGTGCGCGACGAGGTTGCCGCCCGCGTCCACCACGGCGATGTTCATCGGCTGGCCGATCTCGGCGGCCTTGGCCTCGCCCGCCTCGATGACCCGGCGGGCCTGCGCCAGTGTCACGCTCACCGTGTCCTCCCTCAGTCGCCCAGGCGGGGTTTGAGCAGGACCTTGGTCCAGCCCTCCTCCCGCCGGTCGAACTTCCGGTACGCCTCGGGCGCCCGTTGCAGCGGGATCCGGTGGGAGACCACGAAGCTCGGCCGGGCCCGCCCGGCGATGATCAGGTCGCGCAACTGCCGGTTGTAGGCCTTGACGTCGGCCTGGCCGGTCCCCATCCGCAGGCCCTTCTCGAAGAGCTTGCCCATCGCGAACAGCAGGTCGCCGCGCTGGGCGTTCTCCGACGGGGCGCCCGGGTCCTGGGTGACGTACAGCCCCACCACCCCGAGCATGCCGGTGGGGCGCACCGCGTCGACGAGCGTGTTGAGCACCACCGCGGGCTGCTCCTCGCCCTCGGCCGCGGTGGCCTGGTAGCCGACCGCGTCGATGCCCTTGTCGGCGCCCTCGCCGCCGGTGTGCTCCCTGATCTGGATCGCGGCGTCCCCTTCGGTGTAGTCGACGGGGATCGCGCCGATCCGTTCGGCCAGCGCCAGCCGGCTGGGCACCCGGTCCACCACGAACACCCGGGAGGCGCCGCGCAGCAGCGCCGAGTAGGCGGCCATCAGCCCGACCGGTCCCGCGCCGAACACGCACACCGTCTCACCCGGGCTGACCTGCGCCAGCTCGGTGGCGTGGTAGCCGGTGGGGAAGATGTCGGCGAGCAGCGCGAAGTCGTCCTCGTGCTCGTTGCCCGGGGGCAGCTTCAGGCAGTTGAAGTCGGCGAAGGGCACCCTCAGGTACTCGGCCTGCCCGCCCCGGTAGGGGCCCATGGACACGTAGCCGTACGCGCCGCCCGCGAAGTCCGGGTTCACGGTGAGACAGAACCCGGTCCGGCCCGCCAGGCAGTTCTTGCAGAACCCGCACGCCACGTTGAACGGCAGCACCACCCGGTCGCCCGGGCGCACGCTCACCACGCCCGAGCCGACCTCCTCGACGATCCCCATGTTCTCGTGGCCGAACACCATGCCCGGGGCGGCGCCGGTGCGCCCCTCGTACATGTGCAGGTCGGAGCCGCAGATCGCCGCCGTGGTGACCCGGACGACCACGTCGGTGGGCGCCTCGATCCGCGGGTCGTCCACCTCCTCGACGGCCACGTTGTAGGGCTCCTTGTAGACCACCGCTTTCACCGCGTCCTCCTCGCCGGTCGATGTCGGAGTGCGGCTCGGCTACCCGCGACCCCGCAGGGTATGCGCTGGTCACACGGTCGGTCCGGGCGGCTGGGCGGTGGCGGGCGCGTCCGGGTCGGGGCCGCCCTGGTCGAGCCGGAACGGCGGGTAGTGGTCGGTCATCAGCGTCGCGTAGGCGACCACCCGCAGCCCCCAGCGGTGCAGTCCCAGGACGAAGTCGAAGATGCCGCGCGGGTAGCCGCCGGTGAACAGCAGCGCGATCGCCGCGAACAGCACCAGCAGGCTCAGCAGGCTGGGGGTTCCGCCCTGCGCCATCCACTGGCCGCCGTCCGCCCACTGGCCGCCGTCCGTTGCGCCCCCGGAGGCCCAGTCCATCCTGGTGGACATGCGGTAGCTGCCGGTGGTGAACGCCGACACCAGCAGGTAGTGCGGGATCGCCAGCAGCCACCACTTGACCAGGACCAGGCCCCGCGACAGGTGCTGCGGGTAGTCCACGTCCAGCCGCGCCGGGTAGTCCACGTCCGCCGACAGCGAGAACGGCGGGTAGCGGTCGGTGCCCAGCACCCCGTAGGCGTAGAAGGTGACCCGCCAGCTCCACCGCAGCACCCCGACGTTGAAGTCGAAGATGCCGCGCGGGTAGCGGCCGGTGAACAGGATCGCGAAGAACGCGACCACGGTCAGCACGAAGAACGCGATCCACAGGAAGAGCAGCACGATGTAGTGCGGGATCGCCAGCAGCCACTTGACCAGCCACAGCCAGCGGCTCACCCCCGGGTCGAGGGTGCCGCTGACGTGGAGCGGGTGGCGCCGGACGGGAACTGAGGACTCTGACATCCCGGTCACCTCCTCGGATGCGTGCCGTACCGCCGCGGCTACCCGGGACCGCCCCGACTACCCGGGACCGCCGCGGCGGCCTGCTCCGCCCGGGCCGGGCGCGGGTCACGCCGAGCGGTGGAGCGCGCTTCTTCGGGCAGCGGAACCGCGAAGCCGAAAAGGAGGGATCGGGATGTACTGGGAGTACGGGATGGGCGGCTGGGCCGCCGTGTCCATGACGGTCACCGTGATCCTGTTCTGGCTGCTGCTCATCGCGGCCATCGTCGCCCTGTTCCGCTCGGTCGCCAGGGGAGAGCGGTTCCGCGGCGGCCGGAGCGCCGCCCGGCCGAGCGGCGCCGAGCAGGCCCTGGCGGAGCGGTTCGCCCGCGGCGAGATCGACGAGGAGGAGTACCGGCACCGCCTGGGCGTGCTGCGTTCCCTGGGGCACACGGACACCTCCTGACCCGCGGGGTGCGGGGAGTTCCGGACGCCGGGAGAGCGGCGGGCGGACGCGGGTAGGGGGGAGGGGCGATGCGGCTTCGAGGAGGTGCCGGAATGCTGGTGATGATCGGATACGCGAGCGCGCACGGCTCCACGCGGGGGATCGCCCAGCGCCTGGGCGACCGGCTCCGCGCCCACGACCACAGCGTCGACGTCCGGCCGCTGGACCAGCCGGTGGAGGCGCTCGGACTCTACGACGCGTTCGTGCTCGGCAGCGCGGTCCACGAGGGCTCCTGGATCGGGGGCGCCGCCGACTTCGCGCTCCGCGAGGCGGACACCCTGGCACGGCGGCCCGTCTGGCTGTTCAGCGTGGGCCTGGCCCAGGTCCTCGGCGGGAGGTTCGAGCGGGCGGGACAGACGCCGAAGAACGTCCCGGAGGTCATGCGGGCCCTCAGGGCCCGCGAGCACCGGTTGTTCGCCGGGGCCATCCGCCCCGAGCACCTTCCGCTGTTCGGCCGGTTCGTCTACCGGGCGATGGGCGGGCGCTACGGCGACTTCCGCGACTGGGCGCGGATCGAGGAGTGGGCCGAGGAGATCGCCGCGCAACTGACCATGGTCACGCGCTGACCGGCGGGGGCGGTGCGGCCGCGGGGGCGGTCGTCCGGCCGTGCCGCCCGTCCCTTATTCGGTGGGGAGCAATCGTTTCCACCCGGCAGACCGTAACCGGCCACATCTGGCCGGAAGCGGCCACCGAGAAAAGCATCAGACTTCTCACGTGCAACAAACCGGGCATTCATGCTTTTCTTTGTCAAGATCTCCGCGGCGCCTTCGGATCGGATTCGTGATCCGCGCGTAGCCGACACGTCACCCAGGGTGTCGGTTGTTTTAGTGTAAACAACAATTCTTTTCCTTGTTTCCGGCGTGTAAGATGCGCAGCGGCCAGTATTGGAGCGGTGTTCTACGTCGGAGAGGTCCAAGCGCTTGCGAAAGCGCTCCTTCGGCGTGCCGTAATTTCCTGGGAGAGTCATGCCGACCGGATGACGAGTGCTTTTGACGGATCCGTTCCCCCTGTTCTCCGACCATTGGCTTCTGGTGACATGAAAAAACTGATCGACGCCCTCCCCCCCATGGTCGGGCGTGAAAAGGAACTGGACGAGCTTTCCCGAAGTATCGCCTCAGGGAAGGATCCCACGGTCGTCACCGGTCCGATCGGCTGCGGCAAGAGCCGACTGGCCCTGGCAGTGGCGCACGAACTGGAGGAGGTCTTCCCCCGGGGCGTCCACCTCTTCGACTGCGCCTCCGTGGCCGACTCCCAGGAGCGGCTCCGGGCGTTCGCCGCCCTCGCCGACCAGCACCCCGTACCGTCGGCGCCGGACGGCGCCGGACGGCGCGCGCTCCTCCTGATCGACAACTACGACTCCGCCGACCAGCGGGTCACGCAGGTCCTCACCGGGCTCCTCGCGCGCGACCCGGACCTCAGCCTGCTGGTGACGAGCCGGGAGACGACCAGCCTCTACCAGGGGCGGATCTACGAGCTGCAACCGCTCGCCCTCCCCCCGAAGGGGCCGGACGCGACCGCCGAGGAGTTCTTCGCCGCCCCCGCGACCCAGCTCCTCATGCAGCGGGCGTGCAGCTTCCCCCTCCCGGTGGTGACCGACGAGGACCGGGCGGCGGTCACCGAACTCCTGCACGACCTGGACGGGCTGCCGCTGGCCATCGAGTTCGCGGCCCCGCTGCTGCGGATCCTGGGCGCCGAACCGCTGCACCGGCGCGTCCGCAGCGGCCTGGGGATCCTCAGCAGCGGCTCGGGCTCGGTGTCCCTGCGGCACAGCAGCATGCGCGAGGCGCTGGAGGGGCACTACCGCGCGCTCCCGGTCGAGGCGCGCAGAATCCTGCTGCGCCTGGGCGACCACGAAGAATTCACCTTCGACGGCGCACGGGAAATCATCGGGGAGTCCTCGGAGCGGGTCGACCACTTCCTGCTGATGCTGATAGAGCGGAATTTCCTCCGGGTCAGCCACGATCCGCAGCACCGCCCCACGTTCACCTTTCTCAATACCATGCGCAGCTTCGTCAGAGAGAAAGTGGCCGAACGGAACGTACGGGGAGGACTTTCCTTTCACCGGGGTTCGGTGATGCACGACCACCCCTCCATCCTGACCCCGCGACAGCGGCAGGTGGCCGAACTGGTCGCGGACGGACTGACCAACCGGGAGATCTCGAAACACCTGGGGATCGCCGAGTGGACGGCGATCAACCACGTGCGCGAGGTCATGCGCAGATTGCAGTGCACCTCCCGCATCCAGGTCGCGAACTGGGTGAACCGGAATCTGGAGAAACTCCACGGATGAACGAGAAAGCCCGGGAACTGAGAAGGCTCCACGGCGAGGGGAACGGCCCCCTGCTGCTGCCCACCGTGTGGGACGCGACCTCGGCCCGCGCCGCCGAGGCCGCGGGCTTCCCCGCCGTGGGCACCACCAGCGACGGCGTCGCCTCCGCGCTGGGCTACGGCGGGCGGGAGAGCGCGCCCCGGGACGAGATGCTGGCCGCCGCCGCCCGCATCGTCCGCTCGGTGGCGCTGCCCGTCAGCGTCGACCTGGAGGGCGGCTACGGGCTCGCGCCCGAGGAGATCGGCCGCTGGCTGGTCGAGACCGGCGCCGCCGGGTGCAACATCGAGGACAGCCGCCACGCGGAGGGAACCCTCGCCGACCCGGCGGAGCAGGCCGAGCGCATCGCCGGCATCCGGGCGGCCGCCGGAGACGCCCCCGTGGTCAACGCCCGGATCGACACCTTCCTGCGCGACAGGATCGACGGCGGGAAGACCCCCGAAGCGGAGCTGGTCGAGGAGACGGTGCGGCGGGCCGCGGCCTACCTCGAGGCCGGGGCCGACTGCGTCTTCCCCATCCTCGCCTCCGGCCGCGAGACCGTCGGCGCGCTCGTCAAGCGGATCCCCGGCCCCGTCAACATCCTGTGCCGCCCCGGCGGGCTGTCCGTCCGGGAGCTGGCCGACCTCGGGGTGGCGCGGATCTCCTGGGGGCCCTTCGTCCACGACCACGCCAGGGAGCAGCTCGTCGCCCACCTCGCGCGGCTGCGCACCGCGCTCGCCGGACCGGAGGGAGGAGCGGCATGACCGGCCTGCGGCCGGCCCCGGCCGGTCGGCGGCACCCCGGCCCCGCCGCAGGGACCCCGCCGCGGTGCGCCCTGGACCTGTGCTCCCGGAGCGGCCCGGCGGAGTTCGCCGATCCGGCCACCCGGCGGCTGGTCGAGCACACCGGCTCCACCACCGAGCTCCTGGAGCAGTGGACCGGACAGCCCCTCACGGTGCGGGTGCTCCGGCAGTCCCGGCACCCCGCCCCGGCGTTCTGCCGCAGCGTCGCCGACCTCCTCCGCCTGGACCGGGACGCGCAGCTCGTCGTCCGCCGCTCCGAGCTCGCGGCCCCGAACGGCGCACCCGTCTCGCGCAACACCGTCGTGGCCGGCCTCCCGGCCGATCCCCGGCTGGCCGCGGCCCTGGCGGACCTCGCCCAGCCGCTGGGGCGGACCCTGGCGCCGCACGCGGCCGACTTCGCGCGGGAGCTCGTGGCGTCCGGCCGCTCCCCGTGGCACCGGGAGACCGGGGGCCGCCGCGCCGACCGGGGGCGGGCGGTGTGGCGCGGCTACCTCCTCCGCTCCCGGGGAGTGCCCGTGGCCTACGTCGAAGAGCGCTTCGACCCGAGCCTGGTCGACGCCTCATGAGCGGGCTCGTCGTCGTCGGGGCGGGGCCCGTCGGGCTCACCGCCGGACTCGCCGCCCTCAGCCGCGGCACGCCGGTCACCGTGCTGGAGGCGGAGCCCCCGACCCGGGTCCGCCCCGGCAGCAGGGCCATCTTCGTCCACCAGGCGTCCCTGCGGACGTTCGAGCGGCTCCGGCCCGGCCTGGGACGGCAACTGGCCGCCGACGGCCTGGTCTGGAGCACCAGACGGACGCTGTGGGCGGGACGGCAGGTCTACGCCCGCACCTACGGCCGGAGGCCGGCGGCCGACCTCCCGCCGTTCACCAGCCTGCCGCAGACCCTGCTGGAGGAGCGGCTGCGCCGCGCCTACGAGGAGGCCGGGGGCCGGATCGTCTGGAACACCCCCGTCACGGGGGTCGACCCCGGCCCGGACGGGGTGCGGGTGCGCACGGCGGACGGCGGCGGGACGGACGCCTCCCACGTGGTCGCCGCCGACGGCGCCCGCTCGGCGGTGCGCAGGTCCCTCGGCATCCCCCTCGCCGGGACGACGTCGGGCAGCGACTTCGTCGTCGTGGACGTCGCCGACGCGGCGCACCCGCTGCCTCCCGAGCGGGTGTTCCACTACCGGCACCCGGGCGTCGGCGGACGCAACGTGCTGCTGGTCCCGTTCCGCGGGGGGTGGCGCGTCGACCTCCAGTGCGCCGACGAGGAGGAGGCGGCCGACTTCGCGGGCGACCCCGACGGATGGCTGGCGGACGTGCTCCCCGGCCACGAGGTCACGTGGGTGTCCCGGTACCGCTTCCACCAGCGGGTCGCCGAGCGGCTGGTCGACGGCCGCCACCGGGTGCTCCTCGCCGGAGAGGCCGCCCACCTGTTCCCGCCTTTCGGGGCCCGGGGGATGAACTCGGGGATCGCCGACGCCGTCGCGGCGGTGGACGCCGTGGCCGACGGCGACGTCGGCCGCTACGACCGGGAGCGGCGGGCCGCGGCGTGGCAGAACTGCCGGGCCGCCGGCGCCGCGTGCGCGCACCTGCTGGCCCGCGGGCGGCGGGACCGGCTGCGCCAGCGGGGAGCCGCGCTGCTCGCCCCGTTCTGGGAACCGGCGGGACGGTGGCTCGACTCGGCGCCGTTCGGCCCCCCGCTGCGGAAGGTCCGGTACTGACCGTCCCCGGCCGGGAGCGCACCGGCCCGGCCGGGGACGGGGCGGCGCGGCCGGGGGTGCGGGCACGGCGAGAGGGCGGCCGGGTGCCCTCCTCCCGGCCGCCCCGAGGGGACGCCTGCCGAGCCGCCTCAGCGCTTGGGCGGCTTCATCGCCGTGGTGACCCCGAGGCGGTTGTACAGGTTGATCAGCCCGATCGCCATGATCAGCGCGGCGATCTCCTTCTCGGAGAAGTGCCTGGCGGCCTCGTCGTAGACCTCGTCCGACACGCCGTGGTCGCCGAGCCTGGTCACCTCGTCGACCAGGGCCAGGGCGGCGCGCTCGGCGTCGGTGAAGTGGTCGCCCGCCTCCCGCCACGCCCCGACGAGGAGGAGCCGCTGCACCGACTCGCCCGCCTTCAGCGCGGTGTGCGCGTGCAGGTCGACGCAGAAAGCGCACCCGTTCAGAAACGAGGCGCGGAGCTTGACCAGTTCGTAGAGCTCCTGGTCGAGAACTCCTTCGATGATCCCGTTGATTTCGGCGAGTTTCGCGTACGCGTCGGGAAGCTGCTTCGCGGCTTGGACCCGGTTGCCGGCCATAAAGTTGTCTCCTCCACACGGCTTCGCTGCCATGGCATTCCAAGGAGCAGACGATAACGGCTGGCGTGGGCGTTGGAAATGGCAATGAATTGCTATGTCCCAGGTCACTTTCTCGCCCGTGCGCCGCGGCGGACCCCGGCGGCGGAGGCGGCTCCGGCCGGGGCAGCGGCGGGGCGCCGCCCCCCGGCTCCCGGGGCGCAGAACCCGCTCTGGCCTCGTACTTCGCCGCATCTGACGCCCTGGAAAGAAGGACGGGACGGTTCCGGAAAGCCGGGATGGCAATGTCTTGCCATGGTCCATATAGCAGAGAACAGCCAGTGAATTGTTATTTATATCGGGCATTCCGTACGGGTACGCTTCCGGTGGTTTGCTCGATTGTGAATGCCGGGGTGCGGTGGTGCCCCTGTGAATTCAGTGAATGCTTGGAGGTGGCTGTTCTGTCGTCTTCCGCAGGCCGGTATCCCCGGCGGTCCGCGCCGGTACGGTGCGGAGACGCCCCGCGGTCCCCGCAGAAAAAGAAGAGGTTTTCCTTCCGCCGCCCCGCCGGACATTTTTTCTGCTGACGGTACGGGGACCCTTTTCCGAATGATCCGAAGGACGTCCGACCGGAGGAGAGAAAGGAGTCGGGTGCGGACGGGACGCCCCGGCCGGCGCCGCGGCACCCCGAGGACGCCCGCCTGACGCGCCCTCCGGCTCCCTCCGTCTCCGACAACCCAGACAAGGGCTAGTTGTGGCTATCGACAGAAGAAGTCTCCTGCGTATCGGTGCCGTCGCCGCCGCAGCCTCCGTGACCGCGGGGGTCGGCGGGTCGTCGGCCGCCCCCGCGCTCGCCCACGGCAGAGGCCCCCGCGGCGGCAACAAGTGGGACCAGTTGCGCCGACACGTCCACGGCGACGTCGTCCTGCCCGGCGACCCCACCTACGAGCAGGCAATCCAGCTCCAGGTCGCCGAGTACGACAGGATCCGCCCCGCCGCCGTCCTCTACTGCGAGAGCGAGCACGACGTCCGCACCGGCATCCTGTTCGCCCAGGACCACGGCCTGCACGCGGTGGCCCGCAGCGGCGGGCACAGCAACGCCGGATACTCCACGACCGAGGGCCTCGTCATCGACGTGTCCCGGAGGAAGAAGGTGCTGGCGGGCCCGACGACCACCAAGATCGAGACGGGCTTGCAGGCCGTCGACGTCCTGGACGCGCTGGCCCACCGCGGCATCGCGCTGCCCAACGGCACCTGCCCGACCGTGTCCGTGGCGGGCTTCGTCACCGGCGGCGGCACCGGCCCCTTCAGCCGGAAGTACGGCGTCGCCTCCGACCGGATCCGGGCCGCGCGGGTGGTCCTCGCCGACGGCCGGACCGTCGTCTGCGACGAACGCCAGCGCTCCGACCTGCTGTGGGCCCTGCGCGGCGGCGGGGGAGGCAACTTCGGCATCATCACCCAGTACACCCTCGACCAGGTCCCGATCACCCGGATGTGCCAGTACCGGCTCGTGTGGCACTGGAACGACACGGTCCGCCTGATCACGGGCCTCCAGGAGTGGATCGCCGACCTGCCCGAGGAGATCGCCGCCGACCTGCTGGTCATCGCCCCCGCCACCCCCGGGACCGCGCCGCTCGTGCAGCTCGTGGGCACCTCCCTGGGCAGCCTGGAGACCCTCGACGCCGAACTCGACCGGCTCATCGGCCTCACGGGCAGGCAGCCGACGGAGCGCACCGCGGTCGACCTGCCCTACCGCGACGCGATGATGCGCGTGTGGAGCTGCTCGGACAAGACGGTCGAGCAGTGCCACCGGACCGGCACCACCCCGGAGGGGACCCTCCCCAGGGACGCCTTCCGCCTCACCCGCTCCCGCCTCGTCGACGACCCCATTCCCGAGACCGGCGTCGAGGACATCCTGGCAGCGTTCGAGAACGGGCACGCCGCAGGCCAGGTCCGCGTCATGTCGCTGCGCGTCATGGGCGGGCAGGTCAACGCCCTCGCCCCCCGCGACACCGCGTTCTTCCACCGCACCGCCGCGTTCAACCTCTCGTTCAGCTTCGGCCTCACCAGCACCGACGCCTCCGAGGAGGAGAAGCAGACGGTGCTCGGCCACCTCCACGACGGGTTCGACGTGTTCGACGCCTACTCCAACGGCCACACGCTCCAGAACTTCACCGACCCCTACCTGGAGAACTGGCGGGACGCCTACTACGGGGACAACCGCCGCCGGCTCAGCCAGGTGAAGAAGAAGTACGACCCCCACGGCTTCTTCACCTTCGAGCAGTCCGTCTCCTGACCCGCCGACAGGCCGGAGACGGCCCCGACCCCCCGGACCGGTCCGGCGCGTGCCGGCGCACGGGCCCGCGCGCCGGACCTTCCACACCGGCCGCCGACGCACGGCCGGCCCCGACCCCGGAACCCAAGCCCTACCGGGCCGGCGCCGCGGCCGGGGCCGACCCACGGGCACACCGCGACGACGCAGCGAATGCAGAGGTGGACATGGACAACCTGTTGCACGGGATCTCCCACGAGGAGGCCGCCAAAGATCCGGACGGCTACCTGCGCGAGGTCCTGAAATGGCACTTCTCCCCCGAGACCGGGTCCCGCTTCTGGCGGGAACGGGCCGCGAGGCTGGACTTCGACCCGCTCACCGACATCACGCGGATCAGTGACCTGCGCCGCTTCCCCGACCTCAGCGACGACCTGCGCACCGTCCCGGCGGAGGACCTGATCCCGGCGGGCGCCCGGGGCGACACCTTCGAGGTGTTCGAGTCGGGCGGCACCACGGGCGCGCCCAAGCGCGTGGTGGACAGCGCCTCCCGCAGCCAGAACGTCCTCTGGGTCAGCCGGGCGCTGCGGGAGTACGGCTTCCCCGACCAGGGGCACTGGCTGCACGTCGGCCCCAGCGGCCCCCACGTGGTCGGACGCACCGTCAAACACCTGGCCGCCGAGCGCGGCGCCCTGTGCTTCACCGTCGACTTCGACCCGCGCTGGGTCAAGCGGCTGCTCGCCGCGGGCCGGACCGACCTCGCCAACGAGTACCGCGAGTACCTCCTCGACCAGGTGGAGCTGATCGTCAGCTCCCAGGACGTCCGGGTGCTCTTCATCACCCCGCCGGTCCTGGAGTCCCTGTGCACCCGGACCGCGCTGTACGAGAAGGTCGCCGAACGCCTGCGCGGCCTGCTGTGGGCGGGGACCAGCGTCAGCGCCGAGACCCTCTGGCAGATCGAGCACACCTTCTTCCCCGACGCGGCCGTGGCCGCCATCTACGGCAACACCCTGATGGGCATCGCGCCGCAGCGCCCGCGGGAGGAGGGGGACGCCCACCACTGCGTGTTCACGCCCTTCTTCCCCCAGTCCGTCGTGGAGGTCGTCGACTCCGAGACCCGCGAGCAGGTCGGCTACGGGGAACGCGGCCGGGTGCTCATGCACCTGCTCAGCAGGGACATGTTCCTCCCCAACGTCCTGGAGCGCGACACGGCCGTCCGGGTCGCGCCGGGCGCGGGGACGACGGTGGACGGCCTCGCCGACATCGCCCCCTACCAGGACGGAACCGGAACCAAGGTCATCGAGGGGGTCTACTGATGGCAGCACCGACGGCACCACTGCGGATCGACCCCGTCGTCTGCGGGGAGGCCGTGCCCAGCAGGGACCGGACCCGGCTGGACGGCGTCGACGGCACCCCGCTCGCCGACATCGGCACCGCGCCCCGGCTCCTGGCGCAGGCCGCCGTCAACCGGATGCGCCGCTCCTCCCGCGGCGCGACACCGGGACCCGAGGTCTTCGCCGAGGCCGGACGGTTCTTCGCGGAGTCGGAACTGGACGGCGAGACCCCCGCGGACTACCGGCGCCGGGTCAGCGCCGCCACGGGCGCGCCGGTCGCCGTCGTCGACCGGGCCATCGAGGGGATCAGGGACAGCCTCGGCCAGGTCGAGCGGCTGAACAGCGCCGAGCTGCCCCAGCCGTTCGCCGTGCCCGGTTTCGAGACGCGCTGGGTGCCCCGGGGCCTGCTGCTGGCCGCCATCGTGCCCAACAACCACCCCGAGCCCAACGTCTCCTGGGTGCGCGCGCTCGCCCTCGGCTACAGCGTGGCCGTCCGGCCGGGCAGCCGCGACCCGTTCACCCCGCGCCGGCTCGTGTCGGCGCTGCTCGCCGCCGGGCTGCCCCCGCAGCGGGTGAGCCTGCTGCCCGGAAGCCACGACCTGGGGGAGCACCTGCTCGCCCAGGCCGACCTGGGGCTGTTCTACGGCGGCCCGGACGCGGTGGAGCGCTGGCGGACCCGCAGCGACGTGCTGGTGCGGGGCCCCGGCCGCAGCAAGGCGCTGGTCGACGTGCCGGTGACCGGGGACCTCGTCGACGACCTCGTGGACTGGATCGCCGACGACGCCGGGGTGCGGTGCAACAACACCTCGGCGGTGCTGGTCCACGGCGACCACACCGCGCTCGCCGACCAGTTGGCGGAGCGGCTCGCCAAACTGCCGCTGCTGCACCCCCGGGACCCGGAGGCGGTGCTCCCCGCGATCAGCCTGCACGACGCCGACGCGATGCGCGAGTACCTGCGGGACCTGACGCGGGAGGCGGTCGACCACTCCGCCCGCCACTACGCGGACGGCCCGGTGGCCGAGACCGTCGACGGCACCGTCCTGATGCGGCCCCTCGTCGTGTCCGTCGACGACCCGTCCCATCCCCTGGTCGGCACGGAGCTGCCGTTCCCGTTCGTCGTGGTGGCGCCGTGGCGGGAGGAGGACGGCGTCGCCGTCCTGCGCGACTCGCTGGTGGTGAGCGTGCTCAGCGAACGGCAGGACCTCGTCGAGGCGCTGGTCCTGGAACCGAGCGTGCGCAAGGTCGTGGTGGGGCGCACCCGCCCGTGGACCTCCCTGCCCGAACTCCCGCACGACGGCAGCCTCGCCGGCTTCCTCATGGAGCCGAAGGCGTACGTGAACGTCGCGGCCACTGCCTGAACCCGCCACAGGGAGGAAGGACCGCCGCTCCGCGAACCCTCCGCGACCACCGGTCCCGGGCGCCGACCCCGGCCCCGGGACCGCGCCGGAGTCCGGAACCGACAAGCCCTCCTCCGGATAGGAGCACCGATCCCCATGCACACGGCAGCACCACCGACCGCCGCGACACTGCCCGGGCGGCACAGCGAGTCCCTCGTCTGGCGCCGGGACGACTGGCGGCGGCTTCCGATCAGCCAGCAGCCCTCGTGGCCGGACCCCGCGGCCCTGGACGCGGTCCGGAACCGGCTGGCCACCCTTCCCCCGCTGACCTCGGTCGCCGACGTCCGCCGACTGGAGGTGTCCCTGGCCAAGGCCGCGGCCGGCCGGGCCTTCCTGCTCCAGGCGGGCGACTGCGCCGAACCCATGGACGCCTCCGGAACCGCCGCGGTCCGGGGCAAGAACCGGCTGATCGGGGCCATGGCCGAGGCCATCAGCGAGCACACCGGCCTGCCGACGGTCACCGTCGGCAGGATCGGCGGCCAGTTCGCCAAGCCCCGGTCCCGCCCCACGGAGACCGTCGACGGCCGCGAACTGCCCGCCTTCCGCGGCGAGATGGTCAACGACCCGCGCCCCGACGCGAGGCTGCGCACCCCCGACCCGCACCGCCTCCTCGGCGCCTACCGGGCCGCCAAGGCCGTGCTCAACGAGCTGTACATCATCGCCCACGAGACGGCGGCCCGGCGGCTGCCGGACGCGTGGCCGACCCCGGCCCCCACCGCCCCCGACGACGAGGCCGCCCCGGTGCGCTCCTGGGACGGGTCCCTCCGCTCCCTCCTCGGCGGCTACGGGGAGACCCGCCGCGACCCCGACGGCGGGTGGGCGCACACGGGCCTGTGGACCAGCCACGAGGCGCTCGTCCTCGACTACGAAGAAGCGCTGGTCCGCCGCGACCCCCAGACCGGGGAGTGGTTCCTGCTCTCCACCCACCTGCCGTGGATCGGGGAGCGCACCCGCCGGCTCGACGAGGCGCACGTCGCGTTCCACGCGGGCATCGCCAACCCCGTCGGCTGCAAGATCGGCCCGACCACCACCCCCGAGGAGGTCGTCCGGCTCTGCGAGGTCCTCAACCCCTCCCGCAAGCCGGGACGGCTCACCCTGATCTCCCGCATGGGCGCCGACGCCGTCCGCGACCGGCTGCCCGGACTGGTCCGCGCGGTCCGGGCAGCCGGACACCCCGTGGTGTGGGTGTGCGACCCGATGCACGGCAACACCGAGCTGCTGCCCGACGGCCGCAAGACCCGCCGGGTGGCGCGGATCGCCGCCGAGATCAGGGGGTTCTTCGAGGTCCTGCGCGACGCCGGGGAGTGGCCGGGCGGCCTGCACCTGGAGGTGGCCGACGGGGACAGCGCCGAGTGCCTCGGCGAGGGCGGTCCGGCGAGCGCCGAGGAGATCGGCGACGGCTACCGGACCCTGTGCGACCCGAGGCTGAACGAGAAGCAGTCGATCACGATCGCCGACCTGGTGGGCCGACTCCTCGCCGGAGAGGAAGGCGGTTTTGGGCCGGCAGCGGACGAAGCGGTGTGGACACGGCCGTAGCGAGCCGTAGGAAGAGAGCCTCGCGATGAGAACCCTCCTGATCGACAACTACGACTCCTACACCTACAACCTGTTCCAGATGATCGCCGAGGTCAACGGCGAGGAACCGACGGTCGTCACCAACGACGCCCCCGCCGCCGACCTCGACTTCGACGGGTTCGACAGCATCGTCGTCTCGCCCGGCCCCGGACGCCCCGAGCGCCCCCGGGACTTCGGCATCTCCGCGGAGGCGATCGCCCGGGCCTCCGTGCCGGTGCTGGGGGTCTGCCTGGGCCACCAGGGCATCGCCGCGAGCGAGGGGGCGGCCGTGCTCCCCGCCAAGCAGGCCCGGCACGGCTACCTGACCCGGGTCACCCACACGGGGGAGGGGCTGTTCGAGGGCATCCCGCCCGAGTTCACCGCCGTCCGGTACCACTCGCTCGCCGTCGCCGAGCCGCTGCCCGAGGCCCTGGAGGCGCTCGCCTGGGCCGAGGACGGCACCCTGATGGCGCTGCGGCACCGGAACCGGCCCCTGTGGGGCGTGCAGTTCCACCCCGAGTCCATCGAGACCGCCCACGGCCACCGCCTGCTGGAGAACTTCCGCAGGCTCGCCGCCGCGCACAACACGGCCGTCGGACGCCGCAGCGGGCGCCGGACGGCCCGGACGGGACAGCCGGAGCGGACCGCGGACCACCCCCAACTGCACGTCCGGGTGGTCGAGGCGGCCGTCGACACGCAGGCGCTGTTCACCCGCCTGTACGCCGACTCCCCGGAGCCGTCCTTCTGGCTGGACAGCTCCCGGGTCGACCCCGGCCTGTCCCGGTTCTCCTTCCTCGGCGACGCCTCCGGACCGCTGTCGGAGGTCGTCCGCTACCGCGTCGAGGAGCGGGAGGTGGAGGTCACCCGCACCGGGGAGGCCCCCCGCCGGATTCCGGGGACCGTCTTCGACTACCTCAAACGGGAGCTCGCCCGGCGCCGCGTGGACCACACCGAGCTCCCGTTCGACCTCACCTGCGGCTACGTGGGCTACTTCGGCTACGAGACGAAGGCGGACTGCGGCTCCCCGAACCGCCACCGCTCGCCGGCGCCGGACGCGGTGTGGGTGTTCGCGGACCGGTTCGTCGCGGTCGACCACCAGGAGGACGCCACCTACCTCGTCGCCATGAGCGACGGGAGCGCCGACAGCGTCGCCCAGGCCGTCGACTGGCTGGAGAAGACCGCCTCCGTGGTGCAGTTCCTCATCCGCTCCGCGCCGGAGCCGCGGCCCGCCGTGGACGACACCGCGCCCCCCGTGGACGTCGAGGCCCACCTCACGGTCGGCTGGGACCGCTACGTCGCCGACATCGGCACCTGCCAGGCCAAGCTCCTGGAGGGGGAGAGCTACGAGATCTGCCTGACCAACTCGGTGTGGCTGCCCGTCGTCGAGGACGGCTACCAGCTCTACACCCGCCTGCGCGCGGTCAACCCCGCCCCCTACAGCGCCTACCTGCGTCTCGGCGAGGACCTGGAGGTGGCCTGCTCCTCGCCCGAGCGCTTCCTCACCGTCACCCGCGACGGCGGCGTGGAGACCAAGCCCATCAAGGGCACCGCCCCCCGCGGCGCCACCCCGGAGGAGGACGCGCGGCTGCGGGACGCGCTCACCTCCAGCGCCAAGACGCGCGCGGAGAACCTCATGATCGTGGACCTGCTCCGCAACGACCTGGGGCGCGTGTGCGAGGTGGGCAGCGTCCACGTCCCCCGCCTCATGGCCACCGAGTCCTACACCACCGTCCACCAACTGGTCTCGACGATCCGCGGGCGGCTGCGCGCGGACACCGACGCGGTCGACTGCGTGCGCGCCTGCTTCCCCGGCGGGTCCATGACCGGGGCGCCCAAGCTGCGGACCATGGAGATCATCGACGAGCTGGAGACCGAGGCGCGCGGCGTCTACTCCGGCTCCATCGGCTACCTCTCCTGCAACGGCGCAGCCGACCTCAACATCGTCATCCGCACGGCCGTGCGGATCGGGGACCGCTGGCGGGTCGGCGCGGGCGGCGCGATCGTCCTCGACTCCGACCCCCAGGAGGAGTACGAGGAGATGCTCCTCAAGGCCAACGCCCCCCCTGCGCGCCTACCGGCCCTCCGCGGCGGTGCACCGGTGAGCCCGCACACCCCCCGTCCCACCGAACCGTCCCCTGCGGCCCACACGAGAGGAGAAGCACGGTGAACGTCTCCGCGGAGCTGGAGGCCCGCGCACGCGACTGGTCGGCGCGCCCGGCCTTCCTGGAAGGCGACCGCGTCTGGAGCCACGGCGAGGTGCACGACCTGGCGGCCCGGGCGGCCACCGTCCTCGCCGACCGGGGGGTGTCCGCGGGGACCCGGGTGCTCCTGGTCCTCCCCGACGGGATCGCCTGGGCCGTCGCCTTCCTCGCGGTCGCGCGGCTCGGCGCCACCGCGGTGCTGACCAACCCCGCCCTGCCCGCGGCCGACCACGAGTTCATCGCGGCCGACGCGCGGGTCACCCACGTCGTGACCGGGGAGGAGACCGCCGACCGGTTCGCCGACGCCACGGTGCTGCGCGGCGGGGAGCTCGTCGACGCGGCACGCCGCCACAGCCCCGGGCCCGCGCTCGACGTCGCCGGGGACACCCCGCTGTACGTCCAGTACACCTCGGGGACCACGGGACGGCCCAAGGGCGCGGTCCACCGGCACCGCGACCTCTCCTGCTACTACGAGGCGTTCGGACGGCCGCGGCTGGGACTGCGGGCCGACGACGTCACCCTGTCCGTCTCCAAGCTGTTCTTCGCCTACGGGTTCGGCAACGCCTTCGTCTTCCCCCTGTTCTCGGGCGGCTCCGCGGTGCTCACCCCCGAACGCCCCAAGCCCGCCCTGGTGGCCGAACTGGTGGAGCGGCACGGCGTCACCGTCCTGTACGGGGTGCCGTCCGCCTACGGCAACCTGGCCGCCGAGACCGACCCGTCCGCCTTCGCCGGCCTCCGGGCGGCCGTGTCGGCGGGGGAGAAGCTCACCCTCCCCTTCCACGAGCGGTTCACCGCCTTCCTCGGTGTGCCCGTCCTCGACCAGTTGGGGTCGACCGAGGCCGGGCACGCCATGTGCGCCAACGGGCTCGACTCCGACACCCCGGGGACGATCGGCAGGCCCGTCCCCGGCTTCGAGCTCCAGGTGCGCGACAAGGACGGCACCCCGCTCCCCGACGGCGAGGCGGGCGAGCTGTGGGCGCGCGGCCCCAGCGTCATGGCCGGATACCTCAACCGCCCCGAGGAGACCGCGAAGACCCTGGTCGACGGCTGGCTGGCCACCCGCGACCGGGCGGTGCGCAACCCGGACGGCACCTACACCCACCTGGGGCGCACGGACGACCTGGAGATGGTCGGCGGGATCACCGTCTCCCCGCTGGAGGTCGAGCAGGTCCTGGCCGCCCACCCGGGCGTGCAGGAGGTGGCCGTCGCCGCGGTCGCCGACGAGCGGGGCGCGAGCAAGCTCCGCGCGTTCGTCGTCCCCAAGCCGTCGGCGCCCCCCGCCGAGACGCTCTCCGCCGAACTGATCGGCCGGGCCAGGGCCGAACTCGCCGCGTTCAAGGTGCCGCGCAGCGTCCAGGTGGTCGACGCGCTGCCGCGCACCCCGACCGGCAAGATCCAGCGCTTCCGGCTCCGCCAGGGCACCTGGTGACGGACTCCGGACCACGCTCCCCTCCCCCTCCCCGACCCCTACCGAGTGAGGACCGACATGCTCCAGAAACTCCTCCCCGAACGTGCCTTCTTCCTCGGCCTGCTCTTCGAGAAGGCGGCGGCCCGCCACGGCGGCGTCCCCGTCACCCTGGACCGGCCGCTCGACACCTTCCCCGAGCGCGGCACCAACCTCACCTACGTCGACCTCGCCGACGTCATCGACGACCTCGCGGCCCGCCTCTGGGCGGCGGGGGTCCGCCCCACGGAGCGGATCGCGGTCTACAAGAGCGCGAACTTCGACATCTCCCTGACCGTGTGCGCCGCCGCCCGGATCGGCGCCGTCCCGGTGCCGCTGTCCCCCGCGCTGAGCGGGGAGATCATCAACGAGCTCCTGCACCGGCTGGACCGCCCGTGGCTGGTCACCGACGCCGACAAGCTCGACGGGGACCTGCGGGGCGTGGACGTGACCGGGCTGACCTCGGGTGTGCTGCTCGCCGGGACCAGGCCGCACGAGGCCGGCCGCTCCCTGGTCGACCTGGCCGGAGCCCCCCGCCGCGCCCCGGTGCGGATGCACCCGACCCAGCCGGCGCTCATCACCCACACCTCCGGGACGACCGGCGTCTCCAAGCTCATGGTGCACACCGCCCAGACCCTCTTCCACCGCCTGCTGCCCCAGCAGGTCATCGCCTGGCCGGTGCGCGGCAAGGAGCGGGTGGCGCTGTGCATGTCGTTCGTGCACTCCCGCTTCTTCCACTCCCTGGGGGTGTTCGTCAACTACGGCAACCCGATGGACATCCTCGTCGACCCCGACCCCGACTCCGTCGGGCCGATCTTCACCCGCACCCGACCCGGCCTGGTCGAGACCCACCCCAACAACTTCATCCAGTGGGAGGACCTGGTCGACGCCCCCGGCTCGCCCCTGGCCAGCGTCCGCTACTACAGCACCACCTTCGACGCCATCCACCCGCGCACCATCCAGCGGCTGCTGGGCGCCTCCCGCCGCAAGAGCCCGCTCATGGTGCAGCTCTACGGGCAGAGCGAGACCGGCCCGATCTCCGGGTGGTGGTACACGACCAAGAGCGCACAGACCACCGACGGCCGCTGCGTCGGCATCCCCCTCCCCGGCTTCATCAGGGTCCGGGTCGTCGGACCGGACGGCAAGCCCGTACGCAGAGGGCGCATCGGCCACCTGGAGGTGCGCAGCCGCGGCCGGGTGCTCACCTACCTCGGGGAGGACGAGCGCTACCGCAGCCAGCTCACCGGCTCCTGGTGGCGCCTGGGCGACATGGGCTACCTCAACCGGTGGGGTCTGCTCTTCCTGACCGACCGCGACATCGACAAGATCGACAGCGTCGACAGCAACCTCGAAGTGGAGGACGTGCTGCTGTCCCGGCTGGAGGAGCTGCTGGAGATCGTGATCGTCGCCTCCCCCTCCGGCGAGCCCGTCCCCGTCGTGGCCACCCGCCGGGACGCGCCCATCGACATGGACCGCTGGAAGGAGGCCGTCCGCGACCTGCCGCCCCTGACCGAGCCGGTGCAGGTACGGTTCACCGACCTGCCGCGCACGTCGACGTGGAAGGTCCAGCGGGTCCAGATCCGCAGGATGTTCGAGGAGGGGACCCTCCCCGTCATCAACCGGGAGACGCCGGTCGACTGACCCCGCCCGGGAGGGAGGGCGGCCCTCCCTCCCGGCCCATCCCACCGGAAGGCCGCGTGAGAAAGGCAGACATGGACACTGAGAAGGAGAGTGCGCAACGCCGCCCCGTCCTGGTGGTCGGGGCCGGGCCGGTGGGGCTCACGGCGGCGCTGGCGCTGCGGAGCTCGGGCCTGCCGGTCACCGTGCTGGAAGCCGAGTCCGAGGACCGGGTCCGCCCCGGGAGCCGGGCGCTCTACCTGCACCGGGAGTCGCTCCAGTTGCTCGGACAGATCTGCCCGGAGGCGGCGCGCAGCATCATCGACCACGGGGTGGTCTGGTCGACCAGGCGCACCCTGTACCGGGGACGGGAGGTCTTCAGCCGGACCTACCCGTCGCCGCCCCGGGGGAGCCTGCCCCCCTTCACCAGCCTCCGCCAGGTGGAGACCGAGCGGTACCTGATGCGCGAGTGCCGCGCCGCGGGGGTGGAGTTCGTCTGGGACTCCGAGGTCGTGGACGTCGAGAGCACGCCCGAGGAGGTGCGGCTGAGGACCGCGGCGGGCGCGCAGTGGCGGGCCGAGTACGTGGTCGCCGCCGACGGGGCCCGGTCGGGGGTGCGCCGCTCCCTCGGCATCGAGCTCCAGGGCGAGCGGTCCAACGCCTTCCACGTCGTGGTGGACGTCGAGGAGGACCCGGCGGACCCGCTTCCGCTGGAGCGCGTCTTCCACTACGAGCACCCCGGCCTGGACGGGCGGAGCGTGATGCGGGTGCCGTTCGCGGGCGGCTTCCAGCTCGACCTGCAGTGCAAGGACGACGACGATCCCGACGAGTACGCGGACGAGGACGCGGTGCGCCGGTGGATGACGCGCGTCGTCCCCGACAGGTACGCCGACCGCCTGCTGTGGGTGTCCCGGTACCGGTTCCTCAAGGTGGTCGCCGAGTCGTTCACCGACCGGAACCGGCGGGTACTGCTGGTCGGCGAGTCCTGCCACCTCTTCCCGCCGTTCGGGGCGCGCGGCCTGAACAGCGGGATCGCCGACGCGGTGGCGGCGGCCTCGGCGGTCGCCGAGGCGCTGGGACGGTCCGACGCCCGGGAGCTCCCCGTCGACGACTTCGCCCGGCGGCGCCGCGAGGCGGCGCTCTTCAACTGCCGGGCGGCCGGGGCGGCACTGGACCACCTGCGGCCCAAGAGCCGCACCCGCCGGCTCGGGCAGTCGGTGGCGGCCCGGCTGGCCCCCCTGGTGCCGGCGTGCGGCGCCTGGCTGGAGTACGCGCCCTACGGCCCCCGCACCGGGGCCGCCGTCGCGAGCGGGCGGTACTGACCATGGCGGCGAACATCGCACTGGCCCGCCGCCTGGCGTGGTCCCCCGGCACGGGGCTGCGGGAGGAGAACGAGCACGGGCTGCCCCTGCTCGCCGCCGACTCCTGGCTCGTGGCCGACGGCGAGGTGCGGGCCCTCGACCGGCACCGGTCCCGGTTCGCCCGGGCCTGCGCGGAGCGGGGCGGGCTCGACCCGCGGACCTTCGACGGGTTCTGGGCGGACGTGGTCGCCGCGCTGCCCCGGCAGGGCGACTGGTTCCCCCGGGTCGAGCTGGTCCGCGGGGAGCGGCCCCGCCTGGGCCTGCTCCTCCGCCCGGCCCCAGCCCGCGGCACCCGCATCCGCGTCCTGTGCTGGGACGGCCCCGACCCGCGCCGGCACCCCCGGGTGAAGGGGCCGGACCTGTCGGCACTGGCGGAGGTGCGGGAGCGGGCGATCCGCAGCGGAGCCGACGACGCGCTGCTGACCACGGACGACGGCGTGCTGACCGAGTCGACGACCAGCGCGCTGCTGTGGTGGGAGGGGGACGACCTGTGCGTCCCGCCCCCCGACCTGGACGTCCTGCCCAGCGTCACCGCGGGGCTGATCGTCGAGCACGCCCGCGAGCTGGGGGTGGCGGTCAGGCACCGCAGGGCGACCCCGTCCCGCCTGGACGGCCGCGAGACCTGGCTGGTGAACGCGCTCCACGGCATCCGCGTGGTCACCGAGTGGGTCGGGGCCCCGGTGCGCGCGGGAGCCGGGCAGCGGGCGCCGCAGTGGCGCGCCCGCCTGGACGCCCTGCGCCGACCGCTGCCCTGGTGACAGACCATCCTGGGAGAGGAGAGAGAAGGAGGCCGCCCCCGCGGCGCGGGGGCGGCCTCCGCACTCCGGTGCCGGACGGCGGGGCGGTCAGCGCGGGCTGAACGCGACCCGTCCGGCGAGCGCGATCAGCACCGTGCCGGTGATCGCTTCGAGGCGGCGGCGGACGGCCGGGCGGCGGAACCACGCGCCGACGCGCGCCACGCCCGCGGCCAGCCCGAGGTAGAGCACGGTCTCCACGGCCACCTGGAGCAGCGCCAGCAGCGCCGTGGTCTGCAACAGCGGCTGGTCGGGGGAGACGAACTGCGGGTAGAAGGCGAACATGAACACCGCGGCCTTCGGGTTGGCCAACTGCACTGCCGCGGCCTCGCCGAACGCCCGCAGGGACGGCCACCGGCCGCGCGGCTGCCGCGTGTCGGGGGCGTCCGCGCCGTCACCGGCGTCCCGGGACCGCAGGGCCGCCGCCCACGACCGCACCCCCAGGTAGACGAGGAAGGCCGCGCCGACGACGCGCAGTACCAGGTAGGCGGTCTCCGAGGCGGCCACCAGCGCGGCCAGCCCCGCCCCGGCGGCCAGCGCCCACAGGTACAGGCCCGCCTCCAGGCCCAGGACGGTCGCCACGGTCGGCCGGAACCCCTCCAGGGCGGCCCGGCGGAAGACGAGCGCCATGGCCGGGCCGGGGGAGGCCGAGATCAGCACCACGGCGAGCAGGAACGCGGGGAGCACGGCAAGGTCCATGCCCCGAGCATGGCACGGGGGCACTCGGCCGCCCACCTCGTTTCCGGTCCGACCGCGCCGAATGGTTGCGCTAGGTGTCCGACCTTTCACCCTGGGGTGGTGATTGGAGGGGTTTGTGTCGATACTGGGAGAGGTGTTGCTCCCCGTGAACGAGTGGTGACTCTCGTCCGTCTGAGAGCGCTCCCAACCAGTGATCCCATACCGAAGGAGTGAAGTGGTGCCCACCTCCCCCGCCAAGGGGCGGTCCCCGCTGTCACGAGTCGCCGCGGTGCTTGCCGCTGCCGTGGTCGGCTCGTTCGCACTGACCTCCCCAGCCCAAGCCGACGACCCCCTGCCCGACACCCTGCGCGGGGCGGCCGCGCTCAGCGGGCGGTTCGCCGGTCTCGGCGCCACCGCCGAAGGGCTCAGCACCGAGTATCCGCAGCTCGCAGCGCGCGAGTTCAGCAGCATCACCCCCGGAAACGAGATGAAGTGGGGCTCCCTGGAGCCCACCCGGGGCAACTACAACTGGGGTCCGGCCGACAGCATGGTCGCCTTCGCCCAGCAGCACGGCCAGGAGATCCACGGCCACACCCTGGTCTGGCACTACCAGCTCCCCTACTGGGTGGAGAACGGCGACTTCGCCCCCGGGGAACTGCTGGACGAGATGCGCCGCCACATCACCACGACCGTCGGCCGCTACGCCGGGGACATCGCCCGCTGGGACGTGGTCAACGAGCCGTTCAACGAGGACGGCAGCCTGCGCGACACGGTCTTCCTCCGCGAGATCGGCCCCTCCTACATCGAGGAGGCCCTGCGCGCCGCCCACGCCGCCGACCCCGACGCCAAGCTCTACATCAACGACTACAACGTCGAGGGCCTCGGCGCGAAGAGCGACGCCCTGTACAACCTCGCCCGCGACCTGCTGGACCGGGGCGTGCCGCTGCACGGCGTCGGCCTGCAGAGCCACCTCATCGTCGGCATGGTTCCCGGCACCATGGCGCAGAACATCCAGCGCTTCGTGGACCTGGGCCTCGAAGTGGCCGTCACCGAACTGGACGTGCGCATTCCCCTGCCCGCGGACGAGGACGAACTCGCCCAGCAGGCCGCCGACTACGCCGCCGTCGCCCAGGCCTGCCTGAGCGTGGACGGCTGCGTGGGCGTCACGGTCTGGGGGGTGAGCAACTGCTGCTCGTGGATCCCCGACGTCTTCCCCGGCTACGGCAACGCCCACCTGTGGGACGAGAACTACCAGCCCACCGGCGCCTACTACTCCCTGCGCTACGCCCTCGGCGGCGCCCCGGGCAGCCCCGGAGGCCCCGGCGACCCCGGAGGCCCCGACGACCCCGCCGTCTGCACGGTCGACTACCGGGTGACCGCCTCCTGGGACTCCGGCTCGGTGGTGCAGGTGATCGTGACCGCGACCGTGTCCATCCCGCAGTGGACCGTGGAGTTCACCCTGGACGGGGCGCGGGTCACCCAGTCCTGGAACACCGACCTCACCCAGGACGCGAGCGGCCGGGTGACCGCCCGCAACCTGAGCTGGAACAGCACGATCCCCTCCAACGGCTCGGTGGACTTCGGCTTCATCACCGACAGCAGCAACCCCCAGCCGACGGGAGACATCACCCTCAACGGCACCCCCTGCCACCGCGCCTGACCCCAGGCGGACCGCGCCGGTCCCGCCCCGCCGGGGCGGGACCGGCCCCTCAGAACCCCCACGGGACGGGCAGGGCGCCCTCCTCGTAGTCGAACCGGACGACCGCGCGGCCGTCCGCGACGGCGAGCACGGCAATGGTGACGCCGTTGAGCACGATGGACGGCCGGTCGCCGAACGGCGCCCCGGTGGTGCCCGACACCATGCTGCCGCCGCCGTCGCCGTACCCGGTGACGGTCACCTCCCCCGGGGCGACCCTCTCGACCACGATCCGCTCCAGGCCGTGCGGACCCGACACGGGGAACTCGTCGCCCTCGGCCACCTCGACCTCGCACACGGCATCGGCGCAGGCGGCCAGGTCGGTGCCGTCGGCGGCCGCGGGCAGCCCCCGGCTCGGGGAGGAGGAGCGGGCGGGCGACGCGGGCGTGCCCGGCTCCCCCCGCTCCCCGGGCAGCCGCGGAGGCCCGGCGCAGCCGCAGGCGAGGACGGCCGCGGCACCGGCCGCGGCGGCGGAGCGGACGATCCGGTCACGGGCGGAAAGAGTCATGGCGCTTCCAGGGTCCGGCCGTGCGTCACGGGCGCGGCGAGGACGCACGGCGACTGTCGCAACACCGAAGGCTTTCCCTGGAAGTGGTACGACTACGTTCCGTATCTCCACGCGGACCGTTCGGAAGTGTTCGGGAGCCCGCGGCGAGGCCGACGGTGCTGCTCCCCGCACCCCTCCCTCGGGAAACGGCCTGTCCCCAACGGCTGTTCTTCCCGGGCCGATCCGCGGAGGGGCCTCGCAGCGGTCGCCCGCCACGGGAGAAACGGACGGCCCGGAACCGGCGACAGTCCGACACTCCCGCCGCCCGGGCCGCCCTCACAGACCCGCGGCCTTCTCCAGCAGCACCGACCGTTCGCGCCGGTTGGCCGCCAACTCCGCCGCGGCGAGCAGCTCGGCGCGCGCCTCCTCGACACGGCCCAGCCGGGCCAGCAGCTCCCCGCGCACGCTCGGCAGCAGGTGGGAGCCGCGCAGCGCCTGCTCACCGGCGAGCCGGTCGACGATCCGCAGCGCCTCCGCGGGACCCACCGCCATCGACACCGCGACCGCGCGGTTGAGCTCCACCACCGGGCTGGGCGCGATCCGCCCCAGCGCCTCGTACAGCAGCACGATCCTGCGCCAGTCGGTCTCCGCCACGCTGGGCGCCACCGCGTGGCACTCGGCGATCGCCGCCTGTAGCCCGTACGGCCCCAGGCCCCGGCCCGTGCTCCCGGCCCGCCGCAGCGCCGCCCTGCCGCGTGCGATCTGCGCGCGGTCCCAGCGGGTGCGATCCTGGTCGGCCAGCAGGACCGGGGTGCCGTCCGGGCGCACCCGCGCCGCGAACCGGGACGCCTGAAACTCCATGAGGGCGAGCAGCCCGTGCACCTCCGGCTCCCGGGGCAGCAGGCCCGCGAGGACCCGCCCCAGTCGGAGCGCCTCGTTCGCCAGGTCCGGGCGGATCCAGCGGTCCCCCGACGTCGCCGCGTACCCCTCGGTGAAGACGAGGTAGACCACGCTGAGCACCGCGCCCAGCCGCTCGCCCCACTCGTTCGGGTCCGGCGCCTCGAACCGCACCCGGGCCGCCGCCAGCGTCTTCTTCGCCCGGGTGATGCGCGCCTGCACCGTGGCGACCGGCACGAGCAGCATCCGGGCGATCTCAGCCGTGGTGAGGCCCCCGACGACCCGCAGGGTCAGCGCGATCTGCGCCGGGCGCGACAGCACCGGATGGCACGCCGTGAACACCAGGCGCAGCACGTCGTCGTCGATGGGCTGCCACTCGTCCTCGCCGCTCTCCGCCAGGCCGCGGGCGAGCAGCCGGTACCGCTCGTCGAGGCGTTCACGGCGCCGCCAGGCGTCGATCGCGCGGCGCTTGGCCACCGTGGTGAGCCAGGAGCCCGCGTTGCGCGGGACGCCCTGTTGCGGCCATGACTGGAGCGCCTCGACGACCGCCTCCTGCGCCAGCTCCTCGGCGAACCCCACGTCCCCGGTCATCCGGGCCAGCGTGGCGATCACGCGCGCGCCCTCGATGCGCCACACGGCGTCGACGGTGCGCCGCGGGTCCGCCCTCCGGGAGGACGGCGCCGGGGTCACTCGGTGCCGAGCTGCCGGCGCCACTCGGCCTCCTTCCTGATGTACTCGTTGTCGGCGTAGTCGGCGAAGTCCTCCGCCTCCTGCACGCGGCGCACCTCCAGCGTGGAGCCGGGGCCCAGCGGGGCGCGGCGGGCCCACTCCACGGCCTCCTCCCGGCTGGAGACCTGGATGATCCAGAAGCCGTTGAACAGTTCGTGGGTCTCGCCGTAGGGGCCGTCGGTGACGACGGGCTCCTCGGCGTCGAAGTCGACGACCACGCCCTCGGCGGGGTCGGCCAGGCCCTCGCCGGCCAGCAGCACGCCCGCCTTGATCATCGCCTCGTTGTAGGCGCCCATCGCGTTGATGACCTGCTCGAAGTCCTGCTCCTTCGCGGCCTGCACGGCCTCCTCGGTGGTGCGCATGACGAGCATGTACTTCATCGTTCCTTCCGCGGGTCGTCGGGACGCCGTTCGCGTCCCTCTACCCCGGCGTCGAACGGGAACGACCGGAATCGACACCGGACCGGGAATTCTCCCGGGCGTCACCGACACTCCCGCCGACCGTGGCACCGGCAGGACCGCGCGGGGCGAGCGCGTCAGCGGCCGGGGCGGCCACCCGGCGGCTCGGGCGACTGCGGGGCGTGAGCAAAGAGGAAAAACATCGTCACGTTTCTCGATATTCTGAGAGGTATGGCAGCTCGCTTCGGTCCTCCAGATCCCTCCTACAAAGGGCAGGAGACGCGGGAGCGTATCCTCGACGCTCTCTACGAGCTGCTCCGAACGTCCCCCGCGGCGAAGCTGAGCATGGCCGACGTGGCCGCCAGGGCAGGACTGCGCAGGTCCAGCGTCTACAACCACTTCAAGAACGTGGACGAGATGTGCCTGGCGCTGGTCGACCGCAGCACCGCGCCGGTCCTGCACCGGGTGTACCTCGACAACGCGCCGGACCTGGCGTCCTACGCCCTGCACGGGATCGTGACCCTGTTCGAGCAGTGGGCGGAGCACCACGTCGTCTACGTCACCATGCTGGAGATCTACGCCCGGGACCCGCTGTTCGCGCGGGCGTGGAACGAGAACATCACCCAGTCGTGGACCGAACAGGCCCTCAAGCTCTACGAGGCCGACGTCGAGGAGGGCCGACTGCGCCCGGTGACCCACCCCAGGGAGATGCTGGAGTTCTTCTCCCTGAGCATCCAGCACCAGTTCCACTGGCTGTGGCGGTTCGGCGTCCCCACGCCGGACGAGGCGTACGCCGCCCTGGAGGCCCCGTTCACCATGCTGTGGCGCACCCTGGACATCCCCGGCGACGTCCCCCTGGACCGCAACAGGATCAGCAAGGCCCTGAAGCAGAACAGCGCCTAGCGGTCGGCGCGGTCGCGCACCGACGCTCCCGGCCTCGGCACCGCGAGGAAGTCGAGCCCGGCACCGGGGCCACGACCGCCGCAGGTAGGCATGGTGTCCTGTCGTACCCGGGTGCCATGCGCGGCCCATGACTCCTCTGAAACTGGTTGAGACCGTGCCGGGGTCGTTCTCGCTGCTGCTGGACGCGGGGACGACGCAGGTGGACGAGGCCGTCAGGCAGCTCGGCCACGAACCGCACGGCTACTTCTGGACGGGCATCGCGCGCTTCCTCGTGAGCACGGAGGCGGCCTCCCTCGAAGGGCGCTTCTCGTACGACCCCGAGGCCGGCATGTTCTGCGCCTACGGCAAGGACCGGGCAGCACTCGAAGAGCTCGGCGCGCTGCTGAGCGCTGTCACCCGGGACGAGGACCGGGTCCGGACGCTCGTCGCGGACGCCCAGGCCGCCGGGATCGACCTCGACGACTGAATGGGACCGGGAGCCGTCCGGCACCCGGGGCGGTGCGAGAGGACAGCAGGCAAGAGCGTCGGCACAAGGGCCGCTCCTCGGTGCGGAACGGCCCTTCGACACAGGCGCGCTCGGCGGGGTCCGGCAGCCGATCTTCCGACCCGTGGATCGTGTGCGGAAGGTCGGCGGCCCGGAGCTGACCGCCCCTTGCCCGGAACCGTTGTCAGCGCTCGCGGTCGGCAAGCCCAACCCGTTGGAGACTGCCCCCTGCCCGGCCGAGAGAACACCCGGAATGCTCGATCGACTGGGAACTGCGGTTATTCGCCGCTGCTGTCGGCGCCATCGTCCAGAAGTCTGTCGGCTTCCTCGGAGCGTCCCAAGGCCCGAAGCACTGAGGCGAGATTGTTCCGGCTGGTCAGAGTGGCAGGATGTTCCTCGCCCAGAACACGACAGCAAGCATCCAGGACTGCACGGTGCTCGGCCTCGGCTTCCTCCAGGCGTCCCAGGTCTTGCAGGACCGAGGCGAGGTTGTTACGGCTGGTCAGAGTAGTGGGGTGGTCTTCGCCCAAGACTCGGCGGCGGGCTTCCAGGACTGCACGGTGCTCGGCCTCGGCCTCCTCCAGACGCCCCAACGCCCACAGGACCGAGGCGAGGTTGCTGCGGCTGATAAGGGTGTCCGGGTGGTCCTCACCCAGAAGGCGACGGCGAACCTCCAGGACTGCACGGTGCTCGGCCTCGGCCTCCTCCAGACGCCCCAGCGCCCGCAGGACCAGGGCGAGGTTGCTGCGGCTGCTCAGGGTGTCGGGGTGGTCTTCGCCCAAGACTCGGCGGCGGGCTTCCAGGACTGCACGGTGCTCGGCCTTGGCCTCCTCCAGGCAGCCCAACGCCCACAGGACCGAGGCGAGGTTGTTACGGCTGGTCAGAGTAGTGGGGTGGTCTTCGCCCAAGACTCGGCGGCGGGCTTCCAGGACTGCACGGTGTTCGGCCTCGGCCTCCTCCAGACGGCCCAGGTCTTGCAGGACCGAGGCGAGGTTGCTGCGGCTGATAAGGGTGTCCGGGTGGTCCTCACCCAGAAGGCGACGGCGAACCTCCAGGACTGCACGGTGCTCGGCCTCGGCCTCCCCCAAACGCCCCAGCGCCCGCAGGGCCAAGGCGAGGTTGCTGCGACTGGTCAGGGTGTGGGGGTGTTCTTCGCCGAGGATGCGGCGGCGGGTTTCCAGGACTGCACGGTGTTCGGCTTCGGCCTCCTCCAGGCGCCCCAGGTCTTGCAGGACCGAGGCGAGATTGTTCCGGCTGGTCAGAGTGGCAGGATGTTCCTCGCCCAGAACACGACAGCAAGCATCCAGGACTGCGCGGTGTTCGGCCTCGGCCTCCTCCAGGCGCCCCAGGTCTTGCAGGACCGAGGCGAGGTTGCTGCGGCTGCTCAGGGTGAAGGGGTGGTCCTCACCCAGGAGGCGGCGACTGGCTTCCAGGACTGCGCGGTGTTCGGCCTCGGCTTCCTCGAGGCGGCCCAACGCCCACAGGACCGAGGCGAGGTTGTTGCGGCTGGTGAGGGTGTCGGGGTGGTCCTCGCCCAGAACACGACGGCAGATCTCCAGCTCAGCGCGGTGTTCGGCCTCGGCATCCTCCAGGCGCCCCAGGGCTTGCAGGACGAGGGCGAGGTTGCCCCGGCTGGCCAGGGTGTGGGGGTGGGTGGGGCCGAGGGTGGCGGTGTGGGCGGTGAGGGCCTGGCGGTAGGCGCGTTCGGCCAGCCGGTAGCGGCCCTGGGCATGCGCGGTGGTGCCGATGGCGTGGGCGTCGGCCGCGCCCGCATGGGCCAGGGCGGCGGTGACGACGGGCTCGGGCACGTGCTCGCCCGCAGGCGTACGGCGTTGGACCGCATCCACCAGGTAGTCGAACACGTCCACGCGGTCGGGACCGTGGGGGGTGAGCAGACGGGTGGTGCCGCGACGCGGCCGCACAGCCCACTCCCAGGCGGCTTCCGGGGGTTCGGGGTTGAGACGTTCCCCGCCGCGGTGGTCGAGGTAGTAACCGTGCACCTCTGTGATGAGCTTCCGAGACAGGGGGGAGGCGTAACCCGCACGGCGCAGGTCCACGGCGGCGGCGACCAGGCAGGCGCCACGGGGCCGGCTGGGAGCCCGCGGGTCGGTGTTGGCGCTCCACGCGTTCTCCCACTCGGCCAGCAGTTGCGGCCCGTTGGCCAGGTACTCGGCCACCCCGTACTCCTCCGCATGCTCCAGGGCATCGGCGATACGCCGATCATGGGCACGAAGCCGGGCGCGTTCGCGCTCGGCAGGACTGAACAGGCGGGGCAGGAAGATCCGGTGGGCACGCCCCAGCAGGGCCTGGACCCTGTGACAGGTGTCGGCGGCCGCACCGTCCTCAGGAACACTGCGCCACCGGTTCTCCTCGGCCGCGCGCAGGGTGGCCACCACGACCCGGTGACGGCGACGGCCGAGGGCGAGCAGGCGGGAGAGGGCATCCCGGGTCAGCTCGGGCGAGGAGAACCAGGTGTTGAGGTCGTCAAGCCACAGCACACACCTGCGCTGTTCGTTGGCGGCGCGCAGCGCGGCCCCGATCCCTCCAGCGGTGGCGGGGATGATCAGGGTGTGGTCGGGCAGGACAGCGCGGACCGCTTCGAAGGCGCACCGGGTCTTGCCCGCCGTGGAGTCCCCCACCACCAGCACGAACGTGTTCTCGGCGAGTCGGGCGCGCAGTTCCTCGTCGACGTCACGCGGCACGAACGGCGGCACCGGGTCGGCACTACTGCTGGCGGCGGCCGGGTGCACGCCCCAGTCCCGGGGGTCGTCGAGCTGGCGGACCCTGGGGAGTTTCCCCGAAGGCAGGCTCAGACAGCCCTCGGCAACAGCAAGGGCCTGCTGATCGCGACGCTCCGCCTCCCGCTCGTAGCGGGCCTGCCACACTCCCAGTGCGACTGCGGCCACCGCGGCCGCCGCGGTGGCCGCGGTGATGGCCCAGGGCACCTCGATCTGGTAGGCGGCCAGCAGTTCCGGAGCCACTGCCAGGAGCGCGAGAAAGCCTGCTATGAGAAATGCCCAGAGCGAACGTCGCCGCATGCCCACACCTCCGCCACGCCAGCTTGCCATTCCCTCCCCGGTGCATGGGACGTAACGGACGAACATTCTGATCCCAGGAGAAGAGGGAGACAGCCAAGAATGGCGTCACTATGACGAAACGGCAGCTCCAGGCAGGCTTGAAGGGCGAGGTGGCCGAATTCCGTCGGTCCACGTGGTGATCTGACGTCTTGGATCGTGCTGTGTTGGGGATACCGGCCAGCGCAGTTCGGCCTCTGCGGCGGTGCGGATATAGCTCGAAATAGGACATCCTGCACCCGAGCCACACCCCACCCCAACGGTGTGCAACACCGTCTCCTTGAGCTGCCAGGACCTGATTCGGCACAAGCTTGTGGAGATCACTCAGATCTCGAACCAGGTTTCTCGGCCGTGCCATCCGTTGCGGCTTCCCCAGCAGTCGGCGAGAGCGTCAACGATGAAGAGCCCTCGGCTGTGTTCGTCGTCAGCTCCGGGTTTGGCCACGTAGGGGTTTCTTGGCGGCTTCCGCTGTCGTGGACGGTGATGCGGACCACTTCGGTGTAGGTGCGCTCCACTACGACGAGGAAGCCGCCGTCCTGCTGGCCGGAGCGGGTGTGTTCGACGGCGTTGGTGGCCAGTTCGCTGGTGAGCAGGATCGCGTCGTCCTGGCGGGGGTGATCGGGAAGTTCCTCGGCGATGAAGCGGCGGACTTCGCTGAGGGACTCGGGGTGGCCGGGGAACCAGCGGGCGCGGGCCGGCGGCGTCGGCTGGAGGGGGTGGGCAGCGTGCAGGCTCATTGCGATGTGCCCTCTCGTCGGGCAGTCCACAGCCAGAATGAACTGCGTGACCAGTACTCAAAGTACAGATGCAGCACAACAGGTAACTGTTACTTGGAATGTGCTTGCCGCACGATGAGTACGGACAGCGAAACGCATAGAGCCGACTGAGGGAGTCGCCGTGTTCGGTCTGGTGGTCAAGTTCGTCCTGAAAGACGAAGCCAGCGCACAGGGGTTCGACGCGCTTGTGGCCGAGACACTGCCCAAGATCCGTCAGAGCGAACCGGGGACCCTGGTCTATGCGGTGCACGAGGTGGACGGCGAGCCGCTGCATCGGGTCTTCTACGAGATGTACGCCGACCGGGCAGCCTTCGAGGCCCACGAGGAGCAGCCGCACGTGCGGCGCTTCCTCCAGGAACGCGGCCAGTACCTGGAGTCCTTCTCGGTGGACTTCCTGAGCCTGCGGGATGCCAAGGGCGTGACGAAGTGAGCACGGAGTACCAGAAAGCGCTGGGCCGCAAGATCGCCCGGTACCGGCGCAGGCGGGGCCTGTCGCAGCGGGAGTTCGCCGGTCTGATCAACCGCTCCGAAGCCTGGGTCTCCCAGGTGGAACGCGGGGTGCGCAAGGTCGACCGGATGTCGGTGCTGGAAGCCGTGGCCGAGGTGTTGGAGGTGCCGATTGCGGATCTTGCGGCCGAGGCACCCATCGTCGCGGCCACGGTCGAAGAGGCGCCGGGCAGCACTCGGCTGCGCCTGGTGCTCAGTGCCGCGCACGCCCTGAACGCACTACTCGGCCAGAAGCAACCGGCTGACCCTGCGGAGTTGCGGCCTCGTGCAGAACAGACGTGGAAACTGACGCATGAGGGCCGCTACCTGGAACTGACGGACCTGCTGGAATCCCTGGTGTCGCAACTGGAGGCAGCGGCACGGTCGGTGGACAACGGGCAGCGCGCGGAGTGTTTCCGACTGCTGGCCTCGGTCTACCAGGCGTGCTCGTCGGCACTGAGCAAGCTGGGCGAGTTCGAGGCGGCCTGGATCGCCGCTGACCGGGCGATCGTCGCGGCGGAGCGGGCTGACGACCCGCTGTTGATGGCGGCTGGTGAGTTCCGGTTGTGCCTGACCTTCCAGGGGGCCAAACACTTCAACCAGGTCGAGACAGTGGCGCGCACCTCGGTGGAAGCGCTGTCCTCTCTGGCTGCCGACGGCCGTCCGGAGGTGCTGTCGTTGATGGGGGCGCTGACCCTGCAACGGGCGATCGCTGCCGCACGCAGCAACGACGCGACCGCCGCGTACAAGCACATCGCCTCGGCTCGGTCACTGGCCGAACGGCTCGGCGCAGACCGCAACGACTTCAACACCGAGTTCGGTCCGACCAACCTGGGTCTTCATGAGGTGTCGGCCGCGGTGGACCTGGGCGATGCCGGAGTGGCGCTGCGTGCGGCGGCGACGGTGGATGCTTCGGGCCTGTCGGCGGAGCGGCGGGGACGGTTCCTCATCGACGTGGCACGTGCTCACCTCCAGCGGCGCAACATCGACGAGGCCGTGGCGGTGCTGGAACAGGCCGAAACGATCACTCCTGAACAGGTACGCAGTCATCCTCTGGCACGTCAGGCGATCGGGGACCTGCTGATCATTCAGGACCCGGCCAGTCCTGAACTCCAAGGACTAGCTCGGAGAGCGGGCGTACTCTGAGTGCAAGCTAGTACTCAAAGTGTCAGGCAATAGAAAAAGTACGGGTTGGCGTGTGGTTGTCGCTGCACTCCTTCCGTGTGTGGAAGGGGCGACAGCCCCACGCTTTCTTCATGTCTGTCACCAGCAAAGGGGTACGTACGGCGATTCAGGGTGCGTTTCCGGTGGAGTTCGGGACGGTGTTCCCGCACGGGGCGTTCGCGCTGGGGGTGGAGGCGGTGGCGAACTTCGAGACCAAGCGGCCGGAGGGGGACCGGGAGACCGGGTTGCCGTTCCGGCCGGTGGAGTTCGAGGGCATGACGGTCATGCCCTACGTGGACGACTCGGGGCGGCGGCCCCGGGTGGCCTACTCGCTGCGCGCCCGCGGCATCAAGGCTCCCGGTGCCGGTGGGCGTCGGGCAGCCAAGGACGCCGCCTGAGCTGGTGTCGTGTGCGGGATGTCCGTGGAGGTCCGGAAACGGCGTCTGAGCTGGGCGGACGCCTTTCAGGGAGGGCGATGATTCCGGAGCTGTCCAGCCCTGTTCGAAGCCGTTGTGAGCAGCCGTGTTGGCACGAGGGCGGCAACGTTACGGGATCGGGGCAGCCCTGCGCCACCCGAGATTTCGGCAACCACAACGGCGGGCGACCACGGTCCTCGGTCGTGGTGCTCGATCGCGCCGGAGTCCTCAGCCACAGACAGGCAGAGTCGCGGATCGAGTGCCACGGGAACCGAGGACGCCAGGGACCACAGCTCGGTGACTACGGCCATTGGACGGTTGCCTACTACGGCAGGTCCAATCAAGAGCCCTCTGGGGGTGGCTCCGGACCGGGCGGCAGCCCGCAGCCGGAGCCACCCCCAGACGTTGCGGCGGCGTGCAGTGCCGACGCCTTTGCAACCGATCTTGGATTTGTGTGGAATGCCCTATCGAATATTTTGTCCCATGCCCAAATTCGTCCAGATGGGTCGGTAAAACGACGTAGATAGAACTGTGGCACATAGTGATGAAGCTTTGGATTGGACATATCTGCGCGGTCGGCCACTCGGGTGGGAGTTGCTAAAATTGACAATATGCAACCAGAAGCGCCACCAAGACGCTTCTTTGTATTGAGTTCCCTTGGGGGTCTGCTTATTGAAATCGCCTGGCGCTGTTGGTTTTCCAGATGAATTCGAAGCTGCTCAGATAAGTCTTCGTTAGTTCCGGATTGATGGTGTTGTCGATACGGGTGACGGGTGCGTTTGCTGCGGGGACTCCGTAGACGTGGTGGTTGACGAGTAAGTGTTCGTCTGCGCGGTAGATCGAGTTGTACAGCACGGTTTGATGAAGCCGGATCTGGACGCCCTCGACGTCGGCTAAAGGGCGGTAGAGAACGAGAACGTTGCGGATTTTGGCGACCATGGCGTCGCCGATGCCTTCCTCGATGCCGCGCTGTTTGACGTTGGGGCAGTCGGGGTCGCCAAGCAGGATGCGGACTGCGACGCCTGCGCGGGCTTTGCGTTCGAGGATTTTGAGCATTCCGGTGTCGTCGGCAAGGAAGAATCCGCTGTAGACGAGGATGTCGATCTCGTACTTGGCGGATTCGAAGAATGCGCGCCATGTCTCTCGCGGGATCTGCCAGCGGTGGGGGTAGACAGTGCGGACTCCTGGCGGTGCTTGGGCTGGGAGTTCGGTGGTGGCCTTGGTGTCGGGCCAGAGTTGGTGTTCTGGCACTCCCACGAGGCCGGCGAGGGCCCAGCGGTGGCGGGGGTAGGGCCTGGTTCCGGCAATCCAGCGGCGGACGGTCTTAGGGTCCACGCCAAGGCGTGCGGCAACGTCGGTGTCTGTGAGGCGTGAAGCGGCCAGGGCGCGGCGTAGGGGCTCGTTCACGACAGGTCCTCCTCAGAGTGGGGGACCGACGATAACAGAAGACGTCCCAAGACGTCCCTCAAGAAGTCCGATACGAGGTACACATGTCCGCGTGCTCAAGCGAGGGTTTTGGCATGTGAAACCCCCGCGAGTGCGGCGAACACTCCGGGGGCGTGGTCCCAACCTGAAGAACCCAGGTGGAACATGTCAAACTTTACCGATTCCTCCCATATCCACCCCCGAACGGTGGCGCGTCCCCGACCGTACGCACCGATTCCGTTCACCCCACCGCCGCCGGCCTACCCGGTGACGCCAAAGGTGGCCGTGGTCCGTCCCTACGTCCTGCATCACGAACGGCGACGGCAAAGGCAGCGGGACGAACAGAGTCGCCAGGGCTTGGCGGTCCTGCTGGGCATGGCTCGGCCTCGGTCGTTGGTGGTGGCCGCATGAGCGAGACCACGAACCCGCTGCTGAAGCTGCTCCGGAAGACCTACGGGGAGGAGTGGAACATCCGCCGCAGCCAGACCCTGTGGATCGCAAGCACCCGCAAGCCCGACAGCGAGTACGCGCCGACCATCATCGAGTCCGACGTTGAGCGCTTCGTTGCGCAGTTGGAAGACCCTCCGGCCAGGGTCCACGCCCTCCCCGAACCGGACGGCAGGGGTTCCTTGGTGTGACCAGACCGCCGCGCGGCCGGTGAGAGCGTCCTTCCCCTCATCGGTCGCGCGGCTTCCACATGTCGGGACACGGTGCTTCCTCACTGCGTGCCCGGGGCAGGAAAGCACCGTCTGGAATCATTGAGCTGTACTGCTCAACAAGACTCGGAAGGAATGCCTGTGGTCCCACGCTCGACCCCGTGGGGAACCTATGTGCGCATCGCGGACGAGTTGCGTCAACGCATCGCTGACGGGACGTGTCCTCCCGATGCCCCTCTTCCCTCGGAGTCGGAGCTGAGTCAGGAGTTCGGGGTTGCGCGTACGACATTGCGGCGGGCACTGGCGGTTCTGGAGAAGGAACGGCTGATCCGGGCTCTTCCGGGCACTGGACGCGTCGTGCTCGACCCGTCAGCGAGTAACGACGGGGAGCATTCCGGACAGCCCCAGTACCGGAGGATTGCCGCTGATCTGCGTGACAGGATCATGCGGGGGGAGCTTGCCCCTGGTGCTCCGTTACCTAGTGAGGCGGCGATCGTCCAGCAGTACGGGGTTTCTCGGGGGACCGCACGTCAGGCGCTGTCGGATCTGGAAGGGGCGGGCCTGATCCGCTCGGTGCACGGCAAGGGCCGCTTTGTCCTGGGGGTGGCAAAGCCCTCACGTTAGTCTGTCCGTGTGGGTCATGTTCTCTGGGCGCGCGCCCTGGCGCGAAAGCTTCTGCAAGAGCCGCTGCCGCGCAGGTGGGCGCACACTCAGGGCGTGGCCGGACAGGCCGAGACCCTGGCCGGGGTGCTCGGTGAGGACGCCGACCTCGTCGTTGCCGCGGCGTGGCTGCACGACATCGGGTACTCGCCCGCCCTGGCGGTGACGGGGTTCCATCCGCTGGACGGCGCCCGCTACCTGCGCCGGGTCAAGCAGGCGGACGAGCGGCTGTGCGCGCTGGTGGCGCACCATTCCGGTGCCGTGGTCGAGGCCGAGGAGCGAGGACTCGCAGCCGAGTTGACGGGCGAGTTCGGGTTCCCACGTCCTGACCTGTTGGAGGCGCTGACCTACTGCGACATGACGACCGGCCCTGACGGGACACACCTTCCGGTGGAACAGCGCCTGGCGGAGATCCTCACCCGCTACGAACCCGGTCACATCGTGCACCGCTCCATCACCCGCTCCTCACCCGAACTGGTGAAGGCGGTTCGGGCAGTGGAGGACCGGTTGAACGCGCTCGGCTAGCCGATGTGGGGTTGCTGGTCTCCGTTGAGGTGGTGGGTGAGGCGCAGTCGCATGGAGTGGTCCATCCGGTAGTCGGTGAGTTCGGTCTTGGGGACCCAGCGGACTTCTCTGGACTCGCTGCTGGGGGTGGGGGTTCCGGTGAGGGGGCGGGCGGTCAGGACGATGGAGAACTCCTGGCGGCACTCGCCGTTGCTGGTGTAGTAGATGACGTGCCTGGGGTCGCTGTAGATGCCGGAGATTCCGGTGATCTCGCAGGTGATCCCGGTTTCTTCGAGGGTTTCGCGTACGGCTGCCTGGGGGACGGACTCGCCGAGGTCGACGGCTCCGCCGGGGACGGCCCAGTTGCCGTTGTCGGAGCGGCGGATCAGGAGGATCTCGTCGCGGTCGTTGGTCACGATCACGTTGACCGAGGGGACCAGGCTGTTGGCTTTGGGGGCGTGGGGGTCGTCGTAGTAGTCGATCCGCCGTGCCATGGGCTCTCTTTCAGTCGAGGGGCGTGGCCTCGTCCCAGACCCGTTCGAAGCTTTCCAGGTAGGTGGTCACCATGCTGCCGCCAGCCACCTTACGCAAGTGGAGCACGGGCGCGTTCGCCGCTGGCACGCCGTAGACGTGTGTGTTCACGAGCATCTGGTCGTCGGCGCGGTAGATCGAGTTGTACAGGACCGTGCGGTGCAGCCGGAACTCCACACCCTCCACGGCACGCAGCGGCCGGTACAACACGATGACGTTGCGGATCTTGGCGGCCATGGCGTCGTCAATGCCCTCGTCAGCGCCGCGCTGGGCGACCGCCTCGCACTCAGGGTCGCCGAGCAGGATGCGCACCCGCACCCCGGCTTCGGCCTTGGCGGCGAGAATCCTGGACACGCTGACGTCCTCGGCCAGGAAGAAACCGCTGTAGACGAGAATGCCGATCTCGCGCTCGGCAGACTCGAAAAGACGCTTCCATGCATCGCTGGGAACGGTCCAGCGGTGCGGATGAATCGCGATGATCTCGCCCTCGGAAGCCGCCTTCTGCTGGTCCTTGGTCAGGGCCTGCGGCCACAGGTACGTCTCGTCTACGCCTAGACGTGCGGCGACCGCGTAGCGGTGGCGGCGGTAGGGAACGCGGCCGAGGGTGATCCAGCGCTCGACACTCTTGGTGTCCACGCCGACGGCCTCGGCGAGACTGGCCGGGGTCAGTCCCTGCTTCAGCAGTGCAGCGCGCAGTCTCTCGTTCGGCATGGAATCCGTGTTCGCGGGACGTCGGGGGACGCGCTCACATTATCGAGACGTCCTGAACACGTCCAGCCATGTAGTAGTCCCGTCCCGTGTTCCTTGCGCATCCTGCTACTTGCCCGCAGGAATCGGCGGTTCGGCCTCGACCGGCCGAACTGCCGCCCTCGACGGATCGAGGCTTAGCCTCTGGCACCAAGAATCGATACATGTTATACATGTAGCGATTTCAGGGAGTGGTCTGGCGTGGGCCAGATCAACGCAGATGAGCAGGATTCTTCATGGCGATTCAGGGTGCGTTGCCGGTGGAGTTCGAGGGCATGTCGGTCATGCCCTACGTGGACGACTCGGGGCGGCGGCCCCGGGTGGCCTACTCGCTGCGTGCCCGCGGCCTGAAGGCTCCTGGTGCCGGTGGGCGTCGGGCGGCCAAGGACGTCGCCGAATGCCACACCGTCCAGACGGTGGCGCAGGAACAGCACGTCGAGCGCCTCCTGGAGGCGCTGCGCTATGAGCCGTGCTCGCCGCGGTGCGCGAACTGGCTGCATCCAACCCCCCACGCCTCCTCCTGACCGTTCCCGAAGCCGCGCGCGTGCTGGCGATCTCCCGAAGCAAGCTCTACGAACTGCTCGCCTCCGGGGCGGTGCGCGCGCTGCGCATCGGCGGCTCTCGGCGCATCCCTGTCTCGGCGCTGAACGACTGCGTCTCCGGCCTCCTCGCCCAGTGCCCGTGCACCTGGTCGCCGCTCGCCTCGGGCACGCCGACCCGTCGGTGACCCTGCGGGTGTACGCGCACGTGGTCCGGGAGCGGATGACCGCGGTGGCCGACGCCTTCGCCCGGGCGGTGCGGGAGAGCTGTGAGCAAGAGCGTTAGCACAAGGGCCGCTCCTCGATGAGGAACGGCCCTTTGACGTGCGCACTCGGAGGGACTCGAACCCCCAACCTTCTGATCCGTAGTCGTGTGCGGGATGTCCGTGGAGGTCCGGAAACGGCGTCTGACCTGGGTGGACGCCTTTCAGGGAGGGCGATGATTCCGGAGCTGTCCAGCCCTGTTCGGAGCCGTTGTGAGCAGCCGTGTTAGCACGGGGGCGGCGACGCTACGGGATCGGGTCAGCCCTGCGCCACCCGGGATTTCGGCAACCACAGCGGCGGGCGACCACGGTCCTCGGTCGTGGTGCTCGATCGCGCCGGAGTCCTCAGCCACAGACAGGCAGAGTCGCGCGATCGAGTGCCACGGGAACCGAGGACGTCAGGAACCACGGCTCGGTGACTACGGCCGGTGGGCGGTCGCCTGCGGCAAGCGGAATCAGGAGCCGTCTGGGGGTGGCCCCGGACCGGGCGGCAGCCCGCAGCCGGGGCCACCCCCAGACGCCGCGACGGCGCGCAGCGCCGTCGCCTTGATCCCATACAGCCAGATTCGGCAGTCGATGCCGGAAGGCGAAGTCTCTGACTAGCGTGCTCGGTGGAGGTGTTTGCCGTCGTGGACGCGGACGTGGGGTGCGTCGCTGTCCAGGGCGTCGAGGAGGCGGACCGAGTAGACCTCGGTCATCCGTTCCTTCACTTCTTCGGGGGTGAGCCAGGCGACGGCGGTCGACTCTGAGGAAGGGTGCTCCCGGCCTCCGGAGGGGTGGCAGCGGAAGACCAGGGCGACGATTCCGCGGGCCATGTTCTTGTAGACGCCGGTCAGGCGGTCCACTTTCACCAGGACGCCAGTCTCTTCCCGCACTTCGCGGACGACGCCGTCCTCGGGGGTCTCGTCCAGCTCCAGGACGCCGCCGGGAAGTTCCCACGTTCCGTTGTCCCGGCGGCGGATGGCCAGAAACCGCCCGTCGTCTCGGATGACGGCTCCCGCCACTGACACTGAATGCAGCGGCGTTGACGGGGCCTCTCCGGTGCTGTTACCCATGTACAGGAGCATAGGAGGTACCCAAGGACTATGGCGAGCACAGTAGGGGCAAGGTCGGCGAAGCCGATGTACCTCCAGATCGCTGACGACATCGAGGAGCAGATCAAGTCCGACCGTCTGGCTCCGGGTGAGGAGATCCCCAGCGAGGCGGCGCTGATGGAGCGTTACGGCGTCTCCTCGGGAACGGTCCGCAAGGCCGTCGCAGAACTGCGCACGGCTGGCCTGGTGGTGACCTACCAGGGCAAGGGCTCGTTTGTGAAGTCGCGTCCTCCGGTGACACGCAAGTCCTCGGATCGCTTCCGGCGTTCGCACCGGCGGGCCGGCAAGGCCGCCTACATCGCGGAGACCGAACAGGCGGGAGTGAAGCCCACAGTCCAGGTGCTCTCGATCGGTCCGGTTCCTGCTCCACAGGAGATCGCCGACCGCCTGGGTGTGGAGGAAGGGGCCAAGGTACTGGCCCGGCGCCGCCTGTACTTCAGTGACGGGACCCCGACCGAGGAAGCGACGTCGTATCTGCCGTGGGACGTGGCTCGGGACATCCCCGAGCTGTTCGAGGAGAATCCGGGTGGCGGCGGTATCTACGCGCGACTGGAGGACCACGGGCACGAGTTCGCGGAGTACACCGAGACCATTCGAGCGCGTATCGCGACCAAGCAGGAGGCCACCGCGCTGAGACTGAGTCCCGGCTCCCCGGTCATCCACCTCACCCGCAACGCGGTGACCACGACAGGACGCGTGGTGGAGGTCTGCGACACGATCATGGCAGCTGATCAGTTCGTGCTCGACTACCGGATTCCTGCGACGGACTAACCGGCGGGTTCTCTTCTCCTTCCCCTCAGGAGGATTGACTTATGTACATAGGTGGGGCACCCTTGTCCATGCAACTCATGTACATGAGTAGATGAGCTCATCTCATGTTGATGAGCTGCTTTCTGGGTTTGCTGGTGTGGTGGTGCCCTCGATCCCTTGGCAAAGGGCACCACCACAGTCCCCCGAGGAGCAATTCCGTGACTGCCTCCGCTCCGCAACACTGCCGGGCCTGCCGGGGTCGTGGCTGGAAGACCGTCCGCCCTCGACGACTGGTCGTCGTACGTTCGTCCACCACCCGCAAGCCGTTGACGCGCGTCGTCTCTTGCTCCGCGTGTCGAGGAAAGGGTGTGTTGCGGTGACGGGGATCGCCCAACTTCCTCAGTCGTGACCAGGTATGGGCCTCAGAGCCAAGACCGGAGTTGTCGGGGGGAATGAATGCGTCCAGGGGAAGCGCGGGTTCGTGTCGTCGCTGAGGACTGGCGATCCATCACCTACGAGGCGGAGTTCACCCAGTCGAACGGTGAACGTGTGGTCAGGCGTTATCAGTGCGCCTTGCCCAAGGCCATAGCCTTACGACGGCTCAGGGCGACCTACATCGTGGGCTTGTGGCACGAAGTCGACGGAGCGTCGTGCTACCACGTCCGCCAGGTTGTCTCTCCGATCCTGTCGTCTGGTGACGAAGCAGCACGTGATGATGCGGTGCTGGTCGCTCGTGCCTTGGTCGACATGGAACGGCGCGCGACCTGCGGGGCTACTGTGGACAGTCTGCAGGTCTACACGGTGGAACGCGCGGTGGACTGGCAAGCCCTCTGACGCTTGTCGAGGCACAGAGTCATAAACGCGAGTGGGTTAGATCAACTTGGATCAAGTTCGCAGGTAAACTTGACCAAACGAGCGATGGACCAACCGGATGGTCGACATGTCAGGTCTGGAGTTTACGCCTCCTAAATACGCGCAGATCGTCCGAACGCTCCAAGAGCGGATCGAAGACGGTACCTACCCGGTGGGCGAGAAGCTGCCCTCCGAGACGCGTTTGGTGCGTGAGTTCGGCGCGGGTCGGTCTACGGTTGTTCGTGCTCTCCAGATCCTCAGCATGCAGGGATGGATCGAACGCGAACACGGGCGCGGTTCGTTCGTCAAGGGCGTTCCTCACCAGGCTGTCGAACGTTCGCATGCCGGGGCGAGTGCCTTTGAAGCTCCGGAGAACTCCAAGAGCGACCAGATCGTCTGTGCGGGACGGATGTCCGTTCCCGCGACCATCGCTGAGACGATCGGCCTACCCGAGAACGCTCCGGCGATCATGCGGCGGCGCTTGGTGCTCGTCGACGACGAACCAAGCGAGTTGGTGACGCTGTGGTTTCCTCTGGACGTGGCAGAAGGAACGGACCTTGGGGACCCCACCCCGATCAGCATCGGTGCCCGTGAACACATCCAGCGTGTCAAGCAACTCCGTCCTTCACTGGTCTTCGAGCGGCTCAGCGCACGACTGGCCACCGATGAGGAGAATGAACTCCTCGGACTCGAAAAGGGGACCCCAGTGCTCGGGATCGTCGCGCGGATAGTGGACACCTCGGGAGAAGTGCTTGCCGTCGCCGAAGTAGTTCTCCCCGGTGACCTGCATGAACTGGAAGACTCCTACTCGGCTGTGTAGGGGCCAGGGAAGCTCGATCACTTAGCCACTTGTTTGGTCAAGTTGAGCGGGCTATCCTGGCTTCAACTTAGTCAAACAAGTGGCTAAGTGATCGAGTGGATGTCCTGGAGAGGTGCTGCTAGATGGCGATTCAGGGTGCGTTGCCGGTGGAGTTCGGGACGGTGTTTCCGCATGGGGCGTTCGCGTTGGGGGTGGAGGCGGTGACGAACTTCGAGACCAAGCGGCCGGAGGTGGACCGGGAGACCGGGTTGCCGTTGTGGGCGGTGGAGGTGATCGACGCCGACCCCAACGCGCGGGGCAAGGCCAAGTCGGTGAAGGTCAAGGTGGCGGCCGAGGTCTGCCCGACCCTGCCCGATGAGGTGGCGGGGCTGCCGTTCCGGCCGGTGGAGTTCGAGGGCATGTCGGTCATGCCCTACGTGGACGACAACGGCCGTCGTCCTCGGGTGGCCTACTCGCTGCGGGCGCGCGGCCTGAAGGCTCCCGGCGCTGGTGCGCGCCGTGGTGCGGCCAAGGACGCCGCCTAGCTCCTGACAAGCAAGCGGGGCGGCCTGGTGCTGCAACACCGAGCCGCCCCTTCAACCCCTCCGTATTTCCGTTCGGCTTGCCAACCGATGAACCACAGAAGAGGTGTGTCTGATTATGGCTGACCAGCCGCCTCCCGTCTCACCCCGGGAGATCTCCGAGTTCCTGGCCCTGGTCCGTGAACGCTCCACGAACCGCGTCCCGTCGACTCCGGCCGAGGACGTGGTGTTCTTCGAGCGCAAGGCGGACCTGCTGTCCCGGATCGCCGTGCACTCCTTCGACCCCGAGGCGGTGGAGGTGGCGGCGATCGCCCGGGCCCAGCTCGACGCGGCCCGCTCCCGCCTGGCCGACTCGGCGGGGGGTGGGTGCTGATGTGGTGGTCTCCTCGCCCGGCCGCCCAGCAGGTGTCGGTGACCACGCCGGTTCCGGCGCAGGCGTTCCGGTTCGCCGCTCCGGTGCTGCCCACGCCGGTGGCGTTGATCGTGGCCCGCTGGCTGGCCCGCGCCTTGGTGCTGGTGGTGGGGCTGCCGTTCCGCTTCCCCATCGCCTGTGCTCTCCTCGCCGCTTCCCTGGCGGTGTGGCACCTCTTCGGCTGGGTGGTCGTGGCGGTGGCTTGGTCGCTGGTGGATGTGGGGTTGTTGGTGTGGTGGCGGCGCTGGCCTTCCTCGTTTCGCCGCTGGGTGGGGCTGCGCATGCTGGCCGCTTGGCGGTGGTGGTGGGTGTATGCCCGTCAGTGGCAGCCGGTGCTCGTGGTGGCGGGGTTGGCTGAGACCTACCAAGAGCGCCAGTACCTGCCCCGGATTCGGCGGGTGACGTGTTCGGAGTGGGCCGACCGGGTGCGCGTGCGCCTGGTCGCCGGGACGACTCCGGCGGATTTTGAGAATCGCGTGGTGGAGTTGGCGCACGGGTTCGGCGCGCCCTCCTGCCGGGTGGTGGTGCTCGGCCCGCGTGACATCGTGTGCGAGTTCCCGCGCTGGGACACCCTCGCCACCCCCATCGACGCCCTGGACGTGCCCGAGGCGGTCGATCTGGGAGCGCTGCCGGTGGGGCTTCAGGAGGACGGCACGCCGTGGCGGCTCAGGTTGCATGGCACGCATGTGCTGGTGGTGGGGGTGACCGGCTCGGGTAAGGGCTCGGTGCTGTGGTCGGCGATTCGCGCCATGCTTCCCGCCTTGGAAGACGGGACGGTGCAGGTGTGGGCGGTGGATCCCAAGCGGATGGAACTGTCCTACGGCCGCTCCCTGTTCGCCCGGTATGCCGACACGGGAGAAGCGGCGGTGGCCCTGCTGGAAGACGCGGTGGCCGAGATGCAGAACCGGGCCGAACGCTACGCCGGACACCGACGCTCCCACACCCCGACCACGGAGGACCCGTTCGTGGTGATGGTGTTGGATGAGGTGGCGTTCCTGACCGCCTACCACCCCGACCGGGACGTGCGGCGTCGCGCGGAGAACGCGATCGCCACGCTCACATCCCAGGGGCGTTCGGTGGGGTTCTGCGTCCTGGCCGCGTTACAGGATCCGCGCAAGGAGGTCATGAACCTGCGCAACCTGTTTCCCGACAAGATCGCCCTGCGCCTGGATGAGGCCGCCCAGGTCGACATGGTGCTCGGCGAAGGCGCACGCGACCGCGGCGCCAATGCTCACCTGATCGATCCGGCCCTTCCTGGGGTGGCGTTCGTCCGGTTGGAGGGCTCGCCCATGCCGGTACGGGTGCGGGCGGCGTATGTGTCCGATGCCGACATTGACGCCATGACTGCCGACCACACCTCGGCCGCGACAGTGGAACTCCACGTGGTGGGAGAGGCCGCGTAGATGCCCACGCCGACCGGTAAGACCACCCGCGCTGAACGCCTGGCCCAGCCGTTGGCGCGGGTGGTGGCCGAACAGGTCGCCGCCGACCACGGGGTGTGCATCCGCCCGGTGGCCCTGCGGCGTATCGACACCGTCACCGGGGCCAGCGAGGTCGTCGACGTGCCGTGCGGGGCAACACTGGAGTCTCGCTGCCCGGCGTGTGCGCGCCGCAAGCGGTCCCTGCGCCGCACTCAGTGCGAAGAAGGCTGGCACCTGACCGAAGAACCCGTCATCACCCCCAACGAACCGACCACGGTGCAGCGGGCCTGGGTCGAACAGCGGGCCGTGGTCACGGCTGAACGCGACCGGCTGGCCGCCCTCGGCGCTGACCCGAGGGTCCTGGCCGAGTTGGACCAGGCCATTGCTGATCTGGATGAGGAGATCGCTGCCTCGGGGCTACGCGGCCGAATCGCCCCACCCCCTGCCTCGGCGGTGGCCAAGACCAGGCCTCGGCGGGTGCGCTCGACCCGGCGACGCCAAGACGCGCCCGACCTGCCCAAGCGTCCGATGGTGCGCCGCACCGTGGGCCGGGCCTTCACCGACCCGGAGTCGGGCAGGGTGTTTCGGCCGTCGCTGTTCCTCACGCTGACCTGTGACTCCTACGGGCGGGTGCGCTCCGACGGCACACCGGTGGACCCGGCCTCCTACGACTACCGGCGGGCCGCACGCGACGCACTGCACTTTTCCAAGCTGGTGGACCGGTTCGTGCAGAACCTCCGCCGGGTGGCCGGGTTCGAGGTGCAGTACTTCGCCACCGTGGAGCCGCAACGGCGTCTTGCTCCGCATCTGCACATGGCGATCCGCGGCACCATCCCGCGTGCGGAGCTGCGGCAGATCGCGGCGGCCACCTACCACCAGGTGTGGTGGCCTCCGACTGATCGGGTGGTCTTCGACGGCGACCACCTGCCCATCTGGGACGAAGCAACCAGCTCCTACCTCGACCCGGCCACGGGGGAAATCCTGCCCACCTGGGACCAAGCCCTCGACGCCCTGGACGCCGACCCCCACGCCCAACCCCTGCACGTGGTCCGCTTCGGCCCCCAAGTCGACGCCAAAGGCGTGCTCGCCGGATCACCCGACGCCGACCGGTGCATCCGGTACCTGGCCAAGTACCTGACCAAGGACATCGCCGAATGCCACACCGTCGAAACCGTGGCGCAGGAACAGCACGTCGAACGCCTCCTGGACGCGCTGCGGTTCGAGCCGTGTTCGCCGAGGTGTGCGAACTGGCTGCGCTACGGCATCCAACCCCAAGCAGCCAAACCAGGACTGCGCCCGGGGTTTTGTGCCTCCAAAGCCCACCGGCGCGAGTACCTGGGCTATGCGGGCCGGCGCGTCCTGGTCTCGCGCAAGTGGTCCGGCAAGACCCTGGCCGACCACAAGGCCGACCGCCTGGCCTGGGTCCTGCGCACCCTCGGCCTCGACCCCACCAACGACCGAGAGAACACCCACCCCGCAGCCTTCCCGCTGCGCTTCCTCGGCGACGGCGACCGCATCGCCTGGGAACTGGCCCGACCCACCGACCCGGACGTGCCACCCCGCGAACACCGCCTGTTGCGGGCCGTCGGCGAGACGCTGAAACGCCGCGCAGCACTCCACGCGGCACAACAGACCACTCTTTCAGCAACTGAACAGAGGGCAGCATGACCACCCCCCCACGCCTCCTCCTGACCGTTCCCGAAGCCGCACGCGTGCTGGCGATCTCCCGAAGCAAGCTCTACGAACTGCTCGCCTCCGGGGCAGTGCGCTCGCTGCGCATCGGCGGTTCCCGCCGCATCCCCGTCTCCGCACTGGACGACTACGTCTCCGGCCTCCTCGACCAGGAGGAGGCAGCCTGATGGGCAAGCTCCGCGACGGCGTGATGAAACGCGGCAAGACCTGGTCCTACGTCATCCGCGTCCCCGCCCCGGAAACCGGAGTGAGCAAACCCAAGTGGGTCGGCGGCTTCGCCACCGAAGACGAAGCCAAAGCCGCCCGCGACGAAGCACGAGTCAAAGCCCGACGCGGCGAATACATCGAACGCAACCAGGTCACCGTGACCGACTATCTGACCGAATGGCTGGACACGCACTCTGTGCAGATCAAGCCGAAAACGTTGCAGATGTACCGGTTCCTCGTTGATCGGTACGTCGTTCCCCGCATCGGGGAGATGCGGTTGCAAGCGGTCCGTCCGGCAACCATCACCAAGCTCTACCGAGATCTTTCGGCAAGTGGTGGGCGCGACGGCAAAGGACTGTCGCCGCGTACGGTCGAGTACGTCCATGCCGTGCTGCGCAAGGCGTTCCGCGACGCCGTGGAGATTGAACAGCTCCTCCCCAGCAACCCCGTGGAGCGGGCCAAGCGGCCTCGTAAGAAGCGTTCGGAGCCGGGGGAGGTGTGGACACCTGCCCAACTGAAGGTGTTCTTGGAAGAGGCGGCACGCAGCCACCGGCTGTGGGCGTTCTTCCACGTGGCTGCCTACACGGGGGCTCGGCGCGGGGAACTGCTGTGCCTGCGCTGGCCGGACGTCGACCTCGACTCCGCGGAGGTCCGCATCGCCCGTTCGGTCTCCGTCATCGACGGCAGGCGAGTGGAAGGCTCCACCCAAGAGCGGGCGGTCCCGGGTGGTGGGCCTCGACGCGGAGACGGTGGGCGTGCTCCGTCGTCACCGTGCCGAACAGGACAGAGAACGTCAGGTCCTGGGAGAGGCGTGGAAAGGCGACCCCGACGGCTACGTGTTCACCACGGCATGGGGTGAGCCGATTCACCCCGACACGGTGTCCTCATTGATGAGGCAGTTGATCCGCAGGTACAACGAACCGGCGCAGGGACCGGGACCGGCTGAGCGGCTTCCGCCGGCACGGCTGCATGATCTCCGGCACGTCCACGCGACCACGCTGCTGCTGGCCGGGGTGCCCGTGCACCTGGTCGCCGCTCGCCTCGGGCACGCCGACCCGTCGGTGACCCTGCGGGTGTACGCGCACGTGGTCCGGGAGCAGATGGCCGCGGTGGCCGACGCCTTCGCCCAGGCGGTGCGGGAGAGCTGTGAGCAAGAGCGTTAGCACAAGGGCCGCTCCTCGATGAGGAACGGCCCTTTGACGTGCGCGCACTCGGAGGGACTCGAACCCCCAACCTTCTGATCCGTAGTCAGATGCTCTATCCGTTGAGCTACGAGTGCTGGGTTGTGTGTGGCTGCGCTGCTCCGCTCGCCGACACGAAAAACTGTAGCACAGCGCCGGGGATGGCCTGGACCGATTAATCCGGGACCGTCCCGGGCGGCCGTTAGCCGTGAGGACTGGAGGGCAGGCGTACCGCGAGACGGTGAGCAGGACCGACGCGACCGAGAGGAGTCCGGTCATGGCCACGACGGAACGCGAGGCGCGGGTTGTCGAGCGGGTGCCCAAGCAGTTGTGTGTCGGAGGGCACTGGCGGGACGCCCGGTCGGGGGCGACGTTCAAGGTGGAGGATCCGGCGACCGGGTCGGTGCTGTGCGAGGTGGCCGACGCGGGGCGGGCCGACGGGCTGGACGCGCTGGAGGCGGCGGCCGCCGCGCAGCCCTTCTGGGCGGGGTACCCGCCGCGCGACCGCGGGGAGATCCTGCGGCGCGCCTACGAGCTGCTCGTGGATCGCCAGGACGACCTGGCGCTGCTGATGACCCTGGAGATGGGCAAGCCGGTGGGCGAGTCCAAGGCGGAGATCGCCTACGCCGCCGAGTTCTTCCGCTGGTTCTCCGAGGAGGCGGTGCGCATCGGCGGCGGCTACTCGGTCGCGCCGAACGGGCAGAGCCGCCTGGTCGTCATGCGGCAGCCGGTGGGGCCGTCGCTGCTCATCACCCCGTGGAACTTCCCGATGGCGATGGGCACCCGCAAGATCGGTCCGGCGGTGGCGGCGGGCTGCACCGTGATCCTCAAACCCGCGCAGCAGACTCCGCTGTCGGCGCTGGCGCTCGCCGACGTCCTCCAGGAGGCGGGGCTGCCCGACGGGGTGCTCAGCGTGCTGCCCACCACCGACGCGGGCGGGCTGACCGGGCCGCTGCTGGGCGACGGCCGGCTGCGCAAGCTGTCGTTCACCGGGTCCACCCCGGTGGGCCGCGCGCTCATCAAGCAGAGCGCCGACCAGGTGCTGCGCACCTCCATGGAGCTGGGCGGCAACGCGCCGTTCATCGTGTTCGACGACGCCGACCTGGACGCCGCCGTGACCGGGGCGATGCAGGCGAAGATGCGCAACATCGGCGAGGCGTGCACCGCGGCCAACCGCCTGTACGTGCAGGCCGGGGTGGCCGAGGAGTTCACGGCCCGGCTCGCCGAGCGCATGGCGGCGCTGCGCGTGGGCCGCGGCACGGAGGCGGGGGTGGACGTGGGGCCGCTCATCGACGACAAGGCCCGCGGCAAGGTGCAGGAACTGGTCGACGACGCGGTGACCCGCGGGGCGCGGGTGCTGCTCGGCGGGGAGGCCGGGGACGGCCCCGGCTACTTCTACCAGCCCACCGTGCTTGCCGACGTGCCCAAGGACAGCGAGGTGTCCCGCACCGAGATCTTCGGGCCGGTGGCCCCGGTGATCTCCTTCCGCACCGAGGAGGAGGTGCTCACCGAAGCCAACAACACCGAGTACGGCCTGGTCAGCTACGTGTTCACGGAGAACCTGGGGCGGGCGCTGCGCATGGCGGAGAACCTGGAGAGCGGCATGGTCGGCCTCAACCAGGGCGTCGTCTCCAACCCGGCGGCGCCGTTCGGCGGGGTCAAGCAGTCCGGGCTGGGCCGTGAGGGCGGCAGCGTGGGCATCGACGAGTACCTGGAGGTCAAGTACGTCGGCATCGGCGGGTTCTGATCCGTTGCGGCGACGCAGAAGCCCCCGCCGGGGCGGGCCCGGCGAGGGCTTCGACGTCTGCGGAGCGGTACGGCGGTCGCCTCACGGCGCGGTGCGCAACGCGGCTCCGGGACCGCCCGGGCCACCACCGAGGTGGTGTCCGAGCGCGGTATTCCGCGAAGGCTATGAGTGGAGCCCGGGGGACACTTGCTACCGCACCGATCCACACCCTGTATAACGGAGGGCGCCCCGGCAGGATTCCCGTTGAGTGGATTTTTTCTCTCTTTTCTCGCCGCCCCCACGGACTCCGCCGGGAGGGGCGAAGGCTTCCGCAGCCCGTCGGATTCGGGACTTTCGGCAGGGGTAATCGAGCCGTTCGGCGAGGCGCCCCGACAGCGCGGCCGTTACGGTCGAAGAGAGGAGAGAGAAGCAGGGAGGCTGACATGCCGCAGGCGGACGCGCCCGGCCCGATCAGGGTGTTTCTGGTCGACGACCACGAGGTGGTGCGCCGGGGGGTCGCCGCGCTTCTGGAGGACGAAGACGACCTGAAGGTCGTCGGCGAGGCCGGCACCGCGGAGCAGGCGCTCAGCCGCATCCCCGCGGTCAAGCCGGACGTGGCCGTGCTCGACGTGCGGCTGCCCGACCGCTCGGGGGTGGAGGTGTGCCGGGAGATCCGGTCCTCCCATCCCGAGGTGGCCTGCCTGATGCTCACCTCCTTCGCCGACGACGAGGCGCTCTTCGAAGCGGTCATGGCGGGTGCCGCCGGATACGTGCTCAAGCAGATCCACGGCTCCGACCTGGTGGGCGCGGTGCGCACGGTCGCGGCGGGCGGCTCCCTGCTCGACCCGCGCAGCACCGGGCGCATGCTGGAGCGGCTGCGGGGCAACGGCGGCAAGCCCGACCCGCTGGCCGCGCTCACCCCGCAGGAACGGCAGATCCTCGACCTGATCGGGGAGGGGCTGACCAACCGGCAGATCGGGGAGCGGCTCTTCCTGGCGGAGAAGACCGTGAAGAACTACGTCTCCAGCCTGCTGGGGAAACTCGACCTCAAGCGCCGCACCCAGGCGGCGGTGCTCGTCGCGCAACTGCGCGCGAAGAGCCAGATCTGACCCTTCCCGGGAGGAAGCGAAACGTCCAGGAGAGAGGCGCATGAACGTGGATGGGCATGACACGGCGGTCACCGACAAGGCCGGGCTGGAGGTGCTCACCCGGGAGGAGTGCCTGCGGCTGCTGGCCCAGGCCCCGATCGGCCGCATCGTCTTCACCGACCATGCGCTCCCCGCGGTCCAGCCCGTCAACTTCACCATGCTGGGCACCGACATCGTCATCCGCACGTCCCCGGAGTCCAAGCTCGCGCAGGCCACCCGTGACACGGTGGTGGCGGCCCCGCACAACTCGCTGCTCATCGAGCTGTACGACGACATCGCCCAGGCGGTCTACGAGAGCATCGCGCACGCGGCCTTCGAGGAGCTGGGCGCCCTGGGCGCCGACCTGCCGGTGCAGCGGGTCCACGGCGACTACCACCTGGGCCA
>NZ_KQ950189.1:0-1335 GCF_001517975.1 Thermobifida cellulosilytica TB100
CGCCTGCACCTCGGGGTCGGCGGCGATCCACACCCCCACGGCGACGGCCACCACCACGTTGGCCGCCGCGGTGGCCAGCCACCACCACCGCAGCCGGTACAGGGCGGCGGGGAAGGAGCGGGTGAAGAACCGGCCCAGGTCGCGCCAGGACCCGGCGTGCGCCCCGGTGATGACCGCGCGGGCCCGCGCCACCAGGCCGGACAGCCACCCGGCCAGGGCGGGGTCGTGCCCCGCCGAGCGCAGCACCGACAGGTCGGTGGCGACGCGCTGGTACAGCTCGACCAGCTCGTCGACCTCCTCTCCGGTGAGGCGGCGGTGGCGGCGCACCAGCTTGTGCAGTCTCTCCCAGGAGGGGCGGCGCTCGGTGACGAAGAGGTCGAGATCCACACCCCGACTCTACTCACCGTTGCGGGCGGCCGGGCGGCCGTTTCCGGTCGGACCGCAGCCGCCGCTGCGCGCACCTGACAGACTGGAAGCAGGTCGCGGGGACGGTGCGGCGCACCCCTCGACGGCCCGCCCGGGTTCCACGACGCGCGAGGAGATGACGGTGTCGCACAGCCACGGACACGGTGGACCGGCTTCCCTGGTGACGGGGGACGCGGTCGCCCTCGACCTGCGCCCCGCCGGATTCGCCAGTCGCGCGGTGGCCTTCTTCATCGACTTCTCCGTCCAGTTCGCCCTCCTGGTCGGGGTGTCCCTGGCCGTCACCCTGCTGGCCGACGGACTGGACCAGGCGCTGCCCAGGGCCATCGAGCTGACGCTCGTGGTGCTGACCATGGTCGGCTACCCGGTGGCCTTCGAGACGCTCAGCCGGGGCCGCAGCCTCGGCAAGCTCGCGCTGGGGCTGCGGGTGGTCAGTGCCGACGGGGCGCCGGTGCGGTTCCGCCAGTCGCTGGCCCGGGCGCTCGCCGGGATTCTGGAGCTCTGGGCGACCAGCGGGACGATCGCGCTGATCAGCTCCCTGCTCAACCGGCAGGGCCGCAGGATCGGCGACTTCCTCGGAGGCACCGTCGTGGTGCAGGAGCGCTCCGGGCGCCGCCCCGCCGAGGCCGTGGAGATGCCGCCGTCCATGGCGGGCTGGGCGCAGGTGGCCGAGCTGTCCCGGCTGCCCGCCGACGTCGCCGCGGCCGCCTACCAGTACCTGACCCGCTACACCACGTTCGACGAGCGGACCCGCTACGAGATGGGCCTGCAACTGGCCGACACCGTCTCCCGGTACGTGGCCCCGCCGCCGCCCCCGCAGGCCAGCCCGCCCGAGTACCTGGCCGCGGTGCTGGCCGAGCGCCGCCGCCGCGAGATCGGCAGAGCGTCGTGGCGGGGAAGAGAGGAGAACTC
>NZ_KQ950189.1:2735-6902 GCF_001517975.1 Thermobifida cellulosilytica TB100
GGGGGGGGCGGGGGGGAAACCGCCACTCGTGCACCTGCGGCTTGATCTCGATCTTCTCGATGCCGGGAATGGCGGCCAGGCCGGCCATGTCGATCTCGTTGTCGAAGTGGCCGATGTTGCCGACGATGGCCTGGTGCTTCATGCGGGCCATGTGCTCGGCGGTGATGACGTCCCGGTTGCCGGTGGCGGTGATGAAGATGTCGGCGGTCTCGACCACCTCGTCGAGGGTGGTGACCTGGTAGCCGTCCATCGCGGCCTGTAGCGCGCAGATGGGGTCGATCTCGGTGACGACGACGCGGGCGCCCTGGCCGCGCAGCGAGTCCGCGCAGCCCTTGCCGACGTCGCCGTATCCGGCCACGACCGCGACCTTGCCGCCGATGAGCACGTCGGTGGCGCGGTTGATGCCGTCGATCAGCGAGTGGCGGCAGCCGTACTTGTTGTCGAACTTGCTCTTGGTGACGGAGTCGTTGACGTTGATCGCCGGGAAGAGCAGGGAGCCGTCGCGCTGCATCTCGTAGAGGCGGTGCACGCCGGTGGTGGTCTCCTCGGTCACCCCCTTGATCTGGGAGGCGATCTTCGTCCACTTGCCGGGGTTCTCGGCGAGGCTGCGCCGCAGCAGTTCCAGGACGACGCGGAACTCCTCGCTCTCGGCGGTGGAGGGGTCGGGGACCGCGCCCGCCTTCTCGTACTGGACGCCACGGTGGACGAGCATCGTGGCGTCGCCGCCGTCGTCCAGGATCATGTTGGGGCCCTCGCCGTCGGGCCAGGTGAGCGCCTGCTCGGTGCACCACCAGTACTCTTCGAGCGTCTCACCCTTCCAGGCGAAGACCGGCACCCCGCGGGGGTCGTCGGGCGTGCCGTCGGGGCCGACGACGACGGCCGCTGCGGCGTGGTCCTGGGTGGAGAAGATGTTGCAACTGACCCATCGCACCTCGGCGCCCAACGCCACCAGGGTCTCGATCAGGACCGCGGTCTGGACGGTCATGTGCAGCGAGCCCATGATTCTGGCGCCTCTGAGCGGCTGCGAGGGCCCGAACTCCGCGCGGGTGGCCATGAGTCCGGGCATCTCGTGCTCGGCGAGGCGGATCTCCTTGCGGCCGAACTCGGCCAGGGAGAGGTCGGCGACCTTGAAGTCGAATGCCATGCGTCTTAACTCCAGTCCTGAAGGATGCGCTCTGAAGTCTACGAGTCGCAGGGGAGGCGGACGCTGGGTGAACCGGCGGACAGCCCGGTACGCCTCTCCCGGCCACCGGTCCCAGCAGACCACGGTCCACGGCGACACGTTCCCCGTTTGCAGGAATTTCTCCGTACCGCAACCGATCGGCCCCCATAGGTAAGGTTTTGCCGGTTCTCAGTGGGTAACGGTGTGTCATGTGAGTTCGCTACACGGCCTCGACACGGCCCCGGACCGCCTTCCGCACGACCTCCGCGTCCGGCTCGTCGACCTGGACCGGCTGCGCGAAGTGTGGACCGACAACCAGAGACGACGCCCCCATCACCAGTGGACCGCCCACCGGATCCGCATGATCCGACGGCACATCCTGGAACTGCACACCCTGCGGGAGGACCTCAGACTCCCCCCGCGCACCGCCGAACGGCTGGTGAACCACGGCTTCCACAGCGACGACTCCCTGGACCAGACGGCACGGGAGCGGCTGGACGAGGAGGAGCAGACGCTCACCTCCCTGGTCGAGGCGTGCCGGACCGGGGACGGTCTGACCCCCTCCTCCCTCGCCGAGGCCGCCCGCTCCCTCACCGGGCTGTCCTCGCCCGGCCTGGGCGACCGCCTGGCGGGCTGCCTGGTCGAGGCCACGACGGTGTGGACCCACCCGGTGGTCCGCGCCGCCCTGGTCTACCTGTGCACCGAACAGGCGCTGCTGGAGGCCGGCGGCAGGGAGGCTCCCCCGGGGACCGATCCGCTGCCGTGGGCGATGGCCTCGCTGGCGCTGCTGCGCGCCAACCACCCGCCGCTGATCGCCGACCACCGTCCGGTGCTGGTGGGGCTGTCCCGGGAGCGCGCCCCGCAGCCGCAGGAGCGGCTCGTCGAACTGGCCCGCCTCTTCACCGAGCTCCAGGTGGCCGTCATGCGCGGGGAGCTGAGCTGGACGGCGCCGGAGGACGGGGACTCCGCCGAGTACGGCTCGGCGCTGGCCCGCTCCGTCTACCGGAGGCTGCTGGAGCACCTGCGCGGACGCGCCCCCGCGCTGTCGATGGTGCTGCGGGAGCTCGACCCGGCCAGCAGGGTGCTGGTGACCTCCGGGGACTCCGCCGACGTGGGCGAGCACCGGGCCCGGATGGACCTGGCCGCCGACCGCGCCCTGCTCGCCCGGGGCGGCCCGTCCTGGTGGGTCTGCCTGGAGGCCCACTGCACCGACAGCACGCTGCGGCTGCTGCTCACCGTGCAGGAGGTCGGCTCCCCCGCGACGGGCGTGCTCGCGGTGACCGCCGACGCCCTGGTGGTCTCCCCCCGCGGCGTGGAGGAGGCGCTGGATCCGGCCCCGACCGACTGTGTGACGCTTCTCTCATCTGACAGCGTCGACGAGCGGTGGCCCGAAGTGGCGGCCCTGGCCGACGAGGCGGTCTCCTACGCGGTCAGCCGCCTCACCTCGGTGATGGCGTGAGCGGAACGGCCGGGGGGCGCGCCCCCGGCCGGAACCGGCCGCTGCCTCCGTCAGGTCACTGGGCGACCGCCATCAGCAGCAGGATCAGCAGCAGCACGATGATGACGACGATCACGGCGGGCAGCACCCAGCCCTGCGCCAGCACCGGGTCGTCGGACTGCTGGCTCTGCGGCTGCACGGGGGTGTAGCCCTGGCCCCCGATCGGGGGGCGCTGCGACATGGTGGGCGGCAGGCCCGCCGTCATGTTCGGGTGTACGGCCCCGGTCACGTTGGGGTTGGGCATCGGCGGCGCCGGGCGGTTGTACCCGGTGGTGGGCTGCTGGGGCCCGGTGTGCGGGGGTGCGGGCGGGCCGGGGAAGGGCGTCTGCGGGCCGCTCGGGGTCGGCGGGTGGTTCGGGTAGAGCGGGCGCTGCGGGCCGCTGGGCGCCACCGGTGCGATCGCCTGCTTCTCGCCCTCGGCGACCGCCTGCGAGGTGGGGACCTTCTCCTCGTCCTCGGCGTCGTGGCCGAGCAGCCGCATGAGCAACTGCTTGGCGGTGGGCCGCTGGTCGGGGTCCTTGTTGAGGCAGTCGGCGACGATCGTCCGCAGCGGTTCGGGCACCTCGCTGATGTCCGGAGGAGCGCTGACCACCCGGTGCACCACCGCCGGAACGCTGTCGGAGCCGAAGGGCGCGTTGCCGGTGGAGGCGAAGGCCATGACGCAGCCCCAGGCGAACACGTCGACCTTGTCGGTGATGTTCTTGCCCGCGATCTGCTCGGGCGCCATGTAGGACGGGGTGCCGACGATCGAGTTGGTGACGGTCGCGGTGCTGTCGGTGACCCGGGCGATACCGAAGTCGATCACCCGGGGGCCGTCCCGGCCCAGCAGCACGTTCCCGGGTTTGAAGTCGCGGTGCACGATACCCGCCTGGTGGATGGCCACCAGCGCGGTCGCGGTCGACACGGCCAGGCGTTGCAGGGCCGCTCCCTTGCGCGGCCCCTCCTTGGACACTGCTTCTTGCAGGTCGGGCCCCTCGACGTACTCGCTGACCACGTACGGGGGGTCGGCGTCGAGGTTGGCCTCGTGGATCGCGGCGGTGCAGAAGGAGGCCACCTTCTGTGCGGCCCGGACCTCCTTCTCGAAGCGTTTACGCAGGTCAGTGTCTTGCGACCACTGCTCGTTGAGCACCTTGACCGCGTATTTCTGTCCCTCGGAGTCGCGAGCAAGGTAGACGATTCCCTGGCCCCCGCGCCCCAGGCGTCCAATCACGCTGTACTCACCGAACGAGGTGGGGTCGCTCGGTTGCAGCGATTCGGGACCGGGCATCGATCTCCTCCAGAACGGTCGTGAGAGTCGCTATCGCACGACCAGAGTATTTGTTAGGGGTTCCACGGCATAAGCCACTGCGAGATACAGACTGGCGTAATCCGTTAGAGCGATCAAACCGGCCAGGCGTTCCACCGGAGTTCTGCCCTGCGCGGCGACCTCGCTCACCCGCACCCCCGCTTCGGCCGCGGCGCGTTCGGCCGCCGCCAGATCGGCGGCCTCCTCCGGCAGGGCCTGGTC
>NZ_KQ950189.1:9962-11278 GCF_001517975.1 Thermobifida cellulosilytica TB100
GGCTGCGGCTCCGCGGGGGGCCTGCGGCCCGCCTCGCGCACCGCGTTGGCGAGCGCTTCGAGGTCGTCGCTTCCGGGGCCGCCGGTGGCGGTGTCGGCGGGCAGCCGCACCACCTCCCAGCCCAGCGGCGCGGTCAGCCGCTCGGCGTGCATCGCACACAGGTCGTAGCAGTGCGGCTCGACGTAGGCGGCGAGCGGGCCGAGCACCGCGGTGGAGTCCGCGTAGACATAGGTGAGCGTGAAGACTGCTGGCTGCCTGCACGCGGTGCGCGAACAGCGTCTGCTAACGCTCACGAGGACAGACGGTATCCCTTTCCTGTCTGCTGCGCCACCTTCGCCGCACGGTGTCCGCATCTGACGGAGCGAAACCGGACACGTCCGGTCGCCCCGGGGCTGCGCGGCGGGGCGGTCATGGCTTAGGCTCGATGTTGTGCGACACTTGCACCTTAACCAATCGCAGACCGGGCGGGTACGACGCAGGGACCGCCGGGGTCGTGGAATCCGGGGTCCGCTGACTCCTCCGGAGCTGCCGGTCACACGCAGCAGAGCGCAGGTGTTCGACGATCTGGTCCTCGACGCGGTCGAACGCCTCGAACGGCTCTGGGCACGGGAACTCGCCAACGTGGAGTTCCTCGTGGAGGACGTGCCCAAGGTGCCGCGCGGGGTGACCGCGGAGGACGGCATCCCCTTCTCCAGGCTGGAGACCGCCAGGTCCGGTCGGGCACGCATCATCGTCTACCGGCGTCCGGTGGAGATCCGCACCAAGGACCCCGAGGAGATGGCCCTGCTCGTCTACGACACCGTGGTCGAGGAGGTCGCCAACCTGCTGGGGCTCGAACCGGAGACGGTCGACCCCGAGGCGTAGCGAAGAGACCCACGGAGGGGAGCGGGCGCAGCGGTGCGCCCGCTCCCCTCTGCTGTGGGCGCCCGGTCAGGGCACCACGGTCGTCAGGCTGTCGACCACCCGGGGCAGCGGCACCCGGGCGGGGGCGGGCGCCAGGGGCAGCACGCTGACCGTGCCGTCCACGGTCAGCACGCGGGCCGCGTGCACCGGGCCGCCGTCGGTGAGCTCGACCTCCCAGGCCACCGTGCCGTCGGCGGGGTCGAGTTCGGGCACGAGGGTGGTGCCCGCCTCCACCGTGACGGTCTGCGGTTCGCCGCGGCCGCCGTCCGGGGAGACCGGGGTGAGGCTGACCGTGGCGGCCTTCTCGGGAGCGCCCAGCAGCAGGGCGTTCTTCGCGTCCTGGGGGGCGGGCGGCGCGACCGTGCGGGCGTCGGGTCCCGCGGTGAGAGGGGCGGTGGCCGCGGTGTAGGCGG
>NZ_KQ950189.1:13231-76132 GCF_001517975.1 Thermobifida cellulosilytica TB100
CCGGGGAGAGCAGCAGCAGGGCCTCGGCGGACAGCGTGGGGTTGACGATCTCGGAGCGGTTGATGCCCGCTTCCAGCAGCCACAGCGACGGGTGCAGGAACAGCTCCAGCGTCCACGGCAGCAGCAGCACCAGCGGGGTGACCAGGCTGATGGCCAGGCTGACGTGCAGGCGGCGGCCGAGGTGGCCGAAGGCGACCGCGATGAGCACCCCGGTGACCAGGGCCAGGGCCCACACCAGCGGCACGAACGCCATGAGCAGGGCCAGGGCCAGGCCGAGCGCCCAGGCGGCGCGGCGGGACCGGCGCGGGTTGAGGGTGAGCACCCGGGTGATGAGCAGGCCCAGCACCGGGAAGAGCGCGTGGACCAGGGCGGTGCCGACGCGTCCCTGCGAGATCGCCCCGGTGGCCACGGGCAGCAGCGCGTAGGAGGCCGCCATCCACAGTTGGGCGGGGCGGTAGCGCAGCACCCGGCGGGCCAGCCGGTAGGCGGTGAACCCGGCCAGCGGCACGCAGCCGAGCAGGATGCCGAGGACCGCCAGCCACGGCTTGCCGAAGGCGAGGGTGGACAGCAGGGCGAGCACGGCGAGGTAGGGCGGGGCCACCGCGTCGGAGCCGACCCCGACGTCGTGCCAGCTCGCCAGGTACATCGCCCACAGGTCCGAGGCGCCGCCCCACACCGGCGGCAGGGCGCCTCCGGCGAGCCGGCCGCCCAGCAGCAGGCTCCGTCCGGCGACGAGGGAGACCACCGTGAGGCCGGTGATGAGCAGCACGGCGGGGTTGGTGATGGCCCGGCGCAGCAGCCCGGAGTCGTCGCGCAGCGGATCGTCGTCGTCCTCGGCCCGGGGGGCCACGGTGACCGCCTGGTGCCGTCCCGCCCCGTCCAGGGGGGTGGGGTCGCCGCTGAGGAGGTTGGCGACGGCCTCGGTGAACTGGCGCAGGGCCACGCCGCGCGCCATGAACGGCCGGATGGCGCTGTAGGTGCGGCGGCGGCCCTTGCGCCGCCTGATCCTGGCCGCCAGCAGCCGGAACGGCATGACGAAGAACACCGAGGTGATGGCCGCGGCCTCGTCGAGGGCGTTGGCGGGCTGCTTGGCGACCAGGTAGGTGAGCACGCGCAGCGCCGAGGCGAAGGAGTTGCGCAGCAGCGCGGCCACCATCGCGCCCGTGGGCAGGTTGGCGAGCAGCACGTAGAGGGCGTTGCGCCGGTCGACGCGGCGGGGGTGGTCGCCGGTGGCGTGGATGCGGCGGCGGCGCCGGGCGGCGGCCTCGGCGTGGTAGGCGACGGCCTCGGTGACGATGAGGACCCGGTGGCCCGCGCCGCCGACCCGCCAGCAGAAGTCGATGTCGTCGCGGAACAGCCGCAGGGAGCGGTCGAACCCGCCGAGCTCCTCCCACACGTCCCGGCGGATCAGCATCCCGGCGCTGGAGACCGCCAGGACCTGCCGGGTGCCGTCGTGCTGCCCGTGGTCGAACTCGGAGGACTCCAGCCCGGTCTCGCGGCGTCCCGCGCCGTCGATGGTGACGCCGACCTCCACCAGGAGTCTTCGGTCGAACCAGTCGCGCAGTTTGGGGCCCAGGACGGCGGCGCGCGGGTTGTCGTCGGCCGCGGCGAGGAGCTGTTGCAGGGCGTCCGGTTCGGGGGTGCAGTCGTCGTGGATCAGCCAGATCCACTCGACGGTCCCCTCTGTTCCGGCGAGTCCGGAACGGGAGCGCGGATGGTCCAGGGCCGCCTGGATGGCTTCTCCGTAGCCGGTGTTCCGGGGGAGAGTGAGGATCGACTCGGAGTTGAGGTACTCGGCGAGAATGGCACCGCTGCGGTCACGGCTTCCGGTGTCCACTCCGATGACCCGCTGCACCGGTCGGACCTGGGAGCGGAGCGCCTCCAGGGTTTCGGGCAGCCAGCGGGCACCGTCGTGGGTGACCACGACGGCGGTGACGATGTGCCGAGCGGAGTCCAGGGGTAACACTGCTGGTGCTCGCCTCAGAAGTTCGTGAAATGGGACAAAAAGGCTATTGCGGTCAGGCCGCTACCGGAGGATCACGATACGCCACTCACGCCTTCTCCGGGGACCCTCCGCCCGCAGCAACCCCGCCCCGGCACGGGCCGTCCCTTCCGCCCTCCCGGAAAACCGGACAGGTAAAGAACCGACAAAAAAGGCGTGCGCCCCGGACAAAAAAACCGGGGCGCACGCCACGACGTGCCGCGACCTAGACCGCTCCGGAGGAGAAATCGAAATCCTGTCCCGCGGCCTTCTTGAGGCGGCGCCGCTCACGCTCGGAGAGGCCGCCCCAGATACCGAAGCGTTCGTCATGCTCCAGCGCGTATTCCAGACATTCCGCCCGCACCTCGCACGAGTGGCAGACCTTCTTGGCCTCCCTGGTCGAGCCGCCCTTCTCGGGGAAGAACGCCTCAGGATCGGTCTGCGCACACAGCGCACGCTCCTGCCAGCCCAGGTCTTCGCCTGGACCGTGCGCCAGCGGGATAACCTCGCTCATGCGCACCTCCTATTGCCCCCCTGGATGTACCCTCCCTTTACGACCCCCGGGAGGGTGGAATCACACCTTAGAAATTACACGCGTGGTCTCCGCTATGCGTCAACCGCGTTAGCTGGTAATCCCCTGAATATCATGTAACAAACAAGCTTCCGAGTACGGTCACACCCATCCAGGGGATTGTCCCGTCCTTTTCGTCAGTGTTCGGGGGGAAGGAGGTCAGGCCCGGTTGTCGTCCCGGTACTGGCCGGGCCACGAGTCGCCGGCCTCCGACCCGGGGCGCTGCTGGTCGGCGGGGTAGCCGCCGGAGGAGGGGTCGTAGGGCTGGGCGGGGTAGCCGCCGGTCCGGTACTGGCCGTGGTCGTAGGGCTGGTTCCCGCCGCTCTGGCTGTCGGTCGCCCCGGCCGCGGGCTGCGACCAGCCGTGCTGGATCGCCTCCTGGGCCGCACGCTCCTCGGCGACGGCGTCGGCGTCGCGCGGGAGCGGGTAGGAGCCCGACGCGTCGTCGGAGACCGCGGGCTGCACCAGGGTGGCCTCGGAGTCGCCGGCGGTGTATCCGGGCTGCTGGTACTGCTGGCCGTAGGCGGACTGGTCGTAACCCGCAGCCTGCTGACCACCGCTCTGCGAATACGCAGCCTGGTCGTAGCCCTGCTGCTGGTACTGCTGGCCGTAGGCGGACTGGTCGTAACCCGCAGCCTGCTGACCACCGCTCTGCGAGTACCCAGCCTGGTCGTAGCCCTGCTGCTGGTACTGCTGGCCGTAGGCGGACTGGTCGTAACCCGCAGCCTGCTGACCACCGCTCTGCGAATACGCAGCCTGGTCGTAACCCTGCTGCTGGTACTGCTGGCCGTAGGCGGACTGGTCGTAACCCGCAGCCTGCTGACCACCGCTCTGCGAATACGCAGCCTGGTCGTAGCCCTGCTGCTGGTACTGCTGGCCGTAGGCGGACTGGTCGTAACCCGCAGCCTGCTGACCACCGCTCTGCGCGGTGGCGGGCTGGGCCTGGGTGTAGGCGTCGCCCTGCTGCTGCCAGGCGCCGGTCTGCGCGGTGGCGGGCTGGGCCTGGGTGTAGCTGTCGCCCTGCTGCTGCCAGGCGCCGGTCTGCGCGGAGGGCTGGGCGCCGGTGAGGTAGCCGGGCTGCTGCTGGGCGAAGGAGGGCTGCGCGCCGGTCGGGTAGGCCTGGGCGGCCGAGGCGCGGGGGACCAGGGTGGGGTCGTTGAAGACCCGGAGCAGGAACAGCCCGGCGAAGACCACCACCGTCAGGAAGGCACCGGTGGTGAAGAAGTGCTGGAAGGCGCTGGCGAGGAAGCCGTAGCCGCCGTAGACGACGAAGCCCATGATGAGCGAGATCACCCCGAGGAGCGCGCCCACGCCCAGTTCGATCATCGCCATCATCACGATGCCGAAGGCGCGCGGCGAGCGGTTGGGGCCGGTCAGGATGAGCGCCACGGCGGCCAGGACCATCGCGACGGTGCCGGGGCCGAGGACGGCGTCGCGGATGTCCACGAACGCTCCGGAGACTCCGCCCATGCCCGTGCCCGACTCCCCGCCGAAGACGTAGATCAGTGCGCCGAGCTGGATCGCCGCCACGGCACCGAGGAGCGCCCAGGCGGCCGGCTCGCGCAACCGTTGGATCGATTCGTTGTTCAAGAGAGGTTCCCCTCCGCAGGCTGCTTCTTGTCGCGTCGGTGGAAGCTTTGCATATCGCTGGTGCGCCTCAGGAATCCCGACAGGAAGGTCTCGGGAGGCCACGGCCTGAACGTCGCCCGACATGCCACACCTGTACGCGTCCGTGTCCGCGGCAGCACTGGCACGCGACACCGCAGAGCGCGGCACACGTTCCCAGACTGCCAGACTTGACCCTATGCGGATAGTCGTACTGGCTGGCGGCATCGGTGGCGCACGGTTCCTCCGAGGCCTCAAAGACGCCCTTCACAACCGTGCTGACCAGGCCGAATCCCAGAACTCCATCACAGTGGTCGGAAACACCGGGGACGACATCACCCTTTTCGGTCTGCGCGTATGTCCCGATCTGGACACTGTGATGTACACCCTGGGCGGCGGGATCAACGAGGAGCAGGGCTGGGGACGCGCCGACGAGACCTTCTCGGTCCGTGAGGAACTCATAGCCTACGGTATGCAGCCGCAGTGGTTCGGTCTGGGCGACCGGGACGTGGCTACCCACATCGTGCGCTCCCAGATGCTGGCGGCCGGGTACCCGCTCTCGGCGATCACCGAGGCGCTGTGCGACCGCTGGAAGCCGGGGGTGCGGCTGCTGCCGATGACCGACGACCAGGTGGAGACGCACGTCGTGGTGGCGGACGGTGCGGGCCGCCGCGCCATCCACTTCCAGGAGTGGTGGGTGCGCCACCGCGCGCAGATCCCCGCGGAGTCGTTCGTGAGCGTGGGGGCCGACACGGCCGAGCCGGCACCCGGGGTGCTGGCCGCCATCGAGGAGGCCGACTTCGTCCTGTTCCCGCCCTCCAACCCGGTGGTGAGCATCGGCTCCATCCTCGGCATCCCCGGCATCCGGGAGGCGGTGGCCGCCAAGACCGTGGTGGGGGTCTCCCCCATCATCGGCGGCGCCCCGGTGCGGGGCATGGCCGACGCCTGCCTGCGCACGATCGGCGTGGAGACCAGCGCCCGGGCCGTGGCCGAGCACTACGGGTCCGACCTGCTGGACGGCTGGCTGGTGGACGAGGCCGACGCCGACACCGTGGTGGAGGGGGTGGAGGTGCGCGCCCTGCCGCTCTACATGAGCGATCCGGAGCGCACCGCGGCCATCGCGCGCGCCGCCGTGGACCTCGCCGTCGAACTGGGGGAGAAGTCATGATCACGGTCCTGGGCGTCGAGGGGCTGCCCGAGGTGCGCCCCGGGGACGACCTCGCCGCGCTGATCGCGGAGCGGGCCGAGCTCGCCGACGGCGACGTGCTCGTCGTCACCTCCAAGGTCGTCAGCAAGGCCGAGGGCCGCCTGCGCCGGATGGGCCGCGAGGAGGCCGTGGCGGCCGAGACCGTGCGCGTGGTGGCCCGCCGGGACAGCACCCGCATCGTGCAGACCCGGCACGGCCTGGTGATGGCGGCGGCCGGGGTGGACTCCTCCAACGTGGAGCCGGGGCACGTGCTGCTGCTGCCCGAGGACCCGGACGCGTCGGCGCGGCGCATCCGCGCGGGACTGCGCGAACGCCTGGGGGTGCGGGTCGCCGTCATCGTCTCCGACACCTTCGGGCGCCCGTGGCGGGTGGGGCAGACCGACATCGCGATCGGCGCCGCCGGGATCGCCGCGCTGGAGGACCTGCGGGGGCGGCGCGACACCCACGGCAACGTGCTGGAGGTGACGCTGAACGCGGTCGCCGACGAGATCGCCTCGGCCGGGGAGCTGGTCAAGGGGAAGACGTCGGGGGTCCCGGTGGCGGTGGTCCGCGGCCTGGGCCACCTGGTCACCGACGACGACGGCGAGGGGGCGCGCGTCCTGGTCCGCCCCGCCGACAAGGACATGTTCCGCTACGGCTCCCGGGACGTGCTGTTCGCGCGCCGCACCGTCCGCGAGTTCACCGACGCGCCGGTGGACCCGGAGGCGGTGCGCCGCGCGGTGGCCGCCGCGATCGCCGCGCCCGCCCCGCACCACACCACGCCGTGGCGCTTCGTGCTGGTGGAGTCCGCGGCCGAGCGCACGCGGCTGCTGGACGCGATGCTGGACGCCTGGGTGGCGGACCTGCGCGCGGACGGGTTGTCCGAGGAGCGGATCGCGCGGCGGACCCGCCGCGGCGACGTGCTGCGGCGCGCCCCCTACCTGGTGGTGCCGTGCCTGGTGGCCGACGGCGCGCACGCCTACCCGGACGAGCGCCGCTCCGCCGCGGAGCGCGCCATGTTCCTGGTGGCCATGGGCGCGGGCGTGCAGAACCTGCTGGTGGCCCTGGCCGTGGAGGGCCTGGGCTCGGCGTGGGTGTCGTCCACGCTGTTCTGCCCCGACGTGGTCCGCCGGGTGCTGTCCCTGCCCGACGACTGGGAGCCGATGGGCGCGGTGGCGGTCGGGCACCCCGCGGCCCCGCCGAAGGAGCGCCCGCCCCGCGACCCGGCGGCGTTCATCGAGGTGCGGTGAGCGCGGCCCCGGCCCCGCCGAGCGGCGGGGCCGGGGCCGCGGCTCAGACCACGGGCAGCCGGGTGCGGCGCAGGCTCGGGGCCACCCCGTCGTGGGCCTCGGCCACGGCGCGGCGCTCGGCGGGCACCTCGCGGTAGAGGGTGTCGCGCTGCCGCAGCGGGCGCCCGGTCGGCTCCACCATGGCGCGGATCTCGCTGATGGTCTTGAACGAGCCGTTGTCGGAGCCCGCCATGCGGCTGATGGTCTCCTCCATCAGGGTGCCGCCGACGTCGTTGACGCCGCCGTTGAGGAGGCGGCGGCACTGCTCCTCCGACAGCTTCACCCACGAGCACTGGATGTTGTCGATCGCGCCGTGCAGCAGCAGCCGGGCCAGCGCGTGCACCGCCCGGTTCTCCCGCTCGGTGGGACCGGTGCGCGACAGCCCGGCCAGGTAGATGGGCGTGTTGGTGTGCACGAACGGCAGCAGCACGAACTCGGTGAAGCCGGGGCGCCCGGTGCGCTCCAGGGCGCGCTCCTGGAGGGAGCGGATGAGCCGGATGTGCGCCACCCAGTGCTCGGGGGTGTCCACGTGCCCGTACATCATCGTGGCCGTGGTGGGGATGCCCAGTTCGTGCGCCGTGGTGATGACCTCGATCCACTGCGAGGTGGGCAGCTTGCCCTTGGTGAGCACCCAGCGCACGTCGTCGTCGAGGATCTCCGCGGCGGTGCCGGGCAGCGAGTCCAGCCCGGCCTCGCGCGCCCGCAGCAGCCACTCGCGCACCGGGAGGTCGGTGCGGGCCACGCCGTTCATCACCTCCATGGGGCTGAAGGCGTGGACGTGCATGTCCGGCGTCCGCTCCTTGACCGCCCGGGCGATGTCGAAGTAGGCGGTGCCGGGCAGGTCGGGGTGGATGCCGCCCTGCATGCACACCTCGGTGGCGCCCGCCTCCCACGCCTCGGCGGCCCGGTCGGCGACCTGCTCCAGGGAGAGGGTGTAGGCGTCGGCGTCGGTGCGCCGCTGCGCGAAGGCGCAGAACCGGCAGCCGGTGTAGCAGACGTTGGTGAAGTTGATGTTGCGGGTGACGATGAAGGTCACCTCGTCGCCGACGGCGTCGCGGCGCACCCGGTCGGCGAGGTCGGCCAGCGCCTCCAGTTCCGGGCCGTGCGCGTACATCAGGGCCAGCGCCTCGTCGTCGGTGAGGGCGGCGGGGTCGCTCTCGGCACGGCGCAGGGCGGCGCGGATCTCCGGGTCGAAGCGGCGGGGCGCGCCCGTGCCGAGCGCGGGCCGCGCGATGCGCTGCCGCAGTTCGGACCAGTCGCCGTAGACGGCGTCGAAGTCGCTGCGCCGGTCGGTGCGGCGGCCCTCGGTGTCCACCTCCACGTGCAGTTCGGTGCGCCCGGCGGAGGCCATGCCCGCCTCGGGCTCCTGCCAGGGGAGCCCGGTGACGACGGCGTCGGCGCGCGCCAGCCCGGTGGCGGGGTCGGCGAGCGCGGCCACGTGCCCCAGCAGGCGCGGGTCGATCCACGGTTCGCCCTGGCGCACGTACTCGGGGTAGACGGTGAGGCGTTCCCGCAGCGTGAAGCCCGCCTCGGCGGTGCGTTCGGCGAGCGCGTCGATCTGCGGCCAGGGGCGCTCCGGGTTGACGTGGTCGGGGGTCAGCGGGGAGACGCCGCCCCAGTCGTCGATGCCCGCGCGCAGCATCAGCGCGAACTCGCCGCCGGTGCCCTCCTCCGGGGTCCCGCCCTCGGTGATGAGGTTGGGCGGGGCCTGGATGCGCGCCTTGGGCCCCAGCACGATGCGGGTGACGGCGATGGTGGCGGCCAGGTCCTCCAGTTCGGCGTCGGGCCGGTCGCGCATCGCGGTGTCCGGCTTGGCGCGGAAGTTCTGGACGATGACTTCCTGGATCGCGTTGTACTCGCGGGCCGTCCTGCGGATGGCGAAGATCGAGTCGACGCGTTCGGCGAGGGTCTCGCCGATGCCGATGAGGATCCCGGTGGTGAAGGGGACGGCGGAGCGTCCGGCGTCCTCCAGGACGCGCAGCCGCACCGCGGGGTCCTTGTCTGGGCTGCCGTAGTGGACCTGGCCGCGTTCGGTGAACAGCCGCGTGGAGGTGGTCTCCAGCATCATCCCCATGGACGGGGCGACGGGCTTGAGCCGCTGGAAGTCGCTCCAGGTGAGCACCCCGGGGTTGAGGTGCGGCAGCAGGCCGGTCTCCTCCAGCACCAGGATGGCCATGGCGCGCACGTAGGAGAGGGTGTCGTCGTAGCCGCGCTCGTCGAGCCACTGCCGGGCCTGCGGCCAGCGGTCCTCGGGCCGGTCGCCGAGGGTGAACAGCGCCTCCTTGCAGCCGAGGGCGGCGCCCTCGCGGGCGATGGCGAGGACCTCGTCGGGGGAGAGGTAGGGGGCGGGCAGCTTCGCGGGGGCGGTGGCGAAGGTGCAGTAGTGGCAGCGGTCCCGGCACAGCCTGGTCAGGGGGATGAAGACCTTGCGGCTGTAGGTGATGACACCGGGGCGTCCGGCTGCGGCCAGCCCTGCGTCGCGGATGCGCGAGGCGTGGTCGAGCAGGGCCTCCAGATCGTCGCCGCGGGCGTGCAGCAGGACCTCGGCTTCGGTCAGGTCCAGCGGTTTGCCGTCTCTGACCCGGGCCAGTGCACGCCGCATGGCGGCGGCCGAGGGGACCGCTTCCTTGTTCCCGTTTCCAGAACCACTCATGGGCGCACAATACGCTCCGTGGCGCGCGTCACGAAGGCCCGGACCGCCCGTGTGTCCTGCTCGTCTCGCTCGGCGTGACCGCTCCTGTCGTGCCCGTGTCCGCCCCGCAGGTCCGGATCAGCGCCTGCGGGCGCGCAGCAGCACAATGCTGCCCCGGGTGTTGGGGTGGCGGCGGTCGTCCAGCGCGACCAGGGGGATCAGCGGCGCGGCGGCGTTGAAGCCGGCCCGTCCCCCGTAGGCCGAGAGCGTCAGGTAGAGGCGCTCGGCGGTACGGGACCGGAACTGGTAGCGGTGTTCGAGCACGTCGAGCCCGCACCCGTCGAGCAGTGTGCGCAACGTCTCGTGGGTGTAGGTGCGCCGGACGTGGTAGCGGCGGCGGTGCGCGTCGAACAGGTGCGGCCACTCCCCCGCGCGGGACAGGCAGTCGGCGGACAGGACGAGTTCGCCGCCGGGCCGCAGCACCCGCGCCATCTCGCGCAGCGCCGCGGGGCCGTCGGCGAAGTGTTCGAGGGCGCAGATCGACATGACCCGGTCGACGGAGGCGTCGGCGAACGGCAGCCGCAGCGCGTCGCCCTCGACGAGGGCGGGGGCGTGGGCGAGCCGCTGTCCGCGCCGCAGCTTGTGCCGGGCCATGTCGAGGGAGACGGCCCGCGCGCCGCGCCTGCGCGCCTGCGCCGCCCAGTAGCCGTCGCCGCCCGCGACGTCGAGCACCACCTGCCCGGTCAGGTCGCGGCCGAGCCAGCGCAGCAGGGCGCCCGCCTCCCGGTAGCGGCACACGTGGATCTGGTGGCCGGCGAAGGCCACGGCGTCGGTGAGCACGGCCCCACCCTACTGGCGCGCGGCCCCGCGGGCCGGGCTTCGGGGTGGCCTAGGCTGGCCGGGTGGTGAACCGTCCGAGCCTGCGCCGGTGGGGGCGCGCCGCCGTCGGGGTCCTCGTCCTGGGCTGCGCCGCCCTGGCGCTGCGCGCCCGGTGGCACGAGGCGGGGGCCGCGCTGGCCGCCCTGTCGCCGTGGACGGTCGCGGGCGCGCTGGCCGCCGCGATGGCCGGACTCGGCGCGCAGATGCTGGCGTGGCGGGCGCTCCTGGCCGACCTGGGCTCGCCGCTGCCGCTGCCGGTGGCCGCCCGCGTCATGTTCGTCGGCCAGCTCGGCAAGTACCTGCCCGGGTCGGTGTGGGCGTTCGTCGCCCAGGTGGAGCTAGCCCGGGACCGCGCGGTGCCGCGCCGCCGGGGGGCCGCCGCCACGGTGCTGGCGATTGCCGTGACGCTGACGGTGAACCTGCTGGTCGCCGCGGTGCTGCTGCCGCTGTCCGCGCCGGAGGCGGCGCGGCGCTGGTGGTGGGTGTGGGCGGCGGTCCCCCTCCTGGCGGCCGTGCTGCACCCGCGGGTGGTGACGTGGCTGCTGCACCGGGCGGGCCGCCTGGTCGGCCGCCTGCGCGCCGGGTCCGGTCCGGAGCTGGACCGCCTGGACGGGCGCGGCATGGCGGCCGCCGTGGCCTGGACCCTGGCCTCCTGGGTGCCGTTGGGCGTCCACGTGTGGCTGCTGACGGCCGGGGTGGGCGGCGGCTGGGGGTCGTGGGCGCCCGCTGTCGGCGGCTACGCCCTGGCCTGGACGCTGGGCGTGGCGGCGGTGTTCGCGCCCGCCGGGCTGGGGGTGCGCGAGGCCGTGCTGGTGGCGGCCCTGGCCCCGGTGCTCGATCCCGGTTCGGCGCTGGTGGTGGCCGCCCTGTCCCGGCTGGTGACGACCGTCGCCGACCTCCTGTGGGCGCTGCTGTGCCTGGTCGCGGTGGGCTCCCCGCCGCGGACCAGGGCTGAGCGCTAGCCGGACAGGCCGGTCAGGGCCGCCAGGTACCGGTCCCAGTAGGCGTCCGCGTCCACCGGCCGCACCCCGGCGCGCAGCGCGGCGAGGCGGCCGGGCGCGTAGCAGTCGGCGATGGCCCGAGCCAGGTCCTCCGGGTCGTCGGGCGCGCACAGCAGCCCGTCCACGCCGTCGCGCACGTGGTCGGGCAGGGTGCCCACGCGGGTGGCGATCACCGGCAGGCCGTGGGCGTGGGCCAGCCACACGTTCTGGGTGGCGGTGGCCGACCGGTAGGGCAGCACCACCGCGTCGCACTCGGCGAACAGGTCGGGCAGCTCCCCGGCGGGCACGTACCCCTCGCGCCAGCGCACCCGGTGGGCCACGCCCAGCTGCTCCGCCAGCGCGCGCAGTTGCGCCGAGCCGCCCCAGAACTCGCCCGCGACGGTCAGCTCCACGCCGGGCGGTCCGGCCGCCAGCGCGCGCAGCAGCACGTCCACTCCCTTGTAGGGGCGGACGATCCCGAGGAACAGCAGCCGACGGCGGGTTCCGGGGGGCCGGGGGCGGCGGGGGCCGGTGTCCGGCAGGTGCGGGGGCAGCTCGGCCGCGGCCACCGGCGGGCCGGCGGCGCCCGCCAGGCGCTCGGCGAGCTCCCTCTGCTGGGGGGAGTGGGTCAGCACCGCGTCGACGCGGCCGAGCAGCAGCCGCATGAGGGCGGCGTCGAAGCGCCCGCGTTCGTGCGGCAGCACGTTGTGGCAGAGCGCCGCCACGCGCGCCGCCCGGCCGCATCCGGCGCGCACCCCCAGGTAGGCGGGCACCTGCACGGGGGTGAAGACGGTCAGCACCACCAGGTCGGACTCCCGTCCGGCCCGGCGGCCGACCCGGTACCAGCCGTCGGGCCGGTACCAGGCGAGGTCGCGGCGGGTGTGCGGGAAGGGCGGCCCCTCCGGTTCGGCCACGGTCTGGCGTCCGGGGTAGAGCGCCGCCGGGTACTGGGCCCGCCACGACTCGACGACCACGCGGTGCCCGGCGGCGGCCAGCCGGTGGGCGAGCTCGGTGGTGTGCCGGGCTCCCCCGCCCTTGTACGGGTGGACCGGCCCCACCAGGGTGATCCGCACCTGCGCTCCTCTCAGGCGTCGCGCGAGCGCACGATCAGGTCGGCCAGCAGCGCCATCGACCCGATCATCAGCCCCGCCATGAGCAGCATGATCGTGTTGTTGCGGATGTAGACCGGGTCGGTGACGACGTCGTAGACGACCTTGAGCGCGCCGATGCCCAGCAGCCACAGCGCGGGCGGCATGAGCACCTTGAGCGGGTTGAAGTACATGACCATCCGCAGCACCTGGAGGATGTAGCCGTAGGCGTCGCGCACCGGGTGGAACTTGGAGCGCCCGGACCGCCGGGCGTAGCTGACCGGCTCGTAGCGGACGGCGTGCTGGTTGGACAGGAAGGCCAGGGTGATCGTGGTGACGCAGGAGAAGCCGGGCGGCAGCAGCCGCAGGTAGGGCAGGGCCACCTCGCGGCGGAACGCGCGCATGCCCGAGTTGAGGTCGGGGATGCGCGTGTTGGTGAGCTTCTCGGCGAGCTTGCGGATCAGCCACTTGGCGGGCACCCGCAGGAAGCGGTGGCTGCCCATCTCCTGGTCGCGCGCGCCCACCACCTGGTCGACGGTGTCGTCGGCGAGCAGGACCTCCACCAGGTCGGGGATGCGCTCGTTGGGGTAGGACATGTCCGCGTCGGTCCACACCACGATCTCGCCGCGCGCCCGCTGGGTGCCGATGCGCCGCACCGTGCCCGCGCCGCCGTTGGTGGCGAACGCGACCACTCTCAGGTGCGGGAAGCGGGACTCGACGGAGCGCAGCCGGGCGAGGGTGTCGTCGGTGGAGGCGTCGTCGACGGCCAGCAGCTCGTAGGAGTGGCCGCTGGCGTCCATCGCCGCGCAGATCCGCTCGACCTCGGCGACCACGTGGTCCTGCTCGTTGTAGCAGGGCAGCACGATCGTGACGCGGGGGTCGTCGGTGCCGCGGGCGGGGCTGGAGTCAGTCACAGTGCGCCCAGGATATCGGCGGGGCCGCCGTCAGGGCCGGGGAAGGACGGCGATCCACAGGTCCCCGTTGAACCGCCACGCGCCCGCCGGGGGCTTCATCAGGGTGCTGGGGTCCTGTTCGGTGTGGACGTCGAACGGGTGGGTGGGTGTGACGCCGGGCGGCAGGTAGGGGGTCAGCGCCTCGGCCCGGTCGGCGGCCAGCACCACGTCGCGGCCGCGGTCGTGGACCTCGGTGACCAGGCGGCGCACGGTCTCGGGGTCGGCCGGGTCCACGTGCGCCGCGGGCACCCCGCACATGCCGCGCAGGAGCTGGAGGAACTTGCTGGCCGTGTTGGGCTCGACCACCAGGACGCTGGCGGTGTCGGGGATGTCGGCGCAGGTCTGCCGGGTGGCCGCGATCGAGCCGACGTCCATCCGGTAGGTCATGATCCCGGCCGCCGTGACGGCGGTGGGCACGAGCAGGGCCGCGGCGCCGAGGGCGGCCACCGCGGGGCGCAGCCAGTCCGGCCAGCCCACCAGGTCCTCGCGCATGCGGCGCCGGACCCAGGCCAGGAAGGAGACCGCGAACAGCACGAACGCGGGGAGGACCAGGGTGACCAGGCGGCGGCTGGCCCACGGGTGGTCGGGGGTGATGGCGGGCCGCAGCAGGGTGGTGGCGGCCGACCAGGCCAGCACCGTCAGCGGCAGCACCCACCGGGGTTCGCGCCGCAGCGCCGTGCGGTAGACCAGCAGGGCCGCGCCGAGGGCGGCCAGCAGCACGGCGGGCCAGCCGACGTACCAGCCGACCCAGTTCAGGCTCATCTCCTCGTAGGTGCGGTGGGAGTCCACGGCCAGCCCCTCGATCTGCTGGACCTGGCCGATGTAGACGGCGGTGGCCTCGTCGCCGTGGCCGCGCTGGGTGATCAGCAGCGGGCGCACCCCGAGGGCCGCCACGGCCGCGACCGCGAGGACCGCCAGGGCGGCCGGCAGCCAGGAGGGGCGGTCCAGCCGGGGCACGCCGCGCCGCCACAGCAGGAGCACCCCGAGCACGGTGAGGACGACCACGGCGCCGCTGACGACGAGCAGCGGGATGAGCGACTCGGAGAGGTAGTCCAGGTAGGGCCGGGAGTAGCCGTACCCGGCGAGGAGCCCGTAGCCGACGCCGACGGCCAGCCCGGCCCCCAGCGGCAGGGCCTCGCGGCGCCGGGCGAGCAGCAGCAGCCCCGTGAAGGCCACGACCGGCAGCAGGTCGCGCAGCACGTCGATGCGTACCAGCAGTCCCAGTCCCAGGCTCAGCCCGGCGGCCAGGGCGAGCGTGTGCCCCGCCGACCAGCGTCCCCGCGCCCCGCGGGCGAGCGCGTCGCAGGCGAGCGCGAGCCCGCCGAGCAGCAGCACCTGGGCGACCGGTTCGCTGTAGGTGGAGCGGCTGACCCACTGCTGGGGCAGGCACACCGCGAGCACCAGCGCGGCCAGCGGCGCCCAGCGCGCGCCGACCAGCCGGGCGGCCAGCCCGGCGAAGGTGAGCACGGCCAGCGCGCCCGCCAGCGGCGGCACGAGGACCATGCCGTCCAGGTCCGCGGCCCAGAAGCCGAGCGTGTACACCAGGGGCGCGCCGGCCAGGAACTGCGGCCAGACCACGTCGTCCACCTGGTAGTAGGCGAGGCTGTCGTAGGTCAGTGCGGGGTCGCTGCCGGCGAGGAGCTCCCGCTGCTGCGGGATCGGGAGGTACCCGTTGGCCGCGATCCACGCGGTGTACTGGGCGTAGGAGGCGGCGTCCCGCCGGATGACGAGCTGCTCGGAGTGGTAGGCGAGCTGCACCGCGGCGAAGGCGACGGTGACCGCGGCCACCAGCAGCACCGGCCACCAGGGCGTGTCGTCGGTGTCCGGGGCCAGCCGGGGCAGCAGGGCCAGCGCGGCGGCGACCGCCGGCCCGCCCAGCAGCAGCCCGGTCAGCGGGGTGAGCTGGCCGAGGCACAGCAGCGGGAAGGCGACCAGCAGCCAGGCCGCGACGGCCACGGCCGGGGCGAGGGTGACCCGTGCGAGCAGAGTGCCGGGGGACAGACGCATGAGGGCAACAATGCCAGGTCACAGCCGACACGGCACGGGCTCCCTCCGGATCCGCGCCCGGAACCGGCGGCGGCCGCAGGAAGCGGAACCGCAGCGCTCCCCCGCTGGTCGGACCGCTTCGCGGGTACCATGTGCCCCGTTGCGCAGCCGAACCCGAAAGAAGGTCCGCCGTGTCAGCGCAGACGCCGGGAGAGCTGTGGCTGGCGGCCCGGAGCGTGGACGCCGCCCGCCCCTTCCTCACCTCCTACGACCCGGCCACCGGCGTCCGGGTGGAGATGTCCTTCGCCACCTTCGACAACTGGGTGGCCAAGACCGCCAACATGCTCGTGGACGGGCTGGGCGTGCTGCCCGGGGAGCGGGTGGCGCTGGCGCTCCCGCTGCACTGGCAGAGCCTGGCCTGGGCGGTGGCGTGCTGGTCGGCGGGGGCGACCGTGGTGCTGGCCGGGGAGGACTCCTGGGAGGCGGACCTCGCCGTCGCCGAGGCGGCCCGGGTGGACGCGGCGTTCAACTCGGGGGCGCGCGAGGTGGTCGCGGCCTCGCTGCACCCGCTGGGACTGCCGCTGGACGACTGCCTGCCCGCCGCCATGGACTACACCGTGGAGGTCCGCGGCTACGGCGACCGCTTCTCCCCCGTGCGCGTGGATCCGCTGGCGGCGGCTCTGGAGCACGGCGGCACCGTGTACTCCGGAGCCGAGCTGGCCGACACCGGCCGGGAGTACGCGCGCCTCGGCAAGCTGACAGCCGAGGACAGAGTGGCTATCATCACTCCCGACTCAGCGCCCCTTACGCTACTTGGGGATGATCTGTCCCGTTTCTTGGGCGTGCTGGCGGCTGCCTCGTCGATCGTGCTGATTCCGGCCCAGGACTCCACTACGCTGCAATCGCGGCTTGGCATGGAGCGAGTCACGGCAGTCGTCGGGGACCTGCCCAGTCCCCCGCTGTCGCAGACCGCCCCCAGGTCGCTTTCCTGACGCCTCACTGCCCCGGGTGTTCGATGCCGAAGAGACCCTCCTCCTGCAGATCCGCAGGATCGCGTGCCGTCCGCCGCGGACTCAGCCTCGGCGGCTGGGTCGCCGTCGCGACGACGGCGGTCGTCATCGGCAGCAGCCTCACCGCCTACGGCGCCTACTACGACATCTACGGCAACATCAGCCAGGAGACCGTCGACACCGACTCCTGGGACCGGCCGACCAAGGTCGAGGGCGCGCTCAACATCATGATCATCGGCTCCGACGTGCGCAGCGGCGACAACGCCCAGTACGGCGGCCAGATCGAGGGCGAGCGTCCCGACACCCTGCTCATCGCGCACATCTCCCCCAGCTACGACGGGGCGGTCCTGGTCAACCTGCCCCGCGACTCCATCGTGGACATGCCCTCCTGCGAGCCCAACGGCGACCGCCCGGGCATGGAGGCGCACCGCGGCATGATCAACTCCGCGATGAACTACGGCGGGGTGCAGTGCCAGTGGAAGGTCGTGGAGCAGCTCACCGGCATCCACATCGACCACTTCGTCAGCGTGGACTTCACCGGGTTCAAGGAGATGGTCGACGCCATCGGGGGCGTGGAGATGTGCATCCCCGAGCCGGTCGACGACCCCAAGGCGCAGCTCACCCTGGAGGCGGGCCTCCAGACCCTCAACGGCGAGCAGGCCCTGGGGTACATGCGCTCCCGCTACGGGCAGGGCGACGGCAGCGACCTGAGCCGGATCGACCGCCAGCAGGTCTTCCTCGGCGCCATGCTGCGCAAGGTCATGAGCGGCGAGATCATGTCCAGCCCCAGCAGCATCTACTCCTTCCTCGGCTCGGTCACCGACTCCATCACCGTCGACGACCAGTTCACCGTCGACAAGATGACCGACATCGCCATCCAGATGCGCGAGGTCGACATGGGCAACATCCGGTTCATCACCGTGCCCAACGGCGCCCACCCCGACGACCCCAACCGGGTGGCCTGGACCCAGCCCGACGCCGACCAGCTCTTCCAGGCGATCGCCAACGACACCGAGATCGTCGAGGACAAGCCCGAGGAGGGCGACGGCGGGGACGAGAAGGAGGAAGCGGCCCCCACGGTCGACCCCTCCCAGGTCTCCGTCGAGGTCCTCAACGGCACCGACACCTCCGGGCTGGCCGGGACCGTGGGCGCGGCGCTCCAGGAGAAGGGCTTCGTGCTGGCGGGCACCGGCAACCCGCAGGGGCCGATCCCCGGGCAGACCACCGTCTACTACGGCCCCGGCATGGAGGAGCACGCCAACACCGTGGCCGCGCAGTTGAAGAAGGCGGTCGTCGCGGAGAACCCGGCGCTGGGCACGACGGTGCAACTGGTGATCTCCGCCGACTGGGACGGCCTCAAGGGCGAGCCCTCCTCGTCCGGCGACGTCCTGGACTCCATCGAAGCCAAGACCGCCGAGGAGTCCGAGAGCGCCTGCTAGTCCCGGTCCGGCAGGTCCCCGCGGGGCTCCGGCCGCTCGTCCGCCACGATCAGACGGGTCCACTGCTCCAGCACCCGCGGCAGCGCGTAGTGCTCGGCGACCTCCTGCTGGGCCCGGACCCGCAGCTCGTCGAAGCGGCCGCCGGTGACGGCCTCGTGCACCGCGTCGGCCATGGCCGCGACGTCCCGGTGGATCCACCGGGAGGAGTACACGGTGTCCGCGCCCGGCCAGTCCCAGAGCACGGGCACGCTGCCCGACGCCGCGCCTTCGGCCACCGCCCGGTGGAAGCTCTCGTCGTCGCTGGTGGACAGCACGAACCCGACCCGGCGCAGCCACGCCGCGACGTCGGGGCCGTAGGGGTCGAACACCACGGCCTCCGCGAGCCTCCCGGAGCGCTGGATGCGCCGGTAGGCGCGCTCGTAGTGGGCGCGCTCCTCGGGGCGGTTCCACACCCACCAGTAGTCCCACGGCTGCCGGGTCTTGACCGCCAGCGTGTAGCGGGGGTCGCGGTCGCGCAGTTCGGCGAGCAGGTCCAGGGCCCGGTCCAGGCGCTTGCGCGACGGGATGGCGCCGAGCAGGCCCAGCGTGTACTGGGCGCCCTCCAGCTTGGGCCGGGCCAGTTGCGCCGTGTCGATCCCCTCGGGCACCACCACCATCCGGTCGGCGGGCCAACTGGCGTGCTCGCGGGCGCGTTCGGCGTAGTGGCGGCTGACGCAGACGACGGCGTCCACCTTCTCGATGTCGAGGCGCCGGGGCCACTCGGTGGCCAGTTCGAACCGGTGCAGCCGCACCAGCAGCCGCTGCCCGGAGCGCTTGTGCCGGGCGTAGAACAGCGCGTGCGGCCCGCACCACTCGCAGAGCACCACGTCGGCCCAGGCCGCCAGCTCCCGGCTGAGGTACTGGTCGTGGGTGTGCGGGCCCTCCCACTCGTCGAGCCGCAGCTCCACGCCGGGCAGCGTCTTGAGGTGCTCGACCAGTCCGGCCAGGCCGCCGAGGTCGGTGCCGACGACGGCGACCTTCAGCGGCAGGTTCGGGTTGGTGCCGCGCGGCGCGTCGGGCAGGGCCTTGCGCAGCAGGGTGCGCAGCCGCCCGACGAGCCGTTCCCGGGTGAACGCCGCGGCGGCGTCCGCGCAGCGCGCCGCGGCCTCCCGGCGGACCTCCGGCAGGCTCGCCCGCTCCAGCGCGGCGACCGCCCCCTGGAGGGCCGGCTCGGCGTACAGGGGGTAGTCGCGGCCGAACAGCCCCTCGTTCAGCGGGGTGCGGTTGACGACGGCGGGGATGCCCAGGGAGCCCGGTTCCAGGGCGGTCAGCGCCGGGAGCAGCGCGGCGTCGAGGTCGGAGCGGTGCCAGGACAGGGCGACGTGGCAGTCGGCGAGCAGGCCCAGGGCCTCCTCCCGGGAGCGGCCGCCGTGCCAGACCACGTTGGGGGTGTCCTGCAACGCCCTGGTCGCGCGCCGCACCCACTCCGGTGAGGACCCGCGGACGGTGTCGCCGACCACGTGCAGTTCGGCGGGGATGCCGCGCGCGGCGAGGGCCGCGGGCAGCTCGGTCATCTCCACGACGTTGCGGGAGGCCGTGAGCGCCCCGGCGTAGCCGATCCGCAGCGGCACGTCCGGCCGGTCGGCGGCCGTGCCGCGCGGTGCGGCGAGCGCCGGGGGCAGCAGCACGGTGCGGCCGCAGGCGGCGGGGACGTTCGACTCCAGGAAGCAGCGCAGCTCCTCGCCCGAGCACAGCAGGAACCGGGAGGCCAGCGCGATGTCGGTGAGTTCGGCGACCACCCCGGAGGTTATCCCCGCCAGGCTGCGCGGGCTGTCGTCCACGCAGGTCCACAGCCGTCCGGCGAGCGCCTCGGCGTGCGCGGCGACCGCGGCCGTGCGCCGTCCGCGCAGCACCACCAGGTGGAAGCGCCGTTCGGCGTCGAGCCGGGTGATCAGGTCCACGGCCTGCTCCGGGGTGAGCCCGTGCGGTCCGGGGTCGACGCGGTGCCGGCCCTCCTGCGGGTGGCGGACCACGATCCCGGCCTCCCCGGCCAGGGAGGCGGTCAGCCGTTCGGTGGCGGGGCGGGACCTGAGCAGCAGCATGGTCGAACATCCGGCCGCCGCCAGCGCCCGGGTCACGGACTGCGTCCACACGGTCGCCGCGTCCGCGGAGTCGGGGTCGGCGTCGCAGTAGACGAGTGCGCGGATGCTCACACGTGCTTCCTTTCTCGCCTTGCGGTGGTGGGCCGTCGGCGCCGCCGTCGGGGGTCGGGGCGGCGCCCGTCGTCCCCAGTGTGCCGTCAGCCGGCGTGTGCGTGGTCGGGGGCCGCGTCGTGGCCGGCGGGACGCGGGTCGCCGAGGGCGAGGAGGCGGGCGCCGTGGCGGCTCCACACCCCCGGGTGCAGGCCCCTGCGGACGAGGTCGCGGCGGGCCAGGAAGGGCCGCACCTCGTTGACGAACACGTACTCCTGGGCGGCGGCGGCCCAGCCCAGGTCGGTGCCGCGGGCGGGCCGGTCCGCGCTCCCTCCGGCGAGCACGGCCGCGCCGACCGCGTCGGCTCCGGAGCACTCGGCCGCGCACAGCGCGTCGACCAGGAGCGTCTGCCCCGCGGGGCGGTCCCACAGCAGCGTCCACGGCGTGGTGGCGGCCCGGGCGAGGCGCGCCCATGCGGCGGGCGTCCAGCGGTCCACCGGGCCGACGCCGAGGTCGGCTGCCGTGCGCACCGGGTACCCGTGGGCGCGCAGCCGCTGGACGCCAGCGTAGGCGGCGCACGGGGCGGGCACGACGACCTCGGCGGGCGGGTGCTGCTGGTGGAGCACGTCGTCGGCGAGGGCCAGCGACTCGGTGTCGTCGAGCGGGCTGGCCAGCACCGCGACGGCGCGCCCGGCCAGCGGCTGCGTCCGGGTGCCGCCGCCGGGGAGCAGCCGCACCCGGTCCAGGAGCTCCGACAGGACCACGGGGGTGGCCCGGGTCAGGAAGAGGGAGCGCAGCACCGAGCGCAGTTCGCCCGGGGTGAGGGGGCCCTCGCCGACGGTCCGGGCCGGCCCGGTGCCGTCGGCGGTGGTGCGCACGGCCGCGGGGGGCAGCCCGGGTCCGGGCTGCCCGGAGGTGAGCAGGACCCGGGCACCGCAGGCCAGCGCCCGGTCGGCCAGGGACGGGGTGTCCACGACCGCGACCGCGGCGGCGCGCAGCACCTCGGGCAGTTCCTCCCAGCAGGTGTCGGCGTCGAGGATCTCGTCCTCGCCCGCGGCCGGGAGGCGTCCGGTCCCCGAGACGCGCACCGGGGTGCTCAGGCGGTCCGGTTCGGCCGCGACCGGGTTGTACCGGTGCAGGGGGACGCCGAGGTCGCCGTCGTGGACGTGGTCGAAGCCGAGCTCGGCCAGGGCCGGGGCCGCGGGGACGTCGCGGACGAGGACCGAGGCCACCCCGCGCGCTCCGGCCGCCTCCAGGACCCAGCGCAGCGCCCGGGTGCGGTCCACCGCGGCCGGGTCGCCGGCGTGCGCCCACGGGTTTCCCGGCCGGGTGGCCGAGGTGGTCACCAGCACCAGGTCGACGTCGGCGGAGTCGAAGACGACCTGGACGTCGTGCGGGCGCAGCGGGATGATCCGGGCGTACGGCGCCAGGGCGGCGCGGGCCTCGGCGGAGAGCACCCCGGCGACGACGATCCGCTCGTCGCCGAAGGCGGGCTGTCCCGCGAGCAGCCGGGCCTCCTGCCGTTCGGCCTCGTAGGAGCGGACCGGTTCGGGGATGCGGGCGCGGTCGCGCTGGGCGGAGCCGGTACCGCGGGTGCTGCCCCGCCACAGCCGGTACAGCTCCCGGGGCAGCCGCACCAGGCCCCGGGCGGGGCGGCGGGCGGCTCCGGCCAGTGCCCGCCCCACTTGCAGCGAGGTCGAGCCCTCCAGGGCCGCCAGGCGCGCCCGGGCCTCCTGGAGCTGCGCCTCGCGTTCGGCCAACGCCTTGCGGAGCTGTTCGGTCTGGCTCTGCTCACGCCGCTTCATAGTCCGTCCTCCCGGCACGTTCGCAGCCACCGGCGGTGGTGCGGGCGCCGACCCACTTCCCTGCCGTCCACGGTGGCGAACCTGGATGAACAGGTGATGAACCCGACTTCACGGCCGACGGTCGATCCGGCGGTCCGCGCCCTCGGCCCCGGGGCCCGGACAGCGGGCAGGGCCATCGTAGTGCCCGGCGCCCCGCCCCGGGCGGTCGGGCATTCCCATCCACACCGCTGAGTCAATACGCGAATGCGGTCGGTGACGCACTGATCTTGAAAAATAGTCAAACTTGTTGATGACGCGGCTGTATTTTCTTTGTCTCGCTACTATTCGCCGCTCTGTGCGAAATCTGTTTCCCAGTGCCTCCGGCTCCCTGTTTCCGCCGTATGGGCGATATCATCATGCGCGCGCCGAGAGCAGCCCGCAGCCGCATACCCAGATATCAGGCCCTCATGTCAGCCCCACGCAAGAATGTCCTGTTCAGGCCAAGTGCGATATCGGAAGGCAACGCGGTACCGAGCTCGGGCGTCCAGCTACCGGAAAAACACATCCCGTGAGCATGCTTTTCCATATGAGGGAGATCAACTGTGGGCGTCTCGACCTACACCTCTGACCTAGTGGTCGTCGGCCTGGGGTACGTGGGCCTGCCGCTGGCGCACGAGGCTTCCCGGTCCGGCCTGAAAGTCACCGGGCTCGACGTGAACCAGCGCGTGGTCGACGGGCTGAACGCCGGAAGGTCGCACATCGACGATCTGTCCGAGGTGGACATCGCGGACATGCGGGCAGCCGGGTTCACCGCGACCTCGGATCCGAGCGTTCTCGGGAGTACCCAGACCATCGTGGTCTGCGTCCCCACCCCCCTGTCCGAGGAGGGCTCCCCGGATCTCAGCGCGGTCACCTCCGCGGCCGAGTCGATCGCGGCGCACCTGTCCCCGGGGACCCTGGTCATCCTGGAGTCGACCACTTTCCCCGGCACCACCGACGAGGTGCTCCGCCCCATCCTGGAGCGCTCCGGCCTGACCGCGGGACGGGACTTCCACCTGGCCTTCTCGCCCGAGAGGATCGACCCCGGCAACCCGGTCTTCGGGGTGGCCAACACCCCGAAGGTGGTGGGCGGCTACACCGAGCTCTGCGGTGAGCTGGCCGCGGCCTTCTACGGCAAGTTCGTGCGCACCGTGGTGCGGGCGCGCGGCACCCGGGAGGCGGAGATGGCCAAGCTCCTGGAGAACACCTACCGCCACATCAACATCGCCCTGGTGAACGAGATGGCGGTCTTCTGCCGGGAGCTGGGGGTGGACCTGTGGGACTCGATCGCCTGCGCCGCCACCAAGCCCTTCGGCTTCCAGGCGTTCTACCCGGGGCCGGGGGTGGGCGGGCACTGCATCCCCATCGACCCCAACTACCTGTCCTACAAGGTCAAGACGCTGGGCTACCCGTTCCGCTTCGTGGAGCTGGCCCAGGAGATCAACGCGCGGATGCCGGACTACGTGCTGCGGCGCGCCCAGGACATGCTCAACGACGCGGGGCTGGCGCTGTCGCGGTCCACCGTTCTGCTGCTGGGGGTCACCTACAAGGCGGACATCGCCGACCAGCGCGAGTCCCCGGCGCGCCCGGTGGCCGCCAAGCTCGCGGAGAAGGGGGCGACGCTGCTCTTCCACGACCCGCACGTCTCCGAGTGGGAGGTGGGCGGCCGGCCGGTGAAGCGCGTGGACGACCTGGAGCGGGCGATGGCCGAGGCCGACCTGACCATCCTGCTCACCGACCACCGCGAGTACACGGCCGAGCTGCTGCTGGAGCGGTGCCGACGGCTGCTGGACACCCGGGGAGTGCTGCCCCGTACCACCCCGGGCACGGAGGGCCGGATCACCTCTCCGGTCACCCGCGAGGGCGTCGAGGTGCTGTGACCGTCGTCGGCTGTGGGACGGCCCGACCGTCCCACCGCCCAGCGTGAGGCAGTACACACGGCACCGGCGAAATACTTTCCGAGGAAGACAAGTTGGCTCTCTTTGCCCGGCAGTACCGCCGGGCGGACGTGTCGACGAAACTTCCAGGAGAGACCTTGTCCCAGATCTCCGAACCGCTGGAGCTTGCCAAGGACGCCCAGGACCTGCTATTCCGTGAGGCGCGGACCGCGAACACCTTCTCCGACGAGCCCGTCACCGAGGAGCAGGTGCGCGCCGTCCACGACCTGGTCAAGTACGGTCCCACCGCGATGAACTCCCAGCCGCTGCGCATCGTCCTGCTGCGGTCGCCGCAGAGCCGGGAGCGCCTCGTCCGGCACATGTCCGAGGGCAACCAGGCCAAGACCCGCACCGCACCGCTCACGGCGATCCTGGCCTACGACAGCGAGTTCTACGAGAAGGCGGACCGGTTCTTCCCGGACCGCGCCCAGAGCGTCCGGGACATGTTCTCCGGCAACGCCGAGGCGCGCGCGAACTTCGCGAAGCTCAACGCCACACTACAGATCGGCTACTTCCTGGTCGGCGTGCGCGCCGCCGGTCTGGCCGCGGGGCCGATGACCGGCTTCGACGCCGCCGCGGTCGACGCCGAGTTCTTCCCCGAGGGCCGGTACCGCTCCCTCGTGGTGATGAACATCGGCCGCCCGGGCGCGGACCACCCGCAGTTCCCGCGGCTGCCCCGGCTGGAGTACGAGGACATGGTCACCGAGCTCTAGGCCGCACCGACCCGCAGGCCCGTCCCGCTCGGCAGGGCGGGCCGCGTCCGTGTCCGGGGCCGCACCGCGGCTCAGATGATCGGCGGTCGTCCGTCCAGGGTCATCCGCCAGGCGGTGGACCACCGGATCGGCCTGCGCTGCCCGGGGTCGGTGCGCCACCCCTCGCGGAATCCCGCGAACCAGGGGCGCAGCGCCGTCGCGGAGCGCTCGCGCAGCACCGTCAGCGTCACCCACACGGCCAGGTAGAGCACGGCCAGCGGCCACGGCAGGTTGCGCCGGGCCAGCCAGACCCGGTTGCGCGCGTTGAGCCGGTAGAAGTCGGCGTGCCGGGTCGGGGAGGTCGCCGGGTGGTACATGACCGCCTCGGCGTCGTACTCGATGTGGAAGCCCGCGTCCAGGATGCGCCAGGCCAGGTCGGTCTCCTCGTGGGCGTAGAAGAACCTGTCCGGCAGTCCGCCGCCCCGCTCGAACGCGGTGCGCCGGATCGCCGACGCCCCGCCCAGGAAGGTGGTCACCCGGCTGGAGCGGCCCGGGTCGCCCACCCGCAGCCGGGGCACGTGCCGCCGCTGGTCGGGGCCGCCGTCGGGATCGGCGATCCGGAAGGACAGCGCCCCGAGGGAGGGGTCCGCGGCGAACCGGTCGTGGACGTGCCGTCCCAGGTCGCGGGACCGGTACCAGCCGTCGTCGTCGAGGAACAGGATGACGTCGCCGCTGCTGGCCCTCACCCCGGCGTTGCGGCCCGCCGGGATGCCGACGTTCTCGGGCAGCCGCACCGTGACCACCCGCTCGTCCAGCTCCGGCAGGTCCGCCCCGTTGCCGACGACGACGACCTCGATGTCGACGCCCTCCTGGTCGAACACGCTGGCGATGGCCCGGCGCAGCTCCGCCGGGCGGTTGCCCATCGTCAGCAGCACGCAGGAGAGCTTCAACTGCTGCGTACCTCCGCTCTCCGGCCCGGACTCCTGCTCCTGCGCGGCCTGCTCGACCCCGTCGTAGGGGTGCTTGTCCTGGGGGGACACGGCGGCCTCGCGGGACGCCGCGCTCTGCTGCGCCGTGTGCGGGGAAGGGACCGGACTGTTCATCGACAACCGTTCATCGAGGTGTGGGACAGGCCAACGGAATCCAACGATCGCATGAACCCGCTAACGACCGTATCAATTCCGGGGAGGTGTGCAGCGCGGTCCGCGGTTCACCGCAGCCGGTTGGACGCCAGGATGCTCACCAGGTGCAGCACCGTCTGCAACGCCGCCACCGCGACGCACGCGACCGTGAGCACCTGGGTGGCGAGCAGGTCGCCGCGGACCGCGTCCACCACCGCCGCCACCACGACCAGCAGCGACAGCTCCACCGCCTGGATGATGCGGTGGAAGCGCAGCGCGGAGGCGACCGTGCGGGCCAGGTTCAGCCCGGCGGAGCGGGGCCGCAGGGCCTCGTCCGACACCCGCTCGCCCAGGCCGGCCTTGGCCCGGGCCACCACCACGTTGTCGGTCTCGGCCTTGATCAGCGCCGCGCCCAGGGCCGCGGCCATGCCGGCGACCACCCAGGTCCCGGCGGCGAACTCGCCCTGGGCCCGCACCCCCAGCCCGATCAGCAGCGCGACCTCGGACAGGTAGTGGCCGATGCGGTCCAGGTAGACGCCGGTCACGCTGGTCCGCCCGGTGAACCGGGCCACCTCGCCGTCGGAGCAGTCCAGCAGCAGGTAGACCTGGACGAGGAGGGCGGACAGCAGGGCCGACCACAGCCCGCCGAAGGCCAGCACCACCCCGGCCAGCACGCCGCAGACCATCATCAGGTAGGTGATCGGGTTCGGCGGCACGCCCAGGCGGACGAAGAACGTGCTCACGTAGGGCGAGATGTCCCGCATGTAGAGGCGGCCCGCCCAGTGCTCCTCGTTGACCCGTTCCTTGATTCCTTCGGGCTGGCCACCGGCCCGAACCTCAGCGACCGAAGGCTTGGACATAGTCGCGAACGCTCCGCCTGATCTCGTCGTCGGAAAGGTTGAGGTGCTCCAGGATCGTATAGCGGCCCGGCCGGGTGGACGGCGCGAAGGCCACGGCGCGCACGAACTGCTCCTCGTCCAGCCCCACGTCGGAGGGGAGGGTCGGCAGTCCGTGGCGCAGCAGGCAGGCGTGGACGTCCCGGAGCCGCTGCTCGCCCTCGCCCAGGTGCCGGGAGCGCAGGAAGAAGGCGTACAGCGTGCCCAGACCGGCCAGCTCCCCGTGGTTGCTGGTGCCCGGGTAGAGCTGGTCCACGGCGTGCAGGATCTCGTGGTCGGCGCCGCTGGCGGGGCGGCTGGAACCGGCCACCGACATCGCCATCCCCGACAGCACCAGCGCCTCGGCCAGCGCGGTCAGGAAGTCCTGGGACTCGATCGAGTCGGTGCGGTGCAGCACCGCCTCGGCCGCGACCCGGGCGAAGGTGACGGCCATGCCGTCCACCGGCTCGCCCGTCTCGGCCCCCGCCAGCTCCCAGTCGGCGATCGCGGACAGGTTGCTCAGCACGTCACCGACCCCCGAGCGGACCAGCCGCTCCGGGGCGGCACGCACGTAGTCCACGTCCACCACCACCGCGATCGGCAGGTTCACCCCGTAGGAGCCCTTGCCGCTCTCGTGCTCCAGCGAGCTGACCGGGGAGGCGATGCCGTCGTGGGAGAGGTTGGTGGCGACCGCGATCATGGGGATGCCCGCCATGGTGGCGGCGAACTTGGTGACGTCGATGGTCTTGCCCCCGCCGATCCCCGCGACCGCCTCGTAGGCCCCCGCCCGCAGCTTCTTGCCGAGCTCGTTGGCGGTGTCCACGGTGGCGTTCTCGACCCGGAACACCTCGCAGTTGGGCAGGTCGAGGTCGGCGGCGATCTGGGCGCCCTGGCCGGGGCCGACCGCCACCGCGATCCGCCCCTCGTGGGCGATGCGCCGGTCGGCGAGCAGCAGCCCGAGGCCCGAGATCGCCCCGCGCCGCACGTCGATGGAGAGTGGCGAGGCGAGCATCCGGGCTAGTAGCGGCATGCGATCTCCCGAGCGCGGGCCAGGTCGTCGTGGTTGTCCACCTCGACCCACTCGACCTCGCCGATCGGCGCCACGGCGATCCTGCCGCCCCGGTCGACCAGCTCCTGGTAACCGTCCTCGTAGTACAACTGGGGGTCGCGCTCCCAGGTGGCCTTCAGCGCGTCGGCCAGCCGCCCGGCGACGCCGCCCTCGATGAGGGTGACCCCGATGTACTCGCCCGCGGCCGTCGCGGGGTCCATCAGCTTGGTGATCCGCTTCAGGTGCCCCGTCTCGTCCAGGGTCACCTTCATCTCCTCGTCGGCGAGTGTTTTCACGTTGTCCACCGCGAGGAGGATCTCCGGTCCCCTGTGGGCGAGCAGCGTCTTCTCCACACCGACCGGGTGCACGGTGTCGCCGTTGGCCAGGAGCACGCCCTCGGCGAAGTAGTCGCGCGCGGTCCACAGCGAGTAGGCGTTGTTCCACTCCTCGGCCTTGTCGTTGAAGACCGTGGTGATCTTCACCCCGTGGCGGCGCTCCAGGGTCTCCTTGCGCTCCTCGACCGCCTCGGAGCGGTAGCCCACGACGACCACCACGTCGGTGAGCCCCACCTCGGCGAAGTTGCGCAGCGTGATGTCCATGACCGTGGTGTCGCCGTCCACCGGCACCAGGGCCTTGGGCAGGGTGTCGGTGTAGGGGCGCAGTCGGCGACCCGCGCCCGCGGCGAGAACCATACCGAGCATGTCGGCGTCTCCCTCCTCAACTGTCGGAGGCTGCGACGCCTCCTCGTGTGTCACCCGGGTCGTCCCCCGCTGCGGTCACCGGCGCCGCGAGCCAGCTCGTGGCGGTCTCCCACGCGAACAGGACAGCCAGGTACCCCAGGAGCAGGCCGTAGGCGAAGGGAAGCCATCCCATCGCTCCTCCGGCCGCGACCAGGAGCATCCGGCCGTCCCAGCCCAGCATGGCCCAGCGGGCCCATTCGGGCGGGAGGACGCCGTGGCGCGCTCGGAGCACGGTGGAGCCGTGGTGCAGGACGACCAGCGCGACAAGCGCGAACACCAGGGGACCCGGTACTCCTGCACCGTAGCCGAGCGCGAACAGGTACAGGTATTCGGCTCCGTGCAACAGCGGCGGCACGACCCAGTCGAACCGTCCGTCGTGCGGATGGGCGGAGGCGACCCCTGACAGCAGGAGCGCCGCCGCCGGTGCGAACAGGGTAACCCCGGTCAGATCACCGAAACCGGCGACCAGCAAGACACCCATCACCAGAATTCCGGCGAAGGCGGGCAGCACGGGCGGAAGCGCCCCCTGGACGAGCGTGCCGATGCCCGTGCTCAGGTGACCGTCGTCACGGAGAAAACGCAGGTCAACGGGGTGGGACTGCGGAGTGGGGTGCATGGGGCCCTCACGGAGTGTGTCGGCGGGGGGTCATTGCCGCACCGGCCACCGCGACGGCGAAGCCAGCGACCAGTGCCGGGAAGGCCGCTGAAACGTCCCAAATCGTTACCGTAGCGGCGATCACCAGGAAGCGCTCGGAGGGGCCGAAGGCCACCAGATCCCAGAGGAGTCCGCTGCCCTTCCGCAGCCGCGCCGGGCCGCGCTCCGGCTCGGCGGTCCCGGAACGGTCGCCGTCGGGGAGCCGCCGTCCGCCGTCCCGGCGCGGCGGGGCGGTCCGGATGCGGACCAGGCCGCCGGGCTCGGTGTCCTCCCGGGCCGGAGGGCCGCCCAGCAGTTCGGCGGTGAACTCCGGGTCGGAGTCGTCGCGGTCGGTGCGGCTGGGGTCGATCGCCTCGATCGGGGAGAGTCTCTCCTCCTCGGCGTCGCGCAGGACCGGTGCGTACCGGGCGGCGCGGGCCGCCACCACCGACTCGCGCACCGCGTAGGCGACGAGCGCGCCCGCAGCCCACGCCCAGGCGTCGGCGCGGCCGTCCAGGTCGGCTCCGACCGCCAGGGCGGCGTAGAGCACGAACTCGCGCAGGTGGACCAGGAAGGAGACGCTCCAGGCGGTGAGCGTGTCGCGGCCCCGCTCGCCGAGCCGGTCGCCGACCGCGTCGCAGTAGAGCACCAGCGCCAGCGCGAGGACTCCGGCCAGCCTGCCCAGGAGGGTGGGGGCGGTGAACCACACGGCGGCCACGACGGTGAGGACGCCCCCGGCCCGGGCCATGGCCGCCGCGGTGGTGCCCCGGCGCTCGGCCCAGCGCACGACGGGGTCGGCCAGCGGTCGCAGTCCGCGGGCGGTGAGTACTCCGGTCTCCGTCACTCGCCGCGCCCTTCCCACACGTGTCTGTGGTGTAACCGTTACCCATGCGGGGACCGCTTGGCAAGCGGCCACACGGATCGGCGGTGTCAGGCGGCCTTGCCGTCGTCCTTCTTCTTGCGCTCGGCGATCTCGGCCTTGGTGTCGGCGTTGTAGGCGTCCAGCGCGCCCTTGATGTCGGTGTCGAGCACCAGCTCGCCGTTGCGGATGTACAGGCCGCGGTCGCAGAAGCGTTTCAGGTCGCCCTCGTTGTGCGAGACCAGAACCATGGTGCGCTGGTTCTGAAGCATCCGCTCGATGGCGTCGTAGCACTTGTTGCGGAAGGACTTGTCGCCCACCGCGAGCACCTCGTCCACGAGCATGATGGGGTGCTCCAACTGGGAGATCAGCGCGAAGCCGAGCCGCACCTTCATACCGCTGGAGTAGTGCCGCACGGGGGTGTCGATGAACCGCGGCTTGATCTCGGCGAAGTCGATGATCTCGTCGAACCGTTCCTGGATCGTCTCCGGGCTCATGCCGTGCAGGGAGCCCACGAGGTGCACGTTCTCCCGGCCGGTGAGCTGGTCGTTGAAGCCCGCGCGCAGCTCCAGCAGCGGGGCGACCTTGCCGCGGACGGTGACGGTGCCCTCGTCGGGGATGAGCACCCCGGCGATCAGCTTGAGCAGGGTCGACTTGCCGGTGCCGTTCTTGCCGACGATGCCGACGCACTCGCCCTTGGTCACCGTGAAGGAGACGTTGCGCAGCGCCCAGAAGTCGGCGGCACCGCGGTTGGGGTCGCGCTTGGTCCCGTGGATGAACATCTCCCGCAGGCTGCGCTTGCGTCGGCGGTTCGTCGCGAACTTGATGCCGAGCCCCTTGGCCTCGATGACCGGCTCCGCCATTACAACTCCTTAAGAACGGCGCTCTCGAGTCGTCGGAACGTGACATACCCGATCAGCAGCACAAGGATGGAGCCCCCGACCGTGGCCCACAGTACGGACGCGGGAGGCGCTTCGGAGGCATACCACACCGCATGGTGCATCTGGAAGATACCGGCCAGCGGGTTGTGTGCGTAAAGCGCCTTGAACCAGTCGGGAAGCGCCTCGACCTCCATGACGCGGAACATCGGGTAGATAACGGGCGTGCCGTAGAACAGCACCCGGTTCAGAATACGGACGATCCGCTCCACATCGCGCAACAGCACGTTGATGGAGGACAGCAGCAGCGTCACCCCGAGCGACAGCACGAGCTGCACCGCGACGGCCGGGATGATCCAGAAGAAGTTCCAGCCGGTCTGACCGCCCAGGGCGAACACGAACACCAGCAGGACCGGCCAGGTGAGCAGGTACTCCACGAACTTGGTCTGCACGATGGCGAGCGGGAAGATCTCCCGGGGCACCTTCATCGTGGTGATCAGCTTGGAGTGGGTGATGAGAGCCTTGGGGGCGTCGTTGAGCGCGGCGCTGAACCACATCCACGGCAGCAGGCCCGAGAGCAGGAACAGGGCATAGCCGCCGGGCGCGTCGGGACCGCCGGGCGCCTGGCGCGCCCCGCCGGTGGCCGCGAACACCACGCCGAAGACGAAGTAGTAGACGCAGGCCATCGCCAGCGGCTCCAACATCGACCAGGCGTAGCCGAGGATCGAGTTCTGGTATTTGACCTTGAGATCGCGGCGGACCAGGTGTCCGACGATTTTCCGGTTCTGCCAGACGGCCAGCGTCCTCGACGCCACCGCCACCTCCTCGGGGTGCAGTCGTTCGGGTACGATCGCGCGACGCGTATCGCCGTGGGATCAGGGGTGTGCCTGCGGCGCCCGGGGCGACCAACGGGGGCGACGGGGCGCCACAGCGGCGTGTCCGGGCCACCGCCGCAGAACGTCTCACGCGCGGCGGCGGAAGGCTCGGGGGTTCGGCGGCGCCGCTCGGAACCGGCCGGGACACGTCCGCCACGCCTCCGGGAGAACACCGGGCCGGACCCAATACTTGCACGATCGGCAGCCCCGGTGATTCCAGGCGCACTAAGGTTACCGGCCAGACAGGCAGAGATGTCCCGTTCCGGGCGAATCATTCCTTCATTGTTGAGTTGCGGTCGGGAACTCCCCGTGACCGTGGGCTAGCCTCTCCCCTTGACCCACGACACGTCCACCACACGGGGAGAGAGGCCATGCCGAACGACCAGCCCGAACGCGGCCGACCGCACGTGACGGCAGCCGTCCTCGCCGGCGGAGTGGGCTCGCGTGTGGGAGGCCCGCTCCCCAAGCAGCTACTGTCGCTGGCCGGACGGACCATCCTGGAGCGCTCGATCGCGGCGTTCTGCACCGCCCCGGAGGTGGACGAGGTCGTCGTGGTCATGGTCGCCGACCACGTCGCCGCCGCCGAGAAGATCGTCGCCGAGGGCGGGTACGCCAAGGTGTCCCGGGTCGTCCCCGGCGGCGCGAGCCGCTCCGAGAGCTCCCTCGCGGCGCTGCGCGCGGTCGCCCACCGCGCCGACGACGACCTGGTGCTGCTGCACGACACCGCGCGCCCCCTGGTGAGCGGGCGCACCATCGCCGCCTGCGTGGCCGCGCTCGCCGAGGCCGGAGCGGTCGGCGTGGCCGTGCCCTCCAGTGACACGGTGGTGCAGGTCGCCGCCGACGCGCGGGGCCGCGAGGTGATCGCCTCGGTTCCCGACCGTGCCGGACTGCGCCGGATGCAGACCCCGCAGGGCTTCCGGCTCGGGGTGGTCCGCCGCGCCTACGCGCGCGCCTGCGCCGACCCCGCCTTCACCGCCACCGACGACTGCGGCGTGGTGCTGCGCTACCTGCCGGAGGAGCCGGTCCGCATCGTCCCCGGCGAGGAGTCCAACATCAAGGTGACCCACCCCGGCGACCTCGCGGTGGCCGAGGTCCTGCTGCGCGGCACGGCGGAGCGGTGATGTTCGCCCCAACCGAGGTGATCGGGCACCGGGGGTACGGCCGCGGCACGGTCGACGGCCTGGTGGAGAACACCCCCGAGTCGGTCGCCGCCGCCGCGGAGGCCGGGGCCTCCTGGGTGGAGGTCGACGTCCGGCGCAGCGCCGACGACGTGCTGCTCGCCTACCACAACGCCGCCCTGCCCGACGGCCGCCTGGTCGTGGACCTGCCCGCCGCGGAGTCCCGGGCCGCCGGAGTGGCCACCCTGGACGAGGTGCTCGACGCCGTCCCCGCGGACGTCGGCCTGGACGTGGACGTCAAGACCGTGCTGGAGGACGCGGTGGACCCGCCCGGGCGGCGCACCGTGGCGCTGCTCGCCCCCTACCTGCGGCGGCAGGCCCGGCTGCGGAGGGTCTTCGTGTGCTCCTTCGACCCGTCGGTGGTGCTGGCGGTGCGCGAGCAGGCGCCCGGGGTGGCCACCGCGTGGATGCCGTTCGTCCGCAACCCGGTGGACCACGCGGTGGCGGGCGCGGCGGGCCTGGGCTGCGCACTGGTCGCGGTCGACGTCCGCTCCTTCGGGCTGGCCGGAGAGCCGGAACGCCCCGGCCGCCGCTCCCCGGAGGAGACCGTGGCGGCGGCGCACCAGGCGGGCCTGGGGGTGGTGGCGTGGTGCCCCGACCCCGAGGACTCGGTCCGCCTCGCCGCGGCCGGGACGGACGCCGTCGTCGTCGACGACGTGCCGGGCACCGTGCAGGCGCTCGCCGAGGCGGCCCAGCCCTGGTCCGCGGACTGAGCGGGGCCGCGCCTCCGCTGCTCCCCTCAGCCTGCCTGGGCGCCCTCGCGCTGCGCCCGGGCGGTGCGGGAGTCGGAGCCCAGACTCGGCGGGCTGGTGATGAAGCCCGCGCCCCACGCCATGTGCATGGTGGCCAGCGCCACGGGGATGGCGAGGCGGGAGGCCAGGGGCAGCCCGGAGCCGAGCGGGATCGAGGCGGCCAGGATCGCGGCCAGGTAGCCGCCCGGGACCAGCCAGGCGGGCCAGAAGAAGAACCCGCCGACCAGCCCCAGCACGATCGCGGTCAGCGCGACCGGGGGCGCCAGGTAGCGCAGGTTGAGGGTGCCCCGGTGCTGCCGGGCCACCACCCGGCGCCACCGGCCGTAGTGGAAGTACTGCTTGGCCAGCGCCCGGACGTTGGGCCGGGGCCGGTAGGAGACCCGCATGCGCGGCTGGAACCACACGGTGCCGCCGGTCATGCGGATGCGGTAGTTCATCTCCCAGTCCTGGGCGCGCAGGAACGCCTCGTCGTAGCCCTGGACCCGGTCCAGCGCCGAGCGCCGGAACACGCCCAGGTAGACGGTGTCGGCCGGGCCGCCCTCGCCGCCGGTGTGGAACCGCGCGTTGCCCACACCGATCTTCGAGGTCATCGCGGCGGCCACCGCCTTCTCCCACGGGGTCTCCCCCTCGGCGGCCATGATGCCGCCCACGTTGTCGGCGCCGGTCTCCTCCAGCGTCTCCACCGCGATGCGCAGGTAGTCGGCGGGCATCATGGCGTGGCCGTCGATGCGCGCGACGATGTCGTGCGAGGAGGCGGCGATCGCCGCGTTGAGCCCCGACGGGGTGCGTCCCGACGGGTTGGGCACCACCTTGACCCGGGGGTCGGAGGCGGCGAGTTCGTCCGCGACCTCCTGGGTCCGGTCCTGGGACGGACCCACGGCGAGCACGACCTCCAGCTCACCTGGGTAGTCCTGGCTCAGGACGTGGCGCACGGCGGAGGCGAGGTGGCGTTCCTCGTTCAGGACGGGCATGACGACCGAGACGGCAGGCCAGCTCACGGGCATATCCACAAGAGTTTCACGCGATCCGGAAGGAAGTCTGGGTATCTGGGCGCGGGATTCCGCTGTCGCAACGGTACTGCACAGCGGGGGCGGCCGGGGCGGCGTCTGTTCCGGGCGCAAACGACCGGGAGGCGGAGCAACACGCCGTGATCGGATTTTCCCGATCCGACACGGTCCTGCTGCCACCCTGGAGAGGTCGGCGGCCCGAAACCCCGGAGGGGCGGCGGGCCGGATGGTTCGGGAGGACGACCGGTGAACGAGGACGGCAGCGACACGACCCGCCCCTCCGCGGAGGTTCCGGAGTTCCGACGCATCCGCTCGGAACCGCTTCCCCCACAGCAGGTCCCGCCGCGGCGGTCCGGGGCCGGGCGCCCCCTCCCCTGGATGCCGAGCGCGGCGGCCCGGCGGCGCCGCGCCGCGCTGCTGCTGTCGGGTTTCCTCTCCGCCCTGGTCCTGCTGGCCTCGGGGACCGCGTGGTCGGTCACCGGATGGCTCTCCGGCCAGTTGCAGCGCTACGACGTGTTCACGGGCCTGCTGGAGGGCGACCGGCCCGACGCCGGAGCGCGTGGCGCGCTGAACTTCCTGGTCATCGGCTCCGACGACCGCAGCGGCCTGGACGCCGGGCAGCGCTCCGAGCTCGGTGTGGGCAACGTGGAGGGGCGGCGCTCGGACACCATCATGCTGGTCCACCTGAACCACGAACGGGACCACATCACCGTGGTGGGCATCCCCCGGGACTCCTGGGTGCAGATCCCCGGCCACGGGCCGCACAAGATCAACGCCGCCTACTCGCTGGGCGGCCCGAGCCTGGCCGTGCAGACGGTGGAGTCGGTCACGGGCGTGCGCATCGACCACTACGTGGAGATCGACTTCACCGGGTTCGTCGAGGTGGTGGACGCGCTCGGCGGGATCACCGTGTGCCTGCCCGAGGCCATCCACGACGAGAAGGCCCACCTGTCCCTGGAGGCGGGCACCCACGAGCTCGACGGCGTGCAGGCGCTGGCCTTCGCCCGCACCCGCAAGAGCCCCCACGGCGACCTGGACCGGATCGACCGGCAGCAGCAGGTGCTGTCCGCGCTGCTGGACCGGGCGCTCGACTCGCAGACCCTGAGCGACCCGGCCCGGTTCACCCGCTTCCTGGAGACGGCGCTCGGCTCGGTCACGGTCGACGAGGCGCTGGACACCGCGGCGCTCAACCAGCTCGGCTCGCAACTGCGCACCGTCGGCCTGGAGGACGTGACCTTCACCCAGGTGCCGGTGGACCGGATCGACTTCTGGACGCCCAGCGGCGAGGTCGCGGTCACCTGGCACGAGCAGCGCGCCGCGGAGCTGTTCAACGCGATCGCCGCGGACCGGCCGGTCCTCACCGAGGAGGCCGAGGCCGACCCGGTCCTCCCCGAGCCCGGCGAGGTGGTGGTGGAGGTCTACAACGGCACCGGGGTCTCCGGGCTGGGCGGACGGCTGCGCGCGGAGCTGCTGGCGGCGGGGTTCCAGGTCCCCGCGGAGGCGGGCAACTGGGTGCGCCACGACCTCGCCGAGACGCTGGTCCGCTACTCGTCCGACAGCCAGGACGCCGCCGTGCTGCTCCTGGAGAGCATCCCGGGGGCGCGCCCGGAGGAGGACCCGGCGCTGGGCGGCCGCGTCCAGGTGGTCGCCGGGGCGAACCTCACCGGGGTGGCCGTCCCGGCGGACCTGGCCTCCCGGGAGGCCGAGCAGCCCGTGGACGTGGGCGGCCGGGACGCGGTGCACACCAGCACCGCCGCGGACAACATCTGCCGGTGAGCCCGGCCCGGTCCCGCCGGAGCGCGGCAGCGGAACCCCGGGGCCGACACCGTCCGTTGTCCGTGTGCACCGGAACGCGTTAGTTCCGCCGCCTCCGGTGGTACTGGAAGGGAACACCGGTCCTAGGAGGGTCTTCGTGTTGCGCCACTCACTCGGCCTGCTGGCCGGGCTCGTCTTGACCCCGCTGCTGTGGGTGGGCACGGCGTGGTCGGCCGACCAGATCGCCGAGCACGCCCGTTCGTCGGCGTCCGGCGGCCCGCTGCTGACCGGCTGCGCGGCCATGATCGGGGTCGGCCTGGTCGGCGGGGTGCTGGCCGCCACCCGGGTCTCTCCCCTGGCCGCGTTCGTCTCCGGCGGGGTGCTGCTGGGCGTTCCCCTGTGGGCGCTGCTGGACCCCGCCTCGATGGACGCGTCCGTGCCGGGCTGGCTGAACGACCCCGACTCGTTCCTGCGCCCGCTGGGACCGGGGCTGCCGCTCTTCCTGGCGCTGGGCACGCTGCTGTTCATCTCCTCGCTCGTGCTGTCCCGGTGGCGTTCGCCACACCGCGCCCGCGCCGAGGAGGCGTACCCGCCCGCCGTGGCCGCGCCCGTCCCCGCCCGCCGCTCCGGGGCCGTCCCGGCCGTCGACGACGCCCCCTCCGAGACCGGCTGGTCCGACGACCTGTCCGCCAAGACCACCACCCCGTTCCGCCGCCGCGAGGACGGCGTCCACCCGCTCGACGGCGAGGCGGACGACCGCACCCGGGTCTTCGGCGACGACCGGTGAGCCGCTGTTTCGTACCCGGAAACCCGCTGTCCGGTGTTTGATGGTCTGATGTAGTGTGCGGGAGTTTCGCACGACTCCCGGTCCACCGCAGTGTCGCGGTGCCCCGCCGCCGCGGGAGGGCGAGACGGCCGCGGTCCCCCTGCCGAGCGGCCCTGTGGCGGCGGGCGGACCGCGCATAGCATTCCTAGGCCGGTCGTGAGGAAGGACTGATCCGTTGGTGGAGAAACAGCACCTCAGAATCGCGGTGCTCGGTACCGGGTACCTCGGGGCGACCCACGCCGCCTGCATGGCGGAGCTGGGCTTCGAGGTCCTGGGAGTCGACGTCGACCAGAGCAAGATCGACTCCCTCTCCTCCGGACGGGTCCCCTTCTACGAGCCGGGCCTGGAAGACGTCCTCACCCGCAACCTCGCCGCCGGCCGCCTGCGCTTCACCACCGACTACGCGCAGGCCGCCGCCTTCGCCGACGTGTACTTCATCTGCGTGGGCACCCCGCAGCAGGCCACGTCCAACGCGGCCGACCTGCGGTACGTGGACGCCGCGGTGGAGACGCTGGCGCCGCTGCTGACCCGGCCCTCCGTCGTCATCGGCAAGTCGACGGTGCCGGTGGGCACCGCCGCCCGCATCACCGCTCAGTTCCACGCCCTGTCCCCCGCGGGCGAGGCCGTGGAGGTCGGCTGGAGCCCGGAGTTCCTGCGGGAGAGCCACGGCGTGGAGGACACGCTCAACCCGAACCGGATCGTGGTCGGCACCGACTCGCCGCGGGTGGAGCAGGTGATGCGGGAGATCTCCGCCAGCCAGATCGCGCGGGGCATCCCCTTCCTCGTCACCGACCTACAGACCGCCGAGCTGGTCAAGGTCGCCGCCAACGCCTTCCTCGCCACCAAGATCTCCTTCATCAACGCGATGGCCGAGGTGTGCGAGGCCGTGGGCGCGGACGTGATCCAGTTGGCCGAGGCGCTCTCCCACGACGACCGCATCGGCGGCAAGTTCCTCGGCCCCGGCCTGGGCTTCGGGGGCGGCTGCCTGCCCAAGGACATCCGCGCGTTCATGGCGCGGGCCGACGAGCTGGGCGTGGAGCCCGCGCTGTCGTTCCTGCGCGAGGTGGACGCCATCAACCAGCGCCGCCGGGCGCGCACCATCGACATCGCGCGCGGCCTCATCGGCGGCAGCTTCGCCGGCCGCACGGTCGGCGTGCTGGGGGCCGCCTTCAAGCCCAACTCCGACGACATCCGCGACTCCCCCGCCCTGGACGTGGCGGCCACCATCGGCTCGCTGGGCGCGCGCGTCACCGTCTACGACCCGGAGGCGCTGGAGAACGCCAAGCGGGCCTACCCGCAGTTGAACTTCGCGCACACCATGGTGGAGGCGGTGCGCGACGCCGAGGTGGTGCTGCTGCTCACCGAGTGGGCGGAGTTCCGCAGTGCCGACCCCGACGAGCTGGGCAAGGTGGTGGCCGAGAAGCGGATCGTGGACGGCCGCAACGCGCTGGACCCCGACCACTGGCGTGCGCACGGCTGGACCTACCGGGCGCTGGGACGGCCCTGAGGCGACCGGCCGGGGCCGAGGGAGGAGGAGGCATGGCGCGGCTCAACGACCCCGAGGAGATCCGTCGGCTGCTGGCGGAGACCGAGGTGTGGGCGGTGGTCGGACTGGGCGACCACCCGGACCGGCCCGCCTACGGGGTGGCGCGCTTCCTCCAGGAGCACGGCAAGCGGATCGTGCCGGTGCACCCGGACGCGGCGACGGTGCACGGCGAGCGGGGCTACCCCTCGCTCGCCGACATCCCCTTCGACGTGGACGTGGTGGACGTGTTCCGCCGCTCCGACGCGGCGGGCGCGGTGGCCGACGCGGCGCTGGAGCGCCCCGAGGTCAGGGGCGTGTGGTTCCAGTTGGGCGTGGTCGACCACGCCGCGGCCGAACGGGTGCTGGCGGCGGGCCGCACCATGGTGATGGACCGCTGCCCGGCGATCGAGTGGCCGAAGCTGCTGGGCTGATCCCCGGAAATCCGGGGGAATCCGAATTCCCGCTGATTTTCCTCGGAATACCGCCTTCCGCCGCGCCGCGGGGGTGGAACCGCTTTTTCGGCCGAGTTCGGCCGCACAGTCTGAATCCCGAGATCGCGCGGTCGTCGCCTCCGGTAATCTCCGGGCCGCAGGAGGCGGCGTCGCAATGGGAATCGCCGCTTTGGAGCATCCGACGACCGAAACTCACGTCGACGCTCGGTGGGCGTACTTGCTGCGCGCCTGGCATGAGCTCGACATACCCGAGGGATGGCGGGCGGAAATACGTGAGGAAGGCATCGTCGTCACACCTCCGCCGTCTGCTGCGCACGGAACGACCGCGGTCGTGCTCCAGTGACAGATCGACCGGAAGATCCCCGACGGCTGGGAGATCCGCCGGGGAACGGGCGTGGCCATCGTCTCGCTGGCCCGGCTACGGGCCCCGACCTGCTGGTCGTGCCCTCGGAGGCGGTTCCCGAAGAGCGGGGCGTCCCGATTCCCTCCGAGGAGGTGCTGCTGGCCGTGGAGATCGTCTCCCGGGACGACGCCACCGACGACCGCGTCACCAAGCGCGAGGAGTACGCCAGGGGCCAGATCCCGCTGTACCTCCTGGTCGACGGGTACGACCCGCGGGGCCGGCGTCACCCTGTTCGCCACGCCCAAGGGCGGGGACTACGCCGACAGCCGCCGGGTGGACTGGGGCGAACCCGTCGCGCTGCCCGAGCCGTTCGGCTTCGGGCTGGAGACCACCGGCTTCCGGGTGCCGCGCGACCGACCCGGTGCCGCCCGTCCGCGCGGCTCCCCTCCGGTCCGGGGCCGACGGGGTCAGCGGGCGCCGAAGCCGAACGACGAGCCCTCGGTGAGCTTGCGGCGCAGCCGCTCGCCCTTCTCCTGGGCCTGCTGCTTGAGGTCGGCCTGGAACTGCGCCATCTTCGCGCGCAGCTCCTCGTCGTGGGCGGCGAGGATGCGCACCGCCAGCAGCCCGGCGTTGCGGGCCGCGCCCACCGCGACCGTGGCCACCGGCACCCCGGCGGGCATCTGCACGATGGACAGCAGCGAGTCGAGTCCGTCCAGGTACTTCAGCGGCACCGGGACCCCGATGACCGGCAGCGGGGTGACCGAGGCGAGCATGCCCGGCAGGTGCGCCGCACCGCCCGCGCCGGCGATGAGGACCTTCAGCCCCCGCTCGGCCGCCTGCGAGCCGTAGGCGATCATCTCGTGCGGCATCCGGTGCGCCGAGACCACGTCGGCCTCGTAGGAGACGCCGAACTCGTCCAGCGCCTCCGCCGCGTCCTGCATGAACGGCCAGTCGGAGTCGCTTCCCATCACGATGCCGACGGTGGGCGGAGTCTGGCTCACTGCGGGTCTCCCTTGAGGTACGCTGCGGCGTTCCGGGCCCGTTCCAGCAGGTCGGCGGGGTCGTCGCCGACCACGGTGACGTGCCCGATCTTGCGGCCGGGGCGGACCTCCTTGCCGTAGAAGTGGATCTTCAGCTCGGGGTCCCTGGCCATGACATGAATGTAGCGGTTGAACACGTGGGGGTCGTCGCCGCCGAGCAGGTTGGCCATGACCGTGTAGGGGGCGACGGTCCGCGGCGACCCCAGCGGCAGGTCGAGCACCGCGCGCAGGTGCTGCTCGAACTGCGAGGTGCACGCGCCGTCGATGGTCCAGTGGCCGGAGTTGTGCGGCCGCATCGCCAGTTCGTTGACCACGATCCCGGTGTCGGTCTCGAACAGCTCGACGGCGAGCATGCCCACCACGTCCAGCGCGGCGGCCAGCTCGATCGCGAGCTGCTGGGCGGCCACGGCCCGCTCCTCCGACAGGCCGGGGGCGGGGGCGACCACCTCGTGGCAGATCCCGTCGCGCTGCACCGTCTCCACCACCGGGTAGGCCGCGACCTGCCCGTAGGGGGAGCGGGCGACCTGCACGGCCAGTTCGCGGCGGAAGGCGACCTTCTCCTCGACCAGCAGCGGCACCCCCTCCTGCGCGGCGCGCTCCACCACGGCCGCGGCCTCCGCCGCGTCGTCGACCACCCACACGCCCTTGCCGTCGTAGCCACCGCGGGCCGCCTTGAGCACGACCGGCCAGCCGGTCCGCGCGGCGAAGTCGGTGACGTGCCCGAGTTCGGCGACCTCGCGCCAGCGCGGGCAGGGGGCGCCCAGCTCGGTCAGCCGGGTGCGCATCACCAGCTTGTCCTGGGCGTGGCGCAGCGCGTCCGGCCCGGGCCGCAGCACCGCCCCGGCCTCCGCCAGTTCGCGCAGCACCGGCTGGGGCACGTGCTCGTGGTCGAAGGTCAGCACGTCGCAGCCCTTGGCGAAGGCGAGCAGGTCGGCGCGGCCCCGGTCGTCGCCGAGGTACACGTCGCCGGCGACGCGCGCCGCGCTGTCGGCGGGGGTGCCCGCCAGCACCCGGAAGTCCACGCCCAGGGCGATGCCCGCCTGGTGGGTCATCCGGGCGAGCTGGCCGCCGCCCACCATTCCGACCACGGGCACGCTCCGGTTAGTCTCGCTCACGGTTGCCTCACCTCTCGGGTCGACGGGTGCTGGGGTGCGGCCCCGCGAGACCGACGCGGGTGCCCGGAAAAGTCTAGTGATGTCCCTGATCGGAACGGGTCGTGCGCGTGATCTCGACGTTGTACCGGCGCTTCGCCCAGCTCATCCACGAAGTGGCCAAGTTCGGCACGGTGGGCGCCTTCGCCTACGTGACGCAGTTGGCGGCGACCAACCTGTTCTGGTACGTGCTGGGCCTGCCGGAGCTGGTCGGGCAGGCGCTGGGCACGTTCTGCGCCACCGTGGTGGCCTTCCTCGGCAACCGGTTCTGGACGTTCCGGCACCGCTCGCACAGCGGGCTGCTGCTGGCCTACGTGCTGTTCTTCGGGCTGAACGGGGTGGGCCTGCTGATCCAGGTCGGCTGCCTGTGGTTCACGGTGGGGGTGCTGGGGCTGGACGGCCCGCTGGCGCGCAACATCGCGGGCAACGTGGTCGGGGTGGGCCTGGGATCGCTGTTCCGGTTCTGGAGCTACCGCAGGTGGGTGTTCCGCGCCCCGGTGGCCGCGGGGGAGTCGGAGCGGGCCTGACTTGTGGTGCCGATCCGGTCTTTTTTCGTAAAAAAGTCTTTACCTGTTCTCCGTAACACCAGCACCAAAGAGGACAATTCACCCAGCCTTCTCTCCACGGCCCCGGAGAGTGAGCCGGAGCGGAATCCCCTGCGGGCAAGGCGTTTTGTGAAGTAAGAGAAATATGCCGGAGGCGGGGCTTGCGCATTTTTGGTCAACCACTGGTCAATCGGCGCGCGTGATCCGAAAATCTCGGCGAGAGTCTTACGATCAGTGCTATGACCTGCGTTTTGCTGGCCGAAGACGATGCTTCGATCTCTGAACCGCTGGCCCGCGCACTCCGGCGGGAGGGCTACTCGGTCGACGTGACCGTCGACGGCATGGAGACACTCGACCGCGCCCGCACCGGCGACATCGACCTGTTGGTCCTGGACCTGGGACTGCCCGAGATGGACGGGCTCGAAGTGGCCAGACGGCTGCGCTCGGAAGGCCACGGCACTCCCATCCTGATCCTCACGGCCCGTGCCGACGAGGTCGACACCGTCGTGGGACTGGACGCGGGGGCCGACGACTACGTCACCAAGCCCTTCCGGCTGGCCGAACTCCTGGCCCGGGTCCGGGCGCTGCTGCGCCGCGGCGGCGGGGAGGTCCCCGTGGTCCACGGGGTCCGTATCGACAACGACTCGCGCCGCGCCTGGCTGGGCGACCGGGAGCTGCAACTGACCACCAAGGAGTTCGACCTGCTGCGCGTGCTCGTCCGCGACGCGGGCAAGGTGGTCACCCGGGAGCAGATCATGCGCGAGGTGTGGGACACCAACTGGTGGGGGTCCACCAAGACCCTGGACATGCACATCTCCTGGCTGCGCCGCAAGCTCGGCGACGACGCCAACCAGCCCTCCTACATCACCACCGTCCGGGGGGTCGGGTTCCGGTTCGAGAAGGACTGACGAACGCGCGGCGTTGACGAGGCGACATGCGCAGGAGGATGCTGTTCTCCACCCTCGTGGTGGCCGTCATCGCGGTGCTGCTGCTGGGGCTGCCCCTGGGCGCCCTCACCTACCAGCAGGTGAACGACACGAACGTGGCCCAACTCCAGCGCGAGGCCGAGGTCATCAGCACCGAGGTGGACGCACAACTGCTGCGGGAGGGCCGGGTCGACACCGCCTACTTCGCCAAGGTCTACCCCCAGCGGCACATCGAGATCACCCGCGAGGGCTCGCCCACGGTGGTCACCGGCGGCTGGGAGTACGACCCGCGCGATCCGGACGCCCCCGCGGCGCTGAACGCCACGGCCAGCTCCGCCCGCGCCTCGGTCTCCGTGTGGCGGGACACCCGCGGCGTGCGGGAGGAGATCATCAGCGCCTGGCTGGGCATCGCCTCCCTGTCCCTGCTGGCCATCGGCGTCGCGGTCGGGCTGGCCATCTTGCAGGCCCGCAGGCTCACCCTGCCCCTGGTCGACCTCGCCGCGACGGCCGAACGGCTCGGGTCGGGGGTGATCAGCCCGTGGGGGCACCGCTACGGCATCCCCGAGGCCGACGCCGTGGCCGAGGTGCTGGACCGCAGCGCCGAACGCATCGCCAGTCTGATCTCGACCGAACGGCACTTCGCCACCGACGCGTCCCACCAGTTGCGCACCCCGCTGACCGCGCTGTCGATGCGCCTGGAGGAGATCATCGCGGAGGCGGACAAGCCGGACGTGGTCCGGGAGGAGGGCGAGGCCGCGCTCGCCCAGACCGAGCGGCTCGTGGACATCGTGGAGAGCCTGCTGGGGCGGGCCCGCCGCACGCAGAACCCGAAGCTGGAACCGGTCGCCATCGACGACGTGATCGAGCAGTTCATGGAGGAGTGGCGGCCGGTCTTCACCCAGGCGGGGCGGAAGATCCAACTGGTCGGACAGCCGGGCCTGACCGCCATGACGGTGCCCACCGACCTGGCCCAGATCCTGGCCACCCTGGTGGAGAACTCCTTCAAGCACGGCGCCGGGACGGTGACCGTCCGCCGCGTGGAGACCGGGCAGTCGGTGCGGGTGGAGGTCAGCGACGAGGGCGAGGGCATCCCCGAGGAACTGGCCCCGCGCATCTTCGAACGCGAGGTGACCAGCGGGAACGGCACCGGGTTGGGCCTGGCGCTGGCCCGGCACATCGCCGAGTCCGAGGGGGCCCGGGTGGAGTTCGTCCACTCCAGGCCGACCACGTTCGCCCTCTTCCTGCCTCCCGGCCGGGCCAGCGCGCCGCGGACCACCGGCCCGGCCTGACCGGGCCGCCGGGTCAGCCCAGCCGCGCCGCCTGGTCGGCGATCGTGGTGGGCTCGCCGTGGCCGGGGAAGACCGTGGTCTCGGGCGGCAGGGTGAGCAGGTGGTCGCCGATCGACGCGCGCAGCGCCGCCGGGTCCGAGTGTCCGTACTCGGCGCTGCCGGGACCGTGCGCGGACAGGGTGTCGCCGGTGAACACCGCGGCCAGGGCGGGCGCGTACAGGCAGACCGCGCCCGGCGAGTGGCCGGGCGTGTGCCGCACTTGCAGTTCGACCCCGCCCACCTGGAGGACCTCGCCGTGCAGCAGGGGCGCGTCGGGTTCGCGCCCGGGGTGGAGCCGGTCCCACAGCCGCCCGTCGGCCGGGTGCAGCAGGATCGGCGCGTCGGCGAGGTCGGCCAGGGCCGCCGCCGCGTTGACGTGGCTCTCGTGGGCGTGGGTGCACACGACCGCCATCAGCTCGCGGTCGCCCAGGGCCAGGGAGATCGCGGTCGGGTCGTGGGCCGGGTCGACCACGATCGCGACGCGGTCGTCCCCGATGACCCAGACGTTGGAGCTGACCTCCCGCTCCGCGGAGCCGCCCCCGAGCAGACCCGTGGTGACGACTCTGCCGACCGTGACGGGTGCCGTGCCGGTGCTTTCGGTCATGGGTCGGACCACCGCTCTCCGTCGTTGCGCGCCACACCCGCGTCCGCGGCCTCTCAGGAAGGTGTTCCCGCGGTGGGGGCGGAGTAACGCGGCGGGCTCACCCGCCCAGCGCCACTTTCGCCCCGAAGCTGCGGCGCAGCGCGTAGGGCTGGAGCTGTCCCAGGCCGTGGGCGTGGCGGGCGCGCACCGCCACCACCTGGAAGTCCTCCTCGTCCCTGAGCTGCTCGGCCAGGGCGTCGTCGATGAGGACGGTGCCCGGGCGGGCGAAGGAGGTGAGGCGGCTGGCCCGGTTGACGGTGGTGCCGAACACGTCGCCGAGCAGCGCGAGCACCGGCCCGTAGGCCACGCCGACCCGCACGTCGGGGATCTCGACGTGGGTCTTGACCCCGGCGGCCAGTTGCAGGGCGATGTCGGCGGCCTGCTGCGCCTCGTCGGCGACGTAGAGGATCTCGTCCCCCAGGGTCTTGACGATGCGCCCGCCGCAGGAGGCGACGATGTCGGCCGAGGTCGCCTCGAACCCCTCCACCACGTCGGCCAGGCCCACCTCGTCCAGCTCGCGGCTGAGCGTGGTGAAGGAGACCAGGTCGGCGAAGCCGACGACGAGCGGGAAGTAGTGCGGGGAGGCGTGCTCGCTCTGCTGCTCCTGGACCGCCAGGCTGCGCGAGATCGCCGCGGCCAGTTGGCGCCGCCAGACGTGCAGCAGCAGCGTCTCCACGTCGGGCAGCAGCTCCTTGGCCAGGCCCACCAGCGGCCCCAGGTGCTCGTCCGTGTCGACCTCGGGCTTGTAGGACAGGGTGGTGAGGATGCTGGTCTGCCACTCGGCGAGCCGGATCATGGTCTGGCCCATGGCCCGGGCCAGGCGGACCGACGCCTCCTCGGTGAGGATGCCGTCGCGGAGCAGTTCGGCGGTGACCCGCATGGCCTCGACGTCGCTGTCGGTATAGGCGGGGGTGTCGTCGCCGCGCGCGGCGAACCCCAGCGCCCGCCAGAGCCTGGCGGCCATCTCGGGCGAGGTCCCCGCGAGTTGCGCCACCTCGTCACGGGTGTACCGCGCCTCGCCTCCCATCAGGACGGCTTCGATCTCCTTGGGGTCAGGACGAGACGACATGGGATTCTCTCGGATTCGAGGTCGGGGCGGTGGGGGTGACGCCCGTCGGACACGGGTCAGCCGACACCCCTCCACGGTGGTGAGGCGCGCATGACTGTCGGTTTAGTACCTCCGGGGCGCCTCCGTCAAGAAAACCGCCCGGGCGGGGTGCGGTCGGTGCGGGAGCGGGTCACGGTGCGACGGGGCGGACGTGGACGACGTCTCCCGAGGTGAGCGGGTGTGTCCGCCCGTCGTCCGCGCGCACCAGGAGCCTTCCCTCCGCGTCGGTCCCGGCGGCCGAGCCCTCCAGCGTGCCGCCGCCGGGCAGGTGCACTCTCACCCGCTGGCCCAGGGTGGTGCAGCAGGAGCGGTACTCCTCGGCCAGGCCGCCGGCCTCGGCGTCCCCGCCGTGCGCGGCCCAGCGGGTGTAGCGCTCGGCGAAGGCGCGCAGGACCTCGCGGAGCAGGGTGTCGCGGTCGGTGCACGCCGCCCCGGCCAGGGCCAGCGAGGTGGCGGTGTCGATCGGGAGCTCCTCGCGGGTCTGGGAGACGTTGAGCCCGGTGCCGATGACGACCGCGGCGCCCGCGGGGCCGAAGGCCGCCTCGGAGAGGATGCCGGCGAGTTTGCCGCCGTCCGCCAGGACGTCGTTGGGCCACTTGAGCCCCGCCTCGACCGAGGCGGTGCGCTGCACGGCGTGCACCACCGCCACGCCCATGAGCAGCGGGAGCCACCCGTAGGTGCGGGGCGGCGCGGTGGGGCGCAGCAGCACCGAGAAGGTCAGCGCGGCCCGCGCGGGGGTGTGGAAGGAGCGGTCCAGCCGCCCGCGTCCGGCGGTCTGGTGCTCGGCGACCAGGACCGTTCCGGCGGGCGCACCGCGGCGCGCCCGCGCGACCAGTTCGGTGTTGGTGGACTCCAGCGACGGCACGACGTCGATCGCGGCCCACATCGTCTCCGGACCCACCAGGTCCCGCTCCAGTTCCTGTCGGTTCAGGGGCGGTCTGCCGGGGTCCGGGCGGAGCGAGGAAGGCATGGCTCCATTCAACCAACGCTTCACCGCGGCCCGGTCCGCCCGTCCCCGGAGTCCGTCCGCCCGCCGCGCGCGGCGGGCGGACGGGCAGGCGCGGGCGTCAGCCGGTGTTCTGCAAGCCGGCGGCCACCCCGTTGACGGAGAGCAGCAGCAGCCGCTCCAGGTGGTCGCGGTCCTCCGCGGAGAGCCGGTCGGCCTCGCCGGTGCGCAGCGCCTCCAGGGCGCGCAGTTGCAGGTGCGACAGCGCGTCCACGTACGGGTTGCGCAGGTCCACGGCCCGGGAGAGCACCCGGCGGTTCTCCAGCAGCCGGGTGTGGCGGGTGACCCTGAGCACCAGCTCCCGGGTGCGGTCGTACTCGGTGAGCACCTGCTCGGTGAGTTCGGGCCGTCCGCCCAGGGCCAGGTAGCGCTCGGCGATCACCCGGTCGGTCTTGGCCAGGCTCATCTCGGCGTTGTCCAGCAGCGAGGCGAACAGCGGCCACTCCTGGTAGGCGGTGTGCAGCGCGTCGAGGTCGTCGACCGCGGCCAGGCCGCTGCCCAGCCCGTACCAGCCGGGCAGGTTGACGCGGGTCTGGGTCCAGGCGAACACCCAGGGGATCGCGCGCAGGTCGTCCAGGCCGCGGGCGGCCGACCGCCGGGCCGGGCGCGAGCCCAGGCGCAGCTCGCTCAGCTCCTCCAGCGGGCTGACCCGGGAGAACCACTCGGCGAAGCCCTCGGTGTCGACCAGGGCGCGGTAGGCGGCGTGCGCGGCCTCGGCGATCCGGTCGGCCAGGCCCCGGAAGCGGGCGGCGGCCTCCGTGGCCCTGCGCTGCACGCTCTCGGTGGAGGTCATCAGCACCGCGTGGCCCACCTGTTCGATGTGCCGGTGGGCGATGGCCCGCTGGCCGTAGCGGGCGAAGATGACCTCTCCCTGCTCGGTGACCTTGAACCGGCCGTCCACCGATCCGGGGGCCTGGGCCAGCACCGCGCGGTTGGCGGGGCCGCCGCCCCGGCCGAGCGCGCCGCCGCGGCCGTGGAACAGGGTGAGCGTGATGTCGTTGGCGCGGGCCCACTCGGCCAGCCGCGCCTGGGCGTCGTAGAGCCGCAGGGTGGCGCTGACCGGGCCGACGTCCTTGGCGGAGTCGCTGTAGCCGAGCATGACCTCCAGGCGGCGTCCGGTCTGCTCCAGGCGGCGTTGGACCGGGGGCAGTTCGAGCATGCCGTCGAGCACCTGCGGGGAGGCGTCCAGGTCCGCACCGGTCTCGAACAGCGGGATCACGTCGAGGGCGGGTGCCCGGCCCGCGGGCACGGCGCGCTCGGCGAGCTCGTAGACGGCGGCGATGTCCTCGGCGGTGCGGGTGAAGCTGACGATGTAGCGGTGGCACGCCTCGACGCCGAAGCGCTCCTGGATCCAGGCGACGACCCGCAGCGTGGCGAGGACCTCCTCGGTGCGCTCCGACAGCGCCCCGCCCGCGCGCAGCTCTTCCAGCGCGGCCGCGTGCACGGCGCTGTGCTGGCGGATCTCCAGCTCGGCCAGGTGGAAGCCGAAGGTCTCGGCCTGCCAGATGAGGTTCTGCAACTCGCCGTAGGCCTGGCGGACCGCGCCCGCGGCGGCCAGCGACTCCTGGACCACGCGCAGGTCGGCGAGGAACTCCTGGGGTCCGGAGTAGGCGAGGTCGGCGTCGCGCCGCCGGGTGGCGGCCAGCCGTTCGGCGGCGAACAGCAGGAGCTGGCGGTGGGGCTCGTTGGGCGAGCGCTTGACGATCTCCTGCATCAGGCGCGGGTGGGCGGCCTGGGCTCCGGCCAGGGCGGCGCGCAGGTCGGCGCTGGGCGGGGTGAGCTCGCTGTACTCGGTGTGGGTGCGGCCGATGCGCTCGCAGGCGGTCTCCAGGGCGGCGAGCACGTGCTCGGACTGGACGGCGATGGCCTCGCGGGTCACCTCGTGGGTGACGAACGGGTTGCCGTCGCGGTCGCCGCCGATCCAACTGCCGTAGCGGACGAACGCCTTGGCCGGGGAGGGGCGCAGCCCGGCGCCCTCGGGGTCGAGCGCCCGGTCGAGGCTGCGGTAGACCTCGGGGATGACGCGGAAGATGGTCTCGTCGAAGGCGGCCATGGCGGTGCGCACCTCGTCGAGCGGGTCCATCTTCTCGTAGCGGAGCTGTGAGGTTCGCCACAGCAGGTCGATCTCCTCCAGCAGCCTGCGGCGCGCCTCGGCCTCGGCGCCGCTGCCCTTGTGGGCCGCGCGCAGTTGTTCCAACTGGACGCTGATCCGCTGGATCGCGGTGGACACGGCGCGCCGCCGCGCCTCGGTGGGGTGAGCGGTCAGGACCGGGCGGAACTCCATCCCCGCGACGAGCTCTCGCAGCCGCTCCTCGCCCGCGTCCTCGCGGATGGTGCGCACCGCGGCGGCCAGCGACTCGCGCTGCGGGTTGGCCGCGTCGTCGCGTTCCCGCAGGGAGCGGATGCGGTGGTGTTCCTCGGCCAGGTTGACGAGGTGGAAGTACACGGTGAAGGCGCGCGCCACCTGCTTGGCGCGCTCCAGGGGCCACGAGGCGACGAGCTGGGTGATCTCCTTGCCCTCGACCGTCCCCTCGCGGGCTCCGATGACGGCGTGGCGCAGCCGCTCCACGTCGTCGAGCAGGTCCTGGCCGCCGCTCTCGGCGAGCACGGTGCCGAGCATCTCGCCGAGCAGGCGGACGTCGCCACGAAGCTGGTCGGGCATCTCCTGGCGGGCGCTGTCGCGTGTCATGGCACAGACGATACCCAGATTGGTCTACGCCATTTGGGACGGGTGTCCCTTCGAGTGTCCCTTTGGTCGCCCAGAGTCGGCATCCCTGGCATTAAAGATGAGAACTGTTATCATCAAAGCGTTTCACGGTGGGGGTAAACGACCTGCTCAGCGAGTTCCTCTCCGGCAGCGCCGGGGAACAACGCCCATCTCCCCGCCTGGCCGAAAAACCGCACCTAATACTCTGAGGCTTTATGGCGACCCAAGCCCCTGAACCGCTGCCCGCGGACCAGATCGACATCCACACCACCGCGGGCAAGCTCGCGGACCTGCAACGCCGCCGCTACGAGGCGGTCCACGCGGGATCCGAGCGAGCCGTAGAGAAACAGCACGCCAAGGGCAAGATGACCGCCCGCGAGCGCATCGACGCCCTCCTCGACCCGGGCTCCTTCGTCGAGTTCGACGCCTTCGCCCGCCACCGGTCCACCAACTTCGGCCTGGAGAAGAACCGCCCGTACAGCGACGGCGTCGTCACCGGCTACGGCACCGTGGACGGCCGCCCCGTCGCGGTGTTCAGCCAGGACGTCACCGTCTTCGGCGGCTCCCTCGGCGAGGTCTACGGCGAGAAGATCGTCAAGGTCCTCGACCACGCGCTCAAGACGGGCTGCCCGGTGATCGGCATCAACGAGGGCGGCGGCGCGCGCATCCAGGAGGGCGTGGTGGCCCTGGGCCTCTACGCCGAGATCTTCAAGCGCAACACCCACGCCTCCGGGGTCATCCCGCAGATCTCGCTGGTCATGGGCGCGGCCGCGGGCGGCCACGTCTACTCCCCCGCGCTCACCGACTTCATCGTGATGGTCGACCAGACCTCCCAGATGTTCATCACCGGTCCCGACGTCATCAAGACGGTCACCGGCGAGGACGTCACCATGGAGGAGCTGGGCGGCGCCCGCACCCACAACACCAGGTCGGGCGTGGCCCACTACATGGCGGCGGACGAGAACGACGCCCTGGACTACGTCCGGGCGCTGCTGTCCTACCTGCCCTCCAACAACCTGGAGGACCCGCCGGTGGAGCCGACCGCCGTGGACCTGGAGGTGACCGAGGCCGACCTGGAGCTGGACACCTTCATCCCGGACTCGGCCAACCAGCCCTACGACATGCACCAGGTCATCGAGCACATCGTCGACGACGGCGAGTTCCTGGAGGTCCACGAGCTGTTCGCGCCGAACATCATCGTGGGCTACGGGCGGGTGGAGGGCCACCCGGTCGGCATCGTCGCCAACCAGCCGATGAACTTCGCGGGCTGCCTGGACATCGACGCCTCCGAGAAGGCCGCCCGGTTCGTGCGCACCTGCGACGCCTTCAACATCCCCGTGCTGACCCTGGTGGACGTCCCCGGCTTCCTGCCCGGCACCGACCAGGAGTTCAACGGCATCATCCGGCGCGGGGCCAAGCTGCTCTACGCCTACGCCGAGGCGACCGTGCCGCTGGTGACCGTCATCACCCGCAAGGCGTTCGGCGGCGCCTACGACGTCATGGGCTCCAAGCACCTGGGCGCCGACATCAACCTGGCCTGGCCCACCGCGCAGATCGCGGTGATGGGCGCCCAGGGAGCGGTCAACATCCTGCACCGGCGCACCCTGGCCGCCGCCGACGACGTCGAGGCGACCCGGGCCCAGCTCATCGCCGAGTACGAGGACACCCTGCTCAACCCGTACAGCGCGGCCGAACGCGGCTACGTGGACGGCGTCATCATGCCCTCGGAGACCCGCACCTCCGTGGTCAAGGCGCTGCGCGCGCTGCGCGGCAAGCGCAAGCAGCTTCCGCCCAAGAAGCACGGAAACATCCCGCTCTGATGGCCAGCGAACGACCCCCGTCGCCCTCCGCTCCCTTCCTGCAGGTCGTGCGGGGCGACCCCAGCCACGAGGAGATCGCGGCGCTCGTCGCGGTCCTGACCGCCCGTGCCCGGGCCGCCCGGGCCGCCCGCGAGCGGGCCGCCGCCCCGGGGAGCCGCTCGGGCTGGCGCGACCACGCCCGGCGCCTGGGGGTGTCGCGCCCGGGACCCGACTCCTGGCGTCGCAGCTTCCACCCGGGGTGACCCCGCCCGTTCCCGGGTCCGTACACCCGGACGCGGCGGCCCCGCCGTCCTCAGAGACCCGCCTACGGCATCGGCGTCGAGCAGCCGGTGCCCCTTCCGGAGGAGTGTTCGACCGTGCGTAAAGTTCTCATCGCCAACCGGGGCGAGATCGCTGTCCGGGTGGCACGAGCCTGCCGCGACGCGGGCCTCGGCAGCGTCGCGATCTACGCCGAACCCGACCTCGACGCACTGCACGTCAAGGTCGCCGACGAAGCCTACGCCCTCGGGGGGCAGACCCCCGCCGACAGCTATCTGAACATCGACAAGATCCTGGCCATCGCGGCCGAGTCCGGTGCGGACGCGGTCCACCCCGGCTACGGGTTCCTCGCCGAGAACGCCGAGTTCGCCCAGGCCGTCATCGACGCCGGGCTGACCTGGATCGGCCCCCCGCCCGCGGCGATCACCGCGCTGGGCGACAAGGTCCGGGCCCGCCACATCGCGCAGAAGGTGGGCGCCCCGCTGGTCGCGGGCACCCCCGACCCGGTGTCGGGCGTGGACGAGGTGGTGGCCTTCGCCGAGCAGCACGGCCTGCCGATCGCGATCAAGGCGGCGTTCGGCGGCGGCGGGCGCGGCCTGAAGGTCGCCCGCACCCTGGAGGAGATCCCCGACCTCTACGAGTCGGCGGTGCGCGAGGCCGTCACCGCGTTCGGCCGCGGCGAGTGCTTCGTGGAGCGCTACCTGGACCGCCCCCGGCACGTGGAGACCCAGTGCCTGGCCGACGCGCACGGCAACGTCGTGGTGGTCTCCACCCGCGACTGCTCGTTGCAGCGCCGCCACCAGAAGCTGGTCGAGGAGGCCCCCGCGCCCTTCCTCACCGACGAGCAGGTCGAGCTGCTGTACTCCTCCTCCAAGGCGATCCTGCGCGAGGCGGGCTACGTGGGCGCCGGCACCTGCGAGTTCCTGGTGGGCGCCGACGGCACCATCTCCTTCCTGGAGGTCAACACCCGGCTCCAGGTGGAGCACCCGGTCACCGAGGAGGTCGCCGGGATCGACCTGGTGCGGGAGATGTTCCGCATCGCCGACGGCGAGGAGCTGGGCTACGACGACCCGGTGCTGCGCGGCCACTCCTTCGAGTTCCGCATCAACGCCGAGGACGCCGGACGCAACTTCATGCCCGCCCCCGGCACCATCACCTCGATGCGGCTGCCCGGCGGCCCCGGCGTGCGCGTGGACACCGGCTGCGAGCCGGGTTTCACCGTGCCGCAGGCGTTCGACTCGATGGTCGCCAAGCTCATCGTGACCGGGCGCACCCGCGCCGAGGCCCTGGAGCGGTCCCGCCGCGCCCTCGCCGAGTTCGAGGTCGGCGGCATGCCCACCGTCATCCCGTTCCACCAGGCCGTGGTCTCCCACCCGGCGTTCGCCCCGGAGGACCCCGCACAGCCGTTCCGCGTGCACACCCGGTGGATCGAGACCGAGTTCGACGGCGTCATCGAGCCGTTCGCGGGCGAGACCGAGCAGGCCGAGGCCGCCGAGCGCGAGCGGGTCACCGTCGAGGTCGGCGGCAAGCGGGTCGAGGTCGTGCTGCCCGCCGGCCTGGGTGCGGACCTGGCGTCGGCCCCCGCCGCCAGGAAGTCCGGCCGACGCGGCGGCTCCCGGAAGAAGGGCGCGGCCGCCGTCAGCGGCGACGCCCTGGTCAGCCCGATGCAGGGCACCGTGGTCAAGGTCGTGGCGGCCGACGGCCAGGAGGTCGCCGAGGGCGACACCGTCGTGGTCATCGAGGCCATGAAGATGGAGCAGCCGCTCACCGCGCACAAGGCGGGCACCGTCACGGGCCTGTCGGTGAGCGCGGGCGAGACGGTCGGCAACGGCGCGGTGATCTGCGAGATCAAGGACTCCTAGGCGCGGCGCCGACCGCGGCGCAGCAGACCGGCAGGGCGGGCCGTTCCCCGGGAGCGGCCCGCCCTCGGCACCTACCGACCGGCTCGCATGCCTGGTGAGAGCAGTCACACCCCGGTTCCGGCCCGCCCGGCCCAACCCTCTAGGCTCTCTCCATGCTCTTCTGGCACCGCCTGGCCGTGGGGGCTGGTCCTGCTCGACCTGTGCGACGCCCACGCCGACCAGGTGTCCGCCGCGCGGCCGGACCCCGTCCCGGCGCGGCACTGCTTCTTCGACCCGCTGCACGGCACCCGCACCCGCACCACGCCGTGGCGCAGGCTCGGCAGCCGCCGCAAGGTCACCGTGTGGGCCTGCGGCGACTGCGCCGCCGCGCTCCGCAACCACCGGCAGCCCGAGGCGCTGCCCGCCGTCCTCGACGGCGGGCAGCGGATCCCCTACGACGAGCTTCCGCCGGAACGCAGCGTGTGGGCCGCCACCGGGTACGGAACCCTCCACGACGACCTGGTGGCCCGAGTGCTGCGCGGCGACCCGCGGGACGGACGGTGACGCCGCGGACGCAGCCCGCCCGCCGGGAACGATCCCCCCTCTTCGTACGTCTACACAGGTGAGAGAGGCGAGAGGAACGGATCATGTTGCGCCGACTGGCAGTCACATTGCTCGCCGCGGCGGCCGCGGTCGTCACGGTGGCCGCGCCCGCGGGCGCGAAGACCAGCGCGGACGAGGTCGCCGACGCGCTGAACAGCTCCCACGTCTACGTCGACCCCGACGCGGCCGAGGTCGTCTCCGACCGTGACGCGGACCTGATGAGCCAGGCCGCGGAGAACGTCGACACCCCCGTCTACTTCGTGGTGCTGCCCGACGACGGCGAGTTCACCTCGCAGGCGGCACTCGGTTCGTTCATGGCCGACGTGCAGCAGGACGTCGGCGACGGCTCCTACCTGGTCTTCATCGGCAACACCACCGCGGCCGACTCCACCGTGCTCGACTCCTCCGACGTGGCCGCGGCCGAGCAGGCCGCCCAGCGCATGAGCACCGTTCCCGACGCGGCGGTCGCCTTCGCCAACGAGGCCGAGGCGCGGGCCGACGCCGCCGCGGCCTCCGGGATCTTCAGCATGGTCCTGCTGGGCCTGCTCGCCCTCGCGGTCGTCGGCGGCGGCTTCCTCCTGTACCGCGCCAAGAAGAAGAGCGAGGCCCGGGCCGCGCGGGAGCTGGAGGAGGTCAAGAAGACGGTCACCGAGGACGTGGTGCTGCTCGGCGAGGACATCGCCGCCCTCGACCTCGACCTCAGCCAGGCCGACGAGGCCACCCGCACCGACTACACCAACGCGCTGAACGCCTACGACCGGGCCAAGGCCGAACTGGAGACCATCAAGCGGGCCGACGAGATCCAGCGGGTCACCGAAGCCCTGGAGGACGGCCGCTACTACATGACCGCCACCCGGGCCCGGCTGGCGGGCGAACCGGTTCCGGAGCGCCGCGCCCCCTGCTTCTTCAACCCGCAGCACGGCCCGTCCGTCCAGGACGCGGACTGGGCTCCGCCCGGCGGTACGGCGCGACCGGTCCCGGTCTGCCGCGCCTGCACCAGCGAGCTCCACTCCGGCGGCCACCCCAGCGTGCGCATGGTCGAGGCGGGCGGACGCCGGGTGCCCTACTACGACGCCGGTCCCGCCTACGCCCCTTATGCGGGCGGCTACTTCGGCACGGACCTGATGGTGGGCATGTTCACCGGCATGATGCTCGGCAACATGATGGGCTCGATGGTCGGGGCCAGCATGCTGGGCGCCGGCATGGGCGACTTCGGCGGCGGCGACGCAGACGGCTTCGGCGACTTCGGAGACGGAGGCGGCTTCGGCGACTTCGGCGGCGGCGGATTCGACGGAGGCGACTTCGGCGGTTTCGGCGACTTCTGACCTCCGCTCTCCGGCGCAGCAGGCAACGGAGGGGGTCCCGGCCCGCGCGGCCGGGACCCCCTCCCGCGTTCCGGAGGCCGCGGGGCGGCCGGAAGGCCCCCTACTCGGGGGAGCCCTGCATCAGGGAGCGGGCGGCCTCGGTGACGCTGCCCGACAGCGACGGGTAGACCGCGAAGGTGTGCGCGACGTCGTCGACGGTGAGCCGCTGCTGCACCGCCAGGGAGACGCCCAGGATCAGCTCGCTGGCCCGCGGCCCGACGATGACCCCGCCCAGCACGATGCCGGTGTGCTGGCGGCAGATCAGCTTGACGAAGCCGTCGCGGGTGCCGTGCATCTTGGCGCGCGGGTTGGTGTCCAGCGGCAGTTTCACGATGCGGCCGTCGACCCGTCCGGAGATCACGTCGTCCTCGGTGACGCCGACCGCGGCCAGCTCGGGGTGGGTGAACACGGTGGAGGAGACGGTGGACAGCCGCAGCGGGGCCACCGCCTCGCCGAGGGCGTGCCACATCGCGATGCGGCCCTGCATGGCCGCCACCGAGGCGAGCATGTTGACGCCCGTGCAGTCCCCGGCCGCGTACACCCCGGGGGTGGAGGTCCGCGACACCCGGTCCACCTGGACGAACCCGCGCTCGTCCAGCCGCACCCCGGCCTCCTCCAGGCCGAGGTTGGCGGTGTTGGGGATCATGCCGACCGTCATGAGGCAGTGGCTGCCCTCGAGGGTGCGGCCGTCGGCGAGCCGCACGAGCACGCCGTCGTCGGTGCGGGTCACCGACTCGGCCCGGGAGTTGCCCAGCACCGTCATGCCGCGGCGGGCGAAGACCTCCTCCAGCACGCGGGCGGCGTCGGCGTCCTGGGTGGGCATGACGCGGTCGCGGGAGGAGACGAGGGTGACGTTGGAGCCGAGTGCCTGGTAGGCGTTGGCGAACTCGGCGCCGGTGACCCCGGAGCCGACCACGATGAGCTTCTCGGGGAGTTCGTTGAGGTCGTACAACTGGCGCCAGGTGAGGATGCGCTCCCCGTCGGGGCGGGCGGTGGGCAGCTCGCGCGGGTGCGCACCGGTGGCGATGAGCACCACGTCGGCGTGGATGCGCTGGTCGCCGACGGCGACGATGTGCGGGTCGACCAGCCTGGCCTCGCCGATGATGATCTCCACGCCCTCGGTCCGCAGCCGGTTGGCGGTGTCGACGGACTGGGCCTGCGCCAGCCGCTTGACCCGGGCGTTGACGGTCTTGAGCTCCACCCGGACCAGGTCCTTGTCCTCGGGCTCGTTGCCGACGATGATGCCGAGCGTCGCGGCCTCCTTGACGTAGGAGGTGCGCACCGAGGTGGCGATGAGCGTCTTGGAGGGCACGCAGTCGGTGAGCACGGACGCGCCCCCGATGCCGTCCCGTTCGATGACCGTGACGTCCGCCCCCAGTTGGGCGGCGACGAGGGCCGCCTCATATCCTCCGGGTCCGCCTCCGATGATGACGACCTTCGTCACGTTCCATCCACTCCTTACATCCTTCGGCCGCAAGGTCCGCCCGTGGTGGACACGCCCCGGCCTGGTGGGCCGCGGACGCCGGTATCGCCTACTGGTCGGTGGCTCCATTGTCGCGCATATCGAAGGCGGCGGTTCGGAAAGCGCGGCAGCGCCGAAAGCCGTAGCATGGCCCGCGTGCCCCTATACGCCGCATACGCCAACAATCTCGATCCGGACCAGATGGCCGAGTGCGCGCCGCACTCGCCGCTGTGGAACACCGGTTGGTTGCAGGGCTGGAGACTGACCTTCGGCGGCGGCAGCGCCCAGGGCGACGGCGCACTGGCCACCGTGGTGGAAGACCCCGGTTCCAGCGTGTTCGTGGCGCTCTACGACGTCGCCGACTGGGACCTGCAACGACTGGACGGCTGGGAGGGCGGCGACATCGGCGTCTACACCCGGATCAAGGTGCGGGTCACCACCCTGCTGGACGGGGAGGTCACCGCGTGGACCCACGTTCTCAACGACTACGAGGGCGGCCTGCCCACCGCCCGGTACCTGGAGATGCTCGCCACCGCGGCGGAGAAGGCCGGCGCGCCCCTCGACTACGTGCTGGACCTGCGTTCCCGACCGTGTGAGCCGAGATAGCGGACACGAAAGAAGGCTCCCGGAGCAGAGGCGCCGCGTCCGCATGGTCCGAGCCGGACGCCCGCCTCTCCTCCGGGAGCCGTGTGCCCGGGGCGCCGGTTCGGCACCGGAGCGGCGTGGCGAGCAGCATCCCGATGTCGAGATGGTTCCGCGCCGATGCCGTGGCCGACGGTCCGTGACACTGCGTACGCCGGGCACCTGTCCGCGCAACCTGTGCCGAGACGTACTCACTGCTTTCGGGTGACCCGCGCTTCACCCGGGGACGTTCGGGGCCGGTCCTGCACCGCCCCCATCCCTTTAGGCATGCCTAACCTAACCCGTATGGGGCATGCGGGTCAAGTGGGACGGCGGTCACAGCAGCGCCAGCGACGCCAGCCACAGCGCCACCGGGACGGCCAGCGCGGCCACCGCGTCCGGCGACCACACCACCGTCGGCCCGGTCGACGCGCCCCCGGCCGCGAGGCGGGCCTTGTGCCGCTCCGCCTCCGAGCGCAGCGTCCGGGCCACCCGCTCCGTGGGGCGCAGCTCGCGCGGGTCGTCCTTCTCCTCACCGAAGCCGTTGAGGCGGCGCAGGTTCCGCCGCACCTCGGCGCGCTTGTTCTCCCGCAGCGACCAGGAGCGGAACACCTGGTCGCCGGCGTGCACCCGCAGGACGTCGGTGACGTCGGCCCAGGTGAAGTCGGCCCACGGCACGAAGACCTCGCGCAGCGGGTTGACCAGGCGCACGCCCTCCTCGGTCGCCACGACCTTGGGGCGCACCGCCAGCACGTACACGGCCCCCACGGTGACCAGCAGCACCGCCCCGGAGACGACCGCGCGGAAGTCGGTCCCCCGCACCACCAGGTCCACGAGCAGGAACACCGAGATCACCACCCAGGCCCACCCGAGGACGTGGGAGACGGGCTGCCGGAAGGTGGTCATCGCACTTCCCATCTGAGTCGGGCGAAGCCCGGTTTGATCAGGCCGTTGATGAGCGCCAGACGCTCGTCGAAGGGCGCGAAGGCCGATTTCATCGCGTTCACCGTGAACCACTCCAGATCGTCCCAGTCGTAGCCGAACGCGTCCACCAGCGCAGCGAACTCGTCAGACAGGGTAATTCCACCCAACAGCCGGTTGTCGGTGTTGACCGTGACCCGGAACCGCAGCCGGCGCAGCAGGCCGATCGGATGGTCCGCGACGGAGGACGCCGCTCCCGTCTGCACGTTCGAGCTCGGGCACATCTCCAGTGGAACACGCTTGTCCCGCACGTAGGCGGCCAGCCTCCCCAACCGCACCTCGCCGGAGTCGTCCACCCCGATGTCGTCGACGATGCGCACCCCGTGCCCCAGCCGGTCCGCGCCGCACCACTGCAACGCCTCCCAGATCGACGGCAGCCCGAACGCCTCCCCGGCGTGGATGGTGAAGTGCGCGTTCTCCCGCCTCAGGTACTCGAACGCGTCCAGGTGCCTGGTGGGCGGATGGCCCGCCTCGGCTCCGGCGATGTCGAACCCGACCACGCCGTCGTCCCGGTAGCGCACCGCGAGCTCGGCGATCTCCCGGGACCGCGCGGCGTGCCGCATCGCGGTCAGCAGCGTGCCCACCCGGATCGGCGTGCCGCGTCCGGCGGCCCGGCGGCACCCCTCGGCGACCCCCGCCAGCACCGCCTCGACGACCTCCTCCAGGCGCAGCCCTGCCCGCAGGTGCTGCTCGGGGGCGTAGCGCACCTCGGCGTAGACGACCCCGTCGGCGGCCAGGTCCTCGACGCACTCGGCGGCGACCCGCTCCAGCGCCTCCCGGGTCTGCATCACCGCGACCGTGTGGCGGAAGGTCTCCAGGTAGCGGTCGAGCGAACCGGAGGCGGCCGCCGCGGTGAACCAGGCGCCGAGCGCTTCCGGCTCGTCGGCGGGCAGGTCGGGGTAGCCGACCGCGTCGGCGAGCTCGACGACCGTGCGCGGTCGCAGCCCTCCGTCGAGGTGGTCGTGCAGCAGCACCTTGGGGGCGCGGCGGATCTGTTCCAGAGTCGGTCTGCGGTCCACCAGCCCAGCTTGCCACCCGGGACGGGCCGTCCCCGGCAGCCCGGGCGCGGTGTCAGGCCACCTCGGTGCCCTCGAGGGCGCCCGACCGCTCCGCCCGCAGCGCGGTCAGCGCGGTGGCGGCCATGAGCTGCACCCCCACGCCGATGGCGGCCTCGTCCACGTCGAAGGTGCCGCGGTGCAGGTCGAGCATGGGGCGGTCGGAGCCAGCCCAGTGCGTGCCCAGCCGGGCGTAGGCGCCCGGGGTGCTCTCCAGGTACCAGGCGAAGTCCTCGCCGCCCAGGCTCTGCGCGGTGGACACCACCGCCTGCGGCCCCAGCACCCGGGTGCAGGCGTCGCGGAGGATCTCCACGCTGCTCGGCTCGTTCACGGTGGGCGGCACGCCCCGCCGGTAGTCCAGTTCGACCCGCACCCCGTAGGCGGCGGTGACCGACTCCAGCAGCTCCTTGACCAGGTCGGGGGCGGCGTGCCAGGCCGCGTCGTCCAGGCAGCGCACCGTTCCCGCCACGACCCCGTCGTCGGGGATGGCGTTGGGCGCCGACCCCGCGCTGATGCGGCCCCACACCAGGCTGAGCCCGGCACGCGGGTCCACCCGCCGCGACAGCGCGGCGGGCAGTTCGGTGACGATCTTGCCCAGGGCGTAGACCAGGTCGGCGGTCAGGTGCGGCCGGGCGGTGTGGCCTCCCGGCCCCGACAGGCGCACCAGCACCTGGTCGCAGGCCGCGGTGATCGGCCCGGGCCGCAGCCCCACCTGGCCCACGGGCAGCCGCGGGTCGCAGTGCAGCGCGAAGATCCGGTCCACGCCCTCCAGGCCGCCCGCGTTGATCACCTCGCGGGCGCCTCCCGGGAGCTCCTCGGCCGGTTGGAAGACCAGGCGGACCCGGCCGGGCAGCGCGCCGGCCCGCTCCTGCTGCGCCAGGAACAGGCCGGCGGCCAGCACGACCGTGGTGTGCACGTCGTGGCCGCAGGCGTGGGCGGCCCCCGGCACGGTGGAACGGTAGGGGACGTCCTTCTCGTCGTTGAGGGGCAGGGCGTCGATGTCGGCGCGCAGCGCCACGGTGGGACCGCTGTCCGCGCCGATGTCACAGATCAGCCCGGTTCCCTGGGGCAGACGCAGCGGTTTGAGGCCGGCTTCGGTGAGCCGCTCCTCGATCCGCTGCGTCGTCCGGTGCTCGGCGAAGGCGAGTTCGGGGTGCCGGTGAAGGTCCCGGCGGAACTCGACGAACTCCCGTTCCCGGCGCGCCAGGAACACGGCCAACTGCTCCCGCAGGTCACGCCCCTGCATGCGAGGGACCCCCATTTCTTGACGGATCTGTTCGACCGTGGTCCGCCATGCCCGCGGGCACTCCGGCCCGGAACTCCTCGGCGAGGGCGTCGACCACGTCGGTGAGTGTGCCTCCCTGCTTGATGATGGCCCGCTGCCGCTCGTAGGAGGCGCCGTGGTTGAGGATCTCGGCGACGACGTCGAGGTCCTCGGCACAGCCCAGGCGCTCGGCCACCGGCCTCAGTTCATGCAGCAGTTCGTACAGGTCGTCGCGCAGGGAGACGGTGCTCCCGCGCTCGTCGGTGATGATACGGGCGTCCAACCCGTAGCGGGTGGCACGCCACTTGTTGTCGTTGACCACCCAGGTCGACGGGCTGGGCAGCCGGTAGCCCCGGTCCAGTTGCTGCTCGAACAGTTGCACCAGGCTCTGCGACAGCGCCGCCGCCATGCCGACCTCGCGCACCGTGGGAATGCCGTCGAACATCCGGATCTCGACCGTGCCGAACTCCGGGTGCGGACGGATGTCCCACCACACCTCCTTGATGCTGGAGATGGTGCCCGCGCGCAGCAGGGTGTCCATGTACTCCTCGAAGGCCCCCCAGTGCGCCAGGCGCGGCGGCGGACCGGCCGTGGGCAGCGCACCGAAGACGACGGAGCGGCTGGAGGCCAGGCCGGTGTCGTGCCCGCTCCAGAAGGGGCTGGAGGCGGTCAGCGCGAGGAAGTGCGGCAGGTAGCGGGAGAGCGCGTTGACGATCGGGACGACCTTGTCCTGGTCGGTCACGCCGACGTGGACGTGGACGCCGAAGGTGAGGATGCGCCGCGCCAGCCACTGCAACTGCTCGACCAGTTCGCCGTAGCGCTGCCCCGGGGCCATCGTCTGGTCGCGCCAGTCGTCCATCGGGTGGGTGCCCGCACAGGCCAGGGCGATCGCGCGGCGGTCCGCGGCCTGGGCGAGCCGGGCGATGGTGGCGGAGAGGTCCTCCCGGACCTCCTCCACGGTCTCGCAGATGCCGGTGACCACCTCGATCGTGCTCTGCATGAGCTCGTGCCGCAGCGGGGGGTTGCTCTCCGTGCGGCTCAGGTCGGGCAGTTCCCCGAGCAGTTGCTCGGCCTCCTGGCGCAGGTGCCCGCTGCCCCGGTCCACCAGTTGCAGTTCCCACTCCACCCCGAGGGTGGCTCTCTTCGAGGGGTTGAATTCGATGGTCATGTCCGCCCTCCGCGCTGCTCGGCCGGGAACCGCTTCGGCCGCGCGGCACACCGGGCGTCGCCGCCGACACCGTGGGTACGCCGCATAGCCGTTCCGCTCCCTGTTGATCTCCGACGCGCGTGGCCGACCGCAGGACACCGGATCGCGGAACCGACGGAACACCGATCCGTTCCGTCAGGAGACGTACAGATCCCACCGGACCCGCGAAGAGGCGGCGAAGTGTGTTCTCGCACCGTGCCGCCCCGCCGTCTCGGGGTGCCGTCTCCGGTCCGTTCCGGTCGGGACGCGGCCCTCGGGGACGGCGCTCGGGTGCGGCCGGTGGGTCCCGGACTCCGCAACACGTCGCCAGGCACCACGCTACCGAAAGAACACGGAAACTGCCCCGAAGTGACAAACACGTAATGCCTCCGTCACACTCCAGTGGAGTTCCGCCACACGCGTCATTCGGATTCCCTACCCACCAGATGGGCATCTCCCCCGCACCGGGCGCCTCCCCCGCACGCCCCTACAGTGGGACAGGCGCTTCTTTGTCCCCTGTGGTCTGCAATGACCTGCGTTTTCGTCGTCTGCGGCGCCGCCCGTCGAATTTTCCCGAAAGGAGGGGCATCGTGAGACTGTTCGGGTCCGGCCGGAAGGAGCCCCCGGTGGACGACGGCGCCGTCGCGGCGTCGCGGGCCGCGGAGCGGGCCGAGGAGGCGTTCCGCTCCGTCCACGGCTGCGCCCCGGCCGGGGTGTGGTGGGCCCCCGCGACCGTCCCGCTGCTCGGCGACCACTTCGGCGCCGCCGACGCGCGGGTGCTGTCGGCGGCCCTGCCGTGGGGGACGGCGGTCGCGCTCGCCCCCGCGGACGGGGACGCCGTGGAGGTCCGCTCCGCCCGCGCCCCCTCCCGCGCCGTCCGCCTCACCGCGCGGCGACCACCG
>NZ_KQ950190.1:0-2993 GCF_001517975.1 Thermobifida cellulosilytica TB100
CGCCCCGCCCCGGGGAGCGGGACAGTTCCTCCACCGCCGCGGCCGCGTCCAGCAGACGCCGGTCCACGGCCACCCGGTCCAGCTCCTCCTGCTTGGCGGCGAGCGCGGCTTCGCTCTCCGCGAGCGTCTCCCGGGCGGTGCGGGACTGCTCCTCCAGCCGGGGGAACCGGTCGGCGAAGTCGGCGGGGGCGAGCGGCCCCTCGGCCTCCAGCTCCGCGATCCGCCGCAACTGCTGCGCGCGTGCGTGCAGCGAGGGCAGCGCCTGGTGGAGAGCGGCCGTACGGGAGCGCTGCGCGCGGAGGTCCTTGAGCCGGTCCCGCAGCTCCTGCTCCCGCTGCTGCCGCTCTTCGAGGACGGCGACCTTCTGCTCGTAGTCCCTGGCGAGCAACTGGGCGTTCTTGGTCGTGCGCTCCAGGTCGGCGTACTCGCGCAGCTCCCGGTTGATGACCCGCTGCTGCCCCCGGGGCCGGAACAGCTCGTCGCGCTGCTCCTCCAGCTTGCTCAGCAGGGCTCCCAGGGCGCGGTCCGACCGTGCGGACAGCAGTGCCTCGCCGACCTCGCCGCCCCCGGCCAGCAGTTCGTCCCCGCCGCGGTGCAGCCCTTCGAGGGTGAGCGCGAACATGGCGCTGAAGGTGTCCCGGCTCACCCCGCCCAGCAGCCGCGACAGGACGCTCTCGTCCAGCGGCGTCTCGTCCGGCGCGGTCAGCGGGTTCTTGGCGCGTTTGCGGCGGACGAACTCCACGACGGTGCCGTCGTCGCCGCGGACCACGGCCCCCAGCCTCATGTCCCGCCTGTCGTGGACGAAGTCGTGGACGGTCCGGGTGTCGATCCCGTAGAACAACTGGTTCAGCGCGTACAGCGCGGTGCTCTTGCCCGCCTCGTTGGGACCGCAGACGATGTGGACCCCCGGGGCGCCCAGCGGCAGGGACAGGTCGGTGAACGGGCCGAAAGCCAGCAGGTCCAGGCGTTCCAGCCTCACCGCGGACTCCCCAGCTCGGCGGCCAGCAGCTCCACCGCCTCCGCGAGGAGGTCGCGTTGCAGGCTCGGGTCGCGCAGCTCGTCGCGCACCCGGGGAGGCAGCTTGGCCAGCAGCTCGGCCGACTCGACGATCTCGCTGACCTCCCGGGGGGAGGTGCCGAGCCGCTGCGCGGTCTGCCGCAGGTCGCGGACCAGCTCGTCCGCGTGGGCGGCGTCCAGGTGCTCCTCGGGGGGAGAGGTCTTCACGCGGAGCTTCTCCACCCAGGTGTCGGCGCGCTGCGCGGCATGGGAGCGCAGTTCGTGCAGCAGGCTCTCCTGGTCGCGGTGCAACTGCTCGTGGGCGTCCGTGGGCCCCTCGACCGTGACCCGCACCGCGTGGACGCGGTCGGGTTCGGTGTCCGCGGCGAGCTCCTTGTCGAGCTGCTCGGTCACCGCTCGGAACACGTCGGGGAGGTCGCGGGCCGCGCGGACGTCCACCCGCAGGTCGTGCCAGCGGGCGGCGGTGTCGAGGTCGTGGTGGCGCAGGTCGGCGACCCGGTGGCGCCCGTCCACGGTGACCAGCGTGCAGCCCTTGGCGCCGGCCTCGTTGGCGTGCCGCCCCTGGATGTTGCCGGGGAAGACCACCTTGACGTCGGCGTCGTACTCCACCCTGCGCTGGTGGACGTGGCCCAGCGCCCAGTACTCGTAGCCGTGGTCGACCAACTGGTCGACGCTGCAGGGGGCGTACGGCTCGTGCCCCTCCCGGCCGCTGAGCGCGGTGTGCAGCAGGCCCACGTTGAACAGGCCGGACCTCGGCTCGGGGTAGTGCGCGGCCAGGTTGTCCCGGACGTCCCGGCGGGCGAAGCCCTGGCCGTGGACGGCCAGGCCGCGCCGCTCGTCGACCGCCGTGTCCGGGCGGTCGGTGGGGAAGTAGTGCACGTTGCCGGGCAGGGAGAGCGTCAGCGTCCGCGTCATCGAGTTCTGCGCGTCGTGGTTGCCCGCGATCAGGTACACCGGGATGTCGGCGTCGTGCAGCCGCCCCATCTGCCGGGCGAAGAACAGCCCGGTGTTGTAGTCGGGCCAGTCCCCGTCGTAGACGTCCCCGGCGAGCAGGACCGCGGTGACCTCCTCGGCCAGCGCGAGGTCCACCAGGTTCTCCAGGGCGCGCCGGGTGGCGCCGCGCAACTGCTCGGCCGGTGCCCCCTCGTAGCGGGACAGTCCGCGCAGCGGACTGTCGACGTGCAGGTCGGCGGCGTGCAGCAGCTTCATGGCTCTCCTCCGGGGGAAGACGGAAGACAGCGGACCAGAATGCCACGGTCCCGCCCGCCGCGCAGCGGACTCGCGGAAACTCCCCGCGGGCGCGGGCGCCCGGCCCGTTTCGCGGGTGGGGAACGGAGGGGGCGGCGTATCCTGTCGGTCACCGGTCGACCACGGTCCGGCCGTGGACGGCCGTGCGCGCGCCCAACCCCCCGAACCCCCGAGAGCGTGGAGCGGAGATGGCCCAGAAGCTTCCCCGGTCGGTGCTGTGGCTCAGGATCCTGCTGTTCGTGGTCGCCGGACTGACCTTCGTGTTCTCGGCCGCGCTGTTCGTCCTGCTGGGAAGTTCGGCCGAAGCGTTCGGCCACGCGCTCTTCACCTCCCTGCCCGGGGCGGTGCAACTGCTGTGGGGGCTGTTCGTGCCCCGCGGGGGCAGGGCGGTCTTCTACGGCGTCCTCCTCACCGAGGTGCTGCTCGTCCTGCACACGCTGCTGACCCTGCCCGGGGAGGGCCGGATCGGCCAGCTCCTCTTCCCGGTGGCGATCCTGGCGCTGTTGAGCCGCCCCTCGGCCCGGAACTTCTTCCTCGCGAAGGACGACTGACCCGGTGTGGCCGGTTTCGGCCGTGGTCTGGGTCCTGGTTTGGGTCTGTGGGCCCTGTCGCGCTGTGACGGAAAGCGACTAGTTTCGTACGGTCCGCGCCTGCTGGTGGTGTGCGTGGTGGTCGGTGGCGGTCTGCGCGGGACGGTGGGCGGTGCTGAGGCGGATTCACGACCCGGA
>NZ_KQ950190.1:4708-8922 GCF_001517975.1 Thermobifida cellulosilytica TB100
GGAGCTGCTGCGCGCCCTGGCGGCCGCCGAGGAGTGGGAGGAGGTCGTCCGGGCCAGGCTGGAGGAGACGGCGCGGGCGGGGGGCGTGGTGACCCTGGCCCGGGTGGAGGATCCCGGAGACCTGCTCGCCTGCCTGGTCGGTCGTGATCCGGTGCTGCCGGCCGAGGCACTGCCGTGGTTCGTGGTGGAGCTGCGTGAGGAGGGCCGGCCGGTGCGGCTGGAGGGGCGGCTGGACTGGGCGGGGGAGGCGGTGCCGGACCTGGCGGCGGTGGTGCGCGGGGTGTACCCGACGCCGCAGGAGTGGCGTGCCGCGCGCGCCGCGGGGACGCCGGTCCGGCAGGACCGCAGACTTCGGCGGGAGCTGGGGCTGGTCCACAGCGTGCGCGAGTGGTCGCGGCAGGACTGCCGCCTGCTGCGGCTGGGAGAGGACGGGAGCCTGCTGCGCGTGGCCCCCGAGCGGGTGCGCGGCGGGCACCCCGAGTGGGCGGGCCTGCACCACGTCTCCGCCCTGCTGCGCCCCAACCGCCCCGCCCTGCGCGCACTCGCCGCCGAGTACCGCCCGCGCTGACCCGACCGAACCGTCACCGGCACCGCCCGTGCCGCCCCGGCTCGAGGGCCGGGACGGCACGGGCGGAAGGGCCCGGCCCGTTGCGGCCGGGGGCCGGGCGTCGACTACGGGCGTTCCTTCGGGCTGGCGGTCAGCGCCGGGTCGCGCTGCACGGAGTCGCCCAGGATCTCGTCGATGCGGCGCAGCAGCTCGGCGTCGAGCTTGACCCCGGCGGCCTTCGCGTTGTCGCGCACCTGCTCGGGACGGGAGGCGCCGATGATCGCCGCGGACACGTTCGAGTTCTGCAGCACCCACGCCACCGCGAGCTGCGCCGGGGTCAGCCCGGCCTCGGCGGCCAGCGGCAGCAGTTGCTGCACCCGCTCCAGCAGCTTCTGGTCGTCCAGGAAGCGCCGGACGAAGTGCGCGCCGGAGTTCTCGTCGGTGGCCCGCGACCCGGCGGGCGGCGGCTGGCCCGGCTTGTACTTGCCGGTCAGCACGCCCTGGGCGATCGGCGACCACACGATCTGCCCCACGCCCTCACGCTCGCACAGCGGCACCACCTCGGACTCGATCACCCGCCACAGCATGCTGTACTGCGGCTGGTTGGAGACGATCCGGTCCAGCCCCATCTCGTCGGCGATCTTCAGCGCCCGCTCGATCTCCTCGGCGCGCCACTCCGAGACGCCGACGTAGAGGACCTTGCCCTGGCGGACCAGGTCGTCGAAGGCCCGCAGGGTCTCCTCCAGCGGGGTGGCGTAGTCGAACCGGTGCGCCTGGTACAGGTCCAGGTAGTCGGTGCCCAGGCGGCGCAGCGACTCCTCCACGCCGCGGATGATGTGCTTGCGGGACAGGCCGCGGTCGTTCTTGCCGGGACCCACCGGCCAGAACACCTTGGAGAAGATCTCCACGCCGTCACGGCGCTGCCCCTTCAGCGCGCGGCCCAGCACCTCCTCGGCGCGGCCCTGGGCGTAGACGTCGGCCGTGTCGAACGTGGTGATGCCCTCGTCCAGCGCGGCGTGCACGCACGCCACGGCCGTGTCCTCCTCGACCTGGGAGCCGTGGGTGATCCAGTTGCCGTAGGCGATCTCGCTGACGACGAGCCCGCTGCTGCCAAGATGACGGAATTCCATGATCGTCACTTTATGCGCTTCCCGGCGCGGGCCCCGGACCCTCCGGCCGCAACCGGCCGCGGCCGGGATCAGCGGCGGTGCTTGGCCAGGAAGTCGTCGCCCACGTTCACCCGCGGCTTGGGCAGGCGCAGCCTGCGGATCTGCATCTGGCGCATCACCGCGTACATGCCCGCGCCCCGCACGTTCTCGGTCTCCTTGGGGTAGTGCTCGGCCACCAGCTTCTTGACGCGGCGGGCGGTGAAGAAGCCCTCGACGATCAGCGTGACGATCATCATCGGCCACACCACGTAGGTGACGAAGAGCTGGACCTCCACCAGCGGCAGGAACAGCAGCACGATGATGGCCAGCGAGAAGTACAGGAAGAACTCGCTGACCGAGCGCCGCGAGTCGACGTAGTCGCGGGCCAGGGCACGGGCCGCGCCCAGGTCCTGGGGGCGGATGTAGCGGTCCTCCGGCTTGACCAGGCCCGCACGCTCCCGCTGCCGCCGACGCCGCTCCCGCTCCCGGAGCTGGCGGTAGGCCTCCCGGCGCGTCCTGGGCGCCGACAGCGGCCTGCGCAGCTCCTGGGCCGCCTCCTTGCGTTTGGGGGTGGGAACGCCCTTCTTGGGGGAGTAGCCCTTGCGGGTGGGCGCCTGGTCTGTCTCGGACTGGGTGGAGTTGCTCATGACCTGCTCTTGGGGTGCTGAGGCGGAGCGACGACGGAACACACCATCAGGGTAGCCGCTCGACACCTCATGGCGGCCCGTGGTCAGAGCACATAAGGTTGAGAGAAGCGCCCGCTGGGAACAGCCGATACGGACCGAGAAAGAGGACGGCCACGCCGATGAGCGTGTTTCAGCGACTTTCCATGATCTTCAAGTCCAAGGCGAACAAAGCCTTGGACGCCGCGGAGGACCCGCGCGAGACCCTCGACTACTCGTATCAGAAGCAGTTGGAGCTGCTGCAGAAGGTGCGGCGCGGAGTGGCGGACGTCGCCACCTCCCGGAAGCGGGTCGAACTGCAGATCCAGCAGTTGGAGCAGCAGGCCAACAAGCTGACCAACCAGGGCCGGGCCGCGCTGTCGCAGGGACGCGAGGACCTCGCCCGCGAGGCCCTGCAACGCAAGGCCGGGTTGCAGAGCCAGATCGAGAGCCTGCGCGAGCAGCACGCCCAACTGCAGGGCGAGGAGCAGAAGCTCACCCTGGCCGCCCAGCGCCTGCAGGCCAAGGTCGACGCCTTCCGCACCCGCAAGGAGACCATCAAGGCCACCTACACCGCGGCCCAGGCCCAGAGCCAGATCAGCGAGGCGTTCGCCGGCATCTCCGAGGAGATGGGCGACGTCGGCCTGGCCATCCAGCGGGCCGAGGACAAGACCGCCGAGCTCCAGGCGCGCGCCGGCGCCGTCGACGAGCTGCTCGCCTCGGGCGCGCTCGACGACCTCACCGGCGCCAGCCGCGACGACATCCAGGCCGAGCTGGACCGCATGGCCAGCACCGACGGCGTGGAGCGGGAGCTGGAGGCGATGAAGCGCGAGCTCAACAGCGGCGGGGGCTCCTCCCCGAAGCAGATCGAGGGAGGCGGCGCATGATCGTCCGCATCATGGGCGAAGGACAGCTCGACCTGTCCGAAGCCGACCTCGACGTGCTCAACGCCTTCGACCGCAAGCTGGAGGAGGCCATCGAGGCCGGCGACGAGGCGGTCTTCCGCGTCGCGCTGCACGACCTGCTGGCCCGGGTCCGCGAGGACGGCAAGCCGCTGCCCGACGACTCCCTCCAGCCGTCGCAGTACATCCTCCCCCCGCCCGACGCCAGCATGGACGAGGTGCGGGAGATGCTCGGCGAGGAGGGGCTGATCCCCGAGAGCAGGTAGCCGCCCCCACCGGTCCGGACGGGGCCGCCCGGCGCGGCGGTCCCGTGTTTCTTTCCCGCCCTCCCGGTCAGTGTGGGTCCGCGGGGCCCGCGCCCGGACGCGCGCGGCCCCGCCCGGATCCGGTGGAAGGCGGTGCGGCGTGGCAGGCGACAGGTTCATCCCCGACCGCGGGCTGACCGTGCGGATGGTCACGACGATGGCCCTGCTGGCCCTCGTCTACGCGGCGTTCGTCACGGCGCTGTTCTGGGCGGGCATGCCGTGGTGGCTGATCCTCCTCGTCGTGGCGGGCGTCGCGCTGGTCCAGTACTTCGCCTCCGACCGGATCGCCATGGCCGCCCTGGGCGCCCGCGAGGTCACCCCGCAGGAGGAGCCGGAGCTGCACGCGGTCGTGGACCGGCTGTGCGCCCTGGCCGACATGCCCAAGCCGAAGGTGGCCGTGGCGCGCACCGACGTGCCCAACGCCTTCGCCACCGGGCACAGCGGGAAGAGCACGGTGGTGTGCGTCACCACCGGGCTGCGCCGTCGGCTCGACAACGTCGAACTGGAGGCGGTCGTCGCGCACGAGCTGTCCCACGTGGCGCACCGCGACGTGGCCGTGATGACCGTCGCCGCCTTCCTCGGCGTGGTCGCGGGCTTCCTGGTCCAGGCGGGAGCGCGCTTCGCCCTCGTCGCCGGGGGCGGGCGCAGCC
>NZ_KQ950190.1:9626-10921 GCF_001517975.1 Thermobifida cellulosilytica TB100
CCTTCTTCTTCACCCCCGCCCTCGGCGGCGGAGGGGTCAGCCTCGGCTCCCTGCTGTCCACCCACCCCCCGGTCGAGCGGCGCCTCGCACAGCTCGCCGAGATCTCCCGCCGACTCGGAAAGGAGGGCTGAGCCGTGCCGCGGCACGACACCGGGGGTGTTCGGGGACGGTTCGCCGGCCTCCTGCGCGCCCTGCTGGGCCGCAGCCGGCCCCGCAGACCGGACCTCGACCGGCTGTTCGCGCTGCCCTCGGCCGCCGTGACGCTGCGGGCGGTCACGGGGCTCGTCCCCACCGGGACCGCCTCGGTGGCCTTCCGGGCGGCCGAGGGGCAGGCGTTCGCGACGCTCCAGCGGGAGATCACCGAGCTCCTCGCCGCCGGCGGCGGACCGCAGGTCGAGGTGCGGCGCGACTCCTACGGCTACACCTGGCTGGTGGTGCACGCCGCGGAGGACCATGGGCTCACCGGGCTGGTCACCGACCTGCACGCGGTCAACTCCGGTCTGGAGAGCGCCGGGTTCGGGTCGTCCCTGCTGTGCTCGCTGGTGGTCTTCGCCGCACCCGACGGGCGCCGCCTGGCCCTGGTCTACCTGTACAAGCGCGGCACGTTCTACCCGTTCGCCCCGCAGGGCGAGCACGGGCGGCACACCGCCCTGGAGTTCCAGGTCGGCGCCGCACTCGAGGGGGAAGTGGCGGTCGAACCGGACCGGAGCCGCTGGTTCCCGGTCTACGGAGCACCCGGCCTGTTGTGAGGAACCCGCCCCCTCGGCGAGCGCTTACCGGCAGACTACAGGCGTGCGCATCGTTATCGCCCCTGACAAGTTCGCAGGAACCCTCACCGCGGTCGAGGCGGCCGAGGCCGTCGCCGCGGGCTGGCGCTCCGCCGACCCCGCGGCCGAATGCACGCTGCTCCCCCTGTCCGACGGCGGCCCCGGGTTCGTCGAGGTGCTCCACACCGCCCTGGGCGGCACTCTGGTGGACGCCGACGTCACCGGCCCCCTCGGCGAGCCGGTGGCGGCCAGGTACCTCCTCGTGGAGCGGACCGCCTACGTGGAGAGCGCCCAGGCGTGCGGCCTCCACCTGGTGCCCCCGGACCGGCGCGACCCCGCAGCCGCCACCACCCGCGGAGTCGGCGAGCTGATCGCCCGCGCCGTCGACGACGGCGCGGACACCGTGGTGGTGGGCATGGGAGGCAGCGCCACCAACGACGGCGGCGCCGGCATGCTCGCCGCCCTGGGGGCCGAACCCGCCTCCGGGCTGTGCCGCGGCGGTGCGGCCCTGGCCGACCTGGCCGCCGT
>NZ_KQ950190.1:11021-17616 GCF_001517975.1 Thermobifida cellulosilytica TB100
CCGTGGACCTGGCCGCCGCCCGCGCGCGGGTCCGCGGAGTCCGCCTCGTCGCCGCCACCGACGTCGACAACCCGCTGCTGGGCGAGCAGGGGGCCAGCGCCGTCTTCGGCCCGCAGAAGGGGGCCGACGCCGCCCTGGTGCGGCGGCTGGACGCCGCCCTCGGCCGCTTCGCCGGACTCACCGACCCCTCGGGGACCCTGCGCGACGCCCCCGGGTCGGGCGCGGCCGGCGGGCTGGGCTACGGCCTGCTGCTGCTCGGGGGCACGGTCGAGTCGGGCGTCGCCCGGGTCCTGGACGCGGTCGGGCTCGACGACCTCGTCGCCACCGCCGACGTGGTCGTCACCGGGGAGGGCTCCTTCGACTCCCAGTCGCTGCGCGGCAAGCTGCCGCACGGCGTGGCCCGCACCGCGGCGCGGCACGGCGTCCCCTGCCTGGTGCTGGCCGGGCGGGTCGCCGTGGACCGGGACGAGGCCGCCGCGGCGGGAGTCACCGCGGCCCACTCCCTGGTCGAGTCGGCCGGTTCCGTCCAGGCCGCGCTGGAGCGCTCCGGACCGGAGCTGCGGGCGCTCGCCGCCCGGGTCGCGAGCGCCTGGAAACACTGAGCAGCGGCCCTCCCCGGCCGCCCGCGGCGGCGACGGCGCGCAGGACGGGGCACGTCACCGGCCTCCGGTCGATGGCGACCGCTCGCCGGACGACCTACCCTGAGGGGTGAGCATCAGAGGGAATGCCGGAAACGACACTGACGTTCCCACGTCAGGAACCGACGGGTCGCCCGTGGCGGCGGCCACCCTGTTTTGGAGGAGTTTCGCACATGACGGCTCAGACTGAGGCCACCACGCAGGGGGTCACCCTGACCGACGCGGCGGTGGAGAAGGTCAAGTCGCTGCTGGCCCAGGAGGGCCGCGACGACCTGCGACTGCGCCTGGGTGTGGCGCCCGGCGGCTGCTCGGGACTGCGCTACCAGCTCTACTTCGACGAGCGCAAGCTCGACGGGGACATCGTGACCGACCACAACGGGGTCGAGCTCGCCGTCGACCGCTACAGCATGCCCTACCTGGAGGGCGCCACCATCGACTTCGTCGACACGATCGAGAAGCAGGGCTTCACGATCGACAACCCCAGCGCGCAGAGCTCCTGCGCCTGCGGCGACTCCTTCCACTAGTCGGCCGCGGCCGGTGGCGCACCGGCCCGGGCCCGCCCGGAGGCACTCCTCCCGGCGGGCCCTCGCCGTTTCCGGGGCCGTCCGGCCCGGCGCCGACGGATACAGTTGTGCCGTCCGCAACCCGTCATGAACCCGAGGAGCCCGCCGCCGTGCGCATCGCGGTTACCGGATCAATCGCCACCGACCACCTGATGACCTTCGAAGGCCGGTTCGCAGAGCAGCTCATCGCCGACCAGTTGGCGCAAGTCTCCCTGTCCTTCCTGGTCGACAAGCTGGAGGTGCGCAGGGGAGGGGTGGCCGCCAACATCAGCTTCGGCCTGGGCTGCCTGGGCCTCAACCCCGTGCTGGTCGGCGCGGTCGGCACGGACTTCGCCGAGTACGCCGCCTGGCTGGAGCGGCACGGGGTGGACATCTCGGGGGTGCACGTCTCCGAGATGCGGCACACCGCGCGGTTCGTGTGCACCACCGACCGCGACCACAACCAGATCGCCTCCTTCTACGCCGGGGCGATGGCGGAGGCGCGCAACATCGAGCTGTGGCCGATCGTCCAGCAGGTCGGGGGCATCGACCTGGTCGTGGTCGGCGCCAACGACCCCGAGGCGATGGTCCGCCACAGCGAGGAGTGCCGGGTGCGCGGGCTGGCCTTCGCCGCCGACCCCTCCCAGCAGCTCGCCCGCATGGAGGGCCCCGAGGTCCGCTCCCTTGTCGAGGGCGCCGAGTACCTGTTCGCCAACGAGTACGAGAAGGCCCTCACCGAGCAGAAGACCGGGTGGAGCGACGCGGAGGTCCTCGCCAGGGTGCGCACGCGGGTGACCACCCTCGGCGCCAAGGGCGTGCGCGTCGACCGCGCCGGAGAGCCCAGCCTGCACGTGCCCGCCGCCCGCGTCTCCGAGGCGGTCGACCCCACCGGCGGCGGCGACGCCTTCCGCGCCGGGTTCCTCGCGGCCGTCTCCTGGGGCCTGGACCTGGACCGCTGCGCCCAGGTCGGCAACGCCACGGCCGCGCACTGCCTGGAGGTGAACGGCCCGCAGGAGTACCGGCTGACCAGGCAGAGCCTCCTGGACCGGCTGGCCCGCTCCTACGGCGACGACGCGGCCGCCGAGGTCGCCGACCGCATCCCCGGGTGAACCCTGCGGCCCCGCACGGGCGGGGAGAGGCGGTTCGGTGGTCGGGGCAGTGGCCGAACCCGCGTAAAGTAGGTGTCCGACCCTCGTGTCCGGGCACTCGCCGGTGACCTTTTCCGATCCGCGCGTTCGGCACGAATCGCCCGGGCGCTGAGACGCGTGCCGGGAACCATCGCCAATGCCGTCGCGTGTGGGGTCGTCGCGACGGTGGGGAACAGACCCGTCCCGCGGGGACGGGCGGGGCCGTCTCACGACGCCTCCCAGAACTAGGCGAGCCTTACCTGGGATTCCCGTCTCTTTCCGAGAACCGAAAACGGAGGACTCGAATGCGCTACACCGGACCGAAGGTGCGGTTGTCCCGGCGCGCTGGCACCCCGCTGACCCGTAAGGCGGTCAGGTACTTCGAGAAGCGCCCCTACCCGCCCGGCGAGCACGGCCGCCGCGTGCGCCGCTCCACCAGCGACTACGCCGTCCGCCAGGCCGAGAAGCAGAAGCTGCGCTGGTACTACGACCTCTCGGAGAAGCAGCTCTCCCGCATCTACGAGAACGCCAAGAAGCGTCCGGGCCGTACCGGTGAGGAGATGATCGCCGAGCTGGAGCTGCGCCTGGCCACGGTGCTGCTGCGCGCCGGCTTCGCCGCCTCGATCTACGCGGCCCGCCAGTTCATCAGCCACGGCCACATCACCGTGGACGGCAAGAAGGTGGACATCCCGTCCTACCAGGTCAAGCCGGGGCAGATCATCGGCGTGCGGGAGAAGTCGCGCACCATGGTGCCCTTCGTGGAGGCCGCCGAGGGCGTGCACGCCGACGAGAAGATCGCCAGCTACCTCGCCGTCAGCCACAAGGACCTGCGGATCGCCGTGGTGGACCGGCCCAAGCGCGAGCAGGTGCCGGTGCCCTTCGACGAGCAGCTCGTCGTCGAGTACTACGCCCGCTGATCCCCAGCGGACGCCAGGGCCGCGCGACCTCGTCCGAGGTCGTGCGGCCCTCGCCGTAGCGGCGGCCGACACGCGCCGGTCAGTACATGCGGCGCACGTGGAAGGCGCTGCCCCGGGGGAGCGGGACCTCGGCGACGAAGGTGTGCCGCTTCATCCGGCACCACGCCGGGATGTCGGTCCGCGCCGCCGGGTCGTCGGCGGTCACCGCGATCACCGACCCGATCGGCACCTCGCGCAGGCGTCCGGCGAGCATGATGATCGGCACCGGACACTTGCGCCCGAGCGCGTCGATGGTCAGCAGCGGCTGCTCCAGCACCCCGCATCTCCTTGTCCGCTGGTGGTGTGTCCTAATCTTTACCCCCGCGGGCGGCTAAGAGGCACCCGGTGAGAGGTCTCGTGATCACGGCGATAATCTCGCCTTGAGCCAGTCCTGCGTTGCCCCGGGGCTGCCGAGGTTACGGTCAGGGCTGCGCCCTCACAAACGGACGCCACGCAACACGCTGACCAGCACTCCCCGGAAACGGGGGGCAGGGGCGTTCGCGATAATGTTTCCGCTTGACAGGCTTTTGACACAGGACCCGCCCGTACACACGGTGCGGCATCACCGCTGGGAAGGCAATCCGTGAGTCCGACCCGCCATAGGAATCGGCGCCACGCGCTGCGCCGATGGGCACCACGCGGCGCTGTGCTCGCCGCGCTGGCTGTGGCCGCGACCGGCTGCGCGTCGAACGAGTTCACTCGTCTGGGGCTGCCGGAGCCGATCACCGAGCAGGCAGAGCGTGTCCTCACGCTCTGGCAGGGCTCGTGGGTGGCGGCGTTCGCGGTCGGCATTCTCGTCTGGGGGCTGATCATCTGGTCGGTGATCGCCCACCGCAAGCGCTCCGAGCAGCTTCCGCCGCAGGTGCGCTACAACATGCCCATCGAGGCGCTCTACACCGTTCTGCCCATCATCGTCATCTCGGTGCTGTTCTACTTCACGGCCCGGGACCAGACCTACCTGCTGGAGACCGACGAGCCCGCCGACGTCTACGTCGACGTGAACGCGTTCCAGTGGAGCTGGCAGTTCACGTACGAGAAGGAACTCGACGTCAACGGCAACCCGGTCTCCGTCGCCGGCGTCCCGTCCACCTCCAAGGACGAGCTGCCGGTCCTGGTGCTTCCGAGCGACAGCGTGGTGCACTTCGACCTGGACGCTCCCGACGTCATCCACTCGTTCTGGATCCCCGCGTTCGCGTTCAAGATGGACGCCATCCCGGGGCACCCCAACGAGTTCCAGGTCAAGATCAAGCCCGGTGTCGAGGGCGACTACGAAGGCCGGTGCGCCGAGCTGTGCGGCTTCGACCACTCCCGCATGCTCTTCACCCTGCGCGTGGTCACTCCGGACGAGTACCGGGCCTGGATCGAGGAGCAGAAGGCCAATCCCCAGGAGCTGCCCGCCAGCCCCGACGTGCAGGAGGAGACTCCCGCTCCCGACCAGGGCCAGGACACGGCCTCCCAGGATGCCGCCGCCCAGGACTCCTCCGACTCCGCGGCCGCGGCCGAAGAAGAGGACGGTCAGTAGATGACGACGACTGCTACCCCGACGGCGACTACGCGGACGCCCGCCGCGGCGCGGCGGCCCGCCCAGGGCTCCAAGATCGTCGGCTGGATCACGTCGACCGATCACAAGGTCATCGGGTACATGTACCTGATCACCTCGTTCGTGTTCTTCATCGTCGCCGGCGTCATGGCGCTGCTGATCCGCGCGGAGCTGATGCTCCCCGGCATGCAGTTGATGAACAACGAGACCTACAACCAGTTGTTCACCATGCACGGCACGGGGATGCTGTTCCTCTTCGCCGGCCTTCCCCCGGCTCAACCAGTTCGGGTACTCCCTGTTCCTGTTCGGCAGCCTGATCGCGCTCTCCGGGTTCTTCACCCCGGGCGGCGCGGCGAGCTTCGGCTGGTTCGCCTACGTGCCGCTGTCGGACGCGGTGCGCTCGCCCGGCCTCGGCGGCGACCTGTGGATCATGGGCCTGGCCATCGGTGGTCTGAGCACCATCCTCGGCGCGGTCAACTTCCTCACCACGATCCTGTGCATGCGCGCCCCCGGCATGACCATGTTCCGGATGCCGATCTTCACCTGGAACGTGGCGCTGACCAGCGTCCTGGTGCTGCTGGCCTTCCCGGTGCTCACCGGGGCCTTCGCCGGACTGGCCGCCGACCGCATCGTCGGGGCGCAGATCTTCAACCCCGAGCACGGCGGCCCGATCCTCTACCAGCACCTGTTCTGGTTCTTCGGCCACCCGGAGGTCTACATCATCGCGCTGCCGTTCTTCGGCATCGCCACCGAGATCCTGCCGGTGTTCAGCCGCAAGCCGATCTTCGGCTACAAGAGCCTCATCGGCGCCCCCCTCTCCACCGCCGGCCTGTCCATCGCGGTGGGGGCGCACCACGTGTCCCCCCCCGGCGCGGTGCTGCTGCCGTTCTCCTCCTTCATGACCTCCCTCACCGCGGTCCCCCCCGGGGTGAAGTTCTTCAACGGGACCGGCACCATGGGGCGCGGCCAGCTCTCCTTCGAGTCGCCGATGCTGTTCACGATTGGCTTCATGGTCCCCTTCCTGTTCGGCGGCCTGCCCGGGGTGATCCTGCCCTCCCCGCCGCTGGACTTCCACGTGCACGACTCCTACTTCGTGGTCGGCCACTTCCACTACGTGATGTTCGGCACCGTGGTGTTCGCGATGTTCGCGGGCTTCTACTTCTGGTGGCCCAAGCTCCCCGGGAAGATGCTCAACGAGACGCTGGCCAAGTGGCACTTCTGGACGCTGTTCTTCGGCTTCCACGCCACCTTCCTGGTGCAGCACTGGCTGGGGGCCGAGGGCTGCCGCCGCTACCTGCACGCCCTGGACCTGCGGCTCGGCGTCTTCGACTTCTGCGTCACCGACGACGACCAGTGGTACTTCCTGGCGTTGGGGAACTGCTCGCTCTTGGTGAAGTCCTTGACGGTGATCAGGCCGCGCAGCCGTCCCTGCTCGTCGACGAGGGGAAGCTTCTCGATCTTGTTGTCGCGCAGCCGCACGTCCGCGCTGATGCGGTACTCGCCGTCGCCGGTGGTCTCGGAGCGGTGCGCCATGATCCCGACCATGCCCTCGGACAGGTAGGTGTCGGTGAAGATCTCCCAGATGCGCTCGCCGCTGAACTCGCAGACGCCGCCCTTGCCGGACTGGCTGTTGACCCGGATGACGGCCTCGTAGGTGCGGCCGACGTCCTTGGGGTCGATCGGCAGGTACGGCACGTTCCACCGGTACTCGTCCACCGGGACGCCCGCCGCCGCGGCGAGGCCCCAGCGCACCCGGTGCCTGACCTGGCGGTAGTAGCGGGCGGTGAGGCTG
>NZ_KQ950190.1:18280-21694 GCF_001517975.1 Thermobifida cellulosilytica TB100
CGTGACGCCGCTGCGGCCGCACCCCGTCGGGGTGCGGCCGCAGGAGTGCGTGCGCGCCGGTCCGGTGCCCTGGCGGCCGCGCCGTTCGCGGCCGGTGCGGGAAAAAAAAGGGGGGCCGGGGTCGCCGACCGCGCTCGGCGACCCCGGGGTCCTGGAGGGTGTGGGTCAGTCCTCGGCCGCGGCGGCGGTCTCGGGGGACTTCGGGGTCCCCTCGGCGGCCGCGGCGCGCCGGTCGGCCAGGTGGGTGCGGACCGACCAGGCGACCGCGGCGGCCCAGACCAGCCAGATGACCGCGTAGATGGTGGTGCTGACCGGGGAGGACACCGAGACCCAGTCGCTGTTGAGGATGGTGCGGGTGTTGGTGAGCAGGATCAGGCCGCCGACCGCGGAGCCCAGGACGCGCGGGGGGAAGATCCGGACGATCCAGGCGGCGATGGGAGCGGCGACGACACCGCCGATGAGCAGGGCGATCGCCCAGCCCGGGTTCACCCCGGCCGAGCCCAGGCCGACGAAGAAGCCGACACTGGCGGCGACGGCCACGATGAACTCGCTGGTGTCGATGGACCCGATGACCTTGCGGGGCTCCATGCGGCCGCTGGCCAGCAGGGCGGGGGTGCCCACGGGGCCCCAGCCGCCGCCTCCGGTCGAGTCGACGAACCCGGCGAACAGGCCGAGCGGGATGAGGAAGCGCTTGCGCACCGGCTTGTGCAGGCTGTGGGAGGAGATGCCCCAGGCGGTGAAGCGGATCAGGATGTAGATGCCGAGGGCGATGAGGATCGCGGACATGACCGGCTTGGCGACCTCGGTGGACAGCCCGCTCAGGAAGGTCGCTCCGGCGAAGGCGCCCACCGCGCCCGGCAGGGCGATGCGCGCCACGACCTTCCAGTCGACGTTGCCCAGGCGCCAGTGCGACACGCCCGCGGCGAGGGTGGTGCCGATCTCGGCGAGGTGGACCGTGGCCGAGGCGGCTGCGGGGTTGGTTCCGATGAGCAGCAGCAGGGTGGTGGAGGTGACGCCGTAGGCCATGCCGAGGCTGCCGTCGACGAGTTGGGCCAGGAAGCCCGCCAGTGCCAGGAGGACCAGGGTGCGCATGGGGGGACGGACCTTTCGGGAAAGGAACCAATTTCCCCACCAATTTAGTCGACATTATGGGTTTTGAGAACCGGATTCCCGAGGAAACTCCGACTTCCTGCTGGTCGTGGCCCTGCGCCGCGGCAAAGGTGCGCTCCGTGACGGCGTCCTGCCGCGACGCGCGTCGCGGCAGGACGCCGGAGCGGGGGAGGTCAGACCGCGACCCCCGCGCCCGCGGGGCGCTCGAAGGAGTTGGCGGGCCGCTCCAGCCCGTAGTGCTCCCGCAGGGTCCGCCCGGTGTAGTCGGTGCGGAACAGGCCGCGCTCCTGGAGGACCGGCACCACCTGGTCGACGAAGTCCTCCAGGCCGCCGGGCAGGTGGGGAGGCATGATGTTGAACCCGTCGGCGGCCCCCTGCGTGAACCAGGTCTCCAGGTCGTCGGCCACCTGCTCGGGGGTGCCGGCGAACGTGCGGTGGCCGCGGTTCGTGGCCGAGGCGGGCGATGAGCTGCCGCACGGTGAGCGACTCGCGCTCGGCCAGGTCGGCCACCAGTTGGAACCGGCTCTGGTTGCCGCGGATCTCGCGCAGCGGCGGCAGCGGCGGCAGGGGGGCGTCCAGGGGGTGGTCGGTCAGGTCGACGCCCAGGGTCGCGGAGAGCTGCCGCAGCGAGTAGGTGGGGGAGATGAGCTCGGTGAACTCCTGTTCCAGCTCCTTGGCCTCGGCCTCGGTGCCGGCGATGAACGGCACGATCCCGGGCAGGACCTTGACCGTGTCGGGGGAGCGGCCGTGGGCGGCGGCCCGGTTCTTGAGGGCGGAGTAGAACCGCTGCCCCTCCTCCAGGGTCTGCTGCGCGGTGAACACCGCCTCGGCCCAGCGGGCCGCGAAGGCGATGCCGTCCTCCGAGGAGCCCGCCTGGACCAGCACGGGGCGGCCCTGCGGGGGGCGCGGGCTGTTGAGCGGGCCCCGGATGGTGAACCGGGGGCCGACGTGGTCGACGCGGTGCACCCGGTCGGGGGCGGTGAAGGTGCCGCTCTCGGCGTCCAGCACGATCGCGTCGTCCTCCCAGCTGTCCCACAGCCGGACCGCCGCGTCGAGGAACTCGTGGGCGCGCGCGTAGCGCTCCCCGTGGTCGGGGACCCGGTCGAGGCCGAAGTTCGCGGCCTCGTCGGCGCCGCCGGAGGTGACGATGTTCCACCCGGCCCGTCCGCCGCTGATGTGGTCCAGCGAGGCGAACGCCCGGGCCAGGGTGAACGGGTGGTTGTAGCCGGTGGAGGCGGTCGCGATGAGCCCGATGCGCTCGGTCGTCGCGGCGACCGCCGACAGCAGGGTCAGCGGTTCGAAGACGGTGGTGACGTTGTGCTCGACGCGGGGCCCCACCGCCAGGGTGTCGGCGAGGAAGACCGCGTCGAGCCTGCCGCGCTCGGCGGTGCGCGCCAGCTCCTGGAAGTGCGCCACGTCGAGGAGGCGCCGCGCCTCGGTGCGGGGGTGTCGCCAGGCGGCCTCGTGGTGCCCCACGCCCATGAGGAAGGCGTTGAGGTGCATCTGCCGGGGGTGCGTCATGGTCTCTCCTGTTCACACGGTGCGTCGGTCAGGATCGGGAGGGGCGCCAGCGGGAGAAGCGCCGCTCCAGGGACACCAGGACCTGGTTGAGGAGCAGGCCCACCACCGCGATCGCGATGATTCCCGCGTACATGTGGGGGATCTGGAAGTTGAGCTGCGCGGAGTTGACGAGGTAGCCCAGGCCGGAGCGGGCCCCGACCATCTCGGCGGCGATGAGGACCAGCAGCGAGGAGGCGCCCGCCAGCCGGATCCCGGTGAAGACCGAGGGGAGTGCCGCGGGCAGCACCACCTTGGTGAACACGCCCACGGGGGAGAAGCCGAGGGACACCGCCGACTTGACCAGCAGCGGGTCCACGGTGCGCACCCCGGTGACGGTGTTGAGCAGGACCGGGAAGGTGCAGGCGTAGATCACCAGCGCGATCTTGGACGTCTCCCCGATGCCGAGGACGAGGACGAACACCGGCAGCAGGGCCAGGGCGGCGGTGTTGCGAAACAGTTCCAGGAGCGGGGAGAGCAGGTCGTAGACCGGCCGGTACCAGGCGAGCAGCACCCCCAGGGGGACCGCGGCGGCCACGGCGGCGAGGAAGCCGGTCAGGCCCCGTCCCAGGCTCGCCGACACGTGCTCGCCCATCTGGCCGTCGAGGGTCAGGGACGCCAGGGTGGCAAGCACCTCGCTCAGCGGCGGCAGGAAGACGCGGTCCACCAGGCCGAGCCGCGGGGCGACCTCCCACAGCAGCGCGAACGCGGCGACGGCGGCGCAGCGCCGGGCCCCCAGGCCAAGGG
>NZ_KQ950190.1:22223-24283 GCF_001517975.1 Thermobifida cellulosilytica TB100
GGGGCGGGGGCGGGGGGAGCGAGCGTGTCAGTCACGGGAGCGGTCCTTCCGGGTGGTGGCGGTCCGTTCGAGGTGCTGGGCGGCGGTCACCTCGCCGCGCAGCTCGGCCCAGACCGTGTGGCGGTACTTTCCGAACGCGGGGTCGGAGCGCAGGTCCTCGGCGGCGCCCCGGTCGAGGTCGATGTCGATCACGGTCTTGATCCGCCCGGGGCGCGAGGTCATCACGGCCACCCGCTGCCCCAGGTAGACCGCCTCGTCGATGCTGTGGGTGACGAACAGGACGGTCTTTGCGGTGCGCTCCCAGATCCGCAGCAGCTCGTCCTGCAGGGTCTCGCGGGTCTGGGCGTCCAGGGCGGCGAACGGCTCGTCCATGAGCAGCACCTCGGGGTCGAAGGCGAGGCTGCGGGCGATGGCGACGCGCTGCCGCATGCCGCCGGACAGCTCGTGCGGGTAGTGCTCCTCGAAGCCGGAGAGCCCGACCAGCTCCAGGTACTCGCGGGCCCTCTGGGAGCGCTCCCGGCGAGGGATCCCCTTGGCCTCCAGGCCGAACTCGACATTGCCCCGCGCGGTGCGCCAGGGCAGCAGCGCGTACTGCTGGAAGACCAGGCCGCGGTCCAGGCCGGGGCCGGTGACGGGGGCGCCGTCCAGCAGGATCCGCCCCGAGGAGGGGCGGGCCAGGCCGCCCAGCAGGTCCAGCAGGGTGGACTTGCCGCAGCCGCTGGGGCCGACCAGCACCAGGAACTCCCCGGCGCCGATGTCGAGGGTGACGTCCTCCAGCGCGGTGAAGCGGGTCGGGGGACGGCGCGGGTGGTCGGGGTCGCGCACGGTGAACTCGTGCCGGACGTGCTCCAGGCGCAGCTTCGGGGTCACCGGTCCTCACCTCCGGCGGCCCCCTCGGCGGCGGGCAGGGGCTCGCCGTCGGGGCCGGAGTCGGGCGGGTAGGTGCCGTTGGCGTAGGGGTTGAACTCGTTGGTGTAGACGTCGGAGAGGGCGATCTGCCCCTCGGCGAGCTCCCCGTTGCGCACCAGCCAGTCGTGCCAGACCGAGAACTCCCGCTCGTCGATCACCCCGCCGGGGCCGGCCACCCCCTCGCTCTTCCAGTACTGGATGGTCTCGGTGTCCTCGTTGCGGCCCCGCCGCTCGACGATGGCGACGAACCGGTCCACGACCTCCTCGCGGGGCCTGGTCTGCGTCCAGCGCAGGGCGCGGGCCACGCCCTCGACGAACGCGCGCGTGGTGTCGGGGTCGCGTTCGATGAAGTCGTTGCGCAGCACGAGGCTGCCGTAGCTGAAGGAGTAGAGCTCGGTGTCGGTGAAGAGGGGGCGCAGGCCGCCGCGCTCCAGGGCCCGCTCCCGGTGGATGCTGCCGAGGGTGGCCACCTCCACCTGGCCGCTGCGCAGCGCCTGCTCGGAGTTGACGGGCGGGACGACGGTCAGTTCGACCTGGGCGATCTCCTCCGCGGTCAGGCCGTTGCGGGCCAGCCACTCGCGGACCACGAACTCGTGGTGCGCGCCGAGGGTGTTCATCGCGACCTTGGCGCCGACCAGGTCGCGCGCCTCGGTGATGGGGCTGTCCTCGAGCACGTAGTAGCCGTTGTAGCTCGCCTCGTCGGAGCCGTAGTAGGCGAGGACGGCGGTGACCGGGGACCCGGCGGCGACGAGCTTGAGGATGGCGCCGTTGAACGCCCCGCCGTAGTCGGTGTCCCCGGTGGCGGCGGCCTGGATGGACTGGGGGCCGCTGGTGGTGTCGCCGACCCAGTCCAGTTCCACCCCGTCCAGGTAGCCGAGGTCGGCGGCGAGCTCGGGAGGGGTGACGGCTCCCGGGGAGCCCTGGTAGCGCAGGACGGCGGCCCCTCCGGAGGAGCCCGTCCCCTGGGACGGGGCGCAGGCGGAGAGGAGGGGTGCGACCGCTCCGGCGGTCGCGGCGTACCGCAGGAAGTGTCGTCTGGTGTGCATGGCTGCTCTCTTCCGGGCGGCCGGGCTCGGCCGCGGCGGGGGTCCGAGGAGGGACGGGGACGGTGAGGGGCCGCCGGGGACGGCCGCGGCGGCGACGGAACGCCA
>NZ_KQ950191.1:0-9380 GCF_001517975.1 Thermobifida cellulosilytica TB100
GTCATACTGGTCTGCATCGGGTCCCTCCACGTCAGGGGTCCGTGTCGCCCTCACCGGGTCGCAGCCGGTGGGGGCTTCTACATGTCCGCCGGTTTATGGCTGGACATAACCGATTGTGTAGGCTCCCCTCTAGTCCGTCAATATGGCTGGACCTATCATTAGGGGCAGAGTGATCTACCGAAAGGGCCGGGAGATGAGATGACCAGCAGATACCAGCAGATAGCGGACGATCTCCGCGCCGCGATCCTCCGCGGCACCTACGCCCCGGGGGAGACCATCCCGCACCAGACGGATCTCTGCGAGACCTACCGGGTGTCCCGGTGGACGATCCGCCAGGCGGTCGCGGTGCTGGAGCGCGAGGGCCTGGTGACCCCCGTGCGACGCCGGGGCACAGTCGTCCGGGACCGTCGCACGGTGCGGTTGCCCCTGTCCCGGTACGGTGCGGTGCTGTCCCCCGGCGGGGAGCGCGGACCGTGGGAGACGGCCTGCGAGCGCCAGGGCATCGACGGGCGGGCGGAGCTCGTCGGGGTGGAGCGGCTACCGGCCCCTAGCGACGTCGCGGAGCTGCTGGAGATCGACGACGGCGCGCCGGTGGTCTACCGCCGACGGCACATGTGGGCGCGCGCCCAGGTGGCCCAGGTGCAGGAGGCATGGATGCCTGCGGACATCGCGGACGGCACCCCACTAGCAGGGACCGGGAAGGTCGTCGGGGGCGTATACGGGGAGCTGACGCGGCTGGGCCACGCTCCGGCCTCCGTGACCGAGACGGTGACCGCACGACTTCCCACTGCTGAGGAGGCAGCAGTCCTCGGCCTTGGTGGGACTCCTGTGCTGGCCTTGGAACGCATCACCCGCGACCGCCAGGGCGTCGCGCTGGAGCTGCTCCGCGCGGCAGCCGACGCGGACCGGGTGGCGTTGACGTATGAAGACCTGCCCCTGCCCCTGTCCCTGTAACAAACAGCCAGCCCAGGCGTGCGCCTGGGCTTCTGTGGACAACTACGAATGGCAGCGACACAGGTCGCCAGAGTGCGGCATGATGACGGACGAATGAGAAGAGGGCCGGAGCGCCAACTCCGACCCTGATCACGAAGAGTTCCCAGTGCGCCTGCGGCCTGCAAACCTGGCGCTCTGGGCCTACCGACCGGCTGAGCCGGTCTAGAGAGGCCCCGATGACTACAGCGACGAAGTCACAAATCCCTGCGTGCGCAGGGCGAAGGAGGCTCCCTTGCCTCCGATGATAGATCCCCCCGGCGACCGTGTGGAGACGCGGGGCACAAAGTCCCCCCAAACCCACCCCGAAGCCGTGGGTGCAAGCCCGTCCGAAACCCCGGCGGCGGGGCGCCTTGGTAGTACAGGGGGCAGTACTACCCGCGCAGGTCAGCAGGGTTGTGGCGGGGGGGCTGCGTCCAAGAAGGGGTTTGGTTCCAAGCCCCGGGACGAGTGGCGCGCGGAGCTCCGAGACGAGGCGTGGCGGCTCCAGGACGTCCTTCGCGAGATCACCCGGGACAAGGCGGCGCGTGACTGCAACCACGCGCCGGTAAGCGGCGGCGCGACCCTCGTCGCCGGGGGCGGCGGTGCGCGCTACACCGGGTTGGCCACCTGCGGCAAGATCCACTTGTGCCCCGTGTGCTCGGGACGCATCCGAAGTGCGCGCGCCGTCGAGATGGAGGCTTACGTCGAAGCGTGGGAGCGCGCCGGGGGCGGTGTGGTCCTGGCGACGTTCACCCTCCGGCACTACCAGCGGCATGGGCTGCAGGACCTGGTCAAGCTCCAGCACGCGGCGTGGTCCCGGGCGTTCGGGGCCAAGGCCGGGAAGATGTGGGTCCGTCTCAAGGACGAGTTCGGCATCGTCGGCTACGCCCGTGCATGGGAGGTCACGCACGGGGCGAACGGCTGGCACCCGCACTGGCACGTGCTCGTGTTCGTCGCGGACCCCTGGTCGGAGGAGCGCGCGGAGGAGTTCCGAATGGCGGCCTACGCCCGGTGGGCTGCTGCTGTGGCTAAGGAGGGCGGCTACCTGCCGTCGGAGAAGCGCGGGGTCCGGATCGACGTTCCCAACGGTGATGACAGCGTTGCGATGGCCCGGTACCTGGTCAAGGCCGACAAGGGTGTGAGCTGGCGGCTTGGGTCCGAGCTCACGCGCGCCGATGCGAAGCGGGGCCGGAACGGGCGGCGAACGCCGTTCGAGATCCTCGGCGACACCGCCGACGAGTCCCGGACCGAAGCGCAGCGGGCGGCCGACGTGCGGCTGTGGCACGAGTACGAATCGGCGTCCCACGGCGTCCGGGCGCTGTGGTGGTCCACGAAGATCCGGGACGAGCTGGCGAAGCTGACCGAGGTCGACGAGCGCACCGATGCGGAGATCGCGGCGGAAGTCGACGAGGACGCGGTGCCCATCGCAGTCGTGCCGTCGGCCACCTGGTATGGGCACATCGTGACGGTCCCGGGGCGCAAGTTAGCGCTGGTCCAGGCGGCAGAGCGCAACGGCCAGGCAGGGGTGCGCTGGCTCATCAAGCAATGGGGACTGCAGTGGGGTCGGGATGTCCTACCGCCTCCGACGGTCGACTACGTCGATGACGAGGAGGCAGAGCGGGATCGAGAGCAGCGGGCGCGCTTGGACGCGAGGGAACGCCCCGCAGTGCGGCCGGAGGCGCGTCTCCCAGTGGGCCGGGCCACCGAGGTGGCACCGGAGCCTGAGCGGCCGTCTCAGGGCGTGCTCGTGCCGGAGCCGCCGCACGTCGCAGACCTCGACGTGCTGGCGGCCATGTGCCGCGCGAACCGGGCGCGTGCGGAGGCTGGCATCGCCAGGCTCAGGGAGCGGGGCCTGCTGGCTCCGGTAGCAGCAGAGCCGAAGGCATGATCCTCCCCTGCCTGTACGGCGTACAGGCAGGGGCTCCTTCTTCCCCGGAGTGACGGATGATCATCGGGTTTCTCCAGCCGACGGGCGTCGTCGGCCGTATCTCTCGCCGGAGCGAGAGATACCTTTGCTCTGTGCCGGTGGACATGGGTGCGCCCCGACCACCGGGGCGGTCGGGGCGTGGGGTGGTGGGGTCAGATCCAGCGGCGGCGGAGGTGGTCGAGGATCTCCTCCTCGTCGCGGATGTTGGCCTGCAGGACGCGGATGTCGGCGTCTCGGTCGTCCAGCTCGGTGCCGGATCCGGTGACGTAGGCGGGGTTCTGACCGAGCCACAGTCCCAGGCCGTGGCGGATGACGTACTGGCGGGATCGGTGCGCGGCGATCTCGCGTCGCCAGGCGGCGATCCGCTGTTCGGAGTGTCGGATCTCCTCGTCGCGCTGCTGTCGGCGGTGACGCAGCCAGCCGATGACCACCATTAGAACTCCTCGGGCTGGTTGGGGTCGTTGACGATCAGGACGCCTCCGGCGGCGGCGTAGCGGCCGGGGGGGATGGGGGTGCCGTCGGCGTAGAGGCGGCCCTCCTCGTCGCTGGACAGCACCTCGAACTCCAGCACGGGCAGTCCGCGGGCGATCTCGTCGGCGGTGCGCGGGTCGACCAGCACGGCGGCCAGGTGGTCGCGGTGGGCGATGCCCTGGGGGCCGGCGGTGGCGGCGAGGCGGCGGACGGTGGACCAGTCGGCGCGGGCCTCGCGGACGCCCCACGCTCCGGCCAGCGTCAGGCCCACGGATGTCAGGGCGTCCAGGGTGACGAGGGCGGCGTCGGGGCGGCCGTCGGCGGTGATGGTGATCGGGCGGCCGGTGTCGCGGACCTGGGCGGCGAGGGTGCCGAGGCGGTCGCGGGCGTCGGCGGCGGTGACGGTGGTCATCGGGTCCTCCGGATGCGGTTGGCGATGCGCTCGGCGACGAGGAGGTCGACCTGCACGTCGCAGATGACCAGCTCGCGCTCGACGGCGAGCATGAGCGCGTCGGGGTCGGTGGTGTCGTAGGCGTCGAGTTCGGCGGCGAGGTAGGCGATGTCGGCGGGGGCGAGGTGGATGTCTTCGGCGGCCAGGGCGTCGGTGAGGGTGCGGAGTCTGGGGTCGGGGGTCACGGTGGTGTCCTCTCAGGTGGTGTGTACGGGCGTGTACACATCACGTAGTGTACAGCGTCGTACACCTATGGGGAAGGGGTTCCGGAAAGTCGCCTCGTCGCCTCGTCGGCGCGTCAGCGCACGGTGGGGCGGTGAGCCATCCCGTCTGCCGTCGTCCCACGCGTAGCGCGACCGTGCCGACGTCGGGCCTGCCACCGAGGGAGCGCAGCGACCGAGGCGTGACCCCCGGAGCGGGGTCGGCGGAGCGCAGCGGAGCCGGGCCTGCGGAGGGGGTTGGCGGGCCTGGCGGCGGTGCGGTAGGTCTCCGACTGGGGCGGCGGTGGGCGGGATGGCGGGAGCCCCCACAGGCCACGGTCAGCCCTGAGTGCTCCCCTGCCATCCCGGAGCCGGAGGCCCCCGCCGGAGGCATCTGGCGTCCACCACGGGCGTCCCGGCGGCCGGGAGCAGACCGTTGTGTCGGGCGTCGGGGGCCGGTCTGACACCCCGGGGTGCCCCGGCGCGGGGTTACAGGTCAGGGGGTGTCTGACAGGTGTCTGACACCCGGTCTGACACCTCTCTGACAGGGGGTCTGACACCTCTCTGACACCGGGTCTGACACATGGGTGCGCCCCCCGCCGAACTGGTCGACGAGGGGCGCGTGGGGTCGCGGCTACGCGGGGACGGGTTCGCGGTCGGTGGCGAGTTCGTACTCGCCGCCGTCGTGGTGGAGGAGGCGGCCCTCGGCCTCCAGGCGCTTGAGCTCCCCCAGGAGCCACGCGCGGCTCCGCTGGAGCCCGGAGGACCGCAGGGCGCCGAGGAGCTCAGGTGCGCGGAACCGGCTGTGGCCCTGGTCGGCCCAGAGGTTCAGCTGTGCGTCTAGGCGGGCGCGGGCCTCCGCAGCGGACTCGCGGGAGCGGGGCGCCGGCCCGAAGGCGAAATCCTGCCCTCCGGGGGGCATCTCGATGGGGTCGTCCAGGGACGGGGTGGGGATGTCGGGGTCGGGGTCGGGGGTCTGGTAGGTCACGGCGGGTTCCCCGTCGTGGTCGGCGGCGGTGGTCACGGTGTGCTCCTGGTCCTGGTGCTCGTCGGCGGCGACGAGGGCGTCCTGCTGGGGCTCGGTTCCGGCGCGGCGGAGGTGGTAGTCCGCGTAGGCCTGCCCGAACGCCTCTCGGGTGACCTCGTCGAGCTTGGCATCCTGATCAGGCAGGGACTCAGCCGCGGCCGACAGGACGACGTTCTCCTCGGCCGTCTGCGTGCTGGGCGGTCCGTACATCTTCACGGCCAGGGCGTGGCGTTCCGGGGGCGCGGACTCCACGGCGGCGTAGGCCGCGCCCGGGCGCGATTTGCGCCAGTGGTGCGGGGCAGCGCCCGCCTCGGTCACGTAGTCGGGCAGGGCGAACCGGGCGTCTGCCTCGTCGCGGACACCGAAACACACCCCGTCACCCAACTGTGCCCGTGTGTCGGTGTCGATGTTGGACCAGGTGGCGCGCTGCAGGCTGATCTCGAAATGGATGCCCGTGCTGCGTGCGGTGCGCAGGAGTTTCACCAGCCGGTCGAGGTCGGCGAGGTCGGCGGCCTCCTCCAGCTGGACGTGGAGCAGGGTCAGTCCGCAGTCCCTGGTCCACCCGGGGAGCCCGCGCTCTCCCAGGTAGTTGGCGCGCGCCGTGACGGCGCGCTCCAGAGCCGCGAGCATGGCGTGGGCCTCCGCGCGGGTGGTGGCGGCCCAGCCGATCGCTCTCCGGATGGGGCCGATGGTCTGCGATGACTTGGACAGGTCAACGCACATTACAAACGTGTCGCACCTGGCGGCGACCGACACCATTTTGATCTTGCCGTAGACGGACTTCCCGGCGCCCGACATGCCGACCACCAGCGTGTGCCGGTTGTCGACCTCGTCGGTGAATGGGGTGCCGTCCTCGTAGACGCCCAGGGTCAGGGGCGCGTCGGCGATGGACGTGCCGACCTCGTCGGGGTCCAGCCCGGGCCAGGGGATGAGCTGGCCCATGACGTCCTGCGTGGTGATGATCAGCGTGGCGCGGCGGGCGCGGGACGGGTCCGGGATCACCCGCACCGCGCCGGGCGCGACGTCGTAGGCGCTGGCGAGCTCGTCCCGCCGTCCCTGGAGACTGTCGACCGTGCTGCCCGGGGGGACGGTGACCTCCGCGCGGATCTGCGTGTCGGTGCGGGCCACGACGCGCATGCGCACGTCACGCAGGCCCAGGAGCTGGCAGACCTCGCGCCACGTGGGCATAGGGCGGTCCCACACGGTGTTTCCGGACCGGCCTCCGCTCTGGTTGCGCTGCCAGGTGTGGATGTTGATCAGCCCGGACAGCGCGGCCCCGCCTACGACGAGGAGGTCGACCCAGGGGCGGCCGACCCCGGCGATGGTGGCGGTGGCCATCCAGGCGGTGATGCCCCCGGCGGTGGCGGGGGCGACGAGGGCGGCGTACCAGGTGCGGGCACGGCACAGTCGCCAGGACAGCCAGGTGACGCAGGCCCCGGCCGCGGTGATGCCGGTGGCGGCGAGCCCGGTGGTGAGTCCGGCGTCGCCCCAGGCCAGGTGTGCGGCCCATCCGGCGGGGATCAGTCCCACGGTGGTGGCCCACGGACGCAGGTAGGCCCCAATCCCGGGGCTGCGGCGCTTCACCTCGTCGGGCCAGGCGATGAGCTCTTTCTCCATGTCGGGTCCTCTCAGGTGATCGGGTCTCGGTGCGGGGCAGGGGGCGCGGCGGCTGCGCCCCCGGGGAAGCGGCTCAGGACTGCAGGTTGATCTGCTTGCCCCTGCGGCGGCGCTGGCCCATGTGGTCACCGAAATGCGTCCTCAACGAGGACCAGGTCTTGCTGGCGGCGATGCCGACCTCCCGCGTGGCCTCGGCCGACCGGCGCAGGTGCTTGGCGACCTGGCGGGCGCGCCGGGCGATGACCACGCCGGTCTCCTCGTCTCCCGCGGGCGGGATCGCGCGCAACCGCTGCTCCAGGTCGTCGGCCGCGAACTCCAGCTCTACGGCCAGAACCTTGCATGCGTTGCGCAGCGTCACGATGTAGCGCTGCACGTCGGATGCGGCGTCGAACTCGATGCTCGACAGGTCGGCGACCAGGCGCTGCAGTCCGGGGGTGTCGGGACGGGGGGGCTCAGACATTGGCGTCCTCTTCTCGGGTCGGGCGGGTGATGACGACGGCGATGACGCCGCGGCCGGGGCCGTGGCGGCGGGTGCGGGCCTCGGCTGCGGACGCGCGCCAGGCGCGGCCCAACCAGGCGGCGGTGTCCTCGGCGACGCGGATGAGGGGGCGCCGGTCCAGCACGGCCGCGACGTAGGCGTCCGCGAGAAGGACCAGGCGGCTGATGAGGTTGCCGATGGCGGCGATGCGGGTCCGGCAGTCCATCACGCCCCCCACGACGCGAGGTCCAGGCCGGGCAGCGCGGGCTGCTCCGGCGGCGGGGCGACCTGGTCCAGGTGGCGGCGGCCGTCGCGGCGGGCGCCACGGCGGGTGGCGTGGGTGGGGCTCTCCCACCCGCAGGTGCACGCGGAGTAGTAGCCGCGGGTGTAGTCGTCCCGGTAGCGCGTCACGGTGGTGGTGTGGATCATGACTCCCCCCGGAGGTCGCGGCGGATGCGCCGGATCGTGGACTCTGCGAGTCCCGTGTGGGCGGCGATCTCACGGGTGCTCGCGTCGGGGTAGGCGACGAGGTACGCCTGCACGCGCGCCCGGTTCCGCTCGCCCTCCCGGCGGCGGCGCTCCGAAGCGGGCAGCCGCTCGGTGTCCTCGTCGCTGTCGTGCGATCGCATGCGATCAGATGCGCTGACCTGGTCGGACTCGTCGGGGGCGCCCGTGGGAGCGCCGGTGAGAGCGGGGACGAGCTCGGTGCGATCGCCCGTGTGATCGGACGGGCGCTCGTGTGAGCGGCGCAGGTACTCGGCGGCCTCGTCGGCGATCGCGTCGCCGACCACGGCCAGGGCGTCGCCGGTCGCCGTCGTCGACGGCTCGTCGACGAGGACGACCTCCTCCTCCTCGGTCGCGGTGCGCTGGTCGATGCGGCGCAGCAGCGCGGCGGTGGCGGTGGCGGCGCTGATCTCCACCAGCCACGACAGCGCAGCGAACGCGGCGCTACCCACGCTCGCGACCGCACCCACCGGGCCGGACCCGAGGGACGACCCGATCACGGACGCCAGCAGCGGCAGTGCCACCAGGGTTCCCAGGGCGACGCGGACCGGGCGGCTGAGTGCCACGCCGGTGCGTGCCAGCAACCCCGACCAGATGATTGCGGCGGTTGACATGCCGGTCAGCGCGACCTCCGCCAGGTAGCCGATGCCCGTGGGCGCGCCCGGGTAGTAGGTGCCGACCGCGGCCTCCAGGCCCATCGCCGACCCGACGGAGAGCGCGAGCGAGGCGGTCAGGCAGAGGGAGGTGAACCGGCGGCGGGAGCGCACGACCGACAGCACGGTCAGCGCGGGGTCGGTGGCGGCGCGGGCCTGGTCGACGACGGCGGCGGCCCGGACCGCCTCGTCCTCCTGGCGCTCCCGCTCCCGCTGGGCGCGGAGCACGCGGCGGTGCTCAGCCTCCAGGCGGGCGCGCAGCCGCTCGACCTCCAGGGCGTCGGCCAGCTCGCGGGTGGCGGGGTTCAGCCGCGGGTCGGCCAGGAGCTGCTGCTCGGGGACGGACGCCAGCGCCTGAGCCTGGCGGACCTGCTCCTGCAGGGCGGCCACCACGTCGGCGGTGGCGGCCTCACGGTTGCGGCGACGGCGGATCATCGGCGGGTCCTCCTCCGGATCGGTCGGTTGGTCGTGACGACGAGGGCGACTCGGGTGCGGGACAGGCGGCGGAGCCGCTGGCGCACCCGGCGGACAGCGGCGGCCGCACGGATGTAGGCGGCGGTCAGCGCGATTCCGGCGGCCGCCGCGAGGATCACAGGCCCGAGCAGGTCGGCGCTCATGCCGCCGCCTCCCCGGACTCTGCGGCGACCTCGTCCAGGAGGTCGTCCAGGATGTGGCGTGCGGCGTCCCACCGCGCGGCGGTCTCGGCCGGGGTCTCACCCGGCGCGGCGACCCACAGGTCCGGCAGGGCGCGGGCCGACACCAGCGCCAGCGGCAGCAGGCGCGGGGCGCTGCTGGTCCAGTCGATCTGGCCGCAGCGGGAGCATGAGGTCAGGGTTCCTACGGTGATCCACGCGTGCGGGGGGCAGGTCGACTCGGCCGCCGGGCGCGAGCGCGTGCCAGGGTTCCAGGGGTAGGTCATACTGGTCTGCATCGGATCTGTCTCTTATACACATCTGGGTCGGGGGTCTGGTAGGTCACGGCGGGTTTCCCGTCGTGGGCGGGGGCGGGGGTCACGGGGGGGTCCTGGTCCTGGGGGTCGTCGGCGGCGGCGAGGGGCGTCCCGCTGGGGCCCGGTTCCGG
>NZ_KQ950191.1:9480-12325 GCF_001517975.1 Thermobifida cellulosilytica TB100
GTCATACTGGTCTGCATCGGATGTCCTCTCAGGTGAGATCCGATCGCCCCCGCCGGGATGCAGCCCGACGGGGGCACTTTTGTGCCAACATCGACGAATACATTCGGATGTATTCGCCACTCCTGAGTGTGACGGGTCCTGGTGGATACGTCAATACGTTCGGATGTACTCTGGTGGCAAACTGAGAGGTGGTGCGGATGCGACGTCACGAGGAGATCGCCCGTGACCTGCGAGATGCCATCAACCGAGGCGACTACCGGCCGGGCGACACGATCCCGCACGAGCCGGAGCTGATGGAGCGGTACGGCGCGTCGCGGCATGCGGTGCGCACGGCGGTGGCGGCGCTGACCCGGGACGGCCTGGTTGTCCCGGTGCGGCGGCGGGGCACGGTAGTCCGGGACCGAGCAGGACGTCGTCGTGTTCGGCGGGGCCGCATGGTGCGGCGCGACGAGCGTGGCTACGTCATGCCCGCGGCCGCGCGGGAGGGGGAGCCGTGGCAGGTGCACGGGCGCCCCCGCCGTGCCGTGGTGCCGATCCCGGCGCGCCCCGCCGAACTCCTCGGCCTGGAGGAGGGCACCGAGGTCCTACGTCGGCGGCGGGTCACCAGCCCAGCGGGGGAGCCCCCGTATCAGATCGCCGACACCTGGATCCACCCGACCGCGGTCGCCGACGCCCCGCAGGTCGCCGAACCGCACACCGGACCAGGCGGCTACCTGGACCGATTGGAGGAGGCCGGGCACGGGCCGATCGCGTGGACTGAGTACACCAGGGTGCGCATGCCGGAACCCGACGAGGCGAGACACCTGGGCATGCCGGACTCCATGCCGGTCATGGAGATCGCGCGGGTGGGCAGCTCAGCCCGTACTGGCGCGCCGGTGGAGGTCACCATCTGCGTGATCCCCGCGGACCGAGTCGAACTCGTCGCGGACCTCCGGCGCGCGCCGTCGGCGCGGTGGCCCCGAGACTGACGCATGCGGCATGATGCTGCACATGAGAAAAGGGTCGGAGCGCCAACTCCGACCCTGACAGATATGTGAAGTTCTCCCGAGATCCGGGGTGGCCGCCCCGGGTGGATCTCGGCCGACCCGACCGGTTGGCGCCGGTCTAGATGGGTCAACGACATGACCACCGTCCAACTGCGTACAGACAGGAGGCTGTCGTGCCTCCGATGATAGATCCCCCCGGCGGCCGTGTGGAGACGCGGGGGGCAAAGAGTCCCCCCCCCCGACGGGGCGGGGGGGGCGGCCTTGGGCTTGTTATATGTGCCATAACTGGCCGTACATCAACCGCGCTGGGCCAAACCCCCAGCTCAGACAGGGTTGCGGTTCCGAGCACGCCGGGCGCAATCGCGGCGCCCTACCGGTTCCCGGCGGCGGACCTGGTGGGGGCGGCGGCGGCGATGCTGCCCCGGGCGGACCGGTGGGACGGGTCCGAGGGGCCGCGGTGGAACATCACGATCGCGCCGGGTGCGATCCGGGTGGGGGCGACGGACCGGGCGCGTCAGGAGCGCACCCTAGAGCGGCAGCTGGAGCGGGATCAGCGGTTCGTCGACATGGTGGTGGCGCAGGTGCTCGCGGCCACGCCGGAGGGCGAGGACCCTGTGTGGCCGGAGCGGCCACCGTCGCGTAGGGAGGTCACCGGCTGGTCTCGGAAGAGCCGCGCCAACATGGTCAGGACCCTCTGTGAACTCGACTACGGGCCGCTGGTTGGGGACGGCACCCGGCCATTGGCGATGGTCACGCTGACGTACCCGGGGGACTGGGAGACGGTGGCGCCCAATGGGAAGGTGTCGAAGGGGCACCTCCAGGCGTTCCGGAAGCGGTTCGAGCGCGCGTGGGGGGAGCCGCTGCGCGCCGTGTGGAAATTGGAGTTCCAGCGGCGGGGGGCGCCGCACTACCACCTGCTGATGCGGCCTCCGCAGGGGCAGGCCGCAACCCCGGGTGCGCGAGCGCGCGCTGACCGGCTGGTAGGGGCGGGGCTCGACTTCCGGCGGTGGCTGAGTGAGGTGTGGGCTGACATTGTTGGCCACCCTGACCCGGAGGAGCGTCGGCGGCATCGTCTGGCCGGGACCGGTGTCGACTGGCGTGAGGGCCTGAAGGCCAGCGATCCGAGGCGGGTGGCGGTGTACTTCACGAAGCACGGCGCTTTCCGGGCGAAAGAGTACCAGCACATCGTCCCGAAGTCGTGGACGGCCCCGGGGCAGGGGCCGGGCCGATTCTGGGGCTACTGGCACCTGGAGAAAGCGGCGGAGGGCGCCGAGGTCTCTCCGGAGGATGGCATCGCGGCGGGGCGGATCCTGCGGCGGTGGGCTCGTGCTCAGGGCGTCACGCGTGAACTGAGCGTGCCTCGGGTCGACCAGCGGACCGGGACGGTGCGGTACCGGACGGTGCGACGCCCTGCGGTGAGACTGCCCGCGAACCGCGGGTGGGTCAGCGTCAACGACGGGGCGGCGTTCGGGGCGACGTTAGCCCGGTGGCTGGCAGCGACCGAGCCGGAGTCGGCGGCGGACCGGCGCGCCCGGTGGGCACTGCTGCACGCACCCCCGGGCACCTCGCGGGGGTGACCCCTGCCCTCCGATGACCCGCGCGTTCCGGAAGCGGGGTCTCCTCGCCCCGCTCACCGAAGAGCCGCCGGTGTCCTGATGGCGAAGTGCCCCGGGGGTGCTGCTCCCGGGGCATCACCCGCGCGCCCCCCAGGGGCAATCCGGTGGGGGAGGGGATTCGCGCGCCCCCACCCCGAAGAACTCCATTCCGGAGGAAAGCCTTCCTTTATTCGTCCTCGGTTCCCCCTGTCTGTACGGCGTACAGGCAGGCTTCTCGGCATGGCGGCGCCCCGACCACCGGGG
>NZ_KQ950192.1 GCF_001517975.1 Thermobifida cellulosilytica TB100
ATGTGTACGGCGGCGACCTACTCTCCCACCCCACCACAGGGCAGTACCATCGGCGCTGGACGGCTTAACTACCGGGTTCGGAAAGGGACCGGGTGGACCCCGCCCGCTATGACCGCCGTAACCCCAACCCCGACACCCCACACAGGAGCACGGGAAACCTCAAACAGCGTGCGCGAACACCCAGCATCTGCGGTGGACAAGCCCTCGGCCGATTAGTACCGGTCAGCTCCACCCCTCACAGGGCTTCCACATCCGGCCTATCAACCCCATCATCTCTAGGGAGCCTTACCCACTCAAAGGTGGCAGGAGACCTCATCTCGAAGCAAGCTTCCCGCTTAGATGCTTTCAGCGGTTATCTCTCCCGAACGTAGCCAACCAGCCATGCTCCTGGCGGAACAACTGGCACACCAGAGGTTCGTCCATCCCGGTCCTCTCGTACTAGGGACAGCCCTTCTCAAGTCTCCAACGCGCGCAGCGGATAGGGACCGAACTGTCTCACGACGTTCTAAACCCAGCTCGCGTGCCGCTTTAATGGGCGAACAGCCCAACCCTTGGGACCAACTCCAGCCCCAGGATGCGACGAGCCGACATCGAGGTGCCAAACCATCCCGTCGATACGGACTCTTGGGGAAGATCAGCCTGTTATCCCCGGGGTACCTTTTAGCCGTTGAGCGACGCCGCTTCCACACGCCGACGCCGGATCACTAGTCCCTGCTTTCGCACCTGCTCGACACGTCCGTCTCACAGTCAAGCTCCCTTGTGCACTTACACTCACCACCTGATTGCCAACCAGGCCGAGGGAACCTTTGGGCGCCTCCGTTACCCTTTAGGAGGCAACCGCCCCAGTTAAACTACCCACCAGACACTGTCCCCGAACCGGATCACGGCCCCAGGTTAGATGCCCGAAACAGCCAGAGTGGTATTTCACCAACGCCTCCACCCGAACTAGCGTCCAGGCCTCACAGGCTCCCACCTATCCTACACAAGCCATCCCAAACACCAATGTCAAGCTGTAGTGAAGGTCCCGGGGTCTTTCCGTCCTGCTGCGCGAAACGAGCATCTTTACTCGTAGTGCAATTTCACCGGGCCCACGGTTGAGACAGCGGGGAAGTCGTTACGCCATTCGTGCAGGTCGGAACTTACCCGACAAGGAATTTCGCTACCTTAGGATGGTTATAGTTACCACCGCCGTTTACCGGCGCTTAGATTCCCAGCTTCGACAGGACAAACCCGTCTAACCAGTCCTCTTAACGTTCCGGCACCGGGCAGGCGTCAGTCCGTATACAGCGTCTTACGACTTCGCACGGACCTGTGTTTTTAGTAAACAGTCGCTTCCCCCTGGCCTCTGCGACCCCACCCAGCTCCGGACGCGAAGTCCATCACCAGACAGGGCTCCCCTTCTCCCAAAGTTACGGGGACAATTTGCCGAGTTCCTTAACCATGGTTCACCCGAACGCCTCGGTATTCTCTACCAGACCACCTGCGTCGGTTTCGGGTACGGGCCGCCCACGCACTCGCTAGAGGCTTTTCTCGGCAGCACGGGATCACTCACTTCGGCTCAACGCCTCGACATCACGCCTCACCCGTCACGGAACACGGATTTACCTATGCTCCAGGCTACACGCTTGACCCGGGACAACCACCGCCCGGTAGAGCTACCCCCCTGCGTCACCCCATCGCTTACCTACTACCCCCTCGGACCCCACGCCGACCAGAAACAACACCCGAAGGCATCGCCCCAGCCGGTGGTGGTTAGCATCAGAAGCCTCGGTACTGGCGCACGCGGACGGGTACGGGAATATCAACCCGTTATCCATCGACTACGCCTGTCGGCCTCGCCTTAGGCCCCGACTCACCCTGGGCGGATTAACCTGCCCCAGGAACCCTTAGTCAATCGGCGCACACGTTTCTCACGCGTGTATCGCTACTCATGCCTGCATTCTCACTCCCACGCAGTCCACCACGGATCACTCCGCAACTTCACCCCACGCAGGACGCTCCCCTACCACACCAGACACTCCCGAAGAAGCACCCGGCATCCACGGCTTCGGCGGTGTGCTTAAGCCCCGCTACATTGTCGGCGCACAATCACTCGACCAGTGAGCTATTACGCACTCTTTCAAGGATGGCTGCTTCTAAGCCAACCTCCTGGCTGTCTCAGCAACTCCACAACCTTTACCACTTAGCACACGCTTAGGGGCCTTAGCCGATGATCTGGGCTGTTTCCCTCTCGACCACGAAGCTTATCCCCCGCAGTCTCACTGCCGCGCTCAACTTCACCGGCATTCGGAGTTTAGCTGACCTCAGTAACCTTGTCGGGCCCATCAGCCAACCAGTCGCTCTACCTCCGGCAAGCACCACACGACGCTGCACCTAAATGCATTTCGGGGAGAACCAGCTATCACGGAGTTTGATTGGCCTTTCACCCCTACCCACACCTCATCCCCCAGGTTTTCAACCCTGGTGGGTTCGGGCCTCCACGGAGTCTTACCCCCGCTTCACCCTGGACATGGGTAGATCACCCCGCTTCGGGTCCACAGCATGCGACTAATACGCCCTCTTCAGACTCGCTTTCGCTACGGCTCCCCCACCCGGGTTAACCTCGCCACACACCATGACTCGCAGGCTCATTCTTCAAAAGGCACGCCATCACCCAACCACAAAGACCAGGCTCTGACGGCTTGACGGCACACGGTTTCAGGTACTCTTTCACAACCCCTCACCGGGGCACTTTTCACCTTTCCCTCACGGTACTCGTCCACTATCGGTCACCAGGACGTATTCAGGCTTAGCAGGTGGTCCTGCCAGATTCACACGGAATTCCTCGGGCTCCGCGCTACTCGGGAACACGCCAACGACTAGACCCAGCCTTCGCCTACGGGACTCTCACCCACTCCGGTACCGTTTCCCACCGGTTTCGACTAACCGAGCCATCGCCGCGCCCAGCCGGCAGACCAGACCAGACGCGTCCCACAACCCCGCACACGCAACCCCTGCCGAGTATCACACGTGCACGGTTTAGCCATCATCCCCTTTCGCTCACCACTACTCAGGGAATCACTGTTGTTTTCTCTTCCTACGGGTACTGAGATGTTTCACTTCCCCGCGTCACCACCAACTGCCCTATACATTCAGACAGCGGCGACGTGCCATAACGCACGCCAGGTTCCCCCATTCGGACACCCACGGATCACCGCTCGGTTGACAACTCCCCGTGGACTATCGCGGCCTCCCACGTCCTTCATCGGCGCCTGGTGCCAAGGCATCCACCGTATGCCACACTCGCTTGGCCACCACAGAAACAAGATGCTCGCGCACACTATCCACAAATCAAAACACCCGCCACACACCCAGCCACCACCAGACCACACACAGCCCGAAGCAAGCCAGGATGGCACCACGGAAACCAACCACCCCACACACCCGCCAAGAACCAGACCAGAACCCGCACCAGGACAACCAGCCCACAAAGAACCAGCACCCCGGCAACAGACCCAACAGCCCGGCGCCCTCACCGAAAGCCCACCCGGCCGACCGACACCAGGACAACCCCAGCGCCAACCACAACCAGGCGACCCCCAGCCAGCGGGACGGTGCGAGGAAACGGTTGCTTCCTCAGACACCCAACAGCGCGCCCCCGCACCACCCACAGGCAGCACAGGGGAAAGTTCGTTCATCCCACACACCGAGTACCACACCCCGCACCCCAAGCAGCAGCCACCAAGCCACCACCCACACGGATACGAAGCGGGTTCCACTTACGAGCCGGTCGACCAAACAACCACAGGACGAAGCACCACACCCCGTCCCACACAGCCGACCACAAGCTCCTTAGAAAGGAGGTGATCCAGCCGCACCTTCCGGTACGGCTACCTTGTTACGACTTCGTCCCAATCACCAGCCCCACCTTCACACGCTCCCTCCCCGAAGGGTTAGGCCACGCGCTTCGGGTGTTGCCGACTTTCGTGACGTGACGGGCGGTGTGTACAAGGCCCGGGAACGTATTCACCGCGGCATTGCTGATCCGCGATTACTAGCGACTCCACCTTCATGGGGTCGAGTTGCAGACCCCAATCCGAACTGAGACCGGCTTTAAGAGATTCGCTCCGCCTCACGACATCGCACGCCCTCTGTACCGGCCATTGTAGCATGTTTGCAGCCCAAGACATAAGGGGCATGATGACTTGACGTCATCCCCACCTTCCTCCGAGTTGACCCCGGCAGTCTCCCATGAGTCCCCACCACCACGTGCTGGCAACATGGAACAAGGGTTGCGCTCGTTGCGGGACTTAACCCAACATCTCACGACACGAGCTGACGACAGCCATGCACCACCTGTCACCGATCCCCGAAGGACCCCCCATCTCTGGAGGATTACCGGCGATGTCAAGCCTTGGTAAGGTTCTTCGCGTTGCGTCGAATTAAGCAACATGCTCCGCCGCTTGTGCGGGCCCCCGTCAATTCCTTTGAGTTTTAGCCTTGCGGCCGTACTCCCCAGGCGGGGCGCTTAATGCGTTAGCTACGGCACGGAAACCGTGGAAAGTCCCCACACCTAGCGCCCAACGTTTACGGCGTGGACTACCAGGGTATCTAATCCTGTTCGCTCCCCACGCTTTCGCTCCTCAGCGTCAGGTAAGGCCCAGAGACCCGCCTTCGCCACCGGTGTTCCTCCTGATATCTGCGCATTTCACCGCTACACCAGGAATTCCAGTCTCCCCTACCTACCTCAAGCCTGCCCGTATCCACTGCACACCCGGAGTTAAGCCCCGGACTTTCACAGCAGACGCGACAGGCCGCCTACGAGCTCTTTACGCCCAATAATTCCGGACAACGCTCGGACCCTACGTATTACCGCGGCTGCTGGCACGTAGTTAGCCGGTCCTTATTCACCACCTACCGTCAACCCCAGGAAAACCCAAGGCCTGCGTGAGTGGTAAAAGAGGTTTACAACCCGAAGGCCTTCATCCCCCACGCGGCGTCGCTGCGTCAGGCTTCCGCCCATTGCGCAATATTCCCCACTGCTGCCTCCCGCAGGAGTCTGGGCCGTGTCTCAGTCCCAGTGTGGCCGGTCGCCCTCTCAGGCCGGCTACCCGTCATCGCCTTGGTAGGCCGTCACCCCACCAACAAGCTGATAGGCCGCGAGCCCATCCCCGACCGGAAGGAAAACCAACCTTTCCACCCCCACCCATGCGAGCAGGAGTCATATCCGGTATTAGACCCGGTTTCCCAGGCTTATCCCAGAGTCAGGGGCAGGTTACTCACGTGTTACTCACCCGTTCGCCGCTCGTGTACCCCGAAGGGCCTTACCGCTCGACTTGCATGTGTTAAGCACGCCGCCAGCGTTCGTCCTGAGCCAGGATCAAACTCTCCATCAAAGGTCACACACCAACCCCACACCCACACAAGGACGCGGGGCGGCAAACCTGAAACAGAGGCTCAACCCCAACCAACCACCCCGACCCACACAGAGCCAAGGCGGCGATCAAAGGAACCCCCACCCCCACTCAG
>NZ_KQ950193.1:0-1113 GCF_001517975.1 Thermobifida cellulosilytica TB100
GCCGTGCGGGACGCGGCCGCCGCGCCCGGCGGCGCGGCCGACAGTGAGGAGGACCGTCCCGGTGAAGCTGCTCGTCGAAAACCGCTTCGCACTGCTGTTCCTGGTGGTCGTGGCGCTGGCCGCGCTTTTCGGGGCGGCCCGCCTGTCCGCGGCCGCGCTGCCCGCCCCCGGCGGGGACGCCGAGCCGGTGCTGGCCCCGGTGGAGTCGATCACGCGGGTCTGCCCCACGCCCCAGGGCGAGGACCGCCGGACCCAGGTGGCCGGCCACGCCCCCGGCGACGGGGAGGGGACCGCCGAGGACGTCCTGGAGGTCGCCCCCAACCTCGCCGACGCCGCCCCGGAGCAGCCCGCCGCCGCGGCCGGGCAGGCGTGGCTGCACGAGCCGCAGGAGACCGACAGCGGCACCGTGGTGCGCGCCGAGGGCGGGTTCGCCGCCGGGGCCGAGGTCTCCCAGACCACCACCGGCGACGGCACGGTCACCGAGGTGCGCTGCGCCGAACCCTCCTCCAGCACGTGGTTCGCGGCCCCCGGCGGCGCGGAGCTCAAGCAGTTGCGGCTGCACCTGGCCAACATCGACGAGACCACGGCCACCGTCAACGTGGACCTCTACGCCCCCGACGGCCCCACCTACTCCCTGGAGACCCGGGGGGTCATGGTCGAGGGCCGCACGGAGCTGGAGCTGCCGCTGCTGCCGCTGGTGGAGCACGCCCAGGCGGTCGTGGTCCACGTGCGCACCAACGCGGGCCGGGTCGCGGCGGCGCTGTACGCGGAGCGCTCCGCGGACGGCGCGGACTGGGTCCCCGCCACCACCGCCCCCGCCACGAGCCACGTCGTCCCCGGCGTCCCCGGAGGCAAGGGCAACCGGCGCCTCGTCGTCGCGGCCGTCTCCGACGAGCCCACCACGGTGCAGGTCCGCCTGCTCACCCCCGACGGCGAGGTGGAGACGGAGGCCCTCGCCGAGGTGGAGGTGGCCCCGGCCGCCTCCACCCGGGTCAGCCTGGAGGGTCCGCTGGAGAGCCGGGACGCGACCGTGGTCGTCACCGCCGACCACCCGGTCGTGGTGGGCGCGGAGGTCCGCCGCTCCGACGACGACACCGCCTACACCGCGGCCAC
>NZ_KQ950193.1:3360-5050 GCF_001517975.1 Thermobifida cellulosilytica TB100
CCCGCCCCGAGGAGCAGCCCGGCCCGCGCACGCCCCGTCGGCCCCGCCGTGACGTTTGAGCCCCGCACGGCTGGAGATCGGGAACAGAGAAGCCGATCAGAAGATCCTACGACAGGGCCGCGGTCGGGGTACCGCCGCGGTCACTCAGCGCGAAACCGGAGTCTTGTACGTTTGACCCTGCGGACCCGCCGGGTCCGCGCCATTGACCATCGGCCGCATATCGACACCTCCGGAGCTGCTGTGGGTGACCTCGGTCAGATCTTCAAGGCATACGACATCCGGGGCGTCTTCCCCGACACGCTCGACGCGGACGTCGCGCGGGCAGTGGGGGCGGCGTTCGCGCACGTCGTCGACGGTGACGAGATCGTCGTCGCCTACGACATGCGCCCCTCGTCCCCCGAGCTGGCCGCGGCGTTCGCCGAAGGCGCCAGCGCCCAGGGACGCAACGTGATCATGGCGGGCCTCGGCTCGACCGACCTGCTCTACTTCGCCTCGGGCAAGCTCGGCATCCCCGGGGCCATGTTCACCGCCAGCCACAACCCCGCCCAGTACAACGGGATCAAGATGTGCCGTGCCGGGGCCGCGCCGATCGGCGCCGACTCCGGGCTGGCCCAGATCCGCGAGCTCGTGGAGCGGGGCGTCCCCGACCACGACGGCCCCGCCGGGACCGTCGTCGAACGCGACCTGCTCGCCGACTACGCCGCCCACCTGCGCTCGCTGGTGGACCTGTCGGGCATCCGCAGGCTCAGGGTCGTGGTGGACGCGGGCAACGGGATGGGCGGCCACACCGTGCCCGCCGTCCTGGGCGACCAGTTGCTGGACGCCCTGCCGCTGGACATCGACCCCCTCTACTTCGAGCTGGACGGCACCTTCCCCAACCACCCGGCCAACCCGATGGACCCCGAGAACATCGTCGACCTACAGGCCAGGGTCCGCGAGACCGGCGCCGACATCGGGCTGGCGTTCGACGGCGACGCCGACCGCTGCTTCGTCGTGGACGAGCGCGGCGAACCCGTCTCGCCGTCGGCGATCACCGCGCTGGTCGCGGTGCAGGAGCTCGCCAAGGAGCCGGGCGCCACGATCATCCACAACCTCATCACCTCCCGGGCCGTGCCCGAGATCGTGGCGGAGCACGGCGGGGTGCCGGTGCGCACCCGCGTCGGCCACTCCTTCATCAAGGCCACCATGGCTGAGACGGGGGCGGTCTTCGGCGGCGAGCACTCGGCGCACTACTACTTCCGGGACTTCTGGAAGGCCGACACCGGCATGCTCGCCGCGATGCACGTGCTGCGGGTCCTCGGCTCCGACACCCGGCCGCTGTCGGAGATCACCGCCGAGTACAGCCGCTACGCGGCCTCCGGCGAGATCAACTCCGAGGTCGCCGACCAGGCCGAGCGCACCGCCGCGGTGGAGGCGGCCTTCGCCGGCCGGGAGGACGTGGAGAGCGTGGACCACCTCGACGGGCTGACCGTGACCCTCGCCTCGGGAAGCTGGTTCAACCTGCGGGCCTCCAACACCGAGCCGCTGCTGCGGCTCAACGTCGAGGCCCCCGACGCCGAGTCCATGGCCAAGCTGCGCGACGAGGTCCTGGCGATCATCCGGGCCTGACCGCCGCGCACGGCGTATCCGACACAGGAAGAAGAAGCGAACATGAGCACCAAGATCGACGAGTGGCTGCTGGAGATCCTGG
>NZ_KQ950194.1 GCF_001517975.1 Thermobifida cellulosilytica TB100
GCCACGGTCAGGGTGAGGCGGCGCAGCGCCTCCCGCTGGCGGGCCTGGTGGGCTGCATCGTGCTGGCGCTGTGCCTGCCGTCGAAGGCGGTGCTGTGCGGCATGGCCGCGGTGGGCGCGGGCGTGGCGGTGTTCGTGCTGCGGCGGTGGCGGCGCCGCGCGGCGCTTCGGGGGTGAGCGCCCCGCGGCCGCGGTACCGCGGGAGGCGCTTTCCCGGACGCGCTCACCCGGAGGCGGAGTCCGTCAGGCAGGCCAGGCCGCGCCGGGCCGTGGCCGACAGACGCAGGTGCGGCAGCTCCTCGGGGGTGAACCAGGCCGCGTCCGTGGTGGAGCCGTCGGCCTCCGCCACCCGGGCGGGCGTGGGACGGCCGACGTGGGCGTGCAGGAACACCCACAGCGCGTAGACGTCGGTGTAGCGGCCGCCGGGGTGGACGCGGTGGTGGTGGGCGACGCCGATGAGGCGCCCCGGGCGCGCGGTCTGGCTGGTCTCCTCGGCGATCTCGCGGGCCAGCGCGGTACGCACGTCCTCGCCGTGGTCGACGCCCCCGCCGGGCAGGTGCCAGGTGCCCTCCCCCGGGTAGCCGGGCGCGATCCGGGACAGCAGCAGGCGGCCCCCCGGGTCGGTGACCAGGCCGTAGACGGCGAAGCGGCGCAGCGCCCCGGCGGGCAGCTCCTCCTCGGGGGCGAGCTCTTCGGGGGTGGGGCGGCACGGCAGGGCCAGCGCCTGCGCGAGGGTGTGGGTGGCCGGGGCGTCCGTGGGCGCCGTGTAGTAGACCCGGTCGACGTGCAGGTCGAGCGTCTGGCCGCGGTGGTGCAGCAGGGCCGTCTCGGTGCGGACGTCGACGGCGGTCAGGGGGGTGGCGGGGGCCAGCCGCGCGGCCTCGCGCAGCCGGGCGGCCGGGTCGTCGCCGAAGGCGATCCGCACCGACACCAGGGTGCCGCCGGGGGCGTGGACGCCCCCGTCCGCGGCCGTGGGCAGCAGGTGCGCGGTGGTCCGGCGTGCGGGCCGGACGTCGGGGCCGCTCACCGCAGCCTCGCTCCCGCGGGCAGGGCGCCCGAGGCCAGCGCGGTGAGCTCGGTGAGGCTGTGGATGGTGGTGACGTCGGTGGCCGGCACCAGGCGGTGCCGGTCGCACAGCACCGGGTACAGGCCCGCGTCGAGCGCCCCCAGGGCGTCCTCGTACACCTGGTCGCCCACGTACCACGTCTGGTGCGGGGGCACGCCGAGCTGCTGGCAGGCCAGGCGGAAGACGCGGGGGTCGGGCTTGGCGGCCCCGGCGGTCTCGGCGCAGACCACCACCCCGAAGTGGCGGGCCAGGTTGAGCGAGGCGAGCTTGTCGTGCTGCCGGTCCTGGCTGCCGTTGGTGACCACCCCGAGGCGGACGTTGCGCTGCGCCAGTTGGTTGAGGGTGGGCGCGACGTCGTCGAAGGCCCGCCAGGCCGAGCGGTGCGCGTCCAGGTAGCGCTGGTACAGCTCGTCGCAGTGCTGGTCGGAGATGTGGGAGTGGCCGGCCTGGGTGGCCAGGGCGCGGAGGCGCTGGCGCCGCACCTCCGACTGGGGGATGCGCCCCGCCAGGTAGGCGGAGGTGGACAGGATGCCCTGGACGTCCCACAGCGCGCGGGCGGCCGAGAAACTGGGGTGGCCGAGGCGCTCCATGAGCGAGCGCAGGCCGTGGGAGACCGCGTTGTGGTCGTCGACCAGGGTGTCGTCCAGGCTGAACAGGACGGCGGCGGGGGAAGACGTGGGGTGTTGGGGCATCGGTCCTCGGCTGCTTCCGTGTGTGCTGGTGAGCAAACGGAATCACGGTAGCGGGTTGCGTGGACGGACGGGGAATCAACACGGAAAGTTCAGGGCAGGCGCTGCGACCACGCCAGGGAGAAGGCCGCGGCCGCCGCGGCCAGCACCAGGGCGGCGCCGACGAACGGGACGACGACCTCCTCGTGCACGGTCTCGGTGCCCAGGGAGGAGCCGATGTCGGCGTAGACGTCCCTGAGCTCGCCGGCGGACTCGGCCTCGTAGAAGCGCCCGCCGGTGGTGGTGGCCAGCTCCTCCAGCGTCTCCTTGTCGATGTTGGCGGGCACGTAGTGGCCCTCGATCTCGATGATCGACACGCCGGTGCCGAAGGCGATGGTGGACACCGGCACGCCCGCGGCCCGGGCCTCGTCCGCGGCGGCGAAGACGGGGCGCCCGCTGGTGTTCTCCCCGTCCGACAGCAGCACGATGGCCGCGGGCGGCGGGTCGGTGGTGGCCTCCTCGTCGAAGGAGCGGATGGCTTGCAGGGAGGCGAAGACCCCCTCGCCGATGGCGGTGCCCGAGGAGATGGTCAGGTTCGCGATGGAGTCGGAGACGGCCTGGTGGTCCTGGGTGGGCGAGGCCACCACGGTGGCGACCGAGGAGAAGGCCACCAGGCCCACGTTGAAGCGGGGCGGCAGGGTCTCGATGAAGCCCTGCGCGGACTCCTTGGCCGAGGTGAGCCGGTCGGGCGCCACGTCGGTGGCGGCCATGGAGGGGGAGACGTCGATGGCCACGAGGATGGTGGCGCGCTCCCGGGGCACCTGGACGTCCATCGCGGGCCGGGCCAGCGCCAGCACCAGGACGGTGACGGTGAGCAGGAACAGCACGGCCGGCACGTGGCGGCGCCAGGCGGGGACGCGCGGGGCGACGCGCTCCAGCAGGGACAGGTTGGAGAAGCGCAGCGCGTAGGCGGCGCGCCTGCGCTGCACCAGCACGTAGGCGGCGACGAGCGCCGCCACTGCCAGCAGCCACCAGAGCTGGGCGGGCGCCAGGAAGGTCACGGTGCGGTCCTTGTCCGGGTGGTGGGTCGGGTCACGGTGTGCCGGGCCAGGCGGTGGGCGGTGCGGCGCTGGGCGACGACGAAGCGCGCGATGTCGCGGACCCAGTCGCGGTCGGTGCGCAGCCGCAGGTGGGCGGCGCCCGCGCTGCGCAGGGCCGCGGCGACGGCGGCGCGCTGCTCGGCCGCGGCGCGGGCGTAGCGCTGACGCACCCGCTCGGTCAGGTGGACCTGGCGGGTGCGACCGGTCTCCGGATCGGTCATCGTGACCAATCCTATGGCGGGCAGGTCGAGCTCCCGGGGATCCACGATCTCCACGGCGACGGTCTGGCAGTCGGCGCTCATCCGCCGCAGCGGGGTCTGCCAGTCGGGCGCGGAGTCGAGCGGGGTGTCCAGGAAGTCGGAGACGACGACGCGCAGCCCGTGGCGGCGGCGGGTGCGCGACAGGTCGGCGATCGCGTCGGCCAGCCGCATCGGGGGCTCGCCGGGGCGGGGGTCGGCGGCCCGCCACAGCCGGCCCAGGGCGCCCGCCACGACCTGGTCGGCCGACATCCCCGGCCGGGCGCTCCACCGCACGACGCGGCCCCGGTGCAGCAGGTGGGCGCCGCCGTGGTCGCCCACCCCCCGGGTGAGCAGGGTGACGGCGGCCAGCACGCCCACGGCCAGGTCGCGCTTCTGGCTGTGCGCGGTGCCGAAGTCCATGCTGGCCGACAGGTCCAGCAGGGTCCAGGTGTGCAGCTCCCGGTCGGCGACGAGGTCGCGCACGTGCGGGTGGGTGGTGCGCGCGGTGACCGCCCAGTCCATGGTGCGCACGTCGTCCTGGCCCGGCTGGTACAGGCGGGCGTCGCCGGGCTCGCTGCCGGGGCCGGCGTGCAGGCCGAGGTGCTCGCCGTGCAGCAGGCCGTGCAGCCGCCGGGCCACGGTCAGGGTGAGGCGGCGCAGCGCCTCCCGCTGGCGGGCGTCGGGGGTCACCGGGGCACCGGTGCGGACTCGGGGGCCTCGTCCCAGATGACGCGGGGCGGCGGGACCGCGGCCAGGACCTGGTCGACCACGGAGGCGGCGGTGACGCCGTCGGCGAGGGCGTCGAAGGTGAGGACCAGCCGGTGGTCGAGGACGTCGTGGGCGAGCGCCTGGACGTCCTCGGGCAGCACGTAGTCGCGGCCGTGCAGCAGCGCCAGGACGCGCGAGGCGGCGACCAGGCCGAGGGTGGCGCGCGGGCTGGCGCCGACCTCGACGACGTGCTGCAAGGGGGCCAGGCCGTAGGCGGCGGGCTCCCGGGTGGCCATGACCAGGCGCACCACGTAGTCGGCGACGAGCTGGTCGACCCGCACCCGCTGGGCCCGCTCCCGGAGCCGGACCAGGTCGGCCAGGTCCAGGACCTGCTCGGGCACCGGCGGGGTGGTGCTCATCCGGCGCAGGATCTCGAACTCCTCGTGCGCGCGCGGGTGGCTGATCCGCACCCGCATGAGGAAGCGGGCGCGCTGGGCC
>NZ_KQ950195.1 GCF_001517975.1 Thermobifida cellulosilytica TB100
GCACCCCCGCGGCGGCGCGGGCGTCGTCCAGGGCCCGGTGCGCGGGCTCCTCCGCCCCGAGGACGCGGGCGAGCGTGCCCAGCCGGTGGTTGCCGACCTCGCCGCGCGGCACCAGGCGGCGGGCCAGCCACAGCGTGTCGAGCACGGCGGGGGAGGGCCAGCGGACGCCGCAGGCCGCGCACGCGGCCTTCAGGAAGGCCACGTCGAACGGGGCGTTGTGGGCGACCAGGACGGTGTCCGGGCCGAAGTCGGCGAACTCCAGGAACCGGGGGAGCACCGCCGCCACCGGCGGGGCGGAGGCCGTCATGGCCGTCGTGATGCCGGTCAGCAGGGTGACGGACGCGGGGACGGGCACTCCCGGGTTCACCAGCGTGCCGAACTCGCCCAGGACGCGCCCGTCGCGCATCCGCACCGCGCCGATCTCGGTGATCGCGGCCTCGCCGGGGCGGGTGCCGGTGGTCTCCAGGTCGACCACCACGAAGGTGGTGGCCGCCAGGGGGGTGCCCAGCTCGTCGAGGGAGCCCTGGACCGGGTGCCGGGATACTGCCACCCCGCCAGGGTACGTGCCGCGGCGGCGGCCGCGGCACGGTGCGGTACCGCTTCCTCTTGGGGCATCCGTGGAAAAATGGCCTGGATCGCGCGGTGTCCGCCGCGGGAACAGCGAGGAGCCCGGTGCGCGACCGCGCCCGGGGAGGAGTGTCGGGGAACGTGACCGGCTGAGGAGGAGCGGACTGTGTGGGCTGCCACGGCGTCGTCCGGAGACGATGGGGCACCGTCATGACCGACGGTTCCGAGGGCGCGGAGGAGCGCGGGGCGGAGCCTGCGGAGACCGAGGCGCTGGACCGGCCGCTCCCCGAGGCGGTGCGCACCCTGATCATCGAGTACGGCTCCGAGATCCTCGCCACGATGCCCGCCGCGGAGATCCCGCCGCGGCTGCGCAGGATCGCCAAGTTCGAGCCGCGCCGCCGGGTGCGGCTGGCCGGGCCGGACATCGCCGCGCAGCTGGAGTCCGACGCGCAGTTCCGCGGCCGGGTCGCCGAGCGGATGCGGCAGGCGTGGCCGTCCCTGGCCGAGGAGCTCGACCGGGGCGAGGTGCCCCCGGTCGTCGAGCCCGCCGTCGTGGGGGCGGTCGCCTACGTGCTGCGGCCCGCGGGCTGGTCGACGATCGTCCGGGGGGTCCACGCCGAACTGGAGCGGGAGGCCAGGGCCAAGGCGGCGGACAGCACCGCGGAGGCCGTCGCCGAGCTGCGCGCCCGGCTGGACCAGGTCAGGGCCGAGCACCGGCAGGAGGTCCTGCGGCTCCGGGCCGAGCTGCGCGAGCACAAGGCGGAGATCGCCGAGCTGCGCCAGAAGCTGCACCACGAGCGTCGGCGCGCCCGCGAGATCGGAAGAGC
>NZ_KQ950196.1 GCF_001517975.1 Thermobifida cellulosilytica TB100
CCCAACCCGGGAGTGGATGCGGCGTGATGAGCCTTTGCTACGCCTACAATAGTGCCACTCTTGTGTAGTATGGGGCTCATAATGACAGCAGAGCTGAGAGAACATGTGTGCCTGCTGTCGCACTGTGCGCCCTGTGTGCCACAGGTCGTGGCGATACAGCTCCCAGGCCGTGCCGGCCTGCAGCGCTTCTGTCATCAGTGCGGTAAATTTGAGCCCTTGGAGAAGTTTGACGGGCCACGCAGGTGTGCGCATTCGACAGCCACAGCGCACAGCACACAGCACAGTGGTGGGCCAGTTTACTGATCATGGCCCCAAGTGGTCATGCATTGACGGTCTATGCATGTCATGGTGCTGCAAGTCGGTGCGCATCTGGGTCAGATTCGATGGGTGGATTGTGTTGCATGGTACCAATGTGACTTTGTGCATGCGGTCGATCATGGGGCTTCCTTAGTGTCGCCTATAACAGCCTTTCGCCCTCAGTGTACCCTACATGCACGTATGCTTTCCAGCGCACTGCGCTGCGGCAGCGCATGTAGGCATTTGCATATACCCAGTACTGAATACCGCACTTGCAGGCTGCACATAACAGTACCTCACTGCTGCAAGCTGCCCTTGGTTGTGTGCTGCAGGAGCTGCCGTGATAAGCTGCTAAAAAAGGCACAAGGCACCGGCCGTCAGCAAGGGCACTGCCAGCTTTGCGGATGCAGGCCAGCTGAACAGTGCTGTAACACAGATGCAGCAGCATGCACGGACTGTGCCAGCAGCAGTGCAAGCAGCAGATGCCGAACCAGCAGCCGTAGACAACCGCTCTTTGACCTTGTCACATGGTGCAGAGCCATCAGCAGCTGACAGTGCAGTCAACAGTTCAGACATGTCATGGGCACAGGTAGACCAACATCTGCAGCAAATTTTACAAGCAGAGCTGTCTGCCTGTGCTGCACCCAGTGCAGAGCGGCCAGCCTGCCCGCTGGCGCTACTGCAGGCGCACAGACAGCAGCAGCACATCCTGCAAGCAGAGCTGTCTGCCTGCCCTGCGCCTAGCGCAGATGGGCCAGCCTGCCAGCTGCCGCTGCTGCAGGTGCGCACACAGCAGGGGCACAGCCCGCAAGCAGAGCCGTCCGCCTACGCTGTGCCTAGTACAGAGGGGCCAGCCTGCCAGCTGTCCCTGCTGCAGGCGCGCAGACAGCAGCGACACAGCTTGCAAGCAGAGCCATCTGCCTGCGCAGCTC
>NZ_KQ950197.1 GCF_001517975.1 Thermobifida cellulosilytica TB100
ACAGCCCTGATTCTGGATCTGCGCGAGGTTGTGGCTACGCACCTGCTGGTCTTCGTCCATAATCGGGTTGTGGTAAGTCACGACTACTTCGTTAACCAGATTGGCCGGAGACGCGTTAGTCGCTTCCTGAATGGACAGCAGCCCGGAATCCGTGTCGAAGATCGGCAGCGTGTCGAAGTCGTAGTCCTTCCGGATCAACCGCAGGGACAGTTTGCCCGTCACTTTGCTGACGTACATCGCACCGCCAATGTGGTCGAGGATAAGCTGCATGAACGATTCGAGCGTGTCCTGACGGTTCCATCGGATGCAAAGGCCGAAGTTCTCGTTAAACAGGGTGTCGGCTGCGAGGCGGAACGTCGTATCGTCGATAAGGTCGCGCGACAGACCACGGCCCCACTCGTAGTTCGACTGGCATTCGTACAGGATGTGCGCCGGGTTCATGGCATGGATTTCGTGCTGATTGCCCTGACCGTCGTACCCCTGCATCTTGACCAGACATTTTTCCGGATACCAGACGCCGCCAGTCCACCCGGCCGGAGAGCGGCGGGCCTTGAATTTCCACTGCTTCCGGTATGGGTTCATGGCGCAGATCAGGCCGTCGAAATACGCGGTAACGACACCACGGAATTCCGGCTGGCGGCCACCGAGCATGTTCTTTAACTTCTGGCTGACGGTCTGCGTCGGCGCGCCCATGTACAGTGCTAGCGGGCCATCAATGCCGCCTTCCGCCTTCGTGCCGCCGAACAAGTCTTCGCGGTTAATCTGGATGGTTGTGTTGCCAGTGATTGAGCCTGTCCACGCGGTACGGTCGCCCACGCGGATCTCGACAATCTCATTCACCGGGCCACGGAAAAGGCCCATAAACAGGCCCATGTAGTATTTGTACCCAACCGTAATCTTCTTGGCTTTACTTCCCATGTGCGTGCGCCTCGTCCCATTCTTGTTGGGCCACGGCTGCGGCTTTACGCAGCAGCGGGTTTGCGGACTTCATGGCTTCCGCTACCGGGTAGCCTTCCCGTAGGAATTGTTCGAAGGTGATTCCGAAGCGCTCGGCCAAGCGCTCCGACCCGTTTTTGCAATACCCGAGTTTCCGGGCATGGCGCATAAAGATGCGCGGCTGATCCTGCGGCTC
>NZ_KQ950198.1 GCF_001517975.1 Thermobifida cellulosilytica TB100
GGGGAAAAGGGTAAATATCTGGGGGTTCCGGGGACATTAAAAAAAAAAAATTTTCAATGTCTACTACCAACACTACTTAGCCAAACACCGGCCGTTGCATGGCCAAACCCGGGTAACAAACCGGGTACCGTTGAACCCGCTGGTAACCTTAACCCTAAAAGGGGGGCTAACCTACGCCAGAGCCGGGTGGCAATCGACTGAAGCGTGGAAAGCAGCATTCAGCAGCTTGAGGCGTGGAGGTGAGAAAATCCGGATCACTGGTGAACGCCTGATCTATTCAGCACGGTTACTAGCCAATGAGTAACGATTGGCTTTGGTTATTTGAGGTCAAGTGCGGTAGTGCACACAGTTGTGTCAGCGCTAAGCTCCCATACCCACAGCTATATCAGTGTTTGTGAGCTTTCACAGCTCACGGATGCTTCCGTTGGCCTTTGTGCCAATTGTGGAGCTACCGATGGGAAACTTGTATTGATACACGATGTGCAATCGTATATCTATACAACTGCTAGTCCGGTGGTTGTGGTGCTCGCGAAAGCTGAGCCCATGGTTGCTTGCTAGCGCTTTGATCCATCCTGCGCAAATCATGATTGCCTGCTTGCAAGCGTCAATGATTTGGTACCGTTGGAGCGGATCGGAGGGATGTTCAGTGGGGAATCGCGGAAAGCTAGTCAAGGCCTTGCAGACCCCTGTGAGTGTCTTGCTAGACGATATATCCCTAAACACTCTGACCGAGCAATCGGTTCTGGGTATGCGTGAGGGTGTGGGTGCTTGCATCCGCATTCTGATCGCATTAGGGAGCTACCTGGTTGATCCTGCCAGTAGTCATATGCTTGTCTCAAAGATTAAGCCATGCATGTCTAAGTATAAACTGCTTATACTGTGAAACTGCGAATAGCTCATTAAATCAGTTATAGTTTATTTGGTGGTACCTTCTTACTCGGAATATTCGTTAAAGATTTGGAGCTAACCGAGATCTAAACTCCTTCCCGACACGACGCCGTTCTTATCGCGGATGCGCATGGT